>NZ_SNYW01000006.1 GCF_004363235.1 Dongia mobilis
AAGGCTAAATTCGAGCGTAACAAGCCGCACTGCAACATTGGCACGATCGGCCACGTTGACCACGGCAAGACGTCGCTGACGGCGGCGATCACGAAGGTTCTGGCGGAGACGGGCGGTGCGACGTTCACGGCCTATGACCAGATCGACAAGGCGCCGGAGGAGCGCGCGCGCGGGATCACGATCTCGACGGCGCATGTCGAGTACGAGACGACGAACCGGCACTACGCGCATGTGGACTGCCCGGGCCATGCCGACTACGTGAAGAACATGATCACGGGTGCGGCGCAGATGGATGGCGCCATCCTGGTGGTTTCGGCGGCCGACGGCCCGATGCCGCAGACCCGCGAGCACATCCTGCTGGCGCGCCAGGTCGGCGTTCCGGCGCTGGTTGTGTTCATGAACAAGTGCGACATGGTGGACGACGCGGAGCTGCTCGACCTGGTCGAGCTGGAAGTGCGCGAGTTGCTGTCGAAGTACGAATTCCCGGGCGACACCATTCCGATCGTCCGTGGTTCGGCCTTGTGCGCGCTGGAAGACAAGAGCCCGGAACTGGGCAAGGAAGCGATCCTGAAGCTGATGGCGGCGGTTGACGAATACATCCCGCAGCCGGAGCGTCCGAAGGATCGTCCGTTCCTGATGCCGATCGAGGACGTGTTCTCGATCTCGGGCCGCGGCACCGTGGTGACCGGCCGTGTCGAGCGCGGCATCGTGAAGGTGGGCGAGGAAGTCGAGATCGTCGGCCTGCGCCCGACGCAGAAGACCACGGTGACGGGTGTGGAAATGTTCCGCAAGCTGCTGGACAGCGGCGAGGCGGGCGACAATATCGGCGCGCTGCTGCGCGGCACCAAGCGCGAGGAAGTGGAGCGCGGCCAGGTGCTGGCGAAGCCGGGTTCGATCACGCCGCACACCAAGTTCAAGGCCGAGGCCTACATCCTGACCAAGGAAGAGGGCGGCCGCCACACGCCGTTCTTCTCGAACTACCGGCCGCAGTTCTACTTCCGCACGACCGACGTGACGGGCACGGTGGAACTGCCGGAGGGCACCGAGATGGTGATGCCGGGCGACAACATCGCCATGACGGTGAACCTGATCGCGCCCATCGCCATGGATGAGGGCCTGCGCTTCGCCATCCGCGAAGGCGGCCGCACCGTCGGCGCCGGCGTCGTCGCCAAGATCGTCGAGTAAGAGGCGAAAGGCCTAAAGGAATCCAGAAAATGGAAAGCCAGAACATCCGCATCCGCCTCAAGGCGTTCGATCATCGTGTGCTCGACCAGTCGACCAACGAGATCGTCTCCACGGCGAAGCGCACCGGCGCCCAGGTCCGCGGTCCCATTCCGCTGCCGACGCGCATCGAGCGCTTCACCGTCAACCGCTCGCCGCACATCGACAAGAAGAGCCGCGAGCAGTTCGAGATCCGCACCCACAAGCGGTTGCTCGATATCGTCGATCCGACCCCGCAGACGGTGGACGCGCTGATGAAGCTCGACCTCGCCGCCGGCGTGGACGTCGAGATCAAGTTGAAGAACTAAGAGGAGGGGCACCTATGCGAACCGGCCTCATCGCCCAGAAGCTGGGCATGACCCGAGTCTTCGCCGAAGATGGCGCGCACGTGCCCGTGACCTTGCTGAAGGTCGCTGGTTGCCAGGTCATCGCGGTCCGAACCGAGGAAGCCAACGGCTACAACGCCGTGCAGCTTGGTCTCGACAAGGCGAAGGTGAAGAACGTCTCGAAGGCCCAGCGCGGCCACTTCGCGAAGGCGAAGGTCGAGCCGAAGAAGAAGATCGCGGAATTCCGCGTCGCCAAGGACGCGCTGCTCGAAGTGGGGGCCGAACTGACGGCCGACCATTTCGTCGCCGGCCAGTTCGTCGACGTCACCGGCACCACGATCGGCAAGGGCTTCGCGGGTTCCATGAAGCGCTGGAATTTCGGCGGCCTGCGCGCCAGCCACGGCGTCTCGGTCTCGCACCGCAGCCATGGTTCGACCGGTAACCGCCAGGATCCGGGCCGTACCTTCCCGGGCAAGAAGATGGCGGGCCATCTCGGCACCGAGCGGGTGACCACCCAGAACCTGAAGGTCGTCGCCACCGATCCGGCGCTCGGCATCGTCATGGTGAAGGGCGCCGTCCCGGGCCACGAGGGCTCCTATGTCCTCATCAAGGACGCCAAGAAGCGGCCGCTGCCGAAGGAGGCGCCGTTCCCGGCCGCCCTCAAGGCCAAGGCCGAAGCGGCGGAGTGAGCGAGGAAATCATGAAGCTCAAGGTCATCGACATCAACAACAAGCCGCAGGGCGAGATCGAGCTGGACGACACCACGTTCAACGACATCTTCGGCCGACCGGTGCGCAAGGACATCCTGGCCCGCGTGGTCAACTGGCAGCTGGCCAAGCGCCGTGCCGGCACCCACAAGACCAAGGAAATCGGCGACGTCTCCGGCACCACCAAGAAGCCGTATTCCCAGAAGGGAACCGGCCGCGCCCGCCAGGGCTCGCTGCGCTCGCCGCAGTTCCGTGGCGGTGCGACCATTTTCGGCCCCGTCGTGCGCAGCCATGCCCACGACCTGCCGAAGAAGGTCCGCACCCTCGGCCTCAAGACCGCCCTCTCGGCCAAGGCCAAGGAAGGCAAGCTGGTGGTCCTCGACGGCGTCGGCCCGGACGCCAAGACCAAGGACGTGGCGAAGAAGTTCGCCGCCCTCGGCTGGAAGTCGGTCCTGCTGATCGAAGGCAAGGCGGTGACCGAGGGCTTCGCCCGCGCCGCCCGCAACATCCCGCATGTGGATGTGCTGCCGCAGCAGGGCGCCAACGTCTATGACATCCTGCGCCGCGACACCCTGGTCCTGACCCGGGACGCCGTGCAGCACCTGGTGGAGCGCCTGAAATGAGCCGCGCACGTAAGATGGAAAAGCCGGTGGTGACCCTCTCCGACGCTGCCAAGCTGGAGATCATCCGCCGCCCCCATGTGACCGAGAAGGCCACCATGGGGTCCGAGCACAACCAGGTCACCTTCCGCGTGCCGCTCGAGGCCAGCAAGCCGGAGATCAAGGCTGCGGTCGAGAGCGTGTTCAAGGTCAAGGTGACGGCCGTCAACACGATCCGTGTCGAGGGCAAGAGCAAGCTGTGGCGCGGCCGTCCGGGCAAGCGTCCTGATTTCAAGAAAGCGATCGTGACCCTCGCCGAGGGTTCCAAGATCGATGTGACGACGGGGATCTAAGCCATGGCGTTGAAGACATTCAAGCCGACCTCCGCCGGTCGCCGCCAGCTGGTGATCGTCGATCGCGCCGAGCTGCACAAGGGCGATCCGGTGAAGGCCCTGACCGAGGGCCTGAAGAAGTCCGGCGGCCGCAACAATTACGGCCGCATCACCGCGTTCCGCACCGGCGGCGGCCACAAGCGCCGCTACCGCGTGGTGGACTTCAAGCGCCGCAAGTTCGACGTGCCGGCGACGGTCGAGCGCCTCGAATACGACCCGAACCGCACCGCCTTCATCGCCCTCATCCGCTACGAGGACGGCGAACTGGCCTACATCCTGGCACCGCAGCGCCTGAAGGCCGGCGACCAGGTGGTCTCGGGCGAGCGCGTCGACGTGAAGCCCGGCAATGCCATGCCGCTGAAGGCGATCCCGGTCGGCACCATCATCCACAATGTCGAGCTGAAGCCCGGCAAGGGTGGCCAGATGGCGCGTTCCGCCGGCACCTTCCTGCAGCTGGTCGGCCGCGACCAGGGCAACGCCCTGCTGCGCATGCCCTCCGGTGAAGTGCGCATGGTCAAGGCCGAGTGCATGGCGACCATCGGCGCCGTCTCGAACCCGGACCAGCAGAACGTCTCGATCGGCAAGGCCGGTCGTGCCCGCCACATGGGCTACCGCCCGACCACGCGCGGTATCTCGATGAACCCGGTCGACCACCCGCATGGCGGTCGCACCAATGGCGGCCGCGCCTGGGTCACCCCCTGGGGCAAGCCGACCAAGGGCAAGAAGACTCGTCACAACAAGAAGACGGATGGCCTGATCGTGCGCCGCCGTCACGCAGCGAAGAAGTAAGGAGGGCGACGGATAATGGCTCGCTCCGTTTGGAAAGGTCCGTTCATCGACGGTTTTCTGCTGAAGAAGGCAGAGGCCGCCCGGGCGTCCGGCCGCAACGAGGTGATCAAGACCTGGTCGCGTCGTTCGACCATCCTGCCGCAATTCGTCGGCCTCACCTTCGGCGTCTATAACGGCCAGAAGTTCCTGCCGGTCCTCGTCACCGAGAACATGATCGGCCACAAGTTCGGCGAGTTCTCGCCGACCCGGAACTTCCCCGGCCATGCCGCCGACAAGAAGGCGAAGAGGGGCTGACGATGAGCAAGCAGAAGAAAGCCCGCACGCTGGGCGACAACGAGGCGAAGGCGATGCAGTCGGTGGTGCAGACCACCCCGCGCAAGCTGAACCTCGTCGCCCAGATGATCCGCGGCCTCGACGCCCAGCCGGCGCTGGCGGCACTCACCTTCTCGAAGAAGCGCGCCGCCCAGGACGTCAAGAAGGTGCTGCAGGCGGCGATCGCCAATGCCGAGAACAACCATTCGCTCGACGTGGACCGGCTGTTCGTGGCCGAGGCCTTCGTCGGCAACAGCTTCCGCCTGAAGCGCTTCCATGCCCGCGCCCGCGGCCGTGGCGTGCGCGTGGTGAAGCTGTGGAGCAACCTGACCGTAATCGTGCGCGAACGCGCCGAAGCAGCCGAGGAGGCAAAGTAAATGGGTCAGAAAGTCAATCCGATCGGGCTGCGCGTCGGTATCAACCGCACCTGGGATTCGCGCTGGTTCGCGGACAGGGACTATGCCCAGCTCCTCCACGAGGACCTGAAGCTGAAGAAGTACCTGACCGAGCGCCTCAACCAGGCGGGCGTCGCCCGCGTGGTGATCGAGCGCCCGGCCAAGAAGGCGCGCGTCACCATTCACACCGCGCGCCCGGGTGTCGTCATCGGCAAGAAGGGCGCCGATATCGAGAAGCTGCGCGGCGACCTCTCCAAGATGACCGGCTCGGAAGTGAGCCTCAACATCGTCGAGATCCGCAAGCCCGAGATCGATGCCAAGCTGATCGCCGACAACATCGCGCAGCAGCTCGAGCGCCGCGTCGCCTTCCGCCGCGCCATGAAGCGCGCCGTGCAGTCGGCCATGCGCCTTGGCGCGCTCGGTATCCGCATCAACTGCTCGGGCCGCCTCGGCGGCGCCGAAATCGCGCGCATGGAATGGTACCGCGAGGGCCGCGTGCCGCTGCATACGCTGCGCGCCGAGATCGATTTCGGCGAGGGTACCGCGAAGACCACCTATGGCACCTGCGGTGTCAAGGTGTGGGTGTTCAAGGGCGAGATCATGGCCCACGACCCGATGGCCATGGACAAGCGTGCCGTGGAGCATCAGGCCGGCGGCCATCCGGGTGGCGGCGCCGAGCGCCGCGCCTGATTGAGCGATAGGGAACAGTAACATGCTTTCTCCGAAGCGGACAAAGTTCAGGAAGGCCCACAAGGGCCGTGTCAAGGGCGTGGCCAAGGGTGGCTTCACGCTCGATTTCGGCGCCTTCGGCATGAAGGCGATGGAGCCCGGCCGCATCACCGCGCGCCAGATCGAGGCGGCCCGCCGTGCCATCACGCGCCACATGAAGCGCGTCGGCAAGGTGTGGATCCGCGTCTTTCCGGACGTGCCGGTCAGCCGCAAGCCGGCCGAAGTGCGCATGGGCTCGGGCAAGGGCAGCCCGGAATACTGGGTGTGCCGCGTGAAGCCCGGCCGCATCATGTTCGAGATCGACGGCGTGCAGAAGCCGCTGGCCGAAGAGGCGTTCCGCCTGGCCGCAGCCAAGCTGCCGATCAAGACGCGTCTGGTGACGCGTATCGGCGACGAGTAAGGACGAGGAGCCCGCAGTCATGAAGGCGAAGGACATCGCACTGAAGACCGAGGACCAGCTCAAGGCGGACCTCGTCAATTTGAAGAAAGAGGCTTTCAACCTGCGCTTCCAGCGCGCGTCGGGCCAGCTCGAGAACACCGCGCGCGTGCGCACCGTTCGCCGCGACATCGCCCGCATCGAGACTTCCCTGCGCCAGAAGGCGCTGGTGAAGGCCTCGGCGTAACCGGCGGCAAGAGGAGACAAGAGATATGCCGAGGCGCGTCCTGCAAGGCACCGTGGTCAGCGACAAGACCGACAAGACCGTCACCGTCCTGGTTGAGCGTCGCGTCATGCACCCGCTGTACAAGAAGATCATTCGCCGCTCCAAGCGCTATGCTGCGCATGACGAGGCGAACAAGCACAAGGTTGGCGACGTCGTATTCATCCGTGAATGCGCGCCGATCTCCAAGACCAAGCGCTGGGAAGTGGTCGACGCTGCCACTGCCCAGGCGTAACCGACCATAACCAGCGCATTTTGTAACGAGAAGGATCTCGAACCATGATCCAGATGCAGACGAACCTGGATGTCGCCGATAATTCCGGCGCGCGCAGGGTGCAGTGCATCAAGGTGCTGGGCGGCTCGAAGCGCCGCACGGCCGAGGTCGGCGACGTTATCGTCGTGTCGATCAAGGAAGCCATTCCGCGCGGCAAGGTGAAGAAGGGCGACGTCCATCGCGCCGTCATCGTGCGCACCGCCAAGGAAATCCGCCGCGGCGACGGCTCCGCCATCCGCTTCGACCGCAATGCCGCGGTGCTCATCAACAAGCAGGGCGAGCCGATCGGCACCCGCATCTTCGGCCCGGTGACTCGCGAGCTGCGCGGCAAGAAGTTCATGAAGATCATCTCGCTCGCTCCCGAAGTGTTGTGAGCGCGAGAGGCAAGGTGCTGAAAATGGCAACGAAGCTGAAAGTCAAGAAGGGCGACAAGGTGGTTGTGATCACCGGTCGCGACAAGGGCAAGACCGGCGAGATCATCGAGGTCCAGCCGGCGCTCAACCGCGTCAAGGTTCGCGGCGTCAACATGGTCAAGCGTCACCAGAAGCAGACCATGCAGACCCAGGGCGGCATCATCGAGAAGGAGGCGGCGATCCACGTCTCCAACATCGCCCATATCGACCCCAAGACGCAGAAGCCCACCCGCATCGGCTACCGGATGGAAGGCGAGAACAAGGTTCGTTTCGCCCGCGCCTCCGGCGAGAAGATTGATTGAGGGAGCGAGAGACAATGGCACGCACCCGTTTGCATGATCACTACGAGACGGTCGTCCGACCGGCGCTGATGAAGGAGTTCTCCTACAAGAACTCCATGGAAGTGCCGAAGATCGAGAAGATCGTCATCAACATGGGCGTCGGCGAGGCGACCGCGGACAGCAAGAAGATCAATGTCGCGGTTGAGGAACTGACCGCCATCTCCGGCCAGAAGCCGGTGGTGACCAAGGCGAGGAAGTCGATCGCGACCTACAAGCTGCGCGAGGGCATGTCGATCGGCGCCAAGGTGACCCTGCGCCGCGAACGCATGTACGAATTCCTCGACCGCCTGATCACCATCGCCCTGCCGCGCGTCCGCGACTTCCGCGGCGTCAACGGCAAGAGCTTCGACGGCCGCGGCAATTACGCGCTCGGCCTCAAGGAGCAGCTGGTGTTCCCGGAAATCGACTACGACAAGGTCGACAAGGTCCGCGGCATGGACATCATCATCGTTACAACCGCCAAGACCGATGCTGAGGCCAAGGCGCTGCTGAAGGGCTTCCAGATGCCCTTCATCAATTGAGCCGGCCGGAGGATATGACACATGGCTAAGACAAGCTCCGTCGAGAAGAACAAGAAGCGCGAGAAGATGGCGAAGCAGTACGCTGCCCGCCGCGCCCGCCTGAAGGCCGTCGCCGACAACGAGGCGCTGCCGATGGAAGAGCGGTTCGCCGCGCGCCTGAAGCTCGCCGAACTGCCGCGCAACTCGTCGAAGGTGCGCATCCGCAACCGCTGCGAACTCACCGGCCGCCCCCGCGCGACCTATCGCAAATTCAAGCTGTCGCGCATCGCGTTGCGCGAGCTTGCCTCGACCGGCCAGATCCCTGGCATGGTCAAGTCGAGCTGGTAAGGAGCAAGAGATCATGGCAATGAACGATCCCTTGGGCGATCTCCTGACCCGCATCCGCAACGGCCAGAAGGCCCGGATGACCGCGGTCACCAGCCCAGCCTCCAGGCTCCGCGCCAACGTGCTCGAAGTGCTGAAGCGCGAGGGCTACATCCGCAACTACACCGTCGACCAGTCGACCCCGGGCGGCGAGATCACCGTCGAGCTCAAGTATCACGAGGGTCAGCCCGTGATTCAGGAGATCGCGCGCGTCTCGAAGCCGGGCCGCCGGGTCTATTCCAAGATCGCCGACCTGCCGCGCTACTATAACGGCCTCGGTATCTCCATCCTGTCGACGCCCCGCGGCGTCCTCTCGGACAGCGAAGCGCGCACCCAGAACGTGGGTGGCGAAGTGCTGTGCCGGGTATTCTAAGCGAGGAGGACCGAAGTCATGTCTCGCGTTGGTAAGAACCCCGTCGCCCTGCCCCAGGGCGTCAGCATCGACCTCGCCGGCGGCCTGGCCACGGTGAAGGGCAAGCTGGGCGCCCTCAAGCTGCCGATCTCCAAGGAGGTCGAAGTGAAGGTGGACGGCGACAAGGTCTGGGTAAAGCCGCTTTCGGAATCGAAGCAGGCACGCATGAGCTGGGGTGCCACCAGGGCCAACCTCAGGAACATGGTCGAGGGCGTCTCCAAGGGCTTCACCAAGACCCTGGAGATCAACGGCACGGGCTACCGTGCCGCCGTCCAGGGCAAGAACCTGCAGCTCAACCTCGGCTTCAGCCATGATGTCTCCTATCCGATCCCGGAAGGCATTACGGTGAAGTGCGAAAAGCCGACCACGATCGCCATCACCGGCATCGACAAGCAGATCGTCGGCCAGGTCGCCGCCGAGATCCGCGGCTATCGTCCGCCCGAACCCTACAAGGGCAAGGGCATCAAGTACGACACCGAGACCATCCTGCGTAAGGAAGGCAAGAAGAAGTAAGGGCTGGACATGTCGAAAGCGAAAGAACTTTTCGAGCGCCGCAAGGCGCGGGTCCGGACCCAGATCCGGAAAAAGGTTGTCGGACGGCCGCGCCTGTCGGTGTTCCGTTCGAGCCTGCACATCTATGCGCAGATCATCGATGACGTTAACGGCACGACGATCGCAGCCGCCTCGACGGTCGACAAGGACCTCAAGGGCAAGCTGAAGACCGGCGCCAATGTCGACGCCGCCAAGGCGGTCGGCAAGCTGATCGCCGAGCGCGCCGTCTCCAAGGGCGTCAAGGAAGTCGTCTTCGATCGCGGCGGCTACATTTATCACGGTCGGGTCAAGGCCCTGGCCGACGCGGCCCGTGAAGGCGGGCTGTCGTTCTAAGGAAGGGATCTGACAATGGCTAAACCAGCGAAGAGCGAGCGCCGTGACCGCGAGCGCCGTGAGCGTGAGGCCGAGCCGGAGCTGATCGAGAAGCTCGTCGGCATCAACCGCGTCGCCAAGGTGGTGAAGGGCGGCAAGCGCTTCGGTTTCGCGGCGATCGTCGTGGTGGGCGACGGCAAGGGCCGCGTCGGCCACGGCGCCGGCAAGGCGCGCGAGGTCCCGGAAGCGATCCGCAAGGCGACCGAGCATGCCAAGCGCGGCATGATCCGCGTGCCGCTGCGCGAGGGCCGCACGCTGCATCATGACGTCACCGGCCATTTCGGCGCCGGCCGCGTCGTGCTGCGCGCCGCCGATCCCGGTACCGGCATCATCGCCGGCGGTCCGGTCCGTGCCATCTTCGAGGCGCTCGGCGTCAATGACGTCGTCGCCAAGTCGGTCGGCACCTCCAACCCGCACAACATGATCCGCGCCGCGTTCGATGCGCTCAATCACTGCTCCTCGCCCCGCTCCGTGGCCTCGCGCCGCGGCAAGAAGGTGAGCGACGTGATCGGCCGCAAGGACGCCGCCGCCGAAGCCCGCGAATAACGGGCTGGAGGGAGAGAGAACATGGCTGGCAAAGTCAAGATCACCCAGACCGGCAGCCCTATCGGCCGCCCCGCCGAGCAGCGGGCGACGCTGAAGGCGCTGGGTCTCGACAAGATGAACCGTTCGAACGTGGTCGAGGACACGCCGTCGATCCGCGGCATGCTGCGCAAGGTGCAGCACCTCATCGCCATCGAACCGGCGAAGTAAGGATTAGAAACCATGAAGCTGCACCAGCTTTCCGATAATCCGGGTGCGCGCAAGAAGCGCATCCGCGTCGGCCGCGGCATCGGCTCGACCAAGGGCAAGACCGCCGGCGTCGGCGGCAAGGGCCAGCACGGTCGTTCCGGCGTCGCCATCAACGGCTTCGAGGGCGGCCAGATGCCGCTCTACCGCCGCCTGCCGAAGCGCGGTTTCAACAACATCTTCCGTCTCGACTTCTCGGAGGTGAACCTGGGTGCGCTGCAGGCCGCGATCGAGGCCAAGCGCCTCGATGCCTCGAAGCCGATCAACGGCAAGGTGCTGAAGGCCGCCGGCCTGATCGGCCGCGTGCGCGACGGCGTGCGCCTGCTGGGCAAGGGCGAACTGAAGAGCAAGATCGACATCACCGTGGTCGGCGCTACCAAATCGGCGATCGCCGCGGTCGAGAAGGCCGGTGGCAAGGTGACCGTGAAGGCGCCGAAGAAGGTCAAGCCCGAGGGCGAAGCCGCCCAGGCCTGAGCCGGTATCGACAAAATCAGGCCCCGGATGCTCTCCGGGGCCTGAAATGTTGAGAGGCGCTAACCATATTACCGCGTACTGCCGATTTCCCGGCGATCTGGCCCGAAGGGTGAACGATGGCCTCAGCTGCTGAACAACTCGCCGCCAATATCAATTTCGGCGCCTTCGCCAAGGCCGAGGAACTGAAAGCGCGCATCTGGTTCACGCTGGGTGCCCTCATCGTCGCCCGCATCGGCACCTACATCCCGCTGCCCGGCATCGACGCCGCCGCCTTCGCCCAGATCTTCGCCCAGCATTCCGGCGGCGTCCTCGGCATGGTCGACATGTTCAACGGCGGCGCCATCAGCCGCATGACCGTGTTCGCGCTGGGCATCATGCCCTACATCTCGGCCTCGATCATCATGCAGTTGCTGACCTCGGTCTCGCCGCATCTCGAGGCGCTGAAGAAGGAAGGCGACGCGGGCCGCAAGAAGATCAACCAGTACACCCGCTACGGCGCCGTGGTCCTTGCCATGGTCCAGGCCTTCGGCATGGCCAACGGCCTGCAGAGCATGAGCGGCCCCTCGGGCAGCGCCGTGATCGATCCAGGCATCTTCTTCGTCATCACCACCGTGGTGACGCTGACCGGCGGCACCATGTTCCTGATGTGGCTGGGCGAGCAGATCACCGCCCGCGGCATCGGCAACGGCATCTCGCTGATCATCTTTGCCGGCATCGTCGCCCTGCTGCCCTCGGCCTGCGGCCAGCTCCTGGCGCAGCTCTGGGAGGGCACCGTCTCCGGCTTCAAGGTGACGCTCATCGCCGTCCTCGCCGTGGTCGTCATCACCGGCATCGTCTTCTTCGAGCGCGCACAGCGCCGCCTGATCGTGCAATACCCCAAGCGTCAGGTCGGCAACCGCATGTTCGGCGGCGAATCCTCGCACCTGCCGCTGAAGCTGAACGCTTCCGGCGTGATCCCGCCGATCTTCGCCTCGTCGCTGCTGCTCCTGCCGCTCACCGTCGCCGGCTTCTACGGCACAAATGCCGACACGCCTGGCTGGCTCCAGGGCGTCATGGCGCATTTCGGCCATGGCCAGCCGATCTACATCGTCGCCTATATCGGCCTCATCGTCTTTTTCGCCTTCTTCTATACGGCGATCGTCTTCAACCCGGACGATACCGCCGAGAACCTGAAGAAGCATGGCGGCTTCCTGCCCGGCATCCGCCCCGGCAAGAACACCGCTGAATATCTCGACTACGTGCTGACCCGCCTCACCGTGATCGGCGCCGCCTATCTGGCGGTGGTCTGCGCCATGCCGGAAATCCTCATCGCCAATTACGCGCTGCCCTTCTATTTCGGCGGCACCAGCCTGCTGATCGTGGTCTCGGTCACCATGGATACGGTCGCCCAGATCCATTCGCATCTGCTGGCCCACCAGTATGAGGGCCTGCTCAAGAAATCAAAGCTGAAGGGGCGGCGTTGATGAAGCTTATCCTGCTGGGCCCGCCGGGGGCGGGGAAGGGGACCCAGGCCAAGCGCCTGACCGACAATCACGGCCTGGTTCAGCTCTCAACCGGCGACATGCTGCGGGCGGAAGTGGCCTCGGGCTCGGCGCTGGGGCAACAGGCGAAGAAGGTCATGGAGGCCGGCCAGCTGATGCCGGACGACATCATCGTCGGCATGATCGAGAGCCGCATGGCGCAGCCGGATTGCAAGGGCGGCTTCGTGCTGGACGGCTTTCCGCGCACCGAAGGCCAGGCGGCGGCGCTGGACGCCATGCTGCGCCGGCACGGCGCGGCGATCGACGCCGTGATCGAACTGGCGGTGGACGAGGCGGCGCTGGTCGAGCGCATTTCCGGGCGCTATGCCTGCGCCAAATGCGGCGCCGGCTATCACGACACCTTCCAGAAGCCCAAGGTTCCGGGCGTGTGCGATTCCTGCGGTGGCACCGAGTTCACCCGGCGCAAGGATGACAATGCCGAAACGGTCAAGGCACGGCTGGTTGCCTATCGCGAGCAGACTGCCCCGATTCTGCCCTTCTATCGGGGCAAGGGGCTGCTGCACCAGGTGGACGGCATGGCCGATCTTGATGAAGTCACCACGGCGATCGAGCAGGTGTTGCGTGTGGTCAAGGCCAAGGCATTGACCTGAAAGGATAAAACGAATCGCCGCAGAGTCGGAAAAGTGGCGGTTCGGTGGTTGACGGGCGGGCGATTCGCCATATAATGCGCGCCTTCCCGGAACCCGGCGGTTTCCGGCGTTTTTACTTGCGCCAATCCTTGGGCCCTGTGGCCCGCGGCCTGGCAGCGATCGCAAGATTTTAAGGAGAGCCATCGTGGCGCGTATTGCTGGCGTGAACATCCCGACCCAGAAGCGGGTGATCATTGCATTGACCTACATCACCGGCATCGGCCCCAAGAAGGCCTCGGAGATTTGCGAGAAGGTTGGCATCCCGGCCGAGCGCCGCGTGCACCAGCTGACCGACGCCGAAGTGGCGCGGATCCGCGAGACCATCGACCAGGGCTACACGGTCGAGGGCGACCTGCGACGCCAGACCGCCATCAACATCAAGCGTCTGATGGATCTCGGCTGCTATCGCGGCCTGCGCCACCGCAAGGGCCTGCCGGTCCGCGGCCAGCGCACCCACACCAATGCCCGCACCCGCAAGGGCAAGGCGGTTGCGATCGCCGGCAAGAAGCAGGCGACGCGCTAAACCAGGTTTGGCGGCGGGATCCAACCGCCGCCCCATGCTAAGGAACGGACGAAAATGGCGAAAGCTGCTGCTGCTGGCCAACGTGTGCGCAAGCGCGAGCGTAAGAACATCACCTCGGGCATCGCCCATGTGAATGCGAGCTTCAACAACACCATGATCACCATCACGGACGATCAGGGCAACACGGTGGCCTGGGCTTCGTCCGGCGCGCAGGGCTTCAAGGGCTCGCGCAAGTCGACCCCCTATGCCGCGCAGGTCGCCGCCGACGTTGCCGCCAAGAAGGCGATGGAACATGGCGTGAAGACCCTCGAGGTCGAGGTGAAGGGCCCGGGTTCCGGCCGCGAGAGTGCGCTCCGCGCGCTGCAGGCCGCCGGCTTCACCATCACCTCGATCCGCGACGTGACGCCGATTCCGCATAACGGCTGCCGCCCGCCGAAGCGCCGCCGCGTCTGAGAATACGTCCGGCCGGCCAAACGTGCCGGCTCGAAGAGCGACGCGCGCGGGAAGGTCTGCTTCCCGCCGCAGTCGTTTCTGGACCAAGCATTCACTCGGATCACCGGACCGCAACGACAGAATGGTTGCCGGCCGGTTTTGAGAAAGGAACGACCCCTGTGATTCAGAAGAACTGGACCGAGCTGATCAAGCCGAACAAGAAGTTCGACGCCGCCGGCGACGCCAAGCGCGCGGGCACCCTGGTGATGGAGCCGCTCGAGCGCGGCTTCGGCCTCACCCTCGGCAATGCGCTGCGGCGCGTGCTCCTGTCCTCGCTGCAGGGTGCCGCCGTCACCGCGATCCATGTCGATGGCGTGCTGCACGAATTCTCCTCGATCCCGGGCGTGCGCGAGGACGTGACCGACCTCGTCCTCAATGTGAAGCAGATCGCGCTGCGCATGGGTGGCGACGGGCCGAAGCGCATGCGCCTGAAGGCGCAGGGGCCGGGCGAAGTGAAGGCCGGCCAGATCGAGGCGGGCCACGACATCGAGATCCTCAACCCGGATCTGGTGCTGTGCACCCTCGACCAGGGCGCCAACCTCTCCATGGAATTCACCGTCAATGCCGGCAAGGGCTATGTCCCGGCCGCCAACAACCGTCCCGAAGACGCGCCGATCGGTCTCATCCCGGTCGATGCTATCTTCTCACCGGTGAAGAAGGTGGCCTACAAGATCGACAACAGCCGCGTCGGCCAGGTGACCGATTACGACAAGCTGTCGCTCTCGATCGAGACCAACGGCGCCGTCACCCCGGAGGACGCGCTGGCGATCGCCGCTCGCATCCTGCAGGACCAGCTGCAGCTGTTCATCAATTTCGAGGAGCCGACCGCGGCCGTGGCCGAAGTCGCCGCCGCCGAGCCGCCCTTCAACCGCAATCTGCTCAGGAAGGTCGACGAGCTCGAGCTTTCGGTGCGTTCCGCCAACTGCCTCAAGAACGACAACATCGTATATATCGGCGATCTGGTGCAGAAGACCGAGGCGGAGATGCTGCGCACGCCGAATTTCGGCCGCAAGTCGCTCAACGAGATCAAGGAAGTCCTCGCCCAGATGGGTCTCCATCTCGGCATGGAAATCCCCAACTGGCCGCCCGAGAACATCGAGGATCTGGCGCGCCGCCTCGACGAGCCGTATTGAGGTTCTGAATTGGCGCTGCGCCGCTGACGGTGCAGCGTCGGGGTCATGGTGACCCGTCCCGGTCGTGCCTGGAGGAATTTCTCCGCGGCGAGCCGGGGGTGCAATCGGATCTGCCGACGCCGCCGAGCCATGCTCGCCGGCAACCGACGGCAGGCCAGACGTGAAGGAGTGAGATCATGCGACACGGTATGAACGGCCGTAAGCTCAACCGGACCAGCAGCCACCGGAAGGCCCTGTTCAAGAACCTGGCCCAGGCCCTGGTCAAGCACGAGCAGATCAAGACCACCCTGCCCAAGGCGAAGGACCTGCGTCCGATCGTCGAGCGCATGGTCACCACCGGCAAGAAGGGCGGCCTCGCCAATCGCCGCCTGCTGATCGCCCAGCTGGGCGACGAAAAGCTGGTCGAGAAGCTCCTCACCACCCTGGCCGACCGCTACAAGAACCGCGCCGGCGGCTATACCCGCGTGCTCAAGGCCGGCTTCCGTCATGGCGACATGGCGCCGATGGCCGTGATCGAGTTCGTCGATCGCGATGTCAGCGCCAAGGGCCAGGATTCCGGCCCCAAGCAGAACGCCGAGGCCGAGGAAGCCGCCGCCTGAACCGGCTGACGGCACGGATGCTCACGGAAAGGGCGGCCTTGCAGGCCGCCCTTTTTGCTATCATGTGATGGTCTGCACGCCTGCTTCTTCCGTCAGCATGCCCGGGCCCCGCCCAGGCATGACGTGGCAGGTCCGGACCAGCCATCGCCAGGGATTCTAGACCGCGCCATGAACAGCCGCATCGCCACGCTTCTCGCCAGTCTGCTGATCGTCGGAGCACTGCCGCTGGCCGCCACCGCCCAGCAGGCGGTGCCGACCTCGCCGCAGCAGATCGACCTAACTTTCGCACCGCTGGTGAAATCGGCGGCCCCGGCGGTGGTCAACATCTACACCCGGACCAAGGTCAAGGAACGGCGCGTCGCGCCCTTCTTCGACGACCCCTTCTTCCAGCAATTCTTCGGCGACCAGTTCAAGTTCAGCCAGCCCAAGGAGCGGGTGCAGAGTTCGCTGGGCTCGGGCGTCATCGTGCGGGCCGACGGTCTCATCGTTACCAACAACCACGTCATCGAGGGTGCCGACCAGATCCGTGTCGTGCTGGCCGACAAGCGGGAATACGAGGCCAGGATTCTCGCCGCCGAGGAGCGGCTCGACCTCGCCCTCCTCAAGATCGACACGGCCGGCGAGCAATTGCCGGTCCTGCCGCTGCGCGATTCCGACGAGCTGGAGGTGGGTGATCTGGTGCTGGCCATCGGCAATCCCTTCGGCGTCGGTCAGACCGTCACCTCCGGTATCGTTTCCGGCGTCGCCCGCACCAATACCGGCATCGGCGATTACGGCTATTTCATCCAGACCGACGCCGCCATCAATCCCGGCAATTCCGGCGGCGCCCTGATCGGCACCGACGGGCGTCTGGTCGGCATCCCGACCGCGATCTTCTCCAAGACCGGCGGATCGGTCGGCATCGGCTTCGCCATTCCCGCCAACATGGTGGCAGCGGTGATCAAGGCGGAAGGCCAGGGCGGCAAGTTCGTGCGGCCCTGGGTGGGGGCGGCGGGCGAGACCGTGACGGCGGATATCGCCAAGAGCCTGGGCCTCGCGCGGCCCGGCGGTGTGGTCGTGCAGGAGCTCTATCCGGAGGGGCCGGCGGCGCGGGCCGGTATCAGGCCGGGCGACGTCATCCTTGGCGTCAACGGCCGGCCGGTCGAGGATCCGGAGGGGCTGCGTTTTCGCCTCGCCACCCTGCCGGTGGGCGCACAGGCGACCATCAATGCCTTGCGCAAGGGCGAAAAACTCGACCTCGCGGTTGACCTCATACCGCCCCCGGACAAGCCGGCCGCCGACGAGATTCTGCTCGACGGCCGCCAGCCGCTGGCAGGGGCTCTCGTCGTCAATCTGTCGCCCGCCGCCGCGGAAGAGCTCAATATCGGCGCGTGGTCGGGGGTCGCCATCGCCAAGATCCGCCGCGGCAGCATCGCCGACCGCGCCGGTTTCGAGCCGGGCGACGTGATCGTGAAGCTGAACGAGCAGACAGTGGCATCGACCCGCGATCTCGCCGCCGCCCTCGAGGGCACGCGTGCCCCCTGGTCGGTCGCCGTCGACCGCGGCGGCACCGTCCGCACCTTCCGCCTGGATTGAGGCGGCGGGGGTGAGCGGCCTCTTCGAAGCCCAGGCGCCGCGACCGCTGGCCGACCGGCTGCGCCCGCAGAAGATCGCCGACATCGTCGGCCAGGACCATCTGATCGGCGCCAACGGTCCGATCGCCCGCATGCTGGCGGCGGGCCAAGTCTCCTCGATGATCCTCTGGGGCCCGCCCGGCTGCGGCAAGACCACGCTGGCCAAACTGCTGGCCGACGGCGTCGATCTGCATTTCGAACTGCTCTCGGCGGTCTTCTCGGGTGTGGCCGATCTCAGGAAAGTGTTCGAGGCGGCGCGCGAGCGGCGGCGGATGGGCCAGGGCACGCTGCTGTTCATCGACGAGATCCACCGCTTCAACCGCGCCCAGCAGGACGGCTTCCTGCCCTATGTCGAGGATGGCACCATCGTGCTGGTGGGGGCCACCACCGAGAATCCGTCCTTCGAGCTCAATGCCGCCCTCCTGTCCCGCGCCCAGGTCTTCGTGCTTAACCGCCTCGACGAGGCGGCGATGGCGCAGTTGCTCGGCCGCGCCGAGGCGCTGATGGGCTATCGCCTGCCGCTGGATGCGGCGGCACGCGCCGCCCTCTTCGAGATGGCCGATGGCGACGGGCGCTATCTCCTCAACCTCGCCGAGGAACTTTTTCGCCTGCCGCCCGAGGTGACGCTGGACCCGGCCGGCCTTGCCAAGGCGGTGCAGCGCCGCGCCCCGCTCTACGACAAGGCGCAGGAGGGGCATTACAACCTTATCTCGGCGCTGCACAAATCGCTGCGCGGCTCCGACACCGATGCCGCCCTCTACTGGTTCGGCCGCATGCTGGATGGCGGCGAGGACCCGCTCTATGTCGCCCGCCGCCTGGTGCGCTTCGCGGTCGAGGATATCGGCCTCGCCGACCCCAACGCCCTTGTGCAGGCGCTGGCCGGCTGGGATACCTACAAGCGCCTCGGCTCGCCGGAGGGCGAACTGGCGCTCGCCCAGGTGGTGATCTATCTCGGCACCGCGCCCAAATCGAATGCCGCCTACAAGGCCTACAATGCCGCGCGGCGAACGGCGAAACAGCATGGTTCGCTGATGCCGCCCAAGCACATTCTCAATGCGCCGACCAAGTTGATGAAGGAACTCGGCTATGCGGCGGGCTATGCCTATGACCACGATGCCGAGGACGGCTTTTCAGGTCAGAACTATTTCCCCGACGGCATGCGGCGCGAACGATTCTACCATCCGGTCGAACGCGGCTTCGAACGCGACCTCGCGAAGCGGCAGGAATACTGGGACAAGCTGCGCCAGAAGCGCCAGTCGGCAGAACGCCAGGCGGCGCGGCGGGACCAGGATGACAGGGATCAGGACAGCTAGCGCATCACCCAGTATTTCGATGTGAATTTCCCATCCGCGCCGCGCCAGATGTTAACGCGTAAGGCCGCGGCACGATCGCGCAAGGGGCCCGTTTCCGACCCCTGTTTTCCGAAAAATGCAAGCGCCTAGGTTTGCATGGATGGCGGTTTCGCCATGCAAGATGATGGGCTTGCCCGTCTTCCACCGCTTGTTTACCGTCCGACGCCAATGGCAGGGGAAATCCCGGCGCATCGACGATCGGTCCCGGTATAGGTCCAGATCGCCGTCGACACGGGATGCTGTTACGCAGATCCAGGGGTGGACGGCGGCCAATCCGCCGGAGAGAAGGCGAGCTTTCAGAATGCAGGATTACCTGTCGCCGGAGCGCGACCGTTTAGCCCTCGTCACGATCGACGCGCAACGCGATTTCATCTTGCCCGGCAGCCCGGTTGCCGTCGCCGGCGCCGTCGCCACGGTGCCCTACATGCAGCGCCTGACCCAGGCCTTTCGCCAGGCACAGATGCCGATCGTGCATATGGTGCGGCTCTATCGCTGCAACGGCTCCAATGTCGATCTGTGTCATCGCGCCCAGATCGAATCCGGCCAGCGCATCGTCATGCCCGGCACCATGGGTTGCGAGATCATCGACGAACTGAAGCGCGATCCCGCCCAGCGCATCGAGCCGGAACTGCTGCTCGACGGCAAGCTGCAGGAGGTGGGCGAGAGGGAATGGATCTGCTACAAGCCGCGCCTTTCGGCCTTCTTCCAGACCCCGGTCGAGGAACATCTGAAGGCGCTGGGTGTCTCCACCCTGGTCATCTGCGGCACCGATTTCTCGACCTCGCCGCGTTCCTCGGTCTATGCCGCCGCCAATCGCGACTTCCGCATGGTGCTGGCGACCGATGCCATCTCCGGCGCCACCGATGCCGGCCTCAATGAACTGGCCCAGATCGGCGTCTATCTGATGGCGACCGACCGGCTGCTCGACTGGCTGTCGCGCAACCGGCAAGCCGCCTGATGTCGGCCCCCTCCGCCGAGCCGAAACCGGCGCCAAAAGCGGGCGGCGTCCGCCAGGTCACGGTCAAACAGGCCGATGCCGACCAGCGCCTCGACCGCTGGTTCAAGAAGCATTTCCCGCATCTCACCCATGGCCGCCTCGAGAAGCTGCTGCGCACCGGGCAGATCCGCATCGACGGCAAGCGCGCCAAGGCCGCCGACCGGCTGGAAGCCGGCCAGGTCGTGCGCGTCCCGCCGCTGGGCGATGCCGCCCAGCCGCGCCCGGATGAACAGCCGGGTGAACCGAAACCGGTCAGCGCCAGGGACGCCGAGGCGCTGCGAAAGGCGGTGCTCTACAAGGACGACGACGTCATCGTTCTCAACAAGCCGGCGGGGCTTGCCGTACAGGGCGGTAGCGGCCTCGATCGCAATATCGACGCGATGCTGGAGGCCCTGCAATTCGAGGCGCCCGAACGGCCGCGCCTAGTGCATCGCCTCGACCGCGACACTTCCGGCTGTCTCGTCCTCGCCCGCAACCAGGCGGCGGCACGGAAACTGACCGAGGCCTTCCGCGACAAGACCACACGCAAGATCTATTGGGCGGTCACCGTGGGCGCCCCGAAGATGAACGAAGGCAGGATCGACGCGCCGCTGGCCAAGCAGAGTGTCGCCGCCGTCGGCCGGCGCGCGGCCGAGCGCGTGCAGATCGACGAGGAAGAAGGCAAGAACGCCGTCACCTATTACGCGGTGGTGGAGCGGGCCCACAACAAGGCGGCCTGGCTGGCGCTGATGCCGCTGACCGGCCGCACCCACCAGCTGCGCGCGCATTGCGTGGCACTGGGCACGCCGATCCTCGGCGACGGCAAATATGCCGGTGCCAAGGCCTATTTCGCGCGCGAGGCGCTTTCCAACCAGTTGCATCTGCATGCCCGCCAGATTCGCGTGCCGCATCCGACCAGGCGCGGCTTCATCGACGTGACGGCGCCGCTGCCACCGCATATGCAGAAGACCTGGGATTTCTTCGAATTCGCCGACAAGCCCCAGGGTGACCCCTTCGCCGGGCTCGAAATCTGACGCCGTGCAAGTGCTTGCCCCCTATCGCCTCGTGATCTTCGATTGCGACGGTACCCTGGTCGACAGCCAGGCGAACATCGTCGCGGCGATGCGGCGGGCTTTTGCGGCCCATGGCCACGCGGCACCGTCGGCGGCCGATATCCGCCGCCAGGTAGGCCTCACCCTGGAGATTCTGGTCGCGCGCCTTTCCCCCGGCATCGCCCCGGCGACGGCCCACGAGATCGCCGAGACCTATCGCGGCATCATCCGGGGCCAGCGCAGCGACGGCAGCCTGTCGGAGCCGCTTTTCGACGGCATCCATGACCTGATCCGCGATCTTGATCATCCGGCACTGTTCCTCGGCGTCGCCACGGGCAAGAACATGGTGGGGCTGGAGCATACGCTGGCCCATCACGGCCTCAGGAACCGCTTCCACACGCTGCAGACCGCCGACCGCGCCATCAGCAAGCCGCATCCCGACATGGTGCTGAAAGCGATGGCCGCATGCGGCTGCGACCCGCACGAGACGGTGGTCATCGGCGATACCAGTTTCGACATGGAAATGGCCCGCGCTGCCGGTGTCACCGCCATCGGCGTCGCCTGGGGCTATCACCCGCCCGCGGATTTGCTGGCGACCGGGGCGGCCGCCGTGATCGACCATCCCAGGGATTTCATCCCCCGTTTGCAAAGCCTTTCCTCCAGCCGCTAAAATCCGGCTCCAGCTAGGGGAGGAATGAGGCGACATGCGCATCAAGACCATTCTGGCCGGCCTGGCGATGTTGCTGGTGGCACTGTTCGCGACGGTGCTTGCCATCGTCAACTCGACCGATTTCAACGCGTACAGGGACTGGGTCGCGGCCCAGGTGAAGGCGGCGACGGGTCGCGATCTTGTCCTGGCCGGCAATGTCGAGGTCGGGCTGTCGCTCACCCCCCGGGTCACCGTCAGCGACGTCACCTTCCGCAACGCGGATTGGGGCAGCGAACCCGCCATGCTGCGTTTCGGCAAGTTGACCGCCGAGATTGAGCTCTGGCCGCTGCTCTCGGATCAGATCGTCATCCGGCGCCTGGTCCTGAGCGATGCCGACATCCTGCTCGAGACCAATGCCGAGGATGTCGGCAATTGGGTGTTCGGATCGGGCGGTGGATCGACCGCCCCGCTGCCACATGTCGGCGAGGTCGAAATCCAGCGTCTGGCCTTCCGCTTCAGGAACGGCGTCACCGGCCAGGCGGCGCGCCTCGACATCGACCAGTTGACGGCCCAGACCGACGGGCCCGGCGGCGCCATCAGCCTGGCGATGAAGGCGGCAGCGGACGGACAGATACTGCAGATCGACGGCAGCCTTGGCGCGCTGGCGCAATTCACCACCGGTCCGCTGCCGGTCGACCTCAAGGGCAGCCTCGGCGATCTGACCTTTGCCGTAGGCGGCCGCATCGACAACCCGGCGGCGGTGGACGGCATCAATCTCGACCTGACGCTGGCGGCGCCGAAGCCCGTCACCATCGCCGGCTTCAGCCTGCCGGGCCAGGGGCCCTATCGCCTGGCCGGGCAGCTGACCGGGGCGGATGGCGCCTTTACCCTGGGAGCGGCCAGCGGACGCGTCGGTGACAGCGATTTTGCCGGCGAACTGGTCTATCGCATCGGTGCCGAGCGCCCCTATCTCGGTCTGCGCCTCGCCTCGACCAAGCTGAATTCCGGGGATTTCGGGCTTGCGCCGGTGCTCTCCGGCCCGGACAAGGGACCCAGCGATGGCCGCGCCTTCTCGGCCGAGCCCTGGGACGTACCGCAACTCGACTTCCTCGATGCCGACATCGCCTGGACCGCGCAGGAATTCAACCACGGCCCCTATCCGCTGAAGAATGCCAGCATCGCCTTCACCCTGGCGGCGGGCAAGCTGACCCTCAGCTCGGTCACCGGCAATCTGGTCGACGGCCGTTTTTCGGCTGCCGGCTCGCTGGATTCGATGCAATCACCGGCACCGCTCGCGGTTCGGCTGCGGGCCGACGATGTGGCAGCGGGGCCGCTGCTGGAGACCATGGGCCTCGCTTCCGTGCTGAGCAGCCGCCAGGCCAATCTCGAGGTCGAGATCGCCGGCCCGGCGCAATCGCTGCGCAGCCTGATGGCCGGGGCCAACGGCTTCGTCACCTTCGAGGCCGGACGCGGGCAATTGCAGAACCGCTTCGCAAGACTGCTTTTTGCCGACCTGTTCCAGCTGATTTCCTTCGGCGGCAGCGATGACGCCGCGCTGGTCAATTGCCTGGTGACGCGTTTCCGCATCGAGAACGGCATCGCGCGGGCGCGCGGCCTGGTGCTGGATACGCCGGGCGCCACGGTGGTGGGTTCCGGCCAGATCGACCTGCGGGAGGAACGTCTCGGTCTCCATCTCGACACGCAGTCGAAACAGGTCAACCTCGCCAATCTCGCCGTGCCGATGAATGTCGGCGGCACGCTCAGCAGCCCCAGCGTCACGCCGGATGCGCTGGGCGCCGTCGGCAATACTGCGGAATTCGCCACGCGGGCGGCGGATCTGGCGACACTCGGCGTTCTCTCATCCCTGACCGGGCTGGGCGAATCCAAGGATCTCGGCCCCGATCCCTGCCGCACGGCGCTGGATGAAGGGGCAAAGGCCGGGCAGGGATCGACGACCAGCCCCGGCCAGAAGATCCAGCAGGGTGCCGGGCAGGTGATCGAGGGCATCGGCGAGGGTGCCAAGGCGGTCGGCGAGGAAACCGGCAAGGCGCTGGAGTCGATCGGCGAGGGCATTGGCGAAGGCCTCAACAACCTGTTCGGGAACTGAACCTCATGTCGCAACCGGCGCTGCGGCGCTTCTACAAGCAGGCCACTTCCGTCCCCTGCGGCCAGGGCCACCGCATCGAGCTCGACGGCAAGGCGTTGCACTCGCCGGCCAAGCACGAGCTGATCCTGCCGGGCCGGGCACTGGCCGCGGCGATCGCCGAGGAATGGGCGCGGCAGGGCGAGAAACTGGCGCCCCACACCATGTCGCTGATGCAGCTGGCGGCGACCGCAATCGACCGCGTCGCCCCGGAGCGGCCGCGGGTGGTGGACGAGGTGGTCGGCTATGCCGGCACGGATCTGGTCTGCTACCGCGCTGCCGAGCCGCCGGCCCTGGCCGTGCGCCAGGCACAAGCCTGGGACCCGCTGATCGACTGGCTGCGGCGACGCTATGATGTCAGCCTCGTCGCCACCACCGGAATCGTCGCCGTGGCGCAGCCGGAAGCGACGCTGGAGGCGCTCCGGCGCGTTGTTGCCGGCATGGACCATTTCACCCTTGCCGCCCTCGCCAGCATGACCGGTGCGGCTGGATCGCTGGTGATCGCGCTGGCGCTCGCCGGCGGCGAGATCACGCCGGAGGAGGCGGCCCACGCTGCCCAGCTCGACGAATTGTTCCAGGCAGAGCGCTGGGGCGAGGACAAGGAAGCGATCGACCGACGGGTGGCGCAACTGGGCGATCTGGTCGCTGCCAAAAGGTTCCTGGACCTGCTGGCGGCGGGCTGAACCGGGCGCCGGCCCGGCGGGACTTCGCCCCGCGGCTTGAGCGGGTATCGGCCCCGTGCTATCCAGAACCGCCTTCGCACCTGCGGAAAAACCCGGGGCGGCAAACAGGGCGCCTCCGACCGCGACGCTGACGGACGGTCGGAGGAGAACGGCTAGGGTGGGGAACGCGCCAGATGCAGGAAATCCTGAAACAGCTTGAGGAAAAGCGCGCGGCTGCCCGCGCCGGCGGTGGCCAAAGGCGCGTCGATGCGCAGCATTCCAAGGGGCGCCTGACTGCCCGCGAGCGCATCGAATTGCTGCTCGATCCCGGTTCCTTCGAGGAATGGGACATGTTCGTCGAGCATCGCTGCCACGATTTCGGCATGGGTTCGCAACGGGTCCCCGGCGACGGCGTCGTCACCGGCTATGGCACCATCAACGGCCGCCTCGTTTTCGTCTTCAGCCAGGATTTCACCGTCTTCGGCGGCTCGCTCTCCGAAGCCCATGCCGAGAAGATCAGCAAGGTGATGGACCAGGCGATCCGCGTCGGCGCGCCGGTGATTGGCCTCAACGATTCCGGCGGCGCCCGCATCCAGGAGGGTGTCGCGTCATTGGCCGGCTATGCCGAGGTGTTCCAGCGCAACATCATGGCCTCCGGCGTCGTGCCGCAGATCAGTGTCGTCATGGGTCCCTGCGCCGGTGGCGCCGTCTATTCCCCTGCCATGACCGATTTCATCTTCATGGTGAAGGACAGTTCCTACATGTTCGTCACCGGACCTGACGTGGTGAAGACCGTGACCCACGAAACGGTGACCTTCGAGCAATTGGGCGGCGCGCTCACCCATTCCCAGAAATCCGGTGTCGCCGATCTGGCCTTCGAGAACGATGTCGAGGCGCTCCTTGAAGTGCGCCGTTTCGTCGACATGCTGCCGGCGTCCAACCGCGAAAAGGCGCCGGCGCGTCCCTCGCCCGACCCGATCGACCGGGACGAGATGTCGCTGGATACGCTGATCCCGGCCAACCCGAACAAGCCCTACGACATGAAGGAACTCATTCAGAAAGTCGTCGACGAGGGCGAGTTCTTCGAACTGCAGCCGAACCATGCCGGCAACATCCTCACCGGGTTTGCGCGCATGGGCGGCGAGACGGTCGGCATCGTCGCCAACCAGCCGATGGTGCTGGCCGGCTGTCTCGATATCGATTCGTCCCGCAAGGCGGCGCGTTTCGTGCGCTTCTGCGACTGCTTCGAGATTCCGATCGTCACCTTCGTGGATGTGCCAGGTTTTCTTCCTGGCACCAGCCAAGAACACGGCGCCATCATCAAGCACGGCGCCAAGCTGCTCTTCGCCTATGGCGAGGCGACCGTGCCGAAGGTCACGGTGATCACAAGGAAGGCCTATGGCGGCGCCTATGACGTGATGAGTTCGAAGCATCTCCGGGGTGACGTCAATTTCGCCTGGCCCACGGCCGAGATTGCCGTGATGGGCCCGAAGGGAGCGGTCGAGATCATCTTCCGCGCCGATATCGGCGACCCACAGAAGATCGCCGAGCGGACCGAGGAGTACCGCCAGAAATTCGCCACACCTTTTGTGGCCGGGGCGCGCGGCTTCATCGACGACGTGATCATGCCGCATTCCACCCGCAAGCGCATCTGCCGCTCGCTCGCCATGCTCAGGGACAAGAAGGTCGAGAATCCCTGGAAGAAGCACGACAACATTCCGCTTTAAGGCCGCGGCGAGGAAACGCAAGATGTTCAAGAAAATCCTGATTGCCAATCGTGGCGAAATCGCCTGCCGCGTCATCAAGACCGCCAGGGCCATGGGCATCAAGACGGTGGCGGTCTATTCCGAGGCCGATGCCGACGCGCTCCATGTACGCATGGCCGACGAGGCGGTCGCCATCGGCCCGGCTGCGGCGCGCGAATCCTATCTCGTCATCGAGAAGATCGTCGATGCCTGCAAGCAGACCGGCGCCGAGGCGGTGCATCCCGGCTACGGCTTCCTTTCCGAGAACATGAAGTTTGCCGAGGTCCTGAAGGCAGCCGGCATCACCTTCATCGGCCCGGACGTGCATGCGATCTTCGCCATGGGCGACAAGATCGAATCGAAGAAGCTGGCCAAGGAAGCCGGCGTCAACATGGTCCCCGGCTTCCTCGACGTCATCAAGGATGCCGACCACGCCGTGAAGATCGCGCGCGAGATCGGCTATCCGGTCATGATCAAGGCCTCGGCCGGCGGCGGCGGCAAGGGCATGCGCGTCGCCTATAACGATGCCGAGGCAAGGGACGGCTTCCGCTCGGCGACGGCCGAGGCGAAATCCTCCTTTGCGGACGACCGCGTCTTCATCGAGAAGTTCATCGAGGAGCCGCGCCATATCGAGATCCAGGTGCTGGCCGACGGGCATGGCAATTGTCTCTATCTGGGCGAGCGCGAATGTTCGATCCAGCGCCGCCACCAGAAGGTGATCGAGGAAGCGCCATCGCCCTTCCTCGACGAGAAGACCCGCGCCGCCATGGGCGAGCAGGCGGTGGCGCTGGCGAAGGCTGTGCAATACAAATCGGCCGGCACGGTCGAGTTCATCGTCGACGGCAAGCGCAACTTCTATTTCCTCGAGATGAACACGCGCCTCCAGGTCGAGCATCCGGTGACCGAACTGGTGACGGGGCTCGACCTCGTCGAGCAGATGATTCGTGTCGCCGCCGGCGAGAAGCTGAAACTGAAGCAGAGCGACATCAGGCTGAAGGGCTGGGCAATCGAGGCGCGGGTCTATGCCGAGGACCCGTTGCGCAACTTCCTGCCCTCGATCGGCCGCCTGGTGCGCTATCGCGAGCCGAAGGCGGGGCCGCAGGTGAGGGTCGATTCCGGCGTCTATGAAGGTGCCGAAATCAGCATGTTCTACGACCCGATGATCGCCAAGCTGGTTACCTATGGCGCCGACCGGCGCGAGGCGACCCAGGCCATGCGCGAGGCGCTGGATGCGTTCCACATCCGCGGCCTCAACCACAATATCCCCTTCCTGGCGGCACTGGTCGCTCATGAGCGCTTCGTCGCCGGGCGCCTCACCACCGGCTTCATCGCCGAGGAATTCCCCGACGGCTTCCATGGTGTGCAACTGGCCGAAGATGATCTGGCCGACCTCGTCGCGGTCGCGGCCTGCGTCCATCACCAGTACGAATTGCGCGCCCATGGCCGCAGCCCCCGCTTTCACAGCAACGGTTCGGCCGTCAGCGGGGAATGGGTGGTCAAGCTGGGCGAGGCCAAGCACCGGGTGACGCTGGCGGAAACCGCAGCGGGCTTTGCGGTGATCGATGGGCGCAAGAGCCGCGAACTGGTAAGCGACTGGAAGCTGGGAGAGGTGCTGTGGCGCGGTCGCATCGACGGCCGCTCGGTCACATTGCAGGTGGACCGGATCGGCATCGGCTATCGCCTGACCTATGCTGGCGCCCAGGCCAATCTCCTGGTGCTGACCGCCCGCGCGGCGGAACTTGATGCGCATATGCTGGTGAAGCAGCCGCCGGATCTCTCGAAATACCTGCTCTCGCCGATGCCGGGCCTGCTGGTCTCGCTGGCGGTTGCCGAGGCGCAGGAGGTGAAGGCGGGCGAGGAGCTCTGCGTGGTCGAGGCCATGAAGATGATGAACATCCTGCGCGCCGAGCGCGACGGCAAGGTGGCGAAGATCCATGCCAGCATCGGCGACAGCCTGGCGGTCGACCAGGTGATCGTCGAGTTCGCCTGATGGCCGGCATTGCGCGGCGCTGCGTCATCAGCGGCAAGGTTCAGGGGGTCTGGTTCCGCGCCTGGACCGTGCAGGAGGCCACCAAGCTGGGCCTCAGGGGCTGGGTGCGCAACCGGGCCGACGGTTCGGTCGAGGCGCTCCTTGCCGGGCCGGCGGAGAGGGTGGAGGCGATGATCGCGCTCTGCCATGAGGGTCCGCGCGCGGCCCGCGTCAGCAGCGTCACGGCCAGCGATTTCTCCGGCGAGGTGCCGGCCGACTTCCGCCAGATCGACGACGCCTAGGAGGGACGATGAATCTCGGCATCGACGGCAAGCGCGCTTTGGTCCTGGGTGCCTCACAGGGTCTGGGCGCCGCATCGGCGGCGGCCCTGGCGGCGGAGGGCGTCGCGGTGACGTTGCTGGCACGCAACGCAGCGAAAATGCAGGCGCTGGTCGCGACAATGGGCGGCCAGGCCGGCTATATCGTCGCCGATCTCTTCGATCGCGGGGCGCTCGAGCCTGTCCTTGCCGATCCGCGCGGCTACGACATCCTCGTCCTCAATGCGCCGCCGCCGCCGCCGGTGACGGCACAGGCCTTCGACCGCGCCCAGTGGCGCCGGCAATTCGACGCCATGTTCCTCAACCAGATCGAACTCGCCGCCCATCTCGGCGCCGGCATGGCCAGCCGTGGCTGGGGCCGCATCGTCTCGATCGCGTCCACCAGCGTGCAGGAGCCGATCCCCGGCCTGGTCTATTCGAACGCGCTGCGCGCGGCGCTGCAGAACTGGCTGCGCTCGCTGGCGGATGAAGTGGCGGGGCAGGGCGTCACGGTGAATACGGTGGCACCCGGCGCCTTTGCGACCGAGCGCACGGCGAGCCTCGATACCGCCGCCGCGGCGCGCAGCGGCAAATCGCTGGAGGCGATTCAGGCCGAAGGCGCGGCGGAGATCCCGGCCGGCCGCTATGGCGAGGCGGCCGAGTTCGGCGCCATGGTCGCCTTCCTCTGCGGCCAATCCTCTGCCTATACCACCGGCGGCTATTTCCGCCTCGATGGCGGCTCGAGCCGCGGCGCTATCTGAGGCCGGGCTTCGGCTGCAGCGCGGATTGCAGCATATCGGCATTCGGGCAGAAACCCTGCCACGCATCACGCCGCCGCCACCCATCGGCAATCCAGTGGGCGCAGGTGTCATGGGTCGGACAGGCGAGGCAACGCTGCATGGCGGTTTGCAGCCGATCCGTGCCGCATTGCTGCTGAACGGTTTCGGGCCTGAGGTCGAGCAGGATTAGCATGGCGCCGAGCGAGGCGCCGGATTCGGCGCGACCCGGGGCGATTTCTTCCGGATTCATGATACGTCTCCATCCACTGCGTTCCCCTCTTTGCTCGCGGGGGATCGGCGAATTAGGGACCCGGACATCACCCCGCGCCAATGTGGCGAATTGTGCCGCGACCAAGGGTCGCGCCAGGATGGTCGGCAAGTCAGCCGCCGGGTCAACTGCCGGGTCAGCTGCCGAATACCTCGTCGAAGGCACCCCGGAGCGCCATGTCGAGTTCGGGCATCGAGATGAGGATGCCGAGTTTCACCAGCGAGGTGACGCCAAAGGGCGTCGCTTCGCTTTCCGCGATGCCGCAGGGCACGATGCCGGCGAAATGCGCGAGATCGGGTTCGAGGTTGAGCGAGATGCCGTGATAGCTGACGCCATGCCGCACGCGCACGCCGATGGCGGCGATCTTGTCCTCGCGCCTGCCCTCTGCCACCCAGATGCCGACGCGCCCCGCGCGCCGCTCGCCCTTCACGTTGAAGCGGGCGAGGGTGCGGATCAACCATTCCTCGAGATCGTGGACGAAGCCGCGCACGTCGCCGCCGCGGGCGCGCAGGTCCAGCATGACATAACCGATGCGCTGGCCAGGGCCGTGATAGGTGAACTGGCCGCCGCGTCCGGCCTGATAGATGGGGAAGCGGTCGGGCTGCAGCAAATCGGCGGGGCGGGCGCTGGTACCGGCGGTGTAGAGCGGCGGGTGCTCCAGCAGCCAGACGGTTTCCGGCGCCGTCCCGGCCCTGATCGCGGCAACGCGGTTCTCCATGAAAGCGAGGGCTTCCGGGTAGTCGACCAGCCGATCTTCCGCCAGCCACGTCAGATGCTGCAATTCACTCACGGCAACCCCTTTGAAACATTGATGTTTTTGTTTGCTTGATCGGCGCCAGCCGATTTGCTATTCCCCGGCGCGCTGTCTGGCAAGGGTCATGTGACCCTTGGGGGCGCGGTCGTGGCGGAATTGGTAGACGCGCAGCGTTGAGGTCGCTGTGGGGCAACCCGTGGAAGTTCGAGTCTTCTCGACCGCACCAACCTGACAGCCTTCTTTCCGAGCCGCTCCGTTGGCTCGTCTATCTCCCTGAATCGACAGAAAATTCCCGCCAGCGCGCATGTCGCCGCGCTGGCATCCCTTGGCCCTGCCGCTATAATCCGCGCCAATTGCCGGCAGTGGAGGATGGGGCGACATGGCGGACGACAACCTGCGGGAAGGCGCGCTGGAATATCACCGGCGGCCGAAGCCCGGCAAAATCGCCATCACCGCTACCAAGCCGCTCGCCAACCAGCGCGATCTGGCTCTGGCCTATTCGCCGGGTGTTGCCGCCGCGTCCGAGGCGATTGCCGCCGACCCCGCGACCGCTGCCGAATTCACCAGCCGCAGCAACCTCATCGCCGTGGTCAGCAACGGCACCGCCGTGCTGGGCCTCGGCGCCATCGGCCCGCTGGCGGCAAAGCCGGTGATGGAGGGGAAGGCCGTCCTCTTCAAGAAGTTCGCCGATATCGACGTCTTCGACATCGAGGTTGACGCGACCGATCCCGACAAGTTCGTCGAGATCGTGGCGGCCCTCGAGCCCACCTTCGGCGGCATCAATCTCGAGGACATCAAGGCACCGGAATGTTTCGAGATCGAGGCGAAGCTGAAATCGCGCGTCAAGATCCCGGTGATGCATGACGACCAGCACGGCACCGCGATCGTCGTCGCGGCGGCGCTGATGAACGCACTGGAAGTGGTCGGCAAGAACCTTGCCGACGTGAAGCTGGTGACCTCCGGCGCTGGTGCGGCGGCCCTGGCCTGCCTTGATCTTCTCGTCGCGCTGGGCCTGCCGGTTGCCAATGTCACGGTCACCGACATCGTCGGCGTCGCCTTTGCGGGCCGCACCGAGCTGATGGACCCCAGGAAGGCGAAATATGCCCGCCGCACCGATGCGCGCACCCTGGGCGATGCCATCCGCGACGCCGACGTGTTCCTCGGTCTCTCGGCGCCGCGCGTGCTCACCCAGGAGATGGTGGGCCGGATGGGGCAGAGGCCGATCATCTTCGCGCTGGCCAATCCGACCCCGGAGATCCTGCCCGAGGAGGTGAAGGCGGTGCGGCCCGACGCCATCATCGCCACCGGGCGCTCGGACTATCCCAACCAGGTCAACAACGTCCTCTGCTTCCCTTTCATTTTCCGCGGCGCCCTCGATGTCGGTGCGACCGAGATCAACGAGGCGATGAAGGTCGCCTGCGTCCATGCCATCGCCAAGCTGGCGCGGGCCGAATCCTCCGACGTCGTCGCCTCGGCCTATGGCGGACAGGAATTGCAGTTCGGCCCGGAATTCCTGATCCCCAAGCCGTTCGATCCGCGCCTCATCGTCGAGGTGGCGCCGGCGGTGGCGAAGGCCGCGATGGAGAGCGGCGTCGCCACGCGGCCGATCGCCGATTGGGACGCCTACCGGACCGGGCTGGAGCAATTCGTGTTTCGCTCTGGCCTCGTCATGAAGCCGATCTTCGAGCGGGCGCGCGCCGACCAGCGTCGCATCGCCTATGCCGAGGGCGAGGACGAGCGCGTATTGCGCGCCGTGCAGTCGGTGGTCGACGAGCGCCTGGCGCGACCGATCCTGATCGGGCGGCGCGGCGTGGTCGAGCGCCGCATCCAGAAGATCGGCCTGCGCCTGGCCGAGGGGCGCGATTTCGAATTGTGCGATCCCGAGGGTGATCCCCGCTACAACGAATACTGGTCGCTCTATCACAGCTTGACCGAGCGCAAGGGAGTGACACCGGATTCGGCGCGGACCCTGGTGCGCACCCGCAACACGCTGATTGCCGCGCTGATGGTCCGGCGCGGCGAGGCCGATGCCCTGATCTGCGGCACGGTCGGTCGCTTCGAGCGCCATCTCGGTTATGTACACGAGGTGATCGGCCGCAAGCCGGGCCTCAAGGCCTATTCCACGGTCACCGCCGTCCTGCTTTCCTCGGGAACCTTCTTTATCACCGACACCGAGGTGACAGCCGAACCCACCGATGACGAGATCGCGGAAAGCGCGGTGCTGTCGGCGGAATGGCTGCGCCGCTTCGGCATCGCGCCCAAGGTGGCACTGTTGTCGCATTCTAATTTCGGCTCCTCCGACACGGCTTCCGCGCGCCGGATGCGCCGGGCGCTCGGCCTCATCCTGCAGCGCGATCCGGAGCTCGAGGTCGAGGGCGAGATGAAGGGCGATTCGGCGGTATCCGAGGCAATCCGGGAGCGGCTGTTCCCGTCCTCCCGCCTCAGGGGCCGCGCCAATCTGCTGGTGATGCCCAATCTCGACGCCGCCAACATCACGCTCAACCTGCTGCGCCTGCTGGGCGAGGGGCTCTCCATCGGCCCGATCCTGCTCGGCACCAATCTGCCGGCGCATATCGTCTCGCCGGCAATCTCGGTGCGCGGCCTCATCAACATGACGGCGATCGCCGCGGTCGAGGCGCAGGACCGGCAGCCCGAGCGCAGGAAGGCTGCCGATGGCCGGAACGGCTGACGATCCGCGCGAGGAGAAGGAGGAGCGCACCACCCTCGTCGAGACGGTGGACGAGGAGGAGCTCTACGGTCCCTCCGAGGAATTGCTGGAGAACGTCTCCTCCGCCCTCGCCGCGGGCGATGTCGCCCTGGTCGAAAGCCTGATCGAGCCGCTGCACCCGGCCGATGTCGCCGACCTCATCGAGCATCTGGAACCCGAGCAGCTGCAGCTGTTCCTCGACATCACCCGGCACGCATTGGAGCCGGAGACGATCTCGCATCTGGACGAGACCCTGCGCGAGGAAGTGGTCGAGCAGATGGCGCCCGCCGAACTCGCCCGGGTCGTCACCGAGCTCGATTCCGACGATGCCGTCGACCTGCTGGAGGATCTCGACGACGAGACCCAGCGCCAGGTGCTGGAAAACCTGCCGGCGGAAGAACGCGGCTTTATCGAGCAGGGCCTGACCTATCCGGAGGACAGCGCCGGGCGCCTGATGCAGCGCGAGCTGGTGGCGGTGCCGGCGAGCTGGGATGTCGGCCAGACCATCGACCACCTGCGCGGCAGCGCCGACCTGCCGGATGATTTCTACGACCTTTTCGTGGTCGATGCGGCGGGCAAGCCGGTCGGCTCCGTGCCGCTTTCCCGGGTGCTGCGCTCGAAGCGCGGAACCGGCCTCAACCGGATCATGGACGAGGAACTGCGCCTCGTCCCCGCCGATACCGACCAGGAGGCGGTGGCCTATCTCTTCCGGCAATATGCGCTGATGTCCGCCCCCGTGGTGGATGCGGCCGGTCGCCTCATCGGCGTCATCACGGTCGACGACGTCGTGCGCGTGATCGACGAGGAAGCGGAGGAAGACCTCCTCAACATCGTCGGCGTCGGCGATACCGACTTTCACGCGCCCGTTCATGTGACGGCCTTCCAGCGCGTCCGCTGGCTGGTGGTGACGCTGGTCAACACCCTCATCGCCGCCTTCGTCATCTCGCGCTTCGAGGATACGATCGGGCATTACCCGGCCCTCGCCGTGCTCATGCCGATCACGGCCGCGATGGGCGGCAATGCCGGCGTCCAGGTCATCACCGTGACGGTGCGGGCACTTGCCACCCGCGACATCACCCCCAATTCCAATGTCGGACGCATCGTCATGAAGGAACTGGCGGTGGGCTTCATGAATGCCCTGGTCTTCGCCGCGATCCTCGGCACACTGGGCGGGTTCTGGTTCGGCAATCTGGCTCTCGGCTTCGTGCTGGGCGCCGCCATGATCTTCAACATGGTCTGGGCCGGCTTTGCCGGCACCACCATCCCGATCGTCATGGAAAAGCTGGGCTTCGACCCGGCAACCGGTGCAGGCCCCTTCCTCACCACCACCACCGATTGCCTCGGCTTCTTCGCCTTCCTCGGCCTCGCCACCCTCTTCCTCACCTGAGGAGAGCGCATGGCGGATATCCGCTTCGCGGTCTTGTGGGTGGCCGCCGCGGCTGGCAGGATGCCGCCTCGCGTGAAGCATGGAGGGGAATGGCATGGCTCTCGAAATGCGCGGCACCTGCGAGAAATGCGCGCGGATTCTCCCTGAGGATTCGGCCGACGCCCTCATCTGCTCCTATGAATGCACCTGGTGCTCCTCCTGTGCCCAGGCCATGAGCCACATCTGTCCCAATTGCGGCGGCGACCTGCAGCGCCGCCCCGCCCGCCAGAAAAAGGAAAGCCGCGCATCATGACCCGTCGCCTGATCTCCTCCGGTTCCGCCTTCGAAAAGACCGCCGGCTATTCCCGTGCCGTGGTGGATGGCGACTGGATCTTCGTTTCCGGCACCACCGGCTTCGACTATGCCAAGATGAGCATCTCTGACGACGTGGTGGAACAGACCCACCAGACCTTCCGCAATATCCAGGCGGCGCTGGAACAGGCCGGCTCGGGCCTCAAGGACGTGGTGCGAGCCCGCTACATCATCGTCGACCCCGCCGACTGGCCCAGGGTGGCGCCGGTCTTCGGCCAGTATTTCGGCGAGATCCGCCCGGCCTCGACCGCGATCATCTCCGGCCTGGTCGACCCGAAGATGAAGATCGAGATCGAGGTCACCGCCAAGAAACAGGGGTAGCCCATGCCGACCATCCTCATCACCGGCGCCAATCGCGGCATCGGCCTGGAACTCGCCAAACGCTATGCCGCCGCGGGCTGGGTCGTCATCGCCTGCTGCCGCAAGCCGAAGGAGGCGAGGGCGCTTGCCGCCATCAGGGGCGAGGTCGAGATCCGCACCCTCGATGTCGCCAAGCCGGCCTCGATCGCAAGGTTGAAGGCTGCCCTCGGCAAGCGCCCGATCGACCTGCTGCTCAACAATGCTGGAGTCTATGGCCAGCGCGGCGGTTTCGGCAGGACCGATCCCAAGGATTTCCTGGCGACCATTCAGGTGAATTCCCTGGCGCCGCTGCTGCTTGCCGAGGCCTTGCTGCCCAATCTCATGAAGGGCGGCATGAAGAAGATCGCCTCGATCACCAGCAAGATGGGTTCGATCGGCGACGGTCCGGGTGGCGGCGGCTATGCCTATCGCGCCTCCAAGACGGCGCTCAACATGGTGATGGCGAACGCAGCTGCCGAGTTGAAGGGCAAGGGGATCTCGGTCGTCGTGCTGCATCCCGGCTGGGTGCAGACCGACATGGGCGGTCGCAACGCACCGGTGAAGGTGGGTGACAGTGCCGCCGGCATCATGCGCGTGATAGACGGCCTGACGCCGGCACAGAGTGGCCGCTTCTTCAATTACGATGGCAGCACCATCCCGTGGTGAAGGCGCCGGTCGAGTTCTATTTCGACTTTTCCTCGCCCTATGGCTATCTCGCCGCGCACCGGGTCGAGGCGCTGGGCGCGGAACTGGGTCGCGACATTCTCTGGCGGCCGATCCTGCTGGGCGTTGCCTTCAAGGCGACCGGGCAGTCGCCCCTCATCGCCCAGCCCCTGCGCGGACCCTATCACCTCCACGACCTGAAGCGCACGGCAAGGCGCCTCGGCCTGCCGTTCCAACTGCCGGAGGGATTTCCGCTCCCCACCATGGCGGCGGCGCGGGCCTTCTACTGGGCGGAGGCGCAATCGCCGGCCGCGGCGAAGAAACTGGCCCTGGCCCTGTATGACGCCTGCTTCGCCGAGGGCATCAACATCACCAAGGGCGAAACGGTGGCCGAGATCGCCGGCAAGGCCGGATTCGATGCCGATGCCATCCTCGCTGCCATCGCCGATCCCGCCATCAAGGAAAGGCTGCGGGCCGAGACCGATGGCGCCGTCGCCAGGGGCGTCTTTGGCTCGCCCTTCTTCATCGTCGACGGCGAACCCTTCTGGGGCAATGACCGCCTTGCCGATTTGCGGGACTGGATCAAGAGCGGCGGCTGGTGACAGGAAGAAGTGGCCTCTTTAGAGTGGCTGGCAGCATTCCAACTCTCGATCCAGGTGCCGCCCATGCTCGACCAAGCCCTTGCCCGTGACATCATCGCCGCCGTCGATGCCGGTTTCGACGAACAGGTCCGAGAGACCGCGGCGCTGACCGCGATCCCGTCGCTGCGCGGCCAGGAGGCGAGCGCCCAGGATTTCATGGCGGCGCAATACCGTCGGCGCGGCCTCTCGGTCGACCATTGGAAGATCGAGGTGGCGGACATCCAGCACCTGCCCGGCTTTTCGCCGGTCGCGATCTCCTATGACAATGCCTATAACGTGGTCGGCACGCATCGGCCGCGCGAGAAGAAGGGCCGTTCGCTCATCCTCAACGGCCATATCGACGTGGTGCCGACCGGCCCCGCCGATCTCTGGACCCGGCCGCCCTTCGATGTCTACGAGAAGGAGGGCTGGCTCTATGGCCGCGGCGGTGGCGACATGAAGGCCGGGCTCTATGCCAACCTGGCCGCCTTCGATGCGCTGGCGCGCCTCGGCCTGCAGCCGGCGGCGGAGGTCTACCAGCAATCGGTGGTCGAGGAGGAATGCACCGGCAATGGTGCCCTTGCCTGCCTGCAGCGCGGCTATCGCGGCGAGGCGGCGATCATCCCGGAACCGATGGGCGATTGCGTGCTCTCAGGCCAGCTCGGCGTCATGTGGTTCCAGGTCAAGGTGCGCGGCAAGCCAGTCCATGTCGCCTATGCCGGCACCGGGTCGAATGCGATCGAGGCGGCCTGGCCGGTCATCCAGGCACTGCATGAGCTGGAGGAAAGCTGGAACGCCGCCCGCCACGAGATGTGGCAGGAGCACAGGCACCCGATCAATTTCGTGGTTTCCAAGATCGCCGGCGGCGACTGGACGTCAAGCGTTCCCGCCTGGTGCACCTTCGACATGCGCATTTCGTTCTTTCCCGGCATGGAACTGGAGAGGGTGCGCCGCGAAGTGGAGGAGACGGTCAGGAAGGCATCGGCCAAGCACAGCTTCCTCGCCAACAACCCGCCGGAGGTGGTCTATCACGGTTTCCAGGCGGAGCCCTATGTGGTGAAGGATGCCGATGCGGCCTTGGCCTGCCTCGAGGGCGCGCATCGTCTGGCTTTCAATGCCGAATTGTCGCGCGTCGCCACCACCGCGACGACCGATGCGCGCTTCTTCGGCCTCTATGCCGACACGCCGGCCCTGGTCTATGGCCCCTTGGCCGAGGACATCCACGGCTTCGACGAGCGCGTCAATCTCGACTCGCTCAGGAAGATCACCCAGGGCATCGCCCTCTTCATGGCCGATTGGTGCGGGGTCGAGAAGAGGCACTGAAGCCGGTTTTTTCCCGACTGACCGGGCAGTAAAGAGCTTCAGGCGGCTTGCCGAGGCATGCCCTGCTGCCGCGCCCGCGCCACATAATGGCGGACAAAGGCTTCCGTCGCGGCCGAGGCGGTAGCCGGGCCGCCGTCGCGTCCCGGCACATGGATGTGTTGCTCGAACAAGGCGCGCCGGTCCTCGCTGCTGCCGGTCGGCAGCTTCTCGCCGCGGGCAGCTCGGGTCAGCAGGTCGGCGAAAGCCTCCGGCGAATCGGCAAAGGTCACCACGCGCCGGGTCAGCGGGTCGTTGTAGTCCAGCAGCACATCGCGGCGCGGCGGCCGCGTCTCGCCCCAGCAGGGCACCACGACCGGCGCGTCGGTCAGCATCGCCTCGACCAGGGCCAGCGAATTGTAGCCGATGACGATGCGCGAGCGCGGATAGAGTTCGAAGAGGGGCGTGTCGTACTGGAAATCGAGCGGCGAGCCTTCCAGCGCGCCGATCTTCTGCAGCGTCCGCTTGCGGTCGCCGCGCTTCTTGCACTTCACCAGCCAGGTGAGGCCGTCGCGATGTTCGGCCCGCGCCACCTTGTCGAAGATGGCGGCGACATCGAGGAAGGTGTTGGTGGCCATGTAACCTGGATCGCTGAAGGTGATCAGCGAGATGGCGTTCTTGGCGCTTTCCGGCAGTGGCTCCAGATGCATCCAGCGGTCATAGCGCGGGGCGCCGGTGATCCAGATATCGTCCGCATTGTCGAAGCCGGGGGCGAAGGCGTCCTTGGTGGCCTGACTGAAGACGGCGAGGCCCTGGCCCTCGAAGCGGAATCCCGACTTCGCCAGGTGATCGTGCATCCAGGGCACGGTCCAGGGAATCGTGTAGTTCTCGCGGCACAGCACCAGGAAGGGAATGCCGAGGCGCCGGCAGCCGAGTTTCAGCGCTTCGTCCTGCCAATAGTCGATATTGGCGGCAGCGACCGCGTCTACCGGCATGACCTTCTGCGCCTCGCGCAGCAGGCCGATGCCGAAGCGCTCGAGGATGGGGCGCAGATGGGCGCAGCGCTTTTCCTTCAGCCAGACCGAAAAATAGCCCTGCTCGCGGTCGGCCTCGGGGACCCACAATTCCTGGCGCAGCTTGACCCGGGTCGAGCTCAGCGTCACCCAGTTCATGTCGGTCAGGCGGCGCAGTTCCTCGATGTCCTTGATGAACTGGCTCCGCTCCAGACAGAGCACGGTGATTCGCCCGGGCGTGGCGCTTTCCCAATCGATCCGGCGGGCCAGCTTGGCACCGGCCGTCTCGGGGCGTTCCACCCAGCGCATCCAGGCGCGCCTAGCCGCCTCCATCATGATGACTACTTTCTTAACGTGTTGATATAATTCAATTTCACCGCAATCGAGCCAGAGTGTGACGTGGATCAGGGCGGTGATCAAGGGGCGGCACCCGGCGCCCAGTCCGGCGGCAGCTTGACCCTGGGCGGGTGCCGGTATACTCGCCAGAGCCAGCGCGGCCAAGATGCCGTCAATTCCGACTTCCCGAGCGACGGCGAGCAGCGATGACCCAACCCCGAATCCTGACCGAGCGGCTGGCTGCCAATCCCCTGCATTGCATCGATGTGGGCGCACGCGGCGGCATGCAGGATCATTGGCGGCCCTATGCCGGGCTGATGCAGATCGATCTGTTCGAGCCGGACGAGGCGGCCTGCGCGCTGCAGGCGCGCCAGGCACCGGCCAACGAATCCTGGTTTCCGGTGGCCCTCGGCGGCACCACCGGCACCGGCCGGCTCCACGTCCTGCAGAAGCCTTCCGGCTCGTCGCTCTATCCGCCCAATCCGGATTTGATGTTCCGCTTCGGCCCGACCAGCTATGGCACGCTAGCCAAGGTGATCGAGGTGCCCCTGCTGACGCTCTCCGACTTCATCGACCGCCACCAGCGACCGCTGCCGAACCTCGTCAAGCTCGATGTCCAGGGCGCCGAACTCGACATCTTCAAGGGCACGCGCGACGAACATCTGGCCGAGGTTCTCGCCATCCAGACCGAGGTGGAATTCGCCGAGCTCTATCGGGGCCAGCCGCTGTTCACCGATCTCGACGCGCATCTCCAGGCGCGCGGCTTCGTGCTGTTCGACATCCTGCCGGTGCGCAGCTATCGCTTCGTCGGCAACCGCTCGCATGCCTATCTGCGGCGCCACCTCAACATCCTGAAGAACCGGCGCGACATCTCCTGCCGCCTCATCGCCGGCGACGCCCTCTATCTGCGCGATCCCGAGGCCGTGCTGGCCGGCGGCGATGTGACGGCGGCACTCAAGCTCTTCGTCATCCTGCTGCTCTACCGCTTCCTCGACGAGGCGCTGTGGCTGGCCGAGGCCGGGCGCGATCAGGGACGCTGGTCGGCTGCCGAGGCCGATGCCCTCATCGCCCTGGTGAAAGCGGCGGCGCCCCGCCCCGGCCTGCTGCAGCGCGCCGACTGGCTCGGCAAGCTGGCGCGCAAGCTCAGCCGCGTCACCGGCATCGGCCATGGCCGCAAGGCCGATTACTGGCTCGACAGATCCTGGGATTTCTAGCGCGGGCGCTGCCGGCCTCCGCCGCCCGCGCACCGGTTGTCGGTCAATAGCCCCAGAGATGCTGCAGGGCAACGGCCCCGGCAGGGCTGGTGGTGACGATCTGGCAGGCGAGATCGGCATCGCCCGATTGCACCAGCAGGGCGCCGTTGCCGCTGGTGCCGAGATGGTCGGCCAGTCCCGGCAGCAACTCGTCGAGCCAGATCATCTGCGCGGTGAAGGAGGGGATGGTGACGCTGCCGGAAAGGCGCTTGCCGGCATTGTTGACGGCAATGAACTCGGTGCGCGCCCGGTTGCGATAGCCGAGGCGGCCGGAACCGTGCACCGCCATGACGGCGGTGCGCAGGCCGCGATCGCAGCGTACCCGGCCGAAGACATTGGTGCGGCCGACGATGGCCAGCTGGTCCGAGAGCCAGTGCGGGAATCCCGGCACGGCAGCGCCCAGATTGCGCCAGCAGGACTGGAACTCGGTGAAATCGCGGTCGCCGCTGCGCCGGTCGCGCACCACCAGATTGGCCATCGCCTTGAAGCCCTTGTAGCGCAGGCCGGCGCGGGCGAAATCATGGATGATGAAGGCAAGGTGCGCCGCGTCCCGCTTCGGGTCGTCCCAGCCGGCCAGGATGTCGCCGGCGAAGAGCGGCCCCGGCGCGGACTTGACAATTTCCTGGTGGCCGAGATGACTGCCAGCCGCGTCGAAGAAGTCGATGCGCAGATGGCGATGGCTCGGGTTGGCGGCATCCGCCTCGAAGCCAAACTCCAGATTGCCGGGCAGGCGCAGCGGCACGCCATAGGGCTCGACCAGATAGCCCTGCGCCAGCACCTCGGCAAACCGGGCAATCTCCGCCGGGCTGGCGGCGAAATCCGGGCGATCCTCGATCGGGCAGGAGACATGGTGATTGCCGGCGATGCTGTTGCGAAGCCCTGTGCCGTCCTGTGCCAGGGAATCCAGCGCGAACCAGTTCGATCCGCCATAGCCGCGATAGCGCCAGCCCATGAAGCTGCCATCGGCACTGCCGTCGCGCGGCAGATTGGCCTGCTGCAGATAGCTGCCGGTATCGCGCAGCTGCTGGCCGGGCCGGCCGCCCCGGGATGTCTCGATCGGCATTGCCGCATCGGCATTGTGCTCGAAATTGGGGATGGTGAGCGCGACTTCGCCTTGCCGCACCAGCCAGGCCGGGGCGCGGAACTCGACCTTGTGACTCGGGCTGCGGCCGAATTCATGGGCGGAGTGCAGTGTCGTGAAGGAGCCGCGCCAGAACACGTCGGCGCACAGCCTGAGGCGATAGTGCCGCTCGCGCGTCAGGATCGGGTGCTCGACAAAGGCGGCAAGCGAAGTGGGATGTTGCCGCTGCGGGAAATACGCGCCAAGGCGCAGTACCAGTGACTGGTTCGGCTCCAGGATGCGATAGAACCGCTTTACCTCGGGTCCGTGATAGACCTCGATGCGGAACTGCAGCGGATCCTTGACGCCGAAGAATTCCTGGAAGTGGTTGAAGAGCAGCCCCTCGACCTCGTCGGCCTCGAGCGGCGCCGAAAGCGAGCCGCCGCAGAACTCGAATCCCTCGCCGACCCAGAGCACCGGCCGCGTCGCGTCGCCGGCCAGCATCAGGCGCAGGGATTGGCGATAGCGGGCGGCAAGATCGCTGCCGGCGCAGATGGCGGCGTCAAAGCCCGACCAGTCGAGATCCTCCGCCAACTGGGCCCCCGCCCCGACCTCGGCCAGCGCGTGGCTGATCCAGGTGATGTCGCGGCCGGGCAGGCTGGCCCTGGCCGCGGCGAGGGCGGCGGCGTCGCCATGGACGAGGACGCGTCTGGCGCCGATTTCGGCCAGTCGCGATGCTGCCGTTTCCCAGCCGCTTGCGATTTTGATGCTGGCGCTGTCCTTCTTCGGCGCGCCGGGAGCGCGCGTCCGGGCGTCCTTCTGTTTCGGTTTTTTGCGCGCAAAAAGGTTGTCGAGCAGCATCGGCGTCAATTCGATCGGGTTGTCGGCACGGCCCCGCTTTGCCACGGGAAATCGAGCCGATACTAGTGGATGGTTGCGCCCATTGCCAGCTACCCGGAATGTCGCAGCCGGCTGCTGATTGGGCTTGACCGGGCGTCCGTCGCCTTGTTGGGTGGCTGCCGGCGGCAGGGCGCCTTGCCGGCCCGCGCCGGATCATATGGGGAGTGAACATTTCATGGGTGTGCGTCTTGGCCGTTCCGAGCTGATGGTGTCCAGGCTCTGCTTCGGCGGCAATGTCTTCGGCTGGACGGCGGACGAGGCGATGTCGCACCGCCTGCTCGATGGCCTGGTCGATGCCGGCCTCAATTTCATCGACACAGCCGATGTCTATTCCAAATGGGCCCCGGGCAATCAGGGGGGCGAATCCGAGGTGATTATCGGTCGCTGGCTGAAAGCGCGCGGCAACCGCGGCCGGATCGTGATCGCGACCAAGGTCGGTTCCGAGATGGGGCCGGGCATGAAGGGGCTTTCCCGGGCCTATATCGTGCAGGCGGTCGAGAATTCGCTGCGCCGGCTGCAGACGGACTATATTGATCTTTATCAGTCGCATTGGGACGATCCGGAAACGCCGGTCGAGGAAACGCTCGCCGCCTACCAGCAGCTCATCGCGGCCGGCAAGGTGCGCGTCATCGGCTGCTCCAATTTCAGCGTGGCGCGCCTGCAGGCTTCACTCGACGCCCATCGCCGCGACGGCCTGCCGCGCTACGAATGCCTGCAGCCGGAATATAATCTTTGCGAACGTGCGGGCTTCGAGGCAGGCCTCGCCGACCTTTGTCAAAGGGAAGGAATCGGCGTCATTACCTATTTCTCCCTCGCTGGCGGATTCCTGACCGGCAAATATCGCAATGAACAGGATCTTGCGAAGAGTCCGCGCGGCGAGGATGTCGCCAAATATCTCGATGCGCGCGGCCGGCGCATCCTGGCCGCACTTGACGATATCGCTGCCGAGACGGCCTCCACGCCGACCCGCGTGGCATTGGCCTGGCTGATGGCGCAGCCGGCAGTGACGGCGCCGATCGCCAGTGCCACGTCGCCGGCGCAGTTGCAGGAGCTGGTAGCGGCGACCGAGCTGCGCCTCGATCAATCCGCGCTGGCGCGGCTCGACCGGGCCAGCGCATATTCCTGAAAGGGGTGGAGAACGGCGAGGTGGGCATGGAGAACTGGCGCGAGACATGTCATCCCGACGTTCTCGCCGTGTTGCGCTACTGGGAAGAGAAACGCGGCGACCGGGCGATGCCGGCGCGCGGCGATATCGATCCGGCGGAGATCAGGCGCTATCTGCCGCACATCACCCTCGTCGATGTGGTCGACGATCCGCGCCGCTACGTCTATCGGCTGGTCGGCACCCAGGAAGTCGAACTGCGCGGCTATGACCCGACCGGCCGCGCCGTGGGCGATGCCTATTTCGCTTCCTCGGCCGAGGCGGCGCTGGCCAATTACGATGAGGTCTGCCGAATCCGGGCGCCGCTTTATGTCGCCGATCCCTTCCAGGTGGTCGACCGCTATGTCGGCGAGGAGGATCTGTTCCTGCCGCTCTCCAGTGATGGCGAGCGTGTCACCATGATCCTGGTCTTCTCGATCGCAACCGACCTGCACCAGGCCCCGCCCTTCGGCATGTGAGTCGGGCGGCTTCAGCCGGCGGCAAATTCGTGCAACACGCCGGCCAGCAGGTCGAATTCCGCGCTCCTCGGCGTGGTCTTGCGCCAGACCAGCGCGATGCCGCGCGCCGGCGTGGTGTCGGCGAGGTCGCGGGTGATGAGGCCGGTCCCGGCCAGCAGGCCGGCATCCACCGCCATTTTCGGCAGCAGGGTGACGCCCAGCTGGTTCGCCACCATCTGGACCAGGGTAGGGAGGCTGGTGGCGCGGAAATCGTCGCGGTGATGCGAGGGTTCCAGGCGGCAGGCGGCCAGGGCATGTTCGCGCAGGCAATGCCCCTCATCCAGCAGCAGCAGCCGCTCCTCCGGCAGGTGCTCCAGTTCCGGTGCTTTCGCCTTGGCCAGCGGATCGTCGCTGCGGCAGGCCAGCAGGAACGGATCCGCCCCCAGCCGCCGAACTTCCAGCTCATCGGTCGGGAAGGGCAGGGCGATAAGCGCCACGTCAATCTCGCCGTCATGGAGTGCATCAAGCAGGCGCGCCGTCATGTCCTCGCGCAGATAGAGCCGCAAATTGGGATAGCGCTGGCGCAGGGGCGGCAGCACGCGCGGCAGCAGATAGGGGCCGATGGTCGGAATGACGCCAAGGCGCAAGGGTCCCGATAGCGGGTCCTTCGAGGCATGGGCGAGTTCGGCCAGATCCTCGGCCTCGCGCAGCACGATGCGGGCGCGCGCCACCACGGCCTCGCCCAGCGGCGTCAGCATGACGCGCCGCTTGGAGCGCTCGACCAGCTTTACGTCGAGTAGGTTCTCCAGTTCCTGCAGCCCGGCCGACAGGGTGGATTGCGTGGCGAAGCAGGCCTCGGCCGCCCGGCCGAAATGGCGATGGTCGGCGATGGCCACCAGATAGCGCAGCTGGCGAAGGGTAGGCAGCGTCCTCATGAATCGATCCTGTCGATTAATATTTAATAATTAATGCGACGGATCGATTTATCAAGGCGGGATTTATCAGATGGGACCGACTCAGGGGCCGGCGATCATTCCGTCTTCAGGCTGCCGCCCCGCGCGTTCGACCAGCCTTCGGGATCGTCCAGGAACGCCTTGATCTTGGCAGTCTCGCCGGCATCGAGCCGGCCGGTGTCGCGCGCCGCTTCCAGCACGTCCCACCAGGTGGCAAGGCCATGCAGCTTGACGCCGAGATCGCCCAGCGTGGTCAGCGATTGCGGGAAGATGCCGTAATGGAACACGACAAGTGCATGGGCGACCTGGCATTCCGCCTGGCGGATGGCGTTGATGAAATTAACCTTCGAGCCGCCATCGGTGGCGAGATCCTCGACCAGCAGGACGCGGGCGCCCGGCGCCATGTCACCCTCGATCTGGGCGCCGCGGCCGAAGCCTTTCGGCTTCTTGCGGATATAGGCCATGGGCAGGCCGAGGCGGTCGGCCAGCCAGGCGGCATAGGGAATGCCGGCGGTCTCGCCGCCCGCCACCACGTCCAGGCTCTCGAAGCCGATTTCGCGCTCGACCAGCTCGGCGGCCAGCTGGATCACCTTCGTCCGGGCGCGGGGGAAGGCGATGATCTTGCGGCAATCGATATAGACCGGGCTCTTGCGTCCCGAGGTCAGAGTGAAGGGCTCGTCGGGGCGGAAATGCACCGCCGCGATTTCAAGGAGGATGCGCGCGACAATCGGGCCGCTGGAAAGGGTCATGCCAGGGGTCATCAGAGCGGACTCCGCTGCTTCGGGACAAAGTTGAGGCGGTTGTAGCAGAGCGGCGGGGGGGCGCAAGAGGGCGGCCAGGAGGACGACCAGGGCGACGATCAGCGCGACGAGGTGATGATCAGCGCGGGCGGCGGGGGCCGGCGCTCTTCCCCTTGCCGGGGTCCTTGCCGGGGCCCTTGCCACCCGGCCGTTTCCCGGCCTTCTGCCCCGGCCTGCGATCCTGCGGCGCCAAAGCAGGCCGGGGACCGGTGGCCTGGCCCGGTGTCGCACCAACCATCTGGTAGACCTGCACCCCGTCGCCGAGATGGGGGTTGTTGGCCTGGCGGATGGCCGCCGCTGCCTCGTCATAGAGGAACGGCAGATACGCATAACGCTGGCCGCGCGTCACCGGCAGCGCCTCGTGCAGCAGCGAGCAGGAGAAGACCACGGCGCCGCCGGTCGGCGCGCGATAGGCGGCGCGGCCGAATTCCGGGAACATCAGGTCACCCCCGCTATAATCCTCGGCATTCAGGTTGACTGTCACGGCGAAGCGGCGATGCGCCGTGCCTTTGGTGGTGTTGTCGCGATGCGGCCGGAAATAGCCGCCGCTCTCGTCATAGCAGGCGACGATGTGCCGTTCCATCCGCGTCACCTTGAAGGCAAAGGCGCGGGCGATCTCGGGGACCAGCCGCCGGCGGATGCGCTCCTGTGCCGCCTCGATCAGCTCGCGGTCGTTGATGATCCAGTCGCTGCGCCGCTTGTGCCGATGATCGCTCGCGCGCACGGTCTTGCCGTCGCGCTCCACCATGAAGCCGGATTCGCTGCCGCCATGCGTCCGGTAGCCCTCGACCAGGCGGCGGCAGAGATCGCGCTCGAAGACATGCGGCACGACCAGCACCGGCGCCTGCAGCAGCGCCGGGCGCGGCGGGCCCAGGCGCGGCAGGCGCCTCAAAACCTGGAGCACGGAATCGGCCTGCAGCCGGCCGTCATTGGTGGCGAAGATGCCGACGATGCGCATGCCGAGGTCGAGCAGGAAGGTTACCGGCTGCGCGATGGAACCCCCGCCGGCCGGAACGAGGCGAAAGCGGGCCGCAACCTCGCCCGTGGCATCCCAGAAGATGTCCATGCCGGGCGGCAGGTGCTGCAGTTCTTCCGGTGCGATGTCGGGTGATTCGCCACAGACGCCGAAGAAATAGAAATCGGGCTCGGCAAAGGTCTGCGCCGCCTGACGGAATGCCTCGAACAGCGGGCGCCCGACGGTATGCGCGCTCGAACCCAGGAAACTCAGCACGATATAGCGGCCCGCGGCGGTCGAGAAATCGAAGGCCGGGTTGACATTGCTGCGGCAGACGAACATCGGCGCCGGGTCGCCCACCAACAGGCGCTGGTCCGGTGCCTTGGCCGGTGCTGCCGGGGCGAGGCTGAGCGTGGTCTTGGACTGGTTCATGGCGATGGGCCGGATGCCGTTATGCTGCTGCAATCTGTCGTTTCAGGCTGGCGCCAAGATGCGGCAAATGCCGGCCAGCGGCAAGTGCGGCCGGCTGCGGCTGGCACCCGTGCGGTGCTGCTGGCAAACATCGTCCGCTCGGCTAGATTGGCGGCCGGTAACAGACTTGGCATCGGGAAGACGACCATGACCATTTTCGTCGAGAGCCGCCGCGACGGAGCGGTGGCGATCCTTCGGCTCAATCGGCCGGACAAGATGAACGCCCTCAACCTCGCCATGTGGCAGGCGCTTGCCGAGGCGCTGGCGGCGATCGCCGCGGATGACAGTGTCAGATGCGTGGTCCTGGAGGGCAGCGGCGGGAACTTCGCGGCCGGTGCCGATCTGGCGGAATTTGCCGCGATGCGCGCGACGCCCGCGGCGGCCGAGGCCTATGGCGCCAGGATGCTGCAGGCGCTCTGGGCGCTGCGCGACCTGCCGCAGCCGACCATCGCCGCCATCGCCGGCAACTGCCTCGGCGCCGGGCTGGAACTGGCTGCCATGTGCGATCTCCGGATCGCTGCGTCGGACGCCAGGTTCGGCGTCCCGATCCAGCGAGTCGGCATTGCCATGCCCTATCCGGAACTGGCGGCACTGACGCAATTGCTGGGACCGGCGACGATGCTGGAACTCCTGTTGGAGGGGCGCATCAACGACGCCGCCTGGGCGCGCGAACGGGGCCTCATCACCCGAATCGCCCCGCTCGACACTCTGGCTGCCGATGTCGCCGACAGTGCGGCCCGGATCGTCGCCGGGTCGCCGTCCAGCCATCGACATCACAAGAAATTCATCCGCCGCAGCCTCGATCCGCGCCCGGTCTCGCCGGCCGAACTGGCCGAGAGCTATGCCGCCGTCGACAGCGACGACTACCGCGAGGGGATTGCCGCCTTTCTGGCAAAGAGAAAGCCCGCTTTTACCGGCCGCTGACCCCTGTACCGCCACGATGCAACCCGGTGTGCTGCCGGTCGGAACTGGTTTCTCGCTTTGCCGCGGCTCCGGGCAATCCCGGCCACCGGGCGATACCCGGTTTAGGGCGAATCCTGGTTTGGGGGGAATCGACGTTAGACACTTGTCAGAATTCGGCGTTACTATTCCCCTCAAGGGATGATGCGCCTGCAACCGGGGTGACGGGCAGGCGGGTGACGCGGTGCGGTCGCATCGCGTGCGGACGGGAGGGACCGATGGTAAAGGCGGATAATGGCGGCCGGATGGCCGGGGCACGACCCAGATTGACCTTTGCGCAATTCTGGCGGCTCTATCTCGATGCGCATCGGCATCCCGCGACCCGTGGCATGCATTATGGCGCAACCGCGCTGGGGGCCGCCACGGCCGCCCTGTCGATTGCGCTGGAGGAAGCCGCCTTCGTCCTCACCGGTATCCCGCTTGCCGTCATGATGGCGGTCGGGTCGCACTGGTGGATCGAGCGCAACCAGCCACTCATCAAGGTGAATGCCTTCTATGGAGCCCTGGCCGACATGCGCATGTGTTGGCTGGCATCAACCGGCGGCCTTGCGCGGGAATACGAGCGGCTGGGGCTCGGCGTACCGGCACCCCAGATCCATCGCGCGCCTGCCGAATAGGCAGCCCGGCCAAGGCATCGCACCCGGGCGATCGCATTCGGCCGGTCGCCGTCAGGCAATTGCATTGCCGGCCGGCTTCTCCAGGAAGCGATAGGTGGCGTCGCATTTCGCGACCAGCGCACCGGCCTCGTTGAACACCTCGCCGGCGGCGAAGGCGATGGTGCGGCCGCCGCCGACGCGCCGGCCGATGCCGGTCAGCGACTCGCCCAGCCGGGCCTGGCCGATGAATTGCACGTTCATGGAGACGGTCACGGCCCGCAGGACCTTGTCCGGTCCGTCGGCAAAGGCGACGGCGAAGCCGGTGGCGGAATCGAGCAGCGTTGCCAGCACGCCGCCATGCGGCACCTGCATGCGGTTGAGGTGCTGCGGCCCGACCAGCAGCCGCAGCCGCGCAAAATCGCGGGCCTTCTCAACCAGTTCGTAGCCGATCAATTCGGCATATCCGCTATAGGGTCTTTCCATCACCGGGACAGGCTCCCACAGTTTGACATCAAAGTGCCATCTGCGGCCGCTAAAGAGGCGCCCGGCGGCTAGCATGCGTGACACTTGCGCGACACAGTAAATGCCGCGACATTAGCCGCAAGCCTCAATTTGCCGGCGCCCTTCCGCCGGTCGGGATGAATGGCGCTGGGGATGACGCAACACTTTCCGGTCCGGGTGGCGGGATGATCGACCTCTATTCCTGGACGACGCCCAACGGGCACAAGATCCACATCATGCTGGAAGAGACCGGGCTGCCCTATCGGCCGCACAAGGTCGATATCGGCAGTGGCGCCCAGTTCAAGCCCGACTTCGTCGCGATCAATCCCAACAGCAAGATACCGGCCATCGTCGACCGGGACGGTCCGGACGGGCGGCCGATCACGGTTTTCGAATCCGGCGCCATCCTGATCTATCTTGCCGAGAAGAGCGGCATGTTCATGCCGGCGGTGCCGCGCCGGCGCTATGACGTGCTGCAATGGCTGATGTTCCAGATGGCCAGCATCGGCCCGATGTTCGGCCAGGCCTGGCACTTCCGCAGTGCCGCGCCGGAGCGCGTGCCCTATGCCATCGACCGCTACACCAACGAGGTGACGCGCCTTCTCAAGGTGATGGATCTGCGCCTCAGGGACAGCGCCTATCTGGGCGACGCGGAATATTCGATCGCCGACATCGCCGCCTGGCCCTGGGTCAGGAACAGCGAGAAGATCGGCCAGGACATGCGCAGCTTCCCACATGTGCAGCGCTGGATCCACGACATCGCCGCAAGACCAGGCGTAATGCGCGGCCTCGCCGCGCTGGACAAGGCGTGACCGGACAGGAAACCCGCATGGCAGCGATCGAACTCTATACCTGGCCGACCCCCAACGGGCACAAGATCCATATCATGCTGGAGGAACTGGGCCTCGCCTATAACGTCCATGCGGTCGACATCGGCGCCGGCGACCAGTTCAAGCCGGCCTTCCTGAAGATCAGCCCCAACAACAAGATCCCCGCCATGGTCGATCCGGACGGCCCCGACGGCCAGCCGATCGCCCTCATGGAATCCGGGGCGATGCTGGTCTATCTCGCCGAGAAGACCGGCCGCTTCATGCCGGCAGATCGCCGCGGCCGCACCGAGGTGATGAGCTGGCTGATGTTCCAGATGGCCGGGGTGGGGCCGATGCTGGGCCAGGTGCATCACTTCCGCCATTACGCGCCCGAGCCCTTGCCCTATGCCATCGAGCGATACACCAACGAGGCGACCCGGCTCTATCGCGTGCTGGACCAGCGCCTGGCGACCAGCGCCTATCTCGGCGGCGGCGAATACGGCATCGCCGACATTGCCACCTTCCCCTGGATCCGCTCGTGGGAAAAACAGGGCCAGGACCTCGCCGCGCATCCCCATCTGCAGCGCTGGTTCGAGGCGATCGCCGCCCGGCCGGCGGTCGAGCGGGGGCTCCGGGTGCTCTCCGATCGCAGCCGCAGCCAGCCGATCACGGCGCAGGAGCGGGACATCCTGTTCGGCGCCAGGCAACGCGACCGCGGCCGCTGAGGTATCGTTAACCCATTGAAAAACGGCCATACCGCCCGGCAGCACAGCCACCCGTCCGGCTGGTTTGACTTTCCCTTGGTCCGCCGTTAGTAAAGGCCCCGCATACGTCGTGAAAACGCGCCACTCGACAGGTTTCGAAGCGCGGAGGGGTGGCCGAGTGGCTGAAGGCGGCGGTTTGCTAAACCGTTATACGGGTAACACCGTATCGTGGGTTCGAATCCCATCCCCTCCGCCAATTTCCCCGCAGAATCCATTTATCCTGTAACTCAACCGCGGCGCCGTTCGAGCCTGCGCCTGAATGGGCAGCGATAGTCATCCGGCTAGGCGCCGCCGGCTGCGTCCATCCGCTGCGGCAGGCGCACTGGCTTTCCGGCCGCTTGATCCTCCCCCGGGAAGACGAGATGCGCCCGCGTGCCGCTGCCTGGCGCGCTCTCGAGTCTGAATTCCCCGCCATGCAATTCGACCAGGCGGCGGGTGATGGAAAGGCCGATGCCGGTGCCGCCCTTGCTCTTCACATAGATCTCTTGCCCGCTGGCAAAGGGGTCGGTGATGGTGGCAAGCAACTCGGGCCGGATGCCGATGCCGCCGTCGCTGACGGTGATGGTGATCCGCCGGTCGTCGTCGCGTGCGGCCGAAATCCGGATCCAGCGCCCGCTCGGCGTGAACTTGATCGCGTTGGATAGCAGGTTGATCAGCATCTGCTTGAGCGCACGCCGGTCGGCATGAAGGCAAAGGTCACCGTCGATCTCGAGGTCGAGCGACAGCCTGGCCTCTTCCAGCAGCGGCTTCAGCATCGCCCGCACCTCGCCGGCGACTTCCGCCACCACCACGCCCTCCTTGTCCAGGCGATACTGATTGGCATCGAGGCGCGAGAGGTCGAGCACGTCGTTGACGATTTCGAGCAGGTGTCTCCCGCTCTGGCGGATGATGGCGCCGTATTCCTTGTAGCTGGCCTGGGCGTGCGGTCCGTGGATCTCCTCGGCGATCAGATCGGCAAAGCCGATGATGCCGTTGAGCGGGGTCCGCAACTCGTGACTCATGTTGGCGAGAAAGGTCTTCTTCGCCTCGCTCGCGGCATTGGCGGCGGAAAGCGCCTGGCGCATTTCCCGCTCATGCGCCTGCTGGTGCGTGATATCGCGGAAGAATCCGACCAGATGCTGCCGGTTGTCGATGATCACCGGCGCCGCGGTGATCTCCACCGGCACGATGCGGCCGTCGGCGGTCTTGATCAGGCCGTCGGGCACCAGGACCCGGCCTTCCTCGACGTGCTGGCGAAAGGTGTCGCGGAACTTCTCCCTGGTCTCCTCCGGGTGCAGTTCGGTCTGATGAAGGTCGATCAGTTCCCGGCGCGAGCAGCCGAACAGCCTGGCAGCCGCGACATTGGCATCGGTCAGGCGTCCGGTCGCGGCATCGGCAATCAGGATCGCCTCCGGCGAGCACTCCAGAATGGCCCGATACTTTGCCTCCGACGCGCGCAATGCCTGTTCCCGGTTCCGCTGCTCGGTGATGTCGCGGATGATGGCAAAGAATACCGTCGCGCCGCGCAACCGGCCGTGCACGATCGTGGCCTCGGCCGGAAATTCGCTGCCATCCCTGCGTTGCGCCGAGATCGTCGTGCGCTCATGCATGATGAGGGCGTGCGACCCTGAATCCCGGAAGCGCGTGACATGACCGCGATGCGCCGCCCGCAGCGCCGGGGGAATCAGCAGGTCCAGCTTCTGCCCGGCGATTTCACCGAGCGCATAGCCGAAGGCCCGCTCGGCGGCCGGATTGAAATAGACGATCCGCTGGTCGGTATCGATGCCGACCACCGCCTCCGGCATATAGGCAAGCAGGTCATCCGTTGCATGGCTCATCACTCGGGGTATCCGCGCGTCGTTCGGTTGGCGTTGTCACGGCGTCACAAGCTGCGGACGGTCCGCAGGAAGCTCTCCACCTCGTTGCGCAGGCGGGTGCCGTTGCTGGCCAGCTCATCGGCAGCGGACAGTACCTGGCTTGCGCCAGCGCTGGTCTGCTGCGACGCCTGTGTCACGCCGACAATGTTGCTGGTAACCTCGGCCGTGCCGGTCGAGGTCTGCTGGACATTGCGCGAGATCTCCTGGGTGGCGGCGCTCTGTTCCTCGACGGCCGAGGCGATCGTGGTCGAGATCTCGTTGACCCGATTGATGGTCTGGCCGATCTCGACGATTGCCCGCGCCGATCCCTCGGTCGATTCCTGGATGGCGCGGACCTGGGCCGCGATCTCGTCGGTCGCCCGCGAGGTCTGCGACGCCAGGTTCTTTACTTCCGAGGCGACCACCGCGAAGCCCTTGCCCGCCTCGCCGGCACGCGCAGCCTCGATGGTGGCATTGAGGGCAAGCAGGTTGGTCTGGGCGGCGATCTCGTTGATCAGCGTCACCACGTCGCCGATCTTCTGCGCGGCCTCGGCCAGCTGCCCGACCTTGCCGTTGGTGTCGGCCGCCTGTTCGACGGCACCAGACACGATGCGGCTCGATTCGTTGACCTGGGCGCCGATCTCGCCGATCGACGCAGCCAGTTCTTCGGTCGCCGAGGCGACGGTCTGGACGTTCTGCGTCATCTGTTCCGAGGCGGCGGCGACGGCATTGGATTGCTGCGAGGTTTCCTCCGCGGTCGCCGACAGCGATTGCGCGGTCGACTGCAACTGCGTGGCGGCGGAACTGACCGCGCCGATCACTTCGGTGATCATGCGGTCGAAATCGCCAATCGCGGCTTCCATCTTCTGTCCCCGCTCGACCTGGCGCATCTGCTCGGCCTGCTGTTCCCCACGCAGCCGCTCCGCCTCGACCAGGCCGTCCTTGAAGACGCCGACCGCCTTCGCGACGCTGCCTACCTCGTCGCGCCGCTCTTGCCCGGCGACCGCGACGGCGAGATTGCCCTTGGTCAACTCCTCCATGACACCGATGATCCGGCCCAGCGGCCGCGTGATCGAACGGGCGATGACGAATGCCAGGATGGCACCGAAAACCATGGCGACCAGGACGACGCCTACCAGCAGATAGACCTCCGTCTCGAATACCTCGTTGGCGCGCTGATACTCCTCGCCCGCGACCCTGGCCTGCAGTTTGGCAAGCTCGTCAAGGCCGTTGGAAAGGGTGGCAAATGTCTCGGCGCCCCGGCTGAGGGCGAAGTCGCGTGCGCCATCGCGGTTGCCGGCGGTCAATCGGGCGAAGACTTCCGGCCAGACGGCATCGTAGGCCTCGCGCGCGGCGCCGGTGCGCTCGCCAAGCGCCGCCTCCTCCGGGGTCAGGCTGGTCGACATGAAAGCTTGCCAGAGCGCGTCGTGCGTACTCTTTCGGGCTTGAATTTCGGCCAGTTTCTCGGCCACGACCTTGGGGTCGTCACTGTTGAGGCCGGCCAGCACCGCCAGCCTTGTCTCGTAATAGCCGTGCACCAGTTGCTGTGTCTGGCTCAGCGGGATCGTGCGATCTTCATAAACCGTGCGCAGGTTTTCGCGGATCGATGCGGCACCATAGATGCCGAGCGCGCCGAGTATGCCCATCAGCAGGATGTTGCACAGCAACAGCATGCCGAGGCGGTAGATGATTCTGGTATGTGTCAACACGGTGCCGTCTCCCCCTAGCTTCCGATCATGGCTTGCGACCTTGGCGTGGGGCGGATGCGCCGTGACCGATCTCCCAATCGGTCCCGCTGCCGGGATTTCCTGTGGCGCGGCCCGTGCTTCGGGCCGTCTGTCCGGCGCAGCGTCAAGGAGCAAGATGACGGCCGATGCGTCTTGCACCGGCGCGGACGACACTGCGTTTCATTTTCTAAAAAAGACTTAAATTTGAGACGAGTGCGGCAGGTTTCCGCATACATATGTTTGACAACGATCAAATAGGTTGGGTGGTCGGGCCATGACCGTCGGATCGACCGCGGCAACTCCGCCCGCGCCCGCCCGCATGACGTCATGTCATGGCCCGGGCGATTATTGCCGGGATGGCCTTGTCCGCCGACAGCGGCAATGATCGCGTCATGCCGCGAGAATCACTGCAGCGAGGTTGACCGTGACCGGATCGGGGCTTCCCCGCAGCCTATGGGCTGCCACTGCTTGTGCGGCACCTCCCTATGCCGAAATCCGGAACCGGCTGCCGGCTGGTTCGCCGACGAGCGCCGATGTGGTGGTGATCGGCGGCGGCTATACCGGGCTCAGCACGGCATTGCATCTGGCGCTGGCCGGGCGCAGTGTCATCCTGGCAGAGGCAGCGGAGCCCGGCTGGGGCGCCTCGGGGCGCAATGGCGGCCAGGTAATCGCCGGGCTGAAGACACCGCTGCGCGAACTGGCCGCCATTTTCGGCGACGACCGCGCCTGCGCTATCACCGTCAATATGGGGGGCTCGGCCGATCTCGTCTTCGCGCTGATCGAGCGCTACCGCATGGATTGCCAGGCTGGGCGCGGCGGCTGGCTGCAGGCGGCCCATGGTCCGAAGCCCTATCGCGACATCGTCCTCCCCCGCTACGAGCAATGGCGCGGCCTCGGCGTCGCCGCCCGGTTGCTCGACCGCGACCAGATGGCGGCGGCCATCGGCAGTTCGGCGCCGGCCTATCACGGCGCCTGGCACGATCCGCGGGGCGGCGTGCTGCAGCCCTTGAGCTATGCCAGGGAATTGGCGCGCGCGGCCATCGCGGAAGGCGCCGTCATCCATGCGCAGATGCCCGTCCGGGCGCTGCGGCGCCAGGGAGAGACGTGGCAGGTGACGACGGATGCCGGTGTCCTGCGCGCCAATCAGGTGGTGCTGGCGACCAATGCCTATGGTGGCGTAGGCCGGGCCGAGTTGTGGCCGGGTCTGGCCCGCGCCGTCATTCCGGTCACCAGCTTCCAGATGGCGACGCAGCCGCTGCCGGCGGCGTTCGACCACATCCTGCCGGCTGGCATGGGTGTGACGGATTCGCGGCGCCTGCTGCTCTATTTCCGGCGCGATCATACCGGGCGCCTGGTCATGGGCGGTCGCTCGCCGGTCGAGGACGATCCGGCACTTGCCGATGCGCTGCCCCTGCAGCGCGCGATTCGTCGGCTGTTTCCGGAGCTTGGCTTGCCATCCCCGGAATTCGTCTGGAGCGGCAAGGTCGCCATCACCCGCGATCGCCTGCCGCATATCCATATGCCGGCCGAGGGGCTCTGGGTATTTCAGGGTTGCAACGGGCGCGGCGTTGCCATGTGCACCATGATGGGCCGCATGCTGGCTGATCTCGCGGCGGGCATGGCGCCGGGCGAGGTGCCCTTTCCGGTGACGGCGCCCGACGCCTTTCCCCTTCACGGCCTGCGGCGGCTCGGCGTCTTCGCCCTCAGCCAGTATTACCGCCTGCTCGACCGGCTGGAATCCTGGGGCAGCACCTAGAAGGCGGCGCTGCCCTGGAACTCGCGCATCGCGGCCCCGAAAAGTGCCGCCCAGCGCTTGATGCCCGCATCGTCGGCCACCTCGTCCTGGCGGAACTCGACCTGGAGATAAGGGAGATTGCGCGCCAGCGCATGGACCGGCGTGCTGTAATCCTCGGCCGGATCCATGTTGTAGGGCTGGTTGTCGCCGACGGTTATCCCTGCGTTGCGGCGCAGGATCGCCAGCATCCGGTCGGTGGCATCGCGGGCTTCGTTCGACGACAGGGCGATCTGCCAGGGTCGGAAGGTGCCGCCCGCCATCTGCGCCGTCATGGAATGGACCGAGAGAATGAGCGGCCGCTGCCCAGCCTGGAGCCGTGCCCCGATCACCGCCTCGATCGCGTCGTGATAGGGGGTGAAATAGGCATCGACCCGCGCCTGCCGCGCTGCGGCGTCCAGAATTTGGTTGCCGGGAACGATGATGCCGTCGCTCACCGCCGGCATCGCCTTCGGATCATGCGGATGCCGGTTGCAATCGATGACGAGGCGCGACGTGCCGCACAGGACGGCCGGGCTGTCGAGATCGTCCGCCAGGATGCGGGCGATACCGGCAGCGCCGATGTCCCAGGCGATGTGCTGCTGCAATTCGTGGCGGCCGAGTCCCAAGTCATTGAGATGTGGCGGCACCAGGTTGCTGGCGTGGTCGCAGATGATCACGATCGCGGCGGCGCCGGCCTGGTTGAGCAGGGTGAAGGGCGAATGGGCCATGAGAGCCGCCCGTCAGCGCACGGATTCGCGCCGGGGCACGATGCCCTGGGGCAGGAAGAAGAGGACCAGGATGACCAGCGTCAGGCTGATCGCATCGCGATAGGCCAGCATCCCGTCCGGCAGATAGGCGCGCAAGGATACCTCGATGATGCCGAGGATGAAGCCGCCGATGACGGCGCCCGTGAGGCTGCCCAAGCCACCCAGCACCACCGCGATGAAGGCCTTCAAGACCGGCAGGAAGCCCATCATCGGATCGACCGAGCCGCGCTGGAAGAGCCACAGCACGCCGGCAATGCCGGCGAGGATGCCGGAGATGGCAAAGGCGGTCGAGATCACCATGTTGGCATTTACGCCCATCAGCCGTGCCACGTTGAAATCCTCGGCCGCCGCGCGCATGGCGATGCCGAGCAGCGATTTTTTCAGGAACAAGGTCAGGCCGAGCAGCGAAACAGCGGTGATGGCAATCGAGAGCAGCTGGATGATGCCGATCTGCATGCTGCCCACGGAGACGGCGCCAATGATCGCATCCGGCACCGGGATCGCCTTGGGCCGGGCCGAGATCAGGTTCTGGAAGAGGATGTGCAGGATCGTGCTGACGGCGAAACTGGTCAGCAGCATGGTGGTGGGACTGGCGTTGCGCACGGGGCGGAAGGCGATGCGCTCCATCAGCACGGCGGCCAAGGCCGCGATCAGCACGCCTGCCAGCAGCGCCAGGGGATAGGGTACGCCCATCAGCAGGGTGTAGAAAATGCCGTATCCGGTCAGCGTCATCAGTTCGCCATGGGCGAAATTTATGAGGCCGAGGACCGAAAAAACCACGGCGAGGCCGAGGCCCAGCAGGGCGTAGGTGCCGCCGAGGGCAAGCGCGTTGAGGCCCTGCTGCAGGAAATATTCCATGGCTCAGTGGGCCCCCAGATAGACGCGTTCCAGCCCGGAGGCACGCAATTCGCCGGGCGTGCCGGACAGCACGATGCGGCCGCCGGCCAGCACATAGCCGCGATCGGCGATGTCGAGGGCCAGTTCCGCGTTCTGCTCCACCAGCAGGATGGTGACCCCGCGCGCACGCAGGGCGGCGATGATGTCGAAGATCTGGTCGACAATGTTGGGGGCAAGGCCCAGCGACGGCTCGTCCAGCAGCAGCAGCTTCGGATTGGACATCAGCGAGCGGGCGATCGCCAGCATCTGCTGCTCGCCGCCCGAAAGCGTGCCGGCCAGTTGCTTCTGGCGTTCGTGGAGGCGCGGGAAGAGATCGTACATCTCGGTGCGCCTTGCCGCTGTTTCGCGGCGGAGCTGCGGCGAGGCGGCGGCGCCGATGGCGAGGTTGTCGGCGACCGAGAGGCCGGGAAAGACCCGGCGCCCTTCCGGCGTCAGCGTCATCCCGCGCCGCACGACATGCTCGGTGCGGGTGCCGGAGATGCGCTGGCCGTCGAAATGGACCTGGCCCCCGGCGAGGGGGACCAGGCCCATGCAGGCATTGAGCAGCGAGGATTTTCCGGCGCCATTGGCGCCCAGCAATGTCACGATCTCGCCCGCCGCCACCGCCAGCTCGGCATTCTCGACCGCCTGGATGGCGCCATAGCGCACCGCCACCTTCTGGACCGACAACAATGTCACCGGCACAATCCCCTCCGCTGCCGTTTCGTGATCACTGCGCCGGCGGCACGTCGGCGCCGTTCGGCGTCACGTTGGCGACATGCACCTTCTGGCCTCCCTGGACCTTGTTGAGCGCCACCACCCGCAGCGGCACGCGGTTCATGCCCTTGTAGGTGATGCTGCCGGTGGCTACGGCGACGTTTTCCAGGTTGTCGATGGCGTCGCGCAGCGCCGGGCCTTCCAGGTTGCCGCCGGTCGCCTTCACCGCGGCTTCCACCACCTTGATCACGTCATAGCCGGTGGCGGTGAAGATGGCGCTGGGTTCCTCGCCGAAATGCGCCTTGAAATCGGCGTTGAATTTCTCCAGCGCGCTGCCCGGCGTCGGATAGCCGGCATTGGAGAAGACGACGCCTTCCGCCACTTCGCCGAGTTCCAGCGTGGTCGGCGAATCGATGCCGTCGGAGCCCAGCACCGGCGCGGTGATGCCGGCCGAGCGCAGCTGGCGGATGAAGGCCGGGAAATCCGGCTCATAGGCCGCGGTCATGACGACATCGGGTGCCGGCGACAATTCCTTGATCTTGGTTACCTCGGCCGAGAAATCCTGCTGGCCCATCTTGAATTCCAGCGTCGCCGCCACGGTGCCACCCTTCTTCTCGAACACGGTCGCGAAATAGCGCGGCAGCATCTCGGTATAGGGCGTATCGCGGGAGAGCAGGACCAGGGCATTCTTGTAGCCCTGCTCCAGCGCATAATCGGCCAGCGCCGTCGCCTGCAGGTTGTCGGCGGTATAGTTGGCGAACATGTAGTCGCCCACCATGCCAGGCAGGATCGGGGTCGAGGCGCAGGCGGCGATGGTCGGGATCTGGGCCGCCTGCGTGATCTGGCCGGTGGCGACGGCCGGGTCCACGTCGCAGGGGGCGATCATCACCTGCACGCCCTGGTCCACCACTTCCTGCGCCGTCACAGCGGCCTGGGCGGTGTCGGAGCGCATGTCGCGGCTGATCAGCTCGATCTGCTTGCCGTCGATGCCGCCGGCTTTGTTGATCTGCTCGACCGCCAGCTCGATGCCCTGCAGCGTCGGCTGGTCATAGGGGGCGAGATAGCCGGTGAAGCCGCCGACGAAACCGATCTTGATCGCATCCTGCGCCTGCGCGGCACAGAACGGCGCCACTGCCATGATGGTTGCTAGAAGTGCGCCGTACTTTCCGATGTTCTTGGCCATTCCCTGTTTCCTTTCCTCGTTGGTTGGTTCGGTGATGATAGGATCCTCGTCGCCGCTCAGGTGATCACTTCCGCGTGGCGGCGGCCGAGATAGGCCTCGCGCACGGCCCGGCTTGCCTGCACCTCGGCGGCCGAGCCCAGGGCGATCAGCTGGCCCTTGTTGAGCACGGCGATGCGGTCGCACAGGCGCATGATCAGTTGCATGTCATGATCGACCACCAGCAGGCCGAGGCCGCGATCCTTGACCAGCCAGCCCAGGATGCCGAGGAGGTCGGCGGTCTCGCTCTCGTTCATGCCGGCCGCCGGCTCGTCCAGCAGCAGGAAGCGCGGCTCCAGCGCCAGCGCCCGGGCGATCTCCAGCCGGCGCTGCTGGCCATAGGCAAGGGTGCCGGCCTCGCGCTCGGCCAGATCGGCGATCTTCAGTTCGTCGAGCAGGTGACGGCTTCGCCGCACCAGTTCCGCGTGGCCGAGTTGCGGCCAGCGCTGGGTCAGCGCCGCCATCACGTTTTCGGCGGCGGTCATGTGGGCAAACAGGCGGATGTTCTGGAAGGTGCGGCCGATGCCCTGGCGCGCCACTTCATGGGCCGGGTGGCCGGTGATGTCGATGTCATCGATGCGGACCCGGCCGCCGCTCGGCGCATGCGTCCCGGCGATGCAGCCGAGCAGGGTGGTCTTGCCGGAACCATTCGGGCCGATCAGGCCCAGCACCTCGCCGACCCTGAGCTCAAGATCTACCTCGGCCACGGCGAGGAGGCCGCCATAGGCCTTGCTCACCTTCTCGAGGGTGAGCGTACCGGTTGGCCTTGCCTGTGTTGGCGCCGCCGCTTCCGTCGCCAATTCCTCCCGCTTGCGCAGGAAGGGCAGGAAGCGGTCGATCTCGGCAAAGCCCATCAGGCCTTCGCGCCTCGTATAGAGGATGGCGAGGACGATGAGGCAGAGGCCGATCTGGGTCAGGCCGAAAATCTGCGGCACCTGGAACAGGCCGAAATCGATGCCGTTCTCCAGGCGCCGCAGCATTTCGATGGCGGCGGTCACCAGCACGGCGCCGGCCACCGAGCCGGCGACGCTGGAAAGCCCGCCCACCACCTGCATGACGATGATCGCGAAGGCGAGGTCGAAATAGAATTGCTTGGCCGAGAAGACGGTGAGGAAATGTGCCAGCAGCGCGCCGGCGAGCGCCGAAAGCATGGCGGAGGCCACCCAGGCCACCTGGCGCTGCGCCGGAATGTCGATACCGATCGACTGCGCGGCGGCGTGGTTCTCGCGCGCGGCGCGCAGCAGCAGGCCGACGCGGCTGTCGCGATAAAGCCGTGCGATGACAATGGTGCCGATGGCGAAGGCGAGGGCGACCGGCCAGGTGGCCAGCTTCGGGATGCCATAGACCGCCTGGTTGCCGCGGGTGAAGCCCTGGGCTGCCACGATCAGGCTCTCGACGATGATGAGCAGGCCCAACGTCGCGATGGTGGCCGATGAACCATTCAGGCGGCAGATGGCAAGCCCGATCAGATAGGCAATCAGGCCGACGATGAGCACGCTGGCGAGGAGTGCCATCACCAGGCCGAACTGGCTCTGCAGGATGGGATCGGCCAGCAGCGGAAAGGCGGTCTTTTTGAGGGCGGGCGGGATGGTGAGGGTGGCCGAGATCTGCGCCCCCAGCGCCATGAAGGCGCAATGGCCGAAACTTAATATGCCGCTGTTGCCGGAAAAGAGCCCGAGGGCGCTGACCGCGATCAGCATGATCAGGAAATTGGTGACGGTCGTGATCATCGGGTTGCTGCCGAACAGGCCGATGAGCGCACAGGGCACGGCCAGCGCCAGTGCCATCACGATGGCACTGCGTGTCGCCTGCGGCACGATATAGGCGGAAATCGCCACCTGGTGCTCCCAACCTCTCCGGTTCGCCGACCCTGCTTCCTTGCCGGCGTCCGGTTGCCTGCCTCGACCCGCCACCCTTGTGCCGCCATCTGGCCTGCCGGGCAGCTGTTGCCACGAAGCTAAGCGTCGGGTGCCGGGACCGTCAACTCATTTATTACAGATTTTGCCATTCGAACGATTTCTGTAATAAATGGAACTTCCGCCATTGCGGCCGACGTGATAGCAATGACGCCAGGATGCGGGGCTGGCGATCTTGCGGTGGATGCCGCGGAAGAAGAGCCGGCCCGGCCAGAAACTTTCCAGGGAGTTATCCGGGGTGAAGCTTGCCGACATGACCGTGGCCGACCGGATCCGCCAGATTGCCGCCGACATGACGCCGGCCGAGCAGAAGGTCTCGCGCATTCTTTTCGCCAGCGCCATGGTGGCGGGGCTCGACACGGTGGCGAGTCTTGCCGAGCGCGCCGGGGTGAGCGGCCCGACCGTGATCCGCCTCACCGCCAAGCTGGGCTTCGACAGCTATCTCGATTTCCAGCGCGTACTCCGCGACGAGATGGAGGAGCGGCGTAATTCCCCACTTTCGCTCTATCCGCGCAGCCGCGAGGTGCTGAAGGGCGATCTGCTGGCGAAGTCGCGCGACATCTTCGCCGCCGGCATGAAGCAGAGCTTCGAGCGCATTTCGCCCGGGGAATACAATGCCGTGGTGGATGCCGTCTGCGATCTGAAGAAGACCATTCATCTGGCGGGCGGCCGGTTCTCGCAGCTGGTGGCGCAGATGATGTATCTGCACCTCTATCAGATGCGTCCCAATGTCCGCATGATCCAGGCGGGCCTGCAATCGCGCGACGACCAGCTGCTGGATCTCGGGCCGAAAAGCGTCCTGATGATCTTCGATTTCCGCCGCTACCAGTCGGATTCGGTGTCACTGGCAAAGGCCGCACACAGGCTCGGCGCGCAGATCCTGCTGGTGACGGATCCCTGGGAATCGCCCATTGCCGAATTCGCCAACCACGTGCTCTCGGTCGAGGTTGGCTCGCCCTCGCCCTATGATTCCATGGTGCCGGCCTTCGCCCTGGCCGAGGCGCTGATCGCCGGCATGGTGCCGCGCCTCGGCAAGGAGGCGTTGAAGCGGATCGAGAATCTGGAGGCGCTGCGCACCGGTTTCGAGTGGCGCGAGGATGGCAAGTCCGGCCCGCCGGCCGGGCCTAGGCGCGCTGCCAGGAAAACCAAGAAACACAACTAGACGGAAAAGACAGAGAGGGAAGATGCAAGCGGGTGACGTCGCCTATCTGGCCTGGAGCGATTATGTCGGCATGCTGCGCTGTCGCGGCGTGCCGCTTTCGGAAATCAAGAGCCGCATGGCCCACGGTCTCGGCTGGGCGGTGGCCGGCCAGGCGCTGACGCCCTTCGACGATATCGCGCCCAATCCCTGGGGGCCGATGCTGGAGGTGCGCCAGGTGCCGGTGCCGGAGACCGAGACCCGCCTTGCCATCTGGGCCGATACGCCGCCGCTCCATTTCTTCCTGTGCAATTCGCTGCTGGCCGACGGCTCGCCCTGGGATTGCTGCACCCGCAGTTTCATGACCCATGCGCTGGCCGATTTCGAGCAGGAGACCGGCCTGCGCTTCATGGCCGCCTTCGAGCACGAGTTCCTGCTGCGGGGCGAGACTCTCAAGCCGACGACGCCCTTCTCGATGACCGCGATGCGCCTGGTGCCGCAATTCATTGCGGACCTTGCCAATGCACTGACACAGGCAGGTGTGCAGCCGGAAACGATCGAGCCCGAATACGGCATCGGCCAGTATGAAATCTCGACCGCACCCGCGGTCGGCGCCATGGCGGGCGATCGCTGCATCATCACGCGCGAGGTGATCCGCGAGGTGGCGCGCCATCACGGCCTGCAGGCCAGCTTCACCCCGAAACCGGCTCCGGACGCGGTCGGCAATGGCGCCCATGTCCATTTCAGCTTCGTTGACAAGGCTGGCGGCAACGGCTCCTACGACCCGAAGGGAACTGGGGGGGCGGCTGCGGTAGCGCAGAAATTCATCGCCGGTGTGGTTCGCTACATGCCGGCGATATGCGCCCTGGTGGCGCCCAGCCCGGTATCCTATTTCCGCCTTGGCCCGCATCACTGGTCCTGCGGCTATGCCAGTTTCGGCATCCAGAACCGCGAGGCGGCGGTGCGCATCTGCCCCTCGCCGGAACGCGACCCGGCGAAGCAGGGCAAGGCCTTCAACATGGAATTGCGCGCACCTGACGCCACCGCCAGCCCCTATATGGTGATCGGTGCCCTGGTACGCGCGGGCCTCGAAGGCATTCGACAGAACCTGCCGCTGCCGGCGGCCATCGACCGCGATCCGTCGGAACTCAGCGACTCTGAGCGGGCGCAACTCGGCATCAAACCGCTGCCGGGATCTCTTGGCGAGGCGCTCGATCTCCTCGATGCCGAGCCCGCCGTCAAGGGCTGGATGTCGCCGACCTTCTACGATTCCTATGTCGCCGTAAAGCGCAAGGAGATCGAGATGTTCGCTGGCACCGACCCTCGTGATATCTGCCGGAGATACCAGGATGCTTACTGACAAGGACGTCGCCGGCCCGCTGGTCGACCATCACTGCCATGGCGTGTCGCCGGCCGAGCTCGATTTCGCCGGCTTCCAGGCGCTGTTCTCGGAAAGCTATCGCCCGGCACCGAAGGGCACGACCGAATTCCAGAAGCCCCTGGGCCTTGCCATCCGCCGCTGGTGTGCGCCGGTACTCGACCTTGAGCCCTCCTGCGCCCCCGAGGCCTATGTCGAGCGGCGCCTGGTGCTGGGTGCCGCCGAGGTCAACCGCCGCTTCCTGCGCGGGAGCGGCCTTGACGAATTGCTGGTCGATACCGGCCACCGGAGCTCCGCCATCGCCGGCATTGCCGAGATGGCCGAGATCGCCGGCCGGCCGACACGGGAAATTGCCCGCATCGAGGCGATCGCCGAGGAGGCGGCACGCGGCTGCTCGTCCGCGGCCGGCTTCGCGCAGGCCTTTGCCGATCTCCTCGAAGCGCGGGCCAGACAATCGGTCGGCCTCAAGACCATCGTCGCCTATCGCTGCACCTTCAGGATCGACCAGACGGCACCCGACAAGGCTTCGGTCGATGCTGCGGCTGACCGCTGGTTCCGGCACGCCGCCGAAATCGGCAAGTTCCGCCTCGAAGACCCCATTATCGTCCGGCATGGCTTGTGGCTGGGGGCCGAGATCTGCCGCCAGCGCAAATTGCCGATGCAGGTCCATGTCGGTTTCGGCGATCCGGACGTCTACATGCATGCCTGCGATCCCACCCATTTCACCGATTTCATCGCGGCGATGGAGAAGTGGGAGGTGCCGATCACGCTCCTCCACAACTATCCCTTCCAGCGCGAGGCGGCCTGGCTCTCCGAGATCTTCCAGAATGTCTATTACGATGTCGGCGTGATCCTGAACTACGCCGCTCCCATGGCGACCGACATCCTCGGCGAGGCGATGGAAATGGGGAAATATTCGAAGCTGCTCTACAGTTCCGACGCCTTCGGCCTGAGCGAGCTCTATTACCTTGGCGCGCTGCTGTTCCGCCGCTCGCTGATGAAGGTTCTGAACCGCTGGCTCGCCGAGGATGCCTGTTCGGTGGCTGATGCCGAGGAGATCATTCGCATGGTGGCGCAGGAGAACGCGCGGCGGATCTATCCGATCAACTGAGTCCGGCGAAACGGGGAGGGGCGGCATGGCCGAATCCGGTACCAATCAGACGGCAGCCGAAAGGGCACTCGACCGCGAGGCGGCGGCGATCGGCCGGGTCATGAAGATCCGCCTCTATCCCTTCGTGCCGGCTGCGGCCGAAGGCGTCACCATTACCGATGTCGATGGCCGCAGCTATCTCGACTTCATCGCCGCCGCCGCCGTGGTGCAAACCGGCTATCGGCATCCGCGCATCCGCCAGGCGATCCACGACGCCATGGACGGCGTCTGGACGGCCATGCATTGCTGCCATCCCAACACCCATACGATCGATCTTGCCGAGCGTCTGGCGGCGATGCTGCCAGGCGATTTCCCGAAGAAGGTCTGGTTCGGCACCACCGGTTCGGATGCCAATGACTGCCTGTCGCGCCTGCTGCCGCGGGCGACCGGTCGGCGCCGTCTCATCAGCTTCATCGGCGCCTATCACGGCCAGACGACGGGCTCGGCCCTGCTCTCCGGCCACCAGACGCAGGCCGATGTGATCGGCCTCGGCAATGTCACCAAGGTGCCCTATCCGGACCCCTATCGCTGCGCCCACGGCCCCTGCAGCCGCGATGGCTGTTCGCTGAAATGCCTGGAACAGATCAAGTATACGCTTGCGAGCGTTTCGCCGGCGGCGGATACGGCGGCGATCATCCTGGAGGCGGTGCAATCCGATGGCGGCGACATCGTGCCGCCGGAGAATTTCATACCGGCCCTGCGCCGGCTGTGCGACGAGACCGGCATCTGGCTGGTGTTCGACGAGGTGAAGACGGGCCTGGGCCGGACCGGCAGATGGTTCGCCTTCGAACATGCCGGGGTGATCGCCGACGCCATCAGCCTCGGGAAACCCCTGGGCGGCGGCCTGCCGCTTTCCGCCGTGGTGGGACGGCACGAACTCCTTGACGTCGACACCTACAATCTCTTCACGCTCGGCGGCTCGCCGGCGCCGGCGGCGGCGGGCCTCGCCGTGATCGACGTGGTGTCGGACGAGAACCTCAAGGAAAATGCTGCCCGCATGGGCGAGCTGCTGCAGGACGGGTTGCGGCACTTGGCGAGGAAGTATCCCATCATCGGCGATGTACGCGGGCGCGGCCTCATGGTGGGCGTCGAACTGGTGCGGGACCGCGCGACGCGCGAGCCGGCCGGGCGCGAGGCGGCGCGGCTTGCCTATCGCTGCTTCGAACTGGGGCTCCTGGTCATCTATTGCGGCCTCTACGGCAATGTGATCGAGCTGACGCCGCCTTTGACCATCACGGCGCAGGACGTGGAGAAGGCGCTGGCCATCTTCGACGAAGCCCTTTCCGACATCGCGGCCGGGCGCTTCGATGATGCAAAACTCGTCCCCTATAGCGGTTGGTAAGTCCCCATGAGCGAAATTCTGAGCCGGGATGTCCCGGTCATTCCCAAGCAGACGGCACTTCTCTTCATCGACGTGCAGAACTTCGCCGCCAAACGCGACGGTGCCGAGTTCAGGCATCTCGACGAAACCACCTTCCAGGCCAAATATGGCTGGTTCTTCGGCGAGCTTGAATCCAGCGTCGTTCCCAACATGCAGCGCCTGCAGAAGGCCTGCCGGGACAGGCGCATCGAGGTCATGTATACCACCATCGAGAGCCTGACCAGGGACGGGCGCGACCGTTCCCTCGACTACAAGATCACCGGCTTCAACGTGCCCAGGGGCTCGTGGGATGGTCGCGTCATCAACGAGCTGGCGCCCGGCGATGACGAGATCTGGCTGCCGAAATCCTCCAGCAGCGTCTTCGTCTCGACCCATATCGACTACATCCTCCGGAATCTCGGTGTGAAGCAGCTGATCGTCAGCGGCATCATCACCGATCAATGCGTCGAATCGGCGATCCGCGATGCCTGCGATCTCGGCTATCTGGTGACCCAGGTCACCGATGCCTGCGCCACCTATTCGCGCGAGCGGCACGAAAACTCGCTGCGCGCCATCAAGGGCTATTGCCGCCAGGTGACAACGGTGCAACTGCTCGAGGAACTGGCGGCGGCCTGAAGCCGTATGTTCCCCCGAAAGCTACAGGAGGTGTCGCGATGAAAAGCTTTGACGTGATCGTGGTCGGCGCCGGAATTGCCGGCGCATCGGCTGCCTTCTTTCTGGCGGGAGCGGGCCACAAGGTGGCACTGGTCGAGAAGAGTCGCCCGGCCAGCGGCCCCACCGGCCGCTCCTCGGCCGTAACCCACGCCTTCTATTTGCAGCCCGAACTCTCGCAACTCGCCATCCGCGGCGTCGACATCCTGCGCCGCATTCCGGAATTGACCGGCGAGGCGAAGATGCATCACGAGATCGGCATGCTCTGGGCCTGCGGACCCGACGCCGCCGCCGATTGGCGCGCTGCTTCGGCGCGCATTCGTGGCGAAGGGTCAACGATCGAGGATCTCTCGCCTGCGGACATGGCCAAGCTCGCGCCCGGTCTCAATCTCGACGGCATCGCGCTCGGACTGTGGGAGCCCGATTACGGCTACGCTGATGCCCATGGCGCCTGCAACGCCATCGCCAAGGGGGCAAAGGATCGTGGCTGTCACATGTTCCTCGACACCGAAGTCGTGCGGCTGGTGGTCGACAATGGCCGCATCGAGGGTGTCGAGACACACAATCATGGCCGCCTTGCTGCCTCTCGCGTCATTGTCGCCGCCGGTGTGTGGACCAAGCCGCTTCTGGCGGCGATCGGCTGCAATCTTCCGATCCATGTGGAACGCCACGAAATGGCTGTGCTGGAAGGTTCCGGTCGTGCAAAGCAATACCTGCCATTCGCCTGGTGCGACGACACGATGTGTTCCTATGCCAGGCCCGACGGCGACCGGGTGATCCTGGCCGGGACCTGGGCGGGCGGCGGCACCGGCATCCGCAACCAGGCCCTGAAGCGCCCGGAGGCGATCCAGACCCCCGATACCTACAAGGAGGGCGTCGAGGAATCCGAGTCAATCGACATTCTGGGCCACCTTTTCCCGCGCCTGCCGGCCCTCCAGGAACTGGGCCTCAGGCCGGGCTATGCCGGCCTCTACGATATGAGCCCCGACGACAACCCGATCATCGATCAGGTGCCGGGTGTCGAGGGCCTGGTCGTGGTCTGCGGATCCAGTGGCCATGGGTTCAAGATCGGTCCGGCGGTCGGCGAGCAGGCGGCGCGGCTCGCCATGACCGGTGCCGCGCCATTGGTGCAGCCGTTTTCGCTGAATCGTTTCGCAGCCTGAATTCTTGCTTCTGCGCCAAAGCAGACGATAAGCTCAGTGGCCGGCAAACGACCGCGTGACAAGGGCGGGCCGGCAGGGAGAGCGCAAGCGCCATGCTGATCGAGACCAAGCTGCGGCCGCCGCATCTGCGTGCGGGGTTGATTGCCCGACCCCGGCTGATCCGCCAGCTTGACGGGGCACTGTCGGCGCGCCTTGCCGTGGTTTCGGCGCCGCCCGGTTTCGGCAAGAGCACGCTGCTCGGGCAATGGATCGCGGCCCTCAAGGGCCGCGACGCGGCGGTTGGCTGGCTGGCGCTGGACGGCGACGACAACGAGATCGGCCGGTTCCTGACCTATCTGGTGGCGGCAATCCAGCGCGCCGATCCGGCGATTGCCCGGCAGGTGCCGGTGATGATGCAGTCAAGCCCGCTGCTCCCGGTCGATTTCGTCCTGACATCGATCGTCAACGACCTTGCCCAGCGTTCCGGCCCGCTTTTCCTGGTGCTGGACGATTGCCAGTTCCTGGAAGCACCCGAGATCTGCCGCTTCCTCGACGCGCTGCTGACCTATGCGCCGGCCTGCCTGCATCTGGTGGTGGCGACGCGCGGTCCCTTGCCCTTCGGCCTCGCCAACATGCGGGTGAAGGGCCAGCTCATCAATCTCGACGACATGCAGCTGCGCTTCTCGCTGGACGAGACGGAGAGTCTGCTCAACGAGGCCCAGGCCATGGATCTGCCGATGGCTGATCTGGTCACCCTGCAGCATCGCACCGAGGGCTGGGTCGCCGGCCTGCAGCTGGCCTCGCTCTCGCTCGAACAGCGCGCCGCGCGCGCCGATTTCATCCGCCATTTTTCGGGCAGCCAGCGCGAAATCGCCGAATTCCTGGCCGGGGACGTGCTGGATCGCCAGCCGCCGGAGATCTTCGCCTTCCTGGTGGAAAGCGCCATCCTCGATCGCCTCTCGGCGCCGCTCGCCGATGCCGTCCTGGGACGGCGCGACAGTGCCACCCTGCTGCGCGCGATCGAGGCGGCGAACCTGTTCCTGATCCCGCTCGATGCCGAGCGGCACTGGTTCCGCTATCACCATCTGTTCGCCGATTTCCTGCGCTCGCGCCTGGCAGCGACGCGCGATCCGGCGGCGATCGCAGCGCTCCATGCCCGCGCCGCCGACTGGCTCTCGGCCAACGGCTTCACCTCCGAGGCGGTGGCCCATGCCCTGGCGGCGGGGGAGGCCGACCGCGCCGCGGCCCTGGTCGAGGATTGCGCCATGCCGCTCATCATGGCGAGCCATCTCAACACGGTGCGCGCCTGGCTGGCGCGCCTACCGCGCGATCTCATCGCCCGCCGGCCGAAACTGCAGCTGGCCGAGGTCTGGATTCAGTTCCACATGAGCCGCCCGCAAGAGGGTGCGCGCACGCTGCGGGCCGCCAAGCGCAATATCCGCGCCGCCATCGCGCAAGGCAGCCTTGCCGGTGCCGAGGCCGAAGCGATGCTGGCCGAATTGCGCACGCTCACTGCCGGCGTGATCTCGGCGGCAGACCGCTCCCGCTCGGCCCAGGCCTTCATCCGCCAGTGGCAGGACCAGGTGCCGGAAAGCCAGCCCTTCTTCAAGGGCACCATCGGCAATATCCTCGGCTTCTGCTCGCTTTCGCTGGGCGACCTCGACGGCGCGCGTCTGGCCAGTCTCAGGGCGCGCGACACCCATGCGGCGGCGCAGTCGGTCTTCGGCGTGGTCTATTCCGACCTCATCCTGGGCCTCGCCGAAAAGGCGGCCGGCAATCTCCAGGGTGCCGCCGAGCTTTTCGCGCGGGCGACCCAGCAGGCCCGAGCCGAACTCGGCGCCGGCTCCTATGCCGAGGCGATGGTGGCGATCTTCGAGGTCGAGCTGCTCTATGAATGGAACGATCTGGGGGCGGCCGAGCGCCTGCTGCACCAGCATCGGCAGGTGATCGAGGAATGCGGCCTCGTCGTTCATGAAATGGCCTGCAAGCTGCACCTGGCGCGCCTCGCCGCCGCGCGCGGCCGCCATGACGAGGCAATGGCGGTGCTGGAACGGGCCGAGCGCCTCGGCATCGAAAAGCGCTATCACCGCCTCACCGCCGCCGCCCTCAACGAGCGCGTGCGCCTGCTGCTGAAGCGCGGCGATGTGGGGGCCGCACGCTATGCACTGCTGGCCCGCGGCATTGATCCGGAGGCACGCCGGCCAGAGACGCGCCGGCCGGGCGCCGATCTGTCGCCTTCGACCGAGCCTGAATATCTGGCGCTCGCCCGGCTGCAGATCGCCGAAGCCAGGCCGCAGGCGGCACAGCGACTGCTCGATCAGGTTGCCGAAAAGATGCGTGCCGATGGGCGGTTGCGGCGCCTGGCCCAGGTGCGGGCGCTGTCCGCCATCGCCGCCTATCGCGCCGGCGATGCCCTGTCCGCGCTGGCGGCGGCGGTCGATGCGGTCGCGATCTGCGCGCCGCAGCGCGCCATGCGTACGCTCATCGACGAGGGGTCGGCGATGCGCGAGGTGATAGATTTTGCGCGCGGCCGCATGCCGAGCTGGTCCGGCGATACGCCAGCCGGCAGCTATATCGAGGAATTGGGCCAGTTCTGCGAACGCGCCGAGCGCGCGCCGGCGCCGCGCGGCGGCCGCAGGGCGGATCCCGATTTCAGCCAGCGCGAGACCGAGGTCCTCCGCCTGCTCTCGGCCGGCCACAGCAACCGCGACATGGCGCGTGCCCTCGGCATGGCGCCCGACACCGTGAAATGGCACCTCAAGAACATCTTCGGCAAGCTCGGCGTCGCCAACCGCACCCAGGCGGTCTTGCGCCTGCAGCAGATCGGCCTTGGCGGGGAAGCAGCCAGGGGGTGATCGCGGCCACCACCCGTTCGGGTGGGTTCTTTTTGCCACCCGTTACCCGTCCGGGGCGGGACAGTCGGCGCTTCTTCGGCCAGTCTCGTGACAATTCGACCGGCAGCAAGCCGGCGGAGCATCACGGAGGCAAGATCGATGGCGACGGGTTTCGTCTTCCACGAACTTTACATGTGGCACAACACCTGGAACTGGGCGCAGGTCTTTGCCCCCAGCCTCACCATCCAGCCCGGCGAGCATGCCGAGAATCCGGAGACCAAGCGGCGCCTGCGCAACCTCCTCGAGGTCAGCGGCCTGCTCGATCAACTGGTGCCGGTGAAGGCGCGCTACGCCAGCGAGGACGAGATCGCGCGCTTCCATACCCGCCCCTATATCGCGCGCATCAAGAAACTGTCCGCCGAGAACGGTGGCGAGGCCAGCCCGCTCACCCCATTCGGCCGGGGCAGCTTCGAGATCGGCCAGCTTTCGGCCGGCGGCACCATGGCGGCCTTCGACGCCGTGATCGAGGGAAGGGTGAAGAACGCCTATGCCCTGGTGCGCCCGCCCGGACACCATGCCGAAGCCGATCTCGGCATGGGCTTCTGCCTGTTCGGCAATGTCGTCATCGCCATCCTGCATGCGCAGGCAACCCACGGCCTGAAGCGCATCGCCACGGTCGATTGGGACGTACATCACGGCAACGGCACCCAATCGGCCTTCTACGATCGCAAGGACGTGCTCACCATCTCGCTGCACCAGGACAATCTCTACCCCGCCAATTCCGGCGGCATCGAGGAGAACGGCACGGGCGAGGGTGCGGGCTACAACATCAACCTGCCGCTGCCGCCGGGCTGTGGTGACGGCGCCTATATCACCGCCTTCGAGCGCGTGGTGATTCCGGCCCTGCGCAGGTTCAAGCCGGAACTGATCGCGGTGCCTTCCGGCTTCGACGCTTCCGGCGTCGATCCGCTGGGCCGCATGATGGTGACGGCCGAGGGCTACCGCCGCATGACGCGCCTTCTTATGCAGGCTGCCGACGAGCTTTGCGGCGGCCGCCTCGTCATGTCGCATGAGGGCGGCTATTCGCCGATGTATGTGCCCTATTGCGGCCTTGCTGTGCTGGAGGAGCTCTCCGGCATCAGGACCCATGTCGAGGATCCCTGGGCCGGGCCGATGTCGAGCTGGGGCCAGCAGGATCTGCAGCCTCACCAGCTGGCCGCGATCGAGAGATCGGAGCAGCTCCTCGCCAATATCCGCTAGACTGCGTCCATTGCAAGGTTCGCGCCGGATCAGCCGCGCCGGCAGCAGCCCGATCAAGCTTCACCGCGGCTGTCCGAGGGAGATGCCAAGATGTCCGAGACGATCAAGAAGCCCAATATCATCCCCAGCCGCCGCGTGTTCCTCAAGGGTGCAGCCGCCATGGGCACCGGTGCCGCCGTGCTGGCCGGCATCAATGACGGCGCCCGCGCTTCCGGCGACCCCATCCCGGTGGGCCAGGCGGCGCCGCTCACCGATTTCGCGGCGGCCGACGGGGTCGAGTTCAAGAACGGCCTCGAGCTTGCCTGCGAGGAAATCAACGCGCTGGGCGGCATCCTCGGGCGCCCGCTCGAACCCTATTTCGAAGACACCAAGCAGATGGGCGATCCGACCAATGTCCAGGCGGTGCAGCGCCTGATCGACCGCCATGCGGTGCATGCCGTCATCAACGGCTACAATATCGGCTCCGGTGCCGCCGTGCAGGACGTGATCGCCGATGCCGGCATCATCTATGTCCATTACGACACCACGATCGGGCACAACAACCTCATCAAATCCGACCCGGCGCGCTATTTCGGCTCGTTCCAGGGCGATCCGGCCGAATTCTGGTACGGCCCAGGCTTCCTCAAATTCGTGCAGGGCCTGGAGGAGCGCGGCGAATACAAGCGCACCAACAACAAGATGGCGGTGGTACTCTCGGCCGGTGTCTATGCCGCCAACATCGCCAATGCGATCAAGGAAACCGGTGCCGATTACGGCTGGGAGATCAGCCTGTTCGAGACCGTGAACGTGCCCATCTCGGAATGGGGTCCGACGCTCGCCAAGATCCGCCAGGACCCGCCATCGGTCATTGCCATCACCCATTTCCTGCCGGCCGATCTGGCCCAGTTCATGGTGCAGTTCGCCGCCAACCCGACCCCCAGCCTCGTCTACATGCAATACGGCCCGTCGATTCCGGCCTTCCGCGAGATCGCCAAGGAGGCCTCGGTCGGCGTCGTCTATGCCACCCTGGTGGGGGCACTCCAGGACGAGATCGGCACCGCCTTCGAGACCCGCTACAAGGAGAAGTTCGGCGCCAATGCCGGCCACAATTCCGGCGCCCAGCCCTATGACGGCTGTTATGTCTGGGCGACGGCGGCGGCATTGGCCGGCGGCACCGGCGAACCCGGCAATGAGGAGCAGAACCGCAAGGTTGCCGCGCGCATGAACGCGCTCATCTATCGCGGCGTCACCGGCGTCACGCGCTTCGTGCCGAACGAGAATGCGGCCTATTCCTACCCGACCCAGGTCGCCGATTCCTCGCTTGGCATGCCGCACCAGTTCCTGCAGATTCAGGACCAGACCAAGAGCGGTGGCCTGATCGCGCCGCCGCCCTATGCGACGACCAGCTTCCAACTGCCGCCCTGGATCAAGGGCTGACGCGGCCGGACTGACAGCGGGACCTGACACGCATGGAGACTGCCGCCGGGGATGACCAGATGGAGGAGCCGTTGCTGACCTGCCGCAACGTCTCCAAGCATTTCGGTGCCCTGGCGGCGGTCAACAATCTGAGTGTCAAGGTGAAAGCCGGCGAGGTGCTGGGTATCGGCGGGCCCAACGGCGCCGGCAAGACCACCCTCTTCGAGGCCATCAGCGGCCTCAATCCGGCGAGTTCGGGCGAGATCATCTTTCAGGGCCGCGATATCACGCGCCTGCCGCCGGACGCCGTCTGCCATGCCGGCATTGCCCGTACCTATCAGCTCAATGCCGGCTTCGATTCCATGAGTGTGCGCGACAATGTCCGCGTCGCCGCCTATTTCGGCCGGCGCAACCGCCGCATCCCGGGCTTCCGCTTCGGCAGCGATAGCGACGCCCAGGTGCGTGAAGCGCTCGAACTGGTGGGCCTCGCCGACAAGGGAGACGAACTGACCGGCCGGCTGCCGGTGGTCGACCGCAAGCTGCTGATGCTGGCCGGTGCCCTCGCCAGCAACCCGAAGCTGCTGCTGATGGACGAGCCGGTGGGCGGATTGAACCCGAAGGAGATCGACCTCGTCATGGAGGTGACGCGCCGCATCGTCGGGCGCGGCATCACCATCATCCTGATCGAGCATGTGATGCGCTTCCTGGTCCAGCTCTCCGACCGGGTTCTCATCATGCATCACGGCGAGAAGATCTATGAAGGCTCGCCACAGGGTCTGGTGCACGACCGCAATGTGGTCGATGTCTATCTGGGCGAAGGCGCCTCGCAGCGCCTTGGCGCCCTGATGCAGCAGGTATCGGCATGACCGCACTGCTGCAACTTGACGGCATCAGTGCCGGGTATGGCAACCAGACGGTCCTGCGCGAGGTCTCGCTTGCCGTCGCCGATGGCGGCATGACCGCGATCATCGGCCCCAACGGTCATGGCAAGACGACGCTGCTGCGGGCCATTTCCGGCCTCATGCCCTTGAAGGCCGGGCGCATAGTCTTCGACGGTCATGATATCGGCGGCCGCCGTCCCGACGAGATTGTCGCCGCCGGCATCATCCATGTGCCCCAGGGCGACATGCTGTTCCCGGAACTGACCGTGCTCGAGAACCTGCTGATGGGTGCCTATCTGCCGCAGGCCGCCGCCGAAAGCGGCCGGCGTCTCGAGGAGGTCTTTGCGCTGCTGCCCAAATTGCGCGACCGCCGCGCCCAGATCGCCAGCACGCTCTCGGGAGGCGAGCGGCGCATGGTCGGCATCGGGCGCGGTCTGATGGCAGGCGGGCGCCTCCTCATGCTGGACGAGCCGTCGCTGGGTCTTGCCCCCATCGTCATCGATCAGATCTACGAGGTGGTTGATGAGCTCGCCCGCTCGGGCCGCGCTGTCCTGGTGGTCGAGGAAAATGCCGCCCGCGTCGCCGACAAGGCGGTCCTGATGGCCCTGCTCGACAATGGCCGCCTGGTCTGGAGCGGCGCCGGCGCCGAATTGATGGCGCGGCCCGAAATCCTCGCAACCTATCTCGGCGCCTGAGGTCAGCCCATGGATGTCATTGTCCAGATCATCGCCTCCGGCCTCACCATGGGGGCCATGTATGCGATCTCCACCATCGGCCTCGCTTTGGTCTATGGCTCGCTCAACATGCTGAATATGGCGCATGGCGCGCTGCTGGCGCTGGGTGGCTATGTTTGCTATTTCGCCATGGCGCATCTGGGGTTGCATCCGCTGATTGGACTCCTCGGCGCCATGGTCGTCTGCGGCGTGGCCGGCCTCGCCATCTTCCTGGTGGCGGCACGACCGATGCTGCGGGCCGAGAATTTCGAGACGCGCATCTTCATCGCCACCATCGGCATCGGCGCCATCATCGAGAACATCGTGCTGCGCCTGTTCGGTCCGCAGCCGACGCCGCAGCCCTTCAACCTCTCCGGTGCCATCGTGATCGGCCAGGTCCATGTGCCCAACCAGAACCTGCTGATCCTGGGCCTCGCCCTCCTGCTCATGGCGGGACTGGCCTTGCTGCTGCAGCGGACGCGTTTGGGCCGCGCCATCCGCGCCACCGCCCAGAACCGCGAGGCAGCACAGCTGATGGGTGTCCGCGTTTCCTTTGTCTATGCCCAGGTGCTGGCACTCTCCGGCGGCCTCGCCGCGATCTCGGGGGTGATGATTTCGTCGCTCTCCAGCCTGCTGCCCAATATGGGCGGCGATCCGATGCTGAAGGCCTTCATCATCTGCGTGGTGGCCGGTCTCGGCAATGTCTATGGCGCGGTCGCGGCGGCGATCGTGCTCGGCCTCCTCGAGGCGATGGCGCAATATGTGCTGGGGGTCCAGTACAGCTTCGCCATCCTGTTGTTGCTGGTGATCCTGGTACTGATCTGGCGGCCCTTCGGGCTGTTCGGCCGCCGCCAGGTGGTGCGCCTCTGATGCCGACCCGTCGCGACCTTCTCATCCTCGCCGTGCTGGTGGCCCTCGCCGCGCTCATCCCGCTTGTCACCGGCATGCGCTACATCGTCACCCAGGCGACGCTGTTCTTCATCTGGGCGATCGTGGTGACGCAATGGAACCTGGTGCTGGGTGTTGGCGGCATCTTCTCGCTGGCGCAGATGGCGCTCTTCGCCGTCGGCGCCTATTCGACCGCCATGCTCGGCTACTATTTCGAGCTGCCGATGCTGCTCGCCATGCCGATTGCGGCACTCGTCACCGTGCTCGTCTCGACCCTGGTCGGGGCGGCCTGCCTCCGGCTCAAGGGGCCCTATGTGGCGCTGCTGACGCTCGCGGTGGCGCAGATGCTCTATCTGCTCATCACCAACGACACCGCCTGCTTCACCAACCCGCCCTCGGGCTGCATGCCCTTCTTCGGCGGCGTGCGCGGCTTCACCCGTTTCGGTGATCTCGGCTTCCGCGAGCTGCTCGGCGGCAAGTGGTATGTGGCGCATTTTTATGTCGGCCTCTTCCTGCTGGCGCTCGCCGTGCTGTTCTCGCTCGCCATCATCCGGGGGCCGATGGGCCTCGCCTTCCAGGCCTTGCGCGACAATCCCGGCTGCGCCATGTCGCGCGGCGTCTCCAAGTTCAAGTATCAGCTCTGGCTGTTCGCCCTTTCGGCCTTCTTCACCGGCCTCGCCGGCTCGTTCTATGCCATCAATTTCGCGGCGATCGGGCCCACGGTCTTCTCGATCTCGCTGCTGCTCTTCCTCATGTCGATGATCGTCGTGGGCGGCATCGGCACAATCTGGGGGCCGCTTCTGGGCGCCCTCATCCTGATGCTGACCGACGAGGCGATGCGCGAATTCGGCGATTGGCGCGATATCGGCCTCGGGCTGATCCTGGCCGGCTTCGTCATCTTCCTGCCGCGCGGCCTGATGGGCCTCCCTGTCGCCAGGCTGCCCCGATTGTCCGGCCGCCGCCGCGCCGACTAGCCACGCCCGACGAAGGGCATCTGGGTCGCCATCACCGTCATGGTCAGCACGTTGGCATCGAGCGGCAGGCTCGCCATGTAGACGACCGCATCGGCGACATGCTTCGGGTCCATGGTCGCCTCGGCGGCGACGCTGCCATTGGCCTGCAACACGCCGGTCGCCATCTTTGCCGTCATCGGCGTCGCCGCATTGCCGATGTCGATCTGGCCGCAGGCGATGTTGAAGGGCCGCCCGTCAAGGGCGGTCGATTTGGTGAGGCCGGTGATGGCATGCTTGGTGGCGGTATAGGGCGCCGAATGCGGCCTCGGCGTCGTCGCCGAGATCGAGCCGTTGTTGATGATGCGTCCGCCCTGCGGCGATTGCGCCTTCATCATCCGGATGGCCTGCTGGGTGCAGAAGAAGGCGCCGGTGAGGTTCGCCGCGACCACGTCGTTCCACTGCTTCGGCGTCAAGTCCTCCATCGGGATGGCCGGCGCGCCCATGCCGGCATTGTTGACCAGCAGATCGAGCCGGCCCCATTTTTCCTTCACGGCGGCGAACAGCCTGGCGACGGCATCATGGTCGCCGATATCGGCCGGAAGGACCAGCGATCGCGCGGCCCCGGGATCGATCTCCCGCGCGGCGGCTTCCAGCAATTCGCGGCGTCGGCCCACCAGGGCGACCATGAATCCGGCACCGACCAGGCCGCCGGCGATGGCCTTGCCGACGCCGGTGCCGGCGCCGGTGATGATGGCTGTCTTGTCGGTCACGGCAAATCTCCTGATGTCGATCCCTGTTGGGCGAGCTGCGCTTCGATTTCGCGCCAATCCCCGGCCGGCGCGACGCCGGCCGGAAAGTGCACATCGCGCGACCAGCCATAGAGGCAGAGGAAGGGCACCGCCTCGACCCGCGTTGCATGGAGCGCGAAGGGCGGGTTCCAGACCGGCTCGCCGGCCTCGCGCTTCTGCCAGCTGTCCTCCAGGCCGAATCGCCACAGGCTCGGACCGGTCAGCGGCAGATAGAGTTCGGGGGCCTTGTGGCGATGATCGCGATAGAGCGTGAAGGGCGCGATCAGGAACAGGCCGAGGTCGAAATCGAGGGCGTATTCGGGGTCATACAGTGCCGACAGACTGGCAAATGCATGATGCGTCGGAAAACGCGGACCGATCTCTGCCAGCGGATAGGCGCCGTAGGTCACCCAGTTGAGCCATGGCAAAGCGGCGCGGATGGCGGCGGCCAGTTCCGCGCCCGATTGGCGCGCGACCAATTCCAGGATGGCGTCGAGATCGCCGATGGCCGGCCGCGACTGCCGTTCCGGCAGGTCGCGCGGGACGATCCGGCAGCGGAAGGCGGCAAGAGCCGCGCGTATCTCGGCAATGCCCGCTACCTCGCGGGTGCAGGACGAGAGATGGACGTCGATCGTCTCGACCAGATGGTGAAGGGCTGGCTGGCGGGGATGCATCGACCGCCCTCAGTCCGGCAGCATGACGTGGAGCAATGCCGCGCCGTCAGCGGCGGCAAGGTCGCAATCGGTACCGGCCGGAATCACAATGCTGTCGCCGTCCTTGAGGTGGTGGTCGCCATATAGCGGCGCGCGGAAGGTGGCGTCGCCCGCCAGAACGAACAGGAAGCGGAACTCGCCGCCATGGCGCAGCGAAGCGCCGGCCCGGCCGACCGGCCGGATGACCTCGACCCGGGCGAGACCTTGTGTTGCCTTGCCGATGCCGGTATCGCGCGCCTCGAAGCCCGGGGCCAGCCAGCCCTGCCAGGGCGTTTCCGCGGCAACGTGGCGGACGAAGCGCTGCCCGCCGAAATCGCGTTCCGGCAGGAGACGTCCGGTGGGCAGGGTCATGTTGTGGTCGGCGAAGGTCTCGTGCACCGCCGGGCAGCCGATCTCGACCACTTCCAGGTGATCGCGCGATTCGAGGACGCGGTGGCGGATCTCCGGCGGCTGCAATACGCAATCGCCGGCCTCCAGCCAGAACGGGTCGCCCTGGTCCTCATAGACCAGCTTGGCCGCCCCCTGTTTGCAGAAGATCATCTGGAAGCGGATCTTGTGGAAATGCACGTAGTCCGGCACCGGCCCGCTGCCCGGGATGCGGATATGCGAGGCAATGAAGCGCCCGCCGAGGCGCCCGGGGATTAGGTCGCGATACTGCATGCCGGCACGACCCGTGCCCCAGCCGGCAGGATCGTCGTTGCGGCTGAGGATAAAGGCCTGCTCGCCCGGCGGCACCACCATGGCCGGCTGCGCCTCGGCAAACCGGATGCGCGTGCCATCCGGGGCCGTGATCTCGGCTGCCGCCGGCTTACCGTCGCACAGCAAAAGCAGGGTCAGGGTTGAGGCGGGCGCACCTGCATCCTGCTCCAGGCGCAGGATCGTGCCATGCCCGGCAATCACCGCGACTGCCGGGGCGTCCGCCGGCACGATCATGCTGACGCGGAAACCCAGTTTTTCGGTGAAGAAGGCCAGCATCGCACCAAGGTCGCGGCAGGGCAGCACGGTCTGCGCGACGCGGATGGTCTCGGGACGGATTTCTTCCGGGCAGATTTTTTCCGGGCGGAAATTCTCCGAGCGGGCATTCCCCGTCCCAAAATTCTCTGGCGGCATCTGGCTGGATCTCGGACTGCTTGAACTGGTGCGCGAATTGCGCGTCAATATAGCCAAGGATGGCCGTCGACCAACAGCCTTTCGGTGCGCGGCGACCTCTCTGTCCAGGCGTGAGGATTGCTGGCGCCGGCGCCCGGTTTACACTGTCCCGCGCAAACTGTATACAGGTTGGGGATTGCAGCCGGCCCACTTCGCCGGCGGTCCTGGAATACGGAATTCCCAATGGCATCCCGAGAATGCCAGGTTCAATCAGAATCTCACCACGAGCGCATAAGCGCGACGAAGGTCCAAACAGGCAGGAGGGCAATATGTCCACGTTAAAGCTAGACCGGCGTTCGTTCCTGGCAACATCCGGCGCCATCGGTACCGCCGGCTTCTTCGGCCTGCCGCTATTCGCCGGCGAGGCGATGGCGCAGGTGAAGAAGTTGATCGTCCGTGTCGACAGCGACATCAATCTTCTCGACCCGGCCTATATGGTCGGCGGTTCCGAGATCGAGATCCAGAAGGCGGTGCTGCCGGCGCTGGTCGAGTTCGACGATGCCGACGGTTCCTATGGCTGGCGACCCTCGGCCTATGTCGAGAAGTTCGAGCAGCGCGACGACACCCATTTCGACTTCACCCTGAAATCCGGCTTCATGTGGACCGGCGGCAATGGCGAACTCACCGCCGAGGATGTGAAGTATTCCTACGAGCGCATGAAGACCGGCGACTGGAAGGGCAATTTCGAGCAGCTCGACCGGGTCGAGGTGACCGACAAGTACAGCGGCACCCTGGTTCTCTCCCAGCCCTTCGCCCCCTTCGTCATCATCGCGCTGGCCAGCGGCACCGGCGGCATTCTCAGCAAGGCGGCGATGGCCAAGGTCGAGGGCGAGAAATACACCACTGAAATCCCGGCGACCTGCGGCCCCTACCTGTTCGAATGGGTGCCGCAGCAGAAATTCGTGTTCAAGGCCAACCCCGACTGGACCGGGCCGAAGCCGGCCTTCGAGGAGGTCGAATGCCTGATCATCCAGGAAGGCTCCGCCGCGGAACTCGCCTTTGAAGCGGGCGAGGTGATGGCCACCAAGATTTCGGCCGCCACCCATGCGCGCTATCTCGAGACGCCGCCGGCGAACAGCACTGTCACCGTGGCGGGCGCGCTGCAATACATGTGGCTCGGCATGAACACCGAGAACGAGAAGCTGGCCGACATCAAGGTGCGCCAGGCGATCCAGCACGCGGTCGATGCCCAGCAGGTTATCGACGGCGCCTATTCCGGCACCACCGCGAAATCGAACGGCATCATCTGCCCCGGCCTGATCGGCCACCGCACCGCCACCAAGTATTCCTACGATCCGGCCAAGGCCCAGGCGCTCCTGGCCGAAGCCGGGGTCAGCGGGCTCGAGCTGGAACTGAAAACCCTCAATGTGCAGGAGCGCGTGCTGGCGGCGCAGATCATCCAGGCGCAACTCCAGGCGGTCGGCATCACGGTCAAGGTGATCCCGGTCGATGAGGGTCCGTTCTGGGAGATGGGCGACCAGGAGAAGGGCGATTACAAGAATCTGCAGCTCTGGCTGATGCGCTTCGGCACCAACACCGATCCCTACGAGGCCACGCAATGGTTCACCAGCGACCAGGTCGGCGTCTGGAACTGGGAGCGCTGGAAGGACGAGGAATTCGACCGCCTCTACAAGGAAGGTCAGGTCGAATCCGACGAGGCGAAGCGGGCCGAGATCTACCTGCGCATGCAGGAGATCATGGAGGATACCGGCGCCTATGTCTGGATCAACCACGAACCGGAGACCTTCGTGCACCGGGCTGATCTGAAGATCACGGTGATGCCGTCGGGCGAGATGATCTGGCGCGACTTCAAGTCCGCCTGATCGGGCCGGAGGAGAATGGATGTGCGGCGGCCGGCTGGCCGCCGCACTTACCATCTCTCGCACGCCAGCGCCCATGTGGTCCTATTTCGTCAAGCGACTGGGTCTTTCCGCTGTCATCGTGCTCTGCGCACTGCTGACGCTGTTCCTGCTGCTGCACCTTATTCCCGGCGACCCGGCGCGCATCGCGCTCGGGCCCCGTGCCACACCCGAGGTCATCGCTCGCTATGCCGAGAAGATGCGTCTTGGCGAGCCGATCCTCACGCAATTCTGGATCTACGTCACCAATGCCCTTACCGGGGACCTTGGCGCCGATGTTTTCTCCAACCGGCCGGTGCTGACCATCGTGCTGGAGGTCCTCCCCAATACGCTGGTCCTTGCCATCGTCGCGCTGGCCTGGGCGGCGCTGATCGGCATTCCCCTGGGCTGCCTCTCGGCGGTCCGGCCCAATTCCTGGTTCGACCGTGTCACCGGTTTGCTCTCGGTCGCCACCATCGCCATTCCCTCGTTCCTGGTCTCGATCTGGTCGCTGCTGGTTTTTGCCGTGATGCTGAAATGGCTGCCGGTGATCGGGGCCGGCGACCCGGGCGACTATCTCGATCAGGCGGTTCATCTCATCCTGCCGGCCTTCGCGGTCGGCCTCGGCTGGGTCGGCTATCTCGCCCGTATGGTCAGGGCCTCGATGCTGGAGGTGATGAGCGAGAACTATATCCGCGCCGCCCGCGCCTTCGGCCTGCGCGAGCGTACCGTCGTCTTCCGCTACGCCCTCAAGGTCGCCGTGTTGCCGACCATCACGCTTGTCGGCATCGGCTTCAGCGGCCTCCTCTCCGGTGCCGTCTTTGCCGAGATCGTTTTCACCCGCCCCGGTGCGGGCAAGCTGATCTATGACATGGTGGTCAATCGCAACTTCCCGGTCGTGCAGGGCGCCGTGCTGATCATCACCGCCCTCTATGTCCTCATCACGCTTGCGGCCGATCTGCTGGTCGCCTGGCTGGATCCCCGTGTCCGCGATTCCCTCTGACAGCGCGCCGGCGCGGCGCGAGGCCGAGGGCTGGATCAAGCTCCGGCGCCTGCTTGCCAACTGGCAGGGCATGACCGGCCTCGTCCTGGTCCTGCTGTTCTTCGCCAGCGCCATCTTCGCGCCGCTCGTTGCGACACATGATCCCTTCGCGCTCGACATCCCGGCGCGCCTCTCCGGCCCGACGCTGGAGCACTGGGCCGGGACCGACCAGCTGGGTCGCGACACCTATTCCCGCGTCATCTATGGCGGCCGCGTCGCCCTGCAGGTGGCCGCGATCGGCATCTCGGTCTCGCTGGTCTTCGGCCTGCTGCTCGGCATGCTGGCTGGCTTCGGGCCGCGCTGGCTCGACAATTTCTTGCTGCTGCTCTTCGACGTGGTACGGTCCTTCCCGACCATCGTCATGGCGCTGGCTGCCGTGGCACTGCTGGGGCCCAGCCTCAATCTGGTCCTCGCCATCGTTATCGTCACCACGATCCCCGGCTATGCGCGCCTGGTGCGCACCGCCACCCTGGCGCTCAAGAACACCGAGTTCATCCTGGCGGAGCGCGCGCTGGGGGTCGGCACCGCCCGCATCCTCTGGCGCCATGTGACGCCCAATGTCATCGGGCCGATGTTCATCCTGGCCGCCATGGATGTCCCCGTGGTGGTGACGGTGGAGGCCGGGCTTTCCTTCCTCGGCCTCGGCGTCCTGCCGCCGACGGCCAGCTGGGGCAGCATCCTCAACGAGGGCTATCTGCTCATCCGCGAGACGCCCTGGCCGGTGGTGGCCGCCGGCGTGCCCCTGGTCCTCACCACCTTGGGCTTCACCTTCCTCGGCGAGGCCTTGCGCGACATTTTCGACCCCCGCCTCGGGAAAGGCCGCTGATGATGGATGCGCCGCGCCCCGATCATCAGCTTGGCGACAATCTGGTCGAGATTCGCGACTTGAGCGTCACCTTTGAAACCGGGCGCGGGCCGGTCCGGGCCCTGCGCAACGTCAATCTGGATGTTCCGCGCGGCCGCATTCTCGGCATCGTTGGCGAAAGCGGCTCGGGCAAGAGCACCGTCATCTGGGCGATGCTGCGGCTCCTGGCCGAGAACGGCGCCGTCACCGGAGGTCGGATCGATTTCAACGGCCGCGATCTGCTGCAGCTCGATGCCGATGCCCTGCGCGCCTTCCGCGGTGCCCAGGCTGGTGTGGTGTTCCAGGACCCGATGACCTCGCAGATCCCGGTCAAATCCTATCTGCAGCAATTCCTCGACATCGCCTATCGCCAGAAGGCGAGCCGCGCCGAGAAGATCGCCCATGCCATCGCCATGATGCGCCGGGTCGGCATCCCGGACCCGGAGCAGCGCATCGCCCAGTTTCCGCACCAGTTTTCCGGTGGCATGCGCCAGCGCACCGGCATCGCCATGGCGCTCCTCATGCATCCCGATCTCGTCATCGCGGACGAGCCGACCACGGCCCTCGACGTCACCATGGAGGCCCAGGTCATCCACCTGCTGCGGGAATTACAGCGCGAGTTCCAGACCACGATGATGATCGTCTCGCACAATCTGGGGCTGGTGGCCGAGCTTTGCGACGAGATCGTCGTCATGTATGCGGGCGAGGTCGTCGAGCGCGGCGACATCCAGTCGGTCTTCGCCAACCCGTCGCATCCCTATACCAGGGCCCTGATCGATTGCGATCCGGCGCGGGTCCTCGAACGCACGCGCATCCTGCCGACGATTCCCGGGGAACTCCCCAATCTTCGTCACCCGCCGAGGGCCTGTGTCTTCGTTGACCGTTGTCCCCACGCCTTCGCGCGCTGCCGCGAAGAGAAGCCGCGCCTCAACAAGGCGGACGAGGGCCATGTCGCCGCCTGCCACCTGCTGGATGGCGTGCGTCCAGTCATGCATGCGGCAGCACCCGCACCTGCGCAGGACGAGGTGGTGCCGGCGATCGCCGGGGATGTTGCCCCGCTGGTCGCCGTGCGCAACCTCGCCGTCAGCTTTCAAGTGCGCGGTCCGGTGGCCGCCCTGTTGAATCCCGGCCTCAAGACCTCGATCGATATCCTCGTCGATGTCAGCCTGGATCTCAAACCCGGCGAAACACTGGGACTCGTCGGCGAAAGCGGTTCGGGCAAGACGACGCTCGGCCGTGCCATGCTGGGCCTGGTCAAGGCGCAGGCCGGTTCGGTCACCTTCAAGGGGCGCGAATTGATCGGCCTTGGCGAAGGCGAGCTTCGCCCGCTGCGCCAGAACATGGCGATGATGTTCCAGGACCCGATCGGTTCCCTGAGCCCGCGCCAGACGGTCAAGTCGCTGATCCTCGAACCTTTCGACGTGCACCGTCCTGCATCCGGCAACCGCGACGCACTGGCGGTAAGGCTCGCCGACATGGTCAACCTGCCGCGCGACCTGCTCGCGCGCTATCCGCATCAGTTGTCGGGCGGCCAGGCGCGCCGGGTCGGTGTCGCCCGCGCCCTGGCGCTGGAGCCCGACCTTATCATCGCCGACGAACCTACCGCCGGGCTCGATGTCTCGGTCCAGGGCGATGTGCTGAATTTGATGCGGCGGCTGCAGACCGAGCACGGCCTCACCTATCTCATCATCTCGCACAACCTGCCCGTCGTGCGGCATATCAGCGACCGGCTCGCCATCATGTATCTCGGGCGCATCATCGAGATGGGCGACGCCACGGCGATCTTTGCGCGGCCGGCGCATCCCTATACCAGGGCGCTGGTCGACGGCATCCCACGGCCCGATCCGACGCAGCGCCGCCGCCTGGTGTCGATCGAAGGCGAGGTGCCGAGCATCGCCAGGCGCCCGCAGGGCTGCGAGTTCAACGCGCGCTGCCCTCATGCCACCGATCTCTGCCGCGCCGAGATGCCAGCCCAGCAGACACTGGGCGATGGCCGCATGGTCCGCTGCCACTACCCGCTCATCGACTGACCGACCCGAAGCAAGGAGACCAATCGTGATTTACCGGAGCGACTTCCCGCACAAGATCAAGGTGATGCATCATGTCCAGATTCCGCTGAAGGACGGTGTGGTGCTTTCCGCCACGATCTGGCTGCCGGAAGATGCCGAGAAGAATCCGGTGCCGGCGATCCTGGAATATCTGCCCTATCGCAAGCGCGACGGCACGACCGAGCGCGATGCGCTCAACCATCCCTATTTCGCCGGCCACGGCTATGCCGGTGTCCGCGTCGACATCAGGGGGTCGGGCGAATCCGAAGGCGTGCTGAAGGGCGAATACCTGAAGCAGGAACAGGATGACTGCCTCGAGATCCTCGCCTGGCTCGAGCAGCAGAAATGGTGCACCGGCGATGTCGGCATGATCGGCATCTCCTGGGGCGGCTTCAACGGCCTTCAGGTGGCGGCGTGCCGGCCGAAGCAATTGAAGGCGGTCATCTCGCTCTGCTCGACCGACGACCGCTATGCCGATGACATCCATTTCATGGGCGGTTGCCTGCTGGTCGACAAGCTCAACTGGGGCTCGACCATGTTCGCCTATAACGCCGCCCCGCCCGACCCGGCGCTGGTCGGCGACAAATGGCGCGACATGTGGCGCCAGCGCCTGGAAGGCTCCGGTTTCTGGCTCGAGGAATGGCACCGCACCCAGCGCCGCGCCGATCTCTACAAGCACGGTTCGATCGCCGAGGATTACGCGGCGGTGGAATGTCCGGTCTATCTGGTGGGCGGCTGGGCCGACGGCTACACCAACCCGATCTTCCGCATGCTGGAAAACCTCTCCTGCCCGAAAAAGGGCCTGATCGGTCCCTGGGCGCACAAATATCCGAACTTCGCCTATCCGGGCCCGCGCATCGGTTTCCTGCAGGAATGCTTGCGCTGGTGGGACAAATGGCTGAAGGGCAAGGAAACCGGCATCATGGATGAACCCATGCTGCGAGTCTGGATGCAGGACACCGTGCCGCCCCAGCCGAAATATGACGAGCGGCCGGGCCGCTGGGTCGCCGAGGACGTCTGGCCGAGCGCGCGCATCAAGCCGACGCTCTATCCCCTGGCGAAGGGCGAGCTGGCGGCCCCCGGGTCCAAACCTGTGGTGGAACCGCTCGCCATCTGCTCGCCCCAGACGGTGGGGCTTGCCGCCGGGGCCTGGTGCCCCTATGGCCTCGCCCCCGACCAGGCGATCGACCAGCGCATCGAGGCCGGCGGCTCGCTGGTCTTCGATACCGAGGTGCTGAAGGAGCCGCTGGAATTCGTCGGCGCCCCGGTGATCCGCCTGAGGATCGCCGCCGACAAGCCTTCCGCCCTGGTTGCCGTCACCCTCTCCGAGGTGCTGCCCGACGGCCGCGCCACGCGCTTCTCCTACGGCCTCCTCAACCTTACCCACCGCAATGGGCATGAGAAGCTGGAGGCGCTGGAACCGGGCAAGGCCTATGACGTTGCCTTCAAGCTCAATGTCTGCGCGCAGAAGCTGGGGGTGGGCAGCCGCCTCCGTGTCGCCATCTCGTCTTCCTATTGGCCGATCGTCTGGCCCTCGCCGGAGAAGGTGACGCTGACGGTCTTTACCGGCGAAAGCGGTTTGGAACTGCCGATCCGACCGGCGCGGGCGGAGGATGCCAGGCTCCCCGCCTTCCAGCCGTCCGAGAACGGCGCCAAATTCGCCTCGGTCCAGGTGCGGCCCGATAACGAGCATGCCCGCGTCAGCCTCGACCACCATACCGGCATCGTCACGGTGGACGAACTGGATGGCGGCGGTCTCACCCGCATCCCCGATTACGACAACTGGGAATATGGTGCATCCACCCACAAGACCTACCAGATCAAGGCCGACGATCCCCTGTCGGCACGGGCGGATATCGTCTGGGACAAGGAATTCGGCCGCGGCGATTTCCGTGTCACCATCCATGCCGAGACCCATATGCGGGTCGAGAAGGACAACTTCCTTCTGACGGCGACTCTCGACGCCTATAAGGGCGGCGTGCGTGTCTTCTCGCGGGAATGGGATTGCCGGATTCCCCGCGACCACGTCTGATCCCGACAGGGCGGGCAGGGGCTACTTCCCTCCCGCCCTGAATCCCTCTAGTCTGCCGCCCCGCCACAGAGTGGAGAACGCATCCGTGAGCAAGCCGGCCGTCATCCGTTTCGATTCCCACGACACCCATCCCGACGATTTGCAGGCCTGGCCGGAGATTCCGGCTGCCGATCTCGAATCCGGCAGCCCGCGCCAGCGCGGGGTGGAGTATTTCGCCGATGCGAAACTGGGTCTCACCTCGGGCGTCTGGGATTGCACGCCGATGGTGACGCGGATGGGGCCCTATCCGGTCCATGAATTCATGATCGTGCTGGCGGGCGCGGTCACCATCCGCGATGCCAAGGGCCATGAAACCACGATCAAGGCGGGCGAGGCCTTCATCCTGCCCAAGGGTCTGGTCTGTCAGTGGCGGCAGAGCGAATACATGCGCAAGTTCTACGTCATTTTCGACGATCCGAGCGGCGCCCAGGCGCCCGATCCGGCCGCACTCAAGGTGCTGAAGATCGATGTCGATCACGATCTGCGCCCGAGCCCGCCGCCGGCCAAGGACATCCTGCTGAGCGATGTGCCGACGCAATACGGCCACAACTGGTTCGAGGACCCGACCGGGCAATGGACCACCGGAATCTGGGGCTCCACCCCCTATCGCCGCAAGGCGATGCCGTTTCCGCGCCATGAACTGATGCACCTGCTGGAAGGCGAGGTCACCCTGACCGACCCCGATCTCGGTGCGCAGCACTTCAAGGCCGGCGACACCTTCTTCGTGCCCATGGGCGCCAATGTCGAATGGCACAACCCGGTGCCGGTGAAGAAGTATTACAGCATCTTCATTCCGAAAGCCTGAGTGCCAGCGGATCTCGGCGCCATGACAGCCAGGCTGAAATCGCTGATCGAATCCCGCCGCTTCGAGCGGCTGATCACGCTGCTGATACTTGTGAACGCGGTGACGCTCGGCCTTGAAACGGTGCCCGAGGCGATGGCCTCCTTCGGCGACCTGCTCGGTATCGCCGACCGGCTGCTGCTCCTCGCCTTCACGGCGGAACTGGCCGCCCGCTTCGTGGTCTACCGGACGCGTTTTTTCCACGATCCCTGGCGCGTATTCGACCTGCTGGTGGTCGGCATCGCCTGGCTGCCGGCGACCGGCAATCTTTCAGTCCTGCGCGCGCTCCGCATCCTGCGCGTCTTCCGCATGGCCGGCATGATCCCGTCGCTCCGCCGCGTCGTCGGCGGGCTGGTGGCCGCCCTGCCGGGCATGGGCTCGATCATGCTGCTGCTGGTGCTGGTCTTCTACGTCTTCTCGGTCATGGCGACCAAGCTGTTCGGCCAGTCCTTTCCCGACTGGTTCGGCTCGATCCCGGACTCGGCCTACACCCTCTTCCAGGTGATGACGCTGGAAAGCTGGTCCATGGGCATCGTCCGACCGGTGATGGAAGTCTACCCCGTCGCCTGGGCCTTCTTCATTCCCTTCATCCTCTGCACCACCTTTACCGTGCTCAACCTTTTCATCGGTATCATCGTCTCGGCCATGCAGTCCGAGCACGATGCCAGTGCGACGGCCGAGCGCGAGGCGCTGCACAGCGACAATGCCGCCATCATGCAGGAATTGAAGGCGCTCAGGGCGGAACTCGCCGCCTTGCGGGACGCGGCGAAGCGGTAGCGACCCGAATCGGCATAGTTTTCGCCTATGCCGCGCGTCGATAAACGCTCATTTTTCTTGACGCCGTGCTTCGCCATACTCGCGGCCAGGCACCCGGCCGGGCCAATCTCGGCCGTTCCCCCATTCAAGACGAGCGCAACATGGCCCGCGATCCCCGCTACGACATCCTGTTCCAGCCCCTGAAGATCGGCCCGGTCACGGCGAAGAACCGTTTCTACCAGGTGCCGCATTGCAATGGCGGCGGCTATCGCGACCCGTCCGCGGCGGCCGCTATGCGCGGCATCAAATCCGAGGGCGGCTGGGGGGTCATCTTCACCGAGCAATGCGAGATGCACCACACCTCGGAGATCACCCCTTTCATCGAATTGCGCCTGTGGGAGGATGCCGACATTCCGGGCCTCGCCAAGATGGCGGCGGCGATGAAGCGCCATGGCGCGCTGGCCGGCATCCAGCTGGCCTATTCCGGCGTCAACGGCCCCAATCTCTACACCCGCGAGGTGCCGCGGGCCCCCACCGCGCTCCCCATCCGCACCTTCACCAATGATCCCATCCAGGCCCGCGCCATGGACCGCGAGGACATCCGCGACCTGCGGCGCTGGCACCGCAACGCCTTCCGCCGCGCCAAACAGGCGGGCTTCGACCTCGTCTGCCTCTACGGCGCCCATGGCTTCGGCATCATCCAGCATTTCCTCTCCCGCGCCACCAACCAGCGCTCGGACGAATATGGCGGCAGCCTCGAAAACCGCGCCCGCCTGATGCGCGAACTGATCGCGGAAGCGCGCGACGCGGTGGGCGATTCCTGCGGCATCACGCTGCGCCTGTCCTTGGACGAGATAGTGGGCGATCTCGGTTTCTCCAACGCGGAACTCCGCGACCTGATCGCGATGCATGCCGACCTCCCCGACCTCTGGGACCTCGCCCATGGCGCCTGGGAGGATTGCTCCGGCCCCTCCCGCTTCAAGGAGGAGGCAGCACAGGAAGACCTCGTCGCCGGCATCAAGCAGCTGACCCAGAAGCCCGTCGTCGGTGTCGGCCGCTTCACCTCGCCCGACGTGATGGTGCGCCAGATAAAGCAGGGCACGCTCGACTTCATCGGCTGTGCGCGACCCTCCATCGCCGATCCGTTCCTGCCCAGGAAGGTCGAGGAGGGCCGCATCGAGGACATCCGCGAATGCATCGGCTGCAACATCTGCATCACCGGCGACATGACCATGTCGATCTCGCGCTGCACGCAGAACCCGACCTTCATGGAGGAATGGCGCAAAGGCTGGCATCCCGAGAAGATCCAGGGCAAGGGCGACAGCGACAGCGTGCTCGTCGTGGGTGCCGGCCCCGCCGGATTGGAAGCGGCCCTCGCCCTCGGCCGGCGCGGCTATCGGGTGGCGCTGGCGGAATCCGGCACCGAGCTTGGCGGCCGCGTGGCGCGTGAATGCAAGCTGCCAGGCCTCTCGGCCTGGGGGCGCGTGCGCGACTATCGCGCCTTCCAGCTCGGGAAACTCGCCAATGTCGAAATCTATTTCGACAGCCATCTCGCGGCTGAGGACATCCTGGGCTTCGGCTTCCAGCATGTCGCCATCGCGACCGGGGCCGATTGGCGCCGCGACGGCGTCGCCCGCGCCCATGTGGTGCCGATGCCGATCGATGCCGCCATACCGCTGTTCACGCCCGACGACATCATGGCGGGCCGCTTGCCCGACGGCGGCCGTGTCGTGCTGTTCGACGACGACCACTATTACATGGGCGGCGTGACCGCCGAATTGCTGGCAGGCAAGGGCATGAAAGTCACCCTGGTCACCTCCTCGGCCTTTGTCTCGGACTGGAGCAGGAACACGCTGGAACAGGGCGCCATCCATCGCCGCCTTGCCGCCGCCGGAATCGAGATCGTGCTCAATCGTGTCGTGACACGGATCGGCGCCGACCATGTCGAGACTGCCTGCGCCTATACCGGTAATGCGGCGCCGATGGCGGCTGATGCGGTGGTGCTGGTGACGGCACGGATCGGGCGGGATGCCCTCTGGCATGACCTCGTGGCGCGTCGGGGGGATTGGGCCGAGGCCGGCATCCGATCGGTGAAGCGGATCGGCGATGCCGAGGCGCCGGGCCCCATTGCCTGGGCCACCTATGCGGGTCACCGCTATGCCCGGGAACTGGACGAACCGGATATCGGCGATGCCATGCCCTTCCGCCGCGAGGTGACGGCGCTGGCGGCGGATTGAGATCGGGTCGCCAATCGCGCTAGATTGCGCCCCGAATCTTCTGGGGAGACCATCCATGACATTACCGATCGAGCGCGTGCGCGCCGAATTTCCGGCCCTTGCCCTGACCGATCACGGCAGCGCGCGGACCTATCTCGACAACCCGGCGGGGACCCAGGTGCCCCGGCGTGTGGCCGATGCGGTCGCCAAATGCCTCCTCGAGACGAACGCCAATCTTGGCGGGCATTTCGCGACCACGTTGGCAGCGGGCCGGGTGGTCGAGGAGGCACACCAGGCCATGGCCGATTTCCTCGGCGCCCGCTCGGCGCGCGAGATCGTCATCGGGCCCAACATGACGACGCTGACCTTCCATCTCTCCCGCGCCATCGCCCGCGACTGGCAGCCCGGCGACGAGATCATCGTCACGCGCATGGATCACGAGGGCAATGTCTCACCCTGGCTTGCCATCGCCGAGGACAAGGGGCTCAAGGTCAAATTCCTGCCCTTCGACAAGGAGAGCTGGCAGATCGAGGTGCGCGATCTCGAAACCCTGCTCAGCGAGCGGACGCGCCTTGTCGCCCTCAACTATGCCAGCAACCTCACCGGCTCGATCAATGACGTGAAGACGCTGACGGCGCTCGCCCACAAGGCGGGGGCCCTGGTCTATGTCGATGCCGTCCAATTCGCCCCGCACCGCCTGGTCGATGTCCAGGCACTGGGCTGCGATTTCCTGGCCTGCTCGGCCTACAAATTCTTCGGCCCGCATATGGGCATCGTCTGGGGGCGCGAGGAGATCCTTGAGCGGTTGCAGGCCTATAAGTGCCGCTGCTCCGACAATGATCTGCCGCAGCGCTTCGAGACCGGCACGCCGCAGATCGAATTATTGGCCGGCCTTACCGCAACGGTCGATTATTTCGACTGGCTGGGCGGCGAGGTCGGGGCCACCGGTTCACGGCGCCAGCGCATCGCCGCCGCTTACCAGGCCTCGGTGGATCATGAGGAGCCGCTCGCCAATCGCCTGATCGCCGGCCTGCTGGAAATCGACGGCATCAGGATCGCCGGCATCACTAATGCCAACCGCGCCAATCATCGCGTGCCGACGGTGTCCTTCCGTCACGATCGCGTCGCACCCGTGACCATCGCCCGGGCGCTCGCGGCGGCCAATATCTTTGTCTGGGACGGTCACAACTATGCCTACGAGCTGGTGCAGCACTTGGGCATCCCCGTTGATGAGGGCGTGCTGCGCATCGGCATGGCGCATTACAACACGGCGACGGAAGTGGACCAGGTGCTTGCCGCGATCAAGGGGGCGATCGGCACCCGCACTTGAGGCCGGGGCCCGAGAGCGGAGGCCAGAGAGCGGAAGCCCGATAGCGGAAGCCCGAGACCATCCCGCACGCGACCGTCAGGCAGCCTCCTTCTGCCAGCCGCCGCCGAGCGCACGGTAGAGGGTGATCGCCGCCTGCATCTGCTGCAGGCGCAGCTGGCCGAGGCCATCCTGGGCGTCGAACAGCGTACGCTGGGCGTTCAGCAGCTCGATGAGGTCGACGGCGCCGGCTACATAGCGCGCATTGACGATATCGAAGGCAGTCTGCGCCTCGTTCACCTGCACCTGCTGCAGGCGAACCTGGTCGGCGCGCTGGCGCACCTCGCCCAGCGCTGCCTCGACGTCGCTGAAGGCGGCAAGGATCGCGGCGCGGTAGCTGGCGATGAGTTCCTCGCGGCGGGCGATGGCGAGGTCCTCCTCGGCAACCAGGCGGCCGCCATCAAAGATAGTCTGCGAGAGGGCGCCGGCGACGCTATAGGCGGCACCAGCCGGCCCGAACAGCGTCGAAAGCACAGCGGTTTCGAGGCTGAGCACACCGGAAAGATCGAGGCTGGGAAAGAAGGCAGCCCGTGCCGCCACCACATTGGCGTCGGCCGCGGCGAGGTCGGCCTCGGCCTTCGCAATGTCGGGCCGGCGCTGCAGCAGTTCCGAAGGCAGGCCGCCGGTCACCGGCGGCACCACGAGGTCGCCCAGCGAGCGTGCCGCGACCGAAATATCCTGCGGGTTGCGGCCAAGCAGGACGGCGAGCGTTGCCAGGGCCAGGCGCTCCTGTTGCAGGAGCGGGGCCAGCACGGCTTCCTGCGCCGCCACGATGCCGCGCTGCTGTGCAAGGTCGGCCGGCGAGACGGCGCCAAGGCGCGTGCGCGCCTCGACCACGGCCAGCACGTCGCTTGCATTGGCGAGATTGTTGTCGGCGATGGCGATCTGGTCGCGCAGGGAGAGGATGCTCAGATAGGTCGCCGCCACCTCGGTCGTGACCGTCAGGGCAACAGTCTGGCGGTCGAAGGTGCTGGCGCGCAGGCTCTCCAGTGCGGCCAAGCGGTTGGCGCGGTTGCGGCCCCAGAAATCAACCTCGTAGGAGGCCGCAAGCGAGAGGCCGTAGGACTCGGTGTCCAGATCGGTGCCGGCGGGCAGATTGTTCTCGCGGCGATAGGCGCCCTCGTCCAGCGGCCCGCGCCTGCCGGCATCGGCGCCCAGCGACATCTGCGGCCACAGTGCCGAGGAGGCGACGCGCGATTGCGCCTCGACCTGGGCGATGCGGGCGGTTGCGGCGGCGAGGTCGAGATTGTTCGCCTGCGCCTCGGCCATGAAGGCGTCAAGCTCGGCGCTGCCGATACGCTGCCACCAATCGGCACTGGGCCAGGAATCGGCGGCGATGGGTTCGGGGGCAATCCAGGCTTCGGGCGCCTCGATGGCAGGTCGCGTCGGCTCCGCCACCAGGTCGCAGGCAGCCAGCGATACCGGCAGCAGCAGCAAGGTGCGGGAGAAGATCGGAAGAGACCTGTGCTGGGGCATGGCTATTCGCTGGAAAGGGCGATGACGGGGTCGAGATGGGCTGCCTTGATGGCGGGGGCGAGGCCGAAGACCAGCCCGACCGCGGCGGCGCAGCCCAGCGACATCGCCATGACCGGGAGGGAAAGCTGGATCGGCAGGCCGACAGCCTGCACGACATAGGCGGCGGCGATTCCGGTCGCGACACCGATGATTCCGCCAAGGACCGAGACGATCACCGCCTCGACCAGGAATTGCTGCAGGATATTGCGGGTGCGGGCGCCCGTCGCCATGCGGATGCCGATTTCGCGCGTGCGTTCCGAGACGCTGACCAGCATGATGTTCATGACGCCGATGCCGCCCACCACCAGCGAGATGGCGGCGATCGAGCCGAGGAGGATCGTCATGGTGGTGCCGGTGGCCGAGGCCGCCTCGACGATGGAAGCCATGTTGCGGATCTGGAAATCCTCGATTCCATGGCGCTGGATCAGCAATTGCGTGATCGCGTCCTGGGTCTCGTCCATGCGCGTCGTGTCGGCCACCGCCACCGTGATGGCACGGATGTTGCGCTGGCCGAAGATGCGCAGGCTGGCCGTAGTCAGGGGCACGAAGACGTTGTCGTCCATGTCCTGGCCGAAGGCGGCGGCACCCTTTGCCGCCAGCACGCCGATGACGCGGAAGGGGGCGTTGCCGATAAGGACCATCTGGTCGATCGGGTCGCCGCCGTCGGGGAACAGGTTCTTCACCACGGTCTGGCCAAGCACCGCGACCGAGGCATAGGCCCGCACATCCGCGGCGGTGAAGAAGCTGCCGGAGGCCAGCGCCCAGTCGCGGATGATGGGCAGGCCTTCGGTCGTTCCGGTCACCTGGGTCTGGTAGTCGACATTGCCGAAGCGGAGCGTCGCCGAGGTGTTGCGCTCCGAAACCGCCGCCAGGACATTGGGGAGTGCTGCGATGGCGTCGGCATCGGCCGGGACCAGTGACGTAATGCCGGCGGTCGAGGACGGGCCGCGCTGGTTCGGCATGCCGGGCCGGATGACCAGCTGGTTGGTGCCCATGGCGGAGATGCGCGCCATTACGTCCTGCTTGGCGCCTTCGCCGACCGCCAGCATCGCGACGACCGAGCCCACGCCGATCACTATGCCGAGCAGCGTCAGGATGGTGCGGAAGATGTTGCGGTGCAGGGCACGCAGGGCCATTTTCGCTGCCTCTACCGTGTCGCCGAGGAAGCGCAGGCGCCCCGTCGGAACCTGGATCGCCGGTGGCGCAGCCAGTGCGCGCTCGGCCGGCAGATAGGCGCCGCTGTCGCTGGAAATGAGACCATCGGCAATCTGGATCAGGCGGTCGGCATGGGCGGCCACATCGTGGTCATGGGTTACCAGGATGATGGTGTGGCCGGCACACGCCAGCTCGCGCAGCAGCGCCATCACCTCGGCGCCCGCGCGGCTGTCGAGGGCGCCGGTCGGCTCGTCGGCAAGGATGATGCGGCCGCCATTCATCAGGGCGCGGGCGATGGAGACACGCTGCTGTTGGCCGCCCGACAACTGGTTGGGGCGGTGGTCGAGGCGGTCGGCGAGGCCGAGCTGGGCAAGCAGGCCGGCGGCACGATGCTCGCGCGCCTCCCGCGCCATGCCGGCATAAATGCCGGGCATCTCGACATTCTCCAGCGCCGTCGCTCCGGCGATCAGGTTGTAGCTCTGGAACACGAAGCCGAAGGCGTCGCGCCTGAGCTCGGCCAATTCGTCGCGCGAGAAGCCGGCAACGTCCTGGCCAGCGAAGAAATAGTGGCCGGAAGTAGGCCGGTCGAGGCAGCCGAGAATGTTCATCAGCGTCGATTTGCCGGAACCGGAGGCACCCATGATGGCGACGAACTCGCCCTGGTGAATCTCCAGCGAGATGCCGTGGAGCACTTCGACCGACAGGCCGCCGCCGGTCTCATAGGTTTTGCGGACGTCGCGCAGAGCAATCAGCGGCGGAGTCGCGCCCGGATTCCGGATCGGGCGGCGCGGGTCGGTCGTCACATTCATTGCGGGGTGGGTCGCCAGCTAGAAGAAGCCGCGGAGGCGCATGCCGCCGCTCTGGGTATCCCCGCTCTGCACCCCCACCACGACGCGCTCGCCGGCGGCAAGGCCGTAAGCGACCTCGACCTGGCTGCGGTTGCGGATGCCGATCTCGACCTTGCGTGCGGCCAGGTTGCCGAGATCGTCGGCCACCTGGACTTCCCAGCCACCACCGGCCGTCTTGCGCAGGGCGCTCACCGGCACGGTGACGACATCCTGTGCTGCGGCAACGATGAAACTTACCTGGGCGCTCATCTGCGTCATCAGGCGCCGGTCCGTGTTGGCAACGTCGAAGAGGGCATTATAGAGGATGACGCCGTTCACTTCTTCCGGCGTGGGCAGGATCTGGCGGAGCGTTCCGCTCCAACGCCGGTCCGGCTCGCCCAGCGTGGTGAAATGCGCCGCCATGCCGAGACGCAAGGAGGAGATGTCGGCTTCCGATACCTGGGCTTTCACCGTCATGGTGTCGAGATCGGCGATGCGCAGAATGATGGGCGCCGTCTGGTTGGCATTCAGCGTCTGGCCGAGGCGCGCATCCAGCGTCACCACCGTACCGCTCATCGGTGCATAGATCCGGGTATAACCAAGATTGGCGAGGTCGCCGTCGAGATTGGATTGGGTTTGCTCGATCGCGGCCCGGGTCGACGCGATCTGCGCCTCGGCCACGCGCAGATTGGCGGCCGCCGTGTCGAGGGCGCTCTGGCTGGTGGCGTTCAATGCCATCAGCCCCTGCTCGCGGGCATGTTCCTCGCGGGCCAGCTGATGCTGTGCCTGGCGCTCCTTCAGCTGTGCTGCGAGATTGCGCAGCTGTGCCTGATTGGCGGCGACCTGGGATTTGAGGACGCGGGCATCAAGCTCGGCCAGCAGCGCGCCTTTTTCCACCTCGTCGCCCAGCGCCACATGCAGCGCCTCGATCTGGCCGGAAACCTGGGCACCGACATCGACATAGTCGCGCGGTTCGATGAGGCCGACGGCGGCGACATTGTTCTCGATGTCGCCGCGTTGCGCCGTGGCGAAGACGTGGCGTGGCCCGGTCGCGGCGGTTGCCACGCTTCCGTACCAATAGGCCCCGGCCCCGGCCGCCGCGAGGAACAGAACCAGCAATGTCCAGGGCCAGAGCCGGCGGCGCCGACGGTGCGGCGGGGCATAGCCGGCAAGGCTGGCGGGGCGGGGAACTTCCTGTCGGTGGCGGGCGGCTTCCTCGGTCAGGATCATGCTCGGATTCGGTGCTGATGACGAAAACGCACCCCCCAAGGCCTTGATCCGGAACGAAAGAACGGAATCAATCCAAGGGTCCGGCGGCGGCTGGAACCGGGATGCCAGAGTTACACGGGCAGGGCGGCGGAACCCTGCGCCGCGGTGGCGATTAGTCGAGGCAGGACGCGATCCGGGACGCCCAGTTCCCGTCCGCCAGCCGGCGCTCGACCAGAGCGATGTCGGGTGCCAGGAAGCGGTCCGCATCATAGGCCGGGATTTCGGCCCGCAGGGTGCTATAGGCGGCCCGCGTGCCGCGGCCGGGGGCAAGGCCCGGATAGAATTCGAAGGCCTGGGCCGCCAGCAGGTATTCGATCGCCAGGATGCGCCGCGTATTGGCGATGATGTCGCCGCATTTGAGCGCCGACGGCGTGCCGAGGCTGATATGATCCTCCTGCTGGGCGGAGGTGATGAAATTGTCGGTCACCAGCGGCTGGGCGAGAAGCCGGTTCTCGGCGGCAAGCGAGGCTGCCGCGTATTGCGCGATCATCATGCCGGAATTGACCCCGGGCTCGGCCACCAGGAAGGGCGGCAGGGTCGAGGTCGCCGGATTGATCAGGCGGTCGAGGCGCCGTTCGGCGATGCCGCCCAGTTCCGCCATCGCCATGCCGAGGAGGTCCATGGCAAGCGCTAGGCTCTGGCCATGCGGATGGGCGTTGGAGATGACCCGGTAGGCTTCGGGCGAGCCCAGCACCAGCGGGTTGTCGGTGGCCGAGCCAAGTTCAATCTCGATCTGGCGGCGGACATGGTCGATCTGGTCGCGGGCGGCGCCATGGACCTGGGGGATGGCGCGGATCGAGAGCGCGTCCTGGGTGCGACAGCCCTGGTGCCTAGCGACGATCTCGCTGTCCTTCAGCAGCGCCCGCAACCGTGTACCCACACGCAGCAGGCCGGGATGCGGTTTCAGCGCTAGGAGATCCGGATCAAAGGCGGCGATCTGGCCCTTCAGCGCCTCGAAGCTCATGGCGGCGGTGACGTCGGCCCAATCGGCCAGCAACTCGGCCTCGGCCAAGGCGAGGGCGGCCAGCCCGGTCAGGCAGCGCGTGCCGTTGACGAGGCAGAGTCCGTCCTTGGCGCCAAGCGTTACCGGGGCGAGACCGGCGGCGGTGAGCGCGGTCGCCGCCGGCATGGTTTTTCCGTCGACGGCGGCATCGCCGATGCCGATGAGTGCCAGGCCGATATGGGCGCCATGGGTGATGTAGCCGACCGAACCCCGGCGCGGGACAACCGGTGTCACGCCGGTATTGAGCAGCGCCACCAATTGATCGACCACCGCCGGCGACACGCCGGAATGGCCGTGGGCGAGATCATTCACCAGGGACGCCATGATGGCGCGGGTGGCGGCGATGGGTAGGGCCTCGCCCACGCCGCAGGCATGGCTCATCAGCGTGTTGCGGGAAAGCTGCGCCTGCTGTGCGCCCGAGAGCACGATGTCGGAGAGCGCACCCAAACCGGTGCTGATGCCATAGGCGCGCTCGCCCTTGGCGATGATCCGCTCGACAATGGCGCGGCCGTTGCGCAGGCGGGCCTGGCTGGTGGCGTCCAGCGCGAGCTCGGCTTCGCCCCGGGCGATGGCGGCCAATTCGCGATAGGTCAATGCACCCTCACCCCGCGAGATCGTTGCCTTGTCGCCCATCCTTGCCATCCAATCTGATTACCTTTACCTGTATATACAGGTACTGACAGGCGAGCAAGCCGGGCTGGCATGAGCTTTTCGAAAGCCGCCGTGAGCATAGGGGCGGGGGTTTGCGCGGCGGGCACCGATTTGGCAGGGTTGCGGCGAACCTGATCGGAAATCGCCATGCAGATCACGCAACAGCAGATCGATTGCTACCGGGAAGACGGCGCCATCCTCCTCAGGGGCGTCTTTTCGGACTGGGTCGAGCGCCTGCGCGCCGGTGTCGCGCGCAACATGCAGGAGCCCGGCCCCCATGGGGCTGAAAATGTGCGGCCCGGCGATGGCGGCGGCCGGTTCTTCGACGATTACTGCAACTGGCAGCGGATTCCGGAATTCACCGATTTCGTGCTGAATTCCCCCGCCGCCGCGATCGCCGGTCGGCTGATGGCGAGTGATGCTGCGCAGATCTTCCACGACCATGTGCTGGTGAAGGAGCCGGGCACCCCGAAAAGAACGCCCTGGCACCAGGACATGCCCTATTACTGTGTCGACGGCATGCAGACCGGCAGCTACTGGATCCCGCTCGATGCGGTCACATCCGAAAACACCCTGCGCCTCGTCCTCGGTTCGCATCTCTGGCCGCGGCTGGTGCGGCCGAAACGCTGGGCGGGCGGCGAGGATTTCTACGCCGATGCAGCGCAGTTCATGGACATGCCGGATGTCGAGGGCGGCCACTATCGCATCCTGGAGCCGGCGCTGGAGCCCGGCGACGCGATCCTCTTCAACTTTCGCACCGTCCACGGCGCCAACGGCAATGCCGGGCCGGCGCGGCGGCGCGCCTTTTCCTGCCGCTTCCTCGGCGACGACGCGGTCTATGCCGAGCGGCCCGGCCGCACCTCGCCGCCCTATCCCGGCATCAACCAGCGGCGCGGCGAGCGTCTGCGCGAAGATTGGTTCCCGATTGTCTGGACCGCTGCCTGATCATGTGGCCGGCTTGCCATAGCCTGACAAAGCGGGCAGCCTCGCCGGAGGCCTCGGCAGCAATCGGGAGTTGGATTCTGCGCGGATCGATGCATGGCCTGATCCTGGGTCTTATCCTTGCGCTCGGCAGTCCGGCCGCGCTGGCGGAAGAACCCGTCCTGCATCTGGCCTATACCGACCAGGAATCGCCCTTCTTTGTCATGGGCAATGGCCGCGACATTCCTGCCATGCCCGGCATTGCCGTGGAAATCGCCAAATCCGCGGCCAAGACCTGCGGGGTCGCCTTGAGGCCGGAGCGTTTTCCCGGCGGGCGCCTGCTGGCGCTGCTTGAAAGCAATGCTGTGGATTCGGTGCTGATGCTGTCCTTCGCGCCTGAGCGCCAGCGCATCGCCGTCTATCCGATGGCGGGCGATGCGGCCGATCCGGCCTTGCAGCTGGCGACACTCAGCTATGCCTTCTACGTAAGAAAGGGGAGTGCCGTCAGTTGGGACGGCAGCGCGCTGAACGGCGCCTTGCGGCCGGTCGGCGCCAATCTCGGCTGGTCGATCGTGAACGATCTCAGAAATGCCGGCATTGCGGTCGAAACGGCGCAGGACACGCGCAACAATTTCAACAAGCTGTTGGGCGCGCGCATCGACGCCTTCGCCATCCAGAGCTCGATCGGCGACCCCTATCTCGAGCGCAACGGCATCGACGACCGAATCGCCCGCCTGGAGCCGCCGATTTCGTCAAAGCCCTATTTCCAGGTATTCAGTCACGCTTGGCACCAGGCCCATCCCGATGCGGCCGCCTGCCTGTGGCGCGAAGCTGCCGCGCTCCGCGAGCGCGACATGCCCGCCCTGCTGTCGCGCTATCATGATTCGATGTAGGCCCTGCCGGGGATCAATCGTGCAGCCGGTCGAGGTCGTCGTAGAGTGCTTGGGAATGGCGATAGAGCCGATCGAACACCGGCTGCATGCGCTGGTAGGTCTCGGCCCAGCGGGGATCGGGCAGCACCTCGCCGACATGCGTGACAAATGAACCGGCCGCCGCATCGATCCGGCTGAAGCGGCCGGTTGCGGTGGCGGCCATGGCGGCGCAGCCGATGATGCCGCATTCGGCCTCGCGCGGAATCACGATCGGGATGTTGTAGGCGCTGGCCTTGATCTTCAGCCAGAGCGGCGTCTTGGCGCCGCCGCCCGATGCGATGACCCGTTCGAGGCGGTGCCCGCAAGCCTGCTCCATGATGCGGATATGGCGCGTGACCGCCAGGGCCACCCCTTCCATCACCGCGCGGTGGAGATGCGCCAGCCCGTGCTCCGCCGTGATGCCGAAGAACTGGGCACGGGAATTGCGATGCTTGCCGAACCGTTCGCCGGTCAGATAAGGCAGGAAGAAGAGGCGCTCCGATCCGGCCGGTGCGTTTGCCGCCTGCTCGACGATGGCGGCGTAATCGAGGCTGCGTTCGTGAAAGGCGCGCCGCGCCCAGCGCATGGCGTCGCCGCCCGATTCCAGCAGCACGAAACCACCCCAGCCGCCTTCCACCGTGCCGATATTGGAAATCTCGGCATCCAGCAGCGGCCGGTCGGCATTCAAGGTAATGATGGCAGAGGTACCGGTGACATCGGAGCCGAGGCCGGGCCGCGTGACGCCGGAGCCCAGCAGGGCAACCGGGAAATCGCCGGCCCCCACCAGGACGGGCAGGCCCTGGGGCAGGCCGGTTTCGATGGCAGCGGCGGCGGTAACCGACCCCAGGATGTCGAGCGGCCGGCGGATCGGCGCCAGTTTCGCGCGGTCGAGTTGAAGGAGGTCGCACATCTTCTGCGACCACGTGCCGGTCCTGGGGTCCATCAGGAAGGAGCAGGCGGCCTCGGTCCGGTCCATGGCGATCTCGCCGGTCAGGCGGAAATTGATGAAATCCTTGGGCATCACCACGGAAGCTGCCGACCGATAGGCCGGCGCATCGTGATCGCGCAGCCATTGCAGCTTGAAGGCCGGCCAGGCCGGTGTCGGCGGATTGCCGCTGTCGGCAATATAATCGGCAACCCGGTATTGGGTCTCGAAGGCCCTTACCAGTTCGCTCGTGCGCTTGTCGTTCCAGAGCGGAATGTTGGGCCGCGTCAGCCGGCCGGTATCGTCCAGCAATACCGTGCCGTGCATCTGGCCGCAGGCACAAAGGGCGGCGATGCGCCCTTTCGCTTCCGGCGCTGCCGCCAGCACGTCGCGGATCGCCCGGACGACGCCCGTCCACCAATTCTCCGCCCTCTGCTCCGACCAGCCATATTGCGGCACGATCTGGTCGTGCTCATGGGCGGCGAGGTGTTGGATCCGGCCCGCCTCGTCGACCAGGGCGGCGCGAACGCTGCCGGTGCCGACATCGATGGTGAGATACAGATCGCCCGCCACGCCTGCCATTCCTTCGTCATGTTAGAAAAGTAACATAACTACAAAATTCTCCGCGTCAATCTCCGGAATTTTGAGATTCTTCGATGCAGCGCAACAAATGGAAGGTGATTTATTGACTCTCGGTTGCCAAAAATGTAGTAAAACTACAGAAAGTGAGGAAGCATGATCCCCGAACCGCGACTCTGCCAGGTCGATCTCAGCAGCGGCACGATGCAGGGTGCCACCGGGCGCTACCAGAAGAAGCTGAAGGACCTGGCCGGGCTCTATGCCGACGCGGCCGCTTTCGCCGCGCGCGTCGCGGAGGCGGGCGAGGACATCGTCTATGACGTGGCGGATTTCCACCCGGAAGGGAAAACCGGCGATCTCATTTTCGGAGTGACGCGCATGTCGCCGGGTCTTGTCGGCGACGAATTCTTCATGACGCGCGGCCATATCCATGGCCGGGCCGACCGGCCCGAGATCTATTTCGGCCAGAAGGGGCTGGGCCTTATGCTGCTAGAATCGCCCGATGGCGAGACGCGCGTGCTGCAGGTGGCGCCGCTGAGCATCTGCTACGTACCGCCCTTCTGGATCCATCGCTCGATCAATATCGGCACGGAAGACCTGGTCATGCTGTTCACCTATCCCGCCGATGCAGGCCAGGATTACGGCATCATTGAAAAATCCCATGGCATGCGCCACCGCGTGATGCGGGACGGCGCCAATGGTTGGCGCCTGGTGGAGAATCCCGCCTACCGCTCGCGTTCGCCGGAAACGATTGCCGCCCTGCTGCATTCGGCGGCCTGAGAGGAGATAGCCACCATGACCGCCCCCATCGAGATCATCCGCCGGACCGGCATCGTGCCCGTGATCGCCATCGAGCGCGCGCAGGATGCCGTGCCGCTGGCCGACGCGCTGCTCGAAGGCGGGCTGCCAGTGGCGGAGATCACCTTTCGCACGGCGGCGGCGGCCGATGTCATCGCCGCCATGCACGAGAAGCGGCCTGAGCTTTGCGTCGGTGCCGGCACGATCCTCGACCAGGCCTCGCTCGCTGCCGCGATCAAGGCGGGCGCCGCCTATGGCCTTGCCCCGGGCTTCGATGCCGCCATCGTCGCAGCGGCAAAGGCGGCGGGCTTTCCATTCGCGCCCGGCATCATGACGCCGAGCGACCTCACTGCGGCCGCCGCTGCCGGCTGCCGGCTAGTCAAGTTCTTCCCGGCTGGCCCCGCCGGCGGACCCGGCTTTCTGCAGGCGATCTCGGCGCCCTTTGCCCATCTCGGCATCTCGGTCATCCCGACCGGCGGTGTCACGGAGGAGAACCTGGCGGATTGGCTGAAACTGAAAGCGGTGGTTGCAGCGGGCGGCACCTGGGTCGCGCGCACCGAGGATATCACCGCCGGCAATTTCGCCGAGATCACGCGCCGCGCCAGATCGGCGGTCGCCGCAGTCGCGCGGGCGCGCGGAAACTGACATGGCCTACCAGCCGGCGACGCACCCGACCCTCTATTTCATCGGCGTCACCACGACGTCGTCCTCGATCATGAAAGTGTTTCCGGCCTGGGCGGCACATCTTGGCCTCGCCAATGCCGTACTGAATGGGATCGATTTTCCGATCCATGCCGACCCGGCCGCCTATCGAGAAGCGGTCGATTTCATCAAGCGCGATCCCTTGTCGCTGGGGGCCCTGGTCACGACCCACAAGATCGACCTGTTTGCCGCTGCCCGCGATCTCTTCGACGAGATCGACCCCTACGCGCAGTTGATGGGAGAGACCAGCTGCATCTCGAAGCGTGGCGACCGACTGATCGCCCATGCCAAGGACCCAATCTCCTCTGGCCTTGCCATCGAGAGCTTCCTGCCGGCGGATCACTTTGCGCGGATGGGCGCGGAAGTTTTCGCCATCGGGGCCGGCGGCTCCACCATCGCCATAACCTGGTATCTGATGCAGGCCGGGCGCGGTGCCAATCGTCCCCGCCGCATCATCGTCGCCGATCCTGACGCGCATCGGTTGGCGGAGATCCGCCGCATCCATGGCACGATCGGCAGCGACATCGCCGTCGACTACGTGGCCAGCAGCGGTGACGCCAATGACCGCATCCTGGCCGAGCTGAGGCCGGGCAGCCTTGTCATCAACGCAACCGGCCTCGGCAAGGATCGGCCCGGCTCACCGCTTTCCGATGCTGCCGTCTTCCCCGAAGGCGCCATTGCCTGGGACCTCAACTACCGCGGCGACCTGGTTTTTCTGCGGCAAGCGGCGGCACAGCAGGGGCGAGGGGTCACCCCGGTCGATGGCTGGACCTATTTCCTGCATGGCTGGACGCAGGTGATCGGCGAAGTCTTCGCCGTCGAGATACCGACCACCGGCAAGGAATTCGACGCGCTTTCCGATATCGCCATCCAGGCCGCGAAGGGATAGGGGCATGAGCGAGCAGGGCCGCCCGAGGATTCTGGTGACGCCGCGTTCCCTCACCATGGGCGCGCATCCGGATCTTGCCCCTTTGCGCATGGCCGGCTTCGAGATCGTGACCGCGACGCCCGGACAATTGCCGGGCGAGGCGGAACTTATGCGACTGCTGCCGGATTGCGTCGGCTGGCTGGCGGGGATCGAACCGGTTTCCGCGGCCGTGATCGCGGCGGCCAGCCGGTTGCAGGTGGTAAGTCGCAACGGTACGGGCATCGACAATTTGCCGGTGGAGGAAATGCGCCGGCGCGGCATCCGTATCGCCACCGCCGGAGCCGCGAATGCGCCGGGTGTGGCCGAACTGGCCCTGGCACTCATTCTCGCCGGCCTCCGCCATATACCCTTGGGCGATCGCGGCATCCGTGGTGGTGATTGGCCGCGGCGACGCGGGCGCGAATTGCGCGACCGCAGGGTGGCGGTAATCGGCTGCGGGGCCATCGGCGGCGAGGTGGCGCGCCTTCTGGTGGCACTCGGCGCAGAGGTGGTGGGCTTCGACCCGAAGCCGCGCGATCTCGGCCTCGCCCCGGATCACTTTCGCTGGGTGGAACTGGATGCGGCACTGGCGACCGCCGATATCATCACGCTGCATTGTCCGTTGCAGCCGGGCGGTGCGCCCCTGCTGGACGCACGGCGCCTCGCCGCGCTGCGGCCGCAGGCGATCATCGTCAATACGGCACGCGCCGGGCTGATCGACGAGGCAGCCATGCTGGATGCACTCGAACGCGGCGCCGTCGAGGCCTATGCGACCGACGTCTATGCCGAGGAACCGCCGCGCGACCTTGCCCTGGCCACGCACGAACGCGTCATCTCGACCAGCCATATCGGCGGCTTCACCGACGAAAGTGTCGCGCGTGCGACCAGGATCGCGGTCGACAATTTGCTGGCCGTGCTTGCGCCGAAGGTGGCTCATGCCGGCTAGGCTGGCAGCACACCCGCGAACCGCACCGCTCGGGGCCCATCTCGCGGCGGCTCCCGGAATGGATCTCTGCCTGCATTGGCTGGGGCAGGCGGGCTTCGTGATCGAGGGGGCGGGAAAGCGCCTGGTGATCGATCCCTATCTTTCGGATTCGCTCGCCCGGAAATATGCCGGCCGGCTCTATCCGCATCAACGCCTGATGGCCGCCCCGGTGGGTTCGCTGGAACTGGGGTCGGTCGACCTCGTGCTTTCCACCCATCAGCATACCGATCACATGGACCCGGATACGCTGGCCCCTCTGATGGCGCAGCAGCCGCACCTCAAGCTGGTGGCACCGCGCGCCGCGCGAGAGGAAGCGCTGCGCCGGGCACGGGTCGACGACACGCGCCTCCATCTCGTCGAAGCCGGCGAGCGCATTGTTCCCATCCCCGGCATCGCCGTCACCGCGACGCGCGCCGCCCATGAATCACTGGAGCGCGATGCCGACGGCAATCACAGATTCCTCGGTTATGTGATCGAGATCGCGGGCTGCCGCATCTGGCATGCCGGGGACACCGTGCCCTTTGACGGCATGGTCGCGGAAGTGGCGGCACTCAAGCCCGATATCGCGCTGCTGCCGGTCAACGGGCGCAGCGCCACCCTGCTGGCGAACGGCGTGCCGGGCAATCTGGCGCTGGACGAGGCGATTGCCGTCGGCCGCGATGTAGGGGCAGGGGCGATCATCGCCCATCACTTCGGCATGTTCGACTTCAATACCGCCGATCCCACGGCCATCGACCAGGCGGCGACGCAACTGGCGAAGTCGGGGGACGGACCGATGCTCTTTCGCGCCGCGCTTGAAACGGCCTATCGCCGGGAGCCCAACCCATGAGCGAGATCCACCCCAATAGTCAGAATGTGCTGGAGGCCATCCGCCGCCAGCTCGGCCAGCTGCGCAAGTCCGATCGCAAGGTGGCGGATGCAATCCTCGCCGATCCGCAACGCTTTCTCGCCGCGACCGTGGCCGACACCGCTCATACCGCCGGCGTCAGCCAGCCGACTGTTATCCGCTTCGCGACGGCGATCGGCTGCAACGGCTTCCAGGATTTCAAGCTGCGCCTGGCCCAGGCGCTGGCGCTGGGCACACCGGCAACGCATTCCGTCCTGCTGGAGACGGACGGGCCGGAAACCGTGTTCGAGAAAATATTCGACTATACGATCAGCAGCCTGGACTGGACCCGCAAGCGCATCGACACACTGGCGGTGGCGCGGGCGATCGACATCCTGACCACGGCCAGGGCGATCGATTTCTTCGGCTTCGGCGCCTCCGGCATCGTGGCGCAGGACGCGCAGCAGAAATTCCCACTCTTCGGCGTGCCTTGCGGGGCGCCGGCCGATCTCCACCAGCAGGTCATGGTGGCCTCGATGATGCAGCCGGGGCATGTCGCCGTCGTCATATCCAATACCGGCACGACGCCCTCGATGATCGATGTCGCGAGGCTGGCCCGCCAGAACGGGGCCCGCGTCATCGGTCTCATCGGCACCACGCCGGCGCCGCTCATCGCCCATTGCGACGTCGCCATCGTCATCGAAACCCTGGACAACACCAACGACTACACGCCCACCATCTCGCGCCTCGCGGCCCTAGCCGTGATCGACGTGCTGTCGACCGCGGTCGGGTTGCGGCGGGACCCCACCTACCGCAATCGGGTCGCCGTGATGAAGCGGCGCCTCCAGGCCTATCGCGGTTCCACGACGACGTGATGCCGTCACTGGCACAGAGGTGCCGGCAGCGGGACGTCGAATAGGGGCATCCGATTGGGCGAGCCGGACCAATCCCGCTCTGGCCTCAGCAAAAAAACACCCAATCCACTGGACAACCCATTCGCAAATGCGAATAATTCGCATTGCGTGTGCCGGCGCAGCATGGCTTTATGCAGCGCCGTCCGCAATCGCCGTTTGCAATCCCTGGCAGCAGCCAACTGGATGAATTAATGGGAAATTTCTCAATCTACTGGGGATGCGTCAGGGCTGCTCGCGGCGTGCGCTGCCTCCTGATGATACTGGTCGTGGCACTGGCCACCTTGCTCGATCCGGGGTCCAGCCAGGCCCAGCAAGCCGGGGAATCGGCAACCGCCATGGCGCCGGGCATCGATGGGGTGGGCGGTGCCGCCGAACCGGTAGGCGGCTATCTGCCGGGATCCGACGGGCGCCTGCTCCTGGGGCCGGATGGCCAGATGCTGGCAGCGGACGATCGCGGCCTGCCGCATGACCTGTCGCCCTGGGGCATGTTCCTGCAGGCCGATTGGGTGGTGAAGGCAGTGATGATCGGCCTGGCCCTCGCTTCGGTCGTCACCTGGACCGTGTGGCTGGTGACCAGCCTTGAGCTGATGGCCGCGCGCCGCCGCTCGGCCCATGCCCGCGCCACGCTTGCCGAGGCCGGCTCGCTGGCCGAAGCCGTCGCCCTGTTTGCCGGAAGCGATGCGCGCAGTCAGGCGGCGCGCGATCTGCGCGAGGGTGCTGCCCGCGATCTGGTCACTGCCACCGCCCATGAGGTCGGCATTTCCGCGGGCCTGCCGGCCGATGGGGTCAAGGAGCGCGTTGCCTCGCGCCTCGAGCGGATCGAGGCGGCGGCCCAGCGCCACGCCACGCGCGGCACCGGCATCCTCGCCACCATCGGTTCGACCGCTCCCTTCGTCGGCCTGTTCGGCACGGTCTGGGGCATCATGAACAGCTTCATCGGCATATCCCAGGCGCAGACCACCAATCTGGCCGTGGTGGCACCGGGTATCGCCGAGGCGTTGTTGGCGACGGCGCTTGGCCTTGTCGCCGCCATCCCGGCAGTGGTCATCTACAACAGGTTTGCCCGCAGCATCGCCGGCTACCGCGCCATCCTTGCCGATATCTCGGCGGAATTGCTGCGCCTCGTCAGCCGCGACCTCGACCAGCGCCGCGCCACCCTGCGCGAAGCAGCGGAATAGGGCGAGGGCCTAGCATGGCAATTCGCCTCAATCATGGTCCAGCGGGCGAGGATCTTGCCGAAACCCACGAGATCAACGTCACCCCCTTCATCGACGTGATCCTGGTCCTGCTGATCATCTTCATGGTGGCGGCACCCTTGTCGACGGTCGACGTGCCGGTCGATCTGCCGGCGGCCAGTGCGCAGCCACAGCCGCGCCCGGAGGCGCCGCTCTTCGTCACCATCGGGGCTGACCTTGCGCTCAGCCTCGGCAACGAACAAATTCCGCGCGACCTTCTGGGCGACGAGATTGCCGCCGCGACCGGGGAAGACAAGGAAACCCGCATCTTCCTGCGCGCCGACGAGAAGGTCGATTACGGCGAGGTGATGCAGGTCATGAACCTGCTGCGCCAGGCCGGCTATCTCAAGATCGCCCTGGTGGCGCTGGAGCAGACCGGCAGCGCCAGCCCGCAATTGCCGGCCGGCGCGGCGACGCCGCCATCGGCGGCGCAGTGAGGGCCGGACCGTGGCGAGCCTGCGCATGCGCTGCCCAGCCCTCTCGGTCGAACGGCGCCGTCATCGCCTCGGCCGCTGGCTGGGTGCCGCCGTCCTCATCTTCGGCATCCACGTCTCCGGTGCCGCTCTCGGCATGATGCAGTGGCGCGAACCAGCCGGCGTACCGGCGCCGCTTCCGGCAGCGATCATGATCGACCTCGCGCCCGTCGCTGCCACGCCGCCGCCACCACCCCCGACCGCATCACCCGACAGGGCCGCGCTTGTTGAAGAGCCTGACGCCATTCCACCGGAATCGGTCGAACTGCCGCCGCTCGCTGAATTGCTCGAACTGCCGCCGCCGCTCCCCGAAATCGAGCCAGAGGTGGCTGTGCCGGCCAAGACCGAGCATAAGAAGGAGCAGAAAAAGTCGGCCGAGAAGAAGGGCAAGCAGAAAGCCGACAAGCAATCGGCCGACAAGAACAGGACTGAAATAACGAAAATGGATCAGGCCGTCGCCGCGGCGAAGATCGCCGCCGATGAGGCGCAGGAGAAGGCCTTCAAGACCGCCGGCGAGGCCATGTCCGAGACCAGGGCCGAAGTGACCCAACCAGAACAGCAGGCCGGCCTGCCGGCCGGTTCCAGGTCAACTGCCCCGGGTGCTGCTGCCTCCGGTGCTGCTGACTCGGGCGCCGCCGATCTGGCGACAAGCCAGGCCGCGCAGGCATCCTGGGAAGGCCTTGTCCTTTCGCATATCGAGCGGTTCAAGAAATATCCCCGCGTCGCCAAGCGCCGCAACCAGGAAGGGATGCCGGTGGTCGCTTTCGTCATCGATCGCGCCGGCAATATCAAGAACGCCTATCTGGTGCAGAGTTCCGGCCACGATTCTCTTGACGAGGAAGCAATGGCCACCTTGCGCCGCGCCGAGCCGCTGCCCGCACTTCCCCCGGAAATGGCCGGTACCACGGTCACCCGCTCCGTGCCGATCCGCTTCAACCTGAAGGATTGAACTGAGGCCGCCGGCTCATCCGACGCTGATCGCCCGATAGGCGCCGATGCGCGGCGGCGCGGCGCAGAAATGCGCCATCGGGCCGGGTTCGTTCCGCCAATAGGCCGAAAAGATGGTGAAGCCGATGGGGTCGGCGGCGGATTGCCCGTCCCGCATCAGCGGCCGTTCGGCAAGGGCTGCCACGGCGCGGCCTTGCGCCAGCGCCGCATCGATGGCAGCGAGACGGTCGCGCGAAATCGGGCTGCCGCTCTCCGGTACTGCCTTCGGGTGGTTGGTGTGGCCATAGCGGGCGGGGTCGCCCGGTACCTGGCGCATGCCGCTGGCATCGCATTCATAACCAGCCCAGCCGGTTGCATCGGCGATGAGGTAGTGCAGGCCCGAAGCGTGGGTGACGGTGCGCAGGAAATTTTCGGCCTCGGCGCGCGATTTGCGCTCCATAACCCCACGCATGACGAAGAGGCAGGGCAGGCCATCCCGCGTCGGCGGCAATTGCAGCAGGGTGTTGCAGCAGATGGAAAGGCCATGGCTGTTGATCCCGGTCATGCCGATGGTCCCGGCCAGCGTGCCCATGACGGCCGTCCCGCCATCTACCAGCGGATAACGCAGCACCACCTGCAGGCCGTCCATCCAGGCGCTGATATCCAGATTCTGGCCTGACCACACGACACCATCATCGCCGCGAAAGGCGAAACTGGTGCAGGCCTCGGCATGTCGTGCGCTGTTGATCCACCATTGCTCGTCGGTCAGGTTGAGCAGCAGCACATGCGCGATCTCCTGGCCGGCTCCGGCGGCGATGCCCTGAAGCTCGGCCCAGGCGCCCGGCGTCCAGCGTTGCGCCGCCGCTGCGAAACCGGTCCCGGTCAGCATTCTATCCGCGAGGTCGCGCCAGGATCGCGTCGGCGTCGCGCTCGTCTCGCGCCACAATTCGATATGCCGGGCGATCATCCCGCGGCAGGCCTCGCCATGGGTAAGGCCCCGTTGATAGGGGGCACCGGTCAGGTCGAGGACCGGAAAGTCGATCATTTCCCGCCGGCCTTGTGCGCCCTGGCGCGCCGCTCGATATAGCTGGTGAAGGCCAGCAGGATGCCCGAGATGAGGACGAGAACGATGGCGGCCGCCGCGATCGCCGGGCTGATCGATTCGCGGACGCCGCTGAAGATCTGGCGCGGCAGGGTGCGGTGCTCGGTGCTGGTAATGAAGCTGGCGATCACCACCTCGTCGAACGAGACCAGGAAGGCGATCAGCGCACCGGTCAGGATGCCGGGCGCCACCAGCGGCACCAGGATGCGGCGGAAGCTCATGAGCGGCCCCGCGCCAAGCGAGGCGCCGGCCCGCATCAGGTTGCGGTCGAAGCCCTTCAGGCTGGCCAGCACCGTGGTGACGACGACCGGCGCGGCGAGGCCGGCATGGGCCAGGATCAGCGACAGTCGCGAGCCGATCAGCCCGACCGAGGCATAAAAGCTGAAACAGGCGACACCCAGAATGACGATCGGCAGCACCAGCGGCAGCGAGATGATGGCCAGCATGGTCTGCTGCCCCGGAAAGCGCCCCCAGCTGAGCCCGATCGCAGCCAGCGTGCCCAGCGCCGTCGCCAGCGCGGTCGCGGCCACGCCGACGATCAGCGAGTTCACCAGCGCAACGGTCCAGCGCGAATCGGTGAAGATCACCTCGTACCAATGCAGCGACCAGCCCGGCACGGGCAGGGTCAGCATCGTGCCGCTGGTGAGCGAGATCGGCACCATGATGACGAGCGGCGCCAGCAGGAAGGCGAGGATGACGAGCGTGTGCAGGAAGGCGAGGCGCCGCCGGAGATTGGGCCAGAAAAACATCAGCTTCGCCTCCCGAGACGGCGGAAGGCGGCCCAGCCGAGGCCGGCGATCAGCAGCAGTGCCATCAACTGCACGGCAAGTGCGCCGGCGAGGCCCCAATTCAGTGTCTTGTTGGTGAATTGCGCGACATAGGAACTCAGCATCTGGTCGCGCGGGCCACCGATCAGGGTGGGCGTGATGTAATAGCCGAGCGCGAAGACGAAGACGATCGCCGACCCGGTGAGGATGCCGGGCGAGAGCAGGGGCAGCAGCACCCGCCAATAGCCCTGCCACCAATTGGCCCCGAGCGATGTCGCTGCGCGCAACAATTCCTTCGGCAGTTTCAGGAGCACCGACAGGATAGAAAGAATCATGAGGGGGAGCAGCACCTGCACCATGGCGATGTAGAGCGAGCCCCGCGTGTAAACAAGGCGCAGCGGCTCTTCGATCAACCCCAGGAAAAGCAGCGTCGCGTTCACCGGTCCCTCGCCTTGCAGGATGATGATCCAGGACACCGTGCGCACCAGCAGCGAGGTCCACAGCGGGAACAGCACCAGGGCCAGCAGGATGCCGGACCAGGGCGGCCGGGCATTGGCCAGCACATGGGCGACCGGCAGCGACAGCAAGATGCAGATCAGCGTCACGTTGACACTGATGGCGATGGTGCGCCAGATGATATCGCGGAAAATGGCGCGGTCGGCCGGGACATTGACGATGGCACCCGCCTGGTCGCGCTCCAGATCGATCGATTGCAGCAGATAGAAATCGGTCCAGCGCGATTGCGCCGATTTCAGCAGCGACCACAACGGCACCTCGCCCAGGGCCGGGATCACCCGGGTGAGATCCTCCACCGTGACCGCGTCCGGCTCATCCACCAGCATGGCCGCCTTGATGAAGCCGTTGCGTACACCGGTGATCTGCTGGTTGAGCGCCTGCGCCACCTGGCCCAGCGTGCCGGCCTCGCGGGCATTGCGGATGTCGTGGGCCAGTGCCCGGAAGCTGGCCTCGCCCGGCACGCCCTGATCCGGCGACCAGTCAGCCAGGCTGGCGGCGGTGAGCTTCAGGTTCTCCGCCAGCAGGTCATTGTCGACGGCGCGATAGAGGAACTGCCCGACCGGAATCATCACGGTCACGACGACAAAGGCGAGCAATGGCAGGACCAGCAGGAACAGCCTCAAGTCGCGGTTCGCGCCAAGGCGCGAAAAGACCGAGCGCCGGTTGCCCGGCGCTCGGTTGCCCATTTCTCGCGACAAGATGCGGGTGGTCAACGACGCTTGAACCCGCGCAGGCTACTGGGCAAGCCAGGCCTGGAAGCGCTGTTCCAGGGCTTCCTTGTTCTCGGCCCAGTAATCGGTGTCATAGACTGCCGCATAGGGCAGGTTCTTGGCCGAGGTTGGCAGGCGCTCCAGCTGTTCGGCCGTCAGGTGCTTTTCCACATCCTTGTGGCCGACGCCATAGGCATAGAGCTTGGGGAACCCGGCCTGGTTCTCGGGCTTGGCGAAGAACTCGACGAACTTCACCGCGTTATCCCTATTGGGCGCGCCCTTGACGATCGCCCACATGTCGGTGCCATAGAAGAAGCCGGCTTCCCACACGATCACATAATTGGAGCCCTTCTCGTTCTCGGCGGTGACGCGGGCGTTGTAGAGGTCGGTCATCACCACTTCGCCGGCCGACAGATTCTGCAGCGCATTGGTCGAGCTTGTCCACCACACCACATGCGGCTTGATGCGGTCGAGGGCGGCGAAGGCGCGGTCGACGCCGCCTTCCGAGCGCAGCACGTCGTAGACCTCGCCGGGTGCCACGCCATCCGCCATCAGCGCGTTCTCCAGCGTGTACTGCGCCTGGCCCAGCATGCCGCGCTTGCCGGGAATTTTTTCGACGTCCCAGAAATCCGCCCAGCTCTTCGGCCCGTCCTTCAGCTTGGCGCCGTCATAGACCATGACGGTGGCCCAAGTGTCGGACGCCATGCCGCAAGGATGGATCGTGCCCGGGAGATAACTGTCCTTTTCGGCATAGACCGCGTCCGGAAGTTTCTCGAACAGCCCTTCGGCGCAGCCGATCTCGAGCGCCGGCGCCTCGACGCTGACGAAATCATAGACGATGGCGTTGCTTTCGATCTGGGTGCGCAGCTTGGCGATCTCGCCACCCCATTCGTCGAGATTGACCTTGATGCCGCTCTCGGCGGTGAAGGGCTGGAAAACGCCCTTGTCATAGGCCTCGTTCCACGAGCCGCCCCAGCCGACGGCGGTCATCGATTCTTCCGCCTGGGCGCTGGCCGTTGCGGCGATGAGCGCGAGGGCGGCGGCGGTCACGATACGCGATTTCATGCTTGGCCTCCTGTTTGAGAGATCGAGTGCTGTTCTTTTTTGGATTTGATCAAATCCTAGGAGCGTGTATTCTGGCTGTCAACGGGACAATTACTAACGCGGCGCATCGCTTCGCATGACGCCGCGGGATGGCGGGTGAGCGATGGGTGAAGGCGTCACGGCTGGACAGAATCTCGAACTCGATGCGGCGATCGCGGAAACGCGGGCGAAATACCAGCGCGCCAATGCGCAGAGCGCAGAGCGCCATGAAGGCGCCAAGCGCGCCTTGCCCGGCGGCAATACCCGCGCCGTCATGTTCTACGAACCCTTCCCGCTGACCCTCACCGGCGGCAGGGGCTGCACGGTCAGCGATCTCGACGGCCACACCTATGTCGATTTCGTCAGCGAATACACGGCCGGCCTTTACGGGCATTCCAATGCGAAGATCGCCGCCATGATCAAGCAGGTGGCCGATAGCGGCTGGGTCCTGGGCGGTCCCAATCCCTATGAGGGCCGCCTCGCCCAAGCGGTGGTCGACCGCTATCCGGCGATCGAGCGCGTGCGCTTCTGCAATTCGGGGACCGAGGCCAATCTGATGGCGCTCTCGACCGCGCGGGCCGTCACGGGGCGGGCGAAGATCCTGGCCTTCGAGGGCGGCTATCACGGCGGCATCCTGACCTTTGCCCATGGCGGTTCGCCGCTCAACGCGCCCTATCCCTTCATCTTCGGGCATTACAACGACATCGCCGGGGTGACCGCGCTCATCCGCGAACATGCCGGCGAGCTCGCGGCCGTGATCCTGGAGCCGATGATGGGCGGCGGCGGCTGCATTGCGGCGAAACCCGATTTCCTGGCGGCACTGCGCGCCGAAACGGCGAAGGCCGGCATCCTCCTCATCTTCGACGAAGTGATGGCGTCGCGCCTGTCCTATCGGGGCTATCACGGCAAGGTCGGCATCAAGCCGGATTTGGTGACGCTCGGCAAGTATATCGGCGGTGGCTGTTCCTTCGGCGCCTTCGGCGGCCGCGCCGACATCCTCGACCGGTTCGATCCCGCCAGCCCCAACGCCTTCGGCCATGGCGGCACCTTCAACAACAACATCTTTTCGATGGCGGCCGGATTCACCGGCTTCACCGAAGTGCTGACCGAAGAGGCGCTCGACCGCATGAACGGCCTCGGCGACGATCTGCGCAACGGCATGAATGCGCTTCTTGGCACGCGCAATGTCGCGGCCCAGGTGACGGGGGTCGGCTCGATCATGAACCTGCATTTCGTCGGCCATCCGGTGCGCTCGCCCGATGATGTCGAGCATGCCGACCCGCGCTGGCTGCATCTCTGGCAATTGGAGATGCTGCTGCGGGGGCAGTATGTGACGCCGCGCGGGATGATCGCGCTGTCGCTGCCCATGACACGCGCGGAAATCGTTGCATTTCTGGATGTGTTCGCCGATTTTCTCGACGGCTACCGCTCGATCCTGCCGCAGCAAATTTGAGGAAGGGGCCGGCAAGACCGGGCGAGTCCGACAGACCTACAGGATCATGGCGAAGAAAATCCAGGCGGAGAAGCAGCGGAAACCGGTCAAGGCGCAGCCCAGCCTCGCCAAGCGGGTTGGCCGCGCCCGCCGGGTGCCCCATGGCAGCACACATGAAGACGTTTATCTTCGCCTCAAGCACGCCATCATGTCGGCCCGTTTCGTGCCTGGCGAGCGCCTGGTCGTCTCCAAGCTGGCCAAGACCTTCGGCACCAGCCCCATGCCGATCCGCGAGGCACTGCGGCGTCTGGTGGCCGAGCAGGCGCTGGAGAACAGCCCCAATCGAGGGGTCCAGGTGCCGCTGATGACAGCGAACCGGCTTGCCGATCTGCGCCGCGTTCGCTGCCAGATCGAGGGCTTGGCGACGGAATGGGCCGCTGCCCATATCACGGTCGAGGAGCTGGACCAACTGCAGGCCATCCAGGACCGCATCAACAGCCTGGTGGCGGCGCATATCACCCAGGACTATCTCGACCTCAACATGCAGTTCCATTTCGCCATGTATCGCGCCGCACGCTCGCCGCTGCTGATGCCGATCATCGAAAGCCTGTGGCTGCAGGCGGGGCCCAGCCTCAACGCCATGCGCCAGACGCCCTATTTCGGCATCGGCATCGACCATCACGACGAGAATCTGAAGGCCCTGCGCAAGGGCGACGGCAAGGCCGCGCGCGCTGGGCTGGAACGCGAAATCACCGAGGCGGCGGACATCATCCTCGCCTCGCTCGCCGGCAATGACGGCAACGATCAGTAACAAACAGGACCAAGGGGAGGCAGACATGGCGGAAGCGGTGAAACCGGAAAAGAAGGCGGGGCGCCGCAAGGTCATCATCACCTGTGCCGTCACCGGCTCGGTGCATACCCCCACGATGACCCCCTATCTGCCGATCACGCCGGACGAGATCGCGCGAGAATCGATCGCCGCGGCCGAGGCCGGGGCTTCGGTCATCCACCTCCATGCGCGCGACCCGAAGGACGGCCGGCCGACGCCGAACCCCGACGTCTTCATGCAGTTCCTGCCGCGCATCAAGCAGAATTGCGACGCGGTCATCAACATCACCACCGGCGGCTCGCTCGGCATGTCGATGGACGATCGCCTGGCCGCCCCTCTGCGCGCCAAGCCCGAGCTTTGCTCGCTCAACATGGGCTCGATGAATTTCGGCATCTTCCATGCCGGCGAGAAGATCACCGAGTGGAAGCATGACTGGGAAAAGCCCTATGTGGAGAAGACCTATGACAACATCGTCAGCAATACCTTCGCCCAGATCGAGCGGGTGATCCGCGAGCTCGGCCATGGCTGCGGCACGCGCTTCGAATGCGAATGCTACGATGTCGGCCATCTCTACACATTGGCGCATTTCCTCGACCGCAAGCTGCTGGAGCCGCCCTTGTTCGTGCAGACCATCTTCGGCGTGCTGGGCGGCATCGGTCCGCATCCGGAGGATCTCGCCCATATGCGCCGCACCGCCGACCGCCTGTTCGGCGCGGATTACCAGTGGTCGATCCTCGCCGCCGGCCGCCACCAGATGGGCCTTGCCACCATGGGCGCCACCATGGGCGCCAATGTGCGCGTCGGGCTCGAGGACAGCGTCTATCTGGGGCCAGGGCAATTGGCGAAAAGCAATGCCGAGCAGGTCGCCAAGATCCGCCGCATCCTGGAGGAACTGTCGCTCGAGATCGCAAGCCCGGCCGAAGCGCGCGCCATGCTGAAGCTGAAGGGCGGCGACCAGGTCGCCTTCTGACCATGGCGCGGGAAACCCGCCCGATGCCGACCAGGCGGGCGGGTCGTTCGCCCTGGCTGCGCGAGGCGCTCGCGCTGGACGAGACGGATGCGCCCATCCTTGCCGGCGAGGCGCGCTGCGACATCTGCATCGTCGGTGGCGGGCTGGCCGGGCTCTGGACCGCCATCGAGTTGAAACACCGCGCGCCGCAGACCAGCATCGTCATCATCGAGGCCGATATCTGCGGCGGCGGCGCCTCCGGCCGCAATTCCGGCATGGTGCTGTCGCAATGGGCCAAATTCGCGGCCCTGACGAAATTCTGCGGGATGGAGGGCGCCATCCGCCTCGCCCAGGCCTTCGGCCGTTCGCCAGCCGAGATCGCCGCCTTCTGCGCCACCCATGGCATCGATGCCGAATACCACCCCGATGGCTGGATCTGGGGGGCTTCCTGCGCCGCCCATCTCGGTTCCTGGGCCGGTATCCTTGAAACTCTCGCGGCGGCAAACCGGTTTCCCTTCCGCGAGGTGACACGGGACGAGATCGCGGCATTGACCGGCACCGATGCCTTCCTCGCCGGGATCCACGATCCCACCGCCGGCACCATCCATCCCGGCAAGCTGGTGCGGGGCCTGCGCCGCGTGGCGCTCGGCCTCGGCGTCGTGATCCACGAGAACACGCCGATGACGCGGCTCCTCCGCCGGCCGCAGCCCGGCGTCGTGACGCCTCGGGGCATGGTGCGGGCTGAGCGGGTCATCCTCACTCTCAACGCCTGGTCGCTGGCAGTGCCCGAGCTGCGCTCGGCCATCCTGGTGATCGCCAGCGACGATGCGGTGACGGCGCCGGTGCCGGAGCGGCTCGCCCAGGCCGGCTACCGCCGCAAGCCGCTGATCAGCGATTCGCAAACCTTCGTCACAGGTTATCGCACGACCGGCGACGATCGCCTCAATGCCGGCGTCACCGGCGGGCGCCTCGGCTTCGGCAGCTTCCGGAGTCAGCGGTTCGAGGGCAGGTCAGCGCGCGAGGCAGCGATCCGGGCCGCCATTGCTCGCGGCCACCCGCAGCTTGCCGACATTCCGCTCGCCGAGAGCTGGTACGGCCCCATCGACCGTACCCGCAGCGGCCTGCCGCTGTTCGGCCGCCTGCCCGGATGCAGCGACATCTTCTATGGCTACGGCTTTTCGGGTAACGGCATTGCGACGACGCCCATCGGCGGCCGCATCCTGGCTTCACTGGCCCTCGACGTCGTGGACGAATGGTCGGGCTGCGGCCTGGTGCGGCCGCCGGAAGGTTGGCTGCCGCCGGAACCCATCCGCTATTTCGGCGCGCATCTGGTTCGCGCCGCCATCGACCGCGCCGACCGCCTGGCCCATCTCGATCGCCGGCCGGACTTCCTCACCCGCCGCCTCGTCGCCCTGGCGCCGGGTGGCATCACCACCTCGGACGCGACCTGACCCGGGAGGAACAAATGCGTGCTGTCGAACACTTTCCCTATCGCGACCTGCCGCTCATTCGCTGCGAGGTGCCGGGCGGCGCGACGCGCATCGCCCGGGTCGTCAATGCCAGCAACAGCCGGCACATGGGCGGCGGCATCGAGATGGCCGAGAATGTGCGCTACCAGTGGACCACGCTCTATGACGAGATCCTGTTCATCCACAAGGGCAGCATGCTGGTCCGCACGCAGGGCCGCGAACTGGAACTCGGCCCCGGCGACATCCTCTGGCTGCCGGAAGGGGCCGAACTCGATTACGACTTCACCGGCCGGGCTTGCGAATACTTCTATGCCCTCCATCCCTTCGATTGGGCGGCCAAGCATGGGATGAAAGAGCCGTAAGGCGGCACCAGCACCCCAAAAATCTAACAGCTTCCACGAGATTCCTGCCCGTTGTCCGATCCCATCGCCACTTGCTAGGCTGGCGCCGCAGCAGACAAGCCCCGGCGGACATGACCCGAACGACATCGCAGAAGCGCAGCCCAACCCGGGAACGTCGCCTCGCCCTCACCGCCGAATTAGTGGCCCATTGCGAACGCCCGGTGCCCGATCCCGGGCCCTGCGCCGGGACCACCTATTTTTCCGAGGCCGATTACGCCGCCTTTGCCGAGAGGCTTGCTGCCGAAAGCGGCGATGGTCCGGTCTGGGTCTTCGCCTATGGTTCCCTCATCTGGAATCCGGGGTTCACCTGGGAATCCTATCGCCGCGCCACGGTGCATGGCTGGCATCGCTGCTTCTCGATGAAGATGGAACGCTGGCGCGGGACGCCGGAGCAGCCCGGCCTGATGCTGGCCCTGGAGCGCGGCGGTTCCTGCGAGGGCATCGCCTATCGCCTGCCGCAGGGCGACCGGGTCGGCGAACTTGTCAATCTGCTGAAGCGCGAGATCGACGGCGCCGAGAATGCCGCCTACATCCGCTGGGTCCGGGCGCGAACCGATGACGAGCAGTTCCGGGCGCTGGTCTTCTATGCCCTGCCCAAGGGCGCCGATTTCCCGGAGCGTCCCAGCCTGGAGACGGCGGCACATATGCTGGCCCGCGCCTGCGGCCATGCGGGATCGGGTGCCGCCTATCTCCATCGCACGGTCGAAAAGCTGGCCGAGCACGACATCTATGATCGTAACCTGTGGCGGTTGCAGGAGATGGTGGCGGCGGAGATCCGGGCATTGCGGGGCTGAAGGGGCGCGCATTGTCACTCGACCCGGCATTGGCTAAGACTGGCGGAACAGCCGCCGGAGCCTGTCATGACGAGCCTGATGCCGACGCCAATCCAGCCACCTGATTCCTTTCCCTTTGTCGCGGTCAGCGGTGCGCCCCGTGAGCGGGGTCTGCAATACGGAAAGGCGGTGCCGGACCGCATCCGGCGCAGCATAGCGCTTTATGGCGGCACACTGGACGAACTTGGCCTCGATGCCGCGCACAGGCAGCGCCTGATCGGTGCCTTCGCCGACCATATCGCCAGATTCGGCGCGCATTATCTTGAGGAGATGCGGGGCATTGCCGAAGGCGCTGGGGTGCCGCTCGACGACATCATCCTCATCAATGCGCGCACCGAGGTGGTGGCCCAGGCGCGGCGCGAGACCAACCAGCCGGAAGCCGAGGATGATGTGGATGGCTGCACCGGCGCCGTCATCCTGCCCGAACGCAGCGCCAGCGGCCATTTGATCCACGGCCAGAACTGGGATTGGCGCGCCGAATGCGCCGAGACAGCGATCGTGCTGCGTGTCGCCCGCGATGACGGCCCCGATTTCGTGACCTTCGTCGAGGCGGGCGGGCTCGCACGCTGCGGCTTCAACCAGGCCGGCATCGCCATCACCGCCAATTACATCGAATCCGACCGCGACTATCGCGAGATCGGCGTGCCGCTGGTCCTCATCCGCCGCAAGGTGCTTGAGCAGAAGCATTTCGCTCTGGCGCTGCGAGTGGTGGCGGCGACGCCCAAGACCTGCTCCAACAACATGATGGTGAGCTCGGCCGAAGGCTATGCGATCGATTTCGAATGCGCCCCCGAGGAGGTCTTCCCGCTCTATCCGGAGGACGGCCTCCTGGTGCATGCCAATCACTGGGTAAGCCCGGTGGCGCTTGCCAAGCTGAAGGATGCCGGGCTGCTGGGGGATTCCTTCTACCGCGACAAGCGCGTGGCGCGCCTGCTCGACAAGCCCAAGCTGACGACCGAAGATCTGAAGGCCGCCTTCTTCGACGATTTCGCGGCACCCTTCGCGGTGTGCCGGCCGGTGCTGCCCAATTCCGCCGGCGATCTTTCGGCCACCGTTGCCATGATCGTGATGGATGCCAAAGCGGGCTACATGGATGTGGCGCCGCTGCCAGCCCATAACCGCGACTTCACCCGCTATTCCCTGCATGATGCGCCGGTTTCGCTGGCCCGGGCGGCGGAATAGATGGCGCGAAAGCCGGCGCCCTCCGGACCGCGGCTCCGGGTCGTGATCGAGCCCGAGGTGGCGATCGGCCCGGGCAAGGCGGATCTGCTGGAAGCCATCCGCGACACCGGCTCCATCTCGGCTGCCGGCCGCCGCCTCGGCATGAGCTATCGCCGCGCCTGGCTGCTGGTGGACGAACTCAACCGGCATCTCGGCGCCCCCGTGGTCGATGCCCAGACCGGCGGCGCCAAAGGCGGCGGCGCGGCGCTGACCGAAACCGGCGACGAGGTGCTGACCCGCTATCGCCGCATGGAACAGGCCTGCCGCCATGTGACCGAAGAGGACGTTGCCGCCCTCAAACGCCTGATCCAGCGCAACCAGCGTCGGAAATAGCCCGCTTTCGCCGCGCCGCTGCTGCGTCGGAATCGCATAAGTCGCTGCCGGTTATCGGGTTCTGGCGCGCCCGCCAGACATGCTAGTCTGAACGCCATGAATGACCTGCCGCTGATCCTTGAATTGCCTGCGCCAGCGCTCGATGTCGAGCGCTGGGCCAATGCCCTGCGGCCGCAGGGCGGCTTTGTTTTTTTCGACAGCGCGCTGCGGCACCAAAGCCTTGGCCGCTATTCCTTCCTGATGGCCGATCCGTTTCACCGGCTGAGCGCCAGCGGCAACCAGGTCGCGCTGGACGGCGTGGCGCAGGCGGCTGACCCCTTTGCCCTGCTCGATGATCTGCTGCGGCGCTACGCGCTGCCGCGCCTGCCCGGCCTGCCGCCGTTCCAGGGCGGCATCGCCGGCTCCTTCGGCTATGGCCTGCGCCATCACCTGGAGCGGCTGCCGCAGCACCGCCGGGACGGCCAGGCGATTCCCGATCTCCTAGCCGGCGCCTATGACCTTGTCGTCGCCATCGATCATCTGGCCGGGAAGGGCTGGCTGATCTCCAGCGGCTTTCCGGAAAGCGGCGGGGATGCGCGGCGCCGGCGCGCAGCGGCTCGTATTGCCGAGGCAATCGAGCGCTTCGACGCGGCCCCGGCGCAGGCGTTCGCCAGTGCCGATTGGGCCCTGGCGCCCCGTGCCGACCTTGCCGGCGACCAGTACAAGGCAATGATCCGCCGCACCATCGACTATATCGAGGCGGGCGACATCTATCAGGCCAACATCACCCAGCGCTTCCAGGTCAGCCTGCATGAGGGCATCGATCGCTTCGCCCTCTATCGCGCGCTCAGGCTGCGCAACCCCGCCACCTTCGCGGCCTTCCTCGAATTCGACGATGTCGCCATTCTTTCCTCGTCGCCGGAACGCTTTCTGAAACTGGCGGACGGCCGGGTCGAGACGCGGCCGATCAAGGGCACGCGCCCGCGCGGCCGCAATGCGGCCGAAGATGCGACACTGGCCGCCGAGCTTGCCGCCAGCGAGAAGGACCGCGCCGAGAACCTGATGATCGTCGACCTGCTGCGCAACGACCTCAGCCGCGTCTGCCGCATGGGCAGCGTCAAGGTGCCGGTGCTGTGGGGGCTTGAAACCTATGCGACCGTGCATCATCTCGTCTCGGTGGTGACGGGCGAGATGCTGGCGGGGAAGAATGCGGTGGATTTGTTGCGCGCGACCTTTCCCGGCGGCTCGGTGACGGGTGCGCCGAAGATCCGCGCCATGGAGATCATCGCCGAACTGGAACCTTCCCCTCGCGGCCCCTATTGCGGTGCCATCGGTTATCTCGGCTTCGACGGGTCGATGGACAGCAACATCGTCATCCGCACCTATTGCATCACCGGCGACCAGCTCACCTTCCAGGTGGGCGGCGGCATCGTCGCCGACAGCGATCCACAGGCGGAATTGGAGGAGAGTCTCACCAAGGCCAAGGCCCTGATCGAGACGCTGGCGCAAGGGGCGGTGGCCAAACAGCGCGGCGGGTCGGCGGCATGATCTGGCTGAACGGTCGCATTCTGGCGCCGGCGGAGGCGCGCATCGATCCCCGCGACCGCGGCTTCACGCTGGGCGACGGGCTGTTCGAGACCCTGGCGGCCGAGAATGGCCGGCCGCTGCACCTGGCCGCCCATCTCGAGCGCCTGCAGCGCGCCACCAAGGTACTGGAACTGCCGCTGCCGGTGGAGATGAGCGAGTTCCCGGGTGCCATTGCCGAACTGCTGGCGGCCAACGATCTTGTCGGTAGCGCCGCGGCCCTGCGCATCACGCTGTCGCGCGGGGTGGGTTCGCGCGGCCTGCTGATGCCGCTCGATGCGAAGCCCACCCTGGTCATCACTGCCGCCCATCATCCGCCGGTGCCGGATCACCTGGATGCCAGCATCGTCGCCATCCGCCGCAACGAGGGCTCGCCGCTCTCGCGCCTCAAATCGCTCAACTATCTCGACAACGTGTTGGCCCAGCAGGAGGCCGGGGCGCGCGGCGCGGATGAGGGATTGATGCTCAACAATGGCGGCCGTGTTGCCGGTTTCGCGCGCGGCAACGTTTTCCTGCTCAAAGGGCGGCGGCTGCTGACCCCGCCGCTGGCGGATGGCGTGCTCGATGGCATCGTGCGTCACCTCCTGCTGGCAAAGGGGGGCGGAATCGGTCTGGAAATACGCGAACATTCCCTCGGCCGCGCCGATCTGGATGCGGCCGACGGCCTCTTCATCACCAATTCGCTGTTGGGCTGTGTGCCCATCCGACGCCTGGACGGGCGCGACCTGCCGATTGCCGCCGATATAGGCAAGCAATTGATTTCGCTGACAAAAGACCCCGACTAAAATCGCTCCGGCGGATCTCCTGGCGATAATCGATCGACTGGCTCGATCAATGCGATTGGAACTACCCATTGGCATGCCCGGCTCCATCCCTATATTTTGATGTTAAGAATTATTCGCATTTCAAGGAGCGGGCCATGCTGCGTGACCTGATGAAGACCCTGAGCTTTGCCACCCTGCATTTCGGTGTCGGCTTCGGTGTCACCTATGCGCTGACCGGCTCGGTCGCCATTGCCACCGGCGTCGCGCTGATCGAGCCCACCGTCAATACCGTGGTGTTCTTCTTCCATGAGCGCGTCTGGGCGCGGTTTCCGGCCAAGGTCGAAATCCATGGCGGCCATGGCTATCGCCACGGCGTGGACCAGCCGCAGCGCCTCGCCCTGATCGATGACGTTCCCGGTCGTATGGGCCACGACCACCTGGGCCTCCTGCGCCGCTTCCTGCAGCAGGCCTGATCTGTTGCAAATCCTTGCCTGAGTGCCCAGCATGCCGCCCGCATCTCCCTTACGGAAGCGGGCGGTTTTGTCATGGGCGACATCATTGCGGCCTTGCGCCTGGAACTGGGTGCGGATCAGGTGCTGACCGGCGCCGAGATCGGCACGAGATACCGGGGCGACATGAGCGGCACGGGCACCACTCTGCCGCTCGCCCTCATTCGCCCGCGCGCGGTCGCCGAGATCGCGACGGCCCTGCGCCTCGCCAACGAGGCCGGCATCGCCATGGTGCCGCAAGGCGGGCTCACCGGTTTGGCCGGCGGCGCCAATCCCGGGGCGGGCGCGATCGCCCTCTCGCTCGAGCGCTGGAGCGGGGTGGAGGAGGTGGATGCCCAGGCCGGCACCATGACCGTGCGCGCCGGCACGCCGCTGGAAACCGCCCAGGAGGCGGCGGCATCGGCGGGTTTCCTCCTGCCGCTCGATCTGGGCAGCCGCGGCTCCGCCCAGGTGGGTGGCAATGTCGCCACCAATGCCGGCGGCAACCGGGTCATCCGCTATGGCATGGCCCGGGCGCTGGTGCTGGGGCTCGAAGTCGTGCTGGCCGATGGCACCGTTCTCACCAACCTCAACAAGATGCTGAAGAACAATGCCGGCTTCGACCTGAAGCAGCTCTTCATCGGCAGCGAGGGAACGCTTGGCATCATCACGCGCATCGTCTTCCGCCTGCGGCCGCTGCCGCGCTCGACCTCGACAGCCTTCTGCGCGGCGCCGGATTATCCCTCCATCCTGGAATTGCTGCGCCGTGCCGAGGGCGAACTTGGCGGGCCCTCGGCCTTCGAGGTGATGTGGCCGGATTTCTATCGCTTCGTGACAGCGCATCCCACCACCAAGTCGCAACCCTTGCCGCCCGATCACGGCCTCTATGTCCTCATTGAGCACCAGGGCAACGATGCCGCTGCCGATCCGGAGCGCTTCGAGACTTTCCTCGGCGGGGCGCTTGAGGACGGGCTCATCGCCGACGCGGTGATCGCCCGGAACGAGAAGGAGGTGCAGGATTTCTGGCGCGTGCGCGAGGGCCTTGCACTCGACACCCTGCCGCATCTGGTCAATTTCGACGTCTCGCTGCCGATGGGCCGGATCGACGATTTCGCCGCCGCCTGCCGCCAGAAGCTGCTGGCGCGCTGGCCGGCGGGGCCCGAGTCACACGCCGCCTTCTTCGGCCATATCGGCGACAGCAATCTCCATATCTGCGTCTCGGTGCCCTATCGTGCGGGCGAAGGCATGCATGACGTCGACGAACTGGTCTATGCGACGGTGCGCGATTTCGAAGGCTCGGTCTCGGCCGAACATGGCATCGGCACGCTGAAGCGGGACTATCTCGGCCATTCCCGCTCACCGGCCGAAATCGCGGTGATGCGGCGGTTGAAAGCGGCCCTCGATCCCAGGGGCATCCTCAACCCGGGCAAGGTGATCTAGGGTTTCTGACGGCGCTGGCCGAACAGGAATGCGTGATTTCACTTGTACCTATCATCTCCCGCGAAGGCGGGGGATCCACGTGTTTGCCTGCAGGCGGAAATGCACAACGGTGATGCCCCGGCCAAGCCGGGGCATGACATAAGGCGTGGAATCCAACTGATGGCTGAGAATTCTATAGCAGCGCCATGCTGAAGCGCGGCAGCAGGCGGCCGGCATGGCCGGTGGGTGCCGCGCCGATGCGCTGCGCTCCCATGGCGGCGTAGAAGCCGGCGGCCTGAGGGTCGGAATCGATTAGCATTTCGCTGGCGCCGAGGCCCCGCGCAATTTCGCAGGCCTTCTTGAACAGGGCGCGGCCCATACCGGTGCCCATATGCTCTGGCGCCACGAACATGAGGGCGAGGTCGGCCCGGGCGGCATCGAGGCGGTCGATCTGGGCTACGCCGCCGGGCTTGCCATCGGCGCCAAGCGCCACCCAGGCGCGGCCCTCGGCGATCGCGTCCGGCGTGACGCGGATCTGCTTGCGCACCGCCTCCATGAAGGCGCGGTCATAGCCCCAATGCGCCTTGGCGCGAAAGCAGATGTCGTCCAGTACGCCGCATTCGTCGAGGCGGGCGGGGCGCAGCACCGCAATCATGACGACATCCCGCGCCGTGCCATGGCGGCTGCCTTCCGGCATTTCCCGATCCGATCTGTTGCCATCGGCCACAATTCCCCGTCCGTCGTCAGGCCGTGCCGCGCGGCCCGCTGGCCGCTACGACAGTTATAATTCCTAGAATAGATAATTAATCCTAGTTCAGTCGCCTTTCTTTGGATGCCGTGTCCTTGGGTCCTATCAACGCGACTCTCAGTCCTGTCTGCTCGCAAAAATTGGACTGCGTTCCTGTTTTTCCTTTCATTTCTTCTCAACAAATCCAAGTCTCTAATGCAAATAGTGAACCTAGGTTGATTGCTTAATTCCCGGCTGCGGCACTGCAGCGGCCGGGCGCGAAATTAACCAACCAGGAGCCACGGATCATGGCGGGAGCAGGCGTACGGCCGACCGGAATTGAATGTCCATATGACGAGAACGAGCTGATCGTCAGCAAGACCGATCTCAAGGGGCGGATAACGTACGCCAATGACGTGTTCCTTCGCCTGGCAAAATATCCGCGATCCGAGGTCATCGGCGCGCCCCATAGCCTGATCCGGCATCCCGACATGCCGCGTTGCGTTTTCAAGCTGCTGTGGGACACCATCCAAACCAGGAAGGAATTGTTCGCCTATATCGTCAACATGGCTCGGGACGGCGATCATTACTGGGTCTTCGCCCATGTAACGCCGACCCTTGATGCCAATCGCAACATCGTCGGCTTCCATTCCAACCGCCGCAAGCCTGACCCGGCACCGCTGGAGAAAATCAAACCGATCTATGCCGAACTGCTGGCCGAAGAAAACCGCCATGACAGCCGCAAGGACGGGATGCTGCGCGGCTACGACATGCTCATGGGCAAACTCCAGGCGAAGGGGCTCGAATATGACGAATTTGTCTTCTCTCTCTAGGGCAACCATCGCTGTCGTCGGCCTTGTCGTCACGGTCGTGCTGGCATCGGCGCTGCATCTCGTGCTGGATGCGCAGTTCGGCAACTGGATCACGATCGCCGAGTTTGCGCTCGTCATCGCGCTGGCCGGGCTGGCCCTCTGGTGGATGCGCCGGGGCCAGGCCGGCGTGCGCGATGCGGCGCGCGTCTGCGAGAGCGCCTTCGCCGGCAATCTGGAGGCGCGCATCCTCGCGCCACGCGATGGCGGCGAGATCGGTACCTTGCAGGCAAGTACCGACAACATGCTCGATATCGTCGACGCCTTCGTGCGTGAATCGGCGGCTTCCATGGAATATGCAAGCCAGGGCAAGACCTTCCGCAAGGTGCTGACCCGAGGCCTGCCGGGTGCGTTCAGGAACGGCGCCGAGACGATCAATGCCGGCACCGAATCCCTGGACCAGCGGGTAAAGGACCTGGCGAAATTCGCGCAGAGCTTTGGTGCCAAGATGGACGAGGTGGTGCGCAGCCTCAGCAGGGCCGCCAACGAGCTGGGGGCTGACGCCCAGACCCTGTCGAGTGCCGCCGAGGAAACCAGCCAGCAATCGACGGCGGTCGCCGCAGCGTCGGAGCAGGCATCGGTCAATGTGCAGACCGTGGCAAGTGCCGCCGAGGAACTGTCCTCTTCGATCTCGGAGATCAGCCGCCAGGTGACACAATCGATGGCGATCACGAACCAGGGCGTCGAGGAAGCCAAGAGGACGAATCAGCAGATCCAGATGCTGTCCGATGCCGCGCAGCGGATCGGCGACGTGGTCAAGCTGATCAACGACATCGCCAACCAGACCAACCTGCTGGCCCTCAATGCCACCATCGAGGCGGCGCGCGCCGGCGAGGCCGGAAAGGGCTTCGCCGTGGTGGCGTCCGAGGTGAAGAACCTCGCCACGCAGACTGCCAAGGCGACCGAGGAGATCAGTTCGAACATCACCGAGATGCAGCGCGCGACCGACGAATCTGTTCAGGCCGTTCACCATATCGGCCAGACCATCAGCCAGATGAGCGAGATCTCGACCGGTATCGCCTCGGCCATGGAGGAACAGGGGGCGGCGACGCAGGAGATTGCCCGCAATGTCCAGCAGGCCTCGGCCGGCACCGCCGAGGTATCATCCAACATCGTCGGCATCACCGAGGCGGCGCTCGATACCGGCAAATCGGCAACGCGCGTCAAGGATGCGTCCGGCCAGATCAATATCCAGGTCGGGGTATTGCAGACCGAAGTGCAATCCTTCCTGAAGGCCATCAACGGATAGCCGGTGCGCCGCTGTCGACCGGGCGCGCGTTACACCATCTCCAGCGGACGCGATTCTCGGGGTGGCGGGAAGATGGCATCGATCTCGGCAAGATCCTGTTGGGTCAGGTTGAGATCGGCTGCCGCCGCATTCTCCCTGAGGCGGGCCGGGTTGCGGCTCTTCGGCACGGCGAAGACATGGGGCGTGCGGATCACCCAGGCCAGCATCACCTGGGCGACGGTTGCGTTGTGGCGCCGAGCGATGGGGACGAGGGCGTTCATCGCGGCCAAATCGCCCTGCGCTAGCGGACAATAGGACATGACGGGAATCTTGCGCGTGACCTGCAGCGGCAGGAGGTCGAACTCGATGCCGCGCGCCGTTACGTTGTAGAGGACCTGGTTGGTCTGGGTCGCCTCGGCGCCGGCCAGGGCCAGCCATTCCGCCATATCGCCAGGATCGAAATTGCTGACGCCGAAGCTGCCGATCTTTCCCTGGCGCTGCAGATCCAGGAAGGCGGCCAGCGTCTCGGCCAGGGGATGGCTGCCCCGCCAATGCAGCAGATAGAGATCGATCCGCTCGGTCTTGAGGCGCTTCAGGCTCTGCTCGCAGGCGCGGATGGTGCCGGTGCGGCTAGCGTTCTGTGGCAGCACCTTGCTGACCAGATAGACCTCGTCGCGGCGCCCGGCGATGGCGTCGCCGGTGACCGCCTCGGCTCCGCCATCGCCATACATTTCCGCCGTGTCGATAAGGGTGAGGCCCAGATCGAGCCCGGCCCGGAGGGCCGCCACCTCCGCCGCCCGTTCGCCCGCCCGCTCGCCCATCCGCCAGGTCCCCTGGCCGATCACGGGAATATTGCTGCCATCGGGCAGGACCAATCGTCGCATCGCGAAAACCCCTTTGTTTGAAGGCTTGCCGACAGTCTAGCGCCGGCCTTGCCGGCCCGCTATCATCCAGCCCATGGCAAACTTCATTCTCATCCTCCTCATCATCTTCATGGTGCTGGCCCTGGGCTCGCTCCTGGTCGGCGTCTTTGCCATGGGCAAGGGCGGCGATTTCAACAGGAAGAACAGCAACAAGCTGATGCGCTACCGCGTCCTGTTCCAGGGCTTGGCGGTTGCCTGTTTCGTGCTCTATCTGCTGGCGCGCTGACCGGTTCTCATGGTCCAGCTTACCCGCATCTACACCAAGGGCGGCGACAAGGGCTCGACCTCCTTGGGCTCCGGCAAGCGCGTGAAGAAGCACGATCTGCGCGTCGCTGCCTATGGCACGGTGGACGAGGCCAATGCCGCGATCGGCGTCGCCCGGCTGCATGTCCCGGGTGTTGATCCCACTGGCGACATCGACGCCATGCTGAACCGGATCCAGAACGACCTCTTCGACCTCGGCGCCGACCTGTGCCAGCCCGAGGATCCCAAGGACTATCCGCCGCTGCGCGTGGCGGAGGCCCAGGTCGAGCGCCTGGAGCGGGAGATCGACCGGCTCAACGCCGAATTGCAGCCCTTGAAAAGTTTTGTGCTGTCGGGCGGGACGCCGGCGGCCGCCCATCTCCATCTCGCCCGCACCGTCACCCGCCGGGCCGAGCGAGACATCACGCAGTTGATGGAGCAGGAGCCGGTCAACCCGGCGGCCCTGCGCTATATCAACCGCCTCTCCGACCTCCTCTTCGTCATGGCCCGATTCGTCAATGACAAGGGTGCGGCGGACGTGCTGTGGGTGCCGGGGAAGAATCGCTGAAGCCGGTGCCGGCCGGGCCGGGGCGCCTGCCCAGCCGAGAAACACCCGCTGCCCATTCCGGCGGCAATGCAGCGCGCCTGCGTTCGACAGCGCGCCCAGCTCCCGCGAAGTCATTGAAATTGCGCGCTTAAGCGCATGTCTGCCGTTCCTGGGCCAGAACCCTCCCGGCGTTGACACAAAGATGCCATGCCCCTATTTTGCGCATGCGAAATTGCTGCCGCGATAGCGGGGTGTCGCGCCAGGCGCCACCTGTACCTCCGACCGGAACCCGTTCCGACTGCGAGGACAGAATCAGCCAATCTGGCAACGGCCGTTGTAACCTTATGTCTCATCCGGGTTTATCAAGATGAAAGTGCTCGTCGCTGTTAAGCGGGTGATCGATGCCAACGTGAAGGTGCGCGTGAAAGCGGACGGCACGGGCGTCGAGACCCAGAACGTGAAGATGTCCATGAACCCCTTCTGCGAGATCGCGACCGAGGAAGCGGTGCGGTTGAAGGAAGCGGGCAAGGCGACCGAGATCGTCGCGGTATCGCTCGGCAATGCGCAATGCGCCGAGACCATCCGCACGGCACTCGCCATGGGTGCCGATCGCGGCATCCACGTGCAGACCGATGTCGAGTTGCAGCCGCTCGCCGTCGCCAAGCTGCTGAAGGCGGTGGTCGACAAGGAGCAGCCGGGCCTCGTCATCCTGGGCAAGCAGGCGATCGACGACGACGCCAACCAGACCGGCCAGATGCTCTCGGCCCTGCTCGGCTGGCCGCAGGCGACCTATGCGTCGAAGCTGGTCATCAACGACAACGGCACGGCGAACGTGACCCGCGAAGTCGATGGCGGCCTCGAGACGGTCGAGGTGAAGACGCCCTTCGTCATGACCACGGATCTCCGCCTCAACGAGCCGCGCTATGCCAGCCTTCCCAACATCATGAAGGCGAAGAAGAAGCCCATCGACGCGCTGACCCCCGAGCAGCTGGGTGTCGACCCGGCGCCGCGGCTGAAGACCCTCAAGGTAACCGAGCCGCCCAAGCGCCAGGCCGGCATCAAGGTGGGCTCCGTCGCCGAACTGGTCGACAAGCTGAAGAACGAAGCCAAAGTGATCTGATCCCGGGGAAACCGAAAAATGAGCATTCTCGTCCTTGCCGAGCATGACAACGCGTCGCTGAAAGCGGCGACATTGCATGCCGTCACCGCCGCCCAGAAGATCGGCGGCGAGATCCACATCCTCGTTGCCGGTTCCGGTGCCCAGGGCGCCGCCGACGCCGCCGCCAAGGTGGCGGGTGTCGCCAAGGTGCTGCTGGCCGACGACGCGGCCTATGCCCATGCGCTGGCCGAGAACGTGGCCAAGCTGATCGTCGGCCTCGCCGGCAGTTACAGCCATATCCTCAGTGCCGCGACCGTCAACGGCAAGAACATCCTGCCGCGTGCCGCAGCCCTCCTCGACGTGCAGCAGATCTCCGAGATCTCGGCGGTCGACAGTCCGGATACCTTCACCCGCCCGACCTATGCCGGCAACGCGCTGACCACGGTGCAGTCTTCGGACAAGATCAAGGTGATCACCGTCCGCGCGACCGCCTTCGACGCCGCTGCCGCCGAGGGCGGTTCGGCGGCCGTCGACAAGGTGGCGGGTGCCGGCGATGCCGGCCTCTCCAAGTTCCTGGGCCAGGAAGTGCAGAAGACCGAGCGCCCCGAGCTGACCTCGGCCCGGATCGTCGTTTCCGGCGGCCGCGGCATGCAATCGGGCGAGAATTTCAAGATGCTCGAGGAAGTGGCCGACAAGCTGGGTGCCGCGGTGGGCGCGTCGCGCGCCGCCGTCGACGCCGGTTTCGTGCCGAACGACTATCAGGTCGGGCAGACCGGCAAGATCGTGGCGCCCGAGCTTTATGTCGCGGTCGGCATTTCCGGCGCCATCCAGCACCTGGCCGGCATGAAGGACAGCAAGGTCATCGTCGCCATCAACAAGGACGAGGACGCGCCGATCTTCCAGGTGGCCGATTACGGCCTCGTCGCCGATTTGTTCCAGGCGGTGCCGGAGCTCAACAAGGAACTCGGCAAGTAAGTCCGAACAACCGGGGCGGCGATCGACAGGATTGCCGCCCCGCTTGCCAAACAGCAAAGAGGTTACATCGTGGCGATCGAAAAGGTGGGCATCATCGGTGCGGGGCAGATGGGCAACGGCATCGCCCATGTGAGCGCGCTCGCCAAGCTCGACGTCAGGATGGTGGATACCAATCCGGCGCAGCTCAACAAGGCGCTGGAGACGATTCGCAACAACATGAACCGCCAGGTGAAGCGCGGCCTCATCACCCAGGCGGACGAGGATGCGGCGGTCGCCCGCATCGCCGTTTCGCAGAACGTGGCCGACATCAGGGACTGCGACATCGTCATCGAGGCGGCGACCGAGAAGGAAGAGGTCAAGAAGGAGATTATGCGCGCGGTCAGCGCCGTGCTGAAGCCGGAGGCGCTGATCGCCTCCAACACCTCCTCGATCTCCATCACGCGCTTGGCCGCCGCCACCGACCGGCCGCAGAAATTCATCGGCATGCACTTCATGAATCCGGTGCCGCTGATGAAGCTGGTCGAGCTTATCCGCGGCCTCGCCACCGATGACGATACCTTCAACCAGGTGCGCGATCTGGCCGAGAAGCTCGGCAAGACCACCGCGACCTCGGAGGATTTCCCGGCCTTCATCGTCAACCGCATCCTGCTGCCCATGATCAACGAGGCGGTCTATACGCTCTATGAGGGTGTCGGCAATGTGGAAGCCATCGACACGGCGATGCGCCTCGGCGCCAACCACCCGATGGGACCGCTGGAACTGGCCGATTTCATCGGCCTCGATGTCTGCCTCGCCGTCATGCAGGTGCTCTACGAAGGCCTCGCCGACACCAAATACCGCCCCTGTCCGCTGCTGGTGAAGTATGTGGAGGCCGGCTGGTACGGCAAGAAGGCGGGCCGCGGCTTCTACGATTACAGCGGCGAGACGCCGATCCCGACGCGTTAGGCGGAAAAACGCTGGATAAGGAAAGGCGCCCAACGGGCGCCTTTTTTGTTTCACCCGGAAGGTTCCGTCGCCAGGTACCTTCGCAGCCTCGCCTTCACATGCTCGCCGTTCCAGTCAGTCGGGCCGATGAAGCTCTCGACCACGCGCCCGTCGCGGTCGAGGATGAAAGTGGTGGGAAGGACCGAGCCCTTCAGTTCCTGGAACAGCGCGCTGCGCTGGTCGGTATAGAGGGCGAGGTTCTTCACCCCAAGGCGGCGGAAGAAGGGGGCGGCCTTCTTGATGCCGGTGACGTCGATCGAGACGGCGATGACGCGGACGCCCTCCGCCCCCATCTCGCCCTGGAGCGCGTCCAGGGTCGGCATTTCGGCGATACAGGGGGCGCACCAGCTGGCCCAGAAGTTGAGCACTACAACCTCGCCCCGGAAATCGGCGAGGCCCAGCTTCTTGCCCAACTGGTCCTCGAAGCCCGCTTTGGGCGTTGGCAGGGGCGGATCGATCAGGCTAAATTCCCCGGCGGCCAGCGCCGGGCCGGGAAGGGCCGGGCCGAGCACCAGCAGCAGGGCCAGGAAAGCCCCGAAAAAACCGGATTTCTTCAGGATCATGAGCAGCAAATCGACCTCGAGCCAGCAGGATGCGGCGAACCAGATGTGGGGCGGGCGTTTTGCCGCCGGCCCTGCCGCGATCATGCAGCAGATTAATGCCTCCATCGGCGTCGACAAGCGCCTTTATGCCGAGGACATCCAGGGCTCGCTGGCCCATGCCGCCATGCTGGTCGCCCAGGGCATCATTTCCGAGACCGACGGTGCCGCCATCGCCAAGGGCCTCCACCAGGTGAAGGCCGAGATCGAGGCGGGCAACTTCGAGTTCAAGACGGCGCTCGAGGACATCCACATGAATGTGGAGCAGCGCCTCAAGGATCTGATCGGCGAGCCGGCTGGCCGCCTCCATACCGCGCGCTCGCGCAACGACCAGGTGGCGACCGATTTCAAGCTCTGGGTGCGCCGCGCCTGCGACGAGGTGGCGGGCGAGACGCGGGCCCTCGTCGCGGCCCTGATCGACCGGGCCGAGGCGGAAGCCGCGACCGTGATGCCGGGCTATACCCATCTGCAACCGGCGCAGCCCGTAACCTTCGGCCATCACCTCCTCGCCTATGTCGAGATGCTGGGCCGCGATCTCGGCCGCCTTGGCGACGCCCGCAAACGCCTCAACGAAAGCCCGCTCGGCTCGGCCGCACTCGCCGGCACCACCTTTCCGATCGACCGCCAGATGACGGCGCAGGCGCTCGGCTTCGACCGGCCGGCCGCCAATTCGCTGGACGCCGTCTCGGATCGCGATTTTGCGCTCGAATACCTCGCCGCCCTCTCGATCCTCGCGGTGCATCTCTCGCGCCTCGCCGAGGAGATCGTCATCTGGATGAGCGAGGGCTTCCGCTTCATCAGGCTGTCGGATGCCTTCACCACCGGCTCCTCGATCATGCCGCAGAAGAAGAACCCGGATGCCGCCGAGCTGGTCCGCGCCAAGGCGGGCGAGGTGATCGGGCTGATGGTGCAGCTGCTTATCATCCTGAAGGGTCTGGCGCTGACCTATGGCAAGGACATGCAGGACGACAAGGCGCCGACCTTCGCCGCCACCGATACCGTGCTGCTGTCACTGGCGGCCATGACCGGCATGGTGCGGGATCTGACGCCCAACCGCGAGCGTATGCGCGATGCCTGCGAGCGCGGCTTTCTGACTGCGACCGATCTTGCCGACTGGCTGGTGCGCGCGCTCGGCATGCCGTTCCGCGAGGCGCATCATGTCACGGGTTCGCTGGTGAAGCTGGCAGAGGATCAGGGCAAGGGACTGGCCGATCTCGGCCTCGCCCAGATGCAGGCCATCGAGCCGCGCATCACCGACGCGGTCTATGCCGTGCTGTCGATCGAGAATTCCGTGGCGGCGCGCAAATCCGAGGGTGGCACCGCGCCGGAACGCGTGCGCGAAGCCGCCGCCGCCGCCCGAGTGCGCTTTTTGGGAGACCGCTGACCATGCGCCGATCCATCGCTGCTTCGATCTTGCTGGCTGCGGCCGTATCGCTGGCCTTGTCGGTTGCCGCCTGCGGCCGCAAGGGTGACCCCTATCTGCCGAAGGACCAGCAGAACACCTTCCCGGACCAGTATCCGAAATCGACCCAGCCGCAGGGCGGCATCTTCAGCGGTTCGTGACGGATAGCGGCCAGTTCATGAGTCACTTTCATTATCGGGACGGCGCCTATCACGCCGAAGGGGTCGGGCTGGCGGAGATCGCCGCCGCCATCGGTACGCCCTTTTACTGCTACTCGACCGGCCAGCTGAGCGAAAATTTCGGCCGCTTCCAGGATGCGCTGGGTGGCCTCAACGCCAGGCTCTATTATTCCTGCAAGGCGAATTCCAACCAGGCCGTCATCAAGACGCTGGCGCAGTTGGGTGCCGGCGCCGACGTGGTCTCGGTGGGCGAGATGTACCGGGCGCTGGCCGCCGGCATCGCCGCCCATGACATCGTTTTTGCCGGCGTCGGCAAGACCCGGGACGAGATGTGGGCGGCGCTCGAAGCCGGCATCTACCAGTTCAACGTCGAATCAGTGGGCGAACTCAGGGCCCTCAACGAGGTGGCGTTGGCGCTTGGCAAGCGGGCGCCGGTCGCCCTGCGCATCAATCCCGATGTCGATGCCAAGACCCATGCCAAGATCTCGACCGGCAAGGCGGAGAACAAGTTCGGCATCGACATCGATCACGCCCCGGCGATCTATGCCGAGGCCGCGGCGCTGCCCGGCATCGCGGTCAAGGGGCTGGCCTGCCATATCGGCTCGCAGCTGATCGACATCGCCCCCTTCCGCGCCGCCTTCCAGAAGATGGCAGATCTGGTGAAGGCGCTGCGCGGCAAGGGCCTCGCCGTCGAGCGGGTCGATCTCGGTGGCGGCGTCGGCATCACCTATCGCGACGAGCAGACCATCAGCTTTGTCGACTATACCAATGCGGTGGCCGAGAATTTCGGCAATCTCGGCCTCAAGCTGGAGGCGGAGCCGGGCCGCGCCATCGTCGGCAATGCCGGCATCCTGGTCGCCCGCGTCATCAACGTGAAGGAAGGGGTTAGCCGCAATTTCGTCATCGTCGACGCGGCGATGAACGACCTCATCCGGCCGACGCTTTATGACGCCTATCATCAGATCGTGCCGGTCATCCAGCCCGCCGACGATGCCGCCGTTGCCAAGGTCGACGTCGTCGGGCCGATCTGCGAGACCGGCGATCTCTTTGCCGAGCAGCGGGCCCTGCCGCCGCTGGCGGTTGGCGATCTCGTCGTGTTCCGCGAGGCCGGCGCCTATGGCGCGGTCATGTCGTCGACCTACAACACCCGCCCCCTGGTCCCCGAGGTGCTGGTAAAAGGCGATAAGTTTGAAGTGGTTAGGCCGCGCCAAACTTATGACGCAATCATCGGCCAAGACATTCTGCCAAGCTGGCTGTAGCATCGCATCCGGAGGGTCTCCGGACGGCGCCTGTCCAGCCGGGGGCCCCAATCCATGCGGGAGGTCTGATGGCGGAGATCCCAGGTCGCGGGACACAGGCGGCGGAACAAGGCAGGGTGACCCGGCAGGCGCCGAAACAGGATTTCGCCGCCCCCCTGCCCATGCGCGTCACCCTGATGACCGATCTGGCCTGGGGCCTTTTGCTGCTGGAGCGGATCGCGGCCGCCCTGGCGCCGGCCGTTGTCGTCCTCGCCCTGTTTCTGGCCATGGCCTGGATGGGCCTGCCGCGTGCGCTCCCGGTTCCGCTTCATGTCGGCCTGCTGGTGCTTGCCGCGCTCGGCTTCCTCTATGCGCTCTATCGCGGCTGGCGCGGCTTCCGCTGGCCGCAGCGGCGCGACGCGCTGCGGCGCCTGGAACAGGATAGCGGCCTCGCCCACCGGCCGCTTACCCATATCGACGACCGGCCGGTGGGCGATCTCGGCGATCCCGGCACGGCCGGCCTGTGGCAGCGCCATCGCCAGCGCATCCTCGCCAGTATCGGGCGGCTGGAACTGGCCGGGCCGGATACCGGCCTGGTCCGGCGCGATCCGCTGGCGCTTCGCCATGCCGCTCTGCTCCTGGCCCTGGTCGGCCTCGTGGTCGCCGGTCCGTCCTGGCAGCGGCGGCTTGATCTTGCCCTGGTGCCGAATTTCGCCGGCATCGAGGCGGACGACGCCGTCGCCATCGAGGCCTGGATCACGCCGCCCGAATATACCGGCCTGCCGCCGCTGAGCCTCGCCGCCGAGGGTACGGTGGCGGACGGCCGCGTGCTCGATATTCCGATGGGGTCGCGTCTGCTGATCCAGGCCCAGGGCCTGCCGACCGACGGTCTTACCGGCGTGGCCAGCCTGGTCGCCAACGGCGCGGAGACGCCGTTCGAGGCCCTCGATTCGGTCACCCAGCGGGCCATGATCGATTTGACCGAGGGCGACGAAATCAGGGTCGAATCCGGCTTTTCCACGGTGGCTGTCTGGCCCATCCGCGTGGTGCCGGATCAGGCCCCGCAGCCGGCCTTTACCGGCGATCCTACCGTGACCGATCGCGGCGTGCTGCGCTTCACCTATCAGGCGGCGGATGATTATGGCGTCACCGACCTCTCGGTCGTGGTTGCCCGCGGGGCGGATAATTTCGAACTAAAGCTGCCGCTCGGCCGCTCCAGCGATGTGCCCGGCGGCGGCCGTGTCGCCCGCGGCTCCGGCTATCAGGACCTGACCGCGCATCCCTGGGCGGGGCTCGAGGTCGAGTTGCGGCTGGTGGCGCGCGACGCGCTCGGCCAGATCGGGGCATCGGCGCCGCTCGCGCTGACATTGCCGGAGCGCAAGTTCTTCCACCCGGTGGCGCGCGCCATCGCCGAAGCCCGCAAACGCCTTGCCGACGACTGGCAGCAGAACCACGACGTCGCCCGCGAATTGATGATCCTGAAGGCGCAGCCCGAAACCTATGACGGCAACATCGCCGCCTATCTTGGCATGGACATGGCCGCCCGGCGCCTCGGCCGCGAGCCTTTCGTGTCGGCGGATTTGCCGCCGATCCTGCAGTTGATGTGGGACACGGCCCTCGATATCGAGGATGGCGGCACCTCTATCGCGCTGCAGGAGTTCCGTCGTCTGCAACAGGAACTGATGGAGGCGCTGGAACGCGGCGCGCCGGATGAAGAGATCGAGCGGCTGATGAACCAGCTGCAGGAGGCGATGAATCGCTACATGCAGGACATGCTGCAGCAACTGCGCCGGGCCATGGAGCAAGGCGTGCCGCTGCAGCGCCTCTCGCCCAACGGGCTGCAACTTTCGCAGCGCGACCTCAACCAGATGCTGCAGGATGCGCGGCGCATGGCCCAGTCCGGCGCCAAGGATTCCGCCCGCGAGATGCTGGAACAGCTGCAGCGGATGATGGAGAATCTGCAGGCCGGCGTGCCGATGATGAGCCCCCAGGGGCAACAGGGCCAGCAATTGGCCAACGACCTTGCCCGGCTGATGCAGCGCCAGCAGGAACTGCTGCAGCAGAGCTTCGACGCCCAGCGCGGCCAGCAGCCGGGCCAGCAGGACGGATTGGGCGAGGGCGAGATGGGCCGCATGCCGGGCGAGGGAAGCGGCGGCGGCCAAGGCAGCGGAGCTCTGGGCCAGGAGCAGCTGCGCCGCGAACTGGGCGATCTGATGCGCCAGATGGGTCAGGCATTTGGCGATCTGCCGCAGGGAATGGGCGCTGCCGAACAGGCCATGCGGCGCGCCGTCGACGCGCTCAACCAGCCCAATTTCGGCGATGCGGCCGAGGCGCAGAACGAGGCGCTCAACCAGCTGCAGCAAGGCATGCGCTCGATGCAGCAGATGATGGATCAGCAGATGATGACCCGCCAGGGGCCCGGCCGACGCGACCAGATGGACCCGCTCGGCCGCACCGTCAAATCGCCGGAGGAAGGCGGCACCGGCAATGCCGTCGATACCAGCAGCGACGACCGCATCGAAACCTCCGGCGGTGCGCTCGAGCGGGCGCGGGAAATTTTTGATGAATTGCGTGACCGGCGCAATGACCCCAGCCGGCCCAAGCAGGAACGCGACTATCTCGACCGGCTGCTGAAGCAGTTCTGACGCGGTTTGTGAAACGATCCCTCGCGCCTGACCGTTGCGCCTCCTAGAGGGGCGAACCCGCGGAACCGGCCGTCAGGCGACCGTGCTGGAACTGCCCAGGGCGGAATCGACCGCGCTGCAGATCTGTTTCAGGCTGAACGGCTTGGTGATGATGTCGAGCGGCGCCTTGCCGCCGTTCTGGGTGACCCGGTCCCGCGCGGCGGCGAAGCCGGTCATCATCAGAATGGTCATCCTGGGATTGATGCGGCCAGCGGTCTCAGCCAGCGCCAACCCGTCCAGGCCCGGCATGACGATGTCGGTCAGCATCAGGTCGAAGGTCTGCCCCTCGAGCGCGCGGATCGCCGCCTCGCCGTCGCTGACCGCGACAACATGGTGGCCGCGATGCGTCAGCGCCCGGGTCACGAATGCGCGAACCGCCTCGTCGTCTTCCGCCAGAAGGATTGCCGCCACGTTCGCCTCAGCTCCGCCGAATTCGACATTGCGCGCATACGCCACGGACGACATTTCCATTCCGATCCCTTGCTGCCTCGTTCGGACGCATCTGAGCCTTGTACCTCGGTCCGGTGGCCAAACGCGATACCGGACAAATCGGTGCCGCAATCGCCAGCCATTCAACGATGGCCCCGGAAGTCAGTTCCTCCGCTTGAAGGCGGCGGCCGTGCGACCCGGCGGCCTGAGGTGATTCGCCGCCAACGTCCCGACCCAGACTAGGTCCCAAGGGTTAACAATTGGTTGGGCGATCACGCACCATAAGGCGTATTTTTGCCGTACAAAATGGCCAATTTGCGGCAGGAATTTGGTCTAGCCTGGATTTTGGCGACCCGGCTGGTGCCGGGGCTATTGCAGAAAGGTCACCTTCAGGCTTCTGGTACCTTTGGGCAGGTTCTCGAAAAAGGTCCTGAATGTAACGGTTTCACCCGGTTCGATGATCTCCTGCTCGAGCCGGAAAGCGTGCGAGGGCTCCAGCAGGACCTCGTTGCCGGCCTCGTCACGGCGGAGCGGAATGGCGACCAGATGCGGCAACTTCACCGGAAATTGCGACGGATTGAAAATGTCGCCCTGGATCGATATGGCGCTGCGCCCGTCGCTGTTGCGCCGGTCGAAGACCAGATTGCCGATTTCGAGATCCTGCGCCGGGTTGCTGGTCGAAATGCCCATCAGGCCATAGGCCATCTCGAAGGCCGGCACGGCGCGCGCGATCTCGCTGCGGAAGTAATAGGCGGCCGCGGCCAGGCCGATCAGCAGGCCGAGCAGCAGCAGCAGGACGGGGCCGAGGATGCTGCGGCGCTTCGGCATGACCGGCCGCAATTTGGGCGGCACCGTGATGGGGCCGGTCGGCCGCTGGGGCGAGCGCGGCCGTGGCGGGGCTGCGGGAATTTCGACGGCCGGCGGCTCGGCGGCGGCGTCCTGGGCGGCGGTGATGTCGGTTGCCTCGGCTTGGGGCGGGGCGGCTACCGGTTCTGCCGGGGCGCCCGCCGGTTCGGGCGCGATGGGCGTCCCTTCCGGGGCTTCTATCTTGGGCGGCAGCTGGCGCCATTTGTGGCTGCATTTGGCGCAGCGCACATTGCGACCCGCTTCGCCCAGAAGCGCTGCGTCAAGCGAGAACCGGGTGGCACAGGCTGGGCAGGAAACAATCACTGATTCGTCCACGAAATCGCTTTGCCACAATCCTTATAGGTCTACCGCCAGCGACGTACAAGACAGCGGATCAAGGCCGTAGATCGTGCCAGGAAAGGGGCGCCGATCCTTTACGAAGGCAAAGCGGCTATGCGATGGTAGCGGCCACTTTCCGCCCTTGGTCAGGAACGTGTCGGCCAGGAATGGATTGGCCAGGATCGGATTGGGATGATCCCGACCGGCAATGGCGGGATAGCAGCGTGGGTTGGCTCGTGGTTCTATTCGATCAGGTTTCGGTGCAGTATGGCGCCGGGCCGCAAATCTTGCGCGATATCTCCTTTACCCTGGCGCCCGGCTCGTTCCATTTCCTGGTCGGGCGCAGTGGCGCCGGCAAATCCTCGCTGCTCAAACTGATGTATCTGGGCTTGCGGCCAAGTTCCGGTACCGTCAGCCTGTTCGGGCGCGACGTCGCCAGCCTGTCGCGCCGCGATTTTCCGGCGATTCGCCGCCGTGTCGGCGTCGTGTTCCAGGATTTCCGCCTCATTCCGCATCTCTCCGCCCTCGACAATGTGGCGTTGCCGCTGCGCGTCGCCGGCGTGCGCGAGGCCGATATCCGGCGCCATTGCGGCGAGCTGCTGAGCTGGGTCGGTCTTGCCGATCATCTCGGCGCCTTGCCCGAAACCCTGTCCGGCGGCCAGCAGCAGCGCGTCGCCATCGCGCGGGCGGTGATCGCGCGGCCCAATCTGCTGCTGGCGGACGAACCTACCGGCAATGTCGACGACGTGATCGGCCTCCGGCTCATGTACCTGTTCGAGGAGCTTAACAAGCTCGGCACCACCGTGGTGGTGGCGACCCACAATGATTCGCTGGTCAGCCGCTTCACCCACCGCCAGCTGCGGCTTGAGCAGAATTCGCTCAGGGTGTTCGACCCGGCCCAGCCGGGCCGCAGCCGGCCCGCCGCAGCGGCATCGCCGTCGAGTCCGGGGCCGGCCTGATGCTGGGTCTGCGCTCCGACCTGCCGCTCGACCGCGACGCGGCTGCCCGCTTCCTGCCCTGGATCCTCGGATTCATGGTCTATCTCGCGGCGCTGGCCATTGGCGCGGCAATGGTGGTCGACCGCCTCGCTGATCGCTGGCAGGCAGGGCTGACCGGCAATCTGACCATCGAGGTGCCGTTCGATCCGGATCTCGGCGTCACCGAGAAGAGCATCGTCATCGACCGCATCGTCGATGTGCTGAGCGCCACACCCGGCATTGCCGGTACCACCTTGCTGGACGACCGCGAGATCGCGCGCCTGCTGGAGCCGTGGCTCGGCGTCTCGGCGACCGAACTGGACATTCCCTTGCCGGCACTCATTGCCGTCACCCTCAGGCCGGGTGTCGTAATCGACCGGGCGTCGCTGCAGGCCGGGCTGGCGGCAATCCATCCCGGCACCACGATTGACGACCACGGCGCCTGGATCGACGACGCACTGGCTTTCCTGCGCGGGCTCAACCTGCTGGCCGCGCTGCTGACGGGTCTGGTACTGGCGGCAACGACGCTCACCATCGTCTTCGTGACGCGTACCGGCCTCTCGATTCATCGCGGCGTGATCGAGATTGTGCATCTGATCGGCGCCACGGACAGCTATGTGGCACAGCAATTCCAGGCCCAGGCCCTGCGCCATGGCCTGGTCGGCGGTGCCTTCGGTACGCTGCTGGCGGCAGCGACCTTGCTCGGCATCGACCAGTTGCTGAAACAATCGGCCGCCCTCGCCGGTGCCCTGCCGGCGGCGCAACTCGACGGCCTCGACCTGGCGCCGGGAATGGGGCTCGATCTGCGGCTGCTGCCCTGGCAATGGGCGGTCCTCGCCCTGCTTCCCGTTGCCACTGCCTTCATCGCCATGCTGACCGCCAGATGGACCGTGCTGCGCTCGCTGGCGCGGCTGGTCTGAACCTGCTAGGAAGGGCCGGCCATGGGGGTTAATCGCATCAATTTCCGCGATCCGGCGGTGCAACGCGGCGGCCTGGGCCGCTTTGCCCTGCACGTCGCGCTGAGCCTCCTGTTTGCCTGGTTCCTGGGCCTCATGGCCTTCATCGCCGCCATTCCGCTCGTGGTCCGTGACGCGACGACCCGGACCGATGCCATCGTCGTGCTGACCGGCGGCCGCGACCGGCTGGCGGAGGCCTTCCGCCTGCTCGATGCGGGGCTGGCGCCGCGCCTGCTGATTACCGGCGTAGCGCCTGGCGTGACACTTGCCCAGGTGATCGAGGGCCTCGGTGAAAATCGCGATGCGGCACCCAGTGCCGCTCTGCAGGAATGCTGTATCACTCTTGGCTACGAGGCCGGCAATACGGTCGGCAATGCTGCCGAAGGGGCGGCCTGGGTCAGGGCCAATGACGTGCGCTCGGTGCGCCTGGTGACGGCGAATTACCACATCCAGCGCAGCCGGCTCGAGTTCCGCCGCACACTGCCCGACATCGATCTGGTTCTGCATCCGGTCTATCCGCCGGAAGTGCAGGACAATTGGTGGTTCGTGAAGCCGCAGATTCTCGCCCTGCTGATCGGCGAGTATCACAAATTCGTCGGTGCCTGGCTGCGGGCGAGCAGCGAGGGCATTGCCGGCTGGACCATGCATCACGGCGGGGAGGTCGGCGGTCTCTTTACCGGTTGGTCGTTGCCGGATTGGGTCGCTGACTGGAGCGGCTGGTTCGGGACGCAAGACGAATGATTGCCCTGCGCGCGCTGATCTTCAACATCCTCTATCTCGCCTGGACGGCGGCGATGCATATCGTCTGCCTGCCGCTGCTGCTGGCGCCGGCGCATGTCGTGCACGCCGCCGGCAAGGTGTGGATCGCGGGTTCCCTCCGGCTGCTCAAGTTCTGCGTCGGCCTCGGCGTGCGGGAAAATGGGGCAAAACACCTGCCGAAGCAGCCGGTGCTGTTCGCGGTAAAGCATCAATCGGCCTGGGAGACGCTCTATCTCTCCTGGCGCCTCAACCACCCGGCCTTCATCCTCAAGAAGGAATTGCTGCTGATCCCGCTCTTCGGCTGGTTCCTGAAACGCGCCGGCATGATCGCCATCGATCGCAGCGGCAAGGCAGCCGCCCTGAAGAAAATGGTAGCCGACGCGCGGGCGGTATTCGCCGAGGGCCGCCCTGTCATCATCTTTCCCGAAGGAACGCGTGTGGCGCCGGGGGCAAGCCGGCCCTACCAGCCCGGCATCGCCGCCCTTTATGCGCAATTGGGCGTTCCCGTGGTGCCGGTGGCCCTGAATTCCGGCCTCTATTGGGGCCGCAAGGCAATCCTGAAGAAGCCGGGCACCATCACCATCGAATATCTGGAGCCGATCCCGCCCGGCCTTGACCGCAAGACCTTCATGCGCGAGCTGGAAACACGGATCGAGACGGCGTCGACGCGCCTCGCCCATCGTGGGCCGAAAGCCTAGCGGGTCGAATACCTAGCGGGCCGGAGGCCTAGAAGCCGGCCAATGCCCGTTCCAGCGCCCCGAAGGGCAGCAGCACGCAATCTCGCCTTGCCTTCGCCTTGTGCACCGGCGTGAATATGGCAAGGTCCGAAAGGTCAGCGGCAGGTTCGGCGCCTTCCTTCATCAGGGCGCCGATGGCGGCGATCATGCGCCGCGCCTCGGCCGGCGTGGCACCGGCCAGATGCCGGGCGATGGTCGCGGCCGCAGCCTCGCAGAGCAGGCAGCCCTTCACCTCGTGGCCGATCGCCGCGATATGGCCGCCGGCCATCCTGAGATCAAGCGTCACCCGGTCGCCGCAGAGCGGATTGTCGAGCCGCGCGCTGGCATCATGGGGCTCCAGCCTGCCCTTGCCGGTGCCGCTTCGGGCACGCGCCACCAGGGCCTCGTGATAAAGCGCTTCGCTCATGCCGCACCTTCGCCTCGGGCGGCCCTTGCCGCCAGCATCGCCTGATAGGCCTCCGGCGTGTCGACATCGACGAAAATCTGGCCGGGATCGGCCGGTACTTCGGCCACGACCTCGCCATTGGCGGCGATGATATGCCGCGCGCCGATATCGCCCTCAAGGGCCAGCATCTCGGCGAAGAAGCGGCGGTCGAACAGGGCCGGATTGCCGCGCTTGCCGTCGGCCACCGGCAGGACGATGGCGCGGCCCTCCAGCGGGCTGTAGGCCGCGACGATGGCACGGATGAGGCCGGCGGAGACCTGCGGCATGTCGCCGAGCAGGATGAGCACCGCGTCGGCATCAGCCGGCAGCGCCTTCAGTCCGGCCTTCAGCGACGCCGCCATGCCGGTGGCGTAATCCCGCGCTTCGACAATACGCACCCCGGCATCGGCTAGTGCCGCCTTCACCTTGCCCGCCTGGTGGCCGGTGACGACGACAATATCTGCGATGCCGGCCGCCGCGGCCTCGGCCACCACATGGGCGACAATCGGTCGGCCGTCGAGGTCGAGCAGCAGCTTGTTGCTGCCCATGCGGCTGGATCGGCCGGCTGCCAGGACCAGGGCGACGATCCTGGCCCGGCCCGATGGCGCGCGGCCCTCGCGCGGTTGCGGGCGGCTCGGGATCTCGGCCAGCAACCCGCCGATGCCCATCGCCCTTATGTCGCTACCCGTGACCGGCAATCCCGCCAGCAGGCGCTGCATCACCCAGTCGCAGCCATTCAGCTTGGGCGTGCGTACGCAGCCCGGCAGGCCGAGCACCGGCACCCTGCCGATCCGCGCCAGCAGCAGCAGGTTGCCGGGGTCGACCGGCATGCCGAAATGCTCGATCTCGCCGCCCAGTGCCGTGATGGCAGCCGGAATGACATCGCGCCGGTCGCTGATCGCGGATGCGCCGACCAGCAGGATCATCTCCGCATTGCCGGCCAATGCGTCCGCCATGGCCTGCTGTAATGGCGCCACCTGGTGCGGGCAGCGCTGGTGCGCCGCCGCTGCCTGGCCCATGGCGGCGAGGCGCTCGGTCATTACCAGCTCGGTCTTTGTCAGGATGCCGGGCTTCAGGCTGCCGAGCTCGGTCTGGATAAGGGCGATGCGCCTTTGCTGGTAGGGGTGCACGGCAAGCAGCGGCCGGCCGATGCCGGAGACGACGGCAACCGCGCGCGCCAGCACGTCCTGCGGCACGGCGTAGGGAATGATCTTGATCGTCGCCACCATCTGCCCGGCCTTGACCGCGGCGAAACGGGGCAGGGTGGCAATGGTGATCGACTCGTCGACCGCATTCAGGGCGTCAATCGTGCCGGCGTCGAGATCCAGCACGCCGTCGGCGGTCGCCCGCAGATTGACCCGGCCGGTAAAGGGCGGGTCGCTCGCCAGCGCATATTGGGCTGCTTGCAGCAATGCCGCGATCGTCTGCGCCGCCTCGTCCTCGCGCACATCGCCCGCCTCGAGCCGTGCTACGGTGAGCTGCGTGACACCGGCGGCCGCCAGGCGGCGGATGTCGGCGTCATCCAGCACCCGGCCCTTGCGCAGCATGTCGGCGCCGGCGCGCTGGTTATGGGCCAGGATGGCACCCCGGCATTCCGCGAGCGGCCGTTCCGCGAAGATCATGGCTGTTTCTGTTTCGGCGGCAGATCGACGCCGCGCCGCCGCGCGGTCAACTCGGCAAGGACCGACACGGCGATCTCGGCGGGCGTTTTTGCGCCGATGGCGATTCCCGCCGGACCATGGATACGCGCCAGGGCGGCATCGTCGAACCCCTCCCGGCGCAACCGTCCGAGGCGGGCGGCATGGGTTTTTCGGCTGCCCAGCGCGCCGATATAGAAGGCATCCGACCGCAAGGCGGCAATGAGGGCGGGATCGTCCAGCTTGGGGTCGTGAGTGAGGGTGACGATGGCGGTACGGAAATCCGGCTTCAGCACGAGCAGCGCCTCGTCCGGCCAGTCGGTGCGAAGATGGACGTCGGGAAAGCGCTGGTCGGTGGCGAAGGCGCGGCGGGGATCGATCACGGTGACGTCATAACCGGCGAGGGCCGCCATCGGCGCCAGGCCCTGCGTGATGTGGACGGCGCCGACGATGAGGAGGCGCGGCGGCGGGTTGCGTACCAGCACGAAACATTTGCGCCCCTCGATCTCCATCTCGCCGCTGCGGTCGGCCTCGATCGCGGTGCGTATATCGGCCGGCGCATCGGCGCGGGTGAACAGCTGCTGCGCGCCGTCGGCCAGTTCGGTCACCAGCGCAACGCCCTGGCGATCGGCCAGCAGCGCCTGGATATGGTCGATGGTATCGAGTTTCATTCCACGCGCTCGACATAGACCTGCAGTTTGCCGCCGCAGGCGAGGCCCACTTCCCAGGCCTGTTCGTTGGTGATGCCGAAATCGAGCAGGCGCGGCCGGCCGTCGGCCATCACCTCCATCGCCTCGCGGATGACCGCCCCCTCGACGCAGCCGCCCGAGACCGAGCCCAGCATGTGTCCCTCGCCGTCGACGATCAGCTGGCTGCCGGCCTGGCGTGGCGACGAGCCCCAGGTGGCGATAACGGTGGCGATGGCGACATCCTGACCGTCCCGTTTCCAGGCGGCGGCGGTGGCGAGGAGATCGTCCTCGGCAGCTTCCTTCATGCGGCCCTCTTTTCCAGGCGGTGGCGACCGGTTGCCGACAGGGCCTCGGTCAGCGCCTGCATGCTGTCGAGATTATGGATCGCGCGGAAATCGTCAACGTGGCGAATCATCACCCGGGGGCCCTGGCTGATCGGCTGGTAGGCCTCGAAGCGCAGCAGCGGGTTGAGCCAGATCAGGCGCCGGCAGGATTTGTGCAGCCGCTCCATCTCTGCCTCCAGGATGTCGATGGAATCGCGGTCGAGCCCGTCGGTGATGAGAAGGACGACGGCACCCTGGCCGAGCACGCGCCGGCCCCAGCGCCGGTTGAACTCGGCCAGGCTCGGCCCGATCCGGGTGCCACCCGACCAGTCCTCGACGTGGCGCGCGACGCGGTCGAGCGAAACGTCGACATCTCGCTGCCTGAGGTCGCGGGTGATGTTGGTGAGGCGCGTCCCGAACAGGAAGGTGTGGACCCGGTCGCGGTCGCTGGTGACGGCGTGCAGGAAATGCAGGAAGAGGCGCGAATAGCGGCTCATCGAGCCCGAAATGTCGCACAGTACCACCAGCGGCGGATGGCGGCGCCGGCGCGCCTTGAACTTGAGCGGTATGGTGCCAGGGTTGCGCAGACTGGCGCGGAGCGTCGCCCGCAAATCCACCCGGCTGCCGCTGGCGGACGGGCGGTGGCGCCTGGTCGCCACCTCCATCATGTCGAGGCGGAAGCGGCGGATCAGCTGTTTGGCCTCGGCGATCTCGGCAGCACTCATGCGCTCGAAATCCTTGCCCTGCAGCAATTCGCGGTTGGACGTGGTCAGGCTGGCGTCAATGGTCACTTCGTCGGCATCGGGTGTCTCCGGCGCTTGGCGCGGTGTATCGCCCGCCAGCGCATCGGCGACGCGCGGTGCCAGGGCCACGTCGTCCGCCTTTACCTCCTCCTTGAACTGCGGCAGCAGCAGGCCCATGACGCGGTTGAGCAGCTTCGGGTTGCGCCAGAAGACGTGAAAGGCCTGGTCGAAGAGTTCGCGCTGCTCGCGGCGGGTGACGAAGACGGCGTGCAGCGTCCAGTAGAAATCCTCGCGTCCGCTGATCCCGGCGGCCTTCACCGCCGCGACCGCTTCCAGCACCTGGCCCGGGCCCAGCGGCAATCCGGCGCGTCGCAGCACACGGGCGAAGAGCAGGATATTTTCGTGCAGGCGGCTGTCCCGGCTCCCCATATCGTCGGGCCCCGCCATCGCGCCAATCCCCGCCATGGCGTCAGGCCTGCAGCACGGCTTGCAGCTTGGCGGCGTTCATCTCCTGCCGGATCTCTTCCAGGATCTGCGCCGCCTCGGTGCCGCGGATCTTGGCGATGTCGTCCTGGTATTTGAGGAGGGCACCGAGGGAATTGTCGACCATCTCGGGACTGAGGCTGGTCTGGTCGAGCTGGATCAGGGCGTCCGCCCAGTCGATCGTCTCGGCGACACCGGGCAGCTTGAAGAGGTCGCGCTTGCGCAGGCGCTGCACGAAGGCCACCACCTCCTGCGCCAGGTCGAGTGCCGCCGCCGGAACCTTCTTGTGCAGGATCTCCAGTTCGCGAGCGGCACTCGGATAATCGACCCAGTAGTAGTAGCAGCGCCGCTTGATGGCGTCGTGAATCTCGCGCGTGCGGTTGGAGGTAATGATGACGATGGGCGGTTCCGCGGCCTTCACCACGCCAAGTTCCGGGATCGTCGCCTGGAAATCCGACAGCACCTCGAGCAGGAAGGCCTCGAACGGCTCGTCGGTGCGGTCGAGCTCGTCGATCAGCAGCACTGGCGCGCCGCGTGGATTGGGTTCCAGCGCCTGCAGCAGCGGCCGCTTGATCAGGAAGCGTTCGCTGAAGATGTCGGCGGCCAGTTTCTCGCGGTCGGCACCCCGCGTCTCCGACTCGGCAAGGCGGATTTCCAGCATCTGCCGGGGATAGTTCCACTCATAGAGTGCTGCGGCAACGTCCAGGCCCTCATAGCATTGCAGGCGCAACAGGTCGCGGCCCAGCGTCGCGCTCAGCACCTTGGCGATCTCGGTCTTGCCGACGCCCGCTTCGCCTTCCAGAAACAGCGGCCGCTTCAGCTTCAGGGCCAGGAAAACCGCTGTTGCCAGGGCCCGGTCGGCGACATAGCGACCCTCGGCCAGCAGGGCCTGCGTCGCGTCGATCGACGTCGGCAGTTCCCGGTGCGTATTGCCGCTCACTTCTGCTTCCAGGCGCCGCTCGCGTCCATGTAGTACATGCCTGGGCGCAGCTTCTCGTTGATGATCTTTTCGGCGGTCAGGGCACCGATCTGCTCGATCGGCACGCCCTTCTCGGTGGCGATCTTCTGATAGGCCTCGCGGCGCTGGCGGTTGATGCTGTCGACCAGGGATTTGACGCTGGCTGGTGCGGAGGCATCGACGACCGCCACATAACCGTCCGGCCGTTCGCCGATCTGGCCGGCAGCGCGGGCGTCGTCGAGTGCGTCGGCGAAGGCTGCCGGGACTGCGGCGGCGAGGCCGCCGAAGACCAGCATGAGAGCAATCAAAGCGGAGAAAAGGCTGCGCATGGATGGTTCTTTCGCGTTCAGAACAGGGCCGGATTGGATTGCACCAGGTTCTCGACGTCCTTGTCGACCTTGACGCGGACCTCCTGCTCGATCTTGACGTTGAGGTTGATCACGATCGGCTTGTCCGGCGCCTCCACCTTGACCGTCGGGTTGCAGGCGGCGACGAGGCCGGCCAGGGCGGCGGTGGCGGCGATCGAGGCGCCGTGGCGGGTGCTGGCACCGCCTTTTCTCTGTGCTGGTTGGGGCACGTTGCTGCCTTTCATGCTGATATCCCGGCGCGCGGCCGCCGCGGGCGGTCAGGGCGACAGATTCTCCAATTGCTCCCGGATCATATCCGGCACCTGATAGCCGGCCAAGCCCTGGCGTAGCGCCTCGTCCAGGCGACCCTGGACGGTCAGGTTGAATTCCACCGGATAGCCGTCATAGAAGCTGGGATTGCTGCCGGATATATGCAATCCCAGATCGACGTCACCGGTCAATTCCCGGCTGAGACGCAGGATCAATTCTTTGTAATGGAAGTCGGAGAGGGCGAGCAGGGCCATGGCGACGGATTCCCCGGCCGATTGCAGCGCCAGGGGAGCCTGGGCGCGGTCATAGCGCAGCACGCCCGGTGCATCGGCCTTCAGCTCCGCCGCCGGTATGGCGATTCCGCCGGGAAAGAGCGATACCGGCACCGCGCCGGAAAGAGTGCCTTCGCCGGAAAGGCCGGCGATGCCGAGATTGGCGAAAAGCTCGTTCACGGAAATTTGCGTGACGGTCAGTTTCAGATTGTGCACCGGCGAATCGAAATTGATCGTGACCGGATCCATGCGCACTTCGCCGCCGCTCATCGTCAGGCGCGATTCCGCAAGGTCGAGGCGCTTGCCGTCACTGACCTTGAAGCGGAACAGGGCGCCGGTGAGCGGCAGGCCGATATCGGCGCGTTCGACCGCAACCGCCTGGTCGGGCCGGGTCGAGAGCGGCCAGGGGCGGTCGATCGCAATCACGCTGTTGACGTTGACGAGTTGTACCGGACCGACCTTGCCGGAGAATTTCTCGATGCCGAGCCTGAGATCGGAGGTGAGCCTTGTGCCGTCGAAGCGGACCGGCCCGCTGGCCTCGATGCGGCCCGAGATATCGGTGAGGTAGCTGCGCAGCGGTGGGAACAGGTTGTAGGGCTGCAGGCCGCCGATGGCGAAATCGATCGGCGCCAGAGCGAGCGTCACCTCGCCCCGCAAGCGGGCGAGATCGGCGCGACCCTTGAGGGCGAGGTCGATCGGCTGATCGACCCCGCGGAAGCGCAGATCGAAGCGCGCGTCACTGCCGGCAAGGTTCGCCTTCGCCTCGGCGCGGACCGGCACGAAGGCGCCGAGGCCGGTGACCGCGTCGCTGGTCAGCGACAATGTGTTCCGGCCGTCACTATGGCTGGCGGCGATGGCAATTCCCCCCAGCGCGATGCCACGCGTCGGCAGGACCGCCTGGGCACCCTGGGTCTTGAAATCGACGCGCAGGCCGGCCGCGCCCTCGGCCGGGGCAGAATCGTGGGTGAGCGTGAGGTCGGATCGCGGCATGGCGAGGATCAGTCGTTCGGCCGAGATGCCCGGTTCGACCGTCAGGCTCGTCTTGGCGAGCGGGGCCGTGACGGTCGACACAAGGTGGCCGGTTTTGTCGCGGCGCAGATGGAGCAACGGGACGTCGGCCGGCATCACCTGCAAGGTGGTGGCCTGGGGCAGGGTCGACTGGCCGCTACTCGTCAGCTTCCGCAGCGAGACGGTCGCCGGCTCGGCGAGGCGCAGCGTCAGCTCGGCGCCGCTTTCCGCTGTGGTGGCGCCAACCAGATCCACCATCAGTGCAATGGCTGGCTCGGTCAGGGTGATGTCGCCGGCGCCGAGCGGCGCCAGGGGCAGGGTGCCGCCCTGACCCTGGAGAGAGAGCCGGCCGGCGAGCTGCGGCTGGGTCGTCACCTCGCGCAGTTGCAAATCACCGGTGAATACGGTGCGCCAATCCGCGGCGGCGCCGCCGGCAAGGTCGCCGGCCAGGTCCCGGATGGCGAGGCTGTCCGCCTCAAGCCGCGTTCGCGCGGCAATGCTGCCGCTGAGCGGCGCCGGCAGCGCGGCAATCCGAAAATCCGTTGCGGTGGCGCGCCAATCCGCCTCGATTCCGCCGGCATGCTGCCAGTTCTGGTCGGCGCGGATCTGCGCGTCGAGCGCGAGCACGCCTTGTTGCGGCGGATTCAGGCCGACCAGGGGCCAGAGGGCGGAACCAGCCGTCAGCCGCATCCGCAATGTACCGCTGGGTGGCGCGCCGTCCTCGCGCAGGGAAAGCGCGAGGACGCCCTCGATCTCTGCGGCATCATGGGATTCCTGCAGCGACAGGCTGGCGACAACGGCCTGGTTGTCGAGGGTCGCCTCTCCGCTGCCGGTAATCGCGCCGATCGGCGAACGCAGATCGAGCGCCAAGGACTTGATGACGATGCGGGGTAGATCGGGGGGAAACCCGCTGCCGCTGCCCTCGCCCGCGGATGCCATCAACTGATCGATGGCGGGATCGAGATCGCCCAGGCTGAATCTCTCGCCCACCGCCGCGGCGATGGTGACCCGGTCGATCTCGATCGCGTTGAGCCGCATCTGCCAGGGATCGTAGGCGAGGCGGACACCATCCAGCACAACCGCCCGGTCGCCGCCGAGATCGAGCCGCGCGACATAGGTTTCGCGCCAGTCGAGGCCGTCCAGACGGAACGCCACCGGCGCGCCCAGCACGTCGGCGGCCAGGCCCGGGCCATAGCGGTTGACGAGGTCGAGGCGAAAGTGAAGCGCGACCGCAACGGCAAGGAACAGGAAGGCAAGGGCGCCAACCAGTCGCCGCAACGCGCCGCCGCGCCTGCGCGCAGCCGGTTGTTGCAGGGGTGTGGCGTCATTCGATGCCATCTGTGGCGGTTTCCTGACAATTCTGCTGACCGACAATGTAGCGGGCGCCATCCCGCATTTCCATCGGCGGTCTTCGCCGCTGCTATGTCGCACGTCACAAATGCCGTATTGCGCCGCTTCTGTGTGTGGCAGAGGATGTCAATCGCGGGTCCTGCCATGGGGTGGCGTCTGGCCGGCCGCATAGGTGGCAGACGGACAGTTGCACGGAAGCATGGATCAGGATCGGACAGGCGAACCGCCCGGGGCCAGCCGCGCACTGCAGACGGCGATGGCGAGCCTTGTGTCGCGCGCGGAGGTGCGGCCTGTCAACAAGGTCGTCGCCGGCCTCATCCTGCTGATGGCTGTCCTTGCCTGGTACCAGCAGGATGCGCCAATCTCGGGCGCATCCGGGGGCGGGCCGCACCTCGTCGCGACCGATTGCTGGTTCGAGCCGCCCGAGGGTTTTGTCGTCACCTGCCATCGCCTGCCTGTACCGGAAACGCGGCCGCTTTCTCTGCGCATCGCCGGCGCTCCGGCACCGCGCGACTTGCTGTTGCCGGTTGTCAGGGTACATGCCAGCACAGTCGCAGAAGGCGAGCCGAAGCCGGACCCGATCGTCTACCTGGCTGGCGGGCCGGGCGACGGCGCCTGGATCGACCCCGAGCGGATCGGCTGGTGGTGGATGCAGATCGCGGCAAATCCCTGGATGTCGCGCCGCGACCTCATCCTGTTCGACCAGCGGGGATCCGGCCTGGTACAGCCGCGCATGGATTGCCCCGACGCGACCGAATCGGCCTTGGCCCAGCTATCCATCGCCGACAGCGGCGAGGCGCAGCGCGCACAGCTCGACGAGGTCCGGCGCTGCAGCGACTTCGTGCTGGCCAGCGGTCACAACGCTGCTGCCTATACCAGTGTCGACAGTGCTGCCGACCTCCATGACCTGTTCGTGGCGCTCGACGTGCCGCGCTGGAATGTCTACGGCCTTTCCTACGGGACGCGCCTGGCGCTGGAATACATGCGGGCGTATCCGGACGACATCCGCAGCGTCATCCTGGATTCGGTGCTGCCGCCGCAGGCCCAGTTCTACGAGGATGATGCTGCCCATACCGACCGCGCGATCCGCTATCTGGTCGAGCAATGCGCCGCGAGCGCTGATTGCAGCCGGTCCTATCCCGAGCTCGGCCCGCGCCTGGAGAAGCTGGTCGAGCGACTGAACGGCGACCCGATCCTGGTGGCGCGGCCGCATCCCGGCGGCAAGGGCGATGTGATGGTGCGGATGGATGGCGAACGCTTCATCTTCCACCTGCATTCGATGCTCTACAGTCGCGACGATATCGAGTATCTGCCGCGCCTGATCGACGCCTATGAGCGCCGGCACTGGGTCGAGGTGAACGAGGATCTCGACTTCTATGTCCGCAGCGCCGGCGATCGCGCCGATTTCGGCGACGCCATGTTCGCATCCGTGAACTGTTTCGAAGAGGTGCCGTTCAATGACCTGGTGGCGGCTGATGCGGCCTATGCGCGGTATCGGCTTCTGCGCGGGCTGGAACGCGAGCGGGCATGGCAATCCTATGGCGAGAGCTGCGGCATCTGGCGTCGGGCTTTCGGTGTCGAGGAAGTGCGGCCAAGCGATTCAGCGGCGGTGGTGAGCGATCTGCCCAGCCTGATCCTGACCGGTACCTACGACCCGGTGACGCCGCCGGGCTATGGACGCCTTGCCGCCGCGACCCTGTCCAACAGCCATCTATTCGAGTTCGCCCATTACGGCCATGACGTGCTTGGCCATGATTCCTGCGCCAACGAAATCGCGGAAGCCTTCCTCGAGGCGCCGACGGCTGTCCCCGACAGCGCCTGCCTCGCCGATGGGCAGGCGCCGCGCTTTACCGGTCCGGCGCGATAGCGCGCGCCGCTGCCGCTCGGCGGTTGAACGTCCCGTCAGACCAGTTCCGCCCGGCCGCCGTGATTGTCGAGGTAGTTGACCAGGGCGGCGACGACGCGGCGGTCGAACGCCTTGCCGGAGCCCTTCAGCAGGTTTTCGATGGCATCGTCGATGCTGAGCGCCTGGCGGAAGGCGCGGTCGCTGATCATGCCGATGAAGGCATTAGCGACCGCGATGACGCGGGCCGTCACGATGATGGCGTCGCCGGCAAGCCCCGGTGGCTGGCCGGTGCCGTCCCAATTGGCCTGGGCCTGGCGCAATGTCTCGACCACGGGGCCGTCGAACTCGATCCCCTGCAGCAGGTCGGCACTGGTCTGGATCGAATTCTTGATCATGTCGCGTTCGGCCTCGGTCAGCTGCCCGGTCTTCGAGAGGACGTCCTCCGGAATCAGGATCTTGCCGAGATTGAGGAGGTTGCCGGCGATCTCGGCGGTCTCCACCTGGACCTCGGTCAGGGCCATTTCCTTGGCGACGGAGCGCGCCACCTTGGCGACACGCGAGGAATGCTGGGCGGCGAACGGGTCGCGCTTGTCGACCACGTCGACCAGCGTCTTGACCAGCTGGTTCTGGATGCGGGCGCGGCGTTCGCGTTCGGTCACCACATCGGTGATGTCGCGCTCGACGGTCAGAACACCCTCGCCATGGCCGGCCGCATCCTTCAGGGGAATGTGCTCGGATTGCACCACCTTGACCTTGCCGTCCTCTTCGCTGCGGGCGACGTTGGAGACCTCGTGCTTCAGCTCCAGGGCCTCGTGGCTCAGGGTCACATAGCGCTTGGCAGCGGCCGGTCCGAGGACATTGGCGATCGGCTTGCCGATCATCTCGGTGGTGGGGATGCCGGCCGCCTTGGCGGCCTGGCTGTTGGCGAACTGATAGCGGTCCTGCTTGTCGAGAATGAAAATCTGCGTCGGCTGGCTGTCGGTCACCAACTGCAGCAGGTTCTTCTGGTTCTCGAACTTGGTCGCCATCTGGGCGAATTGATGCGCGGCCTGGCTGGCGCGGCGCGAGGACCCGTGACGCCAGACGGCGATGATGATCACGGCCACCAGGGCGACGGCCAGCAGCAGATAGATGGTAAGGTTGCGGAAGCGCGCCTCGGCGGCACCCAGCGCCTCGTCGTAATCGATCGTGTAGACCAGCGACCATGGCACCAGGCTGAAGCTGCGGCCGGTCACCAGGACGCGCGTCCCGGCGGCGTTGCGCCGGTCCGTGGCAAAGGCGCCCGGCCGTTCCGCGGCAAAGGCCGTGTCGAGATTGGGGGTCGAGGAATCGAGTTCCACGGCCATCGGCTTGCCGTCGGCGTCGGGCGACAGATAGGTGATCTTGCCGTCCCTGGCGCGCACCAGGGTGGTCCTGGCGCTGACGCTGGCCTCGCCCGGCTGGCGCAGCAGCGGGAACAATTCGCCGGCCACTTCCTTCACCCCCAGGATGGTGCCGATCTGTGCCGCCTGGCCACCTTCGGATTGTGCCGCCACCAGCGGCACCAGGAAGGCCATGCTGGGATTGCCGCGGGCATTCAGCGACATGTCGCCGATGGCGCGCTGGCCCCTTGTCTGCGCACTGACAAAGGCGGCGAGTTCCCCGGCATAAGGCGGGGCACCGGGCGAGGCTGCGACCACATTGCCGTTGTTGTCGATGATCATCAGGCCGGCGGCACCGGTTTCGGCGACGTTGGCCGGCACAGCCCCGCCACTTTCCGGCAGCGTAAAGCCGGTGCGGTCGGCCGTCACGGTCAGCAGGTTGCGAAGATAGTCGCGCAGCGCGCCGACTTCCTCGGCCATGGTCGGATCGCCGGCCAGTTCGCTGATCTGGTCGGTATAGATCTGGACCGATTCGTTGCGCGCGAGGCCGCCCAGTTCCTCGAGCTGACGGTTGAGCCAGCGATCCACGTCGGAGAAGCGGCTGTCGGCGACGATCCCCATGCGCAGCTGCCATTGCGTCTCCTCGCGCTGGCGCTCCTGGTCGACGAAGAAATAGACGGCGATGATGCCGATGATGGCGATCAGCACCAGAATGATGGCGGGAAACAGGATCCTCAGGTCGAGGGCGCCCTTTTTGTTGTCTTCGGCGAGGACGGCAGGTGTCGGATCGGCCACGTCAAATCTCCTGGTCCCTGAGTCTGGGGGTCTGTCGAGGTTTTCGAATCAATAGGTTGGCAGAAAGTTCGTATTTGGTACATTAGCATGCAGTTGAAGGGCCGCCAATCGGGGCATTTGCCGTCCGCGGCACAGCGATCCGATGCCGTAACGGAACCGGGGGTTGGATGACGTGGACCGAACGAAGAGCGCGATGCCTTGCCGGGCGCCTGGCGATCTGGGCAGCCCTGCCGCTCGCTTGCCTTCTGCTCGTGGCACAGCCGGGAACAGCCGAGGCGCGGAAATACCCGAAGATCTTCGGCTCCGTCGAACTGCCCTCGAAGAACCTCAAGAAGTTTCCGAAATGGCTCGACATGGTGGGCCGCTGGAAGAACGGCCAGCCCTGCGAGTCCGATACCTGCACGGTCAAGGGCTGGCAGGGTCTGGTCGACAAGCTGAAGGGCATGGACCGGCTGTCCCAGATCAAGGAGGTCAACAGCCTGCTCAATTCCAAGAAATACATCATCGACATGAAGAACTGGGGGCTCGAGGATTACTGGGCGACGCCCTACCAATTCCTCAAGAAGAACGGCGATTGCGAAGATTACGCTATTGCCAAGTTCATGGTGCTGAAGGCCATCGGCGTTCCCATCGAGGATATGCGCATCGTGGCGCTGCAGGACCTCAATCTCGGCGTCGGCCATGCCGTGCTGGTGGTCTATGACGGCGACAATCCCCTGCTGCTGGACAACCAGATCAAGTCGGTCGTGCCGGCCAATACGGTGAAACATTACCAGCCGGTCTATTCGATCAACGAAAACGGCTGGTGGCTGCACCGCAAGTGACGCGCGCGCCGGTTTTCCCCGGCCCGTGCCATATCAGCCGCGACAGAATCGCCCAAGCCCGCTATGATTCATAGTTAAGGAAAGGTTTCCCAGCGGCCGTCCCGGCCGTGTTCTGGAAATGCTGGATATGGGTGTCGGGGGATGAGTGAACGGGGGCGCAAGGCCAGCGACGAAGAGATGCTGGTCGATTTCGTCGAGCGTTTGGAAAGACATAAAACCGGTCGCCGCGCCGTGCAGATTCATCTGTCGCAGCTGCGCCCCTATCACCTGCGTCCGCATCACCTGCGCATCGCGCGACAGGTCCTCGAACCCCTGGTGCACCGGTTCGAGGCGGCGATCTTCCAGCTGTGGAACAACGATCTCGTCGTGTTGACCAAGGGGGCAAGCGAGGATGATCTCGATGTCTCGATCAAGGACGTGAAGAACCTGTTCGCCCGGGATCCCCTGTTTTCGGCCCCGCCGGGCAGCAGCCGGTCGGCGCCCTTCTGCGATTGGTATGACGTCGAGGTAGACTGGCAGGCGCTGGTCGACCTGTGCCGCGGCCACAACGAGGCCCGGCGCAAGGCCGCTGCGCAGAGCAACAACAAGGCCGCCACCGAGGCCGCGATCGGCCCGGCCATCCTCGAAAAACTCGAGAACGCCATCGCCAAGGCGGATCTCGCCAACATTCTGCGGCGGCAGCAGGTCTTCGCCATCATCCCCGGCGCCAAGCCGGCCCCCATCCTGACCGAACTGTTCTTCTCGATGCCGTTCTTGGCCCAGACCGTGGCCCCGGGATACAACGTGACCGCCGACAAGGCGCTGTTCCAGCATTTGGCGCGGGTGCTCGATGCGCGCATGCTGGCGCTGATGCCGCGGCAGGATTACCTGCCGATGCTGAAGAACGCCAGCCTCAACCTGTCGCTGGCGACGGTGCTGTCGCAGGAATTCCTCGAATTCGACCGCGCCACCAACAACAAGGATCGGGGTCCGCTCGCCATCGAATTGCCGGCGGTGGATTACTTCAGCGATCCGGACGATTTCGTCTTCGCGCGCAACTTCCTGAAGGAGCGCGGCTACAAGATCATTCTCGACCAGGTGAAGCACGAATTGCTGCCGATGCTTGATCGCAACCGCCTCGACGTCGACCTCATCAAGGTCATCTGGTCGCAGGCCTTGTTCGACGATTGCAGTGGCGACCAGGCCGAGGAAATGCGCAGTGGCATCGACCGCTTTGGCCGCGAGCGCGTGATCCTGTGCCGGGTCGATGCGGAAGAGGGGGTCGAGATCGGCCAAAAGGTGGGGCTGACCCTGTTCCAGGGACGCCTGCTCGATGCGATGAGCCAGGGCAAGAGCTGACCGGCCGACGCCGGCACCGCACATGAAAATGGCCGCTTGCGCGGCCATTTTCGTTGGTCGGGTCCGGAAGCCCGCGGTGCGATTGCACCCGGTCTATTCCATCAGGCGGCGCCACCAGCCACGCTTCTTCGGCTGATCGTCCGCCTGCCCGCCGGCTGCTTCGGTCTGCAGTTCCGGTGTCGCTGGCGGCGCCGAAGATGCAGGCGCGGCGGCCAGCGCCGGTTCCGGTGTCGCCGCCACGGCCTCATCCGCCTCCGGCAGATCGGCTGTTTCTTCGCGCGGTCGGCGCGGCCGGCGGGTCCGGCGCGGCTTCTCGTCGGCGGCGGCAGTCGCCACCGCATCTTCGCCTTGGGTCACTGCCACACTCGGCGCAGTATCCGACGCGGCATCGGCCGCAACGCCATCGGTGGGTGTGCTGCGCCATTGCGGCGGCAGCGCCGCCGCATCCGCGGGCAGGTCGGGTTGTTCGCCATCGCCGGCGACCCGCGACGCAGCCGCCTCGCCATCAGCGCCGGCAGGTGCCTGGCCCTCGGCCGCCATCTCGTCCTGGCCGCGGCGCGACCGGCGCCGGCCGCCGCGGCGGCCGCGGCGGCGGCGGCGGCGGGTCTCTTCACCCTCCGTCGCGGCAGTATCCGCGCCATCGTCGTCGTCCTCGCCATCCTCGCTTTCGACCTCGGACTGGCCTTGCTCCGCTCGCTGGCTTCGGCCGCGGGGCGCTTCGCCCTCGGCCTCGCCCGAACCGGCGCGGGCATCGGCGTCGCTCTCCTCCTCGCCGCCATCCACCTCGCCGGTGGCTCCCGGCTGCTCGGTGAAATCGTCGGCTTGCAATCGCCCGCCGCGGCCGCGCCGCCGGCGCCGCCGCTTTCCGCGACCCTGGCCGCGATCGCTGCCTTCCTCCTCGCCGGACTCGGTCTCGTCCGCCGCTTCGGCCGCTGTGGCGTCGATTTCCTCCGCTTCCTCCAGGATCTCTTCGTCCGCATCGTCGTCGAAATCGACATCGATCACGGCCGGCAGCGGCGCCGGCGGCAGTTCTTCGCCGGGGGCCAGCTGCTTGATGCGCTCGAGGCGGTAATCCGGCGGCGTCAGGCTGTCATCGGCCGTGAGATAGATGCGGACACCGCGCCGGAGTTCCAGCTGCGCCAGGGCCTGGCGCTTCTGGTTCAGGATGAACAGAGCCACCGCCGCCGGCACATGCACCGTGACGCCCGGTGTCGGATGGCGGGTGATGTCTTCCTCGACCATGCGCAGCACATGTAGTGCCGTTGAATCGACCGAACGGACGCGGCCGCTGCCGTGGCAATGCTGGCAGATCTCGGTCGAGGCTTCCTGCAGGCTGGCATGCAGCCGCTGGCGCGACATTTCGAGAAGGCCGAAGGAGGAGATGCGGCCGATCTGGATGCGGGCGCGGTCGTTGCGCAGCGCGTCCTTCATGCGCCGCTCGACCGCCGCATTGTTGCGGCCCTCGTCCATGTCGATGAAGTCGATGACGATGAGGCCGGCAAGATCGCGCAGGCGCAACTGGCGGGCCACTTCGTCGGCAGCCTCCAGATTGGTGCGGAGCGCCGTCTCCTCGATATTGCGCTCGCGCGTGGCGCGGCCGGAATTGACGTCGACAGCGACCAGGGCCTCGGTCTGGTTGATGACGATGTAGCCGCCCGATCGCAGGGTCACGACCGGATGGTGGATCGCAGCGATCTGGCTTTCGATCTGGTAGCGCTGGAACAGCGGCAGCGACGGGTCGCGGTAGAACTGCACGCGCTTGGCATGGGCCGGGGCCAGCATGCGCATGAAGGAGCGCGCCGACTTGTAGGCCTCGACGCCGGCCACCATGATGTCGCCGATGTCCCGGGTATAGAGATCACGGATCGAGCGCTTGATCAGGCTGGCCTCTTCGTAGATGAGCGCCGGTGCGGTCGAACGCAGGGTCGTCTCGCGGATTTCGTCCCACAGGCGCAGCAGGTATTCGAAGTCGCGCTTGATCTCGCTGCGCTGGCGCTCCATGCCGGCCGTGCGGACAATGACCGCCATGCCTTCGGGCGGATCCAGATCGTCGACGATCGACTTCAGGCGCTTGCGGTCGGCCACCGAGGTGATGCGGCGGGAAATGCCGCCGCCGCGGTCGGTATTGGGCATCAGCACGCAATAGCGGCCGGCCAGCGACAGATAGGTGGTGAGGGCAGCGCCCTTGTTGCCGCGCTCCTCCTTGGTCACCTGGACGAGGAGTATCTGCCGGCGCTTGATGACTTCCTGGATCTTGTAGCGGCGCAGGTGACGTTGGCGGCGGCGGCGGGCGGAATCGTCATCTTCCTCGGCGTCGTCATCCTCTTCCTCGGCGGGCGGCGCCTCGCCACCCACGGTATCGATGACTTCCGGCGGCTGCGTCACCTCGACGATGTCGCCGCGCGCGACGGGCGGCAATTCGCCATCGCCGGCAAGGTCGGCCGGCGTTTCCGGCGCTTCTTCGGTATTGGTTTCGGATGCTACCGGCGCGCTCTGCAGGGTGTCGTGATGGACCGCAAGCGGCATCACGCTCGGCCCCTGTGCCGGCGCCCCGGCATCGGCATCCGCATCGGCCGCATCACCCGTGGCGACGGTTGCTTCGCCAGCCGCCGATTGCGTCGGGTAGGCAGCTGGCACCGCCGGATGCGCCGGCCAGGATTCCGCCGGCAGGACGGGCCAGGTTTCGGCGCTTGTCGCCTGGTCGGGTGCCACATCCGGCACCTCGTCGGATCCGGGAGCCGGCGCGGCCTCGGCATCGGTGCCGGGCTCGGAATCAGGATGGGAACCCGGATCGCGGGGCCATGGCTGGCCAGCATCCTCACCGTGATCCTTCCCGTCTTCGGGAACTTCCACATCCGGCGCTTCGGTCTCGACCTCTTCGGCCTCGGCCTCCTCGATCTCCTCGCGCAGGAGGGCTTCCCGGTCGGCGACCGGGATGCGGTAATAATCCGGATGGATTTCGCTGAAGGCGAGGAAGCCGTGCCGGTTGCCGCCATATTCAACGAAGGCGGCCTGCAGCGAGGGTTCGACCCTGGTTACCTTGGCGAGATAGATATTGCCCTTGAGGGGGTGCCGGCTGGCGACTTCAACATCAAATTCTTCGAGCTTGCGCCCGTCGACCACCGCGACTCGGGTTTCCTCCGGGTGGGTGGCGTCGATCAACATGGTTTTGGTCATGGATGAAAAGCTCCGTCACGCGCCCAGCGTCGACGGCAATGGCTGCGGTCGGCGGCGCGTAATTGGTTGGTGAATTGCAGGGTGGCGTCATGTCAACCTGTGGTCCCGGCGACAGCGCAACATTCGGCTCCGGCCCGTCAGGGGTGGGAGCGAGCTTGCTCTGTGCGAATGCGCTGCCCCAGTCCCGGCCGGTTCCCGAGGCATCCATTGCTGGATTGCCCGGCAGCCCGACCGACCCATGGGGGTCACGACCGATCACCGGCTCCGTCTTCAGGGAAGGCCTCCCGGCACATGCCTGAATCGTCGCCCGCGATCTCGGATCGTCACCATAGTGGGGCGGGAACGGCAACACAACTGCAATCGCTTGCCCCCGCCGGCGTGCCCCCGGTCCGGTCGGTTCCGATTGCGCGGTGGGTGCCTGACGGATTCTTGATTCGTGGGGCGTGCAATATCTTGTTGCTGTTCAGTGGGTTATGGGTTTAAATTGCAACAACATCACGCAATATGCCGGCAATATGCGGAAACTCAAGGCTTTTCGGTCGCAAGTGAGTAGACACGCCCGATTCGGTTTCCGAGTCGCCCGGCGCGCCCTTGAACGTGCCCTGGCCCCAAGGCTCGTTCTGGTTCCGAGTTTCGTCCTGATCCTGGCAACCATCCTGCTGCTGCCGGCGGCAGCCGTGGCCAAGCCCGCGGTGACCGATGCACGCCTTGGCATCGAGGCCGAGCGTACCCGCGTCGTCCTCGACCTGACGGCTACAACCGGGTTCCGCGTCTTCGCCCTAGGTGATCCGCATCGCGTGGTGATCGACCTCGACGAGGTCGATTGGCAGATACCGGCTGGCCGCGCCCTACAGGGACGCGGTCTGGTCACGGCCATGCGCTACGGCCTGTTCAAGGCAGGCACGTCGCGGGTGGTGCTCGATCTTGCCGCCCCGGCCGAGGTTGCCAATGTCGCCCTGCTGGCCGGCAATGCCGCCCAGCCGCCGCGCCTTTACATCGACCTCGTCGCGGCGCAGGACACCGCCTTCCGCGGCCAGATCGGTCGCACCCTGTTCGCCGGCGGCGCCGATTCCGTCCTCACGGCGCCGCTGCTGACCACCGTCGCGGCGGCGCCCGAACCGATTGCGATCCCGGCTGGATCGGCGGCGGGGGCCTCGGTCCCGACTGCCGTCATCCTGCCGCCCGTTGTCAATTCCACCCCCGCAACGGCAGCGCCGGTTGAACCGGTCGCTGCCAGGCTGCCCGATGCCGGGGCGCCGGTCGTCAGCGCGCCCGCCACCGGCTCGCTCGACCAGGCGGCGGCCATCCTCCTGCCCCTGCCCAAACCGGGCAGCGGCGAGGCTGCGCCCAAGACCGCGAGGGCCAAGCCACTGATCGTCATCGACCCCGGCCATGGCGGCATCGATCCCGGGGCGATCGGCAACGGCACGATGGAGAAAACCATTACGCTGGCGGTCGCCAATGCGCTCAAGAAGGAGCTGGAAGCGACCGGTCGCTTCCGTGCCATGCTGACCCGCGACAAGGATGTGTTCCTGCCGTTGCGGGACCGCTTCCGCATTGCTCGCGACAATGGCGCCGAACTGTTCATCTCGCTGCACGCCGATTCCCACGCCAATTCCAAGACCCGCGGCGCCTCGGTCTATACCCTTTCGGAAACCGCCTCCGACGCCGAGGCGGCGGCCCTTGCCGCCAAGGAGAACAAGTCCGACGTGATCGCCGGCGTCGACCTGACCCACGAAAGCAAGGTGGTTTCCGGCATCCTCATCGATCTCGCCCAGCGCGAGACGATCAACCTCTCCGCGCGCTTCGCCAAGCTGCTGGTGGGGGCGCTCAAGAAGGATACGCTGATGCTCGGCAACAGCCACAGATTTGCGGGCTTTGCCGTGCTGAAGGCCCCGGACGTGCCTTCGGTACTGCTGGAAATGGGCTACATTTCCTCCGACGAGGATCAGCAATTGTTGACCAGCAAGAAGCACCAGAAGAAGCTCGCCCAGGCGATCACCCGGGCGATTACCAGCTTCTTCGACTGGCACGACACGGTGCGCGGTTCCTGATCGCCGCCTTTCCGCAGCCAACACCTTGAAGAACGTCGCAAAATTGCCTTGATCTTGGGGCAATCCTGCTGCAAGGGAGCGACCGGCCGGAAATCGGCGGCGCGGTTCTGCGATTATCCGTTACCTCGCTCGCGCCCTGTCCTATATTTCGCGGTGATGCGGGTCCGCCCGGGACCAATCGGGCGGCAGCAATGTGAAAAGTTTGGTCATGAAACTCTTGTCGCGCATCCTGTCCTTTTTCGCCGGTCTCGCCGCCGTCTCCGCGGCCATCGGCGCGATCGGCGCCTGGCTGGTCTACGAGCATTACTCGCAAGGGCTGCCCGATTACTATCAGCTCGCGGCCTATGATCCGCCGGTAACCACCCGCATTTATGCCGGCGACGGGCGCCTGCTGGCGGAGTACGCCGTCGAGAACCGGGTTTTCGTGCCGATCTCGGCCATTCCGAAGCGCGTCATCAATGCCTTCCTCGCCGCCGAGGACAAGTCGTTCTACAGTCATTCCGGCATCGACATACCGGGCTTGATCAACGCCGTCTTCGTCAACATCAAGAACTACGGCACCGATCAGCGCATGGTCGGCGCCTCGACCATCACGCAGCAGGTGACCAAGAACTTCCTGCTCACCAACGAGCGCTCGATCGAGCGCAAGATCAAGGAAGCGATCCTGGCGCTGCGCATCGAGAAGGCCTTCTCGAAGAACCGCATCCTGGAACTCTATCTCAACCAGATCTATCTCGGCGCCGGCAATTACGGCGTCGCCGCGGCGGCACTCAATTATTTCAACAAGTCGCTGGACGAACTCAGCATCGCGGAGGCCGCCTATCTCGCCGCCCTGCCGAAGGCGCCCAACAACTATTCCATCACACGCTACCCCGAGGCCGCGAAGATCCGCCGCGACTGGGTCATCAGCCGCATGCTGGAGGATGGCCATATCACGCCGCAGGAGGCCGATGAGGCGCGGGCGACGGCGCTTGAGCAGCGCAAGAGGAGCCGCGAGGAACGCTTCGAAGCGGATTACTTCGCCGAGGAGGTGCGGCGCGAACTGGTGCAGCGCTTCGGCGAGGACGGGCTCTACAAGAAGGGTCTCACCGTAAAATCGACGATCGAGCCGAGGCTGCAGGAGATTGCCGATCGCATCCTGCACAAGCATCTCGTCTCCTATGACCGCACCCAGGGCTGGCGCGGGCCGCTCGCCCGTACCGACAATCTCGACGACTGGAAGAAACAGCTGGAGACGCTGGGTGCCATCCCCTGGCTCGATCAATGGCGCGCGGCCATGGTGCTGGAGGTATCGGCCGGCGAGGCCTTGATTGGTTTTGCCGACGGCAGCGAGGGCCTCATTCAGCTTGAGGACCTGGCCTGGGCGCGCAAGCGCGACAAGGAAGGCCGCCTGGGGCCGCAGGTGAAGAGCGTCGGCGATGTGCTGGAGGTCGGCAACGTCATCGCCGTCGAGGCCAAGGTCTCGGAAGAGGACAAGGCCGACCAGGTCGAGGAACTGACGACTGACGCGGCGATCGCCCCGCAGATGCAGGCGGCCGGTCGGCCGCTTTTCCTGCTGCGCCAGATCCCCGAGATTTCCGGCGCGCTCATCGCTATGGACCCGCATACCGGCCGCGTCCTCGCCATGAGCGGTGGCTGGTCCTACAAGCAGAGCGAATTCAACCGGGCGACCCAGGCGCAGCGCCAGCCGGGTTCCAGCTTCAAGCCGATCGTCTATCTGGCGGCGCTCGAGGCCGGCTACACGCCCTCCACCATCATTCTCGACGCACCCATCTCGATCAACCAGGGCCCCGGCCTGCCGCTGTGGGAGCCGGAGAATTTCGAGAAGAACTTCCTCGGCCCCGCCACCATGCGCCAGGGCCTGCAGAAATCCAGGAATCTGATGACCATCCGCATGGCGCAGACCATCGGCATGGCGAAAGTGGCCGAAGTGGCCGAGCGCCTCGGCGTGGTCGACCGGATGTACCAGACGCTGGCCATGTCGCTTGGCGCCCAGGAGACCACGGCGCTGCGCATGGTCCGCGCCTATGCCGAAATCGTCAACGGCGGCAAGAAGGTAACGCCGACCTTCATCGACCGCGTGCAGGACGCCCAGGGCTGGACCATCTATCGCCATGACGAGCGGCAATGCGACGGCTGCCAGTTGTCGAGCTATGACGGCTCGGCCCCGCCGCAACTGCCCGATACGCGCGAGCAGGTGCTGGATCCCGCCAATGCCTATCAGATGGTCTCGATGCTGGAAGGCGTCGTGCAGCGCGGCACGGCCAGTGCCGTCAAGCAGGTGGGCAAGCCCCTGGCCGGCAAGACCGGCACCACCAATGACGGCCGTGATGTCTGGTTCGTCGGTTTCTCGCCCGACCTCGTGGCCGGCGTCTATCTCGGCTTCGACCAGCCGCGCAGCCTGGGGCCGAAGGCAACGGGCGGCCGTTTGTCGGCGCCGATCTTCCGCGACTTCATGATCGAGGCACTGGCCGAGAAGCCGGCGACACCTTTCCGCGTGCCGCCGGGCGTTCGCCTCGTCAAGGTCAACGAGAAGACCGGCGAGCGCTGGCAGCCGGGCGACGAGGGCATCGCCATCTGGGAGGCATTCAAGCCCGGCACCGAGCCGACCGGCCAGCAGCAGATCATCGAAGGCTATGCCAATTACGGCCAGGACGCCGGCTATGGCAGCGTCATCCCGCTGGGCTACGGCAACAACATCTATGGCGGCTACAGCGATGGCGGGACGACGATCATCGATTCCACCGGCGTCTATCAGGGCGGCCAGCCGCAGCAGCCGGTCTTTGGCCAGCAGCCGCAATATCCGGTCCAGGGCCAGGCGCCGGTCCTGGTTGCACCCGGCCAAGCCGTGCCCGGCCAAGCCGTGCCCGGCCAAACGTTGCCTGGCGAGCAACTGGGCCAGCAACCGGGATTGCAGCCGGGCCAGCAGCAGGTCCCCGGCCAACCGCAACCCTATCCGGTTCAGCAGCAGGCGCCGGTCCTGATCCCGCCGCAGCCCAGTGGCGGGGGCGATTCGGGTCTGTATTAGGGGCGCAGCCTGACCGGCGTTTGGGTTGACGGCGCCAGCCTCAACCGGCATGTTCCGCCGCGAAAATCGCATCACGATACCGAGGTAAGATCATGCGCGCTGAAATCGAGGCGGCGGCGGGGGAGATCCGTTCTTCCCTGGCCCTGCTGAGGAGGCATCTTTGACTGGGACAACGCCCTGCGTCGTCTCGACGAACTGAACGCCCTCTCGGAAGACCCGACCCTCTGGGACAAGCCGGAAAAGGCCCAGAAGGTGATGCGCGAGCGCACCCATCTGCAGAACTCCATCGACGGCTACAAGGCGCTGGAGCGCGAGCTTGACGATGCGCTGACGCTGGCCGAACTGGGCGAGATGGAAGGCGACGAAGCCTCGATCGACGAGGCCGAGCGCAACATCAGGGATTTGAAGGCCAAGGCGGCGCAGCGCGAGCTGGAAAGCCTGCTGTCCGGCGAGGCCGACCAGAACGACTGCTATCTCGAAGTCCATGCCGGTGCCGGCGGCACCGAGGCGCAGGATTGGGCGCAGATCCTGCTGCGCATGTATACCCGCTGGGCCGAGCAGCACGGCTACAAGGTCGAGTGGCTGGAAGAAAGCCCGGGTGAAGAGGCGGGCCTGAAATCCGCCACCATCGAGATCAAGGGCCACAACGCCTATGGCTGGCTGAAATCGGAAAGCGGTGTCCACCGCCTGGTGCGCATCTCGCCCTTCGATTCCAATGCCAGGCGCCATACCTCGTTCAGCTCGGTCTGGGTCTATCCCGTGGTCGACGATAATATCGAGGTCGAGATTCTGGACAAGGATCTGCGCGTCGACACCTTCCGCGCCTCGGGTGCGGGCGGCCAGCACATCAACAAGACCGACAGCGCCATCCGCATCACCCATATCCCGACCGGAGTCGTCGTCTCCTGCCAGGTCGACCGCTCGCAGCACCGCAACCGCGCCATGGCGATGGACATGCTGAAAGCGCGCCTTTACGAGCTGGAACTCCGGAAGCGCGAGGAGGCGGCCCAGGCGGTCGAGGATTCCAAGACCGATATCGGCTGGGGCCACCAGATCCGCTCCTATGTCCTGCAGCCCTATCAGATGATCAAGGATCTGCGCACCGGCGCCGAGACCAGCGACAGCCAGGGTGTCCTCGACGGCGATATCGATCTCTTCCTCTCGGCCTCGCTCGCCGCCAAGATCCATGGCGGCAAGGCGGAAGGGAACTGACGCCATGGCCGCGGTGGTCGCCGTCGCCCGCGATGTCGGTCATCATTTCTCCAAGCAGCCGGCTTTCGAGATCCGGCTGGTCATGGGGAAGGGGGTGGCCGGCGATGCGCATATGGGCGAAACGGTGCAGCACCGCAGCCGGGTGGCCAAGGACCCGACCCAGCCCAATCTCCGCCAGGTGCACCTCATCCAGGCCGAGCTGTTCGACGAACTCCAGGCCAAGGGCTTCCGCGTGCAGCCCGGCGAGATGGGCGAGAACATCACGACGCGGGGCATCGACCTCCTCGCTTTGCCCGAGGCGACGCGAATTGGGATCGGCACCGAGGCGGTGATCGAGATCACCGGCCTGCGCAACCCCTGCGTCCAGATCGACCGATTCCAGCCGGGGCTGATGCAGGCGGTTCTCGACCGCGATCTCGACGGGAATCTCATCCGCAAGGCCGGCGTCATGGCCGTGGTGATCCGGGGCGGCGATGTCCGGCCGGGCGACGAAATCACGGTGACCTTGCCGGCGGGGCCGCACCGGGCGCTGGCGCCGGTCTAGTTCCATGGTCAGCTTGCAGTCGGCCTGAATGGCGGGCGCAAGAAATGCCAAGTCCGGCGATTTCCGTTTGCGGCAGGATGCCGGGCCACCTAACCTCGATGCAGCATGACCGCGACAACCATCTTCGAAACGGCGGATCTCCGGGTCGCCGAATTCCGGTGCCAGGCGGGCCCCGCCGATATTCCCTATACCGAGACGCATGGCAGCTTCTCGATGGCCTTCGTGCGCCAGGGCTCGTTTGGCTATCGCTATCGCGGCCGCCTGTTCGATTTGGTCGCCGGCTCGGTTCTGCTCGGCCAGCCCGGCGACGATTACATCTGCACCCACGAACATCATGAATGCGGCGATGCCTGCCTGATCTTCCGCCTCTCGCCCGCACTGGCCGAAATGGTGGGCGGCAGCGAGGCCGTCTGGCAGGCGGGTGCCCTGGCGCCGCAGAGCGGCATCATGGTGCTGGGCGCGCTGGCCGAGGCGGTGGCCGAGGGGAAGAGTGAACTTGGATTCGACGAGATCGGGCTGATGTTCACGGCCGCTATCGCGCGGCACATTTCGGGGAAGGCGCGGCCCGCCGTCACCGCCCGCGCCCAGGATCGCGCCCGCATCACGGAGGCCGCCGCCTGGATCGAGGCCCACGCGACGGAAGAAGTCGATCTCGCGCGCGTGGCCGAGGTTGCCCGCCTCAGTCCCTTCCATTTCCTGCGCCTGTTCGCGCGCATCGCCGGGGTGACGCCGCACCAATACCTGATCGGGGCGCGTCTGCGCGCTGCGGCCGGCCTGCTGGCGGGCAGCGACCGCGCCATCACCGACATCGCCTATGACGTCGGCTTCGGCGATCTCTCCAACTTCGTGCGCAGTTTCCATCGCGCGGCCAGAATCTCGCCCCGCCGCTTCCGCCAGCAGGCGCAGGGGCGCCTCGGTCGCAATGCGCGCAAGAACCTCCAAGATTCCCTGCCGCCCAGCTTTGTAGGGTGACGACCTCAGCATCCCGGAGGTCACCATGTACGATCATATCGGCATTCACGTGAAGGATCTGGCGGCGAGTGTCGCCTTCTACAGGGCCGTGCTGGCACCATTGGGCCATGTGGTCAATTCGCAGGATGACGACGGCGCCGGATTGGGGCCGCAGGGAGCCTCGTCGCTCTGGCTCTATCGCGGCAAGGGCGCCAAGGGTCCCGGCAGCCATATCGCGTTTGCCGCACCCGACCGCAAGGCGGTCGACCGCTTCCATGCGGCGGGCCTCAAGGCCGGTGGCAGGGACAATGGCGGTGCGGGACTCCGCCTCGATTACAGCCCGAGCTATTACGCCGCCTTCCTGATCGATCCCGACGGCAACAATGTCGAGGCGGTGTTTGCGGGCTGAGGCAATCTCCCGGGGCGTAAGCCGCCGGGCTTGACCCTGGAAACAGCTCCGGCAGGATGGCCCTGGACCATTCCGCCGGAGCGCCCGATGCCGATCACCAAGGGAATCAAGGAACTTCTCGCCGAAGCCGACGCCATGATTGAGACGGTGCCGGCGACGGATGCGGTGCAGCGTCTCGGCGATGCCGCCACGCTTTTCGTCGACCTGCGCGACCCGCGCGAATTGGCGCGGGAGGGCAAGATCCCCGGCGCCTTCCATTGTCCGCGCGGCATGCTGGAATTCTGGCTCGACCCCGAGAGCCCCTATCACAAGCCGGTCCTCGCCGAGGATCGGACCCTGCTTTTTTACTGTGCCAGTGGCTGGCGTTCGGCCTTGGCGGCGAAGACAGCGCGGGAGATGGGGCTCGACCGCGTCGCCCATATCGGCGGCGGCTTTACCGCCTGGCGCGAAGCCGGCGGCGCCGTGGAGGCGGTCGAAAAACCCGCCTGAGCCCCCGTTCAGGCGGCATCGCCGTCGGGCAGGGTATCCAGCAGAAAGTCGATGCTGGCCCGAACCGCCGGCAGCATCAGCCGGCGCGAGGTGAAGACCAGGTGCTTGATGCCGCTTCCGCCATGCCAGTCCGGCAGAACGCGGGTGAGGGTGCCGGCCCGCAGGGCGCCGCCGCAGACCTCGTCCGGCAGCAGGGCGATGCCGCTGCCGGCAATCGCCGCCGACAGGTTGACATGGAAATCCAGGCTGGCGAGGCGCGGCCTGAAATAATGCGTCGCCTCGCTGCCCTCCGGGCCGAACAGGCGCCAGCCCTGATCCCCCGGCTCCTCGCTATGGGCGATGGCCGGAAAGCGCGCGAGGTCGGCGATGATCGCTGGTTCGCCGAGATCGGCGAGGAGGCCGGGTGAGGCCACCAGCATCTGCGTCGAGCGGCCGAAGCTGCGCACGGTCAGGGTCTGGTCGCTGTCGAGGCTGGGGCGCACGCGGATGGCGATATCGATCCGCTCGGCCAGCAGGTCGACGCGCCGGTTGGTGGTGACGATCTGCAACTCGATCTTGGGGTGGCGGGCAAGGAAATCGGGCAGGTGCCGCGCCAGTGCCGCCGACATGCCGAGCGGCATGCTGATCCGAACCCGGCCGCGCGGTTCGCCCCGGCCGCGGGCCGCCACCTCGGACGCGGCCTCCGCCTCGGCCAGCATCGCCTCGCAATGGCCGAGATATTCGCGCCCCAGATCGGTCACCGTGAAACGCCGGGTCGAGCGCTCGATGAGGCGTAGGCCGAGCCGCGCCTCGAGTGCCGCCACATGCCGGCTGAGCTTCGATTTCGGCACCTTGAGGGCGCGGGCGGCGGCGGCGAACCCGCCATGGCGGGCCACGGCCGCGAATGAGGCGAGTTCGTTGAGATCCTGCATGGCCGCTTCCTTATTGTCCTGAAAATAGAACACTAAGTCGAAAAAATCGCAACTTTTCGCCGATTGGCACCGTTCCTACGTTGAAATCACCCGAACCGTTAATAACCGGATTTCAACAAGAGGACGGCTTCATCATGAAAATCCTGCACGTCGATTCCAGCATCCTGGGTGGCCATTCGGTGAGCCGCCGGCTATCGGCCGACATCGTCGCCCGCCTGAAGGCGGCCCATCCCGCTGCCGCCGTGACCTATCGCGACCTCGGCGCCGAGCCGCTGCCGCATCTGTCCGGCGCGGTGCTGGCGGCGGCACAGGGGCCCCAGGCGGTGAGCGACGAAGTGGCGGCGGATCTGAAGGCCGGTGCTGCGGTGCTGGAGGAGATCCTCGGCGCCGACGTCATCGTGCTCGGCGCACCGATGTATAATTTCGGGGTCAGCAGCCAGCTGAAGGCCTGGATCGACCGCATCGCCGTTGCCGGCAAGACCTTCCGTTACACCGCAAACGGCCCGGAAGGCCTGCTCAAGGGCAAGAAGGCCTTCGTCGCCCTGACCCGCGGCGGCTTCTATGGCCCCGATTCCGGCATGAATGCCTTCGAGCACCAGGAAAGCCATCTCCGCGCGGTGTTCACCTTCCTCGGCATCACGGAGGTGAATTTCGTGCTGGCCGAGGGCGTCAATATCAGCCCGGAACAGAAGGCGCAGTCGCTCGCCAAGGCCGCCGGCGAAATCGCCGCCCTCGCGGCGTGACGCCGGCCGCAGGCGCTCACCGCAGATAGAGCCTGACGGCACTTTCCTGATAGGTCGTCGCCTCGGCGAAGCGATAGCCGGTCTTCTCCGCGATGCGGATAGAGGCGGGGTGGTCGGGATCGATGATGCAGAAGGTCTGCGATCCGCCGAAATGCCGGTCGCCCCAGGCGGTGATCGCTTCCACCGCCTCGCTGGCATAGCCCTTGCCCTGGTGATCGGGTGCGATCACCCAGCCCGCCTCCGGCAGGGCGGCATGGGGCGAGGGGATGGCGCGGCGGAAATGGGCAAAGCCGGTTTCGCCGATAAAGGCGCCGTCCGCCTTCCGCGTTATCACCCAATAGCCGAAGCCGATCAGCGCCCAGAGCCCGGCATAGCGCAGCAGCCGCGCCCAGCATTCCTCCGGTGTGAAGGGCCGGCCGCTGATCCGCGCCGTCACGCGCGGGTCGCCCCACATCGCCGCACTCGCCGCAAAATCGTCACGCGTATGGCCGCGCAGGCGCAGCCGCGGCGTTTCCAGAATGGGGATCTCGGTCATCTGTGCATCCGTCTCGTGCCGGTGGCGAAAGGGCGGCAAGATAGCCGGTGCCGCCCTACGGCGACAGCGCCGCTTGACCTGTATACAGCTTCGCGACTAGGCTGTAGTGGCGAGATTTCCCGCCAGCGACGGAGCTTTTCCCATGCCGCACTTCCAGGGCAGCCAGGCCAGCATCTGGTACGAGCAGGTGGGGCAGGGGCCCGACATTGTCTGGGTGGGTGGCGGCGGCACGGCCGGCAAGGATTGGCACCGCTTCCAGACGCCGCATTTCGCAGACCGGTTCCGTAGCACGGTCTTTGACAATCGCGGCATCGGCGCCACCACCTGCACCCTGCCGATGCCCTGGACGATCGAGGATTTCGCGACCGACCTTGCCGATCTCATCCGCCATGCCTGCGGGGGCAGGCCGGTCGCGGTGGTGGGGAGTTCATTGGGCTCCGCCATCATCCAGCAGCTCTGCATCGATCATCCCGAATTGGTTCGCGTTGCCGTCCTCATGGGGACCGGCGCCTGGTCGACCGGCTGGGGCTGGGACTATCAGGAGGCCGAGATCGAGTTCCGCAAGGCGGGCGGCCGCCTCGACGGCATGATGGCCGTCGCCCATTACGCCGCCATGCTCTATCCGGCGCGGGCCCTCGGCGATCGCGAACTCTGGCCGAAGCTGAAAGCGCTGATGCTGGAGTGGATGGAGAGCGATGCCAACGAGGAATCACTCGTGCCGCAATGGGATGCATCCTTGCGCTTCGACCAGCGCGAGGCGCTGAAATCGGTCCGCGTGCCGGTGCATGTGCTGGCCTTCGAGGAGGATGTCGAGGCCCCGCCCCAGGATGGCGAGGAAGTCGCCCGCCTCATCCCCGGCGCCACGCTCCACAACCTCCCCGGCATGGGCCACGGCTCCTGGTACGGCCACAAGCATGTCGAGATCAACGCGCTGATCGAGAGGATTGTGGGGTAGGGGGCTTGGTTCTAGGTGAAACCACCAAATGTCTAAAAAATAGGCTGGTGATTATATTTTGATCATCGCTTCCTTGCCGCCTTAACAAAACCTCTTTTGAATCAATAAATCATACCTTTGGCACACCCCTTGCTCTCCTCACGCTGCTTTGCAGCAAATTGCAGCAGTTACTCAGGAGAGGCGCATGCGTACCACAGGGGGATCGGCCGAAAACGGTCGCGATTTCAAGATTTCCGGGCTTTCCAGCCTGTCGGGTTTCATCGGCTATGCCGGGGCGGGGCGCGCGGGGCTGTCATCCCTGCTGCGCGGGCTTTTCAGCCTGTTGGCCATGGCATTCGTGATGGTGCCGGGTCTCGCCCTGGCGCAGGACGAGGTGCCGACCCTGGATAAGGCCGACAATGTCTGGATGATGCTGGCAACCGCCCTCGTCCTCTTCATGACGGTGCCGGGCCTCGCCCTGTTCTATGGCGGCCTCGTGCGCAAGACCTTCACGCTGACCGTGGTGATGCAATCGGTCGCCTGCGCCTGCTTCATTACCGTGGTGTGGTTCGTGGTGGGCTATTCCATCGCCTTTGGCGAGGGCACGGCCTATTTCGGCGATTTCAGCAAGGTGTTCCTGTCCGGCCTTGAGGTGGGCACGCTGTCGGGCGCCATCCCGGAGAGCATCTTCATGCTGTTCCAGATGACCTTCGCCATCATCACTCCGGCACTCATCACCGGTGCCTTCGCCGACCGGGTCAAGTTCTCGACCGTGCTGGTCTTCGTCATCCTGTGGTCGATCCTGGTCTATTCGCCGCTCTGCCACATGGTCTGGGCCGGCACCGGCTGGATGTTCAATGCCGGCATCCTCGATTTCGCCGGCGGCACCGTGGTGCATATCGCCTCCGGCGTCTCGGGTCTCGTCATCGCCCTCATGATCGGCAAGCGCCGCGGTTATGGCAAGGTCGCCATGCCGCCGCACAACCTGATCTTCTCGGTGATCGGCGTCGGCTTCCTGTGGGTGGGCTGGTTCGGCTTCAACGCCGGCTCGGCGCTGGCCGCCAGCGCCAATGCCGCCATGGCCATGGTGGTGACGCAGATCGCCGCCGCTGCAGCCGGCGTGTCCTGGACCCTGGTCGAATGGATCGTGCACAAGAAGCCGTCGATCCTTGGCATCATCTCCGGCATCGTCGCCGGCCTCGTCGGCATCACGCCGGCCGCCGGTTTCGTCACCCCGGGTGCCGCCCTCATCATCGGCCTTGCCGCCGGTGTGGTCTGCTTCTTCGCCTCGACCACCATCAAGAAGGCGCTGGGCTATGACGATGCGCTCGACGTGTTCGGCATCCACGGTGTCGGCGGTGCGCTGGGTGCCATCCTCACGGGCATCTTCGCCACCAACCTCATCACCGGGGCGGAAGGTCCGGTCGGCGTACTGGACGGCAATGGCGGCCAGTTGATGCTGCAGTTGATGGGCGTCGGCTTCACCATCGTCTTCGTCGGCATCGGCACCGCGATCCTGTTCAAGGTCGCGTCGCTCGTCACCGGCGGCGCCCGTGTCTCGGAAGAGGCCGAGCGCGACGGCACCGATCTGGCCCTCCACGGCGAGGCGGTCCAGTAGCCAGCGCCAACCGACAGGGCCCGGCGGGTATCCAGCCCGCCGGGCCCTGACTATCGGACCCTGACTATCGGGTCCTGCCTATTTCGTCCCGGTTTCCGGGTTCCGCGCCGGACCACCTTTCCGCCGGCCCGGCCTTCCTGCTAAAGCATGCCACCTGTTGCTGGCGGCCGCGATGCCGCCCCCCGATTCCGCTCCGGATCGGGCGCCACCGGTGCAGTCATGCTCGAACGATCCAATCCGCCCTGGTTTCCCCTCTGGCTGCGTCAGGCGGCCGCCATCCGCCTGCGGGGCCCGGGTGCGCGCGGCTTTGCCGTGCTGGCCGGGGTCGAGGCGGTGATCCGCGGCATTCTGGTCACCGTGATGCCGCTTTCGATGTATCACGCCTTTCCCGATACCAGCCTGGTATCCGAGATCTATTTCGGCATCGGAGTCGTTTCGCTGCTGGCCGGGCTGATGGTGCCGGCACTCACCCGCATCGTGCCGCGGCGCTGGGCCTTCACCGCAGGGGCGCTGCTCTTCGTCGCCGGCAATATCCTCGCCATTCTCGGCGGGCCGCTGGTGGCCCTCGGCCTGCTCTGCAACACGGTGGCGACGGTCACCGTCTTCATCTGCCTCAACGCCTATCTGCTCGATTACATCGCCAAGGGCGAGCTGGTGCGGGCGGAATCGCTGCGCATGTTCTACAGCGCCATGGCCTGGACCCTCGGCCCGGTGGCGGGCGTCTGGATCATGGAGATCTGGCGCCCGGCGCCCTTCCTGGTGTCGCTCGTGGCAGCACTCATCCTCCTCGTCATCTTCTGGGTGATGCGCCTTGGCAATGGCAAGCTGATCGCGCCGGCGCGCGGCCCCGCACTCAATCCCTTGGCCTATCTCGGCCGCTTCTTCCGCCAGCCGCGCCTCATCGCTGGCTGGCTGTTCGCGGTGCTGAAATCCTGCGGCTGGTGGGTCTATGTCGTCTATCTGCCGATCTTCGCGGTGGAATCGGGTCTGGGCGACAAGGTGGCCGGCGCCATGCTCTCGCTCTCCAACGCGCTGCTCTTCGCCACCCCGATCATGCTGCGCTGGATGCAGCGCCGCGCCGTGCGCGCCGCGGTGCGCCTCGGCTTCCTGGCGGCAGGCGCTGCCTTCATCCTGGCGACCTTCGCCAGCCTGCTGCCGCCGCTGGCGCTGGTGCTGCTGTTCCTGGGTTCGGTCTTCCTGATCCTGCTCGACATCTCGGCCGGGCTCCCCTTCCTGCTGGCGGTCCGGCCGCTGCAGCGGACCGAGATGTCAGCGGTCTATTCCACCTTCCGCGACGTCTCCGGCATAGTGACGCCGGGTGTGGCCTGGCTGGTGCTGCTGGTCTCGCCGCTGGCCGGCGTCTTCGCGGCGGCGGGTCTCATGCTGCTGGGCGGCTGGGCCATGGCCGGGCAACTGCATCCCCAGCTCGGCATCGCCGCCGCGCGGCGCATCGCACAGCGCCGGTCGCCACTCCCCTGATCTGCCGGAGCATCATGGCGCCACAGCATATTCTCATTCTCGTCTTCTCGCAGATGCTGTGGGGAGCCAATTTCGCCGTCGTCAAATGGGGCCTCGCCGACTGGCCGCCCCTGTTCTTCGTGGCGCTGCGCATGCTGGCGGTGGCGGCGCTGATCGTGCCCTTCGTCGGATTGCCGAAGCGCGCCGACTGGCGCCGCCTGCTGATCCTCGGCCTGGTCCTGGGCGTGCTCCATTTCGCGCCGCTGTTCCACGGCATCCGGCTGGTCGATGCCGCCACCAGTTCGATCATCATCCAGATCCAGGTGCCGCTGGCGGCCCTGGCTGCCGCCCTGCTGTTCGGCGACCGCATCGGCTGGCGTCGCTGGTCGGGCATGGCCCTCGCCTTCGTCGGTATCGTCGTACTGGTCGGTCGGCCGGAATTCACCGGCGGCGGGCTGGGCACGACACTGATCTTTGCTGCCGCCCTCGCCTGGGTCGCCTCGAACCTCCTCATCAAGCAGGCCTCGGCCGATCTCGACGGCTGGCAGCTCAATGCATGGGTGGCGCTCTTTGCCGGGCCGATGATGCTGGCCCTCTCGCTGGCCACCGAGACCGGCCAGGTCGAGGCCATCGCCGGGGCGGGTCTCGCCGGCTGGGGCTCCATGGCCTATCAGGTGTTGATCGTCACCGCCCTGTGCTATGGCATCTGGTACGCGATGATGCGCCGCTACCCGGTAAGCTCGGTCATGCCCTTCACCCTGCTGGAACCCATCTTCGGTGCCACCACCGCCGTCCTTCTCCTCGGCGAGGGCTGGGACTGGCGCATGGTGGCCGGCGCCGCCCTCACCATGGCCGGGCTCGCCATCATCATCCTGCGACGCCCGCAGGCGGTGGCGCAGCCGGCGGGATCAGGCGCATGAAGCCGCAGCATTTCGCGCTGATGCTGCTGGTGCAACTGATCTGGGGGGTCAATTTCGTCGCCGCCAAGATCGGCCTTGCCCATTTCGAATCGCTCTTTTTCCTGGCGCTCCGCTTTTCGCTGGTGGCGCTGCTGCTGCTGCCTTTCGTCGGCCTGCCGCGGCGGAAATTGAAGCAGCTCATACCCCTCTCGATGACCATGGGGGCGATGCATTTCGGCCTCATCTTCCTCGGCATGCGCTATCTCGATGCCGCCACCTCCTCGATCGCGGTGCAGCTCCAGGTGCCGTTCGCCGCGATCCTCGCCGCCTTCTTCTTCGGCGAGACGCTGGGCTGGCGGCGCATCCTCGGCATGATCGTGGCCTTTGCCGGCGTCGTGCTGATCGCCGGCGAGCCGCGCTTCGCCGATGGCAATCTCTGGCCGCTCGTCGCCGTAATCGGTGCTGCCTTGGTCTGGGCCACCGGCAATGTCCAGGTGAAGGCGCTGGGCGAGGAATTCGATGCCGTACAACTCAACGGCTACATCGCCATCCTGGCGGCGCCGCAATTGCTGGCGCTTTCCCTGCTGATCGAGGGTAACCAGTTTCCCCATGTCTTCGACATCGCCTGGGCCGGCTGGGCGGCACTTCTCTTCCAGTCGATCATCGTCGCCATCTTCTCCTACATCATCTGGTACAACCTGATGCGCCGCTATCCGGTCAACCAGGTGATGCCGTTCACCCTGCTCCTCCCGATGATCGGCGTCATCTCCGGCCACCTGATCCTCAATGAGGTGGTCACCTGGCAGATGGTGCTGGGCGGCATCGCCACCATGGCCGGCGTCGCCATCGTCGTCATCCGCCGTCCGGCGGTGGTGGCACCCTCGACCAAGACCGGTATCTGACCATGGATCTGATCGACGCACCCTCGCCAAATCACGACAGCCGCGACGGGCAACAGGTCGACATCCTGCTGCTGCATTATACCGGCATGAAAACGGGCGAGGAGGCGATCCAGCGCCTGCGCGACCCGGCGGCGAAGGTCAGTGCGCACTACGTCGTCGAGGAGGATGGCCGCATCTTCCACCTGGTGGCCGAGGAGCGGCGCGCCTGGCATGCCGGTGTTTCCGCCTGGCGCGGCCACACCAATACCAATGCCCGCTCGATCGGGATCGAGGTCGTCAATCCCGGCCATGAATGGGGCTATCGCCTGTTTCCGCCGGCGCAAATGCAGGCGGTGCTGGCGCTTTCGCGCGCCATCCTCTCGCGCCATCGCATCCCGCCGCGCAACGTGATCGGCCACAGCGACGTGGCGCCCGCGCGCAAGGAGGATCCGGGCGAGTTGTTCGACTGGCGGGGAATGGCAGCGGCAGGTGTTGGACTTTGGCCGGTGCCTCGTGCCGCGACCTGGGAGCGGTCGGAATTCTTCGCGCGTCTCGCCGAATACGGCTATGGTGTCGAGGACGAGGCCGCCGCCGCCCGCGCCTTTTGCCGCCACTTCCGCCCGGGCGAACTGGCAACGGTACCGGATGCGGAGATGGCGGCCTTGCTCAACGGCCTTCTCGCAATGGTTTCCTGACGGTGCAACAACGACCCGAACTATCGATCGGCGATCCGGCAGAGCGCATCGAAACGCCGGCGCTCATTCTCGACCTCGACGTCTTCGAGGCCAATCTCCACGCCATGGCGGAATTTGCCCGAATGCGGGGCATGCGCTTGCGACCCCACGCCAAGACCCACAAATGTGCCGAGATCGCCAAGCGCCAGATGGCGGTGGGTGCCGTCGGGATCTGCTGCCAGAAGGTGGGCGAGGCGGCAGCCCTGGTGGAGGGCGGGGTCGGCGACGTGCTGGTCACCAACGAGGTGCTGGCGCCGGAGCGCCTGGCGCGGCTGGTGCGTCTGACCGACCGCGCCAATATCGGCATCTGCCTCGACAGCGATCTCGGCCTCGACCGCCTCAATGCGGCGGCGCAGAATGCCCAGCGGCGCATCGACACCTATGTCGAGCTGGAAGTGGGTGCCAATCGCTGCGGCCTTGTCGAGATTTCCGATGCGGTGGCGCTGGCCGAGAAGATCCATGGCACGGCCGCGCTGCGCTTTGCCGGGCTCCAGGCCTATCAGGGGGCGGCCCAGCATCTGCGCATGCGGGCCGAGCGCAAGGCGGCTATCGACCATGCCGCCGCGCGCGCCGCGGCCTTCGTCGCCGCCCTCAACGCGCGCGGCATCTCCGTGCCGGTCGTCACCGGCGCCGGCACCGGCACCTTTCCCCTGGAGGCCTCGAGCGGCGTCTATAACGAGATCCAGCCAGGTTCTTATGTCTTCATGGACCGCGATTATGGCGACAACCAGGCGGACCCGGAATCGCCCGCCTTCCGCCACAGCCTCTTCGTCCTCGCCAGCGTCATGAGCCGGCGCGAGGACTTTGCCGTGATCGATGCCGGGTTGAAGGCGCATTCGGTGGATTCCGGCTACCCGGCCATCTCCGGGCGTCCGGACCTCGTCTTCGACACGCCCTCGGACGAACACGGCATCATTCGCGGCCCCCGCCAGGCGCTGCCAGCGCTGGAGCAGCGCCTGCGCCTGGTGCCGGGCCATTGCGATCCGACCGTCAATCTCTATGACTGGATCATCGCCATCCGCGCGGATAAGGTCGCGGCGATCTGGCCCGTGGATGCGCGCGGCGCCCTCAACTGAGAGAACAGGATGACCGATATCGTGATCGATCCGGCGCTGGCCTTGGCCGATGCGACCATTCCGGAACTGCCCAATCATTATCGTGGCAAGGTGCGCGACAATTACGACCTGCCGGATGGACGCCGCATCCTCATCTCCAGCGACCGGCTCTCGGCCTTCGACCGCATCCTGGCTGCCATTCCGCACAAGGGTCAGGTGCTGACGCAGGTGGCGCGCTACTGGTTCGAGGCGACGGCGGATATTTGCCCGAACCATGTGCTGGATTATCCCGACCCCAATGTGGTGATCGGCAAGCGCCTTGCGATTCTGCCGGTCGAGATCGTGGTGCGCGGCTATCTCGCCGGCACCACCGGTACCTCGATCCTGACGCTCTACAAAAAGGGCCAGCGGCGGATGTACGGCCACGACTTTCCCGACGGCCTGCGCGACAACGAAAAGCTGCCGTCGCCCATCATCACGCCGACCTCGAAGGCGGAGCAGGGCGACCACGACGCGCCCATGACGGCAGATGAGATCGTGGCGAAGAAACTGGTGACGCCGGCGCAGTGGGAAACGCTGTCGCGCTATGCCCTGGCGCTCTTTGCGCGCGGACAGGAGATGGCGGCGAGGAACGGCCTCATCCTGGTCGACACGAAATACGAGTTCGGCCTCGATGAAAAAGGCGAGATCGTGCTGGCCGACGAAATCCACACGCCGGACAGCAGCCGCTACTGGCTGGCGGCATCCTATCGCGAACGCTTTGAAGCGGGCGAGAAGCCGGAAAGCTTCGACAAGGATTTCGTCCGCAACTGGGTGGCGGCGCGCTGCGATCCATACAAGGATGACATTCCCGAAATCCCGACGGAACTCATCCGCGACACGTCCCGCGTCTATATCCGCGCCTATGAGACGATCACGGGCCGGGCCTTCCAGCCGGGCGAGCAGCCGCCTTTGCCGCGCATCCGCCGCAATTTGGCACCCTATTTCTGCAAAGGTTGACTCCGGTGCCGGAAGCGCCTACCTCCAGCACCAGCCAGATGGCCGGATGGCCGCTCCCGCTCCGGCGGGGGAGGAAAGTCCGGGCTCCACGGAAAAACGGTGCCGGATAACGTCCGGCGGGTGTCAAGCCCAGGGACAGTGCCACAGAGAGCAGACCGCCCGGCTTTCGAGCCGGGCAAGGGTGAAAGGGTGCGGTAAGAGCGCACCGCGCGACCGGCAACGGAAGCGGCACGGCAAACCCCACCGGGAGCAAGACCAGATAGGAGGGCACGTGCGGCGCAAGCCGTGCAGGCGTTTTCCGCGCCGATCCTCGGGTAGGTCGCGTGAGGCGTTCGGCAACGAACGTCCCAGATGAATGGCCATCCAGGGGCCGGACGCGCGTGAGTGATGGCGGGCAACCGCTATATCGTGCGCGGCAGCGGCCCCGGACAGAACCCGGCTTACAGGCCGTCTGGCGCTTTTCCTTCATTAGATTGACGTGATGGCCTTGGCTCTGTCGCAGGGCCCTGGCGGCAGGAATCGCCCTAAAGAAAGAAATCCCAGGCCAGCCCGGCGCGCGCCTCGAACCAGCCTGCTTCTTCAACTCCCGAGACCGTGTCACGCCGCATTCCCATGCGCATAACAGAACATAAAAAGAACAAAAGGAAACAAAAAGAGAGTATATCCTAGCGCCAATGGCCAATTCGTTAAGTTCTGTTCTCAGCCCCTATCGCCAAGCCTTTGTTAACATTGGGAACGAGTTCTTGGAAAAATAACCAAAATCGGAAAAACCCGATATTTTCCATAGCGTTACAGGCTCTTCCCATTGACGGCCCATGTTATCCCATGATATCCCATTGATGATCGAAGATTTCCCAGGACCGCCCAGGCCGCGGTCCGGCCCATTTCGGCTTGGGCGCTGGGGGTTGGTGGCTGGCCGGCCACGCGCGAGGGGTGCCTGCGTCCGATGGCGTTGTTCATCGACACGTTCATCAACCGGATCGACAAGAAGGGGCGGGTTTCCGTCCCGGCGACGTTCCGTGCTGCCCTCATCGGCCTGCCCTTTGCAGGCATCGTCGGCATGCCGCATTTCCGCTACGACGCCGTGCAATGCGCCGGCATCGACTGGATGGAAGGCCTGGTTTCGCAGCTGGGCAATGTCGATCTTTTCTCGGACGAGCACGACGATCTGAGTGCGGCGATCTTCGCCGATGCCAAGCAACTCGCCTTCGATGGCGAAGGCCGGGTGGTGCTGCCCGACGCGCTCGCCGCCCATGCCCATCTCAGCGACGAGGTGGCCTTCGTCGGTCGCGGCCGCACCTTCGAGCTGTGGGAGCCGAAACGCTTTGCCGAGCACAAGGCCGAGGCCCGCCGCCGCGCGCTGGAAAAGGGCATGACGCTGCGGGCGCAACCCGCCAAGCCGGACGAGCGCGCATGACGGGTCGGGTCGACAAAGCACCGCGCCATCAGCCGGTTCTGCTGGCCGAGGTGGTCGCGGCCCTGGGCGCTGACAATGCCGGGCCCCGCGACGGCGCCATCTATGTCGACGGCACCTTCGGCGCCGGCGGCTATACCCGCGCCATCCTGGATGCCGCCAACTGCACGGTCTTCGCGATCGACCGCGACCCAGATGCGATCGCCGGTGCCGGCGATCTGCTGCAGCGCTATTCCGGCCGCCTGCATGTGATCCAGGGGCGCTTCGGCGACATGCGTCGCCTGCTGGCCGAGCGCGGCGTCCATGCGGTCCAGGGCGTCACCCTCGATCTCGGCGTATCCTCGATGCAACTGGACGAGGCGGCGCGCGGCTTCTCCTTCCGCTTCGACGGCCCACTCGACATGCGCATGGAGCAGGCGGGCGAAAGTGCCGCCGATCTGGTCAACAGCATGGCCGAGCGACCGCTGGCCGATCTCATCTTCACCTTCGGCGAGGAGAAGAAGGCGCGCCGCATCGCCAGGGCGATCGTGGCGGCGCGGGCGCTGGCTCCCATCACTTCGACCGGCCAGCTGGCCGAGATCGTGCGGCGCGCGATCGGTCCCGCTGGCGGTGCCGAGCGGATCGACCCCGCGACCCGTACCTTCCAGGCCCTGCGCATCGCCGTGAACGACGAACTGGGCGAAATCGATCGCGGCCTCGACGCTGCCGCGGCGCTGCTGGCACCGGGCGGGCGCATGGCGATCGTCTCGTTCCACTCGCTGGAGGATCGCCGCGTGAAGCATTTCATGCGCGCGCGCGCCGGCCGTAGCCCGAAGGGGTCGCGCCATCTGCCCGAATTCGACGCGGTCCAGCCGACCCTGCGGCTGGTCAGCCCGCAGGGAATTGCCGCGGGCGATGCCGAGATCGCCGCCAACCCCCGGGCGCGCTCGGCCCGGCTGCGTGTCGCCGAGAAGCTCGAGGTGGCGGCATGATCCGGATCGGCACCATCGTCTGGTTCGTCCTCCTGGCGCTGCTCGGTGTCGGGCTGTTCCAGGTGAAGTATGCCGTGCAGGCGAAGGAGCGTGACCTACGCGCGGTCAATCGCCAGATTACCGCCGATCGGCAGATCCTGCGCGTGCTGGAAGCCGAATGGAGCTATCTCAACGATCCCGTACGGCTTGCCGATCTGACGCGCCGCCACACCGACCTGGTGCCGGCAATGGCGAGCCAGATCGCCGGCTTCGACGCCCTGCGCGAGCGCCCTGCCAACCAGCCGCTGCCCGATGTGACGCTGCCTGATACCCCGGCGCCGCTGCTGGTCGGTACGGCGCCACAGTCAGGCTCAACGCAGGCCGCCCCGGCGCAGCAAGCGGCGCTGCCGCCGACTACTTCGGCTCCCAATGTGGCGCCTGCCGGTGCCGAGGCCGGCTCGGCGACGTTCCAGACCTCCTCGGCCGGTAGCGTCGATGGCACCGAGGCCGACGCAGCTGATGAGGATGCCACGATCCGCGCCATCCTGGCCGATATGGAAGCCAAGCAGAATGCCGCCGAGGCGCCGGCGGCTGACCTTTTGCCGGCGACCGGCGCTGGCGGTGCGCAATGATCGGCCGGCGCAACCGGCACCAGCCGGCGCAGCCTGACTTCCAGGTCCAGCGCGCGCAGCCGGTGATCAACCCGATCGCGCTGCAGCTGGAGCCGGATGGCGTGCAGCGGCGCGCGCTCGAGATCAGCCATCATCGCCTGATCCTGGGCCTCGGCCTCTTTGCCATGGCCTTCCTGGTGATCGCGGTGCGACTTGCCATGGTGACCTTGCTGCCGGCGGAAAACGACGGGCCGAGCATCGCCGCGGCACCGGCCGCCGCGCGTGCCGACATTCTCGACCGCAACGGCGTGGTGCTGGCGACCTCGCTGACGACGGCGTCGCTCTACGCCAATCCGCAGAACATCCGCGACCCGCAGGCGATCGCCCTGGCGCTCAACGAAATCCTGCCGGAACTGTCGGTCGAGACCACCGCCGCCAAGCTGGCCGGCGACAAGACCTTCGTCTGGCTGAAGCGGAACCTGACGCCCAAGCAGCAGATGGCAGTGATCCGCCTGGGCGATCCGGGCCTGCAATTCCTGCACGAGACCAAGAGGGTCTATCCGCAGGGCAATCTGACCGCGCATGTGGTCGGTTTCGCCGATGTCGATGCGCGCGGCCTGGCGGGGGCGGAACGCTCCTTCGACGACGTGCTGGCCGCCGGTCAGCAGCCGCTTTCGCTTTCCATCGATGTCCGCATCCAGCACATCCTGCATGAGGAGATGTCGCGCGCGATCGCCGATTTCACCGCCATCGGTGGCGCCGGCATGGTGATGGATATCGCAACCGGCGAACTGCTCGCCATGGTCTCGCTGCCGGATTTCGATCCGGCACGGCCCGGCACGGCAAGCGATGACGCACGATTCAACCGCGCCACGCTCGGCACGTTCGAAATGGGCTCGACCTTCAAGCTGTTCAACACCGCGATCGGCCTCGATACCGGCGCAGTCACCCTGGCCGGCGGCTTCGACGCCACCAACCCGATCCGCATCGGCGGTTTCACCATAGACGACTACAAGGGCAAGCATCGCTGGCTCAGCATCCCGGAGATCATCGCCTATTCCTCGAATATCGGCTCGGCCAAGCTTGCCGATACGTTCGGCGCCGAGGTGCAGAAGGCCTATCTGCAGCGCTTCGGCCTGCTCGCGAAATCGCCCATCGAGCTGGCTGAGGTGGGGGTGCCGCAATATCCGAAGAACTGGAAGCGCATCAACACGATGACCATTGCCTACGGGCACGGCATCTCGGTCACGGCGACGCAGCTGGTTGCCGGCATCGGTGCGCTGGCCAATGGCGGCCTGCTGCGCCATCCCACCCTGCTGAAGCGGGCGGCCGGCGAGGTGGCGGAAGGGACCCGTGTCGTTTCCGAACAGACCTCGGCCCAGATTCGCCAGCTGATGCGACTTGTGGTGCAGGTGGGCAGCGGCAAGAAGGCGAACGCGCCGGGCTACCTGGTAGGTGGCAAGACCGGCACCGCGGAAAAGATCACCACCCAGGGGGGCTACAACAAGAACTCGCGCATGGCGGTGTTCGCGGCGGCCTTCCCGATGCATGCGCCGCGCTATGCCATCGTCATGATGATCGACGAACCGAAGCCGAACGCGCAAAGCTACGGTTACGCCACGGCCGGCTGGGTGGCGGCGCCGGCGGTGGGTGCGCTGGTGCAGCGCATGGCGCCGTTGCTCGGCATCGCGCCGATCGATGACGACGCGCCGGAAGCGCAGAACCCGCTGGTGGCGATGGTCGAAAACCCGCAGGGCGCACCCGCCAGCGCCGCCCAAATTCAGCCGAAATCGGATGCTAGCAAGGAAAAGCAGGCGAAAGCGCAGGCGCCTTCGCCGGTCGCCACCGCCCCAGCGCCGGTCCAGCCGGCGACAACCGGAGAAATCATCTTCCAGGCCAAACCCTTCGTCGCCACGCCGGTCTCGACCGGCGCTGCGCTGCAACCGGCGCCAGTCGCCGCCAAACCATTTGTTCCCAACGAGGATCCGGCCCTTGCGGTTGAGTGACATCATCGGCGATTGCGTGCGTGTGGCGCAGGCGGGCAGCGGCATCGACAAGATCGTCGTTGCCGGCCTTACGGCCGACTCGCGCGCGGTCGGGCCGGGTTTCCTTTTTGCGGCGCTGGCCGGCGCCAAAGTCGACGGGCTCGCCTTTGTTGCCCAGGCAGTCGGCGCCGGTGCCGCAGTAATCCTGGTCGCCGCCGGGCAGAAGCCGGTGGTGCCGCCGCATGTCGCCGTGCTGGAAGCGGTGCAGCCGCGCCTTGCCCTGGCCAGGATCGCCGCGCGCTTCCATGCGCGCCAGCCCAACATCATCGCCGCCGTCACCGGCACCAGCGGCAAGACCTCGACCGCCGTCTTCACCCGCCAGATCTGGTCGCAGCTCGGCCACCGCGCCGCCAGTCTGGGCACGATCGGCCTGGTCGGCCCAGGCATCGAATATGGCGAATCGCTGACCACGCCGGATCCGGTCAAGCTGCACCAATTGCTGGCCGAACTGGTGGATCACGACATCCATCACCTCGCCATGGAAGCCTCCAGCCACGGCCTCGACCAGTTCCGACTCGACGGCGTGCAGGTCTCGGCTGCGGCCTTCACCAACTTGTCGCGCGATCACCTCGATTATCACGGCGACATGGCAAGCTATCTGAAGGCCAAGCTCCGCCTGTTCGAGGAATTGCTGCCGGCGGGCGGTGCCGCCGTGGTCAATGCCGACATGGCGGAAGCCGCACGTGTCATCGAGATCGCCCGGGCGCGGCATCATCGCCTGATCACTTTCGGGCGCCGGCGCGGCGATATCCGCCTCGTGAAGCAGGTGCCGCTGGCGACCGGGCAGCAATTGCAGCTGGAGGTTTTCGGCCAGCGCTGCGACGCCACCTTCTCGGTGGCCGGGCTGTTCCAGGCCGAGAACCTGCTGGCCGCCCTCGGCCTCGTCATCGGCGCCGGCGAAAAGCCGGAAATGGCGGTTGCCATGATCGACCGCCTGACCGGCGTCCATGGCCGCATCGAGCGGGTGGCGACGACGCCATCGGGTGCCGCCGTCTATGTCGATTACGCGCACAAGCCGGCGGGTCTCGAGGCCGTCCTCGGCACGCTGCGGCCGCACACCACCGGCCGACTCGTCGTCGTTTTCGGCTGCGGCGGCGACCGCGATCGCGGCAAGCGGCCGGAAATGGGCGCGCTTGCGGTGCGTCTTGCCGACCGCGTCATCGTCACCGACGACAATCCACGCAGCGAGGATCCGGCCGCAATTCGGGCCGAAATTCTGGCGGCCGCACCGGGCGCCGTCGAGATCGGCGACCGTGCCCAGGCGATCCGGGCTGCCATGCATGAATTGAAGTCCGGCGACGTGCTGGTAATCGCCGGCAAGGGCCACGAGACCTATCAGCTGGTCGGCGACCAGAAGTTCGATTTCGACGACAGCGAGGTGGCGCGCAACTGTGCTGCGGAACTGGCGCGAGGTGCGGCATGAGCCAGAACCTCTGGACCTCCGCCGAGATCGCGGCCGCCACCGGGGGCAGGGCGGGCGCCGGATTTGCCGCGAGCGGTGTCTCCATCGACAGCCGCAGGATCGCCAGGGGCGATCTGTTCGTGGCGCTGCAGGGTCCCAATTTCGACGGTCACGACTATATTGCCGGCGCGCTTTCGGCGGGTGCCGCCGGAATCCTGGCGCATCGCCTGCCGGCGGGCATCGCGGCGGATGCGCCGGTAGTGCTGGTCGGCGATACGCTCATCGGCCTGCAGGACCTCGGCCGTGTCGCGCGCGACCGGTCGCCGGCGAGATTCATCGCGGTCACCGGCAGCGTCGGCAAGACCAGCACCAAGGAGATGCTGAAACAGGTGCTGGGCGCCCAGGCCGCCACCTTCGCCTCCGAAGGCAATCTCAACAACCATTGGGGCGCGCCGCTTTCGCTGGCGCGCATGCCGCGCGATGCCGCCATCGGCATATTCGAGCTCGGCATGAACCATGCCGGCGAAATCCGGCCGCTGGCGAAAATGGTGCGGCCCCATGCCGCGATCATCACCGCGGTGGAGGCCGTGCATATCGAGTTCTTCAACTCGGTAGACGAGATCGCCGACGCCAAGGCCGAGATCCTGGAAGGGATGGAGCCTGGCGGCACCGCCATCCTGCCGCGCGACAACCCGCATTTCGCGCGCCTCAGGGACCGTGCAAAGGCGCTCGGCATTGCGCATATCGTCACCTTCGGCGCGGCTGCGGAAAGCGATTGTCGCCTGCTCGACTGCGTGGTGGGCGAGGACGGCAACAGGGTCACGGCGTCGATCGGCGGTCGCGAACTTGCCTTCAGCATGGGTCTTGCCGGTCGCCATCAGGCGTTGAATGCGCTGGCAGTTCTGGCCGGTGTCGCGGCCCTGGACGGCGACGTCGCGCGGGCGGCGCGGGATCTCGGCGCGACGCGGGCACTCAAGGGCCGCGGTCAGCGCGAGACGATCGCACTTGCCGGCGGCACCCTGCTGTTGCTCGACGAATCCTACAATGCCAGCCCGGCTGCCATGCGCGCCGCCTTCACGGTCCTCGGCGGCATCCGTCCGGGTGCGGGCGGACGGCGCATCGCCATCATCGGCGACATGCGGGAATTGGGGGCGCAGGGCCCGGCGCTGCACCGGGATCTGTGCGACGCCATCGTCGCGGCCGGCATCGAGCGCGTCTTTTGTGTCGGCGCGCTGATGGGTGATCTGTTCCAGATCCTGCCCGCTTCGCTGCGCGGTCATCACAGTGTCGATTCGCTCGCCATGGTGGCCCCCGCGATCGCAGCACTTCGGGCCGGCGACGTGGTGCTGGTGAAGGGATCACTGGGCACGCGCATGGCGCCGATCGTGGACGCCATCCGGGCAATGGACAGCAACGCAACGCAGCCGCGACAAGCGGCCAACGGGCACTGACGGGGCGGGGGAACAGGGGATCGATGCTCTACAATCTGCTCGCACCGCTGGCCGAGGATCTCAGCATCTTCAATCTATTCCGCTATCTTACCTTCCGCAGCGGCGGTGCGGTGTTGTTCTCGTTCTGCCTGACGCTGCTGATCGGGCCGCCGATGATTCGCTGGCTGAAGAAGGTCCAGCGCGAAGGCCAGCCGATCCGCGACGACGGACCGGAGAGCCATCTGCTGACCAAGAAGGGCACGCCTACCATGGGCGGTCTCATGTTCCTGCTCTCGGCCAGCATCACGACGCTGCTCTGGGCCGATCTCTCCAACGTCTATGTCTGGGTCGTGCTGCTGGTCACCATCGGCTTCGGCATCATCGGCTTCGGCGACGATTTCCTGAAACTGACCAAGCGCAACACCAAGGGGCTCAACGGGCGCCTGAAGCTGGCCGGCCAGGCGACGATCGGCATCATCGCCACGCTGGTCATCGTCTATCATCAGAGCAGCACGCTCGGCCAGACGACACCCGGGCTTGCCACCGGTGTCGCCATACCGTTCTTCAAGGATGTTCTCATCCCGCTCGGCGTCGGCTTCGTCGTGTTCGGTGCGCTGGTCATGATGGGCGCCTCCAACGCGGTCAACCTGACCGACGGCCTCGACGGTCTTGCCACGGTACCGGTGATGATCGCAGCGGCCTGCTTCGCGCTCATCGCCTATCTGGTCGGCAATGCGGTCTTCGCCAACTACCTGCAGCTCCACTTCGTGCCGGGCTCGGGCGAGCTGGCGGTGTTCTGCGGCGCGCTCTGTGGTGCCGGTCTCGGTTTTCTCTGGTTCAATGCGCCGCCCGCCATGGTCTTCATGGGCGACACCGGCTCGCTTTCCATGGGCGGGGCGCTGGGTGCCATCAGCGTCATCACCAAGCATGAGCTGGTGCTGGCCATCATCGGCGGCCTGTTCGTTCTCGAGACCGTCTCGGTGATCGTCCAGGTGATGAGCTTCAAGATGACCGGCAAGCGCGTCTTCCGCATGGCGCCGCTGCATCACCATTACGAAAAGAAGGGCTGGGCCGAGCCCACCATCGTCATCCGTTTTTGGATCATCGCCGCGGTCCTGGCGCTGATCGGCCTTGCCACCCTGAAGCTGCGATAGGCGCCATGACCGGTTCCGGCCTCCATATTCCGAACGTGCAGGGGCGCACCATCGCGGTGCTGGGCCTCGGCCGCACCGGACTGGCCACGGCCGAGCGGCTGCAGGCCTCGGGCGCCCGCGTGCTCGCCTGGGACGATTCGGAAAAGGCGCGTGCCGCCGCGCCGGCCGAGATCCTGCACGACCTCTATCAGGCCGACTGGTCGCGGATCGACGCCCTGGTGATGAGCCCGGGCATCCCGCTGACCCATCCAGCCCCGCATCCGGTGGCGGCTGCGGCAAAGGCGGCGGCAAAGCCGATCGGCAGCGACATCGCCTTGCTGGCGGTCGCCCAGCCGAATGCGCGCTTCGTCGGCATTACCGGCACCAACGGCAAATCGACCACCACGACGCTGATCGCCCATATCCTGAAATCGGCCGGCAAGGCGGTTGAGGTCGGCGGCAATCTCGGCCAGGCGGCGCTTTCGCTGCAGCCGCTTGGGCCGGACGGCATCTATGTACTGGAGCTCTCTTCCTATCAGCTCGACCTGACGCCGTCGCCCATCGCCGACATCGCCATCCTGCTCAACATCTCGCCCGACCATCTCGACCGGCATGGCGGCATGGAAGGCTATGTCGCCTCGAAGGCGTCGATCCTGCGACCCAAGGGCAGGTTCAGCATCGGCATCGTCGGCATGGACGACGCGCATTGCCGCGGCATCTTTGAGGCCGCGCAGGACAAGGGCCGCCGCCTGGTGCCGATCTCCGCCGAGCGCAAGCTCGAGCGGAGCATCTATGTCAACGCCAAGGGCATCCTGGTCGACTCGCTGCAGGGTGTGCCCCAGGGTGTCGCCGATCTCAACACGATTCCGACGCTGCCCGGCCGCCACAACTGGCAGAATGCCGCCGCCGCCTATATCACGGCGCGTGCACTCGGGCTCTCGCTCGACCAGATCCTGGCCGGTTTCGCCAGCTATCCTGGCCTGGCCCACCGCCAGCAGCTGGTCGCGACCATCGGCGGCATCCGCTATGTCAACGACAGCAAGGCGACCAATGCCGATGCGGCGGCGAAGGCGCTCGACTGCTACGACAACATCTACTGGATCATCGGCGGCCGCGCCAAGGAAGGCGGCCTTGCCGGGTTGGAGGGCTTCTATCCGAAGATCCGCCACGGCTTCCTGATCGGCGAGGCAGCGTCCGCCTTCGAGAAGCAGATCGGCCGTGCCTTCCCGCTGACGCAATGCGGCACGCTGGACAAGGCGGTCGCCGCCGCGCATGCCCAGGCACAGCGCGAAAAGCGTCCCGGTGCCGTCGTGCTGCTGGCTCCGGCCTGCGCTTCCTGGGACCAGTTCACCAGTTTCGAAGTGCGCGGCGACCGATTCCGGGAGCTCGTTGCCGCGCTCGCCGCCAAGGCGGGAGGTGCGGCATGAGCTTCTCGCGCGCCGATCGCAGCCTGGTCGGGCAGTGGTGGTGGACGGTCGACCGCTGGATGCTGGCGGCCGTCGTGGCGCTTCTGTTCCTGGGTGCCATCCTGGTGCTGGCGGCGAGCCCGGCCGTCGCCACGCGCATCGGCATGGACAATTTCGCGCTCGCCCAGCGCCACTTCATGATGCTGCCGCTGGCGGCCCTCGCCATCCTTGGCGGCTCGATGCTGTCGCCCCGGCAGGTGCGGCGGGCGGGGGTGGTGCTGTTCCTGATGTTCCTGACGCTCACCTTCCTGACGCTTTTCATAGGCGCCGAGATCAAGGGCGCCACGCGCTGGATCGCTTTGGGTCCGTTCTCGCTGCAGCCCTCGGAATTTTTGAAGCCCTGTTTTGCGATATTTGCCGCCTGGATGTTCGCCCTGCAGAAAACCAATCCGGGCGTGCCCGGCAACCTCATCTCGGTGCTGGTCTTCCTGGTCGTGATCGGCATCCTGCTGAAACAGCCGGATCTCGGCATGACCGCCGTGGTGACGGCGACCTGGGCGGCGCAGTTTTTCATCGCCGGCCTACCCATCTTCTGGGTGCTGCTGCTGGTCGGCCTCGGCATCGCCGGGCTGGTGGGTGCCTATTTCATGCTGCCGCACGTGACCGAGCGCGTCGACCAGTTCTTCAATCCGGAGAGCGGCGATACCTACCAGATCGACCGGGCGCTGGAGGCCTTCCAGAACGGTGGCCTCTACGGCACCGGCCCCGGCGAGGGCAGCGTCAAGCTGGTCCTGCCGGACGCCCATGCCGATTTCGTCTTTGCGGTGGCGGGCGAGGAGTTCGGTCTTGTCGTCTGCCTGCTGCTGGTTGTCCTCTTCGCCTTCATCGTGCTGCGCGCCCTGGCGCGGCTCCTCGGCGAGCACAACCACTTCATCATCCTGGCCGCCACCGGCCTGGTCACCTCGTTCGGCTTGCAGGCGATCATCAACATGGCGTCGTCCCTGCACCTGATGCCGACCAAGGGCATGACGCTGCCCTTCATCTCCTATGGCGGGTCCTCGATCGTGGCGATAGGGCTCGGCATCGGCTTCCTGCTGGCGCTGACGCGTCGCCGCTTCCCGGGGAGTGTCGAGGCATGAGCGGCAACGCAACCGGTCAGGTGCAGATCCTACTGGCCGCCGGCGGCACCGGCGGCCACATGTTCCCGGCCGAAGCCCTGGCCGAGGTGCTGCTGTCGCGCGGCTGCAAGGTCGACCTCGTCACCGACGAGCGCGGTCAGGGATTTGGCGACCGCCTGCCGCAGGTGACGGTGCATCGCGTCGCCGCCGGAGGCGTGGCCGGCAAGGGTATCGCCGCGAAGCTGAAGAATATCGGCCGTCTCGGCCTCGGCTATCTGCAATGCCGCAAGCTGATCCGGCGCCTCGACCCGGCGGTTGCCGTCGGTTTCGGCGGCTATCCCTCGGTGCCGCCGCTGCTTGCCGCGCAACAGCACCAGAATCGCACCCTGCTGCACGAGCAGAACGCGGTGGCCGGGCGCGCCAACCGCTTCCTGATGAAGCATGCCAGCAAGGTGGCACTGAGCTTCGAGCGGGTGAAGTTCTGCGAGAAGCTGCCGGCGGACAAGGTCCTCGTCACCGGCAATCCGGTGCGGCCCGCCATCGCCGCCCTGGCGGACCGGCCCTATCGCCCGCCCGAACCGGGCGGGCCCTTCCACCTGCTGGTTTTCGGCGGCAGCCTCGGCGCGCGCTCTTTTTCGCAGCACGTTCCAGCCAGCCTCGCGCTGATGTCCGAGGACTTGCGCCGCCGGTTGCGCATCGTGCAGCAATGCCGGCCGGAGGATATCGATGCCGTTGCCGCAACCTATCGCGAGGCCGGCATTGAGGTGGAATTGAAACCCTTCTTTGACGACATGGCGGCGCGACTCGACTGGGCGCATCTGGTGCTGTCGCGCGCCGGCGCCTCGACCGTCGCCGAACTGACCGCGGCGGGCCGGCCGGCAATCATGGTGCCGCTGCCGCATGCCATCGACGACCACCAGCTTGCCAATGCGCGCGCGGTCGAGGAGAGGGGCGGGGCCTGGGTGCTGACCGAGGCCGCCTTCTCGCCCTCCTCGGTGGCCGAACGCCTGACCAGTTTCAGCGGTGCGCCGGAGCGCCTCGCGGCGGCGGCGGCGGCGGCGCGCAGCCTCGGCAAGCGCGACGCGGCGGCAAGGCTCGCCGATGCGGTGATCGACCTGGTGCCGGCCTCGCAGCGCGGCCGACTGAATGCGGAGACGAAGTGATGCGCGCCCTGCCACTCGACATCGGTGTGATCCATTTCGTCGGCATCGGCGGGATCGGCATGAGCGGCATTGCCGAGATCCTGCACAATCTTGGCTACAAGGTGCGCGGCTCCGACATCGCCGACAGCTACAACACCAAGCGCCTGCGCGAGCGCGGCATCCCGGTCGAGATCGGCCACAAGGCCGAGAACCTCGCCGACGCGGCGGTGGTGGTGATCTCCTCGGCAGTCAAGCCGGACAATCCGGAAGTCCTCGCCGCCCGCGCCAAGCTGCTGCCCGTGGTACGGCGGGCCGAAATGCTGGGCGAGCTCATGCGGCTCAAATGGTCGGTCGCCATCGGCGGCACCCACGGCAAGACCACCACGACCTCGCTGGTGGCGGCGCTGCTGGAAGCGGCCGGGCTCGATCCGACCGTGATCAATGGCGGCATCATCAATGCCTATGGCACCAATGCGCGTCTGGGTGCCGGCGATTGGATGGTGGTCGAGGCGGATGAGAGCGACGGCTCATTCCTGAAGCTGCCGGCCACCATCGCCGTCGTCACTAATATGGATCCGGAGCATCTCGACCATTACGGCAGTGTCGAGGCGATGAACCGGGCCTATGAGGAATTCGTCAAGAACATCCCGTTTTACGGCTTCGCGGCGCTGTGCATCGACCATCCGGTGGTGCAGGCGATGATCCCGCGCCTCGCCGACCGGCGCATCATCACCTATGGCTTCTCGCCCCAGGCCGATGTGCGCGCGGTCGATCTCGACATGGCGCCTTCGGGCTCGACCTACAGCGTCGTCATAAACGACCGCTACCGCGAAACGAAGCGCGTTATCAAGGGCGTGCATCTGCCCATGGTCGGCCGCCACAACGTGCAGAACAGTCTCGCCGCCATGGCCGTCGCCAACGAAATGGGCGTCGAGGACGAGATCCTGCGTACCGGCCTTGCCAAGTTCGGCGGCGTCAAGCGTCGCTTCACCCGCACCGGCGAGGCCGGCGGCGTCATCGTGATCGACGATTACGGCCATCATCCGGTCGAGATCGCGGCGGTGCTGAAAGCCGCCAGGCAGGCGACGCAGGGTGTCGACAGGCCAGGCCGGGTCATCGCGGTCATGCAGCCGCATCGGTTTTCGCGCCTGCAGGCTCTGTTCGAGGATTTCTGCACCTGCTTCAACGACGCCCATCACGTCATCATCGCCGATGTCTATGCGGCGGGCGAAGCGCCGATCGAGGGGGTCAGCGGACCGGCCCTGGTCCAGGGCATGAAGGAACGCGGCTATCGTCACGTCGACTATCTCGATGATCCGAAGAACCTTGCCGCCATGGTCGCGCCGCTGGTGCAGCCGGGCGATCTGGTCGTCTGCCTCGGCGCCGGCAACATCACGCAATGGGCGCATGCGCTGCCCGGCGAATTGCAGCCCCTGCTGGAGGTGCGCAAATGATGTCTGCCGCACCACGACATAGCGCGCTCATCGACCGGCTTCCGGCGGTCCGCGGCCGCCTGACCGAGGGGGCGAGCCTTGCCAAGGTGACCTGGTTCCGCGTCGGCGGCCCGGCCGAGGTGCTGTTCAAGCCGGCCGATGTCGCCGATTTGCAGCATTTCCTGGCGCATTGCCCGGCGGATGTGAAGCTGACCGTGCTCGGCGTCGGCTCCAACCTGCTGGTACGCGACGGCGGTATACCCGGGGTCGTCATCCGCCTGGGGCGAGCCTTCGCCGAAATCCGCACCGACGGACTGCACGTCCATGCCGGCGCGGCGGCGCTCGACCTCAACGTGGCGCTGGCGGCGCGGGCGGCCGGCGTTGCCGGGCTCGAGTTCCTGTCCGGCATTCCCGGCACCATCGGTGGGGCGCTGCGCATGAATGCCGGCGCCTATGGCAGCGATCTTTCGCAGATCTTCGTCTCGGCCACCGCCCTCGACCGCCAGGGCCGCCTGCATCGCCTCGACCGCGATGCCATGGGCTTCACCTATCGCCACAGCGCCGTTGCCGAGGATTGGATCTTCTGCGGCGCTGACCTCGCCGGCAGGGCCGGCGATCCGTCATTGATCCAGCAGCGCCTCAACGAGATTCAGGCCGCGCGCGAGGACAGCCAGCCGGTGCGCGCGCGCACCGGCGGCAGCACCTTCGTCAACCCGCCGGGCGCCAAGGCCTGGGAACTGATCGACCGGGCCGGGTGCCGTGGCCTCAAGCTGGGCGGCGCGCAGGTCTCGGAGAAGCACTGCAATTTCCTGCTCAACACCGGCACCGCAACCGCCGCCGATCTCGAGGCGCTGGGCGAAACGGTGCGGCGCCGGGTGAAGGAAAGCAGCGGCATTGAACTGGCCTGGGAAATCAAGCGGATCGGCGTGCCGGCGGATTCGCCGCTCGCCATCCTGGCCAGGAGCGAAGCGTGAGTGCGGAAAGCGGAACGATGAAGCGTGTGACGGTATTGATGGGCGGCTGGTCGGCAGAGCGGGAGGTTTCGCTTGCTTCCGGTGCCAATTGCGCGGCGGCCCTGACGCAAGCCGGCTATGCCGTGGCCACGCTCGACGCCAGGCTGGATCTGGCGGCGCTGGTCGAAGAGCTGCGCGGCCAGAAACCCGACGTCGTCTTCAACGCCCTGCACGGGCGTTGCGGCGAGGATGGCAACATCCAGGGCGTCCTCAACCTGCTGAAGATCCCCTATACCCATTCCGGCCTGATGGCGTCGGCCGTCGCCATGGACAAGCCGGTTGCCAAGAAGCTGTTCCAGCAGGCGGGCCTGCGAGTACCAGAAGGCAGGCTGCTGAGCCGCACCGAACTCCTCAAGGGCGATCCACTGCCGCGCCCCTATGTGGTGAAGCCCTTCAACGAAGGCTCCAGCGTTGGTGTCTCGATTGTTCGCGAGGGCGACAATGCGCGGCCTTTCGAGGGAATCGACTGGCCGTTCGGCGATCTGGTGCTGGTCGAGTGCTTCATTCCGGGGCGCGAACTCACCGTCGGCGTCATGGGCGACAAGCCAATGGGGGTGACGGAACTCAGACCGAAATCCGGTTTCTACGACTATGCCAACAAGTATACCGGCGGCCTGACCGAGCATCTGATTCCGGCACCGGTCCCGCCGGCGATCTATGAAGAATGCCAGCGCATGGCGCTGGTTGCACATCAGGTGCTGGGTTGCCGCGGCGTCTCGCGCTCGGATTTCCGCTACGACGATACCGCCGGCGACGATCTGGCCGGCATCTACATTCTGGAGACGAATACCCAGCCCGGGATGACCGAGCTCAGCCTGGTGCCGGAACAGGCGAAGCATCTCGGCATTTCCTACCCGCAGCTCGTGTCCTGGATGGTGGAGCACGCCCGATGCGACGCCTGAAGACAGCGCATGCCATGGGCCATGCCGGCGCAGCGACGGGAGCACTGTCGATGGCGGGACCGCCGCGCCGCCGGGCCATGCCGGCGCAGCGCGTGCCGGTTCGCCGTCGTCCGCGCTCGGCGCTGGAACGCCATGCCATCCGGGCGGCCGCAATCGGCGCCGGGATCCTTGCGCTGGTCGGCCTGCTCTATTGGTTCGTGGCCTCGGGCTGGAGTAGCTATCTGTCGGCAGTGGCGGAGCGCAGCCTGCTGAAGGCCACCGCCGATGTCGGCTATCGCATCGAAACCCTCGACGTCGAGGGTCGCGGCGAGACCGGCAAGCAGGCGATCCTCATCGCCCTCGGGGCGCTCAAGGGCGATCCCATCTTCGCGCTCGATCTCAACGCGGCGCGGCAGCGTCTGCTGGAACTGCCCTGGGTTACCGATGCGGTGGTCGAGCGGCGCCTGCCGGATAAGGTCCACGTTGTTCTGACCGAGGCCGAGCCGCTGGCATTGTGGCAGCGCCGGGGCGTGTTCCACCTCGTCAGCCGTCACGGGCAGGTAGTGGCGGTCTCGGATGTCGGGCGCTTTGCCCATCTTCCGGTCATCGTCGGCGAGGGCGCGCCGCTGGCGGCAGGCGAGTTGTTCGCCCTGCTGGCGACCGAACCCGATCTCAAGGACCGGGTCACCGCGGCCGTGCTGGTGGGCGAGCGGCGCTGGAACCTGCGCCTCGACAACGGCGTCGACGTCAAGCTGCCGGAACTGGATGCCGTCGCCGCCTGGTCGCGCTTCGCCGCACTGGAACGGCAGCATCATCTGCTGGCCAAGGACGTGACCGTGATCGACCTCAGGCAGCCCGACAAGCTGATCCTGCGCCAGCCGCCGCCGGCGGAATCGGCAACCCAGGATGAACCCGCCGCACAGCCCGCGGCCGCACCCGGCGCGGCCAGGCCAGGCGGCAGCAACGAGACCTGACGATGAAGAAGCCACGCATCGCGCCGAAGAACGGATTGATCGCCGCCATCGATGTGGGCAGCAGCAAGATCTGCTGCTTCATCGCGCGCGTCGCCGATGACGGCCGCCCGAACGTGATCGGCATCGGCCATCAGGTCTCGCGCGGCCTGCGCGCCGGCACGGTGGTCGACATGGAGCAGGCCGAAATGGCAGTGCTTTCCACCGTCCATGCGGCCGAGCAGATGGCCGGCGAGACGATCCAGGAGGTTGTGCTCAACCTTTCCGGCGGCTACCCGGCCTCGCAGACTGTCGGTGTCGAGGTGCCGCTGTCGGGCCGCGAGGTCGGCGACCACGATCTCGAGCGGGTCCTCCTGCATGGCAGCCAGATCAACGGCAATGCCGAGCGCCGCCTCATCCATTCGATTCCGGTCGGCTATTCGATCGACGGTTCCAAGGGCATCCGCGATCCCCGCGGCATGTTCGGCGAGCGCCTCGGCGTCGACATGCATGTCATCACCGCGGCGGCCGGGGCGGTGCGCAATCTCACCAATTGCGTGGCGCGATGCCATCTCGACATCAATGCACTGGTCGTTTCGCCCTTTGCCTCGGGCCTTTCCAGCCTGGTCGATGACGAGATGGATCTCGGCGTCACCGTCATCGACATGGGTGCCGGTACCACCTCGCTGGCGGTCTTCTTCGACGGCCATGTCGTCTATACCGATTCCGTGCCGATCGGCGGCGCCCATGTCACCAACGACATCGCCCGCGGCCTCTCGACCCCGCTGACCCATGCCGAGCGCATGAAGACGCTCTATGGCAACTGCCTAGCGACCCCCGCCGACGAGCGCGAGATTATCCAGGTGCCGCAGGTGGGCGAGGAGGAGAGCGGCCTGATGAACGCGATCCCGCGCTCGATCCTGATCGGCATCATCCAGCCGCGCCTCGAGGAGACATTCGAACTGGTGCGCTCGCGCCTCGAGAGTTCTGGCTTCGACAAGGTGGCCGGCCGCCGCGTCGTGCTGACCGGCGGCGCCAGCCAGCTGTCCGGCGTGCGCGAGTTGTCCGCCCTGGTACTCGACAAGCAGGTGCGCATGGGACGGCCCCTGCGCATTCACGGCCTTGCCGACGCCACCAACGGTCCCGCTTTCACCACCGCCGCCGGGTTGCTTGCCTATGCCCTGGAGACGGAATCCGACCAGCACCTTCCTGCCAAAGCGCGGGACCAGGCGCCGAACGGCCTGATCGGCCGCTTCGGTACCTGGTTGCGCGACAATTTCTGACCATGCGTACCGAATAACATCCTGAAAACTGGAGGCACCACAATGACGCTCAATCTGTCACTTCCCCAAGATCCCTTCGATATCCGCCCGAAGATCACCGTGATCGGCGTGGGTGGCGCCGGCGGCAACGCCGTCAACAACATGATCCGCTCGAAGCTGGAAGGCGTCGAGTTCATGGTCGCCAATACCGACGCCCAGGCCCTGCAGCAATCCTTGTGCGAACGCCGCATCCAGCTGGGTTCGACGGTCACCAAGGGCCTCGGCGCCGGCGCGCGTCCGGATATCGGCCGCGCCTCGGCCGAGGAGGCCGTGCGCGAGATCGCCGAACAGCTGGCCGGTTCCAACATGGCCTTTATCACCGCCGGCATGGGTGGTGGCACCGGCACGGGGGCGGCACCCGTGGTGGCGCAGATCGCGCGCGAACAGGGCATCCTGACTGTCGGTGTGGTGACCAAGCCCTTCCATTTCGAGGGTGCCCACCGCATGCGGCTTGCCGATTCCGGCATCCAGGAGTTGCAGCAGTATGTCGACACGCTGATCATCATCCCGAACCAGAATCTGTTCCGCATCGCCAACGAGAAGACCACCTTCGCCGACGCCTTCAAGATGGCCGACGAGGTGCTCTATTCAGGTGTCCGCGGTGTCACCGATCTGATGGTCATGCCCGGCCTCATCAACCTCGATTTCGCGGATATCCGCGCCGTCATGAGCGAGATGGGCAAGGCGATGATGGGCACCGGCGAGGCGACCGGCGACAACCGCGCCATCGCCGCGGCCGAGGCGGCGATCTCGAACCCGCTGCTCGACGAGGTCAGCATGAAGGGTGCGCGCGGCGTCCTCATCAACATCACCGGCGGCATGGACATGACCCTGTTCGAGGTCGACGAGGCGGCCAATCGCATTCGCGACGAGGTCGACCCCGACGCCAACATCATCTTCGGCTCGACCTTCGACCAGTCGCTCGATGGCAAGATCCGCATCTCGGTGGTGGCGACCGGGATCGAATCGGTGGCGCAGATGCAGCCGCGCGGCAATGCGGCCGGCGGCCTTTCCATCGTCGCCCGCAACCCGCACCCGCAGGCTGCTGTTACGGCCGGTGCGGAGGAACGCAGTGCCGGAATCTCGGTACAACCCGTCGCCATGCCCGCCGGTGCGGTGACGGCCCATGCCGCGCCGCGCGCGGCGATGGGCCAGGTCCAGATGCCCCAGCCGCATATGAGCCAGCCGCAAATGGGCCACATGCAGATGGCAACGCCGACCATGGGCGCCAACGCCCTGCAGGCCCAGCCGGCCAGGCCGATCCTGAAGGACGAGATGTCGGCGCTGGAGGCAATCGCCGGTCGCTCGGTGGTTCAGGCGCAGGAACGCGGCGAACCCACCGGCGGCGCCTTCATCGCGCCCCCGGCAATGGAAGCCCGGTCGAGCCAGCCGGCCGTTTCCCAGCCGGTCGTGTCCCCGCCGGTTGTTACGCAGCCCCAGGTCGCACAGCCCGTCGCCCAGCCGCAAGTTACGGCCTCGGGCCGCGCGACTGGCGCTTTGCCGGCGGGTTATGACGGCGTGCCGCCCCAGGCCTTGCAGGCGGGAGCCGATGCCGGCCAGGCGGAAGTCCGCCGTCGGCCGCCGAGCCTGTTCGAGAAGATGACCAGCCGCTTCGCCGGCCAGGGCAAGAATGCCGGCCCGGCTGCGCAGCCGGCCCAGCCCCGCACCGAGCCGCGGGTGCGCAACGAAGCCCAGGCCGGATACCAGCCGTCCTTCAACCTCGACCCCGCCGAGCGGATCGGTACGTCGCGGAGCGAGGAGGAGACGCTGGACATTCCGGCCTTCCTGCGGCGCCAGGCGAATTGATCGCCGGGCGATGAACGACCGGGCCTTCCGGGGCCCGGATTGTGGTGCGTTTCCAACTTGCAGGGCCCGGCAGCCAAGGCTGCCCGGGCCCTATTTTTCTGGTCCGTCCGGAATCCCCAGCCAAAACCGCGCCGGTTGCCTTTTCCCATTGTGCGCAAAAGAGTTAGCGTCGGTCGAAGTGCCTCGGGCCGGGGCTTGAGCGCAACGCCCCGCCCGCCTATAGTCGACCCGCTTTGGCCCGGGAAAACAGGCGTATGTCGATTCGAAATCACCACAATTCAACGCCTTGGCGGCGTACGCGCGGCCAACTGGCTGCTCTTGCCCTGGCTGGTGCCCTGCTCGCCGCCTGTTCGTCGGACCCCGAGCCGCAGATTCCCGATACGCCGGTCGAGGTGCTCTACAATAACGCCAAGGACGCCCTCGAAGGGGGCGAGCCGCGTCGCGCTGCCACCTTGTTCGACGAGGTCGAGCGCCAGCACCCCTATTCCAAATGGGCAACCCAGGCGCAGCTGATGGCGGCCTATTCCTACTATCTGGTCGACGCCTATGACGACGCCATTCCGGCGCTGGAGCGATTTATCGAACTGCATCCGGGCAACCGCAATGCCGCCTATGCCTTCTACCTGCGCGCCCTTTGCTACTACGAGCAGATCGAGGACGTGACGCGCGACCAGGGCAACACCGAACTGGCACAGCGGGCTCTCTCCGACGTGATCGCCCGCTTCCCCAACACACCCTATTCGCGCGATGCCACAGTGAAGCTGGACCTGGTCATGGACCATCTCGCCGGCAAGGAAATGGATGTCGGCCGCTATTATCTGAAGCGCCATCAGTATCTGGGCGGCATCAACCGTTTCAAGAACGTGGTAGACCGCTTCCAGACCACCAGCCATGTGCCGGAGGCGCTGTTGCGCCTTACCGAATCCTATGTCGCCCTCGGTGTCTTTGCCGAGGCGCAGAAGTCCACCGCCGTGCTGGGCTACAACTATCCGGGCTCCAGCTGGTACCAGGATGCCTACAACCTGCTGGTCAATGCCGGCATCTCGCCCGATGGCGGCGAGGCGCCGCCACCGGTGGCCCTGGTGAACCCGGCGGATCTCGGCACCAGCACCGAGCCTGTTGTCGAGCCGGTTGCCGCGCCGGATGTGCAGCCGGCGCCGCCGGCCATGCCGGTCGACCCAGTCGAGGGCAGTCCCACCGGCATGCCGCTGGAAGCCCCGGTGCCGATGGCGCCGGATCCGGCGGCACCCGACGGGCTGATCGGCCAGGATGGTACCCAATTGCAGACCAATACGCCGGACGACATGTTTGGAACGGAAGACGGAAACAACGTGGATCCCTCGGGCGAGCCTTTGCTGATTCCCGGCGAAGAGCCGCAATGGCCGCAATAGGCTGATCGGGCGGACCATGCTGGTCGGCCTCAGCATCCACAACGTGGTCCTGATCGAACGGCTGGAGCTTGCCTTCGCGCCGGGCCTTACCGTGCTCACCGGCGAAACGGGCGCCGGCAAATCGATTCTGCTTGATGCGCTGGGTTTGGCATTGGGCGCGCGCGCCGAAAGCGGCCTCGTGCGCAAGGGGGCAGCGCAGGCGATGGTCGCGGCCGCGTTCCAACTGGCGCAGGATCATGCCGTCCAGCGCCTGCTGGAGGAACAGGGCATAGCCGCCGAGGACAATCTGATCCTGCGCCGGCAGGTCGGCAGTGACGGCCGCAGCCGCGCCTTCGTCAACGACCAGCCGGTCAGCGTCGCCTTCCTGAAGACGCTGGGCGAGCATCTGATCGAGATCGAGGGGCAGTTCGAGACCCACGGACTGCTCGACCCGGCCAATCATCGCGATCTGCTGGACGGCTTCGGCGGGCATCGGGCCTTGCTGGAGGCGACCGCTGCCGCCCACCGGGCCTGGCGCGCGGCCGAGGACGCGCTGGCCGAGGCCGAGGCGGCCCTCGCGCAGGCCCGCAGCGACGAGGAATACCTGCGCCACGCCGTGGCCGAGCTCGAGCTGATCGCCCCGCAGCCCGAGGAGGAGGCGCGCCTCGCCCAGGAGCGCCAGGTGCTGATGGCCGGTGCCCAGGTGATCGAGGCGATCGGCGCCGCGCACCAGGACCTGGCCGGCGATCGCGGTGCCGACCGTACTCTCATCGCCGCCGAACGCAGGCTGCAGCGGGTCGCCGACCGGCTGGGTGACGCTCTGGGCAGCGAACTGGCGGCGATCGCCGGATGTCTCGACCGCGCCGGAGTCGAATTGCGCGAAGCGATCGCCGGCCTGCAATCGCTGCAGCAGGCACTCGATGCCGACCCCGCCCGCCTCGAGCGGGTCGAGGAGCGGCTGCATGCCCTGCGCGATCTTGCCCGCAAGCACCGGATCCGCGCCGACGACTTGCCGGCCCATCTTGCCGAGCTCACCGCCCGGCTGCAGCTGATCGACGGGCGCAGCGGCGACCTCGCCGCCCTGCAGAAGCAGGCAGCGGAGACACGCGGCGCCTATGTCAGGGCTGCCTTGGCCCTCACCGAGGCGCGGGGCAAGGCAGCCCGGGCGCTCGACCAGGCGGTCGCCCGGGAATTGGCGCCGCTGAAGCTCGACAAGGCGCGTTTCGTGACACGCATCCAGCCCTTGCCCGAGATGCAATGGGGCGAGGCAGGGCAGGAGCGCGCCGCCTTCGAGGTGGCGACCAATCCCGGCGCCGAGCCGGGACCGATCCAGCGCATCGCCTCGGGCGGCGAGCTCGCGCGTTTCATGCTGGCGCTCAAGGTCTCGCTGGCGCGAGCCCAGCCGGTGCCGACCCTGGTGTTCGACGAGGTTGATGCGGGCATCGGCGGCGCGACTGCCGCGGCCGTTGGCGAACGCCTGAAGCGTCTTGCCGGACAGGTGCAGGTCCTTGTCATCACCCATTCGCCCCAGGTCGCGGCGCTGGGGGCCCAGCACTGGCGGGTCGAGAAGAAGGTGGCGAAGGGGGCAACCAGCACCAGCGTCGCCACCTTGTCGGCCGAGGCGCGGCGCGAGGAGATTGCGCGGATGCTCTCGGGCGCCACGATCAGCGACGAAGCGCGCGCCGCCGCCGACAAGCTGTTGAAGGGTGCCGCATGAGCAAGGCGCCCAGGCAGAGCACGCCGAAGCAGAAGACATCCGGCAACCCGGCGCCCGGCAAGAGAGCGCAAGTGCAGCAGCCGATTGCCGAGCTGAACAAGATGGAAGCGTCTTTCGAACTGGCACAGCTGGCCAGGGAGATCGCCCACCACCGCAGGCTCTACTACCAGAATGACGCACCCGAGATCACCGATGCGGCGTTCGACGCCCTGGTACAGCGCAACGACGCGATCGAGGCGCGCTTTCCGGAACTGAAGCGCGCCGACAGCCCGAGTGACAAGGTGGGCGCGGAACCGGCCCAGGGTTTTGCCAAGGTCCGCCATCTGCAGCCGATGCTCTCGCTCGACAACGCCTTCAGCCGCGACGACGTTGCCGATTTCCTCGACCGGATCCGGCGTTTCCTCGGCCTTGCCGGCGATGCACCGATCACGCTGGCCGTCGAACCGAAGATCGACGGACTGTCCGCCAACCTGCTCTACGAGGACGGGCGCTTCGTGCAGGGCGCCACGCGCGGCGACGGCGCGGTGGGCGAGGACATCACCGCCAACCTCCGGCATGTCGCCGGGATTCCGCATCGCCTGAAGGACGGCAACCACCCGAAAAGGATCGAGATCCGCGGCGAGGTGTACATGCCGAAATCCGGTTTCCTGCGGCTGAACCAAGCCCAGGCTGCCGCCGGAAGGCAGGTCTTCGCCAATCCCCGGAACGCGGCCGCTGGCTCGCTGCGCCAGCTCGACGCCAGGATTACGGCAGCACGGCCGCTGTTCTTCTTCGCCTATGCCGTGGGTGCGGTCGAGGACATGCCGGCGCATCCCGGTTCGCAGCACGGCCTCGTACGGCAGCTCGAGAATTGGGGCTTCACCGTGACGCCACAGCACCGTATCGCGCAGTCGCTCGACGACGCGCTGCAATTCTACGAGGCGATGCAGGCCGAACGCGCGGCGCTCGATTTCGATATCGACGGTGTCGTCTACAAGGTCGACCGGGTCGACTGGCAGGAACGCCTGGGCTTCGTCGGCCGCGCGCCGCGCTGGGCCATCGCCCACAAGTTCCCGGCCGAGCAGGCACAGACCGTCCTCAACAACATCACCATCCAGGTCGGCCGCACCGGCGTGCTGACGCCGGTGGCCGAACTGGAGCCGGTCAATGTCGGCGGCGTCATCGTCTCGCGCGCAACGCTGCATAACCAGGACGAGATCGCGCGCAAGGACATCCGCATCGGCGACCGGGTCATCGTGCAGCGGGCCGGCGACGTCATTCCGCAGGTGGTGGCGGTAATCGATCCGGAGCGCACCGGTCGCGGCAAGCCGTTCGCCTTTCCCGTGTCCTGCCCGGTCTGCGGCAGCCATGTCGAGCGCGTCGAGGGCGAGGCGGCGACGCGCTGCACCGGCGGCCTGATCTGCGCTGCCCAGGTGGTCGAGCGGCTCCGGCATTTCGTCTCGCGCATGGCCTTCGACATCGACGGCCTCGGCGAGAAGCATATCGACGCCTTCTTTCGCGACGGCCTCGTCAAGTCGCCGGCCGACCTGTTCCGCCTGGCCGATCGCCGGACGGAATTGCTGGGCCGCGAGGGCTGGGGCGAATTGTCGGTCGACAATCTGCTGCGCGCGATTGCGGCGCGGCGCGAGATCCCGCTGGAGCGCTTCATCTTCGCCCTCGGCATCCCGCAGGTCGGCGAGGAGACGGCCAAGCTTTTGGCCCGACACTATCTGACGCTCGACGCCTGGCGCGACGCGATGATCGCGGCGGCGGACGAGGATGGTGCCGCGGCGCAGGACCTCGCCACCATCGCCCGCATCGGCCCCTCGATCCGGGCCGATCTGGTGGGGTTCTTCGCCGAGCAGCACAATCGCGACGCGATCGCCGATTTGCTCCGCTACGTTGAGGTAAAACCCTTCGTTCCGCCGCAGATCGGCCATTCGCCGGTGGCCGGCAAAACGGTTGTCTTCACCGGCAGCCTGGAAATGCTGTCGCGCAACGAGGCCAAGGCGCGGGCCGAGGCGTTGGGCGCAAAGGTTGCCGGCTCGGTTTCCAAGAAGACCGACTATGTTATTGTGGGTGCGGATGCGGGGTCGAAAGCCGCCAAGGCGCAGGAACTCGGCGTCAGGACGTTGTCGGAGCAGGAATGGCTTGACCTGATCGGCGGTTGATCGAACAGGCGGCCGGACCAGCATTCTGGTCGGGGGCATGATCGAGCCGGATGATCTCAAATCCCAGGTGGTCCGCGCCGGCTACCAATACTGGCTGGCGTGCAGCGCGGCATCGCCCGGGAACCTGCCGGCGCGCGGCGATCTCGATCCGCTGACCGAGGTACCCCGGCTCGTTCCCCATATGATGCTGAAGGATGTCCGGCGAGACCCCCTCGATTTCCGCTACCGGTTGCTCGGCACGGCTCTGCGCATTCATATGAGCCAGGACTGGACCGGACAATGGCTGTCGCGAATTCCGTTCCAGAGCGCCGGTTCGACAATCTGGGCCAACAATGTCTGGGTGGTCGAAAATGCGCGGCCGCTGCTGGCCAGACCACCCTATGTCGGCCCGCACAAGGACTTCCTTCATGTCGAAAGCATCATCCTGCCGCTGGCAAGCGACCACGCGCGGGTCGACATGTTGATGTTCTTCGTCGATTTCATCCGGCGCGACGCACCGGTTCGGCCAACGCCCGACCCCCGGCGCGATTGAAGCGTTTCACCTTTTCGCGAAAGCGATCTAGCGCCGGTCGACCCAGCGCCGCAGATAGACATGCACACGGGTGCCCTTGCCGACCTCGCTCTCGATCTTCAGTCGACCGCCCATCGCCTCGGCCAGCGAGCTGCAGATCGACAGGCCGAGGCCGACGCCGCCGGTATCGCGTGCATGCGCATCGGACACCTGTACGAAAGGCTTCAATACGTCGACCAGCCGGTCGGGCGGTATGCCGCGGCCGGTATCCTCGACCACGAGCTCGATCTCGCGGTCGGATGCCGCGGCTGCGCTGATGGAAACCGTGCCGCCTTCCGGCGTGAATTTGATCGCGTTCGAAACGAGGTTCGAGAGGATCTGCATGGTGGCGCGGGTGTCGCCGGCAAAGACGAGCCCCTCGTCCTGGTCGCCGTCCCTCAGGGAAAGGTGAATTCCCTTTGCGGTTGCCGCTACGCCCATCTCGTTGCCGATATGCCGCCAGACCTCGGGTAGCGTGGTGCCCTCGATGCGCATTTCGTGCTTGCCCGCCTCGATGCGCGAGAGATCCAGGATCTGGTTGATGAGGATCAGCAGGTTGCGGCCGCTCTGATTGATGTCCCTGACGTAATCCAGATAGCGCTCGTTGGCCAGCGGGCCGAAGGCCTGGCTGGAAATGACCTCGGAGAAACCGATGATGGCGTTGAGCGGCGTGCGCAATTCATGGCTCATGACGCCAAGGAAACTGGATTTGGCGCGGCTTGCCGCATTGGCCGCTTCCAGCGCCTGGCGCGTGCGGCGCTCGCGCTGCGCCAGCTGGTGTCCGCCATAATGGGCGAGCCACAGCAGGAACAGGATCGTTGCTGCCGTTCCCAGGCCGACGACCAGCGATTGTATGTACCAGTTTCCCATGGTCGTGCTGCTTGGCACCGACAGGACGACGACCAGCGGCGCGTTCGGCAGCCGGCGCGCGGAGACGACGCGTTCGACGCCATCGACCGGGCTCCGGTGCCAGGTCAGGCCGAAATCGCGCCCCACCAGAATGCGGTTGAAGACCGGCGTGTCCGACAGGTCCATGCCCTCGACTTCCGGGTCGGGTGGCGAGCGCATCAACAGTATGCCGTCGTCGCGGATCAGCGTCACCGCCGTCTGCGGCCCCAGATCGATGGCGGCGAAGAAATCCTGCAGGTAATCCATGTCGAGACCGACGCGAACGATCCCGCCGAAGCTGCCGTCCGGGCGGATGATGGCCCGGCTGAAAGCGATGCCGGGCTCGCCGGTCGTGGCGCTGCGCAAAGGCCCGCTGATATAGGTGCCCGTGACCGCGCCGTCGCGCAGCAGGCGGAAATACTCGCGGTCGGCGATGTCGTGCTCCGGTGCAGGATGCTCGCGCGAGATTGCCTGCGCCCGACCGTCGGCGTCGAAAACCGCCAGCGTCCGGACGAAGGCAAGGCTGTCGGCAATGTCGCGAAAGGCAAGATGCAGGCGCAGGCGGTCCGCCGGATCGGCCAGATCTTGGGTCTTGATACGGTCGAGAGACTGGGACAGCACCAGGTCGATCGTCTGCATGGTCCGGTTGACATGTTCGGACAGCGCTACCGACAGATTGGTGAGTTCGCGCTCGATATTGGCCCGGTTGAGTGCATGCAGCCACCAGATGCTGGCAACTGCCACCGCCAGGGTCAGGGCGATGATCGCCAGCGTCACCAGCCGCAGCGGATTGTCGCCGCGCAGCCAAGCGAGCATCCGGCGCACCGAGGCGCGGCCGCTTCCAGGCGCAAACTTGGCTATCGGCATGACTTCCCCGAACACGTCATTGAGAAGCGATTTTAGTTGTTTTGTTGTAAAAACGATATGCGTGACTTGAGCGCCGGTTGCGCCTAATAATAGGACTGGTTCCCCTGATCATCGCGTCTCGCGCCGCCACCTGTACGACGCGATCGCCCAGCGGCGGGAAATACGCCGTTGCAACGCCAGGGCGCCGAACATGGGATGTCGCCATGAACCAGAAACCGATCGCGCCTGTCGCAAGGCCAGTTTCGAGGAAGCAGCATCCGTCATCGCCGGTTTCGGCCCGCGGGCGGTACGGCTGGCAATCCGGGGCCACGGCCATCGAATACGGCCTGATCGCCGCCCTGGTGGCGCTCTCGATCTATGTGGGAGTGCTGGTCGCCGGCAACGGCCTGAGCGAGGTATTCCTGGTGGTGGGCAACCAGCTGCAGGCGGTTCTCGACGCCATCTGACCGCGCCTCCGGAGGAGAAGGCTGGTGCCGCCTCGCGGACTTGAACCGCGGACCTACTGATTACGAATCAGTTGCTCTACCGCTGAGCTAAGGCGGCGCCCTAGGGGTGGAAACCCGGCCGGATCGGCGCGGGCCGGAAGCTAGTTTATCAGCCGCGCGGCGTCAACAGATGCCGCTTGTGGCGCCTCCGGCGGCCTTGGCCCGGCCTTTGAAGCGTCCGTGAGCGGCCCGGCCGGCCGATTCTGGCCGGATTCCGGCAGGTCCCTGCTGCCCTGGGCCGCTGCGGCAAAGGGGGGCTCCGGGCTCAGAATTTCGACCATGTTCGCCCGCGCCGACGGCCCGGCGCCGCTTGCCGCCGCCGCAGGCAGGGCGGCATGAACCGATCTGGCCCGGGCCGGAACCCGCCATTCCAGGCTGTCTACCGCCTGGCAGGCGCGGCAGGTGAACTGCCACTGGCCGCATTCCGGGCCGGCATCGCCCGGCTGGCCGCATTGGCGGCAGATCCAGGCGGCATCGGCCGGGGCGGCGGCGGCGGCATCGAGCCAGGCACGGGCTGCCGTCATGTCGGCCCGTTCGCGCTCCTCAAGCCGCGCAAAGCCGCGGCAGGTGGCCTGGGTCGGGGCGCCGAATGCCGTGCGCTCCAGCGCGGCCAGGCGATCCAGATGGCGCCGCGCCTCGCCCCAGAGATCGGCGGCGAGATCGGCCTCGGCCAGCAGGCGGTGCGTCTCCGGATGATCGGGATTCTGCCGCAGCAGCCGTTCCAGGCGCTGGGTCCGTTCCAGCGACCGCTCGTTTTCGCCAGCCAGCAGATAGGCTTCGCCCAGGATCTCGTGCGGATGGCTGTCCCACACCTGTTCGACCAGGCGCATCGCCTCCTTGCGCTTGCCCTGCCGCGTCAGCAGCCGCGCCAGCATGAAGCGCGCCGGAGCGAAATCGCCGGCCAGCTTTACCGCCTCGCGCGCGGCAGCGACGGCACCGTCTGCCGAAATGTCGTGGCCGTCGGCGATCAGAGCCTGGCGCGCCTTTTCGGTCAGCAGCGCGGCGCGCCGCCGCTGGCCCTCCTTGGTGCCGAGGGCGCCGGCGCGCACCAATGCCTTCAGGCTGTTCTCCGCGGCGTCATAGCGGCCGGCCTTGACCTGCAGGCGCAGTGCCGTGTCGGCCGCCCATTGTGCGTTGGGATTGGCCGCGAGCGCCCGCTCGGCCAGTTGCCGCGCGCCTTCCTCGTCGCCCGATTTCAATGCGTTCATGGCGAGGCCGCGCAGGCCCAGGATTGCGGTTTCCGGCGTTTCCGCCAGCACCTTGAAATGTGCCGTGGCGCCGCGTTCGTCGCCTTCCAACTGGGCCGCCTGGGCTGCCAGCAGGCGCGTGATCGGCGGTGCCTCGCTGCCCTTCGTCAGCAGCTTCTGCGCGGCCTGGGCGAGGCGTCGCGCCTCGCGCGCATCGCCCGCCGCGGCGGCGGCAAAGCCGCGGGTCAGCATCTGGTAGCCCTTGGTCTCGCGGGCATGGCCGCGGATCGCACCGATTTCGCCCGGCACCGAAAGGATGCGGTGGACAACACGACCGACCAGCCACAGCAGGATGATGCCAAGGACGACGCCCAGCATGGCGAGGCCCAAAGGCGGCACGTCGATGCGATAGCCGAACCAGACAAGCGACAGATTGCCCGGACGGTTGGCGAGCCAGACGGCCGCACCCACCAGCACGGCCAGCTTGATGATGAACCACAAGGCGCGGGCAAAGGTCATGACCGGCGCTCCCGTCAGTTCGATTGCTCTGGTGCGCCAGCGGCCTGCGGCGCCAGCGCCTCGGCCGAGAGGACGGCGAGCTGTGCCGCGGCGGTGTCGCCGGCGAGGCGAGCCTTTGCGTCCTGCAGCCAGGTCGCGGCCATGGTTGCCGCCTGGCCGCCCAGATTGTCGAGTTCGGCCACGGCACCGGCCAGATCCCCCTCGGCAAGGCGGCTTTCGCCGCGCGCCAGGATGGCAAGCTCTCCGTCGCCGGCGACATCGCCGACCGGGCGGATGGTGACAAGTTCGGCAAGTCGGTTGAGGGTCTGCTGCAGCCAACCCGGTTCGGCGCCGATCGCGGCCCCGGCTGCATCGGCGGTTGCTGCCTGGGCGATCGATGTGGCCGGGAATTGCGCCTGTAATTGCGCGAGGGTGGGGGTGCCTAGGGCGGCGCGCTCCTGCAGCGGCGACAGGATGGGGCCAAGCCGCGCCGCGATCTCCGCATCCGGCTGTGCCAGATCGGCAAGGGCGGCGAGTTCGGCGGCAAACGGCTTGTTGCCGGCCAGGGCCGCACGCAACTGGCCGATCGAAAGGACTAGCGCCGCCGCGCGCTGCTGCTTCAGCAGCGAATCGCTCTGCTCGCCGGCCACCCGGGCGAGATCGTCGCCAAGGGTGTTGGCGGTTGCTTCCAATTGGTCGAGGCGCGATCCCAGCCCGTCGAGCGCTGCCAACCGAGCCGTCGCAGCCTCGATCCCCGCCCTCTGTTCCGCATTTTCCGATTGCAGCCGGTCGATCTCCCCCAGCCGGCCTTCGAGGCTCGCCAGGCGCGCGGTGAGGTCGTCCATGGCAGCATCGGCCCCGGCGCCAGCGCCAGATTCAGGCAGCGGCATTTCGCTGCCGGAACCGGCTGCGTTCGCGGCCAGTATATCCAGCCGCTCGCCGAGCGAGGCGAGGCGGCCCTCCATTGCTTCCAGCCGGCCTTCCAGCGGGGCGAGGTCCATGGCGGCGCTTGCAGCGCCCTGCACCTGGCCGGTAGCCGCTTCCAGTTCGGATTTCCAATTGGCGATCTCGGATTGCAGCGCGTCGATGCGGCTGCGCGCCTCGCTGTCGATATCCTGGCGGGTGCCGAGTGCCGCCAGCTGCTCCTTCAGGGCGGCGATATCGGCGGCCAGGACGTCAATTTCACTGCCAGTTGCAGCATCGCCCTGTTCCACGGCCGGCGCCAGGTAGGGGCGCCAATAGGGTTCCGCCAGTACGACGCCACCGCCGGAAAGGGCGCCGGCGAGGAGGCCGAGGAGTGCCGCCCCGGCGCGACCGGGCCTGGCCGGCACCGGCGCCGCCGCAATGATCGAGGCACCCCGTGCCGGATCGGCGGCGGCATCGGTGGCGTCGGTTTCGCCCGGTTCCGTCCTTCTGTCTTCGCTCATGACGGGCTCTCCCCCTGTCCGTTCCCGTTCGATCAGCGCCAGCATGCCGGTCCGGTCAGGCTGATCTGCCGTTGCCACCCGTCGCCAGCCCAGATCCCGGATTTCCGCCGCCACCGCCTCGCTGAGGCAGAGCGCAGTTACCCCGCCAAGGCCATCGCCACCCGGCGCCTGCGCCTTCCGCCACAGGGTGGCAAAGGTGCGGGCGGTGCGCGGCGAGAACAGCGCCACCGCGTCGATGCCGCCGAGGCGGAGATTCATCACCGTTGCGGGTGACAATTCCGTGACCGGCTCGGCATCGTAAAGCACGATCCGCTCGACCACAAAACCGGCTGCCTGCAGCTGCCCCTTGAGATCGCCGGCAAGGCTTGCCCCCGCGGCATGCAATAACGCGCCGTCCCTGGGGTGCAGGCGGTCGGTCACCAGTTCGGCCAGGGATGATACATCGCCCGACGCCGAACTGACATCGGCGAAGCCGAGGGACCGCGCCACGGCAGCCGAATTGTCGCCGACAGTAAAGACCTTGAGGTCGCGGCGCGGACTGGCAGCGGCAAAGCAGCGCACGCCGTTGGCGCTGGTGAAGATGACGGCCTGGATGCCATCGAGCGGCATGTCGCCTTGTGCTGCCGGCTTGACTGCCAGCAAGGGCTCGATGGTGCTTTCGATGCCGCGTGCGGCCAGCTCCGCCGCCAGTTCCGCAGCATCGTCCCGGGGGCGGGTGATGAGGATATGCATGGGCGCCAACCTAAGCCAGGAAGTCGGGCCCCGCCAGTGACTTCAGCCGGTCGGCCGCGGCGCGGCCCAATGCCGCGGCCTCGGCCGGTAGGCCGGATCGTTCGTCGCGATGCAGGGCGCTGCCATCGGGCTTGGCGATCAAGGCGACAAGACGCAGCCGTCCATCGGCACCGATCGTCGCATGGGCAGCGATGGGTGTGCGGCATGATCCTTCCAGCCCGGCGAGGCAGGCGCGTTCCGCCGTCACCGCGATCGCGGTCGCGTCGTCATGCAGCGGCTTCAGAAGATCGTTCAGGCGTGTATCGGCGGCACGGATCTCGAGGCCGATGGCGCCCTGCGCCACGGCCGGCAGCATCTCGCCGGTCTCGAGAATGCAGGTCGCGACATCCGCCTTGCCGAGGCGTTTGAGCCCGGCCAGCGCCAGCAGGGTGGCGTCGACTTCGCCCGCCGCCAGCTTGCCGAGGCGCGTCCCGACATTGCCGCGGAAATTGATGACCCTGAGATCGGGGCGGCGGTGGAGGAGCTGCGCCTGGCGCCGCAGCGAGGCCGAGCCAATTACGGCACCCGGCGGCAGGTCGGCCAGGCTGCGTCCGGCGCGCAGGATCAGCGCGTCGCGCGGATCCTCGCGCGGCAGTAGGCAGGTGATGGCAAGCCCATCCGGCAATTGCGTCGGCACATCCTTCATGGAATGGACCGCGACATCGATGGACCCAGCCAGCAGGGCGTCCTCGATCTCCTTGGTAAAAAGGCCCTTGCCGCCGATCTCGGCCAGGGCCCGGTCCTGGATGCGGTCCCCGGTGGTCTTGATGACCACGATCTCCGCCGGCGGCAGAGCCGGGTGCGCGGCAGCGATGGCCGCCTGCACCATCTCGGCCTGGGCCAGCGCCAGGGGCGAGCCGCGTGTGCCGATCCGGACGATCCTCAAATCCCTGTCTTGCCCTTGGTTGATCCCAGCCTGCGAACCCGCCATAACTACCTCGCCTTGCCACCAAGCCCTTCCTAAAGGTCGCGGGCGGCGAATGCAATTGCCGGAAAGGACGCGCCATCGACGCCCGATTCCGGCACCCGCTTTGTGGCCCGCCGGGCGGCCGCGACTCGGTCCACCATGCCCGGCCGCGACGGATCCGATGGTTGTTCTGGGTATCGAATCTTCCTGCGACGAGACCGCCGCCGCGCTGGTGACGGCAGAGCGGCGGATACTTGCCGACACCATTTTCGCCCAGGTGGCCGAACACACGCCCTATGGCGGCGTGGTCCCGGAAATCGCCGCCCGCGCCCATCTCGACCATCTCGATGCGACCATCGCCGCCGCCATGCATCAGGCCGGCCTCGGTTTCGCCGAGCTTGACGCCGTCGCGGTGACCGGCGGCCCCGGCCTCATCGGCGGGGTCATCGTCGGCGTGATGATGGGCAAGGCGATCGCCCTGGCCCATGTCAAGCCGCTCATCGCCGTCAATCACCTGGAAGGACATGCTCTGACGGCGCGCCTCACCGACGATGTTGCCTTCCCCTATCTGCTGCTGCTGGTCTCCGGCGGGCATTGCCAATTGCTGGTGGTCGAGGGGGTCGGGCGCTATCGCCGCCTCGGCGCCACCATCGACGATGCGGCTGGCGAGGCCTTCGACAAGGCGGCAAAGCTGATGGGCCTCGGCTTTCCCGGCGGCCCCGCCATTGCCGCGGCGGCGGAACGGGCGACCGAGCCCTGGCCCGATCTGCCCCGCCCGATGAAAGGTCGGCCGGACTGCAATTTTTCGTTCAGCGGCCTGAAGACCGCCTTGCGCCAGCGGGTCGAGGCGCTGCGCGCGGCCGATGCCTTCGACGACGCGGTACGGGCCAATCTCGCCGCCGGCTTCCAGCAGGCGGTGGTGGAATGCCTGATCGACCGCACGTCACGCGCCCTCGATCGGGCCAGGGCGGATCACCCGACCCTGAATGCCTTGGTGATTGCTGGCGGAGTCGCCGCCAACCGCCATCTGCGCGCCGCCTTGCAACGGCTCGCCGACGGTGCCGGCATCGCTTTGATTGCGCCACCGGCGCGGCTCTGCACCGACAATGCCGCGATGATCGCCTGGGCCGGGATCGAACGTCTGGCGCTCGGCGAGAGCAGCGGCTTCGACTTTGCGCCGCGGCCGCGCTGGCCGCTTGACGAACAAGCCCCGCGCCTTCCCGGCGCGGGGGTGAAAGCATGACTATTCCAACCACGGGAAAGAACCGGAAATGGCCTTCATGATCTACTGCCTCGACAAGCCCGACCATCTGGAAGTCCGGCTGGCCAACCGCCCGGCCCATGTCGAACACCTCATCGCCCATGAAAGCCACCTCATTACCGGCGGCCCGCTGCTCGATGGCGAGAAGATGATCGGCTCCCTGCTGGTGGTGGATTTCGCGACCCGCGAAGAAGTGGATGCTTTCCTGGCCGCCGATCCCTATGCCAAGGCCGACCTCTTCCAGTCGGTGACCGTAAGGCCCTACAAGAACGTCTTCCCGCGCGCACAATAGGGGATCCGAGATGAACTACTGGCTGGTGAAGTCCGAGCCCTTCAAATATTCCTGGGACCAGTTGTTGAAGGACGGCAGGACCTTCTGGAACGGCGTCCGCAATTACCAGGCCGCCAACAATCTGAAGGCGATGAAGAAGGGCGACCCGGTCTTTTTCTATCATTCCAATGAGGGCCTCGAGATCGTCGGCATTGCCGAGGTGGTGAAGGAATACTACCCCGACCACACCGATGAGAGCGGCCGCTTCGGCATGGTCGATCTGAAACCCGCGCGGCCGTTGAAGACGCCGGTCACCCTGGCAACAATCAAGGCCGATCCGGCCTTGGGCGACATCGCGCTCATCCGCCAGTCGCGCCTCTCGGTGATGCCGATCACCCCGGCGCAGTGGAAGCACATCTGCAAGCTGGGTGGGGTCAAGGCCTGACGGGCCGGACCTCTCCCGGCCTGCTTCCCCCTCCAATGGTAGGGGTTTCCCTCTTTAGCGGCCCGCGCTGATATGGCAAGCCAGATCGAGTGGGGCCATGGGCAGCATGTTCGGCAGGGTTGTCACCCCCCGTGCTTCCGTCGATAATCGGCCGCGAGCTGCCGCGCCCGTTGGGTTGCGCGCCAAAAAATTCTGACTTTACCGGGTGTTGGGAGGCCCGAATCCATGAGCGAACAGCAGGTTTTCGACGTTCCGGCGAAGGTCGCCGAGCGTGCCCTGATCAATGCCGCCAAATACGAGCAGCTCTACCGCCAGTCGGTCGAGGACAATGTCGGCTTCTGGCGCGAGCAGGGCCGGCGGATCGACTGGATCAAGCCCTATACCCAGGTCAAGGATGTCGACTATACCGGCGAGGTGCGCATCCGCTGGTATTATGACGGCACCCTCAACGTCGCCGCCAATTGCATCGATCGGCACCTGCCCAAGCGCGCCGGCCAGACCGCGATCATCTGGGAAGGCGACGACCCCAGCATCTCCAAGCACATCACCTATCAGGAACTCAGCGACCATGTCGGGCGCTTCGGCAACATCCTGCGGAGCAAGGGTGTCAAGAAGGGCGATCGCGTCACCATCTACATGCCGATGATCCCGGAAGCCGCCTATGCCATGCTGGCCTGCGCCCGCATCGGCGCCGTGCATTCGATCGTCTTCGGCGGCTTCTCGCCGGACAGCCTCGCCGGCCGCATCGTCGATTGCGATTCCAGATTCATCATCACCGCGGATGAGGGCCTGCGCGGCGGCAAGAAGGTGCCGCTCAAGGCCAATGTCGATGCGGCGCTGAAGCAATGTCCGGGCGTCACCGACGTCCTCGTCGTGCGCCATACCGGCGGTGCCGTCCATATGGAAGCGGGGCGCGACCACTGGCTGCACGAGGAAGCGGCCAAAGTCGGCGTCGATTGCAAGCCGGAGGAAATGAACGCCGAGGACCCGCTGTTCATCCTCTATACCTCCGGCTCGACCGGCAAGCCGAAGGGCGTGCTGCACACCACCGGAGGCTATCTGGTCTATGCCTCCTTCACCCATCAGTACGTCTTCGACTACCACGAGGGCGACATCTACTGGTGCACGGCGGATGTGGGCTGGGTCACCGGCCATTCCTATATCGTCTATGGCCCGCTGGCGAACGGCGCCACCACGCTGATGTTCGAAGGTGTGCCCAATTATCCCGACGCCTCGCGCTTCTGGCAGGTCTGCGACAAGCACAAGGTCAATATCTTTTATACCGCCCCCACCGCGATCCGCGCGCTGATGCGCGAGGGCGAGGCGCCGGTCCAGAAATGCAAGCTCGATTCCCTGCGCCTCCTCGGTTCCGTGGGCGAGCCGATCAACCCGGAGGCCTGGCTCTGGTATCACCGCGTCGTCGGCAGGCACCGCTGCCCCATCGTCGACACCTGGTGGCAGACCGAGACCGGCGGCATCCTCATCTCGCCGCTGCCCGGCGCCACGAAACTGAAGCCGGGCTCGGCGACAAGACCGTTGCCGGGGGTGATGCCCGAGATCGTCGATGCCAATGGCAAGGTGCTGGATGGCCCCTGCGAGGGCAATCTCTGCATCAAGGACAGCTGGCCTGGCCAGATGCGCACGGTCTATGGCGACCACAAGCGCTTCGCCGACACCTACTTCTCGACCTATCCCGGCAAGTACTTCACCGGCGACGGCTGCCGGCGCGACGAGGACGGCTATTACTGGATCACGGGGCGCGTCGATGACGTTATCAACGTCTCCGGCCACCGCATGGGCACGGCCGAGGTGGAAAGCGCGCTGGTCGCCCATCCCAAGGTGGCCGAGGCCGCAGTCGTTGGCTACCCGCACGACATCAAGGGGCAGGGTATCTACGCCTATGTGACGCTGAAATCTGGCGAGCAGCCGACCGAGGAATTGCGCAAGGAACTGGTGCAATGGGTCAGGAAGGAGATCGGCCCGATCGCCTCGCCCGATCTCATCCAATGGGCGCCGGGCCTGCCGAAGACCCGCTCCGGCAAGATCATGCGCCGCATCCTGCGCAAGATCGCCGAGAACGAGTTCGGCAATCTCGGCGACACCTCGACCCTGGCCGACCCCAATGTGGTGAATGACCTGGTCGACAACCGCATGAACAAGTAGGCGTGCGGGAAACTTTTTCTTTCATCCCCCGCGAAGGCGGGGGATGAAAGTCGAATTGGGCCCGGGTCACGCCGCCAGATGCCGGAACGCCGCCACGACCTGATCATAGAGCGGCCGCTTGAAGGCGACGATCAATGACGGCGTCTCGCTGAGCTTCATCCAGGCCCAGGCGCTGAATTCCGGATGTTCGCCATCAATGCGGATCTCGCTGTCATCGCCGGTGAAGCGGAAGGCGAACCATTTCTGCTCCTGCCCGCGATAGCGGCCCTTCCACACCTTCGGCACCAGTTCGCGCGGCAGGTCATAGCGCAGCCAATCCGGCGTCTCGGCGATGAGTTCGGCAGAAGTGACGCCGGTTTCCTCCCGAAGTTCGCGCCGCGCCGCCACCAGCGGGTCCTCGTCCTTGTCGATGCCGCCCTGGGGGAATTGCCAGGCCGGCTCGGTGGTATCGAGCCGCTGCGCGACGAAGACCCGGCCTTGTGCATTGAACAGCACCACGCCGACACCGCGGCGATAGGGCAGCTTCTCGATCTCGCTCTTCCTGCTCATGCGGGGGTTAGCACCTTATTTGGTCAGAAGGGCGCTGGCCGGCACCAGCACGAGGTCGCGATCCCTGGCGATCGCGGCGATATCCGTCAAGGCGGCGATGGAAAGGGGATAGGGCTGCACCGCGATAAGTGAAGCGCGGCTGCTGCGGCTGCGCGCCAATGCCTCCGTCATCCGCTCCTGGATCGCCTGGCGCGACAGATCATGGCCGATCTCGACATCGGCGATGGCATGGCGGGGCGCCTTGTCGATGCCCTGTGCTGCTTCGCCAAGGGATTCACCGAACGTGGCGGCGACAATTAGACCGAGGCCGCGGGCACCCAGATGCCCGAGCACCGGCCGCAGGGCCGCCGCATCGGTGAGGAAGCGGTCGCCGCCCTGGGTGGCGACACCCAGCACGCCATCGGCCCCGGCCAGGAGCCGGTCGAGGCGAGCGGTGTTTTCCTGCTCGTTGAGGGCGGTGAGCAGGCCAAGCGGACCGGGGTCGACTGCCGGATAGGCGCGGCTCTCCAGCGGCATATCGACCAGCACTTCATGGCCGAAGGCCTGGGCCGCCGCGATCCAGGCGGCAAGGTCCGGGGCATAGGGGCTGAAGCTCAGACTCACCTCGGGCGGCGTATCGGCGATGGCGGCTGCGGTCACCGCACTGTTATGGCCGAGATTGACGATGGTGACGGCGAGGCGCGGGCGCTGGCCCATGAACAGGGCCGCCCGCGCATAACGGTCGACCGGTGGCTGGTCGAATCCGCCGGCAGGCAGATGCAGGCTGCGTGGCGGCTGACGGGTGGCCAGCAACTCGGCCGGTGTCATCGGCGTCAGCACCAGCGCCCTTTCGCCGCCCTGTCCAGCAACGCCCGGCGCCGGCACGCCGGAACTGGCGGGTGCCATCGCCGGCGCCAGGCCGGAACCGGGTTCGAACAGTCGCGCCACCTCGCCGTGCCGCGCGGCGTCGACCCAGCGGCCTAGATTGCCGGTGGCTGCGCCATAGATTCCGATGCCGGCCACGATCAGCAGGATCAGGAAAAGGAAGATGATGCCCGGCCCGCCAACAAAACTCCCCCGCTTTTCGGGCGGGGGAGCGATGATGGCATCTTCGAGGCGCTGCGGTTCCTTGTCGGCCATGGCCGCCGGGCGCTCCGGCGCGCCCTAATTGCTGGCCTTGCTCTGCAGCAGGTTGAGGCCGCGCAGCAGGTCGAGGGCCCGCGCCAGCTGGAAATCCTCGTCCGGACGCGCAATCTGCTGGCGTTCCGAGCCGACGAAGGGCTCGTCCGGCTTCTCGGCGGCGCCAGCCTCGCCATTGGCCGCTTCGCCATTCGTTGCGTTGTCGTCCTGGTTCTCCGTCTGCTCGACCGCGTTCTCGTCCGTGCTGCCATCGGGATTGGCGAGCGCACCCTTGAGGTCGGCTTCGTGCGGGCGGTTGTCGCCGCCCAGCTTCTCGATCTTGGCCTGTTCGACCACGATATCGGGCTCGATGCCCTTGGCCTGGATCGAGCGGCCGGAGGGGGTGTAGTAGCGCGCCGTGGTGAGGCGGATGGCGCCATGGCCAGGGATGCCCATGATCGACTGCACCGAGCCCTTGCCGAAGGATTGCGTGCCGAGGATCACCGCGCGACCGTGATCCTGCAGGGCGCCGGCGACGATCTCCGAGGCCGAGGCCGAGCCGCCATTCACCAGCACCACGATCGGCTTGCCCTCGATCAGGTCGCCGCCTTCCGCGTTCCAGCGCTGCGCGTCGTCCGGATTGCGGCCGCGGGTCGAGACGATCTCGCCCTTCTCCATGAAGTCGTCCGATACGGCGATCGCCTGGTCGAGCAGCCCGCCGGGATTGTTGCGCAGATCCAGCACCAGACCGGCCAGTTCGCCCTTGGTCGCCTTTTTCAACTCGTCGATGGCGCCGCGCAGGCCGGAATCGGTCTTCTCCGAGAACGAGGTGATGCGGATATAGCCGATATTGCCGTCTTCCAGCTCCCAGCGGGCCGATTTCAGTTCGATGACGGCGCGCTTCAGCGTGACCTCGAACGCGTCCTGGTCGCCGCGCAGGATGGTCAGGGTGATGCTGGTGCCGACCTCGCCACGCATCTTGTCGACTGCCTCGTTGAGGGTCAGCCCCATCACCGGCTCGCCATTGAGCTGGGCAATCAGATCGCCGGGCTGGATGCCGGCGCGGGCGGCCGGCGTATCGTCCATGGGTGAGACCACCTTGATGAGGCCGTTTTCCATGGTGACCTCGATGCCGAGGCCGCCGAACTCGCCGCGGGTCTGCACCTGCATGTCCTGGTAGGAATCCGCGTTCATGTAGCTGGAATGCGGATCGAGCGATGTCAGCATGCCGTTGATCGCAGCCTCGATCAGCTTGTCGTCTTCCGTTTCCTCGACATAGCCGGCGCGCACCCGTTCGAACACCTCGCCGAACAGATTGAGCTGCTGGTAGGTATTGACCGGCTTCTTCGTCGCGGCGTCCCCGTTCGCCGCGTCGTTCTCGGACTGGGCGGCGACGAAGCCGGGATGGAAGGCGACGGCGCCGATGAACATGCCGGCTGCGAGCGCGGTGGCGGCGAGGAGCGTTTTGCGGATCATCTTACTTACTGACCTTTGTTGTTGTGGCCCTTGCTGCCCTGGCTGCCCGTCCGGTACTGGCGGCGCTCGACCCTGGCGGCGTCATAATTCATGCAATCAATTGTACCGATCAATTGTACCGATCAATTGTTCTGGGCGGCCATCATCGGCGCCGGGTCGACGGGTTCGCCGTCGCGCCGCAATTCGACATACAATTTCGGCCGGCCGCTTTCGGTTCCATCCTCGTTCCTGCCGGAAGCCCCCATTCTGCCAAGGGGTTCTCCAGCCTTAAGCCATTGTCCGACCTGGACAACGACGCGGTCGAGCCCAGCCAGGACGGTATGATACCCACCCGCATGCTCGATGATCAATATTTGCCCATAGCCGCGGAACGGCCCTTCGAACACAATCTGGCCGTCAAATGTGGCAACAATCTGGGCGCCGGGGCGGGTTTCGATCTCGATTCCCTTCAGCGTACCGGCGGGTTCCGTTCGGGCACCGAACCGGCGGACCACCTTGCCGCTGGCCGGACTGGTCAACTGGGACAGATTCTTGGGGAATTTCCGAAGATCGGCCGGTTTCTCGGTACGCGGCTGCGGCAGGGCGGCGATTTGGGCCGCCTCTGCATTCTCCTGTCCTTGCCCCTTGGCCTCCACCGGGGCGGGTGGCGCGGGTGCCGCTGGCGCGGCCAGTTCCGTCTTCTCCAGGCGGGCAATCAGGTCCTGCAGGTTCTTGGCCTGATCGGCGAGGCGCGCCAGGCGCTGCCGGGTGGCCTCGGTCTCGGCTTGGGTCGATTTCTGCTGCCCCGCCTTCTTGGCCACCAGCTTGGACAGACGCTGGTTCTCGTCGGCGAGATCCGCCAGGGCCGCAGTCAGCTGGTCGCGCCGCATCGCCATTTCCTGGCGCAGGCCCTTGATGTCGGTAAGCTCGCTGCGCAACGTCCGGGCGCGGCTGTCGAGGGCCGGAGTCACGATGCCGAGCAGTCGCGCCGAGCGTGCCATGTCGATGGGGGATTCGTCGGCGAACAGCAGTGCCTGGCGCGGCCGGGTGGCGAGCCGCTGCAGGGCGACCAGGGTCGCAGACAATTCGGCGCGCCCCTGTTTGAGGCTGCCCGCCTTCTCGGCCTCGGCCTCCGTCAGCGAGGCCAGCGTATTCTCGATCTCGGATACCTCGCGTTCACGCTTCTGCACGTCTGCCGCCGCCTTGATGAGGGCGGCCTGCAGATCGGCCACCTCCTTTTCCAGGCTGGCCGCCTTCTTGGCCAGCGCTTCGGCGGCCTTGCGGCTCGTCTCGATCTCCTGCTGGACGTTTTCGAGATCGTCCGTGTCCTGCGCGGCGGCAAGCGGCGTCACCACCAGCAGTACGGCCAGCAACGTGGCGAGGCCGGCGCTAGGCCGGTGCCAGGCGGGACCGATCCTGTCGGCACCGCGTTCTACCTGGCGGGGATCAGGCGCGCGCCGAGGCATCTTCCCGCTGCTGCGCGCTGCCGCCCATGATCAGTGATTCACCGGTCATCTCGCGCGGCTGCGTGATGCCGAGCAGGGCAAGAATGGTCGGCGCCACGTCGGCCAGGCGCCCGTCCTTCAGTTTTGCCGCCCATGCCGGCGCATTGACCAGGATGAAGGGCACACGGTTGAGCGTATGGGCGGTGTGCGGTTCGCCGGTCACCGGGTCCTTCATCATCTCGCAATTGCCGTGGTCGGCGGTAATCAGCAGCGCGCCGCCCTTGGCGACGACCGCATCGCGCACGCGGCCAAGGCAGGCGTCGACCACCTCGACCGCCTTTACCGCGGCGGCCAGATTGCCGCTGTGACCCACCATGTCACCATTGGCATAGTTGACGACGATGAGGTCGAACTTCTCCGACTGGATTGCGTCGACCAGCTTGTCGGTCAGCTCATAGGCCGACATTTCCGGCATCAGGTCATAGGTCGCGACCTTGGGACTCGGCACCAGAATGCGCTCCTCCCCCGGAAACAGCCCTTCCTCGCCGCCATTGAAGAAGAAGGTGACGTGGGCGTATTTCTCGGTCTCGGCCATGCGCAGCTGCTTCATCCCATGATCGGCCACGATCTCGCCCAGTGTCCGGGTCAGTTCGACCGGTGGGAACAGGCAGGGCATCAGTTTCGCCAGTTCGGCCGAATATTCGACCATGCCCAGTACGGCGGCGAAACTGGTCACCTTCTTGCGCGGGAACTCCTTGAAACCGGGATCGATCAGCGTGGTAAGCAATTGCCGGGCGCGGTCGGCGCGGAAATTCGCCATCAGCAATCCGTCGCCCTGTCTGAAGCCGGGGAAATTGCCGATCAGCGTGGGCTTGACGAATTCGTCGGTCTCGCCGCGCAGATAGGCCTCGGCGATGGCGGCCTGTGCCGTTGCCACACGCGGCGCCTCGCCATGGAAGGCGTCATAGGCCAGCGTCACGCGCTCCCAGCGCTTGTCGCGGTCCATGGCGTAGTAGCGCCCGCCCAATGTGCCGATTCGGACATTGGGCAGGTTCGCGATCTTGGCCTCGAAATCTGCGACGAAGCCCCTGGCGCTTTGCGGCGGCGTGTCGCGGCCGTCGAGGAAGCCGTGAATGACGACGCCGAGCCCCGCCGCCGACAGGACCCGGGCCAGCGCCACCATGTGATCCTGATGCGAATGCACACCACCCGGCGACAGCAGGCCCATCAACTGCACGTCGCCCTTGCTGGCCCGCATCTTCGCGACAAACTTTTCCAGTTCCGGCAATTTGGCGATGCTGCCATCGGCGATGGCGCGGTCGATGCGTGGCAGATCTTGCATGACGACGCGCCCGGCGCCGAGATTCATGTGGCCGACCTCGGAATTTCCCATCTGCCCCTCGGGCAGGCCGACATAGAGCTCGGAGGCGTCGACCAGGCTCCAGGGATAGGCAGCGGTCATCTGGTCCCAGTTCGGCGTCTCGGCCAGAAGAACGGCATTGTCCTCCTGCTCATGGCGATGGCCCCAGCCATCGAGGATGCACAGAACCACGGGTTTGATCTGAGTCGATTTCATCGGCTTTCCGGACTGTTTGGGCCGGGTCCAGAATTAACCCGATCCGGCTGAATGCGCCAGCAGGATAAAGCGCCCGGGTACTTGCCTCGCCCGCGACCAACCACCCGATTATTACGGCCGATCGGCGTGGCGGATCAGTCGCGGTGATATGGATGGCCGGCCAGAATGGTCTGGGCGCGATAGATCTGCTCCATCAGCAGGACCCGCACCAGCATGTGCGGCCAGGTCATGGCGCCGAATGCCAGCAGCAGGTCGGCGCGATCGCGGATCGCCGGGGCAAGGCCGTCGGCGCCGCCGATGACGAAGACGATCTCGGCATAGCCCTGGTTGGCCAAGGCGCCGAGGCGGCGGGCGAACTCGCGGCTGCCAAAGACCTGGCCCCGCTCGTCCAGGGCGATCACCGCTCGCTGCCCGCCCGTACCCTTCTGCAAAGCCTTGTCGATGAGGGCAGCTTCGGCGGAAACCAGCGCTGCACCTTCGAGGCCCTTTTTCGCCTCGAGCTCGACGATCTCGCAAGGCCAGGTCAGACGCCCGGCATAGGTCTCGACGAGGGACTTCTCCGGGCCGGCCCTGGCCCGGCCAAGAGCGATGATTCGTATTCTCATGGTCCCCGTTCCGGTCGGCGAAGGTTTCATTCTGGACGCGGGTCGCGCTAAGCTCAAGTCATGAGCCACGCGCGACCCCTCCGGAAACTGCCGCTGCTGCTGCTGCTTGTCATGTTGTCAGGCTGTGCTGCCGCCATGCCGCCGCGGCCGCTCGCGCCGCCGGAAACCGTCCGCGCCAGCATCATCCGCCTGGCCGAACAGGAATGGGCCGCCTTCAACGGCCAGACCATCCGCTTCGACGCGCTCGGCCGCGAGATCATCGCGCCCGTCGGCTTCTGGGAGGACGAGCGGCGCGGCGACGCGCTGGTCGCCAAATACTGGCGGGCGGTCGGCTCGGATTGGCGCGGCTTTGATGTCGACAAGCCCTGGTCGGCCGCCTTCATCTCATGGGTGATGGCCGAGGCAGGCGTTCCGGCGGAGGAGATGCCGCCCAGTGCCACCCATGCCGGCTACCTCCGCGCCGCGATCGCCGCCGGGGGCGGGAAATGGCGCGCCCATCCGCCGGAAGATTATGCGCCAAGGCCGGGCGATCTCATCTGTGCCACCCGCGCCGGACAGAAGATCGAGCGCTTCGACGTTATCCCGGTCGGCGCCACGCTTCATTGCGATATCGTCGTCCTCACCGGGGTGGGCAGGCTGTGGTCGATCGGCGGCAATGTGCGCAATTCCGTCAGCCGCACCGAGCGCCAGATCGACGCGGCAGGACGCCTCGCCAGGGATGATGTGCGACCCTGGTTTCTGGTGCTGGAGAACCGCTATCCCCGGTGAGCCACTTGCTGGCGGGAACAGCATTTTTTCAGTGATCGGCCGCGACGGCACCGCGTGGGCGGCGCAGCAGCGGCACCAGGAAGATGCCCGACACGAATAGCAGCCCCATCAGGAATTGCACGTCGGCCATGGTCATCACCTGGGCCTCGCGATGGACCAGATCGCCCAGCATCCTCACCGCGCCAGCGGCGCTCTGGCCACCCATCGCCCCCTGCATGCCATGCTGCGCCTGGTCGAGGAAGGCCTCGACATTGGGATTGCCCGCCGGCAAGCTCTCCACCAGACGTTTCCAGTGCAGAGCGAACCGGTCGTTGAGGACCGAATTGATGGCGGCGAGGCCGACGGCACCGCCCAGATTGCGCATCAGGTTGTAGAGGCCGCTTGCATTCTTGACCCGCTCGGCCGGCAGGGTGCCGAGGGCCGCCGCGTTGATCGGGATGAACAGGAACATGAGGGCGAAGCCGCGGCAGGCCTGGGGCAGGAAAAACTCCCAAAAGCCCCATTCCGCCGTCAGCAGCGATTGCAGATAGGCGCCAAGGCCGAACAGGCCGAGGCCGAAGGCCAGCATTGCCCGCGGGTCGAGGTGATTGGCAAGCCTGCCGGCGACCGGCGCCGACATGAACTGGAACGCGCCGGTCACGATCATGACGACGCCGATATCGAGCGCCGAGTAGTTGCGGATATGCGACAGGTAGAGCGGCAGCAGATAGGTCGAACCGTAGAGGCCGATGCCGATCACGAAGCTGAAACTGCAGCCGATCAGGAAATTGCGGTTGGCAAAGGCGCGGATGTCGACGATCGGCTGCCGATAGGTCAGCACCCGCCAGACGAAAAGGAGTCCACCGATGGCCGAAACCACGGCGAAGATCTGGATGAGGTGGTCCTCGAACCAGTCGTCACGCGGTCCCTCTTCGAGCACGAATTCCAGGCTGCCCAGGAAGACCGCCATGAAAAGCAGGCCGAGATAGTCGAGGCCGGGCAGCAGCGACCAGTCGGGCCGGTCGACATCGACCAGCAGCCAGACCGCGCCGGCGACCAGGATGCCGGGGGCGAGATTGGCCAGGAACAGCCAGTGCCAGCTCGATATCTCGGTGATATAGCCGCCGATGGTCGGGCCCAGGGTCGGCGCCATGGTGGCGATGAGGCCCATCAGGACCGAGAGCATGTTGCGCTTTGACGGGGGAAAGAAGCTATAGGCGGTCGCGAACACGGTCGGGATCATGGCGCCGCCGATGAAACCCTGGAGGGCGCGGAACACGATCATCGAGTTGATATCCCAGGCCATGGCACAGAGAGCGCTGGCGAGCGTGAAGCCCGCGGCCGACAGGCTGAACAGCACGCGTGTCGAAAGCAGGCGCGCCAGCAGGCCCGAAAGCGGTATCGAGATCACCTCGGCGATGAGATAGGAGGTCTGGATCCAGGTCGCTTCGTCGGAACTGGCGGCAAGGCCCGCCTGTATCTCGCTCAGGGAAGACGAGACGATCTGGATGTCGAGGATCGCCATGAACATGCCGACCACCATGACCATGAAGCCGATCCAGTCGCGCATCGTCGGGGCCCGGTCGGGCATGGCCGCAGTCTTTCTGTCGGGATTGATCTGTCTGGGGCGGGCGGCAGGGCGGCTATTCGCCGGCGGCCTGTGCCGCGCCGAACAGCCAGCCGCTGTTGCCGGCGAGCTTTGCCTCGCCCGCCGATTGCGTGTCGACGCTGACCACGACCGACAGGCCGGGGCGCAGCAGGCCGTTCATTGTGTTCTGCGGGTCCAGGGTGATGCGCACCGGCACGCGCTGCACGATCTTGGTGAAATTGCCGGTGGCATTTTCGGCCGGCAGCAGGCTGAACTCGGTGCCGGAGGCGGGCGAGAAGCTTTCTACGACGCCGGTGACCGGGCGGCTCGGGAAGGCATCGACCGAGATGCTCACCTTTTGCCCCGGTTGCATGTGTTCAAGCTGGGTCTCCTTGAAGTTGGCGACGACATGGACCGCGCTCGGCACCAGCGCCAGCAATTGCGAGCCGGGCTGCACGAACTGCCCGACGCGGACGGTGCGATTGCCGATGACGCCGTCGATTGGCGCGCGGATCACGGTCTTCTCGAAATCGTTCCGGGCGAGGCGCAGATTGGCCGCAGCTTCGTCGACCCGTGCCATCGCCTCGATGCGGTTGGCTTCCAGTACGCCCTTCTGCGCGCGCTCGGCCACCAGACCGGCAGCGATGCGCGAGGCCTCGGCTTCCGCTTTGAGCCGGGTCGCGGTGATGGTGTCCATCTCCTGCGTGCCGATGATCTTGCTGGCGACCAGTTTCTGGTTGCGCTCGAAAGCCTGGCGCGCCCGGGTCAGTTCGGCGCCGGCGGATTTTTCCGCCGCCACCATTTCGGCGATGCGCGCATCCTGATAGGTGATCTGACTGCCGATGGTGGCGAGGTTGGCCTCCGCCCCGGCCAGCGCGGCCTCGGCCTGGGCGACGCGGGCGCGGAAATCGGAATCCTCGATCGTCACCAGCACGTCGCCGGCCCGAACCGCCTGGTTGTCGCCGATGGCGACGGACGCGACATACCCTTCGATGCGGGGGCTGATGATCGCGATATCGCCCTCGACATAGGCATTGTCGGTCGATTCCACGAAGCGGACCTGCTGCCACCAGTGATAGCCGCCGGCGGCAGCGGCGAGGAGGATGAGGGTTATGCCGGAACGCAGGATGAGTTTGCGCATGGCGGGACTCCGGAAATTTGGGTGAACTGAACTGTTCAGTTCAATGTTGCTTGAAAATGGCTTGCCGAATTCCCAGAGTCAAGGCTAAACTAAACTGATCAGTTCAGTCATGCCGAAATGACAGAGCAACCGCGAAGGCAGCCGATCCGAATGGCCAATGCATTGAATAAGAAGACGATATTGTCAGAGGAGGCGACCCGACCCCTGACCCATCCGGAAACCGGCGCCGATTTGTCGCCGAAGGCGTTGCAGGTGGTGGAGGCGGCGCGGGCACTCTTTTCCGAGCATGGTTTCGCCGCCGTCAGCATGGATCAGGTGGCAAGAGCGGCCGGCGTTTCCAAGGCCACCGTCTATGCCCATTTCGCCAGCAAGGAACAGTTGTTCGTTGCTATCGTCGGGCAGGCCTGCCGCACCTATGCCGAGACTGTCATGCCGGAGGTGCGCGATGCGCCCGATGCCAGGACCGCCCTGACACGGATCGGCCGAGCCGTGGCCGGTTTCCTGCTGGCGCCGCGCACCATGGCGATCTACCGCACCATCGTGGCCGAGGGGCCGCGCTTTCCGGAGCTTGCCCGCGGCTATTACGATAACGGGCCGCGTTCGTTCAAGCGGCTGCTCGGCAGCTACCTCGCCGAGATGACGGAACGTGGCCAACTCAGGGTCGACAATCCCCGCCTCGCCGCAGATCTCTTCTGCGGCATGGTGCGCGGGCCGCTCTATCTGCAGATCCTGCTGGATTGTCCCGACCCAGAGGCACCGGATGCCGACACCGTGGTGACCGGTGCCGTCGACATGTTCCTGCGCCGCTATGGTGGTGATGCCGGCGCCGCGTAACCGGCGCCGAAAGATTGGTCACGCCGCCGCCGGGGTCACCTCGTGCTGGCGCAAGGTGGCGGGGTCCAGCACCTTGAAAAAGCTGTCCACCCGCTTGCCGTCGCGCGACAGCGGCGCGATCAGGCGCACATATGACCAGATTCCACCCTCGAGAGTGACATATTGCCGCTCGGCCAGGCTCGGCAGGCCGAACTGCGCAACCTGGAGGGCCGCTTCGACCACATGGCGCGCGTCGGTGGGGGCGAAGAAATCGTCGGTGGTCCGGCCTCGCATCTCGCTGCCATATTTGTCGCAGATATAGGTGCCGGCCAGGCGCACCCGCAGGCAATAGGGAAGGTCCGAGGCGGCCGGGTTCTCTTCCAGGTCCAGCAACATGACATAGGGTAACAACTGGCGCGGCAGTGCCAGGGGATCGACGCTGGCCGGCAGGCGATCGCCACCGGAGCCCTGCCAGGCCGCCAGGGCCGTCGCGAGGTCCGGGTACTGCCCGATATCTTCGAGTGCGATGTCCCGGTGCATCCGGACGGATTGGGCAAAACTGATCATGTTCACGGTCGCGGCCTTCTGTCTGGGTCTGGAGCAATTGGTCTTGATCGATACGGCGGGTGCATCCGACCGGACCAGTTCGAAACTTATATAATAGTATGATTTTTAGCGTGTTTCATGAATGGTCGGTTGTCGGGTGGCGTGGCTTCGAAGACGCTGTGAGGCGAGTCCGGCGTCGAATTAGGGCCCATTTTTCGGGATTGTACCGACATCGCAATTCCTTAAGCCTCTGGCGCTAGGCTGGCGCAAATCGCTAAACCACAAGGGAAAATCCGAATGATCGCTGGACTCGCCAATCTGCGCATCAGGACTTTGCTGTTGCTGGGCTTCGGCGCCGTCGCGGCGATCCTCGTCGTGGTGATCGCGGTCAATTTCTGGCAGGCCCGCAATTCCGCAGCGATCACCCAGGCCATGGTCGAAGAACGCCTGCCGATGACAACCGCCGGCAGCGAGCTTGTCGCCAATGTCCAGGGATCGCTCGCCGCCTTGCGCGACTGGATGCTGACCGGGAGCGAAAGCTTCAAACAGGACCGTGCCGATTCATGGCAGCGCATCGACGGAAATGTCGCCGCGATCGATGGCCTTGCCGCCGGCTGGTCCGACGCCACCGACGTCGCTGACTGGCAGGCCGTAAAGGCGGCGCTTGGCAGCTTCCGTGCGGCGCAGGACGCAGCCGAGGCCGTTGCCCACAGTCCGGACGAACAACCGGCCCTCAAGCTGCTCAACCAGGAGGGCGACAAGCAGATCACCACGATCCTCAAGAGCATCGCCGGTATGATGAACGAGGAGCTGGCGCAGCCGGCGACCGAGGAGCGCAAGGAATTGCTGATCGCACTTTCCGATCTGCGCACCGCCTTTTCCCTGGCCCAGGCCAGCCTGCGCGCCTTCGTCATCACCGGCAACGAGGTCTTCCAGAAGGAATTCGACAAGAACTGGAAGGTGACGGCCAGCCGCCTGAAGACGATCGACAAGATGACGGGGCTCTTCACCAGCGGCCAGAAGGGTGCCCACAAGACGCTGCTGAATGCGCATGAGAAGCTGGCCGTGCTGCCCGAGCAGATCGTTACCATCCGCAAATCCGACGACTGGAACCTGGCGCAGAAGCAGCTGAACGGCGCGGTGGCGCCGCTGGCCGAGCAGATCCTGGTGCTGCTCGGCGGTGCGCGCGGCGCGGACGGATCGCGTCATGGCGGGCTGGTGGATCGCCAGGCCATGCTGCTGGCCGCGGACGGCAAGACTGCCATCGTCAGCGCCGGCAACCTGCAGCTGGCGATGATCGGCATGCTGGTCGCCGGCCTGCTGATCGCCCTTGCCATCGCTTTCGTTGCCATCCGCGCCACCACGCGGCCGATCAGCCGCATGACCGGCGTCATGGGCGAACTGGCCCGCGGCAATCTCGACGTCGTTGTACCGGATACCGAGCTTGGCAATGAGGTGGGGGCCATGGCGAAGGCCGTCAACGTGTTCAAGGACAGCATGCAGACGGCGCGCGACCTCGCCGCCCGCGAGGCCGCGGACCAGGCCGCGCGCGCGCGCCGCGCCGAGCGCATTGGCGACCTGACCCAGAATTTCGACCGGGCGGTAAGCGGTGTCCTTGGCGATCTGGCTGAGTCCGCCGGCCGCCTGCAGGGCACGGCCAATTCGATGACCGGCACCGCCGGCGATACCGCGCATCTGGCCGCTACTGTCGCCAATGCCTCGGCCGAGGCCTCGCAGAACGTGCAGACAGTCGCTTCGGCGACCGAGGAATTGAACGCCTCGGTGGCCGAGATCTCGCGCCAGATCGACGAATGCGCCAAGATCGCCGGCGAGGCGACCAGCCAGGCCAATGCGACCAACACCCTGGTCGAGGGTCTCTATGCCGCGGCCGAGAAGATCGGCGCCGTGGTGCAATTGATCAACGACATCGCCGGCCAGACCAACCTGCTGGCCCTCAACGCCACGATCGAGGCGGCGCGCGCCGGCGATGCCGGCAAGGGCTTTGCCGTGGTGGCATCGGAAGTGAAGAACCTCGCCACCCAGACCGGCAATGCGACGGACGAGATCGCTGGCCAGATCAATGCCGTGCAGAGCGCCACATCGGAGGCGGTCGATGCCATTCGCGGCATTGCCGGCACCATCTCCCGCATCAACGAGATCGTCGGCTCAATCGCCTCGGCCATGGTGCAGCAGGGAGCCGCCACACAGGAGATCGCGCGTAACGTGCAGGAGGCGGCCGATGGTACCAATCAGGTCAGCCGCAACATCGCGGCGGTCAACCAGGCAGCCGACCGCACCGGCGACGCGGCCAAGCAGGTGCTGGGTGCTGCGCATGAGGTGAGCCAGAAATCGGATGAATTGCGCGACCACGTGCAATCCTTCCTGGCCGGCGTCAAATCGGCCTGACGGCCCGTCGCTTGCGATACCAGGTGATGAGGGCGAGGACCAGCAGATAGCCGACGAAGACGACGATCAGGCTGGCCGGGAATCCGTGCGGACCGAACAGATCCATGGCGACGCCGCACATGGCGGCACCGACCAGGGCGCCGAAACCCCACATGGTCGAGAAGGCCGCAGTGCCGGCGATGAGGTCGCGGCCCCTGAAGCGGTCGCCCAGCTCGGCCAGCCCCACCGTATAGATGCCGAAGCCGGCGGCGCCCGAGACCAGGGCCAGCGGCCAGATCCAGATCGTGTCGATCGCGGCCGGAAGCATGGCAAGGCAGATCACGGCGGTGATGAAGCAGCCCACCATCGTACCGCGCTTCGAGGTGCGGTCGGCGACCCAGCCGATCGGGATCTGGAAAAAGACGTTGCCGAGGGATAGTGCCGTGATGGTGAGGGCGGCAATGCTTTCGCTCATGCCGAAGCGCACGCCATAGACGGCGAGGAAGCCCAGCATGCCGCCGTCGAAGATGGCATGTACGACGATGGCGAGGAGCAGCATCGGCGCCTTGGGCAGGAAGGAAAGCATCGAGACATGCGGCTCGTCCGCGGCGCGATCGGCGCTGTCCGATACCAGGCTGATCGGCAGGATGGCGAGGAACAGGACCGCGGCACCGACCATGAAGGGCAGATAGCCCTCGATCCCGGTCCAGCTCACCACCGCGGCGCCGACGCCGAAAGTGGCCGAGATGCAGGTGGCATAGATGCCGACCACGCGCCCGCGGATCTCGCCCTTGGCATTGGCGAGGACCCAGGCCTCGCTGAGGGCGAACAATGTCGCCACCGTGACGCCCTGCAGCAGGCGCAGCGGGAACCACGCCCAGAGGTCGGGAAAGGTCGGGTAAAGCAGGAAGATGGTACCCGTCGCCCCGGCCATGAACATGGCGACGCGGCGGCCGCCGAACATGTGGGAGAGGCGCGGGATGATGAGTCCGGCCAGCAGGATGCCGATGGGCGCCATCGCCGTGTTGATGCCGATGACGGCCTCGCTCACCCCCCAGCTTTCCATGTTGAGGGCGAGGAGCGGAAACATCTCGCCGAGCGAAAATGAGAAGACGCAGACCGCGGCGCAGGCGGCAATCAGGGTGCGCCAGTTGATCTGTTCGGCCTTCATGCCGGGGGAAGTGACGCCTGGGGAAGTCAAGCCTGGGCTCCGCAGCATTGGAAATGACGAAAGGCGAAGCCGTTCTGTCGATGGGCGTCACCCTGCCTGAACGGCGGTTCAATTTCCAGTGCGATGGATCGCGCTATGCAGTGGCGGCGCAGCGCGCATGCGCGCCCTGCGTGGCAGCACTAATCGCCGGCCGTCTGCACACGATCGGCCGGCGGCGCATCGGGCTCCAGGCCGGCGATCTCAAGGATCATCTTCTGCCGGAGCGCGCGGGCGAAATCGGCGCGGTCGGTGGCGGTCATGACGAAGGCGGCGAAGCCGCCAATCACGTTGGCCTGGTAGTTCTCCACCAGCCAGGGCTGGCCGCCGGTACCCAGCCCGCCATCATTGAGGATGGCCAGCGCGTTGATCGTGATGCGTGCCGCCACGGCGGCGTCGCGCGCCAGCGGTGCCGGCATTTGGCTGCGGTTGTCCGGATTGTCGCCGGAGACATCAATGACGCGACGGGTCGGGCGGCAGGGGCACTGGGCAATGAGGGCGGTCGACAGCGCGATCGCATCGCCAAGCGCGTTATAGCTCTGCGACGACCTTTCCGCGCCCAGCACGGTGACCGCAAAATCCTCGGCCGTGGCGGTATCGCCCACCAGCATCCAGTCGACCACGATCTGGGCGTTGGCCGGTCCGCCCCATTCGACATAGGCGATGGCGATGCGGCCGTGCCGACCCTCGGTGATCGCGGCCAGCACTTCGTCATTGGTGATGGCGGCGGCGATGCCTTCCTTCTGCAACTGGAACTCGGCAGGCGAAATGCTGCCGGACGCATCCACCGCCAGGACCAGGGCGACATCGACGGCGGTGGCCTCTTGGGCCCGCAGCGGGCTGCCGTGCCCTGACATGACGGCCAGCGCCGCGGCGACAGCGAGCATCAGCATGGGCAATGCATACCGGATCTTCTGGTCGGCGCGGTACCACCCCATGGACCTACCTCCGCATCATTCGATCGCGAGCGGGGTATTGTGGGGCACCTTGCCGGGACTGGCCAGACATAGCTGACCGGGGCTGACCGGGCATCGCCAAACGGTCAGGCGGAGGTCCTGGCGGGAGGGTTCTAGTGGGCGGGGGACGCGTCGCGGCCAAAAAAATTGCCGGGCACGAGGCCCGGCAAGTTAAACAGGGAGGCTTTACGTCTGGGAGACGTAGGGTCCGAAGACCCCATCCGGGCATCGCGCCCGAATTCGATGTGAAGCTTGCGCTTCGAAACTCGCTGGAGCATCTGCTCCGAAACTCGGTGAAGCTTGCGCTTCGAAATCCTTACCCGCGATCACCGCGCCATCATCTCTTTGCCAGGATCACTCTGGCTGGAAATTGTGGCTGCATCGTGACTCGTCAACCGTGCGAACCATTAAAGATTCAAACTGTAACTTCCGTGCAACAGTGTGGCTGTCGGGCACGGCGGCAGGATAGAGCATTCGCGCCCCCTAACCAGAGTCAAATTCACAGACGCGGCATGCGCCACTTGCATATCGTTGATAGTTAAATTTTTCAATTAGTTACATCTATGTGGCGGGACATTGTGCAGTGCGGGCGATTCTGTCGCAGGCCGGCGCGATTGCCAATTTCACCGACCTCTGACAGCCGCGGGACTGTTGCAGCCATGAATTCCCTATCGACTCGGCAGAGTTTTCGAATCACGACTTTTCTGTCGTTCCCGGGCCAGATGAGCCCAATTCATCACATGTTTGGCCGCCGCGGCCGACTTCCCGGATTTGGCTGACATCCCGGAACCGGCTTGCCGGAAAACGGATCGACCCCATCTAACTAGACACCCGCGCGGGAACCCGCCTTCTCGGCTGACCCGCCATGGCGGCCGTCTTCAACCCAGGCATGCGAGGAGCAGCCCGCTACATGATCTACCTGATCGCGCTCATTTTCCCGCCACTGGCTTTGCTGCTCTACGGCAAGATCTTCCAGGCGATCTTCAACCTGCTGATCTATGTGCTGGCCTGGGTCGTCTTCATCTTCAGCCTCTTCCTCGGCGGCTCGCCCGGCTTCGTCATCTGGCTGATCGCAGCGGCCCACGCCATCCTCGTCATCAACAACGAGAAGAAGCAGAGGCAGATGGAGGCGCTGCTGGCCGGACGCCGGGGCTGACCGAGGCCACCGGCGCCACGCACCGCGGGGCGATTGGCGCCGGATATTCACGCGAGGTTCGCGCGGGCGTCAGCCTGCTATCACCTGCAATATGCTCATTGGTCGCCCATAAAGGGCGGCGCGCTATGGCTGCCGCCGGAACAGTCGGAGCCAATTCGTGCCATTTCCCGCCGCAACCCCAGCCGGAGATCAAACCGGTACCGCTAGAAGTGTTTGGGAGCAGGCGCGGCAGTCCGTGTTGCCGGCCTGCCGCCGCACCGTCCTTCGTGTCCTCATTGGCTGCCTGGCGGTCGGCGCACTGACCTGCGCCGCCGCGGCAATCGGCAACGAGTTGGACGAGGCCCACGCCATTGCCAGCCTGCGGCAGGGCGGTTACGTCGTCTATCTGCGCCATGCCGACCGCCATAAGGGACCAAAGGAAAAACTCGATCGATTCTCCTCGCCGGCGGAATTCGCCGATTGCAGCCAGCAGCGCAACCTGAACAACAGGGGCCGGGCGCAGGCCTGGGATATCGGCGTCTATATGCGCCGACTTGGCATCGTGTTCGACCGCGTCATCGCCAATGCGCAATGCCGTACGCGCGACACCGCGTTGCTCGCCTTCGGCCGCGCTGATCTCGAGCCACGCGTCTACGACCCGGCATTCGTCGCGCAGGTCCTGTCGAGCAAGCCGCCTGCAGGCAGCAATACGATCGTCATCGGCAACGACTTCCAGTTCCTGGAATTGACCGGCATCCAGCTGGGACGGGCGGATGCGGCGGTGATCCGTCCCGATGGCGCGGGTGGATTTGCGGTATTGGCCAAGCTCGAACTCGAGGATTGGCGCGAGGCAGCCGATCGACCCTTCCTGTGGTAACCGGCCGCCGGGGGCGTTGCGGCAGGGCTTCAGCCCTGCATGCGCCCTTCGGCGACCTTGCGCAGCAGGAAATCGCGGAAGACCTGGATGCGCTTGGAATTGCGCAGCTCTTCCGGATAGACGAAATAGGCGTCGATGCGCGGCCCCTGCAGTTCCGGGAGGACGCGCACCAGGCTGGTCCCTTCGCTCACCATGAATTCCGGCAGGCTGGCAAGACCCAATCCGCTCTGTACCGCCCGCAGGATGGCATAGACCGAATTCACCTTGAGGATCGGCCGGCGCGGCTTGTCCTTGCGCGTGCCGGCGACCAGCAGCCAGTCCATATCCTCGACCGGCGGGCGCGTGTCATTGCCGTAGACAATGATGCGATGCTGGTCGAGATCCTCCGGCACCTTCGGAATGCCGTGGCGCTTTAGATAGGCGGGCGCCGCATAGATATTGAGATGCACCGTCATCAGGTGGCGCTGGATGAGTTCCGGCTGGCGCGGCGGCGCCATGCGGATGGCGACATCGGCCTCGCGCATGGAGAGATCAAGCTCGCGGTCCTCGAGGACCAGATCGACCTCGACATCCGGATATAGGTCGATGAATTCCAGCAGGCAGGGGGTGAGCCAGGACGAGCCGAACGCCTGGGTCGCCGTCACCTTCAACTGGCCCTTGGGCCGATCCTTGGACTCGGCCAGTTGCGCCTCGGCCATGGCCAGCTTCGAGAACACTTCATGCGCCGTGCGATAGAGCAGTTCGCCCTGTTCGGTGAGGATGAGGCCGCGCGCATGGCGATGGAAGAGGGCCACATTGAGGCTCTCCTCCAGCGAGGAAATCTGGCGCGACACCGCTGACTGGCTGAGATTCAGCACCTCGCCGGCATGGGTGAAGGACCCAGCCTCGGCAACTGCGTGAAAGATCCGGAGTTTGTCCCAGTCCATCTTCATTTCTTCCGGGCATCCGTTGCCGGATGCGCTCCCCTGCCGGCACTGGCCTCATTTCCCCCGGGGCCGGGCCGGCTCTTGTTGCGCGGGCGGGCTATTCCGCCGCCTGGGCCGTTTCGTGTTCATGGGCGGCCAGGAAGCGCTCGGCCTCCAATGCTGCCATGCAACCCATGCCGGCGGCAGTGACTGCCTGGCGATAGACCTTGTCCTTGACATCGCCGGCGGCGAAGACCCCGGGCACGTCCGTCGCGGTGCTGTCCGGCTTGGTCAACAGATAGCCCTCGGCATCAAGCGGCAACTTGCCCTTGAACAACTCGGTCGCCGGCGAATGACCGATCGCCACGAAGAGGCCATCGGCGGGAATGCTGGTGACCTCGCCGTTCTTGACGTTCTTCACCTTGACGGCGCTAACGCCGATCGGGTCGTCGGTGCCGACGACTTCCTCGACTACCGAATCCCAGACCACCTTGATCTTCGGGTTGCGGAACAGGCGCTCCTGCATGATCTTCTCGGCACGGAAGCTGTCGCGGCGATGGACCACTGTTACCTTGCTGGCGTGGTTGGTGAGGTAGATCGCCTCCTCGACCGCCGTGTTGCCGCCACCCACCAGCACCACTTCCTTCTCGCGGAAGAAAAAGCCGTCGCAGGTGGCGCAAGCGGACACGCCGAAGCCGCGGAATTTCTGTTCCGAGGGCAGACCCAGCCATTTCGCCTGGGCGCCGGTCGCGATGATCAGCGTCTCGGCCACATAGACATCGCCGGAATCGCCGGTGGCGCGGAACGGGCGGCGGCTGAGATCGACATCGACGATGGTGTCGAACATCATCCGCGTTCCCACATGCTCGGCCTGTTTCTGCATCTGCTCCATCAGCCAGGGGCCCTGGATGACATCGGCAAAGCCGGGATAATTCTCCACATCGGTGGTGATGGTCATCTGCCCGCCAGGCTGCAGGCCCTGTACCAGCACCGGTTTGAGGTTGGCGCGCGCGGTATAGATCGCCGCCGTATAGCCGGCCGGTCCGGAACCGATGATGAGGGCCTTGGTGTGGATTTCCTGGGTCATGGCGGCGCGCATCCTGGGGCGTTCGGGCTTGGCAATGGGCTGGCTCCGGCGATTCCTGGCGGGGACTCGGGATACTTCCAGCGCGTCTATAGAGAATAGAGATCGCCAAGCCTGATTCCAAGCCATGCGGATCGGGAATAGCTGGAAAAATCTACCCGAAAATCCAAGAAGTTCCGATGGTTTGAGCTATGCATCGGGGACGAAAGGACAATTTCGCCCGCACTGGTGCAGGGGGCAGCGGCCGCTGCTATCCGGAAGCAAAAAGGACCGGCGCCAGGAACAGGACCGTCGCCGTCACCAGCAGGATTGAGAGCACATTCATCGCCAGCCCGGCCCGCAACATCGCCGCGATAGTGACATGGCCGGTCGCGAAGACCAGGGCGTTTGGTGGTGTTGCCACGGGCAGCATGAAGGCGCAGCTGGCTGCCATGGCAACGGCGGCCGAAAGCGCCGCGGCATCTAGCCCGGTCCCGGCGGCGATGGTCGCCACCACCGGCAGGAGTGCTGCCACCGTCGCCGTATTGCTGACCAATTCGGTCAGCACCACCACGCTGGCGGTGAGGATCAGCAGGAAGACCCAGCCGGGCAGCGCACCCAGCCCGGCGAGGCCGTCGCCGATCCAGAATGCAAGGCCGCTCGACTCCATTGCCGTGGCCAGCGACAGGCCGCCGCCGAACAGGATCAGCACCTGCCAGGGGATGTTCTGCGCCTCGGCCCAGGTCAGCAGCCGGCGCGGCGCGGCAGCCTCGCCACTCGGAATGAGGAAAAGCGCGGCGGCGCAAATGAGCGCGATGCCGGGATCGCTCAACCCCTCCAGTCCAGGAATGTTGTTCAACAGCGGTCGAGTCGACCACAGCAACGCGGCGGCGCAGAAGATCGCCGCCACGCGCCGCTCCGAAACCGGCATCGGACCGAGGGCCGCGAGGTCGCGGGTCAGATGCGATTGCCGGATGGCCTGCTCCAGCCGCGGCGACACCGGAAACAGCAGGCGGGTGAGCAGTAGCCAGGCGAGGGGCAGGAAGGCGATCACCAGCGGCATCGCCAGCGCCGACCAGGCGGCAAAGGAAAGGTCGATGCCGTGGGTTTCCCAGAGATAGCCGGCGAGGAGCGCATTTGGCGGCGTACCGATGAGCGTGCCGGTCCCGCCGATCGAGGCGCTGTAGGCGAGACCCAGCAGCAGCGCCAGCGCAAAGCGGCGCATTTCCGCCGGATCGTCATGGCAGGACTCGACCGCGTCGATCACCGAGGTGGCGACCGGCAACAGCAGGAGGACCGCCGCGGTATTGCTGATCCACAGCGAGAGGAAGGCGCAAGCCAGCATGAAGCCCAGCACCAGGCGCCGGGGTTCGCTCCCCATCAGCCGCAGCACGCCGTGCGCAAGACGCCGGTGCAGCTGCCAGCACCTGATGCCGGCCGCCATCAGGAAGCCGCCCAGGAACAGGAAGACCAGAGGGTTGGCATAGGGGGCGGCGACGCTGGCGAAACCGGCAACGCCCAGCAGCGGCAGGACAATCAGCGGCAAGAGCGCGGTGATGCCGATCGGCACGGGCTCTGTAGTCCACCATATTGCCATCATCAGGGCCAAGCCCAGCGTCCACCAGCCCTCGGGCGACAGGCCCGATGGCGCCGGTAGCAACAGCGTCGCCAGCAGCACCGCGAGACCCGCGACGAGGCCGAGCCGCGCGACGACCGGGTTGCGAAGGGTCTCGGGCGCCACCGGGGATGGGCTCATTCCGCGCGACCCGCTGCCGCTGCCTCGTCCTGACCGCCGGCGTTGGCAGACGCTGCCGGCGATTCCGGCGGGGTGGTTTGTGCCGGCCCATTGCCCTGCGGGGCCGGATCCGCTGCGCGCTCCAGCCAGGGCAGAAGGCGCCGCTGCGCCTTGCTCGCCGCATCGGCACAGCGGCGCAGCAACTGGGCTTGGCGCTGGGCGGCCTCCATCGCATCCAGCGACAGGCTGCCGGTCGCCGCCCCGCGCAACAGCTCCGTTTTTGCCTTCTGGTAATGATCCTCGACCGCAGCTGCGAATACGGCGAGTTCGCCACTGGCATCCAGTGCTGGCCCGGTTTCACGCTCGGTCTCAGCGCGACCGGCTGGCCCTGCAAGACTGGCAAGCACGGCCTTGCGCAGGTTGCCCATCTCATGGCTGGGAGAAGGGCCGCTTGGCGCGAGCCCCGCGGCCCGCCGGGTCACTTCCTCGAGATGCTGGGTCGCGCGCAGCAGGTCCGGCAGGGCGGCAACGACATCGTCCGGCAACGGCCCGGCGCTGAGGCCGGCGATGAAGGCGCGGACCGCCTGGCCGAGGGCGGCGACGCCCTCTTCCTGGGCAAGGACATCCGCACTGGCGGCGCTGGCATCGACCACCCGGCGGGTTGCCGCGGCGAAGGCCATGTCGCGCATGCGCAGCAATTCCAGGACCAGGCTGCGCAGGGCCAGCGCCGGCACGGCCGTGATGGTCTGGTCGAGATGCCGGGGGCGGCCGAGGCTCTCGGCAGGCGTCACGAAGCGGCGTGACAGAAAGCGCACCAGCGGCGCCGCCAAGGGCCAGATCAGCAGCACCCCGAGGATATTGAAGATGGTGTGGAAGATGGCGAGCCGCATCGGCATGTCATTGGCCATGCCGAGGGCCGTGGTCAGGAAATCGGTGACATGGGTGAGCGGCGGCAACACCAGCAGTGCCACGATTCCGGTCAGCAGATTGAAGGCAATATGGGCGGATGCCACGCGCTTGGCGGAGGCGGTGGCGCCGAGGGCCGCCAGGAACGCCGTTGTGGTGGTGCCGATATTGGTGCCGATGACGGCCGCGGCGCCAAGGTCGAAGGGCACCGAGCCGCCGGCGCTGGCGGTGAGGATAATGGCGATCGAGGCGCTGGAGGATTGCGTCAACTGGGTAAGGACGAAGCCGAGGCCGAGGAACAGCAGGCGGCCGGTCCAGCCGGGCGGTGCGATGGCCTCGGCGGCCACCAGCGGGGCCAAATCGGCGAAGCCCGCCTGCAGGACATTGATGCCGAGGAAGAAGACCCCGAAACCGGCCAGGGCCTGGCCGAGCCCGGCGCGGCGCAGATTGCGCCCGAAGACGAGGCGCCCCAGCATGCCGATCCCGATCAGGGGCAGGGCGAGAGCGCCGATATCGACCTTCACCCCGATCACCGCCACCAGCCAGCCGGTCATGGTGGTGCCGATATTGGTGCCGAAGATCACCCAGATGGCCTGGCCCAGCGACATCAGCCCAGCATTGACGAAACCGAGGGTCGCCACGGTGACGATGGTGGATGATTGCACAATGGCGGTGATCAGGATGCCGGCGAGGACACCCTGCAGGCCGCTCTTGATCCAGTTCTGCAGGATGACGCGCAGGGCATCGCCCGCCGCCACGCGCAGGCCCTCGGTCATCAGCCACATGCCGAGCAGGAAAAGGCCGATGCCGCCAATCAGGGTCGCCGCGATCATGGTCTGGTGATGGCCGAGCCGGGCTGGCTTGGCAAGGCGCCAAATGTCTCGCCTGGCACCCTTTTCGCCGCTGGCGAAATAAAATGTCCTGTAATATAGTTGCGCCAACGCCGCCGAATCGAAGGAAAGATTGCATGCGCCGCGCGCGACTGGACAAGATCGACCTCAAGATCCTGGCCGATTTGCAGGCTGATGGCCGGATGACCAATGTGGACCTGGCCAAGCGCGCCGGCATCTCGGCGCCGCCTTGCCTCAGGCGCGTACGCGCGCTGGAAAAGGCCGGCTATCTCAAGGGCTATCACGCCGTGGTCAACGCCGAGGCGCTCGGCTTCGGTGTCACTGTCTTCGCCCAGGTCGGCCTCAACAGCCAGGCCGAGGCCGACCTCAAGGCCTTCGAGGCCAGGGTGGCATCCTGGCCGCAGGTGCGCGAATGCCACATGTTGGCGGGCGAGACCGACTTCCTGCTGAAGATCGTCGCCCATGACTGGGACAGCTATCAGCGTTTCCTCACCACCAATCTCACCGCCGCCCCCAATGTCAGCCATGTGAAATCGGCGCTGGCCATCCGAACCGCCAAGCAGGAGCCCGGCGTTCCCATCGATGTCGAGGGCGGCGCCGAGCCGGCGGCCGAGGAATAGGCAGGGCAGGAGGTTCCAGTGACCGAGGAACTGGCCGATCATTGGCGCGCTCTGCTCGACGGCATTGCCGCGCGCATCACGGGCCATGATGCCTTTGCCGCCGACCTCATGCGCTGCCGCGATTTGCCCGGACTGGCGGCAACGGAACCGGCCGGTTCGGCCGGCGTCGCGCGGCACTGGCCGGAGGCCATTCGCCAAAGTCCACTCGGGCGTCCCGCGGTCAAGGTGACATTGGGCCTGCAGAGCCTCGGCCATGGCTGGCGGCAGAATCCGAATTACCGGGAAAAGCCGCCGCATCCCGATTTCCTCGCCAATTACGGTTATCGCGAATGGGCTGGTCCCGATGCCGGCTTCCGCATCGCCGATTTCCGCCTTGGCATCTTGGTGCTGGGGCCGCACACCACCTATCCGGCGCACCAGCATCCGGCCGAGGAGATCTATCTGCCGCTGGGCCCTGCGCGTTGGTGGCGCGAGGGCGGGGACTGGGCCGAGCACGGGGATGGCGATGTCATCCATCACCCGCCGCATCTGCCCCATGCCACTGAGACCGGCAATACACCGCTGGCTGCCATCTATCTCTGGCGCGGTGAGATTGCAAAGGCGGCGGCAATCGCGTGACGCCCTGGCCCGCGCGCGTGATCCAGGTTCTCCTCGTCGTTGCAATCCTTCTCGTCCTATGGGACGCCGTGGATGCGCTTAATGCCCCTGCCTGCAGCGACGGGGCCGCGTTCGATGCGGGCGGCTGCTATCCTTGGGAATTCGAGGGCCCCTTTGCCGAGTTCTGGCACTGGCGCTCGCGCGAAAACTACCTGCTATCGCGCCTGCTCGTTCTGATGCCGATTCTTGCCGCCTTCGCTGTGCCGTTTTTCATTCGCCGCAGCTTGATCGCACTGTCGAGCATGATCGGGATCGCTATCGGTGGCTCGCTCGTCCTCGTTTGGGTGCCGCAGGCGATCGGCTGGTAGACGGACCATTTCACCGTCCCTCGCGGCGCCAGGCGGCGAGGAGCAGGCCGGTGGCAAGGATGAGGGCGATCCAGGGGGGCAGAAGGGGCGCGCGATCGATGCCGGTGACCACGAAATCCTCGTTGCGCACGAAGCCGAACCAACGGTTGCCGGCGCGGTCGTCATCCTTGCCGACGCGGCGCAGATCGGGGCTGCCGAATTCGGGAAAGACGGCATAACCGCCGCCGCTGGCTGCCAGCAGTGGCTGCATCGGCAGGGCGCTGGCGCGCGGGTCCTCGAATTCCTTCGAATTGATCTCGCCCAGCGCAGCGAAGGCATCGCGGGCGGCGTCACTGACCTTGTAGAGGCCCTGATCGGCGGCGGGCAGGCTGCCGGTAAAGCGGCCGCGGCCCGAATCGCTCAGCGCCACTTCCTCGCTGCTGCCGTCGGGACGGATCACGGTGACGCTGCTGGCGGCTGCATCCAGGCTGCGTCGCTCGATCTCGAGCCGGCCGTCGATGGCGGTGGCGCGCAAATCCTCCTCCTCCAGGTCCGGCTCCTGCATCAGCCAATGGGCGGTGCGGCGGATCAGCTCGGCCTGCGGCCCGCCGCCTTCGAAACCCTTGGACCACAGCCAGAGGTGATCGGAAAAGATCTGCGCGACGCGGCCCTTGCCGACCCGCTCCAGGATGAGCAGCGGCAGGCCGCCGGCGCCGTCCATCAGCACATCACCGTCGCGCGTCGTTGCCGCCATCTGGCGGAACCAGCGCCCCCAATTCGGCTCGGCATCGGGATCGGCCAGCAGGTCGGCGGTCACCGGATGCCGCTTGCCGAGCGCGGTGATTCCGGGCTTGTAGCCCTGCTGGATAACCTCGCCGGTCGGCATGGCGGCGAAAATCGCGGCCAATGGCGTGCGATAGAGGCTGAACTGGCTGCCTGAACTCGGACCGGCCGATTCCAGCACCGCGCCGCCCTCGCGCACATAATCGACAATGTGCAGGAAATACTCCTCGGGCAGGATGCCGAGATGCTGGAAGCGGTCGAAGATGATGAGATCGAACTCGCGCAGCTTGATGTCGAACAGTTCGTCGATCGGAAAGGCGATCAGCGCCAGTTCATTGATCGGCGTCGCATCCTGCTTGTTGGGCGGCCGCAGGATGGTGAAGTGGATGAGATCGACCGATGGGTCGGATTTCAGCAGGTTGCGCCAGGTGCGTTCGCCGGGATAGGGCTCGCCGGAGATGAGCAGCACGCGCAGACGGTCGCGCACGCCATTCACCGTGAGGACGGCGCGGTTGTTGGACAGCGTCAGTTCCTGCGCGCCGGCCTCGACCTCGATCTCGAACACCGTCTGCCCGCCATGCTCGAGGTCGAGTGGCAGCGTCATCTCCTCGCCCGTCGTCACCGAGACGGGATCCAGCGGCTCGCCGTCGCGGCGGATGCGCAGGATGGTGCGTGCACCGGGTGCGAGGCCGAGGTCTTCGACCCGCAGCTTGACCTCGATCGGCCGGCCGACCAGGCCGAAACTCGGCGCCTCGACCAGTTCGATGCGCCGGTCACCCTTGCCCGGATCGTCGGTGAGGAGGAGATGGACCGGCGCCGAGATGCCGAGCTCGGAGAATTGCGCCGGAATGTCGTGGATCTGCCCTTCGGAGACGATCACGATGCCGGCGATGCGGGCCGGCGGCAAATCGGCGATGCCGCGGCGCAGAGCCTCGATCAGGCGCGTGCCGTGTTCCGCCGTGTCCGGACCGCCGCCACCCTCGATTATCTTGACGTCGATATCGGCCAGCCCTCCCATCTGCCGTTCGAGTGCCAGGCGCGCGGCACTGGTGTCCGCCTCGCGCGTGCCGATCGATTGCGATGGCGAACGGTCGAGAACGATCACCGCGATGTCGCGCTGGTAGTCGCGCCGTTCCTTGACGATGCTGGGGTCGAGCAGGGCGGCGAGGATGGCAATGCCAGCCAGCAGGCGCAGCGACTTGCCGCGTGCCCGCCGCCAGAGGGAGAGCGCGAAGATAGCGCCGAAGGCCAGCGCCAGCGCCGCCAGGGCATAGACCGGGAGCAGGGGGTTTAGGACGACAGAGAGGCCGTCGAGTCCGAGGCTGGTCATCATTGCCCCAGCCTTTCGAGAATGGCCGGCACATGCACCTGGTCGGATTTGTAGTTGCCGGTGAGCGCATACATGACGAGGTTCACGCCGAAGCGATAGGCGATTTCGCGCTGCCGTTCGCCGCCGGGCGTGACCGGGAACATCGGCTGGCCATAATCGTCGATCGCCCAGGCGGCGGCGAAATCATTGCTGCCGACGATGACCGAGGCGACGCCGTCATTGACCCGGGTTTGCGGCGTCTCGACCCAGAGTGTGCCGCCGACCCAGCGGCCGGGAAAATCCTTGAGAAGATAGAAGGCGCGCGTCAGCACATGATCGCCGCCGACTGGTACCAGCGGCGGGATGTCGAGTCCGCCGGCCAGCTCCTGCAGCCGCATCACGCCGGGGCCCATGCCGCCGCCAATCCCGGTGATATTCTGGTCGGCGGTGTCGAACAGGATCAGGCCGCCGCCGGCGATATAGCGGTTGATGCCGGCGACGGCGTGCTCGTTCAGCGTCTGACCGGTACCGGCAATCGGCCAGTAGAGCACCGGGTAGAAATCCAGCGTGTCGACATTGAGGTCGATGCCGACCGGCTCGCCGACATCGGTCGAGGTGCGTTCGATGAGAATGGTGGTAAGGCCGATAAGCCCGGCGCGGCTGGTGGCGTCCACCGTCGGTACCCCGGTCCGCACATAGGCAAGGCGCGTGGTTTCCGTGGCGGCGATGATTTCTTCATCCGTCATCGGCTGGACGATATTGCGGGTGCCCGACTGCGCCTCGGCCGCGCGCGGCTGGAAGGCGGTGCCGCCCAGCAGCAGGAGCAGAGCGAGGGCGGCGCCGGTGCCGAGGGCCGCGCCCTGGCGGCGGCGGCCGACCAGGCCCCGCAGCAGCAGGGAGACGATGCCGTCGACGATAAGCAGCAATCCGGCCAGCAGCAGCAGCCAGGGTTTCCAGTCGATAGCGCCCGATGCAGACAGCGGTGCGCTGTCGAGGGCGAGCGGCGTAACCGGTGGCAGCCCGGCGCCGAGATTGAGTGCGCGCCGGCCCTTGGCCGGGCCGTAGAGTCCTGGCGGATGCTGCGGCCCCACCGCCTGGTCGCGCAGGGTCGCGGGTGGCAGCGGGGTGAGGCTCGACGGTGCCGGGCCGAGGCGACCATATCCATCGAGGATCTGGCTGGGTGGCAGCGGCGTCGTCTCTTCTGCCGCCGCCTGCGGCATGCCCGCGGCCAGTTGCAGCAGCCGCTCCAGCATCTCGACAAACAGGCCGGAGAGGGCAAGGTCGGACCATTCGGCGTTGGCGCTGACATGGAACAGCACTTTGTAGCCGTCACCGGTCTTGGCGCCGGTGACCAGCGGCGTGCCGTCGCCGAGCCTGGCCCAGGTGCGGGAGCCGAGTTCGATATCCGGCTCCGCCAGGACCTGGCGGTTCACCTTGACCTCTGGCGGAATGGCAAGGCCGGCGAAGGGCGAGTTGGCGGGAAAGGGTGCAAGGCTCGTCGGCTCGCTCCAGGACAGGGCGCCGCCCAGCACGCGGTCGCCCTGGCGCAGGTGCACCGGCAGCAGGCTGTCGCCGTCATTGCCGTTGACTGCCAGGCGTTGGCCGGCGAAGCGGATCAGCATGCCGCCGCCCGCAACCCAGCGCTCGAGCGCCGCGCGATCCGCCTCGCTGAGGGCGGTGGAATCCGGCAGGATCATGACCGCGAGCGACTGGCCCAGCAGCGTCTCGGCATTGCCGACGCGCAATTCATTCGCCGGCTGCAGCGCGCGCTCGACGTAATAGAGTTCGCCCAGCAGCGGCTGGCGTGCTGCCGCCGGGTTGTCGGTGATGACGCCGACCGGGCGGCTGCCGACGGAATCGTCGAGCAGGGTGAGGGCAGCGGCATGGGTGTTGTCGCCCAGCGCGTCGTCGATCGCGATGGCGCCGATGCGGCCGCGCAGTTCGAGCGGCAGGGCGATCTTTGCCTCGGTCGCGTTGGCCGTCGCGGCGAAGCTGGCGCCGGCGGTGCCGATAACGCGGCCTTCCTGGTCGCGCAGGCGCAGCGCCACTTCCTGAGCGGCCCCCACCATGGCGCGTTCCAGCCGCACGCTCATTTCGGCGGCGCCGATTTCCGCCGGCCGCAAGACCATCGGCAGTTCGCGCGGCGCGACGATCTCGAGATGGCCGATGGTGCCGAGGGCGGCGGCGAAGTCGGCATCCTGCGCTCCCGGCAGCGCCACGCCGTCGCTGAGCCAGGTGATGTTGAGATCGCGGGCAATCTCGGGATTGGCGGCACGCCAGGCGATAAGCGCCTGCGTGGCGAGGGCGCGGTCAGCGGGCCAGGCCTGCGGCGCGAGACCCGCCAGGGCCGATTTCGCCTGGGCCGGGGCAAGGCCGTTCGGCGGCGAAAACGCGTTCTGGCCGAGTACCAGGGCAGTCGGCAGGAGATAGATCGTGCGCCCTTCGCGGTCGGCCCGGTCGACGATGTCGCCGGCGGCGTTCATCATGGTCGGCCAATGCGGTGCCGCGGCCCAGCCGTTGTCGATGACGATCAGCACCTGGCCGCCGCGCGCGAAGTCGCGACCGGCATTCCACACCGGGTGCGCCAGCGCCAGGATGATGAAGCCGGCGACGCAGACGCGCAGCAGGATCAGCCACCAGGGCGTCCGATGCGGCGTCTCCTCGCGCGGGCGCAGGCCGAACAGCAGGCGAATGGCCGGAAAACGGATGCGTTTCGGACTGGGCGGCGTCAGGCGCAGCAGCCACCACAGCACCGGCAGCGCCGCCAGCACCGCCAACATCCAGGGCACCAGGAAACTGAGATTGCCAAGCGCCATCAGACCCGCCGCTTCGTCATGCGTCCCGCCTTCATCGGCGCAGCCTCCGGTCCGCCGCCAGCCACTGATAGACCTGCAGCAGGGCGCCGGCGGCGCTGCCATCGGTCACGTGCTCGCTGACGCTCCAGCGCGCGTGGCGCGCGAGGTCGCGAATGCCGGCCTGGTGCTGGGCAAGGCGCGTCACATATTGTTCGCGCACATGTTCGGCGCGGCTCATTAGCAACTCGCCTTCGTTCTCGGCACCGAGGAAGCGGACACGACCCTTGAAAGGCATCGCCATTTCGGCCGGATCGAGCACCTGCAGCAGATGGCCGTGCACGCCGCGATGGGCCAGCCGGCCGATCACCGAGCTGAGGTCCTCGAGCGGGGTCAGGAAGTCGCTGACCAGCACGGCATGGGCGTGGGCCGGAATATCGCCTTGCGGCGGCAGGCTTTCCTGCCTGGCGGCAGGCGACATCAGCAGAAGCCGCTCGGCCAGCTGTTCGACGGCATGGCGCCCGGTCCGCGGCCGCTCGGCATGGCCCAGCAAGCCGACGCGCTCCCCGGCCCTGACCAGGACCGCGGCCAGGGCCAGCGTCAGGACGAGTGCCCGCTCGCCCTTGGCGGGCAGGTCGCCGCGGCTGGCGTAATCCATCGACGGCGAGAGATCGCACCAGAGATAGACGCTCTGCGAAGCTGACCATTCGAGCTGGCGGAGATAGAGCCGGTCGCTTTTCGCCGAAGCGCGCCAGTCGAGGCGCCGCAACTCGTCGCCGGGCGAATAGGAACGGTATTGCCAGAATACCTCGCCTGGGCCGGTACGCCGGCGGCCATGGACGCCCTGCTCGATGGTGGCGGCGATGCGCTCCGCCGCGAGCAGCAGCGCCGGCAGCCGGGCGGCGGTATCGGCCGCCGCCGCCTTGATCCCTTCCGGGGCCAGCGGCGCCCGTTCCCGGGTAAGTTCCTTGAGGATCGATCGAGCCACGCGGCGGCGCTCAGCCCAATTGTCCGATCAGCCGGTCGATGATGCCGTCGAGCGTCGCACCTTCGGCGCGCGCGGCGTAGTTGAGGGCCACGCGATGGCGCAGGACCGGATGCGCCAGCGCGGCCACATCCTCGATCGACGGGCTGAAGCGGCCCTGCATCAGCGCGCGGGCACGACTCGCCAGCATCAGCGCCTGGCCGGCGCGCGGGCCCGGACCCCAGGCGAGGCTGCGCTTCACGTCCTCGATCTCGCTGGTTTCCGGCCTGCCGGCGCGTACCAGCCTCAGAATCGCTTCGACCACCTTGTCGCCGATCGGCACCCGCCGCACCAGTCGCTGCGCCGCCATCAATTCCTGGGCGTTCAAGACGGTGTCGGCGCGCGCGTCATCGGTCCCGGTGGTAACAATCAGCATCTGCCGCTCGGCCTCAAGGGTCGGATAGTCGACATCGATCTGCAGCAGGAAGCGGTCAAGCTGCGCTTCAGGCAGGGGATAGGTGCCCTCCTGCTCTAGCGGGTTTTGCGTTGCCAGCACATGGAAGGGCAGCGGCAGGTCATAGGTATGGCCGGCGACCGAGACCTTGTGCTCCTGCATCGCCTGCAGCAATGCCGATTGGGTACGCGGGCTGGCGCGGTTGATCTCGTCGGCCATCAGCAGCTGGCAGAAGACCGGTCCCTTGATGAAGCGGAAATTGCGCTTGCCCCCCTCGGCCTCTTCCAGCACCTCCGAGCCGATGATGTCGGCGGGCATCAGGTCCGGGGTACATTGCACGCGCCGGGCGTCCAGCCCCAGCACCTTGCCGAGGCATTCGACCAGGCGCGTCTTGGCGAGGCCCGGCACGCCGATCAGCAGCACATGGCCGCCTGCCAGGATGGTGACCAGCGACTGCTCGATGGTCTGCTCCTGGCCGAAAATGACCCTGGCGATGTTCTCCCGCACCCGGGCCAGGCGTTCGGCGAGGTGCTCGATCTCGGCCCCCAAATCGCCGCCCGCGACGGCCGGGCCCTGCGGCAGGGTTTGCGGGCTCGTGGTGCCGGAATAGGGGGCGGTTTCCATGCTTGCCAAATCGGCCTCCTTGCACTCGGATGGGGATCGCTTATCTATGTGATACTTATCTTTAGATTTCAGAAACGTAGCAATCTCGAAGGGTAGCGCCAGGGCCGGGGACATGTCCAACGACGAATTCAATAATCTGCCGTCCTGCGGTGACTTCGACTTCCGGATCGCCCGCGATGGCACCTGGTTCTATCGCGGCTCGCCCATCGGCCGGAAACCGCTGGTGCGGCTATTCTCCACGGTATTGCGGCGAGAAAATGACGGCTCCTATTGGCTGGTGACCCCGGTCGAGCGTGGCCGCATCATTGTGGACGATGCCCCCTTCGTTGCTGTGGAAATGAAAGTGGAAGGCGAGGGGCGTGACCGGCGCCTCATCTTCCGGACCAATGTCGATGACTGGGTTACGGCGGATGCCGAGCATCCGATCACTCTCAAGGAGGACGCGAACGGTACCCCCAGCCCCTATGTCCGGGTTCGGGGAGCGTTGGAGGCGCTGATCGCGCGGCCGGTCTTTTATGACATGGTCGAACTGGCCGAGACACGGCCGCAGGACGGCGCCGACGAGCTTGGTTTGTGGAGCGCCGGCCAGTATTTCGCCCTCGGCCGTGTACCGGCACCGGCGGGGGCGCATTGAGATGATTGAGGCGGCGATCTCCCGCGCGCTGGTGCTCGACCGCCTGCGCGACCATGTGCCCGGCCGCCGCATGGCGCCGGGGGGCGATGGCTTGCCGCGCCAGGCGGGCCTCGGAATGCGCGGTGACGATGATCTCAACCCGGAGATGCGTGCCGAGATGAACGGGCGCACACTCAAGCCGGCTGCCGTGCTGGTGCCGCTGATCGACCGTCCAGAGGGCATGACGGTGCTGCTGACCCGGCGCACCGACCATCTGCACGACCATGCCGGGCAAATCAGTTTCCCCGGTGGGCGCATCGACATGGCCGATGCCGATGCCGCCGCCGCCGCCCTGCGCGAGACGGAAGAGGAGACCGGGCTCGGCCGCGGCTATATCGATCTGGTCGGAACGCTCGACACCTATGTGACGCGGACCGGCTTCGAAGTGACGCCGCTGGTGGGCCTGGTCATGCCGGGCTTCGCGCTGCAGCCGGATTCGTTCGAAGTGGCCGAGATATTCGAGGTGCCGCTTGCCTTTTTCCTGGAGCCCGCCAGCCGCCGCACCGAGAGCCGGGAATGGCAGGGGCGCAAGCGCTATTTCTACGTCTATCCCTATCGCCACTATTACATCTGGGGAGCGACCGCGGGCATGCTCAACAACCTCGCCGAAGTGCTGGGCGCCCCGGCACCGGCCACGACCTGACGGTATTTGCGACCATGCGCGCCTTCCTCACCATCTTCATTCCCCTGCTGCTGCCCAGTGCGATCTACTGGCTGTATCTCAACATCCGCCAGCGTCAGGGCTTGCCCTTTCGCGAGGTGCCCTGGACCTGGCTGGGGGGCGCCGGCATCTTCCTTGCCATGGCGGCCCTCATCGTCACCTGGTATGCCGATGCGGAACCCACCAGCGGTCGCTACGTGCCGCCCCAGGTGATCGACGGCAAGGTCGTGCCGGGCCATTTCGAATAGCCGGCATTTGTGCCGCAAGGCAGGCAATCCGGCCCAATCCCTCAAAAAAACCTGACCGATTGCGAATCGTGCATTTCGGCGGCCGATCCCCTATAGAATCGCCTCGCCAGGGGATGGACGGCCCGGCAAGCGGCGGCAACGGCCGCGGGCGGATGGTGGAGAACAGGGATGGGCGAGGCGATGGGATCGGGGGCGCTGGGGCCGGCAATGGCCGATTCGCGCCCGCTGCTCCTCGGCCTCAAGGGCATCACCAAGGCGTTTCCCGGATGCCTCGCCAATGATGCGGTCGATCTCGACATCCGCGCCGGCGAAATCCATGCGCTGCTGGGCGAGAACGGGGCCGGCAAATCGACCCTGGTCAAGATCGTCTATGGCGTGCTGCAACCGGATGCTGGCGAAATCACCATTGCCGGCGAGATGCGGCGCATATCCAGCCCGGCCGCCGCGCGCGATCTCGGCATCGGCATGGTGTTCCAGCATTTCTCGCTGTTCGAGGCGCTGACCGTCGCCGACAACATCGCGCTCGGCCTCAATACGGCGGCGGCACGGCGGGACCTCAGATCCCGCATCGTCGCAATCTCGGAAAGCTATGGCCTGCCGCTCGATCCCGACCGCGTGGTGCATGACCTCTCGGTCGGCGAGCGGCAGCGGATCGAGATCGTGCGTTGCCTGCTGCAGAAGCCGAAGCTCCTCATCATGGACGAACCCACCTCGGTGCTGACGCCGCAGGAGGCGGACAACCTGTTCGCGACGCTGCGCCGCCTCGCCGCCGAGGGTTGCGCCATCCTCTATATCAGCCACAAGCTGGAGGAGATCCGGGCGCTGTGCGAGCGCGCCACCATCATGCGCCAGGGCCGCGTCGTCGCCAGCTGCGATCCCCGCGCTACCAGCGCCCGCGACCTGGCCGAGATGATGATCGGCGCCGAACTCGCCGCCCCCGCCCACGCGCGCAAGCCCGATGCCGCCGCACCCGTCCGCCTTGCCGTGCAGGATCTGTCGCTCCGCAGCAACCAGCAATTCGGTGTCGATCTCCACGACATCAGTTTTGCCGTGCGGGCCGGCGAGATCCTCGGTATCGGCGGTATTGCCGGCAACGGCCAGGGCGAGTTGATGGCGGCCCTTTCCGGAGAAATCCTGGCCCTGGCGCCCGGTGCGATCGCGCTCGACGGCGTCGCCGTCGGACGCATCGGCCCCGATGGCCGGCGCCGGCAGGGTGCCTGTTTCGTGCCGGAAGAGCGCAACGACCATGGCGCCGTGCGCGACATGACGCTGGCGGAGAACGCCCTGCTTTCGGCCTATCGCCGGCGGCGCCTTTCGCGCATGGGGTTCATTGACCGGCTGCGCACCCTGCTTTTCGCCGGGGAAGTGGTCGAGGATTTCGATGTGCGCACCAGCGGGCCCAGGGCCGAGGCGCGCTCGCTCTCCGGTGGCAATTTGCAGAAGTTCATCATCGGCCGCGAGATCCTGCAGGATCCTGGCATCCTGGTGGTGGCGCAGCCGACCTGGGGAGTCGATGCGGGGGCGGCCGCCGCGATCCACCAGGCGCTGATGGATCTGGCCGATGCCGGCGCGGCCATCGTCATCATTTCGCAGGACCTCGACGAATTGATGATGCTGGCCGACCGGATCGCCGTAATGGCGCATGGCCGCCTGTCGCCGGCGCGACCCGTTGCCGAGCTCAGCGTCGCCGAGATCGGCCTGCTGATGGGCGGCGCGCAGCCGGAAAGGGCGGAGGCCGCGCATGCATCTTGAGATCATTGCGCGCGGCGAAAGATCGAGGACCTGGGCCTATCTGTCGCCGGTTCTCGCAATCGTGCTTACCCTCGTCACCTCCGCCTTCATCTTCGCCTTTCTCGGCAAGGACCCGCTCGCCGCGCTGAAGGTGATGTGGATCGATCCCGTGCTGACCAAGCGCGGCTTTGCCGAGCTGTTCGTCAAGGCCGCGCCCCTTGTCATGATCGCGATCGGCCTGGCGTTGGGTTTCCGCGCCAATGTCTGGAATATCGGCGCCGAAGGGCAGTTCATCATGGGCGCCATCTTCGCGACCGGGGTGGCGCTCTATTTCTACGAGGTGCAGAACTGGCCGGTCTGGCTCGCCATGATCCCGGCCGGCATTCTGGGCGGTGCGCTCTGGGGCGCCATCCCCGCCTTCCTCAAGCTGCGCTTCAACGCCAACGAGATCCTGACCAGCCTGATGCTGACCTATGTCGCCTCGCTGATCCTGCTCTATCTGGTGGCGGGGCCGTGGAAGGATCCGGACGGCTACGGCTTCCCGCAATCGCGCATGTTCTCGGACGCCGCCAATTCGCCGCGCCTCATTTCCGGAACCCGCATCCATGTGGGCGTGTTCGCCAGCCTCGGCATCGTCATCCTCGGCTGGTTCCTGCTGCAGAAATCCATGCTGGGATTCCAGTTGAAGGTACTGGGCCAGGCGCCGCGTGCCGCCGCCTTCGCCGGCTTTTCCACCCGCGGACTGACCTGGCTTTCGCTGCTGGTGGGCGGCGGCCTTGCAGGTCTTGCCGGCATGTTCGAGGTGGCGGGGCCGATCGGACAGCTGACGCCGGCGCTTCCCACCGGTTATGGCTTCACCGCGATCATCGTCGCCTTCCTGGGGCGGCTGCATCCGATTGGTATCCTGTTTGGTGGCCTCGTGCTGGCGCTCTCCTATCTCGGCGGCGAGAAGGCGCAGATCGCCCTCGGCCTGCCTGCGGCCGTGGTCAAGATCAACCAGGGCATCCTGCTGTTCTATCTGTTGGCCTGCGACCTCTTCATCCGCTACCGGGTGAAGATCGCGACCGGGAGGGCGGCGTGATGGAAAGTGCCGTCCTCGTCTCCATCCTGCTCTCGGTGATCGCCGCCTCGACGCCGCTGCTCCTCGCCGGGATCGGCGAATTGGTGGTGGAAAGATCCGGTGTCCTCAATCTCGGCGTCGAGGGGATGATGCTGGTCGGCGCCATCGCCGGTTTCGCCGTCACCTATTCAAGCGGCAGTGCCAGCCTCGGCATTCTCGCCGCGGCCCTTGGCGGCATGGCGATGGCGCTGGTCTTTGCCTTCCTGACCCTGACCCTGCAGGCCAACCAGGTCGCCACCGGTCTTGCCCTCACCATCTTCGGCATCGGCCTTGCCGCGATGATGGGGGCCGGCTTCGTCGGCCATCCGGTGCCCAAGCTGCCGGGCCTCGACCTGCCGTTACTCTCCGCGATTCCGGTGATCGGGCCGCTCGTCTTCGGCCAGGATTTCCTGGTCTATTTTTCCATTGCCGCAGTGATCGGCGCTTCCTGGTTTCTCTATCGCAGCCATGGCGGGCTGGTGCTGCGGGCTATCGGCGATTCGCATGATGCCGCACATGCCATCGGCTATCCGGTCATTCGCATCCGCTATCTCGCCTGCCTGTTCGGCGGTGCCATGAGCGGGCTGGCCGGTGCCTATCTCTCGCTTTCCTATACGCCGATGTGGGCCGAGGACATGTCTGCCGGGCGCGGCTGGATCGCGCTCGCCCTGGTCGTCTTCGCCACCTGGCGCCCGGGGCGGCTGCTCCTGGGCGCCTATCTCTTCGGCGGCATCACCATCCTGCAATTCCATGTCCAGACCATGGGCCTCGGCATCCCGCCGCAATTCGTCTCGATGCTGCCCTACCTCGCTACCATCCTGGTGCTGTGCGCGATTTCCAGCGACGCCACCCGGATCCGATTGAATGCCCCGGCCTGTCTCGGACGTCCGTTCCATGCCGCCGGTTGAACCCATCGACCATCAGAAAAGCCATAGGAGGCCAGAGATGCTGATCAAACGTCGAACCTTTACCAAGGCGCTGGGCGCCGGCCTTGCCGCCGGCGCGCTGCCGGCCTTCGGCCACCAGGCGCGGGCGGCCGATTTCAAGGCGGGCTATGTCTATGTCGGCCCGATCGGCGATCACGGCTGGTCCTACCAGCACGACCAGGGGCGCCTCGCCGCCGACAAGGCGCTGGGTATTACCTCCACCTATGTCGAGAAGGTTCCGGAGGGTGCCGATGCCGAGCGCGTCATCCGCGAACTGGCGGAGACCGGCCACGGCATCATCTTCACCACCTCGTTCGGCTTCATGGATCCGACCCTGAAGGTGGCGCGCGACTACCCCGAGGTGAAGTTCGAGCACGCCACCGGGTACAAGCGCGCTGACAACGTCTCCACCTACAACATCCGCTTCTACGAGGCGCGCTACATCCAGGGCGTCATTGCCGGCAAGATGTCGACTTCGGGTGTGGTCGGCTATATCGGCTCGATTCCGATCCCCGAAGTCATCATGGGCATGAACGCCTTCATCCTCGGCATGCGCTCGGTCAACCCGCAGGGCCGCATCAAGCAGGTCTTCATCAATTCCTGGTACGACCCCGGCAAGGAAGCCGATGCCGCCAAGGCGCTGCTCGACCAGGGCGCCGACATCATCGCCCAGCACACGGATTCGCCAGCACCCCTGCAGGTGGCGCAGGAACGCGGCCTCAAGGGCTTCGGCCAGGCTTCCGACATGATCAAGTTCGCGCCCGACGCGCAGCTCACCTCGGCGGTCGATTTCTGGGACGACTATTACACCGAGCGTACCAAGGCGGCGATGGAAGGGAGCTGGGCAAGCCACGACGTCTGGGGCGGGCTCAAGAGCGGCATGCTGCACATGGCGCCCTATGCCAACATGCCGGATGATGTGAAGCAGATGGCGATGGCGACCGAGGCCGATATCCGCGACGGCAAGCTCACCATCTTCAAGGGACCGATCAACGCCCAGGACGGCAGCGCCAAGGTGGCAGCAGGCGAAGTTCTCGACGATGGAGCCATTGCCGGCATGGACTGGCTGGCGCAAGGGGTCGAGGGCGACCTGCCGAAATAGTCCGGAAAATCCCACGGCCTGGCACCCGGTCGCGGCGACGCGGCCGGGTGTTGCCTATATGCGGGTGAGGAGATCGGCAAGAGCCGATTGCTGCTCGGCACTGGCGTCGGTGCGACCCTGCGGCGCCGAGCTGCCCGGGAGTGTGGCCACATCGCCGCCGCAGCATCGCCTGAGCGCCAGCGAAAGCTTCTCCGGTTCGATCGGCTTCGAGACATAGTCGTTCATGCCGGCGGCTAGATAGCGCTCGCGATCGCCGGTCATAGCATTGGCCGTGAGCGCGATGATCGGCAGGTCAGCATAGGTGCCGCCCAGGCTGCGGATCTGGCGCGTCGCCATGATGCCGTCCATTTTCGGCATCTGCACGTCCATCAGCACGGCGTCGAAGCGGCTGTGCTGGACGGCCGCCACCGCCTCGTTGCCGTCGGCCGCCAGCGCGGTAGTGTGACCGGCCGCCTCCAGCAGGGCGCAGATGACCTTCTGGTTGATCACGTTGTCCTCTGCGACAAGGAGGGAGAGCTTGCGCGTGCCGACCTGCCGCAACAGGCTGCGATCAGCCATGTCGAGTTCGTCGCGGCTTGCCACCAGCTCGTCGGCCACCTGAAGCTCAAGCCGCATCCAGAAGGTCGACCCCTTGCCGGGTTCAGATTGCACGCCGACCTCGCCGCCCATCAATTGCGTCAGCTCGCGGCAGATGGCGAGGCCCAGCCCGGTGCCGCCATAGCGGCGCGTCATCGAGGCATCGGCCTGGGAGAATTTCTGGAACAGGCGCGGCTGCACCTCCGGGGCGATGCCGATGCCGGAATCCAGCACCGCAAAAGTCACCGCGTGGCGGCCACCCGCAAGCGGTGTCGCCGCGACCTTCAGCCGGATCCCGCCCTGATGGGTGAACTTCACGGCATTGCCGAGGAAATTGGCCAGTACCTGGCCGATGCGCGAGGAATCGCCGATCAGGACCGGCGGCACCTGCCGGTCGATCTCGAAATCCAGGCTTAGCTTCTTAGAGAGGGCGGAGGGCCGCCACAGGGCGACTAGGTCGGCGATGAGATCGTGCATCGAGAACGGCGCCAGATTGAGGTCGAGGCGACCGGCCTCGATCTTGGAGATGTCGAGAATGTCGTCGAGCAGCGACAGCAGTCCCTTGGCGGAGCTTTCCAGCGTGCTGAGCTTGTCGTGCTGATCCGGCGTCAGCGGCGAGTTCTTGAGCAGGTGCACCATGCCGATGACGCCGTTCATCGGCGTCCGGATCTCGTGGCTCATCGAAGCGAGGAAGTCGGACTTGGTGCGATTGGCCTTGTCGGCGGCGTCGCGTGCGCGCAGCAGAAGTTCATTGGCCTCGGCAAGTTCCCGGCTGCGGCGCTGCAGGTTCTCCTCGGCAATGCGGCGCTCGACCGCGTTGTCGCGGAAAACCTCGAGCGCCCGCGCCATGCGGCCGATCTCGTCGCTGCGCTCGGTATAGGGCACGTTGCTGTCCAACTCGCCCGTGGAGAAACGCTGCATCAGCAACGTCATGCGATCGAGCGGCCTGGTCGCCAGGTGGAGCGCCAGCAGGGTGAGGCCGAGCAGCGCCGCGGCGATGGCGCCATTGGTCGTAATCAGGGTGCGCAGGTGCTGCGCCTGCGCCGCTGCCAAGGGGGTCAGCGACAGAGCCACCGTAATCTCGCCGATGGCACGGCCGTCGATCAGGATGTCGGCGCTGCTGGTGAGACGTCCCGGGTCCTCGCCGTCTTCGGGCGCGGCGCTCACCGTCACGAACATTTGCCCGTCGGTCTCGCGGATCGTCGCCTCGGCAAAGCCGTTGATGACGCGCATCGCCTGAAGCTGCGCCTCGGCCGCGTCGCGGTCGTATTCCCAGACGGAATTGGCGACAGCACCGGCATAGAGCAGGGCAAGGTTATCCGCCGTCGCCTGGAAGTCGCGGGACAATTGCCCCTCGAAGCGCCGTTCCTCGATCAGGACATAGATTGCCTGAATCGCAAGAATGGCGACCGCGAGAGCCATCACCACGCGGGCCTTCAGGCCAATTCCTTTCCAGCGCTGCTGCATGGCGGCAGCTTGGCCCAGATGCGGTTAACAGAGTGTGTATGACGCAAGATTATGGCTGATTTCCGCGGGGATAGTCGCGCGGCGCGCCGGCAATGGCGCAATCCGACCTTGGGCCGAATCGAAAGCCTTGGCTAGGCTACCGGGAGAACAAGGGGGGCGCCATGCCGGGCCGAACGTTTCCTCGGGGCGGGGTCTTGCAGTCGTCGGCCGCTGCCATGGCAATCTTTGCGGCTGTCCTGGTCGGGTTTTACGATCTTCCCGGGCGTGCCGCCCTGGCTGAGGATCATTCCGGCGTTCCGGCGACCGCGGCAACTTGTCGCGGCGAGCGGCAATCGCCGATCGACCTTGGCGGCGCTCTGCCAGCGCGCGGTGCCGCACTGGCCCTGGATTACACCCCCTTCGACGGCGAACTCCACCATCGCGGCCATACCCTGGAAGTGATGCCGCGGGCCGGATCCGCCGGCGGCACCCTGGTGCTCGGAAACGATCGCTACAATTTCGTCCAGTTCCATTTCCACCATCCGAGCGAACACGCCCTGGCCGGCAAGCGCTGGCCGATGGAGATGCATATCGTGCACCGCGCTGCCGATGGCAGGCTGGTGGTTCTCGGCATCATGTTGCGGCCGGGCCGCGAAAATGGCGGGATCGCCGCTCTGCTCAAGGCTATGCCGCATTCTGGCGGGGCACTGTCATTGCCGCCGATGGAACTCGGCCAGTTCATGCCGGCTGGCAGGGCACATTTCAGCTATGAGGGGTCGCTCACCACGCCGCCCTGCAGCGAGATCGTGCAGTGGATCGTGTTTCGCGACCCGATTGAGGCTGCCCCCGGGCAGATCACGGCGCTGGCGCGAGCCTTTCCGATGAATGCGCGACCGCTGCAGCCGAGCCATGGCCGCCCGGTCGGTCTCGATCTCTTCTGATTGGGAGGTGACGATGACCACTTCATTCTCCGCCACATCCCTTGCACTTGTCTGCCTTGCCGCCGGACTGGCGCTGGCGGGCTGCCAGAAGCGGACTGAGAGCGGCGGTATAGCCGATCTCACGCCCCCCGATCCGGAGCCGCCGGCGACAGCAAGTTCGGCGTCGGATAGCGCGGTCGCTACGGCGGCGGAGTCTGCAGCGATCCCGCCGGAATTCGCCGGCCGCTGGTTTGTCAGCGCGGTCTTTCCGGTGCTGGCGCGCCAAGCCAGCATTGCCGATCCGCATCTCGGCACGACCCTGGTGATCGGCGCGGCGGAAGCCAGCGACGTTAACGGGCAACGCTGTCTGGCGCCGCAGATGCAGATCGCCCGCGGCACCGCCAATCTGCGGCTTGGGCCGGTCTCGCTGGCCGGTCTGGAGCGCCTCGGCATCGAATGCAGGGGGCGGCCGTTCGCTTCCTACCTGCTGCTGCCGGGCGCAGTCCTGGATGCGAGCTATCAGGCGGCAGCGGCAGAAGCGCCCTTTGCCCTCGTCGCCGAGCGCCCCGAGGCCCAATACCTGCTGGAGCGGGCGGAACATGTGCTGTTGCGTGCCGCCACCTTGCCGGCAGCGCTGGCCATCGAGAGCGGAACGGCAACGGTGCTGCCCGCTTCCACCCCGACAGCGCCGGCACCGCCGCCAGGAGCCCCTCAGATACCAGTTCCGACGATGCCAGCCCCGGTCGCGGAAAAGCAGCCAGTCGCGCCAGAGGCCGACGCTGCAGTTCGCCTGGCTCCGGCCGCGCCGCTGGCGCTTACCCCTGCTCTGCCCGAGCCGGTTCCGGAAACCGGCGCCACGCCGGCGGCGGCCTCGCCGGCAACTGCAATTGCCGGCAGCAGCCTGCCGGCGGCCGGCAGCGCCATTCATCTTGCGAGCTACAAGGGGCTGAGCGCCGCCAAGCGCGGCTGGAAGATCCTGCTGGGCGATTTTGATGCGCTCGATCCGCTGTCGCCGCTCTATGTGACGGTTGATGTTCCGGGCAAGGGGGAAATGGTGCGCCTCTATGCGACGGCAAAGGACAGCGCCGATCTCGGCAGGGCCTGCCAGGCACTGCAGGCCAAGGGCGCCTATTGCGCGGTCAGCCGCTAGTCCCCGGTTCCCGCGCGCTGCCGGCCGGCTCAGGTTCAGGCTCAGGCTCAGGCTCAGGCACTTCGGCCGTGGCATCGTAAAGGGCGATCTCGCTGAGATCCTCCATGTCGTTGCCGCCCGCATTTCCGGCTACATCTTCGGCCACATTCCCACCCACGTCCCCGGGTGGAATTTCCGCCGCATCGCCGGTGGTATCAGCACGGTCTGCGGAATCCGGCACCATCGGTTCCGCTTCTGATTCCGGCAACAACTCGATTTCCGTCGCCTCGAAATCCTCTACCAGCGCGTCGGCCATCTCGACCGCGGCAGTCGGCATGGCCGTTTCAGCCGCTGCCTCTGCCATGTCCGCGGCCTCCGCCGCCACGGCGGAATGCGGCGCGGCGGTGGCTGCGACAAGTCCGGCCACGTCTTCTTCCAGCTTCTGCATCACGGCGCCGAGCGGCGATTTCTGTCGCCCCTCGATCACCTCGAGGAGGGTCATCACCATCTGCTTGAGTTCGCCATTCTCGCGGGCGAGGCGCTCGGCGCGGGCAGCTTCGCCGACCGCCTGTTCCGCCCGGGCCAGCGCGCGTTCGAGATCGGCGCCAAGTTCGGCGATGCGCGCCTCGGCCCGGGTCAGTTCGGCGCCTTGGCGCGCCAGCGACCCCTCGACGATCCGGACCAGATCATCGAGGCGCAATTCGACCTTGCGCGCAAAGGCGGCGTCACTGCTCAATCGCTCGCGCGCCGCTGCGACCCGCGCCCGGAGATCCTCGATCTCGTCCGTCATGCCGCCATCTCCGCACCGAAAGCAAAAGGCCCGCGACGATGATCCGCCGCGGGCCGCATTCTGTCGAGTGAAATAGGGGGGCGATTCACCCCGCCGTCAATCCCGGTGAGTCATCAGCCCCATTGGCGGACGCGGCCGGTATCAACATGCACGAATTCCGATTTCGGATAAAAACCGACGCCGCCCCGCTGCAGGGCGATCGCCTCGGCGCGCAGCGTCTTCAGCTTGACGTCGCGCAGTCGGATGTCGATCGCCTTGCCCTGCATGTGCAGGCTCTTCTTTGCAACACCGCCGCTGGCCGCGGCTAGCGTCGCATTGCTTTTCGGACTGCGATAGCCGGAGATGATCTCGAAAGGCTTGCCGCTTTCGAGCTTGCGATGCAGGTCGACCAGAAGATCAAGCAACGGCAGGTCCATCGGGTGTACCTCGCCGGTGCGATGGTCGCGCAGGATCTGGTTGATGTCGCGGATGGCGCCCTTGTCATAGGTGCCGTCGCGCCAGTAGGTCGCCTTCAGAATTTCGGTGGTGTGGGTGTTGAAGAAACCGAGGGCCCTGGTGTTGATCCCACCGGCTGAGGCCATGACGGCCCGGGGCATGAAGGTAAGGGCGGCAGCGCCGACAAGGCCCAGGCCCAGAAAGGCGCGGCGGCTCGGCAAATTCGTTTCAAGACGTCGAGACATTATTCTTCCAATCTCCCTAGGCGCCCGGGAACTCACCCGGCGGCCGATCGTTTTGCTTTGCCTCTCGCCCGCCCGCGGAAAATCCGGCGGCCGATCGGCTTGCGTTGCTAGGCAAGACTGGCGCGGGTCATCCCCATCTCCACGCCAATAGAAACCCCCGGTCTCCGGCCGGGATTCAAGATCAATCGGTTGACGAAACCCCTGTTTGGCTGCCGCCACTTGGGCAGCCCTGCAGCAAAGTTGCCACAGGGTTACCGCAAATGCAAAGCGAAATTTTTGAGGATTGTTAAGCAACCCCCTGGATTCGCACGGAAATTAGGGAATTTTTAAGATCAGTAACCGAGGGCGCAGCCATCCTTGCGCGGGTCGGACCCTGCAATCAGCACCCCGCGCTGCCAATCGATCCGGATTGCCTGGCCGCCGCCCAGGGGGTCGCCGGCTGGTTCCACCCGGTGGCCGCGGGCGCGCAACGCCTCGATCGTTTTCTGCGGGATGCCGCGTTCGACCGAGATGACGCCGTCCTCATAGAAGGCGCGGGGAAGATCCATCGCCTCCTGCGGGTCGAGGCCGCATTCCAGCATCGCGGTGAGGGCATGGACCTGCCCGACCGGCTGGTAGTCGCCGCCCATGACGCCGAACGGCATGATCGCGCGATCGCCTTCGGTCACCATCGCCGGAATGATGGTATGCATCGAGCGCTTGCCGGGGCCGATGCAATTGGGATGCGCAGGGTCGAGCTGGAAGCAGGCCCCGCGATTCTGCAGCAGCACGCCGGATTTGGGTGCCATGATGCCGCTGCCGAAACCGTAATAGATCGAGTTGATGAACGAGACCGCGTTGCGGTCGCGGTCCACCACGGTGAGATAGATCGTGTCCGGGTGTTTTGGGAAACTGCCGACGGCGCCAAGGTCGAGGGACCGGTCCATGCGGATGAGTCCGGCAAGGGCCGCGGCATGGCTGTCCGAGAGCAGGCCGGCGACCGGCACCCGCGCAAAGGCCGGGTCGGCGATATGGGCATTGCGCTCGCGATAGGCGAGCTTCGCCGCCTCGAGCTGGAGGTGGAAACGGTCGGGCCCGAGCGGGTCGGCGCCTGATTTCTCCGGGCCCGCGGCCTTCAGGATGTTGAGCATCAGCAGCGCCGTCAGGCCCTGGCCGGGCGGCGGGCATTCCCACAAGCGGATGCCGCCATAGCTGGTCGAAATCGGCGTCACATAGTCGCCCCGGTGGCGGGCAAGATCGGCGGTGTCGACGAGCCCGCCCAGTGCCTGTATGGCGGTGGCGATGTCCTCGGCGACCCAGCCTTGATAGAAGCCGGCCGCACCCTTGGCCGCGATCTCCGTCAGCGTCCTGGCGAGCAACGGCAGGCGCACCACATCGCCGATCCGCGGCGCCTTGCCGGCGACGAGGTAGGATGCGGCGGCAGCGGGATTGCGCGCCAGCTTCTCCGCATCCTGTTCCCAGTCATGGGCCACGCGCGGTGCCACCGGGAAGCCATGCTCGGCATAATGGATGGCCGGCCGCAGCAACTGGTCGATGCCGAAGCGCCCGTGATCCTGGGCCAGGCGGCACCATGCTTCGATGGCGCCGGGCACCGTAATCGCATGGACGGAATCCGGCGCGATCGCCGTGATCCCGCGTTCCTTGAACCAGCCCGCTTCCGCTTTCATCGCGGCGGCACCGTTGCCGTTATAGGCGATGATCTCGGCACTGCCGCCCTTCGACATCAGGACGAAGCAATCGCCGCCGATGCCGGTCATCGCGGGCTCGACCACGGCCAGCACGGCCGAGGCCGTGATGGCGGCATCAATGGCCGTGCCGCCGGCCTTCAGGCATTCGATTGCCGCCTGGCTGGCGAGCGGATGCGATGTCGCGGCGGCGCCGTCGCTCGCATAGATGGGCGAGCGGCCGGCCAGATGAAGGTCACGCATGATGGCTGGAATTCCTTGGCTGGCTATCTGGTTGGTCTAGGGTACGACAGGGACGGTGCCGCTGCCGGTCGAAGGCGGCGCCGTACCCGGCCCGTCCTCGTCGTAGTTGAACGTGGTCTCGATGCCGCCGGTGCCGATCGTGTAGCTGAAATCGAACACATCGTTGGGAAGCGTCGGGTCCAGCACGAATCCCTTCTCGTTGAGCGAAAGTCCCTGCTGGAAGGGGTCGTGCAACAGCGGAATCGTGGTTTGAAAGCCGTTGTCCTGGTGGTCGACGAAAACGCTGCCGCTGAAGCTGCGACTGGCGAGGTCGAGGTTATAGGTGACGAAATAGTCGCCGTCACCCGAGCCGCCGGAAAAGCCGATGGCGCCGCTTTGATACCTGAGGCGATGCAGCGGCAGATTGGTGGTCATTTCGAACAGGTCGTTGCCGTCGAGCTGATCGGCCCTCTCGAATTCGTGCTGGTTGACGGCGAGGGGGCGGCCCTCCTGCGCCGGCTGGCCCGACTGCTCGAGCAGGCCGCGCCCCTGTGGCACGAAGGCCGCGCGCTGCAGCGCGCCCGGGGCATCAATGCGCGGAAAGAGCGTGGCAAAACGTTCCTCGACCGCCTCCGTCAGGCGCGCGGGTGGCGAAATGTTGCCGTCGGCATCGATCTCGACATAGAAGCCGGCGCGTTTCAGCGTCGCTTCGCCCTTCGGCGTCCGGATGGTCGCGGTGCTCGGTTTCTTGCCGGCCGAATTCGCCTCGCCCGAGCCGGCCAGGGCGACGACGCAACTGGTGGCGCAGGCGCCGATCACGGTCGTGCCGCGGATGGTGAGGACGGCATTCGGCAGGTTCAGCGTGGTGCCGTCCGGGTTCTGGCGGGCGACGCCGCCGGTCACCAGGCGAAAGGCGCCCTTGAGCAGGGTCGCGGCCAGCAGATCCTGGTTGGTATTGGCGGGATCGAACACGAATTCGTCGATTGTCAGCTCGGCATCCGGCCCCAGGGTGATGGCGGACTCATCCAGCAGCATGACCTGCAGGCGCGAGTCCGCGCCGGTGGCGAGATTGTCGCCCATGACAATGCCGTCGCCCGATCGGACGGCGACCGGTGTCACGATCTGCTTTGCCGGCGAGGTTAGCCCGACCGAGCCGCTGACCGCACCCGCGACCCCTGCCGGGGTGCCGATGTCGGCAAGGGCGGGACCGGCCAGGACCAGGGCCAGGGCTGAAACGGCGGTGCCGGAAATGTACCTGTTCATTTCAGAACTCCCATCTCTTGCTCAATGTCGCCCCGGCCCTGACATTGTCATAGTCGTAATTGGTGATATTGGAATCCGCCCGATAATACTCGCCATAGATCGACATTGTCAGCCCGGCCAGGGCGGCCGGCCATTCCTCCGCCATGAACAGGGTCTGGACCGGCACGCCAAGGGTGGTGCGGGCGCGGTAGACCCAGTCATGGCGCGACGCAAGGCCGGTGACCGGATCGGCCATGTCATAGTCCTGATATTCGCCCGAAAGACCGGTCATCAGGAAGGCGCCGTCGCCGAGCAGCCAGGTATGGTTGAGTCCCAGCTGCGGTCCCTGGTAGCTCTCCCACTCCACATCGGCATTGAAGCGGCCGTAGCCGGCACTGACGGTCAGGCGGTGGCTGCTGCCGAAATAGAGATCGGTGCCGATGGTCGCCGCCACGTCACCGCCGGATTGCAGGTCGCCGGTCGGATATTGAGCCGTGTTGCGATAATCGAGATAGGCGATATCGGCGCGGGCCCAGAGATTGACCGGATCGTTGAGGCGGTGATCGGCGCGCAGGCCGGCGACAATGCTGTCGAGGTAGCTCTCATCGCCGAGGATCAGGTGGTCGTAGGAAAGATTGGGTGTCAGGAAGACCTGGCCAAATTCAAAGCGGCCGCCGATCTCGGCGCCGATATCGTAGGTATCGTAATCGTCGAGCTGGAACTGGTCGGCGGCATAGAGGCTGAGCGAACCGAACAGCGAATGCCGCTCCTGCGTCGGCAGGTCATGCTCGATCGTGAAGCGGGTGAAGCCGGTGAGGCTGTGATCGTCCTCCTTGCGCCCGTCCGGCGCAACATCGAACGTGCCGAGAAAGGTGCGCAGCCGGCCTGAATTCGGGGCACCGGAGCGGTTGGTGTCGTATTGATAGCCGAACGAGGTCAGCAGGCTCATCCGGGTCTGCTGGTTGCGGCGGCCGAGCTCGGCCGCGTAGCGCTCGATATTGCTGCGCAGGACGGGGTCGATGTCGAGGGCGAGGATGTCGTCGAACTCTTTCTCCGCCTCGCGCAGGTTGTCGAGGCGGTAGAGCACGATTGCGCGAAGAGCCCGGATATTGGGTTCGCCGGGCGCCAGCAGAATCAGGCGATCGAGCGTGGCCGAGGCACCGAGCAGGTCGTCGCGGCGGATTTGCGTCAGCGCGTAGCGGTAGCCGAGTTCGATATTGTCGGGATCCTCCAGGACCTGGTCATAGCTGACGTTGTCGCCAGCCGGCAGAACATCCCCCTGGGCACTCCCCTGGGCGGCGGCGTGGTCGGCGCCAATGCTGGCCAGCAGCAGGACGATCAGGCTGGCGCCTATGATTGTCATCTGGCCGCCGATCCGCTCTCCCATCCGGCCAGCGGACCGGTCCGAGCCGCGGTGCGGTCGTCGCAAATCCATTTTGTTCCCCTATTTGCCGTTTTGGACCCTTTCCGGGAGTCGTCCCCCGCCCGAATCGGCCCCCGACCGCGCCGCAGCGCCGCCGCTCCGGCATAGTAGCGGCTCTTTGCGCAACCCGCATCCCCCTGATCCGACTGATGAACTGGTCGAGAATCCGGGCGGTGCGCTTTTGGCGGGGGATTGGCCGGAACGCGCCATGGGGCGGCGCAGTCCCGCTTGACCCGCCGGACCTTTCCACGCCATACCGTGGCAAAATTCCCGAGTGCCGTACTCCGTCTTTTGCATCGTCTTTTCCGAGGAAACATCGTGCCCATTATGCTCGGCCTGGATACCGGCGGCACCTATACCGACGCCGTCCTGTTCGATCCGGCCAAAGGCGTTCTCAAGACCGCCAAATCCCTAACCACCAAGCATGACCTCGCGATCGGCCTGGAAGGCGCCATGGATGGCGTGCTGCAGTATCTGCCGGCCGGCGTGCGGGCTGGCGAAATCGCGCTGGTCTCGATGTCGACGACGCTGGCCACCAATGCCATCGTCGAGGCGCATGGAGCGCCCATCTGCCTGATCCTCCTTGGCTATGACGTGAAGGCGCTGGAGCGGGCGGGGCTCAAGCAGGCGCTGGGTACCGATCCGGTGATCTTTGTGGCTGGTGGCCACAAGCCCTCGGGTGACGAGCAGGCGCCCCTTGACCTCGCTGCCGTGCGCAAGGCGATCGAAACCCATGCGCCCAAGGTCGCCGCCTTTGCGGTCTCCGGTTATTTCTCGGTGCGCAATCCGGCGCATGAGATCGCGGTGCGCAAGCTTATCCACGAGATGACCGACCGACCGGTGACCTGCGGGCACGAACTGACTTCGAAGCTGGATGCGCCGCGCCGCGCCCTCACGGTGGCGCTGAACGCGCGCCTGATCCCGCAACTGCAGCAACTGATCCGGGCCGTATCCGGCCTGCTCGAGGCCAAAGGCATCAGGGCGCCGCTGATGGTGGTGAAGGGCGACGGATCGCTGATCGACCAGCAGGTGGCGCTGACCTGCCCGGTCGAGACGATCCTTTCCGGCCCGGCGGCAAGTCTGGTCGGCGCCCGGCATCTGTGCGGCGCCGACAACGTGATGGTCTCCGACATGGGCGGCACGACGACCGATATCGCCATGCTGCGCGACGGAAGGCCGGTGCTCAACAAGGAAGGCGCCGTGGTCGGCGGGTGGCGCACCATGGTGGAAGCGGTGGCGGTCCATACCTACGGCCTCGGCGGTGATTCCGAGGTGCGCGTCGACGAGAGCATCGGTTTCACGGTGGGGCCGCGCCGCGTGGTGCCGCTCAGCCTGCTCTGCCAGCTCTATCCGAAGATGCTGGATGTGCTGAAGGCGCAGCTCGCCAGCGACGAGATGATGGCCTATCGCGGTCAGTTTGCGCTGAGGCAGCGGCCGCTCGACACCGGGGCGGAGGGCCTGTCCGACGGCCAGGCGAAGGTGTGGGAGGCGCTGGCCGACGGGCCGGTGCCGCTCGCCGAACTGGTCTTCAGTCCGGCCACGGGCCGGAACCTCGCGCGCCTGGTCGATCGCGGCCTCGTCATCATCAGCGGCCTCACCCCCTCGGATGCGGCGCATGTGCTGGGGCTGCAGGCGAACTGGAACCGGGAGGCGGCGCAGATCGGCGCCGAGCTGTTCCTGCGCCGTGCCATCTATGGCGGCTGGGTACCGCCCAAGGATGCCGAGGCGCTGGCGCAGGACGTGATCGAGCAGGTGGTCAGGCAATCCGGCCACGTGATCCTGGAAACGGCGCTGGCGGACCAGGCTGGAATCGAGGGCGCGCATTGGGGCGTTCTCGGCCGCTATCTGGTCGAGCAATCCCTGAAGGCGCGGCAGGATCCGCAGGCGCTGATTGACACGGCATTGCGCCTCAAATTCCCGCTGGTCGCGATCGGCGCGCCGGTCGGCGCCTATTACGGTGAAATTGCGAGGCGGTTGCGTACCGAGCTCATCATCCCGCCCCATGCCGATGTGTCGAATGCCGTGGGTGCGGTCGCCGGCGGCATTCTGCAACGCGTGGTCGTCACCATCACCCAGCCGAATGACGGCATCTATCGTACCCATCTGCCGGAAGGCCTCAGGGATTTCACCGATCTCGAGGCCGCCGTGGCCCATGCCCGCGACATCGCCCAGGGCGAGGCCGGCACGCTGGCACGCCGGGCCGGCGCCGCGGATATCGAGTTCAAGCACGAGCGCGACGACAAGGTGTTCGAGCAACCGGGGGGCATGCGCATCTTCATGGAGTCCCAGGTGGCGGTGACCGCCTTCGGCCGCCCCGCCCTCGCTGCCGGCTGACCGCTGTTGCCGGCTGATCCGTGCTGCCGGCTGGCCCTTGCTGCCTGCTGAACGGCGCCCCATATCCAAGAAATGGCCGGGCTGTAGGCGCGCCGGTGTTGTGACACATGTCACATGACGCTGATCACAGGCCGGGACCTCTGGCGGTGACGCCGCTTTCCTGCTTCTATATCCAGCAGGGGACGACGGAGCGCCACCGCGACAGGCGGCGGCGCAGGGCCTTATGGGATGAATCAAGAATGATGCGTTGCACCCGAATGACGAGCCTGATCGCCCTGGTGGTGGTCGGGACCAGTTTTGGCGCCACATTTGCGGCTGCCGAACGCGACAATGACGGTTTTCTCCAGGAACGTTCTGCCGGCGAAGCGACCGAGGTTTTGCCCGGGCCGGACGCCGCGCCAGTGGCCGGGATCGATGAAGCGCTGACCGAACTTGCGCGGGCGCCGATGTTCGACCCGCTGCCGGTCGACTGGCCAGGCCTGCTCAACCACTATGCCGAGAACGGCAATCGCGCCCTTTTTACGACACCGACCGGGTTCACCGATCTCGGTCTCAAGCTGCGTGCGCGCCTTGCCGTTGCCGCCAAGGCCGGCCTCAAACTGTCGGCCGAGATTGCGGCGGCACTCGACCAGATGCCGTCGCCCAGCGACACCGCGAGCCAGGCCAGGGCCGAGGCGCTGCTGGCCGCGATCCTGGTCGGTACGGCGGTCGATGCCACCACGATCCTCGGCGACGACGACCAGCGCGGCGCCAAGGTGCTGGCCGATGCGGCGACCCTTGACGCCAAGACCTATGTCGATCGGCAGCTTCCCGGCTATTACCGCTTCTGGGCGCTGCTCGACCGGATGCCAACCCATGTCGCGCGTTACCAGGCAGGCGGCTGGCCCGAGGTGCCGTCGGTGAAGAAGCTGGAACCGGGCCAGTCCAACCCGGCCGTTGCCGTCCTGCGCCAGCGCCTGACAGTGACCGGCGAGTTGGCGCCGCAGGACGCTCAGGCGCCGGCCGATCCCAACCTCTATGACGCAAAGCTGGTTGCCGCGGTCGAAACCTTCCAGCGCAATCACGGTCTGCTGGATGACGGCATCATCGGCGGCCGCACGCTGGAGGAGCTCAATGTCAGCGCGGAGAAGCGCCTGCGCCAGGTGCTGCTTAACCTCGAGCGCATGCGCGAGGAAGGCCCCGTTTTCGAACCGCGCCATCTCATCGCCAACATTCCCTCGCAGGAAGTCAAGGTGATCGAGGACGGCAAGGTGGCCTTCCATACCAAGGCAATCTTCGGTCGCATCGAGCGCAAGTCGCCGACCCTGTCCTCGGTCATCCACACGGTAAAGCTCAACCCCGACTGGACCGCGCCCTACAAGATCGCCGCGATCGACGAGGTGAAGCGCCAGCGGAAGGATCCCAACTTCCTCGATTCCCACGGCTTCACCATCTATGACAGCAGCGGCAATGTGGTGAGCGCGCAGTCGATCAACTGGTTCGAGGTAGGCCCCGGCAATTTCCCCTATACCCTGCGCCAGGCGCCGGGTCCGGAGAACGCGCTGGGCCCGGTCAAGTTTGATTTCGAGAACGACCATGCGGTGTTCCTGCACGGCACGCCTACGGTCAGCCTGTTCGCCAAGCAGGACCGCTACTTTAGTTCGGGCTGCGTGCGCACCGAGAAGCCGATCGACCTCGCCGAATTCATGCTGCAGCAGACGCCGGACTGGGACCGCGCCCGCATCGATGCCGTGATCAAGACCGGCAAGACCACGCTGGTGAAGGTCGCCAACCCGTTGCCGGTCCACATCACCTATATGACAGCCTGGGTCGACGAGGACGGCGTCATGCAGTTCCGCAAGGATGCTTATGGCTATGACCGCTTGCCGGCGCTGTCGGCCGAGGTGACCGTCTTGCTGGCGATGGGCCAGGGCGAGGCGCCTGCGGCCTTCAACCGGGATTGAGCGAGGGCCAGCATGCACGAGACATTGAAACGCCTGGTCCGCGCCGGTGCGGTTGCTGCCGCCATGACCCTGCCGGCAGCGGCGCTGGCCGATGGCAATGCCGGCCTCAAGGCCTATCAGGCCGGTGATTACGAGACTGCGTTCCGCGAATTCCTGCCGCTGGCGGAAGCCGGCCAGGCCTCGGCCCAGGCCGCGATCGGCCAGATGTATCTGAGCGGCCAGGGTGTGGCGGTGGATCCCGCCCAGGCTGCCCTGTGGCTGGAACGCGCCGCCGAAGGCGGCAATGCCCGGGCCCGCTACCAGATCGGCAACATGTATGCAGCCGGCTATGGCGTCGCCGCGGACGAGATGAAGGCGTCCTATTACCTCCTGCGAGCCGCAAGCCAGAACATGGCGGAAGCGCAGCTTGCCATGGCGCAACGCTTCTATCACGGCCAGGGCGTGCCGAAGGATCTGGTGCAGAGCTTCCTCTATGCGGCTCTCGGTGCCCGCCAGGGCAACCAGGATGCACTCGCCATTGCCAATACGGTGGGGGCGGAACTGACGCCCGAGGAACAGGCGCGCGCCAGCGCGCTTGTCAACGCCTGGCAGCCCAGCCGCAACTAGGCCGCCCCCAACGAGGCCAGCCGCAACCTGGCCGGCTGCTAATTGGCCGGCCAATCCGGCAGGTGTGAACCGGTCACGCACCGCCGGCGACCAACCGGCGCAAGTCTCCCGATGTGAATCACTCTCGCGGCAACGGTCCTGGGCACGACTCGGGAGCGTGCTAGCATGAGCTACGGAAATCCCGGACAGGCAGACCGCAGGCGGATCATGGACGAGTTCTTCGAGGTCATCGGCATACTCATTGCCTTCTTCGCCGGCATCTTCCTGATGCTGGTGATGCCGGTGATGGCGATCATCAACTGGCGGCGTGTCACCGGTCTCAAGGGCGAGGTCCTGGCGCTGCGCCAGCAGATCGCCAATCTGCGCAATGCGCCGGGCCAGGAAGCGGCAACGGCGCCGGCCGATGCTGCCGCGGTCGCCGCCGAACCGGCTGCAACCATGGCTGCCGAAGCGACTGTCCCGGCGTCGGCTGCCGGCGAAACGACTGTCTCCGACGCCGCGCCAGAACGGGAGGCTGTTTCACTGCCAGAACCGGAACCAGTGCCGGAACCGGTGTCGGAAGAAACAGTACCGGAGCCCACGAATGCGGAGCCAGCGATCGGGGCAGTTGCGGCGGCACCATCGGCGCCGGGGCGGGATCTCGAGGGTCGCCTCGGCGGCCGGGTCTATGGCTGGCTGGGCGGCATCGCCCTGGCACTCGCCGGCATCTTCCTGGTCAAGCATTCGATCGAGCAGGGCTGGCTCTCGCCGGGCGTGCGCGTCGGCCTTGGCATCCTGTTCGGCTTCGTCCTGCTGGGTGTGGCGCAATGGATGCGCCGGCAATCCAACAACCTCACCCAGGCACTGTCGGCAGCTTCAGTCGCCGTCTTCTATGCCGCGATCTTCGCCGGTGTTGCCCTCTATGACCTGATTCCGCCGCTGCTGGCCTTTGCTGTGCTGGCGGCGCTCACCTTCGCCGCCCTGGCGCTCGCCCTGCGCGACGGACCCTTCGTCGGCGTGGTCGCCTTTGCTGGCGGCTTTCTGACGCCCTTCATCGTCTCGACCGGCAGCGGCAACTGGCCGATCCTCTTCGTCTATCTGTTCCTGCTGCAATTGGGCGCGCTGGTGCTGTTGAAGCGGCGCGGCTGGTGGTACCAGGCGGCGATCGCCAATGGTGGCGGCCTGCTCTGGGGCCTGCTGGCGATTTTCGACTACAGCTGGGGTGGCAGCGCCTTCGGCACCTGGTCCCTGCCGCTGTTCCTGATCGCGACCTCGGCTGCCGCCATCTGGGCGATGCAGAGTCTGGGTGGCGTCGCGCGCTCCCAGGCGATGATCTGGACCACGCGGACGACCTCGATCGCCGCCATGGCGGTGATGGCGCTCTGGCTCAACGCCGCCGGCTATGCACTCACCGACTGGTTCTTCGCGCTGGCGCTGGCGCTCGGCCATCTGGTCGTGGCGCGGCGCTGGACCGGCGAGGATGTGCCGGCCTATGTCGCCAACGGTATCCTCGTCCTCGCCTATGCGCTGTGGTGGCCCTTTGCCTGGCTGCCGGCAGGTGATTTCATTCCGGATTCGCCCGTGCTCGACCGGACGGGCGAGATGATCGGCGTGGGCCTCATCCATGGCGGCGCGATGCTGATGGGCGGCTGGTACTTCATCTTTGGTGCCGCGCGGCCGACGCGCTGGGCGATGCTCTCCGCGCTTGGCGCTGCCTTCGTCTTCGGTGCCGCCTATTGGCAGCTGCGCGAGACATCCCTTGTCGTTTCCTGGCCGATCGTCGCGGTGTTGCTCGCAGCGATCCATTTCGGCCTGGCGCAGCGTCTCGACGCATTGCGCCGCGCCGAGCCGCGTTATGTCGATGCCTTCGCGGTGCATTGCCTTGCCGTCTCCGGCTTTATCGCCCTTGCCATTCCGATGCAGCTGGAAGCGACCTGGACCGCCATCGCCTGGTCGCTGCAGCTACCGATCATCGCCTGGGTGGCCAACCGGCTCGACATCGCCTGGCTCCGGCGCGCCATCTGGGTCGGTATCGGCCTGATCGTCTGCGGCATCCTGTGGTCCGGGCAGATCTGGTCGATCAGGACGGCCGGCGATACGCTCATCTTCAACTGGCTGCTCTACGGCCTCGGCATACCTCTGCTGGGCTTCGTGGTGACCGCCTGGCAGCTGACTCATACGCCCGAGCAGAAACTGCGCAAGGCCCTGCAGGCCGGCGCTGCCATCCTCGGCTTCCTGCTCATCGCCCTCGAGGTCGAACACTTCTGCTACAATATCGACGTGCGCGATCCGGCCTATCTTGCCCATGGGCTGCAGGCTGTGGTCTGGCTGGTCGCCGCGCATCTTCTGCTTATCATCGGCGACAGGCGGCAGGCGCCGGTGCTGCATCGTGCCGGTATCACGATGGCGGCGATCGCAGCGTTGTGGCTGCTGGTCAATCCGCTCTTCCTCGAGATGCCGCTGTTCGCGCCGATCCATGTCGGCGAGACGCCGCTCCTCAACCGGATCGGCCTCATCTATGGCCTTTCGGCCCTGCTGATGCTGGGACTGGCGCGGGCGCTGCAGCAGCGACCCAATCTTGGCAAGGCGGCATCACTCGGCTATCCGGCGGCGGGCGGCTTCGGCCTTTTTCTCGGCTTCGTCTGCATCTCGCTCTGGGTGCGGCAGATGGCCCATGGCGGCGAGATCTCGCTCATGTTCCGCCCGGTCACCGATGCCGAGCTCTACGGTTATTCGGCGGCCTGGACGCTCTATGGCATCGCGCTTCTCGGTCTTGGCGTGAGGCTGCGCGTCCAGGCGCTGCGCTATGCCTCGGCCGGCATGGTGCTGCTGACTGTGCTCAAGGTGGGGCTGATCGATGCCTCGGACCTGACCGGGCTCTACCGTGTCGCCTCGTTCCTCGGCCTCGGCGTGGCCCTCATCGGTATCGGCCTCTTCTACCAGCGGGTGGTCTTCAGGCGCCGCGACGCGGTGTAAGCAGCGCTCATTCCTCGATAAAGGCGAAGCGCAGGATGTTGGTCGAGCCTGGGGTGCCCAAGGGCACGCCCGCCGTGATGATGATGCGCTCGCCCACCCGGGCGAATTCCTCGCGCAGCGCAATGCGGCAGGCCTTTTCGGCCATCTCCGAGAAACGCTTCAGTTCCGGGGTCACCACGCAATGCGTGCCCCAGACGAGGGCCATGTTGCGTGCCGTCTCGAGCTGCGAGGTGAGGCAGAGGATCGGCACTTCCGGTCGCTCGCGGGCGACGCGCAGCCCGGTCGACCCCGAGGTCGTGTAGCTGACGATCGCGGCGGCGGAAAGGGTGTGGGCGACCTGGGCCGCGGCGGCACTGATCGCATCGGCGCCGGTAGCTTCCGGCTCCAGTCGCTGTGCTTCCAGGATGCGGCGATAGAAGGGGTCCCGCTCCACCCGCTCAATGATGCGGTTCATGATGGTGACGGTTTCCAGCGGATACTTGCCGCTGGCCGTCTCGGCCGACAGCATGACGGCGTCGGCCCCGTCATAGACCGCGGTCGCCACGTCGGATGCCTCGGCGCGGGTCGGCGTCGGCGAACTAACCATCGAATCCAGCATCTGTGTCGCCACGACGACGGGCTTGCCGGCCTGGCGGCAGGCCTGGATGATACGCTTCTGCAGGCTGGGGACGTCCTCGGCCGGCATCTCGACGCCGAGGTCGCCGCGCGCCACCATGACGGCGTCGGAAAGTTCCACGATCTCGTCCAGGCGCTCGATGGCGGCCGGCTTCTCCAGTTTGGCGATGATGCGGGCGCGGCCCTGGATCAGCTTCCTGGCCTCGGCGATGTCTTCGGGCCGCTGTACAAAGGATAGCGCCACCCAGTCGACGCCAAGTTCGAGACCAAAACGCAGGTCCTCGCGATCCTTCTTGGTCAGCGGCGACAAGGGCAGCACCACGTCCGGCACGTTAACGCCCTTGCGATCGGACAGGCGGCCGCCCACCTCGACGTCGCATTCGCAGGCTTCCTTGCTGGCCTTGCGCACGCGCATGCGGAGCTTGCCGTCATCGAGCAGCAGGGCAACGCCGGGGCGCAGGGCACCAAGGATTTCGGGATGGGGCAGGGGCGCGCGCTTGGCATCGCCCGGCGCCTTGTCGAGGTCGAAGCGGAACTTCTGCCCGGCCGTCAGCGTGACATGCCCCTCGGCAAACTGCCCGACGCGGAGCTTCGGTCCCTGCAGGTCCATGAGAACGCCGATCGGGCGCTTGGTATCGGCCTCGATGGCGCGGATCGTTTCATAGCGCGCGGCATGATCGGCATGGCTGCCATGGGAAAAATTGAGGCGGAAAACATCGGCGCCGGCCAGGAACAGTGCCTCGATTTCGGCGCGGGACGAACTGGCCGGACCCAGGGTCGCCAGAATCTTGGCCTTGCGCTGTCGTCTCATGAGCCTGCCTTGTCGATGAGGATGATGCGGATGTCGTTGATATTGGTCCGGGTCGGCCCGGTGACGATGAGATCGCCCAGGCCGGCAAAGAAGCCATAGCCGTCATTGTTCGCCAGCATGGCCTTGGCACTCAAGCCCTTAATGGCGGCACGGGCGATCGAATCGGGTGTCAGCAGGGCGCCGGCATTGTCCTCGGTCCCGTCGATCCCGTCGGTGTCGCCGGCCGCGGCGTGAATGCCGGGATGGCCGTCGAGGGCGACGGCGAGGGCCAGCAGGAATTCTGCATTGCGCCCGCCGCGCCCCTGACCACGCACGGTGACCGTGGTCTCGCCGCCGGAGATGAGGGCCAGCGGCGCTGCGCCCGGCTGGCCGTGGCGTGCCACCTGGCGGGCGATGCCGGCATGGACCAGGGCGACATCGCGCGCCTCGCCCTCGAGGTCGCCCAGTATGAGCGGCGTATAACCGGCAGCATTTGCCGCCGCGGCGGCGGCCTCCAGCGCCTTCTGCGGCGTGCCCAGCATGCGCGTCTCGCTCAGCGCCAGACGGGGATCGCCTGGTTTTGGCGTCTCGCAGGCCGGGTCGTTCAGGCGATCGAGCACCGCCGCCGGTGCCTCGATGCGGTATTTCTTCAGTACGGCGAGGGCATCCTCCCGCGTCGTCGGGTCTGCGACCGTGGGACCCGAGGCGATAACGGAAGGGTCATCCCCCGGCACATCGGAGATCAGCAGGCTGACAACCCGTGCTGGAAAAGCGGCGGCGGCAAGACGTCCGCCCTTGATGGCCGAGAGGTGCTTGCGCACGCAGTTCATCTCGGCAATGTTGGCGCCGGATTTGAGCAGAGCCTTGTTGACCGCCTGCTTGTCGGCAAGGGTGAGACCCGCGCCCGGGATTGTCATGATGGCCGACCCGCCGCCGGAGATGAGGCAAAGGACAAGATCGTCGGCGGTCAGGCCCTGCACCTTGGCGAGGATGCGCTGGGCTGCTTCCTGGCCCTTGGCGTCCGGCACGGGATGCGCCGCCTCGACCACCTCGATGTGGCGGCAGGGCAGGCCATGACCATAGCGGGTGACGACCAGACCGTCATCGATGCGGCCCCGCCAGTTCTCCTCGACCGCCTTGGCCATGGCCGCAGCCGCCTTGCCCGCACCCAGCACGATGGTGCGGCCCTTCGGCGGCTCCGGCAGGTGGTCCTTCAGGACGCGCAGCGGATCGACCGCGGTGATGGCGGCGGTGAAGATCTGCCGCAACAAATCGGTTTGTTTTCCGGACACGGTGGCATTCCCCTGGACACTGCCGGCACAGTAGAAACGGGGGTGCGGCCGGTCAAGCAAGCGGGCGACCACAATGCGCCCATTCGCGGCGGGGTACATGACAGGGGCATGACGAGCCATTATGCTGCGCCGGCCCACGAACCGTCAGTCTTCCGATCATGGCATCCGAGACCCTACTGCTTCCCGGCGACCCGGCACCCTATTCCGTGCTCAACCCAGGCGGGCGGGCGCCGCTGGTTATCATCTGCGACCATGCGGGGCGCGCCATACCGCAGGTCCTCGGCGATCTCGGCCTGCCGCCGGCGGTGCGCGACCAGCACATCGCCTGGGATATCGGCATTGCCAGGACGGCCGCGACCCTGGCGCGGGAACTGGACGCGCCCGCGGTGCTCGCCGGCTATTCGCGCCTGGTGATCGACTGCAACCGCCGCCTCGACGATCCCACCTCGATCGCGCAGGAATCGGACCGGATCCCGATACCCGGCAATCGCGGTCTTGACCCGGCGCAGCGGGCGGCCCGCGCCGACGAGATTTTCCGGCCCTATCACGGGGCGGTCGCTGCCACCCTGGACGCGAAACTGGCGGCGGGGCAGGTGCCCGTGCTGCTCTCGCTGCACAGTTTCACGCCAGTGATGAACGGCTTCCGGCGCCCCTGGCATTTCGGCGTCCTGTGGAACCGGGATCCGCGCCTGCCCGTGCCGTTGATGGCGGCCCTGGCGCAACTGCCTGATGTCTGCGTCGGCGACAACGAGCCCTATTCGGGCCGCGACGAGCATGGTTATTCCGTCGTCGCCCATGGCGAGGTGCGCCGCCTTGCCCATGCCTTGATCGAAATCCGCCAGGACCTCATATCAGATGACGACGGCGTGGCGCTGTGGGCGGGCAAGCTGCTTCAGGTCCTGCCCGCCGTTCTCGCCGATTCCGCCCTCCACCGCCTTCGGGAGTGAGACATCATGGACGACAAGACCCGCACCGAACTGGAAGCTGCCGCCTTTCGCCGGTTGCTGCAGCATCTCGACGAGCGCAAGGATGTGCAGAACATCGACTTGATGAATCTTGCCGGCTTCTGCCGCAACTGCCTTGCCAAATGGTACCGCGCCGCCGCCGAGGAACGAGGCGTCCCGATGAGCGACCCGCAGGCGCGCCAGACCGTCTATGGCATGCCGTATGACGAATGGAAGGCGAAGTACCAGAAGGAAGCGAGCGCCGATCAGAAGGCCGCCTTCGAGCAGGCCAAACCGGCGCATTGAGCGCCGGCCGGCGGCGAACGCCCCGCCAATCAGATCATCAGTCCGTGGGCAGGGAGCGGATGAATTTTTGTACCTCGTCCTGCAGATGCCGTGACTGCGCCAGCAATTGCTGGACCGCGGCCGACATTTCGCCGGCATTGGCGCCGGTTTCGCGCGCCGCATCCTGAACGCCAGCGATCATCTCGCTGGTCGTCCCGGTCCGCTGCGACACATTGTGCGCCGAACCGGCGATCTCGCGCGTCGCCGTGTTCTGCTGTTCCACCGAGGCGTTGATCTCCTGCGAGATGCTGCTGATCTCGCCGATGATCTCGCTGATCGTGCGGATGGCATCGACCGATTTGGTGGTCGCGGACTGGATCGCGGCGATCTGCGTGCTGATCTCGTCGGTGGCCCGCGCCGTCTGGCCGGCCAGCGATTTCACTTCGCCGGCCACTACGGCGAAGCCCTTGCCGGCCTCGCCGGCGCGTGCCGCCTCGATCGTGGCATTGAGCGCCAGCAGGTTGGTCTGACTGGCGATGTCGTTGATGAGATGCACGATGTCGCCGATCTTCTGCGCCGCTTCGGTCAGTTCGGCGACTGATTTCGTGGTTTCACCGGCCTGCTGCACGGCGCGCGACGTGATGTCGCTGGAGCGCTGCGCCTGGCGCTGGATTTCGCCCACCGACGCAGTCAGTTCCTCGGCCGCGGCGGCAATGGCCTGGGCGTCGCCCGAACTGGCCGAGGAGGCTTCGGCCGCGCGTGCGGCCTTGTCGGCGCTGGTGCTGGCGACATGGGTCAATCCGTCGGCGATGGTGGCCGCCTTGCCGGTGCCGGCAGTCACCTGATCGATCACCGACTGGACCGCCCGCTCGAATTCGCTGGCAATGCGGGTCAGCAGGGCACGCTGCGCTTCCTTGGCGTTGCGCTCGGTCTCGCGCTCCTGTGCCGCCGCGGCCTCGGCGGCGCGCTTCGCTTCCTCGGCCTCGTCGAGGGCCTCGCCGCTGCGCGCCAGCGTTACCGCAAGGTAATGCGCGGCCCAGATCAGCACGCCCGCCTCGATCAGCACGATCACCGCATGGAACACGACTCGGCCGAAATCCGCGCCGTCCGGGAAGACGGCGAGCGGCAGTACGAAGTTGAGCACCAGGTGGTGCAGCGCTATGACGACGGTCGCCGCCAGCAATGCCCGCCAATCGCAGAAGGCGATCAGCATGGCCAGCGCGGCGAAGAAATACATATGCATGTCGATCTGCCAGGGATGGCCCTGCAGACCCGCCACCAGCACGCCCACCATCAGTACCAGGGACACCGACAGGAACAGGCGTCGCGCGGGACCGGTGCCGACCCATGTCATCACCGCCGTCAGGACCACCAGGATCGCGCCCAGCGCGGTGACGATGCCGATTGTGCCGCGAACATACCATTCCAGTGCGGCGACTAGGGGCAGGTGGAGGCAGATGTAGAGGCCGAGCAGCCGCGCCGCCCGGTCCTGCAATTGGTGGAGTGCATTCATGAAAGTTCCCCTGACGGCCTTTCCGGCCTGGTTGGCGTCGGGCGGCTGTCGGTGCAGCCGACCGCGGTATCGGCGCGCAGCACGAGGAACGCGCCGGACCGGTAGAGATTGGCGAGAATTTCAGGATCATCGGCAATGGCGATGACCGAGCCCGGCACGCCACCGGGCCGGACGATCCGCCCGCCGGCCGCCACCACGATGCCGATGGCATCCTGGTTCCAGGCGAAGACGGCCAACGGCCGGTTGGCAATGTCGGCGCGATGCGGCCAGAGGCTGGCCACAGCCAGCGCAATCACGCCGGCCAGTGCCAGCAGCATCGCCGGCAGCCAGCATCGCCAGGTCACCTGTTGGGCCATTTTCCGCCTCGCCACCACAGCGCCGCTACGTCTCGCGCCGGCGCCAAGTTTAACGCCGGGTGGCAAAGGGATTGTTAACAATGCCGGCCAAATGCCGAGGAATATTATCCTATTCAGCTGGCGGCGCGTTCATGCCTTCCCGGCGGCGGCCGCGCCACACGACGATGCCGATCCCCGCCAGGATGATGGCGCCACCCAGCAACAGGCTGGGCGGCAGCGCCTCGCCCAATTGCCAGGCGGCGACGGCGACGCCGAAGACCGGCATCAGCAGCAGGAAGGGCAGCAACTCGTCCGCCCGGTGCCGCATCAGCAGCCAGTACCAGATCGAATAGGGCAGGGCGAAGCCGAAGAGGGCGATGCCGAGCACCGCCGCCCAGCCAAGCGGCGGAATGGCGGCGAGGGCCGGGAGGGCAGCCCACTCCACCACCAGTGCCACCAAAATCATCTGCGGCGCGGCATACCGTGCCATGGCGGCATAGAGCGTCATGCCCTGGTCCTTGGCGACCACCGGGATCACCGCCTGGACGATCGCCCAGGAAGTCACGCAGATCAGCATCGCGGCGATGCCCAGATAGTCGGCGGTCGCCTCGGGAATGCCGATGACGATAACGATGCCGGCAAGGCAGATCAGCGAGCCGATGCCGTTCTTCCAGTTCGGCTTGTCACGCCCCATGCACCAGGAGGCGATGACCCCCACCGGCAATTGCAACTGCATCAGCAGAACGGCGGTCGAGGCCGGCAACAGCAGCAGGGCGTAATAGACCATCGTGCTCTGGATGGTGCAGCCGAACAGCGCCAGCAGGAACAGTGTCTTGCGCCCGGTCTGCGCGCGCGGCACCAGTGGCGAGAGCACGAGCGAGACGATGAGATAGATGCAGGTGACCAGGATGACCGGCGAGAACCAGTTTTCGACGGCAGGTTTTGCCAGCGTATAGACCGGCCCCCAGAGGACCTGGATGAACACGGCAAGCGCGATATGGTGGAACGGCATGGTGGTCCCGAAACAGGCCGCCGGCGCAAGAAGCGCGATGCCGGGCGGTGCGCGGCGGCGGCACTCTGCCCGGAATGCGCCTGGCTGGCAATATGGCCACGCTATCCCCGTTATCCACAGGTCGTGTCGCCTTGTCCGGCCCGGCGCCCGCCGCTAGAGTCCGACCTTCGATTCGTCGGCCGCGGCCGACGCCCCTGTACCTGACGGAGACCTCCCATGGCCGATGCCGGCGGCATTGCTGCGGACCACCTCAAATCCTTTATCGAGCGAATCGAACGCCTCGAGGAGGAAAAGGCGGCCATTGCCGGCGACATCAAGGAAGTCTATGCCGAGGCCAAGGGCACCGGATTTGACACCAAGATCATGCGCCAGATCATCCGCCTGCGGAAAATGGAACCAAACGACCGTCAGGAGCAGGAAGAACTGCTCGATATCTATATGCGCGCAGTCGGCATGGTGGCCTAAGCCGGGAAATTCGCGGCGCCGCCGGATTCGGCCAGTGCCTTTTCGGCCGCATAATTGTGGATCGCGACCCCGCCGAGGTCGAAATCGCGCCGGGCGGTGACGGCAAATCCCCGTTTTTCGAAAAAGCGGCGGGCGGCTTCGCTGGCCTCGACATGGAGGCGGCTCAGCCCCCATTGGCGCGCAACCTCCTCCAGCGCGGCATAGAGCCGTGCGGCGGTGCCGGTGCCGGCGCGCTCCGGGGCGCAATAGAAGAAATGGATATGGCCGTCCGGTTCCAGGTCGGCAAAGGCCAGCGGCCGGTCCGACCGGTCGACGGCGACCAGCCGCCGGCGCCCATCCCCGGCGAGTTCGACGAAGCGCGCCGCCGTAGGTGCCAGAGCCGCCCAGGCGGCAATCTGCGCCGGTCCATAGTGACGGCTGGCCAATTCGGTCACCGAGCGCCGGTAGAGTTCGGTCAATAGCGGGGCATCGCCGGCGGCGAAGTCGCGGATGCGCATATCCATCAATGCAAACCCGTCCGAGCGTTCGTGGCGATCACCCGCGGGAGGGCGGGTTATATGTGACAATTATGCCTATCGATAGTCGCTATCGCGCGGAAAAATTGGCATCCGCCTGATACGCGGCCCATTTCCCTCCGTATACGGTGCAATAGCGCGCCGAGAAAATCCAATTTCCCGACAAGGCTGGAACGGGCGTCAGTTGCCCGGCCAGTCTCCGGAGGCATTGCAATGAACCATTGGAACGACTTGCCGCGCCGAACCGGCGCCGACGATACAGCCGATTTTGCCGCCGCCGGCCATGCCGCGCGCGGCTATGGGCCGACCGATCTTCTGGTCGTGGCGGGCTTCGCGGCGCTGGTTCTGGTCGCCTTTGACGATTTCACCGCCGCCGGAATGCCCGCCGCGACGATCGAGACCGCGCCCGCGCCGCGCCTGGAGCAGATCTGCAGCGAGCAGGAACTGCGCCACATGCGAGCCGGGATCGATGCCTGTTTCGACGAAGTGGTCCCGGACGAGGGCCACCCCGGCGCCGCCGACCGGCGCGGGGACGAGGCCCTGTCGCTCTTTGCGGGAAGCTGAGCCCGCCCCCATATCCGCTTTTCTGCCCGCGCCGCCCGGGGTTCGACGCGGAAATCAGGGCCGGTCCGGCATTGCCGCATGGTGGCAGGCGACCATGTGATCCGCGCCGGCCCGCTCCAGCGCCGGCATGCACTCGGCACAGACCTGCGTCGCCCTGGGGCAGCGTGTGCGGAACGGACAGCCGGAGGGCGGATTGAGCGGCGATGGCAGATCGCCTTTCAGTACCACGCGTGGCTTGGCCCGTTCGATATCGGGATCCGGCACAGGCACTGCCGAATTCAGCGCCTGGGTATAGGGGTGCAGTGGATTGGCATAGAGCGAATCCCGGTCGGCGATTTCCATCACCTTGCCGAGGTAGAGCACCATCACCCGGTGGCTGATATGCCGGACGACCGCGAGATTGTGCGAGATGAAGATCAGCGACAGGCCCATCTCGGCCTGCAGATCCATCAGCAGATTGATGATCTGTGCCTGGATGGAGACGTCGAGGGCGGAGACCGGCTCGTCACAGACGATCAGCCTGGGCTCGTTGATGATGGCGCGCGCGATGCCGATGCGCTGGCACTGGCCGCCGGAGAATTCGTGCGGGTAGCGGTTGATCTGGTTGGGCAGCAGACCGACCTTGGCCATCATCGCCTGCACCCGCTGCTTCACCTCGGCCCGTTTCAATTCCGGGCGGAAGGTGACCAGCGGCTCGGCGATGATCTCGCCCGCCGTCATGCGCGGGTTGAGCGAGGCCAGCGGGTCCTGGAAGATGATCTGCATCTCGCGGCGCATCTCGCGCATCTCGCGCGGGGCGAGGCGCGCCAGATCGCGACCGAGCCAGACGGTGCGGCCGCTCTGCAACGGCAGCAGGCGCAGGATGGCGCGACCGAGAGTCGACTTGCCGCAGCCGGATTCGCCCACCAGGCCCAGGGTCTCGCCCGGCCGCAGATCGAAGGAGACGCCATCGACCGCCTTCAGAACATGCCGTGCTCCGCCGAACAGGCCGCGCCGGCCGATCTCGAAATGAACCTTGAGGTCGTTGACCGAAAGCAGCGGCGCCGTCATGCGACCTCTCCCAATTGCGGCAGGTGACAGGCCCTGGCGCGACCCTCGCCGAGGCTGGTCAGATCGGGGCGTTCGGCGGCGCAAAGATCGAAGGCATAGGCACAGCGGTCGCGGAAGGCACAGCCGGACGGCAGGTTCTGCAGATTGGGCGGCTGGCCGCCGATGGTCTGCAGGCGGGTGACGCCATGTTCGTCGAGGCGCGGCATGGATTTCAGCAATCCCTCGGTATAGGGATGCTGCGGCCGCCGGAAGATGTCGCGCACCGGCGCCTGTTCGACGATGCGGCCGCCATACATCACAATCACGCGGTCGGCGAGTCCGGCGATGACGCCGAGGTCGTGCGTGATGAGGGCGATTGCCATGCCCGTGTCGCGCTTCAGCTGCATGAGGAGATCGAGGATCTGCGCCTGCACGGTCACATCGAGGGCCGTCGTCGGCTCGTCGGCGATCAGCAGTTCCGGCCCGCACAGCAGCGCCATGGCGATCATCACACGTTGGCGCATGCCGCCCGAGAATTCGTGCGGATACATGCCGATGCGCCGCCCGGCCTCGGGAATCTGGACGCGCTCCAGCATCTCGATCGAGGCCTGAGCCGCCGCCTCCTCGCCGAGCCCCTTATGCGTCATCAGCACCTCGGTCATCTGCCGGCGCACGGTGAGGTAGGGGTTGAGCGAGGTCATCGGGTCCTGGAAGATCATCGACATGCGTGCGCCGCGCACGCGATTGAGCTCGGCCACCGGCGCATTGAGGATTTCCGTGCCGGTCACCCTGACCGAGCCGCTGGCGCGGCCGTTGCGCGCCAGCAAACCCATGACCGACATGAAGATCTGGCTCTTGCCGGACCCGGATTCGCCGACGATGCCCAGCGTCTCACCGCGGGCGATGGCGAAGGCCACATCGCTGACGGCACGCACATCGCCCTCGGGCGTCGCGAAGAGGGTATTGAGGCCGGCAACCTCGAGCACGGGCTCCATTGCGGAGAATTGCGGTGTTGTCATCGCCCCCTCACCGGTCCTTGGGGTCGAGCGCGTCGCGCAGACCGTCGCCGACGAAATTGAGCGCCAGCAGTGTGACCACCATGACGCCGCTGGGATAGATCACCGCCCATGGCGCGACTTCCATCGCGTTGACGCCTTCGCTGATCAGCGTGCCCCAGGAGGAATCCGGCTCCTGCACGCCCATGCCGAGATAGGAGATGAAGCTCTCGGTCAGGATCACCGCGGGAACGGTCAGGGTCATGTAGACCACGACCGGGCCGAGGCAGTTGGGGATGATGTGGCGCGTGATGATGTGCCAGCTGGAGACGCCGCTGGCATGGGCCGCCTCAATGAACTCCTTCCGGCGGATGCTGACCGTCTGGCCGCGCACGATGCGCGCCATGTCGAGCCAGCTGACAGCACCGATGGCCAGATACATCAGCATCGTGGGGGCGATGAAATTGCGCGGGATGGCAACGGTCAGCAGGATGACGAAGAAGACGAAGGGGATCGAATAGAGGATGTCGACGATGCGCATCATCACGTTGTCGATGCGGCCGCCGAGATAGCCGGCGCTGGCACCCCAGAGCGTGCCGATCACCAGGCTGACCAGGGTGGCGACCAGGCCCACCATCAGCGAAACCTGACCGCCATAGAGCGTGCGCACGAAGAGGTCGCGGCCGTTCTGGTCGGTGCCGAAATAGTAGCCCTGGGCATAATCTGGCGGTGCGCTGATCATGTCCCAGTTGATGTCGTCGGGTGCCCGCAGACCCAGAAAGGGTGCGCCGAAGCTGAGCAGGGTGACGACGGCAAGAACGACAAGCCCGGCCACCGCCGCCCGGTTGCGCAGGAAGCGCCGGCGCGCATCGGCCCAGAGGCTGCGGCCCTTGACCTCGCCGCGCGGGGAAACCATGGCGGCGTCAGTCATAGCGCACCTTCGGGTCGAGCAGGCTGTAGCAGAGATCGGCGATCAGGTTGCACAGGATGATGAGCGCGCCGAACAGGATGGTGACGCCAAGCACCATGGTGTAGTCGCGGTTGATGGCGCCCTGCACGAAATAGCGGCCGATGCCGGGAATGCGGAAGATCTCCTCTATGATCACCGAACCGGTGACGATGTTGGCGACTGCCGGGCCCAGATAGGAGACCACCGGCAGCAGGGCGGCACGGATGGTATGGCGCAGCAGGGTGACCATCTCGGGCAGGCCCTTGGCGCGCGCCGTGCGCACGAAATTGCTGTTCAGCACTTCGAGCATACTGGCCCGCGTCAGGCGCGTGATGGTGGCGACCTGCGGAATGGCCAGCGCCAGGATCGGCAGCACCATATGCCGCGGCTCGCCCCAGCCATTGACCGGCAGCCAGCCGAGCATCAGGCCGAAGACCAGCGTCATCAGCGGCGCAAAGACGTAATTGGGGATAGCGATGCCCAGCATCGCCGTACCGACGCAGAGATAGTCGATCCAGGTATTCTGCCTGAGCGCCGCCCAGATGCCGAGGCCGATGCCGGCGGCGAGCGCCAGGGCGATGGCAGAGAGGCCCAGCGTCAGCGAGACGGGAAAGCCGATGCCGATCAGTTCCGAAACCGAACGGTCCGGATATTTGAACGATGGGCCGAAATCGCCCTGGGCGAGGCCGGCGACATAGCGCGCGAATTGTTGCGGCAGCGGTTCGTCGAGGTGGTACTTCTCGATCAGCTTGGCCTCGACCGTCGCCGGCACCTTGCGTTCCTTGTCGAACGGCCCGCCGGGCGCCAGCCGCACCAATACGAAGGAGACGGCGATGATCAGGAACAGTGTCGGGATGGCGCCCGCCAGGCGCCGGATGAAATAGCTCAGCATTTCTGTCGCCTCCCGCCGGGGCCGCGCCGGCCGCCAGTTGTGGGCGGCCGGTCTGGCGCTGCGGTCATGACATTCGGCCCGGCGACGTCCGTCAAGCGACGTCGGTCACCGGGCCGAACCGGAAGTCCCCGCCTATTCGGCGATCGAGATGTAGCGGGCGAGGTGGAAGTCGAGAATGTTGGCCTCCCAGCCCGACACCTTCGTCGACACCATGTGCTGCGACGTATAGTGGTAGATCGGGATCATGGGGTCGTCGTTGAGGAAGAGCTGCTCGGCCTCCGTGAACAGCTTCATGCGTGCCGCCGGGTCGGTTTCGGTGGCGGTCTTGGCGATCAGCTCGTCATAGTCCTTGTTGTTGTAGCCGGCATCATTGCGTTCGCCGGCATTGCTGAGGAACATGTCGAGGAAGTTGATCGGATCGTCGTAATCGGCGATCCAGGCCGCGCGGGCGACTTCGAAGTTCTTCTTGTCGCGGGTCTCGAGATAGACCTTCCATTCCTCGTTGCGCAGGGTGGCGTTGACGCCGATCGCCTTCCACATGCTCTGCGCCGCAACCGCGATCTTCTTGTGGTTCTCGCTGGTGTTGTAGAGCAGCTCGATGTTGAGCGGGTTGTCGGGACCGTAGCCGTGCTTGGCGAGGAGTTCCTTGGCCAAAGCGACCCGATCGTCCTGGGGCATGTCCTTGAAGCTGACATAGGCCTGGCTGTAACCGGTCATCGGCGGCACCCAGGAATAGGCCGGCGCCTCGCCACCCTGGGTGATCTTCTCGGTCAGGATCTCGCGATTGATGGCGAGCGACAGCGCCTTCCTGAGGTCGGACTGGGCGCCGAGCGGCTCCTTGGTCAGGTTGATGACGTAGTAATAGGTGCCGAGATAGAGCGTGTTCTTGAACTCGTCCGCGTAGTTCGCTTCCAGGTCCTTGATCTGCTCGGAGGGCACGTCATAGGTGGCGTGAAGCTCGCCCGCCTTGTAGCTCTTCAGCTCTTCCGCCAGATCTTCGGTCGGGTACATCACCACCTTGTCGACCTTAACGTTGGCCGCATCCCAGTAATGCGGGTTCTTGACGTAGGTGAGCGAGGCCTGCGGGGTCCATTCGGTCAGCATATAGGCGCCGTTCGAGACCATGTTGCCGGGCTTGGTCCAGTCGTCGCCGAACGTCTCGACCGTCGCCTTGTGCACCGGATAGGCGATCGGATGGCGCAGAAGACCGAGGAAATAGGGGGTCGGTCCGTTGAGGGTGATCTGCAGCGTGTGATCGTCGAGGGCGACGACGCCGAGCTTGGAAAGATCCTTCTCGGTATCCTCGCGGATCGCCTGGGCGTTGACGATGACGTCCAGGATCGGTGCGTAATCGGCGGCGGTGTTCGGGTTGACGGCGTCCTGCAGGCCGAAGACGAAATCGGCGGCGGTCACCGGATCGCCGTTCGACCATTTCGCATTCTGGCGCAGCTTGAACGTGTAGGTCTTGCCGTCGTCGCTGATCTCCCAGCTTTCGGCGACGCCCGGAATCAGCTCGCCGTTCGCGGCATAGGAGGTCAGGCCCTCGAACAGATCGGCTTCGATATTGGCCTCGGTGACGCCGGTTGATTTGTGGGGATTGATCGTCTCGGGCTCGGCGCCGTTGCCGCGGTGGAACACCATTTCGGCCTCGGCGAAGGATACGCTTGCCAGCAAAGCGCACGCGGCAACCGCCGGAAGCAACAGCTTCCGAATGGACAGTTTCATGGATCAGCCTCCTACCTGGATGACGCAAAGGGATCGCGTGGACACGATTGGCCCGTGTTCCGTCCCTTGCTGGTGTCATCTTTCTGCAACCCGTGTCGCGGTTCAACGGATTTTCGTCGGTAACGCGTTGTGACAAATTACTCGGGCAGCAATGCGGCCCGGTTTTGTTCCCGGAGCGGCCGGTGAAAGGTCGGCCAACCCGGCGCTCTGCCGGACTTCCTTGCGTGCTGTCAGGCGGAAGGCTGGCCTGCACCCGCAGGTTCGGCGGACAGATTTATTTGTTGTCGGCCGGGTGGATTTCGGCGGCGATCGCCATTGCCGCATCGTCCAGCAGCGATTCCTTGGCCGATTCATGGCGCCAGCGGGCGAGGATGGCGCGGGCCTGGGGCTGGTCGGTCCGGTCGAAGAAGTCGAGCGCCTGGCCGAGGTCGCCGGCGCCGATTCCGCTCGCCTTGGTGAGCTGCTTGCGGGCATTGAGATAGATCTGCGCGAACTCGTCGCGTCGGAGATCGAGGGCGCGCGCGATCAGGGCGATGGAATGGCCGCCCTGTTCGTCGGTCAGCTTGCGCACCAGCCCGATCCGGAGATTGGCAAGCTGGGCAAGCTGCGCCTGGAACAGGGCGAGATTGCCCTCGCGCAGGCATTGGATGAGGGTCGCGGGCGACAATTCCAGGGTTTCGCCGCTCACCGCCGGCGCTGCGGTTTCCGGCGATCCCTCGCCCGGAACGTCGGGCGCCGGCACCCGGGCGCCATAAAGCGGCTGGCGGGGCGAGGCCGCCATGGCGTCGAACAGGAAGCGCGTATTGAGGCTCTCGCGCACGGCGGGGCTGGCCCATTCCAGCAATTCCTCGGCCAGGCTCTCGGGCAGCTCGCGTCGCTCCGCCAGCAGGTTCTGCAGCTTGAAATCGGTCTTGGCCGCGTCGATGGCGAGCGACAGCGCCGTCAGGGAGAATGGCGCCTCGGGATCCGCCAGCAACTGGGTAAGGATCGCCTTGTCGCCGAGCCCGGCCAGGGCATCGACCAGCGCCACGTTGAGACCCTTGCGCCGAGCCACCACCGCGCCATGTTCGACGCCACGCGCCTGGACGACCGCAACAAGGTCATCGGGGGCAAGGCGGTTCTGGCTGAACAGGACCGGCGAGGCGATGGCGATTTCGTCCTCGGCGAAGACCTTGAGCAGTTCCGGCTCGGCCAGGCTGGAGCCGGCGATCTCATAGGCCAGTTCCAGGCGCTGGTCTGGCAATGCCTTCGGCCGCAGCAGGCGCAGGATCTCGGCCAGCATGACGCGCTCCTTCGGCTTCATGATGGCGCCGCGCCGCCAGAACAGGCGGGTCAGCTGGGCGAACATGGCGCTGCGGCCGGCGGGCGATTTGTCCCGCGCCGCTGCGGCGAATGCTGTGAGATCGAAACCGTCGCTCAACGCCATCACTCCGTTCCCCGCTTCTTGGTAAACCGGGGAGGGGTGGAGGTAAAGCGCCGCCGCAAGCCGGCGATTGGTTATTTCACCGGCGTCAGGTGGCTGCCATCGATGAGTCGCGACGCGGGCAGGGTGACGATGGCGCGGGTGCCTTCGCCGACCCGGCTCTCGAGGCGCAATTCGCCGCCATGCAGCCGGGCGAGACCCTGCGACAGGGTGAGGCCGAGGCCGGTGCCCTCGTATTTTCGGTTGAGGCCGCCATCCACCTGGGCAAAGGGCTGCATCACGCGCTCGATATCGGCGGGCGCGATGCCGATACCGGTATCGCTGACGCTGAGCTCCAGATCACCGCCATCGTTCAGGCCGGCACCGAGGATGATGCGGCCTCCCTGGGGCGTGAACTTCACCGCATTGGCCAGCAGGTTGGCCAGGATCTGCTTCAGCTTGCGCTTGTCGGCATTGACCCGCGGCAGCCGCGCCGGCAGGTCGAGCGAGAGCGACAACCCTTGTGTCTGCAGGCGCTGCTGGATCAGACGAGCCACCGAATCGAACAGGTCCTCGATATGGCAGGCGCTCTCGTTCAACTCGGCATCGCCCGTTTCGATGCGCGAGACGTCGAGGATGTCGGTAATGGTGCCCATCAGGCCGACGGCGCTGGCATGGATGTCGCGGATATAGGCGCGGTACTCGGCATTCTCGACATTGCCGAGAAGCCCCATGCGCATCACGTCGGCAAAGCCGATGATCGCGTTCAGGGGCGTCATCAGCTCGTGGCTCATATTGGCGAGGAACTGGGTCTTGGCGCGAGCCGCGGTCTCGGCCGCCTCCTTGGCGGCGCGCAGGTTTTCCTCGCGCCTTGTAAGTTCGGTGATGTCGCTGGCCGAGCCGCGATAGCCGGAAAGCGCGCCGGTCAGGTGGTCGAAGACCGGTACGGCGCTGATCAGGAACAGCTTGCGCTTGCCGGCGGCATCGGTCGCGTCCACCGGCAGATCGCGGAAGGGCGACATCTTGTCCAGGCGCCGCTGCAGATTCTCGCGCAGGGTCGGGGTCGCCACGAGGTCGAGCAGGTTCATGCCGACCATCTGCTGCGGCACCATGCCAAGCGCACCCACCACGCGGTGCGTCACCAGCCGCAAATTGAGCTTGGCATCCGCTTCCCACATCCAGTCCGAGGAGAGGCGGATGAAGTCGGTCTGCCGCTCCAGCGCATTCTGCGCCTCGTCGGCATCGATCTGGCCGCCGTCGCGCTGCAGGGTCAGCATGCCGCCGAAGCCGGTCCATTGCCCGCCCGGCTCGTGGAGCGGCGCAAAGCGTGCGCGCAGGCGCTGCACGCCGCCGGCAGCGGCAAAATCCCAGTCGCGGAAAACGGTCGTGCGGCGGAAGTCCATCTCCTCGGCCACCTCGCCGAGGCGCAGCCGTTCGGCCACCGTGCCGCCATCGACCCTTGTCTCGGCGATGCGGCGGAAGGCGGCATTCGACCAGCTGATCTGGCCGCGATTGTCGCACATCAGGAGGGCGGGGCCGAATTCCAGCAGTTCCTGGTGGAACAATTCGCGCAGGCGCTCCGGCGAGGGCTTGCCCTCATTGGCCGGTGCCGCCGGCGACAGCTTGGCGGTTGCCGGGTTGACCTTGACCGAGATCTGCGGCGGCGAGAGGGGAGTTACCTTGTTCATGCGCTTTTCTTCTCCTGCCCGTCTTCGATCGAGCGGATGGCGAACAGATAATCGGGGTCTCGCCGCCAGCGGTTGAGCACCGTTTCCGCAGCGGCATGCGAGAGGCGATCAAAAAATTCGAGGGCGCGGCCGAGATCGGCCGGCGCAAAACCGGCGCCGACGACACCGGGCTGGCCGATCCGGGCGCGTCGGGTGAGCAGGAATATGGTGGCGAATTCCTCGCGGTTGAGACCGATGCCGCGGGCCACAACAGCGAGGCCCTGGCCGCCAGACTCATAGGCGATTCGCGAAATGAGGCGCAGGCGCAGGCCGCTCATCTCGGCGAACATCGCCTCGAACAGCGGAATCTCGCCCCGCCGCAGGGTCTGCAGCAACAGGCGCGGGGTCAGTTGCCGGGCGGCGCCGAGGGCGCGCGACAGGACATCGGCCGCGTCCTCTTCCGCCGCCGCCGCGGCGGCACTGTCGGCTTCCTCGCTGAGCAGCGGCTCGAGGCGATCGTCGAGCAGGTCGGGGTCGATGTCGAAACGCTCGACCAGCGCCTGGCGGATGGCGGCGCCGACCCAGAACACCATGCGCCGGGCCAGATCGGCCGGCAGGTCGGTGCGCCGCACCAGCGGCTCCTGGAACTCGTCGACCGCTTTCGACTGCTCGACCAGATAGGCGAGCGTCGCGCGCGAGATGGCGGCGTCCTGGTTCTCGAGCAGGGTGCGGATGACATCCTTATCGCCGGTTTCGACCAGGGCGTCGCTGACCTGGGTGGAAAGATCGCGGCGCATGGCGACGGCCAGGATGTGCTGGCGCGAGCGGTTGCGGATCACCTCGATAAGGTCGATATCCTCGAGCGCGCTGCATTTCATCAGGATCGGCGTCGCGATCTCGATCTCGTCATTGGCCAGCAGCACCGCCAGCTCGCGCGGCACCCCGGGCGCGCCGGCAAGCTTCAAGGCCATGCGATGCCGCACGGCCCGTGCCACCTCAGTCAGCAGCTTTTCCAGGATGTCGAGCATCAGGGCGCGTTCCTGCGCGCTCAGAATCTCGTTCTTGGCGTGGAACAAATCGCCCATGACGGTGAACAGCTCGGCGCGCGACGCATCGGAGCGCGAGCGCGCCAGAGCCAGGATCTCGTCCCTGTAGATGCCGTCCTCAGCCATCGCCCTCAGCCATCGCCCTGAGCCATCGCCCCGGGCCGTCAGTCTCAGCCAATACCCTGACACGGGATGGACGCAGCAACAAATTCTGGGAAGTCCTACACGCACGGCTGGCCTTTTCGGCTGGCCGTTCCCCGTCCCCGCACATCCCCGGTATGCATTCAACCGGCGAACGTTAACCGTGCTTAATGGTTAAAGTCAATCCGACACACGAAGATTGTCTTCTATTTATCTGATTTATCAAAGAATTTTTTTGACTAAAATTGTATTCAATCACAACATCAATGCAAGGTAACTGGTCCCATGACTAAATGCGGTATTTGGGTGGCCAAGCCTAGGTAGCCGGCAAAACATCCCAACAACAGGCGATTCGGAGAAACCGGAGGCCCGCGCCATCGGCGCCGGGCCGGGGATTGGTGGCCCGAGCAGCCGCCCGCTTCGCGCCGGGTCGCCTTTCGAGTTAGAGTAGTTGCATGAAGGGCCAAACAGGACAGCGATCGAGTTTCCGGGATGTGGCGCGGCTTGTCGCCGCCGGCCTCGTGCTCGGTCTCGCTCTGGTGCTGGGTTCGGCACCCGCCGCGGCCGAGAAGCGGATCGCTCTGGTCATCGGCAACGGCAAGTATGACGGCGCGATCGGACCGCTCGCCAACCCGCCGCGCGACGCCGAAGTGATGGGCAAGCAACTGGCCGCCCTTGGCTTCCAGGTGGTGAAACTGGTCAATGGCGACCAGAAGGCGATGAAGCGCGCCATATCCGATTTCGGCGGGCGGCTGCTGGCGGCCGGGCCTGATGCCGTGGGCCTGTTCTTCTATGCCGGCCACGGCGTGCAGATCCGCGGCATCAATTACCTGATCCCGGTGGGTGCCGCCATCGAGCGCGAGGCGGATGCCGAACTGGAAGCGGTCAATGCCGAATGGGTGCTGGACCAGATGAGCTATGCCGGCAACAGCGTCAACATCATGCTGCTGGATGCCTGTCGCAACAACCCGCTGACGCGCAGCTTCCGCAGCGCCGATCGCGGCCTTGCCCGCATGGATGCGCCGACCGGGACCTTCGTCGGCTATTCGACGGCACCGGGCGAAGTGGCGGCGGACGGGACGGGCGAGAACTCGCCCTATGTGGCGGCGCTGGCGAGCGAGATGGGCAAGCCCGGCATCGCCCTTGAGGAGACGTTCCGCAATGTGCGCGTGCGGGTGATGGCGGAGACGGATCAGCGCCAGGTGCCGTGGGATTCCTCATCCCTGACCGGCGCCTTCTATTTCAGGGCGCCGCAGCAGACCGCCGCCATCGCGCCGCAGCCCGCGGCACCGGCGGCACAAGCCGCGACCGCGGCCACTGCCGGCCAGGAAGCGGGCGAATCCGAACGGCTGTTCTGGGAATCGATCAAGGACAGTTCCGACCCGGCCGAGTTCGAGGCCTATCTGGCGCAATACCCCAACGGCCATTACAGCGGCCTCGCCCGGCTGAAAGTGTCGCGGCTGAGCGGAGCCAGCCAGGCCGGAAACAACCAAGCCGCAAACAACCAGGCCGGCCAGCAGCGAACCGCGGAAGCGGCCCAGCCGACCCAACCGGCGGCACCGGTCCAGAGTGCCGCGGTGGAACCGCCCGCACCCGCACCGGCTACACCCGCACCGGCCATTTCTCCCCCCGCGGCGGCGTCCGGTTCCGGGCTGGTGCTCTCCAGCCGGGTGGCGGGCGAGCTTGACCGCTATCTGCGCATCCTGGGGCCGGGCAAGAGCGCCTTTGCGGTCTCGGCCAATGGCGAGGCCTCGGGCTTCTTCGTCTGCGAGATGGCAAACCAATGCGTACCGGGGAAACGAACCCTGCAGGCCAACCGCGACCCCAATTACGCCAGGAAGGAAGCCGTCCGGCTGTGCGAATCGCGCGGCCAGGGTAGCTGCGAAATCCTGATGCTGGGCGACAAGAAGCAGCTGGATTTCAGCCGCCCCTGACATTTTCTCCGCCCCCGACAACTTTCCCGGTGCGGACCGCCGCCGGCAGAGGGCAGCCTGTGCGCCCCGTCACGCCCCGCACCCCCTGCGACGTCATTGGTGATTGCCGTCACTGGCGGGGTGCGGCTATCGAGGCTATCTCCCCAGGCAAGTCGTAACTGCCAACCAAGTCGAAAGTACCAATCAACTCGTCAGTATCGATGCCGGGCCGCCATTTGAACCGGTCCGGCTGTTGCTAAGACCAAATGCCATCGCACCCAGACAGGAAGACAAGAGAGAAGACCATGCGTAGCTATTATGTGTTCGACGAGGTTATCGAACTGACCACCCCGATCCGCCTCAAATCGGGTGCCCGCGGCTACATTGCCGGCCGCTGCTGGAACGTCCGCCGGGGCGTCGAGGAATATGATGCCATGGTCGAGGGCCGCCGGGTGGTGCAGGGCCTGACCGCCAATGATTTCGAGATCACCGGCCAGCCGCGCCAAGATCTGGTTCGCGCCGCCTGATTCTGACGCCTGATTTCTCCGATTATGGTTAACGCCAGGTAAACGGAATCGGCCGGTTCTTTCAGGCTTCGTTAACGGCATCGGGGCTAGATTGGGTGAGAGATCGGCCCAAGGTTTGACCAGAAAAAACCGGGCCCGCGCGAAGGATACGGAAATGGGCATGATTTCAAACCTGTTCGGGAAATTGGGCGGCAAGGCCGGGGCGACTGGCCCGGCAGCGGCCGTTCCCGCCGCGCCAGCCGCCGGCCGCCGCGCCAGCGAGGACCAGATCCGCCAGGCCCTCGCCCAGCGGCGCGAGACCTTGGGCGCCATGGGCATCGACGCGCAGGAGCGCCTGGCCCAGGCCATCCAGGCCCAGGTCGCCCGCCAGCGCGTCGACCGCGAGATCCGCGATGCCGGCGGCAGCCCGCAATTGCAGGACGCCCTCCGTCGGCTGATGGCCGACAAATAGGTCCGTCGGCTCATGGCCGACAAGTAAGGGGCGTCGGCTGGTGGCCGATAAATAGGTACCTCGGCTGATGGCCGACAGATAAGTCCGCAAGCTGGCTCCGACCGGGCCGTTAAATCCGCCCCAAAATCTTAAGCAGAACCTTCAGCTTTCCACCGGCGCCAGCCTGCGTGGCGCGCATCCCAGCCCCTGCTTTGCCGGGCTTTCGATCCCCCTTGCCGCGCGATATAGTCGCCCCACTCCTGCGCCGCCTTGGCATCTGCTGGCGCGCGCGGATACGTATCTTTTTGAGAGGGATCACCATCATGACGTCGAATGCGAACCTGCAGCAGCGCCGTGTCGCGGCCGTGCCGCGCGGTGTCGGCAACGCCTACCAGATCTTTGCCGAAAGCGCGAAGAACGCCGAGATCACGGATGTGGAAGGCCGCCGCCTGATCGATTTCGCGGGCGGCATCGCCGTCATGAATACCGGCCATGGCCACCCGAAGATCGTGGCCGCGGTGAAGGAGCAGCTGGACCGGTTCAGCCACACCTGCTTCCAGGTCACCCCCTATGAGAGCTATATCCGCCTCGCCGAGCGCCTCAACAAGCTGGCGCCGGGCTCAAGCCCGAAGAAGACCATCTTCCTCACCACGGGTGCGGAAGCGGTCGAGAATGCGGTCAAGATCGCCCGCGCCCACACCAAGCGCTCCGGCGTCATCGCCTTCTCCGGCGCCTTCCACGGCCGCACCATGCTGGGCATGGCGCTGACCGGCAAGGTCGTTCCGTACAAAGTGGGTTTCGGTCCCTTCCCGGGCGAGATCTACCACGTGCCGTTCCCCGACCCGGCCCTCAAGGATGACGGCGCGCAGTCCTTGAAGATCCTCGAGACCATGTTCAAGGCCGATATCAGCCCGGACAATGTCGCCGCCATCATCATCGAGCCGGTGCAGGGCGAGGGCGGTTTCAACATCGTCCCCTTCGCCTTCATGAAGTCCTTGCGCGAGCTCTGCACGAAGCACGGCATCTGCCTCATCGTCGACGAAATCCAGACCGGTTTCGCGCGCACCGGCAAGATGTTCGCCCATGAGCATAGCGGCATCGAGGCCGACATGATCACGGTGGCGAAGTCGCTGGCCGGGGGCTTCCCGCTCTCCGGCGTGATCGGCAAGGCCGAGATCATGGACGCCCCCGCGGCCGGCGGCCTGGGGGGCACCTATGGCGGCAGCCCGATCGGCTGTGCCGCCGCCAATGCCGTCCTTGATGTCATGGAAGAAGAAAAGCTGGTCGAGCGCTCGAACCATATCGGCAAGCTGATGCTGGACCGCCTCGCCGACATGAAGAAGAAGAACAGCTTCGGCAACCGCATCGGCGACATCCGGGGTTTGGGCGCCATGGTCGCCTGCGACCTCGTCAAGGCCGACGGCTCGCCGGACGCCGACCTCACCAAGGCGGTGGTGGCCAAGGCCGGCGAGAACGGCCTCATCCTCCTCTCCTGCGGTGTCAACGCCAACGTGCTCCGCTTCCTGATGCCGCTGACGGCCGAGGACAAGCTCATCAACGAAGGCTTCGACGTGCTGGAGAAGACCATCGGCCAGGCCATCGAGGCGAGCGCCAAGGTGGCGTAACCTGCTTCAGCCCGCGACAGGTCGCGGGTTGGTGAAGAAAGAAAAGCCCGCCGGGGAGACCCGGCGGGCTTTTTGATTCTGCAAATTCAACGGAGGTTATTGTACGCCCCCGGGATTGTAGAGCGTGTTTGGATTGAATTCGCTGCCTGGCATGACACTAGGCCGCGACAGCAGTTCCTGAGGTATTTCAATTGCTGTGCCATCGTCATTCATGACTTTGACTTTCCCAGCCGCGTCCGGTGCCAGTTTCGTGAGAACAGCTAAGGCTGCTTCGATCAAATCGGCTCTCCCAAAGGCTGCTTCGAGGGTCACGGCATAGTCGGTGAGCTTGCGCCTCATCGCGGATTCGGTTGCAGTAGACAATTCAGGATCTTTTAGTCCGCGCTTTGCCAAGTAAGCTTTCTCTTTATTGAAAAGGTTTTCCTCCCAGGCAAAGGTGGAGCCATTCCAGCGGTCTCCGATCGCTTTTTGTGCGTTATTGATATGTGCATTGAACTCCGTTGTGGGCCGGATTAGCGCGTAGACACTCATGATTTCAACCTGGCTCGCAAGAGTAGTGCCTTGATGCAATACTCGACCAAATTGTCGAGCTGCGTGGTCAAGAGCATTACGTCTGATGTCTGCTGCCGCCTGATCTGTCAGTTTCTTGTTCAAGAACGAATTACGTGTGGCGATAACGGATTCGGTTAAAAAAGTCTCGATATTAACAGGCAGACATATACGAAAGTAATCCTTGGCTGCAATCTGGACACTGACGTAGTCCCATGTGTTCTTAGTCTCGAACGTTGTCCGCGCATTATTCTGTTGTGCCCTGACCAGCGAACCAATGGTCGCGGCCGGAATGCCGAAAAGAAGCGAGTCGGCAGAAAGTTCTATCGCTTGATTGAAGAAGGTGCTGCCAAGTCCGATCGCAGCACCTACGACGCTACCCCATTTGAGAAAGCCGGATAGAGCGGCAGCTGTCCCGATAGCCAAGTTACCCCACTGATCAACGTCACGCAGATTTCGTTGCTTCTCGTACATGTAGTCGAGAAAGTCATCGCAGGCGAGAGAACTGACAAGAATGGCTTGTTGATAGAGGCGTTTATTAATTTCTGCGCATTCAACTGGTGGTTCAACCGCGAATCCTGGGGCGAGGCCGGTGGTAATCATTTGCGGAGAGAGCGTGCGTGCATCGCAGCTTTCAGCCAACTGTCCGAGTTTCTCTAGATTGACGGCGCGCTCTGCTTGGAAACTCCCTGCGTAGGCATTTACCACTTGCGCAGGCTCCGCTCCCGATAAGGTCGGTCGCGGCGTTTCTGTGAAGAAAGAGCATGCGCATGTTGCCAGATAAATCGCCAAAATGGCTGTAGCTAGAACTCTCCTCATCTTTATCCCCCATAAGATGATAGATGAGTACGTTATTCTACTCACGCGATTGCATGCAATAATAGTGTTTGATAATATTATTTCGCGCCAGCGATATATAACCGGCCGGTTAATGTAGGGAATCCCAGGCAAGCTACTTGGTGTTGCGGGTAAGGAACGCCTTTGCGCCGGTTAACGGGACGGGCGGAACTTCGTCCTGAAATCGGCGGCGATCAGTGGGAATGCCGCGCGCAAGCCCCTTGCGGCCAGTGTCGCATTTCCGAGAAGTGCCGCTTCATCCTTGAAGGTGTAACGATCCTCCGGCACGAAATGCAAATCGTCGTGGAGATAGGGCATTGTGCCGTAGGTGTAGCGCTGGCGGAATAGGAGGCCCTGATCCTGGGCCGTCAGGCGGATTTCGACCATAACCAGCGGCGTGAAGGGGCGGAAGGGCTGCTCGACATAGCCGGCATAGAGGAACTCGATTGCCAGCGTCGCATCGGCCGCTTCGCTACCCGCGGCGAGGGGGATGCCGGCGGCGGCGAGGGTTTCGCCGAGGGCCGCTGCGAGTTCGGCGCCGAGGCGGAGGCCGGCCTGGTCGGCCAAGGCGGCGGTAAAGGCCGCATCCTTGTCGCCCGGCACCGGCGGCCTTGCGATGTCGCGGGCGAGCACGGCGTCATAGGCGCCGATGCGCATGCCCATGCCGGGTGCGGCGAAGACGTTGAGGTCGTAACGGAGCGGCTCGGCGATCGGCGCCAGCCGGATGGTGCGGAGGTCTATCGTGGCGGGCAGCGGCACCGAAGTGCAGGCGGCCAAGATTGCTGTCATGAGAAGGACGGCCGGCAGCAGAAGCGCCATGAGCCGGATCGCGCTCAGTGGCAATGCAGGCAGGCGGATCACGCGCCGCCGGGAATTTCCCGCATCATTCATTTGCATCAGGCATCGGGTGACAGAAGCCACCTTTCCATGGCGCCGGAGGCCGTTTCCGCTCCGGCACTCACCGCAGCGCGGCCAGCGCCAGATTGGCGAGGGCCGCGGCGCCGATCATGATAACGGTAAGGACCATGCCGGCGACGCGGTAGCGGAAATCCTCGTTCGCGCGGGCGACGCCGATGGCGTGAAGAATTCGGGCGAGGAACAGCGCCGCACCCAGGGCATGGAGGAGAAGTGCTGGCACCCCCTGCAATTCCAGCAGCAGGAACAGCAGCAGGGCCAGCGGCACATATTCGGCGAAATTGCCGTGGACGCGGGTGGCGCGCAGGAGCGCCGGGTTGTCGCCGGTGCCCAGCGCCAGGCGGGCCCGCCGCCGCGCCGCGATGGCGCGCATGCTCAAGGCGAGGAAAAGGAGAGCCAGCAGGCCGGCATAGAGGGGTGTTACCGTGATGGTGCTAAGCATCGGGATTCCTCACGCTCCGGGAAGTCGCGGACCTGCCGCCGGCCCGGTGGCCGGTTGCAGCCCGGCTTCCGTTACGCGGCGGCAGGAGCCGTGGATCGGCCGCTGCCGCCGTCGCTCACCGACCCCGTCAGCGGGACGCGTCGTGGCGCCGCACCACCTTGCCATAGGTCACCACCATGTTGACGTGTTTGCCGTCATCGGAGAGCGGCAACAGGATGCATTCCTGGCCGATCAGGAAGCCGTTGGGGTGCGAAATCCGCGACCAGTCGTAGACCGGCAGCTGCTGGTCGATGACGATGGCGTAATTGCCGAGCGGGTCAGATGTATCTTTGCCGAGGGCCGCCTCGGCGACCTCGCGCCCCTTCGGGTTGTAGCCGCGCAACGACACCTCGGCCTCGCCCACGAGGCGATAGACCAGGCGCCGTTTCCTGCCTGCCTCCGCCGGGAAAACGTCGACCAGCTGGATGCCGGGAAGCCAGCGCTTCATCTCGGCCGGGTCAAGATCGGCCCGCGACGGCATCGACCGCGTCCCCGCCTTGGCCAGCCAGTATTGATAGAAGGCCAGCGTATCCGGATAGCAGCGCCGCGCCATCTCCGCCATGTCGGTGGTGCGCGGATAGTCGCCAGGTTGACCGCCGGTGCCTGATTCCGCTGTCGTATCGGCGTTCATCCACGGTCCCTTGCACCCTGCAGCCGCGCTGCGGCGGATCATGACGCGGGGTGGCGCGGTCTGCAAGGAGCTCTGCGGATACCCTATCCGGGCAATTCAAGGGATGTCAGTCGGAAGCGAAGGCGCGCTCAAGCGCCGCAAGGTCAAGCTTGGTCATGCCGAGCAATGCCGCCATGACACGGGCCGACCGCGAATTATCGCGATCGGCCAGCATGCCATAGAGCGCTTCCGGCACGACCTGCCAGGTGACGCCGAAGCGGTCCGTCAGCCAGCCACAGGCAAGTGCCTGGCCGCCGCCCGCCAGCAGCTTCTCCCAATAGTGGTCGATCTCCCCCTGGTCGGCGCATTTCAGGAACAGGGAAATGGCCGGCGACATGCGGTAATGCGGGCCGCCATTGACGGCCATGAATTCCTGCCCGCACAGATCGAACACAATCGACATGACGCTGCCTTCCGGGCCCATCTGGTCCTTGCCGTAAAGGAGCTTTCCCTTGACCCGGGAATCGGGAAGGAGCGCGCAGTAGAAATCAATCGCTTCCTCGGCGTTGCGGTCGAACCAGAGATGGGTCGCGATCTTCTGCCTGCTGCCGGCGGCGAGTTGCATGGTTTCGATCCTTTCAGATCTTCCGGCACAATGCTTCGAGCTGGTCGGTGGCCTTGCCCCAGCCTTCGTGGAAGCCCATCTCGCGATGGGTGTTGCAATCGGCCTCGGTCCAGTGGAGCGCCCGGGCGAGGTAGTGCGTGCCGCCGCCCGCATCGGCGAGGGTGATGATGCCGGTGAAGAACGGCTTTTCCGCGGGCTCCCAATCGCCGATATAGGCGTCGGTAAAGACCAGCCTTTCGTTCTTCACCACCTCGAGATACTGGCCGGCATTGGGAAAGCGCTGGCCCTCCGGTCCTTCCATCACCATGAAGCTGGCACCGCCCGGGCGCACGTCCATCTTCGCCTCGGTCACCCTCCAGGGCAGCGGGCAGAACCATTGCATGAGGAGGTCGGGCTCGGTCCAGCAGCGCCAGATCTTCGCGCGCGGCGCGTTGACGACGCGCTCCAGCACCAGCTGGCGCGGGCCGTCGGTGTGGGTCTGGTTCATGGCGCTTCTCCTGGCAAATCGAGATCGGGGGTGGGGGCCGGGTTGGACAGGTTCCGCAGGGCCTGGAAGGCGATCGCGGCGGCCAGTGCCAGGGCGGCGGCGGAGATGATCGAGATCACCTGGAAGGAATCGACATAGGCGGCGCGGGCGGTTGCAACCAGCGCCTCGCCAAGGCCGTCCGTCAGCTGTGCCGCCGCAGCGAGGGCGCCGCCCAACGTGTCGCGCGCCGCCGCCGCGGCATCCGCCGGCAGGTTCGGCGGCAGGTCGGCACCGACCGTCGGCCGGTAGATCGCCGTCACGACCGAGCCCAGGATGGCGATGCCCAGCGCACCACCGAATTCCGAACTGGTCTCGGCCATGCCGGCGGCAAGACCGGCCCGCTCCGGCGGCGCCGCGCCGATGATGAAATCGGTGGTCAGGGTGAAGACCGACGCCATGCCGAGCGACATCAGGACATAGGCGGTCACCACCAGAGCGAGGTCGCCCCGTCCGCCCGTCACCTGGGCCATGACGACGAAACTGGCTGCCGTCAGGGCGAGGCCGCCGGTTACCACGCTGACGCGCGAGACGTGGCGCACCAGTACCGGCGTCAGGTTCGAGCCGATGATGAAGGTAATGCCGGACGGCGCCGACCAAAGGCCGGCCTCGAGCGGAGACAGGCCGATCACCAGCTGCAGATACTGCGCCACGAAGAGGAACGAGCCAAAGGCGGCGAAGACGGCAACGATGTTGATGCCGAGTGCTGCCGTGAAACTCGGCCGCCGGAAGAGGGCGAGGTCGATGAAGGGCTGGGCGAGGCGCTTCTGCCGCTGCACGAAGACATAGCCGATGGCGATGCCGGCGGCGATCGTCGCCAGGGCAACAGCATCGGGTCCGCTCTCGGCGATGCGCTTGATGCCGTAGATGACGGCAAGTGTCGTTGCCAGCGAGAGACCGGCGCTGACCAGGTCCGGCCGGCCGGCATCCGGATCGCGATATTCCGAGAGCAGGAACGGCCCCACCGCCAGAAGCAGCAGCATGATGGGCACGTTGAGCAGGAAGACCGAGCCCCACCAGAAATACTCCAGCAGCACGCCGCCGAGGACCGGGCCGATGGCGCCGCCGGCCGAGAAGCTGGAAATCCAGATGCCGATGGCGACGGTGCGCTCGCGCTCGTCGAGGAACATGTTGCGGATGAGCGAGAGGGTGGAAGGCGCAAGGGTCGCCGCGGCTAGGCCCAGCACCGCGCGGGCCGCGATCAGCTGCGCGACGCTGCCGGCGAAGGCGGCGAAGATCGAGGCCACCCCGAAGAAGGCGGCGCCGATGAGGAGCAGCTTGCGCCGGCCGATGCGGTCGCCATAGACGCCCATCGGGATGAGGGCGCCCGCCACCACGAAGCCGTAGATGTCGATGATCCAGAGCAGCTCGGTGCTGGTGGGACCGAGATCGGCGCTGAGATGCGGGACCGCCAGGTTGAGCACGGTCAGGTCCATCGCATAAAGGAGGCAGGGTAGTGCCAGCACGGCGAGGCCGATCCATTCGCGCTGCGTTGCCTTGGGTGCGGGGTTGAGGGAAGGGGTGTCGGTCGCGGTCATGCTCCGCTCCTGGCGGCAGAAGGGTGGCGATTGGTGGGCGTACCGCCGGCGGGGCGCCAATTGCCGTCGTGGCAATGGATGCCCCGCCGGGGCGGCAGATGCACGTCGTTTGCGGGCGACGGAGCGGCTAGAGGTCGACGATCACCTGGAAGCCGCCATAGGACATGCGCTTCATGTCGAAGGGCATCAGTTCGGGGCCCATGCTGGCGAGGCGGGGATCCGCCATCACCTTCCTGTTGACCGCGTCGCGATGCCGCTTCGATTTGTAGCCGATCCAGGAGAAGATCACGGTCTCGCCCGGTTTTAGCCTGGCCAGCTTCCCGAAGGGGGTCCCGAACTTGACCGCGATGTCGTCGGCGACACATTCGCGGTAGTCGAGTGCGCCGTATTCCTTCCACACCTTGCCGACCTTGCGCGAGATGCGGCGATAGGCGTCGATCTTCTTCTTCGGGCAGACGACCACAAATCCGTCAATGTAAGCCATATTGCCTCCTAGTCCCGGCCGATGGGCGACACTCACGGATGGTCGACGACGATCATCCAGGGCACGCCGAAGCGATCGGTCGTCATGCCGAACTTCTCCGAGAAGAAGGTCTTGGCCAGCGGCATCATCACCTGGCCGCCTTCCGACAGCGCGGTGAAGAAGCGGTCGGCGTCGGCGGCACTGTCGACCAGCAGCGCCTGCGACGTGCCGGCGAAGCTGGGCTTGCCGCTGTTCATGCCGTCTGTCGCCATCAAGACTGTCTCGCCGATGCGGAATTCGGAATGCATGATCTTTTCCGCTGCACCAGGACCGAGGCAGCCTTCCGGCGGCGCTCCGTTCTGGAAGTCCGGGTTCTCCCGGAAGCGCATGACCGTCGTCACCTCGGCCCCGACCGCCTTCTTGTAGAAATCGAGCGCCTCCTCGCAGCGGCCTTCGAAAGACAGATAGGATTTCACCTGCATGACCATATCTCCCATTTGCGGTTGGTGGTGCGTTGCCGCGGCCTGCGGCGGAGATGTGAAAAGCGACAGAAGGAACATGTTGGCAGACCTGCCTTGCCGCCGATTTCGCCTGATACCTGATTTCGCCTGATACCTGACCGTCCGGTCCAAAAGCCCTGCGACAAAATAGGGCTTTTGTGGACAGCGTCCACAAGCCTATAACAAACAAAATGGACGCTGTCCACATCCGTTCTGTTACATTTTTGTCAGATCGGGCTTGGGCTGCGGGCGGGCCAAACTGGCAGCCGTAAATGGGGCGGTGCCGGTGCCCGGGAAACGGAATGGCGGATGAGTGAAAAGCCGCGGCAGCAGGCCGCCGCATCCGGCGCGGGCACGCCAGGATCGGCGCAGGGGCCAGATCGCAAGCCGGATGATCGCAAGCCGGATGAAAGCAGGCGCGACCGGACAGGCGCAGCGCCGACACGCAGCACCTATCGGCATGGCGATCTGCGTCGCGCGCTGATCGAGGCTGGCATTGACCTGGCGCGCCAGGGCGGGCCGGAGGCAGTGGTGCTGCGCGAAGCGACGCGCCGCGCCGGCGTCGTGCCGAATGCCGCCTATCGCCATTTCGCCGGCCGCCAGGACCTGCTGCAATCGGTGCGCTCGGCCGCCCTCTCGGCCCTGGCCGAGGCGATGGAAGCGGAGATCGACAAGACCGCGGCCATTGCCGATCCCGGCGGGCAGGCGCGCGCCAGGCTGCGCGCGGTGGGCACCGGCTATCTCAGATTCGCCTTTGCCGAGACGGGCCTGTTTCGCATGGCCTTCGCCCCGCTCGAGGGGGTGCGCATCGCCGGCGATGCGCGCGAGCCGGCGGACCCGGCGAATGCCGGCAGAAGCGGCCTCAACCCCTTCCAGCTGCTGGGTGCAGCACTTGATGCGATGGTGGAGGCGGGCGTTTTGCCGCCGGCGCGGCGGCCGGGGGCGGAGTTCCTCGCCTGGTCCAGCGTCCATGGCCTTGCCATGCTGGTGATCGACGGCCCCTTGCGCGGCATGCCCGAGATACAGATCGAGGCCGTGAGCCAGCGCCTCATTGCCATGGTGGAAAAGGGGCTGTAGCCAGGCCGGGTGACGTCCCCTTGGCAAAGGGCCTAAGATCGGACCCTGACCGGCAGATTGGAGGCGGCCCGATGCCGACCGAACTCAGGATCGATTTTGTTTCGGACGTCTCCTGTCCGTGGTGCATCATCGGCCTTCGCGGGCTGGAGATGGCGCTCGCCAATCTCCAGCCGGAGATTACCGCCGAGATTCGCTTTCATCCCTTCGAGCTCAACCCGCAGATGGGGCCGGAGGGGGAGAATATCGTCGAGCATATCGGCCACAAATACGGCGCCTCCCCCCAGCAATCGGCCGAGACGCGGCAGATGATCAAGCTGCGTGCCGCCGATCTCGGCTTCGACATGCGGATGACCGAGAACAGCCGAATCTACAATACCTTCGACGCGCACCGCCTGCTGCACTGGGCGGCGCTGGAGGGCAGGCAGCATGCGCTGAAGCACGCGCTGTTCTCGGCCTATTTCACCGACAACCGCAACATGTCCGACCATGATGTGCTGCTGGTGGCGGCGGCGAAGTCCGGGCTCGATGCCGAGATGGCGCGCAAGGTGCTGGCCGAGGGGCGCTTTGCCGAGGAGGTCCGCGCGGCGCAGCGCTTCTATCGCGACCAGGGGATTCATGCCGTGCCGGCGATCATCATCAACGGGCGCTATCTCATTTCCGGCGGGCAGCCGGTGGAACTGTTCGAGAAAGCGCTGCGCCAGATTGCGGCGGCGGCCTAGTCGAGCACGTCGCCCATGGCGGGATTGCGCTTGCGCCCGGTGACCATGGCGCGGACCAAGTTCTCGCCATGGCGCAAGCTGGCCAGAACGACACCGAGAATGTGAAGCGCTACCAGGGCCAGCATCGCATTGGCGAGGAATTCGTGGAGTTCCTCGACCCATTCCTCGCCCCAATAGGCATCAGTGGTATAGAGCCAGCCGCTGAAGCAGAGCGCGGACATGACCACGAGCAGGGCAATGATCATGGCGCCGCCGGCCGGGTTGTGGCCGAGATAACGCGCCTCGCGGCCGGTCGCGATATCGCGCAGATAGGCGGCGACATGTCCGGGGGAACGGACGAACTGGCTGAAGCGGGCAAAGCGCGTGCCGAGCACGCCCCAGACCAGCCGGAACAGGATCAGGCCAGCGGCCGCATATCCCGTCCATTCGTGCAGCAAGCGCCAGTCGTCAGCGCTTGCCCAGGCGACGCCGAAGCTCGCCACCAGCGACCAGTGGAAGATTCTGACCGCCATATCCCAGATTCGGACCATCGCCGCCTCCCTGCTCGAATCGCCCCAATCAATCCTGCTTCAGCACCTCGAAGGTCTTCGGATTGAAATACGTCTCCATGCGACTGCCCTTGGCATCCGTGCCGTAGACTTCGTAGCAGCCGTCATCGATCTTGATCTTCTTGACGGTCCAGCCCTCGTTCTTGAGCATTTGCTCAAGGGCTTCCTTGGGCTGCCATTCCGCTTCCGGCACCTTGCACAGATCCTCGGCGCGCGCGGCACCGGCGCCGATGACGGAGAGCAGAGCGAGGGAAAGAACCAGCTGTTTCATGATGCATGCCTCTATGGCTTGGGTTTCGGTGCGGGCACACTGCCCGGCAAAGATGAAACCAGACTGACGAATGCCGGCGGCCCGCGCGCCAAGGTGTCGCAGAGGCGCCGGCGAAGCTGACGGCGAAGATGACAAACCAGCTGGCCGATCTTCAGCCTGATGTAAGTTGGTTGCGTAAGGATACGTCCCGAGGAGTGCGATTCATTCTCATGCGAGTCCTGCTGGTCGAAGACGAGGCCATTCTGGGTGCTGCCGTGCGCGACCACATCGCCGCGGCCGGTCATGCCGTCGACTGGATGCAGAACCTGGCCGACGCCGAGCTCTCTCTCCGCTCGGTCGATTACGGCCTGGTGCTGCTGGACCTCGCACTGCCGGACGGTTCGGGCCTCGACCTGCTGCGCAACCTGCGGCGGCGCAACGACCGCCGGCCGGTGATCATCCTGACCGCCAGGGATCGGATCAGCGACCGGATCGACGGGCTCAATGCCGGCGCCGATGACTATCTGGTGAAGCCGTTCGACCTGGACGAATTGACCGCGCGGATCGGTGCTGTCGCCCGGCGCGCGAACGACAACGTAAGTCCGGTCCTCCCGGTTGGGGAACTGGAGATCGCCCAGACCATCCGGCAGGTATCGCGCCGGGGCGAGCGGATCGAGTTGACGCGCCGCGAGTGGGCTATCCTCGACGAATTGCTGCGCCGGCCCGGCGCCATAGTCAGCCGCGAACGCCTGGAAGAGGGGCTCTACGCCTTCGGTTCGGAGATCGAGAGCAATGCCGTCGAGGTCTATGTCAGTCGTCTGCGCAAGAAGCTGGGAAAGGACGTCATCCATACGCAGCGCGGCCTGGGTTACCGACTTGCCCTTGGACAGCGCCCTTGAAACCGGTGGCGCAATCTACCCGGAAGGTCAGCATCGCCCGGCGACTGATGCTGACACTGGGCGCTGCTGTGCTGGTGCTCTGGCTGATGGCGGTCGGCATTTCGACCGCCATCATCGCCGACGAGATCAACGAGGTCTTCGACAGCGCCCTGCAGGAAACGGCGCAGCGCCTGCTGGCGCTGGCGGAGAACGGGTTGGAAGGGCGCGAGACCGAGGCCCGAAGCCTTGCCATCGGCAGGGATCACGAGGACCACGAGGAATACCTGATCTATCACCTGCGCGACCGAAACGGGCAGGTCCTGTTGCGCTCGCATGATGCGCCAGACGAGCCCTATGACATTCCGCTGGTCGAGGGTTTCTTTCACAGCGACGGTCGCTACAGCTATACCGAGGCAAGTTCCGATCGGTCGCTCTACATTCAGGTGCTGGAGCAGCCGGGCCATCGGGTCGAAGCGATCGTCGAATCCGCCCTCGGGCTCGTGCTGCCGCTGGGGTTTCTGCTGCCGCTGGCGGCCATCGCCAGCTATCTCATCATTCGACAAAGCATGCGACCGATCCACCGGCTGCGCAGCGAAATTGCGAGCCGCGGCGGCCACGACTTGTCAGTCGTTCCGGTCGAGAACATGCCCGTCGAACTTATGCCGATCGTCAAGGATATCAACCGCCTGCTGCGGCGTCTCGACCGAACCCTGAAGGCCGAGCGGGATTTTGTCGCCAACAGCGCCCATGAACTGCGCACGCCCGTTGCCGCCGCGATCGCGCAAAGCCAACGGCTGGCGGCGGAACTGGGCGATTCCCCGCAGCGCGTGCGCGTCGATCAGGTAATCCAGGCCTTGCGCCGTCTGGCCGCACTAGCCGAGAAGTTGCTGCAATTGGCACGAGCGGAAAGCGGTAGCGCGGCCAGCGACGAGACTGTCGATCTGTTGCCGGTCATCGACCTGGTGCGCGACGAGTTCGAACGCCAGCCGGACAAGGCAAATCGCATTGTCTGGCGCGACCCGCCCACGCGCCTTGCAGCGCCGATCGACATCGATGCCTTTGCCATCCTGCTGCGCAACCTGATCGAGAATGCCATCAACCACGGCGCGCCCGGGGGACGGATCGAGCTATTCGTCGACGTGGCGGGCGATCTGCATGTGGTGAATGCGGGGCCGGTCGTGCCACCGGCCGAATTGCAGCGACTTACCGATCGATTCGCCCGCGGCCGTCAGGCAGGGGCGGGTTTCGGGCTGGGTCTCGCCATTTCGGCCATGATTCTCCGGCAGGCGGGTGGCGACCTCTTCATGCGGTCTCCGGCGGAGGGCCGCGGCGATGGTTTCGAAGCGATCATTCGACTGCCGGCCGGCCAAGGCTGATCCATCGCGGACCCCAAACGTAGACATTGGTGTGAGAAGTTCTGGCCAATCGGCCAGGAATTGTTCGGAATGATTTTCATTTTAACGTGACATTAATTCTGAAAAACACACAATGATCCGTTCTTCAACCAAAGAGGGTTTATCTAAAATGCAACATATCGCCATATTCAGTGTGGGTGCTGCGGCAATCGCCGGGTCCCTGCTGCTCGGCTGGCTCTGGCAGATGGCATCAGCCGGTGCGGTGCCGGCCTGGCTCAAGCGCATCCATGAGAATGAAGGTCGTGGCCCGGGTGCAGGGGACCATCTCTGACGGCGCTGCTTGTCACTCCGCGGCCGCCAAACAGTGGATCGGGTGGCGGTGAAGACTCGGGCCCTTCGGGGCCCGTTTCTCTTTTTTCAATGTGCTGTCAGGCGCCGAACCGCGCCGGGCCGTAAGGAGTGAGAAGGGGGTGGCGGTCCCCGCGCAGTATTTCGGAAGCTGCCATGGCGCCAATCGCCGGCGCCAGGGTGATGCCGGAATGGGTGACTGCGAGGTAGAGATTGTCATGTGCCTGGGAGAATCCGATGGCCGGAAATTCGTCCCCCGGCAGCGGCCGATAGCCGACGGTGTAATGGTCGAAGGCGAGGCTATCGCCATCTTGCAGCAGGGTGCGCATCGCCGACAGGATCCTCTCTGCCACCGCCTGCGGCTGCGTCCCCGGATCGGCGCCGCCGAAATCCGAACCGGCGATGAGACAGCCATCGACGCGCTGACGTATATGCAGTTCCGGCGCCATGACGAGGCCGTTGAGGAGCGGCGGCGCCGGCTTGGTCACGACGAGGAGGCCGGGCGGCGCCGACATGGGCAGCGCGATCCCGGCGCTCATGGCGAGGCGATCCGTGGCCGCCCCGGCCGCCAGTACGATGAGATCGGCGGCGACGCGGTCATCGCCGCACGATACGCCGGTGATGCGCGCGCCGACCAGGTCGAGGGCGGTTACCTCGCGATGCGGCAGGAATTTGGCGCCTCGGGCGATGGCGGCGTGCAGCAGCGCCTCGGCCGCAGCCAGGGGTTCGACGGCACCTTCCTCGGCGACATGGATGGCGCGGGCCGGTGGATCGGCCAGTTGCGGCTCGATCCTCCGGGCCTCAACGCGATCGACCAGACGGATGCCATAGCCCCAGGAAGCATGTTCGCTGGCATAGGACTCGAGCCTTTCCGGCGGCAGGTCCCAGAGCAGACCGCCGGACCAGTTCACGGAGATCTCGGGGACCTCCTGCGCCAGACGCCGCCATTCCTGCATCGATTGCCGGCGCAGGCGGAAATAGGCTTCCGGATTGCCCCAACTGGCATTGATCCACGCCCAGGAATGGCGCGTGGCAAGCCCGCCGCCGGGACCGGCATCCAGGATCGTGACATGGGCACCATCACGGACGAGGTGCCAGGCGATGCTGGCGCCGATGATTCCGGCGCCGATGACGAGGCAATGCGGTTGGTCAGGCATGATGGCCAAACGCTCGCACATTCCGCAGCCGCGCGCTAGGCTGCTGGCAAGAGATACGAACAGGAGCGATCATGTCCTTGCCGCATGGCCTGCTGGAGCGCGACCAGAGTTGCCTTGTCGTCATCGACGTGCAGCAATATTTCCTGGCCAAGCTGCCGCTGCATGAGCGCGGGCCGCTGGTCGAACGAATCGCCTGGATCATCCGCGTGGCGCGGCTGCTCGACATCCCGGTCATCGCGACCGCCGAGGACATCGCGCGGGATGGGCCGATGGTGCCGGAACTTGCCGGCGAATTGCCGGCAGGCACGGAAATCTATGACAAAATGGTCTTCGGCCTGATGGGCCAGGCAGATATCGCGGCGGCGATCGCCGCGACGGGGCGGTTGCAATGCGTGTTGGTCGGCATGGAGACCGATGTCTGCATCGCGCATTCCGCGATCGGCCTGATGGAGGCTGGCAATCGTGTCGCAGTCATCTCCGACGCGACCGCCACCCCACCGCCGCATCACGAGGCCGGCCTGCAGCGCATGGCACAGGCGGGGGTCACCATCACCAACACCAAGGGTCTTTATTACGAATGGGTGCGGGACCTGGCGACCGACGGCCGCGTCCGGCCGCAGATCAACCGGCCGCTGCCGGCGGGGCTGACATTGTAATGAGAATTTGATCCATGAGAGGATTCATCGGCGCTCTCACCGGCTGTGTGGTTTTGGCAACGGCCTCCTTGGCGCAGGACGTGATCACGAGTGAGAAACTCGATGCGCTCGTCGATCAGATCTTGCCGCATTGGTACTTTGATCCCGGCGCCGCACACCTTTGTCCGCGGCCGTTCGAAGTTCGGGTACTGCTCGGGACAGACGGTGACGTAACAGGAGTGCAACATGCAGGCGACTTTGACGCCCCGCATTGCGAAACACTATTTCAGTCACTTCGACGTGCATTCATGATCAAGCAGCAGCTCGAGATGCCGTCGGGGGTGACTCTGACGGCAATCAAGCTGGTGGTGGATCCGAAGATGTTGGGCGGTATGTGAATGCTGGGACAAGACAAACAGGGCGCGACGATGGTTCGCCGCGCCCTGTTTGCGAACCGGTATATACGCCAGCCTTACAACGACGCGACCTTCTTCTTCAGGATGTCGATCAGCGCCTGCACCTTGCCGCCCTTGGAGGAGATCACCGAGGTGAATTCCTGGCGGTGGGTTTCGGCAAGGCTGAGTCCCTCGACGCGGACATCCGTTATCATCTGCTTGCCGTCCAACACGGCAACGTCCCAATCGACCCGGGGCTTGCCCTCGGCACCTTCGACGATGGTGAAGATGGTGGCGCGCTCGCCATCCTCGCGGACACGCTGGACCGCCAGCGTCTGGCCGGAATATTCCGAGAAGCGCTTGCCGTAGACGGCACTCATATACTGAGTAAAGACCTCGACATATTCCGCCTGCTCTTCCGGCGTGGCACGGCGCCAATAGGCGCCCAGCGTGTGCCGGGCAAGTGCCGGCATGTCGAAGAACTCCTGCAGGATCGGCAGCAGCCTGGCGGCGCGTTCCTTGTCGGTTGTGGCCGCCGACAAATCGGTGATGGCGCGGGTGGAAAGGCCCTTGATGAAGATCTCGAGCGCGGCGGCATCGGCGGCGGCAGGCCGGACCAGGGCGAACGGGGCGAAAACTGAAATGGCGACGGCCGAAGCCGCCGCCATTCCAAACGATCTGCGATTGAGCATAGGAGCGAATGGCCTCCCGGTCAGTTGGCTTCCGACAGCTGATCGGCCTTTTCAGGCACCGGCTGTGCCACGATGATCGGCATTTCGTCGCCATCGGCCGGGATCATGTCGTCATTGGTTAGCTGGCTCAGCACGGCCTCGGGATCCTCGCCATTCTTGATGGCGTCGTTGCGGTGCTGGCGGTAGAGGCTACGGATCGTCGCGTAGAAGTCGACCGAGCCCTTCTGCAGTTCGGCGATGGTCTCGAGGTTGCGAGCGCGCGTGTCGATACCCTCGACCGCGAAGCGCGTCGTGTTGATCCAAGAGACGTTGTAGACGTAGCCGACCCAGGTGAGGGGATCGAGCACGTAATCGACCAGCTTGCCGGAGGCGTCGCGCGGGTTGCTGGGGCCAAGCAGCGGCAGATGCAGGTAGATGCCCTCGTCGGCACCCCAGACTGCCAGCGTCTGGCCGAAATCCTCATCGTGATAGGGCATGCCGAACCACCAATCGGCAACATCGAACAGGCCGCCGATGCCGAGCGTGGTGTTGATGGCAAAACGCGCCGCGGTGTCGCCGGCGCGACCGCCCTCGCCCTGGAACAGGTCGTTGAACAGGATCACCGGCGTCCGCAGGTTGCGCACGAAGCTGCGCACGCTGTCCTTGGCCGGATCCGGCAGGGCGATGTTGTAGTAACCGGCGAAAGGCTTGAACAGAAGTTCGTCGAGCCCGTGATTGACCTCGAAGAAGTAGCGGTTCATCGGCTCCAGCGGGTCGTTGGCCTCGTTGAAGGCCTGCACGGCGACGTCGTCGCTGGGATCCGGCGGCGTCGCACAACCCGCGGCCAGCAGAACCGTCGCGATGGCACTCGCCTTCAGCGTCGACTTGGCAATCGTCATCAACCTAGACATAGAACCCCTAACCCTTTCCGGTAGCCCGGTCTCGAACAGTTGAACCCACTCTTCGTCTCGAACCGCTGCACCGTCCCCCGAGCAGCAAATGCTATAAAATCTTACCACAGACTGTCGTGCCCATCCGCACGCCTCATTTCCGATCCGCCGTTCTTCGCCTCGCCTCGCGGCGCGGCATGGCGCTAAAGCCACAACGCTACGGTCGATTGTGACGTCGAATGATTAACCAAGCGTAAGCCAAAAGGCCAGCATGACTCGACGTGATCAGGCCGTGGCGTTTGATAACACAGGGGTTTTGAGACTTCCAGACGAGTCCGGGCGACAATCCCACACTGGTTGTGAGAGTCTTGCGGCTATGTGACAAATATGCCGCAGAATTGTATCGGAATGCCGGTCGCCGCTCACCGTTTCGAGATTGAGGTCCTAGCCTGGGTCGCGAGTCGGACGCGCCGTTCGGGCGGAACCCGGCCCGCCGATCCGTCCGCATTTGGGGTCGGAGAGTTTTCGTTCTTGCTTTCACTTTGCTTTCAGATTTAATGAAGGCGATCATTCGCCTTCAATGTTGGTGTCCGATGTCCCGCCATCAGGCTAACCGAGCTGTCCGGCGCCAGAACCTGATCGAGGCGGCCAATGCGGTGATGGCCGCCCGCGGTTTCCGGGGTGCCGGCATTGCCGAGATCGCCGCCGCGGCCGGCATCGCGCCCGCCAATCTCTATCGCTACTTCGCCACCAAGGAAGATCTGGTCCTGGCAATCGTCATGGCGCAGCGGGCCGAGATCGGCCGATGCCTTGCCGAGGCAAGGCAGGGTGCGCGCGGTGCCCGAGACGCCCTCAGGCGCTTCATGACGGCCATGACCCGCGCTGCAATCGAGCCTCGCATGCGCGCCATGTGGCTGGAGATCCTGGCGGAGGCGGCGCGCAACCCGCGCATCGCCCAGATGCTCGCTGCCGACGACGCGGTGCTGGCCGCTGCGTTCCGTGAGCTGATCGAGGCAGGGCGCGCAGCCGGCGAGATCGCCGCCGGTGCCGACTCGCCGGTACTGGCGCACCTGCTCATCGCGCTGATGGATGGCGCGATGGCGCGGGCGGGCTATGACGCTGCCTTCGACCTTGACGCGTTCCTGGCCGCCGGCGAGGCCCTGCTTTTCGCGCAAGCCCAAGCGGCGTCATGACGGCAACGGCGATGGCCGTCGGCCGTCGGCGCTGGCTGCTCCTCGGGCTGCTGTCGGCTGCCATGCTGCCGATTGCCATCGATTCCACCATCCTCTATATCGCGGCGCCGTCGCTCGCCGCCGGCCTGCAGCCGAGCGCCCGCGAATTGCTGTGGATACTGGATCTCTATTCGCTGCTGCTGGCGGGGCTGGTGATCGCGACGGGGCCGCTGGGCGATATTGTCGGCCACAGGCGGCTGTTGCTGGCGGGGCTGTTGCTCTTCGGCATGGCTTCGCTGGCGGCGGCCTCGGCGCCCAGCCCGGCATTGCTCATCGCCGCAAGGGGCCTGCTGGCCTGTGGCGGGGCGATGATCGTGCCGGCCACACTGTCGATCATCCGTCAGGTCTTCGTCTCGGACAAGGAGCGGGCAATTGCCATCGGCGTCTGGGGTGGCGTCGCCTCCGGCGGCACGGCGCTGGGACCACTGGTCGGTGGCGTGCTGCTGGAACATTTCTGGTGGGGCTCGGTGTTCCTGATCAACCTGCCGGTGGTTGCCGTGCTGATGCCGCTGCTGGCGCGATATCTCGGCCGCCATGCGCCCCTGGGCCCGGCGCAACGACCACCCCTGTGGCCCGCGATCCTCGGTATCGCCGGCGTCATCGGCCTTGCCTATGCCCTGAAGGTACTGGCGACCGAGCCGGATGCACCGGCGGTCCTTGTCGGAATTGCCGGTCTGGCATTTCTCGGTGTCTTCGCGCGTTCGCAGTGGCGGGATCCGAATCCGCTCCTCGATCTTCGGCTGCTGGCGGCGCGGCCGGTGGTCGCGGGTGCGCTGGCTGCCTTTCTGCCGTTCCTGGTGTTGGCCGGTTTCGAGCTCGCCCTGGCGCAACAACTCCAAAGCGTGATGGGCCTGTCGCCGCTTGCGGCAGCCTGGTTCCTGTTGCCCATGCCGCTCAGCGCCCTCGTGATGGGCCCGCTGGGCGGTCGCCTGATCGGGCAATTCGGTGCGCGCGCCATCCTGGCAGCGGCACTGGTCACGGCGGGTGGCGGCTATCTTGCGCTGGGGGCCTATGACCTCGTCCAGGTGCTCTGGGCGGCGGTGCTGACACTGACCGCAATCGGCGGCGGCCATGGTGTCGCGATGATGGCGGCATCGCATGCCATCATGTCCGGCGCGCCGCCGGCCCGCGCCGGCAGTGCTGCCTCGATCGAATCCGTGGTGTTCGAACTGGGCACCGGCTTCGGCATCGCCATCTTCGGCAGCCTGCTGGGGGCGATGTTCCTGCAGCGCATGGGCGGGGCCGGGGGCGCAACTCTGCCGCCCGGTACCATCGGCGAGGCCCTGGCGGCAGCCGCCTCGATGGAGGAGCCAGCGGCAACGATGCTGCGCGAGGGTGCAAGGCGCGCCTTCGCCGCGGCCTTCGATGTCAGCGCGATGACAGCCGGTGCGACGATGCTGGCCGGTGCCGCGCTGCTGTTCCGGCTGACGCCGAAGCGTACCTAGGCGGCTCGCCTGGCAAGGCGGGCCTTGATGCTGGCTACATCGGCACGCGGTGTCGCCGCGAACAGCGTTCGGGTGTATTCGTGCTGCGGGTTCGAGAACACCGCATCGCGGCTGCCGTATTCCACCGCCTCGCCGAAATACATCACCATCACCTCGTCGGCGATGTAGCGCACGACCGAAAGGTCGTGACTGATGAAGACATAGGTCAGGTTGAATTCGTCCTGCAGATCGGCCAGCAGGTTGAGCACCTGGGCCTGTACCGAGAGGTCGAGCGCCGAGACCGGTTCGTCCAATACCAGCAGCTTAGGCCGCAGCATGAGCGCCCGCGCGATGGCGATGCGCTGGCGTTGCCCGCCCGAGAACATGTGCGGATAGCGGTTGAAATGCTCCGGCTGCAGGCCGACCTTCTTCAGCATCTCCATGGCACGGTCGTCGCGTTCCGATTTCGGGGTCTTGCTGTTGATCAGCAGCGGCTCGCCCAGCACGTCGCCGATCTTCTGCCGGGGGTTGAGCGAGCCATAGGGGTTCTGGAAAACGATCTGGACCTTGCGCCGCAGCTCCGGCGTCATGCCCTTCCTGACGATATCGATTTCCTCGCCGTCGATGGCCAACTCGCCGGCGGTTGGCGCCTCGATCATGGTGATCATGCGGGCAAGGGTCGACTTGCCGCAGCCGCTTTCGCCCACGACAGCCAGCGTCTTGCCGCGGGCGACGTCGAAGCTGACGCCCTTGACGGCGTGGATGGTGCGACCCTTCGCGAACAGGCCGCCGCCCAGGTGATAGTCGCGCTTCAGGTTGCGCGCGGAAAGGACGGTGTCGTTCATGGCCGCGCCCCCTCTCCGGCGGACGGTGCCGGCGTGAAATCCTCCATCAGCCCGGCGATGGTCGGCAGACGGTCGCCGGTCGCATTCTCCGGCAGGGCCGAGAGCAGCGCCCGGGTATAGTTGCTCTGCGGGTTCTCGAACAGGGAGAGCACGTCGGCCTCCTCCATCTTGCGGCCCTTGTACTGGACGATGACGCGGTCGGCGGTTTCGGCCACGACGCCCATGTTGTGGGTGATCATGATGAGTGCCATGCCGTGCTCGGCCTGGAGCTGCATGAGGAGGTCGAGAATCTGCTTCTGGATAGTGACGTCGAGCGCCGTGGTGGGTTCGTCGGCGATCAGCAGTTTCGGGTTGCAGGCCAGCGCCATGGCGATCATCACGCGCTGGCACTGGCCGCCCGACATCTGGTGCGGAAAGGCGTTGAGGCGCGCCGCCGGATCGGGGATGCCCACCTGGGTTAGGAGCTCGACGGCGCGGTCACGGCGCGATTTCTTGTCGAGGCCGAGATGGAAGCGCAGCACTTCCTCGATCTGGAAGCCAACGGTGAAGCAGGGATTGAGGCTGGCGATCGGCTCCTGGAAGATCATGGCGATTTCCTTGCCGATGATCCGGCGCCGTTCGCCGGCACTCATCGCCATCATGTCGCGCCCGTCGAAGACCATGCGCTCGGCACTGACCTTGGCAGTCCAGGGCAGCAGACCCATGACCGCCAGCATGGAGACCGATTTGCCCGAGCCGCTCTCGCCGACGATCGCCAGCACCTCGCGGGGATCGACCTGAAGAGATACGCCGTCCACCGCCCGGAAGGGACCGGCCGCCGTATCGAATTCGACCACCAGATTGCGGATGTCGAGAAGTGCCATGGTCACGACCTCTTCAGTTTGGGGTCGAGGGCGTCGCGTAGGCCATCGCCCATCAGGTTGATGGCGAGTACGGTAATGAGGATGGCGAGGCCCGGCATGGTGACCACCCACCAGGCACGGAGGATGAATTCGCGCGCTTCAGCCAGCATGGTGCCCCATTCCGGGGTCGGCGGCTGCGCGCCCATACCGAGGAAGCCCAAGGCCGCTGCGTCGAGGATGGCAGAGGAAAAGGAAAGCGCCGCCTGGACGATGAGTGGTGCCAGGCAGTTCGGCAGGATGGTGTTGAACATCAGGCGCGGTGCCCGGGCACCGGCGACCTTAGCGGCAATGACATAGTCGCGGTTGCGCTCCGAAAGCACGGCCGCGCGCGTCAACCGCACGTAATGCGGCTGCTGCACGATGGCAATCGCGATCATGGCATTGGTCAGGCTGGGATCGAGGATCGCCACCAGGACCAGGGCCAGCAGCAGGCTGGGGAAGGCCAGGATGATATCCATCACGCGCATGATGAGCGAATCCAGCCAGCCGCCGACGTAACCCGCGATCAGGCCGAGGATGACGCCGACAACGAGGGCGCCCGACACGACGATGCAGCCGACGAACAGCGAATAGCGACTGCCGTGAATGAGGCGCGAGAGGATGTCGCGTCCGACCGCATCGGTGCCGAGCAGGAAGCGCGGATCGGCCCCCTCCATCCAGAAGGGCGGCTTCAGAAGGGCGTCGCGATACTGCTCGATCGGACCATGGGGGGCAATGACATCGGCGAGGACAGCGACGGCGCAGACAAAGAGAAATATCCAGAGACCGATGACGGCGCCGCGGTTCTCCGAGAAATAGAACCAGAATTCGCGCAGGAGTGCCGCACGGTCGCCTTCGAGGCGCGGTGCGCCGGATGCCGGTGAAGCAGATTGTGCCATGGTTCCTTACCTCACATGCCGGATCTTGGGGTTGATCAGGCCATAGAGCAGATCAACGACGAGATTGACGAACATCACCACCAGCGCGATCAGCAGCAGGCCACCCTGTACCGAGGGATAGTCGCGCCGGAAGATGGCATCTACCATCCATTTGCCGATACCGGGCCAGGAGAAGATCGTCTCGGTGAGGATGGCGCCGCCCAGCAGCACGCCAACCTGCAGGCCGATCGTGGTGATGACCGGGATGAGGGCGTTCCTGAGCGCATGCAGGCCGATCACGCGGAAGGGTGTCAGGCCCTTGGCGCGCGCGGTGCGCACGTAATCCTCGCCCAGGACCTCGAGCATGGCGGAGCGCGTCTGCCGCGCGATCACGGCCAGGGGAATGGTGCCCAGCACGATGGTAGGCAGGATCAGATGCTGGACCGCCGAGGCGAAGGCGCCCTTCTGCCCGGAGAGCAGCGAATCCACCAGCATCAGACCGGTAACCGGGGGGAAAAAGAACATCAGCGAAATGCGGCCGGAGACCGGGGTCAACTGCAACATGCCGGAGAAGAAGATGATGAGCAGCAGCCCCCACCAGAAGATCGGCATGGAATAGCCGATGAGGGCGGTTCCCATGATCGACTGGTCGAGCCATGAGCCGCGCCTGGTGGCGGCAATGATGCCCGCGGGAATGCCGAGGATTGCCGCGAAGATGATGGCACAGAGCGAGAGTTCCAGCGTTGCCGGGAAGAGCGCCATGAACTCGACCAGCACGGGCTTCTTGGTGACGAGCGAGGTGCCGAGATCGCCGCTCATGACATTGCGCAGAAAATCGAGATATTGCAGCCATATCGGCTGGTCGAAACCGAACTGCTGCATCAGCTCCGCATGCCGCTCCTCTGATACGCCGCGCTCACCGGCCATCAGCACGACGGGGTCACCCGGCAGGACGCGAATGAAGCCAAAGGCGGCAATGGTGATCCCGATGAAGGTCGGCACCAGCAGGCCAAGTCGGATCAGGATGAAACGCAGCATGAATCTCGATTTCCATTAGACAGAACCCCCTTCCGCGGGTCGCGCGGAAGGGGGTTTGGGATCAATTCCTCTGATCGGGAATTATTCCTCGATGTCAACGCCATCGAAGCGGTGGATGCCGAGCGGGCTCATCTTGTAGCCCTTCACCTTCTTCGACATCGGCATGAACACCACCGAATGCGCGATGGTGGCCCAGGGCGCTTCGCGCTTGAAGACGACCTGCGCCTCTTCATAGAGCTTGGTCCGCTCGGCGATGTCGTTGGTCACCTTCGCCTTCTGCACGAGGTTGTTGAATTCCTCGTTGCACCATTGTGCCCGGTTGGCGCCGCCGACCGCATCGCAGCCCAGCAGGACGGCGAGGAAGTTGTCCGGATCGCCATTGTCGCCGGTCCAGCCCAGCAGCACGGCACCGTCGCGGTCCTTGGCCTTGGAGAGGTCGAGATACTCGGCCCATTCATAGGACACGATCTCGGCCTCGACGCCGACCGCCTTGAAATCCGCCTGGATCAGTTCGGCCATGCGGCGGGCGTTCGGGTTATAGGGACGCGAGACCGGCATCGCCCAGATCTTCATGCTGAGATTCTTGACGCCTGCCTCGTCCAGCATGTTCTTGGCCGCGCCCGGATTATAGGGGTCGTCCATGATGCCGTTGTTGTAGGACCACATGGTCGGCGGGATCGGGTTCTTGGCCGGCTGGCCGGCGCCCTGGAACACGGCGTCGAGGATCGCCTGCTTGTTGATCGCCATGTTGAGCGCCTTGCGCACCTTCGGGTTGTCGAATGGCGCCTGGGTCGTGTTGTAGGCGAGATAGCCGACGTTGAGGCCTTCCTGCTCCATCACGTTAAGGTTCGGATCGGCCTTCAGGCTGGCGAGGTCGGCCGGATTCGGATAGGGCATGATGTGGCATTCGCCGGCCGCCAGCTTCTGCTGGCGCACCGAGGCGTCGGTGGTGATGGCGAAGATCAGATCGTCGATCTTTTCCTTGCCCTTGTAGAAGCTGGGGTTCGCCTTGTAGCGGATGACAGCATCCTTCTGATAGGCGACGAACTGGAACGGGCCGGTACCGACCGGCTGCTGGTTGAGCATTTCCTTGGTGCCGGCGGCTTCCAACTGGTCGGCATATTCCTTTGAGACGATCGAGGCGAAATCCATGGCAAGATTCGCGATCATCGGCGCTTCGGGGCGGTTGAGCACGAACTTCACGGTATAGTCGTCGACCTTGACGATGTCCTTGAGGAGATCCGGCATCGACATGCCGTTGAAGTATTCCCAGGAAATGCCCGGCGTGTATTCGTGCCAGGCATGATCCTTCTTCCACTGCCTCTCGAAGGAGAACAGCACGTCGTCGGCGTTGAAGTCGCGGGTCGGCGTGAAATATTCGGTGGTGTGGAACTTGACGCCCTTGCGCAGGTTGAAGGTGTATTCGAGGCCGTCATCCGACACATCCCAGCTCTCGGCCAGGCCGGGAATGGTCTTGGTAGTGCCGTTCTCGAACTCAACCAGCCGGCTGTAGATGGCCTGGCCGGCGGCGTCGAAGGTGGTTCCGGCGGTATAGGGTGCAGAATCGAACCCTTCCGGCGAACCTTCCGAACAGAAAACCAGGGTCTTGGCTTCGGCGGTGGCTGCGAAACCAAAGGCAATTGCCGCGGCCGCGACGGCCCCGAGCAGGCGATGTTTCATATGGATGTCTCCCAATTGGACGTCATGTGACGATCTTGAAGCCGACCGGCATCGCGCATGGGCGCGGGCGGCCGGTGCAGTTCTTGACCTGGATGCGGGCAGGCTCTTGTTATCAATGCGTGTGGCCCTGCCTTGAAAAAACCGTATTCCCCTTCAAAGGCTTGAGTCAACGCCGGCTTGACCGTTTGGTTACAAAACCGGCGCTCGGCCGGGCCGAGACTTCGATCCGCCGGGATGCTCAGCCGGAATGCCGGTCCGTTAACCATTTGCTTGACCGGCAATGGCGCCTTCGGCATCGTCCAGCGGCGCCAAGGCTGCCTTGAGTCTCCGTGACCCTCAGTCTCACCGGCGGCAATTCCAACGCTTACCGTTTCCAAAAGGATGCCCGGCATGTTCGACGGCCCCGTTCCAGCCCCCTTCGTCAATACCGGCCAGAAGGTGTTGCCGGAATGGATCGACGGCAACGACCACATGAACGTCGCCTGGTATCTGCGGGCCTTCGACGATGGTTTCGACAGCACCTATGAGGCGCTCGGCCTTGGCTATGCCGAAATCAAGAAGACCGGCTTCTCCACCATGTCGGTGGACGTCCACATCTCCTATCACCGCGAGTTGCTGCTGGGCGCACCCTTGCGCATTACCACGCAACTGGTCGATCACGACAGCAAGCGCGCCCATTGGATGCAGGCGATGTATCACGCCGATGAGGGCTATCTCGCCGCCACCTGCGAGTGGCTGATCCTGTCGATCGACATGAAAGAGCGCCGGGTGGCGCCGATGCCGGCGCAAATTCTTGATCGCCTGGCGGCGGTGAAAACGGCCCATGCCGGGCTTCCGCTGCCCGCGCCGCTTGGCCGGACCATCTCGATTCACAACCGGAAGAAGTAGTTTTAAGGAATAGACCCAAGAAACACCGCGTGGCAGCCGACAAGCGGTATGAGCAGACGCATTTGTCATTATAAATCAAATGACTAGGCGGTGCCGCCCTGATGCACAAGGATGCCTTGCCCTTGTTGGCTTCATTCAATATATCTAGCGCCCGCCGAGCGGGCCGGTAACACACCGGCGCCCGCAACCCGGATTGGGGCGTAGCCAAGCGGTAAGGCAGCGGTTTTTGGTACCGCCATTCCCAGGTTCGATCCCTGGCGCCCCAGCCACACGCAGAAAACGCGCAGCCGATTGCCATCATGGCAACGGTCACAGCCCCAGCGCCCCGCGGCAACTGCCATTTGGCGCCTGCGAGGACGCCAGCACCGCAGCCCCCTTTCGCGGCGAAGAAGAGCGCGGCATAACCTTTGCACAAGAAGAGCCATTCGCGGAGGAATCTGCGTCTGTCGGGCTAGGATACCGGGTTGGCGATTTCCGTCGCCGCCGCCCTTGGGCAAACGAGGTGGCCCGCGTCCACCGAGCGGCCAGGTTGCGGGGGAAGCCTGAAATGTCGCGATCGACTTGTAACGAACTGCCGTTTGGTACGTAGCAATCCAACAGCCCGCTCGGCTGCGGCGGGCGAGCCAGTGCAGGATCGGCATGCATTTGAGACCTCGGAACAGCGATGACAAAGCAGCGCACTGGACGCGACCATCCAAATTCGACCGCAACCTGATCGTGATCGGCGCCGGCGCCGCCGGTCTGGTCTCGTCCTATATCGCAGCCGCGACGCGGGCAAAGGTCACGCTGGTCGAGGCAAACAGGATGGGGGGGGATTGCCTGAATTTCGGCTGTGTCCCGTCGAAGGCCCTGATCAGGAGCGCAAAACTCGCGCATCAGATGCGCCAGGCCAGTTCGTACGGATTGGCTCCGACCACGCCCGAAATCCGCTTTGCCGATGTCATGGAACGAGTGCACCGGATCATCGAGGAGATTGCCCCCCATGACAGCATCGAGCGCTATACCGCGCTCGGTGTCGAGGTCGTCAGGGGTTTTGCCAAACTGGTCGACCCCTGGACGGTCGAGATCGATCAAGGCGGCGATGGAATCAGGCGGCTGACGACCCGTGCCGTGATCATCGCCACCGGTGCCGAGCCCTTTATACCACCCCTGCCCGGGCTCGCCGATATCGGCTACCTCACCTCCGATACAATGTGGGATGTACTGCGCCAGCGTCCGGCGCCACCGCGTCGACTGGTGGTGTTGGGTGGCGGGCCAATCGGCTGCGAACTCGCCCAGAGCTTCGCGCGGCTTGGCTCCGCCGTCACCCAGATCGAAATGGCCCCCCGTCTCCTGCTGCGCGAGGACGCGGAGGTATCCGAAATCGTGCGCTCTGCATTGGCAAGGGATGGGATCGACGTGCTGACTGGCCACCGGGCGCTGGTTTGCGGTACCGGCACCGATGGAAAGTGGATCGAGACGGAACATGCAGGCGAGCGGCGGCGCCTCGCTTTCGACGACCTGATTGTCGCGGTCGGGCGCAGCGCGCGCCTCACCGGGTTCGGCCTCGAGGACCTTGGCATTCCGGTTGACCGCGTGGTTGAAACGAATGCCTATCTGCAGACGCGCCATCCGAACATCCTCGCTGCCGGCGACGTGGCGGGCCCTTATCAATTCACCCACACCGCCGGCCATCAGGCCTGGTTTGCGACGGTCAACGGGCTGTTCGGAGACATAAAGCGCTTCAAGGTGGATTACAGCGCCATCCCCTGGGCCACCTTTACCGATCCCGAGGTTGCCAGGGTCGGCCTCTCCGAAGCCGAGGCCCGGGAGAAGAACATCCCGTATGAAGTGACGCGATTCGACCTCAACGACCTAGACCGGGCCATCGCGGACAGCGCGACCCATGGCTTCGTCAAGGTGCTGACGGTTCCAGGCAAGGATCGCATCCTGGGTGCCACCATCGTCGGCGTCCATGCAGGCGATCTCGTCGCCGAATTCGTGCTGGCGATGAAGCACGGCCTCGGCCTCAACAAGATACTCGGGACGATCCATATCTATCCGACGTTCGTAGAAGCGAACAGGCAAGCCGCCGGAATCTGGCGACGGGCTCACGTCAATCCGCGCCTGCTGGCGATGCTGGAATGGTTCCACCGATGGAGGCGTGGATGATCGATGCACGACTCCAGCCGCTGCAGCGCACCCTGCTGCGCCCGGCCGCCATGATCATGGCGCGCCTCGGCATCCATGCAGATGCGCTAACCCTGTTCGGTTTTCTGGTCGGCCTGATTGCGTTCGCGGCGCTGGCCGCCGGGCAGTGGATGGCGGCTCTGATGCTGATCCTTGCCAACCGGATTCTGGACGGACTGGACGGTGCAGTTGCCCGGATCAATGGTCCGACCGATCGCGGCGCCTTTCTCGACATAGCGCTCGATATCGTATTTTATGCCCTGGTTCCGCTCGGCTTCGCTGTTCACGACCCGTCGGCCAACGCGCTTCCCGCCGCCATCCTGATCGTGTCCTTTGTCGGTACCGGATCTTCATTTCTCGCCTTCTCGATCATAGCGACGAAACAGGGGCGCCAGGCGGACGCCTTTCCCGCAAAGGGGATTTTTTACATTGGTGGCCTGGCGGAGGGTTTCGAAACGATCGTCGTTTTCGTCGCATTTTGCCTGGTGCCGGCATATTTCGCGGAGATAGCGTATGGCTTTGCAGCACTTTGCGCCGTCACGACGGTCGTTCGCTGGTATCAGGGCTGGGTGGTGTTCGCTGAACGCCGCGACCAGGAATGAACGCAGGCCCGACAGATGCAAGTGCGACACCAGATAGAACACCAAATCATTTCCCGCCGAGGAATTCTCGGCGGTGTCTTGGCTGCAGCTGCAGCCGTGGTACAGCCCAGGGCAGTGCCCGCGTCGGAACTTGACGCGTTCCTTCCCAGGGGCCAAGGCAAGATCGACCACCACGCATTTGACGTGCTTCTGCAGCGCTTCGTCAAACCGGATCACGCGCGCTACAACCGCGTGGACTACCGTGCCTTCGGGGAAAACGACCGCAAGGAGCTGAAGGGCTACATTGATGCGCTGGCGGCAATCGACCCAGCCGGCCTGTCGCGCAACGAGGCATATGCCTACTGGATCAATCTCTACAATGCCAAGACCCTGGACATTGTCCTCGAACACTATCCGGTTGCGTCGATCAGGGAGATTGATCTCGGCGGCGGCTTTTTTGCCGATGGTCCCTGGTCCAAGAACGTCCTCAGGATAAACGGGATCGATCTCTCGCTGGATGATATCGAGCATCGCATCGTGCGGGCGCAATTCAAGGACCCGATGAGTCACTACGGCCTCAACTGCGCCTCCTATTCCTGCCCCAATCTGGCGCAAGCGGCTTATACCGGCATTTCAATAGATACGGCGCTCGCCCGCACCGCAACCGACTATATCAACCACCGCCGGGCCATCGACATTCGCGGCCGCGACATCGTCGCATCGAAGCTCTATTCCTGGTATGCGGAGGATTTCGGCGGCGAGGCGGAGCTCAAGACGCACTGGCAATCCTACGCATCACCGTCACGCGCAGCGGCGCTCGAAGACGCCGACATCCGAAGTTACCGATATGACTGGGCACTCAATGATGTCTGATGACGGTGAAAAAGGTGCTCCAACCGCGAGTACCGGGAATTCCGGACGGAACCCGTGGCGCTTCCTGCCGGTGGCGTTTGTCGGACTCGGCCTTGGCCTCGGCTACGCGTTCGGATTCCAGGACTATCTCAGTCTTGGTTTTCTCGCCGAACAACGCGATGCCCTGAAGGCTTTTGTCGAGAGTAACCTCGTTCTGTCCGCCGTCTCGTTCCTGGTCATCTACACGCTGGCGGTCGCCTTCTCCTTTCCCGCAGCATCGATCCTCACCATCTTCGGCGGGTTCCTGTTCGGGTGGGTGCTGGGAAGCGTCCTAGTGGCCATCGCCGCCACAATCGGGGCAACCCTCGTATTCCTCGCGACCCGTTCGGCTTTCGGCGGCTTCCTGAGAGCGCGCGTGAGCGGCGTCGTCAAGCGGTTGGCGGACGGGTTCCGCGACAATGCCTTCGGCTATCTTTTCGTCATCAGGCTGGCGCCGATCTTCCCGTTCTTCGTCGTGAACATCGCTGCAGCACTTTTCGACATTAGCCTGGCCCGTTTTTTTGCCGCGACGTTCCTGGGCATTCTGCCTGGCACCGTGGCCTATGCCTATCTCGGCCAGGGCGTCGACAGCGTGCTTGTGGCGGCCCGTGAAGCAGGGCGGGAGGCGGAAATTTCCGACCTCGTCACGCCGGAGATAACATTTGCCTTTCTACTGCTTGCCGGCGTTGCCGCAATTCCGACAATTGTTTCGCAACTGCGGCGGCGAGGTTGACAGGCGCAAGGGCAGGTGCCGCAGGCGGAGTCGACAGCAGGCGCAAACCGGATCACAGATTGGGAGACAAGCATGAGATCGACCATCACCAGAATTCTTGCCGCGGCAACCCTCTCTGCCTGTGTCAGTTCCACGGCAACGGGTGCGGAATTCGACCTCGCCGATTGGCCGCAGATTGAGCAGGCTGCACGGGGCCAGACCGTCTATTTCAATGCCTGGGGCGGTTCGGAGAGCATCAACGCCTATATCGAATGGGTCGGTACGGAGTTGCGCCGGCGATATGGCGTCGACGTCGTGCATGTCAAGCTCGATGACACGGCCCATGCCGTCAGCAAGGTCGTTGCCGAGAAGGCGACCGGCAAGGATCAGGGAGGCGCTGTCGATCTGATCTGGATCAACGGCGAGAATTTCGTCTCGATGAAGCGGCAGGACCTGCTTTTGACGCCGGGTTGGGCGACGCAGCTTCCCAACTGGACCTATGTCGACGTCGAGAACCAGTCGAGCATTCTTGCGGATTTCACGGAACCGACGGAAGGTCTGGAAAGTCCCTGGGGTGGCGCCAAGCTGGTATTTTTCTACGATAGTGCGCGAACCGACAAGGAAGGCCTGCCCGACAGCGCCCGTGAACTTCTCGACTGGGCGAAGAAGAATCCCGGGCGGTTCTCGTATCCGGCGCCGCCGGACTTCATCGGTTCCTCCTTCCTCAAGCAGGTGCTGAGCGAATTGATCGACGAGCCTGGCAAGCTGGCCAAGCGAGTTGATGACGAAACCTTTGCCAGAGACGTTGCGCCGCTCTTTGCCTATCTGGACGAACTGCATCCGGTGGCGTGGCGATCCGGCCGGACGTTCCCCAAGAACTATCCGGACATGAAACAGAAGCTGGCGGACAGCGAACTGGATATCATCTTTGCCTTCAACCCCGCCGAGGCGTCCGCCGCCATTGCCGCCGGTGAGCTGCCGGATACCGTTCGCAGCTTCACCTTCTCCGGGGGTACCCTGGGCAACACCCATTTTGTTGCCATCCCCTATAACGCCAATGCGAAGGAAGGGGCGCTTCTGACGGCGAATTTCCTGATCTCGGCCGAGGCGCAATTGCGCAAGCAGGACCCGCAATACTGGGGCGATCCAACGGTGCTGTCATTGACCAAACTGCCGGAATCGGCGCGCGACGCCTTCATGGCCCTTGATCTCGGGGTCGCCACATTACGACCGAACGAACTCGGGCCAGTCATCTCCGAACCGCATGCGAGCTGGATGGATCGCATCGAGGGCGAGTGGCAACGGCGGTATGTTGAAAGCAACTGAACCGGCATCGACGGGGCGTGCGGCTGCAACGAGGTTGCTGACCGACACGCTACCGCCACGGCTCGCCCTTATGGCGATGATAGCGGTCCTCACTCTGCCGCTGCTGTTCGGCATGCTGGGAGTGATCCTGCCTGCCTTCGGTTATTTTCCGGCACTGGGCGGCCATGAAGTCGGCCTGGCGCATTTCTCCGATCTGGCGGCCGTGCCGGGCCTGGCGAGATCGGCGCTGCTCAGTCTCTTCAGTGGCCTTGGCGCCACATCGCTGTCGGTCCTGACCGTGGTGCTTTTCCTGGCCGCCTTCGCCGGCACACCGGTCTTGCGCCGGGTGCAGCATTTCCTGTCTCCGCTCCTTGCCATTCCGCATGCAGCTGCCGCGTTCGGAATAGCGTTCCTCTTCGCGCCGTCGGGTTTTCTCATTCGGCTAGTGGCGCCTGTCCTCGGCATTGACCGGCCTCCGGACCTCTTGATTCCACATGACCCGCTGGGCCTAGCCCTGGTCGCCGGGCTGGTGATCAAGGAGATACCGTTCCTGTTTCTGGTCGCGCTGGCGGCTCTTCCTCAAGTCAACTTGTCTGCCACCAGGCAGTTGGCGGCGTCGCTCGGGTATGGCCGCATAGCCGGCTTCCTTTTCCTGCTTTGGCCCGGCATCTATCGGCAGATCCGCTTTGCCGTCTATGCGGTCGTCGCCTATTCCAGTTCGGTGGTCGACGTGGCTGTGATCCTTGGCCCGACGATGCCGGGAACTTTGGCAACCCGACTGCTGGAATGGATGAGCGATCCTGACCTTGCCGCGAGATTTCGCGCCTCTGCCGGGGCTCTGCTGCAGTTTGGCGTTACCATTGTCGCGCTGTTGCTGTGGCATGCCACCGAACGGGTTGGCAGGGTCGCGCTGATTGCCGCCCGTGATCGGGGTGCCCGATGCCGGCGGGACCGGGGGCTACGCTGGTTCGCGGCCGGGACGGTTCTGTGCGCGTCGGCCATCGTGTTCGGGGGAATCGCCGTCCTGGCACTCTGGTCCGTTGCCGGGCTGTGGCAGTATCCGGAAGTGACGCCGTCCAGCTACACTCTGAAGACATGGATCGACGTTCTGCCACGCACCGTAGGGCCGTTGTGGACCACGGTGACGGTGGGTTTGGCGGCAGCCCTGATTGCCCTGCTGCTGACTGTCGGCTGCCTCGAACGCGAAACGCAAGGCGGCAAGAAAGCCGGGGGCTGGGCTCCGTTCTTGTTGTATCTGCCCTTGATCGTGCCGCAGATCACCTTTGTCTTTGGACTGCAGTTGCTGTTTCTGGCGTCCGGCACCACATACCGCCTGTCGGCCCTGGTTCTGGTGCATCTGGTATTTGCCCTTCCCTATGTTTTCCTGTCGCTCTCGGATCCGTGGCGGGCGCTCGATACCAGATATGACTCGATTGCGACTGCGCTCGGCCGTTCGCGTTTGGCAAGCCTGCTGGTCGTTCGGTTGCCGATGTTGACACGAGCCATATTGACGGCCGCCGCCGTAGGGTTTGCCGTATCGGTCGGCCAATATCTGCCGACCGTTCTGATCGGCGAGGGACGCCTCGCTACAATCACGACGGAGGCCGTGGCCCTGGCTTCGGGCGGCAACCGGCGCCTCATCGGAATCTATGCCCTGCTGCAGGCGACGTTGCCGTTCGTTGCCTTTCTGCTGGCTTCGCTGGTCCCGGCGCTGCTCTTCCGCAACCGACGCGCCATGAGGGTGTGAATGCCAATGGCTGGTGAAGAAGGCAGCAATCTGATGCTGGTCGGGATTGATATCCGGCTCAAGGGTCGATGCTTGATCACGCTTTCTGCCGAGATAGCGGCCGGCGAGGTGCTGACGGTCATGGGACCATCGGGCTCCGGCAAGTCAACCCTGCTTGCTTATATTGGCGGGTTCATCGATCCCGTTTTCACGGCAATGGGAGAGGTCCGTATTGCCGGGCGCAACCTCGCCGAACTGCCGCCCGAGGATCGGCATGCCGGAATCCTGTTCCAGGACCCGCTTCTCTTTCCGCATATGTCCGTCGGCGCCAATGTCGCCTTCGCCGTACCCGCTGCGATCTCGCGGCGGGCGGAGCGGCGCCGCATCGCGACGCAGGCACTGGGTGACGTCGGTCTTGCCGACTTCTTCGACCGCGACCCTGACACGCTCTCGGGAGGGCAGAAGGCGCGAGTCGCCCTGGCGCGGGTGCTTGTCTCGCAGCCGCGATTGCTGCTGCTTGACGAGCCCTTTTCGAAACTTGACGCTCCTCTTCGCAGTCAGATGCGCCAGCTGGTCTTTGCCCGGGCGAGAGAGGCGGCGCTGCCCGTAATTCTCGTCACGCATGACGAGGCAGACGCCGCGGCTGCCGGCGGAATCCTGCACCGGCTGGGTGACGGTGGCGACAACGATCCGGCAGCAACCGGCTATCGAATTTGGCAGTCGGCCGTATGATGCCGCGCGCCGGCAAGCACGTCCTGCTCCTGGGGGGTGGACACGCCCATGTCGAGGTCGTCCGTCAGGCCAGGTCACTCGGGCCCGCAGCGACCGTCACCCTGGTTTCGCCGTCCCGCTGGGCGCCTTATTCGGGCATGCTGCCCGGCCATATTGCAGGCCGCTATCGCTTCGAAGATTTTCATATCGATCTCGAGTCTCTCTGCCGGCGAGCGGGCGTCGAGTTCCGTCCGGGAAGGGCTGTCGCAATCGACGCCGACACCCGGCGCGTGACACTGTCGAACGGATCGGCACTGGAATACGATCTGCTGTCCCTCGACATCGGCTCGACGCCCAACCTGGCGCAAGGGGTCAATGGCGGCATTGCGGTCAAGCCGATCGCCAGTTTTACAGCGCGGTTGGGCGCTCTCGACACGCTGCTGCGTGAGAAGGGCGGACCATTGCACCTGGCCGTCATCGGACAGGGCGTGGCCGGTGTTGAAATTTCTCTGGCCCTGCACAGCCGCCTTGCGCGGCTGGCGTGCGCGACCGGCGGACTCAAGATCACGCTTGTCGGTCGTGGCAAGGATGTGATTCCTGAGCGCAGCGCCATGTGCCGCTGGCTGACCCGAAAGGCACTCGCAAGATCGGGCGTTCGCATTCTGTCGGACTTTGACGTGATTGCCTTGAAGGAGGGGCAACTCTTCTCGCGCGACGGCCGGCACCTGGCCGTTGACGAAGTGGTTTGGACGACGTCCAGTGGGGCCGCCCCGTGGCTTCGGCTTTCCGGCCTCGCGCTCGATCGGCATGGCTTCGTGCGCGTCGACCGGTACCTGCGCTCGATCTCGCATCCCACCATCTTCGCCGCCGGGGATATTGCCGCGCTTGATGATCCGCGTCCAAAGGCGGGCGTGTTTGCGGTACGGGCCGGCCCTGTCCTCGCAGAGAACCTTGGCCGCATGCTGGCCGGCTTGGAACTGCGACCCTTCGTGCCGCAAAGATCCTGGCTGGTTCTGCTGTCCCTCGGCAATGATCGAGCGATCGCCGACAAATGGGGCCTGGCCGTCTCTGGCCGGTGGGTTGCCGCCTGGAAGCATTGGATCGATGCCAGATTCGTCCGGCGCTACATCGATCGCGAGGGATGACGGAGCAGATTTTTGCTCTGATCCCGGCTGCAGGCTTTCCCTGGTCTTACGGAGCGTAACAATGGTCGAAAGCATGCGTATTCGATGAGCAGCGGGGGATGATCCGGCCGTTGGGTTGATCCCAATGGGAAGGAAATCAACCCCGAACGCCACTCCTGAACCGCACTTCCACAGCCACAATCCCGAACCCATGTCATGGTATCCATTTGGCAGATAGCCGCGAAGTCGATCGGTGTCTCCGACCAGCCGATTGCATTGCCGGCACGCGTACGCACGGCGCTCGAGACCGAACGGCAAAAGGCCGAACTGCTGATCTCATGGGTCCAGGCGATCATTCTCGCCATATGGACGGGTCTCTATCTTGCGGCCCCAAGGGCGTTCCCCGAGGATGTCATGTTCGAGCCCGTACCCTGGACGCTCGGACTCTATGCGGTCATTCTGGGTGTGCGCCTGTGGCTTTCCCTGATGAACCGGCTTTCGGACCTGTTGGTGGGCCTGTTTATCCTGTTCGACGTTTCTGCGTTGATGGTGCTGATCTGGTCGTTTCATCTCCAGTATCAGCAACCGGCTGCCTTCTATCTGAAAGCGCCGACCATCCTTTACATCTTCATTTTCATTACGGTGCGGGCGCTGCGCTTCGAACCCAGGTGGATTATCTTCACGGGTGCCGCCGGCGCCGCAGGCTGGTCGGTCTTGCTTGTCCTGGCAATTCTCGCCGATGACAGCGGAAGTGGCATAACACGCGACTACATCACCTACATGACGTCAGCCACGATTCTGCTTGGCGCAGAGTTCGACAAAATCATCACGATCGCGATCGTTTCCTTGATCCTGGCGATTGCACTCATGCGCGCCCGCCGAACAATGGAGCGCGCCGTCCATGATCACCTGACAGTGACCGAACTCTCTCGCTTCGTGTCGTCGGATGTGGCAACCACAATCAGTTCCGCGCACAACGAGATCAGGCCGGGTCAGGCGGAAACAAGGCTGGCCGCGGCTCTGTTTGTCGACCTGCGTGGGTTCACGGATCTCGCCCGCCAGTTGAGTCCAGCCGATCTGATGGCCATGCTGGGCGATTATCAGAAGCGCGTCATTTCGATCGTCGCCCGACACAACGGGCAGATCGACAAATTCCTGGGCGACGGCATCTTTGCAAGTTTCGGCGCAGCGCGGGATTCCGGGACCTGTGCCGCCGATGCCCTGGTATCACTCGAGGAAATTCTGCTTGAATTGGAGGACTGGCGGCGCGGTCGCCTGGAGATGGGCCTCGCAGCGCCGTCGATCAGCGCAGCGGCAGCAAGCGGCGAGGTACTTTTCGGGGCGGTCGGCGACAACTCGCGGCTGGAATACACCGTTCTCGGCGACCCGGTGAATATTGCGTCAAAACTGGAGAAGCATACGCGCATCGAGCATGCAAACGGGCTTACCGATGCAGGAACCCTGGAACTTGCCGAGCAACAGGGCTTCAAACCGAGATTGAAATTCGAGACGCGATCCGGCCGGATGGTGAATGGGGTAAACCACCCGATGGATATCGTCGCGATCGTCCTTTGAAAGGACGGCGGAACATGCGCATCGTTCTTCCAATGGCCAATGGATGGCCTGATGCTGTCTGTCTCCCGCGCGACCCGGCCGAAAACGTTAAAGCACCCTATTTGTTTTTGCGACGGCAGACCACTCAGTGCGATCGCGCGGGGAACCAATGCTGCGTGCGGTTGGCGAAAGCGACCAGGGAGAGCATTACGGGTACCTCGACCAGCACCCCGACCACGGTGGCGAGTGCCGCACCCGAATGCAGGCCAAAGAGGCTGATGGCGACAGCGACGGCAAGCTCGAAAAAGTTCGACGTGCCGATGAGGGCGCAAGGTGCCGCAATGTCGAAGGGAATTCGCCAGGCCCGCGCCGCGAGATAGGCGAGGGCGAAGATGCCGTAGGACTGGATGATGAGCGGTACGGCAATGAGGCCGATCACGATCGGCTGGGCAAGCACGACTTGCCCCTGGAAGCCGAACAGCAGGACGACGGTCGCCAGCAGCCCCAGCACCGAGAACGGCTTGATGCGCGCGGTCACGCGGGCAACGGCGGCTTCCGCGTCGCCGCCGCTTCCGGCACGTTGCACGATCAGTCGGCGGGTCCAGGCGCCGGCAGCCAGCGGGATCACGACATAGAGAAGGACCGAGAGCAGCAATGTCTCCCACGGCACGGAAATGTCGGTGACGCCCAGCAGGAAAGCGACGATCGGCGCGAAGGCAAAGATCATGATGATGTCGTTGACCGAGACCTGGACCAGGGTATAGGCCGGGTTGCCGCGGGTGAGCTGGCTCCACACGAAGACCATGGCGGTACAGGGGGCGGCGCCCAGCAGGATGAGACCGGCGATATATTGCTGGGCATCGGCAGGCGCGATCCAGTCGGCAAACACGATCTCGAAGAACAGGACGCCGAGTCCGGCCATGGTGAAGGGCTTGATCACCCAGTTGACCACGATGGTCACGACCAACCCCTTAGGCCGGTCGGCGATGTGGCCGAGGCTGGCGAAATCGACATTCACCATCATCGGATAAACCATGGCCCAGATCAGCGCGGCCACGACCAGATTGACCGAGGCGTATTCCAGGGCCGCCAGCATGGCGAAGAGTCCGGGCAGGAAATGGCCGAGGGCAAGTCCCGCCGCGATGCAGAGCGCAACCCAAAGGGACAGCCATTTCTCGAAGAAGCCGATGCCGCCGGGGGTGGCGTCGTTCCGGGCCAAGTCTCTATCGGTCATTTGGTCGGTTTCCAGGAAATCGGGGACGATGCGAGCAGGAGCGCTGTAACGAAGCCCGGACAGTGGCGCCGGCAGCCAGCGCTTGCAAGCCCTCACGCGCCGGCAGGGCGACGCCGCACCAGTATTTCGAAATAATCCGAAATATCGCTTGACGCGAAGGGCAGATCAAGCCAAATTATTTCCATGAAACTCGAAACAGCAGCACAGCAACTGGCCTCTCTCGGCAATCCTATCCGCCTCAAGCTATATCGGGCTTTGGTGCGGGCGGGGCATGTGGGGTGCGCCTGCGGCGTCCTGCAGGACAAGCTTGGCATCCCGGCCTCGACGCTCTCTCATCATATCAAGCAATTGATGGAGACGGGGCTGGTCTATCAGGAACGGCAGGGCACCACGCTGGTTTGCCATGCGCACTACCCGGCCATGGAAAAGCTGGTGGGCTATCTGGCCGACGAATGCTGCGCGGAATCTGGCTGCGAAGTATCGAAGGAAAAAGCGGCCTAGGTGGGCCCCTTTTTTTGGCTAACTATTTCGATAAAAATGGAAATAAAGGAGTGCCTGGATGACAACCCTGAATGACCTGCCGGTCGCCGTCATTGGCGCCGGACCGATCGGCCTTGCCGCCGCGGCGCATCTTGCCGAGCGCAATGTTCCCGTAAAGGTGTTTGAAGCGGGAGCGAGTGTCGGCGCCAACATCCGCGACTGGGCGCATGTGCGGGTCTTCACCACCTGGGAGCAGAATGTCGACACGGCCTCGCGCCGCCTTCTGGAACGTAATGGCTGGTCGCTGCCTGCGGCTGACGCGCTGCCGACTGGCGGCGAGCTTTATCGCGACTACCTCGCGCCGCTGGCGGAGGTGCCCGAACTGACAGGGTCCATCGAAACCGGTGCCCGGGTGGTCGCCATTGCCCGTCAGGGCCTCGACAAGGTCACCAGTCGTGGTCGGGACGGACGACCCTTCGAGTTGCGCATCGTCGACAGCATGGGTGACGAGCGCACCTTCCTGGCACGGGCCGTCGTGGATGCGTCGGGGACATGGCAGAACCCGAATCCGCTGGGCGCCTCCGGCCTGCCGGCTGCTGGCGAGCATGCCCATGCTGCTCGCATCGCCTACGGTATGCCGGACGTGCTGGGTGCTGCGCGCGCCGACTATGCCGGCAAGCGCATTGCCGTGGTCGGCGGCGGCTATTCGGCGATCAACGTGCTCCTCGATCTGGTTCGCCTGATGGAGGTCGCCCCGGCGACAGAGGCGGTCTGGGTCGTACGCGGCACCGATATGAACCGGGTCTATGGCGGTGGCTCGGCTGACCAGTTGGAGGCGCGCGGTGCGCTGGGCACGAAACTGCGGCAACTGGTCGATAGCGGCCACATCAGCCTGGTGACGGGTTTTGCCACCCGTGGGGTGCGCGCCAACGGCAAGGGTGTTGAACTCCTCGGCACGCTCCGCGGTGCCGACGCGGTACTTCAACCGGTCGATCGAATTGTGGTGGCGACCGGCCAGCGGCCGGATCTCCTGATGACGCGGGAGTTACGGTTGGAGCTCGATCCCTGGCTGGAGGGTGTCAAGGCACTGGGGCCATTGATCGATCCCAATCTGCATTCCTGTGGCTCGGTTCCGCCCCATGGTCACCGCGAGGTCTCGCATCCAGAGCCCGGCTTTTACACGATCGGGGTCAAGAGCTATGGCCGGGCGCCCACCTTCCTGCTGCTCACCGGCTATGAGCAGGCGCGCTCGGTGGCGGCGGCGATCGCCGGCGACTGGCAAGCGGCGGACAATGTGCATCTGGTGCTGCCCGAGACCGGCATCTGTTCGACCGATACTGCGGTCGGCGCCGCGGGCTGCTGCGGTGGCCCGGCACCCGCCGAAGTCGACGCTTGCTGCGTCGCCGATGCCGTGGCCAAGGATGCCGGCAAGAAGGGTTGCGGCTGCGGGGTCGCCGCTTGACGTCAACCGGCGCCAGGGCGTGGCATCCGACTTCGCCCTGGCGTGTCGTACCTGCCCTGGGAATCGCCCAGATTCTGGCCTGGGGCTCGTCCTACTACCTGCCGGCCGTACTGGCACAGCCGATTGCGCTGGATACCGGTTGGGCGCTGAGCTGGGTCGTCGGTGGCCTCTCGCTCGGCCTGCTGGTGGCGGGGCTTGCATCGCCACTGGTCGGTCGCCGCATCCGCCGCCATGGCGGCCGCCCGATTCTGGCGATGAGTTCCCTCCTGCTGTCGGGCGGTCTTGCGGGTCTCGCTCTCGCGCCAAATCTCCCGGCCTTCATTGCGGCATGGGTGGTCATGGGTCTCGGCATGGGGGCCGGGCTCTATGATCCGGCGTTCTCGACTCTGGGCCATCTCTATGGCCATGGCGCGCGCCAGCACATCACCACGCTGACCCTGTTCGGTGGCTTCGCCAGCACCGCGTGCTGGCCGCTCTCGGCCTTGCTGGTCTCCGAACTGGGCTGGCGCGGCGCTTGCTTCAGCTATGCCGTCCTGCATCTTTTGGTCTGTCTGCCGCTCTATTGGAAGGGGCTGCCGACCGCGCCGGCGGAGCCGGTACCGGACCCGGTCGCGCCCGAATCGCGCCCGGGCATCACGCCGGCAACAGGCCGGCTCTTCATTCTGCTCGCGGCCACGCTGATGATCGGAGCGGTCCTTTCCACCCTCATGTCGGTGCATCTGCTGACAATCCTGCAGGCGCGCGACATATCACTTGCGGCGGCGGTGGCCCTGGGGGCACTGGTGGGCCCATCGCAGGTCAGCGCCCGCTTCATCGAGATGCTGGTCGGCCGCTACCATCATCCGATCTGGACCAAGATCGCCTCGGTGAGCTTCGTGGCTCTGGGTCTTGGCCTGCTCTGGTTCGAGATACCGCTGATCGCCTGCGCCATGATCTTCTATGGCGCCGGGATCGGGCTCGAATCCATCGCCCGTGCCACGCTGCCGCTCACCTTGTTTGGTCCCGATGATTACGCACCGATCATGGGACGCCTCGCTCGCCCGAGCCTCATTGCGCAGGCTGCGGCGCCGGCTCTGGGCGCCCTGCTGATTCAGTTTATGGGGCCAGTTGGCGGGCTTGGTATCGTGGTTCTCCTGGCCTGCGGGAACGTGGTTCTGGTCGGATTCCTTTACGCCGCCTGCCAGAAGGCGCGATCGGCCGGCTGAATGCCGATCCAACAGGAATTGTCACAATAGTTTCATGCCATTGGGTCTTTGTTTCTATTATCGTTGAACAATGGAAACAATTGACGCGGCAGAACTGTTCACGGCCCTTGGCCAGACGACCAGGCTGGATCTGATCCGGGCGCTGCTGGCGGCCGGGCCGACCGGTCTGCCTGCGGGCGACATTGCCGCGCAGCTGGGCGTGGCGGCCTCGACCCTCTCCTTTCACCTGCGCGCGCTGGAGCAGGCGGAACTCATTGTCGTCACGCGTTACGGCCGATCGCTGGTCTATGCCGCCAATCTCGAGCGGTTGCGCGACCTGCTCGCCTATCTCGCCGGTGCCTGCTGTGGTTTCTCGCCCGTCCACCAGGCGGCACTCGGCACCTTCCTCGACACCCTCACCGCGGAGTCCCGGCCGATGGCGACCGATCCCTTCAACGTCCTCTTTCTCTGCACCCGCAATTCCGCCCGCTCGATCATGGCCGAAGCGATCCTCAACAAGATCGGCGGCCAGCGTTTCCGAGCTATCTCGGCAGGATCGGCGCCCGCCGAGGATGGGCCACTGCCGGAAGTGCTCGCGCAATTGAAGGCGATGGGGCATGACGTTTCGACGCTGCGCTCCAAGTCGTGGGACGAATTCATCCAGCCGGGCGCACCGCAGATCGATTTCGTGATCGCGCTTTGCGACACGCTCTCGGGCCAGGTCTGCCCGGATTTCGGGACCAGCGTGGTGACGGCTTCCTGGCCCTTGCCGGATCCGGCCAAATTCGCTGGAAGTGCCGCCGAGCGTGCAACCTTGCTCAACGAACTCTATGCAAGTCTGCGGCGGCGGCTCGAGATCTTCATCAACCTGCCGATCGTCTCGCTCAACAAGCTGTCGCTGCAGGCGAAGCTGGACGAACTCGCAGATCCGCATGCACTGGCACGATAGGAGCAGGGCTATGAGAATTGGCATCAGCGGCATGGGCCGCGTCGGGCGGCTTGCACTGCGCGCCGGGCTCGGTGCTGCCTTGCGCCCGAAGGACGATCCCCGGCGGGGAAACCGGCTCGACATCATCCATGTGAACGAGATCAAGGGCGGAGCCGCAGCGACCGCGCATCTCATCGAATTCGACAGCGTTCAGGGGCGCTGGCGCGATGCCGACATCGCGGCGGAGGGCGACGAAGCGATCCGCATCGGCGATCGCCGCATCGGCTTCTCATCTCATTCCGCGCCGGGCGATATTCCCTGGGGCGATCTCGGCGTCGACATCTTGCTGGAATGCACGGGAAAGTTCCTGACGCCGGAGGCCCTGCAGGGACATCTCGACCGGGGGGCAAAGCGTGTGATCGTCGCCGCCCCGGTCAAGTTCGACAGCGTGCTCAATGTCGTCGTCGGCGTGAACCATCACCTCTACGACCCAGCCAGGCACCCGATCCTGACCGCGGCCTCCTGCACCACCAATTGCCTGGCGCCGGTGATCAAGGTCGTGCACGAGGCAATCGGTATCCGCCACGGCCAGATCACCACCATCCATGATCCAACCAACACCAATGTCGTGACCGACGCACCGCACAAGGATCTGCGGCGCGCGCGCAGCGCGCTACTCTCGCTGCAACCGACGACGACGGGCAGCGCCACGGCGATTGCCCTCATTTATCCCGAACTCAAGGGCAAGCTGAATGGCCACGCCGTCCGCGCGCCTATCCTCAACGCCAGCCTGACGGATTGCGTTCTTGAACTGGCACGATCGACCAGTTCCGAAGAAGTGAACGACCTGTTCCGGATTGCCGCCGGGGGTGAGCTTGCCGGAATCCTGGGTGTCGAGGAGAAACCGCTGGTTTCGGCGGATTTCGTCGGAGACACCAGGAGCAGCATCGTCGATGCGCTCTCGACCATGGTGACCGATGGCACGTTGCTCAAAATCTATGCGTGGTACGACAACGAAATGGGTTATGCCTGTCGCATGGTCGATCTGGCCAATCACGTCGCGGCGACCGGAATCTGAGCCATCGTGACCGCCGCCTTGCGCAATTATGCCATCGTCACCGCCGCCTATTGGGGCTTCACCCTCACCGACGGCGCCTTGCGCATGCTGGTCCTGCTGCATTTCTTCCGCCTCGGCTATTCGCCGCTGACGCTGAGCCTGCTTTTCCTGCTCTACGAAGCCGCCGGCATCATCGCCAATCTAATCGGCGGCTGGCTCGCCGTGCGCTTCGGCATCGCGCGCATGCTTGCCAGCGGCCTTGCAACGCAGATCATCGGCTTTCTCTTCATGTCGGCGCTGCAGCCGGAATGGAGCGCCCTTCTGTCAGTGGCCTGGGTGATGGTGGCCCAGGGTATCTGCGGCATCGCCAAGGATGTCACCAAGACCGCCAGCAAATCGGCAATCAAGCTGACCTCGGACCAGGCGCCGTCCGCCGGAGCCGAACGCCGCTTGTTCCGCTGGGTCGCCTGGTTCACCGGCAGCAAGAATGCGATGAAAGGGTTAGGCTTTTTCCTGGGCGGTGTTCTGCTTGAACTGCTTGGTTTCCGTTTGGCGCTCTGGGTGATGGCAGCGGCGCTCGCCCTCATTCTAGCCGGCGTCATGCTTTCTTTGCCGCCCCTGATGGGCAAGGCGCAGGCATCGCGGAACGCGCGCGAATTTCTGGCGAAGAGCCGGGGCGTCAATTTGCTGGCGGCCGCCCGCGTGCTGCTGTTCGGTGCGCGCGATGTCTGGTTCGTCGTCGGCCTGCCCGTCTTTCTCTATGCCTCGGGCTGGACCTTTGCCATGGTCGGAGGATTCCTGGCCGCCTGGACCATCGGCTATGGCATTGTCCAGGCGGCTGCTCCGGCGCTGGTTCGCCGCGAAAATGGCGATGGCCGGGCCGGCATCGCGGCGGCACGCCTGTGGTCGCTGCTGCTGACCCTTGTACCGGCCGCCATGGCTGTCTGGCTTGTCGCCGGGGAGATGGGCACTGGCGAGCCAAATGGCGAAACGATCGTGATCGGTGGCTTGCTTCTCTTCGGCGTCGCTTTCGCCATCAATTCCTCGGTCCATTCCTATCTGATCCTGGCCTATGCCGGATCGGAGAAGGCGGCCGAGGATGTCGGCTTCTATTACGCCGCCAATGCAGCCGGCCGCCTTGCCGGCACGCTGCTATCCGGCGTGCTCTTCGGGGTTGGCGGAATCGTCGCCTGCCTTGTTGGATCGGCCGCCATGGTCGCGGGCTGCTGGTTGCTGACCCTGGCGCTGCCGGTTCCTGTGGGATCACCGAAGGCCCGGCCGGACGTTTGAACCCGGGATTTTGGGACGGACTAGCGCGACGGATCGTTCTTTCGATCGGATCCACGCGCGATCGAGGAACGGCACATCAGCCTGCCGGGCCGAGCGGGTCGGCTGGCTCAGTCCGCCTGCTGCCTCTCGGTCGGCAGGTGTCCGCCCGGAAAGACCGGCGATGATTTGACGGTGCCATAAACCAGGCTGGTATTGATGGAATTGATGCCCATGATCGCGTGCAAGCGATTGCGGACAAAGGCCTCGTAGGCCTCCAGATCCGGCACCATCACGCGCAAAAGATAGTCGGCCTCGCCCGTCATCAAGTGACAGTCCAGCACCTCATCCATCTTCCGCACGCTTTCCTCGAAACGGTCGACAGCATCGCGATCGTGCCGCTGCAGCGTGATGCGGATGAAGGCGGTGACGCGCAACCCGACACCCTTGGGATCGACGTCGGCCGAATAGCCGCGGATGATCCCTGCCTCTTCCAGCAATCTGACACGTCGCAGGCAGGGCGAGGGGGACAGGTTCACCTGCGTCGCCAAGTCAACATTCGACAACCGGCCATCGCGCTGGAGGGCGCGGACAATCTGCAAATCCTTGGCATCAATTTGTCGATTAATGGTCAATTTAAACTCCAAAATGCCAAAATCAGGGTAATTATTGGCATAAAATGGCAGCACTTGCCATGGGCTTCGTGAAATCATGACGCCACAATCCTCAGGGAGACGGTCATGAACCAGCACCGCCCGAACGGCTTCGCCACCCGCGCCATCCATCTTGGTTATGATCCGACGGAACATGCCGGCGCGCTGACGCCGCCCCTGCACCTGACCTCCACCTTTGCCTTTGATAGCGTCGAACAGGGTGCCGCGCTGTTTGCAGGCGAGAGGGCGGGGCACATCTATTCGCGCATCTCCAACCCGACTCTCGATCTTCTGGAACGCCGCGTGGCCGATCTCGAGGGCGCCGAGGCGGGGCTGGCACTGGCCTCGGGGATGGGGGCTATCACCTCGGTCATGTGGAGTTTCCTGTCGCCCGGTGACGAACTCGTCACCGACCGGACACTCTACGGCTGCACTTTCGCGTTCATGCGGCACGGCCTTGCGAAATGGGGGGTGAAAATCACGCATGCCGACCTGACGGATCTCGACGCCGTGCGGGCTGCGATGGGGCCGAGGACCCGCATGGTCTATTTCGAAACGCCCGCCAACCCGAACATGCGGCTGGTAGACATTGCCGCCGTCTCCGCGGTGGCGCATCGCGCGGGCGCCATGGTCGTAGTCGACAACACATATGCGACGCCGGTGCTGACGCGCCCGATCGGGCTCGGCGCGGACATCGTGGTGCATTCCGCCACCAAATACATGGGTGGCCATGGCGATCTCGTCGGCGGGATCGCGGTGGGCCGGGCCGAGGACATGATGCAGGTGCGCGTTGTCGGCATGAAGGACATGACAGGTGCGGTGATGTCTCCCTTCAATGCGATGCTGGTCCTGCGCGGATTGAAGACGCTGAAGCTGCGGATGGAACGGCACTGCCAGAGCGCCGCAATTGTCGCCGAAATGCTGGCGACGCACCCAGGCATTGCGGCGGTCTACTATCCGGGACTGGCGGCTTTTGCCCAGCATGCGCTGGCAAAGCGACAGATGCCCGGATTTGGTGCCATGATTGCGTTCGAACTCAAGGGCGGGCTCGAAGCCGGGATGGCGATGATGAACCGGCTCAAATTGATTCGTCGCGCGGTAAGCCTCGGTGATGCCGAGAGCCTGATCCAGCATCCCGCCAGCATGACCCATTCCACCTACACGGCCGAAGAGCGGCAGGCGCACGGCATCTCCGAGGGATTGGTCCGGCTGTCGGTAGGCCTGGAGGAAATCGAGGATATCCTCGATGATCTCTTGCAGGCGCTGAATGCCTCCCAGGTCCGGCTTTCGGCCTGACGAGATCAGCGCTGCAACAAGCACCACCCCCATCATTGGAATTGCCTGCATGAGCATCGAGATCGCCATCGGTTCGAACATCCGCAAATCGCCCTATTTCGCGGCAACGCTGCGTGCCGGGGTCAAGTGCTTCTCGGTCTACAACCACACCTATATCCCGGCTCATTTCGGCGACCCGGAGGCGGAGTACCGACGCTTGACCACGGGTGTTGCGATCTGGGACGTGGCGGCGCAGCGCCAGGTCGAACTGGTCGGCCCCGATGCGGCGCGCCTCGCTCAATATCTGACCCCGCGCAATCTGGACGGTACCCGGGTCGGGCAGGGGCGCTATGTTCCGCTGTGCGATCACGACGGCTATCTGATCAACGATCCGGTTCTGCTGAAACTGTCTGAGGATCGCTTCTGGCTGTCGGTCGCCGACAGCGACATCCATCTCTGGGCAGAGGCTGTGGCGCGGGAGAGGGGCTGGCAGGTCCGGGTATTCGAGCCCGACGTCTCGCCATTGGCGTTGCAGGGGCCGAAGGCGGTCGAGGTCACGACAGCCCTGTTCGGCGACTGGGTGCGGGATCTGCGGTATTTCTGGTTCCGCGAGACGTCACTGGACGGCATTCCGCTGGTCCTCGCACGCTCCGGCTGGTCGAAGCAAGGTGGATACGAGCTTTACCTGACTGATGGGTCGCGCGGGAACGAATTGTGGGAAAAGGTCATGGCGGCCGGACGGGTGCACGGCATCGGTCCCGGGGCGCCGAATGACCTCGAGCGGCTGGAAAGCGGGCTGATCTCCTACGGGTCGGACATGCGTCGGCAGGTGGTTCCGGCGGATCCCTTCGAAATGGGCCTGGGCGGTCTGGTCGATCTCGCGGGCAGCCACGATTTCATCGGCCGCGAGGCGCTGGCAAGGGTCGCCGCGCGAGGTCCGGCGCGGCGGCGCGTAGGATTTCTGCTGGAGGGCGCGCCAGCCGCCGCCGGCCATCCGGTAGCCGTAACGCGTGATGGTGCCGAATTAGGCGTGCTCAGCGACATGGCCTACTCGCGGCGCTTCGAGCGGACGATCGGCGTCGGGCTCGTCCGGTCCGAACTGGCTGATGATGCTCTTGGTCTCACTGCCGAACTGCCGTCCGGGCCGCATCCCGTGCGCGTGACCGCGCTGCCGTTCCGACTCTGACCGCTATCGGTTTGCGAAAGGAAAGATCATGGCTGCCGATCTCGTGCATCTGGAAACCCTGCACCGCCGATTGCTGTGGCTGGCATGCTGGACGATCCACAACGCCAACCACCTGCGCGAAAAGGATGACGGCGACGTGAAGGTCGGCGGCCACCAGGCGTCTTCCGCCTCGATGGCCGCCATCATGACGGCACTCTACTTTCACGCCCTGCGCCCGGAAGACAGGGTTGCGGTGAAGCCCCATGCCGGACCCGTCTTCCATGCTATCCAGTATCTGATGGGAAACCTGCCGCTGGAGAAGCTGCAGAACTTCCGCGGTTATGGCGGTGTCCAAAGCTACCCCTCGCGCACGAAGGATGTCGACGACGTCGATTTCTCGACCGGCTCGGTCGGGCTTGGCGCGGCAATGCCGATTTTCGCGAGCCTGGTTCAGGATTACCTCCAGGGGCATGGCTATTCGGCGGCGCTGGGCCGCATGGTGGCGCTGATCGGCGATGCGGAACTGGACGAGGGCAATATCTACGAAGCGCTGCAGGAAGGCTGGAAGCATGACCTGCGCAATGTCTGGTGGGTGATCGACTACAATCGCCAGAGCCTGGACGGTGTCGTGCGCGAAGGCTTGTTTCATCGGATCGAGGCGATCTTTGCCGGCTTCGGCTGGCGCGTGGTCCGTCTGAAATACGGGGTCCGGCAGCGCGCCGCCTTTGCCGAACCGGGGGGTGATGCCCTTCGGGACTGGATCGACGCCTGCCCGAATTCGCTTTATTCGGCGCTCACCTTCCAGGGCGGGGCGGCCTGGCGGAAGCGGCTGCAGGTGGATATCGGCGAAGCGGGCGCGGTCGCGGATCTCCTCGCGCGACGGTCGGATGCCGAACTGGCGAGCCTCATGGAAAACCTCGGCGGCCATTGCCTGCAGACCCTGTGCGACACGTTTGACGGCATCGCCGACGACCGCCCCACCGTCTTCCTGGCCTATACCGTCAAGGGCTGGGGAACGCCGCTCGCCGGGCACAAGGACAATCATGCGGGCCTGATGACGCCGGCGCAGATGACCGCCTTCCAGACCGCCATGGCGGTACCTGTCGGTGAGGAATGGAACCCGATGGCGTCGGTGCCGGATGTGGCTGCGCTGCAAGGTTTCCTCGCCCGGGTGCCGTTCTTTGCCAGGGGTCGCCGTCGTCTTGCGGCACCGGCCCTGCCGTGCCCGACGCCGGTAACCCTTACGGAGCGTGTGCTGTCGACCCAGGCGGCCTTCGGCAGGATCATGGATGAAATCGCCCGCAATGGCGGCCCTCTCGCCGACCGCGTGGTGACGATGTCGCCCGATGTGACCGTCTCGACCAATCTCGGCGGCTGGGTCAATCGGCGCGCCCTGTTCGCGCGCGCCGAGCTGGGCGACACCTTTCGGGACGAGCGCATTCCTTCGACGCAGAAATGGGCCTTTTCCCCGCAAGGCCAGCACATCGAACTGGGCATTGCCGAGATGAATCTGATGCTGCTCCTAGGCGCGGCGGGGCTGGCGCATGCTTTGTTCGGTCAAAGACTGATACCGGTGGGGACGGTCTATGATCCCTTCGTGGTTCGCGGCCTGGATGCCCTCAACTACGCCTGCTATCAGGATGCCAGGTTCCTCCTGGTCGGTACGCCGTCCGGTGTTAGCCTGGCGCCCGAGGGCGGCGCACATCAATCCATCGGCACGCCCCTAATCGGCATGGCACAGGATGGCCTCGCCGCCTTCGAACCGGCATTCCACGACGAGTTGTCGATCATCCTGGACTGGTGCTTCGACTACCTGCAGCGGGACGGCGAGGGAAAACTAGACGAACGCACCTGGCTGCGTGACGAAACGGGTGGCTCGGTCTATTTGCGCCTCTCCACCCGGCCACTCGAACAGCCGCTGCGCCGGGCCGATCCGGAATTCGCACGCGGGGTCATCGACGGCGCCTATTGGCTGCGCGAGCCCGGACCGAATGCGGACGTGGTGATCGCCTATCAGGGGGCGATTGCGCCCGAGGCGATTGCCGCCGCCGGCCGGATCGCCGAAGGCCGGCGCGATGTGGGTGTTCTGGCCGTCACCTCGGCCGACCGCCTCAATGCCGGCTGGAGCGCGGCACGACGCGCAAGGGCACGCGGCCTGGCGACGGCGGCAAGCCAGGTGGAACGACTGATGGATCGATTGCCGCGGCATTGCACCCTGATCACGGTGATCGACGGACACCCGGCCACGTTGTCCTGGCTGGGCGCCGTGGCCGGCCATCGCACCGTGCCGCTTGGTGTGGAGCATTTCGGGCAGACCGGGACGATTGCCGACCTCTATGCCCATTTCGGGATCGATACCGCAGCCATCGTCGCCGCTGCCAGCCGCATCAGTCCCGGCCGGCCCTTGCGACTGTCGGCCTGAGCCAGTTTGCATCACCAGGCGCTGCAGGAATGCAGCGGCCCCTTGGCCGCCGCAACTCCCCGCTTGCTTCGGGCAGGGTCCAACTCTCCGAAATAAAACAGAAAATGCTGCTGTCCTCCGGCTTGTTTCCGGCTGGCACGTCGCTTGCTGTACCTCCCGGAAAATTCGGCCGAGGGAGGGGGTGCATGAGCGCTGCAGAGACGATCGATGTTCCATACCTGAAATTGTCGGATCCGAGTTTTTCGATCCGCTCGCAGGAGGTGCGCGAGGCGCGGGCCAGGAACTGGTATGCGCGCACGCCTTATGGCATTGCCGTGCTGCGCTATGAGGATGTCGGCAAGCTGCTGCGCGATCCCCGGTTTCGCCAGGGCAGCCATGCCTGGCCGGCCCACAACCAGGCCACCGGCAAGTTCGCCGACTGGTGGCTCAGGATGCTGCTCAATCGCGTCGGCGAGGATCATGCGCGGCTCCGGCGCCTCGCCAACCCAGCCTTCTCGCCCAAGCTGATCGCCTCGCTGCAGCCGGTCTTCGCCGAGCTTGCCAACGACATCATCGACAAGTTCGCCAGGCGCGGCACCTGCGAGTTCATGGCGGAATTCTCCGAGCCTTATGCCACCCGCGTGATCTGCGCATTGCTGGGCCTCGATCAGAGCGAATGGCGGAATTTGGCCGATATCGCCGCCGATATGGGCTTGGCACTTGGTGTCACCTTCAAGCGCGACCTCGAGAAGATCAACGCGGCGACGGAACGCCTCTTCGACTACGCCCATCGTGTGATCGAGGAGCGGCGAACCCGTCCGCCGGGCGAGGACTTCATCTCGCTGCTGCTGCAGGCCAACGAGAACAAGGACAAGCTCTCCGACCAGGAACTCTACGACATGGTCGTGCTGGCGGTGTTTGGCGGCATCGACACCACCCGCAACCAGCTGGGCCTTGCCATGAGCATGTTCGTCGAGGCGCCCGACCAATGGAAGCTGCTGGCAGAGCGGCCGGATCTTGCCAAGAACGCCGTCGAAGAAGTCATGCGCCTGCGCCCGACCACGACTTGGGTCACGCGCGAGGCGCTCGAGGACATGACTTACAAGGATCTTCTCATCAAACAGGGAACGACGCTGCATCTCTTCGCGGAATCGGCCGGCACCGATCCCGAGGTGTTCGCGCCGGGCCTCGACATCACGGCGCAGCGCAAGCCGCATTTCGGCTTCGGCGGCGGCGCGCATCACTGCCTCGGCCACTTCATCGCCCGCGGCGACATGACCGAGGCCCTGAAGCTTCTGGCGCAGCGTCTGCGCAATCCGCGCTATGAGGGCGAACCGCTGTTCCTGCCGGACAGCGGCAATACCGGCCCGATCACCCTCAACATCCGCTTTGATCCCGAAGCCTGATTTTCGCAGCGAGCCGGATGATGAAAATCTGTGTCGACCTCGAGAAATGCCAGTCGCACGGCCAGTGCGCCATCGCCGCGCCGGAACTCTTCAGCTTTGATGCCGAGGGCAAGCTGCGCTGGGTGAAGGAACCGCCGGTCGAGCAACAGGCCACGGCGGAGGCCGCCGCCGATGCCTGCCCGGAACAGGCGATCACGATCGGGACCTGACAGCCGGATGCCACGGGTCCTCATCGTCGGCGCCTCGCTGGGCGGCCTGCGCGCGGCCGAAGCGCTGCGTGATGCGGGCTTTCACGGGGCCATATCCAGCGTCGGCGCCGAGGCGCACCCGCCCTACAACCGGCCACCCCTCTCCAAGGATGTCCTGCTGGGAAATGCGACCAGCGATGGCGTGCTGGCGGAACTCGCGTTTCCAAGGAAGGCAAGACTGGGCGAGATCGACTGGCGCCTCGGCATGTCGGTGGCAGCGGTGGATCTCGCGCAAGGTGAAGCACGACTTGCCGACGGCAGTCGCATTCACTTCGACGCGCTGATTGTCGCCACCGGCCTGCGACCGCGCCGGCTGCAATTGACGGGGGCGACGGCTGACCGTTTCGTCCTCCGGACGCTGCCGGATGCGCTGGCATTGCGGGCCCGCCTCGTTCCGGGCGCGCGTATCGCCATCATCGGCGGCGGCTTCATCGGCTGTGAGGTGGCGGCATCTGCGCGGAGGCGGGGGTGTGCCACGACCGTGATCGAGCCTTTGATCGTGCCGATGCAGCGCGCCCTGGGGCAGGAATTCGGCGCGGCCATGCAGGCGCTGCATGAGGCGGCGGGCATCCGGTTCCGGACCGGCCGCCAGGTGACAGGTTTTGAAGTGGACGTGAGCGACCGGCTGCACGCCGTCCGACTCGACGACGACTCGCTGGTCGAGGCCGACCTCGCCGTCGAGGCGGTGGGATCGCAGCCCAATACCGAATGGCTGGCCGGCAACGGCTTTGATCTTGATGACGGGATCCTATGCGACCATCGTATGGCCGCCATTGGCCACGATCGCGTGGCGGCAGTGGGCGACGTGGCGCGGTTTCCCTGCCTGCTGTTCGACGACGTGCCGCGCCGGGTCGAGCATTGGTCGATCCCCGGTCTTACCGCGCGCCGGGCGGCCGGGCATGTCGCGCGCCAGCTCGGCGTCGCCGTGCCGGACGCCCCGTTCGCGCCGCTGCCGACTTTCTGGAGCGATCAGCTCGGCCTGCGGATCCAATGCGCTGGCCTGCCGGGCCTTGCCGATCGGGTGGGCCTCCTGTCCGGCTCGCTTGGGCCGGACAGCATGCGCCGGGACGGCGCCGTCATGGGCTATTGGCGCAAGGACCGGCAGGTCGGTGTTGCGGCCATCGGGGTTGCGCCCCAGCGCTTCATCAACTTCCAGGCGGACCTTGTCAGGGCGCTGCAAAATTGCAGCCTATGATGAAAAATTGCATCACTCGAACACCGGCAGCGCGGGGCACAGCCCGGCAACCGGGATGAATTTCCACTGATAAACAGATGGATAGCGCCTAGCCGGCCACGTCGAAAAATTTGGCATGGTGTTTGCTGGAACTGAGGCAAAGCGCCGCAGATGCGCTGCAAAATGCCACTGAACAGGGGTTTGTCGTGACGGGAGAAAAAGGGACGGCGGCTGCGATTGCGCAGGCGCTGGATAGATTGAAGGCCGAGATCGTGCATGTCGGCCTGTTTGACTTTGCCACCATGTTCCGCGAGCGGCGGCTGCGCCGGGCCGAGCTGCTGGCCGGTGCCGAGCACGCGGTCTTTGCCAATGTGCTGCCGAAATGGGACAGCGCCGAAAGCATCCTGGCGCCCGGGCCGTATCGCAGCGAGACCGTGGCCTATGACCCGGCCTCGATCCGGCCCTATCCGTTCGAAGCAAGCGCTGCGGTGATGGTAGCGGACTACACCGGGCCGCAGGCCGAGATCATGCCGCGCCGCGTGCTGCAGCGGCAGATCGAGCGCGCCGCTACTGCCGGCTATGCCATCGAGGCGGCCTTCGAATTCGAGTTCATCGTTCTCAACGAGACGGCGGAGAGCCTGCGCGATAAGAAGTTCCGCGATCTCGCGGAATTCGCGCCGGACAACCGGTGCTGGTCCGGCCAGACGGCTGCCACTTATGCGCCGTTCGTGAGCGATCTCGATGCCCTGCTGAAGAGCGCCGATATCGACCTGTTCTCGTTGAGCGTCGAGCTTGGGCCGGGCTGCTTCGAGGCGACTTTGAGGCACCGGCCGGCGATGCGCGCGGCCGACGACGCCGCCTTCTTCCGCATGTTCACCAAGGCCTTCTGCCGCCAGCGCAACCTGACGGCCAGTTTCATGCCGCTGCTGGGCGCCGGATTTCCCGGGATCGGTGGCCATATCTGTCTCTCGCTGCGCGATGCCAAGACCGGCCGCAACCTGTTTGCCGACAAGGCGGACGAGAACGGGCTTTCGCCGCTTGCCAAATCCTTCCTGGCCGGGATCATCGACCTTGTGCCGGACGGCTTCCCGATGGTCGGCCACACGGTCAACGCCTATCGCCGGTTGGGCCCGGGCAGCTGGGCGCCGAAGACGGTCAGCTGGGCGCCTTACAACTATGCTGCTGCCGTCCGCACCGCCGCCGAGACCGAGGAGATGACGCGCCTGGAGCTGCGCCTGCCGGGCAGCGACGTGAACGTCTATCTGGGTCTTGCGCTCATGCTGGGCGCCGGTCTCGACGGCATCGAGCGCAAGCTCTCCCTGAAGGACGAGCCCATCGCCAGTGGCGGACCGAACGAAGTCCCACCCAACGCGCCGCGCCTGCCGGCCGACCTTCTCGAGGCGACGCGCCGCTTTCGTGGCAGTGCCGCCGTGAAACGCATCTTCGGCCAGGCCTTCGTCGACCATTTCGCCATGATCTGCGAAGCCGAGGACACGGCCCTGCGCCGGGTGGTGAGTCCCACCGAGGTGCAACGCTATCTCGAAGCCGGCTGATCGCGCTGTCCCGGAAAGCCCGGTTCTTCCGTCATCCATTCAAGGCAACGATCATGAACCAGACCACGACCCTGCAGAAGCCGCATATCGCCCAAGGCCCCGATTCCGATTTCCGTCGCATCCGGGCCGATCCAGCGCGGGCCGAGCTGGTCCGCCAGGTGCGGGCCAAGATCGATCTGCTCAAGGTCGATTACATCTATTTCCAGTATGTCTCGATCACCGGCCGCGTCATGGGCAAGGCCTGTCCGGCGAGGCATTGGGAGCAGATCGCGCAGAAGGGGGTACAGACCTTCATGGGCGGCGTCACCAATGTCTTCCCCGACCGCCAGGGCAGGCTAATCGGCTTTCCCGCCAACGCTCACGAGGTCATCGCCCTGCCCGACCCGGAGACCTTCTGCCAGCTGCCCTGGAACAAGCGGATGGCGCGCGTCTTCTGTACGCTGTTCTACATGGAGGAGGACCCGGTCAATCCAGGCGCCTTCTTCGATGTCGACTGTCGCGGCAACCTGAAGCGCATCGACGCCCAGTTCCGCGCCGATCACGACGGCCTGCATATGCGCGTGGGCTGCGAGCCGGAGATGCTGTGGCTGAAGAAGGGGACGACGCCGGATACGCCCTATGAAGGCACCACCAAGCCCTATGCCTATCATATCGAGCAATTCGAGCAACTGGCCGAGGTCTGGCTGCGCGTCTACGAATATGCGATCGCCATGGGCCTCGACATCATCCAGGGTGATCACGAGGATGCGCCGGGTCAGGTTGAGCTCAATTTCACCTTCGACGATGCATTGCGCACGTCCGACCGCCTTACAACCTATCGCCAGATCTGCGCCCAGGTCGCGCGCGAGTTCGGGCTCATCGCCTGCTTCATGACCAAGCCCTATATGGGCATGTCGGCCAATGGCTGTCACCACAACCTCTCGCTCTGGCGTGGCGGCAAGGGCGAGGTCGCCGATCTGGTGCCTAGTCCGCTGCCGGGCATGGACCAGGTATTTACCTATTCCCGCGGCGGCAAGAACGAGTTCCGCGACGAGCGCGAGGTCTGGAAGCCGGCCGAGATCGGCCGCCATGCCCTCGGCGGCATGCTCGAGCACCTCTCCGGCATGACGGCGATCGCCTGTTCGACGGTCAACTCCTATCGTCGCCTCAACGATACTGGCCTCTGGGCGCCATTGGCCATCAATTGGGGCCTGCAGAACCGCTCCTGCGCCGTGCGCGTCTCCAGCCCGGACCGTTTCGAATACCGGCCCTGTGATTCCATGGTGAACCCCTATCTGATGCAGGCGGCACTCTACAAGGCCATGGATGACGGCCTGAAGAATCGTATCGATCCCGGCGAGCCGGAGGAGCGCAACCTCGTCGAGGTAATGCGTTCCGGTGAGGCGGTACGGCGCATCCCGATGAATCTTGCCGATGCGCTCGACGCCCTGGCAGCCGACCAAGTGGTACGCTCGGCCATGCCAGGGCGCATGTATGAGGTCTACGAGTGGTACAAGCGCGACGAGTGGGACCGCTTCATCTGGGAAGCATCGGATTGGGATGTGAAGACCTATCTCGATTGCCTGCCCTGACCCCGGGGTCAAGCCCAGCTAGCACAAGAAACCGACCAAGCATGAAAAACAGGAGAGGCAAAATGAAACGGAAGACGATATTCAGCGGCGGTACGGCCATCACCCTGGCCTTGAGCGTTGTGGCGACGCCGGCGCTGGCCGAAGGCGAGGTCAACATCCTCACCTGGGAAGGCTATGCGGACCAGAGCTTCGTCGCGCAGTTCGAGCAGGAATCGGGCTGCAAGGTGACAGCGACCTATGTCGGGTCGAATGACGACTTCGCGCCGAAGCTGGCGGCAGGTGGTGGCGTCTACGACCTCATCACACCCTCGATTGACACCACCAAGACCATGATCGAGGCGGGCTTTGTCGAACCCCTCGACACCTCGAAGATCTCGGAGTGGAACAACATCTACGAAAAGTTCCGCAACGCCGAGGGCATCAATCACGATGGCGCCGTCTATGGCATGCCCTATTCCTGGGGCGCCATCGCCTTCATGTACCGAGTCGACAAGTTCCCGACACCACCCACCTCGATCGCCGATTTGTGGTCGGAGGCGGTGAAGGGCAGGGTTTCGCTGTGGGACGACAAGAGCGCCATCTATGTGGCCGCGCGCCTCAACGGCGACAACGACATCTACAACCTCACCGACGAGCAGATCGAAAAGGCCAAGGCGAAACTGATCGAGCAGAAGCCGCTGGTCCGCAAGTACTGGGCGACGGCCGGCGAACTGGTTGATCTCTATGCCGCCGGCGAAGTCTGGATCTCCAACACCTGGGCCGGCTACCAGTCGAGTCTCATCAAGGAGAAGGGAATTGAGGTCGCAGAGTTCATCCCCAAGGAGAATGCCGAGGGCTGGATGGATTCCTGGATGGTCGTGAAGGACACGCCCAACCTCGACTGCGCCTACAAGTTTCTCAACATGCAGAGCTCGGAGCTTGGCCAGTGCGGCGTCGCCAATGTCAACGGCTATTCGGCCGCAAACCCGGTTGCTGCCAAGAAATGCATGTCGCCGGAGCAGTATGAGGCGCTGCACCAGGACGATCCGGACTACCTCAACAGCCTGTTGCTGTGGGAAAATCTGGGCGAGCGGATCGAGGCTTACACCAATGCCTGGAACGCGGTAAAGTCGGCCAACTGAGCATGCTGCCGCTGCGCGAAGGGAGAGAGCCGGCAACGGCTCTCTCCAACTCTTCTTTGCTTTCGTCCTATCAGGCGCCGGGCCATACCGATATGAGCAAGATCGTCGAGATCGACGGCGTTTCCAAGATCTATGGCGGCTCGGTCGTCGCCGTGGACGACCTCACGCTTGCCATCAAGGAGGGCGAATTCGTCACCCTGTTGGGGCCGTCGGGCTGTGGCAAGACCACGCTCCTGCGCATGCTGGCCGGGTTCGAATCACCGGACCGGGGTATCATTCGCCTGGCAGGAGAGGACGTTACCAGTCGGCCACCCTACCGGCGCGACGTCAACATGGTGTTCCAGGATTACGCGCTGTTTCCGCATCTGAGCGTCGCAAAAAACGTCGCCTTCGGTCTCGAGCGGCAACGTCTGGATCGCACCGAAATCGGCAGGCGGGTCGCCGACGCACTGTCTCTGGTCGGGCTGGCCGACAAGGCCGAGCGGCGCCCGCACGAGCTTTCCGGTGGCCAAAGGCAGCGCGTGGCGCTGGCGCGCGCCATCGTAAGGCGGCCCAAGGTCCTGCTGCTGGATGAACCCCTGTCCGCCCTCGATGCCAACCTGCGCGAGGCCATGCAGGTCGAACTCAAGCACCTTCACGAGAAGCTCGGCCTGACCTTCGTGATGGTGACCCATGACCAAACCGAAGCACTGGTGATGAGCGACCGCATCGTGCTGATGAAGGATGGCCGCATCGCCCAAATGGGTGAGCCGGCGGAGCTCTACAACCGGCCGGCAAGTCCCTATGTGGCGAGTTTCATCGGGACCACCAACCTGCTTCCGGTAGAGGTAAGATCGGTTGCGGATGGTCGCGCTGTGGTGGCACTGGGCGGACGCAATCTTGAGCTGCCGGCGCCGGCAGGTCTCGTTGCCGGCCATGCCGCTCTGCTCGGAATTCGTCCCGAAAAGCTGCGCCTTGAGACCGATGGAACCGTCGGCGCGTGCCAGATCTCGGTCGCCGTCGAGGAAGGCCTGTTCCATGGCAACGCCGTGCGCCTGCGCTGCCTCGGTGAAGACGGCAGCGTCCTGCTCGTCGATCTGCAACTCAGCCAATCCAGTATCGCGGTTCCGGCGCGCGGGTCGCGCCTGCAGCTCAGCTGCGACCCGACGGATCTCTACCTCTTTGCCGGAGACGACCGGTAATGTTCGCGGGGCAGGCAAGCCCGGTTCTTCCGGTTGGACGCCGGTGGTCGCGCGACCGGCTGCTTCGCAACCTGGTGCTGGGGACGCCGCTGGTCTGGGCGGTCGTCTTCATGTTCATTCCCTATCTCATCATCTTTACCTACAGTTTCTGGCTCAAGAAGTATCCGACTTTCGTGCCGGCCTTCCAGTTCGGCAATTATGCGCAGCTCTTCGCCGATCCGCAGTACTACCAGGTCCTGCTGCGGACCGCGAAGATCGCCCTGGCCGTTTCGTTGAGCTCGCTGCTGCTCGCCTACCCCTTCGCGTATTACCTGGTATTCATCCTCAAATCGCCGCGGCTGCGCCTGATGCTCTATATGGCGGTGATCGCGCCGCTCTGGGTTTCCTATCTGCTTCGCGCCTATATCTGGAAGACGATCCTCGGCAACGAAGGCGTCATCAATTCGTTCCTGGTCTATGTCGGTATCCTCGACCGGCCGACCGACATTTTCCTCTATAACCAGTTCTCCATGGTGCTGACGCTCACCTATATCTTCATTCCGTTTATGGTGATGCCGATCTACACGGCGCTTGAGAAGATTCCCCGCAACCTGATCGAGGCATCGAAGGATCTCGGCGTGGGACCACTGGGCACGCTCTTCAAGGTAATCGTGCCGCTGTCGTTGCCAGGAATATTCGCCGGCATGACCTTCGCCTTCTGCCTCACTTTCGGCGATTTCGTCGCGCCCTTCCTGGTGGGCGGTCCGGACGGCGTCATGGTGGCGAACGTGATCACCTCGCAATACGGTGCGGCCCTCAACTGGCCGCTGGGATCGGCTCTTGCCATCGTCATGCTGATCATCGTGCTCGGCATCATCGAATTGTCGGACCGCGTCGAGCGCGCCGGCCGCATCAACCTGGCGTGAGGTGAAGACCATGTCCTTCGCCCGCACCAGCGCCCTGGACCGCATCGGCACCGGCACCTTTACGCTGGTGATCCTCTGCGTCCTGTCCTTCCTCTACGTGCCGATTGTCATCCTTGTGGTGTTCAGCTTCAACGATTCCAGTTCGCTCACCTGGCCGCTCGGCGGCTTTACCTGGGGCTGGTACGAAAAACTGTTCTCCAACCGGGATCTTTTACGGGCAATCGGCAACAGCTTCTATGTCGCGACCTTCGCCACAATTCTGACCCTGCTGGTCGGTGTACCGGCGGCCTTCGCGCTGGATCGGCTGGATTTCGTCGGCAAGCGCGTGTTCCGTCGCCTAGTCCTGCTGCCGCTGGTGCTGCCGGGGATCATCACCGGCATCTCGATGCTGAACCTCTTCAAGCTGATGGGGATCGGTCTCAGCCTGGAGACGGTCGTACTGGGTCACGCGACTGCTCTCATTTCGATCGTCGTTACCCAGGTCTATGCCCGCCTGCAGCGGCTCAACCGGCGCCTGGAAGAGGCGGCGGCGGATCTTGGCGCGAAGCCCTGGGAAACCATGTTCCTGGTGGTCCTGCCCAATATCAAGTCGGCGCTCATCGGCAGCGCACTGCTCTCGTTTACCCTATCCTTCGATGAAATCCCGGTAACCTTCTTTCTGACTGGCCGCGACAACACGCTACCCATGTACATCTGGTCCACCATGCGGCGCGGCATAACGCCGGAGATCAACGCCGTGGGTACGCTGATCGTGCTGGCGTCGTTGCTGCTGATCGTGGTGTCCGTTATCCTGCTGCGGGACGAGCAGGAAAGGTAGGATTGCAGATGCGGTGCGCGTCACCAGCACGTCGGAACTTGCTGCAGGAGAGCGCTCGATGAACCGCGCCCGATCCCTGGCTCAGGCTGCCGGCGCCGATCTTCTTGATACGGCACCGGTCATGTTCGACCTTGTTTCCGTCGATGGTATCCTCGTCTATGCCAATGCCTGGGAGGAGCGGTCGCTCGGCTTTCCGGTCGGGGCGCTGGCCGGAAAGAGGTTTGATCTCATCTACCCGCGGGAGGCCCGCGACGTCCTGCTGCGGCTCTTTGACGACGGAGCGGGTGCTGTGGCCGAGAACCGGCGGCTGGTCGTGCGCCGCCAGGACCGCCGCGTTCTCGACGTCAATGCCAGCATCAACGGCTATACGGATCCGGCCCATGGACCGTGCCTGCGCGTCGTCAAGTTTCCCCTCGATGAGACATTGCAGAAGCTGCGACGGCTGGAGCAGGAAAACGAGGTGCTGGGCAGCATCGTTACCACGGCACGCGACGCCACCTATTGCATCGAATTCCTCGAGCCGGTCGACCTGACGGCGCCTGAACACGAGGTCGTGCGGCAGGTCTTTGCCAACAAATGCGTCTGGCGTTACTGCAATGAGGCGATGTCGCGGCTCTACCGGCTGCCGCTGGGCGATGATCTCAACCAGCATGATGTGCGCGAAGTCTTTATGCGCAATCCGGAAAACGAGGCATTCGTGCGCCAGTTGCTGGCGAACGGATTCCAGGTCGATGGCGCCCTGTCGCGCGACCACCGCTATGACGGTGTCGACGTGATGATCGAGAACGATGTCCGCGCCAGAATCGAGGATGGCTATCTGATCCAGTTCTGGGGTGTGGTGCGCGATCTTGCCGAGCGGCAGAAGCGCGAGCGCGAGCTGGAGATGCGGGCCAGCGCGGCACTTGACCTGCTGGGTGCCATCCCCAACCCTCTCCTGGTGGTGGACGTCAACGGCCGTATCGAAGGTGGCAATGCGGCGATCGAAGGCGCATTCGGCCGGTCCCTGGATGAAGTTCTCGGCGCCGACGTCGAGCGCATCGTGCACTTTGCGACCCCCGTCGCAGAGCTGTTGCGGTCGCTGCACGAAGGCCACGGTACCCGCACGCTGGAGGGCAGCGTCAGGCAGCCCGGCGGGCAAAGACAGCTCTGCCAGGTGACAATGGCGACGGTGGACGACGACGCGACGACATCGCGGACCGTCTTCACCTTTCACCTGCCGCGTCGGTCCGAACCGCGCCCCGCCGAGCAGCGCAACCGGCCGGAGGCCGATGCATGAGCCGGACGCCGCTGCATGGCGCAAGTGATGTGGCGGTGTTCGATGCGCTGGCCGATGGCATCATCCTGCTGGATGCGGAATTGAACCTGCGCTTCCTCAACGCATCGGCGGCCGAGATGCTGGGTGTGGTGCGCGAGGCGGCGCTCGGTCTTTCCTTTGTCCAGTTGACGGCACGGAGCACGGCGGATCTCGCCGAACTGCTGGAACTGGTGGAGGGTGGCCGCAAGGCAGAGGCCATCGTGCGCGCCGGCGACGGCCGCGTGTTGATGACTTCGCTGCGCCAGGTGGAAGCCATTGGCAAGGCGACGGCCGGCATGCTGCTGCAGATGCGGGACATTGCCGTGCTCGACCACGAGCGCGACCGGGCCGGAGCCAAGGAATCGCGCCGCGCCTTCCGCTTCCTGTCGCAGCAGAAGCTGCGACCCGACCTTTCGCATCAGCGCCGCCTGTCGTCGCAGCTCGACCGGCTGCTGACGCTGGGCGAGCGCAGCATGGCGCAAAATGCCCGCGTTCTGCTGACCGGTGAATCGGGCGTCGGCAAGACCGAGATCGCGCGGCATCTTCACGTCTCGGCGAGCGGGGCCAACGCGCCCTTTATTCACGTCAATTGCGGCTCGATTCCGGATTCGCTGTTCGAATCGGAGATGTTCGGCTACGAGCGCGGCTCCTTTACCGGGGCGTTGCAGACCGGGCGCAAGGGTCTCATTGAATCGGCTGATGGCGGGACCCTGTTCCTGGACGAGGTCGGCGAAATTCCGTTGCCAATGCAGGCGAAGCTATTGAAGTTCCTTGAATCCTCGACCATCCAGCGGATCGGCGGCAGTGCCGAGCACGCGGTCAAGGTGCGCGTCATCTCGGCCACCAACCGCGATCTCGAGACCATGGTGAAGAAGGGCGAGTTCCGGCGCGATCTGTTCTATCGGCTTGCTGTCGTGCCGCTTACCGTGCGACCGCTGCGGCAGACGCCGGAATTGTTCGACGATCTGGTCGACTATCTGGTCGCCGTCGTGAACCAGCGACGCCTGGCGCCGATGACCCTCACCAGGGAATGCCGCGACCGGCTGCGTGGCTATCACTTCCCGGGCAATATCCGCGAGTTGCACAATATCATCCAGCAATTGTCGGTACTGGCCGACAAGGTGGCGGAGGTCAAGCACCTGCCCGAGACGGTGATGGCGGCCGGCATGGCGGTGAATGCCGGGCCGATCGCGACCGATGCGCCACGTGCCGACCTCAAGGAGATCGTGCGCGCCTATGAGCGCCAGGTGATCGCCCGCGCCATCGCCCAGCATGGCAGCAAGCGGAAGGCCGCCGAGGCGCTCGGCGTCGACATCGGCACCATTGTCCGCAAGACGCAGATGGAACAATGAAATGGGCGGTCGGACTCGTAGGGCTGTAGTATTCCGGGCGCATTGACGGATGCGGCAGGATCGATTAAAAGCACGCCGAAACGCCGTCGAAAACGGATCGGGAACGCAATCCTCGATAACCCGCTTCGGCCGACAACAAAGCGATTTCAAGCGCTTGCGCTTGGGGGATCGTCTAACGGTAGGACAGCGGACTCTGACTCCGCCAGTCTAGGTTCGAATCCTAGTCCCCCAGCCATCTGATTTATAAGCGAAAATCAGAATTTCTTGTCTGACGCGGCCGGGCCGTTTTGCAGGCCGTTCTGCGATTTCGTTCGCGTTTCGAGCTTGGTGATTGCGGCTCCGGACAAGCGGCGGATCTAGCCAGGATACCAGACCTTGCGGGGATCGTCGGATGCCCGGCGATAGGCGTAGGCCGTATCGATCAATTTGACGGTGTCGTAGACCGGGCGCCAGCCGAGTTCGAATTTCGCCCGCGTGTTGTCGAGCCAGTTGGAATGGTAGTCGCTCGCAATGTCGATCGAGGGGAGGCCGCGCGATATCCGGAGATGTTCGGCAACTAGGCCGTAATCGACCGGCTCGTCCATGGAAATATTGTAGAGTCGCCCCCGTGCGACCGGGTTGTCGAGTGCCAGCAGTATGGCGCGGGTCAAGTCCTCGACATGGACAAAATTGCGTTTCAGTGGCCGGCCATGGGCGTCGCGCAGCAATGGCACGGTCCCTTCGGCCCGGCATCTCGCCGCGGTCTCCGGCGAGACCAGCGTTTTCCAATCCGGACCACCGAAGACATCGTCGCCGAAGGAGAGCGTGAAGCGGAAGTCGTCCTTCTCCATGATCCAGGGCGCGCGCAGGCAACAGGCGTTGATGCCGTACTGGATGCCAAATTGCGTCAGCATGACCTCTTCCAGCACCTTCGAGAGCGCATAGCAGCCTGGATAGGCCATGTGCGGCTGCGATTCAGTGACGGGACCGTCATGTTCGTAGAAGAAGTGACCGATACCGGCATCGCCTCCGATCAGGATGAACTGCCGCGCGACGGGTGACTGGCGAAAGGCTTCCAGCAGCCAGAACAGGCCCTTCACCGTCACATCCATGACCGTCTCTGGCACTTCCTTGCAGGTCGCCAGGTGCACGACATGGGTGACGCCGGCCATGGCGTTCTCGACCGCGGCGCGATCGGCAATGTCGCCTCGGGAGATTTCGACCCGATCGTGCTTCGGTGGGACGCGGTTGTGACAGAGCGCGCGGATACGGGCCTTATTCCATTGCGAATCCTGCAACATGTTGGCGATCAGATTGGCCCCGACCTTGCCGGTTGCGCCGGTTACCAGAATCAGCATGGCATCTCCTCCCTGACAGCGAGCTAGCTCCGGTCGACGCCGGAGAGGACATGGCGGCCGACCGATGCCCGGTCGACGAGCGGACAATCGACCTTGCTCTGCCGTGGCCGCCTTTGCGGCCGCCGCGCATGCTCGATGAGCTGCTCCGCGGCCAGTACACCCATGTCGAAATGCGGCAGCAGGATGGTGGTCAGCGCCGGGCGCAGGAACTGGGCGATTTCGCGGTCGTCATAGCCGATCACGGCAATGTCTTCCGGAATCCGCTTGCCCATCTCCTTGAGGGCATCGAAGCAGCCCAGCGCCATCAGGTCATTGGCGCAGAAAATCGCAGTCGGCGGGTCGGCAAGCTGCATCAGGGCGAGGCATTGCGCATAGCCGGCCGAAGGTTCCCAGTTTCCCGGCCGCACCAGTGCCGCATCAAAGGGAATGTTGTGGCTGGCCAGCGCCTGGCGATAGCCCTTGAGGCGGTCGACCATGGCATCCATCCATGTTTCGCCGGTGATGAGGCCGATCCGCCTGTGGCCGGCACGGATCAAATGGTCTGTCGCGGTCCGCCCGCCAGCCACTTCTCGCGGCGTAACCGATGGCAGGTTCCGATCCGCGGCATAGCAGTTGAGCAGAACCATGGGAACCTGCCGCAGCGTGGACGGCGGGCGCACCTGGCGCGTCTGGATCGTGCCGTAGATCAGTCCGAGCAACGGCATGCTGCGAAAATGCGCAAGCACGGCCTGCTCGAACTCGGCGTCGCCCTGGGTGACGGCGACACTGACAATCAATCCGTTTTCGCCGGCCTTCTCGCGAATGCCGTCAAGGGCAATGGCGCACCAGGGATCGGTCGACAATTCATCGACCATAACGCCGATTACCCTGGCGTCGCTTCCGGCGGTGCGGGTTGCGCTCCGCCGCGTCTGGCGGCGATATCCAAGTTCGCGCGCCGCCTCAAGGACGAGCAGTCGGGTCTGGTCCGTGAGCCTTGCGCCGAGAACGTCATTGAGGACCAGGGAGACGGTCGTCTGCGACACGCCAGCCCGCGCGGCGATGTCGGTCATCGTCACGCCACGGCGTTTGGTGCGTTGCGAAGAGCGCGCCGTCGAGCGGGTGCGCGCGGACAATTTTTGGGCAGCCATGCTTTCCCTGCCAGTCAATATCTGGCGCCGTAACTCGGTTCAGCCACTAGCTATGTAACTAGTCAATTATGCGCATATTAGCAAGTGCAACACATTGTTTTTCAATATTTATTAAATATGATAAATTAATGTTGACGCAATCGGCAGTGGGATGGAAACTCGATCCCAGCAGCGCGAACAAGAACGCTCGCCCCGGCCCGGGAACGGGTCAGTAAAATCAACATTTGAAGTGGGAGGACCGACGTGAAGATTGCAATCTCCATCGCTGTTTCCACCGCCATCGCCCTTGCGACAATGCAGGCCATGGCACAGGAGAAGCAACAACTCGCCTTCGTTGTGAACGCCGCCTCGGATTTCTGGAAGCTGGCGGAAGCGGGTGTAAAGAAGGCACAGGCCGAATTGCCGAACTATGAATTGCAGTTCAAGTATCCGGCACAGGGCACCGCTGCCCTGCAGAACGCCTTGATGGATGACCTGGTTGCCGCCGGTACAGACGCCATCATGATTTCGTCGGTGGATCCGAAAACCTCGATCGAGGCCTTCAATCGGATCGCCGCTCAGGTGCCGCTTTTCACCACCGACAGTGATGCGCCCGACAGCAACCGAATCGCCTATCTGGGCTCTTCCAATACTGCGGCCGGTGTGCAGGCGGGCGAGATTGCCGTCAAGGCCCTGCCCGATGGCGCCAAGTGTATGGGTTTTGTGGGTTTCCTGGGTGCCGACAATGCCAAGGAGCGCATCGCCGGATTCAGGCAGGCGGTCGAAGGCAAGGGCATCGAACTGGTCGACGTCCGCGGCGACGATGTCGATTTCGCCCGCGCGCGCAGCAATGTCGACGATGTTCTAGCTGCAAATCCGGAGATCAACTGCATGGTCGGGTTCTACTCCTATAACCCGCCGAAGATCTACGAGGCGTTGCAGGCGGCCGGCAAGCTCGGCCAGATCACCGTGATCGCCTTTGACGAGGACCCGATCACCCTGGGTGCAGTGCGAGATGGCAGCTTTGCCGGCACGGTCGTGCAGCAGCCGTTCGAATGGGGTTATCAGGGCATGAAGCTGATGGCGGCATATCTTGAAGGCGACAAATCGCAGATTCCGGCCGACAAGCTGATCATCGTGCCGACCAAGGTGATCGACAAGGGCAATGTCGATGAGTTCGAGGCCAATCTCAAGGCGACCCTCGGCAAATAGCCTGCAGAGACTTCCCTGGCGAACTTGATGCTGGCGCGGCGGCACCTGCCACGCCAGCATCGTCTTGCCGCCACTGCCAGGGTCCGCCACACTGAACTCACGAAATAGCCGGGGAGGCGAAGGCGCGATGGGCGACGCGTTTCTGCAGCTGACACAGATATCGAAATCCTATCCCGGAGTCCGGGCGCTCGAGGATGTTTCGCTGGACGTTCGGCCGGGCGAGGTGATTGGTCTCGTGGGAGAAAACGGCGCCGGAAAGTCGACCCTGATGAAGATCCTGGGGGGCGTGGTGGCGCCGAGCGGCGGCACGATCCGTGTCGATGGCGAAAGGTTGCCGGCGCTTAGCGTGCAACAGGCCACAGATGCCGGGATTGCCTTCGTGCATCAAGAACTGAACCTGTTCGACAACCTCGATGCAGCCGCCAATGTCTTCATCGGCCGCGAACCGCGCTCCGCCGGGCCGCTGCAGCTGGTCGATCGCAAGGCACTCTACGCGCAGGCGCGCCGCCATCTCGACCAGCTCGGGGTCGATTTTGCCCCGAACACGCCGGTTGCCGACCTCTCCATCGGGCAACGGCAATTGTTGGAGATCGCGAAGGCGCTGTCTCTCAACGCGCGCCTCATCATCATGGACGAACCGACATCCAGCCTCACGCTGGCGGAAACCGAGCGCCTGCTGGCGATCATTGCTGCACTCCGCGAGCAGGGCGTTGCAGTCATCTTCATCACCCACCGCTTGACCGAGCTCACTGCCTCCGCCGACCGCGTCGTGGTGCTTCGCGACGGACGCCTTGTCGGCCATCTCCCGAAGGAGCGGATTTCGCACAACGAGATGATCCGACTGATGATCGGCCGCGATCTTGCATCGCTTTATCAGCCACCCGCAACGGCACCCGGAGAGACGGTATTGGAGATGCGCGAAGTGCGCACGGGCGCCTATCCCGATCGGCCGGTGTCGCTTGCAATCCGCCGTGGCGAGATTCTGGGAATGGCCGGCCTGATCGGCGCCGGCCGGACCGAACTGGCGCGAGTCATCTTCGGCATCGACCCCATGATCGGCGGCTTCATCCTGCTGGACGGGAAGCCGATCACATTGGCCACACCCAGGGCGGCCATCGATGCCGGCATATATCTGGTGCCGGAGGATCGCAAGAAGTCGGGACTGCTGCTGGATTTGTCCATTGCCGAGAATATCGGCCTGCCGACGTTGCAGGCGAAATCGCGGCACGGCATCGTTCAGGCGGCGCGCTTGTTCGAGGATGCCAGGCGGCAGATGCAACGCCTCGATATCCGGGCGCCGGGTTGCGAGCTCCCAGCCGCAGCGCTTTCCGGCGGCAATCAGCAAAAGGTCGTGCTGGCGAAATGGCTCGCCATGCGGCCGCGCCTCCTGATCTGCGACGAACCGACCCGCGGGATCGATGTCGGGGCCAAGAGCGATATTTATCGCATGCTGCGCGATCTGGCGGATGCCGGCGTTGCCATCCTGATGATTTCAAGTGACATGGAAGAGGTGATCGGCGTCAGCGATCGCATTGCCGTGATGCATGAAGGACATGTCACCGGTATCCTTGATCGCGCGTCGTTCAGCGAAAGCAACGTCCTTCACCTCGCCGTCGGCGCCGGTATGGCCGGGTGCAAGGCGGATTTCCCGGAGGCTCGCAGCGCATGATGAAGAAGGATATCGGCCTGTTTGTGCTGATACTGCTTGTCGGCACGGTGGTTGCCGTCATCAATCCCCTGTTCCTCTCGCCGATCAATCTGGGCAACACGGCAAATCTGGTCGGTCTGTTCGGGCTTTTTGCCATTGGCCAGGCCTTCGTGATCATTACCGGCGGCATCGAACTGTCGGTCGGTTCGATCATAGCCCTGCTCGGTGTTCTCTTCGTCGACTTGATCGTAAACGTCGGCTTGGCATGGCCGCTCGCTCTGCTGTTGATGCTGGCGCTCGGCATGATCATGGGATTGATGCACGGGCTACTAATCACGCGCCTGCACCTCCAGGCGTTCATCGTGACCCTGTGCGGTTTGCTGATCTACCGAGGCATTGCGCGCTTTTATACCGCCGATGCAACCGCGGGATTTGCCTTCGGCGATAGTTTTCCGGTTCTGGAATGGCTGACGACGGGGCGCTTTTATGGCGTACCCCATTCCTTCATTGCGATGCTCGTCATCGCTGCGATCATGTGGGTCGTGCTGCATCGGTCGGTGTTCGGGCGGCATCTCTATGCGGTTGGCAAGAATGAAGAAGCCGCCCGCTATTCCGGCATAAATACCGGCAGGGTGATCGTCGCCGCCTATGTCATCTGCGGCTTGCTGACCGGAATCGCCGCCATCTTCCTTGCAATGTACACCCGCTCCATCTCGCCATCCTCGCACGGCAATTTCTACGAACTCTATGCCATTGCTGCCGCGGTGCTGGGCGGTTTCTCCCTGAGGGGCGGCGAAGGATCGATCATTGGAGTTGTCCTCGGCGTCGTCCTGCTGCAGATTCTGCAGAACCTCGTCAACCTGCTAGGAATTCCCAGTTCGTTGAACTTCGCGGTCATGGGATCGGTCATTCTGGTTGGCGTACTCGCTGACAGCCAGTTTTCCGAATTCCGGAAGAGGCGCCTTGCGCTCCGCCGGTGACCGATCAGCGGTCGCCGGCGACGATGAGGGAAACGCTGGCGCGCGCCAGCGCCTCGCGCAGGCCTTCGGGTGGCGCGGTGTCGGTGACCAGCGTGTCAATCTCCTCCAACGTGCCGACGCGGGCCATCGAAAGGCGGCCGAACTTCGATGAATCGCACAGAGCTACTATCTGCGCGGCGCGCTCGATATAGACCCGCTTGATTTCGGTGTCCTCCAGCGAATAGTCGAACATTCCCTGGTCGGTGAGACCGGAGAAGCCGATGAAGGCGAGATCGAACCAATAGTGGCGCAGTTGAGCGACAGCTATGGAGCCATAGACGGATAGCTCGGTCGCGCGCAACTGCCCGCCCGGCAGATAGACCGGGGCAGGGCCATCGGCCAGCAGCGTCGCCGCACGGACGCTGTTGGTGAATATCTTGATGTCGCCCCGGGTCGCCATCTGGCGCGCGAGTTCCAGGGCGGTCGATCCCACGTCGATGGCAATGGTGGCGCCGGGACGCACCAGGGCCGCCGCTGCCTCGCCGATCCGCGCCTTTGCCTCGGCGTGGCGCCGCCGCCTGGCTTCGAACGCGGGCTCGTCGCTGTCGAACGTCTCCGGAGTTCCGGTCTTGCCGGCCAGCGCCCCGCCATGGGTGCGCATCAGGACGCCCTGGCTTTCGAGGCGGGTGAGGTCGCGCCGGACGGTGATTTCCGAGACCCCCAGTTCCGCCGCGATCTCGCTTACCGCGGCAAAGCCGCGCCGCTCCACGAAATCGCGCAGCAAGCCGTCCCGGACGGTCAGGGGGATTCGGGCGGCCGGCGAAATTGCAGGGGGACGGTCGGTCATCGCGCTGTGCAACAGTGATCGAATTCGATCATTTTACCGCGGACGGGGCGAAAATCCAGCGATTGATGCTTGCGTTTGTCGAAAAAATCCGCCTAGATGATCGAAATCGATCTTGAGCGATCGAAATCGAAAGAATGCAGGGCAGGCTTGGATGCTGGAGGAATTGCGCGGCAGGCGCGCCATTGTGACCGGTGGTGCGGCGGGGATCGGCCTCGCCATCGCACGCCAGTTTCACGCGGCAGGGATGCGCGTGGCCATCGCCGACCTCGACGCGGCGGCGGCCGGGAAGGCGGCGGCGGAACTCGGCCCCGAGCATATGGGAATTGCCATCGACGTGCGCGAGCGTGCCAGCGTGGTCCAGGCTTTCGAATCCGTCGTGCAGCGCTTCGGCGGCTATGATGTCCTCGCCGCCAATGCCGGCGTTTCCTCGATGAAGCTGGTGGTCGATCTCGCGGACGCCGATTGGGACTTCAACATGGATGTCAATGCCAAGGGCATCTTTCTGACCAACCAGGCGGCGGTGCGGCATTTTCTGGCCGAGAATCGCAAGGGCGTCATCGTCAACACGGCGTCGCTCGCCGGGAAATGGGGCGCCCCGTGGCTCGCCCACTATTCCGCCAGCAAGTTCGCGGTCGTCGGATTCACCCAGGCGCTCGCCCGTGAAGTCGCCGAGCATGGCATCCGCGTAAATTGCGTTTGCCCCGGCTTCGTCCGCACCGGCATGCAATCGCGCGAAGTGGAATGGGAGGCGAGCCTGCGTCAAATGACGCCGGAGGCGGTCGTGCAGGACTATATCAACCAGACGCCGATGGGGCGCCTGGAAGAGCCGGAGGACGTTGCCAAGACCGTGCTCTTTCTGGCCAGCGACCTTGCCGGTTTTGTCACCGGCGAGGCGCTCAACGTCACCGGCGGCGTCAGGATGGATTGACGGTCATGCGGGTGCGTTGGGGCAGTTTCATACCGCACCTCATTCTCTCGGCCTTTTCGCTCGCCATCTTGCTGCCGCTGGTCTGGATCGTCCGCGTCAGCCTCACCGACAAGCTCACTGCCTACAAGATTCCGCCGGAAATCGGCCATGTCGGGATCGAGAACTATATCGAGATATTCTCGGCCTATCCGTTCGAGCGCTGGTTCCTCAACAGCCTGTTCGTGGCGCTCGCCTCGACCGCGATCTCGCTGCCGCTGGCGACCGCCATGGCCTATGCCTTTGCCCGCTTCAATACCGGCGGCATCTTCCTGCGCCTCGGCGTGCTGGCCAGCCAGATGCTGCCGCCGATCATCCTGGTGCTGCCGCTCTTCACGCTGTTCTTCACCACCGGGTTGATGCAGACCCATCTGGGTCTCATCCTGGCGCATCTCACCATCAGCCTGCCGTTCCTTGCCTGGATGCTGGTCTCGTTTTTCGAGGGCGATTCGGCCAGCCTCGAAGAGGCGGCCCGCATCGATGGCGCGACACGATGGCAGGCTTTCATCCTGATCGCCGTGCCGGTGGCGGCGCCTGGCATTCTTGCCGCCGGCCTTCTTGGTTTCATCCTCAGCTGGAACGAATTTCTCTTTGCACTGGTTCTCTCCGGCGCCGATACGCAAACGCTGCCTGTCGGCCTCGCCAGCATGGAGACCCATGCCGGCGTCGAGATCGCACCGCTGGCCGCGGCCACGGTGTTGTCATTGCTGCCGGTTTTCGTGCTGCTGCCGTTCCTGCGCAAATACCTGATCAAGGGCCTGTCGCTTGGCGCCCTCAAGTGACCGGTAAAGAACATTGTCGAGGGCCGATTGGAGGGAGGTTTCACATGTTCAAGAAATTGCTGCTGGGCTCGGTCTTAGCCCTCGGTTTCGCCGGAAATGCCTCCGCCGAAACCATCAACATCCTCATGGAGGGTGTTCCCGACACCGAATTCGTCAAGCAGCTGGTCCCCGAATTCACCAAGGAGACCGGTATCGAGGTCAATCTCGAAGTCGTCAACTATGCCGAGATGCATACCAAGCTGGTACCGCAGCTGGTGGCACCCAAGGGCAGCTATTCGGCCATCGTGGTTGATTTCTACTGGGTCGGCGAGTTCGTAAAGGCCGGCTGGATGCAGCCCCTGGACGACCGCATCAAGGCCGATAACATCGACACGTCGGTCTATATCCCGGCGCTGATGGATCTGGTCGGGCAAGTCGACGGCACCACCTATATGCTGCCGTTCTACAACTATGCGATGGGCCTCACCTATCGCACAGATCTCCTGGCGGATCCGCAGAACCAGGCCGATTTCAAGGCGAAATACGGCATGGACCTCAAGGTGCCGGCGACCTGGGACGAATATCTGAAGCAGGTCGAATTCTTCACCAGGGACGGCATGCACGGCGTCGTCAATCAGGGCCTCCGCCCCGATCCCATCGCCATGGAATGGTCCAACTATCTCTTCGCCAATGGCGGCGAGTATCATGACGCCAACTGGAACCCGACGCTCAACAACGAGGCGGGCGTGAAGGCGGTCGAGCAGTACAAGACCATGATCGACAAATACGGTCCGGTCGGCTCGGCCAGCTTCAGCTTCGACGAGGCATTCAACGTGATGGCGCAGGGCAAGGCCTACAGCTACATCACCTACAACTTCTTCCGCACCGCCTATGACGATCCCAGCAAATCGGCCGTGGTCGGCAAGGTCGAGATCATGCCGGTGCCCGGGCCGACCCCGGAGCAGGGCGGCAGCCTCAACGGTGCATGGGGCTGGGCGATTCCGAAATCGAGCCCGAATCCGGATGCGGCCTGGACCTTCCTGAAGTGGGTGGAATCGAAGGAGATCGCCAAGAAGCGCGCCCTGGCCGGCGGTTCGCCGACCCGCACCGACGTCTTCGACGACCCGGATCTCAATGCCAAATATGCCTACTATCCGGCGTTGAAGCAGATGCTGCTCACCAGCCACAACTTCCCAGTCTTCACCTATACGCCGCAACTGGTCGAGGTGCTGGGACGTGAGTTGAGTCTGGCGGTGGCGGGCGAAAAGACTGCGTCCGACGCGCTGGCGGCGATCGAGGCCGAGATGGCCGAACTCGCCCGCAAGGACGGCAAGCTGAAATAAGCCGTGAGAAAGACGGGGTAGGGATCATGATCGGGATCGGTGGCATCGGCAATGCCAATGCGGCGGACCGGCGCGACGCGCGCTTCGGCTACGCCCTGTCGGCGCCTGCCCTCACCATGCTGTTCCTGGTCATTCTCTTCCCCGTCGTCTCGGCGCTCTATACGTCGCTGCACGAATACACGCTGATCGCGCCCAATTACGACACGTTCAGCGGCTTCGAAAATTTCATGCTGGCACTCGGGGACCAGGAGTTCCGGCACTCCGCCTGGCTTACGGCAAAATTCGTCGTGGGCGTGGTCCTGCTCGAATTCGTCATCGGCTTTGCCGTGGCGCTGATGCTGAACAAGGTCGAGCGCTTCAAGCCGGTCTATTACGCGATCCTGCTCTGCCCGCTGCTGATGAACCCGGTCATCGTGGGACTCATCTGGCGCATGTTCCTGCATCCCAACCTCGGCATCGTCAACTACCTGCTCTCGACCGTAGGCTTCGGCCCGGTCAACTGGCTGGGTGACACCAAGATCGCCATCTGGACCATCATCCTGGTCGACATCTGGCACCAGGTCTCGTTCATGATCGTGCTGCTGCTGGCGGGACTCGCCTCGCTGCCGAAGGAACCCTATGAGGCGGCGCGGGTCGACGGCGCCAATTCCTTCCAATGCTTCATCCACATCACACTCCCCATGATGCGGACCGTGATCGTGGTGACGCTGCTGATCCGGCTCATCTTCGCCGTCAAGACCTATGACCTCATCTACATCATGACCCGGGGTGGGCCCGGCATCTCGACCGATTTGCTGTCCTACTTCATCTACCGGACCGCTTTCGTCAGCCTTAATATCGGCGAGGCATCGGCAATGTCGATCATCCTGCTGGCGGCCATCCTGGCCTTAACCGTCTACCTTTATCGTTATATGCGCGCTATTCGCTGAGGAACATTCATGGCCGGCATTGATCTCAAGAACGTCACCAAGATCTATGGCAATGCAGTGGTTGCCGTGGACGATGTCAGCCTCGAGATCAAGGATGGCGAGTTCATGATCTTCCTTGGCCCATCGGGCTGCGGGAAGTCGACAACGCTCCGCATGATCGGTGGGCTGGAATCAATCTCGAAGGGCGACCTGCTGATCGACGGACGCCGGATGAACGATGTCGACCCGGCGCAGCGCGACATCGCCATCGTCTTCCAGAACTACGCGCTCTATCCGCACATGACGGTGGCGGGCAATCTCGGCTTCGGGTTGAAGCTGCGAGGCGTCGACCGGGGCGAGATCGACCGGCGCATCCGGGCTATTTCCGAGATGCTCGACATCGGGCCGCTGCTGGAACGCAAGCCGGCCCAGCTTTCCGGCGGCCAGCGCCAGCGCGTGGCGCTGGGCCGCGCGCTGGTGCGCGAACCGAAGGCCTTCCTGCTGGACGAGCCGCTCTCCAATCTCGATGCCAAGCTGCGCGCCGCCATGCGCACCGAACTCATCAAACTGCACCAGAAGGTCGGTACCACCATCATCCATGTGACCCATGACCAGATCGAGGCCATGACCATGGGCCAGCGGATCTGCATCATGAAGGACGGTCGCATCGTCCAGGTCGGCGCACCGCTCGATGTCTACCGCAACCCGGTCAACACCTTCGTCGCGGGCTTCCTGGCCAGCCCGCCGATGAATCTGGTGCCCGGACGATTGGACGGCCAGATCGGGCTCGATGCCGTGACCGGCCTTGCCGCCCTGCCGATTCCGGAGGCGCTGCGGCCCGGCTATGCCAGCCATGCGGAAAAGTCGGTAACTGTGGGGTTGCGGCCGGAGGATTTCCATCTGCTGCCGCTCGCCGGTCGCTCGGCCCCGGTTTCAGTCACCGCCGTCGCAATTGAACTGCTGGGGCCGGAAGTAATTCTGGTCGCGGAACTGGGCGGCACTGGCGGACCGGAGATTCAGGCGCGGATGCCGCGCGATTTCCTGGCACGGCCGGGCGAAACGCTCACGCTCCATTACGACCTTACCCAGATCCATCTCTTTGATCCGGCCACCGGCAACGTCCTGGTCCGTCCCCGGATCGCCTGATTTTCCCTAGGAAGAAGCAGAGACTCAATCATGATCGAGACAACATTCGGCAGCCGCAAGCCCATTATTGCCATGATCCATCTGGCGCCTTTGCCGGGTTCGCCGCTCTATGACAAGGACGGCGGCATGCAGAAGATCGTCGATCTCGCCGCCGCCGACATCGAGGCGTTGCAGGCGGGTGGTGTCGATGCCGTCATGTTCGGCAATGAGGGTGATCGTCCGTATCTGCTCAAGGCCTCGCCGCAGTCGCTCGCCGCCATGTCCTTTGCCGTGGGCGAGTTGAAGCGGCTCATCAAAATTCCGTTCGGCGTCAATTATCTTTGGGACCCGGTTGCCAGCGTCAGCCTCGGCATCGCCAGCGGTGCGCGTTTCGTGCGCGAAATCTTTACCGGCGTCTATGATTCCGACATGGGCATCTGGGCGCCCGACGCGGCGACGGCCCTCCGCCTCCGCGCCGATTGCAACCGCACCGACATGAAGCTGATGTTCAACATCAATGCCGAGTTCGCCTCGCCCATGGGCGACCGGTCGATAGCCGCGCGCGCCAAGAGTGCCGTGTTCTCGTCGCTCGCCGACGTCGTTCTGGTCTCCGGTCCCATGACGGGCCAGGCGGTCGAGACCGCCAATCTTAAGCTCGCCAAGGATGCGCTGCCCGATACCCCGGTCTTTGCCAATACCGGCGTCAACATCGACAACGTCGCGGATATTCTCAAAATTGGCGACGGCGCGGTCGTGGGCACCCATTTCAAGATCGGCGGCGATACCTGGAAACCGGTCGATGGCGAGCGCGTCAAGCGCTTCATGGACAAGGTCGGCAAGATCCGCTGATATTGCCGTCATCATGGCGTATTTCCTCGGCCTCGATATCGGCACCACATCGACCATCGGCATCGTTATCGATGATGCCGGCCATTCGCTCGGGGTCGAAAGCCGTCCGGTGACGCTTTACTCGGATCATGCCAACTGGTCCGAGGAGGAGCCGGACGAATGGTGGGGAAATTGTGGCGATATCTGTCGTGCCCTGCTGGCGAAGACCGGCATCGGGCCGGGCGACATCGCGGCTGTCGGCGTCACCGGCATGTTGCCCGCCGTCATCCTGCTCGACGAGATGGGGCGGCACATCCGCCGCTCGATCCAGCAGAACGACGCCCGCGCCACGGCGCAGCTGGAACGCTTCCGCGCGGGCATGAGCCAGGCGCATTTCCTCGCCCGCGCCGGTACCGGCTACAGCCAGCAACTGGTCGGTCCGAAGCTGATGTGGCTGCGCGAGCATGAGCCGGATAACTTCGCCCGCGCGCGCCATGTCGTCGGCGCCTCCGACTATATCACCGGCCGACTTACCGGCAGCATCCATGTCGAGCACAACTGGGCGCTGGAATCGGGCTTCGTCAATCTGGCAACCGGCACCTATGACGATCACCTCATGGCGCTTGCCGACATCAGTCCTTCATTGCTGGCGCCCATTCGCAAGAGTCACGACGTCGTTGGTGCCATTACGGCCGCGGCGGCGACGCATACCGGGCTGAAGTCGGGAACGCCGGTGGTCGCGGGCTGCGCCGACCATGTCGCTTCGGCCTTTCTCTGCGGCGCCTCGCGGAATGGCGACCTGGTGCTGAAATTCGGCGGTGCCGGCGATATACTGCTGTCCTCCGACAAGCCGGTGACGGACACGCGCCTCTTCCTCGACTATCACATCGTGCCGGGCCTCTATTTCCCGAATGGCTGTATGGCCTCGAGCGGCAGCTTCCTCAATTGGGTCGTGGCGAATTGGGGCGGCCATGCCAGGGCGCAGGCCGAGGCGGCGGGGCTCTCCGTGCATCGCTGGCTGGATCGCGAAACCGCCGGTATTGGCGCCGACAGCCAGGTGCTGTTCCTGCCCTATTTCCTGGGCGAGAAGACGCCGCTCAACGATCCCAACGCACGCGGCACGCTGGTCGGCCTAGGTCTCAATCACGACATGCGCCATGTCTGGCGCGCAGCCCTTGAAGGCGTCGTTTTCGGCTTTCGCCATCATGTCGAAACCTTCCATGAATTGGGGCTGGAGACGAAGCGCGTCTTCGCGGCGGATGGCGGGGCGGCGAGCGACCTCTGGCTGCAGATCGCAGCCGACAGTCTCGGCAAGCCGGTGACACGGATCGACCGGCATCCCGGCTCCTGTCTCGGTGCCGCCTTCGTTGCCGGCATCGGCGTGGGTGCCATCAAGGATTGGTCCGCCATCGCGGACTATGTCGCGGCGGGGCGCACCTTCACGCCCGATTCCGGGGCGCAGGCAATCCTCGACCACAAATACCGGTTGTGGCGCGATCTCTACCGGCGCCTCCGGGACTTCTATCCCGAGTTGGTCGGGCTCGGCGGCTGATCAGTCGACCGGCGCCAGCACGATGGCGCCCTCGACCACCGGCTGGTTGCGGCGGAAGCGGTCGACGGCGAAGGGGGCCATACGACTATCGACCTCGCCGGTGACGATGGCCCTCGCCAGCAGGTCGCCCGCTGCCGGGGCACCGGCAAAGCCATAGGACCAGCCGGCCGACACCCAGAGATTGCCGACATCCGGATGCTGCCCCAGCAGCGGCCCCCAATCCGCCGTCGCGTGCAGCATGCCGGCCCAGTGCCGCAGGATGCGAAGGGCACCCAGGGCCGGAAACACTTCGGCATAGGCAGCGGCGGTGGCTGCCAGGGCGCAGATATCGGTGTTGAGCGTCACTTGCGGCTTTTCCGGCACCTCGGCGCCGCCGACGATCTCGCCACGCGCCGTCTGATGCATGTAGCAGAGCCGGTCGGGGAGCGCGATCGCCGAGCGAATGACCGGACGCACCGGCTCCAATGCCATCGCCTCGATGCGGATTGGAAAACCAGGGATCTCCGCCCCGACCAACTTGCCGATGGCGGGGCTGTAGGCGCCCCCGGCAATGACCACCTTTTCGCAGGCAATTCGTTCGTCGCCCGCGATCACTGTCGTGATCCGGTCGCCGCTGCGCTCGACCGCCGTTACCGGCCGCTGATAGTCAATTCGCGCACCGAGGCGCCGGCTGGCAGCGAGATAGCCTTTCATGGCCGCGTGATGCGGCGCGGCGCCACCGCCTTTCAAGTAGATTGCACCCAGCACGGCGTGTTCATCGATGGCGGGCTCCAGTTCCTTGATTCTTCGCACGGCAAGGAGATCCGATTGCAACCCGTGCTCGCGGTGCAGGTCGCGCATGCCGTCGAGCCGCGCCAGCGTTTCCGCTTTCTGCGCGATAACCAGATAGCCCCTGGGCGTGAACATCACATTCTCGCCCAAAGTCGCCGAAAGTTCGGCCCAAAGCCGGTTCGAGTGGGCGAAAAACCCGGTCCATTCCGGCGATCCGAACCCGCCGCGGATGAGGGTGCCGTTGCGGCCTGACGCACCGCCCTGGAAATAGCCGGCATCCAGCACGCGAACATCGCGCACGCCGAGTCTGGCGAGGTTGAAGGCGATTGAAAGGCCCTGGATGCCGCCGCCGATGATGACGATGGAATGGTTCGACTGCATCGTGGTCTCACTTCAACGGATCGACGAGACCCGAAAGCCCCGCGGCCTGTGCGACCGTGATGGCGCGGCGGGGGCCGCGATGCGACGGCCTGTCGGCGAGAGGCGCGCCCGCCGCATTCTCGATCACGGCGGCCATCAACTCCCAGCAGGGGAAACCCTGGCATGGTCCCATGCCGGCCGAGGTCTGCCGCTTGATCTCCTCGACATGGGTGACGCCGGCGCGAAGCAAGTCGGCGATTTCTCTCGCCGACACATCCATGCAGGGGCAGACATCGGCATCCAGGGCATGTTTGCCGGGCCAGTGGATACGCTCATCCGGCGCGGCGGCGCTGCCGACCATGCGGACATGCGCCGGCAGGGCGTCGGCGGAAAGGCGCAGCAATCCGTCGCCACTTGCCTGGAAGGAGAGATTGGGGTCGCTGCGCCACGGGCCGGCATGGACGACGGTCTGGCAGGGGACCGCGTGTTCGAAAACGGCTCCCGTCACCCGGTTCCAGCCCTTGATCGCCTTCAGTTCCGCCACCGCGCGTATTTCTGCAACCGCGGCGCCGAGGCTGTGGAGTCGTGCCGCGATCGCCTCGCGTGTCTCCGTGCCCACGACCACGACGCGGCCGAGGCAGGCCGCACCGCCGGCGGCAAGGGCGAGGGCCGTCGCTGCATCCATGACGCCGGGCAGGGTGTTGCCCCGCACCAGCGGCGGCAGCGAGTGCTTGCCTGTGGCAAGAACGATCTCGTTGCTGCCGATTGCAACTGCCGGTCCGCCGTCGCCGGGCGCCGCAAGGACGAGGTGGCCCTGCCGGTAGATGGCGCAGGCCTCGTGGGCTGTGAGCAGAGTCACCCGTGAATCCAGGGCAGTTTCCGTGATGCCCATCAGGCGGGCGAAACGGGCCGGTGCGCTGCCGCGCGTTACCAGGACGACATCGCGACCGGCATGCGCGGCGGCGTTCGCCGTACCGATACCCTCTGGACCGCCACCAATCACCAGCAGGTCGCAATCAATGCGCCGGCCTGCAACAACGGCCGGAGCCGCCGGCACCGGTGACAGGGTACCCTCGCCCGCGAGGAAAGCCAGCAACCGCTCCCAAACGAGATAGCGGCGGGTTCCGCTCGGCATCAGCCTGGTATGCTCGAAGCCACCCCGCACGAGCCGCGCGGGAACCAGGCGAAGGAGTTTCAGCAGGTCGAAGTGGGATGACGGCCAAGTGTTCTGCCGCGCGACGTGCATTCCGTCGCGAACCGTGACCTGGTCAAGTCGGGCATTGGGTATTCCGTCGACGTCGCCCAGCACGCCCTGGATGAAGCTTCCGGACAGACCCAATGGCCGGTGCCGTTTGCGCGTGGCGGCAAGCTGCAGGTGGCCAGCGCGGAACAGGGCTGCGGCAACGCTCTCACCGGCCGAAACCTGAAGGGGCTCTCCGTTCCAGTTGATGACGCAGCCCGGCCCTGCCGCTCTCATTTCGGTTCCGGCCGCTTGCTGGTCTTCTGCTCCGCCTGGCCAAGGCGAACCGACATGGCGATCGCGATCCGGTCAGCGAATGCCCGCAGCAGTTCCGAATAGGTCGCCTGCTGGCGTTCGATCAACGCCTCGATCGTGCCGGTGATGGCGATGCTGTATTTGACGTCGAAACCGGGAATGATGATCGGCGATGCAATGCCGGCGAAGCCCGGCACATCCTCGCCGACACAGAGGGCGATGCGCGTTTCCCGAATCTCGGCATGTTCGGCCTGCAGATCCTTGAGCCTGGTCTTGGTTCGCTCGGTCATGACCGGCAGCGGTCCCGAGAGGATCGCCCGCACCACCGTCTCGCTCTGGAAGGCGAGAATCGCCTTGGCGGAGGCGGCGGCATGAGCCGGCAGGATGCGGCCCGGCACCACATAGCTGCGGACGTCGTTTTCCGGCGTCACCATCGCTACGGAATGCACCTGCAGATCACTGAGGCGGGTGAGGAAGCAGGTCTCACCGGTGCGATCGGCCAGTTCCTGCAGCAGGGGGCGCACCAGCCATTCGACCCAATCGTCCGACATGCCGCCATAGAGCAGGTTGAGCAGGCGGCCACCCAGTACATAGGGGCCGTAACGCGGCGCCCGTGCGGTCAGCAGGCCGGCCGCCACCAGGCTGCGCAGCAGGCGATGCACGGTCGATTTCGGCAACGCCAGGACTTCCACCAACTGGCTCAGCGTGATGCCGCCGGGGAAACCAGCTGCCATTTCCAGGATGCGGAAATAGCGGTCGAGCGGCGTGTCGACGGCGGCATCGCGTATTTCATCGAGATGAGGGCGCAGGGTTCGGGCAGTCAGATCGGCTTGCATGGGTGGGACTTTGCGAGAGTTGAACCAGGGTTGAAACGGGGGGCGGCAGCGGTCGGCTTGACGTCACCGATCGCAAATCCTAGTATGCCGAATAATAATACTATGTTCCGAAAATCGGGACAAGCAGAATTACTGCGAAGGATGGCATTGGGTCTGCCAACAACGCGGTTCCCTGGCGGGGAGGAGCAGATTCGCGATTCGCGCTACGACGTTCTGTTCGAGCCTGTCCGGATCGGTCGGTTCACCACCCGCAATCGCTTCTATCAACCGCCGCATTGCAACGGCATGGGCAATCTCCGTCCCCAGGCCCATGCCGCCATGCGTGGCATCAAGGCCGAGGGTGGCTGGGCGGTGGTGAACACCGAGCACTGCTCGATCCATCCAACTTCGGATCTGATGCCCGAAGTACTGCAATCGCTCTGGGACGAAGACGACATTCCGCCGCTCGCCCTGATGTGCGACGCCGTGCATGCGCATGGATCTCTGGCCGGCGTGCAACTGGCCTATGCGGCCTATTACAATGCCAACAAGCTCTCGCGCGAAATCCCGATGGGGCCGATGGGGAGGCCGGTGGACGGGACTTTCCCGCTGCACGCGCGGGCGATGGATCTTGCCGATATCCGCAACCTCAGACGCTGGTGGCGCGAGGCTGCCGAGCGCGCCCGCAGATGCGGCTTCGACATCGTCAACGTCGATGCGAATTTCTCCACCATCGCCTTCCAGTTCCTCTCGCCGCGCAACCAGCGCGCGGACGAGTATGGCGGCAGTCTGCGGAACCGCGCCCGCCTGCTGCGCGAACTTATCGAGGAAACGCGCGCGGGCGTGCAGGATGCCTGCGCCGTCTCGGTGCGCCTTATCGTCGACGAACTGTGCGGCGATGTCGGCCTTCGGGCGGAAGAGGAGGGGATCGAGGCGATCTCGCTGCTGGCCGAACTGCCCGACCTCTGGGACATCGTCATTGGCACCTGGGCAGGCGATTCACCCACTGCGCGCTTTGCGCCGGAGAACGATCACGAGCGCTTTCTTGCCGGCATCAAGCAGGTGACGACCAGGCCCGTGGTCGGCGTCGGCCGCTTCACCTCGCCGGATACCATGGTCTCGCTCGTCCGCCGCGGCATCCTCGACATGATCGGGGCAACCCGCCCCTCCATCGCTGATCCCTTCCTGCCCAGCAAGATCGAGGAGGGCCGGCTCGAGGACATCCGCGAATGCATCGGCTGCAATATCTGCGTCTCCAGCCATTTCATGATGACCAATCTCAGATGCACGCAGAACCCCACCATCGGCGAGGAATGGCGCCGCGACTGGCATCCGGAAATCCTTCGCCCACGTGATCGGGAAGAAACCGTCCTCGTGGTCGGTGCCGGCCCTGCCGGACTGGAATGCGCCCGCGTGCTGGCTGAGCGCGGTTATGATGTCATGCTGGCGGAAAGATCGCGTGAACTCGGCGGCCGGCTGCTCCACGAGAGCCGCTTGCCCGGCATGACCACTTATCTCCGTGTACGCGACTGGCGCGCCGGACAGATCGCGAGGCTACCGAACGTCGCGGTCTTCCGCGAAAGCATCATGGACCGTGCAACGATCCTTGAAACAGGTGCGGCCCATGTCATTCTGGCAACCGGATCCGTCTGGCGGCGGGACGGCGTGAGCCGCCTCAACGGCAGGCCGCTGTCCCTTGGTGCGATCCCGGTCCTGACGCCGGACGACATTTTCGCCGGCGCAAAGATCTCTGGCCGGGTCATGATCTATGACGAAGACCACTACTACATGGGTGGATTGCTGGCCGAGCAATTGGCGCGGGCCGGTGCCGATGTCATCCTGGTGACGCCGGAAGCGGAACTGTCCGCCTTCACGGCGAACACCCTGGAACTGCAGCGCATCGCGCTGCGCCTCGACGAGGCGGGAGTGACCGGCCTGACGCATCACGTGCTGGTGGGGGCGGATTCCGGAGGGGTGGAACTGCGCCACCGTCACACCTCCCGCCCACGCACGGTCGCGGTCGACATGCTGGTTCTGGTGACGGCGCGCCAGCCGGTCGATGAACTCTATCGCGACCTTGCCGGTGCGGTGATCGATGTCGTCCGCATCGGCGATTGCCTGGCGCCGGGCGCCGTGTTCCATGCCGTCCATGGCGGCCACCGGGCCGGGCGTGAATTCGGCGCGGCGGAGCAGGAAATACCATTCAGGCGCGAACGGATCGATCTAGCGCGCGTCTGAGAGCGAGGAAACCGCATGTCAAAGACAATCATCTGCTGTGCCGTCACCGGCGGCGGCGATACCGTCGGCAAGAATCCCGCCGTCCCGGTGACGCCGCGCCAGATCGCCGATTCTGCCATCGATGCGGCCCGGGCGGGAGCCGCCATCGTTCATATCCATGTGCGGGATCCAGATACGGCTAGGCCAAGCATGGAACTGGCGCATTACCGCGAGGTAGTTGAGCGCATTCGCGACAGCGGAACCGACGTGGTGATCAACCTGACCACGGGGGCGGGCGGGCGCTTCATGCCGGGCGATAACGAGCCCCTGGCCGCAAAACCCGGATCGAACCTTGCGACGCCCGCTGACAGGATCGGTCATGTGCTGGCACTCAAGCCCGCCATCTGCAGTCTCGATATGGGCTCGATGAACATGGGCGACTATGTCTTCGTGAATACCAAAGGCCATCTCGAGGAAATGGCTGCCGGTATCGTCGGTGCTGGCGTCAAGCCGGAACTGGAGGTGTTCGAAGCCGGGCATGTTCGCCTTGCCGTCAACCTGATCGAGCGCGGCATCCTGCCCTCGCCATCGCTGTTCCAGATTTGCCTTGGCGTTCCATGGGCGCAGCCGGCAACGCCGGAGGCGATGACCTATATGCGCAACCTTCTGCCGCCGGACGCCGTCTGGTTCGCCTTCGGCATCGGCGCGCAGCAGTTTCCCATGGTGGCGCAGGCCCATCTGCTGGGTGGCCATGTCCGCGTCGGCCTCGAGGACAACCTCTATCTTGCCAGGGGTCGGCTGGCGCCCAGCAACGCCGCCCTGGTCGATAAGGCGGTTGAGATCGTCGAAATTCTGGGCGGCGAGATTGCCGACGCCGCCGCGGCGCGCCGCATACTTGGCCTTGCCCCGTCCGCCTGATCAGCCCAGGCAGCACAGGCTCTGGCAAGCTCCGCTCGGGCGCAATCCGCTCAGGCGATCATACTGAGCGGGTTGTCGGCCGTGAAGACGGCGTCGCCGTTGACAAAAGTGGCCACCAGCCGCGGCAGCCTTCCCTCCTGCCAATCCACCAGCAGCAGATCGGCGCGCTGTCCGACCGCGATGCGGCCGCGATCGGTCAGGCCGACGGCATCCGCCGCATTGGTGGAGACGAGGCGCCAGGCGCTGCCGAGATCGGCGACACCCAGATTGACTAGCGTGAAGGCGGCATTCATCAGGGCCGGATAGTAGTAATCCGACGTCAGTACGCTGCAGAGCCCCTCGGCCACCGCCTCGCGACCGCCGAGGCGCGCTGCGTGGCTGCCACCGCGCACAACGTTGGGTGCGCCGAGGATCGTGATGCCGCCGGTTTCCAGCGCGGCTCGGGCCGTCTCGCGGTCGAGCGGAAACTCGCAGATGCGGCAGCCCAGATCCATATAGGCTGCGCGCATCGCCGGGTTCATGTCGTCATGGGACGCCATGGGCAGGGAGCGGGCCCGTGCTGCCGCCGCCAGCCGCCGTACCGCAGCGGGTACCTCGGCCGCGCGCGCCTTGGTCTGCTGCAGCATGTTTGAGATCTCGTCGCCGCTCAGTCCGGTGCGGGCGGCATAGGCAGCTAGTTTCTGCCGGTCGTTGATCTTGGCGGCGATATCGTCGGTATGGTCGTTGAAGGCCAGCAAATCGACCAGGCCGGCCTCGATCCAGCCGATCACCTCATCCACGGCGTCCAGATTGAAGGTCTCGAAGCGCAGATGCAGCCGGGTGTCGCAGGCCAGCCGCGGCCGCATGTCCTTGAGGCCCCCCACGAAGCGCCGGGCCGTCTCGGCGTCGCGCAGGCCCGGCTCCCAGCTATAAGTCAGGCCGTGATAGGCGGTCGTGATGCCATTCGCCAGCAACTGGCGGTCGGTTTCCAGCAGCGCGAGCTCGTCGGAAAAGCGAACGCCGGGACGCGGCATCAATTGCCGTTCGAAGGCATCGCCGTGCAGATCGATCATGCCGGGCATGATGAGGAGGTCGGTCGCCTGCCAGCGACGGCCGGTCACCATCGTGCTGCCATCAATGTCGGCAATGCGACCATCGGCAATCGCGATGTCTGCGTCGACCAAGGAGCCGTCCGCAATCAGGGCGCGGCCTCCGGCAATAACATACTGCATGCTGGGTAACCTCGATTTACTGTGCATCGCTTGGCGTGATGATCGGGACTTTCCGGTCGCCGATCCAGCAAAACGATGGGGCCCTCCCTGTCGCCGGGGCGATTTTCTCGACCGGGCGGCTGCTTGTCTACCGGGCGTCACAAGCTTGAAATATTGCGGTCAGAAATGCGTCACGGCTTGCGCCCATGCTCCCCGAGGCACCCCAACAATCGCCTTTCGAGAGGGAGACATCATGACCGCCTCAACCGGCTTTGCCATCGCCCGCCGTACCCTTCTTGCCGCGGCGGCCAGTCTGCCGCTGGTGTTTCAGGCCAATCTGGCCGCCGCCGCAGAGAAAATTCGGTTTGCCGTCACCGATATTGCCGGCTTGGAGGACCTGCAGCGGGAATATGGCGCTCTGGTCGAGGCGCTGGAGAAGGCGACCGGCTACGAAATCAAGTTCACCCCGGTCAACAGCCGTACTGCCGCGGTGGAGGCAATGCGCGCCAAGCAGGTGGATTTTGTCCTGACCGGTCCCGCGGAATATGTGGTCTTCAAGCGTCGCACGGAAGCCAATGTGGTGATCGGCTTCCAGCGGCCCGACTATTTCGCCATGATCGTGACCCTGGCGGAGAGCCCGATCGAAGGCCCGGCCGACCTCAAGGGCAAGAAGGTGGCCTTCGGCGATGTCGGCTCGACGTCCGCCCATCTTGGCCCGATGCAAGTCCTTGCCGATTTCGGCATCGACCCGATCAAGGACATCGAACCGCTGCATGTCAGTCGCAATGTCGCGGTCGAAAGCCTGATCAAGGGCGATATTGCCGCCATCGGCATGAACGCGACGCATCTGGTCAGCGTACGCAACAAGTTCCCGGATACCGCCTTCAAGGTGGTGGCGCGCGGTCGCGACCTGCCCAACGATCCGCTCCTCGCCGGCGCCCATGTCGACCAGACGGTTATCGACAAGATGCGGACGGCCTTCATCGACAATCAGCAGGTGCTGATCGAGGCCCTGCTGAAGGGCGAGGATACCCAGAAATACAAGGGGATGCACTTCCTGGCTGGCATCGACGACAAGAACTACGACTATGTCCGCCGGATGTACGCCACCATCGGCTATCCCGAGTATTCCGAATTCGTCGGTCAATAGGGAAATCCGCGATGACCGCCGTCACGCTCGCCCGGGCCACGGATGCCAAGCAGCTGCCGCAGGGCGAACCGCTCCCCCCGCCAATTCTGGCGGGGGGGAGGGCGGCGCCTGATGCCGCCCTGGTCGAACTGGACGTGACGGGCCTTTGCAAGGCCTATCACGGCGGGCCGGCGGTACTGGACGGCGTGTCGCTGCAGGTTCCGCGCGGTCAGTCGGTCGCACTTATCGGCAGCAACGGAGCCGGAAAATCCACCCTCCTGCGCTGTTGCCTGCGCCTGATCGAACCCAGCGGCGGCGAGGTAACGCTGCTGGGCGAGAAGGTCCGGGCGCTTGATAAGGCTCGCTTGCGTCGTCTGCGTGCCGAGATCGGCTTCGTCTTCCAGAGGCACAACCTGGTGGGCCAGTTGTCGGTCCTCAGCAACGTGATTCACGGCGCCCAATCGCGCCAGGCCGGCCCCGGCGCCTGGTTCCATTTCCTGGCCTCGCGCGCGGCGCGGGAGGAGGCGATGCATTGCCTGGAGCGGGTCGGACTGGCCGAGTTTGCGCTGCGCCGGGCCGACCAGTTGTCCGGCGGGCAGTCGCAGCGTGTCGCAATCGCCCGAACGCTGATGCAAAGGCCGCGCATGATGTTTGCGGACGAGCCCGTCGCCAGCCTAGATCCCAATGCCGGCGAGGAGGTGATGAACCTGTTTGCCGAACTGATCCGGGAGAAGGGCCTTACCCTGGTCTTCACATCGCACCACATCAATCATGCCCTGCGCTATGCCGACCGCGTTGTCGCGCTGCGCAACGGCCGCATCGAACTCGACGTCGCCACGGCCGGAGTTGATGCCGCGGCCCTCAGGGGAATCTATGACTGAAACCGCCTTTTCCGGTGCCTCCGCCGGTCTGCCGACGCGACCGGCGCCGGCGCGCTTCCGCCGCCCCGGCAACGGGATGTCGCTGCTCTATCTGGGTGCCGCCGCCTTCTTCGTCTATTCGCTCCATGGCAGCGAAATCTCGGTCGAATCCCTTGTCAACGGCCTGCCGAACATGGCGCGCCTGATCGGCGAAATGTTCCCGCCCAGTATCGCGCGCCTGCAATCAGTGGGCAGTGCCATGCTGCAGACCTTCCAGATGGCCTTCGCGGGCACGGTCATCGGTGTCCTGCTGAGTGTGCCGCTCGCCATCTGCGCTGCACGCAGTCTCTCGCCGCATCCGGTACTCTATCACATCTCGCGCGCACTGATTGCATTGTTCCGCACCGTTCCCGACCTCGTCTGGGCGCTGTTCTTCGTGGTTACCGTCGGCCTCGGGCCGTTTGCCGGCATGCTGACCCTGGTCGTCGATGCCATCGGCTTCTGCGGCCGCTTCTTCGCGGAGGCGATGGAAGAAACCGACAAGGGCCCGCAGGAGGCGCTGACCGCCCTTGGTGCGCGGCGATCTGGGGTTGTCTTCTCGGCCGTCCTGCCGGCTGCGATGCCCTCGATGATCAATTCCTCGCTCTTCACCCTGGAGAAGGCGACGCGGGCCTCCGTAGTGCTGGGGCTGGTCGGCGCCGGCGGCATTGGCATCGAACTCAAGGTGGCGATGGACCTTTTTCAGTATGACCAGGCTGCTACCATCATACTGGGCGTGTTTCTTCTGGTCCTTGTGGTCGAGCGGCTGAGCTCGATGCTGCGCCAGCGCATCCTGAGGCAATCGGTATGAGTGCCGCATCGCATCCTCTGGCGTCGGCGGTTGGCGCCTGGGACCGGCGCTGGTCGCTGGCCGAGGGCCGCGAAGGCTGGCTGGAGCCGGAACGGACGGTGGTCGAGACCGTGGCTGCCCGCCGGGACCTGGGTCAAGTTGTGGCCCTCGACATCGGCTGCGGGGTCGGCCGCCATGCACTGGCGCTGGCACAGCTGGGCTGCCGGGTAACGGCGATCGACGGCAGTGCCGCCGGTCTCGATTTCGCCCGCAATGCCTCTGCCACTGCCGGCCTCGACATCGACTTCCGCGAAGGCTCCATGCTGGAGTTGCCGGTAGCCGATGGCACCCAGGATTACGTTCTCGCCTGGAACGTCATCTATCATGGCGATGCCGACGTGGTGCAGCACTGCATTGCCGAGATCCGGCGGGTTCTGAAACCGGGGGGCATCTACCAGGGCACTATGCTGTCGAAACGCAACCAGCGTTTCGGGCGCGGGCAGGAGGTGGCGCACGATACCTTCGTCATTCCGGAGGAGAGCGATAAGGCGCACCCGCACTACTACTGCAATGCGGCCGAACTGGTGGCGCTGTTCGACGGTTTCGAATTGCTTTCGCTGGTCGACCAAGAGCACGGCCAGCCCGGCAACTGGCATTGGCATCTCGTTGCGACCAGGCTATGAACGCTTTGCTACGGTTCGACCAGGATCTGCACCCAGTCACTGCAAAAACGCGAGATGCTGAACTCGATGCGGGCGCCTTGGGCGTCGACATTGATGCCCTCGGTCACCAGCATGGGCCGGTTTCGCGGCATCTCAAGCTGGCGGGCATCCTCCGCGGTCGGCATGCGGGCCAGGATCCTTGTCTGGGCGCGGGTGAACTCTTCCACCCCCATCTTCTTCAGGGCGGTGCTGATCGACCGAGTCTCCGCGACCAGCACCGCCATGCCGTCAAAGCGCGGCTTCGGGAAGTAGTGAGCCGAGACGCTGATGCGACGTCCATCTGCTTCTCCGGTGGTCAGCAGATAGACGACCGGGGCACCCCGTCGCAGCCTGAGCGCCCGCGCCACCTCGGTGCTGGCCGGCATGTCGCTTGCCGCCAGCAGGGTGCGGTTGGGCGCGCGGTGCTGCTGTGCCAGGTTCTCGGAGAAGCGGGTGCGGCGCGCGACCTTGTAGTCGATCACCGCCTCCTGCACGAATGTCCCGCGACCCTGTTCGGTGCGCAACAGGCCGCGCTCTTCGAGGCGCGAGAGCGCACGCCGCACCGTGTGGCGGTTCACCTGGAAGCGACGAGCGAACTCGGCCTCGGTCGGCAGGCGCTTGCCCGGCTGGTAGAGCTTGCCGCGAATTTCGCTCTCGATGATCTGCTGGATTTGCCGCCAGACGGTGAGGCCGGCTTCACGCGTGATCTCCATGACCGCACCTCCGTCTTCGCGCCCGGCGCCCGCTGTCACGCAAGTGTCAACACTAGCGCTTTGACTTCCTAGGCAGCCGGATTGTAACTTTATAGATATAGATGTCTAGACAAATTCTCATGTTGTCGAGTGACGTTTCGGCGATGCCCGGCAACAGGGTGAGATCCGCCAGGATGAGGTTTGTTGGATGAAGCAGATTACCGAACCGCCGGAACATGCGCCGCGCCGCCGCTGGCTTGGTGTGCTTGCGCGCGCATCCCGTGCCGAGCTCGAGGCGGCGAAGGGCCTCATCGAGCAGCGCCTCGGCCCGGTCGACATGCCCCGTTTCCTGCGCCGGCCCGAGATCGGCATGGCGATGGTGCGCGGTCGTGCCGGCGGTGACGGTGCAGCCTTCAATCTGGGCGAGATGACGGTGACCCGATGCACGCTGCAATTTTCGGATGGTCGCCTTGGCTGTGCTTACCTTGCCGGTCGCCGGCTGGAAGAATCCGTCCTGGTGGCCCTGATCGACGGCCTGCTGCAGGACAGGCGTCATGGGGCGGCCCTGGCTGACGATGTGATCGAGCCGTTGGCCGAGGCCCTGGCAGCACGCCGGAACCAGCGCCTCGCCAAGTCGCAGCCGACCAAGGTCGAGTTCTTCACCATGGTGCGCGGGGATGGCCGCCCATGACCCAACCCGACGGCATGATCCTCGGCGGTCTCGGCGATCCAGTGCACGACTCGCAACGCTGCTTCCGCGGAATCCTGGACGCCATGTCGCGTCCCGCCCGGCCGGTGACATTGGCGTCCCCGCCGGATGCGCCGCCAGGTGTCGCGCCAGCAACCATGGCGGTTCTGCACTGCCTGCTGGACCAGGATACGCCGCTCTGGCTCGATCCGGGATTGCAGGCGCGCGCTGCCCGGCACATCTCCTTCCACACCCAGGCGCCCCTGGTGGCGGAAATGTCCGCCGCCTCGTTCATTCTGGTGGGCGATGGCTTGCAGTTGCCGGACCTCTCGTGCCTGCCGCTGGGCGATCCGGCATATCCGGAGCGCGGCGCCACACTGCTGGTACAGGTCGGGGACTTGGCCAGCGGCGGCGCCCTTCGCTTCCGCGGCCCGGGCATCGACGGGACCGCGGATCTGCAGATTGACGGGCTGGCGCCAGAGTTCTGGCCGGCATTCGCCGTGAACACGGAACTCTTTCCCCTTGGTTTTGACACCATCCTGTTTGCCGGCACGCGGATCGTCGGCTTGCCGCGCACAACGCTGCTGGAAGAGGCTTAATCATGTATGTCGCAGTCAAGGGAGGCGAGAAGGCGATCGCCGGCGCCCACCGGCTCCTCGCCGAGGAACGGCGCGGCGACCCCGCGGTTCCGGAGATCTCGCTCGACCAGATCGAACAGCAGCTGTCATTCGCGGTCGACCGCGTCATGAGCGAAGGCAGCCTATATGACCCCGAACTGGCGGCACTTGCCATCAAGCAGGCGCGGGGCGACCTGGTCGAGGCCGTCTTCCTGCTGCGCGCCTATCGCACGACTTTGCCGCGCTTTGCCGACTCACTTCCCATCGATACCGCCGACATGGCCGTACGGCGGCGCGTATCGGCCATCTTCAAGGATCTTCCGGGCGGGCAAATGCTGGGGCCAACCTTCGACTATACCCTGCGCCTGCTCGACTTCTCGCTGATGGCCGAGGGGAAGCCAGCGGATATTGAAGTACCCATGTCGGCATCTGATCCCATGCCGGCAGACGCGCCGGCGCAGATGCCGCGGGTGACCGATCTCCTGGTCGCCGACGGCATCCTCGCAGCTGAAACGGATGATGGCGAGCGACCGGCTGACATCACCCGCATCCCGCTTTCCTTTCCCGCCGACCGCGCAACGCGGTTGCAGGCGCTTGCTCGTGGCGACGAGGGTTTCCTCCTCGGCCTCGGTTATTCCACCCAGCGCGGCTATGGCCGCAGCCATCCCTTCGCCGGCGAGATTCGCATGGGCGACGTGGCGGTCGAGCTCCAGCCGGAGGAACTGCCCTTCCCGATCGAAATCGGTGACATCGAGCTGACCGAATGCCAGATGGTCAACCAGTACAAGGGCGATGCCGAGAATCCGCCGCAATTCACCCGCGGCTATGGCCTCGCCTTCGGGCAGGGCGAGCGCAAGGCGATGGCCATGGCTCTGGTCGATCGCGCGCTCCGGGCCGAGGAACTGGGCGAGGTAGCGACAAGCCCGGCACAGGATGCGGAATTCGTCCTTTCCCATTGCGACAATCTGGAAGCATCCGGCTTCGTACAGCATCTCAAGCTGCCGCATTATGTCGATTTCCAGGCCGAGCTTTCGACACTTCGGGCCCTGCGTGCGGCCCATGCGAAACGGGCGGAGGCGGCCGAATGACCACACCGGATTCCCGTGGCGGCAGCTATAACTTCGCCTATCTTGACGAGCAGTCCAAGCGCATGATCCGCCGCGCCATCCTGAAGGCCGTCGCCTTACCCGGCTACCAGGTGCCGTTCGGCGGCCGCGAGATGCCGATGCCACATGGCTGGGGCACCGGTGGCATCCAGGTAACTGCCAGCATCATCGGCCGCGACGACGTACTGAAGGTGATCGACCAGGGTGCCGACGACACCACCAATGCCGTCTCGATCCGCAATTTTTTCTTGCGCACGACGGGCGTCGCGACGACAGAACGAACAGCCGACGCCAGCATCATCCAGACCCGACATCGCATGCCCGAGCGCAAGCTGCAGGAAGGGCAGATCATGGTCTTCCAGGTGCCAATCCCGGAACCTTTGCGCTGGCTGGAGCCGCGCGAAAGCGAAACCCGCACCATGCATGCCCTGGCAGAATACGGCATCATGCATGTGCGTCTCTACGAGGATATCGCGCGGCTCGGCCGCATCGCCACGGCCTATGACTATCCGGTGCAGGTCAATGGCCGCTACCTGATGCGTCCGTCGCCGATTCCGAAATTCGACAATCCGAAACTGGACCGCAATCCGGCCCTGCTGCTGTTCGGGGCCGGGCGCGAGAAGCGCATCTATGCCGTGCCGCCATATACCGACGTGAAAAGTCTCGATTTCGAGGATCATCCGTTCGAGGTGCAGAGCTGGGACCATACCTGTGCGCTTTGCGGCGCCGACGATTCCTTCCTCGACGAGATTGTCACGGACGACAAAGGCGGTCGCATGTTTGTCTGTTCCGATACCGATTACTGCGCGGAACGGCGAACTGCCGATGGCGCAAATGCCGAGGCCGCCGAATGAGCGCGGATCTGCCCCTGCTGAGGGTCAGCCAGGTCAGCCATTTCTACGGCGATCGTGCGGGCTGTCGCGATGTCTCGTTCGATCTCTGGCCGGGCGAAATCATCGGCATTGTCGGCGAATCCGGCTCAGGGAAGACGACGCTGCTCAATTGCCTGTCCGCCCGCCTGCAGCCATCCCACGGCAGGGTGATCTACCGCGATCGCAGCGAGGTGATGCGCGACATCTATGCCCTCGGCGAGGCGGAGCGCCGCTTCCTGACGCGCACCGATTGGGGTTTCGTGCACCAGAATCCGCGCGACGGCCTGCGCCTCGGCGTCACGGCCGGCGCCAATATCGGCGAACGACTGATGGCGGTCGGGACCAGGCATTACGGCAATATCCGCGACACCGCACGGGACTGGCTGGGCAGGGTCGAGATCGACGCAGCGCGGATCGATGATCTGCCGCCGGCCTTCTCCGGCGGCATGCAGCAGCGCCTGCAGATCGCGCGCAATCTGGTGACGGCGCCACGCCTGGTCTTCATGGACGAGCCCACGGGCGGGCTCGACGTCTCGGTCCAGGCGCGCCTCCTCGACCTGCTGCGCGACCTTGTCACCAGGCTCAAGCTGTCGGTCGTTCTGGTGACCCACGACCTCGCCGTCGTGCGGCTGCTGGCGCATCGCCTGATGGTGATGCAGCGGGGCCGCGTGGTGGAGGAGGGGCTGACCGACCAGGTGCTGGACGACCCGCATCATCCCTATACCCAATTGCTCGTTTCATCGGTTCTCCAGGCATGAGCGAGACGATGCAGAACCCCGCCATTGCCGTCACCGGCATCAGCAAGACGTTCCGCCTCCATACCCAGGGCGGCACCGAGATCGCGGTCTTCCGCAATCTCAGCCTTGGCGTCGATTTCGGCACCAGCCTTGCTCTGCACGGACCCTCCGGCAGCGGCAAGTCGACCCTGCTGCGCACCCTCTACGGCAATTACCGGGTCGATGCCGGCAGCATCTGCATCCGCCACGACGCCGGATATCTCGATCTGGCACGGGCGGCACCCCGCCAGATCCTTGCGGCACGGTGCCGGTCGATCGGTTATGTCAGCCAGTTCCTGCGGGTGATCCCGCGGGTCGCCACCCTCGACATCGTTGCCGACCCGCTGCGCCAGCGCGGCGTCGACGCTGCGGACGCAAGGGCCCGCGCCGGCGCGATGCTGGAGCGGCTCAACGTGCCGGCGCGGCTCTGGCCGCTGGCACCGGCGACCTTTTCCGGCGGCGAGCAACAGCGGATCAACATCGCCAGGGGATTTGTCGCCGACTTCCCGATCCTGCTGCTCGACGAACCCACGGCCTCGCTCGATGCCGCGAACAGGGACGTGGTGGTGGACATGATCAGCGAAGCACGCGCCAAGGGCTGCGCCATTGTCGGTATCTTCCACGATGCCGATGTGCGGGCGGCGGCCTGCGACCGGGTATTCGAATTGGCGCCGTTCCGGGACGCGGCATGACCGCGCGTTACGCCATCTATTACTATCCGCGCGTTACCGATCCCCTGCAGGTGGTCGGCAATCGCTGGCTGGGCCGCGATCCTGAGTCCGGGGTTGAACTGCCGCCACCGGAGGAACCGGTGCCGGATTGGCGCATACTGACAGCGACGCCGAGACACTATGGGCTACATGCCACCCTGAAACCGCCCTTCCGCTTGAGACCAGGGGCTGTTGAGGCCGATCTGCGCGACGCCCTTGGCGCCTTTGCCGCGCGCGCGCGGGCTGGCCGCATCGACGGGCTCCAGCTCGGCGAGATCGGTGGTTTTCTGGCGCTGCTTCCGGCCAGCCTGTCCGCCGGCGTGCAGACTCTGGCGGCACAATGTGTACGTCATTTCGACCGCTTTCGCGCCCCGCCTACAAGCGAAGAGACGGCGAAGCGCCTGGCACGTCCGTTGACGCCTCGCCAGCAGGTCCTGACCGCCGAATGGGGTTATCCCTATGTCCTCGACGAATACCGGTTTCACATTACGCTGACCGAACCGATCGAGGATCCGGTTCAGCGCGAGCGCGTGCGACGGGTACTGGTCGAACATTTTCAGCCCGTGCTCGCGCAGCCGGTGGAGATCGCCGATCTCTGCCTCTTCGCCCAGGTCGACAGGCAGGCGGCCTTTGGCCTGGTCGAGCGTTTCCGGCTGCAGCCATGATGGCCTCTGACGGCCAAGGCGGTCGGCTGGTCTATGTCATGGGACCGTCCGGTGCCGGCAAGGACAGCATCCTCCACTATGCCGCCCTGAGGCTGGCCGCTGATGTGCGCTTTTCCTTTCCACGGCGCTGGATCACGCGACCCGCGGATTCCGGCGGCGAGAACCACATCTCCCTTTCTGTCGCGGCGTTCGCGGCGCGCGCCGCTGCCGGCGATTTCGCCCTCGCCTGGGAGGCCAATGGTCACCACTATGGAATCGACACTGGTATCGATGCCGCGCTGGAGGCCGGTCGCCATGTCGTCGTCAACGGCTCGCGCGGCTACCTGCCGCTGGCGCGGCGGCGCTATCCGGACCTGTTGCCGGTTGCCATAGCGGTCAGCGCCGACACTCTCGATGCCCGGCTGCGCGCCCGCGGACGCGAAACGGTTGACCAAATTGCGGCCAGACTTGCACGGGCCACGGCGCTTGATGGCGCCGAGCCGGGGATATGCAGAATTTCGAATGATGGCGGACTCGCGGAAGCCGGGGAGGCATTTTTGGCTCTGCTCCGCCGCCTGCCGGGCAAAACGGCAGCAGTTTCCAGCCCCGGCTGAAGGCATGGCGGTGTCGGTCCCGCCCGGCGCAGGTCCGTCAGGCGAAAAATTCCGGTTCTCAGGGCGCCGGTAATCGATTATGTGCCATCTGGATATCAGCGCGCGCAGCCGCGCAATGTTCCAACCCTGGCGGACGACGTGACCTTTTTCAGCAGCCGCGTTTTGTGTGGCTTCCATCGCGCGCTGGCCTCGGCCAGCAACGGGTATGCGCGTGCCGGACGGCACCTTGCCCGGCAGATCGACTGGGACCTGTCGCATGACGGCGCGCCTACCGTGCTCAGCCTGACCCGCGCCCTGTTCGCCAAGGATCTGGCCGAACTCAAGCAACGCACGTCGATCAACTGGCCGACCATTCATGTGAAGGCGGTGAAGGCGCCACAGGAAGATTGGGTGCCGGTGGAATTGCGCCGGCAGTCCTTCTTCAATCACGACCTCAGGACTTCGGCGCGCCATCTGCGCGAGCCACTCGGCATCTTCGGTCGCGCGTTCCTGACGGCAGCGCGGCAGCGGCATCGGATCGACGCCGTCATGGCGGCCAATACCGATTACTGGCAGGACGAGGCACTGCGTATCGCCTGTGCCGATCTCGGTATCCCGTTCATCGTACTCTCGCGCGAGAGTTACGGAATCGGGCGTGGCCGGCGCTACGTTGCCGAGAATTACGGCAAGGGCAACTTCCATTTCGACGGTATCGCCTGCGCCGTCGCGTCGCGGACCTGCGAGGAATTCATGGCATCATTGCCGGCCATGCGCGACAGCCTTGTGCGCGCGACCGGCTGGCCCCGCTACGATCCGTGGCGCGAACTCAACGCGGCACCGCTCCAGCAGCGGCGAACGGTCACGCTGATGGCCTATGGCGATCCGCGCCAGCTGCAATATGCCGCCGGCAATTTCCGCGACGTACTCGGGATCTTCGTCGAAAGCGCGCGCCGTCAGGCGAACCGCCCGGAGGCGGATCGCCTGCGTCATGTGATCAAGATCAAGAAGTCGAATGAAGACGGTTACATCCGCGACCTGGTGCCCGACCTCGACGCCGCTGACGTGCTGGTCACCGCCGACATGCCGCTGCCGCAGCTCATTTCCCAGTCGCGTGCCGTCATCGGCTACAATACCCTTGCCGTGCTCGAGGCCCTGCTCGGCGATTGTGCCGTGATCGTGCCGTTCTGGGGGGATGCCGACCGTGCGCCGACGGATACCCTGCTGCACCCCGACAAGGCGGCGGATTCCGCCGTCTGCTATTTTCCACGCTCGGTCGCCGACTATGCCGCGCTGAGTGCGGCGATCGAGGCCGGCACGCTTCCGGCACTGGGGACACGGGCGGCGCGTCTCGGCCGGTTTAGCCAGCATTCCGAGATGAGCCCGGATCTCACCGCCTCGGCGCGGGTCGAGCAATTCGTGCGCGACGTCATTGCGCTGGCCGCAACGGGCAAGCCGGGGCGCGCTTGACGATCCAGCAACGATGCCGCTAGATCGACCGGGACGTTCCGGGCAAGGCGTTCGAAAAATTCATACGGAGTGGCAATGAGGGCGAGGCCAGGCGCGTGTTGAGGTTGGGGATCTTGGGCCTCAGTCCGGGTAACGGCCATCCTTATTCCTGGGCGGCGATCTGCAACGGTTATGACGCCGTCGCGATGAAACATTGCCCGTTTCCGGCGATCCCTGCCTATCTTGCCGAACGGCGCTTTCCGGATGACCGCATTCCCGACGTGGAGGTGACGCATATCTGGACGCAGGACAATTCGGCCTCGCGCGGGATTGCCGCAGCCAGTCTCATTCCTCATGTTGTCGCGGACCCTGCCGAGATGATCGGTGCCGTCGATGCGATCCTGCTGGCCCGAGACGATGCGCCAAACCACTATCAGCTGGCGGCGCCGTTCCTCGAGGCCGGACTCCCGGTCTATATCGACAAGCCCCTGGCACTGACCCGGACGGCGGCCCACCGCCTGCTCGATCTCGAGAAATATCCGGGGCAGATATTCACCGGCACGCCGCTCACCTATTGCGCCGAGTTCCAGCTTGATCAGCGGAGACGCGAGCAGATCGGCGAGATCGGCCATATTTCGGCTGTGACGCCGAAATACTGGGGAACCTATGCGGTCCATGTGATCGAGCCGGCTTTGGCTCTCCTTGGCACCTTCGAGGCTCCGGTCCAACACAAGCTGGCCGTGGCTGGCAGCCGCCACATGCTGAGCGTTGCCTGGGCATCCGGCCAATCAGCCCAGTTCCTGGCGACTGGCTCGCTTGCTGCACCGCTCGCCCTTCACGTCTTCGGCGCGAGGGGTCATGCGGTTCTCGAATTTCGCGATTCCTTCTCCGCCTTCAAGACGGCGATCATGCGCTTTCTGGAGGGCATACGCAGTCGCCGGCGGATGTTCGATCGCGACCTTTGCCTCGCCGGGGCGCGGCTCATTGAATTGGGCAACGCCAAGGATTGATGGCGATCACCACCGGCTGTTTCCGGTGTGGTGCGGATTGCCGATCAATTGATTCGTGGTTGGGTCCGGCCTCAGACGGCAACTGCGGCGCCGGCAGCGCTTGCCTGCTGTTCCAGCTGGTTCAGCAACTCTGGCGGCAGGCGCAGCTTGGCAGCGAGGGCGGACATATAGGCCTTCTCGCGCACGTCGTCGGGGTCGATGGCAAGGCGCGAGGCCAGCCAGATCTCGGCGGCCTGTTCCGGCCCGCTCGGCAGGGCAGCGATGGCGTCAAGATTGGTGGGCCGGCCGAGCTCGTCGAAGATGAAGGCCTTGGCGTCGCCGTCAAGCTGCAATTCCTCGATACGCGCGAAAAGCTGGCTCTGTTCGCGGGCGTCAATATGGCCATCGGCCTTGGCTGCCGCGATCATTGCCCGCACTAGGGCAAGGGCAAAGGGCTTGCCGTCGGCCGCCATACCGACGCCGGGATCGAACGGCGTGTCGTCGGGCTGCGGCAGGGCAAGCGGTGCGCCGGCAAGCGGCGCCGGCGCGGTCGTGGATTGCGGCGCATAGCCGACATTGGGCACGCTGCCCTGGCGCTGCGCGGGCTGCTGATAGCCGCTTTGCTGCTGCTTCGCCTGGTAGTTCTGCCAAGCCTTGTAGGCAAGGCCGCCCAGCACGGCGGCACCGCCATAGCCCAGCAGCTTGCCGCCGACCTTCTTCGCCTTTTTCGACCCCAGCAGCAGGCCGACCAGGCCGCCGGTGGCGGCGCCGGCGGCAAAGGTGCCGGCCTTGCCGAAACCCTGGCCACCACCCTGGGCATTGCCCGATCCCGCGCCTTGGCCACCGCCAAGGAAGTCTTCGAGCATGCGCTTGGGATCGAACATCCGGAATCTCCATTAAATCGGGCGGGATCGCTCAAGAGATAGGGGAAGCCGGCCCAGGTTCAAGCCCAAGGCGGAAATCCGGGTCAGCAGGTTGTCAGTTTCCGGCTTTGCCAAAGCGACGCCTTTGACGCATCCTGGCGGTTCATTTCATCCGACCAATCCAGATCCGGCCAATTCCCGAGTCCAGCACCATGACCGATCCTGTTGCCCAGCCGGTGCCAGCCGGCTATCTCGGCGACTTTTCCGTTCCAGCCTTCGCCGCCGGCTGGCTTGCCGCCTTCGTCGGTTTTGCCAGCTCCTTCGCCGTCATCATCCAGGGGCTGACGGCTATGGGGGCGAGCCAGGCCGAGGCGGCATCCGGCCTGATGGCGCTTTCCATCGCCATGGGGCTTTGCGCCATCATCCTCAGCCTGCGCACGCGCCAGCCGATCAGCATCGCCTGGTCGACGCCGGGTGCGGCCCTGCTGGCCGCGACCGCGATGCCGGCGGGCGGCTTTCCGGTGGCGGTCGGCGCCTTTCTGGTCAGCAGCACCCTCATCGTCGTGGCCGGTTTCTGGAAGCCGCTCGGTCGCGCTGTTGCCGCCATTCCGGCGCCGCTCGCCAATGCCATGCTGGCTGGCGTGCTGCTGGGCCTCTGTCTGGCGCCGGTCAAGGCGGTGGCGGAGGCACCGGCCCAGGGCCTCCTAATCATTGCCACCTGGGCGCTGGTGGCGCGCTTCCGCCGGTTGCTTGCGGTGCCGGCGGCCGTTGTCGTCACCATCGCCATCATCGCGCTAACGGTCGATGTCGGCAGCATCGCGCCAGGTGCGCTGTGGCCGAACCCGATTCTGGTCATGCCGGACTTCACCATCGCCGGTCTTGTCGGAATCGCGCTGCCGCTCTTCATCGTCACCATGGCGTCGCAGAACATCCCCGGCATCGCTGTCCTCAACGTCAACAATTATCGCCCGGCGCCAGGTCCGCTCTTCAGCGCGACCGGGCTGTTCAGCCTGCTGTCGGCCCCCTTCGGCGGCCATGCGGTCAACCTCGCCGCCATTACCGCGGCACTCTGCGCCGGCGCCGACGCCCATCCCGACCCCGCGCGCCGCTACTGGGCGGCGGTCGTGGCCGGCATCTTCTATGTTCTTTTTGGTCTGGCCGCCGGCGCCGCCACCGCCTTCATCAGCGCTGCGCCGCCGATCCTCATCCAGGCGGTGGCCGGATTGGCGCTCCTCGGGGCACTGGGCGGCGCGCTGATGGGAGCGATGGCCGGGGCCGAGGACCGCGAGGCGGCCATCGTCACCTTTGTCGTGACGGCGTCCGGCCTCAGCTTCTTCGGCGTCAGCGGCGCTTTCTGGGGACTCGTCGCCGGCGGCGCCATTTATGGGCTCTCCCGCTGGCGCAGGAACGGCGCCTGAGCAGGCTAGGTCCGGCTAGGTCCGGCGCGGCCGCAGATAGGCGATCCAGTAGACCAGTGCCACGAGGCAGGCGCCACCGGCGAGATTGCCAGCGATGACCGGTACCTGGCCGGCTAGCAGAAAGAGCGGATTGCCGATCCGGCCGGCATCGAGCAGCCAGCCGATGCCAAGGAAATAGAAATTCGCGATCGAATGCTCGAACCCGGCTGCGACAAAGGCAGTCACCGGCGGCACCACGACAAGGATCCGGTCCGTAACGCTGCGTGCAGCAAGCGCGCCCCAAACGGCTAGGCAGACCAGCACGTTGCACATCACGCCGCGCCAGAAGGCTTCCATGGCGCCGAGACCGGCCTTGTGCTCGGCAATGGCGAGGGCGGTCGCGGCAGCCGCACCATGATGCAAGTCGAGATGACCGGAAAGGAATACCAGCAGCGCCGTGCCGACGCCGCCCACGAAATTGCCGGCGAGCACGATCGCCCAGACGCGCAGCAAGGCCGCGGCGCCAAGGCGGCGTGATGCCCAGGCGATGGTCATCAGTACGTCGCCGGTGAACAACTCGGCGCCGCAGATCACCACCAGGATCAGGCCCAGGGAAAAGGTGGCGCCGATGGCAAGCCGCGCCAGTCCGAACGGCAGCGCATCGCCGATTCCGATTGCGGTCAGGGTCGACAGCATGGCGCCGAGCGCGATGAAGGCGCCGGCAAGGACGGCCAGCGTGAACAGCGTCAATGCATCACGGCCGGCCTTGGCGATGCCGACATCCTCCGCCTTGCGGGCAATTTCCTCCGGCAACAATGCATCCAGACCCGTCATATTCCCTGCCTCTCCTGTTCCAATTGCCACCTAGGGTGCCTAGCGGGCGCAGATTCTGCTGCATTGCAGCGTCGGTTGCCGGTTCCGCCCGGCACCATTTCGTGCTTTGCTGGCCCCGTCAGCCGATTTCTCGCCATCCATAGCATCGACCGGGTGCGGAGACCAATTCATGCAGGCCCCTTCCATGCCGGCCCGCGCCAATCTTGCCGCCAGTTGGGTTCTGTTTTATGGCGCCATTCTGGCCGCCTGGAGCGGGCTCGTCCTGATGGCTGCAGAGGTGGTGCCGACGCCTGGGCTGGCGATCGACGGCGGGATAATCGGCGCGGATGCTGCCGCCTTCCTCGCTCGCTGCCTCGAATCGGTTGCTGCCTTCGAACTCCCGCACCTCTTCGGCATGTGGGGCCTGATGACGCTCGCCATGATGCTGCCGACGGCGCTACCGGCCATGCAGCGCCTTGCCGACATGCTGATTGGTCGAGCCGGGGCGCAGCAAATCTTCCTTTCTTTCGGCGTGGGCTATCTCGTCATCTGGTCCGGCTTTTCGTTTGTCGCCGCCGGGGCGCAATGGCTGCTGGCACGGGCCGAACTGATTGACGCGGCCGGCCGTGTCCACAGCACCTTTTTCGCCGCAATCCTTTTCGGTTTTGCCGGCGGCTATCAGTTCACGCGCCTGAAGCATGCCTGTCTCACGCGGTGCCGCCATCCCATGACGTTCTTCCTGGCGCATTGGCAGCCGGGTCAGACCGGCGCCTTGCGCATGGGATTGCGGCATGGCCTCGACTGCCTCGGCTGCTGTTGGCCGCTGATGCTGCTGGCCTTTGTCGGCGGCACCATGAACCTGGCCTGGATGGGCCTTGCCATGGTGTTGATGCTGGTGGAAAAGCTTGCGGGTGCCGGGCGCTATGTCACGGTTCCCTTGGGTATCCTGCTGATTCTCGCCGCCGGATTTTCATTGGGCGAGTCGTTGCAGGCGTTGTGAGTCTGCGTGAACGGGGAAGTGCATGGAAAAGTGGTCGATCAAGGGTGAACTGATCCTCAATTGCAGCTGCACCGTCTTTTGTCCCTGCGTCGTATCGCTCGGCAAGCATCCACCGACCGAGGGGCGCTGCCAGGGCTGGGCCGGGGTGCGGATCGATCAGGGCCAGAGCGGCGAGACCGATCTCTCCGGTCTCAATGTCGCCCTGCTGCTCGACATCCCCGGCAACATGGCGCGCGGCAATTGGGCCGCCGCCGCCTATATCGACGAGCGCGCCAGCGACGACGCCTATGACAAGCTGGTGCGCATCTTCAGCGGCGAGGCGCGGGGCACGACCGGCCTGTTCTCGATCCTGGTCAGCCAGTTCCTGGGCGCCGAGCGGGCGCCGGTCAGCTTCGAGCGCGAGGGCGGCAAGCGGCGCCTGGTGGTACCGAAGCGGATCATCGGCGAGGTCGAACCGATCGGCGGCAAGGAACCCGGCAAGGAAGTCGTCATCACCAACACGGAATACTGGATCGCGCCGGATGTGGTCGTCGCCAAGGCCAACCAGGGACGGGTGCGCGCCTTCGGCCGGGTCTGGGATTTCGACGGGCGCAGCGCCGAGATCTGCGAGATCGACTGGCGCGGGCCGTGAGGGGCAGGGCGCGATGCAGGATCCCGTCGACTTCCCGCGCAATGCGGCCAACTTCGTCCCGCTCTCGCCGCTGTCCTTCCTGACCCGCGCGGCCGAGGTTTTTCCCGGCCGGGTCGCGGTAATCTACGGGAAGCGGCGCCATTCCTGGCTCGCAATCCGCAACCGCGCGGCAGCACTGGCGTCCGCGCTGAGGCGGGCTGGTATCCGCCAGGGCGACGTGGTTGCGATGATGGCCGCCAACACGCCGGAACTGTTCGAGGCGCATTTCGGCGTGCCGCTGTCCGGCGCCGTCCTCAACACACTCAACACGCGGCTCGACGCCGAGACCATCGCCTATATCCTGGATCACGGCGGTGCCCGGCTGCTCTTCACCGACAGCGAATTCGCCCCCGTAATGAAGAAGGCCCTCGGCATGATGCAGGGGCCCCGGCCGCGCATCATCGACATCGTCGATCCATTGGCACGCGGCGGTCAGGAGGCGGCCGATCGTCTGGGCGACCTCACCTATGACGATTTCCTGGCAACCGGCGATGCGGAAGATCCCTGGGAAGGCCCGGCGGACGAGTGGCAGTCGCTCTCGCTCAATTACACTTCTGGCACCAGCGGCCGGCCGAAAGGCGTCCTCTATCACCATCGCGGCGCCTATCTCATGAGCCTCGGTACGGTGGTCGGCTGGGGCCTGCCGCTGCATCCCCGCTATCTCTACACCGTACCGATGTTCCATTGTAACGGCTGGGGCCATGCCTGGACCCTGGCGCTGGTGGCTGGTACCGCCGTGCTGCAGCGCTATGTCGCCGCGAAATCCATCTTCGCCGCGATCGAGGAGCACCGGATCACGCATCTGGGGGGCGCGCCCGTGGTGCTCGGCATGCTGGCCAACGCGCCGGACGAGGAACGGCGGCCCCTGGCGCATGGCGTCAAGGTGATGACGGCGGGTGCCCCGCCACCCAGCGCGATCCTGGCCCGCATGGCCGAGCTTGGCTTCGAAGTGATGCAGGTCTACGGCCTGACCGAGACCTTCGGCCATGTGGTGCATTGCGCCTGGCACGAGGAATGGAACGGCCTGCCCTTCGCCGACCAGGCCGAGATAAAGGCCCGCCAGGGAGTGCGCTTTCCGATCACCGAGGAAATCCGCGTCGTCGATCCGGAGACCGGCGCAGAACTGCCCTCTGACGGCCGGTCGATGGGCGAGGTGGTGATCCGCGGCAATACCGTGATGAAGGGCTATCACCGTGACCCGGCGGCCACGGAAAAGTCCTTCTTCGGCGGCTACTTCCATTCCGGGGATCTCGCCGTGCGCCATTCCGACGGTTACATCGAAGTGAAGGACCGCCTGAAGGATGTCATCATCTCGGGCGGCGAAAACGTCTCTTCGATCGAGATCGAGAGCCGGCTCTACAAGCACCCCGCCGTGGCGGTCGCCGCCGTTGTCGCCAAGCCGGATCCGAAATGGGGCGAAGTGCCCTGCGCCTTCGTCGAGTTGAAGCCGGGACAGGCGGCGAGCGAGGCTGATCTCATCGCCTTCTGCCGGGAATCACTGGCCGGCTTCAAAACGCCCAAGCGCATCGTCTTCGGTGATGTGCCGAAGACATCGACCGGCAAGATCCAGAAATTCGAACTGCGGGATCGGGCGAAGACGCTGTGAGGCGTCGATCAGTCGACGTAATCCGGCTGCTTCTGGTCCAGTATGGCGCGGATTTCCTTGAAGTGGGCGTCGATCATGTCGGAGGGATATTCCTCCCACTGACGCGCCGTCTTCTCGGCCACTTCGTGGCTGGCAATACTGAGTTCGCGGCCGGTCATGTAGGCGGTGATCAGCGTTTCCGCCGCCCGCTCGAAGTAATAGAGGGTGTCGAAGGCCTCGGCCACCGTCGCGCCGACCGTCAGCACGCCGTGATTGCCCATCACCATCACCTTCTTGCCGTCGGTGAGCGAATGCGACAGGCGTTCGCCTTCTTCGCCCAATCCCATGCCGTCGAAGCCGAGGTCGAAGGCGATGCGGTTGTAGAAGCGCATGGTGTTCTGGTCGATCGGCGGCATGCTGGGGTCCTTCAGCGTGGCGAGGACCAGGGCATATTTGGAATGGACATGCAGCACGCAGCGCGCTGCGGGTACGTTGCGGTGGATGGCGCCATGGATGTACCAGGCGGTCGGGTCGGGCGCGTTCGGCTGGTCCATCGTGGTCGGGTCATTGGCATCCAGCAGCAACAGGTCGCTAGCCCGGATGCGCGAGAAATGCTTGCCGCAGGGATTGACCAGGAACTGGCTCCCGTCATCGGAAACCGCAAGGCTGAAGTGATTGGCAACCGCCTCGTGCATGTTTAGTTCAGCCGTCCAGCGGAAGGCGGCGGCCAGGTCGCAGCGCGCCTCATAATGGGAGTTGTCAAGGCGGCCCCGGGCTGAATCCAGTGTGCTGGCCGGGATGCGGGCGATGGACGAAGTCATTTCTGTCTCCTGGGCGGGCTGGGCATCATCTCTGCAAGTATGCGACAGGGCCCCGCCGCCGGTCAATTCGACGGCTGGCTCGCCATGTCGCCGGGAAATCCGGTCATGACAAATACGTATCGCCGGCCGGGCGGCTGCCGGGCTAGATTCCCGAAAACCGAAATGGGCCTTTCTTGGCAGGAGAGCAGGGCATGTCGATGGATGGTGCAATGGATGCGCAGGTGTTCAAGGACGAACGCAAGCGCGCCTATCTCAACCCGGAGGGCGCCGATCGTCCGCTCAAAAGCCCGCTTCCGAAATCGACCCTGGTGAAGGCCCGCGGCTACCGCAAGCAGCGCCTGGTCGACCAGGTGGCGGCCCATGACTGCGTCGCCATTCTGCTCTACGACCCGATCAACATCCGCTATGCCCTCGACATCTCCAACATGCAGCTCTGGGCGACGCACAACCCGTTCCACTACGCGCTGGTCTTCGCCGACGGCTATGCCGTCGAATTCGCCTATCGCGGCGCCGAGCACCTGGCTGCCGGACTGGAAACGATCGACGAGGTCAGGCCAGGCAATGCCTGGTTCTACATGTACACGGCCGACCGGCTGCAGGAGCGGGTCGAAGCCTGGGCTGACGAGATCGTTTCGATCCTGCGCGAACGCGGCGGCAAGTCGCTGCGCCTTGCCATCGACAAGCTGGACCCGCCGGGGGCCGAGGCCCTGACGCGCCGCGGCGTCACCATCGTCGAGGGGCAGGCTTTGACCGAGATCGCCCGTTCGGTGAAGAGTGCCGAAGAACTGGACCTCATGCGCTGGACGGTCCGCGTCTGCGAGGCCGGCATGGCGCGGATGTACGAACACTCCCTGCCGGGCAGGACCGAGCAGGAGATCTGGGCAGAGCTGCATTACGAAAACATCCGTTCCGGCGGCGAATGGCTGGAGACGCGCCTGCTTACTGTCGGCGAGCGCACCAATCCCTGGTTCCAGGAATGCTCCGATCACGTTGCCAGGGATGGCGACATGCTGGCCTTCGATACCGACATGATCGGGCCCTACGGCTATTGCGCCGATCTGTCGCGCTCCTGGACCATCGGCCATCGGCGCATGAGCAACGCGCAGCGCGAACTCTATGCCGTGGCATTGGAGCAGATCGAGCACAATCTGGGCCTGCTCAGGGCCGGGCTCAGCTTCGACGAGTTCAACGAGAAATCCTGGCGCATTCCGGAGAAGTACCTCGCCTGCCGCTATTCCGTGGCACTGCATGGCGTCGGCATGGCAGACGAATACCCCACCATTCTCCTGCATCCCGACTGGCGTGCCGCCTACAGAGGCGTTTTCCCGGAGAACATGACGCTCTGCGTCGAAAGCCTGATCGGCCTCGAGGGCCAAGGGGAATGCGTCAAGCTGGAAACCCAGGTCGTCATTACCCGCGACGGCGCCCAGCGTCTCGATAGTTTTCCCTGGGAGTCGGTCTAGAGGCTTTTCCCGGCATCCGGCGCCGCGCCAATGCCAAGGGAATCCTGGTCGGATCCTGTCCCTAGCCGTTCCACCAGGATCTTGTCGATGCGCCGTCCGTCGAGATCGACCACTTCGAGGCGGAAGCCGTTGAAATCAAGGCGTTCGCCCACGCGCGGGAGGTGGCCGAGGCGATGCAGCACCAGGCCGGCGAGGGTGCTGTAATCGGGGTGAATAAAGCCGCTGGCACCCAGCTTGCGCTCGACATCGATGAGGCGTGTGCGGCCGTCGATCAGCCATGAGCTTTCGTCCCGGACGGCGATCGACAGCTCGTCCTGGTCTGGCTCCGCCATCTCGCCGGCGATGACGGCAAAGATGTCGGCCAGCGTCACGATCCCTTCAACGCTGCCATATTCGTCCAGCACGATTGCGAAGCGCATCGGCGCCTGCCGAAACAGCTCCAGCAAGCGCAGGATCGGCGTCGTCTCGTGGAGCGTCAATGCCGGTTTGAGATTGGCGCGGATATCGAGCGGATGACCGGCCGCGATTTGCTGCAGCAATTCTCTGGCCGGTGCGACGCCCAGCACCTCGTCGACGCTGCCCTGGCAAACCACCAGCCGCGAATGGCGGCTGGTCAGGATCTGACTGGTGACGGCATTGAGAGGCGCGTTGATGTCGATCCAGTCGATTTCCGGACGCGGCGTCATGATGCTGCGGATCGGGTAATCGGCGAGATGCAGTACCCCTTCGATCATGTGCCTTTCGGCCTGGGCGAAGACGCCGGTTTCGGTGCCCTCTGCAAGCATCGACTTCACGTCTTCTTCCGTCACCCCGCTTTCCCGTTCGCCACCCTGGCCCAGTAGGGCCAGCACCGCCCTGGTCGATACCCGCAGCAGATAAACCAGCGGCGCGCCGATCTTGGCGATCGCCGCCATCGGCAGGCTGACCCGCATGGCAATCGCTTCGGCGTGACGCAGGGCCAGGCGCTTCGGCACCAGTTCGCCGACGATGAGCGACAGATAGGTGATACCGGCGACGACAAGGCCGAGGGCCACCGGATAGGCGTAGGGCGCCAGCGGCGGCCAGGCTTCAAGCAGCCTGGCGAGCGGCGCCGAAAAAGTGGCACCGGAATAGGCGCCGGCGACGATGCCGACCAGGGTGATGCCGATCTGCACCGTGGCAAGAAACAGCGTCGGATCCTCGGCCAGTTCGATCGCTGTCCTGGCGCCCCTGTTGCCGTGATCGGCGCTGGCCTTCAGGCGGACGCGCCGGGCGGAAACGATGGCCAGTTCCGACATCGCGAAGAAGCCGTTGAGCAGGATCAGCAGCAGGACGACGACGATCTCAAACCAGAGCGAGGTGTCTTCTATCGGGCCCTCGGGCATCTCGCTTAATCACTTTCTTCCTTGGGCCTGCCGCGGGCGGCCAGGGCGCCGCTGTCGCGCACGACGATGCGGCTGCCGCGGGTGGCGATCAGGCCTTCACTGGTGAACTGCTTCAATTGCTTGTTGATGGCCTCGCGGGTAACGCCGAGCAGTTGAGCCAGGGCAGATTGATTGAGCTTCGCGGTGATGACGATACCTTCCGGCGTCGCCTCGCCGTGGCCCATGGCGAGGGCTTCCAGGGTCTTGGCCAGGCGAGTCCCCAGATCGAGGAAGGCGGCGTCCCGTATGCGGTCGGTGTTGTGGCGCAGGCGTTCGCACAGCAGCTCGATGATATGGAGCGCCAGCTTGGCCTCCTGCGCCATCAGATCGAGGAAGGCGGCGCGCGGCACGCTGACCAGTTCCGTGTCCGCCAACGCCGTGGCGCTGGCCGTGCGCGGCAAACCGTCGAGCAAGGCGATCTCGCCAAAGAAGTCGCCAGACTCCATGAGGTTGAGGGTCAGCTCGCGCCCGTCAGGGCCATGCACCCAGATGCGCATCAAACCCTTGGCCATGCCATAGAGCGCGTCCGCCGGCTCGTCCTCCCAGAACAGGGTTTCGCCGACGCCGAGACGACGCGGCTGGGAGAGCCGCGCTATGCGTTCCAGCAGCACGGGGTCGAGGCCCCGAAAGAGAAAGCTCCTTGCCAGCAGCTGCGTTCGGGCCGGCAAGGATGTCACGGCAGCGGCGGATGCGCGCCCATCGGCGGTAGCCAAGGCCCCCTCCTGTGAATGGGTTCACAAGCTAGACGAATTGGCACCCCAGGTTAAGGGCATTCCCGATATCGGGGCCGGCTGGGGCCGGCGCATCGTCTCGGGCCTTGGAGGAGACAATCATGTACAAGTCGATCAACGCATTGAAATGTTTCGTATGTGTTGCCCTGATCGGCATGTCGCTGGGGGCTTGCACCAGCAGCGATCTTGGCGCGCTCGGCAGGGTGCAGAAACTGCAGCAGGTGGCGTGCCACGATGGCGAACGGCCGGGCCGCGGCTGAGCGAGGGTGCCGGGCGGGGTCTCAGGCGGCTGCGGCTTCGCCCATCCTGGAGATGGCGTCATGCAGTGCCAGCAATCGCTCTGCTTCCTCGACATGCAGCTTCTCGACCAGCTTGCCGTTGAGGACGCAGATTCCCTTGCCGGCCGCCCTGGCCTCGGCCCAGGCAGCAACAATGGCGCGTGATTGCTCGACCTCGCTTGCGGTCGGCGCAAAGGCGATATTGGCTGCCTCGATCTGCTTCGGGTGGATGAGGGTCTTGCCGTCGAAGCCGAGATCGCGGCCCTGCTCGCAGGCGGCCAGGAAGCCGGCCTCGTCATTGAGGTCAAGATGCACGCCGTCGAGGGCGTCGAGGCCATAGGCCCGGGCCGCGATGACGATGATGGACAGGGCCGAAATTACGCCGATCCGCCCTGGCGCCGGTCGCGCCCTGAGGTCGCGGCTGAGGTCGGAGGTACCGGCCACCAGACAGGCAAGGCGCGGGCTGGCCCCGGCGATGGCATCCATTCCCATGATGCAGCGCGGCGTCTCTGCCATGATCCAGACGGGCAGGTCCCTTGGCGCCCCGGCGGCATCGAGTGCCGCCACGCAGTCAAGGACCTCTTCCGGCGTCTGGATCTTCGGGAAAAGTATGGCATCAGGGCCAAGTCTCGCCAGGGCGGCAACGTCGTCATGACCCCAGGGCGTATCCAGGCCGTTGACCCTGACGACGATTTCCCGCCGCCCGAAGCCGCCGGTCTTCAGCGCGGCAGCCAGCTGCGTCCTGGCCGTCTCCTTGGCTTCCGGCGCCACCGCATCCTCGAGATCCAGGATCAGGCCATCGACCGGCAGCGTCCGCGCCTTTTCGAGCGCGCGGGCGTTGCTGGCGGGGAGGTAAAGCACGGATCGACGGGGCCGGATCTGCATCGGAATCGCTCTAAATCACTTGGTTAAACTGTGCTGGAAACGACTTTTTATATGAGGGGAATGTCGCCCGCGGACAACCTATACATTCGTCATACCCGGCTGTCGTGTGCAAATTGGCAACCAAATGTTAATCTGCTTTTTTTATGGTATGGATAGGGCAGAAAAGCGGCCCGGATTTCGGCCGTCCGCTGCTGAGGGAGGATCGCGTGGAAATATCGACGCCAAGCGCCATCAACACCGCGGTGGAGGGCCTGCGCAAGGCCCAGAACCAGGTTGAACAGGCGGCCCAGAACATTGCCGAGGGGCCGGTGCAGGCCGAGGATGTCGTTTCCCTGAGCCTGGCTGCGACCAGCTTCAAGGCCAATGCGGCAGTGATTCGCACGGAAAATGAGACCCTGCAGACCCTGCTCGACGTCACCGTCTGAGCCAACCGACCAGATACCCGTACAGGATTTCCGCTCATGGATGTTGCCGCCGCCGGTTTCGCCGCATCACAGATTGCCAGTATCCAGCGGGGCCAGCAGGCCGCCGTCAGCGGCATCAAGGCCCAGCAACAGCAGCAGCAATCCGTGGCCAATCTGCTGACCCAGGCGGTTTCCGCTGCGCGGGAGGCCGCCGGCAGCGCCAGCGTGCAGCAGGCGCCGCAGGCTGCCCCGCAAGCGGCCCCGGCTTCGGGCGGCACCGCAGGGGCCCAGCCCTTGCCGTCAGGCGCCGCGACCGCTCCGCGCGGATCCCTCGTCAATATCATCGCCTGATACCCCATCTCGGCCTGATACCCGGCAAATCCGCCGGCCCGCCGGCAAGATGGGCCGAGACGCCTCGGCGGCATGGCCAGCGGCCCGGCTCATACTTTTCTCGAACCTTACTTGCTCTCCAGGCCTTGCTCTCGGGGCACGATAGGCTGACAGTCAACTAAGCCGGCGCGGTCGATTCGGCCGCAGCCTGGTTCCGTGATCGGTTGCATCGGCAATTTTCGGGGGCATTGTGGCGCCAGAGGAAACCTTCGACTCAGACGGCCGGGGCGACACCCCGGTGGATCCGCATGCGGCCAACCTCGTTGCTGCCGGTGCGGCCCTGGAAGCGGGGCGCGTGGAAGAGGCGAGCCGCATCTGTTCCGCCATCATTGCCGAAGATCCCGCCCACGCGCCCGCCATCCATCTGCTCGGCATTATCACCTATCAGAGCGGTGCCGGCGTGGCGGCCGCGCTGGAACTGGTCGAGCGTGCCATCGCCCTCGACCCGAACCAGTCGAAATTCTACGTCAGCCGCGGCGCCCTACGTTATGCCGAGGACCTGGACCAGGAGGCCGCGGCCGACTTCCATCGGGCGACGCAGCTCAGTCCCGACGACAGCATGGCGTGGAACAATCTCGGCAACGCGCTGCTGCGCCTCAACCAGGTGGAGGATGCCGAACTGGCCTTTCGCCGCGCCCTCGGCCGCCAGCCGGCGCCGGTTTCCGCCATCAACAATCTGGGGGTGGCGCTGAAACGGCGCGGCCAGTTCGACAAGGCGCTGATCTGCTTCCGCGAGGCGATCATCCACGACCCGACCTATGTCGATGCCCATGTCAATCTGGGCGAACTGCTTTACCAGATGGACGACGTGGCGGCCGCCGAGGAATATTTCCGTCGTGCGGTCGAACTCGATCCCGATTGCGCCCCGGCCTATGCCTCTCTCTCCCAGGTGCTGCACGACCAGCACAAGCCGGAAGAGGCGCTCGACATCCTGCGCCAGGGGCTGGGACGCTTTCCCGACGATCCGGACCTGCAATTCGCCCAGCGCCTGCAACTCTCCAGCGTGATCCCGGCCTGGCACCTGCCGATGATCAATGATTCAGAGCGCAACGAGGCCTATTCCGCCGCGCTCCGGCGCAATGTGAGGCCGGACGATCTGGTGCTCGAGATCGGGACCGGCTCCGGTATCGTCGCCATGATGGCGGCGCGTGCGGGTGCCAGGCGTGTCGTCACCTGCGAGGTGCTGCCGGCCATTGCCGAGCTCGCCAAGTCGGTCATCGCCAGGAACGGCTATGACGACCGCATCTCCGTAATCGTCAAGAAGTCAACGCAGCTCAAGCTGGGCGAGGACCTGCCGGAACGCGCCGACCTCTTCGTCTCGGAATTGATCAATGTCGGCCTGCTGGCGCCCGGCATGATCTCGGTCATCCGCCATGCGCGCGAGAATCTGTTGAAGCCGGATGCGCGCATCATTCCGCAGGCTGCGCGGGTTTCCGGCTGCCTGCTGCGCTGCGATCATCTGGCGCGCATCAATCCGGTGCGCGAGATTGCGGGCTTCGACATGTCGCCGATGGATGCGATGCGCTCGCCGGGTTACGCCCAGATCGATCTTGGCGTCGATCCGCACCAACGCCTGTCTGACGAGGTCGAGATTTTCGGTTTTGACTTCCGCACCGACCTTGCCGAGAAGGCAAGCCACCGGGTCGCCTTCCGGGTCACTGACGGCGGCATCTGCCATGGCGTCGCCTTCTGGTTCGACCTGCACATGGATGATGAGATTGTCTATCACTCGGCCAGCAAGACGCGCACCAATCACTGGAAACAGGCGATGCATTTCTTCACGCAACCGGTCGAGGTTGTTGCCGGCCAGGTGCTGACCGTAACGGCCGGCTATGACAACACGCGCATATTCTTCAATCCGGCCTGAGAGTTTCGACCTGAGAGTTTCGGCCTGAGAAATCCCGCCTGAGAAATCCCGCCTGAGAACTCCGACTTGATAAAATCCGGCCCGAATGACCCGGCATGTTTGGGCGAATTCGGGCAATTGCATGACCGCCATGCGCGGCGCGGTGATTGCGCTTGCCGCTGACCTCATTGCAGATTGACCTGCGCCAACCAGCCAGGAAAACGTCGATGACCGCCGCCAGCTTTGCCATCCGCCCCGCCATTGCCGAACTCCAGGATTCGCAGATCGTCGACGTATGGAAAATGGGCTTCAAGGTGCCCAACGTGGTCGGTCTCTGGGTGGGCGAGGGCGACCTGCCGACCGAGAAATTCATCTGCGACGCAGCCGCCGAGGCGCTGGCCGCAGGGCGCACCTTCTATACCTACAAGCGCGGCATCCCGGAACTGCGCCAGGCCCTGGTCGACCAGTATCGCGACCTCTATGGCATCACGGTCGACCCGGAGCGCTTGGCCGTCACCTCGGGCGGCATGAATGCAATGATGCTGATCGTGCAGACCCTGATCGGCGCCGGCGACAACATGGTCTGCGTCTCGCCGGTCTGGCCCAACATCTATCGTGCCGTCGAGATCATGGGCGGGGAAGCGCGCCAGGTGCCGATGCAGGGGCGCGGTGACGGCTGGCATCTCGATCTCGACCGCCTGTTCGAAGCCTGCGACCCGCGCACCCGCGCCATCTATGTCGCCAGCCCGGGCAACCCGACCGGCTGGATCATGCCGGAAGAGCAGCGCCTGGCCGTGCTGAATTTCTGCCGCCGCAGGAATCTGGCGCTGGTCGCCGACGAGGTCTACAACCGCCTTGTCTACAACCGGCCCGTGGCGCCGACCTTCCTCGAGATCGCGGGGCCGGATGACCCCCTCTTCGTGGTCAACAGTTTTTCCAAGACCTGGGCGATGACCGGTTGGCGGATCGGCTGGATGGTCATGCCGCAACCCGCCGTTCCGGTGCTCGACCGGCTGATCGAGTTCAACACCTCCGGCGGGCAACCTTTCCTGCAGGCGGCAGCCGTAAAGGCGGTACGCGAGGGCGAGGAATGGGTGAAATGGATGGTGGCGCGCTGCAAGAGCGGCCGCGATCTCGTGCTAGATCGTCTTGCCGGCATGAACCGCGTCAACGTAATTCCAGCCGACGCCTCGTTCTATCTGATGCTGCAGGTCGCCGATATGGGCGACCCGCTGGAATTCTGCAAGCGCCTGGTGGTGGACGGCCGCGTCGGCCTTGCCCCCGGCACGGCCTTCGGCGCGGGGGGCGAGGGGTATCTCAGGCTCTGCTATGCCCAATCGAATGATCGCCTGGCCGAGGCCATGGACCGGTTCGAGGCCTTCCTGCGGAAAAGTTAACCGGCTTCACGGCGATTTGTCGGAAACCCAGCCAGAGGCCGCTACCCAAGCGTAAAATTCCTGTGCTAGGCTCGCCGCAGCCGATCGAACCGGCGCAAGAACGGTCGACGGGCTCAGCGCAACTTTTGACCCGAATAACCAAACCAGGGAAAGATCATGAAGAAAACGATTCTGGGAAGTATCGTCGCCGGCACCGTCATGGCCGTGACGGCCTTCACCGTGCAGGCACAGGACACCGTCCGCATGGGCTTCGCTGCCGAGCCCTATCCGCCCTTCGCCTCGCCGGATTCCGCCGGTAACTGGGTGGGCTGGGAAGTCGAGCTGATGGAGGCCGTTTGCGCCGAAATGAAGGCCAATTGCGAACTTGTGCCGGTGGCCTGGGACGGCATCATTCCGGCCCTGCTCGAGAAGAAGATCGACGTGATCTGGGCCTCGATGTCGATCACCGACGAGCGCAAGCAGCAGATATCCTTCACCGACAAGTACTACAACACGCCGGCCCATTTCATTGGCCCGAAGAGCAGCGACATCAAGCCGGATCCGGCCAATCCCGACAGTGTTGCCGGCAAGATCATCGGTGTGCAGACCTCGACGATCCACGCCAACTATGCCGAAAAGGCGTTCGGCGGCGCCGCCGAGATCAAGCTCTATGACACCCAGGACAACGCCAATGCCGACCTCGTCGCCGGCGGTGTCGATCTGGTGCTGGCCGATTCGATCGCGCTCGACGCGTTCATGAAGTCGGATCAGGGCAAGGACATGGAAGTGAAGCTGGTCGCACCGGATGATCCCATCTTCGGTGAAGGTGTCGGCGGCGGCCTGCGCAAGGAGGACAACGAATTGCGCGAGCGCATCAATGCCGCCATCAAGGCGGTGCGCGAGAACGGCAAGTATGACGAGATCTCGAAGAAGTATTTCGACTTCGATATCTATGGCGGCTGATCCAGTCGGTTGATCAAGCCGTGACGGGTTGAACGGATGCTGCCCGGGCTTGCGCCCGGGCAGCATTTGCCATTTCATGGGCATAGAACAAGGCGGGCGCCAAGCCCCGGAAACAGGAAGAGGGCCGCTGGGGCATGGGGGCTGACCAATCCTACGCCGTATTGATGAGTTGGGGCGATCGGGGCTGGCTGGACGAGTTCGTTTGGGGGCTGCTCTTTACCCTTGAACTTGCAATCGGCGGCTATCTGGTCGGATTTGCGCTTGGTCTGCTGGGCGCCGGTGCCAAGCTCAGCGGGCGCAAATGGCTGGTCCGGGTGGGCGATTCCTACACGACCATCGTGCGCGCGGTGCCTGAACTCATCCTGCTGCTGCTCATCTACTACACCGGCACCAGCACGCTCAAAGCCGTGCTCGTCGGGCTCGGCCTCGCCGGCGAGGATCTGGAAATCAGCGCCCCGGCGGCGGCCATCGCGGCCCTTGGCTTTATTGCCGGTGCCTACATCACCGAGGTTCTGCGCGGTGCCATCCTGGCGGTGCCGAAGGGACAGCTCGAGGCGGCACGGGCCTATGGCATGCCATTCCTGCTTCGTTTCCGCCGCATCCTGTTCCCGCAGATGCTGCGCTACGCGACGGCTGGCCTCGGCAATATCTGGCTGAACGTCACCAAGGAGAGCGCATTGGTCGCGGTGCTGGGTGCCGCGCCCGAATTGTTGACCGCCGGCAAGACTGCGGCCGGCGCCACCAAGATGTTCTTCTTTTTCTACTCGGTCACGGCGGGCTTCTTCCTGCTGCTGACGGTGACCTCGATGATCGGGCTCTATTTCCTCGAGCGACGGCTCAACCGTGGCGTCCGGAGGGCTGTCTGAGATGCAGTTCGATCCGATCTACATGCTGACCGAGGTCATCCCGCAATTGCTCTGGGGCAAGACCTTCTGGTCGACGCCGATCGTCATCACGCTGACGCTCACCATTCTCTCCTGCGTCATCGGCAATCTGCTGGCGCTGCCGGTGGCGGTGGCGCGCGTCTCGCCCAACCCGCTGCTCTGGATGCCGGCCTATCTCTATATCCTGGTGATGCGCGGGACGCCGCTGCTGGTTCAGTTCTTCCTGATCTATTACGGCGTGCGGGCCGCCATCATGGGCCTCCCCGGCATGCGCGAGACCTGGTTGTTTCCCTATTTGCGCGATGCCTATTGGTGGGCAGTCTTCGCCCTCAGCATCAATACCGCGGGCTACACGGCCGAGATCCTGCGCGGCGCCATCCAGGCTGTCCCCTATGGCGAGATCGAGGCCGGCAAGGCCTTCGGCATGAACAAGATGCAAATCTTCTGGCGCATCACCCTGCCGCGCGCCATCCGCATCTGCCTCCCCACCATGACCGGCGAAACGATCCTGCTGCTGAAGGCGACGGTGCTCGCCTCCACCATCACCGTCTACGAGATTCTCGGCTGGGCCAACTACATCAAGCAGCAGACCTTCCGCGTCTACGACACGCTGATCGCGGCAGCGCTGCTCTATGTCATCCTGGTCTTCATCCTGACCCGCATCCTCTATTGGCTCGAGCGGCGCCTCAACCGGGACCGCCTGCAACCGCCACCGGGTGCGGGGAGGCCCGACCCGGCACTGGCCGGGGCCACCGGCCCGGCCTGATTGCCGTCGTGAAGCGCCGCCGCAAGCTCCTGGTCGCTGCCCTTGTCCTCCTGGTTCTGCTCGCTGGTGGCTATGTCGCCTATTGGCGTTACATGGCCGGGGTACTGGAACAAGGCATTGCCGACTGGGCGGAAAACGAGCGTGCCACGGGCCGCGACGTCGTGTTCGATGACGCGGCCATAGCCGGATTTCCCTTCGCCTTCCGCCGCGATTTCGCCAATGTCTTGTTGCGCCAACCGGTGGCCGACGGAATCTGGTCGGTATCGACAGCCACTGTCACCGCCACCATGCGCCCGTGGCAGTGGCGGGTAATCGAATTCCAGGCGACGGCGCCCGTGACGGCGACCTTGTCGGTGCCGGGCAAACCCCCTGAAACCGTCAGCCTCGCCGAGGCCAAGGGTCAGGTGATGCTGTTGGCCGATGGTCGCCTGGAGCGCATCGCCATTCAGGCCGGCGGTGTTTCACTGGTCAGCGATGCACAGATCTACACCGCGCAACGGGCGAATCTCGCAGCGACGTTCCCGCCACTCATGGCGCGCGCCCATACTGACCCGCTGCTGGGCGTCGAGATGGACCTTGCCGGCATAACCTTGCCGGAGGGGATGCGGGCGCTGACTGCAGAGCCGATCGCTTCCCTGGGACTGGCAGCGACGATCCTCGGGCCGGTACCGCTGGACCTGCCGCCGCGTCAGGCGATCGCGCGCTGGGCGGAGAATGGCGGCACGCTGGAATTGACGCGTTTTGCTTTCGTCCAGGCACCGCTCGATCTCGCCGGCGAGGGCACGCTGGCGCTGGATCGCAACCTGCAGGTGCTGGGCGCACTTACCATCCGCGCCGCGGGCCTGCCGGAAACCATCGACCTCCTCGCGGCTGAGGGCCTCATTTCAGGTCCAGCCGTCGCTACCGGGCGCATGATGGCCGAGAATCTGGCCAAACCTGACGACAAGGGCCGCCGCGTCGCCAGTGCGGCCCTGAGCCTGCAGCAGGGCTTCATCTGGCTGGGGCCCATTCGCCTCGCCCCCTTGCCGGTCTTCACCTGGCAATAATGGAAAGGGCCCGCGCTTTCACGCGGGCCCATTCGTCTCGTGCAATCTAAGTCGCCTAGCGGCGGACGCGGAAGTTCTCGAACTGCCAGGGATCCGACATGTCGAGATTGGGCTCGGGGAAGAGGACGTTGCGGTCCTTCAGCGGATTCCAGTCCGAGAAACAGCCGACCACCGGGCCGAGATAGGGCCGGCAGATGTCGAGGATGTAGTCGTGGTCAATATCCTCCGGCTCGACGACACCCCTGTTGGGGTTCTCGATCAGCCACATGGCGCCGGCCAGCACGGGCGCCGCGATCTGCGGCGAGGTGGCGTTGTAATCCGGCCCCATGACGCGGCGCGCCTCGTGGATCGACAGCTGCGAGCCAAACCAATAGGCGCCGAAATCGCCCATCAGCAGCGCACCCAGCTCGTCGATGCCGTCGACGATCTCCTCGTTGAGCGGGCGGATGTCCTTCTGCAGGACAAAGCCCCGCTCCTGGAACTCACGCACCGAGAGCACGGCGTCGTCGCAGGGGTGATAGGCGTAGTGCACGGTCGGCCGGAAGGTCACCTTGCCCTTTTCGGTCACGGTGAAGTAATCCGCGGTGGTAATCGATTCACCATGGGTGATGAGATAGGCGATCATCGGCCCGCCATGCGGCGTCCAGGAACGCACCTCGGTGGTGCAGCCCGGCTGACGCAGGTAGATGGCGGCCTTGCTGCCGACCTTGTGCTCGGCGGCATTCTCGGGAAGTCTTTTCTCATGCGTGCCCCAGCCGAGTTCGGCCGGCTGGCAGCCTTCGCCGACGAAGCCATGGATCGACCAGGTGTTGCAGAACTCGTTCGGCCGCTTCGGCACATCCGTGATCTGCAGGTCATGTTCGGCCACGTGGATGACCTTGACGCCGCAATCGCGCATCAGCTTGGCCCAGGCCTCGCGGGTCTTGGGCTTGGTTGCATCCAGGCCGCGCATGCGCGCGATGTCGAGGACGCCCTGCTTGATGAAATGGGTAATGAGGCCCGGATTGGCGCCATGGGTCAGCAGAGCCGAGGGACCGTTTTTGGGGAATTTCTTGGCCGCTTCCAGGGCCCGGTGGCGCAGATAGTAGTTGGTGCGCTGCTCTTCCGGGATGGACGCGTTGTCGTAATAGCCGGCCCAGGGCTCGATGCAGGTGTCGATATAGAGGACGCCCTGCTTCTGGCACCAGGCGATGAGGGCCAGAGAATCGACCTCGACCGACAGATTGATCAGGAGGTCGCCCTTCTTCAGGTGCTGGCCGAGGAGCTTGCCGTAGTTCTTTTCATCCACCGGCTGGACGATGTATTTGACGCCCTTTTCGATGAAGCGCGCGGCATCATCGCTGTGGTCGTGGCCGTCGATGACCGTGACATTAGACAAGGGCATGTCGAAGTGACGCTCGATCAGCGGCATCGTGCACCGGCCGACCGAGCCATATCCAATCATTACGATACGACCCTTGTAGGGAAATTTTGCCATTTCTACCTCATGTTCAGAAAATGCGGTCGGTATGCTGCAACAAACCGGCAGCAGGCTTGCGCCAGAAGCTCGCGGGTGGCGCGGAAACGCGGGATTGTCGACCAGATAGCCCCGAGAATTCGGCGATTAAGGGATATTGCCCGGCCGTGCAAGTGAATTTTGCGGGGCGGCCTGTCCCAAGCGTCGGTCAGGATTTGTGCAGGCGGTCGAAGACGCCGAACTCGTGCTGGATCGAACGTTCGATCAGGTCGCGATAGAGCGGTTCAACGAAGTCGGGATCGATCCCCGCGGCCAGGGCCGTGGCGCGCACCTTGGCGATGACGTCCTCGACCCGCGCCTCGTCGCGCACCGCCGCGCGATCCGCCTTCAGGCGCCCCGCCTCGTTGATGAAGTGCATCCGGTCCGCCAGCAACGCCACGATCGCGCGGTCGAGGGCGTCGATCTCCTCGCGGACCTCGTCCATGTCACGACATGGCTTTCGGCGGGTAGCGGTCATGCCTTCTCGCCCACCCCGTCACGCCTGCTTCGCGTCGATAATGCCGCGGCGCACCTCGCGGGTGCGGGTGAAGGTCTCGAACAGCTTGTCGCCTTCGCCCCAGCGGATGGCCCGCTGAAGCGCCGTCAGATCCTCGGTGAAGCGGCCGAGGATTTCCAGCACCGCCTCGCGGTTGTTGAGGAAGATGTCGCGCCACATGGTGGGATCCGAGGCGGCAATGCGGGTGAAATCGCGGAAGCCGGAGGCCGAGAACTTGATCACCTCGGATTGGGTCGAGGTCTCCAGCTGTGTCGCCGTATCGACGATGGTATAGGCGATGAGATGCGGCAGATGCGAGGTGATGGCCAGCACCTGGTCGTGATGGCTGGGCTCCATGATCTCGACCATCGACCCCATGCGCTCCCACAGTGCCTTCAGGCGCTCGGTGGCTGCGGAATCGGTGCCGGGCACGGGGGTCAGGATCGCCCAGCGGCCCTTGAACAGTTCGGCAAAACCAGCGCGCGGTCCCGAATGTTCGGTGCCGGCGATGGGGTGGCCGGGAATGAAGTGGACACCTTCCGGCACATGGGGGCCGAGATCCCGCACCACCGCCTGTTTGACCGAGCCGACATCGCTGAGGATGGCCCCGGGCTTCAACCCCCTGGCAAGCTGCGGTCCGAGCGCTGCATAGGCGCCGATCGGCACGGCGACGATGACGAGGTCGGCATCGGCGATGGCATCGCCGAGGCGATCATGGACCTGGCCGAGATCGAGTTCCTGTGCGGCTGCCCGGGCCTCGGCGCTGGCGTCGAAGATGGTGATCTCGCCGGCCAGCCGGCCGAGCTGCATCGCCCGCGCCAGCGACGAGCCGATGAGGCCGATGCCGATGATGCCGACGCGCGGAAAGATCGGCGTCTCCGTCATTGTGTCGCCGCCCCTTGCACGAATTCGCCGAGCGCCGCGGCGCAGGCCCGGACGGCCGCTTCCTCGGCGATGGTGATGCGCAGGCAGTCAGGCAGGCCATAGGCGCCCATCTTGCGCACCAGCACGCGGCGCGACTTCAGGAATTTCTCCGCCGCATCGGCATTCAACTTGGGATCGCTCGGGAAGCGCACCAGCACGAAATTGGTGACCGAGGGATAGGGGTGAAGGCCGATCGCCTTCAGCTGATCCACGAACCAGGGTAGCCAGTAGTCGTTATGCGCCTTCGAGCGCTTGACATGCGCGTGGTCGGCCAAGGCGGCGATACCGGCGATCTGGGCCGGGGCCGCCACGTTGAAGACACCGCGGATGCGATGCAGCACGCCGACGATGCTGGCTTGCCCATAGGCCCAGCCGAGGCGCAGCGCCGCGAGGCCATGGATCTTGGAGAAGGTGCGCGACACGATGACATTGTCGTATTCCTTCACCAGTTCGGAGCCGTCAGTATAGTCCGGCCGGTCGACATACTCGGCATAGGCGGCGTCCACCACCAACAGGACGTTACCGGGCAGGCCCTCGCGCAGGCGGCGCATCTCGCTGGCCGGGATATAGCTGCCGGTCGGGTTGTTCGGGTTGGCCACGAAGCAGATCTTTGTCCGCGGCGTCACCGTGGCGAGCAGCGCATCGACATCCGTGGTGAGGTCCTTTTCCGGCGCCGTCACCGGTACGGCACCGACCGATTGCGCGGCGATGGGATAGATCAGGAAGCCGTGGCGCGAATAGAGCACTTCGTCGCCCGGCCCGGCATAGGCGCGGGCGATGAGGACCAGGATGTCATCCGAGCCGGTGCCGCAGATGATCTCGTCCTCGCGGCCGCCCACTTCCCGCGCCAGGGCTGCGCGCAGGGCATGGCTGGCGCCGTCGGGATAGCGGTGCAGCTCCGTAGCACCCTTGGCATAGGCCGCCATGGCATCCGCACTGGCGCCCAAGGCGCTTTCGTTGGACGACATCTTGTGGATCGGACCCGAACCCGGCAGCTCATGTTCGCCCGGCACATAGGCGGCGATTTCCATGATTCCCGGACGGACGGCGAGTGTCATCTTGCGCAACTCCTAGAAAATGGACCGCGGGCTCAATGCACGCCGCCGGCCGGTTCGTCCGCTAGCTCGGCCTTGGTCAGCGGTTCGGCATAGGCACCAATCGCGTGCAGGCGCGCGTCGCGGCCCAGTGTATCCTTGCCGAGGGCATTCATCACCAGCGTGAGGCGCGGGTCCTGGGCGGCGACATAGCCGGCCACCTCGACCAAATTGAGATCCGGTCCCCGGCGGTCACGGCCGCCATGGATGAAGCTGGTTTCCAGCCCGACATTGGCCAGGGCCTGGCGCAGCGCCGAGCGGCTGATCGGCTCGGGCGCCTCCAGCACCAGCAGGGAGTGATCCCGGTCCGTGGGTTCGGTCGGTGTCCGGCCGACCACCAGCGCCTGCAGGTCGGGATTGCGCTGGTTGCCGGGGTCGCCGAAGGGCAGCCGGGCGATGATATGGGGAAGCTGGGGCGAGCCGATCAGGCGTCGCCACCAGGAATCCGTCTCGTCCTCGCGCGGGAAGGGCAGGACGGCGACAGTCGCCGACCCGTCCATCACGGCCGAGAGGGCGCGGTCGACGCGGCTGAAGGTCAGGATCTTGACGCGGCTGCCATAATGGTCGCGGGCCAGGTCCCAATAGCCGGGCTGGCCCTGGGGGGCGTAGACGGCCACCGCAAACGGCCCCTCGACCTGAAGGAGGGCCGAGATCATCTCGCGCCACATCCGCACCACGACCGCCTTGGGCAGCTTGCCCCGGTGGCGCGCGATCAGGCGGCGCAGGATCTTGGCTTCACGGGCCGGGCGGATGAACTTGGCGCCCTCGGCCGGGGAATTGCCGGAGACGGGCTGCTTCGCTGCCTTGGCAGCGCCGACCGCGACAGCGAGCTCGGTCCGTCGCATCAGCAGATCGTGCAACTGGTCATCGATGGCGTCGATCTGACGCCGCAATCGATTGAGCTCGTCCATAGTGCTGTCAGAGCCTTGCATGTTCCCCCGACCCGCTTTTCCGATCAGCGCTGTTTGTTGCGTCCTCATTATCGGCAATCCGGCCTGGCCCCGCCCAGCCCGGATCGCGGCCCTTTGATAGCGGCCAAGCGGCGGAAAAGCAAAGAAAACCTTGAAAGAAGCCAGAGGCTGCGCCGGTCTGCCAAAGGTGCCGGCGACCGCCTTGCCGCGGTGGAAATGACCGCATGGTGCCCCTGACACCGGTCGGTCCGGGGGAGCCCGGGAAGGGGAGCGCGGCCGCGAGTGTCCGGCCGCGGTGCCGGCATCCCCTGCTGGCCGCAGGATGCCGGATCATCCTGGGGCGCCGGTATGCGCCCCGCTAACTCAACAGGCTCCGCAGCGCCCGGTTGGCCACGGCCAGCATGGCCAGTTCCAGCTTGGTGGTCTGGCGCAATTCGGTGAACAGCGCGTCGGAACGGGCGAGGGCGGCCCCCCGCGTCGCCTTCCAGCCCTCGATCGCCTCGGGCCCGGTCAGGCCAAGATCGTTGCCGAGGACGGCCAGGGTCAGGTCGCGCTGGTGCGTGTTGAGGTCGTCGACGATGGCGAAGACCGCCAGGCGCTGCCAGTGACTGTCGCCGATCAGCCCCTTGGCGCCGCTCCGCAGCCAATCCAGGTTGAACTGGTCGCCGATCGCGAAGAAGGTCCGGGCCACGTCCTCGACCTTGATCCTGGTCTGGGCCGAGATGCGCACCACATCCAGCGTCGCGGCGAGGCTGCCGAGCTGCGCGATGCGGCGCGCCAGCGCTTCCGGCACACCGGCCGACATGAGGTTGCCGGCCCGCTTCAGATTGGCCGCCTGGTCGCCCGGCGAAAGCAGGTTCGGAAGCGCGGCTTCGACCGCGCTGATGCCCGGCTCGGTCGCGGCGATATTGGCAGCGACATCGAGCGGCTGCTCGCCATTGCGCAGGAACCAGAGGGTCGCCTGCTCGGCAAGACGGTTGATCTCCAGCAGCATCGAGGTCTGGACGCTGGCAGAAACCTTGTTGTCGAGCCCCTGGATGGTGTTCCACATGTCACGCAGCTTGAAGGCCGCGCGGGTGACAGCATAGGCGCGGGCGATCGCCGAGGCGCTCTGGCCGGTCTTTTCACGAGTCACGTGGACGAAGGTGGCGCCCATCCGATTGACCATGCTGTTGGTCACCACGGTGGCGATGATCTCGCGCCGCAGTCGGTGCTTCAGGATGAGGGCGTGATAGCTCTGCCTCAGCTTGGTCGGGAAATAGTTGATGAGGTCGTCGACCAGCTGCGGGTCGTCCGGCAGGTCCGAAGGCAGCAATTCGTCATAGAGCACGTTCTTGGCATAGGCCAGCAGCACGGCACCCTCGGGGCGGGTGAGGCCGATGCGCTGGGTGACGCGGCCGCGCATGATTTCGTCGTCGGGCAGGAATTCGATCCCCCGGTCCAGCCGCCCGATTCGTTCGAGTCCGCGCATGAAGCGGCCCTGCTGGTCGACCAGCGTATAGCTCTGCGCCTCGGCGACGGAAAGCGCCTGGGATTGCAGGTAATTGTCCCGCAACACCAGATGCCCGACCTCCTCGGTCATCTCGGCCAGCAACTGGTCGCGCTGTTTCACTGTAAGGTCGCCATTGGCGACCGCTTCGTTGAGCAGGATCTTGATGTTGACTTCGTGGTCAGATGTGTCGACGCCGGCGGAGTTGTCGACCGCATCCGTGTTGATGCGCTTGCCGGACAATGCCGCCTCGATACGGCCCCGCTGCGTGCAGCCGAGATTGGCACCCTCGCCGATCACGCGGCAGCGCAGCATCTCGCCATCGACGCGGATCGCGTCATTGGCGCGGTCGCCGACATCGGCATGGGATTCGTCGGACGACTTCACATAGGTGCCGATGCCGCCGAACCACAGCAGGTCGACTTCGGCCTTGAGCAGGATCTGGATCAGTTCGTTCGGCGTCACCTGGTCCTTGGCGATGCCGAAGCGCTGCTTGACCTCGGCGCTGAGGCGGATCGATTTGGCCTTGCGCTCGAATATGCCGCCGCCGGCCGAGATCAGTTTTGGGTCATAGTCGCTCCAGGTCGAGCGCGGCAGGTCGAAAAGACGGCGGCGCTCGGCAAAGCTGGATGCCGGATCCGGGTTCGGATCCAGGAAGATGTGCATGTGGTTGAAGGCAGCCACCAGCCTGGTGTGCTCGGACAGCAGCATGCCGTTGCCGAAGACGTCGCCGGACATGTCGCCGACGCCGACGCAGGTAAAGTCGACGTTCTGGATGTCGTGATCCAGTTCGCGGAAATGCCGCTTCACGCATTCCCAGGCGCCGCGGGCGGTGATGCCCATCTTCTTGTGGTCATAGCCCGCCGAGCCGCCAGAGGCGAAGGCGTCGTCAAGCCAGAAACCGTATTCGCGCGAAACCGAGTTGGCGATGTCGGAGAAGGTAGCCGTGCCCTTGTCCGCGGCAACGACCAGATAGGGATCGTCCTCGTCATGGCGCACGACATTGGCTGGCGGAACCACCTTGCCGCCAGCCAGGTTGTCGGTGATGTCGAGCAGGCCGCGCATCAGCGTCTTGTAGCAATGCACCACCTCGGCCATCATGGCGTCGCGATCGCCACCTTGCGGCGGCCGCTTGACGACAAAGCCGCCCTTCGATCCCACCGGCACGATAACGGCGTTCTTCACCATCTGCGCCTTCATCAGGCCGAGGACCTCGGTGCGGAAATCCTCGCGCCGGTCTGACCAGCGGATGCCGCCGCGCGCGACCTTGCCGCCACGTAGGTGAATGGCTTCCGCGCGGGGGGAATAGACGAAAACTTCGACCAGCGGCCGCGGCAGGGGTAGTTCCTCGATGCGCGCTGAATCCAGCTTGAAGGAGACGTATTCCTTGCGTCCGCCACCTGCAGCCGGCTGGTAGAAATTGGTTCTCAGGGTGCACTGCACGAAGTTGAGATAGCGCCGCAGGATGCGGTCCTCGTCCAGATTGACCACGGCGTCCAGGGCCGTCGCGATCTCGGCCTCGATCTTCTGCGCCGCTGCCGGGCGCTCGTCCTGGAACGCAGGATCGTTGCGCACATGGAACAGCTTGGCGATCTTGCGCGTGATCTGCGGGTTGGCGTTCAGCGTCGCTTCCATATAGGCTTGGCTGAACGGAATCGCGGCCTGGCGCAGATACTTGCACATGGCGCGCATCAGGGTGATGTCGCGCCAGCCGAGGCGCGCCGTCATCACCAGCCGGTTGAAGCCGTCATCCTCCATCTGCCCGCTCCAGATCTTGGCATAGGCCTGATGGAACTTGGCGCGGATGTCGGCGATGTTGATATCGGCACCGTCCGCCGTCACCATGACGAAGGCGTGGATCCAGACCGGCTGCTCGGTGCCTTCGGGATGCACCTCGAACGGCATTTCGCTGATCACCTTGAGGCCGAAATTCTCCAGCGACGGCAACACGGTGGACAGGGCGATCTTCTCGCCCATCTTGTAGAGCTTGAGATGCAGTTCGTTTTCCGGCGCCTCGATCGGCCGATAGAGGTTGATCGAGGTCCAGTTTTCCCGAATCGCCTCCTCGATACGGTCGATGTCGCCGACCGCGGCATGGGCGTTGAAGGATTCCTCGAAGCCGGCGGGGAAGGCATTGCGATAGCGGCGCAGCTGGACAAGGCCGTCGGCCTCCCCCTTGGCCTCGATCAGCGCCTCGCGCAGCTGGTCCTGCCATGAACGGCAGGCATCGGCGACCAGCTGCTCCAGTTCCTTGGAATCATAGCCCGGGATCTCGCCCGGCATGGTGGAGATGATGAGATGCACGCGCGCCAGCGGACTTTCGGTCAGATGGACGTAGAAATTGGAGAGGCGTCCGTTGAACGCCTTGCACAGCAGATTGGTGATGCGCAGGCGCAGTTCCGTCGTCATCCAGTCGCGCGGCAGATAGACGAAGCAGGACAGGAACCGCTCGTAGGGATCGCGCCGTACGAACAGGGCGACGCGCTGGCGTTCCTGCAGATTGAGGATGCCAAGCGCCGTTTCCAGCAATTCCTCAGTGTCGATCTGGAACAGTTCGTCGCGCGGATAGGTTTCCAGGATATTGGTGAGCGCCTTGCCGTCATGACTGTTGGCTGAGAAGCCGGCGCGGTCGAATACGGTCTGCACCTTGTGCCGCAGCAGCGGAATTTCCCAGGGCGACCGGTTGTAGGCGACCGAGGTGAAGAGACCGGCGAACAGCCGCTCGCCCACCACCTTGCCCTTCTTGTCGAAGATCTTGATGCCGAAGGTGTCGAGATGAACGTTGCGATGGACGGTCGAGCGCAGATTCGCCTTGGTGACCAGGATCAACTTCGGCTGGGTCAGGAAGTTGCGCACGTCCGGCGGCAGCGCATCGAGGTTCCGCATGCCTTCGAACACGCGCACATTGGCATCGCGCAGCACGCCGAGGCCGGCGTCATCCCGGATGTGATAGGTGATGGCGTCACCGTCTTCGGCAAAGCTGTACTCACGGTATCCGAGGAAAGTGAAATGGTCGTCGTTGATCCAGTTGAGGAAGGCGGCAACCTCGCTCACCTCCTCGGCCGGCAACGGCAGCTTGCCCTTGGTAATTTCGGCAATCACGGTATCGAGCCGGGCGCGCATCGGCTGCCAGTCCTCGACGGCGAGCCGCACGTCGCGAAGCACCGCCTCCAGGCGATTGCGGATGATGTCGAGCTGTTCCTGGGTCGCCACCTGGTTGACCCGCAGCTGCATGATCGATTCCGACTTCGCCTCCGGCCCGGCAATGCCGGTCATCTCCCCTTTCGCGCCGCGGGTGACCGGCATGATCGGATGGATTACCAGATGCACGCCCAGTTCCTGGCGGTTCAGCTCGGCTGTGACTGAATCCACCAGGAAGGGCATGTCGTCATTGACGATCTCGACCACGGTGTGGGGCGAGCGCCAGCCATGCTCGTCGACCCGCGGGTTGAATACCCGCACCTTGGTCTGCTTCTCCTGTCGCTGGCCGGAGAAATTGGCGAGGGAAAGGGCGGCGCAGAACAGATCCTCGGGCGATTCCCCGGCGATATCCGCCAGTGGCACCAGGGCGTAGAAGTGCCGGATGAAAGCCTCGATCAGCGGCGCCCTCTTGCGCTCGATCCGGTCGCCGACGAAACGCACGATCTCGTCGATCAACTGCTGCTTCAGCTTGTCCGCTCGCATGATATGGAAACCCCGTGACAGTGGATTGATCTGTTAATTGTCTGATTTTGGACAGATTCTAGCCGATGCAATGCAAAAGAGCCATGCGCGGGACGCTGGAGCGGACCGGCGGAACGATGGCCGGCAGGCCGAAGCGGCGGGCATTTCGTGCGTTTCCACGTCGATAGCCGATCTTGGTAAAGAAAAATTAAACATTGCCGGTCAAGCTGCATCCAGGTTGCGCCAGCGGGCGGCCCGGTCTGATCGCCCGGCGCTGGCTGGGTATTTCAACTTTCAAGGGGGCAGCCATGCTGATGGACGAGGTCCGCGGCGAGGCATTCTTGCGCAAACTTCCGGCGGAGATCCGCCAGTCGCTGACGCCCCCCCAGGCCGAGGCAATCAGCCGCGTGGCGCAGGGCTCGATCCAGCGCCGCCATCCGATCGACTTGCGCCTGTCGATTCCCCTGCCTGGCAGCCGCGCCTACCTCGTCGTGCTGATGGGCAGGGAGAAGCGCAGCGCCGCCCGGCGCGACATGGACCGGCAATTGCGCCCCAACGACCGGATCAGCCAGATGGTTGTGTTCGGCCTTGCGGTCGCGGCCTTTTCGCTGGCGGCCTTCATCGGACTTTTGTTTCACAACGCCATCCTGGCCCCCTGAGTGTCGTACTGCGCATGTCGTTAACTGGTTTGGGCTTGCGGGCAGCCATTCGGCCGGGAGTTCGGCCGGGCATTCGGCCGGGCCGGCTTTGCGTGGCGATCGCGGCGGCCTGCCTTTCCTTCTTCGCTGGCGCTGCCGGCGCAGACTCGCTGCCGCCGCTCCCCAAGATCGGCGTCACCGGCAGTGACGACCGGGTTCGGGTCGATTCCACGAGCTGGCCCTGGATCGCCATCGGCCGCATCAATCTCGAGGGGCGCGGTCATTGCACCGGCACGCTGGTCGCGCCCGATCTGGTGCTGACGGCCGCGCATTGCCTGTGGAACGCGCCGGACGGGCGCTGGGGCATCCCGCTGGAGACGCATTTTGTGGCCGGCTATGACCGCGGCAGCTATGCCGCGCATTCCCGCGGCCGCGCTTTCATTTTTGATCCGGAATACGATCCGGCGCGGCGCCTCCAAGTGTTCGGCATGGCCCGCGACTGGGTCCTGGTGGAACTGGAGAAGAAGCTGGATATCCGGCCGGTCCCGCTGGCTCAGCTGGACTGGCCGGCGCTCTATCGACTGGGCCAGGCGGGCGAAATGACCAATGCCGGCTACAGCAGCGACTGGCCCGAAATCGCCATGCGCGATGCCGGCTGCCAGGCCGAGAAAATCTTCGCCGAGCAGCCGCTGGTGCTGCACAACTGCGATGCCACCTTTGGCGCATCCGGCGGACCGTTGCTGCGCATGCAGGGGGACCGGGTCGAGGTCGTCGGCGTGCAGAGCGGGGCGATCCAGCTGAAGGCCACCGCGACGCAGCCCGCGGGCGAGGAACTGAGCGCTGCCGTGCCGGTCTGGCGGTTCTTCGGGGCCGCGCGGCGCTGAGCCAGGTGCTGGCGCGCGATCAGCTGCCAGCCATCCCCGGTCGCGGCAGGCAGCGCAGGATACCATAGCCGAACAGCGCCGAGGCGAGCGAGCCGGTGAGCACGCCGAGGCGCATTTCCGCACCCAGATGGGCGTCCGGGAAGGCCAGGGTGCCGATGAAGAGGGACATCGTGAAACCGATCCCGGTGAGTACGCAGACGCCATAGATCTGCGGCCAGGTGGCGCCGGTCGGCCGCCGGAACAGGCCGAGTGCCGAGCCGCCGGCGACCGCCAGCATGACGCCGATCTGCTTGCCGAAGAACAGGCCGAGGGCAACGCCCAGCGTCAGCGTATGGGTGAAGGATTCCAGCGACAACTCGGCCAGATTGATGCCGGCATTGGCAAAGGCGAAGAGCGGCATGATGCCGTAGGAGACATAGGGGTGGAGCGCGTTCTCGACGCGCCGCAGCGGCGATTGCTCGCGCGGCCCGTCGACCCGATAGGGCAGGCACATGGCGGTCACCACGCCGGCCACCGTGGCATGCACGCCTGATTTCAGCACGCAGGCCCAGACGAAGACGCCGATCACCAGATAGGGTAAGGCCCGGTACACGCCGCTGCGGTTCAGGATCACCATGGCCAGGATTCCAGCGCCGGCGAGGGCAAGGGCGGTGGTGGACAGGTCGCTGGTATAGAACACGGCGATGATCAGGATGGCGCCGAGGTCGTCGAGGATGGCAAGCGCCAGCAGGAAGACCTTGAGGCTGTGCGGCACGCGCGGGCCCAGCAGCGTCAGCACCGCGACCGCAAAGGCAATGTCAGTGGCGGATGGGATTGCCCAACCGACCGCAAGCTGCGGCGCGCCGCTGTTGATGGCGAGATAGATGATGGCCGGTACCGCCATGCCGCCGAGGGCCGCGACGCCCGGCAGGGCGGCTTGCGCCGGCGACGACAATTCGCCCGCCACCAACTCGCGCTTGATCTCGGCCCCCACCACCAGGAAAAAGACCGCCATCAGGCCGTCATTGATCCAAAGCAATAGCGGTTTCTCGATCCCGGCCCCGCCCAGGCTGATGCCGAAGGGCAAATCGAGGAAACCCTGATAGAGCGGGGCGAGGGCGGAATTCTCGCAGACGAAGGCCAGAATGGCGGCCAGCAACAGGATGATCCCGCCGGCGGATTCGAGTTGCAGGAAACGGCGGATCGGCGACATCGGCTATGTGGAACCCTGGCTGCTTGCCCCTGACAGATTGCCGCCCGGCGGGGCCGCTTCGGCCACCGATCCCGGGTGCGGATTCTGTATTCTCAGGCGCAACCTAGCGGGTTCACGACGCGATCGAAAGTCCGGATTGCCAGAGGTCGGCCGGCGGGCCCCTGGTCGGGAACCCGCCGCCGGAATCGGCCTCAGGCGAGCGTGGGGAGCGAGATGATCAGCATGATGAGGGCGGAGAAGGCGATGGCTTCCAGGGCATGGCGAGCGGTCGAGAGCATGGCGGCCTCCATTTGTGTGTGCAATATATTCACTTTATGTTCTATTTTAGTTCTATTGTCAAGCCAATTGATATCGTTGGCTTTTGTGCCGGCAGATCGGGTTCAGTTGGCGCGACCGGCCTTCAGGCGGTAGGCGCCGTGCTCGGGGCCGTCGAACAAATCCCGGATCATCGGGTGCCGGCACGGCCTGCCGCTCGCGTCGGGCAGCAGATTCTGCTCCGAAACATAGGCGACATAGGTCGTTTCCGTGTTCTCGGCGAGCAGGTGATAAAAGGGCTGGTCGCGATGCGGTCGGATATCGGCCGGGATCGATTGCAGCCATTCCTCGGTATTGGCAAAAGCCGGATCGACGTCAAAAACGACGCCCCGGAACGGATAGATGCGATGGCGGACGATGTCGCCGATCTTGAAGCGGGCATTGCGCTGGGTCATGACGGCAAAGATTGGGTGGCCGGCCGGGAAGGTCAAGCTTGTGGCGCATGGGGAATTCGTCGAGGATCGCCGCGCTCGCACAACCCTGGAAATGGACGATGACCCGACAGACGACCAGTGACGCCCCCCGATTTGCCGGCACCGGCAGCTACATCACCACACGCGACCTCGAGGTGGCGGTCAATGCCGCCATGAGCCTGGAGCGGCCCCTGCTGGTGAAGGGCGAGCCCGGCACGGGGAAGACCGTACTGGCGCGCGAGGTGGCGCAGGCCCTCGGGCTGCCACTCATTGAATGGCATGTGAAATCGACCACCAAGGCGGCTCAGGGCCTCTATGAATACGACGCCGTGGCGCGGCTCCGCGATGGCCAGCTGGGCGATGCCCGCGTCCACGACATCTCCAACTACATCGTCCGGGGCAAGTTGTGGGAGGCGTTTGCCTCCGACACCCGCGCCGTGCTGCTGATCGACGAGATCGACAAGGCCGATATCGAGTTCCCCAACGATCTGCTGCAGGAACTCGACCGCATGGAATTCTTCGTCTACGAAACCAAGGAAACGGTGAAGGCAAGGCACCGGCCGCTGGTCATCATCACCTCCAACAACGAGAAGGAACTGCCGGACGCCTTCCTGCGCCGCTGCTTCTTCCATTTCATCCGCTTTCCGGACCGAGAGACGATGGAACGAATCGTCGCGGCGCACTACCCCGACATCAAGCACGACCTGGTGCGCGAGGCGCTCAATCTGTTCTTCGACATCCGCGAGGTGCCGGGGCTGAAGAAGAAGCCTGCGACCTCGGAACTCCTGGATTGGCTGAAGCTCCTCATGATCGACGACATTCCGCCAGAGGTCCTGAAGTCGAACGACCCGAAGCTGGTGGTGCCGCCCCTCTATGGCGCGCTGCTCAAGAACGAACAGGACGTGCATCTTTTCGAGCGCGTCGCCTTCCTGGCCCGGCGCGGCCAATAGGCGGGCGATGTTCGCCGGCTTCATCACATCCTTGCGCAACGAAGGTGTCGCGGTCAGCCTCACCGAATACCTCACCCTGCTCAAGGCGATGAAGCAGCAGGTCGTGCTGCTGGATATCGAGGATTTCTACTACCTGGCGCGCGCAACCCTGGTGAAGGACGAGCGCTTGGTCGACCGCTTCGACCGCGTTTTCGCACTTTATTTCCAGGGAATCGCCAATGTCGGCGAGGATCTGCTGGCAGAAATTCCGGATGAATGGCTGAAGAGGCTGGCCGAGAAATACCTCAGCCCAGAGGAGATGGCGCAAATCGAGGCCCTGGGCGGTTTCGAAAAACTGATGGAGACGCTGCGTCAGCGCCTGGCGGAACAAAAGGAACGCCACCAGGGCGGCTCCAAATGGATCGGCACTGCTGGTACCTCGCCCTTCGGCGCCTACGGCTACAACCCGGAAGGCGTGCGCATCGGCCAGAAGGAATCGCGCCATCGGCGCGCCGTCAAGGTCTGGGACAAGCGCGAGTTCAAGGATCTCGATGGCGAGGTGGAACTGGGCACACGCGGCATCAAGCTGGCGCTGCGCCGCTTGCGCCGCTGGGGTCGCGAGGGCGAGGCCAACGAACTGGACCTCAACGGTACCATCCGGGCGACGGCCGCAAATGGCGGCGTGCTTGACCTTCATCTGCGCCCGGAGCGGCGCAACAAGGTGAAGGTGCTGCTGCTCCTCGATATCGGCGGCTCCATGGACGACCATATCGAGGAATCGGCCCAGTTGTTCTCGGCCGCCAAATCCGAGTTCAAGCATCTGGAGACGTTTTACTTCCACAACTGCCCATATGAGCGACTGTGGCGCACCAACCGGCGCCGTTTCGATGATTTTACGCCGACCACGCAGGTCATGAACACCTATGGCCCCGATTGGTCGCTGGTCATCGTCGGCGACGCCACCATGGGTCCCTACGAGATCACCCATGCCGGCGGCTCGGTCGAGCACTGGAACGAGGAATCGGGCGCCACCTGGATGGAACGGCTGCTGCGGCATTATCCCAAGGCCGCCTGGATCAATCCGCGCGACACCCACTACTGGGGCTTCATCCACTCGCTCAAACTCATGAAGCAGATCATGGGCGAACGCATGTTTCCGCTGACCCTCGATGGTCTCGATGATGCCCTGAAGGCATTGCGGCGCCCGAACTGAAAGGTGCCGAGCCGCCGCGCGGGCCGGGCGGCGGCTCGGTTCCTGCCTAGTGGTTGACGACCAGATCGCCGCCAAGGGCCCAGCCGAGGTCGTACATCGACGTGACCTGCGGCCCGGTCCAGCCGGTGATCGTAATCGCCGCCTGGTCGCCCGACACGCTGGTATAGATCGAAAGGGTACTGCCGCTGCTTGATGCATGATAGCCGGCATCGATCAGATCCTGCAGGTCGCTGCCGGCGCCGTTGAATATGTCATCGAAGCGCAGCTTGTCCTCGCCCAGCTTGAAGTCCGAGATGGTGTTCCGGTCGCTGACCAGGGCAAAGGCTTCGTTATAGACAAAGGTGTCGACGCCGGTACCGCCGGTCAGCTTGTTGATGCCGCTGCCGCCATAGATGATGTCATTGCCGGCTTCGCCCGACAGCGTGTCGTTGCCGTCGCCGCCTGCAAGAAGATCGTCGTCGGCGCCGCCAAGCAGGACGTCATTACCCTCGCCGCCAAATAGCTCGTCCTTGCCTTTGCCGCCATTCAGCGAGTCGTTGCCGGTCCAGCCCTCAATCGTGTCATCGCCATCGCCGCCATTGAGGATGTCGTTGCCATCGAAGCCCTCGACATAGTCGTTGCCGGTGCCGCCATCGAGTTTGTCATTTCCCAGCCCGCCGAACATCTGGTCATTTCCGTCGCCGCCGTTCAACGTGTCGTTGCCGTTGCCACCTTCGATGTGGTCGTTGCCAAGGCCACCCAGGACGATATCGTCATTGTCCTCGCCAAACAGAAAGTCATCGCCGCTGCCACCGTCGAGCTTGTCATTGCCGGAGCCACCATGGAGCCAGTCGATCCCGTCGCCGCCTTCGAGGGCATCGTTGTCCGAAAAGCCGTACAGCTTGTCGGAGCCGAGCCCGCCCTTGAGCGTGTCGTTGCCATCCTCGCCATAAAGGAAGTCGTCGCCTTCGCGACCGTCCAGAAGATCGGCGCCCTTGCCGCCAAAGAAATAGTCAACCCCGCCGCTGCCATAGAATTTGTCGGCAAAGTTCGATCCGACGAAGTTCTTGATATTGAGGTAAGTGTCGCCGGCGGCAAAACCGGTACTCGCTGCTGCATTGTCCAGATCCAGCGTCAGACCTGTGGTTGACAGGACAAAGGTAACCGTGTCCCCTTCATTGCTGCCGTTTCCGACACCACCGCCGTCGATGGCGTCCTTGCCCGCATCGGCATAGACCGTGTCGACGCCGAGGCCGCCAGTGATGGTATCATTGCCGGCACCGCCAAAGATTTGGTCGGACTCCTTGCCGCCGGTGATGATATCATTTCCGGCATCGCCATAGAGCTGGTTCTCGCCATCATTGCCGATGATGGTGTCGTTGCCGTCGCCGCCCTTGAGTACGTCGTTGCCGTTGCCACCGGTCAGCTTGTCATTACCCTTGCCGCCGGACAGGCCCCATACACCGGAAACGCCGCTATTGACCATGATGTCATCGCCCTGCGTTCCCTCGATGTATTCGATGTCGGTATAGGTGTCGTCTTTTGCGTCGCCGGTGCTGAGAGCCGTGTTGCCGACGACAATCGCGATTCCGCCAAGCAGATTTGCGTAGCTGGCCGTATCGATGCCGTCATTGCCGACCAGTTTGTCGGCGCCGGCACCACCGATGAGCACATCGTTGCCCAGGCCGCCATAGAGCTCGTCGTCGCCTTCACCGCCATCCAGCGTATCGTCCTCCTCGTAACCAAAGAGACTGTCGGCACCCTTGCCGCCGGAGATCTTGTCGTTGCCGCGTCCGCCGATGAGAATGTTTGCGTCATCGTTGCCGACAAGCGTGTCGTTGAAATTGCTGCCCTTGATGGCCTCGATGTCGATATAGGTATCGCCCTTCGCTTCGCCTGTGCTGAGTGCCTGGTTCGCCAGATTGACGGTCACCGCCGCTGTCGCGTCTTCATAGCTGACGATATCATCGTCCGCCCCGCCATCGAGTTTGTCGGCGCCGGCGCCGCCAACCAGAATATCGCTTCCGCCATTGCCTACCAGCCAGTCGTTGCCGCCACCGCCGTAAAGAAAGTTGATGTTGTTGTCGCCGACAAGCTTGTCGTTGTACTTGCTGCCGACCAGAGACTCTATGCCGTCATAGCTGTCGCCCAGTGCCTCGCCGGCATTGTTGGCGCTGTTCATCAGGTCGGCGATCACTGCTGCCGCCGCATTCCGATAGGTGGCGGTGTCGAAACCGGAACTGCCGATCAGGACGTCGGCGCCGAGGCCGCCCTCCAGAAGATCGTTGTTTGCGCCGCCGTTTAGAACGTCATCGCCCTTGCCGCCGACCAGGATGTCGTCGTGATTGTTGCCCAGCAGCGTATCATTGCCGTCGCCGCCTTCCAGTGTGTCGTTGCCGTCGCCACCGGAGAACGTGTCATCGCCGGCACCGCCCGCGATCTTGTCATTGCCGATGCCGCCGTCACCCTTGTCATTGCCGACGCCGCCGTCGAGGGTATCATCGCCGTCGCCGCCGAAGAGCTGGTCGTCACCGATGCCGCCGGTCAGCTTGTCATTGCCTTCGCTGCCGCTCAGTTTGTCGTTGCCGGTGCCGCCATCAAGGAGGTCGTCATCCTTGCCGCCGTCGAGAATGTCGTCCCCGACATTGCCAAGGAGCGTATCCTTGCCGTCCTCGCCGTGCAGTTCGTCGTCGCCAGTGCCGCCGTCGAGAATATCGTTGCCGGTGAAGCCGTACAGCTTGTCGTTGCCGGCTCCGCCAAGGAGCTTGTCATTATCCAGGCCGCCACCCAACCAGTCATTTCCGTCGCCGCCATCAAGCGTGTCGTCGCCTGCCTCGCCATAGAGACTGTCATCTTCGGTGCCGCCATAGATCTTGTCGATGCCGGTGCCGGCATAGATCGTGTCCTTGCCGGCATCGCCCCAGATCTGGTCGTTGTCGGAGCCGCCTTCGATATAGTCGTCGTCATTGCCGCCGTAGAGCAGATCGTTGCCGGAATCGCCCCATATCAGGTCCTTGCCGTCGGCGCCCTTGATCGTGTCGCTATCGGCGCCGCCGTAGAGAAAGTCCTGGCCCTTGCCGCCGGTGATCGTGTCGTTGCCGCCGTTGCCGTAGAAGATATTGCCATCGTCACTGGCGATGAACTTGTCGGCGAATTTCGATCCGCTCCAGTATTCGATCGAGATGTAGACGTCGCCCTTGGCATCGCCGGTGTTGAGGGCGGTATTGAGCAGATTGATCGTGACGCCAGCGCCGGCACTCTGGTAGCTCGCGGTATCACCCTCGTCGCCGCCGTCGAGAATATCCGCACCGGCACCGCCATCAAGCGTGTCTTCGCCGATACCGCCGATGAGCTTGTCATTGCCGACGCCGCCGAAAAGCAGGTCCGAGCCGGCACTGCCCGAAATCTGGTCGTCGCCGCCCTCGCCATAAATCAAGTCTGTGCCGCCGCCGCCCGAGATCTGGTCGTTGCCATCGCCACCATAGATAAAGTCGGTACCGGCGCCACCATAAAGGAAGTCGCCGAATTTCGAGCCGATCAGCCCTTCGATATTGGCATAGGTGTCGCCCTTGGCATCGCCGGCATTGAGTGCCGGCGCCGTCAGCCAAGCGGTGACGGCTGCGGTGGCGTTGCGGTAGCTGGCAAGATCAATGTCGTCGCCACCGTCCAGTTCGTCGGCGCCGGCACCGCCTTCCAACTCGTCATTGCCGGAGCCGCCGAACAGCTTGTCGTCGCCTTCGCCGCCCTTCAGCATGTCGTTCGAACTGCCGCCGTTGAGGGTGTCGTTGCCGGCACCGCCATGCAGGATGTCGTCACCGCTGTTGCCGATCAATTCGTCGTCGCCGGCGCCGCCGTCGATCGTGTCGTTGCCGCTGCCGCCGTCGAGATTGTCCTGGCCGTCACCGCCGGTCAGCTTGTCGTTGCCGCCGCCGCCGAACAGGATGCTGCCGGTTGCTGCCGCGATCATGGTATCGTTGAAATTTGTGCCGTGGACGCCCTCGATCTGGACGTAGATGTCGCCCTTGGCATCGCCGGTACTCTTGGCGGAATCGGCGAGGTTGATGGTCAGGCCGACCTTCGAATCGTCGTAATAGGCGAAGTCGGTGCCATCGCCGCCGATCATGGTGTCGGCGCCGGCGCCCCCCCGGAACTGGTCCGAGCCGTTGCCGCCATTCAGGTTGTCGTTGCCGGCACCGCCATAGAGCTTGTTGTTGCCGGAATCACCGATCAGGATGTCGTTGAAGGCGCTGCCGACGATGCCCTCGATATTGCTGAGGATGTCGCCGCTTGCACCGCCTGCGTTGTTGCTGGAATTGCCGAGGTCGACCGTCACGGCAGTTTTTGATTTTGCGTAGCTGACCAGGTCATTGCCGGCACCGCCGTCGATCTTGTCTGCGCCGTCGCCACCGTCCAGCGTGTCGTCCTTGGCGCCGCCGATCAGCCAGTCATTGCCTGCGCCGCCGCAAAGGAAGTTGGCAATCGCGTTGCCGCCTAGGATCTTGTCCTGGCCGTCGCCGCCGTCGAAGGCAAACTGGCCGTCGGCATTCTTCGCGATGCTGTTATAGGCGTTGACGTCAATGAAGTCGTCGTAGGCCGATCCGATATGGTTACCCTTGGCGTCGGTCGTCACGGCGGCCTTGGGGAACAATTCGATGGTCAACTGGGCGCTCGACATGGCGCCCGTCTTGTCGGTCACGGTATAGCTGAAGACATCCAGGGCACCGGCGGTCGGCGCACCGGCGTCATAGATGTTCGCGGTATTGCGGGTATAGGTATAGCTGCCATCCGGCTTGATATGCAGTGTGCCATGGAGCCCGGCGATGGTGACGCCGCCGCTTGTGACGGCCATGTTGTTGCCGGCATATGAGATCGCCGTCACCGTATTCGGGGCAATACCGAGGCTGTCCTTCCCGGTATTGCCGCTCAGCGTATTGGCCCCGGTGATGACGTTGCCGGTGGCAATGCCGTGGGCCGTGCGATCCAGATCCTTCAGCGCGTTCAGGCTCATGATCAATCCTCTGCAATGTCTTGTCCGGCCCGCCCGCTGCGGCCGGAGAAGCGTGATCAGGTGATGCAACTGGGGTTGTAATGGGGCCAATCGCCAACATTGGGCGCTTGCGGGCGGCATTTGGTTCGGCGAATCCGGCGCTGAAAAGGGCTGTCCGGGGGAAATCCGACAGTTGGGGGCTGTTTGCCGTCATGTTTCCGGCGGCATGTGCGGAACAGCGCGAAGAGCCGGAAAAATACCGGCCCAATTCAACACCGGTACCTGGGGAAATGCCGGGTTGCGGGTGACGAAGCCGTTACCTTGCGGTCAGACTGCGGATGCGGCGGGTTGTGCTGGTACGGCTTGGTGGGACGGCCGGCGCCCCGCTATATTCGCCGGCAAAACGTGGAACCGGAAATGGGGGCAGGGGTGCCGAACGCGGATCAGAGGCTTGATGCTAGGGATCTTGCCATCCTGGAACTGGTACAGCGCAATGCCGATTGGTCGCATGGCGAGATAGGCCGACAAATCGGTCTGTCGGTATCAGCGGTCAACGACCGCATTCGTCGCATGGTGGCGGCCAAGGTCATCCGCGGCTGGACCGCCGACCTCGACCCGGGGGCTCTCGGTTTGCACCTGCTTGCCTTTGTCAATGTTCTCATCGACCGCGCGGAACTCATTCCCGCCTTCGCCGAGAGGATCGCCGCCTATCCGGAGGTGCAGGAGTGCCATCACCTCGCCGGTGACTGGAACTACATCCTCAAGGTGCGCGTGCCGACCACCGCGGCGCTTGAAAATTTTATCTCGTGCGAGCTGAAGGAAAAACTCAAGGTGTCGCGCACGGCGACAACGATCGTGCTCCGCTCGCTGAAGGATTCCCCGGCGCTGCCGATCATGAATGGTGGGGCAGCACGCTGACGGGGCGTCCTGTCATTTTGGCTCAATCCTCTGCCTTGCCGCGGAGCTTCTTGATCCTGGCATAGGCCTCGTTGGCCTGGGCCGCCTTGCGTGTCGCCAGCTCGACAAAATCCGGGGGCAGATTGAGGGACTGGATGTTGTCCGGGTGCGTTGCGGCAATCGCCTTGCGGTAGGCCGCCTTCACTTCCTCGTCGCTGGCGCTCTCATCGATGCCGAGCACGTCATAGGGCCCACGTCCCGCCTGCGCCTGTCCCTCCATCGGGACAATGCGGCGGATATGATGCTTGTTGATGATCTCGGTCTCGCCATGCGCGTTCTCGAAGGGCAGGAATTCGCGAGTGTCGTTGATGGTGTCGCTGACCCTTGTGTTGGGCGCCACGAACATGAACATCAGCCGTTCGCTGCCGTCATCCAGTTCGATCCGCATCATGATCTTGATGCGTTGTTTCTTGACCTGCGACGATTCGAACATGCGGCTACCCCCACCTTGTTTTCAGGTTCGAGTGTAGTTGAATCGGCGCCGCAGCGCCATTTCCCGATCGGTCAGGTTGCCGGACGGCGGGCAAAGGCAAGGGCGACGCCAAGTGCGATCAGCAGGCCGGCCGATGCCCGTTGCAGGCGCCGCAGCCAGTGCGATCCCGCAACCAGGCGACGACGCAACCTTGCCGCAAACACGGCAATCACGATGTCCGCCGCCGTATTGAGGGCGACGGAGATCGCGCCGAGGAGAATGAACTGCGCGGCAACATTGCCCCTGGCCGGGTCGACGAATTGCGTGACGAAGGCCAGGAAGAAGGCCGCCGTCTTGGGGTTGAGCGCCTCGACCACGACGCCTTCCAGGAAGGCGCGGCGGCTGCTGCTGCGCGGCACCTCGATCCGGCCGAGATCAAGAGCGGCCGCGCGCCAGGTGCGCAAGCCGAGCCAGACCAGGTAGACCGCACCCAGCAGCTTCACGAAGGTGAACACCTCGGCGCTGGCCATCAGGATGGCCGAGACGCCGACGGCGCCCGCGACCACATGGACCATGCCGCCCAGCGCCGTACCGAAGCTGGAGGCCAGCCCCTCGCTGCGACCGCCCGACAGTGTCCGCGCCGCGACATAGAGCATGCCGGGGCCGGGCGAGGCGGCGAGGGCAATGGCTGCCAGCAGGAAAAGGCCGAGTTGAATGGGGTCGAGCATGAACCGGGCTCCTCGGCGTCAATAGGCGAACTCGGAAAAGACTGGATCCACCGAGCCGTTCCATGTGCCGTGATAGAGATCGAGCTTCCGCTCGGCCGGCGTCTTTCCGCTATCGGCGATGAGCTGCAGGGGATTGAGGAAGCCTGACTCGTCCATGCCGCCGAGGTCGGTGGCGCCGCGGCGCTGCAAGCCGGCGCGGGCGATGGCTAGGGCCTCGAGCGCCAGATCGCGCACCGTTCGGTTCTTGAAGGGCGTCTTGAGCGCTGCTTTGGGCACCTCGCGGCGCAACTGCTCGTGATCGCCGATCGACCAACCCTTGACCAGATCCCAGGCGGCATCGAGCGCGACATCGTCATAGAGCAGGCCCACCCAGAAGGCGGGGAGGGCGCAAAGCCGTTCCCACGGGCCTCCATCGGCGCCACGCATTTCCAGGAAGCGCTTCAGGCGCACTTCGGGAAATGCGGTGGTCAGGTGGTCCGCCCAGTCGCCGGTGGTCGGGATCTCGCCCGGAAGTGCCGGCAGCTTGCCGTCCAGGAAGGCGCGGAAGGATTGCCCCGAGGCATCGACATAGGTGCCGTCGCGGTAGACGAAATACATCGGCACGTCGAGCATGTAATCGACATAGCGCTCGAACCCCATGCCATCCTCGAAGACGAAGGGCAGGATGCCGCAGCGATCGGGATCGGTGTCGGTCCAGATATGGCTTCTGTAGGAGAGATAGCCGTTGGGTTTCCCCTCGGTGAAGGGCGAATCGGCGAAGAGCGCCGTGGCAATCGGTTGCAGCGCCAGGCTGACGCGGAACTTCTTCACCATGTCGGCTTCGCTGGAAAAATCGAGATTGGTCTGCACCGTGCAGGTGCGGATCATCATGTCGATGCCAAGCTTGCCGCGCTTGGGCATATAGTCGCGCATGATCTGGTAGCGGCCCTTGGGCATCCAGGGCGTCTCGGCGCGCGACCATTTCGGGTTGAAGCCCATGCCGAGCACGCCGATGCCGAGTTCGTCCGAGACCTGCTTCACCTGCCTGAGATGCGTCCCCACCTCGCGGCAGGTCTCGTGGATGTTGCGCAAGGGCGCGCCGGACAGTTCGAACTGCCCACCGGGCTCCAGCGTGATGCTTTCGCCGTTCATGGCAAGGGCGATGATGTTGCCGTTCTCCTCGATCGCCTCCCAGCCGAAGCGGGTCAGCCCCTTCAGGAGGGCGCCGATGCCGTTGGGCGCCTCATAGCTGACCGGGCGCAAAGTCTGGCGGTCGAACACGAATTTCTCGTGCTCGGTGCCGATGCGCCAATCCGCCTTGGGCTTGTTGCCGGCTTCCAGATAGTCGACCAGTTGGCGCTTTGCCGTCACCGGTTCGCCGCGCGATTTCGGCGGTGCTGACACGCTTCGTCTCCATACTCAATCAGGCGCCGCGGGATCGGCCGGTTGACCGATTGGCACCAGCGGTGCTGGTGGCCTTTGGGCGCCGTCGCCCAGGATGCTTTGAAAGACGGCGAGTGCAGTCAGCGCTGCCGTGTCTGCGCGCAGGATTCGAGGTCCCAGGCCGACCGGGGTAACAAAGGGTAGATTTGAGATTTGGTCAAGCTCAGAGCGCGCAAACCCCCCTTCTGGTCCACATAGAATGGCCCACTGATCATAGGGGCTGTTAGAAAATGTTACAGAAGTCTTGAAGGCCGATAACGCTTCGGCGATCGGCAGGGCCGGCCCCGCTTCGGCGCAGAGAATGAGACGCCTTTGCGGCGACCAGCGTTGCAACAGCTCGGCGAGGGATTGCGGCGGGTGAATCGCCGGGAGGGTCAGGCGCTCCGTCTGTTCCGCCGCCTCGATCGCATTGGCGGCAAGCCGGTCCAGATTGAGCCGCGTGCTGGTCGTGTGCCTGGTGATGACCGGCTGGAAGGCGGCGACGCCCAGTTCGGTCGCCTTCTCGATCAGGAAATCGGTGGCGTCCTTCTTGAGCGGGGCAAAACATAGCCAGATATCGGGCACGCCAGCCTGCGGACGGCGCAGCGCCTTGACCCGCAGGGCAGCGCCGCGCTTGCCGATCTTGGCGATCTCGGCCGTGAATTCGCCGTCGCGGCCGTTGAAGAGGACGACGGGGTCGCCCGGCTGGCGCCGCATGACATTGCGCAGGTAGTGCACGGCACGGTCGTCGGCCGGGACGTCGTTTCCGATGGCAAGGTCGACAGGTAGATAAAGGCGCGGGATCATGTTCTTGTCGGACGTTGTGGCTCTGACTATGGTCGCGGCCAGGAGAGTAGCGGCAGAACGCGGAATTGATAAGGCCGGGCAAAGAGGCGGTATGACGGGTGCCAGCGACATCGCAACTGGGGATTGGGTCGACCGCCGGGTGCCGGCGGCCCTGCGCCCCTATCTGCGCCTTGCCCGGGTCGACCGGCCGATCGGCACCTGGCTGCTGCTCTTTCCCGGCTGGTGGTCGATCGCCCTAGCCGCCCCGCCGGGGGTATGGCCCGACATCGAGGCACTCATCCTGTTCGCGATCGGCGCCCTGGTGATGCGCGGGGCCGGCTGCACGGTCAACGACATCGCCGATCGAGATTTCGACGCGCGCGTGGCGCGCACGGCCAACCGTCCGCTCGCTTCCGGCGCTCTCTCGGTCAGGCAGGCGCTCGTCTTTCTGGTTCTGCAGCTTCTGGCGGGGCTTGCCATCCTTTTGCAATTTCCGCCATTCGCCATCGGCCTCGGCACCGCCTCGCTCGTCCTGGTCGCTGCCTATCCGTTCATGAAGCGGATCACCTGGTGGCCCCAGGCGTTTCTCGGCCTCACCTTTAACTGGGGCGCCCTGCTGGGCTGGGCGGCGGTGACCGGCGAGCTCGCCTGGGCGGCGGTCCTGCTTTATGTCGGCGGCATCTTCTGGACATTGTTCTACGACACGATCTATGCCCATCAGGACAAGACCGATGACATGCTGGTCGGCGTCAAATCGACGGCCCTGCGCCTGGGAGCCCAGACCAAGCCCTGGCTGGTCGGCTTCGCGGCGGCCGCGCTCGCCTTCTGGGCTTGCGCCCTCATTGCGGCAAGCAGCGGAATCATTGCCTTGGCGGGCCTCTTCGGGTGCGCTGCGCACCTCGCGTGGCAATGGCGCGATGTTGATCTCGACAACACCCAGGACTGCCTGCGCAAGTTCCGCAGCAACCGATTCATCGGCTGGATCCTGTTCGCGGGGATCGTGCTGGATCGCCTGCTCGCGTGACGGATCCCGTCGCCTTCGTCCGTCGCCAGACGCGCATCTCGCGGCCGGCCCTCGTACCGGAGATCCGCCTGTATCTCGCCGACGAGATGACGCCGATCTGGCTGGCGACGCAGGGCGAGCTTGACGACCTCGGCGTACCGCCGCCCTTCTGGGCCTTCTGCTGGCCAGGAGGGCAGGCGCTCACCCGTTTCATCCTCGATCACCCGGAATGGGTCAGGGGCAAGCGCGTGCTGGATTTCGCGGCGGGCAGTGGCATCACGGCGATAGCTGCCGCCAGGGCCGGCGCCGCCACCGTAACGGCCGCCGAGATCGACGCTCATGCCATCGCCGCCATTGCCCTCAATGCAGAGCTTAACGGCGCGACCGTGCAGATCGAGCCGGGGAATATCGTCGGCAGCCATCAACTCGCGGTCGATGTCGTGCTGGCGGGCGATATCTGCTACGAACAACCCATGGCGAACCGCGTCACCGCCTGGCTGGCCGGACTGGCGCGGGATGGCGTCACAGTGTTGATGGGCGATCCCGGGCGCAGCTATCTGCCGCAATCGGGCCTCAAGGAGCTGGCGCGCTATGTGGTGCCGACCTCGACCGATCTCGAGGACAGCGACCGGCGCGAAACCACGATCTGGCAACTGGGAGTTCGGCAATGACATTGGGTGTTGTGGCAAAGGTCGCCGGCATCTTCCGCTATCCGGTGCAAAGCGTCGGGGGCGAGGAGGTGGCCGCCGCCTCCTTCGCCGCTCATGGCATGCCGGGCGACCGCGCCTATGCCATTGCCGATCTCGAACAGAACTGTGTCGCCCATGCCAGCAGCGCCAAGAAAAAATATCGGCCACTGATCGCGTGGCGCGCGCGCTATCTGGTCGAGCCGCGTGACGGGACGGCGCCGGCGCCGATCGAGGTCGATTTTGGCGACGGCATCCTGCGCGGCGATGACAGCCGCATCGACCAGGCGATCTCCGATCGCCTCGGCATGCAGGCGGCCCTTGTGGTCAATGACGGTACGCGTGTGCCGAAGCTCTACGAATCCAGCCCCTGTCACCTGATCACCTCGGCAACGCTCAGGCGCCTCCAACAGGAGCACCCAGCCGGCATGTTCGCACCTTCCCGATTCCGGCCGAATCTCTATTTCGATTGCGGCGACGAAGTGGGCTTTGTCGAGCAGGGCTGGATGGGCTGCAAGGTGACGGTGGGCGATGTGGTCTTCGAAGTCAACGAACCCTGCCTGCGCTGTGCCCTTACCACCAGGGCCCAGGGCGACCTGCCGGATGATCCCGGCATCCTGCAGACGACGGCTCGCATCAACAAGGCAGTCGCCGGCATGTATGGCATCGTGAAGCAGGCCGGTTTTCTGCGCCGCGGTGATGCGGTTCTGCTGGCGCCATAGATAAACCGCCGCCGGTGACCCGGCGGCGGTTGCTCAGCCTTTGGCGAAGAATCACTTGTTGGGCTGCGGGGTCACGCGCAGATAGGGTTTGATCTTCTTGTAGCCCTTCGGGAACAGCTTGTCGGCGTCGCTGTCCGGAATGCTGGGCGGGATGATGCAATCCTGGCCGTCGCGCCAATTGACCGGTGTCGCCACCTTGAAATTCGCCGTCAGCTGCAGCGAATCCAGCACGCGCAGGATCTCGTCGAAATTGCGCCCCGTGCTCATCGGATAGGTGATCTGCAGCTTCACCTTCTTGTCCGGCCCGATGATGAAGACCGAGCGCACGGTAAAGGTCTCGTCGGTGTTGGGGTGGATCATGTCATAGAGCTGCGACACCTTGCGGTCGGCGTCGGCCAGCAGCGGGAAGTTGAGGGCATGGCCCTGCGTTTCCTTGATGTCGGCGGCCCAGCCCTGATGGTCCTTCAGCGGATCGACGCTGAGGCCGATCACCTTGGTGTTGCGCTTGTCGAATTCCGGCTTCAGGCGCGCCACCTCGCCAAGCTCGGTGGTGCAGACCGGCGTGAAATCGCGGGGATGCGAGAACAGGATCGCCCAGGAATTGCCGATCCAGTCGTGAAACTTGATGCGACCCTCGGTGGAATCCTGCTCGAAATCGGGCGCAGTGTCGCCAAGTCGAAGGGACATGTCTTCCTCCTTGCAGTGATTGCTTGGTGTCATTCGCCCGCAGCGCTGAGGGGCGCCGCCGGCCGGGTAAAGCTGCGGTCGTGGGTCAGCGCCGGCACGGCATGGCGCGCCTTCTTGACCAGGGACGTGTCGATCTCGGCCGTGACCACGCCGATACCGGTGCCGGCATCCGCCAGCACCTTGCCCCAGGGGTCGATGATCAGCGAATGGCCATAGGTGGCACGACCTTCGGCATGCGTGCCCACTTGCGCGGCAGCGAACATGAAGCAGCCGGTCTCGATGGCGCGGGCGCGCAGCAGCACATGCCAATGCGCCTCGCCGGTCGGCACGGTGAAAGCAGCAGGCCCGGTCAGCATGATTGCACCTGCCTGTGCCAGGGCGCGGTGCAGGTAGGCAAAGCGCACATCGTAGCAGATGGTGAGGCCGAGCCCGCCCCAGGGTGTCGCCGCGATGACGGCTTCGTGGCCGGGCCGCACCTGGGCGGATTCACGGTGACTCTCGCCGGTGGCGAGGTCGACATCGAACATGTGGATCTTGTCATAGCGCGCGGCAATGCGGCCCGCGGGATCGAACACGAATTGACGGTTGGCGATGCGCGTTTCCTCGGCGCGCACCGGCATCGAGCCGATCACCAGCCAGATGCCGAGGTCGCGGGCAAGATCGCCGAAGGCGGCGAGTCCCGGATGCTCCGCTTCATAGGGCGTCTTGGCCAGCGAGGCTTTTTTGTCCGGCTCGATCAGGGTGGTGTTTTCTGGCGTCACTACCAGTTGCGCTCCCTTGGCATGGGCGGCGCGGATGAGGTCGCCGGCCGCCGCGATGTTGGGCGCCACATCGCGGCCGGAATTCATCTGTACGCAAGCCGCGATGAAGCTCGCCGCCTTCTGCTCGGTCATTCCTCTGCTCCCAACCTGATGTCGGTACCCATCCGGGCCCCGCCGCGGATGCCGTTGCACGCAAGCTCAGCTGCTGGCCGTCAACAGTGGCATCAGCTTGCCGGCGCGGTCCAGCGCATAGAGATCGTCGCAGCCGCCGATATGCCGGTCGTCGATGAAGATCTGCGGTACTGTCGAGCGACCGCCGGCCCGGGCGCGCATTTCCTCGCGCAGCTTGCCGTCGGTCATCACGTCGATTTCGCGATAGCTGACGCCTCGCTCCTCCAGCAGTTTCTTGGCGCGGTAGCAATAGCCGCACAGCATGGTGGTATAGATTTCGACTTTCGCCATTTATGCACCGGTTCGGCCACGTTCTGCAGCGCCGGCTTCCGGCGCCACGAGTCACCCCTAATGTCAGGCTTCGACCATGCCTTGACAAGGGGGCTCTGGTCCGCGGATTGGGCCGCTTCGCCCATCAGGCCGGAATGACCCTGGCGACGGCGAGGACATCGACGCCTGAGGCGCCGGCGCGGCGCAGGACCCTGGCGCAGCCGGAAATCGTGGCGCCGGTCGTGATCACATCGTCGACCAGCAGGATGCGCCGCCCGGCGACCTCGCCGGCCCGCCGCGGATTGACGGCAAAGGCGCCTGCGACGTTGCGCTGCCGGGCAAGGCGACCGAGATGCCCCTGCTTGGCGGTGGCGCGTAGCCGCACCAGCAGGTCCGGTTGGGTCGGCCGGCCGCTCACCCGGCTGAGAGCCAGGGCCAGCAGGGCGGCCTGGTTGTAGCGCCGCGCAAAGAGCCGCGACCAATGCAGCGGGACCGGCACGATTAGATCCGCCTCGACCAGCAATTCGGCCCCGACCCGGGCCATCCAGGCGGCGAGTGCCGGGGCCGAGGCGGTTCGGTCGGCATGCTTGAAGGCCAGGACCAGGTCGCGGCTGGCCTCGTCATAGCGCAATACCGCGCGGGCCCGGTCGAAAGGCGGCGGCGCGGCGACGCAGGCGGCGCAGAGGGCGCCCGGCCCCTGGTCGAATTCGAAGGGGAGGAAACAACACGCGCAAGCCGGCGTGCCGAGGAAGCGCAGGCCCTGCCAGCAATCGGGGCAAATCCCGCCCTGCCTGTCCACCAACGCGCCGCATTTCAGGCAGCGGGGCGGCAGGACGGCATCAAGGCATCGCCCGAACATGCTGCGCATATGGCCGATGATCGGCGCTGGGGTGGCGGCTGGGATCATGCGCATCATCTGAGGCCGATCCGGCCGGCCCCGTCAACTGCCCCATCAATTACCCGGCAACCATCCGGCATTTACCCGCTTGCCGAATGTCGGCAGGGGGGATACTCAGCCCTGATGGAGCAGGAACCCGTCAAGCCGTCGGACAGCCAGATGCTGGTCTTCGATCGTCGCCAGCTTGGCCGGCAGCGTCGTCGCGCACTGACCCGTTTCGACCGGCACGATTTCCTGCTGCGGGAACTCGGCGACCGCCTGATCGACCGCCTTTCGGATGTCCGCCGTCGCTTTCCACTGGCGGTCGATCTGTCGCCTTTTCCCGGCCGGCTGCTGGAGGGCAATTCCCTGCCGGGCGGGATCGAAACCGTAATCGCCGCCGTCGGCGACCCGGCGCTGTGCGGGGTGCGCCCCGCCGTCATTTGCGATCTGGAGGCGCTACCCTTTCACCCGGGCAGCCTCGATCTGGCGCTCTCCTGCATGGGATTGCACTGGGTGAACGATTTGCCAGGCGCGCTGCTGCAGATCCGCCAGGCATTGCGGCCGGACGGGCTCTTTCTCGGCGTCATGCTGGGTGGCGAAACGCTGACCGAGTTGCGCCAATGTCTGATGGAGGCGGAACTGGCCGAAACGGGCGGCGCCAGCCCGCGCGTCGCGCCGATGGCCGGCCTGCGTGACATGGCGGGTCTGTTGCAGCGGGCCGGCTTCACCCTGCCGGTCGCCGATTGTGAAACAATCACCCTGACCTATTCCGATGCCTTCGCGCTGATGCGTGATTTGCGGGGGATGGGCGAGGGGAATGCCCTGGCGGCGCGGCGCCGCAACCCGACGGGCCGCCGTGTCCTGGCGCATGCGGCAGCACTTTATCAACAGCGCCATGCGGCCGCAGATGGCAGGATCGGCGCCACCATCCAGGCGATTTTTCTGACCGGCTGGGCGCCTGACATCAGTCAGCAACAACCGGCGCGCCGCGGCTCGGGCCGGATCAGTCTTGGCAGCGCGATCGGTGCCAGCGATCAGTAGTCGTTGCTGTTGTTGCCGCTGCCGCTGCCACCGCTTCCGCTGCTATCCCGGCCGCGACCACGGCGGCCGGTACTGAAATCCTCCGCCCGCGACCAGCCGTCGTCGACGATGGCATCCGCCACCGACAGGACCTGGTCCACGACCTCGACTCCGTCGCGCGTCACCAGGGCCGTCTGTCCGGGGTTGAGGTCGGCCGACTGGCCGCTGTTGATCGAGCGGACATTCACCAGGCCGCGCAGCAGGGCGATGATGGAATCGCCATTGGGCTTGACACCGATCTTGAGCAAGGTGCCGCGAATGGCAATCGATGCCGTGGGCGTTTCGATGACGACATTCTGCGGCGGCATGACGCCGGTGGCCCAGCGCACCGCACCCTTGCCGATTCCAATTACCGCATTGCCGCTGCCGGATGCGGAATCGAAGACGAATTCGTCGATCAGCACGCTGGCATCGGCGCCCAGCGTCAGGCTGGAACCGTCGATGAAGCCGATCTCGATGGCGCTTCTCGGTACCGTCTCGATCAATTCGTTGAATTCGACGCCGTCGGTGGGCTGCTTCGGCATTCTCGCCGCTTGCGGCGGCGTGCCGTAGGCGGTGTTTTGCAGCTTCTGGACCAGCCCGACGGGGTCGGCTGCCGACGGTGAAGCGAGGCCGATCAGAACCGCGGCAACCAATAGCGACGATGGAATACGCATCCTGGGTTCCCCTATGTCGGGTTCACGACCGTGGATTTCACAACAAATCGCACAGTGTGGCAATGAGCGGCTTGTCAGCCGGCGGCATCGGATAGTCGGCAAGGCGGGTCGGGCGCACCCAGGCCAGATTCTGCCCCTCCCGTGGCGTGACCGTTCCTTCCCAGCGGCGGCATACATAAAGCGGCATCAGCAGGTGGAAGGCCTCGTAACCGTGCGAGGCGAAGGTCAGCGGGGCAAGGCAGCTTTCCTTGACGTCGATCCCCAGTTCCTCGTGCAATTCGCGGATCAGGGCCGCTTCCGGGGTTTCGCCCGCTTGCACCTTGCCGCCCGGAAATTCCCAGAGGCCGGCCAGGCTCTTGCCTAGCGGTCGTTGCGCCAGCAGGACGCGGCCGTCGGCATCGACCAGCGCCACGGCAACCACCAGCAGCAGACTGCACCCTTTCATCGCCCCCGCCTCATTGCGCTGCCTGGCTGTCGGCGGCGGCGGATCGCCGCTGCCAGTCCTCCAGGTCGAGGCGCCGGTGCACCACCGGCAATGCGCTGTTCTGCGCGCGGGAATGAATCTCGCCGGTGCCCGTGACGGCAAAGCCGACCTTCTCCAGCACGCGGTGCGAGGCATCGTTGATGGTCACCGCCGAGGCGATCAGGAAGGGCAGCCGGTAGGTCTCGAAGGCGAGGCGGGTGATGCGCACCGCCGCCTCGGTGGTATAGCCCATGCCCCAGTATTGCCGGCCGATCCAATAGCCGAGTTCGGTTCCCTCAGGCGTTTTCTGCAGGCCGATGCAGCCCAGCAGGCGTCCGTCCTCGCGCAGGGCGATGGCCAGCACGACCGCACCTTCGGGATCGTCCGGAAAGCGTTCGCCGGCATCGGCCGCGGTCTCCGGCGCGGCGATGAACTCGCGCGCCATGTCGATGTCATAGGGGTGCGGAATGGTCGCTGTATAGCGGGCGACCTCGAAATCGTTCACCAGGCGCACGACGTCGACCGCATCGCGCGGCGTCAGCGGCCGCAGATCGAGGCGCGTCGTCGTCAGGTCAGGAACGGTAATCGGCATTGATCTCGATATAACGATGGGTGAGGTCGCAGGTCCATACCCGGGCGCTGCCCCTGCCCACGCCGACATCGACGGCAATCCGGATGTCGCGCGTCTTGATATGGTCGGCGACGGGGGCCTCGTCGTAATCGGCGCGGCGCTGCCCGTTGCGCGTGATCTCGACCCCGCCGATGCTGATGGAAAGCCGGTCGCGATCGGCCTTTTCGCCCGATTTGCCGACCGCCATGACGATGCGGCCCCAATTGGCGTCCTCGCCGGCGATCGCCGTCTTGACCAGCGGCGAATTGGCAATGGCAAGTCCGATCCTGCGCGCCGCGTTGGCGCTGGCGGCGCCGCTGACATCGATCGTGATCAGTTTCTCGGCGCCTTCGCCGTCCTGCACTACCTGGACGGCAAGGTCCGTGAGCAGCGAGTCAAGTGCCGCGCGGAATTCCTTCAGGATCGGATCGGCTGCCGAGGCCGGTTTCTTGTGCTTCGGCCCCTGGCCGGTCGCGGCCAGGAGCAGCGTGTCGCTGGTCGAGGTGTCGCTGTCGACCGTAATGCAGTTGAAGGATTTGTCGGCACCCTTCCTGAGCAGCGCCTGCAGGATCGGTGCCGGGATTTTCGCATCCGTCACCACGAAGGCCAGCATGGTCGCCATGTCGGGCGCGATCATGCCCGAGCCCTTGGCGATGCCGTTGATGGTGACTTCCGTCCCGCCGATCCGGGCAGAGCGCGTCGCCATCTTCGGGAAGGTATCCGTGGTCATGATGGCGCGGGCGCCGTCATCCCAGGCATCGGCCTTGAGCTCGCGGATGAGGGCCGGCAGGTTGTCGGTGATCTTCTTGTCGTTGAGCGGTTCGCCGATGACGCCGGTCGAGGCGACATAGATCTCGCTGGTCTTGCATTTCAGTGCCGCCGCCGCCGCCTTGACGCAGCGTTGTGCCGCGTCCACGCCCAGCTTGCCGGTAAAGGCGTTGGCATTGCCGGCATTGACCAGGATGGCGCGGGCCTTGCCGCCCTTCAGGTGCCTGCGGCAGAGATCGACCGGTGCCGAAGCGGTCAGCGAGCGCGTCAGCACGCCGGCGATCGTGCTGCCGGGCGCCAGTTCCAGCAGCATGACGTCGGTGCGACCCTGGTAGCGGACGCCGCAGGCGCGCGCTGCCAGTCGCGCCCCTGGGAGGGCCGGCGGCTGGTGGAACACATTCGGTGCGAGCGGGGAAACCTTGGCGCCCATCTTGGCTGCTGCCTCTGCGCGTTCCGGCCGGGTCGGGATTATTGCGCCGCCTTGGCGCCGCCGCTGGGGTCGATGATCTCGAGCTGGGCCTTGTCCTTGAGATCCTTCGCCACCTGCTGGCGCAGTTCCTCGGTCAGCTGCACGCGGATATCGTCGCGGCGCTGCTCGAAGCTGGGCGGCGCTTTCATGCGCTCGTCGTCCAGTTTGATGATGTGAAAGCCGAATTGCGACTTGACCGGTGACTGCGAGACCTCGCCCTTCTTCATGGCGAAGGCCGCGTCGGCGAATTCCGGCACCATGATCTCCTTGGTGAACCAGTTGAGGTCGCCGCCATTCTTGCCGCTGGCCGTATCGGTCGACTTCTCCTTGGCGATCGCGGCGAAGTCGCCGCCGCCCTTCAGCTGCTCGATGATCGCCTGCGCTTCTTCCTCGGTCTTGACCAGGATATGGCTGGCGCGGACCTCGCGCTCCTCGGGGAAGTTCTTCACTTCCTCGTCATAGCGCGCCTTGATGGCCTCGTCGGTCACCTTGGCCATGATGGCCCGCTGGAAGAAGATCTCGCGGATGGCGTTGTCCTCGTACTGGCGCATCAGCTCCTTGACTTCCGGGTCCTCGGCCAGGCCGTCGGCGCGGCCCTGGCCGGCCACCAGCTTCAGGAAGACAAGGCGGTCGAGCAGCTGCGGAAACAGCTGGTCGAGATTGGCCTGGATCTCGGGCGGCAGGTTCTGGGCGGAATCGACCACGTCCTGGCGGGTGATGTCCTCGCCGTTGAGCTTGGCGACAACGAGGTTGGGGTCGGGCTGGGCAGTCTCCTGCGCCCGGGCGGAAAGGGCGAGCGAACCGACCCCCGCCATCAGGCCGAGAGCGAGGGCAAGGCTGCAAAAACGACGCTGGTTCATGGTCTGGGTGGGTCCTTGGAGAGCCGAAGGTGACCTGCCGCCGGCCGGATTCGTCCCGGGCCGGGCCGCAAATTGCCGGCGACTATGCCCAAGCGCGGGGCCCCTTACAAGGGGAAAGGTCAAGGATTTCCGATACTTCACCCCAAGTTGACAGGGAAGCGCCCGCAACCTATCTGTTGCCCCATCTATTGCCGGATCCTTTGCCTGGCAATATTCCCGAATTTTGAAGGTTTCTAAGCATGTTCGCGGCGTTGGCGAGGCGGGTCTTCGGGTCCGCGAATGACCGATTCATCAAGAGCCTGGACAGGACGGTCGCCCAGGTCAACGCCCTCGAGCAGCAGGTGGCGCCGCTCACCGATGCGGAGCTGCGCGGGCGCACCGACTGGCTGCGCGAGCGGCTCAAGAAGGGCGAAAGCCTGACCGACATCCTGCCCGACGCCTTCGCCACCGTGCGCGAGGCGGCCAAGCGCGCCCTCGGCCAGCGCCATTTCGATGTCCAGGTCAAGGGCGGCATCGTCCTCCACCAGGGCAAGATCGCCGAGATGAAGACCGGCGAAGGCAAGACCCTGGTGGCGACGCTCGCCACCTATCTCAATGCGCTCGAGGGCAAGGGCGTCCATGTCATCACGGTGAACGACTACCTCGCCAGGCGCGATTCCACCTGGATGGGCCAGGTCTACCGCTTCCTCGGCCTTTCGGTCGGCGCAATCGTGCACGGCCTCAACGATGTCGAGCGCCGCGCCGCCTATGCCTGCGACGTGACCTACGGCACTAACAACGAGTTCGGCTTCGACTATCTGCGCGACAACATGAAGCACCGCGTCGAGGACATGGTGCAGCGGCCGTTCAACTTCGCCATCGTCGACGAGGTCGACAGCATCCTGATCGACGAGGCGCGCACGCCGCTCATCATCTCCGGCCCGACCGAGGACAATTCCGACCTCTATGCCCGCGTCGACACGCTGATCCCGCACCTGGTCGAGGCGGATTTCGAGAAGGACGAGAAATCCCGCCATGTCACGCTGACCGACGCCGGCAACGAGCATATCGAGCAGTTGCTGAAGGGCGCCGGGATGCTGAAGGGCGGCTCGCTCTACGACGCCGCCAATATCAGCCTGGTGCATCACGTCAACCAGGCGCTGCGCGCGCACAAGCTCTTCACCCGCGACGTCGACTATATCGTCAAGGACGACAAGGTCGTCATCATCGACGAGTTCACCGGCCGCATGATGGAGGGCCGCCGCTATTCCGAAGGCCTGCACCAGGCGCTGGAGGCAAAGGAAAAGGTCAAGATCCAGAACGAAAACCAGACCCTGGCCTCGATCACCTTCCAGAACTATTTCCGCATGTACCCGAAGCTGGCCGGCATGACCGGAACGGCGATGACCGAGGCGCCGGAATTCTCCGACATCTACGGCCTCGACGTGATCGAGATCCCGACCAATGTACCGGTCAAGCGCATCGACCACCATGACGAGGTCTATCGCTCGGCCAAGGAAAAGTACCAGGCGATCGTCGAACTGGTTGAGGAATGCCGCAACCGCCAGCAACCGGTCCTGGTGGGCACCGTCTCGATCGAGAAATCGGAACTGCTCTCCGGTGTCCTCAAGCAGAAGAACATCCCGCATCAGGTGCTCAACGCGCGCTTCCACGAACAGGAGGCCTTCATCATCGCCGATGCCGGCGTGCCCGGCGCCGTCACCATCGCCACCAACATGGCCGGCCGCGGCACCGACATCCAACTCGGCGGCAACATCAAGATGCGCATCGAGCGCGAGCTCGGCGACATGGCCGAGGGGCCCGAGCGCGAGCGGCGCATCGCCGAGATCACCGCCGATGTCGAGGCCAAGAAGAAGGTGGCGCTCGAAGCCGGCGGCCTCTTCGTCATCGCCACCGAGCGCCATGAGAGCCGCCGCATCGACAACCAGCTGCGCGGCCGCTCCGGCCGCCAGGGCGACCCCGGCGCCTCGCGCTTCTTCCTCTCGCTCGAGGACGACCTCATGCGCATTTTCGGCTCCGAGCGCATGGACACCATGCTGAAGCGCCTCGGCCTCAAGGAAGGCGAGGCCATCGTCCATCCCTGGATCAACAAGGCGCTGGAAAAGGCGCAGCAGAAGGTCGAGGCGCGCAATTTCGAGATCCGCAAGAACCTGCTGAAGTTCGACAACGTGATGAACGACCAGCGCAAGGTGATCTACGAGCAGCGCAAGGAACTGATGGCGGCGACCGATCTCAAGGAAGAGGTCATCGGCATGCGCCACCAGGTCATCGCCGACCTGATCGCCCGCTACATCCCGGAAAAGGCCTTCGCCGAGCAGTGGGACGTGAAGGGGCTGCACGAGGAGGTGTTGCGCATCTTCGGCCTCGACCTGCCGTTCGCCGACTGGGCCAAGGAAGAGGGCATCGCCGACGAGGCGATCAGCGAGCGCCTGACCGAGGCGGTCGACCGCAAGATGGCGGAGAAGGCGGCCAATGCCGGACCGGAGCTGATGCGTGCGATCGAGAAGTCGCTGGTCCTCCAGATCCTCGACCAGAACTGGAAGGAACACCTCCTCAACATGGATCACCTGCGCCAGGCGGTCAGCTTGCGCGCCTATGCCCAGCGCGATCCGCTGAACGAATACAAGCGCGAAGCCTTCGAGATGTTCGAGACCATGCTGGACCGCCTGCGCGAGCAGACCACCACCATGCTCTCCTATATCGAGATCCGCCAGCAATCCGAGATTCCGGCCCCGCCGCCGGCCCCTGCGGCTCCGCCCGTCGGCTCGGCCGACAACGCGCCCGCCGCCTGGGCCAGCACGCCGCGCAACGCCGACTGCCCCTGCGGCTCCGGCAAGAAATACAAGCACTGCCACGGCCGGCTGACGGCGTAGAACTCGCCGTGTTTCGCCCCCTCAAGCGCAACCCCTCTCCGGCCCGGAGGCTGATGCCGAACTCTGTCGGCGGGGGAGAGGGGCTATGCGGGCGAGGTGCGATAGTTTTCAGCTTTGAGGATTAATGCCACCGGCACCTCATTCCCGCTCCCCTCGCGGGAGAGGGGTTGGGGTGAGGGGGCGGAAACAGGCTCGCTCTCCGAAGAAACGACTACCCCGCGAATCCGTCCGTCGCTTCGATGAGCGCGTTGAGGATGCCCGGCTCGTCGAAGGCGTGGCCAGCGTCGTCGATGATGGTGAATTTTGCCTCCGGCCAGGCCTTGTGCAGTTCCCAGGCGGTGACGGCCGGGGTGCAGACGTCGTAGCGGCCCTGGATGATGATTCCCGGAATGTCCTTCAGCTTATGGGCATCGCGGATGATCTGGCCGTCCTCCATCCAGCCGCCATGGCTGAAATAATGGTTCTCGATCCGGGCGAAGGCGAGGGCGAACTGGTCCTGGCCGTAGGAGGTCGCGTTCTGCCGGCTCGGCAGCAGCTTGATGGTGCTTCCCTCCCAGACGCTCCAGGCCCGCGCCGCTTCAAGCTGCGCCGCGCGGTCGTCGCCGGTCAGGCGCTTCCGGTAGGCCTCGACCAGATTGCCGCGCTCGGCCGCGGGGATCGGTGCCAGGAAACTCTCCCAGAGGTCGGGGAAGAGGTTGGAGGCGCCGTTCTGGTAATACCAGTCGATCTCGCGCTTCTTCAGGGTGAAGATGCCGCGCACCACCAATTCGCTGACGCAGGCCGGATGCGTCTCGGCATAAGCGAGGGCCAGGGTCGAGCCCCAGGAGCCGCCGAAGACCAGCCATTTCTCGACGCCCATGATGGCGCGCAAGGATTCGATATCCTTGACCAGATGCCAGGTGGTGTTGTTCTCCAGGCTGGCATGGGGCCTCGAGCGGCCGCAGCCGCGCTGGTCGAACAGCAGCACGCGGTATTTCTTGGGATCGAACAGGCGGCGATGCGCCGGCGAGCAGCCGGCCCCCGGCCCGCCATGCAGGAAGACCGCCGGCTTGCCTTGCGGGTTGCCGCAGATCTCCCAATAGACCTGGTGGCCGTCGCCGGTATCGAGATAGCCAGTCTGATAGGGTTCGATCGCCGGATAGAGTGTCCGCATGTCGGGTCTTGTCCTGTCGGTCAGTAGGGCGGGGCCGACAGGATTAGGCGATCACGGCAGCAAGGGCAAGGTGGGGTGCCCTTACTCAGTGCAGGTTCCTCAGGGATACTCGCTCTTCACCCCATCGAGCGGCAGGTCGCCGCGCTCGATCGCTTCCCGCAGCGCATTGAGCCCGCGCTCGACCTCTTCGGCCATCTCGCGCGCGCGGCGCAATTCGCCGATATCGAGTTCGCCGATCGAGGCCCGCTTGAGACTGCCCAGATCGACCACCTGGGCGAGGTAGCGGCCCTTCAGCTTGGCCAGCAGCCGGGCGACGCGCTGCACCTCGACCGGGGTGCATTTCACCACCGCACTCTCGGTCTCGGCCCGGGTGAAGCTGCGGATATCGCTGGCGAGGTGATAGAGATACTGCCCGGAATTGGGCGCGTTCTCGAACATCTTGAGGCGCTCGACCTCGGGCCGCGCCATGGCCCGGGCACCGTCGCCCTCCACCTTCGGCGGCATTTTGAGCGGGGTCACGTTGTCATTCCGCCCGCGCGTCGATTTCGGCTCTATCCGGTTGTTCGGGCCCGGTTTTTCCGGCGCTTGCCGTTTCGAGAACATGGACAGCATGGGCAGAATCTTCCCCGTTGGTGAAGGTGTCGGGGTTGACGATGCAAGGCCTGTGCCGGGTGCCCTTACCCGAACGCGAAACGGTTCCGTCCCCGCTCCCGGGCCTGGAGCATGGCGTCGGTGGCGCGGGCCAGCATGTCCTCGGCGCTGTCGGCGCTGGTCGGGAAGAGGGCGATGCCGATGGCCAGATCAAGCGCGCTGTCGCCGGGCGCCTCGACCTCCTCGATGATCTTCTCGGCGACGATCTGCACGTCCTCGACCCGCGGCATCGATTCCACCAGGATGACGAGCTGCTGCGATTCCAGGCGCGCGATCGTGTCGCTGCCGCGCAAGGTTGGCTGGATGCGCGCGACGAGATCGCGCAGGGCGACGTCGCGATAGGGACCCTCGGCACTTTCGCCATCCGGCAAATTGTCGAAATCGAGCAGCAGCAAGGCGAAGAAATCCTTGTTGCGCCGGGCGCGCCGCACCGCCAGCGACAGGATCTCCCAGAACAGGGCCTGGGCCGGGATGCCGATGACGGGCTCGTTGAGCCGCGTCTTCTTCTGCCGTTCCTCGCCGGCCCGCACCAGCAGGGCAAGGCGGATCAGGTGCCGCAGCAAGGCCGGTGACAGATCCGCCGCCGCCAGCGCGGCGACGGCGCCGGCTTCCAGTGCCGCGGCGGCGGCGGGGCTTGCCTCGTCATCGACCAGGGCCAGCACCACCCCCTGGCGGCCCAGCACCGGGATGGCGCTCCTGAGGCTGGCGCGCGGGCCACGCAAATCATGCAGCACGATGGCGCGCGCACCGTGCGCGGTGAGTGCCGCGCGCGCCGCCTCGGGATCGGCCGCCGCCGCCAGGTCGAAACGGCCGTCGGCGCTGCAGGCGCGCAAACGCGCGATCAGATCGGTGTCGCCGGTGAGGGCCACCAGCGTGGCGTCGCTTGTCTTTCCCTGCATGAAGTTGGTCGCCCTCTGCTGTCCGCTGGCGGCACGGTGACAGAGCGGCGGAGTGCTGACAAGGGGGCGATGCCCCTGCCAGAGCGGGCGATACCCTTGCCAAGATGTCTTGCCAAATGGGCCCGCTCTCGGCTAAGCGCGCTCGCATGAGGTTGGAGCCTGAGATCGAAGCCCTGTTCCTGAGCGAGCCGCTGCTGGCGCGGCACCCCCGCGCGCGCTGGTTAGTAACGCCGCTGGGCGGCATCACCAACCGTTCCTATCGGCTGCAGGCGCCGGGTGCCGATCTCGTGCTGCGCTGGCCGGGTGAGAGTGCCTCGCGCTATCTCGACCGCAGCGCCGAGGGGCGGAACGCGGCGGCGGTGGCGGCCCTCGGCCTCGCGCCGCCGGTATTGGCCCTCGACCCTGCCCGCGGCTGGTTCATCGCCGCCTATCTTGCCGAGGCGCGGCCGCTTGGCCCCGCCGATCTCGCCGATTCTTCCCTCGTCGCCGACATGCTCGGCCATCTCGGCCGGCTGCACCGCGCCGACATCGTCTTTCCGCAGCAGCAGAGCCTCTTCGGCGCGATCGATCTCTATCTCGCCCTGGCGCCGACACCCCTGATGACCGAACTCCGCCAGGCACTGGAACCGATCCGGCTGACACTCGCCCGTCACCCGGGCCGGCGCGTTCCCTGCCATATCGATCCCAACCCGGCCAATTTCCTGCGCCGCGCCGATGGCCGGCTGTTTCTCATCGACTGGGAATTCGCGGCGATGGAGGAACCGCTCTGGGATCTGGCCGCGGTGACACTGGAATCGCCCCTGCCTGCGGCTGAGCAGCGCGATCTGCTGACCCCGTTTATCGGCCCGGCGTTATGGCCGCGCTTCGAACTCTATCGGCTGGCCCTCATGCTGGTGGCGGCGAGCTGGTGCGAGATGGAACTCGTTTCCGGCAATGCCGCGCCGGAGCTCGCCGCCTTGCGCGATGCCCGGGTCGCCAGCCTGCGCCGCGGCCTTGCCGATCCCGCTCTGCCGGCCTGGCTCGCCGCCGCCTGATCGCCGCCGCCTGATCGCCGCCGCCTGATCGCCGCCGCCTGATCGCTGCCGCCTGATCGCTGCCGCGACTTGACAAGTCGCATCCGCTTCGTGACATTGACCGCACTCAACGGGGTGCCCCAGATGGGGCTGAGAGAGGCGGCATTCGCTTCAACCCGCGGAACCTGATCCGGGTCATGCCGGCGGAGGGATGTGAGTGAGCGCATGAAGCCTTTCCCGACTTTCCTGCACCGCTACTTCCGCCGCCTGACCCATAGCGGAGGAAGCTCGACCATGCGGAAAACATCGATTATCGGCCTCTTTTCGGGTAGCACCCTGCCGTTCGCGGTGGCGCTCGCCGTGGCGCTTGCCTCCGTGCCGGCAATGGCCCAGGAAAAGCCCGTCCTCACCGTCTACACCTACAATTCCTTCACCAGCGAATGGGGCCCGGGGCCGCAACTCGAACAGGCCTTCGAGGCCAGCTGCGCCTGCGATCTCAATTGGGTGGCGCTGGAGGACGGCGCAGCGCTGCTGGCGCGGCTGAAGATGGAAGGGGCCAATACCAAGGCCGACCTGGTGCTGGGCCTCGACACCAACCTCGTCGCCGAGGCCAGGGCGACCGGCCTCATTGCGCCGCATGGCGTCGATCTTGCCGGGCTCGCCTTGCCGATCGCCTGGGCGGATGTCGATTTCGTGCCTTATGACTGGGGCTATTTCGCCTTCGTCTATGACAGCGAAAAGCTGCCGGCGCCGCCATCCTCGTTGGCCGATCTTGCCGATGGCAAGGCGGAGCCGAAGATCCTGATCCAGGACCCACGCACCTCGACGCCGGGACTCGGCCTCGTCATGTGGCTGCGCTCGCTCTATGGCGATCGGGCGCCGGAGATCTGGGTCGGCATCAGGCCGAAGATCCTCACCGTGACCCAGGGCTGGAGCGAGTCCTACGGCCTCTTCACTGCCGGCGAGGCGCCGCTGGTGCTCTCCTACACGACCTCGCCCGCCTATCACCAGATCGTCGAGGAAACCGACCGCTACAAGGCGGCGATCTTCCCGGAAGGACATTATATGCAGATCGAGGTGGCAGCGCGCCTCGTGAGCTCCGCGCAGCCCGAACTCGCGCAAGCCTTCCTCGCCTTCCTGGTTTCGCCTGCGGCGCAGAAGGTCCTGCCCACCACCAATTACATGTATCCCGCGCGCGATATCGGTGCCGATCTGCCGCAGGCCTTCGCCGAGCTGCCGAAGCCGGAGAAGGCCCTGCTGCTTCCGGCCGAGGAAGCCGCCGCCAATCGCGATGCCTGGATCAAGGAATGGCTGGCGGCGATCAGCGAGTGACATGCCGCTTCTAGCCCGCATAGGCCTGGTCCTGGCGGCGGCACTGGCTGCCGCCACGATCCTGGTCTTCGTCCTGCTGCTGGGAGCGGGCGGTGCCGGCGCACCGCAATGGGATTATATCGGCCGGGTACTGGCCTTCACCTTCCAGCAGGCGCTGCTCTCGACGCTGCTGGCACTCCTCGGGGCGATGCCGATGACGCGGGCGCTGGCGCGGCGGGCGGTATTTCCCGGCCGGTCGCTCCTCCTCCGGCTCTGCGCCCTGCCGCTGGTGATGCCGACCATCGTCGGCATCTTCGGCGTGGTCGCGGTTTATGGCGGCAATGGCTATCTCGCGGCGGCGGCCAATGCCCTGGGGGCCGGTTGGCGACCCGGCATCTACGGCCTCACCGGCATTCTCATCGCCCATGTCTTCTTCAACCTGCCGCTCGCCATCCGCCTGCTGCTGCCGGCCTATGCCGCCATTCCGGCCGAGACTTGGCGCCTCACGGCCCAGCTCGGCATGGGCGGTGGCGACATCTTCCGCGTGATCGAATGGCCGCTCCTGCGCCAGCGCCTGCCCTCGGTGGCGCTGGTCGTCTTCATGCTCTGCTTTTCGACCTTCGCCGTGGCGCTGACGCTCGGCGGCGGCCCGCGCGCCACCACGCTGGAAGTCGCGATCTACCAGGCGCTGCGCTTCGATTTCGATCTCCAACTCGGCGCCGTCCTGGCGCTGATCCAGGCCGCCTGCTGTGCCGCCGGGGCCTGGGCGGTCTGGCATCTCGGGCGCGACATGGCGCTCGGCCAGACGGCGCGGCTGGTGGCGCCGCGCTTCGATGGGCAGAGGCGGGGGGCACGTCTCGCCGATGCCGCCGTCATTCTTCTGGGCACGTTGTTCGTGGCCTTGCCGCTCCTGGCCCTGGTGCAAAAGGGGCTTGCCGGCCTGCCGGCGGCGGCGGCACCGGCCAGCCTCATGCGGGCGGCTCTCGTCAGTCTCGGCCTCGGCCTCGGCGGCGGGCTGTTGGCGACGGCGATCGGCTACGCGCTGGCCACGGCGCGCCAGGCGGCCCGCGATGCCGGCCACCGGCAACGCGCCCTGGTCCTGGCACTCATCGGTCGCCTCGGCCTCTTCGTCTCGCCCATGGTGATCGGCACAGGTATCTTCCTTGCCGCCAGCGGCCAGGTCGATCTCTACCGCTTCGCCGCACTCGGCGTCATCGGCCTCAGTGCCGTCATGGCGCTGCCCTTCGTGCTCTCGGTCCTCGAACCGGCGCTGGCTGATTCGGCGGCACGTCACGACCGGCTCTGCCGGGCGCTCGGCATCCACGGCTGGCACCGCTTTCGCGCCGTCGACTGGCCGACCCTGCGCAAGCCGATCGCGACGGCGCTCGCCCTATCCAGCGTGCTCGCCATGGGCGATCTCGGCGCCATCGCGCTTTTCGGCCACAAGGACATGGTGAACCTGACTTTGCTTCTCTACCATCAGCTCGGCGCCTATCGCCTCGACGGCGCCGCGGCAACGGCTCTCATCCTGCTGGTGCTGGCGCTTCTCTTCTACTGGTCGATCGAAAGATGGGTGGGCGGTCGTGAGTTACATTGAGATATCCGGCCTCGCCTTCACCTATGAGGACATGGAGATGCGCTTCGACCTCGCGGTCGAGCAGGGCGAGTTGCTGGCGATCATCGGTCCCAGCGGCGCCGGCAAGAGCACGCTGCTGGCGCTGATCGGCGGATTCGAGCAGGCCCTGGCGGGGGCGATCCGAATCGGCGGAGACGACATTTCCGCCCTGCCGCCGGCGGCGCGGCCGGTGACGACCCTCTTTCAGGATCACAATCTCTTTGCCCATCTCGGCGTCGCACAGAATGTCGGCCTGGGGCTGCATCCGGGGCTGCGCCTCAGCAAGGCCGATCGCGACCAGGTGGCTTGGGCGCTCGGCGAAGTCGGTCTGACCGGTTTCGAGGATCGCCTGCCCGGCCAGTTGTCGGGCGGCGAGCGCCAGCGCGTCGCCATCGCCCGCTGCATCTTGCGGAAGCGCCCGGTCCTGATGCTGGACGAGGCCTTCGCGGCGTTGGGACCGGCGCTCCGGCGCGAGATGCTGGAACTTGTCCTCGCCATCAAGGCGCGCGAGAATTTGACCGTCCTCATGGTGACGCACGACCCCGAGGATGCCCGCTTCGCCGCCGATCGCACCGCCTTCATTGCCGACGGCCATGTCGTCCTCAGCGGTCCGACGGCAGACGTGCTTTCCTCGCCCGATCCCGCCATCCGCGCCTATCTCGGGAGCTGAGCGCTATTCCAGCAGGCCCTTGCGCGAGAGGATGAATTCCTCGGTCTGGGCGATGAAGCGGTCGATCTGCGCTTCCGTGAGGGCAAGGCTCAATGCCATGTAGCCGCGGCGCGCGAAGAACAGCCCGACATCGATGAAGTCGAGATGCATCAGCTTGTGCAGCTTGCCGTGCAGCGCCTCCACCTCGGCGCTCTCGTGTCGCGGCCGGTCCGGCATCTCGCGGCTGAAATGGATGCCGAGGAACGAGCCGGTTCCCGTCGCCACAAGCGGGACGTCATGCTTGCGCGCCAGGTGGTTGATGCCGTCGCGCAGCCGGTCGCCCTTGGCATTGAGCAGCACCGCCGCCTCCGGCGTGTAAATGTCGCGCAGCCCCGTGAGGCCTGCTGCCATGCTCAGCACATTGTTGTTGAAGGTGCCGGCATGGGGCCAGTAGCCGGGCCTTTCCGGGTCATAGTGATCCATGATGTCGCTGCGTCCGCCGAAGGCGCCGAACGAGGCGCCGCCACCCAGATATTTGCCCAGCGTCGTCATGTCGGGGGTGACCCCGGTCGCCGCCTGCAATCCGCCGGAGGAAAGGCGCGACGACATCACCTCGTCGAAGATCAGGATGATGCCGAGCTCGCTCGCCGCCTGGCGCAGAGCGCCCAGGAAATCGCGCCGTGCCGGCAGGCAGCCACCGCTTCCCAGCATCGGCTCGATCAGGATGGCGGCAAGGTCGGCGCCATGCTGCCGGATGAGGGCGAGCGTGCCCTCGGTGTCGTTATAAGGCGCCAGCACCCAGTCGAGCGGCAAATTGATTGGAATGCCGCCATGGCCGAAATAGAGGACACCGCCATGATAGCCGCCGTCGAACACCATGATCTTGCCGCGCTTGGTGACGGCGCGTGCCGTCATCAGGGCGAAGACATTGGCCTCGGTGCCGGAATTGCAGAAGCGCAGCTTCTGCAGCGAGGGAAAGCGGGCAGAGATGAGGGCCGCCAGTTCCGCCTCGTATCGGTTGGGGCCGCCCAACACGGTGCCGTCATCGATCGCCTTCTTCATCGCCGCCTGGATCTGCGGGTTGGAATGGCCATAGAGCCCAGCCGAATACTCGCCGAGATAATCCACATAATCGTGGCCATCGAAATCGGTCAGGATCGCACCTTCGCCTTTCGCCCAGGCGAGCGGAAAGGGCGAATAATGTAGCACCGTCCGGGTATTGCCGCCGGGCATCGGCTGGCGCGCCGCCGCATGGCGCGCGGCACTCTCCGGATTGGCGGCGGTATAGCGTGCCTCGGCCTCGGCAATGGCGGCATCCAGGGAAACGTTCATGAATTCACCCATCGGCAGATCGATCAATATGGAATGGCAGTCTTAGCCCATTCGACATCGCATCGTCATCCCCGGGCCGGGGGGCAGTCGATGGGAATGAGGGGCGCTTGCCATGCCTTGTTGCCCGCATGCTAAAACGGGCCCGCCTGTTAAAACGGGTTCGATACCCCCTTTGTGCTGGAAACCGGAAATTGACGCTCGACCTCACCCGCTTCGATCCATTCCTCGCCCGGCTGCTCAGCCTTCCCACCCTCTATGGCGCCGTGCTGTCGCCGGATGGCAGCCAGCTGGCCCTGATCTGGGGCAAGCTGGGTCCGACGGCCCAGCTCTGGCTGCAGCCGGCCGATGGCAGCGCCAGCCCACGCTGCCTCGTTTCCGATAAGTGGGATTGCGATTATGTCATCTGGTCGCGCGACGGTCGCTCGCTCATCGTCGGCCAGTCGCAGGAGGGCGACGAGCGCATCTCGCTCCTGCAGGTCTTCCTGGATGGCCGGCCGTCGCGGCGCCTGACACCGGAGGCGCCGGATTATTACATCCATGGTGGCCAGTTGCTGGGCGACAACCGGCACCTCGTCTATGCCGCCAATCTCGACCCCGAGACCGGTGCCGAGATCGAGGAATCGGTCGTCTATCTTCACGACATAGAGACCGGCGGAAAACGGGCATTGGCGCGGACCGAGAGGCCGGCCTTCTGCTGGCCCGTCGTTTCGCCCGACGATCAGCTAGTGCTCTACGAGCGCAAGGATCGCCATCCCGCCGGCTACCAGCTCTGGCTCGCCGCCATCGACGGCTCCTTCGATCGCGAGATCGTCAATCTCGGCGACGACATCAAGGTGGACGGCACTTGGTCACCTGATGGCGCTCATATCGTGCTGACCGCCGACAGCCGGCAGGGCCGCCGCATCGGCCTCTGGCATCGTGCAACCGAGGCCATCGACTGGCTGGTCGACGACCCCGCGCGCAATGTCGAGGATGCCGATTGGCCACGGCGCGCGCCGCATCTCGTCATCGAGGAGGTGCGCCATGCGCGATCGCATCACTTCCTGCTCGATCCGGTGACGCGCGGCGAGGCCGCCTTCCAGCCCGGACCCGGCACCTACGCGCCGATCGGCGTCGATGCCGGCGGCCATTGGCTCGCCTGGCATTACAGCGCCGCGATTCCGTCCCGTATCCTGCGCCTCGAGGGGCTGCCGCCATTCAGGGAAGTGAACCGCCTCGCCCGGCATCCCGCCGATCCCGGCCTGGCGCCCGACGAACTGGCAGCGGCCGAGGATTACCGTTGGCATTCCGTCGACGGGCTCGAGATTCAGGGCTGGCTCTATCGCGCCAAGGGCGCGCCGCACGGCACCATCCTTCTTGTGCATGGCGGTCCCACCCATCACGACGAGGATTCTTTCGATCCCGAAATTCAGTATTACGCCGCCTGCGGCTTCAACGTGCTGACGCCGAACTATCGCGGCTCGACCGGTTTCAGCCTCGCCTATGAGGAAGCGATCAAGCAGGAGGGATGGGGCGGTCTCGAGCAGGAGGACATCCGCACCGGCGCCGAATCCCTCATTCGCGACGGCATCGCCAGGCCCGGAAAAGTCGGCATCACCGGCACGTCCTATGGCGGGTACTCGTCCTGGTGGGCGATCACCCGTTTCCCGGTCGAAACCATCGCCGCGGCGGCACCCATCTGCGGCATGACCGACCTGGTAGTCGATTACGAGACGACGCGACCCGACCTCAGGCCCTATTCCGAGGAGATGATGGGTGGTTCGCCAGCGACCGCGCCCGCGCGCTATCGCGACCGTTCGCCGATCCATTTCGTCGAGAACATCAGGGGCCGCCTGCTGATCGTCCAGGGCGAGAACGATCCCAACGTGACGCCGCAGAACGTGACCGACGTGACGCGGCGCCTGGATGCGGCCGGGATATCCTTCGACCTGCTGACCTTCCCCGACGAGGGCCACGGCATTGCGCGTCCGGAGAACCAGCGCGTGCTCTATCGTCGCATCGCCGGCTTCTTTGCGGCGGCCTTCGACTGACCGCCCCTAGCCCTCGCTCCACAGGCGCGTCAGGTTGGTGTGGATGCGGAAGGCAAGGTCGGTTTCCTTGCCGTTGGGGTCGATCGCATGCAGCCGGTCGCGCACCTCCATCACGTCGCTCAGCAACTGGCGATGCCGCTCGTCGCGGATATAGGACTGCACCCAGGTGACGGCGACCAGCCGCTCGCCGCGGGTGACCTTCGCGACTTCATGCAGCGTGCCCGATGGATAGACGACGGCGGAGCGCGCCGGCAGCTTGATCTGCTGCGGCCCGAATGGCGAGTGGATCTTGAGTTCACCGCCGTCATAGTCGCTGGCATCGTTGATGAATACCGTGACCGAGACGTCGGAACGTTCGCGCTGGAACCCCTGGCCCATCATGGCGTCGTCCACATGCGTGCCGTAGGACATGCCCTCGCGGTAGCGGCTGATGAGCGGCGGCCGGATCTTGTGCGGAATGGCGGCCCGCCGGAAGCCGGGCGAACGGGCAAGGGCGCGCACGACGATCTCCTGCATGACGCGGCGCCCCTCGGCCTCGCGCGAGACCTGCTCGTTATGCTTCACCATCTTGGCCCGGAACCCGGCGGTTTCCTTGCCGTCGACGAAGGGCAGTTCCTTCGTCAGGCGCAGCAATTCCTGCTGCTCGGGCACTGTCAGCACTTCCGGAATGGTCACCAGCATGTCTCAACTTTCCCCAAAACCTGGTTTTGATGTCGGTCAATCACCTTGATTCCCGTCACCGCAGCATCTGACGGACTCGCGCCAGAGAGTCAACCAGACGGTCTATATCCGCCATGGAATTGTGCACGGCGAACGAAATCCGCGCGGTTCCGGCAAGGCCCAGATGCTCCATCAGCGGCTGTGCGCAATGATGGCCGGCACGCAGGCAGATTCCGCTTTCCCCCAGCAGGGAGCCGATATCGTGCGGGTGCAGGCCGTCGATGACGAAGGAGAGGATGCCGGCGCGGTGCCGCGGGCGTCCGATGATCCTGAGCCCGGAAATCTCCGGCAGGCGCTCTTCGGCATGGGCAAGGAGGGCGGCATCGTGGGCGACGATGCGCGCGAAGCCGATTGCCTCGATGAAATCCAGCGCCGCGGCCAGACCGATCGCCGCCCCGATTGCCGGCGTCCCGGCCTCGAAGCGGCGCGGCCCGTCGGCATAGTCGGTATGGGCGATGCTGACCGAGCGGATCATGCCGCCGCCGCCCAGGAAGGGCGGCAGGTCGGCAAGTATGTCCCGCCGCACATAGAGCGCGCCGATCCCGTCCGGGCCATAGAGCTTGTGTCCGGTGATGGCGAGGAAATCGCAGCCGAGATTGGCGACATTCAGATGCATGTGCGGCGCCGCCTGGGCGGCATCCACCATCACCAGGGCCCCGGCCGCATGGGCATCGGCAATCATGGATTTCAGCGGCGTCACGGTCCCGATCGTATTCGCCGTCGCCGTGATGCAGACCAGCTTGGGCCGGCGCTCAAGCAGGGCGGCAAAGGCGCCGAGGTCGATATCGCCGCGGTGGTCAACCGGTATTGCTTCCAGGCGGAGATGCCGGCGGTCGCGCAGCATCTGCCACGGCACGATATTGGCGTGGTGCTCCAGCAGCGAGACCAGGATGAGATCTCCGGGCCGGAGCCTGGAATCGCCATAGGCATGGGCGACAAGGTTGATGGCCGCGGTCGCATTGGCCGTGAAGATGACCTCGTCCTCGCCGGCGCCGAGAAAGCGCGCCACCCGCGCCCGCGCGTTCTCATAGGCCTCGCTAGCGGTTTCGCTGAGGGCATAGAGACCGCGATGAATGTTGGCATATTCGTGGCGGTAGAAGCGGTCGAGCCGCTCGAGCACGGCCGCCGGTTTCTGCGCGCTGGCAGCGGAATCGAGATAGACGAGGTCCGGCAGTTCCGCCAGCAACGGAAAGGTGGACCGTGGCACCAGGGGCTGACTGGTGTCGGCTCGACTGCTGTCAGGGCGGTTTCGGTCGGGTCGATTTTCCGGTGCGCTCATGCCCCTTTTATTACCAAGCCCGTCCGGCCATGGCCACCTCGGCTCGCGGGCGAAAGCCTTCACTGCCTTGTGATGGCCGCACCGGCATTCGCCGGCGGGGAGAATAAGGGGAAACCCGGCGGTTACGGCCGGCCCTTGACGCTGGCGGATGGCAGTGGAAAGATCGTTTGTACACAAATGAAACGGCTTGAATGCCGAAATGAACCGTGTTCTGCTCGGTGGGACGGCACGGAACGTGCCTATGGAGGAGGGAATAATGACTGGGAAGACAAACTACCGCCGGTTTGCACCGGTGACGCGCCGCCGCTTCGTGGCGGGTGCCTCGACCCTTGGCCTCGCGGCTGGCCTCGGGGTGGGGCCGTTCATCCGCAGGGCCTCGGCCAATACCGAGGTCAAGGTCCTCAACTGGCAGGGCTACGGCACCGACGAACCCTGGGCGCTCGAAGCCTTCAAGGCGGCAACCGGGCTCGACGTGGTGCACGACTACTACAACTCCGAATCGGAGATGATCACCAAGCTGCAGACCAATCCCGGCACCTATGACGTCATCGTCACCAATTCCGCCTGGAACGGCCGCGCTTCGGAACTCGGCGTCATCCAGCCGATCGACAGCTCGCTCATCAGCAATTTCGCCGACCTCAACCCGTCCTTCCGCGATTCCGCCGTGCTCTCGGCCGATGGCAAGCTCTATGGTGTGTCCTGGGTCTGGGGCATGACCGCCATCGCCTATTCGACCGATGTCTTCAAGGAAGCCCCGACCTCGGTCGAGATCCTGTGGGATCCCAGCCTGGCCAAGCGCGTCTGTGTCCGCGACGACGCGATCGAGGCCGTGAGCTTTGCCGCCATCGCCACCGGCCAGGACATGAACCATCCCGCCGACCACGACAAGATCAAGGAAAAGCTTCTCGCCCTGAAGCCCAACCTCGCCACCATGTGGTCGTCGGAAGACGACTGGAACAAGCAGTTCCAGGCCAAGGCCTTCGACGTCTCGATCTATTGGAGCGGTTCGGCCTTCCGCAGCAAGAACACCTTCAACCTGCCGGTCGGCTATTTCGTGCCGACCGAAGGCGCTATCGGCTGGTTCGACGGTCTCGCCATCGGCACCGATGCGCCGAATGCCGAGGGCGCGCATAAATTCATCGACTACATGGTCAGCCAGGAATTCTATTCCAAATGGGCCGAGGTCGGCCCGCCGGCCTCCGCCAACAACAAGGCGATGGAAGGGCTTCCCGACAGCGACCCCTCCAAGGCGTTCTATCTCGACCAGGAGAACGTCAAACGTCTCCAGTTCATGGCACCGCTTTCGGATAAGGAGCGTCAGGACTTTTCTGATATCTGGGCCGAAGTGAAGACCGAGTTCGCGAAGTAACGAACCCGGGGTGAACGTAACGCCGCCCCAGCTTGAGCAAGCGGGGCGGCGTCTGCGTTCTGGGGGAACCAGATGACACCAACGACGCGCACGCGCTGGGCGATCTTCAGCCTGACCGGGCCGGCCTATCTGTGGCTTGCCTGTACCATCTTCCTGCCCTTGCTCGCCATGCTGGCGCTGAGCTTCCTCGACAAATCGCCGCTGGTGCCCAAGCCGCCTGAATTTACTCTTGGCAATTACGGCGCCTTCTTCGCCAAGGATTTCTACTGGTCGCTCACCCGCTGGTCGGTCGAGCTTGGCCTCTGGGTAACCTTCTTCTGCCTCCTCATCGGCTATCCCGCCGCCTATGCGCTCGCCAAGCGCATCAAGGGCCGCTGGCGCGAAGCCATCTTCCTGCTGATCGTGCTGCCCTTCTGGTCCAACGCGCTGGTGCGCATCTTCTCCTGGACCATGGTGCTGCGCTCCAATGGCATCGTCGATCTGACCGTGCAATCCTTCTTTCCGGGTGCACCCGCTTTCGATCTCCTCTTCAGCTATCCCGCGGTCATCATCGGCCTCGTCCATTCCTATCTCCCCTACATGATTCTCACCTGCTACATCGCCCTGCAGGCGATCGATGACAGCCTGGTCGAGGCCGGGCGCTCGCTGGGGGCGACATCCTTCACCACCTTCCGCCGCGTCGTGCTGCCCCTGAGTTTGCCCGGCATCGTTTCGGGCTCGGCGCTCATCTTCGTGCCCGTGATCGGCTCCTTCATGGAGCCGCGCATCCTCGGCGGCACCAAGGGGGCAACGCTCGGCATGAATATCGAGGAACAGTTCACGGTCACGGCGAACTGGCCGCTGGGTGCGGCACTATCCTTTATCCTGCTTGCGATCGTATTGGTGATTTTCGGCATCATCTACCCGTTCCTCCGGCGACAGGGAGGCAACGCATGAGACGCTTCCTCGATGGCGGCATCCGGCTCTATCTCGTCCTGGTGCTGATCTTCCTCTATCTGCCGATCCTGGTGATGGCGCTGTTCGCCTTCAACAGATCGCCGCTCTATGGCCTGCCCTTCGAATTCGACCTGGTCTGGTTCGAGGCATTGGCCGGCAACAAGCGTCTGCTCCAGGCCGGCTGGAACTCGGTCTGGATCGCGCTCGCCAATACCGTGATCGCGACGACGCTGGGCACCATGGCGGCGGTCGCCTTCGGCCGCTACACTTTCCGCGGCAAGACGCTGATGCAGGCGCTGCTGTTCCCGCCCATCGCCATTCCCTGGCTGGTGATCGGCACCGCCATGCTGGTGTTCTTCTTCTGGGTCGGCCGTTCGGTTGGCGCGCCCGGCATGGCGCGCGGCCTGCACGCGATCCTGCTCGGCCACGTCGCCCTGTCACTGCCCTATGTGATTTTCGTGGTCGGTGCCCGCCTCAACGACTACCCGAAGGCGCTGGAGGAGGCGGCAGCGACATTGGGGGCGACACCCTGGCAGGTGTTCCGCCGCGTCTCGGTGCCGATCCTCGCGCCCGGTGTGGTCGCGGCGGCGCTTTTCGCCTTTGCCGTTTCCTTCGACCAGTTCGTCATTTCCTATTTCCTGGCGCCACCCGGCGTCACCACGCTGCCGGTCGAGATCTACACCTCGATCCGCAAGGGTTTCACGCCGGAAATCAACGCCATCTCGACCATCATCATCGCCGTTTCCATGGGATTGATGCTGGTCGTCGCCAGGTTCTACCGTTTCGGTGGGGAGAGGTCGGGTAATGAGTGAGGTTGCCGTCACCGGCGCCATCAAGCGCTATGGGCAGGTCGCCGCGCTGGACGGGGTCGATTTGACTTTTGCCGATGGCGAGTTCTTCGGCCTGCTGGGACCGTCCGGTTCCGGCAAGACCACGCTGCTGCGCGCCATTGCCGGCTTCATTGCGCTGGATGCCGGCGAGATCAGGGTCGACGGCACCGACATCGCCCGCATTCCTGTGCACAAGCGCAATATCGGCATGGTGTTCCAGAATTACGCACTCTTCCCGCATATGAGTGTCGCGGAGAATGTCGCCTTCGGCCTTGATGTGCGCGATGTGCCCGCGGCCGAGATCAAGGCGCGTGTTGCCGAGAGCCTCGATCTCGTGCGCCTCTCCGGCCTTGAGGCCAGGCGGCCGCGGCAATTGTCCGGCGGCCAGCAGCAGCGCGTGGCGTTGGCGCGCGCGCTGGTTACGCGGCCCAGCGTGCTGCTGTTGGATGAGCCCTTGTCCGCCCTCGACAAGCACCTCCGCCAGGAGATGCAGGTGGAGCTTCGCCGCATCCAACGGCAGATCGGCATCACGACGATCTTTGTCACCCACGACCAGGAGGAGGCGCTGACCCTCTCCGACCGTGTTGCCATCTTCAACCAGGGGCGGGTGGTGCAGGCCGGGGCCCCGCGCGCGGTATATGAGCGCCCGGTCAACCGCTTCGCCGCCGGCTTCCTGGGCGAGGCCAATTTCCTGGAGGGCCAGGTGACGGCGCTGAGTGGCGGCGAGGCGCGCGTGGCACTTGTCGGCGGCGGCGAGCTTGCGCTGCCGCAGGGTGATCTGGCCGCGGGATCAGCGGTTCTCATCGCCCTGCGACCCGAAAAAATATCCATCGAGCCCGGAATGGCGGTCGGTGCCAATGCGGTCGCCGGCCGCATCACCGCCGCGATCTTCTCCGGCTCCAGCCTGACCTATCGCGTGGCGGTGGGCGAGCGGCTGATGATCGTCTTCGAGCAGAACAAGAGCCGGGCACCCCTCACCGAGGGCAGTGAGGTAGTGCTGCGATGGAACGCTGCCGACAATGTCGTGGTGGCGCCATGACCGTCCATCTGCCCCTGACCGACCGCAGCCAGCACATCGTCGTCGACATGCAGGAGGTCTTCGCGACCAACCCGCAATGGGGCTTTGCCGGCATCTACGAGATCGTCCCGGCGATTTCCCGCCTTGCCGCCGCAAAGCCGCGCCAGACGCTCTGGACCCGCTTCATTTCCGCCCATTCGGCCGAGGAGGCGGTGGGCGCCTGGGCTGCTCTTTATCGCCTCTGGCCGGGGGCGACGCTCTCGGCCGGTGCGCAGATGGACATCCTGCCGGCGCTGCAACCATACATCGCCGATCCCGCCCAGGTATTCGACAAGCCGACCTATTCGTCCTTCCACAGCGCGGCCCTGATCGCCGAATTGAAGCGGCGCGGTGCCGACACGCTGGTCCTTTCCGGTGTCGAGACCGATGTCTGCGTGCTGGCGACCCTGATGGAGGCGGTCGATCGCGGCTACTTCGTGGTGCTGGCCACCGATGCGCTCACCAGCAGCGATCCCGACGGCCACCGGCAGATTCTCGATGTCATCCCGCGGCGCCTCAAATCCCAGGTCTTCACCGCGACGATCGACGACATCCTGGAGCAATGGCGATGAGTTCTCGTTACCCCGCGCTCGCCCCGGCGCGGCACTGGAATACTTGGCGCAGCGAATACCCGGCGCAGATGATGCATCTGCCCCTGGGCCTTACCGTCACCCTCTGCGCCTATTCCGGCGCCGCCAACAGCTTTACCGATTTCCCGGCCAATGCAGGCGGCATCACCTACGGCCCACGCGATGTTGGGGCGGCGCAGGTTGCCTTCACCGCTCGACATCACGGCACGACGGTTGAGTTCGAGTGGGACCGGCCAGCCGGCGATGGTTCAGCAGGATTGGGCCTGCGCGGTTCCTGGCGCAACACCGAGAACGGCGAATGGGGTTTGCGTTTCTGGCTGCAGCCGGTCTTCGAGGTGGCGGACCGCCCCGATCTCGTCTGGCGCTATGACGAGGCGAGCGGCGTGCTCTCCAGCGAAATCGACGGCACCCATGTGGCCGTCATCGGCGATGCAAAGCCGCTGATGGCGACCTTCCACGAGAGCCGCGCGGCGCTGGCCGACGAGTACCGGGTGAAGGGCTATTTCTACCTCGCCTCGCGCGGAGTCGAGGGCCGCGTTCCTGCGCTGCGCTACAATTTCGACGAGACGCCGACGATGCGCTTTGCCGTTGGCCTGGGGCAAAGCGCGGCGGCCGCGCTGGATCAGGCGCGGCGGACGCTCGCCGCCCCGGCGCCGGCCGATCTGCCCGTGCGCCAGGCGGGCCGCGACGGCGGCAGCCTTGATGCCATCCGCGACATCGTGGGCTGGAACTCGGTCCATGATTTCATCAACGACTGGCCCTATATGAGCCTAAGCCGCGCCTGGGTGGCGCAGAAATTCGGCGGCTTCGGCCTCTGGCTTGACGACATCTGCTATCACGCCCTCGGCACCGCCCTGTTCGATGCCGAGATGGCGAAAGAGAGCATCCGCGCCGTGCTGGCGACAGAAACACCGGAAGGCAATCTCGCCTGCCTCATCACTGGCAACGATGCCTGGATCGACCGCTCGCAACTGCCGGTCTGTTCCCTCGTCATCTGGAAGATCTGGCAGCATACGGGTGATGACAGCCTGGTCGCGCCCAGCTTCCGCCGCCTCTTGAAGAACCATGATTGGTGGTTCGCGCGCCGCTCGGGTGCCCCGAAGAACTCGCCGGTCGCGGGCCTCATGGGCTGGGGCACCTCGGCAAATGTCGGCAGCGGCCTCTACAAGGGCACCAAGCTGGGCGCCAAGAACGAATCCACCATGGACAATTCGCCGCTCCATGACGAGACGGTATTCGATGCTGCCACCGGCTGCCTCGATGCCGTCGACGTGGCCCTGAACTCCGCCTTGGTGGTGGATGCCGAGGTGCTGGCCCTCTTCGCCGACCGCCTGGGCGAGGCCGCGATTTCGACACGCCTGCGCGCCCGCGCCGCCGATCTGCGCCGGCGCATCCACGCCGATCTCTGGGACGACACGCGCCGGGTCTTCGCCAACCGCCGCTGGTCCGGCAAATTCGTGCAGCCGCTGGCCCCCACCAGCTTCTATCCGTTGCTGGCCGATGCTGCCGATGCGGCACAGCGCGATGGACTCGTTAGAATTCTCGACGATCCCAACAAGTTCGGCGGAGAATGGCGGCTGCCCTCGATCACCCGCGACGATCCGGCCTATCACGACAATGTCTATTGGCGCGGCCGCGCCTGGCCGCCGCTCAATTACCTCACCTATCAGGGGTTGAAGCGTGCCGGGCTCGATCGCGCGGCGGGTACGCTCGCCGCCGACAGCCAGATGCTCTTCGCCCAGGCCTGGGCCAGGCGGCAATGCCCGGAGAATTTCAATGCCGAGACGGGCCAGGCCGACGACCAGCCGGATACCGATCTCTTCTATGGCTGGGGCCTGCTGCTGCCGCTCATCGCCGTCAACGAGATCATCGACGTCACCCCCTGGCATGGCTGGGAACTGACGCATCATCCCGGCGATTGGCGCCTCGGTCCCGTGAATGCCTTCGGACGGCAGGCCGTGATCGTTGCCGAGGGGGGCGTGCTGACCCTCTCGCTTGATGGCGGCCGTGTCTTTGCGATTGACATTCCGGGTCGCTTCCGCCACCTCGAAATCAGTGGCAGTCGCCTTGTCTTGGAGCCGCCGGTTTCCGGCGGCACGATCCGCCTTGGCCGCAAGGTCGCACGCGCTCTCTATGGCGGGGCGGCACTTGCCGCCGTGGCAGCGGGTGGCGATCATGTCATCACGCTGCCGCCGGTAGCGCAGCCGCAAAAACTGGAAATCGAGTTCGCGTCATGATCCTCGTTTTCGGCTCGCTCAATGTCGATGTGATGATCGCCGTCAAGCACCTGCCGCTGCCGGGCGAGACGGTGCTGGGGCCGGGCTACGAGCTCACCGCCGGCGGCAAGGGCGCCAACCAGGCGCTGGCTGCAGCGCGGGCCGGCGGCAAGGTCGTCATGGTGGGCTCCATTGGCGGCGATCCGCTGGCGGCGACGGCGATTGCCGATCTCCAGGCGGCGGGTGTCGATCTTTCCCGTCTCGCGCGAGTCGCCGATCCCACCGGTCTCGCCGCCATCTGCGTCGACCAGGCCGGCGAAAACCACGTCGTCGTCGCTTCCGGCGCTAACCGCCGCACGACGGCAGCCCAGGTCCCCGACGCCTTGCTTGGCCCCGATACGGTGCTCGTCCTGCAAATGGAAGTGCCGCTCGCCGAGAACTGGGCACTGATCGCCCGCGCCGAGGCCAGGGGTGCCCGCATCATCCTCAACCTCGCCCCGGCGGGTGCCGTCACGCGCGCAGCACTCGGGAATGTCGACTGGCTGATCGTCAACGAGAACGAGGCGAAGCAGGTGGCCGGCCATCTCGGCCTAGATGTGCCGGCGCGCGCCCATGATGCGGCGAAAATGCTTGCGCGCGAGTGCGACACCACGGTGATCGTGACATTGGGTGCTGCCGGTGCGGCGGCGTTTCTGCCAGGTGGCAGCGGTTTTTCCGTACCGGCTCTTCCCATTAAGCCGGTCGACACCGTGGGGGCGGGCGATTCCTTCGTCGGCAGCTTTGCCGCCGCCATCGATCGCGGCCTCGGCCTGCCCGAGGCACTCCGCTACGCCGCAACCGGCGGGGCACTCGCCTGCCTCAAGACCGGGGCCCAGCCCAGCCTGCCCACCCGCGCCGAAATCGAGGCGCGCCTGCCGGAACTCCCGGCGGCGCAGGCGATCTAGCGCCCCAGCAACGCCTTCGGCGCATATTTAAAATCGTAATGCTCCAGCGAGACACCCGCCGGCCCCGGCGCGTCGCATTCGATGATGCAGCGGGTAAGGTCGGTGAACCCGGCGCGGAAATGGTTCTTCGCCTTGACGCAGAGCAGGCCGATCTGCGCAAGGTCGATACCGTGGAGCGCAAAATAGGCAGGATCGTTCGGCGTCTGGCAGCCGCTGGTGACGATGACGCGAATGCCCGCCACCTCGAACATCGCGGTCTGCCCGACATCCACTTCGAGGTGATGATCGTAGGGCCCGACATTGCGGAAACGCCCGTCGGTGAGAGTGAGTACCTTCGCGCGCGCCTCAATCGGGGCGCCAAATTTGTTGCTGACCCGTCCGCCGAGTTGCACCTCGATCTCGGCACCCACACCGGCCGCGCGGGCGCGGGCGACTAGGCCCGGATCCCAGAAAAAACCGAACACAGTCAGCACGTCCGGCTTCATCTCCAGAAGGGCCCGCAGCAGCCCCGGCGTGTCGCCGATGCCGCCCGAGAGCGGATTGTCGGCGGGGTCGGTGACCGCGGCGGGCTTGCTGCCCGGTGTCGCCAAGGCCTGCGCTATCGCCTCCCTGGGCGAGGGCGGCTTGATCTCGAAGCGCGCGCGGCGATTTGCCATCTCCGCCGCCAGTTGCTCGGCGGCGCGGCTCGCCAGCGCGGCATCGCCATCGGTGATGACCAGGGCCGTCGGTCCGGCGAAGGGTGAATCGCCATAGGCGAAGCCGCCGAAGACGGTCGCTTCCAGGACGCCAGGCTGGGCCCGCCATTCTTCGGCGAGTGCGGCCATCTCCGCCATCGGCCCGTCTGTCGTGCGCATGTTGAAGCTGGTATAGACGGCGCCCACCTTGGCAATCGCCGCAATCGGCTTGACGCGCCCCTTCACCATGGCGGCAAGACAGGTGAGCGCCTGGGTCGCGACAACGTCCTTGTCGATATGCGGATAGGTCTTGTAGCCGGTCGCGATATCGATCTGATCGATCATCGCCTGGCCGATATTAGCATGGAGATCGAAGCTGACCGCAAGCGGAGTCCGGCCGATGGTGCCACGCACTGCCATCAGCAGATCGAGATCCGGCGTCGGGTTGCTCTCGGTGATCATCGCCCCGTGCAGCGACAGATAGACCGCGTCCCACTTGTCGCGGCCGAGCCCCGCCACGATATCCGCCTTGATCCGCGCATAGGCGGAATCTGCCACCGGCCCGCCCGGGGGTGCCCCGGCACATCGCAGGAATGTCACCTCCCAATCGGGATGCGCCTCGGCAAAGCTGACCACGGCGCCCATCTCGGTCGCCGTGCCGCGATAGAGGTCGATGGCGCCCTCGCCCTCGCCCCATTCCCGCGTCTCGAATGTGTCGAGTCCGGTGACGCTGGGCGAGAATGAGTTGCCCTCGTACCACATGCGTGCAACCGCGAGTTTGCGCCTGGTCATGATTTCCCCCGATGCGTCCTGCGTCCGACCCTAGCCGACGGCGTGGCTTGCGTCCATGTTGTACGCCCGTTTAAAGTCGCGCCGAAAAGACGACCAGAACAACAGGCAGGGGGAGATTCCATGTCCCGCGACCCGCGTTACGACATCCTGTTCGAGCCGGTGAAGATCGGTCCGGTGACGGCCCGCAACCGGTTCTTCCAGGTGCCGCATTGCAACGGCATGGGGCACCAGCATCCCCAGGCCCATGCGGCCATGCGCGGCATGAAGGCGGAAGGCGGCTGGGCCGTGGTCGCGACCGAGGAGTGCGAGATCCATCCCTCCGGCGATGTCAGCCCCTATGTCGAGGCGCGCATCTGGGACGATCACGACATCCCCTATCTCTCCATGATGACGGAGGCGGTGCATCGCCACGGCTCGCTGGCCGCGGTCGAACTGGTGCATAACGGTCCCTCTGCCTCCAATCTCTACAGCCGCGAGGTGCCGCTGGGGCCTTCCCACCAGCCCACCAATTATTATCCGTTCCAGGTCCGCGCCATGGACCGCGAGGACATCCGCAACTATCGGCGCTGGCACCGCGAGGCAGCCCTGCGCGCCAAACGCGCCGGTTTCGATATCGTCTATGTCTATGCCGGCCATGATCTGTCGCTGCCCATGCATTTCCTGCAGCGGCGCCGCAACCAGCGCATCGACGAATATGGCGGTTCTCTCGAAAACCGTGTCAGGCTCTTCCGCGAGCTGATCGAGGAGGCCAAGGAGGCGGTGGGGGACACCTGCGGCGTCGTCGTGCGCTTCGCGGTCGACGAAATGATGGGCGAGGACGGCATTTCATCGGAGGGCGAGGCCAAGGACATCGTCGCCATGCTGGCCGAGCTGCCGGATCTCTGGGACGTCAACCTCTCCAACTGGAAATACGATTCGCAAACCTCGCGCTTTGCCGAGGAAGGCTATCAGGAGCCCTTCACCGCCTTTGTGAAGAAGCTGACCTCGAAACCGGTGGTGGGTGTGGGCCGCTATACTTCGCCCGACCGCATGGTCTCCTTGATCAAGAAGGGTGTGCTCGACATGATCGGCGCGGCGCGGCCCTCGATCGCCGACCCCTATCTCCCGAAAAAAATCGAGGAGGGCCGCCTCGAGGACATCCGCGAATGCATCGGCTGCAACATCTGCATCACCGGCGACATGACCATCACGCCGATGCGCTGTACCCAGAACCCGACCCAGGGCGAGGAATGGCGCAAGGGCTGGCACCCGGAGATCATGCCGGCGAAGGCCTCGAACGACCGCATCCTCATCATCGGCGGCGGGCCGGCGGGGCTCGAAGCCGCGCGGGCGCTCGGCCAGCGTGGGCATGAGGTCGCGTTGGCCGAGGCGTCGACTGAACTCGGCGGCCGCGTCAATCTGGAATCGCGCCTGCCCGGCCTTTCCGCCTGGGGCCGCGTGCGCGACTACCGCTTGGGACAGATTGCGAAGATGAGCAATGTCGAGACCTATCCGGGCAGCCCCATGGGAGTGACCGACATCCTCGACCAGGGCTTCGAGCGCGTGGTGCTGGCGACCGGCGCCACCTGGCGCAAGGATGGGGTCGGGCGCTCGCATGCCTTTCCCATTCCGGGTCTCGATACGGCGAAGGTCTTCTCGCCGGACGACATCATGGCGGGGCGCCTCCCCGACAAGGGCCCGATCCTGGTCTATGACGACGATCTCTTCTATCTGGCCGGCGTGCTGGCCGAGCGTCTGGCGAAGGCAGGGCTCGAGGTCATCTATGTGACCACCGCCGATACGGCGTCGAGCTGGACCAGCAACACGCTCGAAGTCTACTTCGTCAACAAGCGGCTGCATGCGCTTGGCGTGCGCGTCATCTGCCAGCACGACCTCGTTGCCGTCAGGAATGGTGTCGCCGAAATCGCGCCGGCCTATGGCGAGGCGGTGCAGCATATTCCCGTCGGCGCCATCGTGCCGGTGACGGCGCGGCTGCCGAACGACGCGCTTTATCAGGAATTGATGGCGGCACCGGAGAAGCTCAAGGATGCCGGCATCAAATCGGTCACCCGCATCGGCGATTGCCTCGCCCCGGGGCTCATCGCCTATGCCGTCTATGCCGGCCACCGCTACGCCCGCGAGCTGGACGCCCCCGACCTCGGCGAAGTCAAATTCCGCCGCGCCCTCCCGCTGGTGACGACGCCTTAGCAGGAAACGGTCGCCCAGGCCGTTGCAACCATCCCCACCCAACCCTCCCCCTGAAGGGAGAGGGCTTTTCGCCCGAACTCGCACCGATACCTCGCTTTAAACTCACTCTCCTCGCGCCGCCGACGCATGTCGGCATTCGCCTCCGGGCGGAGGGAGGGGCGGGGTGGGGGCATTTCTACTCTTCCGCCTTCGCCGGCGGCGTGTCCGGATGCTCGCCGCGCGGGTCAAGCTCAGGCGCTGCATAGGCGCCCTGGGCGGGGGGCACGGGAACGAAGTTGCTCTGTTCTTCCGGCGTCTTCGCCCGGCGCATGGCCACACGGTAGAAGGCGAAGACGCCGATGGCGCCATAGCCCAGGCCCACGAACAGGAAGAGGGCGTGATCGCCGATCAACTTCATGACGAAGCCGGCGATGGTGGGGCCGATCGAAGCGCCAAGGCCCCAGGCGAACAGCAGGCCGCTTGATGCCGCGACGAAATCCTCGCGCGCCACGTAATCGCTGGTCTGGCCGATGCCCAGCGCATAGAGCGGCGACTGCACCGAGGAGAGCAGGAAAAAGAGCACCAGCAGCAGGGTGAAGGAGAGGTCCGGCGTCGCATAGACCATCACGCTGAAAAGCGCGGTCAGGCCGACGGTCAGGATCATGACCGGGCGCCGGCCGTATTTGTCGGCGGCATAGCCCACGGGGATCTGCGAGGCGAGCACGGCGATTGTGCCAACTGAAATCAGGAAGGATAGTTCCTTTTCGCCCATGCCTTGCCCCGCAATGAAGGCCGGCAGCAAGCCGTACATCGAACTGGTGAGGAACCCGGCACCGAAGCAGGAGACGACACCCAAAGGCGAAATCTGGAACAGCTTCTTGAGGCTGAGATGGGTATGCTCGGTCATCACCGGGTTGCCGATCTTGGTGAGGCCGAGCGGGATCATGGCGCTGGCGAGGCAGAGGGCGCAGAGGGCGAAGAGCAGGATGCCCTCCGGGTCATGGATATTGAGCAGCAGCGGCGAGACGCCGGAGGCGCCCCAGGAAACGGCGGTATAGATGGCGAAGATGCGGCTCCGGGTGGTGTCGGTCGATTTGTCGTTGAGCCAGCTTTCGATCACCACGAAGCCGCCCGCCAGGGCAAAGCCGGCAATGGCGCGCAGGCCGATCCAGACATAGGCGTTCTGGAAGACGAGGTGCAGGATGGTGGCATCCGCCGCCAGCACCACGAAGACGCCGAAGGCGCGGATATGGCCGACGCGGCGGATGATGCGCTGGCAGGTGAGGGTGCCGGCGAGGAAACCGACGAAATAGGCGGAAGCCGCGATGCCGATGATGGCCGAGGAGGCGCCCCAGCGCGCCAGCTGGATGCCGATCAGCGGCATCAATATGCCGAGCGCCACCTCGATCAGCGTGATGCCGATGATGACCGGCAAAATCGGCTGCAACACGCGCCACAGCGCCTGCGTCATGGCAAACCCCCGGAAAGCCCGGGCGACAGGCCGGGTCAGGGGGCTGAGTCTAGCGGCTTGGTGCGGGTGTTGACTAGCGTGCCCCGGGCACCACCTGTCTCCGGAACGACGGGCCTCCCGTAGCCCCTGTCGTCAACCCGGCATGGCGGCCAGCCAGCCTATTCGACCATCGAGCGGACACCGCGCTTGTTAATGCCGTTGGCGATAATGAGGCGCTGGATTTCGCTGGCCCCTTCCCAGATGCGGTCCACCCGGAGCTCGCGAAAGAAGCGCTCGGCCACGTTCTCGCGCATATAGCCGCGCCCGCCGAAAATCTGCACGGCGCGGTCGGCGACGCGGCCGGCCATTTCCGAGGCATAGAGCTTCGCCATCGAGCATTGCGCATGGGCGGTCTTCAGATCGGCGCCGGCATCGATCGCCCGCGCCACCTCATGGACCATGAGGCGCGCCGCGAACAATTCGGTGGCCGAATCCGCCAGCATGAACTGAACTGCCTGTTTCTCGATCAGCGGCTCGCCGAAGACGATGCGCGCCTTGGCAAACGCCGTCGCCTCCTCGATCAGCCGCTCGGCGGCGCCGCAGCAGCGCGCCGCGATCATCAGTCGCTCATAGCGGAACCAGGCATAGGTGAAGTCCATGCCGTCGCCTTCTTCGCCGATGCGGTTGGCGACCGGCACGCGCACATCGTGGAAGCGATAGATCGGGTGATGGGCGCGGTAGTTGTGGGCATAGGCTGGGGTCCGCACCAGTTCGATGCCGGGTGTCCCCTGGTCGACGAAGAAGAGGGCATGGGCACCCGCATTGGGGCCGCCGTCGATCTTCGCCTGGAAGAACATGAAATCGGCGAGGTTGCCGGAGGTCACGTGCCACTTCTCGCCGTTGAGGATGTAAGTGTCGCCGTCCCGCCGCGCGGTCGAGCGGATCGCATCGACGTCCGAGCCGGCTTCGGCCTCGGTGATGGCGTAACATTCGTGCTTCCGGTCGGCAATGATCGGCTTGATCCAGGTCTCGATCTGGTAGTCCGAGCAGGCTTCCAGCATCCAGCGCTGCGGGTTGTTGGAGCACCAGCCGAGACCGTTGGTGACGCGGCCGATCTGCTCCTGCGCTACTGCCTGTTCCAGCAGCGAGTAGCCCCGCCCACCCAGGCTTTCGGGAATGTCCATGTTGTAGAGCCCGGCATCGCGGGCGCCGGCCTTCATCTGCTGCCAGACCTCGTCGGGTACCAGCCCGTCATGCATCTCGGCATGCACTTCCCAGGGGATCAGATCCCGGTCGACGAAGGCGCGGACACGCGCCTGGATCTCGCGGGCGCGGGGCGGAAGCGGCAGGGTCATGGATACTCCAGATTTCGTGGCGGGTTTTCAGGCGGCGCTGCCGGCCGCGTCATTGGCAGCGGGGCGGCGACCGAATTCATTCGGGAAAAGGCCGGCCAGGAAGGCGCGGACACTGGCCTTGGCGGTTTCTCGGTCGGTCTGCTTCGGGTTGATCAGCATGTCGAGCCAGAGACCGTCGATCATGGCATTGAAGCCGCGCGCGATGAGAGCGGGGTCAATGTCCCGGTAGCCGCCTTCCTCGATCAGCCGCCGCATGGCGTCGGTCATGCTCTCCTGGAACGAGGTCGACAGGTCGGCGCAGAGTTTCGAGAATTCCGGCCGCCAGCGCGTCTCGCCCCAGAAGGCGTACCAGACGGTGACGTATTTCCGGTTGGCGTGGGTGCGCGCGAAATCCGCCTCGATCATGGCGTCGATCTGGGCGGCGGCGGATTTGCCGGCGCGGGCCAGCGTCTCCTTCACATGGCGCTCGTAATCGTCGACCAGGTGTTTGAGGGTCGCGATGAGGAGCGCATCCTTGCTCTTGAAATAGAAGTTGACGATGCCGACGGACAGCCCCGCCGCCTCGGCCACATCGGCAATCTTCACGTCGGAGAATCCCTTGCGTGCGATGCCGTCGATGGTCGCTTCGATCAGCTGCTGGCGGCGCGCTTCCTTGGCCAGTTCCCGGCTCATGCTCCTCGCCTCGTCTGGCGACGATCGCCGGGCGATGCCGGAACCGGCGGGGAAAACCACCATGCGCCCCATCCCGGTCAGGCCGCCGGTCGATCCTCCGCCAGCAGGGCATCGTTGCGCCGCCGCACGGTCCCGGATTCCGGCGCCTGCTTCTGGTTGACGACCGGACAGGCGGCGCGAATCCGATTGTGGAAATCTACCACCGCGTGCTCGTAATTGGAAAGCGGGCCGGGCTCGTAGCCGTGGCTCAGCATGCCGAGCTGTACGCGCTCGCACAACTCCCGGTCCTCGGCGCCGACCTGGCGGTTGATGCGCTGGTTGAGATACTGCACCACGCGGCGCTCGCGGCTGATTTCGCCCCGGGAATCGGGCCGCACGAAGACCGGATAGCGCATGGTGCAGCTGGTCCCGGTGCGGGGCAGGATCTGGAAGATGTCGAAGCTGTCGGGATAGATGTCGAGGCCGATATTGGGGGCCATGGAATAGAACAGCCAGGTGCGGCGCGTCTCGGGATCGAGCTCCTCCAGCACTTCCGGCGCCATCTTCTGGTACATGCGCTCGGCCCAGTTGCTGGAGGGCTTGTCCTTCAGCACGCTGACGCTGTGGGCGACGCCGTGCCGGTTGATGACGCCGGCAAGGTCGCTGTCCAGCAGGCGATGATAGCCGGGATGGCCGACCGGCACATGGTAGTTCTCGAGATTGTTGTCGACCGCGATCTTCCAGTTGCAGTTCCAGGTGTCGATCCAGGGCTCGCCCGCCGGCACCATTTCCTCCAGGCGATAGGGGGCCAGCAGGTCTGCCGCCTCGCCGAAGCTCTCGCGCAGGCTGGGGCCGCCGGGAACGATGCGGATGAAGACGAGGCCATGCAGGATCTCCATCTCGACCGGTTTCAGGCCGAGCTTCTCCTTTTCCACGCCGGGAAAGGTGTGCTGCGACGGGATCGCCTTCAGCTCACCCGTCATGTCGTAGCTCCAGCCATGGTACGGGCAGGTGATGCGCCCCTTGCAGCTGCCGCTGCCGTCCAGCAGTTTGGCTGCGCGGTGCCGGCAGACATTCATGAAGGCGCGCAGATCCCCATCCTTGCCGCGCAGGACGACCACCGAATCCTTCATCATGTCGAGGGTGGCGAAATCGCCCGCCTCGCGGACCTGGGAGATGTGGCAGACGAACTGCCAGGAGGGCAGGATGACGCGCTCGTATTCCAGTTCCGCCAGTTCGTCACTGCCATAGGTCCAGGCCGGCAGGCTGACCGCCAGTTTGCCGTGCTGCGGACCATTCTGCTGTCCCGCGAGGTTTTGCATCATCGTCATGACCGGCTCCCGATTGATCGCGTCTATATAGTCGTGATCATCTATTATGATACAAACAAAGTCAATGAATTCATCTAAATAGAATACTTATGCTGAATGGTGGTTCAATCAAAAACTAGAGGATTCAAGGACTTGGCGGCCCAGTCCTAAGCGGGCTTTCGGCGCTGCGGGATGGGCAGCAGGCCCCCGCGCCTTGCAGGTCGGCAATCGCCCCCCGCATGCATCTTCGCCTTCGTCTCCGGGGACGTGTCGTGGGAGTGGGGTGGGGTGAGGTGAGGGAGCTGCGCCTGTCAGCTGGCGACGGCTGTGGCGATTTCCGCGGCGAGGCGGGCGTTGTTGCGGATGAGCGCAATATTGGCGGCGAGCGAGCGCCCCTCGGTGAGTGCTGCCACATGCTGCAGCAGGAAGGGCGTCACCGCCTTGCCCTTGATGCCCGTCGTATCGGCTTCGACCAGGGCGGCATGCACCTGGCGCTCGATCTCGAGGGCGGGGATGGCATCCTGTTCCGGGATCGGGTTGGCAATAACGAGGCCGCCCTTGAGGCCCATTGTCCATTTCGCCTTCATGATGGCGGCGATCTCGGCGGCGCTGTCGGCGCGGAAGGGCGATTTCAGCCCGCAGCCGCGCGAATAGAAGGCGGGGAAGTCGTCGCTGCCGAAGGTGATCACCGGGACGCCCAGCGTCTCAAGATATTCGAGCGTCAGGCCGAGGTCGAGGATCGCCTTCGCCCCCGCGCAGACCACCGCCACGTCGCTTTGCGCCATCTCCTGCAGATCGGCCGAGATGTCCATGCTCTTGGCGGCCCCGCGATGCACGCCGCCGATGCCACCGGTGGCAAAGACGCGGATACCCGCCATGGCGGCGATGCGCATGGTGGCGGCGACCGTGGTGGCGCCGTTGCCGCCGGTCGCCACCAGCACAGCCATGTCACGGACGCTCGCCTTCGCCAGCGCGGCTGATTGCGCGATATGCGCGAGCTGGCCGTCATCGAGCCCGACCTTCAGCCGCCCGTCGAGAATGGCGATGGTGGCGGGCACGGCGCCGCCGTCACGGATGATGCGCTCCAGTTCGCGGCCGGTCTCCAGGTTCTGCGGGTACGGCATGCCATGGGCGATGAGGGTGGATTCGAGGGCGACGACCGGCCTTCCGGCCTTGATGGCGTCGGCCACTTCCGGCGCCAGGTCGAGATAGTTCTGCATCGGCCGCCTCCCCATGGGCTTGATCCTGCCGGGTGTCATCCTGTTGCGACGCTGCGAGCCGACCGCACGGCGCGGGATGCCATTTCCTGGCCCTTCCGGGCAGACTGCAGGGCGCTGCGTCCGCTGGCAAGGCCGAGGGCGAAGCCCGCCACCATGGCATCGCCAGCCCCGGTCACGTCGAGGATGCGCCCCCTTCCCCGGGCAGGGATCGCCTGCTGCCGCCCGTCGGCGCCGGAGAGGAAGCAGCCGGCCTTGCCGAGCCCCACCAGCACCTGGTCGACGCCGCGCGCATGGAGCGCCTGCGCCGCCGCGGCGAGATCGCGCGCGCTTGCCACCGGCCGCCGGGTCAGGGCGGCCAATTCGTCGCGATTGGGGGTGAGGGCGGCGAGCGGCAGCCTTGCCTTCAGCACCGCGCCGAGGCGCGCCGCCTTCGGCACCGAAACCGGATCGATCACCAGCGGGCGCCCGGCATCCGCCGCGATCCGCGCCAGCGCTGTCAGGCAGGGGCCAGGCAGGTTGCAATCCGCCACCAGCAAATCGGCCGCCGCCAGCGTTTGCGCGTGACGCTCGATATCGGCGGGCGTCAGCGCGTCCATCAGGCGCATGTCGCTGACCGCGATGACCAGCTCGCCCTTTGCGTCCAGGATCGCGTTGTAGCTGCCGGTGGCACCGCGCCGCCAGGCGAGGAGGGTGGTATCGATGCCGGAGGCCCGCGCCTCGCGCCGCAGCCGGTCGCCCATCGCATCATTGCCGACGATACTGAACAGCGCGACATCCGCCCCCGCCAGCGCCAGATTCTCGGCGATATTGCGGGCGACGCCGCCGGCGCTGGTGACATTGCTGCCGGGGTTCGAGGTTCGCGGCACCGCCTTGCCGGCGATGCGGCTCTTGATGTCCAGATTGGCGCCGCCCAATACGATGATTTTCGGCCCGGTGATTTTTGGCGCGATGATTTTCGGCACGGTGCTGGCCTACTCCGCTGCGTCCGGCTCGGCGGCCCCGCTGGCAGCGGCCCCATTGCCTGTGACCGGGTCGGGCCGTGCCGGCTGGTCGAACTGCAATTCGGCGAGGCGCGCGTACAATCCGCCCTGGCGAATGAGCTCGGCATGGCTGCCGATGGCGACGATGCGCCCCTTGTCCATGACCACGATGCGGTCGGCCTTCAGCACGGTGGCGAGGCGATGCGCGATGACGATGGTGGTGCGCCCCTGCATGGCGCGGTCGAGCGCCGCCTGCACCATCTGTTCCGATTCCGCATCGAGCGCCGAGGTCGCCTCGTCGAGCAGCAGCAATGCGGGATCGCGCAGCACCGCGCGGGCAATGGCGATGCGCTGGCGCTGACCGCCGGAGAGGCGCACGCCGCGCTCGCCGAGATGGCTCGCCAGGCCCTGCGGCAGGCGATCGAGGAATTCGGCGGCATGGGCGGCGCTGGCGGCGGCGCGCACCTCCGCCTCGTTCGCCTCCGGCCGGCCATAGCGGATGTTGTCGGCGGCCGTGGTCGAGAAGATCACCGGGTCCTGCGGCACCAGCCCCATGGCGCCGCGCAGGGCTTCCGGCGCGAAGCTGCGGATGTCGCTGCCGTCCAGCGTGATGCCGCCCTCATCCGGGTCGTAGAAGCGCATCAAGAGCTGGATCACCGTGGTCTTGCCGGCACCGGACGGCCCCACCAGGGCGATCGTCTCGCCGGGCTGGATCTCCAGGCAGAAATCGTCGAGGGCCAGCGCCTCGGGTCGCGACGGATAGCGGAAGGTGACATGGTCGAATTTGATCCGCCCCGCCACCTTGGCCGGCAGCTGCTGCGGGTGCGCGGGTGCCGCTATCACCGGGCGCGTGTTGAGAAGCTCCAGGATGCGCTCCATCGCCCCCGCCGCGCGCTGCAGATCGCCCACCACCTCGGTGATGGCGCCCAGCGACCCCGCCGCCAGGATCGCATAGAAGACGAAGGCCGACAGCTGCCCGGCCGAGATGGCGCCGGTCAGCACGTCCCTGCCGCCGATCCATAGCACGATCGAGATGGCGCCGAAGATCAGCAGGATGACGATGCCGGTCAGGAACGCCCGCGCCTTCACCCGCTGGCGCGCCGCGTCGAAGGCCTCCTCGACCCGCGCGCCGAAGCGCGCGCGTTCGTGCACTTCATGGGCGAAGGCCTGCACGGTGCGGATGCCATAGAGGCTCTCGGCCGCATCGGCCGAGACTTCGGCGATCTTGTCCTGCGACAGGCGCGACAATTTGCGCACCTTGCGGCCATAGACGATGATCGGCGCCACCACGAAGGGGATCACCAGGAAGACAAGGCCGGTCAGCTTCGGGCTGGTGATGAACAGCATGATGGTCGCCCCCACCAACATGATCGCGTTCCTGAGCGCGATCGAGGCGGAGGAGCCGACCACCGTCTGCAGCAAGGTCGTGTCGGTGGTAAGGCGCGATATCACCTCGCCGGTGCGCGTCACCTCGAAAAATCCGGGCGACAGGCTGACGATATGGTCAAAGACGGCCTTCCGGATATCGGCCACCACGCGCTCGCCCACCCAGGTCACCAAATAGAATCGGGTATAGGTGGCGGCGGCCAGCAGCACGGTGACGCCGAACAGGCCCAGCACCGCCTGGTCCAGGATCGCGGGGTCGCCCAGGCCGAAGCCGTTATCGATCAGGTAGCGCATGCCGCTGCCGAGCGCCAGCACGGTGCCGGCGGTGATGGCAAGGGCCACGGTGCCGGCGGCGATCTGCCAGCGATAGGGTTTGACGAAGCGGATGAGGTCGAAGAGGTGCCGGTACTGGCGCGAAACCGGCCGGTCGGGCTGATTGCCCCGCGTCATGTCGGCCGGCATCCGCGCCATTCCGGTCCTCAGCCCCGGCTGCCGGGTGCAACGGGGGCGAGTTCCACCGCCGCGCCGGCGATGGCGGAAAACTCGGCCGAGAGCACGGCATGCAGATCCGCCCCGCCCCGCGTCGGCTGCCAGCGGCCGCTTGCCGGATCGAAGGCATAATGCGCCGCACCGCTTTTCGGGCTGGACAGCCAGATCTCCTTATTGGCGGCATGCTTGTTGATGACATAGGTGCCGCCGTCCTCAAGCTCGATAGTCAGCACCGAGCCCTGGAGGTCGATATCCTCGATCCCGTCGGCCACGCCATCCTCGATCTCGGCCATCAGGGCCTTCAGCGTGGCATCGGCCAGTTTGTCGAAGGTGGCTTCATCCATGGGGCGCTCCGGCATTTCGGCAGGCCGCCCCGGGGTCGGGCGCGCGGCCTTGATCGGCATCACATTAATGCCCTGACATACAAGGCTTAAGAATGCCTCGCAACGGGGAAAGCCCGGCGGCCGTTAACCATTTTGTCGCGGGCTTGGCGATCCCTTATCCGCTTTCACCGAGTCCGATCCGCGGGGACTTTCATGTGTCACTTGCCTTTCCATTCTTACAACATTATTGTTGTATTATGATTCCTCCTCTAATTCATTTTACCGGCTCTCCTTGGCCGCTTTTGCCTCCGGGCATACACGAAGCAAGCCTCGCTGAGGTCGCGGCGGCATTCGCGACTAATCCCTGGAGGCGAAGCCTCTTTGATGGGTTGGTTGATGCGTCAGGCAGACTTTTGCGCGCTGGATGTCTCAGGATTTATCTGGACGGCAGTTACGTGTCCGGGAAGCCTAAGCCAGGCGATTTCGATGCTTGCTGGGACCCAGTTGGGGTTGATCGATCGAAGCTCGATGATGTGTTTCTGGATTTTCGAAACGGACGTGCTGCGCAGAAAGAAAAGTTTAAGGGAGAGTTCTTTCCGTCTTCGATGACGTGTGCTGACGTCGGGCGAGCATTTGTCGAGTTTTTTCAGCAGGATCGTTATTCAGGGAAACAGAAGGGAGTCATTTCTATTCCGCTTTCGCACGATCCGCTCCTATTCGGGAAAGTAGAATCATGATCTACAGTGACAAGCAGTACAGCGTATCAAGCGCGCAGCTTGCAAAGTTGCAGCAGGCGCTTGCTGCCGCGAAGGAGCACACTTCAGATCAGTCTTGGCTCAAAGACGCGGAAATTAATGCGCTCAAAAGCCAGATTGCGGATATTGAGGCTGAGCTTCTGGAATATGAGTTGCTTAAGTCTGGCGAAGTTGCCTTCTCGAAGACATATGATCTTGAGGAGTTGCCAAGAGTATTGGTGCAGGCGCGGATCGCGGCTGGCATGAGTCAAACGGACCTCGCCGAGAAACTTAACATGAAGCCGCAACAAGTGCAGCGGTACGAATCGACCGACTACATGGGAGCGAGCCTTTCGCGATTGATCGAAGTATCGCGCGCACTTGGGGTAACAGCATCGGGAAGTTTTGAAGGTCCAAGGCATGCAAGCAATTCGGTATTCACGTGGGGTGACTTTCACAATGTCGCTTGGGGGCAATTTCCATACAAGGAAATGATAAAGCGCAGATGGTTTGATGTGCCGCGTGGTGCGAACCCAATTGAGAAAGTGAAAGAGTATTTTTTTAGTGCAGCCGGACCGCAATTTGCGACGGCATTGCATAGGAAGAAAGTTCATAGCGGAAACGTGCCCAATGAGTATGCGCTGCTAGCTTGGCAGGCACGTATACTGGAACGTGCACGTGCTAAAGTCGAAGCAGGCAAGATTGGCGCGTTTGAGTTTGATGATAGGTGGTTGAAAGACCTGGTCCATCTAACCCAAAGAAAAGATGGCCCGGCGCAAGCGAGAGAACTTCTGGCAGCGAAAGGTATCATCCTCGTCGTCGAACGACACCTGCCTGGATCATATCTGGACGGTGCCGCAATGCTTGCTGAAGGGGGTCTGCCAGTCATTGGCCTAACGCTGCGCTACGACCGATTGGATAATTTTTGGTTCGTGCTGATGCACGAACTGGGGCATGTCTTCCTCCATCTTTTCGATGGGTTCCGTTTTGACTTCTTCGATGAGGAGAGCGCCAGCGATAACGATGTGATCGAAGCAGAGGCCGACAGGTTTGCTCTCAATGCGTTGATATCGGAAGAATTGTGGGATCGGTGCCTATCCCGGTTTGCGCTATCAGAAGAAGCAGTAGAGATTGACGCACAAACTATTGGAATCGACCCCTGCATCATTGCCGGTCGTATCCGCAAAGAGCGCGGGAACTACACCATCCTAAACGAACTAGTCGGTCAAGGCCAAGTGCGGTCGCAACTTGATGAGGCGAGCGATGATCTTGACTAAGGACATGTACGTGCCCGCATTGCGCTGGCGCCAAGGTGAGTATCAAGCGCTGGCGAGTCTTCCGGCTGCAGCCAAGGATCGTGTCTTGCCCTATGTTATCATTCCAGAGGTCGAGTTCGATTTTGAGTTGTGGCAACCGAAGAAAACTGTTCAGGAACACGTTCACCCATTTGCGGCTCGCTTCAATGCCAAATGGGGGCGTCGGCCAGCGCTGGTCGGCGTGCATCCGAGCATTTCAGAGAAACCGATGGGTGACGGTCGGGACACCTTCACTTATGTATTTGAAGCCTTGCGTGCCTTTCAGGCTACTGCAATACCGGTTATCCCGCTTGATGCATCTGTTGCCATAACAGCCTCCGTTCGAACAATCATTGCTGTCGATGGACAGGGGGCAGCTATAGCAGTTCGAATTGTCGATCTTATGAAACCGGATGCGCGGGCGCGCCTTGAAGCCCTTGCGAAATCGCTTGGGGTGGGGCTCGACGATATAGATTTGATTGTTGATTTCGGGGCGGCAAATTTTGAGCCATACGATGCGTTCGCTGGGGCATTTATTTCTGCCATGCGCCGACTTGGTGACGTAAGCGCCTTCCGCAATTTCGTAGTAGTTGGCACTGCCATCCCTGAGAGCTTTAAAGACGTCGCGAAGGGAATGGATAAACTAACGCGGCATGATTGGCTATTTTATCAGACGCTTATCAGCCGACTGCCTGTTGGCATGCGACGTCCAAACTATGGAGACTACACGATTGTCCATCCGGAGTTTGCTCCTGTAGACATGCGCAAGGTCAAGTCGGCCGGCAAGTTGGTTTACACGACGTCGGAGGTTTGGGAAATCCGAAAAGGAGGGGCGTTTCGTGACAACCCGGAGCAGATGCATGATCATTGCGCTTCGATTTTGGCCTCCGGCAAATTCAGCGGCGCGAGTTTTTCAAGCGGCGACGATTACATAGCCAAATGTGCCATTCGAGCGAAAGGACCAAGCAATCAGCCTTGGTGGAAGTTTGTCACTATTAACCACCACATCACTCATGTGCTGAATGACCTCGCCATCTTTGCCGACGGGTCATGACGCGTCGAATAGTGCCTGTGAGTTCGCGTAGAGTCATGTTTTCGCAAAGCAACTCGTAAAGCTGTCTTCTCGGCTTCCGTAGATCCTTTGCTCTATATCCAGCCAGGCTAAGCAGGTCGATAACTTCATCACGCCAAAGTAGATGCGCCAGCATGATCGGATCTAAGTCGGGGTTAGTGGCCGAATCTCGTACTACACAAAAGTTGATCGCACCTCTTGGACCTTGCTCGGCGGCAATAACGCCGCTCCAGTTAGGTGCGCTAGCCAAAATGCTCGCTACATGCTTTGGTGCTGCAACGAAAGTGAGCTTTTCAAGTGTCTGGCGATAGATGTTGATCTGGGTCTCCAGTCGCTCGAGGGTATCGATTGCACTCTTTATTTCGTAACCGTGAATGCATCCATTAATGACTGCCACATCGATACGACTCTTAGCGTGCGCTAGTCCAAGTTCGTCGATAACAAGTGCGTCAGGGTGAGTTTTGAAGCGCCGCAGGCGCTTGGCATGCAGTGCGAGACGAATATCTGAGTCTCTTGTTCCGATCCCAATCATTGTCTACGCGTTTGGCCCTTCTAACGTTCCTCATCCAGAGTTTCTGCGTTGGATTGACACTCGAATTTGCACCCAATGTAAATGACGAAACGCGTCAGTCGCGCCCGCTCGGGCAGCGTCTGGACTCGTAGTGTTCTTAGCGGCGCTGGAGGTAGTGATCCTGGAGGCCAAGAGGTGTGGATTTCTGAGGCCTCTGAAGATTGATCCAAATATGGTTAATTTTTGCTTAAACGAGGGGAGGTTGCCAAGAAATGAGCGGCGGCGTCCCCAGCCCCCGGACCCTTGCCATCCCGGCCCCCCTTCGTTATAAACCGGCCCCAATTGGCCCAAGGGGGGAACCCTCTTCCGGGTCGTTTCCCATTGGAGCCGTTAGGAGTTCGCGCCATGAAGGCCAACATTCATCCCGACTACCACGAGATCAATGTCGTCATGACCGACGGCACCAAGTTCAAGACCAAGTCGACCTGGGGCAAGGAGGGGGACACCCTCAACCTCGACATCGACCCGAAATCGCACCCGGCCTGGACCGGCGTCCACCGCCTCCTGGATTCCGGCGGCCAGTTGGCCAAGTTCAACAAGCGCTTCTCGGGCCTCGGCCTCAAGAAGTAAGCCCGCGCTTCCCATCCAGCGCCGGCAAGGACCAACGGCCGCCCCTGGGGGCGGCCGTTTTCTGTTGGCGAACCGGAGATCTTGATCCGAGCTGGCGTTCAGTTCGGGCCGCTGCCGCGCTGCGGCGGCCAGGAGCCGGCCACCCCGCGCTGCTCCGCCCGGTCGCCGATCTGCGCGTCGAGATGGGCGATTCGCTCATAGAGGTCGAGGCTTTTCGCCAGCAGGGTCTGGAAGTCGCCCGGCATGTGGCGCATCTCTTCGGCGGTGTCGCGGCCGCAGAGGTCGTGGCCGCCGAGGCGGCGCTCGGGCTGCAGCGCCTCGTCGAGGGTGAGTTCGCCGGTCAGCACGGCGCGATGGGTCAGCAGCCAGGCGAGGGATTCGGTCAGGCGCGACACCAGGCGCATGGTCTCGACCGAGGTGGTGAGGCCCTGGTCGATGGTCAGTTGCCGGTTGTCGCTCTCGGCACGGTCACTGAGATAGCGCCGCGCCTCGACCAGCAGGCTCATCGTCTCCGACATGGTGCGATCATAGAATTCAATGCTGGCCAATTCAGTCTGCTCGCTTCTCGCCTGCAGTTCGCCGCCATTCCGTCCGCCGGCTGCCCATTTTTGCACGGTGCGCGGCTTTCGGTAACAGACATCCAAGTGGTTAACAAAGCGTGATGAACCCGCGCCGGGGGGGCTTGAATGGCACCGGCCACCACCTAGATGTAGCTCTGCCGGTACGCCCGATCGTGGGTGCCGGTTCAGTTCGCCGGGTCGATCATCGTGATGACCCGTATCGTTGAACCCATGTTGCTCAAACCGGAGGATATGGCCATGCGCAATCTCGACCTCTCTCCCCTGTTCCGTTCCTCGATCGGCTATGACCGCCTGTCGCGCCTGATGGATGCCGCGCTGCGGACCGACGAAAGCCAGCTTTCCTATCCGCCCTACAATATCGAGCAGGACGGTGAAGATTCCTACCGCATCACCATGGCCGTGGCCGGTTTCGCGGAAGCCGATCTCACCATCACCGCGCAGGAGAACCAGCTCGTTGTCGCCGGCAAGCCGGCCAAGGACGAGAAGCCGCGCAACTTCCTGCATCGCGGTATCGCTGGCCGCGCCTTCGAGCGTCGCTTCGAGCTTGCCGACCATATCCGTGTCGTCGGTGCCGAGTTGGTGAACGGCCTGCTGCATGTCGATCTGAAGCGCGAGGTGCCGGAGGCGATGAAGCCGCGCACCATCAAGATCGAGGCGGCGAAGCCGCAGCCGCGCGTGATCGAGAACGAAGCCGCGTAAATTGGCGGCTGGCATGATGGCCGGGCATTGTCTCGGCCGCTATGCCGAAGCCAGAAAAGCGGAGGGCCGCTAACCGGGATCATCCGGTTGCGGCCCTCTCTATTTTCGTAAAGCCTCAGACCTGTCTAACTTGTCGCAGGCGAAAGTTAGGGTTGGAAGGCCGATGAGGTCAAGCCAGATTCGCGCATTCTACGGGCCAAACGCGCATTCGTGATGACAGCGTAATCCTGATTCGATCTGTCGTGATTTGATGCCGCACCTGCAAAAAAGAAAACCGCCGATCAGTGGACCGGCGGCAAGTTAGACAGGGAGGCATGAAACTGGATCGGAGAGATCCAGGAGAGGAAGAACGAGGTTCTTCCTGTCTGCCAAAATATCCTGCACGCGTGAACAAAGTGTTAACGGGAATCGAAATTTTCTTGCGTTCTTGCTGCTTTTCTGGGCGCTCTGCCCAGACTGAATGCATGTTCACTTTTTGAACAGGCTTTCAGCCGCCGAAAGATGCTTCTTCTTGCGCGCGATGTCTTCCTCCACCCGCCGGATCTCGACCTGCAATTCGGCGATATAGGCGTGAAGTTCGTCGACCGACATCGGCTCCAGGTTCTTCGGCTTCGGTTTCGCCTTCAGGGGTTCGAGATCGTCGGTATCCATCGCCTTGCTCATGACTTACGGGGATATCCGCGCAGTCTAATGCCGGGCCTTGCCAATTGCCATTCCGTGCCGCTAGGTCGGGGAAACAGTTCTTCCAAGAGGTCGCCATGATTCCCGCCGAGATGAACGCCGTCGAGATCGCCAGCTTCGGCGGGCCCGAGGTCCTGAAGCCCGCGCGCCGTCCGGTGCCGCAACCGGGGCCAGGCGAGGTGCTGATCAAGGTGGCGGCGGCCGGCATCAACCGGCCCGACGTGCTGCAGCGCCAGGGCGGCTATGCGCCGCCGCCGGGTGCCTCCGACCTCCCCGGCCTCGAGGTTGCGGGCGAGATCGTGGCGATGGCGGCCGACGTCACCGGCTGGCGCATCGGCGACCGCGTCACGGCACTCGTCTCCGGTGGCGGCTATGCCGAATATTGCACGGCGCCGGCGCCGCAGGTGCTGCCCGTGCCGGCGGGCTTCGATATGGTGCTGGCGGCGGCGGTGCCGGAAACCTTCTTCACCGTCTGGACCAATGTCTTCGAGCGCGGGCAATTGCGACCCGGCGAGACCTTCCTGGTGCATGGCGGTTCCAGCGGCATCGGCACGACGGCCATCCAGCTGGCCCATCATTTCGGCGCGCGCGTCATCGCGACGGTGGGTTCGGATGACAAGGCGAAGGCCTGCCGCGACCTCGGCGCCGATCTCGCCATCAATTACCGCGCGCAGGATTTCGTGGCCGAGGTGATGGCGGCAACGCAGAAGAAGGGCGCCGACCTCATCCTCGACATGGTGGGCGGCGATTACATCAACCGCAATCTCTCCTGCCTCGCCCTGGATGGCCGCCTCGTCATGATCGCCTTCCTGCAAGGCTCGAAGGCCGAGGTCAATTTCGCCCAAGTGATGATGAAGCGGCAGACCATCACCGGCTCGACGCTCCGCCCCCGCTCGGTGGCGCAAAAGGGCGCCATCGCCGCCGCCCTCCGGGAGAAGGTCTGGCCGCTCCTCGAGGGTGGCCAGGTCAAGCCGGTGCTCTACCGCACCTTCCCGCTGGCGGAAGCAGCGGCAGCCCATGCCCTGATGGAATCCAGCGCCCATACCGGCAAGATCGTCCTCACCATAGACGCCTGATTCCAAGGGCTTAGCGCCGGGATCACCGTCTGGCGCCAGGATTGCCGCATGGATCGCCGCAAAGATTGCCCTTGAGCGCCACCGGGGCGGGTGCTATGTGCCTCGCTTGAGGATCGCTGGCTGTCGGCCAGCCGGGCGGTCGTTTTTCCAAACATGGTCAAGTCGTTAGCTTGACCGCCCGTCGGGGTTGCCGCCCCGGTGGCGAAGGAGGATGAGTCATGACCCAAGTTCTGATGCCCAAGGCGACCGCCGTCTGGCTGATCGACAACACGGGCCTTAGCTTCGAGCAGATTGGCGCCTTCTGCGGCCTGCACCCGCTGGAAGTCCAGGGCATCGCCGATGGCGAGGTCGCGATCGGCATTGTCGGCCAGGACCCGATCGCCAACGGCCAGCTCACCGCCGAAGAAATCAAGCGCTGCGAGGACGACACCACCGCCAACCTGAAGATGGCGAAGTCGGACATCCCGCAGCCGCTGACCCGCACCAAGGGCCCGCGCTATACCCCTGTCTCGAAGCGCCAGGACAAGCCGGATGCGGTGGCCTGGCTCATCCGCCATCACCCGGAACTTTCGGACGCGCAGATCTCGCGCCTCATCGGCACCACCAAGCAGACCATCGCCGCCATCCGCGACCGCAGCCACTGGAACACCGCCAATCTGCGCCCGCGCGATCCGGTGCTCCTCGGCCTCTGCACCCAGACCGACCTCAACGCCGCGATCCTCAAGGCGCGCAAGGCAGCTGGCAAGCCCGCGACCCTCGATCCGCTGCCCGGCGAACACGCCGAGGAAGCGCCGGAGCCGATGCAGCAGCCGCTCGAGGACCAGGGGCAGAGCTCGCGCTGGGGCGATCTCTCGGCGCTGTTCCCGACCAAGAATTGATCATCCGCGCGCCAGCGTGGAAATGACGACTGTAGAAAAGACGACGGCGCCGCGATAAGCGGCGCCGTTTTTTCTTCTGTGCGATGCGGATACTGCGCCGAAGAAAGGCCTCGGCGCCGTCATCCGGTTACAGTCGCGCCGTGGCGTAACGCCCCACAGGCACCTCGCGGTCATTGATCCCGGCCCAGAAGCGGCCGAGCAGGCGGCAGCCGTCGAGGGTCAGGCGGCAGAGATCTGCAGCACCCATCTCGACCAGCGCCGGCCGCTGGCCGCTTCCCGGCACGCCGCGCGCCAGGTCGCGGCAAAGAAACCGCGTCGCCTCCGCCGGCTCGCCGAGGCGCCGCGCATAGATCTCGATGCCGAGGCCTTCCTGCGTCGCGATCTCGATGAAAAGACGTGCATGCGAAAGCCGCAGATCGCTCCGTGCCGCCCGGAACAGGGCGAGGAGCGAATGCGGGCCAGGCTGCGCGCTCCTTTGCGGGGTGGCGACAACCCGCTGTGCGGCGCCGGCGGGGAAATAGACCGGTGTTTCGCCGTCCGGCAGCAGGCGCGCCGCCGCGCGCCCATCGGCTACCAGCCGGCTGCAGGCAAGGCCGATCTCCTGGCTTTGCGTCTGGCCGCCAAAAACCGCCTGGGCGAGTTCACGCGTCGTACGGCCCGGCCTTGCCACCAGCAGATATTCGATCACGTCGCCAAGATTGGCCATCCCCAGCCCCGATCCCCAGCCGCAATAATTGTCAGACTAGAGCACATTCATCGTGGCTGCCAGAGGGTCGCTGAAACAGACGCATTTTTACCTTATAATTTCGTATTGACTTAATTAAGTAAATCATGAAATAAAGGCGCATGGACAGTTTCGCAGCCCTTTCCGACCCGACCCGTCGCCGCATTGTCGAATTCCTGGCGCCGGGAGAACAGCAGGCGGGTGCCATTGCCGCCCAGTTCGATCTGTCGGCGCCGGCCATCTCGCAGCATCTCAAAACCCTGCGCGAGGCCGGGCTGGTGCGGGTGCGGGTGGACGGGCAGCGGCGCATCTACAGCCTCGACGTGCACGGACTTGCCGAGATGGACGCTTGGCTCGCGCGCGTGCGGGCGTTCTGGCAGGGGCGCCTCGATGCCCTTGAGGAAGCCTTGCGCGCGGAGGATGCGGCGGCAGCGCGCGGTCGCAGGAAGGGCCCCGCGAAGAAGGGAGAGCGGACATGATGCGGCATGGCGTCATCACGTTGCGATCGGCCTGCGCGTCGGCACTGCTCGCCCTTGGTCTCATCGCAGCGACAGATCGGGCGACTGCAACCGACACAACCATCGAGCGGATGCCGGCGGCCCTGGAATCCGCCTTTGCCTTGAGCGCCCTGCCGCCGACCCTGCGCGATGAGGCCGGCGTCTATCTGCTCGACCCGGGAAAGGGTTACTACCTCGCGGCTCAGGGCAGCAGCGGCATTGCCTGCCTGGTCCAGCGCACGGCCTGGGAAATGGCCGATTACCGCGACGACATCTATTTTCCGCTCTGCTACGACGCTGCGGGTACCGCAACCTATCTCAAGGTGATCATGGATACCGCCGCCTTGCGCAGCGAGGGGCTGGAGCCTTCGAAACTAAAGGCGCTGGTCGAGCAGCGCTACCGGGACGGTACCTATCGGGCGCCCGAGAAGGCGGGGCTCTCCTACATGGTCGGGCCGCTGATGCGCACGGTGGGGCCGCCGGACATGCAGGTCCATACCATGGCGATGCCGCATCTGATGTTCTATGCGCCGGGCCTCAGCAACGCAGATATCGGGGCGAAGCCCGACCTCGCCAACCCGGGAAGCCTTGCCAATCCCTTCGTCGACCGGCAGGGCAACGACGCCCAGAGCTACATCATCCAGATGATCGGTGAAGCGGAGAAAGCCCGCATCCTCGCCGACGAGAAGCCGCTGCTGGAGGCGCTTTGCGCCTATCGCGACATTCTCTGCCTGCATCACCCTTGAGAGGAGCCGACCCATGAGCCCGCAAGTCGCCGAAAGTCATGGCACCATCACCGAAGCCGGCACGATCGTCTTCGAACGCCTGCTGCCGGGTCCGATCGAGCGGGTCTGGGAATTCCTCACCGATTCGGAAAAGCGCGGGCTGTGGCTGGCGCGTGGGCCGATCGAGCCGCGCATCGGCGGCCGGGTGGAACTCAGCTTTCGCAACGCCGAACTGTCGCCGGTCAAGGCGCCGCCGCCGAAGAATTACGAGGACGCCGATTGCAGTTCGGTCACCGGCAAGGTGACGGCCTGGGAGAAGCCGCACCGTCTCGCCTATCTCTGGGGCGATGGCGGCTCGGAGGTGACCTTCGAACTCGCGCCCGCGGGCCGGCAGGTGCGCCTCACCCTGACGCACCGGCGTCTCGACAACCGCCCCATAATGGTGAGTGTTGCCGGCGGCTGGCATGCCCATCTCGGCATCCTCGCCGACCGGCTCGCAGGCAGGGCGCCGCAGCCCTTCTGGCCGACCCATACGGCGCTGGAACGCGACTATGATGCGCGCATTGCCGGGTGACCGCCATGCCCAGCATCGAGCAGATCCAGTATGTAAAGGCACCCATCGGCAAGGTTTTCGCGGCCCTCACCACCGAACCCGGCCTCGCCGCCGTGTGGACCGACAGATTGTCGGTGACCCCAGCGCTGGGTGCCGTCAACACCTTCCATTTCGGTGAAGGCAAGCCGGACCGCATGAAGGTGGTGGCCTTCGAGCCCGACCGGCGCGTCATCTGGGAATGCATCGATTCCGACCCGCAATGGATCGGCACCGAGATCAGCTTCGAGCTGGAACAGAGAAGGGACAAGGTGGCGGTCACGCTGAAACAGGAGAAATGGCGCGCCGTCACCGAGTTCTACCGCTTCTGCAATTACAATTGGGGCGTCTTCCTTTTGAGCCTCAAGGGCTATTGCGAGGACGGCAAGGGGCTGCCCTACCAGGACCGCAAGTTCTGAGCCCTCATTCCGCTGGGAGCGGGGCGAGGCGCCCGGTACCGCGGTCCCTCATCAGGAACACCATCAGTCCGGCGAGGATCGCGAGGAAGATGGAGGAGAGCCAGATCCACTCGTAGGTTCCGATATTGTCGAAGAGATAACCGCCGGCCATGGCGCCGAGTGCTCCGCCCAGGGAATGGCCGGCAGAGATGAGGCCCATGGCGAGGCCCATAACGCGGAGACCGAGATGCGAAGCGGCGAGACTCGCCGTGGGCGGCACGGTCGAATAGTCGAAGATGCCGAAGAGCACGGCAAAGACCATCAGCAGTTCGACCTCGACGCCGATGTTGAGGAGCACGATGAAGGTGAGGCCGCGCAGCACATAGATCCCGCCCAGCAGCGTCACCCGGTTCATGCGGTCGGTCAGCCAGCCGGAGAAGATCATCCCTAGCATGTTGACCGCCGAGAGCAGGCCATAGGCCGTGGCGCTGGTGACCGGCCCGAAGCCGCAGAACTGGGCATAGGGCATGAGATGCGTCTCGATCACCCCTGTCGTGGTGAAGCCGCAGAGGAGGAAGCTCCAGAACAATATGTGGAAGGCGGGTTTGGTCAGCAGATAGGCTGTGTCGGCGGCGAAGCTGCCCTGGCTGCCGTGATGCGCGGCGGCGCTGCCCGGGCGCGGCGCCAGCATGCGCCAGAGGAGCGGCGCCAGCATCAGGCAGGCGATGCCGATGGCGGCATAGCTCCAGCGCCAGCTGAATTGGGCAAGGACGAGGGCGATCAGCGGCACGATCAGGAATTGCCCGCCGGTCGAGCCCGAGGTGGCGATGCCAAGGGCGAGGCCGCGATTGCGCTCGAACAGGCGCGCGATCGCCGTCGAGACCACATGGGTGGCAACGATGCTGAAGCCGGCACCTGCGATCACGGCCAGCGCCAGGGAGAAAACGAAGCGGTTGCTGGTGGCGGCGATGGCGAGGCAGCCGATGCCGATGAGGACGAGGCCGCCCGCGAGCAGCACCCGGACACCATGCCGGTCGACCATCCGCCCGGCAATGGGGGCGAGGCCCGCCATGACGAGAAGCGTCACCGCGACCGTGTTGGAGACATGGCTCCTGGACCAGCCGAGCTCGCTTTCCCAGATCGGCATGACAAGGCCGGTCGCGGCGCGCGCCGAAAAGGCGAGGGCAAGTGCCAGGAAAGCAAAGCCGACCACCAGCCAGGGCAGCAGATTGAAAGTTGACTGGTCCGGTCTTGGTGCCTCGCTCATTCTCTCATCCAATTTTCTGTGATGCCGTTCGGATCTCGGACGGCGGGCGGTCGCATCGCACGATGACGCGGCGCGGTCCAGTACACAAGCCGTACCCGCCGGCAGGACAATCCTCGTCCCGCGAACCCGCAACGTGTGCCGCGTCATAGTCTTGGACCCCTGGTCCCGGCTAGTCTTGTCCATTCTTGCGCTCGATCCCGAGGAGGCCCTGCCATGCGCAGCCTGCGGTCCGTGCTCTCCCTCCTGTTCGCCCTGGGCCTTGCCGCCTGCTTCGTGCAGCACGCCGAGCCGATCGGGGTGGCCGAGCCGGCCCGCGCCGGGCAATGGTCCGGCCTTTGGGTGGCACAGCCAGTCGAGCCCGGTGGCGAGCCCGGTTTCTTTCGGGTCGAGGATGTCGAGCCGTCCTCCGGGCGGTTCAGCGTGGCCGAGGCGGATCCCGACGGGAACCCGATCGAGGATGCCATTCCCCTGTTGTTGCGGCGTGTCGACGACACCTTGTTCATCGAGGTGCAGGAGAAGGACGGCGACCCCTGGCGCCTCTTTGTCGTGGCGTCGATGCAAGCCGACCGGCTCGAATTGGCCTGGAAACCGGTGGGTGAGCGGTTTGCTGTCGCCTTTACCGACGGGGCATTGGCCGGCCGCCTGGTGGTGGGGAGTGAGGTCGTGCCGGACGAACTGGTCCTCACCGATTTCACGCCGCAACGGCAAGGCCAATTCGCACGCAACTGGGCCGGCTTCTTCCTGCCGGAGCGCCTTGTCCTCATCCGGCCGGTCAACGAGTGAACCGCCCTTTCGCGGCCGACAGATGATGGCGGCCTTCCGCCGACTCGCGAGGCGCGGCAGATTTTTTGGGCCAGAATTCCTCGAATTCACCCCTGGATGTGCTGGATGTCCTAAAAGCGTACACAATAAGTAACTCAATTAAAAAGAAAACTTGCCAAAAATTCACATAAAATTTTAACGACTTGCGCTTTAGGATTGATTTTGTTGAGAATGAGAACCGCATCCTGTCGGGTGATTGGCTAAGGGGACAGGATGCCTTGGGCGCGAGTCCTGACGGGAATCGTTCTTGCCAATGCCTGGGTCCAACAGAAGGGATTTCGGGCAGAAGGGATGGCGGGAGCGAGCGAGGGGTGCATGACGCGGATCGAGAGCCAGTCCCAGATCGGGGGCCAGATCGAGGTTTCCGTCATCAAGGAGGTTGCTGACCTCCTGGAGGCGATGGAGATTCGCCGGGCGGTCTTCGTGCATGAATTCGGCTGCGCCGAGCACGAGGAATTCGACGGCAACGATTTCAGTGCCACCCAGATCATTGCCCGCGTGCACGGCCAGGTGGCCGGCACCATGCGGCTGCGCTATTTCGCCGATTTCGTCATTCCCGAACGCCTTGCCGTGCTGCCGCAATTTCGCAAGGGCCGCTATGGCGCCCGCGGCGTCGCCTTCGCGCTCGGCACCTTCGGCTTCAATTTCGCCCGCATGAAGGGCTATCGCCGCTTTGTCGGCTATTCGGTCCTGGGGTTGGAGCGTTTCTGGGACCATCTTGCCATGGCCAGTGACGGTCGCGTCGAGCGCTATGGCGACCACAGCATCGAATGCTCCGGCTCGATCTGCATCGGCGTCTTCGGCGCCCTCGATCCGATGAGCGGTGCGGTCGAGGGACGCGAGAACCATCATCTGCTGACCGCCTGCGAGGCCGATCTGCCGATGCTGGTGGCGGCCCGCGCCGCCGACATCCGCCGCGTGGCGGCCGAACTCGACGCCGCCGAGCGCGATCGCCAGGCGCATCTGGAACTGGTCATGGCCGGTACTGCCGCCAGCGACCGCCGTGCCAGCGACCGGCGCGGGACCGACCGTCGCGCCGGCGACCGGCGCCGCAACGACCGGCGTGCCGGCGAATGGTGGAATGCCGCCCCCTATCCGGGCGACCGGCGCCTCGCCAACCGGCGCTTGGCCGAGCGCCGCGACACGGCACAGGATCGCCGCGCCGCGGACCGCCGCACCGGCGACCGCCGCCAGGAACTGCGCCTCAGCCCAGCCGGCCAGCCGCAATTCGAATTCCACCAGATGGCGTGACGGGGCGCTAGAAGCCCCGCCCGAATACCAGCCGCGACCAGGTGACTTCGTCGCGCTGGAACTTGTCCTTCTTCCCCGCGAGCATCAGTTTCGTCTCCAACCCCAGCGCCTCGCCGAGCGCGCGGATGTTGTCGTCATCGACCGGGAACATGCGTCGGCCCGGCGGCGTGGGGCCGTGACGCAAGGACAGCGCCAGGATGCCGCCGGGGGCGATCAGCTCCGCGACGTTCGCCAGGATAGAGCCGCGTTCTCCGGCGTCGAAATGCATCAGCACGGCGGTCAGCATGACGATGTCGAAGGTCTTGCCCCGTGCCCTGACCCGCGCGAGGTCGGGGAGGGAATCATCCAGCCACTCGATCAGCGGCGAGGGGTGCAGGCGCACGGCATGGGCGCGCATCTCGGCCACGGGCTCGACCGCCAGGACATGGTCGCCCATGGCCGCGAAACCGGCGGCGTCGCGCCCGGTGCCGGCGCCGATATCGAGCACGTGGCGCGGCTGCGGCGGAAAGAACGGAAAGATCGGCCGGTGCAGCGCCTCGAAGGTGAAGCTCTCATACTGGACGGCGAGCCGATCGGCTTCCCTGGCATAGCCATCCGTGCCGGGGATCGGCGTCATCCTCAGCGCTGGTCCAGCTTGAACTCGATGCGGCGGTTCTTGGTGAAGGCCTCGTCCGTATCGGCGGGGTCGAGCGGGCGGAACTCGGCGTAGCCGGCCGTCACCAGGCGGTCGGGCGGCAGGCCGCGATCGATCAGGTATTTGGCGACGGCGACGGCGCGGGCGGTGGAAAGCTCCCAATTGGACGGGAACTGATAGGTGGCGATCGGCCGCTTGTCGGTATGCCCGTCGATGCGCAGCACCCAGTCGAGGTCTTCCGGAATGTTGAGCGAGAGCAGGATCAGCGTCGTCGCCAATTCGTCGAGCTGCGCCTTGCCGGCCTCCTCAATGGTGGCCGAGCCTGAGGCGAACAGCACCTCCGACTGGAACACGAAACGGTCGCCGACGATGCGGATGTCGTCGCGATTGCCCAGCACCTCGCGCAGCCGGCCGAAGAATTCCGAGCGGTAGCGCGCCAGTTCCTCGACCTTCGACGCCAGCGCCGCGTTAAGGCGGTTGCCGAGATCGACGATCTGCACCTCCTGCTCCCTGGTCTTTGCCTCGGAAGCTTCGAGGAGGGCGGAGATGCGGGCCAGTTCCTGGCGGAGCGCCAGCGTCTGCTGATTGAGGATTTCCATCTGCAGCCTGGCCTCGTCGGTAATCTTCTGCTTCTCGTCATCGGCCGAGAGCAGTTTCTGTGAGAGATCGTCCTTGAGGCTCTGCAGGGCGGCGATGTCGGCCACCAGGGCGGCGATGCGCTCGCGGTCGGCGTCGATGGTCTGATAGGCCTCTGCCAGCTTTTTCGCCTGTTCCTCGGAAAGGGCCGATTGCCGCTGTGCCGCGTCGCGCTCGCCGATCACCACGGTGAGCTGGTCCTTCAACTGGTCGCGCTCGGCGGTGGAACTCGCCAGCTCGCCGGACATCTGCGACAGCTGGGCGCGGAGATCCTCGCTGGTCTTCTGCTCCATCGCCAGCATCGAGGCGATCTCCAGCACCTGCGCATTGAGCTTGGCGAGCGCGTCGTCGCGGCCGGAGAGGGCGAGCGAGAGGAACATCTGCGCCACCACGAAGACCATGAGGACGAAGACGATGACCATGAGAAGCGTCGACAGCACATCGACATAGCCCGGCCAGGCCTCGAGCGGTCTTGAGCGGCGGCCTCTGGCGGCGCTCATGCCTTACCGCTCGCTGCTGGCGGCGGCGGCGATGGTGCGGGCCAACACCTTGATCTCGGCGCGGATGTCCTGGACCGACTGGTTGCGGCCCTGGGCCACATCCTCGGCCAGACGCGCGAGATGCGTGTCGATATTCCTGAGATGGGTCCGGCTGTTGGCGTCGATGCCGAAGCCGCCGCTGGCGGCGAGGTCGCCGAGGCGGCCCAGCGCGCTGCGCATCTCGCCCTGCATCTCGGCCAGGCGCGCCGTCACCTGCTGCTGGTTGTTGAGCTGGTCGCCCAGCATGACCAGCTGGTCGGCCAGCAGCTTGAAGCCCTGGGCCGAGGCGCCGCGCGCCTCCTCCGAGCGCTGCATGATGCGCTGCAGCTCGCCCATCGATTCCGCGGTCTGCTCCAGTAGCGCCTGGATATAGGCCGGGATCGGCTGGTCGCCGGCATCGGCGAAGGCGCCGCTGCCACTGGTGAGCCGGGTCTGGCCGGAGAGCCAATCCTCGAGCTCGTTGAAGAATCGGTTCTGCGCCTGGCTCGCCTGCAGTTCCAGGAAGCCGATGATGAGCGAGCCGGCGAGGCCGAAGAGCGAGGAGGAAAAGGCGATGCCCATGCCGGAAAGCGGTGCCGCCAGGCTGGACTTCAGCGTGTCGAAGGTGACGGCGGGGTCCTGGCCGCCGACAATCTGCAGATTGGTGATGGCATCGGCCACCCCCTTGACCGTGCCAAGCAGGCCCCAGAAGGTGCCGAGCAACCCTAAGAAGATCAGCAGGCTGGCGAGGTAGCGGCTGATCTCGCGGCTGTCGTCGAGGCGCGACTGGATGCCGTCCAGCAGCGAGCGCAGCGAGGAGGCGTTGAGGGTGAACCGCCCGGTCTTGTCCTTCAGCATTGCCGCCATGGGGGCGAGCAGGCGCGGCTGGGCGAAGCTGGACGGATAGCCGGCCTTGCGGAAATCCTCCAGCCAGTTGATGTCGGTGTTGAGGCGGATCACCTGCCAGAAGGTGAAAATGATGCCGATCACCAGCACCACGATGATGCCGGAATTCAGGGCCGGATTGTGCGAGAAGGCAATCGAGATCGGCCCCGCCAACAGACCGGTGGTGAGGCCGACCGCCGCCAGCGCCACCAACATCCAGATCAGTTGACGTGTCGGTCGGCTCATCGCGGATGGCTCATGTCAGAATTGCGCTGGTCGCAATCGCTCGCTGCCGGCGCGCCGGTCAGCCGGCACTCGGCACGATATCGACCCGGTCGGCCGGGCCGCCCTCGCTCTTCGAGCCCAGCGCCCGCACGTCGATGCGGTTCGAGCGCACGCCCTTGTTGATGAGGTATTTGCGCACCTCGAGGCCGCGCGAGAGTGCCTTGCGGCGGGCCTGGCTCTCGTTCTCGCCGCTGGCGCTGCTATAGGCCAGCACCTGCACCTTGATGCTGTCATCCGCCATCATGCGGTCGGCAATGGCGTCGAGTTCGCCGTTGGCACCGGCCGGCAGATCGTCGGCGCCGGGGTCGAAGACGAGGCGTGCCGAGCCGGCGGGGAGCGCCGCGGCGGCGGCATCTTCGGCCGGCGCTTCCGCCTCGGCGGCGGGTTCGACCGATGCGGTTTGGGTTTCGCCCTCGGCCGGCGGCTCGATGGTGGCGGGCTCGGCCGGCGCTGCCTCGCTGACGGGTTCTTCCGCTGCCGGCGCGGCCGGGGTCGCCTGAGCTTCAGCGGCTGCGGGTGCCGGGGCTGCCGCGATGGCACCGGCGGCGGTCTCGGCGGGCGAGGGTACGCTGGCCGGCACCTCGCTCGGCGGGGCCGGCGGGGTTGGCGGGCCGGATTCAAGCTGGGCCTCGACCGCCGCGACCTGAGCCGCCGCGGCTTGCTCGACCGCATCGGTGCTGGCGGCCTCACTCGGGACCACCTTGCGCGTCGTCTTCCGGGCGAAGTTCGGGTCGAACGGCTTGGCGCCGGGCTGCGGTGTCCCGATCAGGGCGACCGGCGCCTGGCCGGGGACGTTGAGATAGCTTTGCGGCGCGCCGGGATAGCCAAGCCCCGCCTGCTGCGGGGCATAGGGGTTGGCATAGGGCGCCACGAAGGGCGCCTGGGGAATCGGCGCGTTATAGGTGATCGGGCTGACCGCCGCCGGCCGGCCGGCCGGTCCGGTCGTCACCTGACCGGGCAGGAACTGGCTGCTGGGCGCTGCATAGACCGGCTGATAGGCCGGCGTACCATAATAGACTGGCGCAGCATAGGCCGGGGCCGCACCCTGCGGCGTGAAGACCGATTGCGGCTGTGCGCCCGGCGTTCCATAGGGCTGGTAGCCGGGGACCGGGTAGCCCGGTGCCGCATAGGGATTGAGCGCGCTGTAGTTGACGGTGACCGGGCCGTTGCCTGCCTGCGGAAAATAATAGGCTTGCTGTGCCTCGGCCGTCCCGGCCAGCGCCATCAGCGATGCCGCCACCATGCCCGCCGCCAGAGCGCGTCCGGAAAAAGCCTTCTGGGTCATATCCCGCCTGCCACTGCCTTGATTTTGTAGATCGCGATTTGGCGGTGACTATAACCGATCCGATTTTGTCCCTACAACCCGCGCTTTTGCGAAGCGGCAGAAGATGTTAGCGCCCACAGCCATCGTCGCGCGCGTCAGCGGTGGCCGATCAGCGCCTGAATCGGTGCATGGAGGGTGTTGTTGCTGGCCAGGATCTCGCCCGACTTCAGCATGCTCTGCCCGCCCTTGAGATCGCTGACATAGCCGCCGGCCTCCTTCACCAGGACGATGCCGGCCGCCATGTCCCAGGGCGAAAGAAATTCTTCCCAGAAGCCGTCGTAACGGCCCGCCGCGACATAGGCGAGGTCGAGGGCGGCCGCCCCCAGGCGCCGCACGCCGGCGGTCTCGCGCATCGCCTTGTCCATCTGGCCGAGGAAGCGGTCGAAATGACCGTGGCCGCGGAACGGGATGCCGGTGCCGAGCAGGCATTCGTTCATGTTCTTGCGCCCCGAGACGCGCATGCGCCGCTCGTTGAGGAAGGCGCCTGCCCCCTTCTCGGCCCAGAACAACTCGTCCTTGATCGGGTCGAAGACGACGCCGGCCACGATCTCGCCCTTGGCTTCGAGGGCGATCGAGATGGCGAAATGCGGAATCCCGTGCAGGAAATTGGTGGTGCCGTCGAGTGGGTCGCAGATCCAGCGATGATCCGGGTCGGAGCCTGCCTCGGTCCCGCTCTCCTCCATCATGAAACCGAAGCCGGGCCGCGCCTTCTTCAGCTCTTCCTTGATGATGCGGTCGGCCTTGATGTCGGCATTGCTGACGAAATCGGCCGGCCCCTTCTGCGAGACCTGCAGCTGTTCCACCTCGCCGAAATCGCGGCGCAAGCTGCGGGCCGCCTTGTCGGCGGCCTTGCACATGACATTGATGAGGGCCGAACGGGTTGCCATCGCTGGGTCAATCGCCTCCGCTCAGTCGCGCGCGCGTTCGACGTATTCGGAATCGGCTGTACGCACGACGATCCGGGTGCCGCTTTCGACATGGGGCGGCACCAGCACGCGGACACCGTTCTCCAGTACCGCCGGCTTGTAGGAAGAGGAGGCGGTCTGGCCCTTCACCACGGCATCGGCCTCGGTGATCAGGCAGACCACGGTTTCCGGCAGGGTGACCGAGATGGGCGAATCCTCATAGCTCTCGACTGTCACCACCATGCCTTCCTGCAGATAGACCACCGGCTCGCCGATCAGATCTGCATTCACGGTCAATTGCTCGAAGGTCTCGTTGTCCATGAAGGTGTAGTCCTCGCCCGAGGAGAACAGGAACTGGTATTCCTTCTCATCGAGGCGCACGCGGTCGACCGTGTCCGACGAGCGGAAACGCTCGTTCAGCTTGGTCCCATCGCGGATGTCCTTCAGTTCCACCTGCAGGAAGGCGCCGCCCTTGCCGGGCTTCACATGCTGCGTCTTCACGGCGCGCCAGAGGCGGCCCTGGTGCTCGATGATGTTGCCGGGACGGATGGCGTTGCCGTTGATCTTCATGGCGACCTGGTCAGTTTCTCAAAAGTGGGGAAATAAGGGGAAATGGATTTTTTGCGAAAGCGGGCGGGTTCTAGCAGGAAGGACCCGGGGAGTAAACCGGGCCGCTGTTCGTTGGCAGACATCCCCGGCGATGTTCGCGGTTTGATCTAAGCAAGTTAACCGTTGCGGTCCAGAATGGCCAGGCGCTCAATCCGTGCCTCGTCGCACGCGACGCCGGGAAGCGGCCTGTCGAAAGTGTGTGGGGGGTGGGAGCGCATTGCGGCCTTTGCCTACAGAATCTCCCGATGGCGAGCTGGCCGTTGCCGGCCATCATTGGGCGCTTTCCGGTGCGGTTTGGGCCGGGAGATGACGGCGGGATGATGGCATCCCTCGCGGGGGCGTATCTGGTGAGTGGGAAACCAGTTCCAATTGGAAGATCTAGTTGTCGTCGCGGCGGAGCGCCAAGGCCACGGCCTGGAGGCGGTTACTGACGCCGAGTTTGCGGAAGATCGAGGTGAGATGCATCGCGACCGTCATCGGTGCCATGGCGAGGTCGCGGGCGATTTCCTTGTTGGATTGGCCGCGGATGAGGCGGTCAAGCACATCCCGTTCGCGGCGGGTCAGCTCCCTGTGCCTGGGTTGTTCGTGGGCAGCTGCGCTGCCGGCAAAAATGCGCTGTGCCCCGCCTAGATGCTTGATCAAGGCCATGAGTTCATCCCAGCCGGCCTGGTGCGACAGCACAGCTGCGGCGCCGAGTTCGCGGGCGCGGATCTGGAAGGCGGCGTCAGGCTGATCCGTCAGCAACAGGATCCGCGACAGGGGGCAGGCATCACGGATGGAGAGCAAGCCGCTAAGATTTGCCATGCCCGGCAGATTGTCCGAAAGCACGATGATGTCGAAAGACTCTTCGTCCCAGCAGAGATCGAGCGCGCGTTGCAGAGTGACGGCCAGAGTGGTCTGGATTTCGAGATCCTGGGTCTGCAAGGCGATGGCAATTGCCTCGCTCAGCAATACGCGGTGATCAGCAAAAAGAACCCGCATGATGGCGCTGTCCTCCATCACTGTTGCGGTTGATTGCCGTTCAACGGACCCTGTTCCGTCTATCACGATTGACCGCACTGTAACCGCAGCCAAAACGCCGACGGGCAGGCATCTGCCTCAGGGGCCTACCGGTGGTCGCACCGGAAGGCGATACGGGTGATCAACCGGTTAGTTCCAGGCCGACCACTCGAGTTCAGCAAAAAAATTGATGAACATCAAATCCGGCCCATCCGGCCTGTCGCCGGATGGGCAGATGTTCAGGCCGCGCGCACGGTGTTAAGGAATTGATCCACCTGCTTTCTCAACTCCTCGCCATATTGAGCCAGCGAGCCTGCGGCCCCCTGGACCTGGGTGGCGGCAGCACCCGTTTCACCGGCAGCCTGCTGGACACTGGTGATATTCGAGGACACTTCCCTGGTGCCGTGCGATGCCTCCTCGACATTGCGGGCGATTTCGGAGGTCGCGGCACCCTGCTCCTCCACGGCGGAGGCGATGGCAGTCGAGATCTCGCTAATGCGCATGATGATGGCGCTGATGCCCTGAATGGCCGAGACGGCATCATTGGTCGCAGATTGAATGGTGCCGATCTGCGAGGAGATGTCATCCGTGGCCTTGCTGGTTTGGGTGGCCAGGCTCTTGACCTCCGACGCGACCACAGCGAAGCCCCGCCCCGCCTCGCCCGCGCGTGCCGCCTCGATGGTGGCGTTTAGGGCAAGCAGGTTGGTCTGGCTGGCGATGTCGCTGATCAGCTGGACGACGGTGCCGATCTGCTGCGCGGCTTCGGACAGGCTTTTGACGCTGCCGCTGGTGCGTTCGGCCTCGCGCACCGCCTGGCCAGCCACCGCCGAGGCTTCCGATACCTGACGCGAGATTTCGGAGACCGAACTGGAAAGTTCCTGCGCGGCGCTGGCGACGGTCTGGACGTTGGTGGCGGCCTGGTCGGATGCCGCCGCAACCGTGACCGCCTGGCGGGTGGTTTCCTCGGCGGTGGAGGACATGGTGAGGGCGGTCGCCTGCAATTCGGTGGCGGCCGAGGACACATTGCCGACAATGCCGCCGACGCTCGACTGGAAGCGATCGGCAAGCGCCAGCATGGATTGGCGTTTTTCGGCAGCGGCCCGTTCTTCGGCGGCGAGTTGTTCCCGCTTCAGTCGGTCGACCTCGATCGCGTTGTCCTTGAACACCTGGAGGGTGGCTGAGATCTCACCCACTTCATCCTTTCGCTCGGTGCCGTAGACCTTGACATTGAGGTCGCCGTTGGCGAGGTCGCGCAAGCAGCCGACGATCAGGCGGATGGGCTTGACGATGCCGAAGCGCGATATGATCCAGCCGAGCAGAATGCCGAGCACTAGGCCAAGCATCGCGATGGCACCGATGAAAAGGCTGCTTTTTTCATATTCAGCAGTGGCAGAGGCAGAGAATGTATCCACCTTGTTGCTGGTGTATTCCGAGAAAGCAACAATTGCGTCTTCCAGGGCCTTGGCGTCATCCTGGCTGCTCAACGCTTCGGCAATAATTCGTTCCTGATGGCCCGTCACCTCAACTTGACCGCTTGCGGCTTCCGCTGCTGATAGCGTGCTGGCGAGATTGGCCATGTATTTCTGATATGCGGCTTCGAGATCCGACAGCAAATCGATCTGACGCGCGTCAGCCGTTTCCTTGACTTCAGCGAGGCGGTCCTTGAACTGTTCTTCCAGGGTGCCGATCGTAGCCTTGGTGTTGGTAACAAATTCGGTTGTCGGGTTCGCGGCGACCTGAAACTCAGCTCGATTGAGGGCGATAACACTCTGGCGCATGCGCGCACCGGTAAAGGCCTCGCGCGAGGCCAGCTCCATTTCATTGCTGGCGTCGCTGAGGCTTTTCAACGAGGTCATGGCAGTTACCGTGATGACCGCGCAGATTGCCAGCAGCACGCCAATAATGACGAATATCTTGGTAGAGATCTTGAAACGGGAGAGATTCATGACGGACGTTCCTCAATGCATATATTCGCATACCGGTTGCAAGCGGTGCGTTGCGGGCGACATTGCGGAGGGTCGCGTTAAAAATATCTGAAAAAGGTATGGCGCATGATGCGCCCCCTAATCCATTGGGTACGGCAAAGTGAACGACCCCTAAGTAGTTAGGGGCTCAAAATCGGGGCGCGTGCCGTGATCAGGCTTGGATGAAGTGCTTTTGCAGGGGGCGATGTAGCAGTCACTCGCCTTCTAAGGGTGAAGGGCGATGCAGCGAAACGGCGGAGAGTTTGAAGACTGTCTGGCGTCAGCGCCCATGAGACAGCTTGCAGGATCTAAGGAACGGAGGGTTTTGATCTCATCGTAACGACGCAGGTGTGAATATGAGGCCAAAACTAAACTCCCCAAAACCCCTAGAAGAAGGTGGATTAGCTACTGCGGCGAGCCACTCGGAAGCATCGGAAATCCAGGTTAGGGCAATACGTGCGAATCTTTTCACTCAGCCGTCCTAACCCCGCCCGAGATTTGTCAGTCGCTCAATCCGCTCGGCGAGCGACGGATGGGTGGCGAAGAGGGCGCTGCCACCGCTTTTGAAGGCCTTCACCGGGTTGACGATGAAGATGTGCTGGGTGGCGCGGTTGCCGATCTCCGGCGCCTTTTCCTTGTGGCCTTCCAGCACCTTGAGCGCGCCGATGAGGCCCAGCGGGTTGCGGGTCAATTGCACGGCGGTGGCGTCGGCCAGATATTCCCGCTGGCGCGAGACGGCAAAGCGCACCGCCTGGGCGGCGAGCGGCGCCAGGATCGCGAACAGGACCAGGATGAGGAGCACGATGAGCGCCCCGCCGCCCTTCTTGCCGGAGCTGCGCGAGCGGCCGCCCATGCGCAGCGAACGCAAGGCGAGGTCGGAAACGAGGGCGATCAGCCCCACCATGATACCGACCGCCGCCATGTAGCGGATATCGAGGTTGAGGACATGGCCCATTTCGTGGGCGACGACGCCCTGCAGCTGTTCGCGGTTGAGGGATTTCAGGAGGCCGCGGGTGACGCCGATGGTGGCCTTCTGCGGGCTCATGCCGGTGGCAAAGGCGTTGAGGGCCTCGGTTTCGATGACAGCGACGCGCGGCTTCGGCAGGCCGGCGGCGATCGCCATCTCCTCGACCACGTTGTGCAGCACCGGCTCGGTCTCGGCCGTCACTTCCTCGGCACCGGTCAGCTTCATGATAATGCGGTCGCCCGACGAGAAGGTGACGATGCTGGCGATGATGCCAATTCCGCCGAGGGCAAGGGCGCCGAGGATGCCGAGGGCGCTGATGTTGAGCGTATCGGCGACCTGGTAATCGGCACTCGCCCAGGCTTCCAGCGCCCAGCCGATGACATAGCCGAGGATGAGGCCGAGCAGGATCAGGATCAGTATCAGCCAGCGCGTGTTGCGCCGGTTCTCGGCCTGGGCGGAGAGGAAATCGGTGCCGTTGACGCGCGGCCCGGTGACCGGCTCCGCAGTGACGGCGGCGTTCATCGGCGCCTAGCGCAGATCGACCTTGGGGGCCGCCTCGACCGCGGCGCGTTCCGCTTCCGCCACCTGCCACAAAGTCGCCTGCTCGAAGCCGAAGCGGCCGGCGATGAGATTGTCCGGGAAGCTCAGCACGGCGGTGTTATAGGCGGTCGCGGAATCGTTGTAGAACTGGCGCGCGAAGCCGATCTTGTTCTCGGTGCTGGAGAGTTCCTCCATTAATTGCTGCACCGTCTCGTTGGCCTTCAGATTGGGGTAATTCTCGGAGAGGGCGAAGAGGCGGCCGAGCGAGGCGGTAAGCGCGCTCTCGGCATTGAGCGAGGCGGCGCTGGGTGTCGCCGTGCCGGCATTGGCCTTGACCGCGGAATTGCGCGCCTCGATCACCTGGCGCAGCGTCTCCTGCTCATAGCCCATGTAATCCTTGACGCTCTCGACCAGATTGGGAATGAGATCGTAGCGGCGCTTCAACTGCACATCGATCTGCGCCCAGCCATTGGCCACCTGGGTCTTGAGGCGCACCAGCCGGTTGTAGAGCGAAACGCCCCAGAACCCGATCGCCACGATCAGGCCGAGCACGATCCAGAATGCCATCGCTGTTTCCCTCGGGTTGAATGCCCAGATGTTGAATGCCCAGAATGCGCGCGCCCGCGTCCGCCAACCCCCGCATCAGACCCGGCGGCGCCATCCTGCCGCATTGGTCCCGGATCGGCAATCGGCCCGGCTGCGGGCGCGCGATTCGCGGGCCCACCCACCACCTCCGCGGGGCCCCGGGCGGTCGTTTTCCTCTGGTAGGCGGCGATGCCCAGAGGGCCCCATATCTAGTTGTTTTAATGTCGAAAAGGTTTATTTGTTCTCTTTTCGATCTAAATACTTTACAACCGGAACAAAGAATGTACATTGAGGCCATTCGGCGCCGAAATTGTCACCCCTCCGGTGCTGTGATCTAAGGTGGGAGAACGCTTATGTCGCAGAACGTGGTGCGTATTCCGGACAGGGACAATATGGACAAGAACAAGGCTTTGGACGCGGCGCTGGCCCAGATCGAGCGCGCCTTCGGCAAGGGCTCGATCATGAAGCTGGGCTCCAGTGAGCAGGCGGTCGAGACCGAGGTAGTGTCGACCGGCTCGCTCGGCCTCGATATCGCGCTTGGCATCGGCGGCCTGCCGCGCGGCCGCATCATCGAGATCTACGGCCCGGAAAGCTCCGGCAAGACCACGCTCGCGCTCCAGGCCTGCGCCGAGGCGCAGAAGGCCGGCGGCACCTGTGCCTATATCGATGCCGAACACGCCCTCGACCCCGCCTATGCCGCCAAGCTCGGCGTCAATGTGGGCGACCTCCTCATTTCGCAGCCTGATGCCGGCGAACAGGCGCTCGAGATCGCCGACACGCTGGTCCGCTCCGGCGCCATCGACATCCTGGTGGTTGACTCGGTTGCCGCCCTGGTTCCGCGCGCCGAGCTCGAGGGCGAGATGGGCGACAGCCATGTCGGCCTCCATGCCCGCCTGATGAGCCAGGCCTTGCGCAAGCTCACCGGCTCGATCAACCGCTCGCGCTGCATGGTCATCTTCATCAACCAGATCCGCATGAAGATCGGCGTCATGTTCGGCAATCCGGAAACGACGACCGGCGGCAATGCGCTCAAATTCTATGCCTCGGTGCGCCTCGACATCCGCCGCATCGGCGCCATCAAGGACAAGGACACCGTGGTTGGCAACCAGACCAAGGTGAAGGTGGTGAAGAACAAGCTGGCGCCGCCCTTCCGCGTGGTCGAGTTCGACATCATGTATGGCGAGGGCATCTCCAAGACCGGCGAACTGATCGATCTCGGCGTTGCCGCCGGGGTGGTCGAGAAATCCGGCGCCTGGTTCTCCTATGGCGGCCAGCGCATCGGCCAGGGCCGCGAGAATGCCAAGCAGTTCCTGCGCGACAATCCGGCCATCGCCAACGATATCGAGCAGAAGATCCGCGCCAATGCCGGCCTCGTGGCGGGTGCCATGATGGATGCCGGCGGCGACAAGGAAAGTTCGGACGACTGAGATTGGTCGCCCTGCGCGGGCGGCTCTGGTGACTTCCGCCGCCAGAAAGGTGGCAAGCGCTCTCTCTCCGGCAGGCGCGCCGGTCCGGGACCAACCCCTGGCCGGCGCGCTTCGTCGTCTGGAAGAATGTGTTGTCGCCGGCAAGCCGCCCGGCTCAGCGCGTGCGCAGGAAGCAGAATCGTTCGATCCGCCGCAGCAGATCCTTTTGTCCGCGACTTCCGGTCTTGGCGAGGGCCGCCTTCAACTGCTTCCGGGCGGTATCGCCCTTGATGCGGCGTGCGCGCGCGAAGCTCTCGACGTCCTCGCCTGCGGCGAGGGCACCCACCACGCGCAGTTCCGCGTCGGTAAGGTCGAACAGCGCGGCAAAACGCTGCAACTCCAGCTCCGAGAAACTGTGCTCCAGGTCGAGGGGCGTCACGGTGACCAGGATCATCTCGCCCGGGACGTCCATTTCGCCGGGACCGCTCAGCTGACGCATCAGGCGAACGCCGAACTGGCGCCCGGTCCGGGCATCGACCACCAGCGCGCCTGTCCCTGAAGCCGGATCGGCGGATGATGGCGTCGGGTTCCGCATCGTCGCGATCGCCCGCTGCAGTGCTGCATTCGTGCGACTGTCGCTGAAGGCCAGGGCGCCCTCCTGCTGCTGCATCATCCCGGCGCGGATCAGTTCCTCGGCCAGGCGATTGCTGAAGCGGATTCGACCGCGCGCATCGACCAGCAGCACGGCCTTGCCGCTGTCATGCCACAGCTGACCCAGCATGTCGCGCTGGGTCGCGATGTCGCGCAGATGAAGATGCAGCCGCAGGCTCTGCGCGATATGCGGCATGAAGGCCTGCAGCCGCATCGTCTCGCGGCGGGAGAAAACGCCGGGACGACCCTTCGCCACCCCATACCAGATGAGCGTGCCGCCCATCGACATATGCGCCCCGGTGATGTCGTGCAGCCCGTTCTTCAACTGAAAGTCCTGATAAACGGGACTGTTCTGCCGTTCCTCCGCCGACCAGATGTCCCGATCCGCGATGACGGCGCCGGCATCGGTGTGCAATCTGCGGGGAACCCGTGGATCGATCGGCAGGTAGTCGCGCATATAGGCGCGGATGGCCTCCGGTTCGCCATGTTCGAAGCGGTTCAGGATCTCGGTCCGGCGCGCGGCATCGTAGACCATCAGATGCGTCGATTCGGCGCCGATATCCGCGGCGATGCCGTTCATGATACGCGGCCACAATTCCGGTGCCGACGCCGCTTCGTAGATCTCCTGAACCAGGCGCGAAAACGCGTCCCCGGCCGCATCCAATCCGCAAATCATGACAGCATGATTAGCGGGATGAAACTCGAATGCAACGATCCATTCCCCAAATGGGGAATGCGCCGGCGCCAATCCGCCGCTATTCAGTACATAGACGTGAGATTTGCCATGGAACAGTCGAGGAAAGATGCGCCACAACATCCTGACGCTTGCCGTTCTGCTGCCCCTGGCCGGGGCGGTCCTTGTCGCCTGCGAGCCTGGCATGGGGCCGTTTCAGCCAAGCCCCTTTGCCGGTTTTCCGCCGAATTTTGCCGATGCCAAGCTGAACGCCTATCGTGCGCAGTATCTCTCCGACATCTCGCAACTTGAGGCCGATCCGACCGCCTTCATGGGCAGAAACCAGCCGGGGATTACCTGTGCCATGTCGGCAGAGGCGCAAAAGGCCTTTGCCGAGGCCAGCTATATGCCGCCGCTCAATGAACGGAGCCCGACCTGGGAAAAAGTCACCAGCGCCAACGACTACCAAAAGAGCCCGCCGATCTTCGACCAGGCCACCGTCAAACTGCTGGAAGGCGATTGCACCGGCGGCGCGATCAACGGCCGGGCAAGCGTGCATGCCCGCTACAATCGCCTCGATCGAAGCGGTTTCGTGGCCGCGCAGCAGGGCGAGTATGTGAGCTTTCAAATCCTGGCGGTCGAGCTTCGCGAGACCTGCGACTATCTACAGTCGCGGCGCGCTGGGAATTGTGCGCGATACCAAGTGCTGACGCTCTCGGGCGCCACCATGTTCGAGGGCAAGCTGCTGCCCGACCAGGGTGGCGTGGCCCACAAAATTTTCGTCTTCGATTACGGCGCCTATGCCGATGACCGCGAGCGCGGGGTAGGTGTCGCCTTCCAGACCTATGGCGACAGCCACCCATTTGCGGGCCAGAACACCACGCTTGCCCGCTTGCCCGATGGCGCCGATCTGATCCGCTATGAAGAATATGCCGGCGGCGAGCCGCCGTCAGTCATCTATTCCCGTCTGCTGCCGGACTATCTGTTGCACGGACCGCTCTATTGGGGCGGCGGCATCGAGATGTCCTGCTACGACCATGGCAAGGAGGTTATGCGCGTGGATTGCGGGAGCGAATGATGAGCATCATCCGCCTTATCCTTTTGCTGCTCCTCGCTGGCCCGTCGACGGCACTTGCCCAGGAAGGCATTGAGGTCAGCCCGGAAGCGCTGCAGCAACTCATCGACCAGCAGCCGCTGGTGCCAAAGATCCCCGCCCGGCGCGACGGCTACGAGCTGCGCGATACCGCCGGCGGCGGCAAGGAGGGCGTATCGTTCCACAATGGCGATGCCTTCATCGGCGCCTTCCGCAAGAGCGTGTCGCCAACCGGCCGCATGAGCCATTGGGTCTTCGATCGTGGCATCTACGCCACGCAAGACGGCGACCGCTACAGCGGAACCTTCTATTATTTCCACTTCATGTATACCGAACTGGAAAAGGCGGCGACGCTGCTGCCGCAGGATGGCACCTATATCCTGGTCGGCAGCCATCTGCCGAGGGGCGGGCTGCCGAAATCCGGGATATTCTATGGCTACGTCCAGCAGCAGAAGCAGTTGGACTGGCTGGAAGCGAGCGAGGCATTCCTGGCCGAGTTCGAGCAGGAACATGCGCAACAGGCCCAACTCTACGTCGCCAAGATCCGCCGGGAGGAGGCGGAAGCCGCGGCCGAGGCGGAGAGCGGGTTTTCCTTCGGGCAGGCTCTGGCGCTGGGCCTGGGTGCCGCCGTCATCGGCACGGCGGATATTCCCTCAGCCGATGCCCTTCAAATCGGCGCGGCCCTGGCGACGGATGTGCTGAGCGGCGGCCAGACAAACGCCCTCGGCCAGTATACGAACAACCAGCAATCGGCGCTGCAATCCGCCACCGCGAATTCGGCCGGTTCCGGCGCCGGCTCCCCGGCCGGGGAGCCGGCGGCGACGGCGCAGTCCAGCTATCAGAGCGAGCAGGTGACCATTACCTGTCCGTCCGGTGTCTCCAGCGTCATTCCCCTATCCTTCAAGACCCAGGCCTGTCGCAGTGCCATGATCTCGTTTGCCAAGGCCTATGCCTGCAACATGATCGATGACATGAACGCCGCGGCGGCGAGCTGCCAGAATGCGTGCGGAAACGCCCAATGCCGCGAATGAACCTGAAAAACCTGCTGGCGGCGCCGCTGCTGTCCGGCGCGCTGTTGTCCGGCACGCTGCTGGCGCATTCCGCCCGCGCCGAGACGGTCGACTATGTTATGCTGGACGAGGCCACCAGGGCTGCCATCAAGCAGGCGTGCCATGGCTGGATCCTCCAGGACGCGGTCGACCGCATTGCCTCCTGGATCGATGCCGTCGCGCCGCTCTGCGATGCCGAGGAAGCGGCCCGGCTGCGCGCCTTGGCACAGCCGGCGCAGCCCGTTCCGCCTAAGCAGGCGATCGGCCAGGTGCCGAGCGATATCGGCGGCACCGGCTCCTGGGACCCGATCCGCATCGAGTGCCAGAACGAATACATGTGCGTCACCCAGCGCAAGCGGGCCGAGGTCATGGGCCGGCCGGTCAACCTCGCCGAATACCAGCGCATCGCCGCAGATTGCGATGGCGAGTATTGGTGCATCGAGGCCGCCTTCGACAAGTTGCCCGATCTCGATATCCCGCCGGCGGCGCAGCAATAGGTGGACACCGCGCGGAACACGGCGATAGAACTTCCATCTGCGCCGGTGGTGACGACGCCCGTCGGCAGGAGGCCAAGCGTGGAATAACCTATCCCGCCTGGACGGCTGCCCTCGCCTGAACGCCGCAGCGCGGTGCTGTACGGAAGGTTCGCCTGCGGCTATCTTGCCGGCCATGAACGGGACCATTCCAGCCATCATCCTGGCCGGCGGGCGTGCGTCCCGCCTCGGCGGTGGGGACAAATGTCTGCGGGTGCTTGGCGGGCGGCCGCTGCTCGCCCATGTGATCGACGCGATCGCGCCGCAGGCCTCGCCCCTCATCCTCAACGCCAATGGCGACGCGTTGCGCTTTGCCGCCTTCAATCTGCCGGTGGTGGCCGATGACCTGCCCGACCAGCCGGGACCGCTCGCCGGCATCCTCGCCGGGCTCGATTGGGTGGCGGCACAGCGGCCCGGGACCGAATGCGCGCTCAGCGTCCCGGCCGATTGCCCTTTCCTGCCGCCCGATCTGGTGGTGCGCCTCGCCGACGTCCGGGCCCGGCACGATGCCGAGATCGCGCTCGCCGAAAGCGACGGGCGTCTGCACCCCGTGATCGGCCTCTGGTCCGTCGCCTTGCGCAGTGATCTGCGCCGCGCCCTGACCGTCGACGGCTTGCGCAAGGTCGAACGCTTCTGTGACCGCCGTCGCAGCATCCGCGTGAACTTCGGCACGGTTGGCGGCGACCCCTTCTTCAACATCAACACGGATGCAGACCTTGTGGCGGCGGAGCGCCGCCTCGCATCGGTCGGTCCAGCCGCAGCCGGAGTTTCATCTTGACCTGCCGTTCCCTTGTCACCCCAGGTGCCGTCCTCGGCGCCTGCACCTTCCTGTTGCCGTTGCCGGGGCTCGCAGCCGATCTCGCCGCGTCCGAAATGGACGCCATCTGCGGCGACCGCGCCGGCTGCCAGATCATCGCGGTCAGCGACGCGGGCCGCGGCGCCACTGGCGCCGACCAGCGTGTCGCCGAGATCGTCCTTGCCCTGGACCCGGCGATGGTGGAACAGGGGGAGGTCGGCTGTCGCTCGACCGAGGCGGCGCTGGCGGGTGGCGATCCCGATGGCGGGCGCGAGTTCTGGCTGCTGGCCGGCGATGCCGCGCCGGTCCAGATCCTGTCGCTCTGCAATGACGGCTATGGCGCATCCGGCGTTGGGGAGGATCTGGTCGAGATCGGCGACAACATCGTCACCCACAGCCAGTATGGCGGCTCCGCCTGGCGCTGGCAGGTGAGCAAGACCATCCGGCTCGACCCGCTCGCGGTGCTGCGCGAGGAAAGCTGCTCCTATCACAACGTGGCGCCGGGCAGCGGCCGCCTGACCTTGGTCGATCACACGACCCTGTCGGCGCGCGAATATGGCTGGGTGGTTGCCGGCAGGGCGGAGGATGACCTGCCGATGGGCTGTCCCGAGGCGCCGGCGGATGCCACCCTTCCTTTGCCGCCACAGCCCGCAGGTGAAACGCTGGCGGGATATGCCGTGCCGGCACCCTTCGCCGCCGATGCCAGCCAAATGCCGGAGGGGACCACGCTGGGAAGCTGCGGCCTGTCGCTGGCGACCGATGGCGCCAGGGGCTTCCTCATTCACGGTGCGGCGGCGGCGCCCGAGCGTGCCGCGGAACTTCGCGTCATCGCCGAGACCGAAAACGCGCTCCTCATTCAGGTGCGCGACCCGTTGGCCAGCGACAATGCCGGGGCGACGTCATGGGTCGGCCAGCCCCATGTCGAGATCTGGACGGCGCAGGAGGGCGCCGGCGATGGCGCCACCGAGCACGTCCAGATCGGCATCACCCTGGACGGCCTGGTGCATGAGGGCAAGGGCAAGCTGGCGCAGCCGCCGGCGGTCACGTCATGGCCGGCGCTGGACGAGTTGGGCCGCGAGGTCACGGTCCTGCGCGTGGTCTGGGCCGATCCCTATGGCTTCCTCGCCGGGCTCGGCGTGGTCTATTCGCAAGCAGAAGGGGGCCGGCAGAAGCGCCTCGTCGCCAATGCGCCGATCCGCAAGAACACGCCGCTCTTCCTGCCCGGCGTCTGGAGCCATTATCCGGATGATTCCGGCATTCCCAATGGTGGTTGCGCTTTCACCGGCGAGCCGCCGCGACTTGACCTCGACTCCACTCCCTGATTGGTCGCGCAATGTTAACGCAGATTTAAGCTTCTCGACGGATTAATTCCCTATTCTCGATTTCTGAAATCGCCAAATTCAGGTCGCCAGCTATCGATCGCCAGCTGTTGATCGCCAGGGGGAATGATCATGTCCGTCGCAGAACAATCAAGTGGCACCGGCAAGGGGCGCATGGGCTTGCGCGCTCGCGTTTTGCTGTCCGGCATTCTGGTGATGTTTGCCGGTATCGGCGGTGCCGGCGGATTTGCCGGCTGGACCGCCTACAAGCAGGCGGAAAGCGACGCGATCGACAATCTGCAAGCGATCGCACAGGGTGCGGCACGGCAGGTGACCGGCGCCATCCAGCCGGCCATCGACATTGCCGAAACCATCGGCCGCGCCATGGAAGGCGCCAAGCAATCCGCCATGCCGCGCACCCAGATCAAGGATCTGGTGGTGCCGGTGATCGGCGCCAAGCCGGATTATGCCGGCAGCACGGTGGCCTTCGAGCCCAACGGCTATGACGGCAACGATGCCGCCTTCGCCGGCCAGGCACCGGAGCAGGATGCCGAGGGCCGCTTCGTGCCCTATTACTACAATTCCGATTCGGGCGTCGCGATCGAGACGCTGGTGATGACGATCGACGCCGGCATCGAGGGCTGGTACTCGGTCCCGCTCGCCAACAAGCGCACCACGCTGACGCCACCCTATATCTATCCGATCGACAACGTGCCGGTGCTGATGGCGACGGTGAGCGTGCCGATGATGGATGGCAGTACCGCCTTCGGCATCGCCACGATCGACATGAAGATGACCAAGTTGACCGAGGAACTCGGCCGCATCCGCCCGATGGAGAGCGGCGAGGTTCTGTTGCTCAGCGACAACGGAATCTGGGCTGCCAATCCCGACGCCAACCGGCTGGGCGAGGTCATCGCCACCGAAAGCTTTGTCGAGAAGAATGCCGCCGGCGAAGATGAAACCAAGACCCGCGACTTCGCCGCCGAATTGCCGCTGAAATCGCAATACGACCAGTTCCTGGCGAGCAAGGCCACCACACCCTGGGTCAAGGTGGATGCCACCAGCGGCAATTACCTGGTCTTCATGCCGATCAGCTTTGCCGGCCCCAGCGAGATCTGGACGCTGGTCATTCGCGTGCCGGTCGCGACCGTGCTGGCCAAGGCAAACCAGCTGCTCTGGACCATCGCCGCCATCGTGGTGGCGGCGCTGCTGCTTGGTGCCATCGTCTTCGCCTGGGTCGGCAACCGCATCGCCAAGCCGATCGTCGCCCTGGCCCAGGTGACCAGCGATGTGGCCCACGGCAACTTCGCCGCCGATGTCAGGGGCACCGAACGCGGCGACGAAATCGGCGAACTGGCGCGGTCGGTTGAGGTGCTGAAGCAGGGCCAGCAGGAAAAGGTGCAGCTCGAGGCCGAGCAGAAGGCCGCCGCCGCCCGCGCCGCCGAGGAGAAGCGCGCCGCCATGCAGGCGCTGGCCGATTCCTTCGAACGTTCGGTCAAGGGCGTGGTCGACATGGTCGCCAAATCCGCCCAGCAATTGCAGGACCATGCCCGCTCGATGACCGATGTCGCGGAGGGTGCGACCCACCGGATCGGCGAGGCCTCCGGCGCCACCGACCAGGCCTCGGGCAGCGTCGATGCCGTGGCCGCGGCGGCGGAACAGCTCTCCGCCTCGATCAGCGAAATCAGCCGCCAGGTGGCGAGTTCGTCCGAGGTGGCACGTGCCGCCGTGGGCGAGATCGGCAGCGCCAACGAGACCATGAAAGGCCTGGTCGCCGTCTCGCAGCGGATCGGCGAGGTGGTGAAGCTGATCACGGCGATCGCCGAGCAGACCAATCTGTTGGCGCTCAATGCCACCATCGAGGCGGCGCGCGCCGGCGAGGCCGGTAAGGGCTTTGCCGTCGTCGCCAACGAGGTGAAGGCGCTGGCCAGCCAGACTACCAAGGCGACCGAGGGTATTTCGGTCGAGATCCAGGCGATCCAGGGCTCGACCGACAATGTCGCCAAGGCGATGGCGACGGTGACGCGCACGATCGAGCGCATCGACGAGATCTCGAGCTCGATCGCGGCCGCGGTCGAGGAGCAATCGGCGGCGACGCGGGAAATCTCCAGCAACGCGCAGCAGGCTTCCGGCGGCACCCAGGCGGTGCGCCAGAACGTCACCGGCGTCGAGACGGCCGTGCGCTCGGCGCGCGACACCGCTTCCGGCGTGCTGAGTGCGGCCGAGATGATGGCCGAGCAGGCCCGCTCGCTCAATCGCGAGGTCGAATCCTTCATCAGCCAAATCCGCGCCGGGTAGCGTCATCCGATGCGGGGAAAGCCTATGCCGGAACGCCGCACGACAGCATGGTCGGCGGCAGCATGTATCCTGCTGGCGCTGGCTCTGACGGGATGTGCCGATGACGGAAGGCGCGCGGCGCAACGCACCGAAGCCGAGGCCGTGGCGCGCCTGGCCGCTACCTTCGTGGCCGATCTGCGGGGCGATGCGGAAAGGCTCGCGGCGGAGGTCGTGACGGCACGAACTGCCGGACGGCCGCGCACCGACATCTCGGCGATCGCCGAGGCGGTGCTGCGGGATAAACCCGATCGCCTCGGGATCAGTGTGGCCTTCGAGCCCGATGGCTATGACGGCGACGACGCCGGTCACGAGAGTCAGCGCCCCGTGGGCGACAAATCGGGCAGATTTGGTGTCTACTATTTTCGCAGCGGGGATGGATCTGTGGTGGCCGATAATCTTCAGATGACGGCCGAGGCGGGTATCGATCTCTGGTACTCGCCGGTCATTGCGACCGGAAGAAAGAGACTGGACGAGCCGTTCCGCTATCCGCTGGGTGGTGTCGAGCAGCCGATCTCGTCGATCCTTCTGCCGCTTGTCGCCGATGGAAACATTATTGGCGTAGCCACTGTCGAAACGCTGATGACGCCCGTGATTGACGAGATCGCGGCGCGCGATCAGGCCTGGCCCGGCCGGATCTGGGTGATCAGCGAGGCCGGGAACTGGATCGTTCATGCCGATGCGTCGCGGAACGGAACAACAATCGACAGCGCCACGGCTCAATCGCCAGAGGAAGTAGTCGCGCTGGAAACCTATCGCGATCTGCTGAGCAGCGACCGGACAGTGTCCGACGGTACCGCGGGTCCCTTCGCGCTGCGTGTCACCTTCGAGGATTTGCAGCAGAGCTGGATCGTCATCACCACGCCGATCGGAGAGTAACCGGAACCTGCCGCGAGGCGCGAAACACTCCGGTCAGGTGTCAGGGAAGAAAATCAGAAAATCCTCGACCGCCACCGCGCTCTTGGCCTAGCCTCGCTGCCGGTTCAATCGTTCTGGTTCCGGGGAGTCTCGCAAAATGGGACAGGCACGCATTGCCGTCATCGGCAACGGCATCATCGGGCATGGTGTCGCCCAGGTCTTCGCCGCCGCGGGACACCCGGTGACGATGGTTGGGCGCAGTGCCGCGAGCCTCGATGGCGCGCTCGCCAATATCCGCAAGAGCCTCGCCGACTTCGTCGCCAACGACCTGCTGAGCGGATCCGAAGCGGATGCCGCGGTGGCGCGGATCAGGACCAGCACGCAACTCGCTGACGCGGCCGATGCCGAGATGGTGATCGAGGCGGTGACCGAGGATCTGCCGCTGAAGCTGGAGATCTTCGGCGAGCTTGACCGGCTCTGTCCGCCGCAGACCATCCTCGGTTCCTCGAGCGGCCAGCCGGCGAGCGCGCTCGTCGCCAAGGTGCGCCACCGTGAACGCGTCATCGCCACCCATTTCTGGTATCCGCCCCAGCTCATCCCACTGGTCGAAATCTGCGGCGGGCCTTTTTGCGCGCCCGACATACTCCAGCGCACCGTGGCCCTTATCCGCGGCGCCGGCAAGGAGCCGGTGGTGATCGAGAAGGAAGTGAAGGGCTTCATCGGCAACCGCCTGCAATTCGCGCTGTTGCGCGAGGCCTGGGCTTTGTGGGCCGATGGCGTCGCCTCGGCGGATGCCATCGATGCGGTGGTTAAGGCCAGCTTCGGCCGCCGCATCGACATCACCGGTCCGATCGAATCCGCCGATATCGGCGGCCTCGCCACCATGGTGGCCTTCGGCAATTCGCTCATCCCCGATCTCTCGACCGCATCGCAGGCGCCAGAGAAGGTGGCGGCCAGGCTGCAATCGGGTGCCGCCATGCCGGGCATCTACGACTGGTCGAGGCGCGACGCCGGTGAATTGCGGGCCCAGCGCATGGCGGAATTGTTCCGCTGGCTGAAGGCCGACCGCGCGAAATAGTCAGGCAACAGGTTTTGGCAGCAAGATGAAGACAGATCCCTTCTGGTGGGAAGCCGCCCCGCGCCCTGAGATTGCCCCGCCCGACCTGCCGCTTCAGGCCGATATCGTCATCATCGGCTCGGGCTATACTGGCCTCATCGCGGCGCTCAAGCTGACCGAGGCGGGGTGTCATGTGGTGGTGCTGGAGGCGGGCCAGATCGGCAGCGGTGCCTCCAGCCGCAATTCCGGCTTCGTTGGCCGGACGCTCAAATACTCTTTCGGCGATCTGGTGAAGGCAAAGGGGCTCGATCACGCCATCGCCACCTATCGCGAGATGCAGACAGCGTTCGAGGCGGTCGCGCTCACGGTCGCGGAATACCGCATCGATTGCGGCTTCAAGCAGCACGGCCGGCTGGTGCTGGCCGAGACGGCGGCGCAATTCGAGGACCTGAAGCGCGAATACGAGCTGCGCCACAAGCATCTGGGTGCGCCTTTCGAGGTGCTGGACCGGCCGGCACTCACTGGCGAGATCGGCTCGGACCGCTATGTCGGCGGCGTCATCCTGCCGGATCTGGGATCGATCCATCCCGGGCTCTATCACCAGGGCCTGGTTGCGGCCGCGCAGAAACTCGGTATCGCCCTGCATCCCCTGACCCGCGCCAGCAGCATCCGGCGCGGCGCGGGCGGCTTTGCCGTGAAGACGTCGCGCGGCGACATCGCGGCGCGCGACGTCATCCTGGCGACCAATGGCTATACCGACGGTCTGGTGCCCTGGCTGCAGCGACGCCTCATTCCCTTCGATGCCTGGAAGGTGGCGACCGAGGAATTGCCGCCGGGCCTCATCGACCAGTTGCTGCCGAAGGACCGCACCTATATCGATTCCTACATGAACATCGACGCCATCCGCCGCTCGCCGGACGGCCGTCGGATCCTCTATTGCGGCAAGACGGGCCAGCGCAGCAACCAACAGATGATGGCGCGGCGCCTGCTGGGCGAGTTGCAGGCGATCTTCCCGGCACTGGGCGATGTCGAACTGACGCATTCCTGGACCGGTCGCTGCGCCGCCAGCTTCGACCTGCTGCCGCATATCGGCACCCATGAGGGCATGCATTACGCCGTCGGCTATTGCTTCGCCGGCCTGCCGATGGGCTCGCATTTCGGCCGCCTGCTGGCGCAGCGCATCCTGGCGCCGGGGACGGCGCCATCGGTCTTTGCCGATCAGCCCTTCCCGACCGTGCCGCTTTACGGCGGCAACAACTGGTTCGTGCCCTGGATGATGCGCTGGTACGATTTCAAGGAAGGCAAGAAGCACGCCGCCTGAGGCGGCCTTGCGTCAGCAGATGGAAGTCAGGCGATGATGCCGTGGAAGCCGGGCCGCGAGGCCGGGTTGCCGAGCCATTCGGTGCGGGCGCGGAGATGCCGGCTCAGTTCATGCGGGTCGCGCATGGCGGCAAGGCCCTCATAGGGCAGTACATCGCCGATGGTGACGCGGAACTCGCCGCCGATCTTGTTGGCGATCTCATGCACCAGGAAGGCGAGCCTGGCCGTCATGCTGATATGGCTGGCGATCTGGAAGAGGCGGCTGTTCTGGCCGTGGAAATACATCGGCACAACATTGGCCTGGGCGGCATGGATCAGGCGCGCGGTGAACGGTTTCCAGTCGAAATCCACGGCGCGCCTGGCAAACGGTGTGGGCGTGGTCGCGACGGCTCCGGCCGGGAACACGACCAGGCAACCGCCTGCCATGATGTGTTCGCGGGCGATGGCGCGCGATTGCAGCGTCGTCGCCCTGGCCGCCGGGGTGGGATCGAAATCGACCGGCAGGATGAAGCGCTGGATCTCGGCATCGGGCGGATAGAGGCGGGCATGGGTCAGCACCTTGAAGTCACCGCGCACACGGTTGGCGAGGTGCCCGATCAGGATGCCGTCGACCAGGCCGAAGGGGTGGTTGGCGACGATGACCAGCGGCCCGGATGCCGGCAGGCGGGCGAGTTTCTGGGAATCGTAGTCGAGGCTGAGTTCGAGGAGGCGCATCGCCGCCTCCCAGAAATCGACCGATCCCTTCATCTCGGCCTCGTAGAGGTCGTAGAGCCGCCGCAGACGGGTCTGGCCGGTCAGGGTCTCGATGACCCGGATGGCGCAGCGCGACAGGCGCGTGTCGGCAGGGCTGGCATAGGAGAGGTCGATCGTGTCATCAGCGGTGGTAGCCATGGTTCCTGGATAGGCCGCCAAGGTTGCACGCACATCTCAACAGGATGACATTTATGTTGTTGTTTCACGTGAAATAAATAATTACGCATAAAATCAATTGATTGAATCCGTAAATTGTAGCGGGGGAACGCCGGCGGAACCTTTCGCGATCATGCAGGGCGAATGTCCTTGTGCCTCGAAACTGCGTAAATACAATCACTTGATGCCACACTCTTAAGATATTACTCTCGTTCGCTGCTTGTGCCGGTTTGTACTCATTTCGAGTCGCCGCCGAGTCGCACCCGAGTCGCGCTTTGATATCGCTTGCTTTTCTGCCCCTGGCGGCCAAGGTTTCCGGAATGAATCAGGATCGTGTCGAGTCGCTGGCCCAGTTCCATCCCTTCACGCGGCTCAACAAGCTGTTGGAAGGTGTCGCCCCCGGGGGCGGGAATACGCCTTTGCTGTTATCCCTGGGCGAGCCGCAATTCCAGCCGCCGGGCTTTGCCGTCGAGGCCATCGCTAGCGCAAAGGACGCCTGGAGCAAATACCCGCCGACGGCAGGGAATGAGGCTTTCCGGGCGGCGGTCGCCGCCTGGCTCGGCCGCCGCTATGGCCTGGAACCGGGCTTCGTCGATCCCGAGGGGATGATCCTGCCCGTTTCCGGCACGCGCGAGGCCCTGTTCCACATCGCCCTCTCAGCGGTAGCCAGCGGCCTGCCCCGCGGCAAGGGCAGGGTGCTGATGGGCAATCCATTCTATCACACCTATGCCGGGGCGGCCGTGGTGGCGGGGGGCGAACCCGCCTTCCTGCCAGCCGGCCGCGCCACGGATTTCCTGCCGGACCCGGATGCGGTGCCGGCCGAGCTCCTCTCGCAGACGGCGATGGTCTATCTCTGCTCGCCGGCCAACCCGCAGGGTGCCGTCGCCGGAAAGGATTTCTGGCGGCGCTGGATTGCGCTTGCGCGCCGGCATGATTTCATCATCGCGGCCGACGAATGTTATGCCGAGATCTATTCTGCCGCGCCGCCGCCCGGTGCCCTCGAGGCCGCGCAGGAAACCGGCGCGTGCGATCATGTCGTGGCCTTTCATTCCCTTTCCAAGCGATCCTCGGCGCCGGGCATGCGCTCCGGCTTCGTCGCCGGCGACCGCCGGCAACTGGCCCGTATCGCCCAGCTGATCAATTATGGCGGCGTCGCCGTGCCGCTGCCGGTGCTGGCCGCTTCGACCGCACTCTGGTCGGACGAGGCGCATGTGGCCGAGAACCGCGCCCGCTACCGGCAGACCTTCGACATCGCCGAGCGCGTTCTCTCCCCTCTCTTCGGAACCGTGCGGCCGGCCGGCGGTTTCTTCCTCTGGCTCGAGGTCGGCGACGGCGAGGCGGCGGCGAGGGCGCTCTGGCAGGAGGCAGCGATCAAGGTATTGCCGGGCGGCTATATGAGCCGGGTCGACGAACAGGGGCGCAACCCGGGTGCCGGTTTCATTCGCGTGGCGCTGGTCTACGAGCCGGCGATGATGGAAGGCGCCCTCGGTCGCATGGCCCAGGTGCTGGCCCGTCTCGAAGGCAGGCGATCCGTGGCCCGGGCCGCGGGACAAGGGGGGTAAGATTATGGCGGCAAATGGCGGCATGACGCTGCAATCCGGTTTCGGGCTCGGCAATCTGGGGCCGTTCCTGAAGCGGCGGATGACCGAACTGCTCGGCTTCGCCCTCATCCTCGCCGGTCTCGCCTATCTCCTCGCCCTGCTGACGGCAAGCGGCAGCGATCCCAGCCTCAACCGCGCCTCGGACCAGCCGATCGCCAATATCTTCGGGGCGGGCGGCGCCATCTTTGCCGATTTCGTCCTGCAGGGACTGGGGCTGGCCGCCCTGGTGGTGCCCGGCGCATTTTTCGCCTGGGGCGTCCTTTTGCTGCGCGACCACCATCTGCGCCGGATCTGGGCCAAGCTGGTGCTGCTGCCGGTGGGTGCGCTGCTGCTCGCCGCCGCCTTTGCCGTCCTGCCGGGTACCGGCCAATGGCCCTGGCTGACTGGGCTCGGCGGCCTAGCCGGGCAGATGATCCTGGCCGGCTCGGCGGGCGATGGCGGCCTGGTGGCGCTGGTCGCCGGCATCGCCGCCGGTACGGATCCGGCGCTGGTCGAGCGGCTGGCGGCGCTGGGCCTCTTCGCGCTCGGGCTTTTCGTTCTCTATCATGTGCTCGGCATCGGCGTCGGCGGCTATCTCCGCTTCGGCCGGGGTGTCGCGCGCATGGGCCGCAATGTCGGCGAGGCGATCGATCGCGGTCGCAGCAGCATAGGCGAAGGCGGGCCCCGGCTGCCGCGCTTCTCGTTCCGCCTGCCGCGCCTCGGCGGCGGGCAGCGGCCGGCGGCTGCGCCGCGACGCGAACCGCGCTTCGACGACGATGCCGAGGATCACCGGCCGGCCATCGAGATGCCGCATGAACCGGAACAGCCCGAGCGCGCTGGCCGGCTGGTCGTGGCGCCGGTGCAGAAGCCGCGCGAGAAGGCAAAGCCTGCCAAGGTGGCGAAGAACACGCGCCAGGCCAAGCTGGCGCTGGACGAAAGCGATTTCGAACTGCCGCCGGTCGATATCCTCTCCCTGCCCACGGCCAATCTGGCCGTGCAGCGCATCAACGAAGAGAGCCTGGAGAAGAACGCGCGCCTGCTCGAGACCGTGCTGGATGATTTCGGCGTCAAGGGCGAGATCGTGAAGGTGCGGCCCGGTCCGGTGGTGACGCTCTATGAACTGGAACCGGCACCTGGCACCAAGACCAGCCGCGTGGTCGGTCTCGCCGACGACGTCGCGCGCTCGATGAGCGCCGTCTCGGTCCGCATCGCGGTGGTGCCGGGGCGCAGCGTCATCGGGATCGAACTGCCCAATCGAGAGCGCGAGGTGGTCGCCTTCCGCGAGCTCATCGAGGATGACAGCTACCAGTCGACGCAGAGCCGCCTCGCCCTGGTCCTCGGCAAGGATATCGGCGGGGCCCCCATCGTGGTCGATCTCGCGCGCATGCCGCATCTGCTCATCGCCGGCACCACCGGCTCGGGCAAGTCGGTCGCCATCAACACCATGATCCTGTCGCTGCTCTACCGGCTGACGCCGGAGCAGTGCAAGTTCATCATGATCGATCCCAAGATGCTGGAACTTTCCGTCTATGACGGTATCCCCCACCTGCTCTCGCCCGTGGTGACCGAACCGAAGAAGGCGATCGTGGCGCTCCGCTGGGTGGTGCGCGAGATGGAGAACCGCTATCGCGCCATGTCGCGCCTGGGTGTCCGCAACATCGACGGCTTCAACCAGCGCCTGGAACAGGCGCGCGCCGCCGGCGAGACGCTGACCCGGCGGGTGCAGACCGGCTTCGATCCAGAGACCGGCCAGCCGGTCTATGAGGAGGAGCCGTTCGATCTCACCGCCCTGCCGTTCATCGTCGTCGTGGTCGACGAGATGGCGGATCTGATGCTGGTGGCGGGGAAGGAGATCGAGGCGGCGATCCAGCGCCTGGCGCAGATGGCGCGCGCCGCCGGGATCCACATCATCATGGCCACCCAGCGCCCCTCGGTCGACGTCATCACCGGCACGATCAAGGCCAACTTCCCGACCCGCATCAGCTTCCATGTCACCACCAAGATCGACAGCCGAACAATTCTTGGTGAAATGGGGGCCGAACAACTGTTGGGACAGGGTGACATGCTCTATATGGCCAATGGCGGGCGCATCACCCGCGTTCACGGCCCGTTCGTTTCCGACCGCGAGGTGGAATCGATCGTGCGCTTCCTGAAGGAGCAGGGCGAGCCGTCCTATATCGAGGAAGTGACGCAGGATGACGAGGAGGGTGGTGGCCTTGACGGCTTCGACGGTGAACCCGGCGGTGGTTCGGGCGACGAGCTCTACGACCGCGCCATCGCCATCGTCACGCGCGAGAAAAAGGCCTCGGTCAGCTTCGTGCAGCGCCATCTGCAGATCGGCTATAACCGGGCGGCCCGCATCATCGAGCGGATGGAAAAGGAAGGCGTGGTCAGCCCCGCCAATCATGTCGGCAAGCGCGAAGTTCTGGCGCGCGGCCTCGACGACTAGGAAAGGATTGCCGCAACGTGACTGATCTAATCGCCACCCGGCGCCGGGTGCTGGCCCTTGCCGGCGGACTCGCCGTCCTGCCGCTGCTGGCCAGCCCGCATTTCGGCGGACTGGCCGCGGCAGATGCCGTGCCGGCGAACCTGACCCCGGAGGATCGGAGCGATATCGGCCGCATCGAGGACTACCTCAACGGCATCACCACGATGCAGGCCAAGTTCCAGCAATACTCGGCCAAGGGCGGCATCGCCTTCGGCACGATCTATCTGAAGCGGCCAGGCTTCATCCGCATCGAATATGATCCGCCTTCGCCGATGCTGATCGTCTCGGACAGCGTCTCGCTGCACTATTACGACCCGGAGCTGGACCAGATCAACCGCGTGCCGGTGTCGTCGTCGCCGATCTGGTTCCTGCTGAAGGATGAAGTGCGTTTCGGCGGCGACGTCACGGTGACCGCATTCCAGCGCGCCCCCAATTCCTTTGCCATCACCATCCGCCAGACCGACGACGCCGAGGAAGGCGCGGTCATGCTTGAGCTGGGCGACCGGCCGCTGGAACTGCGGCAATGGACGGTGACGGATGCCAAGAGCCAGGAAGTGCGCGTCGGCCTGTTCAACGCGCAATTCGGCATGGATCTGGACCAGCAGCTGTTCCGCGTCCCGCGCAAGCGGAACAACTGACGCCGGATCAGCGGTTGCGCCGGTAGTCGACGAAGGCGAACAGCATGTTGACCGTCTCGCCGTCGGACGAGAGCGGCATGGCCAGCGATCCCACTTCGCTCAGCCTTGGATTGGGCGCCAGCACCTCTTCCTGGTCGTAGATCGGGCGGCGCATCTCGACCACCGTCCGATAGGTACGGAATCCCTCCTCCGGCGTCACCGCGAAGACATGCTCGCGCACATCCTTGCCGGTCGGGTCATAGCCACGGGCCTCGACCTCGTCCGTTCCCACCAGCCGGTAAGTCAGGCGCAGCGGATCCTGGGCGACATCGATCAGGATGATGCCCGGCAGCAGGTCGCGGATTTCGCTGGGATCGATATCGGCGCGCGACGGCATCAGCCGCGTGCCGCGCTTGGCATTCCAATAGTCATAGGCCCTGCGCACCTTGGCGCTGCACAGAGTGAGGAAGGAATCGTCGGTAATGCGGCGAAAAGGCGTACTCATGGGCAATATCTGGCAGAAGACCGGGGATTTGGCTACGCCTCATCCTGTCGCAAGGTGACAGCGGCCCCGAGCAGGGCCAAGGTGTGGTCGAGGATGACGAAGATCGGCATCGCCTGCAACAGCGAGGAAAGGCGCCCCTTGTCGAGAAAACGCCGCTCGAACGGGCTGTCCGGCAGGACCGGCAGCAGCCGCGGCACGATGCCGCCGCCGAGATAGACGCCGCCGCTGGAGCCGAGGGTGAGGGCGAGGTCGCCGGCGACCGATCCCAGGATGGCGCAGAACCGCGTCAGCGCTTCGCGGGCGGTCCGCTCGCCCCGCTCGAGGCCGCGGGCGGAGATTTCGGCGGGGCTCGGGCGTTCCGCCGGCTCGCCCGCGCGGTGGCGGAGGAATTCGTAGATGTTGACGAGGCCGTCGCCGGAGAGCAGCCGCTCGTTGGAGACGCGACCGATGCGCAGTTGCAGGAAGCGCAGCAACTCCATCTCGAGATCGTCCTGGGGCGCGAAGCCGACATGCCCCCCTTCGCCGGCCAGCGCCACCCATCCGCCATGCCGGTCGCAGACCAGGCCGGAGACGCCGAGGCCGGTGCCGGGCCCGAGAACGGCGCAGGCGCCCCGGGGCTCGGCGATGCCCGCGCGCAATCGGTGCAATCCGTCGGGCTTGGCCTGGGGGATGCCCAGCGAGAGCGCCTCGAAATCGTTGACCGTGCGGAAGTGCCGCCAGCCGAACTCGGCCGCCAGTGCCTGGCGCGAAAAACGCCAGGTCGAGTTGGTGAACTCGATCTGGTCGTCGCGCGCCGGGCAGGCGACGGCGAAGCAGGCATCGACCGGTTTTTCGCCGGCCCAGTCCAGATAGGTGGCGATGGCGGCGCCGATATCGGGGAAATCGCGCGCCGAGAGCGTCTTCATCCGCTCGACCGACGTCGCGTCGCGGCGGCAGAGCGCGAAGCGCGCATTGGTGCCGCCGATATCCGCCACCAGGAAAAGCCCGCTCATGCGAGGCCGTCCCAGCCGAAGCTGGCGGCACCCGCGTCGGCGGCTCCCACGGCGGCGCGGAATCCGGCGAACAGCTCGCGGCCGCAGCCATGTGTGTAAGGCGACAGATCGGGTATATCGGCGGCGCGGGCGGCAAGTTCGGCGGCGTCGACCTTGAGCGTCAGCTGGTCGGACTCGGTATCGAGGCGGATGATATCGCCATCGCGGATGCGCGCGATCGGCCCACCGACGGCCGCCTCCGGCGAGAGGTGGATGGCGGCCGGCACCTTGCCCGAGGCGCCGGACATGCGCCCATCGGTCAGCAACGCCACCTTGTAGCCGAGATCGAGCAGCACGCCGAGGGCCGGTGTCAGCTGGTGCAGTTCCGGCATGCCGTTGGCGCGCGGGCCCTGGCCCTTCACCACCACGATCACGTCGCGATGCAGCCTGCCTTCCTTGAACGCCGCCTTCACCGCCTCCTGGCTGGAGAAAACCATGGCCGGCGCCTCGATCACGCGATGCGCCGGCTTCACCGCCGATACCTTGATGATCGCGGCGCCCAGATTGCCGCCCAGGACGCGGATGCCGCCCTCCAGCGCAAAGGGATCCCGCACCGGGCGCAGCACATCCTTGTCGAGAGAGTCTGCCGGCGCTGCGCGCCATTTCAACCTTCCGCCGTCGAGCCAGGGTTCCTCGGCATAGGCCGAGAGATCGTCACCCGCCAGCGTCTTGACGTCGCGATGCAGCAGGCCGGCATCGATCAATTCCCGCACCAGGAAGCCGAAGCCGCCCGCCGCCTGGAAATGATTCACGTCGGCCTGGCCGTTGGGATAGATGCGGCAGAGGAGGGGGGTGACGCCGGAGATCTCGGCGAAATCGGCCCAGGTGATCCGGATGCCGGCAGCGGCGGCGACCGCGATCAGATGGATGGTGTGGTTGGTCGAGCCGCCGGTCGCGGTGAGGCCGACGATGGCATTGACGATCGCCTTCTCGTCGACGATCTCGCCGATCGGCCGGTAATCGTTGCCGAGCGCCGTCGCCCCGGCGACGCGCTTCGCCGCGGCGGCCGTGAGGGCGGCGCGCAAAGGGGTTCCCGGATTGACGAAAGCGGCGCCCGGCAGATGCAGGCCCATCAATTCCATCAGCATCTGGTTGCTGTTGGCCGTGCCGTAGAAGGTGCAGGTGCCCGGCGCGTGGTAGGAGGCGGATTCCGCCGCCAGCAATTCCTGACGTCCGACCTTGCCCTCGGCATAGAGCTGTCGGATGCGCGACTTCTCGGCGTTTGGCAGGCCAGAGGGCATCGGTCCCGCCGGCACGAAGACGGTCGGCAGATGGCCGAAGGCGAGGGCCCCGATGAGGAGACCCGGCACGATCTTGTCGCAGACGCCCAGCATCAGGGCGGCGTCGAACATGTCGTGGGAGAGCGAGACAGCCGTCGCCATCGCGATCACGTCGCGGCTGAACAGAGATAGCTCCATGCCGGCCTGGCCCTGGGTGACACCGTCGCACATCGCGGGGACGCCGCCGGCAAACTGCGCGGTCGCCTGGCCCGCAACAGCCTGCCTGATGATCTCCGGATACTCCTTCAACGGCTGGTGCGCCGAGAGCATGTCGTTATAGGCCGAGACGATGCCGAGATTGGGCAGGGTGACGCCAGCCAGCGCTTCCTTCTCGGCAGGAGAGCAGGCGGCATAGCCATGGGCGAGGTTGCCGCAGGAAAGCCGGGCGCGCTGCACACCCTTGCCGCGCGCGGCGGCGACGCGTTCAAGATAGGCGGCACGGGACTCCAGGCTGCGGGCGCGGATTCGCTCGGTCACGGCTTGGATGGTGGGATGCATGGTGGTCCTCATGCTTGGCAATTGCGTCAGATGCAGGTCAGGATCTCGACCGGCACGCGGTCCTGGCGCAGCAGCGCCGTTAACGGCAGGCGATCGTCACCCTTCTCGATATTGGCCATCGCCTGCGCCAAGACAACCCGCTTTTCCGCGCCCGGCACGGCGAGGAAGAGGTGCCGCGTGTCGGTGAGGGCGCGCAGAGTCAGCCCGATGCGCGGATGGCCCTTGGCCGGGGCGGTCAGGACCATGAGGTCCAAGGCGGCGTCGATCCGCAGGGCCGGCCCGGTCTCGGCACGGCCCGGAAACAGTGACGCGATATGTCCATCCTCGCCCATGCCGAGGAAGACGGCGTCGAACGGGCGCGGGATCGCGCCCAGTGCGCGGGCGATATCCGGCAGGGCATCGGCCGGCGACGGCAGTTGCCGGTAGAGGCTGCAGGCCTGTGCCGTGTCAGCTTTGTCCCGCAGCAGATGGCGGCGGATCAGGCCCTCATTGCTGTCGGGATGGTCGGAGGCAACCCAGCGCTCGTCGCAGGGAATGACGGTGACCTTCGCCCAGGGGATATCGGCACGTGACAAATGGTCGAACACGGCCACCGGCGTGCTGCCGCCCGGCACCACCAAGCTGGCCGCCCCGCGTGCCGCGACGGCCTCGCGCAAGATTTGGGCGAGGCGTGCAGCCAGCGCGACAGCGAGGGCGTCGCGGCTGTCGAATGTCCGCTCGTGGACCGTCACGTCAGAAATCGTCCTCGTGCCAGGTCCGGCCGTCACGTTCGATCAGGGCGATGGCGGCATTGGGGCCCCAGGAGCCGGCGGCATAGGGCTTCGGCGTCAAGCCGGTTTCCGCCCAGCCCTCGCGGATGCGATCGATCCACTGCCAGGCGGCTTCCAGCTCGTCCACCCGCATGAAAAGCGCGGGCCGGCCGCGGATCACGTCCAACAGCAGGCGCTCATAGGCGTCCGGCGAGCGGCCGCCGAAGGTCTCATTGAAGGAAAGGTCGAGCGCCGTCTGGCGCAGCTTCAACTCGCCCGGGCCGCGCCCCTTGTTGAGCATGACGAGGCGTATACCCTCGTCCGGCTGCAGGCGCATCACCAGCTTGTTGGGGTGGATGATGCCGGCCGAGGCGGGGTAGGGCGAATGCGGCGGCGTCTTGAACTGCACCACGATCTCGGACGAGCGCGCCGGCAGGCGCTTGCCGGTGCGGACATAGAACGGCACGCCGGCCCAGCGCCAGTTGTCGATGGCGATCCTGATGGCGACGAAGGTCTCGGTATTACTGGCGGCTCCCGAATCGGTTTCCTCTAGATAGCCGGGCACGCCATTGCCCTCGACCGTGCCGGCGCGATATTGGCCGCGGACGGTGGATTGCGCGACATCCTCGACCCCGATCGGGTGCAATGCGCGCAGGACCTTCAGCTTCTCGTCGCGGATCATATCCGCGTCCAGCGTCGACGGCGGCTCCATGGCAGCGAGGCAGACCAGCTGCAGCAGGTGGTTCTGCACCATGTCGCGCAGCGCGCCGGATTCGTTGTAATAGGTCCAGCGCCCGCCGACCCCCACCGTTTCCGCCACCGAGATCTGCACGTGGTCGATATGGGTGCGGTTCCACAGGGGCTCGAACAGGGCGTTGGCGAAGCGCAGCACCATCAGGTTCTGCACCGTCTCCTTGCCGAGATAATGGTCGATCCGGTAGGTCTGCGGTTCGGTGAAGGCAGCGGCGACGGCGGCGTTGATGGCCTGGGCCGTAGCGAGGTCCTTGCCGAGCGGCTTTTCCAGCACGAGGCGGGATTCCGGAGTCACCAGGCCGAGGGATTTGAGATGTGCGGCAATCGGGCCGAAGAGATCCGGCGCCGTCGCCAGATAGAACGCGCGCACGACATCGGCGCGTCCCTGCAGCGCGGCGACGAGATCGCGATAGGATGCCGCATCGGTAGCGTCCAGGCTGATATAGTGCAGGCGGCCGGCGAAGCGTTCCCAGGCGGCCTCGTCGAACGGGCCATGAATCGCGTCGCCCGGCGAATGGACGACGCATTCGTCATGCATCAGGCGCAGGAAATCCGCTTTCTCCATTTGGCCGCGGGAAACGGCAATGATGCGCCCGTCATCCGGCAGCCGCCGCTCGCGGTCGAGATGATAGAGCGCCGGAATGAGCTTGCGGCGCGCGAGGTCGCCGCGTCCGCCGAATACGATCATGTCGAACGGGTGTGAGATAAGCGTCTTGGCGGTCATTTCTGTCCTTATGGATATCCCCTTGCGGGTAGCGGGCGGGAAGCGGGACCGGATCGACCGGTGGCGGTGGCGCAAGCAAACCCTGCCCCAGTTGCAGCCAAATCTTGTCGCGGCCCAATCTTGCATGGTTGCGCTGTCATATTCCAGTGTCGCAATGGCGTCCGCATCGGCTCGGCAGAGGTGGGCCGGGGTGGCGGGCCGGGCGGTGGCGGGCCGGGCGGTGGCAAGGCGGTAACCGCCGGCAATCGGATCCGCGGCCGGCATCCCGCTTGCGGGGGGGTGTTGCCGCGCTTCAACCCGGGCACGTTCTGATTGCAGATGACGGAACAGTAGCCGGTGTGCCCCGTGCCGGAAGGTGCCTGGCATGTCCCCTGGGCATTTCCGCTGGCGACCGCCTGCGCGGGACGGCTATATTGCGCCACAATTTCCGCGCACCCACGTCTCCAGTCGACATCTCCGGCCCACATCTCCAACCCACATCTCCAGGTTGCCATGTTCTTGTCCCCTCGCCGTGCCCGCAAGCTCATCGACCAGGTCGACCGGCTGAGCGCGCGGGCCCACAGCCTCCTGGAGCGGCGCGCCTATCCCGGGCGCGGGACACATTTCCCGCCGATCATCATTTTCGCCCAGCCGAAATCCGCCAGCGTCTTCATCCATCGTGCCATAAGGCGCACTTTGCAGGTGCCGTTCTATCGTGTCGGGGTCGGCGGGATACATCATTCCTCGATCGGCTATTCCCAACTCGCGCATTTTTCCAAGGGAAACGTGGTTTCGCGCGAACATCTTCCGGGCAGTCCGTTCATGCTGCAGGCCCTGGCGGCCGCCGGCATCGGCAAGGCTGTGCTGCATGTCCGCAATCCCAGTGATTCCGTCGTCTCCTGGACCAGGATGGTCGACCGGACGCTGGAGACGCGGGGCATGGCGGGGGCGGCATTGCTGTGCGAACGGGTCCTGCCCGCCGACTATCCGCAGTGGTCGTTCCCCGACAAGCTGCGTTGGCAGATCGCAAACTATCTCCCGCTGCAAGTCGCGTGGATCGAGAATTGGCTGCAACTGGCTGATTCGCAGCAGGACGTGAATCTGCTGGTGACGACCTACGAGGAGTTTGCCGCCGATCCCCGCGCCTATGTGGCGAGGGTGCTTGAGCATTTCGACATTCATTTGCCGGCCTCGGAAATCTCGCTGCCTTCAGCCGAGATTGGTCGCAGCAATATCTTCAGCGCCGACGGAAACAAATGGGCCGGCCTCGATAGCGAATTGCACGACATGGCGCGCGACCGGGTACCGGAGTCCTTGCGGGCGGGCTTCGGCTGGGGGTGACGCTGCAGCGACGACTGGCTTCCCGCGCTGCGCATTCGCCGTGCGTCTAGTTCCAGGCGCCGCCCTTCCAGCGCCCGGGATCGAGCAGCCAGTCGGGAAAGTGCGGTCGGGATTGCTCGATGCGTTCGATCGCCTCGCGGCTGAGCAGGGGTGCTTCGAACAGTCGCATGTTGGCGGCCAGCTGTGCCTCGTTCTCGACCCCCAGTACCAGGCCATGAATCCAGCCGAGCGAGCGCAGATAGCCGACCAGGAGATGCGCAACGCTGGCCAATCCCAGTTCCCGGGTCAGGCCCTGCAGCCAGTCGATCAGGCGCTGCGCCATCGCCGGATCGCGGGCCGGCCAGCCGCCGACATCGCCGCTCAAAAGGACGCCCTGCAGAAAGACGCTGCGAGCATGTACGACGATGTCCGGGCGCTCGGCCAGCAGGGCAGGAATGCCGGCCTGCCGCCAGCGGTGGTCGAGGATGTTGGCGGGCAGCTGGATCTGTTCGACATCGGGGTCGCCGATCGCCTGTTCCGCCTCGATTGCGTTCTGCACCGAGATGCCGAGCCGGCCGATGATGCCCTGGTCGCGCATCTCCAGCAGGCAGCGCCAGGCGGCGCCGTTCCAGGAGGTCCTGGTATGGGCGAGGTGCAGCAGCAGGACCGGCAAATGCCTGGTTCGCAAGGCGCGGCATGACGCGAAAACGCTGGCCTGGACGGCGCTGCGGACAGCCCATTCGGGTGCGTCGGCGGGCACGAAGAAGAACGGGTCCAGCTTGGTGACGACTGCCGGCGCCGCCGACCCGAGCCCGGCCAGGGCGTCGCCGACGCGTTCCTCGCTGCGGCCGTAATTGCGTGCCGTGTCGAACTGGCGGACGCCGATTTCGGCGGCCCTGTGCAGCAGGGATGTGGCACCGGCATCATCCGGCATGGAAAATTTGCGCAGTGTGCCGTAGGGCAGGCCGATCTGTACGGTGCCGAGGACGAATTCGGCCGCCCGATCGGGTGCGGCGGGCCGCGGCCCCAGCAGCCAGTCCTTCTCCGGCGTCTGCGCAAGGCGCTCGACCAGCTGGCGCCAGGGCACCGTGATTGGATCGGCGATGCCGGCGAACAGGGCCTTGATGCGGACGTAATCGGCGAAACTGACGACGGCACAGCGATAGCGGGCGGTGTCGATCCCGCCGGCGAGATCGTTGACGGCGGCGACGCGGCCAAGCCGCCAAAGCACGGCAGTAGGCAGTTGTCTCTCCGCCGCATTTGCCTGACCCGCGAAGCGGCGCAGGGCACCGACGCGAATTGCCTCGCCCCGGACACCGAAGGGCAGCCCGGCTTCGGGCCAGGCCGTGCCGAGGATGTCGCCATCCCCGCCGGCAAGCCCGTCCGCCAGCATTGCCGCGAAATCGCCGTCCGGCACGACATCGTCGTCCGTGAAGCGAACCACGATGTCGTCGTCCGCCAAATCGCCGGCGCAGGTTAGGAGTAGAGCCAGACCGTCATCGCCGGCGCCGCGGACAACTTTCAGCCCCCTGGCAATTGCTGCGGCGCAAAGGCTGTCGTTGCCCGGATCGCGCGACGCGGCCAGCACCGTCTGGTGACCGCCATTGCCCGCCCGGAGTGCCGCCAGCACGGCGAGGGGAATCCCGGCCACGGGCAGCAGCGGCCTGCCCGGCAGGCGTTGTGGCGGCGACCTCACTTCGACGACAATGCGCATTTGCAACTCTTGAACGAAATTGCCGGGCCGGATAAGGCTAGGGCCGAGCCCGCGCGAAATCTACCCGGTGGGTTTCCACGAAAGCAACCAGGGTAGAGTGGCGGCACCCCTGGCCGGGGGCGCAGCCAGCCTGGAACGGTAGGCCAGCAGACCGTCGGCCAAGGGCGGCGCAATCCGGGGCGAGAGTATGTTATCAGCCATCAGCCTTGCAGTGATCCCGGCGCGCGGCGGCTCGCGCCGCATCCCGCGCAAGAACATCGTCGATTTCCGGGGCCGCCCGCTGATCGCCTGGACCATCGAGGCGGCGCGCGAGAGCGGCTGCTTTGCCGACGTGCTGGTCAGTACGGACGACGCCGAGATCGCGGAAATCGCCCGCTCCTGTGGGGCCGCCGCGCCCTTCCTGCGCCGCAATAACAGCGACGACCAGGCGCCCTCCTCGCTGGCGACGATCGAGGCGCTGGCGCAATATGCCGACTGGTCCGGAGGGATGCCGGCGGTGGTGGCACAATTGCTGCCGACCTGCCCGCTGCGCGGGGCAAGTCTGGTGCGCGATGCGTTCGCCGATTTCGCGGCCCACGATGCCGATTTCCTGTTGAGTTGCACCGATTTCGGCCCGCTCAACCCGTGGTGGGCCGCAACCCTTGATGCCGATGGGTGCCCGCGCCCGCTCTTTCCCGAGGCAATGACGAAGCGCTCTCAGGACCTGCCGCCGGTCTTCATGCCGTCTGGCGCCATCTGGCTGGCGCGGGTGCCCGCACTCCTCGCGGCGCGCAGCTTCTATGGTCCCGGCCATCGCTACTGGCCGATGGACTGGCTGGCCGGATTCGACATCGACACGCCGGAAGACCTTGCCATCGCCCGGGCGTTGGCAACCCGGGGTTAGGGGGCTGAGGTCGACGTGAGGCTTGGAACTGGATAGCCTGACGCGCATCCGCCAACGCCGCGCCGAGCGGCCGGGATCATCAAGGGGAACAGCAGCCAGTGGCATCAACTGCAAGACGCAAATCGCCGATCAAGGGTTCGGCCAGCAAAGAATCTGATGGGGTGCGGGCCGGCGCTGTCCTGGTGACGGGTGCCAGCGGCCTCCTGGGCAGCGCCCTGGTCGATCGTCTGCTGGCTTCCGGCCGCTCTGTGGTCGCGGTCTATCGGACGCAGGCCAGTCTGGCGGCGGCGCGCGCGCGGCTGCAGCCCCATATCGCGGAGAACCGCGTCTTTCCGGTGGTCGCCGATCTGATGAAGACAGGTGCGGAAAGCCGGCTGGTGGCGGATCTCCGCCGCCGGCATCTGCCTGTCGCCGCCTTCGTCCATTGCGCCCGCAGCCGCGACAAGCTGAAGGTGCAGGGCGTGCCCACCGCCCAGCAATGGAGCGAGGAATACCTGCTCGCCGTGGGCGTGCCGCACAACCTCGCCCTCGCGCTGGCGGCCGACCCCGCGATCGGCCTTCGCCGTGTGGTGCTGATCGGTTCGATGTACGGTGTGGTGGCGGTTTCGCCGCATCTCTATCCGAAGGGTGCCGTGCCGGCGCCGATCCATTACGGCGTGGCCCGGGCTGCCCTCATTCATCTCGCTAGGGAGATGGCGGTGCGTCTGGCGCCGAATGGGGTCACGGTCAATGCCGTTTCGCTGGGCGGGATCGAGGGACGTGCCGCGACGGACTTCAAGAGACGCTATGCCAGATTGTGTCCGGCCGGGCGCATGCTGAAGGTGACTGAGGCCGTGGCGCCGATCGAATTCCTCCTCAGCGATGACGCGGAAGGGATCACCGGACAGAACCTGATCGTGGATGGCGGCTGGTCGATTTGGTGAGAGCTGCCGAGTTGCCACAGGATGGCGACGGCCGTAGGCGTAGGAATCGGCGCGCGATGGTGGGTGCGACAGGGATTGAACCTGTGACCCCTACCGTGTGAAGGTAGTGCTCTCCCGCTGAGCTACGCACCCGACCGGAGCTGGCGGCCAGATGCGAGAGGCGGCCGCCGCTGTGAGGGGCGTTGTTTAGCTTCCGGCCTGCCGCCTGTCAATTGACCGCGCAAATGACCCCGTCGTGTTTCTGTCACGCTGACGTGAGGTCCGTGCTTGCACCTTGACAGGATGCGGTGGAAGGCCGATCTCAGAGACCTGGATCCCGGAGATTCCCTGAGGCAGATCAATGCGTTACTTTGGGCGGCAGTTCGCGAGCCTGGCATCTGGCCTAGCATCCGGCCTGATATCCGGTCTGGCGTTCTGGCTGAGCCTTGGTGCGTTGCCTGCTCAGGCCGCCGAGCCGGTGACGCTGACCTATACCGGATATATGGCCGGACTGCCGGTCTTTTCCCTGACCGCGCAGGTGAAGCTGCCGGGCGAGGGCAAGGCCGCCGGCAATGGCGCCTACAGCCTCAATGCCGATGCCGCGACCAGCGGCAATTTCCGCCTGCTCTATCCCTATCGCGCGACAATGGTGAGCAGCGGCAGCCTGGCCGAGCAGAAGGCGGCGCCGAAGCAGTTCCGATCGGTTGCCGAAATCATGGGCAGGCAGGAGGCGGTGACGCTGACCTATGGCCAGGGCGGCGCCGTCGCCATCGAGGCGGTGCCGCTGACCCGCCAGGCGCAGGATGCCGCGAACCGCGGCTTTGCGCGTGGCACCATCGACCCCGCCAGTGCCATCGTGGCGGCGGTGGCGAAATTCGCCGCCACGGCCAGCTGCGCCGGCACCTATCAGTTGTTCGACGGGGTGCGCCGCTATGACCTCGAACTCAGCCAGGGCGGCTTTGCCGATCTCGCCCCATTGGCACAATCCTATTACGATGGTTCCGCCACCGAATGCGTGGCCCAGCCGAGGCTGCTGGAAGGCTTCGCGCCCAGTGCCATGAGTTCGCAATTCTATCCGCAATCGGCGCGGCTGTTCCTGGCGCCGGCCGTGCCCGGCTTCCCCGCGGTGCCGGTCCGCATCGAGGCGCAGAACGCGCTGGGCCTGATGACGCTGGATCTGACCGGAGTCAGATAGGAATCAGGTGCGGTCCAGTCTCTCGATCAGCGGCGGCAGATCGGCAAAGCGCGCCACCTCGTGATAGGCACCCTGTTCGGCGGCATCGGCCGGTCTGCCATAACCCGATGGAATGATCACAGCCTCAATTGCGGCCGCCCTGGCGGTGGCGAGGTCGGTATAACTGTCGCCGATCATCAGCGCACATTCCGGCGCCGCATCGTCGCCGCCGGCGGCCGCGATTGCCGCCAGCAGCGGTTCCCTGGCGGGCTTGCGCTGCGGCAGCGAGTCGCCGCCGATGATCGCGGCGAACAATTCCACCAGGCCGAAATGCCGCAGCACCAGTTCGGTGGCGGCCTTCGGCTTGTTGGTGCAAAGCGCCAGGCGGCGGCCCTCGCGCCGGAACCCTTCCAGGCTCTCGCGTACCTTGGGATAAAGCACCGTGCGTCGGGTCGAGGCCGCCTCGTAGAATACCTTGAAGCGCGGCATGAAGCCGGCGGCCGCCTCCTGGATGCCGGCGGCGGCAAGCGCCCGCTCGAGCAGTACCGGCGCGCCGTCGCCAATCATGCGCTTGACGGCGGCCAGTTCGAGCGGCGCCCGGCCCAACTCGCCCAGCAGAACGTTGACGGCATCGGCGATGTCGGGCGCCGAATCGATCAGCGTCCCGTCCAGATCGAACACCAGATATTGCCGCCGCGCCATATTTCCGCCCTTTTCGCCTGTATTCTGGAGTGATCTTCCGCCGAACGGATTGCTGGGGGTTGGATTGCCGGGGGTGGATATGGCATTTTCCGCCCCGTCGCAAGCCTGCCTCAGCACTCGGGAATATCATCCATCATGTCCGCCCAGGATCGGATCGCCGCCATTATCCTTGCCGCCGGCAAGGGCACGCGCATGAAATCGACGCTGCCCAAGGTGATGCACCGCATCGCCGGGCGCAGCATGATCGGCCATGTCCTGGCCAATCTGGCGCCGCTGCAGCCGCAACGCGTCGCCGTCGTCGTGGCGCCGGGCATGGAGGGGGTCAAGGCCGAGGTGGCGCCGGCGCCGATCGCCGTCCAGGGCGAGCAATTGGGCACCGGCCACGCAGTGCGCTCAGCCCGCGATGCGGTAGGTGCCTTCGCCGGCACCATACTGATCCTGTTCGGCGACACCCCCTTCGTCTCGACCGAGACCCTGCGCCGCCTGGTAGAGCGGCGCGGCGCGAAGGACGAGCCTGCCGTGGTCGTGCTGGGCATGCGCCCGGCCGATGCCGGCGCCTATGGCCGCCTGGTGCTGGACGGGCAGGGCAATCTCGAGCGCATCGTCGAGTTCAAGGAGGCGACGGCCGCCGAGCGCGCCATCGGCCTGTGCAATTCCGGCGTCATGGCGGTCGACGGCACCATCCTTTGGACGCTGCTGGATCTCATCAGGAACGACAATGCCAAGGGCGAATACTATCTCACCGATATCGTGGCGCTGGCCCGTGCCGACGGGCGCAATTGCGCCGTGGTCGAGGCGCCGGAGACCGAATTGCTGGGGGTCAATTCCCGCGCCGAACTCGCCGTCGCGGAAGCGCTCTACCAGGACCAGCGGCGACAGGCTGCAATGGAAGCGGGTGCCACGCTGATTGATCCAGGGACGGTCTATTTCGCAGCCGATACCGAACTCGGCCGCGATGTGGTGGTCGGCCCCAATGTCGTCTTCGGTGCCGGTGTCCGGGTTGCCGACAATGTCGAGATCCGTGCCTTCTGCCATATCGAGGGTGCGGTGATCGGTGCGGGCGCCGTGATCGGCCCATTCGCGCGGCTGCGAACGGGAACGACGATCGGCGAAGGTGCCCATGTCGGCAATTTCGTCGAGGTGAAGAACAGCGAGCTTGGCGCCGGAGCTAAGGCCAATCACCTTTCCTATCTGGGCGATGCCGATGTGGGGGCAAAATCCAACATCGGTGCCGGCACCATTACCTGCAATTACGACGGCTTCCTGAAGGCGCGGACCGAGATCGGCCAAGACGCCTTCATCGGCTCGAATTCCGCCCTGGTAGCGCCGGTCCGCATCGGCGCCGGGGCGATCGTCGGTGCTGGCTCCGTCATCACCCGCGACGTCGAGGCGGATGCGATTGCGGTGGCGCGCGGCGAGCAGGTGGCGCGCGCAGGCAAGGCGAGGGAGTTTCGCGACCGCCGCCGCAAGATGAAATCGGACAAGAAGTAATCCTCGAGGAGAGCGCCAGCATGTGCGGCATCGTCGGCATCATCGGCAAGGCGGAAGTGGCGCCACTTTTGTTTGACGGACTGAAGCGGCTGGAATATCGCGGCTACGATTCGGCCGGCATCGCCACGCTGAAGGATGGCCGCATCGACCGACGCCGCGCCGAGGGCAAGCTCGGCAATCTCGGCGCCGTGCTGCAAGCGCAGCCGCTCGCCGGCACCATCGGCATCGGCCACACCCGCTGGGCGACCCATGGCCGTCCGTCCGAGAACAACGCGCATCCCCATGCCACCGACAAGGTCGCCATCGTCCATAACGGCATCATCGAGAACTTCCAGGAATTGCGCGACGAACTGGGGTCGCTCGGCAAGAAGTTCACCACCGACACCGACACCGAGGTGGTGGCGCATCTGCTGACCCATTATGTCGAGCACGGCCATTCGCCGGAACAGGCGATGGAACGCGCCATGGGTCGCCTGCACGGCGCCTTCTCGCTTGCCATCCTGTTCGCCGACCGGCCGGATATCATCGTCGGCGCGCGCCGCGGCTCGCCGCTGGCGATCGGCTTCGGCGACGGCGAGATGTTCCTGGGTTCGGATGCGATGGCGCTGGCCCCATTCACCAACCGCATCTGCTATCTCGAGGAGGACGACTGGGCGGTCCTCTCGATGGATGGCGCCACGATCTATAACGACGGCCGCCGGGTCAATCGCGAGATTGTGCAGACGGCGCTCTCTGGCGCCCTCATCGGCAAGGGCAACCACCGCCATTTCATGATGAAGGAGATCGCCGAGCAGCCGACCGTGATCGGCGACACGCTGCAGGCCTTCATGAATCCGCTGGAACGGCGCATCCAATTGCCGGACCTGCCGGTCGATCTCGCCGGGCTCTCGCGCCTTACCATCGTTGCCTGCGGCACGGCGAGCCTTGCCGGCCATGTCGCCAAATACTGGCTGGAGAGTGTCGCCCGGCTGCCGGTCGAACTCGACGTCGCCTCGGAATTCCGCTATCGCCAGGCGCCGATGGATCCGGACGGCGCCCTGATGGTGATCTCGCAATCGGGCGAGACGGCGGACACGCTGGCGGCCCTGCGCTACGCCAAATCGCTGGGTCAGAAGGTGCTGGCCGTGCTCAACGTGCCGGAAAGCACGATCGGCCGCGAAAGCGATGTGGTCCTGCATACCCTGGCCGGGCCTGAGATCGGTGTCGCCTCGACCAAGGCCTTCACCACGCAATTGGTGCTGCTGGCCTGCTTCGCCATAGCGGTGGCGCGAGCGCGCGGTGTCATCGATGCGGCTCGCGAGGCGGAATTGTCGTCGGCCCTGACCGAGTTGCCGGCGCGCATTGCCGAGGTGCTCAATCACGATGTGCATATCCGCGAAATCGCGCTCAAGGTGGCAGAGGCACGCGACGTGCTATTCCTCGGTCGCGGCACCTCCTATCCGATCGCGCTGGAGGGGGCACTGAAGCTGAAGGAGATCTCCTACATCCATGCCGAGGGCTATGCTGCCGGCGAGATGAAGCACGGCCCCATCGCCCTTATCGACGAGAATGTGCCGGTGATCGTGGTGGCGCCGTCGGACGAACTGTTCGACAAGACCTTCTCGAACCTGCAGGAGGTGATGGCGCGCGGCGGCAGGGTGGTGTTCCTGTCGGATGCCGACGGTATCCGCAAGCTGGGTGGACAGGCGATGGCGGCGGTGGAACTGCCGAGGGTCGACCCCTTCGTGGCGCCGATCCTCTATACCATTCCGGTGCAGCTGCTCGCCTATCACGCGGCGGTCGCCAAGGGCACCGATGTCGACCAGCCGCGCAACCTCGCCAAGAGTGTCACGGTGGAATGAGCGCCGCTATTCGGTGAAATCGGTTCGCCGATAGCCCATGTAATAGAGCAGGCCGGTCAAGTCGGCGTGGTTGAGCTGGCAGCGGATGGCGCCGCGGACCCTTTCCTTGCCGCGATAGGCGCAGCCCATGCCGGCGGCGGAAAGCATCGGGATGTCATTGGCGCCGTCGCCGATGGCGGCTGCGGCGTCGAGATCGAGGCCGAGCTTTTTTGCGAGGTGCTTGAGCCGTCCCAATTTGCCGTATTCGCCGTCGGGATCGACGATCGGCGGCACCAGCTTGCCGGTGGTCCTGCCGTCCTTCATCTCGAAATCATTGGCGATGTCGGCGAAGAAGCCGACCCGGTCGCGCACCCGGCTGGTGAAATAGCGGAAACCGCCGGATACGAGGGCGGTATAGGCGCCGTCGGCGCGCAGGGTGCGGATGAGGGTGGTGGCGCCAGGCGACAATTCCACCTTGGCATAGGCGGCGGCGAACTGCTCCTCGCCAAGGCCGGCGAGCAGCTTTGCGCGCTCGATCAGGCTCTCGGTGAAGCCGATCTCGCCATTGACCGATTTCCGGGTGAGAGCGTCGATCGCTGCCTTGTCCCTGGCGAAGACCGAAAGATCGTCCAGCGTTTCGCCGGTGACGATGGTGGCGTCCATGTCGCAGATCAGCAGGCGCTTCTTGCGCCCGAGCACCGGCTGGGCATAACAATCGACTGGCCGGGCCTGCAGCAGCGACCGGGCGATGTCCTGTGCCGCTGCCGGTGCGATCTGGCCGAAGCCGATGTCGCAGGCAAGGCCCGGCGCCAGCCAGTCGGCCTCGCCCGGCGATCCGCCGGCCCCGGCAAGGGCGCCGCGGATGGCGCGAATGATGCCGTCATCAAGGCCCGAGGCCTTGGGTGCGGAAACAAGGGTAAGAACGCAATTCATGGTCGGTGGCCGTATAGAGGAATCCAAACTGCCCGACAAGGGCAGCGCAGTACCGGCCGGCAGGGTCGTGATCCTGGCCGGCCCGACCGCCAGCGGAAAATCGGCGCTGGCCCTGGCCCTGGCCGAGGAGTTTGGCGGCGAGATCGTGAATGCGGATTCCATGCAGGTCTATCGCGATCTGCCGATCCTGACGGCGCAGCCCGATGCCGCCGAGCGGGCCCGCGTTCCGCATCACCTTTATGGCTTCCTGTCGCTGGCCGACACCTGCGACGCGCAGGGCTGGGCGCAGCGGGCGGCGGCCGAGATCGCGGCGATCCTGGCGCGCGGCGGCCTGCCGATCGTGGTCGGCGGCACCGGCCTCTATCTCCGGGCACTGATCGAGGGCTTCAGCCCGATGCCGGCAATTCCCGCAGCGATCCGGGATCAGGCGCGCGATGCAGTCGCCCAACAGGGGAGTGCCGCCATCCATGCCGAATTGCGGCGCCATGACCCGGAATTGGCGGCGAAGCTGCCGCCGGGCGACCGGCAGCGCATCGCCCGCGCCCATGAAGTCTGGCTGGCGACGGGACGGCCGCTTTCCTGGTGGCAGGCCCAGCCCAGGATCGCGCCGACGCCGCACCGTTTTCACGCCTTCGCCCTGATGCCGGAACGGGCAGCACTCTATGCCGGGATCGATGCCCGCTTCCTCGGCATGCTCGCCCGGGGCGCCTTTGACGAGGTGCGGCAGGCGCTGGCCCAGCCGGGTCGGCCGGAGGCGGGCGGTCGGAAGGCGCTCGGTTTTGCCGAACTCGCCGCCTGGGCAACCGGGCGCATCGACCGGGAGACCGCCGTCGCTGCCGCCCAGACCGCCAGCCGGCGCTATGCCAAGCGGCAGCTGACCTGGCTGCGGTACCAAATGCCCTCGGCGAACATTATATCGCCTGATGAGCCAGCCATGAAATTTTCGCAAAGTTCTATGGCGCAAATGCGCCAGAAAATTCGCGATTTGATGTTGACCCCCTGAGGGTCTGACACTAAGGTCCGCCGCACCGCAGCGCGATCTCGCTCTGCGACATGTATTTTTTTGCCCGCAAGGGTCGGCAACAGACGGCGCGAACGGAAAGAGCGCGAGGATCGGATCATGGCTGCAGAACCAATCACCGGTGCGGAAATCATCGTCAAAGCACTGATTGATCAAGGGGTTGAGGTCATTTTCGGCTATCCCGGCGGGGCCGTGCTGCCCCTCTATGACGCGCTCTTCAAGCAGAACAAGGTGCGACATATCCTTGTGCGCCATGAGCAGGCGGCAGTCCATGCGGCCGAGGGCTATGCCCGTTCGACCGGCAAGGTCGGTGTCGTCCTGGTGACCTCGGGTCCCGGTGCCACCAATGCGGTGACGGGTCTCACCGATGCGCTCATGGATTCAATTCCCATTGTCTGCCTGACCGGCCAGGTGCCAACTCACCTGATTGGCAACGACGCCTTCCAGGAAGCGGACACGACCGGCATTACCCGACCCTGCACCAAGCACAATTACCTGGTGAAGTCGGTCGAGGACCTGTCGCGCAAGATCCACGAGGCCTTCTATGTGGCCCGCTCCGGCCGGCCAGGCCCCGTCGTCATCGACCTGCCCAAGGACGTGCAGCAGGCGAAGTATGAATATGTCAATCATGCCGGCCAGCGTCACCGCACCTACAACCCGCAGCAGAAGCCGGACCGCGCAGCGGTCGAGCGCGCGGTGGAGTTGATGGCGCAGGCCAAGCGGCCGCTCTTCTATGTGGGCGGTGGCGCGGTCAATTCCGGCCCGCTCGCCTGCAAGATGCTGACCGATTTCGTGCGCCTGACCGGCTTCCCCTGCACGCAGACGCTGATGGGCCTCGGCGCTTTCCCGGGTTCCGATCCGCTCTCGCTCGGCATGGTCGGCATGCACGGCATGTACGAATCCAATCTCGCGATGCACGATTGCGACGTCATGATCAATATCGGCGCGCGCTTCGACGACCGCGTCACCGGCCGCCTCAACGCGTTCTCGCCGGGCTCGAAGAAGATCCATGTCGATATCGATCCCAGTTCGATCAACAAATCGGTCCGCGTCGACATCCCGGTGGTGGGTGATGTCGGCCATGTGGTCGAGGAGATGATGCGCATCTGGAAGGCCCGCCAGGTGAAGACCGATAGCAAGGCGCTGGCGGCCTGGTGGGACCAGATCAACCAGTGGCGCGCCCGCGACTGCCTGAAGTTCAAGCCGTCGGATTCGATCATCAAGCCGCAGTTTGCGCTGCAGCGCCTCTATGAGGCAGTGAAGCAGAAGGATTTCTACATCACCACGGAGGTCGGCCAGCACCAGATGTGGGCGGCGCAGTTCCTCAAGTTCGAGAAGCCCAACCGCTGGATGACTTCGGGCGGCCTCGGCACCATGGGTTATGGCCTGCCGGCCGCCTATGGCGTGCAGGTGGCGCATCCGGAGGCATTGGTCATCGACGTCGCCGGCGAGGCCTCGATCCTGATGAACATCCAGGAGATGGCGACGCTGGTGCAGTACCGCCTGCCGGTCAAGATCTTCATTCTCAACAACAAGTGGATGGGGATGGTGCGCCAGTGGCAGGAATTGTTGCATGGCGGGCGCTATTCCGAATCCTATTCCGACGCGCTGCCTGACTTCGTGAAACTCGCCGAGGCCTTCGGCGCCCGCGGCCTGCGCGCGGAGAAGACCGGCGACCTCGACGACGTCATCAAGGAGATGATCGCCATCAAGGGGCCGGTCATCGTCGACGTCTGTGTCGACGAGAAGGAAAACTGCTTCCCGATGATTCCGTCGGGCGCGCCGCACAACGAAATGCTCCTCGGCCCCGAAGACCAGAGCGCCAAGCCGGTCTCGGAAGAGGGCATGGTGCTGGTCTGAGCGAACCGGACCGGCCATGAGCGGCGCCAAGCGGCAATTGGGGGTTATCTCGGGCGTCGCCGCTTTTCCGGCGGCGGCGCAGGATGGGGCAATAGCAAGCGTGAAAGACATGACGATCGAACGCCATACCATGTCCGTGCTGGTCGACAACGAGGCGGGTGTCCTGGCCCGTGTCATCGGCCTGTTCTCGGGGCGCGGCTACAACATCGAAAGCCTGACAGTGGCCGAGGTCGATGCAGCGAAGCATCTCTCGCGCATCACCGTGGTGACCACCGGCACGCCGATGATCATCGAGCAGATCAAGAACCAGCTGCAGCGCCTGGTGCCGGTCCACGGCGTCACCGACCTCACCGTCGAAGGGCCGTCGCTGGAACGCGAGATGGCGCTGGTCAAGGTGGTGGGCAGCGGCGAGAAGCGCGTGGAATCCCTGCGCATCGCCGATATCTTTCGTGCCCGCGTGGTCGATTCCACCATCGAGAGCTTCGTCTTCGAGATGACCGGCTCGACCGAGAAGCTCAACGCGTTCATCAACCTGATGCAGCCTCTGGGCCTCGCCGACGTATCGCGCACCGGCATCGTCGCCATGAAGCGCGGCACCGAATCCAACTGATCCGACAACCGATGCGACAGGCCGGCCTTGCGCGGCCGGCAGACGTTATACTGAAAGGGAAAGACCATGCGTGTTTATTACGATCGCGACGCCGATGTGAACCTGATCAAGGGCAAGAAGATTGCCGTGGTCGGTTTCGGCAGCCAGGGCCATGCCCATGCGCTCAACCTCAAGGACAGCGGCGTCAAGGATGTGCGCGTGGCGCTGCGCCCGGGTTCCGCTTCGGCGCAGAAGGCGACCTCGCAGGGCCTCGAGGTGATGAGCCCGGCGGAAGCCGCCAAATGGGCGGACCTGGTGATGATCCTGACCCCCGACGAATTGCAGGCCAAGCTCTATGCCGATGAACTCGGCCCCAACATGCGGCAGGGTGCGGCGATCGCCTTCGCCCACGGCCTCAACATCCATTTCAAGCTGATCGAGCCCCGCGCCGACCTCGACGTCATCATGATCGCGCCCAAGGGTCCGGGCCACACGGTGCGCGGCGAGTTCGTCAAGGGCGGCGGCGTGCCCTGCCTCGTCGCCGTGGCGCAGAACCCGAGCGGCAATGCGCTCGAGATCGCGCTCTCCTATGCCAGCGCCATCGGCGGCGGTCGTTCCGGCATCATCGAGACCAATTTCCGCGAAGAATGCGAGACCGACCTCTTTGGCGAGCAGGTGGTGCTCTGCGGCGGCCTCGTGGCGCTGATCCAGGCCGGCTACGAGACCCTGGTCGAGGCCGGCTATGCCCCCGAGATGGCCTATTTCGAATGCCTCCACGAAGTGAAGCTGATCGTCGACCTGATCTATGAGGGCGGCATCGCCAACATGCGCTACTCGATCTCGAACACCGCCGAATATGGCGACTACAAGACCGGTCCGCGCATCGTCACCGAGGAAACGAAGAAGGAGATGAAGCGCGTGCTGGAGGACATCCAGTCCGGCCGCTTCGTGCGCGACTTCGTGCTCGAAAATGCCGCCGGCCAGCCGAGCTTCAAGGCCACGCGCCGCCGCCAGGCCGAGCATCCGATCGAGGACGTCGGCGCCAGGCTGCGCGCCATGATGCCCTGGATCACGAAGAACCGCCTGGTCGATAAGACCAAAAACTAAAAGGTTTTTTTGCAGCTGAAGAGACGGCGCCGGGCGCTTCCGGCGCCGTTTTTCTTGCCGGGCGCCCAACCGCCGGTCTAGGCGGTACGGGGCCCCAGCAGGATGATGCCGGCGCCGATCAGGCAGATCGCGACGCCAATCATGTCCCAGCGATCGGGCCTTACCCCTTCGACCGCCCAGAGCCAGAACAGCGATGCCGCGATGTAGACGCCGCCATAGGCGGCATAGGCGCGGCCCGCCGCATCGCTGTCGACCAGGGTCAGCAGCCAGGCAAAGAGGATCAACGACACGACGCCCAGCGGCAGCCACCAGATCGACTTGCCCATGCGTGCCCAGGCCCAGAAGGCAAAACACCCGCCGATCTCCGCAAGGGCTGCGCCGATATAGGCGGCAATGCTGGCCATTTCCTTATGCGTCCTCTTTGCCACCGCGAGGTCCCCGGTTTGCGAGATCGGCGGGAAACTGTCAGCGCGTCGGATGTGGTGCCGCCACCACGCCGTGACAGCGATGTGCGATTGTTGTGATCGGCATCGCCAAGGGCGCTGCTTTGCCTCGCCTTTCCCCGAAAAAGCTGCAAATCCTCTTGTCCCGACTTGTTACGGGCGGTAAAAGCAAGCCCGTACCGGGCCGCACAGGCCCTCCGGAGTCGCTTGCTTAAGGCCGACAAGGCATTGAAAATCCTTGGATTTGTGCCTGTGGCCACAAGGCCGGCCGGCTCTCGGCGGGAAGCATCTTGGGGCAAGCCGACGCAGATGAGAGAGATCGGGTGCATATCCGCCCGATTGCATCCGTGCAAATCGCGCTTCACCGGTGACGCGTTGCAACGCCGCCACGTCGCGGCAATTGGGTGGTGCTGATGTTATCGAAGCTGATGGGCATGTTCTCCGCCGATATGGCGATCGACCTCGGTACTGCCAACACGCTGGTCTACGTCAAGGGTCGCGGGATCGTGCTCAACGAGCCATCGGTCGTCGCCATTGCCGACGTCAAGGGCAAGAAGCATGTGCTGGCAGTCGGCGACGAAGCCAAGCTGATGCTGGGCCGCACGCCCGGAAACATCCAGGCCATCCGCCCCTTGCGCGACGGCGTCATCGCCGATTTCGAAGTCGCCGAAGAGATGATCAAGCACTTCATCCGCAAGGTGCACAACAATCGCCGGTCCTTCGCCCGGCCGCAGATCATCGTCTGCGTGCCGTCCGGCTCGACCGCGGTGGAACGCCGCGCCATCCAGGAATCGGCAGAATCTGCTGGCGCATCAAAGGTTTACCTGATCGAGGAGCCGATGGCCGCGGCGATTGGCGCCGGCCTGCCGGTGACCGAGCCCACGGGTTCCATGGTGGTCGATATCGGCGGCGGGACAACCGAGGTGGCGGTGCTCAGCCTGGGCGGCATCGTGTATTCGCGCTCGGTCCGCGTCGGCGGCGACAAGATGGATGAGGCGATCATCGCCTATATCCGCCGCAACCATAACCTTCTGGTGGGCGAAGGCTCGGCCGAGCGTATCAAGAAGGAGATCGGCTCGGCCTGCCCGCCGGAAGACGGCGAGGGCAGGGTCATGGAGATCAAGGGCCGCGATCTGATGAACGGCGTGCCCAAGGAACTGGTGATCACCGAGCGCCAGGTAGCGGAAGCGCTGGCCGAACCGGTCGGCGCCATCATTGAGGCGGTGAAAGTGGCGCTGGAACACACGGCGCCGGAACTGGCGGCCGATATCGTCGACAAGGGCATTGTCCTGACCGGCGGCGGCGCGCTCCTGGCCAATCTGGATTTCGTCCTGCGCCATGCGACCGGCCTGCCGGTCTCGATCGCCGACGATGCACTGTCCTGCGTCGCCCTCGGCACCGGCCGCTGCCTCGAGGACATCAAGGCCCACCGCCACGTCCTCATCAACATGTATTGAAGGGCAGTTCCGGCGGCGGAAGTTTTTTTTGAGAATTTGCCCGCTGCAGCCCGGCTTGGTAATTGCGCTTTAACCCTGCCTGTGGAAAAATGCTCTAAGTGGTTGATCGGGTTCATCGTGACGGATGATATTCCTGTGTCGGCCGGTTTGCGGCAATATTGTTACCGGGCGGTGACGCACACGCCGGGAGGGTGCTTCGGTGAATAAGCGTACGGGCGCGATCGGAACCGCTGCCATTACCCGATCCTGGACCCAGCGATTCACTTTCGGCCTGATGATCGCCTTTGCTTTCGGCCTGATGCTGGTCGGAAAGCCGGATTCCGTTCTGGTCAGTCATGTCCGCATGATGACGATCGATCTAGCGGCGCCGGTGATCAACGCGGTCTCGCAGCCGATCGATGCGGCGCGCGAAACCGTCGGCGATGTCAGCGACTATCTCCAGTTGAAGGCTGAAAACGAGGCATTGCGGCGGCAGAACGAGACGCTGATCGAATGGCAGCGCGTCGCCCGCGAATTGCAGGCCGAGAATGCCGGGCTGCGTGACCTGCTGCATTTCCAGCCGTCGCCGCGCGCCAGTTTCATCTCGGCGCCGGTGGTTTCCGACACCTCGTCGAGCTTCCTGCGCTCGCTCATTGTGCTCGCCGGCAAGCGGGCCGGGGTCGAGAAGGGGCAGGCGGCGGTGACCGGCGCCGGCCTCGCCGGTCGTGTGCTCGAGGTGGGCGAGAAATCGGCGCGCATCCTCCTGATCACCGATATCAGCGCGCGCGTGCCCGTGGTGGCCGAGCGCAGCCGCGACCAGGCGGTGCTGGCCGGGCGCAATTCCGGCCTGCCGGAACTGCTCTATTTGCCGCGCGACAGCGATCTCAAGGTCGGCGACCGCATCGTGACGTCTGGGCAGGGCGGAGTCTTCCCGGCGGGCCTGCCGGTGGGCGAGGTGACGAGCGTCGCCGGCGGCAGGGTCGAAGTACGGCCGTTCGTGGATTTCAGCCGGCTCGAGATGCTGCGCATCATCGATTTCAACCTGCCGGGCATCCTGAAGCAGGATCTCGGTGTCGACACGACGCAAGTGCTCGAGCCGTGGGCGTCCGGCGAGGATGAGCGGTGATCAGGCCGACCATCGGGCAGCAGCTTGATTTCGCCTGGCGCGCGGCACTACCCGTCACCCTGACCCTGCTGCTGCTGTTCCTGACCATGCTGCCCTGGCACCTGCCCAAGCTCGGCACGGTGGGTGCGGCCTGTGTTTTCGTCTCGGTCTTCTTTTGGTCGCTGCATCAGCCGGGGCTGATGTCCATGTGGGGCGCACTGGCGATCGGGCTTGTCCACGACCTGATGACGCTGGCGCCGTTCGGCATCGGTCTCCTCGTCATCCTGCTGGTTCATGGCGTCGCGGTTTCGCGCCGCAAGGCGGTCATCGCCCTGCCGTTCCTGCTGGAATGGCTGGTCTTCGGCCTGGTGGCGGCCGGCGCTTCGCTGCTGACCTGGCTGCTGGTCTCGCTGCTGCACGAGCAGTTCGTCGATCTCGGCGAGGCTCTGCAACTGTTCCTGCTGGCCTTCACCTGCTATCCCCCGCTCGCCGCCGTCTTCGCCTGGGTGGAGCGGCGCTACATTTCCGGCGCCTGAGGTCGCGGACGTGGCCGGCACCAAGCAGCAATCCCAGAATCAGGCGAAAGTGTTTTCGCGCCGCGTCGCCATCCTGGGCGGCCTGCAAACCGTGCTGGTAGGTGCGCTGGCCTCGCGCCTCTACTACCTGCAGGTGGTCGAGGCGGACAAATACGCGCTGCTGGCGGAGGAGAACCGCATCAGCGTCCGGTTGCTGCCGCCGCCGCGCGGCCTCATCCTGGACCGGTTCGGTGTGCCGCTGGCCGCCAATTTCCCCAACTACCGGGCCATCCTTGTGGCCGAGCGGACCAAGGATCTCGATCGGACGCTGGGCGATTTCGCCCGCCTTATTCCGCTCTCCGAGCGCGAGCGTGCCAAGGTCATGCGCGAGCTGAAACGAAACCGGGCCTTCACGCCGATCCCGATCAAGGAGGACCTGACCTGGGAACAGATGAGCCAGGTCGAACTGAACCTGCCGGAACTGCCGGGCGTTTCGATCGAAGCCGACCAGAAGCGCTATTATCCCTATGCCGGCCTGACCGCCCATATCCTCGGCTATGTGCAGATACCGAACGAGAAGGAAGTGGCGGCGGATCCGGATCCGCTGCTGACACTGCCCGGCTTCCGCATCGGCCGGAACGGTCTCGAGAAATTCTACGACCGGGCGCTGCGCGGCAGTGCCGGCCGCTCGGCGCAGGAAGTCAATTCCGTCGGCCGCGTCATCCGGGAGTTGTCGCGCGACGAGGGCCAGCCGGGCAACGACCTCGTCACCACCATCGATATCGGCCTGCAGGAATTCGCCCAGCAGCGTATTTCGGCCGAACAATCATGTTCCTGCGTCGTCATGGACATCTTTACCGGCGAGGTATTGACCATGGCCTCGACGCCGACCTTCGACCCGGCGTCGTTCTACAACGGCATCACGCCCGAGGAATGGCAGAGCCTCAATGCCGACATGTACCGACCGCTCACCAACAAGACCATTTCCGACGGCTATGCGCCAGGCTCGACGTTCAAGATGATGACGACCCTGGCTGCGTTGGAGGCCGGCATCAGCCCGAATTTCAGTGTTTTCTGCCCGGGCCACTACATCTTCGGCCCGATGCGGCTGCATTGCTGGAAGAAGGAGGGGCACGGCCATGTCGACATGCTGGACGCGCTCCAGCATTCCTGCGACGTCTATTATTACGACATCTCGCGCCGGGTCGGCGTCGATGCCATCGCGGAGGTGTCGCGGCGGTTCGGCCTCGGCCAGCCGACCGGGATCGATCTTCCCGGCGAGAAGCCGGGCGTTATTCCGGACCAGGCCTGGAAGCTGGGTACGCTGGGCGAGAAATGGTATCCCGGCGAGACACTGGTCGCCGGCATCGGCCAGGGCTTCATCCTGACGACGCCGTTGCAGCTTTGCGTCATGACGGCGCGCATCGCCAATGGCGGCTATGCGGTAACGCCGCATATCTTCAAGCGTTTCGGTGCCTCGGCGCCGCCCAGTTCCGATCCGCTGGTCGCCGCCGCGCAATCCGGCCGCGCCGACGCGCTGGGCTTTCCCGCCATGGCGGTCAACCAGGAACATCTCGCCATCCTGCGGCGCGGGATGGATCTAGTCACCAACGAGGCGCGCGGTACCGCCTATCGCCGCCGCATCGAGATTCCCGGCATGGAAATGGCCGGCAAGACCGGCACCAGTCAGGTACGGCGCATCACCATGGCGGAACGATCGACCGGCGTACGCAAGAATGAGGACCTGCCCTGGCAGTTCCGCGACCACGCGCTGTTCGTCGCCTATGCGCCGGTGCACCAGCCGCGCTATGCCATCTCGGTCGTGGTCGAGCATGGCGGCGGCGGCTCGACCTATGCCGCGCCGATCGCGCGCGACATCCTGATCGAGTGCCAGCGCCGCGATCCGTCGCGCCGCAATCCAAATGCCGAAGGCGGCCGCCGGGAAATGCCATGACGAGGGAGACTTCCTGATGTTCGTCATGACGCCGATGGGGCGCAACCAGCAGAAGAAGCTGACCCTTAAGGAGAAGCTGCTGGGCCTCAACTGGAGCCTGATCGTGCTGATCACGATCGTCGCCTCGGTCGGCTTCGCGACGCTCTATTCCGCCGCTTACGGCAATGCCGAACCGTGGATGGTCGCGCATATGAAGCGGTACGGGCTGGCGGTCGTCGGCATGATCATCCTGGCGATGATCGATCTCAGGCTCTACATGCGCTTTGCCTACGCCTTCTACGCTTTTGCGCTCGTGCTCCTCGTCTATGTCGAGTTTTTTGGCGAGATCGGCATGGGCGCCCAGCGCTGGATCAACCTGGGCTTCATGCAACTGCAGCCGTCGGAAATGATGAAGATCGCGCTGGTGCTGAGCCTCGCCCGCTATTTCCACGGCCTCGGCTGGGATGCGGTCGGCAAGCCCTGGGTACTCATCCCGCCGCTCGGCCTCGTGCTGATGCCGGCCGGTCTGGTCATGAAGCAGCCGGATCTCGGCACCGCCGGTACGCTCATCATCTGCGGCGGCGCCATGTTCTTTGCCGCCGGCGTGCGCTGGTGGAAGTTCGTCATCGTGCTGGCGCTCGGCATCGGTGCGGCCTATTTCGCCTGGCATTCCGACCTGATGCACGACTACCAGAAGGCCCGCGTCCTGACCTTCCTCAACCCGGAAGCCGATCCGCGCGGTGCCGGCTATCACACGATCCAGTCGAAGATCGCACTGGGATCGGGCGGTGTCTGGGGCAAGGGATTCCTGCAGGGCACCCAGAGCCATCTCGACTTCCTGCCGGAACGGCAGACCGATTTCATCTTCACCATGTTCGCCGAGGAATGGGGCCTCGTGGGCGGGCTGGTCCTGCTGGCGCTCTATTCCCTGCTGGTCTGCTATGGCATTGCGATTGCGCTCCGCTGCCGCTCGGAATTCGGCAAGTTCCTGGCCTATGGGCTCAGCTTCAACCTGTTCACCTATTTCTTCATCAATACAGCCATGGTCATGGGGCTCATTCCGGTGGTCGGCGTGCCGTTGCCGCTGATTTCCTATGGCGGCACGGCAATGCTGACCGTTATGGCCGGATTCGGCCTGATGATGTCGGTCTATCTGCACCGGGACACCAAACTGACCCGCAGCGGCCGGGAAGAGGACTGACGCCAGGCTGGCGGAACGGCGATTTTCGTTGCCGGATCAAGGTATTATTTTGTTGTCGACAGGGCATGGTGCGTTTGCTATACCGCGCGCCGGCCGGCCGACAACCCGGTCTTCCGCGCGATCTGGCGGGCGCATAGCTCAGTTGGTAGAGCAGCTGACTCTTAATCAGCGGGTCCAAGGTTCGAGTCCTTGTGCGCCCACCATTTTCTCCGATGAAAATGCTGGGGTTTGTGAGATCCGGCGGGAAGCTTCCCGACCGACATCGGCTCTCCTTTGCGCCTGGCAATCGGTCCGGATCCGATCTTGCGTCGGCGCCGAGCTCATGTTGCTCTGGCCGGGTGCAAAACCTCTCCAGGGCGAGTTGCGGTGATGGATCGAAGCGGGAGTGAGAGGGTCAGGACGGAAAGGATCGAGGCGGGAGAGGGCGGCATGCGCCCGAACGTCGCGCGGCTCTTCGATTTCTGGCTGCGCATCGGTGGCGGCACGACGCCGGAGCGGGCCGCGGTCGATCCTGTCGACCTCAAGGACATTCTGCCGAACCTGATGCTGGTCGAATTCACGCCGGCACCGTTCCGCGTGCGCTATCGCCTGACGGGTACTTTTGTGGACCAGCAGACCGGCCTCAACCTCACGGGGCGCTATCTCGACGAGTTCTGCCATGGCGACGGGCGCGACAGCGTGCAGCAACTGATCGACGGCTACCGGCTTTGTGCCGAAACGGGCCGGCCATACCACGGCGTCTATGAATGGCCGACCGTGCACGGTTACCCGCGCCAGATCGGTTTTGGCCTTTTTCCCCTGCTGGTTGGCGGCAGGGTTACCCAGGCGCTCTCGATCGAGGACTATTCGGACATCACGCCGGACATCCACCTCACCAACTGGGTGGCGCCCGTACGCTAGCTCCCCGGCGTTTGTCTTCGGCGTTCGCCGCCTGATTCCGGCCCGATTTCGGCCGATGTGCGATCGCCGAAAAAATATTTTCGCCACGATGGAACCCATTGTCTGCCAGCGCATTCAGCAGTTGCTCCAGGCGTGTCCGCGTGGTCACTATCTTGATCTTGCCCCCGACGGGCAGGTCGGATATCAGCACCGACGCTCCAATCCGGGGGACCAGCAGGCGCTGCCTAGGGCAACGGTATGAAAGTTCACGTTTTTTCTCAGTTGTTCAAAGGAACGGTAGCTGCCTTGCTCCTGTCTGCCTGCGCTCAGACCGGCATGGAACCGCAGCCGGCTGCGCCGGCGCAGTCGGCCACCACGGCTGTCGTCGCCCCATCGCCCGAACCGCTGCTTCCGGTCCTGAAACCGGGTACCAAGGTGCGCGCGCCAGCCAAGCCGAAGCTCGACGCCGACGCCCCCGACAGCGGCGCGGCCGGTACCGGGGCGGAAGCGGCGGGTGGATCGGGTTCCGAGGCGTCCGGCACGGAATCGCCCGGCAATACGTCGCCGGGCAATGCAGGCACCAATGTGCCGGAAATGCCGGCCGTGCCCGAAGGCGGCGCGCCGCTGTCCGGCAGTCTCACCGAACCCGTCTATCAGCCGGCCGAGCCGGAACCGGTCGAGACCGGATCGCCGGACGACCTGCGCGGCCAGACCGAAATCCAGGTGATGGCTGCGCTGGGCTCGCCGGCCAGCACGCGCGCCGACGGGGCCAGCACCATCTGGAGCTATCAAGCCGGCGACTGCACACTGGATATCTATTTCTTTCTCGACGTGGCCGACAATCAGCGCCGGGCGCTGAGCTATGAACTGGCCGCACCGCAACCAGGGACGCCGGCGGCGGAGCGCTGTTACCAGGCGCTGAAGGCAGCTGCGGCTTCGCGCTAGGACGAAAGGAATTCTATGGCGGAAGGCACCCGTATCGTCGTGGTTGACGACGACGATCTGTTTCGTCCGATGCTGGTCGGCAACCTGACCGAGGCAGGCTTTGTCGTGCGCGAGTTCCCGGCGCCGGACCAGGCGCTGGATGCTCTCAGCGCCGACAGTGTCGCCGCCGATACTGCGCTTGACCTCTTGATCCTCGACTGGAAGATGCCGGGCCTGACCGGGCTCGAACTGCTGCAGCGCCTGCGTCAGATCGGCGTCATGACCCCGGCCATCTTCCTTACCTCGCTCGACGATGTGATCTACGAGGAGGCGGCGCTCAAGGCGGGGGCCATCGATTTCGTCGGCAAGACGCGCAGCTTTGCCATCCTTCAGCGGCGCATCGAACTTGCGCTGAGCCGCAGCGAAACCGGCGAAACGAGCGAAAGCCCCAGGGATGGCGGCGATGCGGTGGTCGAAATCGGGCCGCTGACCCTCGACGCCGGTTCGCATGCGATCACCTGGCAGAACCAGCCGGTCAGCCTGACGCTGGGCGAGTTCAAATCGGTGGCGCTGATGGTGCGTGCCGGGCGCGACGTCAGCTATCGCGAGATCTACGACGCCTTGCGCGGCGAGAATTTCGCGGCCGGGCAGGGACCCGACGGCTACCGCGCCAATGTGCGGGCGCTGATCAAGCGGGTGCGCCAGAAATTCCTTGCCGTCGATCCGGGCTTCGACGCGATCGAGAATTTCCCCGGCTTCGGCTATCGCTGGCGCACCGCCGACAAGGATGCCTGATGCCGTCACGCCAGACAGATGACGCCGGCTGAGGGGCGGCTGGGGGTAGGGGGATGCTGAAGACACTGCTTGGATCGGTTCTCGTCAAGCTGGTTCTGATCGGCCTCGTCTTCCTGACCGTGCCGATGATCCTCTATGCCCGCTTTGCCGCCGTCGACGAGGAGCGGCAGCAATTGCTGCTCGCTAACCTGCAGAACCAGGGTTACCTGCTGGCACAGGGGCTGGAACTGTCGCTGCGCGCCGAGGGGGCGAAGGCGCCGGTCGCCGCGTCGTCATGGGTTGCGCGCTTCGGCACCTCGTCGCTGCGCATCAAGCTGCTGCTGCGGCCGGTGGGCGAGCAGCAGAGCTTCTATTATGTCGCCGCCTATCCCGCCATCGATGCCGCCTATCTCGACGCCGAGAGGCAGGCGCTGGTCAATGCGGGCCTCCTCAGCAAGGTCGAGGAAAGCTGTGCCGGCAACCGCTCATTGAGCCAGACCTTCACCGGGCCCACCGGCACGATCGAGATCCTGACCTCCATCTCGCCCTTCCATACCGAGGTCGGGTGCTGGGCGGTGATCACCGCCTATGCCGAGAGCGACCCGGCCGGCGCCACGCTGTCGCGTCCCTTCGCCGCGGCCCCTGAGGTTCGTTGGGCGGCCCTGTTCTACGGTGTCATGGCACTGCTGATTCTGGCGGTCGCGGTATCGGTGACACTTGGTCTGCGCCGCTTCGCGCGACTGGCGCGGCTCATCCGCCGCCTGCCCGGTCGGCGGCAGATCAGCTTTGCCCAGGCGACGCCGGTGCCGGAACTGAAACCCGTCGCGGTCGAGTTCGACAGCCTCGTCACCACGCTGGAGACATCGGCCCGCTCGATCCGCGAGGCGGCGGAGGAGAACGCGCATGCCCTGAAGGCGCCCATCGCTGCCATGGCGCAGGCGGTCGAGCCCGTGCGCCGCATGGCGGCCCAGACCGGCGATCCGCAGGGCAAGCGCGCCGTCGACACAATCGAGCGCGCACTCGAGCGGCTCGAGGACCTGGTGGCGTCGGCGCGGCGGATCGACGAGGCCATCGCCGAGATGATCGATGCGCCGGCGGCACCCATCAAGCTCTCCGACATGGTGATCAATACCGGCCGCGCCTTTGCCGAGGCGCATGGCAACAATGTGAAGATCGTCACCGACGTCGAGCCCGGCATCAAGGTGGCGGCGAGCGAAGAGGCGCTGGAGACAGCCATCGAAAATCTGGTCGACAATGCGGTGAGCTTTGCGCCGCAGGGCTCTACCGTTCGGCTGGAACTGAAGCAGGGCGGCGGCCGGGTCCGTTTTTCGGTGACCGATCAGGGGCCGGGTGTTCCGGTCGAACTGCTCCCCGCGATCTTCGAGCGGCACGTTTCGCACCGCCCGGCCGGCAATGGCAGCGGCTCGGCCGGCGGGCCGCATTTCGGCCTCGGTCTCGCCATCGTACGGCGGAACATCGAACTTATGGGCGGCAAGGTCGCGGCCAAGAATCGTCCCGGGGGCGGTTTCGAGGTCACCATCAGCCTGCCGGCAGGCGCCTAGCCGAGGGGTCGCCCAGGCCAACGCTGCGGCTAACCGATTCATAACCATTGATTCCTGTCCGAAGGGTCAGCATTATTCCCGCAACCACGCCGGCATTGCATGGGCGAACGGCGCGGGCTTTAGTCCAGGGAATGCAACCGGCCATCGCGGCCAGGACGCGGGAGACGAAATATGACTGCGAAGATGTTGGCCGCCGCCACGGCGGTGGGGCTGTTGCTCGGCATCGGCCATGCGCTGGCGGAACCTGCCGTCGTCTATGATGCCGGCGGCAAGTTCGACAAGTCGTTCAACGAAGCGGCCTATAACGGCATCGAGAAGTACAAGTCGGACACCGGCGATTCCTATGCCGAGTTCGAGGTGCAGACCGATGCGCAGCGCGAACAGGCATTTCGCCGCATGGCGCAGCGCGGCGCAGACCCGGTCATCGGCATCGGCTTCAGCCAGGCGCCGGCGCTCGAGAAGGTGGCAAAGGAATTCCCCGACCGGCATTTCGCCATCATCGACATGGTGGTCAATCTGCCCAATGTGCAGTCGATCGTGTTCAAGGAGCATGAGGGTTCGTTCCTGGTCGGCATGCTGGCGGCGATGGCCAGCAAGTCGGCCAAGGTCGGCTTCGTCGGCGGCATGGACATCCCGCTCATCCGTCGTTTCGCCTGCGGCTACGCGCAGGGCGCCAAATATGCCAATCCGGCCGTCGCCGTGACCGAGAACATGACCGGGACCACGCCGGCCGCCTGGAACGATCCGACCAAGGGTGCGGAACTGGCGAAGGGCCAGTTCGATGCCGGCGTCGACGTGATCTTCGCGGCGGCGGGCGGCACCGGTACCGGTGTCTACCAGGCGGCCAAGGATGCCGGCAAGCTGGCCATCGGCGTCGACAGCAACCAGAACCACCTGCACCCCGGTACCATGCTGACCTCGATGCTGAAGCGCGTCGATGTCGCGGTCTATGATTCAGCCATGGCGGTGAAGAACGGCAACTGGCAGGCCGGTGTCACCGAACTGGGCCTGGCGCAAGACGGCGTCGGCTGGGCGCTGGACGAGCACAATGCCGCGCTCATCAGCGAAGAGATGAAGGCGAAGGTCGAGGCGGCGAAGGCGGATATCATCGCCGGCAAGATCCAGGTGCATGACTACATGGCGGACAACACCTGCCCGCTCTGATCGCTGGCGATCGACCGTAGAATGCCGGCGGCAGAGACAGCGCATGCAACGGCGGCGACCGCAGGGGCGCCGCCGTTCGCCGTTGAACTGGTCGGCATCGACAAGAGGTTCGGCCCCGTCCACGCCAACCGCGACGTCTCGATCGCCATCGCGCGCGGCGAAATTCACGGCATCATCGGCGAGAACGGGGCCGGCAAGTCGACCTTGATGTCGATCCTCTACGGCTTCTACGAGGCGGATCGCGGCGAGGTCCGCGTCGCCGGCCGGTCCTGTTCGATCCGCTCGTCGGCCGATGCCATCGCCGCCGGGATCGGCATGGTGCACCAGCATTTCATGCTGGTCGACGGCTTCACGGTGCTGGAGAACGTCATGCTGGGCGCCGAGGGCGGCGCCCTGCTGAAGAAACACGAATCAGCGGCGCGCGCCGAGTTGCGGCGCCTCGCCGGGGAATTCGGCCTCGACCTCGATCTCGATGCCACGGTCGGTGAATTGCCGGTCGGCGACCAGCAACGCGTCGAGATATTGAAGGCGCTCTATCGCCATTGCGAGGTGCTGATCCTGGACGAGCCGACGGGCGTGCTGACGCCGCAGGAGACCGACCAGCTATTCCGCATCCTGCGCTCGCTGAAGTCACGCGGTGTGACGGTTCTCCTCATCACGCACAAGCTGAAGGAAGTGCTGGCGATCACCGACCACGTCACCGTCATGCGGCGGGGCGAAGTGGTGGCCGACCGTCGCACCGCCGAAACCGACGCGGCCGAACTCGCCGAACTGATGGTGGGCCGCAAGGTCAGGCTTGATATCGACAAGACGCCGGCCCGCCCCGGTAAAGCGGAAATGGTGGTGGAAAACCTGGCACTCACCGATGCGCGTGGTATCACCCGGCTCAGCGACATCAGCTTTTCCCTGCATGGCGGCGAGATCGTCGGCATCGCCGGCGTTTCCGGAAACGGCCAAAGCGAATTGCTCGAAGTACTTGCCGGCATGCGGCCGCCCGGTAGCGGACGGATCCGGCTGGGCGATGCGGAGGTTACCTCCACGCAGCCCACCGATCCGGCCGCACTTCGACGCCTCGGCGTTGCCCATGTGCCGGAGGATCGCCATCGCCTGGGTCTGGTGCCGGGATTTGCCGCCTATGAATCGGCCGTTCTTGGTTATCAGGCGGATGACGATATTGGCAGCCGCCTGTTGCTGGCGCCCGCGGCGATGCGCGCGCGCTGCGCCAAGCTGATGCAGGGATTCGACGTGCGTCCGCCGGATCCGCTGCTGGGATCCACCAAATTCAGCGGCGGGAACCAGCAGAAGCTGATCCTTGCGCGCGAGATGGCGCGGACGCCCCGCGTGCTGCTGGTCGGCCAGCCGACACGCGGCGTCGATATCGGCGCCATCGAATTCATCCACCGCGAGATCCTGGCCATGCGCGACCAGGGCTGTGCCGTATTGTTGGTGTCGGTCGAACTCGACGAGATCCTGGCACTGGCCGACCGCATCCTGGTGATGAACCAGGGCCGCATCGTAGGCGAGGTCGCGGCGGCGGAAGCGGACGAGCGCAAGATCGGCATCCTGATGGCCGGCTGTGATCCGGCAACGGGGGCGCCGCTGTGAGTGCGCATGCCGGCAATCTGTCGCCGGGCCAGTTGCCGGCCTGGATCGATATCGGCGTCCTGCCGGTCCTCAATGTCGCGATGGCGCTGATTGTCGCCGGCATCATCGTGGCATTGATCGGCGCCGATCCCTGGGAGGCGATCTACTGGCTGGTCCAGGGTGCCTTCGGCAGCGGCTATGCCTGGGGCTATACGCTCTATTATGCCACCAGCTTCATCTTTACCGGCCTTGCTGTCGCCGTTGCCTTCCATGCCGGCCTCTTCAACATCGGCGGCGAGGGGCAGGCCTATATCGGTGGGCTCGGTGCCGGGCTGGTGGCGCTGGCTGGTGATTCATTCCTGCCGGCGCCGGTCCTGCTGCCGCTCGCCGTTCTGGGCGCTGCGCTGTTCGGTGCGAGCTGGGCCTTCATTCCCGCCTGCCTGCAGGCCTATCGCGGCAGCCACATTGTCATCACCACCATCATGTTCAACTTCCTCGCTTCGGCGCTGATGGTCTATCTGATGGTGGACGTGCTGATCGAGCCCGGGCAGATGTCGGCCCACAGCCGCGAATTCGCCGAGACGGCCTGGCTGCCCACCATGCGCGAGATGCTGGGCCTGGTCGGCATCGACATGGCGGACTCGCCGCTCAACCTCTCGCTTCTCTGGGCGCTAATCTGCTGCGGCCTGGTCTGGGTGTTCATCTGGCGCGCGCGTCTCGGCTACGAGATCCGGGCGACCGGCCTCTCGCCCAGCGCCGCGCTCTATGCCGGTATCCGCCCGGCACGGGTGACGTTGATCGCCATGGCGCTGTCAGGCGCACTCGCCGGCTCTGTCGGCGTCAACGAGATCCTTGGGCTGCAGCACCGGCTGCTGCTGGATTTCGTCGCCGGGGCCGGCTTCACCGGCATCGCTGTGGCGCTCATGGGGCGCAACCATCCCTTCGGCATCGTGCTGGCCAGCCTGCTGTTCGGTGCGCTCTACCAGGGTGGCGCCGAACTGGCTTTCGAGATTCCGACCATCACGCGCGACATGATCGTCACCATTCAGGGCCTCATCATCCTGTTCTCGGGCGCCCTTGCCTATATGAACCGGCCCTGGGTCGCGCGCCTCTATCAGTATATCGCGACCCGCCGGTCGGGCGCCGGAGTGCCGGCCCATGGATGACCTGTTCTACCTTGGCATCTCGACCCTGGCTGCGACGCTTCGCCTGGCGACACCGCTCATCCTCTGCGCCATGGCGGGCCTGCTGTCGGAACGCGCCGGAGTGATCGATATCGGCCTCGAGGGCAAGATGCTGGCCGGCGCCTTTGCCGCGGCGGTGACGGCGGCGCTGACCGGCTCGCCCTATCTGGCGCTGCTCGCCGGCCTCACCATCGCTGCCGCCCTCTCGCTGCTGCACGGCCTGGCCAGCATCACCTATCGCGGCGACCAGGTGGTCTCGGGGGTCGCCATCAACATCATCGCGATGGGGCTGACGGTGGTGCTTGGCAATGCCTGGTTCGGCCGCGGCGGCAACACACCGGACCTCAACCCGGAACAGCGCTTCATGCCGCTGCAACTGCCGGGTGCCGCCGACCTGCGCGAGGTGCCGCTCATCGGGCCGTTCTATGCCGATGTTGTGAGCGGCCATTCGCTGCTGACCTATCTTGCATTGCTGCTGGTGCCGCTGATCTGGTTCCTGCTCTATCGCACCCGCTTCGGTCTGCGGCTGCGGGCGGTCGGCGAGGCGCCGGCCGTGGTCGACACAGCGGGCATTTCGGTGCTGCGCCTGCGCTATTCCGCGGTGATCCTGGCCGGGCTGCTCTGCGGCCTTGCCGGCACTTTCCTTGCCATCGCGCAGAATGCCGCCTTTCAGCGCGAGATGACCGCCGGACGGGGCTTTATCGCGCTGGCCGCCATGATCTTCGGCAAGTGGCGGCCATGGCCGGCCTTCTTCGCCTGCCTGCTGTTCGGTTTCCTGGATGCGGTTGCCATCCGCCTGCAGGGCGCGGTCATTCCCGGCATCGGTCCCGTGCCGGTTCCCCTGATCCAGGCCCTGCCGTATATCCTCACCGTCATTCTGCTGGCCGGTTTCATCGGCAAGGCCCTGGCGCCGAAAGCGCTGGGGCGACCCTATGTCAAGGAGCGTTGATTCCATGAAATCCGAGCTTTTCGCGGCAGCCAAGGCAGCGATGGACCGCGCCTATGCGCCCTATTCGCACTTCCCGGTGGGGGCCGCGATCCTGGCCGAGGACGGCCGGGTCTATGCCGGCTGCAATGTCGAGAACGCATCCTTCCCGGAAGGCTGGTGTGCCGAGACCTCGGCGCTCGGCGCCATGGTGACGGCCGGCGCCAGGCGCATCCGCGCGGTCGCGGTGATTGGCACTGCGGCACTGACGACACCCTGCGGCGGCTGCCGCCAGCGCTTGGCCGAGTTCGCCGCCGCCGACACGCCGGTCCATATCTGCGGGCCGGAAGGGGTACGGCAGACCTTCCGCCTGGACGAGCTGCTGCCGGCGGCCTTCGACAAGGAACACCTGCCGTGAGTGCGGCCGAGATCATTGCCACCCGCGCCCCCGGTTTCCGCGCGCGGATCGGCCTCGTCCTCGGCTCCGGCATGGGCGGCTTTGCCGATACGATATCGGAGGCGGTTGCCATACCCTATGGCGATCTGCCTGGCTTCGGCCGGTCCGGTGTCACCGGCCATGCCGGCCACCTGGTGCTGGGGCGGATCGGCCAGGTGCCGGTTGCCGCCCTGCAGGGCCGCGTGCATTTCTACGAACGCGGCGATGCGACGGCGATGCAGGTTCCGATCGCGTGCCTGAAGGCGCTTGGCTGCGATATCCTGGTCGCCACCAATGCCGCCGGTTCGCTGAAACCGGATATGGGGCCGGGCAGCCTGATGCTGATCGCCGACCATCTCAACCTGGTCCAGGCCTCGCCGCTCTTCGGAATCGAGGGGGACGGCCGTTTCGTCGACATGGTGAACGCCTATGACCCGGAGCTCCGCGTTACCTTGCGCGAACAGGCGAAGGCGCTCGACCTCGTCCTCCATGACGGTGTCTATGCCTGGGTGTCGGGGCCGCAATTCGAGACGCCGGCCGAAATCCGCATGCTGCGCGCGATGGGTGCGGATGCAGTCGGCATGTCGACCGTGCCGGATGTGATCCTGGCCCGTCATCACGGGTTGCGCGTGCTGGGGGTCAGCGCCATCACCAATCTGGCTGCCGGGCTGGGTGCGGCGCCGCTCAGCCACCAGCACACGATGGCGGAAATGGCGGCCGCTTCCGGTCGGTTGTCGCGCCTGCTGCGCGCCTGGATCGAGGGGCTTGCCTGATGCTGCCGCAGGAGATCATCCGCAAGAAGCGCGACCGCCAGCGCCTGACCGAGGCGGAAATCGCGTTCTTCGTTGCCGGCATAACCTCGGGTGGGGTCAGCGAGGGGCAGATCGCGGCCTTCGCCATGGCGGTCTTCTTCAACGGTATGGACATGACCGAGCGGGTCGCCCTGACGCGCGCCATGATGCGATCGGGCAGCGTGCTCGACTGGTCGTCGCTGGGCCTCGGCGGCCCGGTCCTCGACAAGCATTCGACCGGCGGCGTCGGCGACAAGACCTCGCTGATCCTGGGGCCGATCATGGCGGCTTGCGGCACCTATGTGCCGATGATCTCGGGCCGCGGTCTCGGCCATACCGGCGGTACGCTCGACAAGTTCGATGCCATTCCCGGCTATCGCACCGCGCCCGATCTTGGCACCTTCCGGGACGTCGTGAAGCAGGCTGGCTGTGCGATCATCGGCCAGACTGCCGACCTGGCGCCGGCCGACCGGCGCTTCTATGCCATCCGCGACGTCACGGCGACGGTGGAATCCATCGCCCTCATCACCGCTTCGATCCTGTCGAAGAAGCTGGCCGCCGGCCTCGAGGGGCTGGTGATGGACGTCAAGACCGGCAGCGGTGCCTTTGCTGCCGAACTCGAGATGGCGCGGGAACTGGCCGATTCCATTGTCCGTGTCGCCAATGGGGCGGGGGTGCGTACCAGCGCGCTCATCACCGACATGAACCAGGTGCTGGGCCGGACGGCCGGCAATGCCCTCGAGATGATGGAGGCGATCGACTGCCTGAAGGGCGAGGCGACCGATCCGCGCCTGCTTGACTGCACGCTGGCGCTTGCGGCGGAACTGCTGGTCATCGGCGGCAAGGCGGCTGATGCGCGCGAGGGGCGGCACATGGCCGAGCGCGCCCTGGCCGATGGCCGCGCCGCCGAGCGTTTCCGCCGCATGGTCGAAGGGCTGGGCGGCCCGGCCGATATCCTCGAGCGGCCGGCGCATCATCTCGCTCCTGCGCCCATTGTGCTGCCCTGCTATCCGGAAGCGGCGGGTCGACTGCTCAGCATGGATGTCCGAGCCATCGGCATGGCCGTGGTCGCGCTGGGCGGCGGTCGCGTGCGGCCCGAGGATGCGATCGACCATCGCGTCGGCCTGAGCGAGATCGCCGGCCTCGGCGAGGAGATCGGTCCGCAGCGCCCCATCGCCCTGGTTCATGCCGCCGATGCCGCGGCTGCCGAGGCGGCGATGGAACGTCTGCGGCGCGCAGTGCGCATCGTCGGCGAGCCCGGCCGCAACGGCCCGGTGGTGATCGAGCAGCTGCATTGAGCTAGACTGATCCTATGGAACGCCGCGCCTTCATTCTGGTCATGGATTCCTTCGGCATCGGCGCTGCACCTGACGCGGCGCGCTTCGGTGACGAGGCAGCCGATACCCTCGGCCATATCGCGGCTGCCTGCGCCAGCGGGCTGGCCGATCGCCCCGGCTTGCGCGCCGGACCCCTGCGCCTCCCAAACCTGGCGCAACTGGGCCTCGGCCGCGCGGCGGAACTGGCGACAGGTCATATACCCGCCGGGCTGCAGATTGCGCATGTTTCGGGGGCCTTCGGCGCCGCCGCCGAAAAATCCGCCGGCAAGGATACGCCAAGCGGACATTGGGAAATGGCAGGCTGCCCGGTACCGGTAGACTGGGGCTATTTCCCGCAATCGGTTCCGGCTTTTCCGGCGGATTTTGTCGCGGCGTTCCTGAAGGAAACCGGGCTTCCCGGCATCCTCGGCAATTGTCATGCCTCCGGCACCGAGATCCTCGACCGCCTGGGTGAGGAGCATATCCGGACCGGGTATCCGATCTGCTACACCTCGGCGGATTCCGTGTTCCAGGTGGCCGCGCATGAGGTGCATTTCGGCCTCGAGCGCCTGCTCGCGATTTGCGCCGTCGCCAAGCGCCTGCTGGAGCCCTGGCGCATCGCCCGCGTCATCGCGCGGCCCTTCCTGGGCGAGGCGCGCGGCACCTTCATCCGTACTGCCAACCGCCGCGACCTGACGACACCGCCGCCGGAGGACACGCTGCTCGACCGGCTGGTGGCTGAGGGGCGCGAGGTGATCTCGGTCGGCAAGATCGCGGACATCTTCGGCGGCCGCGGCATCAGCCGGAAGGTCAAGGCGGCGGACAATCAGGCGCTGTTCGACGCGACGCTGGATTGTGTGGCGACGGCGCCCGCCGGCAGCCTGACTTTCACCAATTTCGTCGATTTCGACACGCTGTTCGGCCATCGCCGCGACGTCGCCGGCTATGCCGCGGCGCTCGAGGCCTTCGATACGCGCCTGCCGGCATTCCTGGCCGCGCTGCGGCCCGGGGACCTCGCCCTCATCAGCGCCGATCACGGCTGCGACCCGACTGCGCCCGGCAGCGATCACACGCGCGAATTCGTGCCGGCGCTGTTCTTCGGGCCGGCGGCGCCGGTCGGCAGCCTCGGTCGGCGAGACAGCTTTGCCGATCTCGGCCAGACTCTCGCCGCGCATCTCGGCCTCGACCGGCTTGCCCATGGGGAGGCCTGCTTCTGATGCAACCGCGCCGCTTAGCCGCCACCGATGCTGGGCTGACGCCGGAGATGCGCGCCGCCTTCGATGCCGAAGGTTATCTGCTGATCGAGGATTTCGTGGCGCCGGATCTGTGCGACGCCCTGGTGGCGCGAGCCCGCGAGCTGGTCGACGGTTTCGACGCGGCGGCGCACCGCACGGTATTCTCGACGACATCGGTGGCGCATGCCGCGGATCGCTATTTCCAGGAATCGGGGGACGCCATCCGCTTCTTCCTCGAGGAAGAGGCGGTTGATGCCGAGGGAAACCTGACCAGGCCGAAGGCGCTGGCGGTCAACAAGATCGGCCATGCCATGCACGACCTTGATCCGGTCTTCTCGGCCTTCTCGCGCCAGCCGCGGCTCGCCGCACTTGCCGGCGGGCTGTTCCGCGATCCGCTGCTGCTGCAATCCATGTACATCTTCAAGCAGCCCGGCATCGGCGGCGAGGTGTCCTGGCACCAGGATTCCACTTACCTCTATACCGATCCCTTGAGCTGCATCGGATTCTGGTTTGCGCTGGAGGACGCGGATTCGTCGAATGGCGGCATGCTGGCACTGCCCGGAGCGCATAAGGGGCCCTTGCGCAAGCGATTCCGGCGCATGGGCGAGGCGATGGTGACGGAGACGCTCGACAACACGCCCTGGCCCGAGGCCGAACCGGTCGCGCTCGACGCCCGCAAGGGGACGCTGGTCGTGCTTCACGGTCTGTTGCCGCATTACAGCAGCGCCAACCGTTCGGCGCGCTCGCGCCATGCCTATACCCTGCATGTGATCGACGGTGCTGCCGGTTACCCGGCCGATAACTGGCTGCGGCGTGGCAAGGAACTGCCACTGCGCGGATTCTAGCCGGCGGCAAGGCCGGGATAACGGCTAGGGGGGAAGCCCAGAGTCCTGCGGAACATGGTGGTGAAGGCGGCCGGGCTGTCATAGCCGAGGTCGAGGGCGATCGCGGTCACCTTTTCGCCGCCGGCAAGGCGCGGCAGCGCGGCAAAGAGACAGGCTCGCCGCGCCCAGGCGGCGAGGCTCATGCCGCATTCCAGCTTGAAGTGACGCGTCAGGGTCCGGCGGCTCATCGCCAGATCCGCCGCCCAATGATCGAGTTTCACATCGGCCCGCGGTGCCTGCAGGAAGCGACGGCAACGCTTGACGAGGCGCGTATCGCGCGGCAGGGGCAGCGAGAGCGGCAGGGTCGGCAGGGCGCGCAACTCCATCAGCAGCAGGTCCGCCGCCAGACCGTCGCGGCCGGCAATGTCGTATTCCACCGGCATATCCACGGCGGCATTGACCAGTGCGCGCATCAGCGGCGACATGGCAAGCACCTGGCACTTGTCGTGAAACCCGGAAAGTCGGTCCGGCGTCACGTAGACGCTGCGCATCGCCACCGGGCCGATCGCGCGGACGCTATGGATGATGCCGGGCGGAATCCAGACGGCCTGGTCCGGCGGCACGATCCAGGTGCCGTGTTCGGTGACCACTGTCATCACGCCGGAGACCCCGTGGAGTAGCTGGCCCCTGGCGTGGCTGTGGCTGCCAATCTCGTGATCCGCCGGCATGTCGATGCCGACCGCCACAATCGGGCGCGGGATGCTTTCGTAATCGGCGCTACGGACGTTGCGAACCATGGCTGCCTCAATCTTTGGCCCAAAATCGAAAGAAAATGGCCTATTATGGCAAGCAGGCCGCAATCCGTTGAGTAGATTCTGCGCAATTCACAGAATCCAGCGGATTTTCAGGAGTTCAGCGTGGCCGTCGAAGCCAATCAAGCGATATCGACCCCGGGCCAGGCAGCCAGGCCTGCGGCACCGGCGCAAGACGATACCGGGCAAACCCGGACCCTGGTCCTGGTGACGATCAGCATCTGCCACATGCTTAACGACATGATGCAGTCGCTGCTGCTGGCCATCTATCCGATCCTGAAATCCAATTACGCACTCGACTTCGGGCAGATCGGTCTCATCACGCTGACCTTCCAGGTGACGGCTTCGCTCCTGCAGCCGGCCATCGGCCTCTATACCGATCACCGGCCCAAGAACTATGCGCTCTCGCTCGGCATGGGGTTCACCTTTGCCGGCCTCATCCTGCTGGCCTTCGCCACCACCTTTCCGCTGATCCTCTGCGCGGCGGCGCTGGTGGGTATGGGCTCGTCGATCTTCCACCCCGAATCCTCGCGCATCGCGCGTCTGGCCTCGGGCGGTCGGCATGGTTTCGCACAATCCCTGTTCCAGGTGGGCGGCAATGTCGGTTCCGCGATCGGGCCGCTGGTTGCGGCCTGGTTCATCGTGCCGCATGGCCAGGGGGCGATCGGCTGGTTCTCGATCACGGCGCTGGTCGCCATCGTGCTGCTGGCGGGTATCGGCAACTGGTACAAGAATCACCGCGCCGCCGCCGCGCGGCGGAAGCGCCCGCCGGTTGAAGGGCACGGCCTGTCGCGCCGCCGTGTCGCCTTCGTGATCGGCATGCTGCTGGTGCTGCTGTTCTCGAAATACTTCTATACGGCAAGCCTCAGTTCCTACTACACCTTCTATCTGATCGAGACCTTCGGTGTCGGAATCGCCGACGCGCAGATCTATCTGTTCCTGTTCCTCGGCGCCTTTGCCCTCGGCACCGTGCTCGGCGGACCGGTGGCGGACCGCATCGGGCCGAAGCGTGTCATCTGGGGATCGATCTTCGGCGCATTGCCCTTCACGCTGGTGCTGCCTCATGTTGGGCTCGTTTGGACGGTAATCCTGACCGTGCCGATCGGCATGATCATCGCATCTGCCTTCGCCTCGATCGTCGTTTATGGTCAGGAACTCATCCCGGGCAAGGTCGGCATGGTCGCCGGGCTGTTTTTCGGCTTTGCCTTCGGCATGGGCGGCATCGGCGCCGCGGTACTCGGGCAACTGGCCGATCTCACCGACATCGCGTTCGTCTATCAGATCTGTGCCTTCTTGCCGGCACTGGGCTTCTGCGCCGCCTTCCTGCCGGATCTCGGCGGCAGGCGGCGCCGATAGCAGGGCGCCCGCGCTCTTGTGACTGCCGGGTGACAGGGCTCACAGTTGCTGCCGTTGCACATCGCCCCGGGGCGGGTTAGTTAGGCGTCGGGGATTGCTGAGTTCGCCGGCCGGGGATGGCCGGCCGGAGATGTGTGATGACGCGCAAGTTGCTGCTGGTGGGCGCCGTGACGCTGGCAAGCCTCGCCGGTTTGGCCGGTACGCTGCTGCAGATCGGTCCGGCCGATGCGCAGGAGCCGTTCGCCGGTTCCTGGGACGTCGTCGACGTGGTCCAGGCGCCCTGGGTGGAGGCGGACTACAAGGGACCGGTCAATGCCGAGATCGCGCAGGGCCGGATAACCTTCATGGCGCAGGCCGTGCAGGCGCCGGGCTTTCTCAATTGCGACAAGGCCAGGTTCGAAGTGGCGGAGGTGCCGGCGGCGTTCCTGTTCCAGGGCAATCTCAGCGACCCTGCCCGGCAGGCGGCCGATCTTGGCCACGATGGCGGCGACATCCTCAACCTCGCCATGACCTGCCAATCGGGCGATGCCGATGTCTATATGGATTTCAGCCTGCTGGCCGACGATCTCCTGGTCTTCGCCCTCGACAACATGATCTATCGCCTGCGCCGCGTCGCCGAGTGAGGCGCCAACGCCGCATGGCACCCATACGGTGAGCGCGGTGGTGGCGGCGTAGCGCGTCGGCCATCATGCCCGGAGCGGGCCGCCATATCGGGCGGCCCGCTGTTTTTGTCTCGCGTCATCGAGTGCCAGTCATGCAGCCCAGTTCCCCCAATCCGTCCGCGCCGAATCCCGGCATCGAGTTCGTCCTGCTGCTGGCCTTCACCATCTCGCTGGTGGCGCTCTCGATCGATTCCATGCTGCCGGCGCTACCCGAGATCGCGCGCGACCTCGGAGCCGCCGATCCCAATGACCGGCAGATGGTGATAACGGTGCTGTTTGCCGGCTTTGGCATTGCACAGATCCTGTATGGCCCGGTTTCGGACAGTGTCGGGCGCAAGCCCGCGATCTATGCCGGCTTTGCCATCTTCACGCTGGGCAGCGTCATCTGCCTGCTGGCGCGCGATTTCGACACCATGCTGCTGGGCCGCTTTCTGCAGGGTTTCGGCGCTGCCGGCCCACGCACCGTGGTGGTGGCGATGGTCCGCGACCGCTTCGAGGGGCGCGCCATGGCGCGCATCATGTCGCTGGTGACCTCGGTCTTTATCCTGGTGCCGGTGCTGGCGCCGGCCCTGGGTCAGGGTATTCTGCTGGTTGCGCATTGGCGGGCGATCTATTGGATGCTGCTGATCCTGGGGCTTGGCACGGGCCTGTGGTTCGCGCTGCGGCAGGAGGAGACGCTGGACATCTCGCGGCGACGCGAATTGTCGCTGGGCCGCATCCTGCGTGCCGTCATCGAAGTATTCCGCAACCGCATCTCGTTCGGCTATATGACGGCGACCGGCCTCGTCTTCGGCGCCTTCATCGGCTATCTCGCCTCCTCGCAGCAGATCTTCCAGGAGATGTACGGCGTCGGCAAGTGGTTCGCCGTCTATTTCGGCATCCTGGCGATCTCGTTCGGCGCAGCCTCGCTGCTCAATGCCAGGCTGGTCATGCGCTTTGGCATGCGCCTCCTCTCGGGCCGGGCGCAATGGGCGCATACGCTGCTCTCGATCGCTTTCGCCGTCGCGGTCGTCGCCCTGGACGGCGTGCCGCCGCTGCCGCTCTTCGTCGGCTACATGATGGCGACCTTCTTCCTGATCGGCATCCTGTTCGGCAATTTCAATGCGCTCGCCATGTCGCCACTCGGTCACATAGCGGGCGTCGGCGCCGCCGTGATCGGCGCCTGCACGACTTTCATCTCGGTCGGTTGCGGCGCCATTATCGGCGCTGCCTATCAGGGCACCGTGCTGCCCCTGGTGGTCGGCTTTGCCGTTCTTGGCGCCTGTTCGCTGGCCGTCACCTGGTGGGCTGAGCAGAAGGGCCGCGGCTAGGCGATCATCAGTCCTGGGCGATCATTGATCCCGGCCTATGGTCAGGCTCGTGCCTGGCGATAGGCGTAGCTGGTCGAGAGGTCGTAGGAACGCTCGGCGTGATAGATCGGCGTCTCGCCGCCGAGATGGCTCGAGAACAGGGTGAATTGCGTCACCTCGAATGGCTCCGAGCGGAAGAGATTGTGCATGGCAAGGTATTGCTGCAGCTTGTGCGGCGGCGGGTCCTTGGGGCGCGCCAGCGTCACATGCGGCCGATAGTTCTGGCCCTCCGGCGGCAGGCCCGCCCGCACCACGGCCGACTCGATCTTTTCCTGAAGATGCATCAGCGCCGGCTCCTTGGCGACGCCGGCCCAGATCGCCTTGACGCGGCCGCCGCTGGCGAAATGCCCGACTTCGGCGAGGCGCAGCGTGAAGCCTGGCGCCCGGATACCGGCGAGGGCGGCGTCGACATAATCCATCTCGCGCCCGTCCAGTTCGCCCAGGAAACGCAGCGTGATGTGGAAATTCTCCGGCGGCACCCATTTGGTGGTCGGCAGGCCGCCGCACAGCAGGCGCAGTTGCCAGCGCACCGGGTCGGGCAGGGAAAGGGCCACGAAGAGGCGCATCACACACCTGCCGAAGGAAACGGCCGAATCGCCAATGGCACGATCATATCAGCGATCCCGGTGACAGAACAATGAAACCGCCCGCCGGAGCCGGCCGGGGTCAAAGGACGGGCCTTCACGGGCAGGGATAGGTATGTTCCTTGTGGATCGCCTCGATCCCGTTAACCACTTCCGCCGACAGGCGGATATCGGCGCTGTCGATATTGCGCCCCAGTTGCGCGAGATTGGTCGCGCCGATGATATTGCTGGTAACGAAGGGGCGCGAATTGACGAAGGCGAGCGCCATCTGCGCGGGGTCTAGCCCGTGACTGCGTGCCAGGGCGACATACTTGGCCGTCGACGGATCGGCATGCGGGCCGCGATAGCGCTTGAAATGCGGGTATCGGTTGAGCCGGTCGGCGGGCGAGGCGCTGCCGTCCAGATATTTGCCGGTGAGCGCTCCCATGCCGAGCGGCGAATAGGCGAGCAGGCCGCAATTCTCGCGATGCGCGACTTCGGCCAGGCCCACCTCGAAGCTGCGGTTGAGCAGGGAATAGGCATTCTGGATCGAAGCCATGCGCGGCAGGCCGAGGCGCTCCGATTCCGCCATCCAGCGCGTCGTACCCCAGGCGCTTTCGTTGGACAAACCGATGGCGCGGATGCGGCCGGCCTTGATCTCGTCGGCGAAAACGGCCAGCACTTCTGCAAAGGGTGTGAAGGTTTCTTCCGTCTTGTGCTCGTAGCCAAGGCGGCCGAAGCTGTTGGTGCTGCGCTCGGTCCAGTGCAACTGATAGAGGTCAATGTAGTCGGTGCCGAGACGCCGGAGGCTTTCGTCGAGCGCCGCCCGGATGCTGGCGCGCGAGAAATCCAGCTTGCCGCCGCGCACATAGGTCAGGCGCTCGTCCGGCCCGGCGATCTTGCTGGCCAGGACCACCTTGTCCCGCTTGCCGGGGTTCCGCCGGAACCAGGAGCCGATGATCCGTTCCGTGGCGCCATAGGTTTCGGCGCGGGGTGGCACGGCATACATCTCGGCCGTGTCCCAGAAATTGACGCCGCGCTCCAGCGCCATGTCCATCTGCTGGTGACCCTCGGCTTCGCTGTTCTGCTCGCCGAAGGTCATCGTGCCGAGGCAGATCAGGCTGACATTGATGTCGGTACGCCCGAGGCGGCGGAATTCCATGGATTGTTTCCTGTCGCAGGATCAGAGGAAGAGGGTGAGGACGCCGGTATAGGCGTAGCAGCGGTCGTGGCTGATCTCGCCATTGGCGAAGAAGCCCGTCAACGGAAAATCGCCGAGATGCTGGCGGATGATGCCGGTCTCGACGGCATGAGGGCCGAACAGACTGGGCCCGCGTGCAACGCAGGAGACATAGAGGCCGCCCTTGACGGGTCGGTCGAGGCGGGCCTTGAGGCGCTGCAGCATGCGCGCAAGATCCGCTTCCGCACCGGCCCGGTCGCGCCTGGTGAACATGATTGACTGGCCCTCGGCAAGATCGGCGCCGATCGCCAGCCACTGACGGTTCGAATCGATACCGGTGATGTTGCGCACCAGAAAGTCGCCGGTGTCGGAACCGGGGACGGGCAGGGCGGCGAAGATGAATCCGGCGATGCGGTTTAGGTCACGCGACAGCACCTCGCCGATTTCGCGCTTCAGCACGGCAAGAGCCGGTTCGCCGTCCAGCGATTTGATGATGCTGTCCTCGACCTCCGTCACGACGTGCTGCGGGCCGATCGGCGAGCAACCCTGGCTGAGTCCCGTTGCCACGCTCACTGCATCGGTCAGCAGGGCGCCCGACAGGGCGGCCTCGCCGGTCTCGCCGGCCACCTGCAGGTAGCCGTGGCGCGACGCGGTCAGGCCGCCCAGCAGGAACAGCCCCGCCGAACTGCTCAGCTGGCGCATAAGTGCCGGCAGGTGTCCGTTGGTCGGGTTGCCATGAACGATGCCGACGCAGGGGTGCCGCGCTGCCATCCAGTCTGAAATCGCGCGCAAGCGGCTGGATGATCCGCCGGGATTGGGGTCGAGCAGGCGGAAGGAATCCGGCGCGACCGGCAGCGCCATCAGACTGATGGCCGGTTCGTCGAAGTATTCGGCGACATCGCCGGCGCCGTCATTGCCCAGCACACCAAGGCCCAGCGTGCCGATCCAGCTGTCGTGGCCGCTGGCCAGGCGCAACTGGTCGACGATGGCCGGGAGATGCGGCGCCAGATGGTCGCTGGCATAGACGAATCCCAGTTCGTCGCGCTGCAGGGGTCCGATGCGGGCGAGGCAGTGGCGCGTGAGGTCCGCCCAATGTGTGCCGATCCGGCTGGCGCCGGCATGAGCGGCGCGGCAGACCCGGGTCTGGCGGCCGTCACTCACGACGCGTTGTCCAGCAATCTGGCCAGCTGGGGCATGATCCCCTCGACGATCACGGCGACGCCTTCCCTGGTCGGATGGATGCCGTCGCCCTGGTTGAGCTCGGGCCGCGTCGCGACGCCCTCGAGGAAGAAGGGGTAGAGTTCCAGCTGGTGGGCGGCGGCGAGGTCGGGATAGATCGCGTCGAAGGCATCGGCATAATCCTCGCCCATGTTGCGCGGCGCCAGCATGCCCGCCAGCAGGATCTCGGCGCCGGTGTCCTTGATGCGCTGGATGATGGTCTCGAGATTGCGCCGGGCTTCCTCCGGCGGCAGGCCGCGGAGGGCGTCATTGGCGCCCAGTTCCAGGATGACGATATCGGGCCGGTCGGCCAGCATCCAGTCCAGCCGGGCGACGCCGCCGGCCGTCGTGTCGCCGGAGACACCCCCATTGATTACCTGGGCCCTGCGCCCCATCTTATCGAGGGCCTGCTGCAGCTGGGGGACAAATCCATCCTCCTGGGGAAGACCGTATCCAGCGGTGAGGCTGTCGCCAAAGGCGAGGATGCGCACCGGTTCGGCAGCCTGCGCCCGGTCCGAAACCGGGACCACGGCAGCGGCCAGCAGGAGCAATCCGGCGGCAAGGACGGGAACGAGACGTGAAAAACTGGGGATTCCGGAAAAGGACGGCATGATCGAACTCTCTCAGGTTGCCCTTAAACTGGGCAGTGCCGCTGGCGAGGTCAATATCCTCAACGGCATCGATTTGGGCATCGCGGCCGGGGAGACGGTCGGTCTGGTCGGGCCGTCGGGCTCGGGCAAGACCTCGCTCATGCTGCTGCTCGCGGGCCTCGAGAGCGCAACTTCGGGGCGCATCCGGATCGACGGGGCCGAAATTACCCGCATGAACGAGGATGAACTGGCCCTGTTCCGACGCCGGCAGATTGGCATCGTTTTCCAGTCCTTCCACCTCATCCCCACCATGAACGCGCTGGAGAACGTGGCGGTGCCGCTGGAACTGGCCGGCATCGACGACCCGTTCACGATTGCGTCAAGGGCGCTGGAGGAGGTGGGGCTGGGCCACCGTGTCACACACTATCCCTCACAGCTTTCCGGCGGCGAACAGCAGCGTGTCGCCTTGGCGCGGGCGATCGCGCCGCGGCCGAAGCTGCTGCTGGCCGACGAACCCACCGGCAATCTCGACCACGATACCGGCGAGAGGATCATCGAACTGCTGTTTGCCCTGCGCGAGCAGGTGGGGGCGACCCTGCTGCTGATCACCCATGATCCGGGCCTCGCCCGGCGCTGCGACCGGACCCTGCGCATGGCCGACGGCCATATCGTCGGCGACGAACGGATGGCGGCCTGACCATGCGGCAGCTCGTTCTCGCCGCCCGGCTGGCGCGACGCGAATTGCGCGGCGGCATCCGCCGCTTCGGCATCGTCATTGCGGCGCTGGCATTGGGCGTCGGCATCATCGCCGGCGTGGGCTCACTGTCGGCCGCGATCGAGGCCGGCTTTGCCGCCGATGCGCGCGCGATTCTGGGGGGCGATGCCGAGTTGCGCCTGGCCTATCGCGAAGCCGATGCCACCGAGCGGAATGCGATGGAAGCGGGCGGCCGCGTCTCGCATGCCATGGAAATGCGCGCCATGGTGAAGGTCGCCGACCCCGATGTCGCGCCAACCCTGGCCGAGGTAAAGTCGGTCGACGACGCCTATCCGCTCTATGGCGCACTGGAACTGGAGCCAGCCGTGAGCCTTGCGGCAGCACTGGCGCCGCAAACTGACGGCCTCTATGGCGCTGTCCTGGAGCCGACTCTTGCTGATCGTCTCGGCGTCAAGGTAGGCGATGCCATTTCAGTCGGCAGTGCCACTTTCCATGTAGCGGCCCTGGTGACCTACGAGCCGGATCGCGGCCTGCGCGGATTCTCGCTGGGGCCGCGACTGATGCTGCGGCCGGAAGCGCTGGCCGAGACCGGCCTGCTGCAGCCGGGCGCCCTGGTCTATCACCTCTATCGCATCGCCTATGCCGAGGGTGTCGACGGCAAGGCCTTCCTCGACGGATTGCGCAGCGACCTGCCCAAGGCCGGCTGGCGCATCCGCGAATTGAAGGACGCCAATTCCGGCGCCAAGCGGTTCATCGACCGCACGGCCCAGTTTCTCAACGTCGTCGGCTTTGCCGCGCTTCTCATCGGCGGCATCGGCATCGCCAATGCGGTCCGCGCCTATCTGGAAAGCCGCGCCCAGTCGCTGGCCATCCTGCGCTGTGTCGGTGCCACCTCATCGCTGCTGTTCATGATCTATGGCATGCAGGTCCTGGCAATGACCCTGGTCGGCGTGCTGGTGGGCCTTGCCATTGGCGTGGCACTTCCCTATGCCGCCCAATCCGTGCTGGCGGGCTATGGCCTGCGGCTGCTGCCCGGCCTCTATGCGGCGCCGATGCTCTTTGCCGCTGCCGTCGGTCTGCTGACGGCTTCGTCCTTCGCCCTGCTGCCGCTGCTGCGGGCCCAGCGCGTGCGCCCGGCACAGCTCTTCCGCGCGCTCTCGCTCGAACTTGGTGCGATGAAGCGGATCGACCTCGTCCCGCTCGCGCTCATCGGCGTGGCGCTGGCCGGGCTGATCCTGCTCGGCAGCAACGACCGCATGCTCGGTTTCTATTTCATCCTGGCAGCGCTCGGCGCGCTGGCCCTCTTCCGCCTGCTCGCCATGGCGATCCACGGCGCCGCGGCCAGGCTCAGGGCCAGGGGTCAGGCGGCAGGCTGGCCGCAGGCGATCCGCTTCGCCCTCGGCGCCATGGTGCGGCCGCAATCGCCAGCTGCCGGCATCGTCGTCTCGCTGGGCCTTGGCCTGACCGTGCTGGTGGCGGTGGGCCTGATCCAGCGCGGCCTGACCCAGGACATACGCGAGACCCTGCCGCAGCAGGCGCCGAGTTTTTATTTCATCGACATCCAGCCCGGGCAGCTGGCGGAGTTTGGCGCCGATGTGGGGGCCTTCCCCAGTTCTGCCGATTTCGCCTCGGTGCCGATGCTGCGCGGCCGTGTCGCGCGCGTCAACGACGTGCCGTCGGAGGAGGTCGAGGCCGACCCCAATGTCGCCTGGGTGCTGCGCGGGGATCGCGGCGTCACCTGGTCGGCGGAACGGCCGGCCAATGCCAATGTGGTCGAGGGCGAATGGTGGCCGGCCAACTATCAGGGTGAGCCGCTGGTCTCGCTCGATGTCGAGGCGGCGCGCGGCCTCGGCCTTGGCGTCGGCGATACCATCACCGTCAACATCCTGGGGCGCGAGATCGGCGCCAGGATCGCCAATCTGCGCGAGATCGACTGGGCGCATCTCGACATCAACTTCGTGATGATCTTCTCGCCCGGGCTCATTGGCTCGGCACCACAGACCCATATCGCCACGGTCCGGGTCGATCCCGAACGCGAGAGCGAATTGGTCAAGGTACTGGCCGCCAAGTATCCGAATGTCTCGGCGATTCGCGTCAAGGACGCGATCTCGACGGCGACGCGGATTCTGGAAGCGGTCGGCGTCGCGGTCAGGACCGCGGCCGGCATCGCGCTCATCGTTGGCGCTCTGGTCCTCGCTGGCGCCATGGCAACCGGACAGCAGCGGCGCATCTACGAGGCGGTGCTCCTCAAGATGCTGGGCGGGACGCGGCGCGATGTGGCGCTCGGATACGTCACCGAATTCGCCTTCCTGGCCACGCTGAGCGCCGGTCTGGCGCTGGTCATCGGCAGCATCGGCGCCTGGGCGTTCCTCACCCGGGTGATGGAGAGCAGCTGGACCTTCGATCCGCCGCTTGCCCTCGGTATCCTGGGCGTCGCGCTCGTGCTGGCACTGGGCCTCGGCTTCGCCGGATCCTGGCGCGCGCTGGGGGCCCGGGCGGCGCCATATTTGCGGAACGAGTAAAGACGCCTACTGCGCCGCCGTGACGTTCTGCGGCGGGCGCGGCGGCCAGGAATCGAGGGTGGTGACCCGGGTCGCGGCATCGCCCGGTTCCTCGATCTCGGTCAGTACCTCCATCAGCGCGGCGCGGATCGCCTTGCGGCGCTCCTCGCTTTCGATCTTCAGGCCGAACTGGTCCTTCACGTAGAACACGTCGACGGCGCGATGGCCGAAGGTCGACACCTTGGCGCTGGAAATCTGGCAGTTGAGCCGGGTAAGGCAAGCGGTCAGGCGATGCAGCAGGCCGCGCCGGTCTCGGCCGTTGACCTCGATCACGGTATGGGTGGCGCTGGCCCGGTTGTCGATTAGGACGCGCGGGATAATCGGAAAATTGCGCGCTGCCGGATCAGCCAGCTGGGGCAGGGCATCGAGCTGGGGCAGCAAGCGCTGCGGCTGTTCCAGCACCAGGCGGATAGTCGCAGTCAGCTTGGCAAGGCGGGCTGGCTGATCGAAGGGGCCGCCCTGGCCATCCTGGACGAAGAAGGTGTCGAGCGCCTTGCCGTTCCTCAGCGTGAAGATGCGCCCGTCGACGATGCTGGCACCCGACAGGGCCACGGCACCCGCCAGTTGCGAGAACAGGCCCTTGGCATCGGCGGTGTATATCGTGATCTCGGTCATCGCCCGCCACTTGTCGATATGGAACTCGACCGAAAGTGGCTGGCTGTCGGCATCGGCGGCACGGATCATGCGGGCATGGCGGGCGAGAGTCGCTGCTGGAAAAGCGAGCCAATAGGCCGGGTGGCCCCGCGCGAGATGTGCCTGCCAGTCGGCATCGGGCCAGTCCTGCAGTTCGGCGCGCAGCTGCGCCAGTGCGGCCGTGGCGCGTTCCTCGCGCGCATCCGAATGCACGCCGCCCAGCATCAGATCCTCGGCACGGTGATAGAGTTCGCGCAGCAATTGCGCCTTCCAGCCGTTCCAGGTCTTCGGCCCGACGGCGCGGATGTCGGCCACGGTGAGGACCAGCAGCAGGCGCAGGCGCTCGGGCGATTGCACCAGATCGACGAAATCTGCGATGGTTTTGGAATCGTCGATGTCGCGCCGGAACGCGGTATTGCTCATCAGCAGGTGATAGCGCACCAGCCAGGCGACCTGTTCGGTTTCCTCGGCATCCAGGCCCAGGCGCGGGCACAGCTTCTCGGCAACTTCGCCGCCCAGCTCCGAGTGGTCGCCGGCACGGCCCTTGGCAATGTCGTGCAGCAGCACGGCCAGATAGAGCACCCGGCGTGAGAGCACGTCCTTCACTACCTGGCTGGCGATCGGCGCCTCGTCTTTCAGTTCGCCCCGCTCGATGCGCGAGAGGATGCCGATGGCGAAGATTGTGTGCTCGTCGACCGTATAGGAATGATACATGTCGTATTGCATCTGCGCCACGACGCGGCCGAAATCCGGCAGGAAACGGCCCAGCACGCCGACCTCGTTCATGCGGCGCAGAGTCAGCTCGGCTCGCGCCGGCGCCGTCAGCATGTCGAGGAAAAGCGCATTGGCGGCAGCCTCCTCGCGCAGCTGGTCGACGAGGCGCAGGCAATGCGAGATCGCCGTCATGGCCGTGGGGTGGATCTCGACATCATGCTTCTGCGCGACCCGGAAGATGCGCAGCAGATCTATCGGGAGCTGGTTGAAATGGTCGGCGCGCGGAATGGTGAGGCGGCCGTTCTCCAGCGGAAAGCCGTCGAGCTCCTTCCTGAGGATGCCGAGGGTCGGCAGCCGCAGCAGCGGCTTGCGGAAGCAATGGCTCTCGATCGCCGCGCAGACATAGCGGGTGAGGCCGCCGACCGATTTCGCCACCAGAAAATAGTGTTTCATCAGCCGCTCGACGCCCTTCGAGCCGGCATGGTCGGTATAGCCGAGGCGGCGCGCGATTTCCGGTTGCAGATCGAAGGTCAGCCGTTCCTCGCCGCGCCCGGTCAGATAGTGGAGATGGCAGCGCAGCGTCCACAGGAAGTTGAAAGCCTTGTCATAGGTGGCCCGCTCGGCACCGGTGAGCAGGCCCTGATCGACCAGCGCAGCAATCGATTCCGCGCGCACGACGAAGCGCGACAGCCACAGCAGGGTCTGCAGATCGCGCAAGCCACCCTTGCCGTCCTTGATGTTGGGCTGCAACTCGTAGCGCGAGCCGCCCTGATGGGCATGGCGCGCCTGTCGTTCGGCCAGCTTTTCGTGATAGAAAGCCTCACCCCGGCCCTTGACGATGCGCCTCGCGAAGGCGCTGCGGAATTCCTCATAGAGCGTCTGGTCACCCCAGATATAGCGTGCTTCCAGCAAGGTGGTGCGGATGGTGAGGTCGGCATCGGCCTGGCGCAGGCAATCCTCGACCGATCGTGCAGCCTGCCCGACCTTGAGGCCAAGGTCCCACAGCCGATAGAGCATGAACTCGACCACCTGCTCGCAATAGGGCGCCATCTTGTAGGGCAGCAGGAACAGGATATCGATATCCGAATGAGGGGCGAGTTCGCCGCGCCCGTAACCGCCGACCGCAACCACGCTGAGGCGCTCGGCCGCCGTGGGATTGCCGAGCGGAAAGGCCTTCAATGTCGTGAAATCGAAAAGTGCGCGCAGGATCTGGTCGATCAGGAAGGCCGCTTCGTGGGCGTTCCTGAGTCCGGCCTGGGCGCCCCGGCTGTTGCTCGTGAAGCGCGCCCGGATTTCGTCGCGACCGGCGGCCAGATGGCGTTTCAGGATGGCGGATACGGCCGGCCCCTGATCGGCCGCGCTGGCGCTTTCTGCCGCCAGCGCGTCAAGCTCTGCCATCAGGCGTCGCCGGTCGATGATGGCGCGCTGGTCGTCGATATCGATCATGGAGTGGAATGTAGCAGGAACAGCCCGGTTCGGGGAAGTTGATCAGGAATCCGGGAAGTTGATCAGGAATCCGGGAAGTTGATCAGGCCGAGCGCCTCGTAGACCTGTTCGCGATCGCCGGCGCGGCTGCAGCCGAAACCGATGATGCGACGGCGCCAACCGGTCCATTGCCGACGGACGTATTTCTCGAACGCCACGCAATCAGACGGGATCGACTTGAAATCGCTGACGAACTCAGCGGTGCGAAAGCCCATATGCACACCGCTGGCACCCCATTTTTCGATCTCCAGATTGTTGAAATAATCCTTGAGACCGCTCTGCAGGGACCCGCCGCCCCGGAAGATGTAGCGATGGCCGGTCATGTGGTCGATCACCACGACGAAATGCGAGCCATCCACCGCATTGCTCTCCAGCACTTCGACCGCATCGGTCGAGGTGCTGATGATCTCGCAGGTACTGTCATACCGGCTGTCTTCGAGCTTCAGTCGGATCGAACTGCATTCCACCTCGTTCGACTGGGCATGGGCGACGCCCCCCATGCCAGGGAACTGGCCCGGCACCGCAACGGCCAGGAACAGGGTTGCCAGCAGGATCGTCGAAAAGAACTGGTGTTCGGCCGGGGCGAGAAAGTGGCGCAAGGACTGTAATAATGCCGCTGGGCGGCGCTGGCTGGGGGCCATTCGGTGATTTCCCGGAGTGGTTGCTGGTGTCACTCTGCAAAAATCAAAAGTCGAAGTCAATTCAAGGTGTTCGCCGTTCGCCTGCGTGCCCGGCACGAAGGGCTTGGCGCGGCGGGTCGGATCGGCTTACCTTGCCCCCGAGGGGCGGCCGCAACGGTCGTCCCCCCCAATAAGCTGAACAGGGCATCTATTTTGACAGGGATGGAAGGGGGGCGCATGGCGCAGCCGGCACTGGTCGTCGAGGACCTGCACAAGAAATTCGGCAATCTCGAAGTGCTGAAAGGGGTGTCCGTCACCGCCCATACCGGCGATGTCATCGCCATGATCGGCTCCTCCGGTTCCGGCAAGAGCACGCTGCTCCGCTGCATCAACCTCTTGGAAACGCCGGATTCCGGCCGGGTCACGGTCAACGGCGAACTCATCCGCATGCGGCCAACCAAGGGTGGCCATGCCGTGCCGGAGGATTGGAAGCAGGTCGACCGCATCCGCTCCAGCCTCGGCATGGTGTTCCAGAGCTTCAACCTCTGGTCGCACATGACCATCCTGGAGAACGTGATCGAAGCCCCGATCCATGTCCTCAAGGTGCCTAAGCGCGAGGCGATCGAGCGAGCCGAGCAATTGCTCGCCAAGGTCGGCATCGCCGACAAGCGCAACCATTACCCGAGCCACCTTTCCGGCGGCCAGCAGCAGCGCGCGGCAATTGCCCGGGCGCTCGCCATGGAACCCAAGGTAATGCTGTTCGACGAGCCCACCTCGGCGCTCGACCCCGAACTCGTGGGCGAGGTGCTGCGCGTCATGCGGCAACTGGCCGAGGAGGGGCGCACCATGCTGGTGGTGACTCACGAAATGGGTTTTGCCCGCGAAGTCGCCAACAAGGTGATTTTCCTGCATCAAGGCCGGATCGAGGAGGAAGGCAACCCGAAGGAGGTTTTCGCCAATCCCAGTTCCGACCGACTGCGGCAATTCCTGCAATCGACCCAACATCACTGAGCAGCCTCTATTGTGCTTTTTTTCCTTCCCGGCGACATCTTGTCCGGGGAAATGAATAATTTCTTAACCCAATTGTCTCAAGCTGCCCGGATGAAGACATAGGCCGGTCGGGCAATTTGCCTGATTCGGCTGCCACAACCCCATGTCGTCACAACCGGCTGGAATCGTGTGAGCAATCGAGCCAAGGGGATTATCCGCGATCAGCGACAGCACCGCTTTGCCTCGGTGACCATGCTGGTCGTCAACATTGTCGGCATCGCGGCGGCCCTGCTGGCGCTGTGGCGGTTGACGGCAGGCGATGAATCGGCGGCATTCTGGCCGCTGGCCGTGACCATTGCCGTGCTGGCCGTCAATATCGCCGCCTTCTGGCTGTTTCGCGCCTTGCGGCTGCGCAACAGCGCCTATCGCGGCGCCTTCGTCTCGCTGATCCTCGATTCCATCGATGCCGCCGTGACGGTCTATGACGCCGACGGGCGCCTGGTCAGGGTCAATCGCGGCGCCGAGCGCCTGTCCGGCTATAGCGAGGCGGAGCTGAAGCAGCCGGAAACCTGGCGGCATATCCTCCCCGGCGGCAGCCACCAGCAGGTGATGCAGATCGTGGCCGGCCGTCCGGCCAGCGAATACCCGATCACCAATATCAATCCCTGGGTCTCGCGCGATGGTACCGAGCGGTTGATGCGCTGGTCCAATGTCGCGCTGACCGACGACGACGGCAAGGTCGCGCTCGTCGTCTGCATCGGATTCGACATCACCGAACAGCGGCGTTTCGAAAGGGATCTCATCAACGCCAAGAACGATGCCGTGCTGGCGAACCGCGCGAAATCCGAGTTCCTGGCTAATATGAGCCACGAATTGCGCACGCCTTTGAATGCGATCCTGGGCTTTGCGGAAGTGATCCGCGACCAGCGCATGGGCGCCGACGCCGAGACCTATCGCTCGTATGCGGTCGACATCTACGAGAGCGGGCAACTACTGCTGCAACTGATCACCGACCTCCTCGACATGGCCAAGCTGGAATCCGGCCAGGTTGCCCTGCACGAAACCGAGCTCGACCTTGCCGACATCGTCGCCGCCTCGCGGCGCATGGTGCAGGCGCGGGCGGAGGAGGGCAGCGTACGGCTTGCCGTGGACATCGCGCCGAACCTGCCCGCCTTTCGCGGCGGCGAGCGGGCGCTGAAGCAGATCGTCCTCAATCTTCTGTCCAACGCCGTCAAATTCACGCCCCAGGGTGGCATGGCGTCAATCCGCATCGGGCTCAACGTCCAGGGCGGTGTCCAGATCGACGTCACCGACACCGGCATCGGTATCCCCCCGGAATCGATAGAACGACTGTTCCAGCCGTTCTATCAGGTCGACGCGAAGATCTCGCGGCGCTATGGCGGTACCGGACTCGGCCTCGCCATCACCAAGAAGCTGGTCGACGCCCATGAGGGGCAGATCGCGGTCTCAAGCGAGCTTGGCCGGGGTACGCGGGTGACGGTTTCCTTCCCGCCGTCGCGCACTCTGCAGCCGGTCGGCCGCTGACAAAGGAACCCGGCGCCGGGTCGCAGATAGACCCCGGCGCCGGGTCGTGGGCCGCCAACACCTGGCCGTCATTATCTGGCCATCATCACCCGGGCATCACCCGGGCATCACCCCGGCATCATCGGTCGACGCCCGGACGGCATCGTCATTGCTGGTCCGGCGGGTTCTCTGCCGGCAGCGGCTCGACCTGCGGCTGCCGGGCGCTCTCCTCGGCCGCCTGGGCTTCCGCCGTCTTGAATGGCGGTGCCGCTTCAAGCTGCGCCTTGGAGTAGTTCACCCGGACGACATCGACCGGTTCGGGGCGCATGTCGACCTCCTCCCAATTGAGGCCGACATCCTTGGCGCCGACACCCAGGATACCGCCAACCGAGAGCACGATTCCGGTGGCCGCACCGCTGGTATCGAACAGGACGTCCTTCACCTTGCCGACCTCCTCGCCGTCGGGATTGATCACCGTGGCGCCGATCAGGTTCTCGACCCGCATCTCGGTCGGCCGCTGGGCCTCGATGATGGCTTCGGCCGGCGGCGGCGCCTGGTCGAGCGGGGCCAAGTCAGCCGGGTATTGCTCCTGGGCCGGGGGCAGCAAGGGCTCCTGGGTGCCGTCCTGCTCGAGGTTTTCCTGGGCGAGAGCGGCCGGCGCCAGTGCGACGGCGGCGATGCCGGCAAGCAGTGTCAGTCGCATCCGCATGTCGATTCTCCATGGCTTTGGGTTGCATCGGTTGCCACGCGCCGGCCCGCCGGCCGGCCCGTTCCAGAGGTCCCGGCCGCAGATCCTGCGATGCCGGTCCCATGGCAGCCGAATGCGCCTGCCAGGAACACGTTCCAATACCCGTGGCGTCGATTGCAGATCGGTCACCAAGGCGTGGCAAAGGGGGTTCCGGCCGGTGACAAAGCCGGGACATGGCGCGCAACTAAGCTTTGGCCTAGAATCACCCAGCTACATTCGGGCATTGGGGCAGCCGACACCGTGCGGTAAGGTGGCGGCCGCGGCAAACAAACGATGGGGGAATTGCAGATGGGGTGGCTGTCCTGGATCCTGTTCGGCCTGATCGCCGGTATCGTGGCCAAGTTCATCATGCCGGGCCGCGATCCCGGCGGCTTCGTGATCACGATCCTGATTGGGATTGCAGGCGCCTTTGTCGGCGGCTGGCTGGCCACCCAGCTGGGGCTTGGCAGCATCACCGGCTTCGACATTCGCAGCTTCATCATCGCCGTGGCCGGCGCCCTCATCCTGTTGTTCGCCTATCGCCGCCTGCGTTCCTGAGGCGCGTTCCTGCGCCATGGCACCGGGCCAGGAAGGGGACCAGAAACTGCCCGATTTCTGCGTCATCGACGCGGCGGTGGCGGAGGTGCCGTTCCGTTCGCCGCGGGTGGCCCATCTCTACCGCTACTGGCGCGAGCTGTGCGGCGGGCGACAGATGCCGAGCCGTGTCGATCTAGACCCCGCTGCCATCCGCGACCTGCTGCCCTACCTTTTGCTGGTTGATATGGTTGGCACACCGCCGCGGGCGCGCTATCGCGTGGTTGGTACCGTTATCGTCGAGATGGCCAAATTTGATTTCACCGGCCTCTTCGCCGACGAGATCGACTTCAAGGAATCCGAGGAATTCGATTACGGCGGCGCTTACGCAAATGTTGCCTCCTGGGGCAAACCGGGCCTTGGCCATTCGGCCATGCTGGTCGAGGGTTTCAAGTCGCGCTGGGTCGAGTTCGTCATCTGCCCGCTGTCCGAGGATGGTCAAACGGTATCGCAATGCGTCGCGCTGGAGGATTACGAGCCGACCGACCTGATCGAGCGCGATTCCATGATCCCGGCGGTCCGGCGCTGAGTGCCGGTCAGGCAATCGCCGGCTGGCGTCCGGCGACGAAGGGGCGGATGCGGGAATCGTGAAAGTCGGCGATGGCAAAGGTGGCCCCGGCATCGACCAGTGCCGCCTCGGACAGCGTCGTCATCAGTCCCAGTACGGGCAATCCAGCCCTGCTGCCGGCGACAATGCCCGAAGGCGAGTCTTCGAACACGACCGATTGTGACGCTGCGGCTCCGAGACGCTCCAAAGCCGTCAGATAGGGCAGCGGATGCGGTTTCATCTCCGGCAATTCGTCGGCGATGACAATGGTGGCAAAGCGATCGGCCAGCCGCAGTGCGGCCAGCACCAGATCGGCGTTCCGGCGTGGTGCATTGGTGACGACTGCGCTGCGGATTCCCCGCGCATCGGCCCAGTCGAGCAGGGAGATGAGGCCCGCGATCGGCGTAAGGCCGGCACCCGGCTGTGGCGCGGCCTCGGCCAGGCGCCGGGTAAGGCTCCGATAGGCTTCTTCCTTCTCCGCCAGCAGCCGCATGGCCTCGGCCGTTGGCAAGGCCGGCAGCAGCTCGGCGGCGATGGCGGCGTTCGCCCTGCCCATCACCCGCTTCACATAGTCCGCCCTGTCGAGCTGGATGCCATGCCCCGCCAGAACCTCATTGAACGCGGCAATATGCAGATGGTCGGTATCGACGAGCGTGCCGTCGAGATCGAACAGGAGGGCGGCATTCATTGGCGTCAATCCTGGAATGAAGGGCGTATTTGCGCAGTCGCGCCGGCTCACGCTAGATCGAATAGTCGATCCTTGCCACCAGCGCACGGGCGAGTGCAGCCAGCAAGTCGGTCTGCGTGATGAGGCCGCAAACGCCGCCGTTCTCGTCGGTGATGACGACTGCATGGCTGCGGCCGTCGCTGAGTCGGGGCACCAGATTCATGGCGAGTTCGTTAAGTGGCGCAGTGGCGGCCGGCGAGGCAAGCGCAGCAACCGTGGCGTCTTCGCCACCGGCCGCCAGTTCGCGCAGGCCGACGCTGCCCAGCAACCTGCCGTCGCTGTCGACCACCGGAAGGGTCCGGACGTTGTGCCGCAGCAACAGGTCGCGGGCGGCAGCCGGCGCCGCATTGCCGGCGACCGTCACCACATCGCGCGACATGATTTCCTGGCAGGCCAGGTTGCTATGCGCCCGCAGCAGGGCCTGGTGCTCGACCTCACGGAACAGCCGGTCGAGATCGGCCCGGTCGATATCGAAGGTCTCGTCGAGCCGCGCCAGAGCGGCGTCGATATCCGCCGCCTGGAATCCGGCGCGCAACTGTGGCGGCAGGTCGCCCGTCCCCCGCGTATTGGCCGGGGCAGGTGGCGCAACATGCGGGTAGGCGCGACGGGTGAAGCGGTGTACCGCGATGCCGATGGCGACCAGCAGCAATGAATTGGCCCCGACCGGAATGAAAGGATAGAGCAGACCGGCGCCGGCCACTGTTTGCCCGCCGAGCACGGCCGACAGCGCCGCGGCGCCGCCCGGCGGATGCAGCGAACGGGTCAGGGACATGGCAAGGAAAGCAAGGGCGACGGCGATTCCCGCGGCAAATGACGGGTCCGGCACCATATGGCCAATGGCGACGCCAACGGCAGCCGAGATCGTATTGCCACCGATGATCGGCCATGGCTGGGCCATGGGGCTCGCCGGCACGGCGAAAAGGAGCAGGGCAGACGCGCCCACCGGCGCCACCAGGAAGGGCAAATGCAGCCAGTCACCAAGCACCGCATGGCTGAGGTAGCTGGTGGCGGCAACGCCGATAAGGACGCCGAGACAGCCAATGAGCCGCTCGCGCAAGGTGGCGCCGGCAAGGATCGGGGCAAACAGACGCCATGGCCGGCGAAGCGGCAAGGCGGAATCTGGTTGGAGTGGGGGCTGGCTGGGCGTTGACATTGCGACTTGGCTGAACTCGGGAGGGAACCGAGCCGCAACCATGCGTCATCCGCCAATTCATCCGCAATCCGGCAGTGTGCAGGGCACACCAGCCATTAATGCAGGGCTGGCACAGGCGGGAGCCAGTCGCGCAGCGCATCCACATGGCTGGCGCGTGGCTGGACGGAACGCGGATTTCCCGACACCATGTGCGCCAACAGGCGCAATCGAGCGGACCACCATGGAGCAGGACAAGCTACCGCAACGCATCCACCTGGCGCTCGAACTCCTAGCACCTCTCGCCGGGGACCGGCTGCTGGAGTTGGGTTGCGGGCCCGGGATAGCGGCGATCGGCTGCGCGCAACGGACCGAAGTTGCCTCCTATCTTGGCATTGACCGATCGCCGACAGCGATAGCGAGGGCCAGGAAGGCCGTTTCTACTTCCGGACTCCCGGATGCCAGGCGCTCCCGCCTTGCCTTTCGCCAAGCGGCTGTTGCCGCGTTCAACCCGGGCGCCATGAAGTTTGATCGGATCTTCGCCATCAACCTCAACCTGTTCTGGCTGGATGCCGGGCGGGAACTGGCCGCAATCAAGGGCTGCCTGACGCGTCGGGGGCGCCTGCTATTGTTCTTCGAGCCACCCGTGGCCGCCAAGTGTCGCCGCATCGTATCGGGCTGCGAGGCACAACTGGCGGCGGGCGGGTTTGCCATGATGGATATCCATGAATTGCGGGGTGGGGTGGCGCCCTTCGTTGCCATCGCCGCCGCGCCGACCGGCGCAAGCTGAGCGGGGGTTTCCCGATGTGAACGAGTCTCCCGCATTGCCTGATGCAAAGCAGACTGGTCGGTGGGACGATCCTGCTGCGGCACGGCCCCATTGCAGGAGAGCGAAAACAATGGCCAGCAGGAAGGTACATAGCTTCTACATCGCCGTCGGGTTCGTCGCCCTCATCTGCGCCGGGTCGGCGGCATTGGCAGCTTGGCGTTCCGTCCAGGATCTGCCACAGCACGTGCAACTGGCGTCGGCCGGCTCGGCACAACTGGTCGCCCTCTACACGTTCGACGGGATGCGTATCGTCCGGCGATAGTCTGAAACACGAGGCTGCCGAGGGCTTGCGTCGATACCGGCGGTCGGACCAGAATGCGCCGCTCCCCGCCCCCGCCCTCGGGACCGGATTCGATGTCGACCAAGCCCACCATGATCTCGGTCCTGCGGAACAGGGATTTCCTGTTCCTCGAGATCAACGCTTTCTTCGGCAATCTCGCCGCCGAGATCCTGATCGTCGCGGTCACCTGGATGATCTATGACCGCACGCAGGATCCGGTCCTGCTCGGCCTGACCGGCATCGTCCAGTTCCTGCCCTTTCTCTGCCTGGTGCTGGTGACGGGCTCGGTCGCCGACCGCTATTCGCGCCGCAACATCATCGCAGCGTCCATGGTGGTCGAATTCGTCGCCATGCTGGGCATCGCGCTGGTATCGGAAAGTGCGACAACAGACGTCTGGCCGATCATGGCCTTGCTGGCACTCCTGGCCGTGGGGCGCGCCTTCTTCACGCCGGCGGCGCGGGCGCTGGCACCCAATCTGGTGCGGCGCGACGAGATCGGCGCCGCCATCGCCTGCTCGACCGCCACCTGGCAGTTCTGCTCGATCGCCGGGCCGGCGCTGGGCGGGCTGCTCTATGGCATCTCGTCACTCTTCGCCTTTATGACCGCCCTGGCCATGGTCGCCCTGGCGACCGTGGCGACGCTCATGATCCGGCCGGTGCCGCAGCGCGAGGTGGGCGAGCATGGCATGCTGGCCTCGCTTCTTGGCGGGGTGCGCTACATGAAGGCCGAGAAGATCGTGCTCGGCGCCACGACGCTCGATCTATTTGCGGTCCTCTTCGGTACCACCATCATCCTGCTGCCGATCTATGCCCGCGACATCCTGATGGCGGGGCCGTGGGAACTGGGTGTCCTGCGGGCGGCGATCGGTGTAGGCGCGCTGTTGATGGCCCTTGCCCTCGGCCTCTATCCGATCCGCCGCCGTGCCGGGCATCTGATGTTCGCCGCCGTCGCCATCTTCGGCCTCGGCACAATCGTGTTTGGCTTTTCGACCTCGCTCATCCTCTCCGCCCTGGCGCTGGCCCTGATGGGCGCCAGCGACATGGTCAGCGTTTATATCCGCGAGGTGCTGATCCAGCTATGGACACCGGACGAACTCAGGGGGCGAGTCGGCGCGGTTAATTCGGTGCTCATCAACGCCTCCAATGAACTGGGTACTTTCCGGGCCGGCATCGCCGCCGGGGCCATCGGGCCGGTGGCAGCGACAGTCCTCGGCGGAATCTGCACCCTGGCCGTCACCGGCCTCTGGATGTGGTGGTTCCCCAAGCTGCGCCAGGCCGACGACATATCTGGCGCCGACAGCGGCAAATAGGATTGGCGGCGCGGGGGATAGGCGGCCCAGCAGGGCGAAGCTGCCAGGAAGATATTGCCATCGCCGCTTGCGCCGGCCGTTAACCCGGTAGAAACGAATGTCCGGGCATCCTGCCGCCCGACCATTCAAGGAAGTGTTGGACAGCTTCAGCTTCGGCGGTCGGTGCCAAATTGACTGAGATGATCCTGACCCGTCGCCGCCTTCTACTTGCCGCCGGCATGATGGCCGCATTCGGCGGCCGGCCCGCCAGGGCACATGCCAAGCTCACCATCGCCTATCCCGACAAATCCCCGCCCAATTCCTGGGTGGCGGAGGATGGCCGCATGCAAGGCATCCTGGTCGATCTGACGGCCGAACTGGCGCGCCTTGCCGGCTATGATTTCGTGGCCAAGCCGCTACCCCTGCCACGCGTCCAGGCCGAGGTCGAGAGCGGCGCCGTCGACGGCATGTGCCTGGTCGTGACGCCGGCGCGTCTGCGCTATGCGGCGCCGACGGCCGAACCGCTGACCGCCGGCAATGTCACCCTGTTCGTGCGGCGCGACAATCCGATGCGCGACCGGTTGGCGGCGGTGCAATCGCTCGATGACCTGGCCGCGACCGGAGCCACGGTCATCGCCAGCGAGGGCAATGGCTGGATCCGCGCCAATGTGGAAAGCCGCGGCATCCGCACGGTCTTTGCGAACGGCACCATCGGCACGGTGCGCATGCTGGTGGGCGGACGCGGCGACGTCATCGCCGACATGTCGCACCAGATCAGATTTCTGCTGGAAGAAGTGGCAGGCGGCGAGGCGGTCGAGAAACTGCCGGCGGTGATGGACGTGGTCGATTGGCACCTGCTGATCAGCCGTAAATCGCCGGTCTTCGCCGATCTGCAGCGCCTCGACGAGGCCAACCGGGTCATGCAGGCATCGGGCCTTGCCAGCAGCATTTTCGAGAAATACGGCATCAAGGTGTGACGCGGCGGCATCGATGGCCGGCCGAAAACGAAAAAGCCGCCCTTGCGGCGGCTCAAATCCCTCAGCTTTGGTGGACCCGATCAGAATCGAACTGACGACCTCCTCATTGCGAACGAGGCGCTCTCCCAACTGAGCTACGGGCCCACCCGCTGGGAATCCGGGGGGTGCCCGGAACCGGGCGGAATATGGTGGCGCCGCCGGAATTAGTCAAGCCTGGGTTAAGCGCTTGAAAACGGACGGGAAATACCCATCTCCCGGAGGCCGTCGGGGACCCCGCCGGGACAGTGACGGGTCGCCTCTGGGCTTGCACCTCGCGGGAGTGCTGGCTTAGCCTGCCGCCCGGCCCGTTTTCACCAGCAGCGGACAGCACATGCAATCCTTCGGCCTCCTGATCGATACCGTCATCTGGATCTTCACCTGGGTCCTCATAATCAACATCGCGCTGACCTGGCTCATCCATTTCGGCATCGTCAACCCGCGCCAGCAATTCGTGCGCATGCTGGGCGAGGTGACCTACCGCATCACCGAACCGCTGCTGGCGCCCATTCGCCGCTTCATGCCCAATCTGGGCGGTATCGACCTCTCGCCCGTCGTGCTCATCCTGCTGCTGCAATTCGCCCGCAACCTGATGTGGGAATACGTGATCTTTTGACGCCGGCCCTTTGACGGCGGCTCCTTGACGCTGGCGGAAAGGCGACGGTGACGCCGAGACAAGTCTTCACGTCCTATCCCGGCGGCATCCGCCTGCGCCTGCGAGTCCAGCCGAAATCCCGCCGCGAGGGGCCGCAGGGTTTCGTCGCCGAGCCCGACGGCGAATGGGCACTCAAATTCGGCATCAATGCGGCGCCCGAGGACGGCAAGGCCAATGCCGCCATCCTGGCGCTGCTGGCGAAACGGCTGAAGGTCGCAAAAACGGCCATTTCGGTCGCCGCTGGGGCAAAAGACCGGCGCAAGCTGATAGACATTCGGGGCCATGAAGGGGAACTGGCAGCGGCCCTTGCGGCTTGGCTCGCCCCCCTATGCGCAGATAGCACGGAGCAGGAATCATGAGCGAGCAGAAGATCATCGACGGCAAGGCTTTCGCGGCGAAGCTCCGTACCAAGATCGCGGCCCAGGTCGCGGTGGCGAAGAGCAAGCACGGCTTCACGCCCGGCCTCGCCGTGGTGCTGGTGGGCGAGGACCCGGCCTCCAAGGTCTATGTCCGCAACAAGGGTGAGCAGACCAAGGAAGCCGGCATGGCGAGCTTCGAGTACAAGCTGCCCGAGAGCACGTCCCAGGCCGAACTGCTGGCCCTTATCGACAAGCTCAACAAGGATGCTGCCGTGCACGGCATCCTGGTGCAACTGCCGCTGCCGAAGCAGATCGACAGTCAGGCGGTGATCAACGCGATCGATCCGGACAAGGATGTCGACGGCTTCCATGTGGTGAATGCCGGGCGCCTCGCCACAGGCGGCAAGGGGCTGGTGCCCTGCACTCCCTTCGGCTGCCTGCTGCTGCTGAAGGATCTGCTCGGCGATCTTGCCGGCAAGCATGCCGTCGTGATTGGCCGCTCCAACATCGTCGGCAAGCCGATGGCGCAGCTGCTGCTCAACGAAAGCTGTACCGTCACCATCGCCCATTCGAAGACCAGGGACCTGCCGGGCGAAGTGCGCCGCGCCGACATCGTGGTGGCCGCCGTCGGCCGACCGGAGATGGTGAAGGGCGACTGGCTGAAGGAGGGGGCTGTGGTGATCGATGTCGGCATCAACCGCATCGAGCGCGACGGCAAGGGCAAGCTGGTAGGCGATTGCGACTTCCAGTCCTGTCTGCCCAAGGTATCCGCGATCACGCCGGTGCCGGGCGGCGTGGGGCCGATGACCATCGCACTGCTGCTGAACAACACGCTGATCGCGGCCGCGCGCCAGAAGGGCGTCGAACTGTAATCGTTGCCGCGCCGCCTTCCCCCGCACGGGTCGCCGGTTGGGGTGGAAACTGCTAGGGTGGCTGCCATGATCGAGGTCACCCACCGCATTCGCCTGGACGAAAGCGAAATCCGCGAGAGCTTCATCCGCGCCTCCGGCCCCGGCGGGCAGAATGTCAACAAGGTGTCGAGCGCCGTCGAACTGCGCTTCGACGCCAAACATTCGCCCAATCTGCCGGAAGGGGTGCGCGCGCGCCTGATGAAGCTGGCCGGGCGGCGCCTGACTCTGGCGGGCGAGATCGTCATCACCGCGCAGAGCCATCGCAGCCAGGAACTCAACCGGGCCGAGGCGCTGGAGAAGCTCCTCGACCTCATCCGCCGGGCGACCGTCGTGCCCAAGACCCGGCGCGCCACCAAGCCGACCAGGGCGTCGCAGGAACGGCGGATGGAAGGCAAGGCCAAGCGCGGCGCGGTCAAGAAATTGCGGGGCGGGCGCCCGGAGCTGGATTGATCCAGGTCAAGCGCGCATTCCGGGAAGAGAGATACTTTCTTAACCCGGCTTGGCTAGGGTGGGCGCCATGCGCAAGGAACAGCAACTGACCGGTGTCGAGCGGCATTTCGCAGCGGACGATGTCATCGTCACCAAGACCGATCTCAAGGGCCGGATCACCTATGTCAACCGGACCTTCCTCGATATCGCCGGGCTGACCCTGGATCAGGCCCTCGGTGCGCCGCACTCCATCATCCGCCACCCCGCCATGCCGCGCTGCGTGTTCAAGCTGCTGTGGGACACGATCGAGGGCGGTCGCGAGATCTTCGCTTTCGTCGTCAACCGGGCGGTGAACGGCGACCATTACTGGGTGCTGGCGCATGTGACGCCCAGCTTCGGTCCGGACGGAAAAATCATCGGCTATCACTCCAACCGCCGCGTCGCCGATCCGCGCCTGGTGCGCGACGTGGTGACCCCGCTCTATGCCGAATTATGTGCCGTCGAGAACGCACAGGCCGATCGCAAGCAGGGCATGCTGGCGGCCCATGCCGCCCTGGTTGCCAAGTTGCAGGCGGCTGGCGTCAGCTATGACCGGTTCTTCTTTTCCCTGCTCGACAAATAGGGCTGCCAACCGACCTCATATGAATCTGGCCGCTGCCATCCGCCGGGGACAATTCCGGCTTTCGAGGTGATCCCGGCTGGGTATCGGCTGCGTCGGCCGACGATCGAGCAGCCGCAAATGAAACGCACGATCGAGTGTCCTGACGCCCGGCCAGCAGATATCAGGCTCGAACCCGAATTGGATGCCTATCCAAAGCTGAGCTGGGGGCCATTCTCTCCCATGGTCAAGATCACACCCGGAATGCCGGCCCTGCGTCAGGAATTCGGAACCTGCAATTGCATGGCGACCATCTATGCAAAATTCAAGCAGACCGGACAGGTGACCCAGCAGGGAGAGGCGATGCTGATGCTGATGCTGAATCGCAAGGGAATCCTGCCGGTCGATTGCTTTGTCAGGGCTGGCAGCTCGGTCCATGTCACTAATGCCGAGATCGAGCAACTGGTTGCGGCCCTCAACGGGCAGTCGATCGATCTGAAGGGCGGCAGGCTCTCTCCGCTATCGCCTGGTCGGTAGATGGCGAAACGGGCGCGAATGAGGCCAGGATCCAAGGTGCTGACACATGGCCGGCATGGTGTCGCCGCGATAGGGCGCCATCAGGTCGCGGAGAATGTCGAAAGTCTCGCCCGACAGGTCCTTCGCCGGCGATGCGCTGGGCAGCAGCGCCAGCAACAGGCCGAGGCAAAAACAGATCAGGCCCCGGATCGGTTCAGGGGCTGGGCGTGCCATATAGCTTGAACTCCGTCGCGACGAAGTAGCCGTCCTGACCGTGGTTCGAAACCAGGCGCACCTTGAGGTAACGCGCCGTCACAGGGGCGAAGGTGCAAGACTGATAGGGCTGCGTCACGATACGGATGTTGTTGAAGGTACAGGTCGCGATCGATCGGAACTGGCCGGTCGGGCCTTCGTCGCCGGCCAGAATTTCGATCTCTTTCGGGTTGCCGTTGCCGGCTTCCGTGACCAGAACGGCGAATGTGTCGAATGTTGCCGCCTTTTCGCCGGCAAACGCATAGACAGCCTCCTCGTTCGCCCTGAGCCATGTGTGCTGGCTTTCGCGATCATCGGCCGTATTCAGCCAGACATCGTTCGGCGCCATCAGCAGCGCGCCGCCCTGACCCGAGGAAAGAAGGTTGACCATCCCGGCGCTTGCATCCGCTGCGGCCGCAGCCGGAGCTGACCCGGCGTCGATGTCGCCCCAGAGCTGGAACTCGGTCGCTGCGATGTATCCGTCGCCCCCCTGGTTCGACAACAGTTTGATCTTGAGATAGCGCGCCGAGGTGGGCGGCAAGGCGCACAGCTGATAGGGCGACTGGCTCAGTTTGACATTCTGGAAGCTGCACGTGCCGATCGAGCGGAACTGGCCGGTCGGACCGTCATCACCCGCCAGGAGTTCGATCTCCTTTGGGTTGCCGTTGTTCGCTGCCGGCACCAGTACGCCAAAGGTGTCGAAGGTCGCGGACTTGCCTTCGGCGAAAGCATAGACCCCCTCCTGACCGGCCAACATCCAGGTGCGGCCTTCCTCCTGGTCATCCGCAGTGTGGAGCCAGACATCGTTCGGGATGGCCAGAATCTGTCCCCCGCTCTGTGGCGACAGCAGGTTGATGCCGGTGGGGGCGTGAGCTGCCGCAGCGACGTCACCGCCGGCATTCTCGTCGACCTTGCCCCAGAGCTGGAATTCGCTCGCTATCAGATAGCCGTCGCCGCCATGGTTCATCACCATCTTGACCTTGAGATGACGTGCGGTGACTGGCGGAAAGCGACAGAGTTGGTAGGGGTCCTCCAGAATCTTGATGTTCTGGAAGCTGCAGGTGGTCACCGAACGGAACTGCCCGGTCGGGCCGTCATCGCCGGCCAGCAGTTCGATCTCCCTGGCAACGCCGTTGTCGGCCTGCATGACCAGCATGCCGAATGCCTCGAATGTGGCGGGCCTGCCCTCGGCAAAGCCATAGACGGCTTCCTCGCCCGCCCGCAGCCAGGTGACGTTGGTTTCCTGGTCGTCGTTCGTCGCCAGCCAGACGTCGCTCGGCGTCGATAGGATGGCACCGCCATTCCGGGGTGAGAGCAGGTTGATGCCGGCGGGAGCCGCCGCGGCCGCAGCGCCGCCGTCATCGGCGACGAGGGAGCCCATCAACTGAAATTCGGTGGCGCGGACATAACCGTCGCCACCATGGTTCGAGACCAGCTTGACCTTCAGGTAGCGCGCGGTGACCGGCGGCATCTGGCATTCCTGGTAAGGCGCCTGCTGCATCTTGACGTTCTGGAAGGCGCAGATGCCGATGGCCCTGAACTGGCCCGTCGGTCCTTCATCGCCGGCCAGGATTTCGATTTCCTTCGGGTTGCCATTGTCGGCTTCGTTGATCAGCACGCCGAAGGAATCGAAGGTGGCGCTGCGCCGGTCCTCGAAGGCATAGACCGCCTCCTGGCCGCTGCGCATCCAGGTCTGCGCGTTCTCCTCGCCATCATTCGTGGCCAGCCAGACATCGCTCGGCGTGGTCAGGATCTGGCCGCCGTTCTTGACGGAAATGAGATTGAAGCGTTCCGGCCGCTGCTGAATCTGGATCTGCGAGACGGGTGCCGCCGGCGCCACCGTTTGCTGTACCTGGGTAAGCGCCGCCGTCAGCCCGGAGACGTCCTGGGCGTCATAGTATTGCCCCCCGGTCGTCTCCGGTACGCATTGCATGAGTGCGCGCTGTGCCTCGGTCAGGGTGAAGCCAACCAAATCGACCTTGAGATCGAGACCGGCATCGCGGATCGCCGCCGCCGCGGCGCAGGGATCGCCCTGGCATTCCTCGATGCCGTCGGTCACCAGGATGATGCGATTGTCCTGACCCTTGAGTGCGGCAAAGCTGCGCAAGGCCTGCATCAGCGAATCCGCGATCGGTGTTTCCCCCTTTGCCACCAGATTGTCGATGCGCTGCGCAATCGTCGCCGCGTCGTCGGCACCTATCGGCGAGACCAGCTCGATATCGGTGCAGTCCTTGGCCTTGCGATGGCCGTAGAGCAGCAGGCCAAGACGCACTTCGCCGGGGATCGAGGCAAGCGTATCGCGCATCGCCGCCTTGGCGGCATCCATGCGCGTGTCGCCGCTGGCGAGCTTCTTTTTCATGGAGCCCGAGCCATCGACGATGAACAGCACATTGGTATCGGCGGTCGCTGCGCGTGGCGACAGGGTGATCCAGGTGCAGGCGAAAATCACTGCCAGGCAAATGCGAAACAACATCTTGGCCCCCGCTGTCCGACCGTCGGAAACGCCACAAATGTTCGATTGCGCGGAAGTATACATCAGGGATGGTGAGAAACAAAAAATTCGCCCCGACGCATCGTCAGCGCCAGCAAGCTGACACCAAGATGTGGCCGGTCAGGATGTCGCCGGCACGGCGCCGAGAACCGCTCCTATTTCGTGCTCGGATTACGGGCAGGAACCGGATGCCCCGGGGCTGTGGGGGCGGCAAGTTCGGAACCAGCCGCCGCACCGTTCGCGCGCCAGCCAGCCGCTTGCGTCAGGTCGCCCGAAACCGGGACAGGGGGTGCTCGTCAAACCTGGCCGAAAGCACGGTCCGACACGCCGGGGTTGCGCGGGAAGGCGCCGGGTGCAAGGTTCTCCAGCATCGCACTTTCCTGACCCAGCAATCACGGATTACCGCCCATGAACATCGATATCGCCGTGCTCGAATTGGCCTGCTCGCGTTTCTGCCATGACCTGATCTCGCCCATCGGCGCGGTCAATAATGGGTTGGAATTGCTGGAGGATGAGGAGGACCCGGCCCTGGTGGCCGAAGCGCGGGGTCTGGCCGAACGCTCTGCCAAGCGCGCCAGCGCCTTGCTGCAGACCTATCGCTGTGCCTTCGGCAATGCCGGCAACCAGGCCGGGTTCGGCCTGGGCGAATCCCTGAAGTTGGCGCGCGACTTCCTCGAGGGAGCCCGCGTGACCATGGGCAGCCTGCCGGCAGTGCTGCCAAGTGATGCGCCGGCCGGCCTCGGCAAATTGCTGCTGCTCGGCGTGATGGTCCTCGCCGAGACGCTGCCCCGCGGCGGCACCATCGCCGTTACTTTCGCCGGAGAGGGGGCGACGGCCGGCTTCCTGCTGGCCGGCGAGGGGCCGCAGGTGGCGGCGGCCGAGGAGAGCCGGAACGGGCTTGCGGGGATCTCCCCGGCACAGCTCGACGCCCGCAACGTGCTGCCCTTTTTCGCCGGCCTGAGTGCCCAGCGGATCGGGTATTCGCTGACGCTGAGTCAGGGGCAGAACGGCCGGATTGAACTTGCCGCCAATCCGCGAAGCGCCTGAGATCAAAAGCAGATTCCCGACACTTGCGCGCATTCCGATAATTCGCCTCGGCTTCACGCAAAATTAATTCTTTTAAGGAAGTCTGGGATCGCGAAATCCGCCCCGGCTGGTCGGCGAACCGGCCCGGTTTGGCCCGAAGGGATGAGGCAGGCGTCATGGACGATTTGTTGAGCGAGTTTCTGACCGAAACCAACGAGAATCTCGCTGTGCTCGACGTTGAACTGGTCAAGCTCGAGCAGAATCCGAACGACAATGAACTTCTGTCGAACATTTTCCGGCTGGTTCATACGGTCAAGGGTACGTGCGGCTTTCTCGGCCTGCCGCGGCTCGAATCGGTCGCTCATGCCGGCGAGAACGTCCTCGGCAAGGTGCGCGACGGCGAACTGGAAGTGACGGCCGAGGCCGTCACCCTGATTCTCGCCTGCCTCGATCGCATCCGCTCGATCATGGGCGATCTCGAAGCCTCGGGCAGCGAACCGGCCGGCGATGATTCCGAACTGATCAAGAGCCTCAACGCCTTCGCCGATGGCGGCAGGGCCGCCGCCCCGGCGCCGGCTGCCGCACCCGCCGCGCCGCCGCCCGCCGCCGCTCCCGCACCCAGCGGCGCCTCGATCTACGAGCAGATCGGCGGCATGGGCACGATCGACGCCGTCGTCGAGGTTGCCTTTGCCCGGATCCTGGGGGATTTGCGCGTCAAATCGGTGTTCGAGGGCGACAGCATCGACCACATTCAGGGCTACATGCGCGACCATCTCGCCAAGATGTGCGGCGGCCCGGATACCACTGCGCCGCATCCGCTCGCCGGCCGCGCCATGTCCGACACCCAATTCGAGGCCATCTGCGGTCATCTGCAGGCCGGCCTCAACACGCTGGAGGTCCCGCAGCAGATCGCGGCCATGATCATGGGCCTGGTCTATGCCGAGCGCGATTCCGCCACCGGCGGCAGCACATCGGCCGCCGAACCGCCGGCTGCTGAAGCCGCGCCGCCGCCTGCCGCCGCCAAGGCGCCGCCGCCCGCCAAGAAGGAAGCCGATGGCGACGCCAAGGAATCCGCGGTCGCCAACCAGAGCATCCGCGTCAATGTGGAGCTGCTCGAGAACCTGATGACCATGGTCAGCGAACTCGTGCTGACCCGCAACCAGGTCCTGCAGATCCTGCGGAAGCACAAGGACAGCGAATTCGCGGCGCCCCTGCAGCGCCTCAACCACGTCACCTCGGAACTGCAGGAAGGCGTCATGAAGACGCGCATGCAGCCGATCGGCAATGCCTGGGCCAAGCTGCCGCGCATCATCCGCGACCTCAGCCACGAACTGAAGAAAAAGATCGACCTGGTCATGATCGGCCAGGACACCGAGTTGGATCGCCAGGTCCTCGAGATGATCAAGGACCCGCTCACCCACATGGTGCGCAACTCGGCCGATCACGCGATCGAGACGCCGGAGGAGCGTCGCCGCGCCGGCAAGCCCGAAACCGGAAAAATCACTCTCAACGCCTATCACGAGGGCGGCCATATCATCATCGAAGTCAACGATGACGGCAAAGGCCTGCCGATCGACAAGATCAAGGCGAAGATCGTGCAGAACGGCCTGGCCACCGAGGCCGAGCTCGAGAACATGTCGGATCAGCAGATCCAGCAATACATCTTCAAGCCCGGCTTCTCCACCGCCGCCAAGGTGACCAGCGTTTCCGGACGCGGCGTCGGCATGGACGTGGTGCGCACAAACATCGAAAAGATCGGCGGCACCATCGAACTCCGGAGCCAGGAAGGCAAGGGCACGCGCTTCTCGATCAAGATCCCGCTGACGCTGGCAATTGTGTCGGCGCTGGTCGTCGAATGCGCCGGCGAACGCTTCGCCATCCCGCAGATTAGCGTGGTGGAACTGGTACGCGCCAGCTCCAACGGCGAGCTCAAGGTCGAGCGCATCAACGACACGCCGGTCCTGCGCCTGCGCAACAAGCTTCTGCCGCTGGTTTCCCTGCGCGAGAAGCTGCAACTGGAGCTGGAGGCCGAGCGCGACAGCGATGATACTTTCGTCGTGGTCACCCAGGTCGGCACCTATCAATTCGGCATCATGGTCGACCGCGTGTTCGATACCGAGGAAATCGTGGTGAAGCCGGTCTCGCCGATCCTGCGCCATATCGAGGTGTTCTCGGGCAATACCATCCTGGGCGACGGCTCGGTGATCATGATCCTGGATCCCAACGGCATCGCGGCGGCCTCCGGCCAGATCAGCATGGGCGATGCGGACGCTGCCGAGAAGCAGATGCTGCGCAGCCGCGCCATCAATGACGAGGCGGTGCCGCTGCTGCTGTTCCGGGCCGGCCAGGGTGCGCCGAAGGCCGTGCCGCTGGCGCTGGTGGCTCGCCTCGAGGAGATCGACCGCAAGACGATCGAGCGCTCGAACGACCGCCTAGTGGTGCAGTATCGCGGCCAGTTGATGCCGCTGGTTGCGCTCGATCCCTATCAGGACAATTCGGCGGTGGAGGGCCAGCAGCCGGTCCTCGTCTTCTCCGACCGGGACCATTCCATGGGTCTGATGGTCGACGAGATCGTCGACATCGTCGAGGCGAAGCTGAATGTCGATCTGGCGGCGGAAACGCCCGGCCGAATCGGCAGCGCCATTATCGCCGGCCAGGCTACGGACATCATCGATACCGGGCACTACCTGTCGCAGGCATTTGCCGACTGGTTCGGGTCGCGCCGTGCCGACAGCGTCGGCGACAATGCGAAGCGCGTGCTGATGGTCGATGACAGCGCCTTCTTCCGCAACCTGCTGTCGCCGCAGTTGCAGGCCGCCGGCTTCATCGTCACCGCCGTCGACAGCGGCGACAAGGCGCTGGCCCTGGCCGAGGCGGGCGAGCATTTCGACCTGATCATCTCCGATATCGAGATGCCAGGCATGGACGGCTTCGCCTTCTGCGAGGCGGTGAAGAAGAGCGGCCACTGGCAGCAGACGCCGATCATCGCGCTGTCCTCGCACGCCAGCCCCAAGGAACTGGCCAAGGGCCGTGCCGTCGGCTTTGACGACTATGTCGCCAAATACGACCGCGAAGGCTTGGTTCATACCCTCAACGAAGCCCTTTCCGAAGTCAGAGGTGCAGCATGAGTGCCGCGAAGAACGGGGCCGACCGCAGCGTCGCCCCGACCGCCGCAAGCGGCGAGCAGCGCGATTACGTGACCATGACCATCGCCGACCAGCTGTTCGGCATTCCAGTTTTGACCGTGCAGGATGTATTGGGGCCGCAGAACATCGCGCGCGTGCCGCTGGCGCCCAAGGAGGTGGCCGGCAGCCTCAACCTCCGCGGTCGCATTGTGACGGCGATCGACGCCAGGCCGCGCCTTGGCCTGCCGCCGCGCGACAACAGCAAGCCGCCGATGTCGGTCGTGGTCGAGCACGAGGGCGAGCTCTATAGCCTCCTGGTCGACAGCGTCGGCGAGGTTTTGAGTCTCAATTCGCGCGACTACCAGCGCAACCCGCCGACACTGGATCCCAGGTTGCGCGACTTCTCGGATGGAATCTATCGGCTCAACGGATCGCTGCTGGTGGTGCTGAGCGTCGCCTCGCTGCTGGATTTCGGCAACCGCTCCGACGCCGCTTGACGGACAATGCTTTCCGGATCGGCGCGGTTCGGGGCGCCGTCCGACCGGATGGCGGGGGTTGACAGGCCAGGCGTACCGGGTGCGATCGGCGCAATTTCTGGCAAATGCCCGTGACGGTGATTGACGCGACCCGGCCTGCCTGACTAATGATGGTGGGGTGGCATGGCGGTGCTGTCCCTGCAGACGGAGCTGATGGATGAAATCGTGCCTGGTGGTTGATGACTCCAAGGTCGTTAGGATGGTCGCTCGGAAGATTCTCGAGGGCCTCAATTTCCAGGTCGTCGAGGCCGATAACGGCCAGACCGCCATGGACCAGTGCGTCAAGGAAATGCCGGACGCCATTCTGCTCGACTGGAACATGCCGGTGATGAGCGGGATCGACTTCCTGCGCCTGTTGCGCAAGGCCGACGGCGGTCAGACGCCGATCGTCGTCTTCTGCACCACCGAGAATGACATCCAGCATATCCAGGAAGCCATCGCGGCCGGTGCCAACGAATACATCATGAAGCCCTTCGACAGCGAGATCATCGAGTCCAAGTTCTCGCAGGTTGGCTTGATTTGACGCGGCCGGCGCGCCTGGCAGACCGGATCGGTAGAGGCTCATGACCGCATTCAAGGCCGCGTCAGGGACAACCGCCGGAAGTGCCGCGGGAAGTGCCGCGGACGGGCCCTATCGGGTGATGGTGGTCGACGATTCCGCCGTTATCCGCGGATTGCTGACGCGCGCACTGGAAAGCGATCCCACCATCAAAGTGGTCACTACCGTCGGCAACGGGCAATTGGCTATCGACGCCCTGACGCGCCCCGGCAGCGACATCGAGGTGGCCGTCCTCGACATCGAGATGCCGGTGATGGATGGTATTACGGCCTTGCCCAAGATGCTGGCGGCGCGGCCCGGCCTTGCCGTCATCATGGCCTCGACGCTGACACTGAAGGGCGCCTCGGTCTCGATGAAGGCCATGTCCCTGGGTGCAGCGGACTACGTGCCGAAACCGACAACCACTGGCGCCATTTCCGCCGCCGCCGATTTCAAGGCGGATCTGGTGGCCAAGGTCAAATCCTGGGGCGAGGCGGGGCGGCGCAAGCGCGGCCTGCCGCCGGCATCCCCCAATGCTTCAGCGCCGCAACGGGTCGAGGCGCCCAAGCGGCTCTATGGTGCGCAGCCAGTCAAGCTGCGGCCGATGCCGCCGATACTGAAGCCGGAATGCCTCGTGATCGGGTCGTCCACCGGCGGTCCGCAGGCTCTCTTCAAGGTGTTCCAGGCGATCGGCAAGGTGGGGCATCTGCCGATCTTCATCACCCAGCACATGCCGGCGACCTTCACCACGATACTGGCCGAACATCTCGGCCAGGCGTCGGGCATGCCCTCGGCCGAGGCGAAGGACAACGAACCGGTGGTGCCCGGCCGCATCTATGTGGCGCCCGGCGATTTCCACATGGTGGTCGAAGGCAACGCGGCGGCTCGCGTCGTCCGCCTCAACAAGAATCCGCCTGAGAATTTTTGCCGCCCCGCGGTCGATCCCATGTTGCGCTCCATCGCGAAGGTCTATGGCAACAAGACTTTGTTTGTCATGCTGACGGGAATGGGGCAGGATGGCCTCAAGGGGGCGACGGAACTGGTAAATGCCGGGGGAACCGTGATCGCTCAGGACGAACAGAGTTCCGTGGTTTGGGGTATGCCCGGTGCGGTGGCCACTGCCGGGCTCTGCTCCGCGGTGCTTCCCCTCTCAGAGATCGGCCCCTTCGTCAAAAAGACGATCGGCCGTGGTACGGCATGAGGCAGACGTCGATGACGATCACGGATTTCGACTTCATCTGCCAGATCCTCAAGGCCAGATCCGGTCTGGTACTGACCAACGACAAGGCCTATCTGCTGGAAAGCCGCCTGCTGCCGGTTGCACGCAAATGGAAGCTGGCGACCTTCGACGATCTAGTGCGCCTGATCCGAAGCAAGAACGACGAGGCGGTGATCCGCGACGTGGTCGAGGCGATGACCACGAACGAATCCTTTTTCTTCCGTGATACCAAGCCGTTCGACCAGTTCAAGCAGATCTGCCTGCCGGCCATGCTGAAGTCGCGCGCCGGAGCGAAGAGCCTGCGCATCTGGTCGGCAGCCTGTTCCTCGGGGCAGGAGGCCTATTCGCTCGCCATGATCCTGACCGAGATGGCGCCGCAGCTGGCCGGCTGGCGGATCGACATCGTCGGCACTGACCTCTCCAACGAGATCCTGCAGCGCGCCAAGGACGGCATGTACTCGCAGTTCGAGGTGCAGCGCGGGCTGCCCATCACGCTGCTGGTCAAGTATTTCACCCAGGTGGGCGACCGCTGGAAGATCTCGGACAAGATCCGCCAGATGGTGCAGTACAAGGAATGGAACCTGCTCAACGATCCAGCGCCGCTCGGAAAGTTCGATATCGTCTTCTGTCGCAACGTGCTGATCTATTTCGACCAGCCGACCAAGGCGAAGGTCCTGGCCGGCATTGCCAAGCAGATGCCGGATGACGGCTATCTGTTCCTCGGCGGCGCGGAAACGGTGCTCGGCATTTCCGACAAGTTCCAGCTGCTGCCCGGCCAGCGCGGCATCTATGGCCTGACCGGCGGGATCAAGCCGCCGGCCTCGCTGACGCCGCCGGGCTTTGCCACGCCACGCTGAACCCGGGCGCGGCGTCGATCGGGATGCGGAAAAGCCCGGGCCATGGCCCGGGCTTTTCGCATGAGGTGATGGGAGGGGGAGCCCAGCCGCAAATGTCAGGCACTCTCGGCCGTTTTCGCCGGCATGCCGCTTTCTTCCGGGTCGCGCAGCACATAGCCGCGGCCCCACACCGTCTCGATGTAGTTCTCGCCGCCGGTCGCGGTGCTCAGCTTCTTCCGCAGCTTGCAGACGAAGACGTCGATGATTTTCAGCTCCGGCTCGTCCATGCCGCCATAGAGATGGTTGAGGAACATCTCCTTGGTGAGGGTCGTGCCCTTCCTGAGCGAGAGCAGTTCGAGGATGCCGTATTCCTTGCCGGTCAGATGCAGCGGCTGGTTTTCGACCTCGACCGTGCGGGTATCGAGATTGACGGTGAGGCGGCCGGTCTTGATGACCGAGTCCGAATGCCCCTTCGAGCGGCGCACGATGGCCTGCAGGCGCGCGATCAGCTCACGGCGGTCAAATGGCTTGGTCAGGTAATCGTCGGCGCCGAAGCCGAGTCCCTTGATCTTGGAATCAAGTTCGTTGAGGCCCGAGAGGATCAGGATCGGCGTGTTGACACGAGCCGCCCGGAAGCGGCGCAGGACTTCATAGCCGTCGATGTCGGGCAGCATCAGGTCGAGAATGATGATGTCGTAATCGTAGAGCTTACCGATCTCGAGCCCATCCTCGCCGAGATTGGTCGTGTCGACGATATAGCCTTCGGCTTTGAGCATCAGTTCGATGCTTTGGGCGGTGTTCGAATCGTCCTCGACGACTAGCACGCGCATGGCCCGGATCCCGTTCGGTTGTCAACCTCAGCCGATTAATGAAGGAATCTTAATCATTAATGCGGGGTTATGTAAAGGACTTGAGGTTAATATTGAAGCGGGCCACTAGTCCGGCAGCGCCTGCGAGCTGCCTCTCGCAATGTGTGATTAATCATTTAACAATTTGAAAAGACGTTGGAATTTCGACTCTGCCGCCGGCGGTTGATATTGTTAACGACGCATTAAGGTCGAATCGCCTAAGCTGCTGGAAACAGGGATTTTTGGCCCCGGTGGCCGTAAAATCCTCGGACAAGATGAATGCCCGTTGGCAGGTTGGCCTGCTGGCCGGGCAACCCCCGGTGAGGGTGCCGCTGCCCTTGTTGAAGAGCGCAACGGAACCGGCAAAGAGGGTCATGCGGATTTGAGCGGAATGATACAGGGCCTGGAGCCGTTCTTCCACGAACTGGACCGCATCCCCGATATCGGCATGCACGGTCGGGTCGCCGCCGTGGTCGGCATGCTGGTCGAGATCGTCGGAATTGAGGGTGCGCTGGCGATCGGCGCGCGCTGTGCCCTGGTCGACCGCAATCAGCGCCGCGTCCCCTGCGAGGTCGTCGGCTTTCGCGAAGGCCGCGCGTTGGCCATGACCTATGGTTCGCTGGAGGGTGTCGGCCTCGGCTCGAAGGTGGTCCTGGTCGACAGCGAGCCGGTGGTGCGGCCATCCCGCGCCTGGCTTGGCCGGGTGATCAACGCTTTCGGGGAGCCGATCGACGGCAAGGGACCGTTGCCGAGTGGCGCCGAACCGTGCCGCATCCGCAACCAGCCGCCGCCAGCCCATGCCCGCGCCCGCGTCGGCGCCAAGATCGACCTCGGCATCCGCTCGATCAACGCCTTTGCCAGCGTCTGCCGCGGCCAGCGCCTCGGCATCTTTGCCGCGTCGGGCATCGGCAAGTCGGTCCTCATGTCGATGATGGCGCGCTATGCCTCGCTCGACGTCAACGTCATCGGCCTGATCGGTGAGCGCGGCCGCGAGGTGCAGGAATTCATCGAGGATGAACTGGGCCCCGAGGGTCTCGCACGCTCCGTCGTCGTGGTGGCCACATCGGACGAATCGCCGCTGCTGCGCCGCCAGGCTGCCCAGGTGACCATGGCACTCGCCGAGTTCTTCCGCGACGAGGGGCTGCACGTGCTGTGCCTGATGGATTCGGTCACGCGCTTTGCCATGGCGATGCGCGAGATCGGCCTTTCCGTCGGCGAACCGCCGGCCTCGAAGGGCTATACGCCGTCGGTCTTCGCCGAATTGCCGCGCCTGCTGGAGCGCGCCGGCCCCGGCGTCGCTGGCTCGGGATCGATCACCGGCCTCTTTACCGTGCTGGTCGAGGGCGACGATCACAACGAACCCATCGCCGATGCCTGCCGCGGCATCCTCGACGGCCATATCGTGCTCGAACGTTCGATCGCCGAGCGCGGCCGCTATCCGGCGGTCAACATCCTGCGCTCGCTCTCGCGTACCATGCCGGGCTGCAATACCGACTACGAGAACCGGGTCGTGCGCGAGGCGCGGCGGCACATGTCAGTCTATGACGACATGGCCGAACTGATCCGTCTCGGCGCCTATCGGCGCGGCACCGATCCGGCGGTGGACCAGGCGATCCAGCTTTACCCGCAGATCGAGGCATTCCTCGCCCAGGGCCGCGACGAGAAGGCGGATCTTGAACTCGGCTATCTGCAGCTGGCCGCCATTCTCGGCATCGGTCCGGAGGAACCGGCGGCGCCACAGCCGGCCGCCATGGCGCCGCCTTCGGCAACGGACGAAGGTGATACAGCGGCATGAGCGGACTTGACCAGCTCCTGCGCCTGCAGAAATGGAACCTCGACGAGAAACGCCGCCAGGCGGCGGATCTCGAGGGGCTGATCCAGCGCCTGCAGGGCGACGTCGCGCGGCTCGACGCCGAAGTGGCGCGCGAGATCGAGGCGGCGCGCAACGATCTGCAGGCGGCTCGGGTGCTGCCGCCCTATCGCGCGGTGATGGCGAGCCGGCGCGAGCGGCTGGAGCAATCGATCGCCGACGTCACCATCGAGCTCGACCGGGTTCGCGAGGAGATTGCGGAAACCTTCTCCGACATCAAGAAGACGGAACAGGCAATCCAGCTTCGCCAGGAGCGGCGGCGCCAGGAACTGGCGAGGCGCGAGCAGATCGTGGCCGACGAGATGGGGCTGGAACAGCACCGGCGCAACCGCGGCAAGATGGACAGCTGACCCAGCAGCTCGATCCACCCGGTCCTTCCCGAGGTCAGATCGTCACCTCGTCGCGCGCCTGCTTCAGTTCCTCCAGCGGGGCCACCGGGAACTCATCGACCGTCTGGAAGGCGATGGCGCCGGCAAAGCCGGTGAGGCCGCGCGCCTCCTCGTAGATCGCCTCGATATCGCGGCGCATGCGCTCGTCGAGGCGCTGCTGGCTGCGCACCATCAGGTCGAACCGGTTCCGGCGCATGAGACCGTCCAGCTGGAACGCACCCAGCCGACTGAAACTGGCCTCCACTACGAAACGCGTGCCGCCATCGCCATCCTCGCCGCCCACGCCGCGCCTGCCGTGGCGTCGATAGAACAGATTGATCCTTTGCACGCGCTGCTGGTCGTCGAGATAGGGCAGAAAGAAAGCGCGCCATTCTCCTTCCGGCCGGTCCTGGGCAAGGGCGGCCAGTTGCTGGAACTCGCCGCGCAGGCGGCCGACCAGTTCCTCGCGCTCGGCGCCAAGGCCGCGTGCCGCGAAGAGCGGCCCAAGCAGCCGCCCGATATCGCCGCTGCGCAGGGCAGCCATCGCCGCGACCATGCCGGCGCCCAGCCTGGCGCCGATCTGCGGCAGGCTGGCCATTACCTCGCGCATGACGGCGGGGTCGACGCCCGGTTTGCCGGCGGCATGCGGGGCGCTGCCCTGCAGGATGGCGATGAGGTCGGCTAGCGTGGGCCAGCTGCGCGACAGCGACAGCAAGGCCTGCTGCGGTGTCTGCACCACCGGCAGTGCTGCCGCGGCGGCGGTCGGCGGCGGTGCCTCGACGACGTCAATTGCCAGCGCGAGCTGGGCGCCGACCGGCAGGCTGCTGCGCTGCTGCAGCATGATGGTTCCGACCGGGGTGTTGATGATGGCATGGCCCGCCGGGGTGAGCGCGATGACCCGGCCATAGACAATCGGCGCCTCGCCTGCCGCGCCTCGGCCCTGCTGTGCCGTGCCGATTGCGGGATCGATCTGGATCGGGTGCTGGTCGCCGATCCGCACCGCGAGGACCCGCAATTGCAGCTCCGCAGATGCGGGCAGGGCGGGTGGTGTCGCCGGTGCCAACTGCCCTGACTGGATGGCTGGTGCTTGCGTGCCGGCGAACAGCGCCAGGATGCGCTGCTGCATTTCCCCCGGCAGCAGGCTGGCGGCAGGAGCTGGATTGCCGGCAGGCGACGCTGCCGGCGTTGCCGGTGGTGCCAATGGTATTTGTCCCGCTGGCGGCGCCTGTCCCACTTGCGGCGCCTGTCCCACTTGCGGTGCCTGTCCCGCTTGCGGTGCCTGTCCGGGTTGGGGCGTTTGCGGAACCGGCGCGGCGCCGGCCGGCGGCTGCCAAGCCGCGGCTGGACCGGTCGATAGGGGAGGCGTTGCTGCCGCATTCGCCTGAGCCCCTGGCGCCGGTGCCGCGGCACCGCCTGGCAGTACGATGACCTGGCCGTTCGGCAACTGGATGCGGAGCGGCGAAGCAGCCTCGCCGGCGGCGGTGCCCGGCACAGCCGGGGTCAGGGCGCCGGGATGGAGGACAATGGCCGCGTGGCTCGCGCCGACCACCTGGATGATCGGTGCCTGGCTGGACGGTGGCGGAACAGCCGGACCTCCACTAACACCGCCAGCCGTACCAGTACCGCTGCCCGGTGGCGGGGTGCTCGGCGCCCCGGCCGCCGGCTGTCCCGGCGCATTGCTGCTGCCGGGTGACGGCGGCTGCGGGGTAGGCGCGGTTGGATTGGCGGCGCCCGCCCTGGGGGGTGATGCGGGCTCGGCTGGGCCGGCGGGAATGCCGGCGGGTGGCTGCCCATGACTGCTTTGCGCCGGCGGCGTTCCAGGTTGGGGTTGCGCCCCGGGGCCGCGTCCTGCGTCGCTGGCCAGGATCAGCACCTGCAGGCGGTCGCCGGTCGGCCGTACCTCCAGCGTCACATGGGTGCCGGGCGGCAGTGGCGCATTGCTGGCGACGCGCACGGTTCCCTTGTCGGTGGCGATGTTCACCTGGCCGTCGGCTTCGCGCCCCAGGACGACGCCCTTGATGATGGTGCCGGGGTCAAGTTGCTGGAAACTGCGCGGCGGGTCGGGAATGGTGCCGGTGATGCTGATCGGCGCCACCGGTCCGGTGCGGCCGAGGAAGCGGCCGCCCAGCGGATTGAGGAAGTCGCTCATGTCCCCGTCGAGCTTGCGGCACTGCTGGATTCCGCGATCAGCAGGGCGGCAAGGGCTTCGATATCGGCGGCGGCGATGCTGGCGGGGTGCCGGGTCAACAGGGGCACCTGAGCGCGGATCGCATCCTTCACCTTGGCATCGCGCCGGATGATACCGAACAGGGCCGGGCTGAATTTCAGGAAGGAGCGGCAGGCCTTGGCCAGGGTTTCAAAGGTATGGCGGCCCTGGGCCACGTCCTGGGCCGAATTGACCACGATGCCGATGCGGCCCGTGGCGCCGTCGGCGCGGAGCATCTTGATGAAAGCATAGGCGTCGGTCAGGGTTGTCGGCTCGTCGTTGGCGACGATGATGACGGTGGCGGCAAGTGCCGCCAGTTGCCGCGCCGGCCGGTCGATGCCGGCACCGATATCGATCACCAACCGCTGATGCGCCGCAGATAGTTCCCGCAATCCGGCGACGAGGTGCGCGAGGCGCGCCGGCGGCATGTGGGCGAGGCCGCCGGAACCGGAACGTCCGGCGATCACCGAGAACCCGGCACCGGAAGGCGTTACCGCCCGGGACAACGGCAGGTCGCGTTCCAGCACGGCACCGAGGTCGAGGGCCGGCGTCAGCCCCAGCTGGATGTCGACATTGGCCAGACCGAGATCGCCGTCGAACAGCAGCACCTCCTCGCCCTGCTGCGACAGAGCCTGGGCGAGCGAGATGGCAAGCCAGGTCTTGCCGACGCCGCCCTTGCCGGAGGCAATCGCGATGGCATTCGGAAGTGGCGCGGTCTCGGTCATGTTCTCTCGCCCAATCTGCTTTTGCCCGATCATCTGCCCGTGGCGCGGGATACGGCACCGGTCGTCCGGTCCCCGGATGCGCCGCCCCCGGCTTGTACCGGCCGCAACAGCATGTCCGCCAGCCGCTCGGCCGTGACGCTTTCCAGCCCGGTCGCAATTTCCGGCGACACGCCGAATTCGGCCAGCCGCAACTTCCCCGCGTCGCACGCAGACAGAATACCACCCAGGCGTCGGGCGGCGTCAATCCGCGTCGGCACCAGGCGCTCGACACCGGCTTCGGCATAGAGTTGCGCCAGTTCGGCGGATTCGACCACGCAGCCGCCAGCGGCCATGACCAGCACCATCTCGGCGTCGACATAGGCCGCCAGTTCCGCCAATTGGTCGAGGTCGCCTGTCTCCAGCGGGTTGCTGCCGACCGTGTCGATCAGCACGAGGGATCCCGCCGGGGCGAGCGCGACCGCCCGGCGCAGCATGTCGGCATCCTTGGCGCGATAGGCCGGCACCTGCAGCGCCTTGGCATAGGTGCCGAGCTGTTCGACCGCACCGGCCTTGACGAGATCGCACGTCACTGCAACGGCCTGCCATTCCTTCATGCGCGCGCGCGCCAGCAGCTTGGCAAGCGTTGCCGTCTTGCCGGCACCGGGCAGGCCGACCAGCATCAGTGGCCGCTCCGGCTGCCGCTCGACCACCGGCTGGCCGGGGAAGCGAATGCGCAGGGCTCCGGCGAGCGCCTGGCGGGGCGATTCCAGCAGGAAGCCGCTCGACAGCTGGGTCAGGCGCTCGGCGAGGCCGGCCGGAACACGGTGAAACTCCAGCGCCCGGGCGATAAGTTCCAGCGGATCTGCAGTCGCGGCGGTCGGCGGGTCGGTCAGGATCGCGTCACGGTCAAGTGCTGCCGTGATCTTGACGGCCTGTCCCACCTGCTCGGTGTTGAGGATGACGGCATCCGGCCCCAGCTCGGCTTTCACCAGAGCCATCGCCTCGGCCATCGTTGGCGCGCTGAAATTGCGCAGGCGCATCTTCCGTTACCTGCCGTCAGATCTGGCCCAGCGTGCGAATCTTCGCCTTGGGATGGATCTCGTTCTGTGACATGACCGTGGTAGACGGCCGGAACCGTTCGACGATCGAACGGACGAAGGGTCGGATGCCGGGACTGGTCAGCAGGACCGGACTCTCGCCCATGATGGCAAAGCGCTCGAAATTCTGGCGGACGTTCTGGATGAACTGCTGCAAATCCGTGGGCGCCATGACCAGCTGCCGGTCTTCGCCCTCGCCGCGGATCGCATTGGCGAAGGCGTTCTCCCATTCTGGCGACAGGGTGATGAGGGGGACGACGCCGTTGGCGTCGCTGGCCGCATCCGAAATCTGCCGCGCCAGACGCGCCCGCACATGTTCGACGATCGCATTGACATTGCGCGAATAGCCCGTCGCCTCGGCGATGCCTTCCAAAATGTTGGCAAGGTCGCGGATCGAGACACGTTCGGACAGCAGCGCCTGCAACACGCGCTGCACGCCGCCTACCGAAATCTGCCCGGGAATGAGGTCGCCGACCAGCTTCTGGTGCTCCTTCGGCAACTCGTCCAGCAGTTTCTGGGTTTCGGCGTGAGACAGCAGCTCGGCCATGTTGTCCTTGACGATCTCGGTCAGATGCGTGGTGATGACCGTCGACGGGTCGACCACGGTATAGCCGCGGAACAGCGCCTCTTCGCGCGCACTGGGATCGACCCACATGGCCGGCAGGCCGAAGGTCGGTTCGGTCGTTTCCTCGCCCGCCATGTTGATCTTGTCGCCGCGCGGGTCCATCACCAGGATCATGTTGGGCCGGAGGTCGCCGCGGCCGGATTCGATCTCCTTGATGCGGATGATGTAGGAATTGGCATTGATCTGCAGGTTGTCCTGGATGCGGACGGCCGGCAGGATGAAGCCCATCTCGCCGGCCAGCTGGCGGCGCAGGGCCTTCACCTGGTCGGTGAGGCGATGCCCGCGCTCGGTATTGATCAGCCCCAGCAGGCCATAGCCGAGTTCCAGGCGGATTGCATCCAGCTGCAGGGCGGTCGAGATCGGCTCCTCGGCCACCGGTGCCTGCACCTGCTGGGCCGCCTCCTCCTGCACGGCGACTGCCTCGATCTTTTTCTGGTGCCGCATGACCAGCCAGGCCATGCCGCCAGTGATCAGCGCGAGGCCGAAGAAAGGCAGGGCTGGAATGCCCGGCATCACCGCCAGCACCATCATCAGGAAGGCGGCAAGACCGAGTGCAGAAGGATAGCCGGCCAACTGGCGGAACAGCGCCTTGTCGGTCGACCCGGCGACGCCCGCCTTGGTCACCAGCATGCCGGCAGCAGTCGAGACGATCAGGGCCGGAATCTGCGAAACCAGGCCGTCGCCGACGGTCAGGAGGGTATAGGTCTGGGCGGCATCCGCCATCGACAGATCCTGCTGCGCCACGCCGATGATGATGCCGCCGATGACATTGATGAAGACGATGATGAGGCCGGCAATGGCATCGCCACGCACGAATTTGGCGGCACCGTCCATCGAGCCGAAGAAGTTGCTCTCGTCCTCCAGCGTCTTGCGACGCGCCTTCGCCTCCTTCTCGTCGATCAGCCCGGCCGAAAGATCGGCGTCGACCGCCATCTGCTTGCCCGGCATGGCGTCCAGGCTGAACCGGGCCGAGACCTCGGCGATGCGACCCGAACCCTTGGTGATGACCACGAAATTGACCAGGACCAGGATGGCAAAGACGATGATGCCGATGACATAGTTGCCACCCATGATGAAGCCGCCGAAGGCCTCGATTACATGGCCCGCCGCGTCGGTTCCCTCGTGGCCGTAGGTCAGGATGAGGCGCGTCGAGGCCAGATTGAGCGCCAGGCGCAGCATCGTGACGATCAGCAGCAGGGTCGGAAAGCTGGACAGGTCGAGCGGCTTCTCGATGAACAGCACCACCATCAGGATCAGTACGGAGACCGTAATCGAGAAGGCGAGCGAGATGTCCAGCAGCCAGGCCGGCATCGGGAAGATGAGCACCGTGAGAACCGCGACCAGGCCGAGGGCCAGCGCGATTTCGCCGCGGCGCAGGAACTTGGTGTTGCGGTCGAGTGAACCCAGCAGTGTGCCGCCGGCACTCCCGGTCGCGTTGCCTGTGGCGTCGCTCATCGCACCGTCACCATGATGCAACCGGACTCACTCATCTCGCCCCCCGATCAAGATCTGTCGCGATGTCAGTAGCCGGCCGGCTCGCCTTCGCCGTGCGCCGCGGGAACGGCCACACCTTCCTCGCTGTACTGCTTGAGCTTGTTGCGCAGGGTCCGGATGGAGATGCCGAGGATGTTGGCGGCATGGGTCCGGTTGCCGAGACAATGGCTGAGCGTATCGATGATGAGATCGCGCTCGACCGCGGCGACGGTGCGGCCGACCAGGCCGGCGGTTCCGGCTGCGGCCACCGCCGCCGCCTTGGCAACGGCACTCTCGGCGGCGGTCGGCGCCGGTGTTGCACCGACGGGCAACCCGCGGCCGCCGGTCAGCAGGATGGCTTCCGGCCCGATCACCGGGCCCTGCGTCAGCAGGACCGCGCGATGCATGGTGTTTTCCAGTTCGCGCACATTGCCGCGCCATTCGTGTGCGCGCAGCATGTCTAGCACCTCGGGCGAGATGCCGCTGAAGGCAACGCCGTTGGCGGCGGCATACTTCTTGGCGAAATGCTCGGCCAGAAGCGCAATGTCACCCGGCCGCTCGCGCAGCGGCGGCAGTTCCAGCGACATGACATTGAGCCGGAAGTAGAGATCCTCGCGGAAGGTGCCCTTGCGCACCTCCTCCTGCATGTCGCGGTTCGAGGTGGCGATCAGGCGAATGTCGACCTTGACCGGCTGCGAGCCGCCGACCCGGTCGATGACCCGCTCCTGAATCGCACGCAGCAGTTTGGCCTGCAGCCTCGGGTGCATTTCGCTGATCTCGTCGAGCAGCAGCGTACCGCCATTGGCTTCCTCGAACTTGCCGATGCGCCGGGCGATGGCGCCGGTGAAGGCGCCCTTTTCATGGCCGAACAGCTCGGATTCCAGAAGGTTTTCCGGGATCGCCGCGCAATTCACGGAAATGAACGCCTTGGCGCTGCGCTTGGAATGGGTGTGGATGTAGCGCGCCATGACCTCCTTGCCGGTGCCGCTCTCGCCGGTGATGAGGATGCTGGCGTCGGAGGGCGCCACCTGGTCGGCCAGCTTGATTGTTGCCAGCATGCGTGGATCGCTGAAGATGAAGGCGGCGCTTTCCTCGGTAACGGCGGCAAGGACAGCGGCGATCAGTTCGGCGTCGGGCGGCAGCGGGATGTATTCCTTGGCGCCAGCCTTGATCGCCCGCACGGCGATCTCGGCGGAGGTGCCGATGCCGCAGGCGACCACCGGTATGTTGATCCGCTCGCGCTTCAGGCTGTCGATCATCTGCTGGATGTCCAGATTGACATCGAACATGATGAGTTCGGCGCCCTGGCCGTTGCGCAGCGCCGCCATCGCCTGATCGACGTCGTGAACATGGGCGACCTTGGCGCCGCGGCTGAGCGCGATCTTGCCGGCCGCCGTGATGTGGCCGTCCAAGGATCCGACAATGAGAAGGCGCATCGCAGTAACTCCCGTTCCGTCAGTCGAAATAGCGCACGCGCTGGTTGGCCGGCAAAATCGTGTTGAGGACCAGTTCCAGGCGTCGCGGGTTCTCCTGGCGACCGATCGACAGGGCGCCCAGGATAAAGATCTGGTTGTTCATGAGTTCGATCGCCGAATTGCGCTCCAGCTTGCTGGCGATCGGCAGGAAGAAGACGTTGGCCATTACCGCGCCGTAGAATGTGGTCAGCAGGGCCACCGCCATGGCCGGGCCGATCGCATCCGGCCGGTCGAGGGCGCCCAGCATCTGTACCAGGCCAACCAGCGTGCCAATAAGGCCCATGGCCGGAGAAACTTCGGCGGCGCGCCGCAGGATGCCGGTCGAGCGCTGATGCCGCTGCGACATGGCCTGGGTCTCGAACGAAAGATTGCGCTCGATCTCCTCCAGCGGCATGCCGTCGACCAGCATGGTCATGGCACGCTGCAGATAGGGCTCGTTGCGCAGGCCGGCAAACTCGCTCTGCATGGCGAGGAGGCCACGGCGGCGCGCGCGCTCGGCCAGCTGCAGCACCTTCATGGCGGCCTCGTGGGGCGACTGACCGCGGTGGAACAGTGTGCGCCACATGATCGGTTGCGCCTGGACCACTTCGGACCAGGAATAGGACACGGTGGTAATCGCGAACGTGCCGAGGATGACCATCAGGATGGACGGAAGGTCGATGAACGCGGTCCAGTTGCCGCCCAGCCAGATCGCGATGGATATGAGCAAGACGGCGCCGACCAGGCCTAGCACCGTCGCCAGGTCGAATCCCTTCTGCTGCGGCTCCAGCCGCACCGGCGCATCGCTGCGCGCGGTAAAGTTCTGGATCGGCTCGTTGGCGGTGTCGGACATCGTGGCGCTCCGGTTCGGGGGCTGGCTGCTAGCCGCGGTCCGACTTGATGATCTCGGTCATGGTGACGCCCAGCCGGTCCTCCACGACGACTACCTCGCCGCGCGCCACCAGCCGGTTGTTGACATAGATGTCGACCGCTTCGCCGACCTTGCGGTCGAGTTCGACCACGGCACCGCGACCCAGCTTCAGCAACTGGCTGACCTGCATGGTGGCGCGGCCGAGAACGGCCGAGACCTGGACCGGCACGTCATAGACGGCATCCAGCTCCTTGGTGTTGACCGGCGTCCGGGCCGCCTCGGCCAGATCGCCGCCGGCATTCTGTTCCTCGAATTCCTGCAGCTGCAGGTTCTCTTCGTCGCCCATCATTCGCTCCTCATCGCTTCGGCGTCGCTCGCTGCGGCGAGATTGCCTGCCGGTTCAACTTCATCGGTTCGTGACGCCGGGGCCGCCGCCGCCTCGGGTGGTGGCGATGGCGCTACGCCCTGCAGACTGAGGCACCGATCCAGGGCCGCGGCGATCTCGCCCCAGAGCGCATCGGCGTGGCGCTCCAGCCCGCCATCCGCCCATTCGATAGCGCAATCGGCCGGGCCCAGCCGGTCGTCGGGAATGAGGAACAGGCGACCCTCGAAGGCGGTCTTCGCGCTGAGCGCGGTCAGGCCCGGCTCCAGCAGCGGCACCAGATCCGGCGCCACGCGCGCGACCAGCCGCGCTTCGTGCCGCTGGTCGCGCAGGCACTGCTCCAGCGCCGCCTCGATCTCGGCAATGCCGCCGCGCCGCGAAAACTCCGGCAGCATCTTGCGCAGGATGGCAAGGGCGAGGGCGCTGGCATCGGCCAGGATGGCAGCACGGTCATGTGCCAGGCCGGCCTGCAGGGCAGCGATCTGGCCGGCAATCGATTCCAGTGCGGCGGCGCTGCGTTGTTCCGCTTCTGCGGCGGCGGCGGCGCGGCCCTTGGCCTCGCCGCTGCGCTGGCCCTCGGCTCGGGCCTTGGCGGCCGCGGCCTTCAATTCGGCCTCGCTGAAGGTGGGTTCGGGCGGTGGCGGCGGTTCGACCGGCTCCGGCGGTGCGGCCTGGGCAGCCTCCTTGGCTGACGGCTTGGCCGACGATTTGGCGGCGGCCTCGGCCGGCGCGTCGGGCCGCGCGGACGCCGAGCCGGCTGCGGCGCCGGCGACGGCGTCGAAGTCGTTCTCGAACATGAATTTCCGCACTGTCGCCACGCTGCGCTCCGTCATTGCCTAGTAGATCAGTTCGTCCTCGCCCTTGGCATCCGCCAGGACCAATTCGCCTTTCGCCGCCAGCTCCTTGGCCAGGTTCACCATGGCCATCTGCGCCTCCTCGACATCCTTGAGACGGACCGGTCCCATTGCCGCCATGTCTTCCTTTAGCATCTTCGATGCGCGTTCCGACATATTGGCGAGGAACAGGTCGCGTACTGCTTCCGAGGCACCCTTGAGGGCGATCGGCAGCTTGGTCTTGTCGACGCCGCGCATCAGGGTCTGCACGCCGCCCGGGTCGAGCTTGCCGAGGTCGTCGAAGGTGAACATCAGCGACTTGACCTTCTCGGCGGAATCGCGGTTCCGCTCCTCCAGTGCCGAGATGAAGCGCTGCTCGGTATTGCGGTCGAGATTGTTGAAGATCTCGGCGATGAGTTCGTGCGCGTCGCGGCGCGACGACCGGGCAAGGTTCGAGAGGAACTCGTTGCGCAGGGTGCGCTCGACGTCGTCGATGACCTCCTTCTGGATCGATTCCATGCGCAGCATGCGCATGATGACTTCCATGGCGAAGGCCTCGGGCAGCAGCGCGAGCACGCGGGCGGCGTGATCCGGCTTGACCTTGGAGAGGACCACGGCGACCGTCTGCGGATACTCGTTCTTCAGATAGTTCGCCAGCACGCTCTCGTTCACATTGGAGAGCTTGTCCCACATGGTCCGGCCGGCGGGACCGCGGATTTCCTCCATGATCTGGTCGACCTTGGACTTGTCCAGCACCTTCATCAGCAGGCGTTCGGTGCTCTCGAAGGTGCCGGTCAGCGTGCCGGTCGAGGAAATGCCGTCGGCGAATTCGACGAACAGCCGTTCGACCACGGTCGCTGAAACGGTGCCGAGATTGGCCATGGTCTGCGAGATTTCGCGAATCTCGTCGTCATGCATCAGCGCGAACAGCTTGGAAGCCGATTCCTCGCCCACGGAGAGGAGCAGGAGGGCCGCCTTCTGCGAGCCGGTCAGCGATCTGTAGTCGTCCTTGACGCGCATCTCAGGCTTCCTGGTAGATCCACTGGCGCATGATGTTCACCGCCTGCTCGGGGTGCTGGTCGACCAGTTCCGAGATGCGTTTCAGCGACGAAGCGCGGACGCGGCCCTCGACCTGGTTGATGTCGATCATCTGCTCGATCTCGTTGGCGATATTGGTGATGTCGCCGAGCGTACCGCCATCGGCGCCAGGCAAGGCAGCCAGGTCGGCGCCTCCGGTGCCGGGCAGGGCCAGCGCCGCGGCGGCGCCCGGCGGCAGCGCTGCGCCGCCGGGTCCAGCCAGGGCGAATTGCTCGGGTGCTGCGCCCGGAATGGCGAGCACACGGTTGAGCAGGGGGCGCACCACCAGCAGCAGCACCAGGATAGCGACCAGCGACAGCACGACCAGTTCGGCGATGCGCATCAGGTCGGTCTTGTCGAGGCCCAGGAGGGAAACTTCCTCGGGCAGTTCGGGGGCGACAAACTGCATGTTGATGACCTCGACGACGTCGCCGCGTTCGGCATTGTAGCCGATGGCGGAGCGCACCAGGGTGGCGATCTTGTCGAGTTCTTCCTGCGGAAGCGGGGCATAGGCCTGGTTGCCGTTGGCATCCGCGGTATAGGTGCCGTCGACCAGGATCGCCGCCGAGATCTTGCGCACGTCGCCGCTGTGCTTGACCTCGGTCTGGCTTGTCTTCGAGATCTCGAAATTGACGGTCTCTTCCGTCCGCTGCAGCGTCGAACTGGCCGAGGTTTCCGCACCGGCGGCGGCACCCGGGGGATTGGGCACGTTGTTGGCGACGGTGACGTTGTTCTGCGGTTCGCGCTCCTGGCTCTGCTCGTTTTCCTCGACCGTCTGCGTGGAGCGCACCACCTGGCCTTCAGGGTCATAGGTCTCGGTATTGGTGGTGACCTGGTTGAAGTCCAGTTCGGCGGTCACCTCGGCGCGTACCTTGCCGGGCCCCAGCGTCCGGCTCAGCAATTCCTCGATCGACTGGGTCAGGCGCAATTCGTAGGAGCGGCGCATTTCCTCGGCATTGAGCTGAGTCAGCTCGCCCTCGGCGCCGCCACGGGCCAGCAGGCGACCCTTGTCGTCGATGATCGAGACGGCGCTGGTCTTCATGCCGGGAACCGAGGAGGCGACCAGATGCTGGATCGCGGCGATCTGTTCCTTTTCCAGCGTCCCCTGCAGAGTGACCACCACCGAGGCGGAGGGCTCGGCCCGGTCGCGCGAGAACAATTCCCGCTTCGGCATGACCAGATGGACCCGGGCGCCCTTGACCTGGCGCAGCGCGCGGACGGTGCGCGCCAATTCGCCTTCGAGTGCGCGCATCTGATTGATTTGCTGAACAAAATTCGTGGTGCCGAGGGCGCCGGGACGATCGAATATCTCGTATCCCACGGTACCGCCATTGGGCAGGCCCTCGCCTGCCATGACCAGGCGCAGCTGGCCGACGCGATCGGCCGCGACATAAATCTGCGACCCGTCGCCCTTTACCTCGAAGGGCACCTGCTGCTCCTGCAGTCGCGCCGCGATGGCCGCAGAATCCGTGGAATCGAGGCCACCATAGAGCAGGGACATGCCGGGCGAGGTGAGGCGGGCGCCGATAAAGAAGAAGAAGGCGATGAGGGCCAGCGCAGTCGCCCCCAAGGCGGCCAGACGCAGGGGGCCGAGATTGCGTAAGGTCTCCAGCAATGGATTCACGTTGCCCTCGCTCCTCTAGGCAGTATTTGCCGACTCGGCCGCACGAATTCGACTAAAATTTTATATACTAAAATTTTCGACGAATTGCTTATGTTCGGGCAAAACTCCCCGGAAAGGCGGCGGGCCGACGGGGGGAAGTCTAGGGGCGAGGCTTTAATGAGAGGTTAATGGGCGGAAGTTTTTGCCTAGAGGGCTGCAAAAAGTGCCCAGCTAGGTAGCTGATATGGTTAACAAAATCTACTTATCCACAGCGCGTTAAGGAATATTACCCGAGCCTCTCATGAATGTGGTGACTTTTCGTCCTGTGAACTGCGGTCGATAGACCGATAGTCCTGAATGCGGGTGGTTCTGAGGCCGCGCAGGCCATGCCGGTCGATCGACCGTTGCCAGGACAGGAACTCCTCAACCGAGAGGGAGTAGCGCTGGCAAGCTTCTTCCAAGGAAATTAGTCCTGCACGAACGCCAGCGACGACTTCCGCCTTGCGCCGGATGACCCAGCGTCGTGTGCCGGGCGGCGGCAGATCGTCCAAGCTTTTCGGCAGATCGGCATCTGCGTCGGTAATGTCCGGTCTCTGCGCCATGGCTATCCGCATATTTCCGTCGGCTACCGCGCCCGGTTGCCGATCCATGTCCGCCAATTCATACGCCATGGCCGTTTAACAAAGTCCTAAACTGCATCCGCATTCGCCTCAGTCGAGCAATCATCGCCATGTAAAATAAGGATAAAATGCCGCCCATCGTCGACGGGGATCCGGTTCCGACGTGGCATCTCCATTGGTCCGAGGAATTCCCTCGTCAGGCGGTCTGGCCGGCGCCGCGCATGATCTTCGTCACGTCGGCAAGGGGAATGCGCAGGCTGCCGATGTTGAGGAGGACCTGCCCGTCGAGGATCTCGGCGGCGTCGACTGTGCCATAGGAGGTGATATCGGCGGTGTACGACCTCCCGGCCTGGTCCTCATAGGCGACCGCGACGCGGTATTCGCCGTCCGGCAATTGGTTGCCGAAGTAGTCGGTGCCGTCCCACAGCGCGCGATGGGTGCCGACGGTCTTGTTGGCGTCCATCACCATCACCAACTGGTTGTTGCTGTTATAGATGTTGAGGACCGCCTTGCTGGCATTGGTATCCAGCGTGTAGTCGAAGCGGACCTCGCCGTCGCTCAACATCAGCTTGTCGCTGGCAACGGCAACGTCGCTGCCGATGAAGCTGGCGGCGGCATAGGCATTGGTCGAGGATTGCAGCGAGATGAGCTGGTCCAGCTTGGCGTTCTGCTGGATCATCTGCTCGACCGAGGCGAAGGAGACCAGCTGCTCGGTGAACTGCGCCGTGTCCATGGGAGACAGCGGGTCCTGGTTCTGCAACTGCTTGGTCAGCAGCAGGAGGAAATTGTCATAGGTCTCGGACAGATCGCCGAGGGCATTGCCGCCGCTGGCCTTGGCCGCGGCGGCGTTTTCCGCCCGCAGCTTATCGAGCGTATCGCTGATGCTGGGGATTTCCATCGTCACTCACTCCCAAGTCCAATGCCGGCAAATCCGAACCCGGCTAGATCTGCACGTCCACCATGCCGTCGCCGGTCGCCAGCACATCCGTGCGGCCGGCCAGCGGCGTCGGCTCATCCTCGCCCTCGCCAAGGGCGCCATTGCCACGCGCCGCCTGCTGCCCGCCGTCACTGCCGAATTCCTGGGCAAAGGAGTCACGTTCGCCGCCATGCAGGCTGAAGTTCAAATCGTTCCGGTCCATCTTCAGCCCGGCCTCTTGCAAGGCGCGTTCCAACGCCCTGCTGTCGCGCTGCAGCAAATCCAGCGTCGCCGGGCGCTCCACCGTTACGCTGGCGCGGGCGTTGTTTTCCCGGTCGATCTCGAGCTTCACATGGATGCGGCCCAGTTCCGCCGGTGAGAGCTGGAGCGAGATGCGGCCGCCACCCTCGCGGGCGGCTCGCTGGATGCCAAGCGCCACCTGCTCATGGGCCGGCAGATTCTGCAGGTGCTGGCGCAGATTGGCGACGAAATCCGTCCGCCGCGATGCCGCCCCCTGGGCGAGATGCAGCTGCCAGCCGGGCAGGCCCGATGACTGGCCGAAGGCCGTATCGAAGGACAGGCCCGGCGGCAGGACCGTGCTCGGCGCCTGGCCAGCCGCGAGGGGCGAACCGGCAGGAACATTGGCCGCGCCGGCCGGTGAGCCGCTGGCGCCAATCTGGGCCGCATTGCCGGCGGCGCCCTGGCTGGCGGCGCCCTGGCCGGCGGCCGCACTACGCTGCCGCGCCTCGTGCTGTGCCCCCTGCTGCATTTGGCGAAACATGGCGGCCTGGTCTTCGCTCGGCCTCTGGCCGCGCCTTGAAAGAAGGCCGGCCTGGGCGGCGGCGTCATCCCAGGAATCGACCGGCAAGACTGTCGGTGTCCCGCCCTCGGCCGATGCCATGCGTCCGGCGGATCTTGGCGCCGCGGCGATCTCGCCCGGCGCGGCATCCTCAGCCTGTTGCGAACCCGCCGCATCGCCGTCTTCTGCCGCAACCTCGGTATCGGGCAGCGGTTCCCCGGCAATGTCGCCAGCAAGATCGACCGGCAATCTGCCAGCCAAGCCGGCATCGTCGTCGGCGGCGGCGACTGGTGCCGCAGCTTCGGCAGGGATTGCGGCTGCGGCGGCTGCCGGTGCCGGCGCCGGCGCCGGTGTACCGGGCTGGGATGGCTGCGGCGTCGGCAGCTGCGCTGCCGCCCACTCGCCGCTGTCACCCATGTCGGCACCGGAATCCGCCGCGAACGGATCGCCATCCTCCGCCTGGCCCTCTTCGCCTTCGGGCGGCGTGGTGTCGTCCGCTTCCGTGGCCTCGCCTTCGCTCGCCACGTCGCTGCCGGCTCCGGCCGGCGTTACTTCTTCGTCGGGCTCCGCCGTCTCCGCCGACGCCCGGGTGCCGCGCTCCGTGTCGTCGACGGTGACAGTCCCGTGTGCCGGCGATCTCTCGCCGGAGGCCGGTACCGCGCCGGTCCGCAAATCAGCCCGGGAATCCGCTCCCGGTGCGCATCGCATCACGCCGCAGCTTGCCGGGGCGCCGGCGCCCGGGGTTGCAACGGCAGTACCGGCCAATGTCCCAACCGCGCGGTCGCTTGCCAGATAGGGGTTTGCCCGGCTCGGCGCCACCGGTTGCTGTACCGTGCTGGCCCGCTTGTTCATGATCCCGAACATCAGTTCGGCGAAGCCGCCTCTTTCCGTGCCCGCATTTCCGGAGGCATTGCCGAGGCGCGGTGCCAGGCCGAAGAACTGGCTGATCTTGCTGCTGTCCATCTGTTCGATCGTCTCTCTCATGCCAGGAAGTTGACCAGCGACAGCTGGCTGGTGGTGCCCACGGCGGCGAACACCGCCTGCAGCTGCAGCTGCACACTGGAAAGCTTGGCCGCAACCTCGGCCGCGTCGACCGCCTCGATCTTTGCCGAGCCGTCCTTGGACAGGTTGATGGTCGTCTGGTGCGACAACAAGGTTGCGCCGATGACCGCGTCGTTGACCGTGTTGTCGGCGTGCAGCGCGCGCAATCCCTCGAGTGCTTCTCGGGCGAGACCGCGCGCCACCTCGATCTTGTCCTGGTAATTGTCAAGGTCGTTGATGGCCGATTGCGCGTAGCGCAGGGCCAGCTGCAGCTTCTGGATCGCGGTCTCGTTGGCCGAGAAGGAACTGCGGATGGTCAGTTGGTCGGCGATCGTCACCCGGCTGCGCTGCCAGGCATTGGCGGAATCACCAGGTTCCTGGTGTTCGTTGTAGTCCGGGGCAATCGGATTGGGGACCGTGAAGGGCTTGATCACGTTGAGAGTGGTTTCAAGGACCACGCCCGGGGTGGTGGCGGTGATCGAGAACGAGCCGGAGCCCGTTGCCCCGGCGGTCGCAGTGACTTCCATCGGTGGCGTTGCCGCATTGACCAGCGCGGTCAGATGGATGGCGATGGCATCCATGTCCCGCTCGCTGCCATCGGTGACATAGCGTACCGTGCGGCCGTTCACCGTCAGCTCATAGGCATCACCCTTGCGCCCGACCGGGCCGGAGAGGTCGATCCGGTCGATCTGCGGCAGCGGGCCTGCCGGAATATTGGCGATGGTGGTCGTTGTCGTCGGCGCCGCCGAGACCTGTCCAACATCGGTGGTCAAGGCCGCCGTATAGGTGAACGGCGTTCCCGGCGTGTCCGATGTCAGGGTCAGCTTGCCGCTCTTGATCGAGGCGGTTACCCCGATTGCCGCCGCGTTGATGATGCCGACGAATTTCTGCGCGACCGACAGCTCGTCGTCGACCGACGTCGTGGTCACGGTGAAGGGGCCAGCCACCGGTGCCGTGAACGTGATCTCGTAGATGTCGCCGGCATCGCCGAAGGGGCCGTCGAATTCGACCCTTTCCTCCTGGGCCACGGCGACCACCGTGCGTTGGGCAGTCGTCACCTCGGCAGCGTTCTGGACCGCGGCATGGGCAGTGAAGGCGGTTGCCGAGGAGAGGCGTATCTCGCCATTGCCGGCGAGGCTTGCAGTGACATTGAAGGCCGGCTGGTATTGCGCCAGCTGATTGGCCAGCTTCTGCGCGATCTCGTCCAGGCTCTGCTCGTCGCCGGTGGTGCGATAGCTGAGTGTCACCGGCAGCGGATGCGTTGGCGGATCGGTGACTGTCAGGCTAAAGACCTCGTTGATGATGCCGACCGGACCGGACAGCTGGATGCTGTCGACCTGCGTGGCGCCCAGCGGTACGTTCGGCTGAACCACGTCGACTGTGGCCGGGGTTGGGTCGGTTCCGGTGATGACCGCGCTGAAGGCCGTGCCGGCGACATCCGCGGTGAGGGTGAGGCCAAAGGCGTCGACATCGCTGACCGTGACAACGCCGGTCAGCGGCACGTTGGCATTGATCGCGGTGCGCAGCTGGTCGGCGGTTTCCTGGGCCGTCAACGGACCGTTGAGCGTGAATATCTCGGCGTTGATGGTGAAGGTCTGGGACTGGCCGGCGCCGATGTAATCGGTCGTGATGCGCACCTGCTGGAAGATCGTGCCGGGTGCCAGCTGCTGCAGGGTCGAACTGGCGGCAGCATTGGCGCTGCCGGACGGGTCCGGCAGGCGTCGCAAATCGACCACCGGCAGCCGGTCATTGGCCGTGACGCCGCCGAACAGGAAGCGGTCATTGACCTGCTCGTTGAGCAGCGAGTTGAGATTGGCGAGGGCGCCGTCGACCTGGCCGATGATCGGGGACAGCCGGCTGGCTCGGGTCAATTCCGAGATGATAGTGTTCTCGGCACCGCCGGCGACATTGTTGATCGAGGTCGACACCGAATAGGCGTCGCCGGCGACTCGTCCGGTCAGCTTCAGGCTGATGCCGTCGGCGACCGCCGTGATGCGGGTACCGAAGGCCGCGTTGACCTGGGCGGCGAGGTTCCTGCTCACATCCTCGACGCTGCCCTCGACGCCGGAGGTGACATAGGTGAACAACTGCCCGTCCACGACCAGTCGATAGACGTCGCCGACGTCGCCGAGATCGCCGTCCAGGGTGATGGTATTCAGCTGCGCCTGCGGCGGCTCGGTCATCGGGTCGAGAAGTGCCGTGTTCAGATCCGCGGCGATCTTCTCCATGTCGGTGAAGATCCGGTCATAGGCCTTGATGTCGGTCTGCGTCACCTTGACGGCCTCGATATAGCCCTCGCGCCGCTGGATCTCGGTGCGCAGGCTCAGCAATTGGCTGCCCTGGACGCCGTAATTCACCAGGCTGATCGACTTCTTCTGTGAACTGAGCTGTTGCGTCAGGTCCGCCAGAGAGGTCTGCAGGTTCTTGAACCCGGCGACATTGCTGAGATAGGTGGCGTAGGTGCTGTATGCGTTCACTGTCATGATTTCACCTCGCCACTAGCGAACCGCTGCCTGCAGCGTATCGAACAGCTGCTGCACCACGGTCATCAAACGGGCGGATGCGGCATAGGCGTTCTGCAGCACCTGCAGATTGGCGATTTCCTCGTCCAGATTCACCGCGACATCCGCCTGGTAGCGCTGTTCGGTCTGCGTCACGCTTTCGGCGTTGAATTTGCTCTGGTCCAGGATGAACTTGGCGCCGAGCAGCGAGGTACCTACCATGCCGGTGAAGATGCCCTTGTAGGAAACGCCGGAGAGGGCGATGCCGGCGGCGGTAAAGGTGCGGTCGGTCGCGTTGAGTGCATTTACCACATCGTTGGCGGCGTTCTTCTTGAGCTGCTGGGTGCCGTCGAGAAGGGCCTGGTTGACCTGGAACGTATAGCGGTCCGTGCCGGTGAAGAAGCTGCTGCGCAGTTCCGGCAACTCGCCATTGGCTCGGGACAGGATCGAGAACGGGACGTCGCTGGCATTGGCAACGATCTGCAGCGAGGCGACGCCGTTGATCGCGGTCACGCCCAGCGTGGTATCGGTATTGATCCGGGCGGCGAGGCCCGCCGCGATCTGGTCGAGCGAGGTATCCGTCTCCTGCGCCGTGTAGCTGAAGATCTTGCCGTTGATCTCCACCTCGAAGATGTCACCAGGCCTGAGGTCGCCGGCGAGGAATACGGTCGAGTGCTGGGCCGAAGCCGGGGTTGCCGCGATCGTGGTCTGGAAGGATGCCTCGATGCGCAGCGAACTGCCGGCCCCGTCATAGGCGGCGCTGAAGGTGGTCGATTGGCCGATCGTGGTAGTCATCACCGAGACGACCGCATCGAGCTGCGAGCGCATCTTGCGGATGATCTCGGTCGCCGGGTCGGAACTGGCCGGCAATCCCTTGGCGCTGTTGTCGAGGCGCAGGTCGAGCAGCGCGCGAAGCTTGCCGTCCCGGAACAGCAGGTCGACCGCCTGCGTCGGGTCGTCACTGCGGAAAATGTTGACCCCGTCATAGGTGAAGCGCGAAGGCGGACCGTCGATCAGGCTGAGGCCGGAGGCGGTGAAGACGGCGATGGCGCCGTTTTCGCGCTCGACCGTCCGCACGTCGGCGTATTGCGAGATCTGCCGCACGAGAGCATCGCGCTGGTCGATCAGTTCGGTCTGGCCGGCGCTGCCGCTCTGCGAGGAACGCAGGCGCAGATTGACCTCGAACAGCTTCTCCAGCAGGCCATTGAAGTCCTCGAGCGATCCCTCGATGTCGGTCTTGATGTCGCGGTCGATGGCATCGACCGCGCCGGCAATCCGGGCAACCTCGTCGGCCAGCTGGTCGCCGTACTGTATCACCATCTGCTGGGCGGCATCGGAATCCGGCGACGTCTGCAGGTTCTGCCACGCGGTCAGGAACTGGGTATAGAGCGTGGGCAGGCCGGCCTGGTCGGTACTGGTGCCGAGGACCTGCTGCAACTGCTGCATGTACTTGTTCTGCGCGCTGGTCGTGCCGTCCTTCGCGATCAGGCTTTCCCATTGCTTGCGCAGGCTGTCGTTGACCGCCGAGGCATAGTTGGCGATGGCCACGCCGCCGACCTGGTTTTCGCCGAGATAGATCGATTCCCGCGACAGCGACTTCTTGGTGTAATTGGGGTCGTTGGCACGGGCGATGTTGGCCGACAGGACCTGGATGTTGGCCTGATTGACCCGCAGGCTGGAAATCGCGGCATTGAGGGCGCCGGTCAGTGACATGGCGGTCTGATCCGTCCTCTAAATCAGGTTAACGCTTGATGTTGATGACCTCGGCCAGCATCTCGTCAGCCGTCGTGATGACGCGGGTATTGGCGGCATAGGATCGTTGCGTCACGATCATCTTCGAGAATTCCTCGGCGATGTCGACGTTCGAACCTTCCACCGCACTGGCGCGCAGGCTACCGCCGCCGTTCTCGCCGGCACCGGCAATACGCGCCGAGCCGCTGTCGAAGGTTTCGGTGAAGGCCTGGCCGGTCTCGCGCTTCAGGCTGTTGGGATCATAGAACTGGGCGAGCGGTATCTTGAAGTAGACCCGGGTATTGCCGTTGTCGTAGTTGAGCTCGACATCGCCGTTGTCACGGATAGTCAGGTCCTTGAAGATGCCCTGCGGCAGGCCGTCCTGGGTGAAACGGCGGACGTCGATCGTCTCGCCGCCGAACTGCGTGACGCCGACCGTCGTCTGGAACTGGCCGAGGTTCAGTTCGATGGTCTGCGGGCCGACGCCGTAATCGACCTGGAAGGTGATGATGGCGTCGTCGCCCTGGCTCTGTGCCGTCGGGGTCGTTGCGTTGCCGGTAATGTTGTAGGCGTTGCTGAGGCCGACCAGCATGCCGGCCGCCGTGCCGGTGCCGAACTGCACGTCGATGAAGGCATCCGCCGAGCCGTTGGTGGCGCTTACGGTCGCCGTGAAGGGTGTTCCGGCATCGATCGCCGTCAGCTGGATGGTGCCACCAAGCGCCGTGGCGGTGACGCCAAGGGCGGAATTGGTATTGATAAGGTTGGCGATGCCCTGGGCTACGTCGTTGAGGCTGGTTTCCGTGCCGTTGGAGACGTAGTTGATCGAAAGCGTGCCCACATTGACGGTCCAGGTATCGCCGATTTCGCTGGGTCCGACGGTGCCGGCCAAGGTGACCGTGTCGACCTGGGCGGTCGGCAGTCCATTCGGCGTGGTGTTGGCGCTGGAAGCGCCCAGGAAGTCGGTGTTGGTAACGTTGCCAGAGGTGATCACGGCATCGGTGAAGGCAAAGGCAAAGGTGCCAAGGGGCGCATCGGCATTGATCGAAAGGGTGTCGCCGTCGACGATGGAGGCGGTCACCAGCGGACCGACGGTGACGTCACCATTGATGGCGGCGATCAGCGCATCGCGCGCCTGGGCCGTGGTGTAGCCGGCGAGCGGCGCCGTTATCGTGATCGGGTTGCCGTTGATTGTGATGGTCACGTCGTCGCCGGGATTCATGGCACCCGGGAAGTCGACCACGGTCGTCTGCCCGGAGCCGGTTCCGCCGAGGGTGGCGGTATAGGGCGTGCCTGGATCGTCGGCGGTGACGTCGAAGGTGGTGGCGGTGAGGTTGCCGGCGGTGACCTGGGCGGCCAGGCCGGGATTGCCGTTGATGGCCGAAACCAGGGCCGCCCCCACCTGGGCCTGGGTATAGCCGCCGACCGGTGCGGTGACGGTGACGGAATTAGAGCCGATGGTGAAGGAGAGGGTTTGGCCGAAGGCAAGGCCGTCGGCCGGCATGGTAAAGGTGTCGATCTGGGCGACTGCCGGAACATTGGCCGTGGTGTTGGCGATGGCCATGTTCTGGTCATTGACGCCGACGATGGTACCGGACACCGGGTCCAGCGTGCTGTCAGCGGCGATGATGTCCAGCTGCCAGAGATTGTCGGCGCGCTTCACCCATTCGAGCGAAATGGTGTGCGGATTGCCGAGCGCGTCATAGACCCGGATGTTGGTGGGCGCCAGCGGCGGCTGCGGGTTCACGACGGATGAGGCTGGCAGGTTGCCGACGAATTCGAGTTCCGAGGTCGGTTCGGGCGCATCGATCGTCTGGACGATCTGGATCGGTGCCAGGCTGGCGGTGTCGGGCACGCCGGTATCCTGGTCGACTGCCCAGCCGTTCAGGAAGTAGCCGCCGTTGTTGACCAGATAGCCGTCGCGGTTGACCTCGAAGTCGCCGGCGCGGGTGTAGTACTGGATCTCGTCGAACAGGGTCTGGTTGGCGTTCTGGATCGTCGGCCGGCTGACGATGAAGAAGCCCTGGCCGCTGATCGCCATGTTCGAGATGCTTTGGGTCTGATTGACGTTGCCTTGCAGTGCGTTGGCATAGGAGGGCGAGGCGATGACGCCGCCGGGCTGGTGGAGCGCGGCATTCGACACCGTGATCAGCGTCTCGAAACGGGTGTCGATCTTCTTGTAACCCGTGGTCTGCGAATTGGCGATGTTATCGGAAATATGGCCAAGCGACCGCGACTGCGCGTTGACGCCGCTGACCGCCGTGAACATGGCCCCGAGAATGCTCATCAGATACCTCACCCGTTTGGCGCAATGGGATTCCTTCTGGGGGCTCGGTATGCAAACAACGGGCCAAGAAAATTATCGTTGTTTGCCAAAATATTAGTCCTGCTCCGGGAAAGTGAGTGCCAGGCGCGGAGGGTGCCGCCGGGGCGAAAGGTTCCGCGTCGTGGCACAAACTGCCGGGTGCCCGGCGGCAAGGCGGCTGTGTTAAGAAGATGCCGACTTCAGGTCAAAGTGCAGGAGCAACATGGCGATCGGCGGCAGACGGGTCCTGGTGACCGGTGGTGCGGGATTCATCGGTTCGGCGCTCTGCCGCCGCCTGGTGGCGCGGGAAGGGTGCGAGACGCTCAATTTCGACAAACTGACCTATGCCGCCAGTCTCGATTCCCTTGCGCCCGTGGCGCATGACAGGCATTACCGGCTTTCGGTCAGCGACATCTGCGACCGCGCCGCACTCGACGCCGCCTTCGCCGATTTCCGGCCGGAGATCGTCTTTCACCTGGCGGCAGAAAGCCATGTCGACCGCTCGATCGACGGGCCGGAGGCGTTCATCGAAACCAATGTGGTGGGTACCCAGCGCCTGCTCGCCGCTGCGCTGCAGTACTGGCGCGGGCTCCCCGTCGCGGCGCGGGACGCGTTCCGCTTCGTCCATGTCTCGACCGACGAGGTTTATGGCAGCCTGGGCCCGACCGGCTGCTTCACCGAGCAAAGCCCCTATCGGCCGAGTTCACCCTATGCCGCCAGCAAGGCGGCGTCCGACCATCTGGCGCTGGCCTGGCATGCAACCTACGGCCTGCCCGTCATCGTCAGCAATTGCTCGAACAATTACGGCCCTTGCCAGTTTCCGGAAAAGCTCATCCCGCACATGATCATCCGGGCGCTGGCCGGCGATACGCTGCCGGTCTATGGAAGCGGCGAAAACGTGCGCGACTGGCTGCATGTCGAGGACCATGTGGCGGCACTGATCGCTGTCGCGACGGGCGGCCGCGCGGGCGAGAAATACAATATCGGCGGCCATCAGGAGCGGCGCAACATCGACGTGGTCGGGGCGGTTTGCGATGCGCTCGACCGGCTGCAGCCGCTCGCCGCCGGCTCCTACCGAGACCGCATCGCCTTCGTCAGCGACCGGCCGGGCCACGATTTCCGCTATGCCATCGATCCGGCCAAGGCCGAGGCGGAAATCGGCTGGCGGTCGACCATCGGGTTCGATGCCGGCATCGACCTGACCGTGCGCTGGTATCTCGACAACCAGGGCTGGTGGCGCAACATTCTTTCCGGCGGTTATCGCGCCGAGCGGCTCGGCCATAGCGCGTGAGGCACCGCCGGGCGTCCTGACGCCGTTTACGACAAAGCCGTCGGGGCCGGCACTATTTCTCCTCCAGCTTGCCCTTCAGGTCGAAAAACAGGATGTCGCGCTGTTTCTTCGGCCCCTTGACCGGCTCGACGCCGTGGAAGCAGGCAGCCGTCTTCGGAAAGGACACGACCACATTGGGTGCATAGGGTGCCGTGTAGACATGGTCGAAATCCTCGAAGTCGAGGTGCGGCCCGCCTTCCTGGGTGAAGCGCCGGTCCTTCGGCACATAAAGCGCGGTGCCGAGCTCCTGCGAGGAATCGTCCTCGGCCAGGTAGAACAGCATGGAAACCAGCTTGGTGATGTTGTCGGTATGGGGGCCGAGGCTGTAGGTTTCCATGTCGCGCATCAGGAAGGTCTCGTGCCAGACCTTCAGCCCGCGCCCGCCGCCCTTGCCGGTGTCGCGAAAGCGCCCCTCGATATAGGGGCGGAACAGGTTGAACACCGCGCCGGAAAACTCGCCGTCGCCCAATGTCTCGAACATGTGGCGCCAGAAATCCCGCTGCGCCGGGGCCAGGTTGGTCTTGTCGAGATCGCTTGGGAACAGGGAGAGGCGGGCGCGGGAATAGCCCGTGCCGACACGGCCCGTATCCGCCAGGACGGCATATTCCTCATGCGCCGGCAGGTTGCGCCGCAATTCCTGAAAGAAGCCGGCGGGGAAGACGTCGGTGACATAGATGTGTGCGAAGGGATAGGTCCGGATCTGGGCATTGGCGATCCGGTAGATGAGGTGGAACTTAACGTCGGAAAACATACTCGCCCACTCCGGTAAAGGCGCCCTCGGTGCGTGCCGCCCGCGCGACCTGGGCGGGATCATAGCTGAAACCCAGTTCCGACAAATGGTCCAGAATGCCGCGGTGCTCGGCCAGATGCGGGTTGATCTCGATGATCAGCGACTTCACGGCGGGATTGCGCAGCGTCTCGGCGGCGCCGGCGATCACCTTGTGCTCGAAGCCGTCGACGTCGAGCTTGATGTGGCTGGGGACCGGCATCACGCCATCCGCGATCAGTTGGTCGATCCGGGCCGAGAAGCAGCCCTGGATGAAGGGCGATTTGCGCTGCTCCAGCTTGAAATCGACCGATTCGTCGAAACTGTGGCAGGAGCCGCCGATGGTGAAGTCCGAGAGGTGGATGGTGCTGAACTTGGCCTCGTCCGACAGCGCACAGCAGAAGGCGGTCACCCGCTCCGACAGGCTGTTGCTGACGATGTTCCGGCAGAGCAGGGCGTAGTTCTGCGATTCGGGCTCGAAGGCGAAGACCCGGGCGTCCCGGATGACGGCGGCGAACACCGTATACATGCCGACATTGGCGCCCACATCCAGCAGCGTCCCGCCCATCTCGATGGATTCCAGCCACTCGATGGTCGAGGGTTCCTTGGTGAACAGCGTCTGCACCCGCCAGAGCGGAGTCTTGCCCGGCAGGGCATAGCGCAGCTTCTTGCCCTTGTAGGGAATGCCGATCACCGGCATGCCGGCATCGTATCGCTTCACCGCCTCGATGACGCGCGGGTCGATCTGCATATTCGGTCGCCTCGGCTCTGTCTCTGCCAGCATCTGGAGCATGCCATTACCTCAACCGTAGGGGGGCGTTAACAAATTGTCCAGATTTGGTCAGCATAATCCGTGCCATCGGGAATCACGGACATTAAATATTGCCGGGCATTAAATGCCGGGCCGTGGCATGCTTCCTGCTTGGTTATCCGGCAGCCTTGGCACGTCAGAGATGGAGCGACAGATGGCCAGCCCCAGCGGACAGATCAGCGAAGAATACCGGCGCATGCAGGAGAAATTGCACGAGAACCCCAATTACGGGGTGGCTTCGGTGCAATACGCCCCCGTTGTCGCCAAGATCATGCAGCAGACCGGGACCACCGAATTGCTGGATTACGGCGCCGGCAAGGGGCGCCTCGGCGAGACCCTGCGCCAGATCATCTCGACGCCGCTCAAAATCCATCATTACGACCCGGCGCGGCCGGAATGGGCGGCCGAGCCCAGCCCCTGCGGCTTCGTCTGCTGCATCGACGTGCTGGAGCATATCGAGCCGGATTTCCTGGACAATGTACTGGACCACCTGAAACGCCTGGTGATGAAGCGCGGCTTCTTCACCGTCCATACCGGTCCGGCCATCAAGATCCTGCCGGACGGCCGCAACGCGCATCTGATCCAGGAGCCGCCCTCCTGGTGGCTGCCGAAATTCATGGAACGCTTCGACCTCACGGTCTTCCAGAAGATGCCCCAGGGATTCTGGGTCCTGGTGGAGCGCAAGCCGGAAAAGCCGGTCCTGGTCGAGCCGGTCTGAGCCGGTCGAGCGCTGCCGGAACGAAAAAAGGGCCCGGAAATCCGGGCCCTTTTTGTTGCTGCGGGCGTGGCCCTCAGTTGCTGAGGATGGCGTCCTTGTGCAGCTTGGCGACGCGGCCGCCGCCGGCCGTTTTCGCCGAGTGCACCGAATGCGCCATCAGTTCCTGCCAGCCGCGGGTTTGGTTGGCGGCCTGGTGTTCCGCCTTCCATTCCTCGGTGTATTCGCTGCCCGCGGTTTCCGGGAAGATCGGCATGCCCTGGGTGTAATGCACCAGCTTGGCGTCGCTGCGCGGCGGGTCATAGCCGACCAGGTGGTTCCATTCGCGCGGCAGGTCACCGACCAGTTCCTCCGGCAGCCAGTCGAGGCCGTGCGGCGCCTTGCACTGCTTCGGATCCTCGACATAGTCCGGGGTGAGGATGCGGTTCGCCGGATGGCCGCAATTGAACAGGATCATCGAGGCCCATTCGAACCGCTTCACGTTCTTCGAGACCATGGCGGCGTAGCGGTCGTCGGTCAGGGCAAACAGCTCGGCCAGATCGGCAAGGCACAGATAGTCGATGTCCATGAACATCGCCCAGCCCTGATAGCCGCCGAGCCAGGGGGTGAGAAAGCGGCTGAAGGTGAAGGGGGTCAGGCCCTTGCGGGTCATCGGCAGGGTGGGGAGAACCAGTGGCGTGATCGCAACCGGCTTGGAGCAGCGGCGCAGGATGCTGAACTGCAGCACGTTGTAGGCGACCGCCTGGCGGTGGTCATAGCCGATGAAGATGCGCAGGGGCTGCTCGTAGGTCTGTCCGGACATCGCCGAAACTCCGTTATCTCTCAAAACAACGCGTCGTACAGGGCACCGTTCAGCTTGCTGGTGGCCGAGGTGCCGATCGCCGGCAGGTTGGCGATGAAGGAATAGCTGGAACTGAGGCTGCTGATCAACGCGTCGGTGCCGGCGCCCAGGCTGGTCGAAAAGCCGAACTGGTCCTGGTTGGGGTTATAGCCCTGTTCGATCGTGTCGTAATCGTTGACATAGGTGCCCTGGGTCAACTGGACCGCATACTGGATGTTGTTCTTCATGTTGGGATCGGCCCCGGGCATGCGCGACAGGCGCATGATGTAGTCGCCCTGCTTCATTTCCAGCCTGCCTTCCCGCAGGACGGTGTAGCGGGCATAGGCGTCGCCGGCCTTGGGATCACTGTCGACCAGCAGCTGGCCGCTCGATTTGGAAAAGACCTGGACGCGGAGCTGGTCCTTGTAGGTCGGGTCCGCGATCAGGGTGCCGAGCTTGGTTGCCGCCGTGGTGTTGATGCGAAACTTGAACACATCGACGGCGTCAGACTGCGACAGCGCGCTGAACAGGTTGAGGCGCGAATTGTTCTTCCGCAGCACGCCGATGTCGCGTGCCGTCATGTTGTTGTCAATCCGGACGTCGTAGCTGGTCTTCTCGAACTCCTGCACTTGGCCGGATTGGGACAGCTTGATCTGGTCGATGATCTCGGTGATCTCGTCCGTGATGCCGGACAGGTCCGGCCCGCTGGTCGTCGCCGCGTTATTCGCGCCCGAGGTGGTGTTGAACAGCGACGAGGTGTCGCTGGTCAGCAATCCGGTCGGGGCTGCGGTGATTGCGGTCGACATCGTCGGCTCTCCGGTTCAGTGGCCGTCAGGCGGTCACGTTCATGACGGGCCTGGCCTGGCTGCCCACCAAGGGGGCTTCCGTCGATCGCGGCGCCGCCGGTTGCGCGGAATCCGCCGGCGGGGTCATCGACAGGCCCTCGGCAATGGCGCGGTTGATATCGATGATCGGCTGGATCTTGCTGCCGTCGAGATCGGCCAGGCGCTGCATGATGTGGCGATCCATCAGGACCGACAGGGCGAGGACGTTGTCCCTGATTTCCTTGGGCAATTCGTTGCCGGGGTCGATCAGCGAGGCCTGGAAGATCGACCAGAGCCGCTGATTGAGAATGAGGGCCGCGCGCAGGCTCTCGCCGGCGTCATCGATGATCCGCGCGGCCGCCATCAGGCGGCGCGACGCCTCGGCCAGCGCCCAGGCCTCGGTGCTGCGCGGGTCCATATCCTTCGGCTGACTGGCGTAACCGACCGCTGCCTTCATTCTTGTTCCCTCCGGGGGTTGCTCCGGCCGGATCTGATCCGGCCAGCGACCCGCTTATCCCTAGAAACTCGTCTAGAAGAGCTTCGCCGTCGCTTTGAGGGCCCGGTAATAGTCCCCAGAATGCACTAACCGTGCCACCTCGGTGAGCTCGGTCAGGGAATCCGGCCGGTGACGCATGGTTTCCGCCAGGATGATCTCGAATTTCTCAAGATTTCCAGGCGCATCTTCCGGGAAGAGGTAGATCAACTGAATGATCAGATAGAGCTTCTTCTCGATCGTATCGGCCTTTTCTTCCTTCATGACCTCGCGGCCGCGCAGGAAATTGGCCTTGTTGAAGAGATAGAAACTTCCTGGTTCCTCGCCCCGTCCGATGACGGCACCGTTAACAATTACCTTTTCCCCGGGTCGCAGGGTGAACTTGAGTGGCAAGACAGGCCTCCGGCATTTCTGGCACCTAGCCTGTCACCCCTTTGGTCGTTCTCCTGAAACCCATCGAACGCCACGACGCTCTTCGATGATACCTCAGTCGGCAGCCATCAGGCTGCCTGGGGGGAGACGGGCAGCGGCGACGCCGCCGCTGCCCGATCCTACCCAACCACCGGCGGTTAGAACAACCGCAGGATGGCCTGCTGCGCCTGGTTGGCCAGAGAAAGCGAGATCGTACCCAACTGCTGCCTGGTCTGCAGCGTCAGGATGTTCGCGCCCTCTTCGTTCTGGTCAGCCGCGGTCAGCTTGTTGGCACCCTCAATCAGCACGTTCGAGAACTCCGCGGTATAGGTTTCTCGAGTCTGGATGATGTTGAGGTTGGTACTGAGGTTCGACGATGCGGCACGCAGTGTCAGCTTTGCAGCATCCAACTGCCTGATCGCATTGTCGATGTCAGCCCGGTCGTTCCAGCCGTTCTGGGCGAAGTCGAGCTTCAATCCCTGACCGTTGGTCTGAACGTTCTGACTGATCACCGTGACGTTGCTGGTGTTGTTCTCGTTGAGCTGCACCTGCAGGTTGTTGGCGTCACTGGCATCGGTCACCTGCTGGGTCTTGATGGTGGCCGTATCGCCGGTATTGGCTTTGCGGACATCGAACAAGACTTCGCGTTCGGCGGTGAATTCGCCGCGGACCTTGTAGTTGATCTCCTGCCCGGTTTCGACGAGTGTCGTCGCCGAAAGCGAGAAGGCAAAGACCGCGCCGCTGTTCAGGCCGCCCTGGACGCTGAAGGTCAGCGTGGACGCCGCCGCCAGCGAGAAGCCGGACAGCGTGATGGTCACCGACGCCGTACCGCCGAACTCGTCGGTGTACTGGAAGGTGGCCGAGGTCGAGGTCAGGTCGGTGACGGCGATGTTGATGCTGGTCACCGTATTGTCGGTAAAGCTGCTGGCGCTCGTGATGCCGATGAGGCCAACATTGATACCGTTGGTTTCGATCGTGTTGCTGACTTCGGTCAGGTCGGCCGAGGCAGCGGAGGCCACGAACTTCAGCTCGCTGACGTTGAACGCCACCGACGCTTCCGCATCACCCGAGATCAGGCCGGCGAAGGCGAATTCGCGGCTGGTCTGGCCGACGCTGAAGGCGAGCGACACGGAGGTGCCCGATTCGGTGTCGGTTGCGGTGATGTTGAACTGCGTGAAGTTGCCGGTCTCGTAGTCGAACGAGGTGCCGACCACGGCAAAGGAAACCGTGGTATTGGCCGAGACCGTCGAAACGCTCGCCACCTTGATTTCGCTGATGGCGGTCGCACCGGTACCATAGGCGAGGCCGACCTTGGCGTCGTACTTCGACGATTGCAGCAGGGCGCGCTCGTCGACGGAGACACGGGCCGTGCCGGAATCGAACGCGAACGCGTTCTCGCCATTGGCCAGCTTGCTCTGGCCCAGAAGGTTGAGGCCATCACGGGTGATGACTTCGCCGTTCTGGTTGGTCACGATCAGCTGCAGATCGACGTTCTTCTCGATCACCGAGGTGCCGACGCCGGCGGTATCCGGCACGTCCTCGATGGCGTCGAAATCGACGTCGAAGCTGACATTGGTGCCCGTGGTGAAGCTGTGCGCGAAGCGCAGCGTGACACCATTGGACTGGGCGATCTGCCAATCCAGCGACGTGAAGGTCTGGGTGACCGTCTCGTTGCCTTCGGTGACCGTGAAGGTCTTGTCCTTGCCCTGGCCGCCCGTCAGCTTGATCGAAACCGAATCGTAGTTGAAGCGGGTGGTCGAAGCAAAGCCGCTGATCTCGAGGTTCGAGATGCCGCGGTCGGTCTGCGCGCGGGCGATGTCCGCGGTCGAGCCGGAGACGGTGCCCTCGCCGGTGACCGAGATCTTGTACTCGTCCGCCGAGACGACGTTGGTGACGCGGGCGCCACCGATGCCGGGCAGGGCGTTGACCAAGGCCTTCGAGGAAGCCGTGGCGTCGAGCGACAGACCGGAACCGACCAGCAGGTTCTTGCCCTGGTAGCCCGAATCGGCCGCGAGGCGGTCGATCTGGCGCAGCAGCGAGTTGTACTGGTTGGCAAGGTTGTTGCGCAGTGCGACGGACGAAGCGTCGGTGCCCAACGAGCCGAGAGCCTGGGTGGTCAGACCGCGGGCCTGTTCAACCAGTTCCTCGATCTTGGTGATGCCGGTATCGGCAGACTTGATCGTGCTGATCGCCTGGCCGAGGCCGTCCTTGAGGCCGTTCAGATCGCCCGCGCGCTGGGTCAGGCCCTTGGCGGCAAAGAAGCTTGCCGGGCCGTCGAGTGCGCTGTTGATCTTGTTGCCGGTCGCCAGGCGGAGCTGGGTGCGCTCCAGGCTGACGGTGGTCTGTTGCAGCAGCAGGAGGTTGCTGCGGATGCCAGCGGTAAGCTGGACGTCGTTGGTTGCCATGAAATTGCTCCCTTTGGAGGCAAATTGCGCTGAAACTTTGTTTCAACGGCCGCAAGCGGAATGCGGGCGGCTGGATCTAGGAAGCAATTTCCCTGCCAGATGGAAAATTCTGCCGAATTCCCGGTATTTGGCGGTTTTTCGGGGGCCAATCCGGCGCTGGCTGGGCAATTGTTGCCGGGCACGGCAAGAATTGCCTAGGCAAGATCGATCAGGGGGAAAATCCTGCCGATTCTTCAATGACTTAGGATTAACAAAATGTTAATTTTGCCGATCTAGACCGGATCCGGCTGGTACAGGATGTGCATGAGGGGTGCAGATTATGCCTGGGCAGGAGCGAAGTGTCATGGATGCGATGCTGGACATCATCGATTTTACCGGCCAGGGAGTGGCCGGCGGCAAGACGGGTGCCCTCGCGCGTCCGGTCCAGCCAGTTGCGGCGGCGCCGAAACCGGCTCCGGCGCTGAGCCGCGAGGCGCAGGCCAGGGTCCAGAAACTGCTGCAGGATTCGGCCCAGTACCATCGCCAGGGAAAGCTGGCCAAGGTACGCCAGGCACTCGAGCAAGTGCTTGAAATCGAACCGGAAAACGATACCGCGCTGTTCAATCTGGGGATCATCTATCGCGACGAGAAGGAGACCGCCAAGGCGGAACTGACCCTGCGCCGGGCGATCAAGTCCAATCCCGAGCGGATCGAGGCCTATCACGCGCTGGGCGACCTGCTGTTCAATGCCAAGCACGCGCTGACGGCGGTCAAGGCCTATGAATCCGGCCTCGAGCGCGCGCCGAACCATCTCAAGATCCTGATCAACCTGCTGCGCGCCCGCGTCGCCTTGCGCCAGTTCAGGGAGATCGAGGCGCTCAGCCGCCGCATCCTGGCGATCGAACCCGACGAGGCGGACATTCTCTGCTATCTGGCGCTGGCCATCCTGCGCCAGGAAAAGAGCCTGTCGGAGGCCCTGCAACTGGTCGACAAGGCGATCGGGCTGGATCCCAATCATGTGCGCTCGATGGTCGTCAAGGAACGGATCGCTGCGGCGATCCCTGACCCTGCCATGCAGAAGGCGGCGCAGGACTGGCTGATGGAACGGGCCAGGACGGGCGACATCACCGATATTCGCGACATGAAGGAATTGTACAACTGGGCCGACGCCGTCAAGGAATGCGCGCCCTATATTCACGAATACCTGCAGCGCCACCCGGATGATTCCGAGGCCGAGAGTGCGCTGATGCATACCATCATCGCCGATGGCGACTTCGAAGAAGCGCACCGCATGATCGAAAAGCTGGCGGCGCAGTTTCCGGACAAGCCGCAGCTCGAGATGTCGCGCTGTCTCAATCTGTTCCGGCTCGGCCGCTTCGAAGACGCCATGGCCAAGATGGAGTGCCGCTGGGCCCGCGACCAGGCCGGCGCCAAGCTGGATTTTCCCTGCCCCGACTGGAAGGGGGAGGATGTCCGGGACGGCAAGCTGGTGATCTATGCCGAACAGGGTGTCGGCGACCACATCATGTATGCCGGGCACATGATCCCGGTGCGCGAGCGGGCCAATCACATCGTGTTCGAGGTGACGTCGCGCCAGACCACCCTGTTCCAGCGCAGTTTCCCCGATTTCGAGATCATCGACCGGGTCAACCTGCCGCCGAACTGGCGCAAGGGCGACGTCAAGGCGAAGGTGGCGGCCGGCGATCTCGCCTATGTCATGGGCGAGGATTACCGCGACCTGCCGGGCCGCGCCGGCTTCCTTATTCCGCATCCCGGCCTGCTGCAGCGGTTGCGCAAGAAGTACCAGGCGCAGTTCCCGGGCAAGATCCTGGTCGGAATTTCGTGGCGCTCGGGCAATCGCGACAGTTCTGCCGTCAGGTCGCTGGAGCTCGAGAACTGGCTGCCGATCCTGAAGAATCCCAATTGCGGCTTCGTCAGCCTGCAATACGGCGATGTCGCGCGCGACATCGAGGACCTGAAGTCCGAATTCGGCATCGAGGTCCTGCACGACCAGAGCGTCGATGCGATGGGCAACATGGACCCGTTCACCGCCCAGGTGGCGGCGATGGACATCGTCATCTCGGTCGACAACAGCACGGTGCATTATGCCGCCGGTCTCGGCAAGCCGGTCTGGGCCATGCTGCCGATCAATTCCGACTGGCGCTGGCTGACCGAGGGCGACAAGTCGATCTGGTACGATTCCCTGCGCCTGCTCCGGCAGCACAGGGGCGATACCTGGGAAGGCCTAGTCGAGAATGTCGGCAGCATGGTCGCCGGCCTCGATGCCGGCGAATTGCAGGCCGCCCATATCGCCATGCTGCGGCGCTGCGCCGAGACGCTGCAGCGCTTTGGGCGCACTTCCGAGAACGAGGATTACTGCAGGATGCTGCTGGCCGAGGACGCCTGCAAGGATGTCGCCCTGCACGGCATCGCCCAGGCGGCCATGAAGGTGGGCAAGGCCGAGGACGCCGTCGCCATCCTCGCCCGGGCGATCGAACTGGCGCCGGATCGCGCGGAACTGCGGGCGGAATTGGCCGTGGCGCTGAATGCCGCCGGCGAGCATGAGCGCGCCGAGCGGCTGGCGCGCGACACGCTCCGCCAGTTCGGCGACAGCGAAGCGGCGCTGATTGCGATGGGGCGCGTACTCATGCGCCTGGAGCGTTTCGACGAGGCGAGCGATTTCTTCGCGCGCGTCCTGCGCATGAAACCCAATCACGTTCAAAGCCGCGTCAACCTGGCCAAGCTGCTGGGAGCCCAGGGCGAATGGGATCTGGCGCGCAGCAACTATGCCAAGGCGCTGGCCTTTGCCCCCACCTCGGCGGTGGCTCATGTCGGGGCCGCTGAGGCAGCTCTGCGCCAGCGCGACTGGAAAACCGGCTGGCAGCATTTCGGCTGGCGCTTCGGCGTCGCCCCGGGGCGGCTGCCGCGCCACCTGGAGACCATCGATCCGAAGAACTATCCGCCGGAATGGAACGGCGCCCATCTCAAGCGCAAGCGCATATTCCTGCGCGCCGAGCGCTCGATGAGCGAGCAATTGCTGTTTGCGCCGCTGCTGAACCAGGCGATGGCCGAAGCGCGCTACATCCTCGCCGAATGCCATCCCAACCTGTTGCCGCTGTTGCGGACGCTCTTTCCCAAGATCGATTTCGTCCCCCAGGAGACGCTGCAGCCCAAGGATATCGTCGAGAAGCGCATCCAGATCCAGACCAGTCTCGGCGATCTTGCCGCGCGCTACCGCGCATCGGCGGCCGATTTCGCGTCCAGCGAGAATTTCCGCCTGCCGGTCGACCCTGGCCTGGCGCGGCAGTTCGAAACCGAGTATCGCGAGGTCATGCCGGGCCGCCGCCTGATCGGCCTCAGCTGGCGCGGCGGCGACGGCGCGCTGAAGGCCGCATTGACCGACTGGCTGGGCCTGTTCGATGCCGAGGACGTGGCGGTCGTGGCCTTGCAGCACAGCCCGCGCCAGGCTGAACTCGATGCGCTGGCGGCAACCGGGCGCAACATGATCATCGACCCGCGCGGGGCCGAAAGCCTGGCGTCGGCGGCGGCCCAGATTGCGGCCCTCGATGCGGTGATCGCGGTCAATGACGTCACCGCCCATCTGGCGGCCCATCTCGGCAAGCGGGTGGTCAAGCCCGTGTCGCGGGTCGACCATTGGTGCTGGGGGGCTCCGGAGACGCCGCAACTGTGGTACAAGAACGTCACCACGATCTGCCAGCAGACCGGCGGCGACGATACCATCGCGCGGGCCGTGCGCGCCGCCATCGGCCAGGCCTAGGTGGTGACCAGCCGGGACACGTCACGGGCGGGGTCGGTTGCGCTCTGGCGCCGGCGCAAATTCGTGGGAGCTGAGGTAGGGTGACATGAATCGCAAATCCCGCCGCACCGCGGCGAAACACCTGCGGACCGCCGATACCAGGCGCGCCGATGCGGCGACCTCCCAGGTCCTGATCGACCAGGCGGTGGCGGCCGCCCAGTCCGGCCGCTGGCAGGAGGCCGAGAAGGTCCTCCGCTATCTGCTCTCGGTCGATCCCGACAATGCCGAGGCGCTCCACATGATGGGGATGGCCCTGGGCAGCACGGGCCGCGCCACGGAGGGCATCGACATGCTCCGCCGTGCGACCGAACTGAAGCCCTCGGAGGCGCTCTACTGGCAAAATCTTGCGGCCTGCCTCTTGGGTGCCGAACAGCCGCACAAGGCGGCCGAGGCAGCGCGGCATGCGGTCACGCTGGAGCCGGGCTACGTCGCCGCCTGGAGTCGTCTGGGTGACGCGCTGGCGGAGACCCAGGATTTCAACGGCGCCTGCGGCGCCTATGAGCGCGTGCAGGCGCTGGCCGGACAGGAACTTGGCAACCTGAAGCGGATCGCCAATTGCCAGATGAATCTCGGCAGGCTCGACATTGCCGAAGCGACGTTGAAGAGCGCCGATGCCATGGCGCCGGATGACCCCGAGATCCTCGCCAATCTTGGCGCCGTCTTGGTCGCGCGCAGCAATTATGTCGACGCCGTCGAAGTACTGGCGAAGGCGGTCGAGCATGACAGCAAGAAATTTACCGTCGTCTATCATTACGCCCGGGCCCTGGCCGGTGCCGGCAAGGCGGAACCCGCCCTGCTCTGGGCGCGCAAGGCGACGGCACTCGAACACCGCTCGCTCAATGCCTGGGTGCTGCTCGGCAAGCTCGCGCTCGATCTCGGGCATCTCGCCGAAGCCGAAGTTGCCGCCCGGCGCGCGACGCAGCTGGGGCCCGACACCAGTGAAGCGAGGCAGCTGAACCAGCGGCTGAAAGGCGTCGCGCCGGCGACCAAGCAGACCCCGGCCTACATGGATTTCCACCTGGGCGATCCGGATGCAGTCGCGCCGGTTCCGGGCGTGCCGCTCAATGTCACCTTCACCGACGCGCCGGTTCAGAAAGTTCCGTCTCCGAAGGATCCGATGAAAAAGGACGACGCGAAAGCGCCCGCACCTGACGGCACTTTCGATTTCACCATCCTGAAAATCGACTGAGCTTCTGCCGGCAGGAATGGAAGCGGCCGCCCAGGGATCCCTGGGCGGCCGCCTGCCGTTCGGCGCAACAGAAAGCCGGCCCGGTGGGAGCGAATCACCGGGCCGGCTGCTGGGCGCGTCGCAGGTAACCCGCGACGGCCTAGAACAGGCGCAGAATGGCCTGCTGCGCCTGGTTGGCGAGGCTGAGCGAGATGGTGCCGAGCTGCTGCCTGGTCTGCAGCTGCAGCATGTTGGCGCCTTCCTCGTTCTGGTCGGCCTGGACCAACTTGTTGGCGCCCTCGGCCAGCACGTCGGTGAACTCCTTGGTGTATTCGAGACGCGTGGTGATGACATCCAGGTTGTTGTTGAGTGCCGAGGCGGTGGATCGCAGCCTGATCTTGGCGGCATCCAGCATCGCCTTGGCGTTGTCGATGTCGGCCCGGTCGCGCCACTCGTTCTGCGAGAAGTCGACAGCCAGACCCTGACCATCGGTCCTGACGTTGCGGCTGACCACGGTCAGCTGATTGGTGTTGGTCTCGTTCAGCTGGACGGTCAGGTTGTTCTGGTCGGTGCCGTCCGTCACCTGGATCGTGTTCAGGGTCGAGGTGATGCCGGCCTGGGCCGCCCGCACGTCAAAGCGCAGGTCGTCGGGGGCGGTGAAGGCACCGATGGCGTTGTAGGTCAGCGTCGCCTCGGCATCCTCACGCAGTGACGTGCCGCCGATCGTGATCTGCACCACGGCACCGCTGTTGACGCCGCCCTCGATGACGAAGCTCAAGACCTGGGCGGAATCGAGGGTGCCCGTCACCGTCGCCTTGCCGCCATAGCCGTCGTCAAGCACGAAGGTCGAGGCCGAGGCATCCGTCTTCAGCGAGATGGTGATCTTGTGGGCAAGGTTGTCGCCGAGGCCGGTGATGCTGGTCAGGCCCACATTGCCGGCGGAGATTGCGCCGCCGAGGACCTGCTCGGTCGCGTCGGCCTGGGTTGCATCCGAGGCCGATGCCACGGTGACGCCGTTGAGCCCGGCCCGCAACAGGTTGATCTCGACGCTGGTGCCGTTATCCGCGATGGAGCTGAAGGTCGCGAGGCCATCGGCGCTGATCGACAATGCGGCGGTCGAGAACGGTCCGGTGGCCGCCACCGTATAGGTGTTGAACCGTCCGGAGATGAAGTCGAAATCGGCCGGGTCGGCGGTGGCGGCGACGGTGTAGGTATAATCGTTGGAGATGCCCGTCGTCGCGATCGACGGCGTGCCGACGATGGCCGACGCGGCCCGGCCATAGGCCTCGCCCACCGCGGCGCTGTAGGCCGCGGATTGCAGGATGGTGCGTTCGTCGATGGTCAGGCGCGGCGTGCCGGTGTCGAAATTCCAGCTGTTCTCGCCGTTGGCGAGCTTCTCCTGGCCGAGCAGGTTGTCGGCCGAGCGGGTGATGTTCTGCCCGACGCCGTTGAAATTGGCGACACTGACGCCGAGGTCGACGAACTTCTCGATAATCGACGTGCCAAGACCGTTGGTGTCCGGCACATCGTCGATCAGGTCGAAATCGATGTCGAAATTGATGTGGGTGCCGCTGGCAAACTGGTGGTCGAAGTTCAGCAGCTTGCCGGTCGCCTTGGCGATGTCCCACTGTTCCGTGGTGAAGGTCTTGGTGACGGAAACGCCGCCTTCGGTGACCGTGAACGTCTTGTCCTTGCCCACGCCGCCGGTATAGCGGACGACCACGGGGTCAAAATTGCCGGACGTCTTGCTCTGGAAGCCGGAGACGCGCAGGTTGGTGATGCCGCGGTCGCGCTCGGCATTGGCGATGTCGCTGGCATTCGCGGAAATGGCGCCGTTGCCGCTGATGTCGATGACGTAGTCGTCCGCCTTGGTGACATTCGTCACGCGCGACGCGGTGACGCCGGGCAGCGCGTTGGTCGCCGATTTGGAGGACGAGGTCGCGTCGAGCCGGATACCGGAGCCGAGCAGCAGGTTCTTGCCCTGGTACTGCGAATCCTCGGCCAGTTTGTCGATCTGGCGCAGCAGCGTGTTGTACTGCTCGGCCAGGGATTTGCGCAGCTCGACCGAATTCGAATCGCTGCCGAGATTCTGATAGGCGGTGGTGATGAGGCCGCTCGCCTGTTCGAGCAAACTCTCGATCTTGGTCATGCCGGTATCGGCGGCCTTGATCGTCGAGATCGACTGGTCGATCGAATCCTTCAGGATGGAAAGATCATCGGCGCGGCGGTTGAGGCCCTTGGCGGCAAAGAAGGCGACCGGGCCGTCCAGCGCAGAGTTGATCTTGTTGCCGGTCGCCAGGCGCTGCTGCGTGCGATCGAGCAGCGATGTCGTCTGCTGCAGCAGAAGCAGGTTGCTGCGGATACCCGCCGTCAATTGAATGTCGTTGGTCGCCATCTGGGTTCTCCCGAATGTGTTTGCGACGCAGGCGGCCTTTTTGACCGCCCAGGCGGCGATATCGCCACGTCTCGGAAGCACTAATGCAGGGCGCGTGCCAACTCATAAATTATTGATTTAAAACAAAAAAAATGAATTTTTGGCTCGTGCGGCGGGCTGCAGAGTCTGCGCGGCGCGGCATCTTCCGCCGGGTTTGACCGGCATTTTCTGCAGTTTTGTGGCAGTGGCGGCACCTGCCGGCGGCGGCGGCGTGGGGCGATGGTCGGGATGGCGCCGGCCGGCGACGCGCCTTGGCTTTACCTGAAAGGTGAACGGCCAGGGCTAACCGAATATGGGGCCGTCATATCCAGAGGTGAGCAAAAAGGAATAGGCATCGACGCCTATTGAATTTTTTGACGGCAATACCTATGCTGGAATCTGGGTAACTTTAAGCTGCGCCAAGTGGGCCCTGCCAACCGCCCCTGTGCGTGGTATCGATCTGGTTTTGTGGTGATGCCTGGATCGATGACCGGAATGGTCGATGTGGAGACTTCCGGCCATATACCTAGGCGAGGAATGTTGCTGAATGGTAAACGCTGCGGCGGCAATTGACACAGGGTCGGGCGGGTTCGCGCGGGTCGCGGCGGCCGATGCTGTCTTGCCGTCGGCGGCGGTGGACAGTGGGGCCGAGGTTTTGTCCGCCCAACCGGCCGAGACGCCGGCCAATCTGCTCCAATCCTTCCGCTACAACAGCTTCGAATTCTCCTACCGCCAGGATTTTGGCAAGATCGTGCTGTTGCGCCAGGAGCCGCAGACGGGCGAAGTCGTCCAGCAATTCCCCACCGATTACTATCTTGAGCGCTATGCCCAGAGCGAGCGCGCGTCTCGCCAGCTGGCGCAGGGTGCCAACCAGGCCGAGACGGGCGGATCCCGGACGGCCGAGGCGACCACGGCGGATGGAGAGGGCGCTGTCGCGCTGGCATCGGTCGGCTCCACGCCGGCGTCCGGCAGCGTTCCCGCGGCACCGGCTGCCGGCGGCGTTGCCGCGGCGTCACCCAGTGCCCCTGCCTTGCCGGGTGGTGGAGCAGGCGGTGGCCGGGTGGACATTACGATCTGACGCTGTCGACGTGATTGCGCGGGGCGGCCGGCTTGATGCCGGTTTTTTTATGCCCGCTGCTGAACGGCGACCGGGCAGGAAGCTGGCTGACGACGCGACTTGGTCACCGAGCCGCGGGCGTTGTAGCCGGTGACCGCCGCGCGCTTTTCCTCCAGCGCCTGCACCACGGCACGCATCACGCGCTCGTTGACGTCCCGCATCGCCTTGAGGGCGCGCAGATTGTCCTGCACGGCGCCCTGGAATCGCTCGGTCGCTTCGGTCAGTTCATCGCGCAGCGCCTGATTGACCGAGGCCAGGTCCTCGCCCGGCTCCTTTAGCGCCATGGTGAATGCCTGATAGGCATCGGCCAGCGCCACCTTGTCCAGTTGCAGTTGCTTAAGCTCGGTCGGCTTCAGGCTGCGCAGCAACTCAAGCTCACGTTCCATGCAGCCGATCAGCTGGGAGGTAATGGCCAGCAGTTCGGTCACCCGGGTTGACTTGTTCATGAACCAATCTCCTGAAGCTGAAGCAACTGGCGCTGCACGACGTCGGCGATGCCGAGCGAGCCGTTGCGCGCGACGCTCTTGCCGAATTCCTGGTTGAGCAGCGACCGGAACATATCCTCGCCGATACCGCCGCCGGTCAGCGGATCCGGCTCCAGCCCGGCGGTCATCTCGTCGAACACCAGGCCGGCGAAGAAGGCCTCGAAATCCTCTGCCAGCTTGCGGATTTCGCCGGCATTGCGGTCGCCTGCCTGCGGCGCCGGCGGCTTTGGGCTGCCGACCAGATTGGGGACCAGATGGCTGGGCAGGTTGATCTCGCTCATCATTGCACCGTGATGTCGGCTTGCATCGCGCCGGCTGTCTTGATCGATTGCAGGATCGAGATGAGATCGCGCGGCCCGACGCCGAGCGAATTGAGACCGGCGACCAGTTCCTCGAGGGTGACGCTGTCCTCGAGGATGGCCAGCTTTCGGTCCGGGTCTTCTTCGACATCGATATTCGTGCGCGGCACGACCGTGGTCACGCCGGTATTGGAGAAGGGCGAGGGCTGCGAGACCTGCGGCGTCTCGGTGATGCGGATCGTGAGGTTGCCCTGTGCGATCGCCACCTTGCTGATGCGGACATTCTGGCCGATCACAACGACACCGGTATTCTCGTCGATCACGACCCGCGCCTGCTGGTCGGGCACCACCGGCAATTGCTCGATATCGGTCAGCAGGGCGGCTGGGTCGCCGCCGTAATTGGCAAGGTTTAGCTGCACCGTGCCGGGATCGGTGGCGTAGGCGGTGCCGCTGCCAATGAAATCGTTGATCGCTTCGGCGACGCGGCGCGACGTGGTGAAGTCGGGATTGCGCAGCGCGATCCGGATCGATTGCAGCTGGGCCAGGGCGAACGGCACTTCGCGTTCGACGATGCCGCCTCGGGTGATGCGACCGGACGTCGGAACGCCGCGCACCACCGTTTCGGCATCGCCCTGCGCCTTGAAGCCGCCGATGGTGATCTGGCCCTGGCCCACGGCGTAGATTTCGCCATCGGCACCCAGCATCGGCGTCGCCAGCAGCGTGCCGCCCTGCAGGCTGGTGGCATCGCCCAGCGACGAGACCGTGATGTCGATCTCGCTGCCCTGGCGCGCGAAGGGCGGCAGGGTGGCGGTTACCATGACGGCCGCGACATTCTTCGGCTCGAGATCGGCATTGGCCTGGTTCACCTTGACACCCAGGCGCTCCAGCATGCCGATCAGGCTCTCACGGGTGAACGGCGCCTTCTTCTTGACGTCGTCGCCGGTCCCGTCCAGTCCGACTACCAGGCCATAGCCCACCAGCTGGTTTTCGCGGACCCCCTCGAACTCGGCAATATCCTTGATGCGCGACAGGGCCAGGGCGCCATCCGGGCGCAACAGGGTCAGCGCCGTAACCAGGGCGAGGGCAAGCCGCGCCCCGCGCCGGCAATGACGGCCGAGACGGGGGAGGAATCCGGAATTTGCTGTCGCTTTGAACATGACCGGCATCTGCCTGTTTAGGCGTGGTTATCCTTGGCAATCCAGGGATGCGAGTTCCGTGCCAGTCGCCACAGGATATAAGAATAAATAAAATCAATGTATTGGGTGGGGCAGAAGGCGGCCGGCCGGCGGCAGCTTGTCGCCGCATTGCGAACCTGGCGGGCAAAAAATGCCGTCGTGAACCTTGCATTGCCGCCATGCATCAAGGGATTAATTCTGTTTAATCTTTCATTAGCGCCGGGTGGTATTATATGTGGGCTGCCATGATCGAACCCAGCGGATGAACCAGCGTGCCGATCAAGATTGATCCCATTGCTCCAAAGCCAGTGGCAGCCGGTCGGCGGGTCGGCCAGGCCACCGCGCCCGGTTCCGGGACGGAATTTGCCCGTGCCCTCGGCGACAGCCATGCCGCTCAGGGCCAGCAGGTTTCGAGCAGCCTCAGCGTCAGTTCCCTGTCGGTTGTTCTGGCGGTGCAGGAAACGCCGGATTCCACCCAGGGCCGGGCACGGCAGCGGGCGCGCGAGCGTGGTTTCAAGATGCTCGACTATCTTGAGGAGATCCGACTGGGTCTGCTGCTCGGCATGGTGCCGCGGGACAAATTGGAGCAGCTGGCGCAGATGGTCAGGGCCCGCCGCGAGCAGGTGGATGATCCCCGGCTGACGGCGATCCTGGATGATATCGAATTGCGAGCGGCGGTCGAATTGGCCAAGCTGAGCCGCTGAGAAGCTGACAAAGTTCTGCGGCCCGTCACGAGAATTTAATTTTTTCAATGGGTTGGAATGTAGCCCAAGGCGTAAATCGCGCTTGCGGGTGGCGCCCTTTTGCCTATACTCCGCGCCAAATTCGCCCTGCCGAATCCGGCCAAGTGATTGAGTTATTGGGCGGGCGGGCGCGGCGGAGTGGCAACGATCAGTCGAGACCACGCATGAAGCCTTTGCTGTCGCCAGATTACCGTCCTACCGACAAAGAACCCTTTATGAATCCAGTCCAGCTCGAGTACTTCCGCCAGAAGCTGCTGGCCTGGAAGGGCGAGTTGCTGCGGGAATCGGGCGAAACGCTGAGCCATCTGCAGGAAGAAAGCCTGTCCGAGCCGGATCTTGCCGACCGGGCCTCGCTCGAAACCGACCGCTCGCTCGAATTGCGTACCCGCGACCGCGAACGCAAGCTGATCCAGAAGATCGACGAGGCCCTCGGCCGCATCGAGGACGGTACCTATGGTTATTGCGAGGAAACCGGCGAGCCTATCTCGCTGAAGCGCCTGGAGGCCCGGCCGATCGCGACATTGTCGCTGGAAGCCCAGGAGCGTCACGAGCGCATGGAGCGGACCCACCGCGACGACTGACGTCGATCGCAAGGAATTTCCGGCGACGGCGGGCCGAAGGGCCCGCCGTTTTCATGTCCGCCCTGTCTCGGGGATGACGAGCCAGGGCCAGCGCGCGCGAAGGCTCTCCGCCTTCTCCCGGAATCCGTTTCTGGCGGGGCAGGCATCATTGGCGGCAAGGACGCCCCTTTCCAGTTCGTCGATTCCGTAGGGTGCGTGCAGTTCGAGGGTGCCGTCCGGCAGCGGCTGCAGGCCGACGCAAGTACAGCGAATCTGAAACCGCCCGATGGCCGCGCGCGCCGAGGCGACCGGCGGCCACTCGGCGCCAAAACGATCATGATACCACAGATGCACACGCGCCTGATTCTTGACATCGATGATGGCGTCGAGATCGGCGAAGACCAGCGCCGCGCGTTTCACCACGGCGTCCTCGGCCGCATATGAAAGGTCGCGATCGTCGAAGTAGAAGATATCGTAATCCTTGATGCCCGAGGTAGGCGGTCGGCCGCCCAACGCATTCCAATAGGATTGATAGACGGCGCCGGCAACCAGCCAGGCATCCCCGATTCCCAGCATCGGCAGGCGGGTCAGGATGGCGCGGTTGATCGGATTGGCCAAGGCGGCGGCGGCGAGGTCGGTCATCACACCAGTCTAGCAGAGCGGCAAAAAAAGTGCCCTTCCACCGGATGGGTGGAAGGGCGCGAGTTGCCGTCATGAAACGGTCGTCCGTCGTCGGTCCCAGCCCGGACCGTCGCGGCAGTTCTTGGCCTCGAGATGAAGCTGGTTCCTGGCGCCCCTTAGCTGCTGGTCTCAGAACGGAAAGAAGATGTCGTAGACCTGCTGGCCATAGCGTGGCTGCTGGATGTCCGACAGTGTTCCCTTGCCGCCATAGGCGATGCGCGCCTCGGCGATCTTGTCATAGTTGATCTCGTTGACGTTGTTGATGTCCTCCGGGCGGATCACGCCGCCTACGGTCAGTGCGCGCAATTCGTAGTTCACGCGCACCTGCTGCGTACCCTGCAGCACCATGTTGCCATTGGGCAGGACCTGGGTGATGACCGCGGCGACGCGCAGGCGAATGGCCTCGGAGCGGTTGACGGAGCCGGTGCCGCTGGTGCTCGACTCGCTGTCGGAATTGACCAGGTTGCCGGCATCGATACCGTCCGGGAACAGGTCGCTCAGCAATTGCTCGTAGCCCAGCAGATTGTCGAGGCCGGCGCTGTTGCTGCCGTCGCGCTCCTGCGTCGTGCCGTTGCTCAGCGTCGCCTGGTCCTGGATCTCGATCACCACGGTGAGGATATCGCCGACCTTGCCGGCGCGCTGGTCCTTGAAAAAGGCGCGGCTGCCCTGGCGCCAGAGCGAGGCCGGCTGCCGAATGTCCTGCATCGGAGCCGGCATCGGCAGGCTGACCGGCTGGTAGCCGACCTGCTGCGTCGGGTTCTCGATCGGGTCCATGCTCGGCTCCTTGCCGATCTCGGACACCCGGTCGATCAAATTGCCGCAGCCGGCCAGCGGCAGCGCGAGGGCAAGGGCGAGGAGCCCGGCCTTCCGCCCGTGCGAGGCGATGCTATGTCGGTTCATCGCGGCTTCCTTTCCTCAGTTCAGGGTCAAATGGCCGACCAGCGGGATTTCGATCGTTCCCGCGTCGCGCACCACGCCGACCAGTTCCTTCTTGCTCTTGACGTTGAGGACCCGCACCGGCTGGCCGATTGCCGCGTCCTCCAATACCTTCCCGGTCAGGGACAGGCTCATCGCCCCGCTCTGCAGGGCCAGCGTCACCAGGCTGTTCTTGCGTACCGCCGGCGTCATCACCAGATCGCTGGCGCGCAGGATCTGGTTCGAGCGCAGCGGGCGCCGCGTGCTCATGCCGATCAACTGGCGCGCATCCGTCACCACATTGCCGACCAGGCGCTCCGCCCGGACCGACAGCCAGTCGAGATCGCCCTGCTGCACGGTGGTGCCGGCGGGCAGGGCGCGATTGAGAACGGGAATCTCGACGGTCTCATACGCCCAGCCGGTGACCGACCGTTGCAGCGCGGTCGGGCCCTCGGCCGGCACCACCAGCATGGCGGCAAAGCGCCGGCTGGCCGGATCGTATTGCAGGTTCCGGATGCCGATATCGGCCGCAACATTGGTCGGCAGCACGAATTCGAACTCGCCGCCGTCGAACATTACGTCCAGGCCGCCGGCATGGCCGCCGCGATCGCGCAATGCTTCCGCCACGGCGGCGGTGATCTCGGGCGCGGCGATATGATGGCTGAGACGGCCGACCAGGACGCGTTCGAGCCTCGTTTCCGGTTCCCAGTCCAGCCGGTAGGCCCGCGCCACCTGGCGCAGGAAGCGCGCATCGAGCGAGATGGTCTGGCCCGGCGCCGGCGCCCGTGCCACCGGTGTGTCGCCCAGCGACAGGGTTTCCATGAACAGATCGCCCAGCCGGACGACGTCGTCGTCGACCATGATGCTGCTGCGCAGGGTCAGCGGGCTGGATTCCTGCCATTCATAGCCGAAGACGTCGGCTGACGCGGTTTCCTGGGCGCGTGCGGCATCGGCGGCGAAACCAGCCAGCAGGGAACTGGCCATCAGATAGGCGAGTCGGCGCGAGGGGGGACGGCGGATCATGGTGCCACTCCTCAGCGGATGTTGGTGGTGGTCTGCATCATGTCGTCCGATGCCTGGATCACCTTGGAGTTGATTTCATAGGCGCGCTGCGCGGTGATGAGATCGGTCATCTCGCTCACCATGTTGACGTTCGACTGCTCGAGGAAGTTCTGCTGCAGCGTGCCGAATCCGATGGCGCCGGGATTGCCGACCACCGGCCCGCCGGAGGCCTCGGTCTCCAGCAGCAGGTTGTCGCCGGACTGTTCCATGCCGGCCTCGTTGATGAAGGTGGCGAGCTGCAACTGGCCCAGCAGGGTCGGCGCAATCTGGCCCGGGATGGTCACCTCGACCTGGCCGTTCGCGTTGATGCTGATGCCGGTGGCGTTGTCGGGTACCACGATGTTGGGAATGAGGGCGAACCCGTCCGCCGTCACGATGGTGCCGTCATTGGAAAGGCGCAGGGCACCGTCGCGGGTATAGGCCGTGGTGCCGTCCGGCAGCGTTACCTGGAAATAGCCGCGCCCCTTGATGGCGACGTCGAGCGGATTGTTGGTCGGGATGAGCGAGCCCTGCTCGGTGATGCGGTAGATGGCGATCGGCTTCACGCCGACGCCGACGCGTACGCCGGCCGGTACGATCGTGGCGGTATCGGAGGATTGCGTGCCGACGCGGCGCAGGTCCTGGTACAACAGGTCCGCGAATTCGGTGCGGCTGCGCTTGAAGCCGGTCGTCGTCACGTTCGCGATATTGTGCGCGATGACGTCGACGTTGAGCTGCTGGGCCATCATGCCGGTGGCGGCGGTGGTCAAGGATCGCATCTTTCTCTCCCGTTCTCGGGTCGCGGCTCTTATGAGCTGGGAATGATGTAGTTGACGGCCCGGCGCATGCGGTCGTGCTCGCCTTCAAGGAAACGCTGGATGGATTGATAGGAGCGCTGCACCTGGATCATGCTGGTCATCTCCAGGATCGTGCGCACGTTCGAGCCTTCCAGCATGCGCTGCTGGACCTTGAACGTGTTGGCGACCGCCGGCTGGGCCGGCTGCTCGCTGGTGAAGCCGCTGGCGCCAACCGGCTTGAGCAACTGGTCGTCGGCGAAGGTGACGACGTCGAGCTGCCCATAGATGACCGGCACATTGCCGCCCTGGGTGACGTCGGCCGAGAGCATGCCGTCGGCGGAAACGTTGAGCGGGCCATCCTCCGGGTTGACGATGACGGGGGCGCCCCCGGCCAGGACCGGATAGCCGGCCTGGTTCACCACTTCGCCGGCGGCGTTCAGCTGGAAGCGGCCGTTCCGGGTATAGATCGGCCCTTCGGGGCCCTGGACGACGAACCAGCCCTCGCCCTGGATGGCAAGGTCGAGATCATTGCCGGTCGGCTGCAATTCGCCTTCGCGTTGATCCCGCCAGGTGGCGAGATCCTGCACATAGGACAATTCGACCGGTCGCTCGGCGGGGATCAGGTACTCGCTGAACACCATTCCCTCGGCCTTGAAGCCGTTGGTATTGGCGTTGGCCAGATTGTTGGCCACGACTTCCATATTCCTTACCAGACCGAGCTGCCGGGACAGCGCGATATAGGTCGGTGTTTCCATGACGGTGCCCTCGATGGGGTCGGTTCAATCCGGCTCTGCGGCCGGTCGGACATCGTCATGCACCTTGCGTGCCACAAAAAATAATTGATTATTTACAATAAGTTAAATGATACGCGGACGCTGGTCGCGCAGATTGTGCCGGGTCGCCATGCGGTGACTGCCGGGCATGAAGTGCAGGGTTGCATCGCGGGTGTTTTATGGGATGTTAACCATCCCGACCTATTGTCCCTCCGGTCGCAGGGTATGCGAAGCGGTTAACTGGGGGCGCCTTTTTTGCCTCTGGCACGCTTTGCGCATTGGGTGGCGCGAGGATCGAACAGGGAATTGGATGATTCATGGCTGAGGCAGAAGGCGCAAGCGAGCCGCAAGCAACCAAGAAGAAGATGAGCGGCAAGAAACTGGTGCTGTTCATTGTCCTGCCGCTGCTGCTGCTGGCCGGCGGCGGCGCGGCGGCATTCCTGCTGCTGGGCTCGGAGGAGCCGGAGAAGGCGGTGGCAGATGGCGAGGAGGCGGCCGAGGAAGAACATGCCGCTGATCCTGGCGCGCCGCCAATCTTTGTCGAATTGCCGGAAATGACCGCCAACCTGATTTCGAACGGCAAGAAGGGAGCGTTCCTGCGCACGACCCTGGTGCTTGAATTGGGCAACCCTGAGGATCAGCCGGTCTTCGAAGGCGTACAGCCCCGGGTGGAGAACGAGATTCAAACCTATCTGCGTTCGCTGCGTCCCGAGGACCTCCAGGGTGCCGAGGGCATGAAGCGCCTGCGCGATGAACTCATGCTGCGGGTGAAAGACGCCGCAAAACCTGCTAGGGTAAAAGACATTCTGTTCAAGCAGATCCTGGTTCAGCAATAGCCGGCGGAAGGGCCGGCACCGAGCGTCGTACGGCGATGGTTGCCCCGATTTTCGAGCCCGGATTTTTGCCACCGGAAGTTTGACCCCGGGAGTTTGACCCCCGGGAGTTTGATAAGGCGCAGTGATGATCGACGACCCCGAAGAGGAAATGTCCGAGGAAGAGAAGGCCGCTGCCGCCGCCTGGGAGGCGATGGGCGACGAAGCCGCCGCGGAGGAACCGGCCGCTGCCGGACCGATGTCCAACCGCGTCCTCGACCAGGACGAGATCGACAGCCTGCTCGGCATTTCCAAAGGGGATGCCGGCGAAGAGAAGCAGTCCGGCATCCAGGCAATGCTCAACAGCGCGCTCGTTTCCTACGAGCGCCTGCCGATGCTGGAGATCATCTTTGATCGCCTGGTGCGCATGCTTTCGACCAGCCTGCGCAACTTCACGACCGACAATGTCGAGGTCAGCCTCGACAACATCACGGCGATCCGCTTCGGCGACTATCTGAATTCGATTCCGCTGCCAGCCATGATGGGCGTCTTCAAGGCCGAGGAATGGGACAATTACGGCCTGCTGATGGTCGATTCCTCGCTCACCTACTCGATCGTCGACGTGCTGCTGGGCGGCCGTCGCGGCACGGCAGCGATGCGCATCGAGGGCCGGCCCTATACCACGATCGAGCGCAACCTGGTCGAGCGCCTGATCAGCGTCGTTCTCAACGACCTCACCGCCACTTTCGATGTGATCTCGCCGGTCACCTTCCGCTTCGAGCGGCTGGAAACCAATCCGCGCTTTGCCGCCATTGCGCGGCCGGCCAACGCCGCCATCCTGGCGCGGCTGCGGGTCGACATGGAGGATCGCGGCGGACGGCTCGAACTGATGTTGCCGTATGCGACGCTGGAGCCGGTCCGCGAATTGCTGCTGCAGATGTTCATGGGCGAGAAGTTCGGCCGCGATTCGATCTGGGAGACGCATCTCTCCGGCGAGCTCTGGCAGACCGAGGTCAATATCAATGCCGTGCTGGACGAGGTCCAGGTGTCGCTCAACGACGTCCTCAACTGGAAGCCGGGCAGCCGGCTCGACCTCGAGGTGACGCCTGATTCGCTCGTCGAATTGCGCTGCGGCGATGTGCAACTCTTCCGCGGCCAGATGGGTCGCAAGGGCCAGCATATCGCGGTCAAGATCCAGGACCGACTGATCAAATAGGCCTGCCATGCTGAATTGGGGCTTCATTGCCGACGCGGTGCTGATCGTCCTCCTCGTGGCGACGCTGTTGCATGTGGTGCGCCTGTCGCGCCGGCTGGCGGAACTGCGCAAGGATCGTGCCGCCTTCGAGGGATTGATCGCGGATTTTGCCAAGGCGACTGCCGACGCCCAGCGCGGCGTCGCCGAGTTGCGCCAGAGCAGCGAGGGAATTGGCCGCGATCTCACTCACCATATCGAGCGCGGCCAGGGCGTCGTCGGCGAGTTGCAGCACAGCGCCGACGATCTCAGGATGCTGATCAACCGTGCCGAAGCCGCCGCAGGCCGGCTGGAAGCGGCAATCGGCGCGGCGCGCCCGCTCGCCGCCGGAGCCACCACGCCGCGGGGTGGCGGGACCGAGGCCAAGGCCGCCGCCGAAAACCCGGCCGGGGGCTTGACCGACGATCCGCAGACCCGTGCCCTGCTGTCGGCACTGGGCCGCATTCGCTAGGAAGGCAACATGACCACATCTACATCCAGTCAGCCGCAGAACGAGGCCGCTCGCCCGGCGCCGCAGCGCGGTCCGCGCCTGCTGCCGTTGCTGGCGTTGATGCTTGGCCTGGTGATCTCAATCCGGGTGGGCGACATGTGGCAGGACGTCACCCTTGGCATCGGCGGCGAATTGCAGGCCCAGGAGGGCCAGCCCCAGGAAGGTCAGCCCCAGGAAGGCCAGGCCCAGGAAGAAAATACGGCCGGAAACGGCACTGTACCAGCGCCGGCGGAGGCGGTTCCCGGCGAGACCCAGGAGGCGGCAACCGATGGCGGTGAGCCCACGGCGGAGGCCGGGGCGGCTCCCGCGGCGCCGACGCCGGATCCGCTCGATTTCACTGACGAGGAAGTCGAGGTGCTGCAGCAACTGGCCAAGCGACGCGAGGAACTGGAAGTGCGGGCGCGGCAACTCGACGAGCGCGAGGCGATCGTTGCCGCGGCGGAGCAGCGCATGGAACAGAAAATGGCCGAACTCCGCGCTTTGCAGACGATCGTCGAAGACCTCCTGGCGAAACGGTCCGAACAGGAGGAGGCGACGCTGCAGACTCTCGTCCAGACCTACGAGAAGATGAAGCCGAAGGATGCCGCCCAGGTGTTCGAGGAGATGGACATGGACCTGCTCAAGGACCTGGTGAGCCGGATGAAGACCAGCCGGGCGGCGCCGATCCTGGCCCTGGTTTCGCCCACCAAGGTCAAGGAACTGACCCTTGAACTCGCCGAGAAGGATACCCTGCCTTTCGCCCCCTGACGGGTTTCCCCGTCACGGTGCCGTTCGCCAGTCGGCGCGGCCCTGATATGTCCGGCCGGGTGAGGTTTTGCCGGATGTATTTGAGCGAGGGGTGAAAAATTAACCTTTATGTCCGGTCGGCTTAACCCCGACTTAACCTATTTGTCCCAGATTTGAGCCGGTTACGAGTTGTCGCTCGCCTGGAATCCCGCTGTGCCGGGGGCGAGACTGACGCGGATGAGCGAGAGGGTAAGAATGGCGGTCGATCTCAACATGAATGTTCTCATCGTCGACGACTACAAGACGATGCTGCGGATCATTCGGAATTTGCTCAAGCAATTGGGCTTCAACAATGTCGACGAGGCGACGGACGGTTCCGCCGCCCTGCAAAAGCTGCGTGACAAGGAATACGGCCTCGTCATCTCGGACTGGAACATGGAGCCGATGACCGGAATCCAGCTGCTGCGCGAGGTGCGCGCGGACGCCAAGCTGAAGAACATGCCGTTCATCATGATCACGGCCGAAAGCAAGACCGAGAACGTCATCGCGGCCAAGGAAGCCGGCGTCAACAACTACATCGTGAAGCCGTTCAACGCCGCCACGCTGAAGACCAAGCTGGTTACCGTTCTGGGCAATTTCTGACGCCGAGGGCCGCGCGCCAATCGATCGAAAGGGCCGCCAACATGACCGCAACCGTGCCCGCCGAGCTGATCGGTCGCCTGAGTGAATTGCAGGGTCGCATGCAGACTGTGAGCCGAGCCGAAATCGCCGAAGTCGTATCCACCCTGCTGGCGGAAATGGAAGGCGATCTGTCGGAAGACAATCTCAAGCTCTATGCCGAGCTGGAATCCCTCTCTCGCTATATCCTCGCGGCAAAATCCGAGATCGCCGCCCTGCGCCCGGACGAAATTACGGCGCAGCACCTGCCCAAGGCCACCGACGAGCTCGATGCCATTGTTGGCGCCACCGAAGAGGCGACCAATTCGATCCTGGCGGCAATGGAAACGCTGGAGACACTGGCCGGCGAATTGCCGCCGGAACAGGGCGACAAGGTAACGGAGGCCGTGACTCAGGTCTATGAAGCCTGTAATTTCCAGGACATCACCGGCCAGCGCATTACCAAGGTCGTGCGGACGCTGAAGCATATCGAGGAGAAGGTCGAGGCTCTGGTCGCGGCCTTCGGGGACGAGATCGCAAAATACAAGGCGACCCATCCCGAAGCGGCGGAAGAACCGGAGCAAAAGCCGGCCAAGCCGACCGATGCCGATCTTCTCAACGGGCCGCAATTGCCGGATGATGCGTCCAAGCAGGCCGAGATCGACGCCTTGCTGGCCAGTTTCGATTAAGCGCTCCTGACGGCGGCGTCACCGCCTCAGGGTGAGCGCGCCGGAAGGAGGGGCTGTCATGGCTGCGCCGCCGCGGGCGGATTCCAATGGAGGCACCGATCGCGTGGCAGTCGGGCGTCAGGGCACCAGGGCGCCCGCGCTGCCACCGTCGCTGCTGGGGCCCCTGCCTGCGCCACCCCGGCGCGATCCCAGCCTGATGCCGTTCCTCTCCATCATGCTGCTGGTACTGGCCTTCTTCATCATTCTCACCTCGAAGGCTAGTTTCGATGCAGACAAGGCGCGCGCCGTGACCGAAAGCGTGCAGCGCAAGTTCGCCGGGCAGCAGGCCGCGGTGGTCGACGGGCCACAGGGCGGTGCCCTGCAACCTGAGGCGCGCGACGTGCTGGAGAATGTGCGGGTGCTGTTCCAGGGATTGGTCCCGCTTGACCGCAACGCGCGCCAGATCGGCGCGCATGAAATGGCCCTCTCGTTGCCGGTCGACCTGTTCTTTGCGGCGGACACGGCCGATGTTCTGCCGGCCCGCCGCAGCCTGATGGACGAGGTCATGCGCGCGATCGCCTTGCGCCCGGCGGGCTGGGAATATGAACTCGAGATCCGCCTGCAGGGCGATCCGCCGGGGCCGCTGACGCTCGACCGGGCGGCCAACCTTGCCGCCACCCTGGCGGGCGAGCGGCCGGCCGAGCCCGGCATCCTCGTGGCGCTGGGCCCGGGCAGTCCCGACTGGATGGCGCTGATGATCCGGCTGCGGCCGACGCCGGGCGAGTCGCTTCCATGAAGCTGGACCGGGACTTCCTGAAGGCCGTCTATCCCAAGGTCGACGAGGGCCGCACACCGCCCTGGCTGATCACCTTTGCCGATCTCGTCTCGCTGATGCTGGTCTTTTTTGTGATGTTGTTCGCGATGTCCAGCCTGGAACGCGAGGAATGGCAACAGATCCTCGGCCGCGATCCGGTCCCCCAGGTGATCGAAGTTCCCGATCCGCTGGAAAGCGAACGTTCGCTGGAGCGGGCACAGGTGGAACAGGCGCGCGATCCGGATTATCTTCTCTCCGTGTTCAAGACCAAACTGGAGTCGGAGCCGTTGCTGAAGGACCTGCCGCTGCGCAGCATGGGCGATCGAATCGTCCTGACGATTTCAGCCGATCGCTTGGCCGCGGACCTTGCCGCCGGAGCGCCCGGCGGGGCTGATTCGCTGGTACATGCCCTGGGCGGCGCCCTGCAGACATTGCCGAACCAGATCGTGGTCGACGGTTTTGCGCCGGCCGATGCCGCGGGGAATGCCTGGCGGACCGCCTTGCGCCTCGCCTATTTCGTTGCCAGCGGCCTCGAGACATCCGGCGTCAACGGTCCGGTGCTGGCGCGTGGCCAGGTTGCGCCGCGGCTAGCCGGCCAGGGGAATTCCGGCCAGGAAACCTCGGGCCAGAATGGTTCCGGTCTGGATGGCGGCGGGGTCGAAGTGGTGCTGCTGGACAATACGACGCCGATCCTGGCTCCGGTCGGCGCCGCGCCGGCGCCCTGACCATGCGCCCCTGCGCGATGCGTACCATGCCGCTTGCCCTGTTGCGGTTCGCCTTGTGCCAGTTGCTGGCGGTGACCTTCTTCTTCTGCACGGCCAGTGCTTTCGCCCAGGACGCCGCTTCGGTTCGCGGCGAGTTGCGCGACGATTTCGGCCGCCTGGTAATGGATTGGGGGAGTGTGGCCCCACCGGCCATGGCGATCGAGTTGCAGCCGAACCAGATGGTTCTGCGATTCGACCGGCCGGTGCGCATCGACACGGCGGCCCTGCGCGCCAATCTAAAAGCCTATTTTCGCGACGCGACACTTTCCGGCGACAGCCGTTCCCTTCTGCTCGGGCTGAAAAAGCCCGTGACCTATCGCGCCAGAACCGAGGGCAATCGCATCACGCTTGATGTCGGCCAGCCCGGCGAGGCCGTATTCGCGAACGAGAACAACAGCGCCGCAATACCGGCCGCCCCGGCCCCGGCAACGGCAGAGCTTCCTCCTGCGGTGCCGTCTCCGTTACCGCCAGAAACCACGGCGGCAGCTGAAACACCGCCCGCCGGCGCGCCTGCCGTGCGCGTCCGGACCGGCGAGCATGACGGCTATTCGCGCCTGGCGATCGATTGGCCGGGGGTGGATTTTTCCATCAGCCAGGATGGACGCGCGGTCGAACTGGTCTTTGACGGGGTGGCCGATATCGACCTGGCGGCGTTGCAGCGCCGCCAGCCGAAGCGACTTGCCGAAGCCGTGCTGCGGCGGGATGCGGCCGGCAAGCAGGTCCTTGCCCTGCGCGTGCCGGACAATGTGACGGCAATCAGCTTCCGCAACGGCGATACCATTGTACTCGACCTCAAGGACGGTGCGCCCCCACCTGCAACGGCACCGTCCGTATCGGCGCCGGACCTGGTGGCGACCGCACCGGCCGGCGCCGTAGCACAGCCGGCGGCACCGGTCATGGCCTCGCCGGGCGAGCCGCCGCCGGCGCAGGCCGGGACGCCGCCGGCGCAGGCCGAGACGCCGCCCGCACAGGCCGAGGTGCCGGCACAGCAGCCCACACCACCGGCCGGGCTGGCGACCCTCGGCGGCGACCCGCTGCAGCCCGACCTGCAATCGGCGCCGCCGGTGGGCGATGGCGCAGGGGATGGCGCCGCGCCACCGGTTGCTCAGGCGCCGGTGCCGCAGATCGTGACGCCCGTCGTAATCACCAAGGAACCGGCAGCGACCCCAGCCGCCGCGCCACCGGCGCCGGTTGCCATCAGCGCCAGTGCGGTCCCTGCCGACAATGGCGCCGTGCTGCGTTTCGCCTTCCCGCAAGCGACGGCACTTGCCGCCTTTCGCCGAGGCGACGCCTTCTGGCTGGTCTTTGCCCGGCCCGGAGAGGTCGATCCAGCGGCCCTGGTGCGTGCTGCGCCGATCCTCACCGGATTGGCGCGCATCGATACGCCCTATGGCACCGTCTTGCGCCTGCCAGCGACCGGTCGGCTGGGCGGCGCCAATATGGGCGCCGACATCATCGGCGACGGACGCAGCTGGCAGATCAGCCTTGGCCCGGGGCGCAATCTGCGACCGGCGACCGAGCTTGGCCAGCGCCGCGAGACCCTGGGCAATGGCGGCACCTCGCTGCTGTTCCAGGTGCCGGAGCCGGGGGCCGCCATTGCTCTGGTGGATCCGGAAGGCGGCGATCGCCTCGCGGTGATCCCGGTCCTGGAGCCGGGGCTCGGCCTGGCCACCGGCGCCGACTGGCCGGATTTCCGGGTTCTTGGCAGCTTCCAGGGCGTGGCGGTGATCCCGGTCAGCGACCGCGCGCGGGTGGAATCGCTGCCCAACGGCGTTGTCGTCACGACGGTGGGTGACATGTCACCGCCCTTGATGGCCGAGACGGCGCCACCACCCCTGGACGAAACCACAGCCCCGCCCGGCGAGGCGGTGGTCCCGCAGGATGCGACTTCCCCGGCTGCGGCGCCGGTCGAGGCCGTGGCGCCAGCGGGAGAAGTCGCGGGTCTGTTCGATCTGCCGGCCTGGCGGCGCGGCGGGGAGGCAACCTATGCCGCGGACGATGCGGCACTGCGGGCGGCGGTCGAGGCCGCGCCGCCTTCGCAGAAGCCGGCCGCCAACCTGGCGCTGGCACAATTCCGGTTTGCCCATGGCCGCAATGCCGAAGCGGTCGAGGCACTCGATCAACTGCGTGGAACGCCGCTCGGCGGCGATCCACTGGCGCAGACATTGCGCGGCGCGGCACTGGCCCTTATGGGCCGCGACCAGGATGCGGCCGAAACCCTGTCGGACCAGCGTCTGGCCGCTATTCCCGAGGCCCGTCTGTTCCGCGGCTATCTGGCGGCGCGCGCCCGCGACTGGCCGGCTGCCGCCGATGCCTTCAAGGCGGTGCTGCCGAAACTCGACGACTATCCCAAGCCGGCGCGCATGACCCTGCGCCGTGCCGGCGCCGAGGCGCTGATCGTCGCGGGCGACCCGCTCACCGCGCAGACCTTCCTCGACGGCATGCGCCTCGATTCTCCCAATTCGGAAGAGCGCGCCTATCACGACTATCTCAGCGGGCGCCAGCAATTGCGTCTGGGGGCGAGGGACAAGGCGGCCGAGGTCTGGCAGGGCCTGGCGCAAAGCCCGGTGCCGGAAGTGCGCGCCCGCTCGCAATTCGACCTCACCGAGATGCTGCTTGAAGACGGTGCCATCGACGCGCGCGCGGCTGCGGCCAATCTCGAGGCGCTGCGTTTCGTCTGGCGTGGTGATGATTTCGAGTTCGACTTGCTCAATCGCCTGGGGCAGCTCTATCTCGCCTCCGACCAGCCGCGGCGCGGCCTCACCACGCTGCGCCAGGCGGCGACGAATTTCCCCACCAACCCGGGCGCCAAATCGGCCACCGATGCAATGTCCCAGGCGTTCCACGATCTCTATCTCGGCAATCGGGCCGACCGGCTGCCGCCGCTGACTGCGGTCGCTCTCTATGACGAGTTCCGCGAACTCACCCCGAGCGGAAGCGAGGGGGACCGCATGATCACCGCGCTGGCCGACCGGCTGGTGAAGGTTGACTTGCTCGACAACGCCGCACGTCTGCTGGAGAATCAGGTGACCAAGCGCCTCTCCGGCCTCGACAAGGCGCGTGCCGGCACGCGCTGGGCGGCGGTCTCGCTGCTCAACGGACAGCCCGGCCAGGCGCTGGTCGCGATCCAAGAGAGCGAGATGCCGGATATGCCGCCGGAACTAATGCGCGAACGCCGCCGCCTTCAGGCGCGCGCGCTGTTCGAGACCGGCGATACGCTGCGCGGCCTTGCCCTCGTGCGCGACGACAGCAGTCTCGACGGGCTGTGGCTGAAGGCGGATCTGCAATGGCGGCTGCGCGAATGGCCGGCGGCGGCGGTGGCGCTGGATGACCTGGTTCGCGCCGAGGCGGCGCGGCTGCGGCTGGCCCTGCCCAGTGAACCGACGGCCGAGGATTTGGCCGATGATCCCGCCACTGCGCTGACCGATCCCGGCGATGCCGAGGCGATCGCAGCGCAGCGTGACAATTCGTTCAACGAAGTGCTGGCGCCGCTCATTCTCAACCAGGCGACGGCGCTTTCGCTTGCCAACGACCGCGCCGGCCTGCGGCGCCTCGCCCGGCTGCACGGCCAGCAGATGGCCAAGGGACCCTATGCCACCGCCTTCGCCACGCTGACCTCGCCGCGCACCAATCTGGCCGACAGCATTACAGCGGCGATGGAAAGCGTGGACCAGCTGGGCGCCTTCGTCGAGGATTACCGTGCCAGACTGCGCGCGTCCTCCCTCAGCGCACCGGGTGAACCGGCCCTGTGACGCTGGACTTGTGAAGCTGGACTTGTGAAGCAGACCCAGTAACGCGCGCGCCGCGATGCGATGGCGCGGCGGCGCTATCCGCCGAGGCTGAAGCTCCGCACCAGGCTGCCGGCGACAAGATACCAGCCGTCTACCATGACGAAGAAGATCAGCTTGAAGGGCAGGGCGATCATCACCGGCGGCAGCATCATCATGCCCATCGACATGAGGACCGAGGCTACCACCATGTCGATGATCAGGAACGGCAGAAAGACCAGAAAGCCGATTTCGAAGGCACGCCGCAATTCCGAGATCATGAAGGCCGGGATCAGCACCTGAAAGGGCGTGTCGGCCGGCGTCGCCACCTCGTCGATATCGGCGATGTCCATGAACAGGGTGAGGTCCTTTTCGCGCACCTGACTCAGCATGAAGGTGTGGAACGGGGCGGTGGCCGCGGCAAAGGCCTGCTCCTCGGTGATCTCCTCGGCGATCAGCGGCGCGATGCCGTCCTCATAGGCCCTCTGGAAGGTGGGCGCCATGACGAAGCTGGTCAGGAACAGGGCAAGGCTGACCAGCACCATGTTGGGCGGCGTCTGCTGGGCGCCGAGTGCCGCGCGCAGCAGCGACAGAACGACGACGATGCGGGTGAAGCTGGTCACCGTGATGAGGATGCCGGGTGCCACCGAAAGCACGGTGATCAGCGCGACGAGTTGGATGATGCGGCCGGTCGTTCCGCCGCCCGGATCGTCGCCGAGGTCGAAGGTGAAGCTCTGGGCCAGGGCTGGCGCAGTCAGGAGCGCCGCCAGCGCGGCCAGTGACAGGGCGGCGAGGAGCGATCGCTGCACGAGGGGCATCAGACATCGCCCCCTTTCGGCGGCAAATTGTCCGGCCGTTCTGCCCGCAAGGTCGGGCCCTCGCTCCTGTGGCGGCCAAGCTCGTCGCCGAAACTCAGGGACGCGGCGACGCCGCCATTGCGAATGCCGCGTTCCACCACGAGGTCGCCATTCGGTCCCATGAGGATGAGATGCTCGGTGTCGTCGCGTCGCACCAGCATCAGGCGGTGGCGCGGGCCCGCCATGGCGCTCTCGACGACATGGAGGCGACGCCGGCCGCCGGGTCTGACCAGACCGCCCGCGCCGAACCGGCGCAGCACCCAGGCGAGCAGCAGGATGAGGCCGAGGACCAGGACGAGCGCCAGTATGAAACGCAGATATTCGGAATCCATGGCGGGCTGTCTCGGTCCTTGTTGGCAGGCCTTATTGGCAGGCAGCGATTTATTTCTTGTCAGGCTTGGCACCATAGACCGCCTGGGCGCGCAGGCGGCGTTCGGCTTCGGCCATATCCAGCGACAGATCGACATTGCGTCGCCGCAGCGCGAAGTCGAGGGCGTCCAGTTCCTGCATGACGGCGCCGAGGGCAGGGCGCAGTGGCCGCGCGATGGATGGGTCCAGGCCACCGACGGCATCGCATAACACGGCGATTCGCATGGCAACGATGTCCAGTTCGACCAACTCGCCGGCTTCCGTGGCCTGGCGCGCGGCAGCGATCAGCCCGGCCAGATCGGCGATGGCGGCCGGGAGATCGTCGTGCTTATGGCCGGCGGGCGTGCTCACAGCCCGGCTCCCCGCGGCGGGCCGTCATCCCGCGCGGAATCGCCGGCGGCGGCGCGGTTGGCGCGATAGACATAACTCAGGATCTCGGCGACCGCGGCGATGGCGTCGATCGGCACTTCGGCATCGAGTTCGAGAGTGGCCAGCAATTCAACCAGATCCGGGTCTTCGCGCACCGGGACGCCCTGGGCGAAGGCGATGGCGAGGATCTGCTCGGCCACCGCACCGCGGCCGGTCGCGACCACGCGCGGCGCGCCGGGTCGGGGATTCGCCGCCGCATCCGGCCGGGGCTTCTGGTCGAGCGCCACGGCCAGCGGGACGCGCTCCCTGGGTTGTGGCCAGCGCGGACGCCGTGGGCCAATCTCGTCCTCGTCGCTGTGGCGGGCCATCCGGCTCTCCCCATCGAATCGCCCGGGCCGACGCCCGAGCCTTGCCGAAGCCTTATACTATGGGTCGGCGAGCTTAACGAGGTCTTAACGGGTGCGCTAAATATGATGGAAAATCAATATGTTCTGCCGCAGACCCGGCTTCCGGAGAATTTGTCGAGATTTTTCATAGCATTTTAGACAATTTAACTGGATGTTAAGACGTGGCCCCGACAATCGGGCCCTGATGCCGTAATGGCCGGCGGGCGGTTCCGACCCGGCTGGGCCCGATCGGCATGAATGGAGCGAAGCGGATGGATATCAGCAACATCCCGTTGTTCGAGCGGATTTCGCAGCGCATGGCCTGGCTGGGCGAGCGCACCCGCGTATTGTCGCAGAACATTGCCAATGCCGATACCCCCGGCTATCGCCCGAAGGATGTCGTGCCGCTCGATTTCGACGCCGAGATGCGCCGGCTCGAGCCGGTGGAGCCGCGCCGCACCAGCGAGCGCCATCTCACCGGCACCGTGCCGCCGGCGGGTGGTTTCGACGCCAGAAAATCAAAGAAGTTCTATGAGCAGGCGCGCGAGGAGAATGCGGTGGTGATCGAGGAGCAGATGATGAAGCTCTCCGAGACGCAGGTGACTTACAACATGATGGTCAATCTCTACCGCAAGCATATCGATATGTTCAAATCGGCGATCGGCCGCAATGTTTGACCCGGGTACTTCCGGGGTGTGATCTGGCAGCGGCCGCGTTCGGCCGCCATGGGAGCGAGCCATGGAGTTTTTCGATTCGATGTTTATCTCGGCATCAGGCATGCGCGCCCAGGGCCAGCGCCTGCGCGTCATCGCCGAGAACATCGCCAACGCCGAATCCGTGGGCGAAACCCCGGGCCAGGATCCCTATCGCCGCAAGGTGATCGCCTTCAAGAACTACCTCGACCGCGGCCTGCAGGCGGACGTGGTCAAGGTCTCCAAGGTCGGCACCGATCCCAGCGAATTCCGCCGCCGCTACGAGCCGGGCCATCCGGCCGCGGATGACCAGGGTTATGTCAGCTATCCCAACGTGAATTCGCTGGTCGAGATGACCGACATGCGCGAGGCGCAGCGCTCCTACGAAGCCAATCTGAAGGTCATCGAGACGTCGCGCGCAATGCTGTCGCGCGCCATCGACATTCTGCGCTGATGCGCGCGCCGGAAAGCGGCCCAGAAAGCTACAAGGAGCCGATAAGCCATGGCTGATCCGATTACCGCCGGCAATGCCGTCAGCGCCTACAACGCGGCGGCAAAATCGATGGGCGTTCGCGGCATGGAGCCGCGCGAGGAAATCGGCGTCAGCTTCGGCGAGTTGCTGCAGAGCGTCAAGGACAAGGCGATCGCGACCGGCAAGGCCGACGAGCAGCAGGCCATGAAGGCGACGGCGGGCGACGCCAATGTGACCGACGTGGTGAGCGCGGTGTCTGCCGCCGAGGTGACGCTCCAGGCGGTCACGGCGGTACGCGACCGGGTGATTTCCGCCTATCAGGAAATCCTGCGCATGCCCATATGATCGCGCCGGATGTCGTTCCGTCCGCGGTTGATGCTATAGTGAATTTTTGAGGCGACGGCGACCGGTGCCGGCGCGGGCAAGCGCGGAACGCGTGTCATGGATGAGGCGGCACTTCTCGAGATCACCCGGCAGTCGGTCATTACGCTGCTGAAGATCGCCACGCCGATCATGCTGGTGGCGCTGGTGGTCGGCCTCATCATATCGCTGTTCCAGGCACTGACCCAGATCCAGGAAGCGACGCTCACCTTCGTGCCGAAGATCCTGGTGGTCTTCGTCTCGCTGCTGCTGTTCGCGCCATTCATGCTGCATACCCTGGTCGATTTCGCCGAGGAACTGATGGCGCGGGTTACCGGCTGAACGGGCGGCGATGTCGATCACCGAATTCCTGACCGCCTCGGTCTTCCAGTATTTCCTGGTTTTCGCGCGGGTCGGCGGCGCCATCGCGTTCCTGCCTGGCTTCGGCGAAGGCTATGTGGCGGTCCGGGCTCGTCTGGTCTTCGCGCTGTTCTTCACGCTGGTCCTCTTTCCCATGCTGCGCGACAGTGTGCCGCCGACACCGACCCATCCGACGGCACTCGGCCTGTTGGTCCTTGGCGAGGTTACGATCGGCGTGTTCTTCGGGCTGATCTGCCGGGTGTTGCTGATGGCGGCCCTCGCTGCCGGCATGGTGATCGCTCTCCAGATCGGCATCGCCAATGCCTTCACCAATGACCCGACAACGGCGCAGCAGGGCGCCGTCACGGGCAATTTCCTGGTCGCGGCGGCGGTGGTGCTGATCTTCGCGACCGGACTCGATCACGTCACCCTGCGCGCCTTGGTCGGGACCTATGGCGTCTTTCCGGTCGGCGAAATGCCCAATCTCGGCGACATGGCCGACATGTTCACGCGCATCGCCGGAGACAGTTTTCTGCTGGCCCTGCAGATGACGGCCCCGTTCCTGGTCTATGGCCTCATCGTTCAGGTCGGCATGGGATTGCTGGCACGATTGATGCCGACGCTGCAGGTTTTCTTCGTCATCATGCCGCTGCAGCTCCTGGTCGGCTTCGGTCTGATGTCGGTCACCGTTTCGGCATCGCTGATCTGGCTGCTCAACGTCTATCAGGACCGGCTGTCGCCGTTCCTGAACTGAGAGGACGTCGTGGCGGAAGATACCGACGACTCACAAAAAACCGAGGACCCGACCAGCAAGCGCCTGGACGAAGCACGGACCGAGGGCAATGTCGCGCGCTCGCAGGAGGTCAACCATCTCCTGATGATCCTGGCCTTCACGATCTCCATCATCATGTTCTCGGCAATGGTGGCTGGCGCCATCCGCGACGCCTCCATGCCGTTCCTGGCCTCGCCGGACCAGGTGCCGAGCGACCTCGGCCACCTGATCGACACAGCCTGGAAGCTGCTTGGCCTGATCATGCTGGCCGGCATCGGCCCGCTGGTGCTGGCCGTGCTGGCGGCCTTCGGCTCCAGCTATCTGCAATTCGGCCTGCTCTGGTCGCCGGCTAATTTGATGCCAAAGCTCAGCAAGATCTCGCTCCTGGCCGGCTTCAAGCGCATGTTCTCGCTGCGTTCGGTGACCGAGTTGCTCAAGGGCGTGCTCAAGCTCAGCATCGTCGCCGCCATCATCGGCTATCTGGTCATGCCCTCCATCGGCGATCTGCATGCGCTGATTGGCATGGAAATCGTGCAGCTGCTGGCGGCGATGCGCGACAATGTCTATATCGTCCTGATCGGCGTCACCGCGGTCATGGCGGCGGTAGCCGGCGCCGATTTTCTCTATCAGCGCTACGAGTACATCAAGGGCCTGCGCATGTCGCGCCAGGAACTGAAGGACGAGTTCAAGCAGACCGAGGGCGATCCGCTGGTCAAGGGCAGGCTGCGCCAGTTGCGCATGGAGCGCGCGCGCCGGCGCATGATGGGCGAGGTGCCGAAGGCCGATGTGGTGGTGACCAACCCGACGCATTTCGCCGTGGCGCTGAAGTACAGCCAGCTGGAGATGGCCGCCCCGAAGGTCATCGCCAAGGGCGTTGACAAGATGGCACAGCGCATCCGCGAGGTGGCGAAGGAGGCGGATGTGCCGGTGATCGAGAATCCGCCGCTGGCGCGCGGCCTCTACGCCGCGGTCGATATCGATGAGGAGATTCCGGCCGAATATTACAAGGCGGTCGCCGAGATCATCTCCTATGTCTACAAGCTGAAAAAACGGCGATACTGATCGTCGGCATTGCTGCCGGCACCCTGTGGACGCCGCGGCGGGATCGGTTAAACTCGCGGACCGATCATGACCAACCGGGGCGGTGCATGGCATCCAGATCCAGCTTTTGTCGCAACCGCGTGCTGCTTGCGGGATCGATCGGCTGCTGCGTCGCGACCGTTCCGCTGACGGCCATCGGCCAGGACGGCCCGGGAGCCTTGGCGACCGAGACCGGGCCCGTCGTCCCGCTGGTCCTTTTCCTGGCCGTGATCGGGGCTGCATTGCTGGCTGGGGGAGCTCTTGCTCTGGCCTGGTGGCGGGCTATGCGCCGGCGCGACCTGGTCCTTGCCAGCCTGAATGCGACCGGCCGGGCGCGGCAGCTGGTGGATGCGCGCGGGCGCGTACTGCTGGCCAATCTTGCCTTCGAGCGGCTGTTCGGCCGCCGCGACGAGCCCCTGCCGCGCCTGCTGGAAAGCCGCCTGGCGCCGGAATCCGACGCCGCCGAGATCCTGCGCCAGCTCAAGCGCAGCGTGGTCGAGGGGGGGCGCGGCCGCAGCGAGATCGAGATCGCCGGCAGCGACGGCAACAGCGACTGGTACGACGTATCCGCCCGCGCGATCGCCGAATTTCCGGGCCACATCTTGTGGGGCGCCGAACTGGTCACCGCGCAGCGCCAGATCGAGGAATTCATCCGCTCCGACCACGAGAAATTCGCCGATCTCATCGAACATGCGCCGATCGGCTTCTATTCCGTGGACGAGGCCGGCCGCTTCCTGTTCGTCAATTCGACCCTGGCCAGCTGGCTGGGTTTCCTGCCGAGTGACGACGGCGGCTATCGCCAGTGCCTGCACGATCTGGTCGCGGAACCGCTGCCGCCGGGGCATCCGCCCCATAGCCCGTTTCGCGACCCCAAGGCCAGTAGCGGCGAGGTGGTTCTGTGCGGACCCAACGGGCGCAGCTTCCAGGCCTTCGTCCGTCACGACGTCGCCACCATGCAATCCGCGCCGAGCGGGCAGCCGCGCCTGCGCACACGCTCGGTGGTGCACGATCTCTCCCGCGAACGCGAGCTGGAAAGTGCGGTCCAGGTCTCCGAACAGTATTTCCAGCGCTTTTTCGAAGAGGCGCCGGCCAGCATCGTGATGCTGGATTCGGCCGGCCGGATCGAACAGGCAAACCCGGCCTTCCAGCAGCTGATCATCGGCGCCGAGTGGGCGCAGGCACGTTTCGTCGATCTGGTGCAGCCGGAGGAACGCGCGCTCGCGGAGGCGCATCTGACCCAGGTTATGGAGAAGGGGCGCGCTGGGCAGCCACTCACCGTGCGCCTGGTCGGCGATACGCCACGATCGGTAACGATTTATGCCTCACGCCGCGAGGACAAGGGGCGCGCCATCGGCCAGATTCTGCACCTGATCGATGCCACCGAGCAGAAGCGGCTCGAGGCGCAATTCGCCCAGTCACAGAAGATGCAGGCCGTCGGACTTTTGGCCGGCGGCATTGCGCATGATTTCAACAACCTGCTGACCGCGATGATCGGGTTCTGCGACCTGCTGCTGCTGCGGCACAAGGCCGGCGACCAGTCCTTCGCCGACATCATGCAGATCAAGCAGAATGCCAACCGTGCGGCCAACCTGGTGCGACAGCTGCTGGCCTTCTCGCGGCAACAGACCCTGCAGCCGCGCGTGCTTGATGTCACCGACGTTCTGGCCGAGCTGTCGCATCTCATCCGGCGATTGATCGGCGAGAATATCGAGCTTGCCATGGAGCATGGCCGCGACCTAGCTTCGGTGCGTGCCGATGCCGGCCAGTTGGAACAGGTCATCATCAATCTCGCGGTCAATGCGCGCGATGCCATGCCGGATGGCGGCCGTCTGCTGATCAGGACCCGCAACACGACGACGACCGAGCCGATCAGCCGCGGCGTTGAGGTAATGCCGCCCGGCACCTACGTGCTGATCGAGATGGCTGATACCGGTTCCGGTATCCCGCCAGAGATACTCGACCGCATTTTCGAACCGTTCTTCTCCACCAAGGCGGTGGGCTCCGGCACCGGCCTCGGCCTGTCCACGGTCTATGGCATCGTGCGGCAGACCGGTGGCTTCGTCTTCGTCGACAGCCAGCTGGGCCGCGGCACCACCTTCCGCATCTATCTGCCGCAGCACGCCGCGAACGGCGCCGCGACGACGCGGCTCGACCATGCCGAGGACCAGCCCCGCGACCTCACCGGCATTGGCACCGTGCTGCTGGTGGAGGACGAGGATGCCGTGCGCCTGTTCTCGGCCCGCGCGCTGCGGAACAAGGGCTACAAGGTGCTGGAAGCGCGCAGCGGCGAGGCGGCGCTGGAGATCATGAACGAGCAGGTCGACGGTATCGATCTTATCATCAGCGATGTGGTCATGCCCAACATGGACGGGCCGACGCTGATCAAGCTGGTGCGCCAGAGACGGCCGGATCTCAAGGTGATCTTCATCTCTGGCTATGCCGAGGACGACTTCCGGCGCAAGATCGACGCCGGCGAGGAGGCCCATTTCCTGATGAAGCCGTTCACGCTGAAGCAACTCGCCGCCAAGGTGAAGGACGTGCTTGAGTGATCCTGGCCGGCGATGATCCATCCCCCAAAAGACAACGCCGCGCCCGGTGGGGCGCGGCGTTATCGAAAGACCTGATCGGCCGGGGGAACTGTTAGATCGAGTCCTTCAGTTCCTTGGCGGCGCGGAAGGCGATCTTCTTCGAGGCCTTGATCTTGATGGCTTCGCCGGTCGCCGGATTGCGGCCCATGCGCGCCGGACGCTTGCGCACCTGGAAGATGCCGAGGCCGGGAATGCGAATCTTGTCGCCCTTCTTCAGGTGCTTGCCGACGGCGGCGATCAGGTCGCCCAGCAGCTCGTTGGCCGCCTTCTTCGACAATTCATGCTTTTCGGCGAGATCGTTGCCGAGCTGTTTCAGGGTGACGGTCTTTTGCGGTGCAGTAGCCATGATAAGCCCCTCTGTCTCCAATGATGCCCAAACGGGTGGTCCCGAGGATCGAGCATAAACGCCGTCAGAATGAGTCGCAAACAAAGAAAGCGCTGCCTACGCGACAGAAATGCGCTTGACGCGGGGCTTTCTGATGGGGCGAGGGGTGGGCGGGAATCGGCCGTGGCGTGGGCGCTGCGGGCGAATCGATGTCTGGCACGGCCATCCGAAATCCGCCTTTGCACTTTGCTCGCGGTTTGATAAAAGGGCCCGAAATGCTTGATTTTGCGGGATCGGGGTGTAGCTCAGCCTGGTAGAGTACCTGCTTTGGGAGCAGGGTGTCGCTGGTTCGAATCCAGTCACCCCGACCATTCCGGGTCAAGCATGCGGCGTTGGCCGTTGGCCACGGAGCAAAGGGAACGGTCAGGTTTTCCGGCATTTGATGGCTGGCATTCCGACGCTCCGCGATGCAACAAATCTGTGACGGGCGGGGCCCGGTGCGACTGCGTAGGATCAGGGGCGACCGCTTCGGATCAGTTGCGACCGGGCCGGATGGCCAGACAGCGCGGTCGGCGGGGCAAGGACAAGGAACGAGGTGGATCATGGTGGCGCGCATCTTTCGGCCGGCGAAATCGGCCATGCAATCGGGCCGCGGCGGACGCGGCGCCGACTGGGTGCTGGAATTTGCCCCGCAATCCCGGCGCGAGGCCGATCCGCTGATGGGCTGGACGTCGAGCAATGACACGCGCCGCCAGGTGCGGCTGACCTTTGCCAGCAAGGACGAGGCGGTGGCCTATGCGACGCGCGAGGGCATCGCCTTCGAGATACAGGAGCCCAAGGAGCGCGGCGTGGCGCCGAAAGCCTATGCCGACAATTTCCGCTTCGACCGCATCGGCCGCTGGACCCATTGAAACCGTCGCGCCGACAGCGGATGGCCCCAGTGGCCGATCCTTTGGCCGATCAAGCGCCGACCCCGTAGCTCAGCTGGATAGAGCAATTGCCTTCTAAGCAATAGGTCGCAGGTTCGAATCCTGCCGGGGTCGCCAATGCCCGCAAGATCGGAGGTTCCGGTACTTGCCGGGCAGGTGGGCAATACTCGGGGCAACCCGGGTTCGGATCCACCTGATGAGAAACCCGGCCAGGCCCTCCGGCAGGTGCGATCCCGGGCTCCCCGCTCGCCTAATGCGTCGTTCCGGCGCGGCTCTTCCAGAGTGAAAACACGACACCGCCGGCGATCAGGGCGAGCGTGATGCTGAGCGAGATCCCCGGATCGAGTTTGCCGACGATCTGGTTCCAGAAGATCTTGATGCCGATGAAGATCAGCACGATGGCAAGCGCGTATTTCAGATATTCAAAGCGGTGCACCATGGCAGCGAGTGCGAAGTAGAGCGCGCGCAGGCCCAGGATCGCCATGATGTTGGCGGTAAAGACGATGTAGGTGTCGGTCGTGATGGCGAAGATCGCCGGCACGGAATCAACCGCGAAGATGAGGTCGGCAACGTTGATGACCACCAGCGCGAGGAAGAGCGGCGTCGCGCAGCGGACCAGTTTGCCGGTCTGCGGATCCGGCTTGCGGACGAAGAAATGCGATCCATGCAGCTCGCTGGAGATCGGCATGCGCTTGGAGAGAAAGCGCACGATGGGGTTCTTCGAGACGTCCATGTCCCCTTCGCCGACGACGAGGATCTTGATTCCCGTGGCGATCAGGAAGACCCCGAAAATATAGAGGATCCACTCATATTGCTGAACGAGGGCGGCGCCCAGCCCGATCATGATGCCGCGCAGCACCAATACGGCGATGATCCCCCAGAGCAGCGCGCGATATTGATACCGGGCAGGAATGGCAAAATAGCTGAAGATCAGCGAAATGACGAAGACATTGTCGATCGACAGGGCTTTCTCGAGGGCATAGCCGGTAAAGTACTCCATGCCTGACTTGGGCCCCATCGACCACCATAGCCACCCACCGAAAACGAGCGCGATCGCGATATAGAAGGCCGAAAGGATCAGGCTCTCGACAACGCCGAGTTCCTTGTCCTGGCGGTGCAGAACGCCAAGATCGAAGGCGAGCAGGGCACCGACAATGGCCAGGAAGGTGAGCCAGAGCCAGACCGACTTTCCGAGGAAGCTGCTGGTCAGGAATTCAACGAGTAGTTCCATGGAAAAATCCTTGCTTTCCTATGCCCGTCAACGCGCGATGGCGCATGGCGGTGTCCGCTGCTGCTCAGTGCGACAGGAGTACCGGCAGTTTCGGGTGGGAGATGACCGATTTCGTCGCCCCGCCCAGGATGAAATTGCGCAGGCGCGAGTGGCCGTAGGCGCCCATCACGAGCAGGTCGATGCGATGCCGGGCTACATATTCATCGAACACCTGCCCGATGCTCCGCCCACCGGCCTGCTCCTCGTCCAGGATGATTTCGATACCGTGACGGGCGAAATGCTGGCTGAGTTCGACGCCCGAGCGCTTGGTCTCAATCGTCTTCTCCTGCGTGACCGTCATCACGCGTATGGATTTGGCGCGCTGCAGGATCGGCATGGCATCCGCGATTGCCCGGGCCGCAGGCCGGCTAAAATCCCATGCCACGCCGATGACGTCGGCAGAAAGGGCGCCGTGGGATTCCGGAAGGATGATCGTCGGCCTGCCGGAACCGAAGACGACGTTCTCGGCGATGTATTGCTGGAGCCCCAACTCGGCGCCGATCGGGATCAGCGTGATATCGTGCAGCCTGGCGTGCTCGGTGACGATGCCGGCGACTTCGGACGTCGTGCATGTTTCGACGATATGCTCGTGCGGAAGGCCGCGCTTCGTCGCCGCGGCCTCAAATGCGGCAATGAGTTTTTCCGTATTCGCCACGCTCTTCTGCCGCTCGGCCGCGACCATCCCGGACAGGTTCAGCAGAGAGCTGGCCAGAGGATTGCCGGCACTTGGAATTTCGATCTTGAAGGCCAGTGCCGTGAGGTGAGCCCCGCATGTCGCGGCGAAATCGACCGCCTGCTCGATGACGGCATCAGGGGTTGCGGTCGGATAGCTGTTGAGCTGGAGCAGGACATCCTTGATGGCCATTCTATGTTCTCCTTGATTGACCCGGCGCCGCACGAGCCAGCGCCGCTGCCGAGACACTGACGTAGTTCATTCTGTCTGCCAGGAATACCTGCTGCAATTGGGCCATGCGGCCGAGAAAGGCACCCGGATGCCGCTGCCCATGGGTGTGTCCGGGCCAACCGCATGGGGCGGGTTGCCGGGGCAAGACCTATCTCTGCTTTGATGGCAGTCCCGCCGCGCGCCAAGCCGACGCGGTATGTAGGCTTGATCGAAACCCAGAAAAAGCAGATAATTTGCAGCAGAAAGTTCGGAAAAAACTGCGATTCACACTGGTTGGACGTGCTCAACTACCGGCAGCTTCATTACTTCTGGAAGGTGGCAAGGGCTGGCAGCATTGCCCGCGCCGCCGAACAGCTGAACCTTGCCCCCCAGACCATCAGCGCGCAGATCGACACGCTGGAGGAAGGGCTGGGAACGGAATTGTTCCGGCGTGTTGGGCGCCGGCTGGAATTGACGGCGGCGGGTCAACTGACGCTTTCCTATGCCGACGAGATATTCCAGATCGGCAGGGAACTCGAGGAGACCGTGCGCAACCGCCCGGGCCGGGGCGATATGCTCTTCCGGGTAGGGATCGCGGATGTCGTGCCAAAGTCGATCGCCTATCGGCTGCTGGCGCCGGCTCTGGGCAGTGCCGGGCGGGTGCGCCTGATCTGCCGCGAAGACAAGCTGGATCGGTTGTTTGGCGAACTGGCAATTCACAAACTCGATCTCGTGATCGCCGACCGGCCGCTGCCGTCCGGCCTGGGTGTCAAGGGGTACAGCCACGTTCTGGGAAGCACGCCGATGGCTTTTTTTGCGGTCCGCAGCCTCGCCGCGCGCTATCGCGGGGAGTTTCCGCAATCCCTTCGTGGTGCTCCCATGTTGATCCCGGGTGACGGCGCGGCGGTGCGCGGCGCGCTCATCCGCTGGTTCAGCGAGTATGCGGTGGATCCGCATATCGTCGGCGAGTTCGACGACACGGCGCTGATGAATGCCTTCGGCAAGGCCGGCGCCGGCCTGTTTCCGGCACCGACGATCCTGGCGGAGGAAATGGACCGCCAATATAACGGCGAGCTTGTCGGCCAGGCCGAGGGTGTCAGCGCGAAGTACTTCGCCATCTCGGTCGAGCGCAGGCTGACCCACCCTGCCGTCGTCGCGATCACCGCGGCGGCAAAGACGGACCTCTTCGTCGAGGCCAAGCCGGCCAACTCATCTTGAGTGTGTGAGGCAGCCTGCGCGGTTGCCGATGGCACCGGGCGACAAGGGACGCCGGTGGCATGGCGCCGGTGCCCCTTTGCCGAGGTCGCCGATCGGTCAGGCCCGGGCCGCCTGCGACGCTGCCTTGACCTTGCCCGACACGTTGTCGAGCGCATAGGCGCCGCTGCCAAGGAGCGCAGCCGCCAGCGACACGACAATCAGGAAAATCGGATATTCCCAGCCGCCATTGGCTGCGCTGAAAACCCAGCCATTGCCGATATGGACCCAAGTAGCGCCGAGAAGGACCGGCAGCAAAGCGAGGGCAACGAGCCGGGTGCGGAAACCGAGGATGAGGGCGATACCGCCCAGCGTCTCGGCGGCGAAGGTGAGATAGGCGAGAAAGGCCGGAAGCCCGATCGATTCGAAGAACTGGGCGGTGCCGGCCAGGGTGAAGGTCAGGTATTTCAGGATGAAGCCGTGGGCAAGAAACATGATGCCGAGGGAGACCCGCAGCAGCAGGGCGGCGAGGTCGGCTTTGCTGATAGCATTCATGGGTTGTGGTCCTTTCCAGGTCGTTGGCTGCAACGGATGGGGCCGTCGGAAGTGAAACCCGTGCAGTAAGTCACCGCAGCAATATCGTGCGTTGTGTTTTCGCGATGAACTGGCCATAAATGGGCATCTGTCATTGCAATAGCGCACAGGTCGAATGGCCAACGCACTGGAATGGAACGATTACCGGGTCGTGCTGGCAATTCAGCGGACCGGTGGCCTGGCGCCCGCGGCACGCTTGCTGGGCGTCAACCATGCGACGGTCTTCCGCCAGGTGAATGCGATGGAGGCGCGGCTGGGTGCGCGGCTTTTCGACCGGCACCGCAGCGGCTATGGCCTCACCGCCGTGGGCGAGGTGGCACTGGCCGCGGCCGAGGTGATGGAGACCCAGGTCCTGGCCGCCGAGCGCCGCATGGCTGGCGGCGATCTCAGCCTAAACGGCACCATCCGCGTCACCGCGCCCGACGACATGGTTGAGCATCTGCTGCTGCCCATCTTTGCCGATTTCCAGGGGCGCTACCCGCAGATCGAGTTGGAGATCATTGTCGACAATCGCTTTCTCAACCTCTCCCGGCGCGAAGCGGACATCGCGATCCGGCCTACCGCCGCGGCGCCCGAAGCGATGGTCGGCGTCAATGTGGGGCCGCTGGCCATGGCGATCTATGGCGCGGCTGCGCTGGCGGACCGCGCCGCAGCCGGTGCGCGCGTGACGGATCTGCCCTGGGTCGGATGGGAGGATGGCGCCGATTCAATTGCTTTCGGCGGCTACTTCCGGCGTCTCGATCCGCGTCCTGCGTTTCTCTACCGCGCCAATTCGCTGCTGGCCCAGATTTCCGCCGTGGAACGTGGCCTCGGCGTCGCCTTGTTGCCGTGCTTTGCCGGCGATTCGATCGCTGGGCTGGTGCGGATCGGTCCGCCCGACAGCAGCACGGGATCCTTCCTGTGGCTGCTGACGCATCCGGATCTGCGCCGCGCGGCACGCATCCGCGCCTTTATCGACTTCGTTGCGGCGGCGTTGCGCCGCAAGCGTCGCCTGCTGGCGGGTAGTTGACGGGGGAGCCAGCTATCTGATGCCGCAGGTTCCGATCGCCTGTACCGGGCAATCGGGAAATTCCGGCAGATCGATCGGCGCGCTTTCATAGATCGCGAAAATGGCGAACCCGGCGAGGAACAGGCCGAACAAGGCAGCGCCGCCGCGCTCGTGCCGCACATTCTCCTCCCGGGGCTCCGGGCGCAGGAGATCGTCCCGTCTTCCTTCCTGCGGGCGGGCATCGCGGGTCAGCACATCCAATCTTGCGGCCATGGCTTGGCTTTCGTCAGGTCTTTCGGTCAGGGTCCGGATTACTCCGGGCACTCTTGGGATATATGGCGTCGGCCGGCCGAATCTGGTAGCGGCAAGGCGTCACAGGGGGGCATTCTGGGCAACGCGCAGCAAGGAGCGGGCCGGCACCTCAAGCCGGCCGAATTCTTGCCAAGAACGGAGCGATCGGGCAGTTTTCTTGCCAATCCCGGCAGCTCCGTTGCGGCAGCCGCAAGGACGAAAAACGACCAACAGGGAGCAAGGCACCATGGCGGGCACCTACATCACCATCGACGCACCCGGCGGCGGCCAGTTCCGCGCCTATCTGGCTGAGCCGAGGGGGAAGAAGGGCAAGGCGCCAGGCATCGTGCTGTGCCAGGAAATCTTCGGTATCAATGCCTATGTACGCGAGACGGCGGATTATTATGCTGAGGAGGGCTATGTCGTCCTTGCCCCCGATCTCTTCTGGCGCATGGAGCCCGGTGTCGACATGGGCTATTCGCCCGAGGAATGGCAGCGCGCCTTCGGCTTCTTCCAGAAATTCGACGTCGACCAGGGCATCGAGGATGTCCGCGCCACGGTGAAGGCGCTGCGTGCGCGTGCCGATTGCAGCGGCAAGGTCGGCGTGCTCGGTCATTGCCTCGGCGGCAAGCTGGCCTATCTGACGGCGGCCCGCGTCGATGTCGATGCCGCGGTCGGCTATTACGGCGTCGGCATCGAGGCGGCGCTGGACGAGGCGAAGAACATCAAATGCCCGACCGTCCTGCATTTCGCCGAACTTGACCAGTATTGCGGCAACGAGGCGCGCGACCAGATCTATGCCGCGCTCAAGGACCGGCCGGAGATCGAACTCTATACCTATCCCGGCGTCGACCACGCCTTTGCCCGTACCATGGGCGATCACTACGACAAGCCCAGCAGCATCATGGCGCATTCGCGCTCGATTGCCGTGTTCCGCAAGGCGATCGGGCCGCGTTACGATCTCTCTGGCCTGTGGGACCAGCACTGCTATCACGAATTCGCCACGCGCGATGTCGCCGCCACCATGAAGACCATGGTGGATGAGCCCTATGTCAACCACATCCCGACCATGACCGGCGGTGTCGGGGCGAAGGAACTGGCGCGCTTCTATCAGCACCATTTTGTCAACGCCAATCCGGCCGACACCAAGCTCATTCCGATTTCGCGGACCATTGGCGCTGACCGTGTCGTCGACGAGATGCTGTTCTGCTTTACTCACGACCGCGAGATAGACTGGATGCTGCCGGGCGTAAAACCCACCGGCAAGTACGTCGAAATTCCCCTGGTCGCCATCGTCTGCTTTCGCGGCGACAAGCTCTATAACGAGCACATCTATTGGGACCAGGCCTCGGTCCTGGTTCAGATCGGTCTTCTGGACCCGAAAAACCTGCCGACCGCAGGCGCCGAGACGGCGAAGAAGCTGCTGGATGAGAAGCTGCCCTCGAACACGCTGATGCAGCGTTGGGCGGAAAGCGCCGGCAAGTAACATGGGCAATCCGCTGAAAGTGAAGCTGGCTGCCGGTGGATGCATCACCTGCCACTGGGCAACGATCGGGTCGCCATCGGTGGCCGAAATCATGGCGGAGTCCGGCCCGGACAGCGTCGTCTTCGATCTGCAGCATGGTCTTTGGGACCGCGCCGGGCTGGAGCACGCGATCGGGCTGGTGCGGCATCGCGCCGTGCCGGTGGTGCGCAGCGCCGATGACAGCGACTTCGCCATCGGCTCGGTCCTGGATGCCGGTGCCGGTGCCCTCATCGTGCCGATGGTCGATACCGCCGAGCAGGCGCGCGCGGTCGTGCGCAAGGCCAAGTACCCGCCGCTGGGCAGCCGCTCCGGCGGCGGCACGCGGCCGATGCTGGACTACAAGAGCTATATCGGCGGCGCCAATGACGACATCCTGGTGGCCGTCATGATCGAGACCGCCGAGGCGGTCGCCAATGCCGCCGAGATCGCGGCCGTGCCCGGTATCGACATTCTTTTCATCGGCCCGTTCGACCTCTCCATGTCGCTCGGCACCTTCCCCGAATTCGGCCCCAGGCACGAGGCGGCGGTGCAATCCGTGCTGGCCGCCGCCAGGGCCCATGGCAAGGCCTGCGGCATCTTCACGCCCTATGCCACAATGGCGGCCGAGCGCCGTGCCCAGGGTTTCCAGTGGGTCGTCCTCGCCTATGACCAGGGCCTGGTGCAGGACGGCGCCAAGGGTGCCGTCGCCCGCGCGGCCACGGGCAGCGGTCCCGACCTGCTGCGCAACGCCGTCGCGCTGGTCAGCGGCGCCAATGGCGGCATCGGCAGCGAGATTGTGCGCGCGCTGCTGCGCGCCGGGGTTGCCAGAATCCATTGCGCCGCGCGCCATCCGGACAGCCTGCGCAGCCTGACCGCGGTGGCGCCGGACCGGCTGGTGCCGCTGGCGCTCGACGTCACCGATCCCGCCAGCATCGCGGCAGCGGCCAAATCCTGCGGCGACGTCACCCTGCTCATCAACAATGCCGGCTGGAATTCCAACGAAGGGCTGTTCGTCGAGAACGCGCTCGCCAATGCGCGGCGCGAGATGGAGACCAACTATCTCGGTACGCTGGCCATGGCGCAGGCGTTCCAGCCGATCCTGGCGAAGAACGGCGGCGGCGCCATGGTCAACCTCGTCACCATCGTTGCCCATGTGAACCTGCCCCTGATGTCGACCTATGCCGCTTCCAAGGCGGCGTTGCTGTCGCTGACGCAAGGCTTGCGCGCCGAGCTGAAGCAGCAGGGTACCCATGTCATGGGCGTGCTGCCGGGGGCGGTGGACACGCCGATGACGCCCGGTTTCGAGGGCATGAAGATGCGCCCGCATGCGGTCGCCGAGGCGATCATCGAGGGATTGCGCGTCCGGCAGGAGGATATCTATCCGGGCGCCATGGCCGCCGGCGTCGCCGCCGGCCTGGCGCTCAACGCCAAGGGCGTCGAGCACGAGTTCGCCAACTACCTGCCGGAGCGCTCCGCGGCGCGGCCGCAGTGAACCGCCAAGGATGATCCGCGTCGACAATATCACGAAGCGGTTCGGCGGCATTCGCGCCGTCGACGACTGCTCGCTGCACGTGACGAAGGGATCGATCACCGGGCTGATCGGGCCCAACGGTGCGGGCAAGTCGACCCTCTTCAATATCATCGCCGGGACGTTCCCGCCGGATGGCGGCTCGGTCCAGCTCGACGGCGTGGACGTGACCGGCTGGCCGGCGCATCGCCTGTTCCGAGCCGGCCTCGCCCGCACCTTCCAGATCGCCCACGAATTCGCACGCATGACTGTGCTGGAGAACCTGCTTGCGGTGCCGGCCGGCCAGGCGGGCGAGAACCTGCTGACCGCCTGGACCGGCTGGGCACGGGTGCGACGCGAGGAAGCCGCCATCCGGCAGCGCGCCGAGGCGGTGCTCGGCGAATTGCGCCTCGAGCATGTCGCCCACGAACTGGCCGGCAATCTCTCCGGCGGCCAGAAGAAGCTGGTGGAACTGGCTCGTACCATGATGTGGCAGCCCAAGGTCGTGCTGCTGGACGAAATCGGCGCCGGCGTCAACCGCACGCTGCTTTCCGAGATTGCCGGCGAGATCGAGCGGCTGAACCGCGATCACGGCTATACCTTCTTCGTCATCGAACACGACATGGACCTGATCGCGCGGCTGTGCCACCCGGTCATCGTCATGGCCGAGGGGCGTGTCCTCACGCAGGGCTCGATGGCGGAGATCCGCCGCAACGAGGCGGTGATCGAGGCCTATCTCGGCGGCGGCAGGACCAACCAGAACGGGGCAGGAATTGGCGCTGCTTGAAGCACAGGGGATGGTCGGCGGCTATGGCGGGATGGACATCCTCAACGGGGTCGACATCACGGTCGATACGCAGGAGATCGTGGTCATCATCGGTGCCAATGGCGCCGGCAAGTCGACCGCGATGAAGGCATTATTCGGCCTGGTCGCCCTGCGCGGCGGCAATGTCCGCTTCGACGGCGCCGACGTAACCGGGCTTGCCCCCAATCATCTCGTGGCGCGCGGCATGGGCTATGTGCCACAGGAGCGCAATGTCTTTCGCAACCTGACGGTGCGCGAGAATCTGGAGATGGGCGCCTTCCTCAAACCGGCCGCGACGGCACGCGTCATGGCGCAGGTCTTCGACCTCTTCCCCGTCCTGGCCGAGAAGGCGAAGCAGCCGGCAGGCGAGCTTTCCGGCGGGCAGCGTCAGATGGTGGCGGTCGGCCGCGCGCTGATGGCCGAGCCCAGGCTCCTCATGCTGGACGAACCGACGGCGGGTCTGTCGCCGCTGGTGATGGAGCAGATCTTCGAGCGCATCGTCGCCGTCAACCGGGCCGGCATCGGCATCCTGCTGGTCGAGCAGAACGCCCGCCAGGCGCTTGCCATCGCCCATCGCGGCTATGTGCTGGCCACCGGACGCAACCGCTTTGCCGGCACCGCCGCGGCCCTGCTCGGCAATCCCGATATTGGCCAATCCTTCCTGGGCGGGTGAGGCGACATGGCCGAGTTCATCAACCTCTATCTCATTCCCGGTATCGCCATCGGTTGCATCTATGCGCTGGGTGCCGTCGGCATCTCGCTGGTCTTTGCCATCCTGCGCTTCGCCCATTTCGCCCATGGCGACGTGATGACGCTGGGCGCCTATATCGCCTATTCGCTGGTGGCGGCGTTCGGCTGGTCAGTCTATGCGGCGCTGCCCTTTGCCCTGCTGGGCGGTGCCATCGCCTGCGTCGCCATCGATCGCACGGTCTATCGGCCGTTCCGCCGGGCGCCCGGCATCATCGTGGTGATCGCATCCTTCGGCGTCATGCTGGTACTGCGTTCGGCCATCCAGCTTGGCTGGGGTGTCGACGTGCTGGCCTACGAGACCGGCATCCGCCGGCCCCTGCCGCTCTTCGGCGACATCAGGATGGCGCAGAAGCACATCATCATCATCGCCGTATCAATTGCCATTGCCGCGGCGCTGCACTGGTTCCTGAGTTCCAGCCGCATGGGCAAGGCGATGCGCGCGATGAGCGATGACGCCGATCTCGCCCGGGTCTCCGGTATCGACACGGAACGGGTGGTGCGCTGGACCTGGCTCATCGGCGGCGGGCTGGCAGCCGCAGCCGGCATCTTCGCCGGCATCAATACCAAGCTGCATCCCGGCATCGGCTGGGATCTGCTGCTGCCGCTCTTCGCGGCGGCGATCCTGGGCGGCATCGGCCGGCCCTATGGCGCCATTGTCGGCGGGCTTTCTATCGGCATCGCGCAGGAAGTGGCGACCTATCCCTGGATCGGCGGCGATCCCCTGGTGCCGCCGGCCTACAAGAACGCGGTCGCCTTCTTCGTCATGGTGGCGATGCTGGTCTGGCGCCCGACCGGCCTGTTCAAGGGCAGGGTGCTCTAGCCATGGATATCACGCTCTACGGCCTGATGATGTACGGCCTTGCCCTCCTCACCATGATGGCGATCTATGGGGTGCTCTGCCTCGCCCTCAACCTGCAATGGGGTTTTGCCGGGCTGTTCAATGCCGGCATTGCCGGCTTCTTCGCTGTCGGCGCCTACGCCACCGCGATCCTGACGGCGCCGGAAAGCCCCAATCACCTCGGCGGCTATGGCTGGCCGCCGCTTCTCGCCTTGCCGGTCGCCATGGCGCTGGCCGGCATCATTGCCTGGCCGGTCGGTCGCATCTGCCTCGGCCTCAAGGGCGACTACCTCGCCATGGCGACTATCGGTATCGCCGAGATCATCCGCCTTGTCTTCAAGAACGAGAGCTGGCTCGCCAACGGCACCATGGGTATTTCCACCGTGCCGCGGCCGTTCGAAAGTCTCGGCCAGCCCTGGGGCAATCTCGCCTTCCTGGCCCTGGTCCTCGCGATCGTGATCGCCCTCTATTTCTCTGCCGAGCGCGCCTGGGTGTCGCCCTGGGGCCGCGCCATGCGTGCCATCCGCGACAACGAGACGGCCGCCGCCGCCATCGGCAAGGACGTGGTCCGCTTCCGCCTCGAGGCCTTCGTCCTCGGCGCCATGGTGATGGGGCTGGGCGGCGGCCTCTCCGCCATGTATTTCAAGTTCATCGGCGCCACCGCGACCGAGCCGCTGCTGACCACCTTCCTGGTCTGGGTGATGCTGATCATCGGCGGCAGCGGCAACAACAAGGGCGCATTGCTGGGTGCGGCACTGGTCTGGCTGATTTGGTCGGGGACCGAGCTCTTTACCAACCGCCTGCCGGCGGAATGGATCACGCGCTCGTCCTATATCCGTACCTTGCTGATCGGCGTACTGCTGATTGTGGTGCTGCAGCGCTTCGCAAAGGGCGTGCTGCCGGAACGGCCGCCGAAACGGATCGACTAGGCGATCTGCTCTGCCAGCAAATCAAGCGTCGGAATCTGCCGCGCCACGCGTGGCAGATCATATTCCACCGGTCCAATTTGGCGGCGCAGCCAGAACACCTGGAAGCCGAAACGCGCGGCCCCCATGGCATCCCAGGCATTGCTGGAAACAAAGCCGATCCGGTTGGGCGGCAGGTCCAGTCTCTCGCAGGCCATCCGGTAGACCCGGGGATCCGGCTTGTAGAGTTGCAATCCCTCGACCGATAGGAGCGGATCGAGCTGTCGGTCGAGGCCGGCTGCCGCGAAGGCTTCGCGCAGCATGGCGCCGGTACCGTTGGAGAGGACGCCAACGGTCAGCTTGCGCGCTCGCAGCTTTTGCAGGGTCGCGGCGACGTCGGGATAGGCATCCAGCACGCTATAGGCATCGAGGAGATCGATGCGCAGAGCCGCATCCGTGACGCCGTGCTGCGCCAGCGCGAAATCGAGCGCGCGGGCGGTGAGCAGGTCGAAGGGCTGGTAGTCGCCGGCAAGGGTCAGCGTCCAGGTGTATTCCAGCTGCTTCTGCCGCCACAGAACGGACACCGCCGTTGCCGCGTCGCCCAGCCGCGCACGATGCCGGGCCACGCTGGCATGGACGTCCAGCAGGGTGCCATAGGCATCGAACAGCACGGCTCCTAGATTCACGTCGCCTCCCGGAAATGACGAACGGCCCGCCCGTCAACCTTGCAGGCGGGCCGTTCCGGATCTGTCCGGCCGTTACGGGTTGACCAAGCCGACCTGCTTGTAGCCGTCGCCCTCGACCACGAAGTGGCCGATCACGCCGGGGATGTCGCCATTACCATCGAATTCCATCTCGCCGGTGGCGCCGGAATAGTCGATGTCCTTGCCGGCGGCCAGCAGTTCCTTGGCCTTCTTCCATTCGCCGGGCAGGATCTTCTCGCCCGGGGCGCTCGCCACTTCGCGCAGGGCGTCGCGCACCTTGGCGCGGTCGGTGGAACCCGCCTTTTCGACCGCGAGCGCAGCCAGCATCACCGAATCATAGGTCTGGCCGATGAAAATCTTGTCCTTCGTGGTCTGGAACTTCGCCGTATAGAGCGCCTCGAAGGCCGCTGCCGCCTCGCTTTCCGGTGCGGAGGGCGAGGTGAAGAAGGAATCCGCAAGGTTCTCGGCGCCGATCTGTTCGATCAGCTTGTTGTCGCGCAGGCCGTCGGTGCCGACAAAGCGGGTGAAGAGCCCGTTCTCCAACGCTTCCTTGACGATGGTGGTGCCGGAATCGCCGGCATAGGCGATTAGCACCAGCGCCTCCGGCTTGTCCTTGGCAAGGGTGCCGAGTTCGGACATGTAGCTTTGCTGCTTCTCCTCATGCTTCACCTCGGCCGCGATGGTTCCGCCGCCGGCCTTGTAGGCCGCGGCGAAGCCGGTCGCGAGCGGGGTCGCGTAATCGTTGTTGGCATAGGTGAGGGCCACCGTCTTGATGCCCTGGTCGAGCACCAGTCTCGCCAGCACGACCCCCTGATAGGCGTCGGAGGGCACGATGCGGAAGACGAAATCATTGTCATTCAGCGTGGTGAAATCGGGCGAGGTCGCGGTCGGCGAGATCTGCGGCACGCCGGCCGGGATGGTGACCGCGTTGGCGGCTGCCAGCGTGGTGCCCGACATCAGTGCGCCGGCAATCACCGGCACGTTCTCGATGTTGACCAGCTTGGTGGCGGCGTCGACGGCGCCCTGCGTGGTGCCGGTGGTATCGCCTACTGCCGCCACAGCCTTGCCACCCAGCAGACCGCCACCGTCATTAATCTCGTCGATGGCCAGGGTCACCGAATCCATCATCGGCGGGATGAAGCTGGCGATGGGGCCCGTGATGTCGAACAGGATGCCGATCTTGGTGTCGTCGGCCGCTGCCGGCGCGGCGGCAAGGATGGCGGCGCTGGCGGTCGCCAGCAGGATTGCACGCATGTTCATGATCCTATGTCTCCCAGATTGTTGCCCGCCTTGTGCCGGACGCGCCGGCCGGCGGGTTTTAGGTGAAGGCGTTGAAGGTGATGATGGTAAGGGTGTCCTTGACGAAGGGCAGGGTCTGCAATTCAGAAGTGACGAAACGGCCGACATCCATCTCGGCCGGCAGATAGCATTTCACCAGCAGGTCGTACTGGCCGGAGATCGAATAGAGCTCGGCGATCTGTTGCACGGAATCCAGCGCCTTCTCGGCTACCTCATAGGATTTGCCGGGTTCGCATTTCACCATCACAAAGATCGGCCGCATACTCTGGCTCCCATTCCCACTGCTTGCTCAACCGATGGCGCCGCCGCCAGTCGCCGCCATGTTGCCCCGGCGGCCGGGCAAAATCCAGCCCTGCCCGGCAGTCTGCCGACCGGCCCGGCGGCGAAACACGCCCATGTGATGGGTTCCGGACGATCGGATCGGCGGTCAGTTCAGGTGACGGCGGCGCGCTGGTGGAATTCCGGCCGGCGCCATTCCTCCTGCATCAGGACAGTCCTTAGCACGGCGACCGCGTCCCAGATGTCGGCAAAGCGCAGGTAAAGCGGGGTGAAGCCGAAGCGCAGCAGGTCGGGCGCCCGGAAATCGCCGATGACACCGCGCGCGATCAGCGCCTGCATGACCGCATAGCCGTGGCCGTGCGCATAGGAGACCTGGCTGCCGCGTGCGGCGCCGGCAGGCGGGCTCGCAAGGCTGAGGCCAAAACCGGCGCATTGCTGTTCCACCAGCCGGATCATCAGATCGCCGAGTGCCAGCGACTTCGCGCGCACCTGCTGCAGGTCGATCCCGGCAAAGGTGTCGAGGCCACATTCCAGGGCGGCCATGCTGATCACCGGCGGGGTGCCGACCTGAAAGCGGTCGATGCCGTCTCGCGGTGCGTAGCTGGTATCGAAATCGAACGGGCGCGCATGGCCGAACCAGCCGAACAGCGGCTGTTGCGCCCGGTCCTGCCAGTGCCGCGCCACAAACAGGAAGGCCGGCGCGCCCGGGCCGCCATTGAGGTATTTGTAACCGCAGCCGACGGCAAAATCCGCGCCGGTGCGGTCGAGTTCCACCGGCATGGCACCGGCGGAATGGGCAAGGTCCCACAAGGTAAGCACGCCATGGCTGCGCGCGCGTTCGTTGATCGCCGCCATGTCGTGGCGCCGGCCGGTGCGATAGTCCACCTCGGTCAGCATGACCACCGCCACATCCTCGGCGAGGCGTTCCATGACACCTTCCGGCGGCACCAGCTCAAGCCGGTGGTCGCGTCCCAGCAGCGCCGCCAGTCCCTGTGCCATGTAAAGGTCGGTCGGGAAATTGCCGCTGTCGGATAGGATCAACCGGCGCTGCGGATTGGCAGAGAGCGCGGCACTCAGCAGCTTGAAGACATTGAGCGAGGTGGAGTCGCAGACCAATACCTCGTCGGCCTGGGCGCCGACCAGCGGCGCGATCTTGGCGCCGAGGCGCCGTGGCAATTCCACCCAGCCATGCTTGTTCCACCCGGTAATGAGATCGTCGCCCCATTCCCGGGTGACCAGCCGGGCCAGCCTCTCCGGAGTCGCGCGCGGCAACGCACCCAGGGAATTGCCGTCCAGGTAGATGACGCCATCCGGCAGATGGAAGCGCACGCGGGCCGGGGCGAGGGGGTCGTCGCGATCCATCGCTTCGCAGGCTGCACGGTCGATTGTCGGCATCTTACAGACTCCGCAGAATGGCGCGCACAGGGCTGGAATCTGCGCCGGCAATCTTCAGGGGCAGGGCGATGAGTTCATGAATGCCGAACGGCACGGCATCCAGCACCAGCCCCTCGAGGATCGCCATGCGATGCCGCGCCACGGCCCGATGTGCATCCATGGTCTTGGAATCCTGCGGGTCGAGCGACGGCGTGTCGGTGCCGATGAGGCGGATACCGCATCCGGCCAGCGCGTCGATCAGGCTGGCATCGAGCGCCTTGAACTGGGCGTCCCAGTTCTCCTGCGGTGCGTGCTGGTAGGTACAGAGCAGGACCCGCACAATGCCATCCTGCAATTGCGGCAGGACGTCATCCGCGGTAATCAGCCTGCCGGCACCACGCGCGTCCACCACCAGTGCCGGGCCAAGATAGAGGCCGGGATCGACCGCTTCCATGGTGGCGCCGCCGGCATCGTAATGGAACGGCGCATCGGCATGGCTGCCGCTATGGGTCGAGAGGGTGAGGGCGGAGACATTGACCGGCACACCCGGGCCCATCTGCCAGGTCCGGCGAAGGTCGAACGCAGTATCACCCGGCCAGACCGGCAGGCCGTTACGGAGTGTCTGCGAGATGTCGTAGATCTTGGTCATGATGCGCCCTGGGAGGCGGCAACCATAACCGAGCCGGCGGCCGCATTAAAGCCGCGCCGTTGGACTATCTGAGCGGGCGGTCCGGGCGGATTATTTGGGTGCCAGCACGAAGAAATAGGCGGCAGCGCCGCCGCCGGCCACGATTACCAGCAGCCAGAGCAGGATGCCCATCGTCTCGACTGCGCCCAGCCCCTTCTTGACAGGCTTGGCCGCGGTCGTTTCGGGCTTGCGCCCGGCAACCAGGTCGAGGGCCTTCTGTTCGTTCTCTTGACGGCTCATGGGGCCAGCTCAGCCTTGCTCATCATGCCGGAAATGGCATTTGAGGCTAGCGCGCCCGGGCTTAACAAGCCCTTAACCCTGTTGGCGGGATCGGCGATTTGGCGGCTGTCGGCGCCTCCGGGTCAGGACCGGTAGAGCGCCTCCGGGTCCGCGATGATTTCCGCCACGATCCGGGGGGCGCCATCGCGGATGGCGGTGAAAAAACAGGAACGTCTTCCCGTATGGCAGGCGGCGCCCTTCTGGTCGACCAGCAGCAGCAGGCAGTCCCGGTCGCAATCCACGCGCAATTCGACCAGATGCTGGACCTGACCGGAACTGTCGCCCTTGCGCCACAGCGCCTGGCGCGAGCGCGACCAGTAGACCACACGCCCGCCGGCCAGCGTTTCGCGGATGCTCTCCCGGTTCATCCAGGCCAGCATCAGGACTTCGCCGCTGTCATGCTGCTGGGCGATGGCGGGGATAAGGCCATCGGCGTCGAATTTCAGCGCGTCGACGAAGCCGGCAGTTTCCGGCGTCAGGGTGGTTTCCGGCATAGGCGTCACCAGATCGACATGGGTTGCTTGACATCGCCCTCGGCAAAGCGCGAGAGGCGGAAGGCGCGACTGACAAGGTTGTTGGCCCGGCCCAAGGCAAGATCGCTCATCACCTTGCCGACGACTGGCCCCAGGGCAAAGCCATGGCCGCAGAAGCCGGTGGCGATCAGCAGTCCGGGATGATCCGCCGGCGCGTCCAGCACGGGGATGCCGTCCGGCAACGAGTCGATGTTGCCGGCCCATTGCTCGGCGATGCCGACCCGGCCGATTGCCGGGAAGTCGCGCTGCAGGACCGAGACCGCATCCTTGAGACGGTTTTGGACCGGCGGGATCAGCGGTTCGCGTTCGTGAATGGCCGGCTTCTTCGCCTCGTCGCGCCAGGGCAGGCGCTGCGCGAGGTCGCGCAGCATCGGCGCACCCACATGCAGATCGATCCCCTTCTTGCTGTCGAGATAGGGCCGCCAGTACCAATGCGCGAGGCGGATGTGATCGAGCGTCAGGTCGACATCGCCGTGCAGGCTGGAGGCAATGTTGAACGACCCGTCCTTGCGCATCCTGAAGGCGACGTTGTCGCCGACAAAGGCACTGTTGGTGAGATGCGGCAGGATGTTGGTGCGCGCCACCGAGGCGCGGATCCAGGATTGCGGCAGGAAGATGCCGATCCGCTTCAGGATTCGCCAGGAACTGGCCCCGGCCGAAACCATGACCTTGTCGGCTCTGACTGTGCCCCATTCGGTGACGACCCCGGAGACGCGGCCGCCGCTTCGCTCGATGTCGAGGGCGCCGCAGCCTTCCAGCACCGCGGCGCCGAGATCGCGTGCCCGCAGGGCGAAGGCCAGCGCTACCTTGCGCGGTTCGGCATGGCCATCACTCTCGGTATAGAGGCCGCCGATGTTCGGATTGGTCATGCCGGGCAGCAGCCGTCCCACCTCGGCGGGCGAGAGCAGCCTGGAGTCAAGGCCGAAGCCACGGGTGTCGTTGTACCACTTTTCGCGATAGGCCATGGTGGCTGGGCGGTTGGTCACATAAAGCGCGCCGCCCTGGTTCCATTCGAGATCGGCGTTGAGCTCGGCTTCAAGCCCGCGCCAGATCTCCTTGCCGGCCTGCATCAGCGGGATCTCGTCCGGGTCGCGCATCTGCACGCGCACGAAGCCCCAGGCGCGCGAACTCTGCTGCGCGGCGACCCGCGACTTGTCAATGAGGACCACCTTCATGCCGGCCTTGGCCAGACAATAGGCAGTGGCGCAGCCCTGGATGCCGGCGCCGATAATGACGATATCGGCCCGCTCGGGCAGGGCGTTGGGCGCAATCGGCTGGCTGGTCACCGGGTTTCCTCGTACTGGGCAATTGCGTGGCGCATGGCGCTTCGGGAATGTCCGTTCTGGCCGTCCTCCTGTCAATCGGCCGCGGCATGCAGGAATCATCCGCAGGCCATGTGCTGGCGGCATTTGACGCCTGCCATCACGCTCTGGGAAAGTGCCGCGCCTTCGCCCATGCCGGGCTGGCCGGATCGGGGGAAAAATGGGTCGCGGTGCGGGAGTTGCCGGGCTGCTTCTGGCGGCGCTGTTCTGGGGCGGGATGATTCCGCTCAACAAGTTCCAGCTGGAGCGCTGGGATCCCTATTTCCTGATCGCCATCCGCTCCCTCGGCGCGGTGCCATTGCTCTACCTGCTCATGCTGTGGACCGACCGCGCCCGGCCGCGCCCGAGCCCCGTGCCGCAATCGAGGGTCTGGCTCTTCGGCGTGGTCGGCAATGGCGGCTTCGCACTCCTTTATACCCTCGGGGTCAAGTTCAGCGATCCGATCCTGGCCGCCATCATCACGGCGGCGGCGCCGGCTATCGCCGCGGTGACCGACCGCGTCTTTTTCCGCCTGCCATTCAACCACCTGATGCTGCCCGGCATCGTCGCCAGTGCCGTCGGCTGCACACTCGCCTCGATCGATGTCAGCGGCGGGCGTGTCGGCGGCATCGCCTTCGGCGGCGGTGAGTTGCTGGTGCTGGCATCGACCGTGTGCTGGGCCTGGTATTCCACCGTGGCGCAGCGCTGGTGTCCCGACTGGTCGCAGCCGCGCATCACCTTCGCCACCATGGCGACCTCTGGCGTCGCCGCCTGCCTGCTCTATGCCGTGCTGATGCTGGCGGGAGAGGTCACGTTTCCGCCCCCGCCGCCGGCGCGCTGGGAGGAAAGCTTCAGCCTCGCCTGGTATGTCGTGACCGTGATGGTGCTGGGCGTCGTACTGTGGAATGCCGGCGTGCGTGCCGTCGGCGTGGTCACGGCCTCGCTCTATGCGAACCTCACGCCGTGCATCGCCATCCTGATCCTGGTCCTGCTGCAGGGGGCGGAACCCACCGCCCAGCAGATGCTGGGCGGTGCGCTGGTCCTTGCTGGCATCGTCTATTCCGAATGGCGCATCCTGGCCGCAAGGCGGCAGATGCGGCCGATCTGAACCTCAGCCGCGCCGGAACTTGCCGGACGCCTTGCGTTTGGCCAGCAGGCAGATGAGGTCGCAGGCGATATGCGCGGCGGCCAACGCCGTGATCTGGCTCTGGTCGAAGGGCGGCGCCACCTCGACCACATCCATGCCGACGAGGTCCAATTCGGTGAAGCCGCGCACGATCTCGAAGGCCTGGGCGCTCGACAATCCACCTGACACAGGCGTGCCCGTCCCGGGCGCGAAGGCGGGATCGAGGCAGTCGATGTCAAAGGTGAAATAGGCCGGGCGGTCGCCGACGATCCGGTTCACTTCGCTGATCGCCGCCTGCGGCCCGTGGCTGTGGACCCATTGCGCATCCAGGATGTTGATGCCCATGAAATCGTCATTCCAGGTGCGGATGCCGATCTGCACGGAATGCTTGGGATCGATCAGCCCCTCTTTCACCGCCTTGTAGAACATGGTGCCGTGGTTGAGCGAATCCGGCGTATCGTCCGCCCAGGTATCACAATGCGCGTCGAAATGGATGAGCGACAGCGGCTTGCCGAATTTTTCGACATGGGCTTTCAGCAGCGGATAGGTGATGTAGTGGTCGCCGCCGAAGGTCAGCATGCGCGCGCCTGATTTCAGGATGTGCCGCGCATGATCGACAATCGCGTCGTGGATCGTCATCGGATTGTGCGGATCGAGGTAACAGTCACCAAAATCGATCACCGCCAGGCTTTCGAACGGATCGAAGCCCCAGGGATAGGGCTTCAGCGAGGCCACTTCGGCCGAGGCGAGGCGGATGCCCTGCGGACCGAGGCGGGCGCCAGGCCGGTGCGTGGTGGCAAGATCCAGCGGCACGCCGCTGATTGCCAGGTCGGCGCCGGAAAGGTCCTTGCTGTAGTTGCGCCGCATGAAGGAGAGCACGCCGGCAAAGGTCGGCTCGAGGGCGAGGCCATAGGGTGATTTTCGGGCAATGGCGCCGTCGATCTTGATGTCGTCGTCGTGCTGGCTGCTGGACATGCTTTCTTCCGTTCCTGGGCTGCTGGCCTGGGTCTCCCGCTTGTCGAACTTCGTCAAGCGGTTGATGGCTATGTGTTGTCTGATGTTCGGGGCTCTCCCCCGGATGGTCGTTTCTGATCGTGGAATTCTGCATCCGACGGGGCTCTCCCCCGCCTGGTCTTGTTGTCGCGTCCCGCTTTCCAGGCCGGACGCGACCTTGACGAAAATAGAAAAGCCCGCGCAGAGTGTCGAGCCATAGTTTTGTGGCAGCGCTTTCCTCAACACTTTCTCGCGTATCATGACCAAATGGATCGGCTATGGCGGGCTGGTGCTTCTGGCCCTGCTCTGGGGCACGATGGTGCCGTCGGTCGCGCATCTGTTGCTGGTCTGGGATCCCTATTTCCTTGCCGCCTTCCGCTATATCGGCGCCGTCCCGCTGATGTGGCTGGCCTTGAAGATGGTCGAGCGGCGGGTGCCGCCGGCGGCAGCTGAAGCGAGGGCATCCGCCACCGGCTGGCGCATCTGGCTGCTGGGCTTTCTCGGCATTGCCTTCTATGCCACCGCCTTCACCGTCGGCATCCGCTATTGCCATCCGGTCACGGCCGCGATCCTCAGCGCTGCCAGTCCGGTGGTGGCGGTGCTGGTCGACCGCTTTGTCTTCCGCATCCCGGTCGATCCGCGCATGCTGCCGGCGATCGTGCTGGCGATTCTCGGCGGCTGCCTCGCCACGGTGCATTTCGACGGTGGCGCCATGTTCGATTTCCGCGGCGGCGAACTCTTGATCATCGCCGCCATCGCCAGCTGGTCCTGGTATTCGACCGCGGCACAACGCTGGTGCCGGGGCTGGGGCCAGTTGCGCATCACCACGGTAACGATGACCACCGGCAGCGTCGGCCTGGGCTGTGTCTACCTGGTTGCCGTACTGATCGGCGCGGCGCCGTTTCCGCCGGCGCTTTCGGCCGAACCGCTGGACTGGGCGATCCTGGCCTGGGTCACGGCCGTACTCGTCGCCTTCGGCGTCTATCTGTGGAATTTCGGCGTCAAGCGTACCGGTGTCGTGGTGGCCAGCCTCTACCTCAACCTGGTGCCGATCGTGGCGATCGGCATCTTCGCCCTTTCCGGCACGGTGCCGAGCTGGCCGCAGGTCATCGGCGGTATCCTGGTGATCCTTGGCGTGGCATTGTCGGAATGGGCGCTGCTGAAGGCGCGCAAACAGGACCCGGCCCTGCGCGCGGCACGGTCGACCTGAGCAAGGAGGATGTGACATGGCCGAGGTGAGGCATTTCAAGCGCGGCGAGATGAAGTTCGAGACCTATGGCGGCCCGCCGGGGACGGCCGAGATCAGCCGCCTGGTCGGGCCCGAGCTTTCGCATACGATGGGTGTCGGTATCGCCAAATTCGACGGCTGCTCGATCGACTGGACCGTGCTTTATGACGAGATGATCATCGTCATCGAAGGCTGGTTCCGCCTGAAGCATCCGGGCGGCGTCATCGAGGCCGGACCCGGCGACGTGATCTGGTTGCCGGAAAAAACCCCGATCACCTACGAGGGCGAAAAGGCGATCGTCTGCTACGCGCTCTACCCGGTCGACTGGAGGAAGCGGCACAATCTCTAGGCTGCCGCGCCTTCACATCGTGGCGCCGATCTGCCAGGGCACGAATTCGTTGTCGCCGTAGCCGAGCTGCTCGGACTTCGATTTCTCGCCCGAGGCCACGCGCAGGACAAGGTCGAAGATCTCGCGGCCCTTTTCCTCGATGCTCACGCCGTCCAGCACGTCGCCGCAATTGATGTCCATGTCCTCGACCATGCGGCGATACATGTCGGTATTGGTGGCGAGCTTGATGGACGGGGTCGGCTTGCAGCCATAGGCCGAGCCGCGGCCGGTGGTGAAACACAGAATATTGGCGCCGCCCGCCACCTGGCCGGTGGCCGAGACCGGGTCGTAGCCCGGCGTGTCCATGAAGACGAAGCCCTTTGCCGTCACCTTCTCGGCATATTCATAGACTGCGGTGAGGTTCGTGGTGCCGCCCTTGGCGGCGGCACCCAGCGATTTCTCCAGGATAGTGGTAAGGCCGCCGGCCTTGTTGCCGGGCGAGGGGTTGTTGTTCATCTCGCCGCCATTGCGGGCGGCATACTCTTCCCACCACTTGATGCGCGCGATCAGCTTCTCGCCCACCTCCCGACTGATGGCGCGGCGGGTTAGCAGATGCTCGGCGCCATAGATCTCCGGCGTTTCCGAAAGGATGCCGGTCCCGCCGTGGCGGACCAGCAGATCGACCGCCGCCCCCAGCGCCGGATTGGCGGTGATGCCGGAATAGCCATCCGACCCGCCGCATTGCAGGGCGAGGATGAGTTCCGAGGCCGGGATGGTCTCGCGCCTGACGTTATTGGCCTTCGGCAGCATTTCGCGGATTGCGGCCACACCGGCTTCGATGGTCTTCCTGGTGCCGCCGCTATCCTGGATGGTCATGGTGCGGAAGGTGTCGCTCTCGACGATGTCGTAGGCTTCCTTCATGCGATGGATCTGGAACACCTCGCAGCCGAGGCCGACCAGCAGCACGCCGGCAAGGTTCGGGTTGGTGGCATAGCCCCATTGCGTGCGTTTCAGGATCTCGAAGCCCTCGCCCCTGGCCGCCATGCCGCAGCCGGTGCCGTGCACGAAGGGGATGATGCCATCGATATTGGGGTAGTCGTCCAGCATGCCGGAACGTGTGACGGCCTCCGCCATGAAGCGCGCGACCGAGGCCGAGCAATTCACCGAGGTGAGGATGCCGATATAGTTGCGCGTGCCGGCACGCCCGTCGGCGCGGCGATAGCCCTGGAAGGTCGCGCGCTCATGGAGGGGCAGCGGCGCCTCGTTCCGCGCGCCCGCACCGAAGGCATAGTCGCGCTCGAATTCGCCCATGGCCGTGTTGTGCTCATGCACCCAATCGCCGGGCAGGATCGCCGCGGTGGCGAAGCCGATGATCTGGCCGAATTTGAGGATCGGCGCGCCCTTGGCGATGTTTGCCACCGCCATCTTGTGGCCCCTGCCGATGCGGCCATTGGCGGCGATGCCATTGCTCACCGCGCCTTGCGCAATCTCGTCGACGGCGACCACGACATTGTCGACGGGCGAAAGGCGGATCGCGCGGGGCTGGGTGGCGACGGCGGAAAGCTGGCTCATGGCTCGGGTTCCTGTGACCGGCGGCGCGAGGCCCAAGCCCCGCGAATGGGTCAGAAAGGTGTTGCGTTTTGAAAGCCACATTCTAACATGCTAGTATGAATTCGGAAGCGAAATCATATGATTTCCTCGGTGACGTCAGCGGGCCGGGCCGTGGCGGCACCACCGCGCGGGTCGTCGAGGCTATCCGCGAAGCCATTGTTTCGCTTGATCTTCCGCCCGGAACCCAGCTCGACAAGGCGGCTCTCTGTACGCGCCTTGGCGTCTCGCGCTTTCCGGTTTCCGAGGCGCTCTCGCGCCTCCAGGCCGAGGGTCTGGTCGAGATCCGGCCGCAATCCGGCACCATCGTCGCCCGCATCCGCCTCGCCGATGTGCGCGAGAATCTGTTCATCCGCCGCGCCCTCGAGGCCGAGGCGGTGCGCAGCCTTGCCGGCACCTGCCGGGCGGATTTGCTGGATTCACTCCGGCGCAATCTGCGCTATCAGAAGGCCGCCGCCGAAGCCGGGGACCGCAAGGGGTTCCATGTCCTCGATCTCGCGTTCCACGACATCATCTTTCAGGCACTCGGCTTCGAGCGGGTGAAGGCAATGGTCGAATCCGCGCGCCTCGGCCTTGACCGCATCCGCCGCCTGCTCTCCAGTCGCCGGCGCCATGAACTGACCTTCCAGGAACATGAAGCCGTGCTGCAGGCACTGGCGGCCCATGACGGCGAGGCTGCCGCGCGCGCCATGGTGGCGCATCTCGATGCCGTCATGGCCGAATTGCTGACTCTCGCTGAAGCGCAGCCGGACATCTTTGCCGATCAAGCGAGAACACAAGGGTTGGCGACATGAAGACACGACGCTTCCGCGCACCGTCGGGTGCGACGATCGAATTCACCGAACTCGGCTTCGGTACGGCACCCTTGGGCAACCTCTATCGCGCCTTGTCGGAAGCGGAGGCGCAGGCGACGCTGCAGGCCGCCTGGGATGCGGGCCTGCGCTATATCGACACGGCACCGCTCTATGGCCTGGGGCTTTCCGAAACCCGGATCAATCACTTCCTGCGCGGCAAGCCGCGCGATTCCTATGTGCTCTCCACCAAGGTCGGCCGGCTGCTCGAAGCCTGCCCGCCCGAGCGGCGCACCGGTATCGGCAAGTTCTTCGACACGCCGTCGCGGCGCGAGGTCTACGATTACAGCCATGACGGCATCCTGCGCTCGGTCGAGGCATCGCTGGAACGCCTCGGCATCGATCGTATCGACATCCTCTTCGTCCACGATATCGACGTCTTCAACCACAAGAGCGTCGCGGCACGGGACGCGAAGGTGGCGGAGCTGATGAAGAGCGGCTATGGCGCGCTGGTCAAGCTGCGCGACCAGGGCATCATCAAGGCCTTCGGCGCCGGTGTCAACGAATGGGAAGTGTGCGAGATCCTGGCGCGCCGGGGCGATTTCGATCTCTTCCTCCTGGCCGGGCGCTACACGCTGCTGGAACAGGAATCGCTCAATTCCTTCCTGCCGCTCTGCGTCGAGCGCGGCATCGGCATCGTCATCGGCGGCGCCTACAATTCCGGCATCCTGGCGAGCGGCGCGAAACCCGGCGCCTTCTACAATTACGATCCGGCACCGCAACACATTCTCGAGCGGGTCGCCGGCATCGAGCAGATCTGCAAGCGCCATGGCGTGCAGTTGGTCGAGGCGGCCTTGCGCTTCCCGCTGGTGCATCCTGCCGTGGTCAGCGTCATTCCCGGGGCCAGCCGCCCGGAGGAAGTGACCCTCAACATGCGCATACTGGCGGCCGAGATCCCGTCTGCCCTCTGGGCCGAGCTCAAGGCCGCAGGCTTCATCCGCGCCGAAGCACCGGTACCGGCGGGGGCGTGAACATGCGGATCGACGCGCATCAGCATTTCTGGGCTCCGGCCCGCGGCGATTACGGCTGGATGGTTGCGAGCCCGGCGCTGGCGCCGATCCGGCGCGATTTTCTGCCCGCCGACTACGAGTCCTTCCGCAGGCGCTACAACATCGAGCGCACCGTGCTGGTGCAGGCGGCACCCAGCATCGAGGAAACCGAATACATGCTGGGCCTCGCCGACGCGACGCCCTGGATCGCCAAGGTGGTGGGCTGGGTCGATTTCGAGGACCGCCTCCATCGCCGCCATCTCGAGCGCTGGGCGCGGCATGGCAAATTCTCCGGCGTACGGCCGATGATCCAGGACATCGCCGATCCCGACTGGATGCTCCGGCCCGACGTGCAATGGGGCTATGACGCGATCTGCGCCCTCGACCTCACCTTCGATGCGCTTGGCTTCCCGCGCCATCTCGGCAATTTCCGGCGCCTGTTCGACCGCTATCCGAAGATGCGCATTGTCATCGACCATTGCCTGAAGCCGGAGATTCGCAGCGGCGCCTTCGAGCCGTGGGCCGCGGGCATCGCCGAGATCGCGGCGAAGACCCCGGTCTATTGCAAGCTCTCCGGCCTCGCCACCGAGGCGAAGGCGGATTGGACGGTCGATACCCTGCGGCCCTATGCCGAACATGTCATCAGGAGCTTCGGCCCCGACCGCGTCATCTGGGGCTCCGACTGGCCGGTGGTCAATCTGGCCGGCGGCTTCGACCTCTGGCGCGACGCGGCGGTGAAGATCGTCGGCCAGGCGGATGCCGCGCGCATCTTTGGCCACAACGCTGCCGGCTTCTACCGGATCGGGTGATCGATTTTCCGTTCGTCATCCCCGGGGCGAAGTCGCGGGAATCGGGTGTCGCGGTTTAAGGACAGGTTTCAGTCGCTCCGCCTAGGCCGCCGGCTTTTCTTCCAGCGGGCGCCCGATCGCCGTCAGCGCATCCTCGATCGATTTCTCGAACCTCACCAGCGGCGGCTTCACCCCATGGGCCCAGAGGGTGTGGCGGACGGCGGGGGCGGCCCCCGTGACGATGAAGGTGACGCCTTTGCGATGTGCCTTCCTGGCATTGCCCTCGATCGTGTTGGCGGCGGTGGAATCCAGGAAGGGCACGGAGGCGAAATCCAGGATGAAGGTCTGCGGCCGGTCGGCGATGCGATCCAGCACGGCGCCGACCGTTGACGCGGCGCCGAAGAAGAACGCGCCGGTGATGCGATAGATCACCAGATCGGGATCGCTGCTGAGTGCCGCATCATAACTGGCGCGGTCGCCGTTGGCATTGTCGGCGCGATCCTCGGCAATGACGGGGGCATGACTCTCGACGCTGATCGATTGCGCCATGCGATGCAGGAACAGCAGGGAACCCAGCGCGAAGCCGACCAGGATGCCCTCGGTCAGATCGCGGAACACAGTCAGCAGGAAGGTCGCCAGCACCACCACCGCATCGCCGCGCGAGGAACGCAGCAGGGTACCGAAGGCGTGCCGTTCCGCCATGTTCCAGGCGACCACCGCCAGCACGCCGGCAAGGGCCGCCAGCGGGATGAAATCGGCCAAGGGCGCCGCCACCAGGATGAATACCAGCAGGAAGAGGGCATGCAGTATGCCGGCGATGGGGCCATGGGCGCCGGCGCGCACATTGGTGGCGGTGCGGGCGATGGTGCCGGTGGCGCAGATACCGCCGAAGAGGGCCGAGCCGATATTGGCGATTCCCTGCGCCACGAGTTCGCAATTCGAGCGATGCCGCCGCCCGGTCATGCCGTCGGCGACCACTGCCGAGAGCAGGGATTCGATGGCGCCCAGCAACGCGAAGGCGAACGCATCCGGCAGCACGGCCATGGCGAGTTCCGGCGTGAAGTGGGGCAGGCTGGGCAGCGGCAGGGTTTGCGGAATGCCGCCGAAGCGCGCGCCGATGGTGTCGACCGGGAGATTGAACGCCCAGCCGGCGATGCCGGCAGTTGCGACGGCAATCAGCATACCCGGCCAATGCGGCCGATACCGCTTCAATCCGGCGATAATCGCGATCACCAGGAGGGCGATGCCGAAAGCGGCCGGGGTGAAGGTGTCGCGCGCCACGACCAGCGCTTTCACCTTGGCGACGATCTCGCCCGGTTCCGGCCCGGCCAGCGAGAGGCCGAGGATCTCCTTGATCTGGCTGGCGAAGATGATGACCGCGATGCCGGCTGTGAAACCGACCGTTACCGGATAGGGGATGAATTTGATGTAGGAACCGAGGCGCAGGAAACCGAGCGCCATCAGCAACACACCGGCCATCAGTGTCGCCAGCAGCAGGCCGTCGATGCCGTGGCGCGAAACGGTGGCGGCCACCAGGATGATGAAGGCGCCGGCCGGCCCACCGATCTGGAAGCGGCTGCCGCCCAGGGCCGAGATCAGGAAACCGCCGATGACGGCGGTATAAAGACCCCGGTCCGGGGTCGTCCCGGAAGCGATGGCGATCGCCATGGAAAGCGGCAGGGCGACGATGGCGACGGTCAGGCCGGCAATGGCATCGGCCTTGAAGTTCTGCGCGCTATAGCCCTCGCGCAGGATGGTCACCAGCTTCGGCGTGAACATCTCGGCAAAGCTGGGGCGCGCGGCGCCGGCGATGCCGTCCTGCGTGGTGCCGGTCATGGCTGCTTCTCCCTGAGGCGCACGCCGCGCCCCCTACCCGTGCTCGGCGCGTCATCCCCGATCAGTTCCAGCCCGGCGACACCCAGGGCTGTGACCAGCTTCATCAGCGAATCCACATTGGCGCGGACGACGCCCGGGCTAGCTTCCATTCGCTGGATCGTGGGCAGCGAAAGCGAGGCCATTTCGGCCAGCGTTTTCTGATCGATTCCGAGCAGGGCGCGCGCTGCTCGCATCTGTGCGCCAGTGATCATCCGGCACCTCTTCATTGGGTGGCGTGCTAGATATCTAGTGTGTTCATTATGATATGCTAAGCATCACTTATGCTGTTTTCAATATCAATGTTTGCGCTTGCATTGTTGCCTTCCGTTGGCGCGAAAAATCTGGTCTATATCAAGGCCTTCGGCCATCTGCCGATGGCTCCGGTTTCCCAATTAGAGGCGAGTGATGAAACTCCTGCGATACGGTCCACGCGGCGCCGAGAAGCCCGGCATGCTCGACAAGGATGGCGCCATCCGCGATCTCTCCAAGGTGGTCGACGACATCGCCGGCAGCGTGCTGACGCCGGAAGGCCTGGCCAAGCTGAAGGCGCTTGATCCGGCAAGCCTGCCCAAGGTGGAGGGCCCGGTCCGCTATGGTCCCTGCGTCGCCCGCACCGGCAAGTTCATCTGCGTCGGCCTCAATTACTCGGACCATGCCAAGGAAACTGGCGCCGAGCCGCCCAAGGAGCCGATCCTGTTCATGAAGGCGACCAGCGCCATCGTCGGTCCCGATGACGAGGTGATGATCCCGAGGAATTCGAGGAAGACCGATTGGGAGGTCGAGCTTGGCGTCATCATCGGTCGCGAGGCGCGTTATGTCTCGGAGAAGGACGCGATGGATCACGTCGCCGGCTATTGCGTTGTCAACGATGTGTCGGAACGGGAATTCCAGGCCGAGCGCGGCGGCCAGTGGACCAAGGGCAAGTCGGCCGACACATTCGGTCCGATCGGCCCCTGGCTGGTGACCAGGGACGAGGTTGCGGACCCGCAGAATCTTGCTCTCTGGCTTGAGGTCGATGGCCATCGCTACCAGAACGGCTCGACCAAGACGATGATCTTCGGTGTCCGCCATCTGGTGCACTACATCTCGCAATTCATGAGCCTGCAGCCGGGCGACGTGATCTCGACCGGGACGCCGCCGGGTGTCGGCCTCGGCATCAAGCCCAATCCAATCTTCCTGAAGCCGGGCCAGGTGATGCGCCTCGGCATCGAAGGCCTCGGCGAACAGCGCCAGCAGGTCATCGCAACACCCTGATTGCCGGCGGGGAACGCGCCCATGTTCCTGTGCTGCGGCGACGCGCTGTTCGATCTCTTCTCCCTGCCGGGCGATGGTCCCGCGACCATTCGCCTGGAGGGAAGGGTGGGCGGCTCGCCCCTCAATGTTGCCATCGGCCTGGCGCGCCTCGGCCGGCCGGTTGCCTATTTCACCAAGAACTCGCGCGACCTCTTCGGCCAGCGCATTGCGGCGACCCTGCGGGCCGAGGGCGTCGATACGAATCTGATGCTCGAGGTCGACAACAATTCGACCCTGGCGGTGGTCGAACTCGATGCGGCGGGCGTGCCGGCCTATGCCTTCTATACCGGCGGCACGGCGGACCGGTCGCTGACCGAGGCCGAATTGCCGGCCAGCCTGCCGCCGGCGATCCGCGCCATCCATATCGGCTCCTACACCACGGCGACCGAACCGACCGCCTCCAGCCTGGTGGCATTGGTGAAGCGCGAGGGCGGGCGGCGCTTCATCTCATATGACCCCAATATCCGCCCTTCGATCGAACCGGACCTTGAAGTCTGGCGCCGGCGCATTGCCTCGCTCGCGGGCACGGCGCATCTCCTGAAGCTGAGCGCCGAGGATGCGGCACTGCTGTTTCCCGGCCAGAGGCCGGAGCATCTCGCCGCCGACTGGATTCGCGGCGGCGTGCGCATGGTCGTGGTGACGCGGGGTGCGGATGGCGCCATCGCCTTCACCGGCGGCGGCTGTTCGGCGGCCGTGTCCGGCTACCACGTCGAGGTGGTCGACACGGTGGGGGCGGGCGATACTTTCCAGGCCGCGATGCTGGCTTGGCTGGAACGGCATGACGCGCTCACCGCCGCCGATGCCGCCGCCCTTGATTCCGACGACCTGCGCGCCATGCTGAATTTCGGTGCCCGCGCCGCCGCCATCACCTGCGGTCGCCGCGGCGCCGACATGCCGCGCCTCGGCGAACTCGCCCATCTCGCCTGGTAACGAAAGCGATCCGATGACCTACCGACTTTTCATTGACAGCGCCAAGCCGCAGGAATGGGATCTCGCCCGGGCGCGCGGCTGGCTCCACGGCGTCACCACCAACCCGCTTATCATCCAGCGCGCCGGTTTGCGGGTCGAGCTGGCGACAGCGCGGGATCTGGTCGAGGCCGCGAAGGAACGCGCGCTGGCCGAGATCCAGCTGCAGGTCACTGGCCATGGCGCCGAGGAGATGCTGGCGAGCGGCCGGGCCCTGCGCGCGCTCTGGGGCCATGTCACGGTCAAGGTGCCGGCGACCGCCGCCGGTTTCGCGGCGGCGACGCAGCTCATCCGCGACGGCGCCCATGTCACCATCACCGCCTGTTATTCGGCGCAGCAGACCATGCTGGCGGCCGCCATCGGCGCCCGCTATGTCGCCCCCTATTATGCACGCATGCTGGATGCCGGGCTCGACGCGGATGAGCGCCTGGATGCCATGCAGCGCATTGCCGGGCAGCAGCAGAACCTGTCGGTCCTGGTCGCCAGCATCCGCTCCGTCGACCAGTTGGAGACCCTGGCCCGGCGCGGCTTCGATACCTTCACCCTTTCCGCACCCATCGCCGCGGCGTTCGGGCAGACAGCCGAGAGTGACGCCGCAGCGGCTGATTTCATGAAGGCGGCGGAGGATTCCCTAAAATCCTGAATATCCGTTCAGTTTCTGAACGCCTGTTCAGCCTGGAACCCGCCCCGTCGGACCCGCTTGCCTTGCGCCCGCCGATGACCTTATCTGTCCCGGCCGCGCGATGGGGCGCGGTCACAGGCTGACAAAAGGATCCACCCGCATCATGGCCGCCAACATCTTCCAGGGCACCATTCCCGCCCTCATGACCCCCTGCAAGCCCGACCGTTCGCCCGATTTCGACAAGTTGGTGGAAACGGGGGCGGGCCTTATCAAGGCCGGCATGTCGGCAGTGGTCTATTGCGGCTCCATGGGCGACTGGCCGCTCCTCACCGACGAGCAGCGCATGGAAGGGGTCGAGCGGCTGGTCAAGGCCGGCATCCCCGTGGTCGTTGGCACCGGCGCCCAGAACCCGGCACGGGCGGCGGCCCTGGCGGCGCACGCCAAGAAGGTGGGGGCGGGCGGCCTGATGATTATCCCGCGCGTGCTTTCGCGCGGTCCTTCGGCCGCTGCCCAGCGCGCGCATTTCGCCGGCATCCTCGAGGCGGCCGTCGATCTGCCCTCGGTCATCTACAACAGCCCCTATTACGGCTTCGAGACCAAGGCCGATCTGTTCTTCGACCTGCGCGCGAGGTACAAGCACCTGGTCGGCTTCAAGGAATTCGGCGGCGCGGAATCGCTGAGCTATGCCGCCCAGCACATCACCGGCAAGGACCCGTCGCTCACCCTGATGATCGGCGTCGACACCCAGGTGTTCCACGGCTTCGTCAACTGCAATGCCGGCGGCGCCATCACCGGCATCGGCAACGCGCTGCCCAAGGAAGTGCTGCATCTGGTGGCGCTGTGCGAGAAGGCCGCGACGGGAGACGTCGCCGCGCGGGCACACGCGAAGGAGCTGGAAGCGGCACTCATGGTGCTCTCGACCTTCGACGAGGGACCGGATCTGGTCCTCTTCTACAAGCACCTGATGACCCTCGAGGGCCACAAGGGTTACGAACTGCATTTCAACGCCAGCGATGCCCTGAGCCCGGCGCAGAAGAGCTTCGTCGAGAGCCAGTGGCAGCTCTTCAAGACCTGGTATGCGGCCTGGGCCAAGGGAAAATAGCAACCGGCCGATCCATGAAACGACAGGCCGGCGACAGCGCCCGGTAACCGCAACAAGGATGGTTCAATGGGCATGACGAACTACCATGGTCTCAAGGTCGACCCGAAGCTGGCCGGTTTCATCGTCGAGAAGGCATTGCCCGGTACCGGGATCGATGCCGACCGCTTCTGGCAGGGTTTCTCGGACCTGGTGCACGAACTTGCGCCCAGGAACCGGGATCTGCTGGCCAAACGCGACGCGCTGCAGGCCAGGATCGATGCCTGGTTCAAGGCCCATCCGGAGGCCGGCATTCCGGCGCAGAAGGCCTTCCTGACCGAGATCGGCTACCTGTTGCCGGAAGGTCCGGCTTTCACCATCGAGACCAGGAATGTCGATCCGGAGATCGCGCTGGTGGCCGGTCCGCAATTGGTCGTGCCGGTCACCAATGCGCGCTACGCCGCCAACGCTGCCAATGCTCGCTGGGGCAGCCTTTATGACTGCCTCTACGGCACCGATGTCATGGGGCCACTTCCCCCGGGCGGCGCCTATGACCGGGGGCGGGGTGCCCGCGTGGTCGCACGGGTACGGGTGTTTCTGGACGAAGCCTTTCCGATCGAGGGCACGTCCCATGCCGATGTCCGCCGCTATCACGTGAAGGATGGTGCGCTGCTGGTCGATGATCTGCCGTTGATGCAGCCGGAAAAATTCGTCGGCTATCGCGGCAATCCGAAGGCGCCGGATTCGGTCCTGCTGCGCAACAACGGCCTCCATGTCGAGTTGGTCTTCGACCGCGCGCATCCGATCGGCAGCCGCGACCAGGCGCTGCTGGCCGATGTGGTGGTCGAAAGCGCCCTTTCCGCCATCATGGATTGCGAGGATTCGGTCGCCTGCGTCGATGCCGAGGACAAGGTGCTGGCCTATGCCAATTGGCTGGGGCTGATGAAGGGCGATCTCGCGGCCAGCGTGGAGAAGGGCGGCAGGACCTTCACCCGGCGGCTCAACGACGACCGCGTGTTCACAAAGCCGGATGGCGGCGAGCTTACCCTCAAGGGGCGGGCCCTCCTTTGGGTGCGCAATGTCGGCCACCTGATGACCAACCCGGCCGTCCTGGACAGGGACGGCAACGAGGTGCCGGAAGGCATCATGGACGCGATGGTGACGACCCTAATCGCCATGCATGACCTCAAGAAAACGTCAGGCCCGCGCAATTCCGCCCATGGTTCGGTCTATGTGGTGAAGCCCAAGATGCACGGGCCGGAGGAAGTGGCCTTTGCCGACCGGATCTTCGATCGCGTCGAGGATATCCTCGGCCTGCCACGCCACACCGTGAAGCTCGGCATCATGGACGAGGAGCGCCGCACCTCGGTCAATCTCAAGGAATGCATTCGCGCCGCGAAGCACCGTGTTGCCTTCATCAACACCGGCTTCCTCGACCGTACCGGTGATGAAATCCACACCTCGATGGAGGCCGGGCCCTTCTCGCGCAAGGACTTCATCAAGCGCAAGGGCTGGATCACGGCCTACGAGAATCTCAATGTCGATATCGGCCTGGAATGCGGCCTTTCCGGCAAGGCGCAGATCGGCAAGGGCATGTGGGCGGCGCCCGATCTGATGGCGGCGATGCTGGAACAGAAGATCGAGCACCCGAAAGCCGGCGCCAGTTGCGCCTGGGTGCCCTCGCCGACGGCGGCCACCCTGCACGCCCTTCATTATCACCGGATCGACGTGTTCGCGGTGCAGAAGAGACTGGCTGCCGGCGGGCGTCGCGCCCATGTCGATGCCATCCTCGACATTCCCGTGGCCTCCTTCCGCAAATGGACAGAGGCGCAGATCCTGCGCGAGGTCGAAAACAACGCGCAAGGCATCCTCGGTTATGTCGTGCGCTGGATCGACCAGGGCATCGGCTGCTCCAAGGTGCCGGACATCAACAATGTGGGCCTGATGGAGGATCGCGCCACCTTGCGCATTTCCTCGCAGCACATCGCCAACTGGCTGCATCATGGCATCTGTACCCAGCAACAGGTGACCGAGACCATGAAGCGGATGGCCGTCGTGGTCGACAAGCAGAATGCCGGCGATCCGGCGTACAAGCCGATGGCGCCCGATTTCGACCTCTCCATCGCCTTCCAGACCGCCTGCGACCTCGTCTTCAAGGGCAGGGAACAGCCCAACGGTTATACCGAGCCGCTGCTGCATGCGGCGCGTCTGCGGGTGAAGGGCGGGAATTAGGCGCGGCAGGCATGGAGCTAAGCTGCCCGGCGCATCACCGGCAAGGACCCGTCGGTTATCCTGATGATTGGAGTCGCCACCCAAATGTGCTGCGGCCTCGGCCCCTGCCCCTGCCTCAAAGCCGGCCCGATTCCAGCGCTTCGCCGGAGATGCCGAATTGCGAAAGCGCCTCTTCCAGGTAGTCCGCCAGCAGGGGTGTGCCGGCCAGATAGCCGACTTCGCGGCCGTTATGCCGCTCGCGCGCTGCGGCAACCGCCTGGGTCCATTCCTGCGGTGTAAAATCGCCGCGCCCGATCCAGACCAGAGCCACCAATTCGCTGCGCTCGTCAACGTTGAGGTCGCGGATTGCAGTGCGCAATTCGGTGTAGGTCGGGTTGCGCCGACTGTCCTCGAGGATGTCGTCGATCTCGTCGTCCGCGCTATCGGCCCGTTCCTGTTCGTTGACCGGGGCAGCTTCCGCATCGAACTCGCGGGCGCGCTCGATGATGAAGGCCAGCTTGTCGAGTGAAATGGAGATCATGGTGTCCTGCCTCCCTCTTGCGGATGTGCCGGCGCCACGACGCCAGTGTCTCACCAAATGGCATTGTCAGGCCAGATCGCTCTACCGGCGTTGATCCAGGTCAGGGTTGCTGCCGGTCTGCCGCCTCCACCTGTTCGCGCGGTCGCGGGCGGCAGAAATAGGTCAGCGCACCAGCGGCCATGCCGGCGACGGCGGCGCCCAGCCAGAAAAGGACCGGCAGCGGCTCAAGGTGCATCCATCCTGCCAGCGACGGCACCTGCACCAGAATGACGGCACTTGCCAGGCTGCCGAGGACGACCACCCAACCGATTGTGCCCAGTCGTGGCTGCAGTGCAAGGGTCATGGCGGCGCCGGCGCTGATCAGGGCAGTCAACGCCAGGGCGCGCGCGGCACCGATATCCGCAAGCTGCGTCAGCCCAAGTATGAAGAATGCCATCACGATGCCAGCAACGATGGCGCCAACCGCCAGCAACCGGAAGCCGGTCAGTCGATCGAAGAAGAAGGAGGTGCTGCCCTTGCGCCAGACCGGGATTCCGGCGCCTGCAGCCTGCTGGAAGACGAGCAGGGCGGTGGGATGGATGATGAGTTCCAGCCAGACGATATGGATCGGCAGGTAGAGCAGCGGAAAACCGAGCAGCGGGATCAAAGCCGCCGTCGATACGAAGGCGATATGGAACGCGATGAGGTAGAGAAAGCTGCGGGTCAGGTTGGCGAACAGTTGCCGCCCTTCGGCGATCGCCTGGGTGATGGTGCGGAAATTATCATCGAGCAGGACGATGGCGGCGATCTCGCGCGCGCTCTGCGTGCCGCGCTCGCCCATGGCGATGCCGATGTCAGCCGCCTGCAGCGCCGGCACGTCGTTAATGCCGTCTCCCGTCACGGCGACGATCTCGCCCTGCCGCTGCAACGCTCGCACCAGCCGCAGCTTGTCGTCCGGCGTTGCCCGCGCGATCACGTCAACCTGGGCAGGGACCGAAGCGGCCGTCAAGCCGGCGGTTTCTGCGGGCAATACGGCGGCTGCCGTCACGACCACCGGATCGCCGCCGCCCAGGCCGATTTCGGCGCCGATGGCACGCGCCGTCAACGGATGATCGCCAGTGACGACAACAACCCGGATGCCGGCGGCGCGACAAGCGTTGACCGCCTCCGCAACCCCCTCGCGCAGGCGATCCTCGAAGGCCAGCAGGCCAATGCAGCCGAACCCACGTTCCGGCTCGGTACCGTTCCATGCGGCCGCGTCGATCCGCTGCGTTGCGCAGGCAATCACCTTGTGACCGCCCTCGGCGTAGCGTTCGACCATGGCCATCCAGGCCGCCTTGCGGATGTCGTCATCGGCGCACATCGCGAGGATGGTTTCCGGCGCGCCCTTGGCGATCGCCAGCAGCGTGCCGTCCTCCTGCCGGAAGATGGCGCTCTCACGACGCCGCGCCTCGGTGAAGGGATAGGCGGCAATCCGGCTTACCGGACCAGCGATCAAATTTCCGAGGCCAGCAGGGAGTCCGGCGGCCAAGGCCTGGTCCAGCGGGTCGGTGCTGGCGGGGTCGGCCACTGCGGCAGCCAGCGCCGCCAGTTCGCCGGCGGTGCGGCCTGGCGCCGGCTCGCAATGCGCAAGGTCGAGGCGTCCTTCGGTCAGCGTGCCGGTCTTGTCACTGCAGATGCAGGTGATCCGACCGATGTTCTCGACAGCCACGGCGCGGCGCACCAGGGCCTTGCGCTGTGCCAGGCGATAGACGCCGAGGCCGAGATAGAAGGTGAAGACAACCGGGAATTCTTCCGGCAGCGCGGCGATGGCAAGGGTCAGGGCGCTGACGATTGCATCGAATGCCCCGTATCCCTGCAATAGGCGGATCGCGGCGAGGGCGAAGCAGAAGATGACCGCTATTGCCAGCAACATCCCGACCAGGCGTCGGATCGCTGCCTGCAGCGGTGTTGTTGCCCCGCCGCCGAGGATTGCGGCGCGGGCGATCTGACCATAAAGGGTGGCCGAACCGGTATGGACGACCCGGACCAGCGCCGTTCCGGCAAGAAGTCTGGTGCCGGCCAGCAGCCAGTTCTCCCCGGTCGTAACTGGTATCGCCGCTTTCGCCACAAGCGGGGCCTTGCGAACGGGGAAGGACTCGCCGGTCACGCTGGATTCGTCGGCCTGGATCTCGTTGCCGTGCACAATCACTGCATCGGCGGGAATGAGATCTCCGGGCAACAGGCGCGCGAGATCGCCCGGCACCAGATCGCGCGCCGCTATTTCGGCCTCGGAGCCATCCCGAGTTACCCGGCAGGTTGCGGCGAGGCGCCGGGAAAGGCCCAGGGTGGAGGCCTGGGTGCGGTGGTGGAGGTAGGCGTCGAGGCCCAGCAGCGGCAGCAATGCCGCCGCGAGTATAAGCGCATCGCGAAACTCGCCGATGCTTGCATAAAGGATGCCCATGCCCGCCAGAAACCAGATCATCGGGTCTCGCGCAGTATCCGCCAGCAACTGGCGCCAGGGCGATTTCGCCGGTGCCAGGATGTCGTTGCTGCCATATCTGGCGCGTCGGACCGTTACTTCCCCAGCGGAAAGGCCGAATTTGTCGTGTAGTCCGGCTGCGACAATGTCGTCTGGCAGGTCACGATTGATCATCGTCGCGCAGGATCCTTCGCCATCGAAGCCGGGATACAGCACGCCACGCGGCCCAGCCATCAACCGCGTCCTGCCACTGGCAGCGGCCGGTCAGTAACGCCTTCTACCTTGCAGACAGGCAAGTGCCTTGATCCGGATCAAGGCCGATCGGTCCGATTCCGTGTCATGATGAATCTAACATTGTGGGGTTGCCAATGCCCTTCGCCACGATCAGGAAGTTGCCTGCTGCCGGGGAACGCCAGCCAGGCCTGCCGGAATACGAGACCAGCCGACGCGGCTTTCGCTGGGAGCAGGCGCGCCGGGAGTTGAGTTTCCTGCCGGGTGGGGCACTCAACATTGCCCATGAGGCGGTTGTCCGCCATGCCCGCGGGGGGCGCGGCGGCCAACTGGCCTTGCGCTGGCTTGGCAAGGATGGTGCCTGCCGCGATTTCAGCTATCGCGACCTGGACGAGGCGACCGGCCGTTTTGCCAATCTGCTGCGACGTCTCGGAATCGGGCGCGGCGAGGCGGTGTTCTCGCTGTTGGGGCGGCAGCCGGCGCTCTATATCGCGGCACTGGGGGCCCTGAGGGCGGGATGCGTGTTCTCGCCGCTGTTTGCCGCTTTTGGCCCCGAACCGGTCCTGGCCCGTGTGTCGCGCGGCCATGGCCGCGTGCTGGTGACGACAGAAGCCCTCTACCGCAAGAAGGTGGCGCCGATCATGGATCGCCTGCCGGAATTGCGCCATATCCTGCTGGTGGGCGGTGTGGCCGGGAACGAGGGCGAGGAATCAAGGCTGATCGATCACGACGCGGCCCTGGCGCGGGAGGACGCGCATTTCGAGACCGCCGCCACCCAGCCGCAGGAGCCCGCCCTGCTGCATTTCACCAGTGGCACCACCGGCCGGCCCAAAGGGGCGATCCATGTGCATGAAGCCGTGGTGGCACATCACATCACCGGCCGGTATGCCCTCGACCTGCGCGCGGGCGACGTTTTCTGGTGCACGGCCGATCCGGGCTGGGTCACGGGCACGTCCTACGGCATCATCGCCCCACTCAGCATCGGCGCCACGCTGATCGTCGACGAAGCCGAATACGAACCGGAGCGCTGGTTCGACATCCTGACGCGGGAGCGCGTCAACGTCTGGTACACGGCGCCGACCGCCATTCGCATGATGATGAAACTGGGCGCGAAACCGGCCGGAGGCCGGACCTTTCCCGATCTTCGTTTCATGGCAAGTGTCGGCGAGCCCCTCAATCCCGAGGCGGTGGTCTGGGGCCTCGGCGCCTTCGGCCTGCCGTTCCATGACAATTGGTGGCAGACCGAGACCGGCGGCATCATGATCGCGAACTATGCATCCATGGACATCAAGCCGGGCTCCATGGGGCGACCGCTGCCTGGGATCGAGGCGGCAATCGTCACCCGTTCGGGTGACGGGCATGTTGCCGAACTGAACGCGCCGGACACGATCGGCGAACTTGCCCTCCGTGCCGGCTGGCCGTCGATGTTCCGCGGTTATCTGGAGGAGGACGAGCGCTACCGCAAATGCTTCGACGATGGCTGGTACCTGACCGGTGACCTCGCCACGCGCGACGCCGACGGTTACTTCTGGTTCGTTGGCCGCTCGGACGATGTCATCAAATCCGCCGGCCACCTGATCGGACCGTTCGAAGTCGAAAGCGCGCTGATGGAACATGACGCTGTCGCCGAGGCGGCGGTGATCGGCCTGCCTGATGCCATCGCCGGCGAAATCGTGAAGGCCTATGTGGTGCTGAAGGCCGGTCGGCTCGAGGACGACGCGCTGCGCAAGGACATTCTCGCCCATGCGCGCCGGCGCCTGGGGCCGGCCGTGGCGCCGCGCGAGGTGATGTTCCGTCGCGACCTACCGCGGACGCGCAGCGGCAAGATCATGCGGCGCCTGTTGAAGGCGCGGGAACTGGGCCTGCCGGAAGGCGATCTCTCCACTCTGGAAGGCGGGGCAACATGACCGGGAAAATTCAGGCAAAGGCTCATCTCACCCGAGAACGCGTCTGCGAATTGTTGCGCTCCCTGCTGCGCATCCGCAGGTTCGAGGAGAAATGCGCGGAACTCTACACAACCGAGAAGATCCGTGGGTTCCTACACCTCTATATCGGCGAGGAGGCGATTGCCGCCGGCATCATTCCGGTGCTTGAGCCGCAGGATGCCGTCGTGGCGACCTATCGCGAGCACGGCCACGCTCTGGCGCGCGGCATCGCCATGGGTCCGTTGATGGCCGAGATGTTCGGCAAGCAGGAGGGCTGCAGCCGGGGGCGCGGCGGCTCGATGCATGTGTTCGACGCCGCGACCCGCTTCTATGGCGGCAACGCGATCGTTGGCGGCGGATTGCCGCTGGCGGTTGGCCTTGCCCTCGCCGATCGGATGCAGGGGCGCAACAACGTCACTGCCTGCTTTTTTGGCGAAGGCGCCGTGGCGGAAGGCGAGTTCCACGAAAGCATGAACCTTGCCGCCCTGTGGCGCCTGCCCGTCCTTTTCGTCTGCGAGAACAACCTCTATGCCATGGGCACGGCCTTGGCGATCTCCGAATCGGAAACGGATATCCACCGCAAGGCCGAGAGCTATCGCATGCCGGCGGCTGTGGTCGACGGCATGGACGTGATTGCTGTCGAGGCGGCGGGGAGGAAGGCGATCGAGCTGGTGCGCGGTGGCGCTGGTCCGGCTTTCCTGGAATGTCGCACCTATCGATTCCGCGCGCATTCGATGTTCGACGCGCAGCTTTACCGCAGTAAGGATGAGGTCGAGGCCTGGCGCGAAAAATGCCCAATCGAGCATCTGAAGACATGGGCCCTGGGTGCCGGATTGCTGCATGCCGAAGAAACCGCCCAAATCGAGGGCGAAGTGGCGCGCGAGGTCGCGGCGGCGGTTGCCTTTGCCGAGGCCGGCACCTGGGAACCGGTCGGCGATCTGGCCAGGGATGTTCATTCACCTGGAGCGTTGGCATGACGACTGATCAGGGCGGAACCGTCGCCACGGTGACCTATCGCGATGCCGTCAGGATGGCGCTCCAGGATGCGCTGCGTCGCGATCCGCGCGTCTTCCTGATGGGCGAGGATGTCGGCCGCTATGGCGGCTGCTATGCCGTCAGCAAGGGTCTCCTGGATGAGTTCGGTCCGGAGCGGATCCGCGACACGCCGCTGTCGGAAGGCGGATTCGTCGGGGCGGGAATCGGCGCCGCCCTGGGTGGCATGCGGCCGATCGTCGAGGTCATGACGGTCAATTTCAGCATGCTCTGCCTCGATCAAATCCTGAACACCGCGGCCACGCTTCGCCATATGTCGGGCGGCCAGTTCTCGGTTCCGCTGGTGATCCGCATGGCGACCGGTGCCGGCCGGCAGCTGGCGGCACAGCATTCGCATTCGCTGGAGAACTGGTATGCGCATATCCCGGGCATCCGCGTCCTTGCCCCGGCCACGGTCGAGGATGCGCGCGGCATGCTGTGGTCGGGGCTGGTCGATCCTGATCCGGTGATCATCTTCGAGAACGTCATGCTCTACAATATGAGCGGGGAACTGGCCGAGGACGCCGGCGGCGTCGCAATCGACCGTGCCGCCCTGCGCCGACGCGGGCGGGACCTGTCGCTCATCACCTATGGCGGATCGCTGTGGAAGACCCTGGGGGCGGCACGGCAATTGGCGGGCGAAGGCATCGAGGCCGACGTCATCGACTTGCGCAGCCTGCGCCCACTGGACGATGCCACCATCATGGAATCGGTCGCGCGCACGCGGCGCGCGGTGATCGTCGACGAGAGCTGGCGCAGCGGCAGCCTGGCGGCGGAAATCACGGCCCGCATCGTCGAGCAATGCTTCTGGTCACTGGACGCCCCGGTGGCGCGTGTCTGCACTGCCGAGGTGCCGATTCCCTATCCCAAGCATCTCGAAGACGCCGCCCTGCCGCAGCCCGCCGCGATCGTGGCTGCCGCGCGCGCCGTGATGGGGCGCTGAATGGGCGTTTTCCGCATGCCGTCACTCGGCGCCGACATGGAAGCCGGCACCCTGGTGGAATGGCTGAAACAGCCCGGCGATACCGTGCGCTCAGGTGACATCATCGCCGTGATCGAGACCCAGAAGGGCGCGATCGAGGTCGAGGTGTTTGAATCCGGGACGCTGGAGCGCCATCTGGTCGAGGTCGGCGCGACCGTGCCTGTTGGCACCGGCCTCGCCGTGATCCGCTCGGACGGTACACCGGCCGGGGCGCACAATGACTTACCGCCAGTCGCCCCCGTAGCCGTTGCACCGCCGTCCGCGCCCGCTACCCCACCGCCGTTGGAGCGAACAGCCCTGGCGGGTTCGTTCGGGCCCAAGGCATCGCCGGCGGCCCGGCGCCTTGCGCAGGAGCGCGGCATCGACCTCGACACCCTCACTGGAAGCGGGCCGGAAGGTGCCATCGTCTTTGTCGACGTCGAACAGGCTTGGTTGCGACGCGGCGCGTCGGTCGTGACGGGGCCGGCCAAAAGCAGCGGCGTCGATGGGATGCGCGCGGCGATCGCCGCCGCCATGGCCCGCGCCAAGCGCGAGATCCCGCATTACTACCTCGGCCATTCGGTCGATGTCAGCGACAGCCTCGACTGGATGGGCAGGTGGAACGATAGCCACCCGCCGGCCGACCGCCTGGTCTTCTCGGCGCTTTTGGCGAAGGCCGTAGCCCTGGCGCTGGACGGCTTTGCCGAGTTCAATGGTCAGTATCGCGATGGGCAGTTTCACGCCGCGGCGCAGGTGCATCTTGGCATCGCCATCGCCCTGCGGGGCGGCGGCCTGGTGGCGCCGGCCATTCACGATGCCGCCCGTCTTTCTCTGCCGCAACTGATGACTGCCCTGCGGGACCTGACCAACCGGGTGCGGGCCGGCCGCTTCCGCGGCTCCGAACTGGCCGATTCCACCGTGACCCTGACCAGCCTCGGCGAGCGTGGTGTCGATTGGGTGCAGCCGGTGATCTATCCGCCGCAGGTGGCGATCATCGGCGCCGGCGCCATTCAGCGGCGGCCCTGGCTGGTGGGCGACAGCATCGTTCCCCGCGAAATCTGCCAACTGACCCTTGCCGCCGATCACCGGGTGAGCGACGGCCATCGCGGTGGCCTGCTTTTGCGCGAGATCGAGGCCCGTCTGCAAGCACCGGAGGCGCTATGACTGAACCCGAGATCAGGCAAATCCTGCTGGAGGAGATCGGCAATGTGGCGCCCGAGATCGACCTGGCCAGGCTGCGATCCGATCGGGATCTGCGCGAGGAACTCGACATCGATTCGATCGGCTTCCTCAATCTGGTCATCGCTCTTGGCCGGCGTCTCGGCGTCGAGATTGCCGAGCGCGATTATCCGCGGCTGCGGACGCTGGAAAGCAGCCTCGCCTTCCTGGCTGAGATCACCGGCCCCAGGGCCAGGGCATGAGTGCGAGGTGAGGTGGCATGCCCTATCCGTCGAATGACGATCTGCCGCCACCGATCCGCCGGGCACTCCCCCAGCACGCGCAGGACATCTACCGGGCGGCGTTCAACAACGCCTTTGAACATTACGGCGAGGAATCCGCCCGGCGCATCGCCTGGGCGGCGGTAAAGCGGCAGTACCGCAAGGTTGCGGGCAAATGGATCCCGATCGTGCCGACGGCAATTTCTTGATCTGCATCAAGACGGCGCGTCACCTGCCAGGCTAGGAAGGATGCCGGGCGACACGGCGGGCGGGATCGTACCGGCGGCAGTTCAGGTGCGCGCCCGTCGCGGTTGGTCGACGGGCGACCCCAGAGAAAGAAATCAGGCGAGGCCAGAGGCGAGGACATGGGGAAATCCCTGACACCGGACCAGCTATTCACCACCTGCGATCCGGACCTGCTGCCGGGCGACACGACGAACGACCTTGATGAACTTCCAGGCCTCATCGGCCAGGAGCGGGCGATCGAGGCCGTCTCCTTCGGCATCGGCCTGCGTCGGGCTGGCTACAATCTCTATGCGCTTGGCATGAGCGGCACCGGCAAGCATTCGGTCATCGCCGACTACCTGCGCCGCGAGGCTGCCAAGCAGCCGACCCCCGACGATTGGTGCTATGTCAACAACTTTGCCGACCCGCAGCGGCCCAATGCGCTGCGACTGCCGGCCGGGCGCGCCGGGCCATTGCGCGATGCGATGCGGAAGCTGGTCGAGGAATTGACCGCCGTGCTGCCGGCGACCTTCGAAAGCGAGGATTATCGCGCGCGGCGCGAGGTCATCAACGAGCAGTTCAAGCAGCAGAGCGAGCAGGCATTCGGCGATCTGCAGGAGCGGGCGAAGGCGCGTCAGATCGCCCTCATCCGCACGCCCGTCGGCCTCGCTTTGGCACCCCTCAAGGGTGGCGAGGTCCTGCCGCCGGAGGAGTTCGAGAAACTGCCGGAGCCGGAGCAGAAGAAGATCAGGGAGGCGATCGAGACCCTGCAGGGTCAACTCGAGGCGCTGGTCCGCCGCATCCCGGATTGGGAGCGCAAGCACCGCGAGGCGGTCCGCGCCCTCAACCACGAGGTCACCAAGTTTGCGGTCGATCACCTGATCCAGGAGGTACGCAACCAGTATGGCGATCTGCCGGAGGTGCTCGCCTATCTTGCGGACGTGGAACGCGACTTGGTCGAGAATGCCGGCGATTTCATGCCGCAGATGCAGCCGGGAATGGCTGCCGTCGGTGCCGAAGGCGGTGACGGGCCCGGCCGCGCCTTTCGGCGCTATCAGGTGAATGTGCTGGTGGAGCACGAACCCGGCAAGGGGGCGCCGATCTATTACGAGGACCGGCCGAACCACCAGATGATCGTCGGCCGCGTCGAGCATATTGCCCGTTTCGGCACGCTGACGACGGATTTCACCCTGCTGAAGCCGGGCGCGCTGCACAAGGCCAATGGCGGCTATCTCATCCTCGACGCGGTCAAGCTGCTGGGGAACGGCTTTGCCTATGAAAGCCTGAAGCGCGCACTTCGTGCCGGCGAGATCCGCATCGAGACGATCGAGCAGATGCTGAGCCTCGCCACCACCATCTCGCTGGAGCCGGAGGCGATCCCCCTCGACCTCAAGATCGTCCTGGTGGGCGAGGCCGAGCTCTATCACATGCTGCATGCATACGACCCCGACTTTGCCGAGTTGTTCAAGGTGCCGGTTGATTTCGAGGAACGGATCGACCGCAGCAGCCGCAATACGATCCTGATGGCGCGCCTGATTGCAACCTCGGTCAAGCGCGAGAAGCTGAGGCCGTTCAATCGAAGCGGCATGGCGCGCGTGATCGAGCAGGCCTCGCGCATGGTCGAGGATGCGCAGAAGCTCTCGGTCCATATGCGCAGCCTCAACGATCTGCTGGTGGAGGCGGATCACCATGCCGGCCTGGCCGGCGCCACCGAGGTCGATGGCGGCCACGTGCAGCAGGCGATCGACGCCCAGCGACGCTGGCTCGACCGCATTCCGCAGCGCCTGCGGGAGGAGATGCTGCGCGGCACCTATCGCATCGAGACCAGCGGCCAGGTGGTCGGTCAGATCAACGGGCTGTCTGTCTTCGGGCTGGGCGGGCGCAGCTTCGGCAGGCCCAGCCGAATCAGTGCCCGGGTCCGGGTCGGACGCGGCGAACTTATCGACATCGAGCGCGAGGTCGAGCTTGGCGGGCCGCTCCATTCCAAGGGCGTGCTGATCCTTTCCGGTTTTCTCGGCGGCCGTTTCGGCTTGAACCGCCCGCTGGCATTGGGCGCCAGCCTGGTGTTCGAGCAATCCTATGGCGGTGTCGAGGGCGACAGCGCCTCGATGGCGGAACTCTGCGCCCTGATGTCGGCCCTGTCCGATCTGCCGATCCGGCAGGGTCTTGCCATGACCGGCTCGGTCGACCAGAGCGGCCAGTCGCAGGCGATCGGCGGCGTCAACGAGAAGATCGAGGGTTTCTTCGAGTTGTGCGCGGCGCGCGGTCTCACCGGCGAGCAGGGCGTCATCATCCCGGCGAGCAACGTCAAGCATCTGATGCTGCGCGAGGCGGTGGTGGCGGCGGTGCGGCGTGGCGAGTTCCATATCCATGCCATCGACCATGTCGATGAGGCGCTGGAAATCCTGACCGGCGAGATCGCCGGCAGCCCAGGTGCCGACGGCTCCTATCCGCCGGGAACGATCAATGCCAAGGCGGCGAAGCGCCTCGCCGACTTTGCCGAGCGCGCGGCGGCCTTCGGTCGCAAGCTCGAACCGGGCCGCGGCGCATGAACCAGCGGGACTCAGGCTTCCCCGTCAGGCGCATCGTCATTGCGCTGGAATCGATCTGCGAGAACCTCACGGCGCTCGAAGCTGCCGCCGAGATGGCGCAGCGCATGCAGGCGGAACTGCACGGCATCTTCATCGAGGATGCCGATCTGCTGAGTGCCGCCAATCTGCACTTCGTCAAACAGGTGACCCTTTATTCCGGCGCCAGGTCCAGCCTCGACCCGGCCGAGATCGAGCGGGAATTCCGCGCCAAGGCGGAACGGGCGCGCCGCCAGCTGGAGGATCTCGCCACCAGGATCCGGGTGCCCTGGTCGTTCCAGGTACATCGCGGCCGGCGCACATCCCTGATCGAAATGACGGAGCATTCCGACCTGCTGGTGGTCGCGGCGGTCGCCCGGCAGGTCGCCGGATTCATGGCGCTGCCCAGCGAATGGCCCGACATCTCGCTAGGGAGTGGCCGCTCCTGCCTGTTGCTGGGGGCGCCGGGGCAGCACAAGCGCGGCGTGCTGGCGATCTTCGACGGGACGGCGGCTGGTTCGCGCGCGATTGCCGCCGCCCTCGCGCTCGACGGGACAGTGCATCCCCTGACGCTGGCCGTCGCCGCCGGCAGCGAGCAGGCGGCAGCCGTGAATCCGGTGCTGCAGCAGGCTGCCACAAAAGGCGGGGTCGAGCGCGTCGTCCTGCCGGAAAAGGTCGATCTCAAGCGCCTGCTGCAGAAACGGCAATGCGCGCTGGCGGTGGTTCCAGGGGGCTTGGCCGGGCACGGGCTGCGTGATCTCCTAGTGGCCCCGCCCTGTCCCGTCCTGCTGGTCAATTGATCTGGCCGCGATTGGGGCGGCCTGCTTGATTTGTGTCAATGCGCCGGCGACGGGCCGGATCAGAATTGTTCACGGAGAACTCGTGCGGGCGTCGCAAGGGACGTGCAGGCGAGAGGGTGCGGTCGGCGGTTTCCGTTGCCATTGCGACCCGCCGGATCGCGGAAAGGATGAAAGATGGCAAAGATGGTTCGTGACCACCGGGCGAAGGATCGCTCGGCGCAGGATCGTCCGGCACAGGACCGACTGGCGCGGGCGAAGAAAGCGGAGCGAACCTGGATCGTGGTCGCCGATGGCGGCCATGCCCGCATCATGGAGAGTGCCGAGGCGCATTCCGGCGTCACGGTTCGGCTAGAGGCGCAATCCGCGGCGCGCGTTACCGGCGGCAAGCTGGCATCCGATCGGCTGCCGCGCGCCCAGGAAAGCGCCAATGCGGCGCGCCACGGCATTGAGCCGCGGCTCAGCCTGAAGGATCACGAGAAGCGGCTGTTCGCGTCGCGCCTCGCCGGCTATCTGAAGGGCGGCGCTGCCCAGTACGACCGCCTGATCCTGGTCGCGCCGGCGCGCTTCCTCACGCTTCTCGACCAGGAATTGCCGGCCGCGGTGGCGCGCAAGGTGGCGGTCACGCGCAAGCAGGATCTGACCTGGATGTCGGAAGCGGAAGTCTTGAAGCGCCTCGGCACCGTCGGCAGCAAGGTGCAGCGCGCCCGCGTGGCCCGCTGAGCAGCGTACCCGCCCGGTATCTCCAGCGAGGCGGCGCTTCCCGGGCTCCAGGAACGCCTTGGACCAGGAATTGTTGAGATCCGCCGCTATACCTTCCCGGCGACAATCCTTCATGTCGCCAGCAGCCTTCGCGCCATTTTCTTGGCGAACTGTGCCGAACTGGTTTCGCGGGCGATCTGGGCCACGGCCACGGCGCCTTCGTGCAACAGGTTGATCTCCCGGGCAATGTCGTCGGCATCACCATAGCCGGCCGCCACGGCCAGTTCGCGGAAATAGGCGAGGACTTTGCGCTTGTGGTGGACGGCAGCCTGAAAGACAGGGTCGTCCGCTTCGCCGTGTTCGCCCGCGGCACTGATGAAGGGGCAGCCCTTGAAACTGTCCGTCGCGAACCAGGCCTCCAGATAGTCGAAGGTGACAAGCAGCCGCTCGCGGGGATCACTGGCGCGAGTCTCCACGAATTTTCGCATCTCGCCGCGGCCGAACTCGTCCCGCCGCTTGAGGGCGGCGAGGATCAGTGCCTCCTTGGTGGGGAAGTGGCGATAGAGGGTGGTCTTGGCGACCTTGGCCTCGGCGATGATGAGGTCGATGCCGGCCGCGTGAAAGCCTCGCTTGTTGAAAAGCGCGATAGCGGTATCGAGCAGGTGGTCGCGAATTTCAGATCGCTTCATCAGGCGGTCCAGTTTGGGTCAATCGTCGATACTATTTTGTAGCGATTCTAACGCCGATAGCCCCGCCGCAGCAAGGCCGGGCAGCTACAGTCCAACAATATTTTTCATTTGAATCATTGTGTTATGGCGGAATTCCGGTGCGCTCGGGAAGAATCTGCTGACTCCTCTTGAAAATAGATACAGATCTGTCTACATAACTGAACGATACAATTCTGTATCGTTTTAAGGGGAGCCGCCGACCGGTTCGCCCGAACTCAAGGAGACAAAATCATGCAGCGTATTGCTTCGGTCGATCCGGCGACCGCCACTGGCCCCGCTAAGGATTTGCTGGACGGCCTCAAGGCCAAGATCGGCATGGTGCCGAATCTCTATCGGTTGCTGGCGCAAAGCCCCGAGACCCTGGGCGGTGTCCTGGGGCTGAGCGGCGCGCTCGCCAAGGGCCGCCTTGACGCCGCGACCCGCGAACGGATTGCGCTCGCCGTCGCCAACGTGAACGGTTGCGACTATTGCAACGCGGCCCATAGCGCCATCGCCAAGGGCCACAAGCTGAGCGAGGCGGAAATCCAGGCGAACCGCACCGGCCGATCCACCGATCCGCATGCCGATGCCGCCGTGGCGTTCGCGCGCAAGGTCGCCCTGACCCGCGCCGATGTGAGCGAGGCCGATCTCGCGGCCTTGCGCAATGCCGGCTATTCGGACGCGCAGATCGTCGAGATCGTCGTCAACGTTGCCGCCAATGTCGTCACCAATTACGTGAACGAGGTCTTTAAGACCGAGATAGACTTCCCGGCGACGGCACCCGCGACCCGCGCCGCCTGACGGTCGCGTCCCCGCATCGCCCGGGCGCTCGATCATGCCCCACTCTCCGGCATGGAGTTTTCCGGGCATGATTGGCCCGCCTCGCCAGCCCCCGGGCGAGGCGGGCCACGTCATTCCGGTCGCGCAATTGAACGCGTTGCCCCAAATGTCGTAGTGAGTTGTGAATGCCCTCGCCGAGCCCCAGCAGGACGAAAGCCGCCGCCCTTTATCGCTCGCTCGGTGCCTGCCGCCTGTGTGCGGACCTGCCGCTGGGGCCGAAGCCCATTTACCAGTTGGATCCCCGCGCACGCATTCTGATCGCGGGCCAGGCGCCCGGCCGCCTTGCCCATGAAGCGGGCTTTCCCTTTGCCGATATATCGGGCGACCGGCTGCGCGACTGGCTGGGGGTCGGCAGGAAGGAATTCTACGACCCAACGCGCTTTGCCATCCTGCCGATGGGCTTCTGCTTTCCAGGAAGCGGGAAGGGTGGCGATGCGCCGCCGCGCCCCATTTGTGCCGCGCATTGGCGGACACAGCTTCTGGCAACACTTCCCAACATCGGGCTCACCGTGGCGCTCGGCCGCCATGCGGTGAACTGGCACCTGCCGGCGGCGGGCCCGGCGCTGCGCCTTGCGGAAGTCGTCGCCGGCTGGCGCAGCCATCTGCCCGCCCTCATGCCGCTGCCGCATCCATCGCCCCGCAACCAGATCTGGCTGCGGCGTCATCCGTGGTTCGAACAGGAACTGGTCCCGGCACTCCGCCAGCGCGTCGGCGAATTGCAACGGGCTGGCTTTGCGAGGGGACCCGGACGATGACCACGGCGCCTTCGGGCAGCGCGTTGATCCGGCGCGCGATATGCGACTTCGCCGAAGAAAAGATCTGCCTAGCGGCAAGAACCGGTGCTGACAAACGCAACGGACTGCGCGACATTCGGCGGGTCCTTGCCGGCATGACCGGCAGTCGAAAAGGGAGGCGTCCGGATGGACCTCACCGAGATCGGCCGTCAATACCGCGAGAATGGTTTCGTCTCCGGCCTGGAAATCCTGAGCGAAGCCGAGGCGCGTCGTCACCGCGACGCCCTGGAGAAGGCGGAGGCAGCATTCGGAAAGCTGCATTACAAGGCCAAGATCCACACGGTCCTGCGATCACCTCTCGAACTGGCGACTCATCCCAGAATCCTGGATGTGGTCGAAGCGCTGATCGGCCCCGACATACTTCTCTACGACGTTGAATACATCATCAAGGAGCCGCATGCGCCGTCGCATGTAAGCTGGCACCAGGACCTGACCTATTGGGGGTTCAGCGACGATGCCCAGGTTTCGCTGTGGCTGGCCCTGTCGCCGGCCTCGGCCGAGAGTGGCTGCATGCGGATGATCCCGGGCAGTCACCGACGTGGCAGACATGACCACGTCACGACGCAAGACAGCAGCAATGTGCTGTTGCAGGGACAGACGGTAATGAATGTGCGCGAGGAAGAGGCAGTGCTGTGCCCGCTGGCGCCAGGCCAGGCGTCGTTCCATCACGGCTGGACGCTGCATGCCTCGACGCCGAACAGAAGTGCAGATCGCCGTATCGGCTTGAATGCGCAGTTCATCGCGCCACATATGCGCCAGACGAAACACGATCGCGACAGCGCCCTGCTGGTACGCGGCGAGGACCGGTTCAACCATTTCAGGAAGGATCGTGCGGCCCGTGCCGATTTCGAGCCGGTGGCCCTACAGAGATGGGGCGAACTGGACAAGCTGCACCTAGAGACGCAGGGAAACGGCTAGATTTGGGCAATCGGGTCGAGAATGTCGATGAAGAAAATGGTGGGCGCGACAGGGATTGAACCTGTGACCCCTACCATGTCAACGCTGGGTTCGGGCTGGAAGGCCCGCAAATATGGCCGCAAACATGGAAAAATTCGCCTTCGTCGGTCGTCAAAACGCTTCGATTAAGGCGATTTGGCACTACAGTGCACCACAGAATCGAGCGCATTTTGGATACGACTTGCCCACTAGAAAGCTGCGCGAGGCTGCCATCTTTGCGATGATCTATACTAACACATATTACCTTCAGTTGACATTGGTTCAATATTTGTTCTCTACTTCGTAGCCTAGCACATTGTTGGCATTGAGACGCCCTCTGGCATTGGTGTCGATGATCAGGCGATGGACTGTCGGGGATGGAGAAAATGATCAGAGCACTTCGATTTCGAGTTCAAAATTATCGCAACATCAACGATAGCGGTTGGATTCCTCTTGAACGGGTTACCAATTTTGTTGGTAGAAACGAATCTGGCAAAACGACCCTGCTAAAGGCATTTCACAAATTTAACCCGGCGACGCCAGAGCCCTATGACCCACAGCGAGAGTTTCCGCGTGATCGTTACACTCGTGACTACATCGCTGGCGGCGCAAAAGGCGGCGACTGGCCTGTATGCTCAGTTGCCTTCGCGCTTCCCGAGGAAGTAAAAATAGAACTCGCCGCAGTACTAACGACGGAACAGCATGCACCGGACGAGGCTATTCTTACGCGGTACTATGATGGCTCTCTCTCGTTTGAATATGAGCCAGCGCTTCGCGAGAAGCCTCTTACTCCGGAACCAGTTTTAAAGAGCCTCGAGGCTTTTGCTGCTGCTGCCCGCCGAATTCCAGCGCCGAGCGCAGAGCAGGAAGAGGCGGCTGCAGCGCAGCGCTCGGCGCTATCGACCTGGGCGATTGGTTGGCAGGACAGATTGAAGGCAGCTGGCGATCTTCGCAACGAAGACGGTGCAAAGCTGCTTAATTTGCTGCGTGGCGAAGCAGAAAAAAAGAGTAGCCCACAAACTGCAGACATGGTCGAGGCATTGCAGGCCGATCTTGCACCGTTATTAGATGCAGCGAAAATTGGCCCAGTTCTCGACCAAATTGACGCCATCATCGAAGACCGCATTCCTGTTCTTGTCTACTTTGAGAACTACGGCATCTTAGACAGCGCAATATGGTTGCCTCGTTTCCTTGAAGATAGAAAGCGCGCTCCTGCTGATGCGCGAATTCGAACTATCGATGCCATGTTCCGGCACGTCGGTCTAGATCCTCAGGATATTGCCAGCCTTGGTAATGAAGAGGCAGAGACTCAACGTCGCCAAGGCCATCAACCGACTGCTGAAATGATCTCCAACGATCAGCGCCGCAAAGAGGCGCGTGCTATCCAACTCAATTCAGCATCTTTGGATATTAGTGCGAAATTCTCAAATTGGTGGTCGCAACGGCGACATAAAATCCGTTACCACGCGGACGGTGACTATTTCAGAATTTGGGTTGCCGATGATCGTCGGCCCGATGTTGAAATTGAACTTGAGGCTCGCAGCAAGGGTTTCCAATGGTTTTTCTCGTTTTACCTTGTGTTTCTTGTGGAATCGGGCGACGGGCATAAGGATGCGATATTGCTCCTCGATGAACCTGGAATGCATCTGCACCCGACCGCACAGCAGGAGCTGATTGGATTCTTTGAGACCCTTGCTGAAAAGAACCAACTTCTTTACTCCACTCATTCTCCGTTCTTAATCGACGGGGAACATCTGCATCGCGTTCGACCGGTAACCGAGGATAATGCCGGCAATTCGCATATAAGCGTTGAGACGTGGCCAAAGGATCGCGAAACCATATTTCCCCTTCAGGCGGCCGCAGGCTACGCGATGGCTCGTGGGCTGTTCCAACATCATAAGAATGTCCTCGTCGAAGGAATGAGCGACTACTATTATCTTCACGCACTGGCGCATCAGTGTGTAACGACGAATCGTATGTCCTTGCCTACCGACATCTACGTAACGCCATGTGGTGGCACCAAGCTCGTCAGCCAATTCGCATCGTTGTTTCTCGGGCAGGAAGTCCGCCCACTCATACTCCTTGACGGTGATGATGCCGGCCGTGTCCGCCGCGATGCGCTGATGAAAGAAATGTATATCGGCCACGATAGTGCTGTTCTCATGTTGGATGAGGTCCTCGGTCGTCCTGGCGATGAAATTGAGGTGGAAGATATTCTTGGTGAAGCCCTGATTCTGCCCGCTCTAAAGGTCGTGATAGGAAAGTCCATCAAGCTTACTGAATTGGATCGGAAAGCGGGAAGCCTTCCAAGTATGATAAAGTCCGCCGCAAAACGTCTAGGCATAGAGCTACCAGAGGGCTGGAAAGCTTCCGTGGCGATCCAACTTGTTTCGGAATGGGCCGAGAAGAAAACAACCTTGCCTACGGAGGTACTTGCTAGAGCGGAGATGCTCTTCAGGGCCATCAGCGAAAGATTCCGCAAAGGGAGCTAGAAGCTGCGTTGCGCGGCTGGACAGTAAGAGACGAATTGCCAATGACATGCCGCTTTTGGAGTGGATAAAAATGGAATGGGTATCAGCAATACTAGCTCTATCGACTCTAGCTGTTGTGATTGGCGGTTTCATCAATCGAGCCGGCGGTGCCAAGGGGATCGGATGGCAATACATACGCTTCACTGTTCTGACGACAGCCATTCCAATCGTAGGCTTGCTTGCGCTCAATGGAGCTCTTAGCGGGGAAGCCGCCACGGTCATCAGTGCCGCAATGGCTTATGCATTTGGAAAATCCAGTGAGAACGGTAGCTGAAGTATTGGCCAGGCGTTGCAACAGTCTTTTAATACTTCCTAGTCGCTGTATTGGAGATGGTAACTGTGAGTCTTCTAAGCGAGATTCAGGCATCAATCCTCGATTCCAAGAGCGCGATAGCTCCCATACTTTTGAAGTTGCGTTTCCTTGCTTCGCGACTCGGAAGTACTCAGCTAGAGGTATGGGTCAAGCATGAGTCGGAAGGTTATCCGAGTGAAGCGCCAGTCCCGGATTATCGAAAATTGGGCATAAGCTACTATGGAACTTTCAGCGGCCCATTCGGCTCTGGAATTAGCAATGCCCCCATTCCACCATATCTCATCGAGAAAATTGCCGGCAAAGCGTGGGCAGCGAGTGAAATGCGGGAGAGCATTGCTGCCGTTGACGATCTTGTGCGCGGCGATGATGACGTGATTGAGATAGACGCTTCAAACCTCATGTTGTTGCTGCAAGGCAAAGTCTACCGGAACTACTCGTGCAATTCGGTGACCGGGCGGATATCGAAAACCGCAATGTGTGAAATCCAAAATGCAGTCCGCAACCGGGTTCTGGAATTGACGATTGAACTGGAAAGAGCCGCTCCTGGCATATTCGCCTGTTCATGGAGATCGCACTGGAGACTGGCTCGCGCCCCTCTGCTATTCTCGATCTGACATGGAGCCGAATCGATTTCAAACAGTGCCGGATCGACTTCAATCCGGTCGGTCGCAAGAGGACGGCAAAGGCGCGCCCAACGATTCCGATTTCTCCGGCTTTGCGCGATCGCCTTCTTGCGGCTCGGGAGCACGACAAGAAGAATGCAAAGCGAAAAAAGCGTCCGCTCTGCGACTACGTTATCGCTTACGCCGGTTACCCAGTTGGTTCGATAAAGAAGGCATTTCGCGCGACGGCCGTTGAAGCTGGGTTCCTTGATGTCACGCCTTACGTCCTTCGCCACACCGCAGCGACCTGGATGGCTCAGGATGGTGTTGCCCTTTGGGATATCGCGGCCTATCTCGGCACGTCGTTGAAGATGGTGGAGGAGCACTACGCTCATCACCACCCGGATCACATGAAGAAGGCGGTCAAAGCGATTGCCAAGGCCGTTGCGGCAGTCAACAAGAAGGCTGAGCCGTTGTCCTTGCGCAAGGGTCGGAAGAGCCGCAAAGAAATGCGATTGCTTGCCGCTCCGGAAGGAAACTTGGAGGCAGGAGCCGGTCGCAACGCCGGCTCCGAATCCATCGTCGTCGATCAGCGCCAGCTTGGAAGTGCACCACAGATGCACCACAGCAATGCAGAACGTCCTGTTGCGCCACAGCGTGGTGGTGACAAGAAACGCAATGAAATCAACACTGAATCGAATGGTGGGCGCGACAGGGATTGAACCTGTGACCCCTACCATGTCAAGGTAGTGCTCTCCCGCTGAGCTACGCGCCCGCCTGATGTGGCCTCTCCGCCTGGATCCCGGGGGAGGCGAGGTTGCTCGGGCAAAAAGGGAAGGGCCCGAACCCATCGGCGGGTGGCGAAATAGCATCCCCCCACAACGATTGCAAGCACGGGAATCTCCGCCCCGGTCCGGCGGCGGCCCTGCATCTGTCCGGCACCCTTCCGGCACCTTTGCGTCACCCGGGAGGGCTTGCTGCCGCCGCGTGACAGAAGCCGCATTTTTCATTAAACCAGAAGGCGATGAGCACGCTGCGACCCCTTGTCGAGCCGCCGGAAGCCGCCGCCGAACCGGATGATGCCGTGATCCGCCTGCTGCGCCCCGAGATCTGGCGGGCGCCCCTCATCCTTGCCTCGCCCCATTCCGGCAATTCCTACCGGTCGGATTTCCTGGCCCAGGCGGCCCTGACGCGCCAGGAATTGCGCCTTTCCGAGGACGGCCATGTCGACGAGCTGGTTTCCGCCGGGCCGGATCTCGGCGTGCCGCTGCTGACCGCCCTGTTCCCGCGTTCCTATTGCGACGTCAATCGCGAGCCGCTGGAACTCGACCCGGCCATGTTCGCCGACCGCCTGCCGGCCGAGGCCAATACCAGATCACCGCGCGTCGCCGCCGGGCTCGGCGTGGTGCCGCGGCTCGGTGCCAATGACCGCGAGATCTACCGCGACAAGCTCTCCTTCGCCGAGGCCGAGTTCCGCCTGGCCTTGTGCTACCGGCCCTATCACGCGGCCCTGCGCGGGGTGATCGACGAGGCGGTGGCGCGCTTTGGCCATTGCCTGGTGCTGGATTGCCATTCGATGCCGTCCCATGGCGGCGGACATGACCGCGAGGCGGCCGAACGCGGGCGCAATGCGCGCGTCGATTTCGTCCTCGGCGATTGCTTCGGCGCCTCCTGCGCGCCCGCCATCACCGCAGCGATCGATGCGCATCTGCGCGGCGGCGGCGCCCAGATGCGGCGCAATTCGCCCTATTCCGGCGGCTATGTGACGCAGCATTACGGCCAGCCCCAATCCGGCGTTCACGTGCTGCAGATCGAGATCAACCGTTCGCTCTACATGCATGAGCGGACGCTGGAGCCGCATGCCGGCTTTGCTGCCATGCAGGCCACCATGCGGGGCCTCATCGCCATGCTGGTCGAGCGCGCCGACGCGCTGCTGCGGGGCTGACGCCATGGCGGTCCTCGCTTCCGCGAGCCCCGGCCTGGTCCTGCGACCCGCCCTTGCCGCTGACCTGCCGGCCATCCAGGCGATCTATGCGCATCATGTCCTGACCGGATCGGCCAGTTTCGAGGAGCTACCGCCGGACGTGGCCGAGATGACCCGGCGCTGGCAGGCGATCCAGGCGGCGGGCCTGCCCTATCTGGTGGCGGAAGATCAGTTCGGCGCGGGCGCTGGCATTGCTGGCTATGCCTATGCCGGGCCTTACCGTCCGCGCGCCGCCTATCGCTTCACGGTCGAGGATTCGATCTATCTGGCGCCCCAAGCCCAGGGGCGCGGCATCGGCCGGGCCTTGCTGGCCCGGATCATCGATGATGCCACAGCGCTTGGCCTGCGGCAGATGATCGCGGTCATCGGCGATTCCGCCAACCAGGCCTCGGTCGGCCTGCATCGCGCGCTCGGCTTCGATTCGGTCGGGACCTTCCGGGCGGTCGGCTTCAAGTTCGGCCGCTGGGTGGATTCGGTCCTGATGCAGCGTGCCCTGGGCGCCGGCGCCACAACCCAGCCGGACGCTTCTGCTCCGATAAATTAACGAATTCAGGCGCTTGTGTGTCGCGCGGGCGCGTTGCCGCGCGGCCAAGAAAAAAGGGCCGTACCGAACGGCACGGCCCAAGTTCTGGGAGGAAACGCCCATGAGGGGCGCCTTGCGACGACGCCTGTCAGGGGAGAAATGCGCCGTCGCAAGGCAAAGATGGCTCTTGTGCGGTGCGATGTCAAGCAATTATCCGCTGGTTATTAAAGCGTCATCATGCTGAAAAAACTAGCAAAAATGCTGTTGCTGCTATGCAACACTATTTGCTTGGTAGGGTTTACTTTTCCCAAGCTCTGCCGAGCGCCCGCAACGGCCACGGAGCACCGGGAGCAGTCCCTGTTGGCCTACCCGCGGGGCCAGATTGACCGGCCTTCCATCCCCTCGCTAACGTCCTCTGCATGACCGATCTCCAACTCAGCGGCCCCATTAATGGCACCCATGTCGTGGCGGCCCGGCTGGCCTGTGAGGAAAAAGGTCTTAGCTTTGCCTTCGAGGAGCCGGACCTTCTCAAGGCCGGCGGCTTCCGCCTCAACGATCTCCTGTCCTATCTGTGCGAAAGACAGCCGACCCTGACGCATCAGGGCCTGATGCTGTTCGACCTCGAGGCGATCCTGCGCTATCTCGACGAGGCGTTCCCGGGCCCGATCCTGCAGCCGGAGAAAGCGCGCGAACGGGCGTTGATGACCCAGATCATGGCCGTCATCCGCCAGCATCTCTGCCCCAGCGCCGTCTCGGTGGTCATCGGCCAGCGCCTGTTCACGCCCTTCCTTGGCGGTGCCATGGATCTCGCCCCGGTGACCCGTATCCTGCCGGCCATGCGCGACACGCTCTATGCGATCGAACAATTGTCGCTGCTCTGCCATGACGGCGAGCGCTCGGATTTCCTGGTTGGCGGCGATGTCACCCTGGCCGACATCATGCTGCTGCCGATTGCCGGCTATCTGATGGTCACGCCGGAGGGACGCGAGGCGATCCATGCCTCGACGCGCCTTGCGCGCTGGTGGGTGGTGGCATCGCGCCGCGCCGCCTGGGCCAGGGCCAAGCCGCCCCTGCTGGCCGGCCGCGACGGGGGAATGCGCTAGGGCCGGTTCTTCTGCCGCAGCAGGGCGGCGAAGCGCAGCACGAACAGGAAGCCGCAAAACGGCGCCAGCGCGCCCACACCCAGCACCCAGCCGATCGCCCCGGCGACATCGGCCGCCAACAGATCGTCGGTCAGTCCGGCCGCATTGGCGATCGCCCCCGCCGCGGCGGCACCGAACGCGATGCCGAGCGAGCGGATGGTCGGGATGGAGGACGCGGTGATCGATTCCTCGCCCGGCGCCGCGTGGCGCATGGCAGCAGCGACGATATGGAGGTTCGAGGCGCCGAGGCCGACTCCGACCACGGCGTTGTACACCGTCAGCAGCCAGGCCGGCTGGCTGTTGATGCCGAGGGCGAGCGCCACCAGGCCAAGGACGCAGAGCAGCAGGCCGCCGATCATCGCGACATACATGGCGCGTCCGTGCCAGCGTGCGGTGACGAGAGAGGCAGAAGTCCAGCCGATCGCCAGCACCGCCATCATGTAGCCGGCGACGATGGGCGTCATACCCTTCAGCACCTGTAGCGCCAGCGGCAGGAAGACGCCGATCACGGTATGGGTGATGGAGGCCAGGAACATGGCCCAGTAGGCGCTGCCGGTGGTGGTCGAAGGCGAGAGCGGATTGCTGGGAAAGATCCGGTTTTCGCCGCGGCGGTCGAGCAGGAAGGTGCCGTAAAGCAGCAGGATAGCAACGAGGATGAGGCCGCCGCGGCCCAGCGCCGAGCCGCCCTCGCTGGCAATGCCGACGCACATGACGCCGGCCGTCAGAAGCGCCATGCGGCGATAGGGAAAACCGAAGACGGCCGGCCGCTCGGGCTTGTCGGCGGGCAGACGCAGCAGCGCTGCGCCGAGAAAGAGAAGGATGAAGGGCAGGTTGAACCAGAAGGCGCCGCGCCAGAAGCCGAGTTCGGCGAAGGTCCCGCCAAGCGCCGGGCCGATCAGCGCCGCGATACCCCAGGTCGAGGAGACGAGGGCGAGGACCGGTTTCTTCATGTTCTCCGGAAACAGCTCGCCCACCATGGTCATGGATCGGGCGAGCACGACGCCGCCGCCGAAACCCTGGATCGCGCGCGACAGGATGAAGAGCGCCATGTCGGGCGAGGCGGCGCAGGCAGCCGAGCCGAGCAGGAACAGGACGGCGCCGATGCAATATGACTGGCGGCCGCCGCGCGCACGGCGCAGCGGTGCGGTCGCCGCCGCACCGATGATCGAGGCCACCATATAGAGCATGGTCGACCAAGCATAGAAATGTGCGCGACCAAGATCGCGCACCACGTCGGGCATGATGGTCGAGACGACGAAGACGTCGAGCGCGTGCAGCCCGATGCCGAGGTTGAGCATGACGACGTAAAGGCCGCGGCCGCCGGTGAACAGGCTGCGCCAGGGTACTGCGGCGGCGCTGCTGTCGCCCGGACTGGTCATGGGGGGACTCCTCGGCTGATGCGCCCGGCAATCTAGGTCCTTGGCCTGGCGCCGTCAAAGCAGCGACACGCCGGCGGCGGGCGGTTTTCTGGTGGATTCCGCACATGCGTGTGGGCGGAACCGGTGTGCCGCCGGTGGCGCAGCCCCGGCAATGGTGATAGATATCCGACCGCATCCCCGGGGGCATGAGTTGCGGGCAAAGTTCCGGCGGCTGGGATGCGACAAGGGGCGCCCGTTTCGGGAACTGCAAGGGGAAGTCTGATGAGCGCGAAATTGATCCGATTCGGCAGCAACCCGCCACCGGTGGAGACGGGAGAGCCTGGCAACATCGTCGCCGGCCAGCCGAAGACCAAGCTGCAGAACTACTATACCGACCCGACCGGGCAGTTCTTCTCGGGCATCTGGGAATGCAGCCCCGGCAAGTGGCGCGTGAATTACGGCGAGGAGGAATTCTGCGCCATCCTTTCAGGCAAGGCGATCCTGACCGACAGCGATGGCCACGCCGAGACCTTTGCGGCCGGCGACGCCTTCATCATCCCCAAGGGCTTCACCGGTACCTGGGAGACCGTCGAGGCAGTCCGCAAATGGTACGCGATCTTCGAGCCGAAATCCTGAGCGCGATGCGGGCCGCGACCGGCGCTGCGCCGCAACGGAGGCCACGGTCGCGATGCGCGTGATGGTCGTCGACGGACAGGTCGTGCCGCGCCGCATGGCGGCAAAATTGATCCGCGATTGCGGTGTCGCCGACGTGCTGGAAGCGGAAAGCGGCGACCAGGCGCTGGCTATGCTCGCCAAGGATGCGGCGATCGACCTGGTCGTCACCGATATCCGCCTCGAGGGCATGGACGGGGTCACCTTCGTTCGCCGGATCGCGGAGCAGAGCCTGGCGACGCATCTGCTGCTAATCAGCAATGTCGACGAGCCTCTGGCGCGCACGGTCATGGCGCTGGCGCGCAGCCTCAACCTCGACGCCGCCGGCCATATCCGCAAGCCGGCGACGCCGGAGACGCTGCGCGCCTGCGTGCAGCGTCTGCTTGTGCGTCGCGCGGCGTCGCCGATCCTGGGTGCGCGGGCGATCCACGTCACCGCCGAGGAACTGCGCCAGGCCATCGCGTTGCGGCAATTCGTCCCCTATTTCCAGCCACGTTTGCGCGGCGCCGACGGCAGCCTCACTGCGGTCGAGGCACTGATCCGCTGGCAGCACCCGCAACGCGGCCTCATTCCGCCCGGCGCCTTCATCCCGCTGGCCGATTCAGCCGGACTCATCGACGGCATCACCGGCCTGGTTCTGGAAATGTCGCTGGCCTGGGCGCGGCGCTGGCACGAGGCGGGCGTCGCCCCCAGCATCTCGGTCAACCTGACCGAAACCGCCCTGAAGAACGCGCATCTGCCGAACGAGCTTTTGGCCCTGGCCGACGAATACGGCATTCCGCCAGCGCGCATCCTGCTGGAAGTGACCGAGAGCGACGCCATCACCGAGGCACCCGCCGCGCTGGAGACGCTGGCGCGGCTGCGCCTGATGGAGTTCGGTCTGTCGATCGACGATTTCGGCACCGGCGTTGCGACCCCGGACCAACTGGCCGCGGTGCCCTTTACCGAGGCCAAGATCGACCAGTCGCTGGTTACCGGCGTGTCCGACCAGCCGCAATATGTCGGCGTCCTCGCGCAGACCCTGCGCCAGGCGCGCGATCTCGGCCTCAAGACCGTGGCCGAGGGGGTCGAGAGCAAGGCTGATTGGGAATTGCTGAACGAACTCGGCTGCGACGAAATGCAGGGCTTTTACGTCGCGCGACCGATGCCGGGCGAGGAGATCGAGGGCTGGGCCCTCGGCTGGCATCGCCAGCCGCTCTAAAGGGTGCTGGCATCGCCAGCCGCGCCGGCGTTTCAGTGCTCGCGATTGGCGCAGAAGATCGCGGCCATCACCGCCCCCTTGATATAGGGCAACAGGCCCAGCGTCATGGCCAGTGTCAGGGGCAGCCAGATGGCAAGCTGCACCCAGGTCGGCGGGTGCGCATAACTTTCCAGTGCCAGCAAGCCGCTTACGACTACATGGCCGACGATGGCGATGGTGAAATAGGCCGGCGCGTCATCGGCGCGCAAGGGTTCGAAGGGCAGGGTGCATTTGGCGCAGGAATCGGCGATCGACAGATAGCCGCGGAACATGGCGCCGGAGCCGCAGCGCGGGCAGCAGCGGCGCCAGCCGCGCAGGAGTGCCGTCGTCAGGCTGGGATGGTTGGTGGCTTCGCTCATCGTCACGTTTTCCGCTCTCCGGGCAATCTGCCACAATAAGCCGGTCCGACCACCCTTTGCCTATGCGTCGCAATGTCGCCGGGTGGCGCCTCAGTTCCGCTCCAGCATGTCGTTGAAATCGGTGCGCGCCTTGTCGAAATGCTCAGCCCACCAGTGGCTGTCGGCGACCACCTGCTGTGCCAGATTGCCAGGCTGCGTCGGGTCGTAATCGCGCAGCCGCTGCGGCATCGCCGCCGTCGCCGCGGGGTTCGCCGGGCCGACGCCGCGCAGGCGGGCGAACTCGATCTGCCGGCCGGGGTCCTGCATATGTGCGATCAATCTGAAGGCGTCATTGCCACCGGGATTGCCCTTCGGCACCACCCAGCAGCCGGGATAGAGAATGCCGCCAGCCCAGGTGAAGGCGATCTTGCCCTCGCTTTCCCTGGCCAGCGCCGTCGCCCGCGTGTGCCAGATGCAGGCCATGGAGATTGTCTTGTCGCGGAACATCTGCTCGACCTGGTCGCCGCCTTCCCACAATTGCAGGAGCGGCTTCAGCCGGGCGAGGCGGGTGACCGCGCGGCCGATGTCGATCGGATAGGGGTTGGTCAGGCCGTCACCCTCGGCCATCATCGCCGCCTCGAAGCCGCCATTCATCCAGCGATAGACGGCCCGCCCGCCGGGAAATGCCCGGGTATCGAAGAAGTCGCGCCAGGTCATCGGCGGCCGGGCGGCGAAACGCTCGCTGTCGAAGGCGAGGACGTAGGAATAGGTATAGCCGCAGGCGCCATGGCTGAAGTTGAAGGGCGGCATGATTCCGCCGGCATCGACGGTGCGATAGTCGACGGCGCTGAGATGGCCGGACTGGCCGAGGCGGATGGCGGTGAAACCGTCGGCGTCGCAGACGTCCCAGGCGACATTGCCGGAATCGACCATGGCGCGGATTGCCCCTTCGGCCGGGCCGGTGCCGTCGAACAGCACCGGCGTACCGGTCTCGGCCGAATAACTCCTGGCGAAGGCCTGGGTCAGGCTTTTGATCTCGTCGCCACCCCAACTGGCAAAGACCAGTTCCTTGGCCTGGGCGGCGGCGGAGTACGGCAAGGACGATGCCGCCACGCCGGTGCCGATGGCGGCCAGGAAGCGGCGCCGCGACCAGCCCTGCCGGCGGGCGAGATCGATGGCGTCGGAGAGAAACGGCGAAAGCGGCATGGGCGGGCCCGAAGCGAAACGACCGGATCGGTGTAGCCGATCCGGTCGCCGAATCAAACGATGATCCGCAATGCCTGCTTTACCGGTGCCTATTTCATCGTCGGCATGACGAACTCGGCGCCGGAGCGGATGCCCGTCGGCCAGCGCGCGGTCACGGTCTTGAGGCGGGTGAAGAAGCGGATGCCCTCGAGCCCGTGCATGTGGTGATCGCCGAACAGCGAGCGCTTCCAGCCGCCGAAGCTGTTGAAGGCCATCGGCACCGGGATTGGCACGTTGACGCCGACCATGCCGATGCGGATGCGCGAGACGAAGTCGCGGGCGGCGTCGCCGTCGCGGGTGAAGATCGCCGTGCCGTTGCCGAATTCGTGGTCGTTAACCAGCTTCACGGCGGCGGCATAGTCCGGCACGCGCACGACCGAGAGGACCGGGCCGAAGATCTCTTCCTTGTAGATCTTCATCTCCGGCGTCACGTTGTCGAACAGGCAGCCGCCGAGGAAGAACCCGTTCTCGTAGCCCTGCAGCTTGAGCGAACGGCCGTCGACCACCAGCTTGGCGCCTTCCTTGACGCCCTGGTCGACATAGCCCTTGACCTTCTCGAAATGCTGCCTGGTAACCAGCGGGCCCATCTCGGCCTCCGGGTCGGTGCCGGGTGCCACCTTCATGCTGCGCACGCGGGGGGCGAGCTTGTCGATGATGGCGTCACCCACCTTGTCGCCGACCGCCACCGCGACCGAGATCGCCATGCAGCGTTCGCCGGCCGAGCCGTAGCCCGCACCCATGAGGGCGTCGGCCACCTGGTCCATGTCGGCATCCGGCATGACGATCATGTGGTTCTTGGCGCCGCCCAGCGCCTGTACGCGCTTGCCGTGGGCGGTGCCGGTCGCATAGATGTATTCCGCGATCGGGGTCGAGCCGACGAAGCTGATCGCCTCGATCTGCGGATGGGTGAGGAGGGCGTCGACCGCCGTCTTGTCGCCATGGACGACGTTGAAGACGCCGTCGGGAAGGCCTGCCTTCTTGAGAAGGTCGGCGATCAGCAGCGAGGCGGAAGGGTCGCGCTCGGAGGGCTTCAGGATGAAGCAATTTCCGGCGACGAGCGCCACCGGGAACATCCACATCGGCACCATGGCCGGGAAGTTGAAGGGCGTGATGCCGGCGACGACGCCGAGCGGCTGGCGCATTGCCCAGCTGTCGACATTGGTGCCGACATTCTCGCAGAACTCGCCCTTCAGAAGCTGCGGCGCGCCGCAGGCGAATTCCACCACCTCGATGCCGCGGGTCAACTCGCCCTTGGCATCGGACAGGACCTTGCCGTGTTCCGAGGTGATGGCGGCAACGATCCTGTCGGCATTGTCCTCGAGCAGCGCCTTGAACTTGAACATGATGCGTGCGCGGGTGAGGGGCGGCGTCGTGGCCCAGGCCGGGAAGGCGGCAGCGGCATTCTTCACCGCGGCGTCGACTTCGGCATCGGTCGCCAGCGCCACCTTGGCCTGGACCTCGCCGGTCGCCGGATTGAACACGTCGGCGAAGCGACCGCTGGTGCCGGCCACTTCCTTGCCGCCGATGAAATGGTTGATGGTACGCATGTGCTGCTCTCTCCCCGCACGGTCAGTGTTGCGGCCCGTTCCGGGGCCGGTCCAGAAGATTGGCGCATATAAAAGCAGGGCTGAGAGATGGTCAAGATGTTAATCAGAATGATCAATATATTGATCAAATGAAGCTGTCGGACAGCGGGAGAGGTGCTGGATGTGAAGGAACAACTGCGCCGAGGAAAACGCGCAAACCGTCACCCCCGCACGGCCACCGCCTGACAGCGAATCGTCAGTCGATGGCGGGCAATAATCCCGCCCTGCTCACCGACAGGTTTGCGGTCGCCAAGGCTGGCCGCCCCGTGTCAATCTGCGACCCCAACACACAAGGCCGGCTTCTTGATGAAACGCGCGTTATCACCCGGAATTACCTCGCTGTTTCTGGGCGTCACCTTGCTGCTGGCAGCCTATGCCATCCTTGCGATGCAGGTGCCGGCCAGCCAATGGGCGCTGGATTTCCTGAGCGGCATGGTCGCGGCGGTGACTGCCGTCATGATCGCCGGTCGACTGGCGCTCCACCTGCCCAGCGCTGCGGCGCGCTATCAATGGCTTGCCGTGCTGGCGCTGATGGTGCTGGTGAGCGTGGGCGAGTTCGTGGAGCCGGGTCTCAGCGCCTCGCAGACTGACGGCTGGGTCGGCTACCTGCTGCTGGCGGCCGCCCTCGGCATCGTCCTGCTAACCGGGCGCTTCGATCCGGTGCCGCGCGCGTCACAGCGCGCCATGTGGCTGGGCCTGATGCTGCAATTGGGCAGCGTGCTGGCGGATCTGCTGCGCGAGCAGCCGGACACCATCTTCGGTCCCATCGACGGGTCCGAGATCGCCGATCTGGCCCTGCTACTGGCCCTGCAATGCTATCTGGTGGCCGCCGTCCTCTTCATAGCCTATCTGCGCCGGCAGATGTTCGTGGTGCGCCGATCGCCGAGCGACGTCGGCGACGTTGCCCGCTATCTGTTCGCGACTTCGCGGCTGTTCCACAAGCAGCGTTATCCGCGCATCGGCAATTTCGTTGTACCGGGCGGGTCGATCGGTCTTGGTGTCGCCCGCTTCTTCTACTGGTATCCCCAGTTGGCGCCGCTGGTGCGGGCGCGGTTCGGCCGTGGCCTCTTCGCGCAGTTCATCGATCTATGCGCCATCGGCTTCCGCCACGGCCTCGACGCTCAGGCCTATTACATGCTCCAGCTCTATCAGCCGGGTCCGCGATCGCGCGCCTCCGGGTTCATGACTCGATACGAAACCAAGAACGGCCTGTTCAAGGTGCTGAACCGGCAACTGCTGAAATACGGCAAGCGCACGCCACTGGGCGACAAGCACGCCATGCAGCAGTTCTGTGAGGCACATGATATTCCAATCGTGCCGACGCTGGTCTATGCGGCCGATGGCGTGCTCGACATCCGCGACGTCCGGCCGGATGCGCTTGCCCGCGACCTGTTCGTGAAACCGCAGCAGCTCAAGGGCGCGCGCGGGACCGAGCTCGTGCGGTTTGTCGACGGCTACTACGTCATGGAGGATGGTGCGCGCCTCAGTCGGGCGGAATTGCTCGATCACGTCGCCCGCCGGTCGCGCGAAGCGGCACTGCTGGTGCAGCCGCGTCTGCTGCCGCATCCGGCGCTGGCCGGCATGGTCGGCCAATCGCTGCCGCCGCTGCGGGTGATTACCTGCCTTGATGAGCGCGACGAACCGGTGGTGACCCATGGCATGCTGCGGGTGCTGTGCAAACTGGAACCCGATTGGTCGCTCGATCTCGAACTGGGGGCCCCGGTCGATCTGGCGACCGGCCGGATCGGCGAGATGACAGGAGACAAGCCGGAGATGGCGTTCGACTGGCACGCGAGGCATCCGGTGACCGGCGCTCCGGTCAGCGGCGTCATTTTGCCCTTCTGGCAGGAGGCCTGTGCGATCGCGCGGGCGGCGCACCGGCATTGCCCGGACCGCCTGGTGATCGGCTGGGACATCGCGATCACGCCCGAAGGCGCGCTGATGCTGGAGGGCAATTCCTACGCCGACGTCGATTTTCCGCAGCGCGTGCATCGTTGCCCGATCGGCGATTCGCCGCTGGGGCCGCTGCTGTTCCATCGCATCGCCGATCTGGAGGATCGCATCGCCAGGGGTACCCTGCGGCGCAGCGGGCAAAGCAAGTGAATCCGTGCTAGGCTGAGCCGCGCAGCGCGACGCTGCGGAACATCGGACGAGAACGCCGCCAATCATGCCGAACGACCAACCCACGCCCGCCTCACCCGACCAGGTTGCGTCGACGCCGGCTGCTTCGGGCGATGCCGCCGGACGCGTGGTCCATCGCGGCCGCAAGGTGTTCGCCCGCGAATCATGGAATGGGTCGGATGTCGTGACCGTGCTGGGATTGGCTGCCCTGCTGCTGCCAGCCTGGCTGCTGCCGGAGCGCTGCTGGCACCCGTTCTGGCGGACGCTGGCGCGCCTGCCGCTCGTCACCAACGGCCGCGCCGCGCGCAAGACGGGTGCCGTCATCGGCAAGGCGCTGGGCAGGAAGGGCTGCGCAGGCATCGCCCGCGACCTCAAGGCCAATGTTTATGAAATGCGGATGCAGGATCTGCGCAGCTTCCGCCCGGCCATTCTCGGCGGTGGCTGGCGACCGGCCATGTCGTTGGAGGGCGAGGAACATCTCAAGGCGGCGCTGGCTGGCGGCAAGGGTGCCGTGCTGTGGCTGGCCCCCTTCGTCTTCAACAGCGGGCCGACCAAGATCGTCCTGCATGAGCGCGGCTATCGCGTGTCGCATCTCAGTTCGCCGCATCACGGTTATTCCGAGACGAAATTCGGTGTGGCCTGGCTCAACAGGGTGCGTTGCCGCTGGGAGGACCGCTATATCACGGAGCGCGTCGTCTATGACCGCGAGGCGCCGGCCTCGGCCATGCGCCGGCTGATGCGCGCGGTGAAGGGCGGCGACATTGCCACCATCGTGGCCGCGTCGACGGAAGGCAGCGAACTGATCAAGGCGCCGGTCTTTGGCGGATTTCTGCCGGTGGCCGTGGGGGCGCCGCGCCTCGCCGGCCTGACCGGTGCGCCATTGCTGCCGGTCTTCACGATGCGCGATCCGGCGCTGGGCTTCCGCATCGTCATCGAGGCGCCGATCGAAATCGCGCCCGGCCTGAGCGGAGACCAGCGGGTGGTCGCCGCCGCGGCCGAATTCCTGCGCCGGAGTGAACCCTGGGTGCGCCGCTATCCCGAGCAGTGGCGCGCCTGGAGCAAGTGGCGCGGCTGAATGGAAGGGGGCTCTGCCATGGCAGCAAAATGGGCGAGGTCGGTCCTGGCGGCCGCTTTTATCCTGTCTCTGCATCCCGGCATTGCCCAGGCTCAGGCTGAGGACGGCACAACCGGCAACGAGGCCGAGCGGCTGATGGGCGAGGGCCTGCAGAAGATCCTGCAGGCCCTCGATCTGCTCCTGAAAACGGTGCCGCAATATTCGGCGCCCGAAGTGCTGCCCAATGGCGACATCATCATCCGTCGCGTCCATCCCGAGGATGAGGGGGACGAGGAACTGGAAGAGCCGGCAGAACCGGCGCCCACGGAGGACAGTACCGAGACCTGACCCCAGGCGCGCCTGCCTACATTGCCCGAACGGTGGCGAGGAATCGCTCCACCCGTTCTTCCAGATTGCCGGCCTGATCCGCCAGGGTCGAGGCCAGTTGCAGCATTTGGCCGGAGGACCGGCCGGTCGATTCCGCGGCATGGGTGACACCGGTGATATTGCCGGCGACCTCGCGCGTGGCAGCCGATTGCTCCTCGACGGCGCCCGAGATCGAGACACTGATGCCGCTGACGCGCGAGATCACCGCGCCGATCTCGTTGATGCTGCTGGCGGCGGTCTGGCTGGCTTCCTGGATGCTGCGGATCTGCTGGGAAATCTCCTCGGTGGCTCGTGCCGTCTGGGTGGCAAGCGACTTCACCTCTGATGCCACCACGGCAAAGCCCTTGCCGGCCTCGCCAGCCCTGGCCGCCTCGATCGTCGCATTGAGGGCGAGCAGGTTGGTCTGGCCGGCTATGCCATTGATCAGTTCTGTCACCGCGCCGATCCGTTCCGCGGCAGTGACGAGCGCCGATACCATCTGCTCGGAATTCCGCGCCTGATCGACGGCACGCCCGACGATGCTGCCGGATTCGGCAGTCTGCCGGGCAATCTCGCCCACCGACGCGGAAAGCTGCTCGGTGGCGCTCGCGACCGAGTTGGATTGCTGGTTGGTCAGGTCGGCCGAGGTGGCGAGGTCCTGCGCCGTCAGTTTGACTTGTTCCGCAGCGCCGGCCAGCGACTGGACCAGCGATTTCACATTGGCCTCGAAATCACTGGCAAGTGCCGCCGTCTGCGCCTTGCGCGGCGACAGGTCGGTGGCAAACTTCACGACCTTGTAGGGTTGGCCCTTGGCATCGAAGATCGGGTTGTAGGAAGCCTCGATCCAGACTTCCCTGCCACCCTTGCCAAGGCGGCGGAACTGGCCGGCCTGGAACTTGCCGGCCTGCAACGCCAGCCAAAAGCTCCGATACTCCTCGGACTGGCGATAGGCCGGGTCGGCGAACATGCCGTGATGCTTGCCCTTGATCTCCTCGAGTTCGTAGCCCATCACATCGAGGAAATTCCGGTTGGCATCAATAATGGTGCCGTCGAGTTGGAACTGGATCACCGCCTGCGATCGGTTGAGTGCCTCGATCTGCCCCTGCAGATCGGCGGCCTGGTTTTTCTTCTGCGTGATGTCGGTGGCGTATTTCACGATGCTGGTCACCCGGCCGCGCCGGTCGAGGATCGGGTTGTAGCTTGCCTCGATCCAGATCTGCCGGCCGCCCTTGGCGATGCGCGGGAATTCGGCGGCCTGGAATTCGCCGCGGCGCAGGCTCTCCCAGAACTGGCGATAGGCATCACTGTCGCGATGGGCCGGCTCGACGAACATTGCGTGATGGCGGCCGCGGATTTCCTCCAGGCCATAGCCCATCGCTGCCAGGAAATTGGCGTTGGCGTTGAGAATGGTGCCGTCGGGCATGAATTCGATCATCGCCTGGGAGCGGTCGAGGGCGTTGAGGATTGCGGCCTGATTGCCACGCCAAAATCGGAACAATTTTTTCTCCGTTCGCTGGAAGCAGGATGGGTACGGGCGCCGAGCGGACCGGATCAGTCGCGAAAACGACTTTCGCAAATAAGATACAATATTGTGATGGTTTTCTTTGATGCATGTGGTCACCGGATGTCTGTCACCGCTCCTGAATATTTGTAGATGCAGCCGATCTCGATCGACGTTGGCCGCGCGCCCGTCACCTCGCGCTTGCCGGGTCCGGATAAGTGGGCGGACCGGGCGAGCACGTATCCGGTTGACCTTGCGAGGCTGATTGGCTCCTCTCCAGCAATATTGATGGAGGGTCGGGACATGGGGTTGGGGCGAACAGGGGTTGCTGCGGCGCAGCTCAAGGAACTGGGGGCATTGGCGGCGGAGGGCGAGGTCGTCCTGGCGCCGACGGGCGGCGGCCCGCTCGATGGTCTCACTTTCGCGATCAAGGACCTGTTCGACGTCGCCGGTCGTGTCACGGGCTGCGGCAATCCCGACTGGCGCCGCAGCCATGAACCGGCCGCCGACCATGCCGGCGTCGTCAAGGCGTTGCTGGCGGCCGGCGCGCAGGCGATCGGTATCACCATCACCGACGAACTGGCCTTCAGCCTCAACGGACAGAACTTCCATTACGGCACGCCGCGCAACCCGGCGGCGCCGGAGCGCATACCGGGTGGCTCATCGGCGGGATCGGCTTCTGCGGTCGCCGGACATGCCTGCGATTTCGCCCTCGGCACAGATACCGGCGGGTCGGTGCGCATTCCCGCGGCACTCAATGGCATTTTTGGCATCCGACCCAGCCATGATGCGGTCGATGAGACGGGCTGCATGACGCTGGCCGAGAGCTTCGACACCGTTGGCTGGTTCGCCCGTGACGCCGGCCTGCTGCGCCGTGTCGGCGACGTGCTGCTGCCACCCGACCGCACCGGCGAGGCTGCCTTTGCGGAGGCCTATGTCGCGCGCGACGCGTGGCTATTGGCGCGGCCGGAAGTGGTGGCGGCACTGAAACCGGCCTGTGACCGTGTCGTCGCTGCGCTGGGCAGGCGCATCGACGTCACCCTGGCGGCCGATTGCGGCGGACTCGCCGCCTGGCGCCAGGCGTTCCGCTTCCTGCAGATGCGCGAGATTTGGGCCCGGCACGGCGCTTGGATCGAAGCGACGCGGCCGCATTTCGGGCCGGAAATTGCCGAGCGCTTTGCCCTGTCGCGGGAGACGGCGGCCAAGCCGATGGGCGGGGAGGCGGAACTGCGCGCCACCGTCACGGCGCGACTCGACGACATGCTGGCGGCGGGCGGTATCCTCGTCATGCCGACGGCAGCCGACATCGCGCCGCTGAAATCCATGAGTGCGGCGCAATCAGCCGCCTTCCGCGACAGCACCTTGAGCCTGACCAGCATCGCCGGCATGGCACGCCTGCCGCAGGTGACGCTACCGGCCGGGCTGGTCGATGGCGCGCCGGTCGGCCTGTCGCTGGTGGCGCGGCGCGGGCGGGATCGTGCCCTGCTGGATCTTGCCGCGCGGCTGGCGCCGGAGGTCTGCCCTCAGTTGTCGTAGGCCCTCAGTTGTCGTAGGCGAGGAGGGCGTGAACCGGCACTCTGAGCCGTTCGCGCCCCTTGAGGAAGGTGAGCTCGATCAGGCAGCCGATCGCCGCCACCTCGGCGCCGACCTTTTCCAGCAAGGTAACCGCTGCCGCCATGGTGCCGCCGGTCGCCAGCAGGTCATCGAGCACCACGACGCGCTGGCCGGGTTGCACCGCTTCCGCCTGGATCTCGATGACATCCTCGCCGTATTCGAGGTCATAGGCATGGCGGATCACCTCGCCCGGCAGCTTGCCGCGCTTGCGGATCATGACGAAGCCTGTGCCGAGACGGTCTGCCAGCGGTGCCGCCACCAGGAAGCCGCGCGATTCGATACCCACCAGCAGATCGGGCTGGTAGGGAGCAAGCGCCGCCGCCAGCCGGTCGAGCGCCTCGTGCCAGGCACCGGCATGGGCCAGCAGGGTCGAGATGTCATAAAATAGGATGCCCGGCTTGGGAAAATCCGGTACGTGGCGGATATGCTGCTTGAGGTCCAGCTTTGCGGGGGCCATGGGGTCTCATTTGGGCTGTGACGCGAGGGTAGGATCGAACGGGCTGTATAGGCCATCAAGAGGCAAGGGGAAAGGGCGGAACGGCATGCGGAAGTCGCAGCGCGTGGACAAGACCGATCTCAAGATCCTGACGGCCCTGCAGGCCGCAGGGCGGATCAGCAATCTCGACCTGGCCGCCAAGGTGGGCCTCTCGGCCAGCCCCTGCCATGCCCGCCATCGGCAGATGGAGAAGCAGAAGATCATCCGCGGCTACCGGGCCGATATCGACCTCGACAAGGTGGCCGACCATGTCGAGATCCTGTCCTTCGTGACGTTGCACAAGCATGGCCGGGCGCAGCAGGGCGCCTTCGAGCAACTGATCGAGGAAACGCCGGAGGCGATTGCCTGCTACCAGATTTCCGGTAATTTCGATTACATCGTGCATTTCGTCTGCCGCTCGGTCGGCGACTACGTGAAGCTGCACAACGCCCTCATCGAGCAGGATCCCAACATCGCCTCGGTGACCACCAACGTGATCATGTCCGAGACCAAGAAGTTCACGGGCTATCCCCTGAAGGAACTGATCGAGCCGGTGGAATCGGGCAGCTGAGGGCAAGGGGATCTGGCAGCAGGAAATTCTGCTCCTGCCGCCCCCCTGGCTGCGCAGAAATTCTGCAACCGGGCCGATCAAAAACCACAAATCCTGGAATTCCGCGCCTATCTTCCGTTTCGCCAAGACAAAGGCAGATCGCCGCGTCGGAAGCACCCTCACGGGTCCTCCCACGCGGCGTTTTCTTTTTTCAGCCACTTTGCGGGACCGCGCGGTCCCCGGAACGCCGAAGGTTGCCGCCGATGACCAAGATTGCCGCCGCCAGCGCCAACGCCCCCCGCCAGCGACGCAGCCGCGCCGATACGACCCAGCCGGTCAACGCTCCGGCCGTCAGCGGCCCGGCCGTGAACAGTCAGGTTCGGGCGCAATTGGCGCCGCAGGCGCAGGTCGCCAACGATCCGGCGCCGCGACCCGAGGGCGCCCTGCGCTTTCTGTCGGAAGCGCAGCCGGCGACCCCCTGCCTGGTGGTCGACCTCGGCGTCGTCGCGCGGAAATATGCCGAATTGCAAGCCGCGCTGCCGCGGGCCGAGATCTTCTATGCCGTGAAGGCCAATCCGGCACCCGAGATCCTCGGCCGCCTTGCCGCTGCCGGTTCCTCCTTCGACACGGCCTCGGCCGGGGAGATTCGGGCCGTCTTTGCCAGCGGCGCCCGGCCGGAACGCGTCTCCTTCGGCAACACCATCAAGAAGCCGGCCGACATCGCCTGGGCCTATGGCGAGGGCGTGCGGCTGTTCGCCTTCGATGCCATCGAGGAATTGCGCAAGATCGCAGCCCACGCGCCGGGTGCCGAGGTCTATTGCCGCATCCTGGTCGAGGCGGAAGGGGCCCTCTGGCCGCTGAACCGCAAATTCGGCTGCGTCCCCGACATGGCGGTCGAACTTTTGACCGAGGCGCAGGCGCTGGGGCTGAAGCCGGCCGGCGTCTCGTTCCATGTAGGCTCGCAGCAGCAGGACCCGACGCAGTGGAACCGCGCCATTGCCGCCGCGGGTAGCGTCTTCCGGCGCTGCGCCGATGCCGGCGTCAGGCTCTCGATGATCGATCTCGGCGGCGGTTTCCCGGCCGACTACGCGGCGGGTATCGCCGGGATCGGCGCCTATGGCGCCGCCATCGCCGCGGCGATGAACGCGCAGTTCGGCGACGCGTGGCCGCGCCTCATCATCGAGCCGGGCCGCTACATGGTGGCCGATGCCGGCATCATCGAAGCCGAGGTGCTGCTCGTCTCGCGCAAATCCGCAGGTGACGACCGGCGCTGGGTCTATCTCGATATCGGCCGCTTCGGCGGCCTCGCCGAGACCGAGGGCGAGGCGATCCGCTATCGGGTCGAGGCCCTGGGCACGGTGGCGAAGGCTACCGGCCCGGTCATTCTGGCCGGGCCGACCTGCGATTCCGCCGACATCCTCTATGACAAGGCGGATTACCGCCTGCCGCTCGACCTGAAGGCGGGCGACCGGGTTCGCCTCTATTCCACCGGCGCCTATACGACCACCTATTCGGCGGTCAACTTCAACGGCTTCGATCCGCTCAGGGCCTATTTCGTCTGAACAATTTCCGACCGGCACCGGCTTGCCGGGGCAAAGCGGGCTGCTAGACTGCAGCCCGTTTTGCTTTTTGAGGTTGCGATGTCCGCCCCTGGGTCAAACGCCGGTTGGGTCAAACTGTCGCTCGATGCCGGCCGTGCCACTTGGTCCTTCGGCGGGGCATGGACCATCGACCATGCCGCCTCCCTGGCGCGCGATATCGAGGCGGCTGGCGGCGCCTCGGCCCGGGCGGCGCTGTTCGACCTCACTCAATTGCAGCAGCTGGACACCTCCGGGGCCTGGCTGATCGCGCGGCTCGGCCACGCGCTGGAGGCGGCGGGAGTCGCGGTCGAGACCCGACCCGGCGATCCGGCCCTGGCGGCCCTGCTTACCCGCGTGGCAGAAACCCGCGACGTGCTGCCGACGCCACCCCGCCACCGCAGTCTTGGCGACAAGATCGCTGAGCTCGGCGCGGCGGTCGAGCATGTGGTCCTGGAATCGCGCGATCTCGTCGCCTTTCTCGGCCATCTCGTCCTGGCGCTCGGCCGGCTCGTGCTGCGGCCCTGGAAGCTGCGCTGGAACGCGGTCTTCGCGCATCTCGAGCAGACCGGGCTCAACGCTCTGCCGATCGTCGGCCTGATCAACCTGCTGGTGGGCGTCGTGCTGGCCTTCCAGGGCGCCGACCAGCTGGCGCGGTTCGGCGCGCAGACCTTCACCATCAACATGCTGGGCATCTCGGTCCTGCGCGAGATGGCCGTACTGCTGACCGCGATCGTGGTGGCGGGCCGCTCCGGCTCGGCCTTCACCGCGCAGATCGGCACCATGCAGGTCAACGAGGAGGTCGATGCGCTTCGCACCATCGGCCTCGACCCGATGGATGTGCTGGTGGTGCCGCGCGTGCTGGCCCTGGTGATTGCCCTGCCGCTGCTGACCTTCTTCGCCGACATGATGGGGCTGCTGGGCGGCGGCCTGATGTGCGTCGTGTTGCTCGACATCAGCTTCCAGCAATATCTCAGCCTGCTCAACCAGGCCATCACGATCAACCATTTCTGGGTCGGCATGTCGAAGGCGCCGGTCTTTGCCATTCTCATCGCCCTGGTCGGCTGTTTCGAGGGGCTGCGCGTCTCGGGCAGCGCCGAAAGCGTCGGCCGCCTGACCACACGCTCGGTGGTCGAGGCGATCTTCCTCGTCATCATCGTCGACGCGCTGTTCTCCATCATGTTCTCCTATCTCGACATCTGACATGGCAGACGAATCCGACATCGCCATTTCGCTGCGGGGCATCGTCAACCGCTTCGGCCAGCAGGTCGTGCATGACGGCCTCGACCTCGACATCCGCAAGGGTGAGGTGATCGGCATTGTCGGCGGCTCTGGCACCGGCAAATCGGTGCTGATGCGGACGGTGATCGGTCTCAACCGGCCGGCTGCCGGCAGCATCACCGTGCTGGGCACGCGCATGGACAAGGCCAGCGATGCCGAAAGGGCGCGGATCGAGGCCAGCTGGGGCGTCCTGTTCCAGAACGGCGCCCTGTTCAGTTCGCTGACCGTCGCCGAGAACGTTCAGGCGCCGATGCGCGAGCACACCGACCTGCCGGCCGAGCTGATGGGCGAACTTGCTGCCCTCAAGATCCGCCTGGCCGGTCTGCCGGCCGATGCCGGGGCCAAGTTCCCCTCGCAACTGTCGGGCGGCATGAAGAAGCGCGCCGGCATCGCGCGCGCGCTGGCGCTCGATCCGGAGATTCTCTTCCTCGACGAGCCCACGGCCGGGCTCGACCCGATCGGCGCCGCCGAGTTCGACGACCTCATCCGCGACCTGCAGCGGAGCCTCGGCCTTACCGTGGTCATGATTACCCACGATCTGGACTCTCTGGTGGCGATCTGCGACCGTATCGGCGTTCTGATCGACCGCCGCATCCGGGTCGGAACGCTGGCCGAACATCTGCAGGACGAGCATCCGTGGATCAGGCAGTATTTCCACGGCAAGCGGGCGCGGGCCGCCGGTATCTGAGACGGGACCCAATGGCAAGGCAGCAGCGGATCATGGAAGCGCGGTAATGGAAACTCACGCACGACATCTGGCGGTGGGCGGCTTCGTGCTGCTGCTGGTGGCCGGCATCTTCGTCTTCATCCTGTGGGTGGCAAAATTCCAGGGCGAGACGGTCTATGATTCCTATTTTGCGCGGTTTTCCGGCTCGGTCTCGCAGCTGCGTGTGAACACCACGGTCAATTTCGGTGGCATACCGGTCGGCCGCGTGACCGATGTGCGTATCGATCCGGAGGACAGCGCGCTGGCGCGGGTCGATTTCGAGGTGCGCAGCGGCACGCCGATCCGCGTCGATTCGCGCGCCACGCTGGAAATGCAGAGCATCGCCGGCGGCGTCGGGCTGGCCATCAGCCGCGGCAGCTCGGAAGCGGAACTGCTGGTGCCCGGCAGCGAGGTGCAGGCAGCGCAATCGGCCCTTGAGCGGCTGACGCGCCAGGCACCGGACATCCTGGCCAAGATCGACGGCATCGCCAACAACGTCAACGAGATGTTGTCGCCCGCCAACCGGCAGGCGCTGACCGAGACGCTGAGCAATCTGCGCGACGTGTCGCAGCATCTGAAGGACCGCAAGGAGGATATCGATGTCTTCCTCAGCGACAGCGATACCGCGATGAAGGAGATTGCCCTGGCCGGGACCGAGTTCCGCAAGCTGGCCGAGCAACTGCAGGAGAGCGTCGGCCCGGCCACCACGGAGGCGCAGCAGGCGCTCAAGGCGTTCGGCGACATGGCGCGCTCCTTCGAAACCACCTCGGCCCAGATGAGCGCCCTGCTGGCGGAGAACCGGGAACCCTTGCGGCAATTTTCCGGTACCGCGCTCTACGAGGCGACCGACCTCCTGTCGCAGTTGCGCGAACTGGTCGCCTCGATGGCGCGCATCACGCAGGAGATCGAACGCGACCCGGCGCGCTTCTTCCTGTCAGACCGCAGCAAAGGTGTGGTTGCACCATGACCGAACCCAAGATCCATACCAATTCCCTGGCCTATTCCCTGACCCGCCGCCAGGCGCTGGCATTGCTGGCGGGCACCCCGCTGCTGGCGGCCTGTGGCGTCGTCCCCGAGGTGAACGAGCCGCTCACCCTCTATTCGCTCTCTCCCAGCGTCGCGCCGCTGGCCGATCCGCCGCCGCTCGACTGGCAGCTGGTGGTGGCGACGCCGAATGCGAGTGCGGACATCAACACCAACCGCATCGCGCTCAGCCGGGCGGCCAACCGGATCGAGTATTTCGCCGACGGCGTCTGGGCCGATGCAGCGCCGGTGCTGGTCCAGGCAAAGCTGATCGAGGCTTTCGAGGCGGCGGTGCCGCCGCTGCCGGTCGGCCGTGATGCCAGCGGCTTGCGGCCCGATTTCATCCTGCAATCGGATCTGCGCGGCTTCCAGGCGGAATACCAGGGCGGCAGCGCCATTGCCGTGGTCAGGATCGCCGCCCGCCTCGTCAAGATGCCGGAGCGGCGGATCATGGGCTCGGTCGTCACCGAATCCCGCCAGCCCGCCAGTGCCGGCGGCTTGCCGGGCGTGATCGCCGCCTTCGAGGCGGCGCTCGGCCAGGCCTTCAATGAACTCATTCCCCGCGTCCTGGCCGCGGCAAACTCCTGACCCGTCAACACCTGACCAACCAGACCGGACCACATCATGAGCCATGTTCTGCATCGCGATCTGAAACATGTCCTGCCGAGAGCGGTGAAGGGCGAGGGCGCCTATATCATCGACAGTACCGGCAAGCGCTATCTGGATGCCTCCGGCGGCCCGGCGGTTTCCTGCCTCGGCCATTCGCATCCCCGGGTGATCGAGGCGGTGCGGCGCCAGGTCGGCGAGATCGCCTTTGCCTATTCCGCCTTCTTCACCCATGAGGCGATGGAGCAGCTGGCCGATATCCTGGTGGCGCAGGCGCCGGCTGGACTTTCCCGTGCCTTCTTCGTCTCGGGCGGGTCGGAAGCCAGCGAGGCCGCACTCAAGCTGGCGCGACAGTATTTCCTCGAGATCGGCCAGCCGCAGCGGCGCCATTACATCGCCCGCGAGCGCTCCTATCACGGCAACACGATGGGCGCGCTGTCGCTCGGCCATGATGTCAACCGGCGGCAGACCTATGAGCCACTCCTGCTGCCGATGACCCATATCGCCCCCTGTTACGAATATCGCGAGCGGCGCGAAGATGAATCGACCGAACAATATGGCCGCCGCGTTGCCGACGAGCTGGAGGCGGCGATCCTGAAGATTGGTCCCGACCAGGTCGCCGCCTTTTTTGCCGAGCCGGTGGCCGGCTCGTCGCTGGGCTGTGCCGAGCCGGTGCCGGGGTATCTGGCGCGATTGCGCGAAATCTGCGACCGCTACGGCGTGCTGCTGGTGTTCGACGAGGTGATGTGCGGCATGGGTCGCACGGGGCATCTCTTTACCTGCGCCGAAGACGGTGTCACGCCGGACATCCTCACCATGGCGAAGGGATTGGGCGCCGGGTATCAGCCGATCGGCGGCTTCCTGGTCCATGACAAGATCGTGCGCGCGCTCGAGAGTGGCTCCGGCCAGCTGAAGCACGGGCATACCTATGCCGGGCACACCGTTGCCTGTGCCGCGGCCCTTGCCGTGCAGCAGGCGTTCCAGGAGGAAAATCTTATTTCCCGGGTGCGCGACCTGGCAGCCGGCCTGCGCGCGCGCCTCGATGACACTTTCGGGCAGCATCCGCATATCGGCGATATCCGCGGCCGCGGCCTGTTCATCGGCCTGGAGATGGTGGCGGATCGCGAGACAAAGCAACCCTTTGATCCGTCCGAGAAAAAATGGCTTAAGCTGCGCCAGGCGGCGTTTGCCGAAGGGCTGGTCTGCTATCCAGCCGGAGGCTGCGTCGACGGCAAGAGTGGCGATCACATCCTGCTGGCGCCCCCCTTCAATCTGGCGGATTCGCAGCTCGACGAAATCGTCGACAAGCTCGGCCGCGCCCTTGGGGCGAGCCTCGCATGAGGCGCTAAGTGTGTGATTGCGCAAAATTTTAAATGTCGACGGTGTTCGGCGTTATCGGTACCTTAACCAATGGAGCGGTACTGGATTGACCAGTGAGTCCCGCCCCGGATCTGGAGAACGTGCCGATGCCAGCCATGCTGACGGAAGCTGATGTCCGCAAGCTGATGACCGACCCGTCGCCCGACGCTCGTGTCGAGACGGCGACCAAGGTCTCGCAGGCTTTCTATGGCGGGGAACTCTCCGCGGCGGAACGCGAGCTGGCGGCAGAGATCTTCCGCATCATGGTGATGGATGCCGAGGTGCGCGTGCGCGAGGCGCTGGCGATCAACCTGAAAGCCAGCCCGGAACTGCCGAAGGATGTAGCGCTCGGCCTTGCCAAGGATGTGGAATCCGTCGCCCTGCCGGTGCTGGAATTCTCCACCGTGCTGAACGACACGGACCTCATCGACATCGTGCGTTCCTCGGGAATCGAGAAGCAGGCGGCGGTTGCGCGCCGCGCCGATGTCTCCAATAACGTCGCCAACGCCCTTATCGACCACGCCCGGGCCGGCAAGGTGGTGGCGACCCTGGTCAACAATCCGGGCGCCGATCTGAAGCCGGCCGATCTCGAAAAGGCCTTCGCCAAGCACGGCAACGATCCGGCCGTCTCCAATTCGCTGGTCAGCCGCGGCAACGTGCCCCTGACCGTGTCCGAGAAGATCGTCGCGCGCGTCTCCGAGGCGCTGCGCGAGCATCTGCTCTCGCATCGCGAGATCCCTGCCGAGATGGCCGCCGATCTGGTGATGCAGGCGCGCGAGCGCGCCACGGCTGGCCTGTTGCCGCCCGGCATCAAATCCGCCGACGTGGTCGATCTGGTTAAGCAGTTGCGCGACAACAAGCGTCTGACACCGTCCCTGATCCTGCGCACGCTTTGCACCGGCGACATCACGTTCTTCGAGGCGAGCCTCGCCGTGCTTGCCAACATGCCCATCGTCAATGCCCGTGTCCTCATTCACGACGAGGGCAAGCTTGGCCTGCAATCGCTCTACCAGCGGACGCCGCTGCCGGCCAACCTTTATCCCGCCTTTCGCGTCGCCTTCGACGTGGCGCGCGAAATGCAGTACGACGGTGGCGACAACGACCGGCAGCGCTTCTCGGCCCGCGTCATCGAACGGGTGCTGACCCAGTTCGAGGATATCGGCAACGACAACCTCGAATATCTGATGAAGAAGCTGAAGCAGCTCGCGGCATGAAGCGGTTCCTCGCCGTCCTTGTGGTCCTTGCCGCGGGTGCAGCCCAGCCGGCCTTTGCCTGTGACCAGCAGGAAGCCGTCGACATGATGGTCAAGCTGACCACGGCCCTCGGGCAGAAGGCCGGGGCCGCCGCCACGGCGGAGGAAAGCCAGGCCGTCGTCGATGCCAATGCGCGCGTCAACGAGGCGGGCGCGGCACTCGCCGCGGGTGATCCGGAGAAGGCCTGCGAGATCTATCGCGCGGTCGCCGCGGAACAGGGTATCAGCCTCTAAAATCAGGGTTTCTGCGAACGCGCGGAACGACCGCCGCGAGGCGGCGTTAGGTCCATCGATGCCTGCGCCCCGGAAGGGCGCTACCAGACGATGGAGGTCTTTAGATGAGTAAATCCCATTCGGTCATGCGTTTCGTCCTGCCGGTCCTGGCAGCCCTGGCGGCGGGTGGCGTTGTCGCCGCTTGTTCGGTGACGTCGGGCCGCGAGAGCGGCGAGGAATATGCCGACAACGCGGCGATCACCGCCAAGGTGAAGACGGCACTGGCCAATGACGGCGGGCTCGGCCTCTTCTCGCGGGTAAGCGTGGAGACGCTGGATCGGGTCGTGCAGCTGAGCGGCTTTGTTCCCAGCTTCGACGACAAGATGCGCGCCGGGCAGATTGCGCAGGGTGTCGAGGGCGTGCGCTCGGTGCGGAACGATCTGGTCGTGCAGCCCTGATCGCAGCCCGGCTGGGGCGCGCGGCGCGGAATTGGAAATCGGAAATCGGAATTGGGAATGAAATGGTCGGAGTGAGAGGATTCGAACCTCCGGCCCCTACGTCCCGAACGTAGTGCTCTACCAGGCTGAGCTACACTCCGACCGGATCGGCCCGGGTCCTGGAAAACTCCCGGGTGGCGTCAAACGCGGGGCTGCTTATAGCCGTTGGCCGGGTCCCGTGCAAGCCTGCCATTGCGCTCCTGGCATCTTTTTGGGGTGCCGCAAGCCCTTGGGCCTACTCGCTTTTCGGGTCAGAAGCCGCGCTGGATGCAGAAATCGACCACGTCGATGAGGGCGCGCTTCTCGGCATTGTCCGGGAAGATGCCGAGGGCATCCCGGGCGATGGCGCCGTAATGGGCGGCGCGGTTCACGGTGTCCTTCAACGTGCCGTGACGTTCCATCAACTGGATGGCGTGGCGCAAATCCGCCTCGTCCTGTTCGACCTTTTCCAGCGTGCGCTGCCAGAAGCCGCGCTCCTCGGCATCGCCGCGCAGATAGGCAAGGATGACGGGCAGCGTGATCTTGCCCTCGCGGAAATCGTCGCCCACGGTCTTGCCGAGCGCCTCCTGCCGGGCCGAATAGTCGAGGGCGTCGTCGATCAGCTGGAAGGCGATGCCGAGATTGAGGCCGAACGTGTCGAGGGCCTGCTGCTCGACCTTCGGCCGGTCGGCGACCACGGCGCCAACTTCGCAGGCGGCGGCGAAAAGCGCTGCAGTCTTGCCCTTGATCACCTCGAGATAGGCCTGCTCCGTGGTCGTCGTGTCGTTGCTGGTCATCAGCTGCAGCACCTCGCCCTCGGCGATGACGGCGGAGGCGCCGGAGAGGATCTCGAGTACGCGCAGGGAGCCGTCCTGCACCATCAGCTGGAAGGCGCGGCTGAACAGGAAGTCGCCCACCAGAACCGAGGCCTTGTTGCCCCAGAGCACATTGGCCGAGGCCTCGCCGCGCCGGAGCGCGCTTTCATCGACCACGTCGTCATGCAGCAGGGTGGCGGTGTGGATGAACTCGACACAGGCGGCGAGCCCGGCCGCGCGCGGGCCGTGATAGCCGCACATGCGGGCGCTGGCCAGGGTCAGCAGCGGGCGCAGGCGCTTGCCGCCGGCGGCGATGATGTGGCCGGCCAGCTGCGGGATCAGCTGCACGTCGCTCTGCATATGCTGCAGGATCAGCTGGTTTACCTGGGCGAGATCGCCGCTCACGAGATGAGTCAGCCGGTCGAGCGCATCCTCGCTCCCCTTGTCGCGCCCGGTTTCCAGATTGACGATGACAGCCACGTTCCTGCTTCCCAACGATAACACCTTGAGCGGATTGCGCTCTTCGGCAAGCATAGTAGCTGGGCCGATGCGGTCAAGCTTTCGCCATGGCGAAATCGGCCCCGACCCGGCCGAGCGTGCGACATTTGGGCGCAAGCGCGGCCATCCGGCAGGATAAGTGACGCATGAAGGAACTGATCCGCAGCACCGACTCCGTTAGGCTGTCCTTCCTGACGGCTCTCCTGGCCGATGCCGGGATCGATGCCCTGCTGCTGGATACCCATACCAGCATCATGCAGGGCAGCCTGGATCTGCTGCCGCAGCGCCTGATGGTGGATGACGACGACCTCGCCGAGGCCCGCAAGATCCTGCTCGAGGCGGCACAGGTGGCGCCGGACCACGAGTGGCAGCCGTGACCGACGCAGCCGGCATGAAAGTCAGTAGCGATCGTTTCCTCGGCGGGCGCCTGCAACTCGCCCAGCCGGCAGAGGGCTACCGCGCGGCGATCGATCCGGTGCTGCTGGCGGCTGCCGTGCCGGCGGCACCCGGCGACAGCGCTCTCGACCTCGGTTGCGGCATCGGCACCGCCGGCCTTTGCCTGGCAAGGCGGGTCGAGGGTGTCCGAGTCACCGGCATCGACCTGCAAGGCATGCTGATCGACCTGGCCCGGCGCAACGCGCGCGACAATCACCTGGCGGACCGTGTCGCCTTCGCCTGCGGCGATGTCCGTGACGAGCACCATCGCGGCTTCGATCATGTGCTGGCGAACCCGCCTTATCTGGAGCGCGCGCGCGCCTCGGTTTCGCCGAACCCGATCAAGGCAATGGCCAATGTCGAGGGTGACGCACGCCTTGCCGATTGGGTGGTGGCGGCCATCCGGGCCGTGCGCCCGGGCGGCACCGTTACCTTCATCCACCGCGCCGATCGCGGCCCGGAGCTGCGCCGGCTGATGGCAGAGGGACTGGGCCATCTGCGCCAATGCGATCTGTTGCCCAGGGCCGGTGCCGCGCCGAAGCGGATCATCCTCCAGGGGGTGAAAGGCGCTGCCGCCGAAACCGTCGCCACCACGACGCTGATCCTGCATGAACCGGATGGGCGCTTCACCGCTGCGGCCGATTCCATCCTGCGTGATGCCGCACCCCTGAGGCTCGCTCCTCAACCGCTCGATCCGGTCGCAGCTTGACCCGGCCCGGCACACGCCCTACATCATTTGCCCATGTTCTCCGTACCGACTATCCCGAAGCTGCTCATCGTCGTCGCCATCATCGCGGTGGTCTGGTACTTTTTCCGCCGCAATCGGGTGGCGAAGGGCGGCGGCGGTCAGGACAGCCGCTCCGGCGGCAGTACCGCCAGCCAGGCCGGCGGCCGGAATGCCAAACCGATCGAGGACATGGTGCAATGCCGGTCCTGTGGCGCCTATATTCCGGCCAATACCACCTGCTCGTGCAAGAATGGCTGACGGCCACCGACTTTCCCGTTAAGTCACACAAAATGCACTGATTCCGGGACCGGTGCCTTTCGGCGTCGCCCGCCCGCGTGGCTTGATTCTCCCAGTTCGCGCCAGTATGTTGCGCCGCACACAGAATCCGGCGGCAAAAGCCGGCAGGACGAGCCAAATTTGGGGGAATGCCGATCATGGCGGCGCGGCCAAATCCCGAGACCTGTTTCCAGAACCTGATCCTGAAGCTGCACCGCTATTGGGCCGGCCATGGCTGCGTCATCCTGCAGCCCTATGACATGGAAGTGGGCGCCGGCACCTTCCATTGGGCGACCACCTTGCGCGCCCTCGGCCCCAAGCCCTGGCGCGCCGCCTATGTCCAGGCCTCGCGCCGGCCGAAGGACGGCCGCTATGGCGAGAACCCCAACCGCCTGCAGCACTACTACCAGTACCAGGTGATCCTGAAACCCTCGCCCGCCGACAGCCAGGACCTCTATCTGGGCTCGCTGAAGGAGATCGGTATCGATCCCAATGCGCATGACATCCGCTTTGTCGAGGACGATTGGGAAAGCCCGACGCTCGGCGCCTGGGGCCTTGGCTGGGAGGTCTGGTGCGACGGCATGGAGGTGAGCCAGTTCACCTATTTCCAGCAGGTGGGTGGCTTGGAATGCGACCCGGTCTCGACCGAGCTTACCTATGGCCTCGAGCGCCTCGCCATGTATGTGCAGGGGGTCGAGAATATCTATGACCTCGATTTCAATGGGCACGGGATGAGCTATGGCGACGTGTTCCTGCAATCCGAGCAGGAGCACTCGGCCTTCAATTTCGAACGCGCCAATACCGAGGCGCTGTTCCAGCATTTTGCCGATGCCGAGAAGGAATGCGCGGCCCTCCTCCAGGACAAGGCGCTGCCGCTGCCGGCCTATGACCAGGCGCTGAAGGCCAGCCATCTCTTCAACCTGCTCGATGCGCGCGGGGTAATTTCGGTGACCGAGCGGCAGGCCTATATCGGCCGCGTCCGGACGCTCGCCAAGGCGTGCTGCGAAGCGTGGGAAGCCACGCAGAGGGCGGGCTGAGCCATGGCCGAGTTTCTCCTCGAACTCTTTTCCGAAGAAATCCCGGCCCGCATGCAGGCGCGCGCCGCCGAGGATCTGCAGCGTCTTGTCACCGACAAGCTGAAGACTGCGGGTCTTACTTTCACATCGGCGAGATCCTTCGTGACGCCGCGCCGCCTTGCCCTCGTCATCGACGGCCTGCCGCTGGCACAGCCCGATGTGAAGGAGGAGAAGAAGGGCCCGCGCGTCGGCTCGCCGCAACAGGCAATCGACGGCTTCCTGAAATCGGCCGGATTGGCCTCGCTCGACCAGGCCGAGAAGCGCGATACGGGCAAGGGCGAGTTCTATTTCGCCGTGATCGAGAAGAAGGGTGTGGCGACCGATGCGGTCCTCGCCGGCCTCATCGCCGCGGCGATCAACGAGCTGCCCTGGCCCAAATCCATGCGCTGGATGGGCAATACCCAGCGCTGGGTGCGGCCGCTGCACAGCATCATTGCCCTGCTCGACGGCAAGGTGGTGCCTGGCGCGTTCAATCTCGGCGGCTCAACCGTGCCTTTCGGCGACAAGACGCACGGCCATCGCTTCCTGTCGCCTGGCGCAATCACGGTCACGTCCTTTGCCGATTACCAGGCGAAGCTGAAAGCGTCCAAGGTCATCCTGGACCAGGCCGAGCGCAAGGCCAGCATCAAGGTGCAGGCCGAGAAGGCCGCGGCGGCCGAAGGCCTCAGCGTGAAGCCGGACGAAGGGCTACTCGACGAAGTGACCGGCCTTGTTGAATGGCCGGTCGTCCTCATGGGCCGGATCGACGACGAATTCATGGCCGTGCCGCATGAGGTGCTGACGACGTCCATGCGCGTCAACCAGAAGTATTTCGCGCTGCTCGACAAGGCCGGCAATCTGGCGCCGCGCTTCCTGGTGACCGCCAATATCGAAGCCCATGACGGCGGCAAGGCGATCATCCACGGCAATGAACGCGTGCTGCGCGCGCGCCTGTCGGACGCCAAGTTCTTCTGGGACCAGGATCTGAAGGTGGGGCTCTCGTCGCGGGTACCGCTGCTCGACCCCATCACCTACCACGCCAGACTGGGCTCGGTCGGCGACAAGGGCCGGCGCATCAAGGCGCTGGCGCGCGAGATTGCGAAATACGTGCCGGGCTGCGAGGCGGGGCTGGCCAACCAGGCAGCAGGACTTGCGAAGGCCGATCTCGTTTCCGGCATGGTTGGCGAGTTCCCGGAACTCCAGGGCATCATGGGGCGTTACTACGCGCGCGCGGAGAAACTGCCCGATGAAGTTGCCGATGCCATCGCCGATCACTACAAGCCGCTGGGGCCGAACGATTCCTGCCCCCGGGCGCCGGTGAGCGTCGCCGTGGCACTCGCGGACAAGATCGATACGCTGACCGGCTTCTTCGCCATCGACGAGAAGCCGACCGGGTCGAAGGATCCGTACGCCCTGCGCCGTGCGGCGCTGGGCATCATCCGCCTTATCCTCGAGAACCAGCTGCGCCTGCCGCTGCGCGGGATTCTGGCCGCGGCCTATCGCGGTTATCAGGGCATTGCCGGTTTCGGCGACACCGTGCCGCGCGAGGTGCAGACTGATCTCATGGAGTTCTTCGCCGACCGCCTCAAGGTTGCGTTGAAGGAGCAGGGGGTGCGGCATGACCTCATTGCGGCAGTCTTTGCATTGGGCGACGAGGATGACCTGACGCGACTGCTGGCGCGGGTCGAGGCGCTGAAGGGGCTGATCGACAGCGAGGATGGCGCCAATCTGCTGGCCGGCTACAAGCGTGCTGCCAATATCCTCCGCATCGAGGAAAAGAAGGACGGCATCGCCTATGGAGAGGCGCCGGACGCGGCCTGGCTGCAACAGGACGAGGAAAAGGCGCTGCATGACGCGCTGAACGCCGCCGAGGCCACCCTCGCCAAGGCGATCGGCGCCGAGGATTTCGCTTCGGCCATGGTGGCGCTGGCCGGGCTGCGCGGCCCGGTCGATGCGTTTTTCGACAAGGTCACGGTGAATGCGGACGAGAAGGAGTTGCGGGCCAACCGCCTGCGGCTGCTGAATGCGATCCGGCTCGGTTTCAACCGGGTCGCCGATTTTTCCAGAATCGAAGGGTGAGCGGGATCATGACGAAATGGGTCTATCATTTCGGGGGCGGTTCGGCAGAGGGCCGGGCCGACATGCGCAACCTTCTGGGCGGCAAGGGCGCCAATCTGGCCGAGATGTCGGCCCTCGGCCTGCCGGTGCCGCCCGGCTTTACCGCGACCACCGAAGTCTGCACCTATTTCTATGCCAACGGGAAGAAATACCCGGCGGAACTCACCGCCCAGGTCGAGGCCGGTGTCGCCCACATCGAGAAAATCGTCGGCCTGAAATTCGGCGACGCCAAGGCGCCCCTGCTGGTCTCGGTGCGCTCGGGTGCCCGCGTCTCGATGCCGGGCATGATGGATACCGTGCTCAATCTCGGCCTCACCGACGAGACGGTGAAAGGTCTTGCGGAAATGTCCGGCGATGCGCGGTTCGCCTATGATTCCTATCGCCGCTTCATCCAGATGTTCGGCAATGTGGTGCTGGGCGTCGAGCACCACAATTTCGAGGACATCCTGGATTTCCACAAGCAGGAGAAGGGTGTCGACCTCGACACCGAACTCACCGCCAAGGACTGGCAGAAGGTGATCGCCGATTACAAGGCGAAGGTCGAGGAGGAGCTGGGCAAGCCCTTCCCGCAGGACCCGAAGGAACAGCTCTGGTCCGCGATCGGTGCCGTCTTTGGCAGCTGGAACATCCCGCGCGCCATCACCTATCGCAAGATCAACGACATCCCCGAGGATTGGGGGACCGCGGTCAATGTCCAGGCCATGGTGTTCGGCAATATGGGCGAGGATTGCGCGACCGGCGTCGCCTTCACCCGCAACCCCTCGACCGGCGCCAACGAATTCTACGGCGAATACCTGATCAATGCCCAGGGCGAGGACGTGGTGGCGGGCATCCGCACGCCGCAGCACCTGACCATCGCCGGGAAGAAAGCCAACAACTCGACCCTCCCCGCCATGGAAGAGACCATGCCGGAGGTGTTCCAGCAGCTCAACGCCGTGCGTGCGCAGCTGGAGAAGCATTATACCGACATGCAGGATATCGAGTTCACCGTGCAGCGCGGCACGCTCTATATGCTGCAGACCCGCAACGGCAAGCGCACGGCGCCGGCCGCCTTGAAGATCGCCGTCGACATGTGCAACGAGGGGCTGATCGACCGCAAGACGGCGGTGGCGCGCATCGATCCCGCATCGCTGGACCAGCTGCTGCATCCGACGCTGGACCCCAAGGCGAAAAAGGACGTCATCGCCCGCGGCCTGCCGGCCAGTCCGGGTGCCGCCTCCGGCAAGGTGGTCTTCACCGCCGACGAGGCGGAGGACCGCGCCTCGAAGGGCGAAAAGGTGATCCTGGTGCGCGTGGAGACCAGCCCCGAGGACATCCACGGCATGCATGCGGCGGTCGGCATCCTGACCACGCGCGGCGGCATGACCAGCCACGCCGCCGTGGTGGCGCGCGGCATGGGCCGGCCCTGCGTTTCCGGCGCCGGCGATCTGCGCGTCGACGCGGCGCAGAAGCTGCTGGTCGCCAAGGGCCACAAGATCGCCGAGGGCGAGGTCATCACCATCGATGGGGGCACCGGCGAGGTGATGGCGGGCGCGGTGCCGACCATCGAGCCGGTGCTTTCCGGCGATTTTGCCACCCTGATGGGCTGGGCGGACGAGGTGCGCAAGCTGAGGATCCGCACCAATGCCGAGACCCCGCTGGATGCCCGCACGGCGCGTCAGTTCGGCGCCGAGGGCATCGGCCTCTGTCGCACCGAGCACATGTTCTTCGACGGTGCGCGCATCATCGCCATGCGCGAGATGATCATGGCCGAGGATGTCGCGGGGCGGAAGAAGGCGCTGGCCAAGATCCTCCCCATGCAGCGCCAGGATTTTGTCGAGCTGTTCCACATCATGAAGGGGCTGCCGGTCACCATTCGCCTGCTCGACCCGCCGCTGCATGAATTCCTGCCGCACAGCCGCGAGGAAATGGCGGAGGTGGCGGCGGCTTCCGGCATCACCACCGATGCGGTCGCCTACCGGGCCTCGCAACTCCATGAATCCAACCCGATGCTGGGCCATCGCGGCTGCCGCCTCGGCATCACCTACCCCGAAATCTACGAGATGCAGGCCCGCGCCATCTTCGAGGCGGCGGCCGAGGTGAAGGCCAAGCAGGGCGAAACGGCGGAACCGGAAATCATGATCCCGCTGGTCGGCATCCCCAAGGAGCTGACCCTCATGAAGGCGATCATCGACCGCGTCGCCGAGGAGGTTGCCAAGGAAACCGGCCACAAGGTGCCCTATTCGGTCGGCACCATGATCGAGCTGCCGCGCGCAGCCCTGCTGGCGGGCGAGATCGCCAGGGATGCGGCATTCTTCAGCTTCGGCACCAACGACCTCACCCAGACCACCTATGGTCTCAGCCGCGACGATGCCGCGCGCTTCATCCAATCCTATGAGCGCCAGGGCATCATCGAGCGCGACCCCTTCATCTCGCTCGATACCGAGGGCGTCGGCGAACTGGTGAAGATCGCCGCCGAACGCGGCCGCAAGACGCGGAGCAATATCAAGCTCGGCATCTGCGGCGAGCATGGCGGTGATCCGGCCTCGATCCATTTCTGCGCCCAGGTCGGGCTCGACTATGTCTCCTGCTCGCCCTACCGCGTGCCGATCGCCAAGCTGGCGGCGGCCCAGGCGGCGCTGAGCGGCGACCAGTCCGGCCGCAAGGGCGAGGGGTGATCCACGCGACGCCGCTGGCGGCTCTCCGCGCCGGCGGCAAGACCGCCTTGGCGCGGGCGCTGGCGCAGCTTGAGAGCAGCCCGGACGAGGCCGCGATCACGGCGCTGCTGGATGAAGCCCATGCGTTGCCGACGGCCCATGTGATCGGCCTGACCGGCCCCCCTGGCGTCGGCAAGTCGACCCTGGCCGGCGCCCTCATCCAGGCCTATCGCGCTGCCGGAAAGCGCATCGCGGTGATCGCCATCGACCCTTCCTCGAAGCGCTCCGGCGGAGCCCTGCTGGGCGACCGCACGCGGCTCCGCACCGATCCCGAGGATGACGGCATCTTCGTCCGCTCGATGGCGGCGCGCGATCAGCTGGGCGGCCTGGCCGAGATCACCTATGCCGCCATGGTGTTGATGCGCGCGCTCTATGACGTGGTGCTGATCGAGACCGTGGGGGTCGGCCAGTCGGAAACGGATATCGCGCTCGCTGCCGATACCGTGCTGTTCTGCGTGCAGCCCGGCTCGGGCGATTCGCTCCAGTTCATGAAGGCCGGCATCGTCGAGATTCCGGATGTCGTTGCCGTCACCAAGGGCGATCTTGGCCGGGCGGCTATCCGGGCGCGGGCGGATGTGAAGGGGGCACTCGGCCTCGGCGCCGGCCGGCAGGAGGAAGGCGCCTGGCAGGTGCCGGTACTCATCGTCTCGGCCAATGCCGCCGAGGGTATCGACCGGCTGGTAGCGGCGATGGACGAGCATGCCGCCTGGCTGCGCGAAGCGGGACGGCTGGCGCGGAAGCGTGCAGCCCAGGCCTCGGCCTGGATCGAGGCGGCGATCCGCGAGCGCTGGGGCCGGGAAGGGCTGAAGCGCCTGGCCGGTTCGCTCGCAGATGTGACGGCCGACACGCGGCAATCGCCGTTTCGCATCTTGGCGGAACTCGCCCGCCGGCTATAGTGGCGGCCATGCCGTCGATCTACGATCTCAAGCCCCGCTTCGTCGCCCTGCTGCGCCCGCTGGCCGCCCGCCTCGCACAAGGCGGCGTTACCGCCAATGGCATGACGCTGGCGGCGATGGCGGATTCCATGATCGTCGGGCTGGTGCTGGCGATCTGGCCGGAGGTGACCTGGCTGTGGCTCCTCCTCCCGCTCTTCCTCTTCATCCGCATGGCGGCCAATGCAATCGACGGCATACTCGCTCGCGAATTCGGGATGAAGTCGCGCCTCGGCGCCATCCTCAACGAAGTGGGCGATGTGGTGTCGGATGCCGCCCTCTATCTGCCCTTCGCGCTGCTGCCGGGGGTGACGCCGTTCTGGGTCATCCTCGCCGTCGTCATCGCCGTCATCGGCGAGATGACCGGCATCCTCGGCCAGGTGGTAGGCGCCAGCCGGCGTTATGACGGGCCGATGGGCAAGAGCGACCGCGCCGCAATCTTCGGCATCCTCGGCCTTGCCATTGGCATTGGTGCCCCCATCGGCGGCTGGATCGACTGGATCATGGCGGCGATCTGCCTGCTCGGTCTGGTCACCATCCTCAACCGCGCCCGCCAGGCGCTCAAGGAAGCCGCCGGATGAACTATCTCGACATCACGCCGAATGTCGCCATCGCCGTGGCGGCGGTGATCGGCCTGCTGGCCGTGGCGACCGCCATCGCCTGGCCGCAGCGGAAGAAGAAGCAGGAATTGTGGCTGCGCACCCGCACCTGGTGGGTGATCGTGCTGCTGATCGCCGCCTCGATCGCACTCCCTTCCTGGGTGCCGGTGGCGCTTTTCGGTCTCATCAGCTTCCTCGCCTTCAAGGAATTCGTGACCCTGATCCCGACGCGCCGTGCCGATCACCGCGTCCTCTTCTGGGCCTATTTCGCGATCCCGATCCAGTATTACTGGGTCTCGGTCGGCTGGTATGGCGTCTTTATCATCTTCATTCCGGTCTACATGTTCCTGGCGCTCCCCTTGCGCATGGTGATCGCGGGCGAGACGCAGGGTTTCATCAAGGCGGCGGGGACGCTGCATTGGGGCCTGATGGTGACGGTGTTCTCGCTGAGCCATGCAGCCTATCTCCTCGCCTTGCCGCACGAGGTCAATCCGCTGGCGGGCGGTGACGGGCTGCTGCTCTATCTGCTGCTCCTCACCGAAATCAACGATGTCGGCCAGTATTGCAGCGGCAAGCTGCTGGGCCGGCACAAGGTGGTGCCGAAGGTCAGCCCCAACAAGACCATCGAGGGCCTGCTGGGCGGTGTCGCCATCACCACCCTGGTGGCGGTCCTGGCGGCGCCCTATCTCACGCCGCTCTCCTGGCTGCAGGCGGCGACCATCGGCTGCGTGCTGGCGCTGGCGGGTTTTGCCGGCGATGTCACCGTCTCCGCCGTGAAGCGGGACCTGAAGCTGAAGGACAGCGGCTCGCTGCTGCCGGGCCATGGCGGCGTGCTCGACCGGGTCGACAGCCTGACCTTCACCGCGCCGCTCTTCTTCCACATGATCTATTACCTGCATTACTGACCATGGACGGTCTGCTGCGCCGCCTTTTCGCGCTGCTGGTGCTTCGCCCCGTCGCCATGTTGATGCTGGGTGTCACCCTGCGCGGGCGCGACAACCTGCCGAATCAAGGCCCGGCCATCGTCGTCGCCAACCACAACAGCCATCTCGACACCCTGGTGCTGCTCTCGCTGATGCCGCTTCGCCTCATCGACAAGGTGCGGCCGGTGGCGGCGGCGGATTACTTCCTGAAGAATCCGCTGCTCGCCTGGTTCAGCCTGCGCATCCTCAATATCCTGCCGCTGGAGCGCGGCAATGCCGCGCGCGGCGAGGATCCGCTGGCGGAAAGTGCCGCGGCGATCGGGCGTGGCGAGATCCTGATCGTCTTTCCCGAAGGCTCGCGCGGCAGCGCCGAGGTAATGGGCCGCTTCAAGGGCGGCGTGGCGCGGCTCAAGGAACGCTTTCCGGAGGTGCCGGTGATCCCGGTCTTCCTGCAGGGCGCCGGCAAGGCCCTGCCGCGCGGCGAGATCGTGCTGGTGCCGGTCGCGGTCGATGCGGTGGTCGGCGTACCTGTGGCCTGGAACGGGAACCGCGCCGGCTTCACCGCGGCGCTGGAAGACGCCGTGCGCTCGCTCGGCGCCGCGCTGCCAAAGGTGTTCGACGAGGATTAGGGTATTGCGTGTCGGCTTTGGCGAGCTTCTCTTGTTGTCATGCCCCGGCTCGGCCGGGCCGGGCCATGACACAAAGCATGTCGGGACGAAAGGCATCCTAAGTCAGCCGCTCGATCCAGTCCCGGTGTTGCGGAAAGGACGACAGCAGCGCAGCGCGCTCCGCCAGTTCGAAATCAGCAAAATCGAATCCGGGTGCGACCGTGCAGCCGGTCAGGGCATAGGCGCTGCCACCCGCGGGGATGGCGCCGAACCAATAACCGGCAGGCACCACATGTTGCGGCACATGACCGGCTGCGAAGTCGCGGCCCAATGTTGTCACCGACAGAGCGCCATCGGGCGCAAGAGCGACGATCAGCAAGGGATCGCCGGCATAAAAATGCCAGATCTCGTCGGCGGCGATGCGGTGCAGTTTCGACCGGTCGCCCGCCGCCAGCAGGTAATAAATGGCCGTACCGTGGGACCGGTCGCCGACGAAGCGGTCGGGCAGCGCAGCCCGCGCAATGCTTTCACCCGCGCGATAGGTCTCGCGGTAGAAGCCACCCTCGGGATGCGGCAGCAGGCCGAGGCTGGCTACGAGCTGATCAATCTCGCCTTTGTCAGTCTCTGCGGGCATAGCGGGCGACCGCCTCCTTCACCAGATCATGCGGGATGGCATGGGCCGTGCGGCCCTTGTAGCCGGTCATGGTTTCGGCGGCGCAGAGCGCATTCCAGATCGCTTCCTCGGTGGCCTCAGCCGCCGCCTGGAAGAGGGGCGTGCATTCCTCCATGCCCAGCATCCGCACCTCCGCCATCTTCGATTTGAGGGGGATGCGGTTGCCGGTGGAAAAGGCGAGGAAGATGTCGCCCGATCCATTGGAGCCGATGCCGCCCACCCAGGCAAGGCCGGTGGTGGCGCGGCGTGCCAGGCGCTGGCACTGGATGGGAAGCAGCGGTGCATCGGTTGCCAGGATGACGATGATCGAGCCCTGTTCGGCGGTACGCTCGGCATGGGCCGAGGGGACGATATCGTTGGTGATCTCCAGCCCCACCGGCGCATGACCGCAGCGCAGCAGATTACGCTTGCCGTAATTCGATTGCACCAGCGCGCCCACCGTCCAGCCACCGAGTTCCGCCGGCAGCTTGCGCGAGGCGGTCCCGGTGCCACCCTTGAACTCATGGGTGATCATGCCGGTGCCGCCGCCGATATTGCCCTCCGGCACGGGTCCCGCCTTGGCCGCGTCCAGCGCCTCGATCGCCATGTCCAGGGTGACCGGATAGGTCTCGGCATCCGAGAGCCAGCCATCCCAGGTCTCGGCCGCCACCGGCAGATGCCAGGGCTGGTCGATGCCGCGCCGCGTCGCATGCTGGCAAATGGCGTCGCGCGCGATGCCGGTCGCATGGGTGTTGGTGATGGTGATAGGAGCCGCCAGCAGGCCCTGCTCGGCAAGCCAGTGGCTGCCGGTCATTTCACCATTGCCGTTGAAGGAGTGAATGCCGGCGAACATGAAATCGGTATAGATGTCGTCCGCCGGCCACAGCGCCGTGACGCCGGTGCGCACAATGTGTGGCTCGTCGCGGATCAGCGTCGAGAAGCCGACGCGAATGCCGGGAATGTCGGTGATGGCATTGAGCGGCCCCGGCGGCAATTGCCCGAGCGTGATGCCGAGATCGCGAAGACGCGCCCTTGTCATGATTCTCCCCTGTCAGCCAGAGCGCAGACTAGGTGAGCTACACCTCCAGCTCAAGTCGGGGACGTCGCTTGAATCGCCGTTGCAACAAATGGTAGTGTTCGGGTGCGGATTGTAGCAGGAGAGAAATCGCTGTGGGGCTCATCAATGCGCTGACAGAAAACGCGTTCGGGCTTGATATAGAAGGCCGTCCGATTTATCGCCCCTTGTTTGGCCGGGAGGGGCCGCGTCTGTTGCCCTCAAATGAGACAGAACGTTTCTTGCGGCTGTCGGTGAAAAATTTCTACCGCTACATCGTCTTTGTCGTTTTTCCGATTGTCATCATCCTGGTGACCGCCACGCCTATTCTTGTTGATTCCTATGCAGATATCCTTCCTGCCGGTTTGGCGGCAGAACGAATGCATTATATCGTCAGTACTGCGGTCGGAATTGTCCTGGCTTTGCCGGCGATGCTCTGGATCAGACGGCTCGGCCGAGACTATCCGCCCATTGCCGCAGATCAAGTCGTAACGGAGGAAAACCGGACATCGCTGGGTGGGGCGTTTGTCCTGATGGCCTTGACGCTTATGGTCGGCTCGTGCGCCTTGATTGTCGTCTGCATTTTGATTGCTGACCAATTGGGCTACTGACGGATCCGTCCCGGCTCAGCACCGATTTCAGACGGGTTCCGGCAATTTCATCCAGCCCGGCACATCTGCAATGACGGATGTGCCGAAATGGCTAAGTCCGGCGCCCTTCAGGGCATCGAGATGCTCGAGGCGGATGAGCGCCAGGCCCACCGAACCGTCGACGGCGCGCACCTCGCCGGCTTCCTTGCCGCCGGAGTCGAGGATCGTGCCGGGCACAAGGGCCGGTCCCTCGAAGCGCACCGGCAGCAGGCGCTTGCGGACGAGGCCCCGGTATTTGGTGCGGGCCGTCAGTTCCTGGCCCATATAGCAGCCCTTCTGCCAGTCGATGCCGTGCATCTCGTCAAAGCCGCATTCGAGGAGGATCGACTTGTCGGGGGTGAGGTCGGTGCTGCCTTCCGGCACGCCGAGGCCGTAACGGTGTTGGCGGAAGGCGCCGGGTGCCGCCGCTTCGAAGCCGAGTTCCTGTAGCGTCTGTTGCGCACTGGCGCGCGGCAGGAAGGAGCGGGCGCCCAGGGTGGCGAGGCGCGGATCGACAAAAACGACGCCGCCCGCCAACCTTTTCGCCTGGCCGGGTTCGGCGGCGAGGCCGAGGCGGGCGAGTGTGTCTCCGCCAAAGAGATGCACGACGACGAGATCGGCGTCGAGATCGTCGAGCGTCACCTGCGAGCGTAGCTTGAACATCTTGAGGCGCTTCAGCAGATCGGCGCGGCGCCCGGCCTCGGCATCGACCAGATAACGCTCCCCATCACCCACCAGCATCAAATCGAAGGCGAACTTGCCCTGGGGCGTCAGCAGGGCGGCGAAAATGGCGCAGGAATCGCCGATTCGTGTTGTGTCGTTGCTGATGAGACCCTGCAGGAAGGTGGCACGGTCGGCGCCACCGATGCCGAGCACGGCGCGCTCTGTGCTGATCTCGAAAAAAGCCTTGTCGCTCATGTGGCTATGCGTTTCTCTGGAATGCCTGTGCTAATAGTTGGAAGCAGGATCGGAAAAGGCAAGGGAGAACTCGCGGCATGAGCGTGAAGCGGATCGGCATCCTGACCAGCGGCGGCGATTGTGCCGGCTTGAATGCGGTCATCCGCGCCGTCTATGCCCATGCCAGGGGCCATTTCGGCTGGGATGTCGTCGGTATCCACAACGGCACGGCGGGATTGCTGGCGCGGCCCGTCGAGGCGACCGAGCTTGATGACCGCGTACTGGGTTCCGACATGCTGCGCCAGGGCGGCACCATCCTCGGCACCACCAACAAGGGCGACCCCTTCGCCTTTCCGATGGAAGACGGCAACAAGGTCGACCGCTCGGCCGAGGTCATCGCCGGTTATCGCGACTTGCACCTCGATGCGCTGATCGGCATCGGCGGCGACGGTTCCATGGCGATCCTGCGGCGCCTGGCGGCACTGGGCGGGATCAATCTGGTGACGGTCCCGAAGACCATCGACAATGATGTTGGCGTCACCGAGGAATCGATCGGCTTCGAGACCGCGGTGCAGACCGCGACCGAGGCGCTCGACCATCTGCAGCCGACCGCCGCCAGCCACAGCCGCGTTATGGTGCTGGAGGTGATGGGGCGCGATGCCGGGCATATCGCGCTTTCGGCCGGCATCGCCGGCGGTGCCGATGTCATTCTTATCCCCGAAATCCCCTACCGCTTCGCGGCGATCGAGGAAAAACTCAAAGCCCTGCGCCAGCGCGGCCGCAACTTCGCCCTCATCATCGTCGCCGAGGCCGTCAAGACCGAGGACGGGCAATCGATCACCGCCGTTCATAGCGGCGGCGGCAAGGGGGCCAGGACCTATGGCGGCATCGGGCACTATATCGGCGAGGAGATCGCCCGGCGGAGCGGTGCCGAGACGCGGGTGACGGTGCTGGGCCATGTGCAGCGCGGCGGCACGCCGGAGCCGAAGGACCGGCTGCTGGGCTCGGCCTTCGGTGTGCATGCGGTCGATCTCATCGCCGCCGGCAAGTTTGACCGCATGGTGGCCTGGCGCGAGCGGGAAGTGATCGACGTGCCGATCGAGGCGGCAATCGCGCATTACCAGGCGGTCGATCCCGCCGGCGCCCTGGTCAAGACCGCGCGCGGCCTGGGGATCAGCTTTGGCGATTAGGCTCGACCCGGCGGATTTCTGGTCCTTCAGCCTGGCGCTCTATTGCCGGCCGCCAGTGGCCCAGGCCTGCCTCGACCTGCAGGACCGGCGTGGCGCGGATGTCAATCTGCTGCTCGCCATATGCTGGCTGGCGGCGCGCGGCTACGAGACCGGTGTCGACGGGATCGAGGCGGCCGAAAGGGCCATCGCCAGTTGGAACGAAGCGGTGTTGAAGCCCCTGCGGACAACGCGGCGACGGCTGGTCAACGATTTTCCGGATCTTGCCAGGGCCGACCGGCAATCGATCAAGCACGGCATTCTGTCGGTCGAATTGGAATGCGAAAAGGTAGCGCAGGTCTGGATCGCCAAGGCGCTGGAGCCGCATGCCGGGTCACTGAGCACGCTGCCGGCGCGGCAACTCGCGACGGCGGGCTTCGATCGCTATCTGTCCAAGCTGGTCGGAATAGCCGACGGCCAGGACCGAACCGCCATCGACACGATCCTGAACCAGCTTTGAACGGTGCTATTCAGCGGCGCCGGGGGCGAGCCGCGCGGCCAGCGCGGATGCGGCCTCGGTGTTGCTTTCCGGCGACGGCCGCGGCGGCGAGGCGAGGCGTTCTGGCGGCAACAGGACGGTGACGGTCGTACCGGTTCCCGGCCGGCTCTCGATCTTCAACTCGCCGCCATGCAGTTCGACCAGCAGGCGCGAGATGGGCAGGCCAAGACCGGTTGCAGTCTGGCCGGTATCGTTCCTGAGCGGGGTGTCCCGCTTCATGTGGTCCTGACTTTCCAGCCGGTGGAAGGGGATGGTCGCCTGTTCAATCTCGGCCGGCGACATGCCGATCCCGCCATCACTGACGGCAATGGCAAGGCGGCCGTCCGGCAGTTTCTCGGCGCCGACCGTGACGCGGTTTTCGTCGGTTGTGAACTTGATCGCATTGCCAAGGAGATTGCGCAGGACCTGCCGCAGCTTGCCATGATCGCCGACAAGCTGCGGAAGATCGGTGGCTACCTCGGCATTGACGATGATGCCCTCGGCGATGGCAGCCGGAATGGCCTCCTCGACCGCCTCGACCACCAGCTTGGTCACGTCGATCCGGTCCGCGGCCAGGTCGATGTCGCCGGCCTCCAACTGCGACAGGTCGAAGACCTGGGTGACGAAATGCAGCAGGTGCCGGCCGCGGTCATGGATATGACCGACATATTCGGCGTATTGCGGGTTGTCGATCGGGCCGAGGATCTGCAGTTTCATCATCTCGGAATAGCCGATCACCGCATTGAGCGGGGTGCGCAATTCGTGGCTCATATTGCCGAGGAAGCGCGACTTGGCGAGGTTGGCCAACTCGGCACGCTCCTTGGCGGCGGAAAGATGCCGGATCAGGTTCTGGTTGCCGAGCAGCAGCGCCACGTTCTCCTTGAAGCCGTCATTGAGGTGGCGCGCCATCGACCACAGCAGCAGGCCCCAGAACAGCACGAAGGCGCCGATCAGCCAGCTGGGTTCACCGTCGAACCAGATGAGGTGATAACCGAAGGGAGCGAGGGCGGGAAGCGTGAAGGCGCCGAAGGCGACCAGGCTGTTGGTATAGCCGGCGATGGCGGAGGCGGAGAGGGCGGCCATCATGAAGGCGATCACGAGCCGGCCGTAATCGGGGCCCATGGCGGTGATGAGCAGGACCGAGGAACCCCACAGCATCCCGGCGACCCCCGATCCGACGGCGAAGGCATAGACCCAATGCTTGGCCTCGCCGACGCTGCGCGGGCGGGAGAGATAGAGTTTGGCCAGGGCGAAGCGGAGCATGGTCCAGCAGAACAATGTGCCGGCCCAGAGCAGCACATAGGCATGGTCGGCGCTGCGCCAGAGTGAGAGGCTGAGGAGCAGCATTGCACCGATATTGGCGATCAGCAGCGGGCGCGTACGCTTGTAGAGGCCGGAGATCAGCTCCGCCTCGATTTCCTCCCGGTTCACTTTTGCCATGACGGCTGGTGCCATCTGGACCACCTGCTGCAAACTCCGACCCTCGTCTGTCGTTGAATACGGGCAAGATGGCCGTGGCAGATTAACGCCCCGCTAAACCTGCGGGAATTGCCTTGAATTTCACACAAAATCCCCATCATGGTGTGCGCCTAGGCGGGTGTATACAGTTGAGCTATGGTGCCCGCCGCGCCGATTCCGTATCGGCGCCCGGATTGGGCGCCCGGATCAGGCGGCGTATCAGACGGCGGAATGACGATGACGAAGGAATACCCAGCGGCGGGACCGGCGGACGGATATGACCAGGGCCGGCGCCTGCAGGCCCTGATCGGCCTCTATGCCGCCATTTTCGCCTTCAGCATTTCCTTCGGCGGCCTGGTGCCGTGGATGGCCCTCGACATGGAGACCCGCGGCATCGACGCCGTGATGATCGGCGTGGTCGGTGCGGCGCATCCGCTCGGCGTCCTCCTCATGTCACCCTTCACGCAGCGGATCGTGCGCCGTTTCGGCAGCGGCAATGCCATGGTCTGGTGCACGGTGATTTCACTGGTGACCCTGGTGCCGATGATGTTCACCGATTCCGTGGCGATCTGGCTGGTGCTGCGGTTCGTCAGCGGCCTGTCCGGCAGCGTCCCCTGGGTCGTGACCGAAACCTGGATCAATGTGGCCTCGACTGACCGCAACCGCGGCCGGACCGTGGCGCTCTACGCCGCCATCATGGCCGGTGGCTTCGCGGCCGGACCGCTCACCCTCGATTACGCGCTGCGGCTCGGCACCTCGCCCTTGCCGATCTTCATCGCCCTGCAATTGCTCTCGCTGCTGATCGTCATCTGGCTGCGCCGTCTGGCCCCGGCGCTGTCGGAACACGGGCAGGGCGGCTTCGGCGCGATCTTCGTGGCGCTGCCGGCCCTGCTGGCGGGGGCGTTCCTCTCCGGCGCGCTGGATGCGACGTTCTTCAGCTTCCTCCACATCTGGGGCCAGCGCATCGGCTTCGACGAGGGCTTCGCGCTGCGTCTGCTCAGCATCTTCATCGCCGGCAACATCCTGCTGCAATTTCCGATCGGCTGGCTGGCCGATCGCTGGGGGCCGCACCCGGTGCTGGTCGGCTGCGGCATCGCCTGTGTCGTGGCGCCGGCCCTGATCCTGCTGGGGCTCCCGGCCTATCCCCTGCCGCTGGTATTCGTGGTCTTTGCCTGGGGCGGTTTTGTCTGGGGTGCCTATTCGGTCGCGCTGGTGGCGATGGGCCGCAGATATGCCGGCGGCCAGCTGGTGATGATCAATGCCGCCTTCGTGATGGTCTATACCTTCGCCAATGTCGTCGGTCCGCCGATCGGCGGTGCATCGATCGATATCTGGGGGGCCAACGGCGTGATGGTCATGGCGCTCGTCGTCGCGGCGGCATTCACCCTGCTGGTGATGGCGCGCCGGCGCGAGTTCTGATCAGCCACGATTGTCAATCGCGGGGCCGCGGCGCCTTCTTCTTGTTCCAGCGGGTAACGCTGTCGAGGTGCAGGCCAAAGAGGTCGAGAACGCGGCCCAGGCTTTGATCGACCATCTCGTCGATGGATTGCGGCTGGGCATACATGGCGGGTACCGGCGGCGCGATGATGCCGCCCATTTCGGTCACCGCCGCCATGTTGCGGATATGGCCCAGATGCAGCGGCGTCTCGCGCAGCATCAGCACGAGGCGTCGGCGTTCCTTGAGGGCGACGTCGGCCGCGCGCGCGATCAGCGTCGGCGTGACACCGCTGGCGATCTCGGCCAGCGACTTGGCCGAGCAGGGCGCCACGATCATGCCGAGGGTCAGGAAGGAACCCGACGAAATCGGCGCAGCCAGATCTTCGTTGCTGTGGCAGAAATCGGCCAGCGCGCGGACCGCCGCCACCTTGCGGTCGGTCTCATAGGCCAGCGTGACTTCGGCCGCGCGCGACATGACGAGATGCGTCTCGATCATGGTGTCCTTGAGCAATTCCAGGAGACGGATGCCGTAGATGATGCCGGATGCGCCGGTGATGCCGATGATCAGGCGCGAGGGCGGATGTTGGGTTTGCGGGCTATTTTTCTGTCGGACCATTGGCTTGCTGTCAGGAATTGAAGGTCGGGTTGGGCTCGGACCCGGAATTCAGTCAGAGTTGCATGATCAATTTGGGCATTTTTGCCGCGTCACCTTGAAGCACGCGGCACACTCGCTCATTTACTTGGGGACGATATTGGCGTTAGCATCTTCACAATCTGCCGCAAAGGCAATTCCAGGCCCGTCCCCGGACCACCGGTCCCAGGGCCATATTGAACCGGAGGAACCGCAAACCAGCAGCACATCAGCAATTCCACTGCAAATCTGAGTTCCGCAATAGCATGGGAGAAAGATATGGCTACCAATGCCCACGCCGAGTCACTCAAGGCCAAGCACGCCGATCTGGACGCGAAGATTGCCGCCGAGGAACGTCGACCCCATCCGGATGACGCCGCCATCCACGAACTCAAGAAGCAGAAGCTGAGGATCAAGGACGAACTGGCCGTACTCGAGAGGGTGCACTGACCGCAGGTCAGCCAGGCCGGACAAAGAAAGTCTATCTCTTCCAACCGCCGTCGCTGGGCCAAATCGGCCCGCCGGCGGTTATTTTATTGCTACTTGACCCGGCCGGGACGGCTGATTAAGTGTAGTTCATGAGCAAACTGACGCAAAATCTGGCGCTTTCGCTTCGACTTACCGCCCCGGCGTGCTGAATCGCGCCGGCCGCGTGGGCAATTTGCCCCTCCCAGCCAGATTATCCTAAGTCGTCAGGATTTGCCGATGTTCCGCAAATTCATCATGAGCAGCAATAAGTTAGGGGTTGGCAGCGGATTGCTTCCGGGCCTGCGCTCGCTTAGCGGCCGCCGTCGGTAGCCAAGCGACCTTCCCCAGACCGGCACCCCATCGGGCGCCTTGGGGAAGACCGGCGGCGGCGCAAGAGTCGCAATCCAGGAGCCCCGAACGGACCCCGTCCGCCCCCCTTTCCAAGGAAATTCGCTATGCGTATCGACCCTTCCGGCAAGTACAAACCCTTCCAGCCGATCGTCCTGCCCGACCGGCAATGGCCCGCCCGGAGCATCACCAAGGCACCGATCTGGTGCTCGGTGGATCTGCGCGATGGCAACCAGGCGCTGATCGAGCCGATGGGCCCGGAGCGCAAGCTGCGCATGTTCCGGACGCTGGTGAAGATGGGCTACAAGGAGATCGAGATCGGTTTCCCGTCCGCCAGCCAGACCGATTTCGATTTCTGCCGCGAACTGATCGAGGGCGGGCATATCCCGGACGACGTCTCCGTCCAGGTGCTGACCCAGGCGCGCGACCACCTCATCACGCGGACCTATGAGGCGCTGCTGGGGGCGAAGCGCGCCATCGTCCATGTCTACAATTCAACCTCGACCTTGCAGCGGCGCGTTGTCTTCAACCAGGACATGAAGGGGATCAAGGAGATCGCCGTCAATGGCGCGACGCTGGTGCGGGAACTGGCCGAGAAGCAACTGGGCAAGACCGAGTTCGTCTTTCAGTACAGCCCGGAGAGCTTTACCGGCACCGAGATCGATTACGCGATCGAGGTGTGCGAGGCGGTGATGGATGTGTGGCAGCCGACCCCGGCGAAGCGCTGCATCCTCAACCTGCCGGCAACGGTCGAGATGTCGACGCCCAACATCTATGCCGACCAGATCGAGTATTTCTGCCGCAACATGACACGGCGGGATGCCGCCATCATCTCACTGCACCCGCATAATGATCGCGGCACCGGCGTCGCCGCGGCGGAACTCGGCATCATGGCCGGCGCCGACCGCATCGAGGGAACGCTGTTCGGCAATGGCGAGCGCACCGGCAATGTCGACCTGGTGACCCTGGGGCTCAACCTCTTCACCCAGGGCGTCGATCCGGAGGTGGATTTCTCCGATATCAACGAGTTGGTGCGCACGGCCGAATACTGCAACCAGTTGCCGGTGCATCCGCGCCACCCCTATGCCGGCGATTTGGTCTTCACGGCTTTCTCCGGCTCGCATCAGGATGCGATCAAGAAGGGCTTCGCCGCCATGAAGCAGTCGAACAGCGGCGAATGGGCGGTGCCCTATCTGCCGATCGACCCAGCCGATGTCGGGCGCTCGTATGAAGCGGTCATCCGCATCAACAGCCAGTCCGGCAAGGGCGGTGTCGCCTATGTGCTGGAAACCGACTATGGCCTGCAATTGCCGCGCCGGCTGCAGATGGAGTTCAGCCAGGTGGTGCAGGACATCGCCGACAAGACCGGCAAGGAGATCACCGCCAGCCAGATCTGGCAGGCCTTCAACGACGAGTATCTGTCGCTGGAGACGCCCTATACCTTCGTCAACCACCAGACCCAGTCGGACTCCCATGCCAGCGAGATCCGCAACCTGACTGGAGTCATCCGCGAGAATGGCAAGGAAATGACCATCAGCGGTCGTGGCAACGGGCCGATCGACGCCTTCATGGATGCGCTGCGGCGCCATTCCGGCATCCAGCTCAAAGTGGTTGATTACCGGGAACATTCGGTCGGCGTCGGCAATGACGCGGCGGCGGTTTCCTATCTCGAGACCCAATTGCCCGACGGCCGCACGGTCTTCGGCGTCGGCAAGGACTCGAACATTGTGACCGCGTCGCTGAAGGCCATCATCAGCGCCACCAATCGCGTGGCGGCTGGCAAGGTGCGGGACGCCGCCTGACCGCATCGGTCGTGGCTGAAAGCAGGCCGCCCGGGGCATCGGCCGCGGGCGGCCTTTTTCATTGACGCGACCAATCGACACCTCGACCCTGTGCCCGAGAGCCTGCTATTTGTAGGGGCATAGGAAGCGCCGGAGCAGCGGCCGATTGGATGCAAAGGGGAGACGGCACGCCATGTCAGGATCATTCGACACCCTCTATCGCCAGTCCATCGCGGACCGGGAGGGATTCTGGGGCAAGGCAGCCGAGGCCATCGACTGGCACCGGAAATGGGACCGGGTCCTCGATGACAGCAATCCACCGTTCTATCGTTGGTTTGCCGGGGCCGAGCTCAACACCGCACATAACTGCCTCGACCGTCATGTAGCAGCCGGGCGCGGCGACCAGGTGGCGGTCATCCACGATAGCCCGGTGACGCAGACCATTGCCCGCATCACCTATCGCGAGATGACCGACCGCGTCGCCCGTTTCGCCGGTGCCCTGGCGAAACTCGGCGTGACCAAGGGAGACCGGGTTATCATCTACATGCCGATGGTGCCGGAGGCGCTGGTCGCCATGCTGGCCTGCGCGCGCCTCGGTGCCATTCACTCGGTCGTATTCGGCGGTTTCGCGGCCAAGGAACTGGCGACCCGGGTCGACGATTGCAAGCCGAAGGTCATCGTCAGTGCCTCCTGCGGCATTGAAGTCTCGCGGGTGGTGCCCTACAAGCCGCTGCTCGATGCTGCCATCGAGATGGCCGCCCACAAGCCCGCCCATTGCGTCATCCTGCAGCGGCCGATGGAGCAGGCGCGCCTGATCTCGGGGCGCGATCTCGAATGGAGCGAGGCCGAGGCGGGCGTTGTACCGCATCCTTGCGTGCCGGTCGCCGCCACCGATCCGCTCTATATCCTCTACACCTCCGGCACCACCGGCCAGCCCAAGGGTGTGGTGCGCGACAATGGCGGCCACGCCGTGGCGCTCAACTGGACCATGCGGCATATCTATGACATGCAGCCGGGCGAGGTGTATTGGTCTGCCTCCGATGTCGGCTGGGTGGTGGGCCATTCCTACATCGTCTATGCGCCGCTGCTCCATGGCTCCACCACCATCGTCTATGAAGGGAAGCCCGTGGGCACGCCTGACGCCGGTGCCTTCTGGCGGGTGATCGCCGAGCACAAGGTGCGCGTCCTCTTTACCGCGCCCACGGCCTTTCGCGCCATCAAGCGCGACGATCCGAATGGCGAACACATCGGCAAATACGATATCTCCTCGCTGCGCGCCTTGTTCCTGGCGGGCGAGCGTTCGGACCCGGCGACGCTGGAATGGGCCGAGGCCAAGCTGAAGGTGCCGGTGATCGACCACTGGTGGCAGACCGAGACCGGCTGGGCCATTGCCGCCAATTGCCTGGGCATCGAGAAACTGCCGGTGAAGCACGGCTCGCCGACGCGCGCGGCGCCCGGCTGGGATGTGCAGGTCCTGGGCGATGACGGACATCCGGCCAAGCCGGGCGAGATCGGCAACATCGTCTGCAAGCTGCCGCTGCCACCAGGCGCCTTCCCCACGCTATGGAATGCCGAGGAGCGCTATCGCAAGAGCTACATGACGACCTTCCCCGGCTACTACCAGACGGCGGATGCGGGTTTCCTCGACGAGGACGGTTACGTCTACATCATGGCCCGCACCGACGACATCATCAACGTCGCCGGCCATCGCCTCTCCACCGGCGGCATGGAGGAAGTACTGGCGAGCCATCCCGACGTTGCCGAATGCGCGGTGATCGGCGCCCATGACGAGTTGAAGGGCCAGGTGCCGCTGGGTTTCCTGGTGCTGAAGGCCGGCGTCGACAAGCCGGCCGAGAAGGTGGTGGCCGAGGTGGTGCAACTGGTGCGGGACAAGATCGGTCCGGTGGCGGCCTTCAAGAGTGCCACCGTGGTGGCGCGCCTGCCCAAGACCCGCTCCGGCAAGATCCTGCGCGGCACGATGCAGAAGATCGCCGACGGGAAGGAATACAACATGCCGGCGACCATCGACGATCCGGCCATTCTGGGCGAGATCGAAGGCGCACTCCGGGGCATCGGCTTCGCTCGCAAGGAATAGTCACGCGGCAGGCTTTGCCTGTTTACAACCCGACGCAGAATTCGCATAGTATTTTCTACCATCGCGCGAATTAACTGTCGGGGGAACCGAAACCATGCTGTTGCGGCCGGGTGGTTGTTCGAGCGGGCCCTGCCGCCCGGTCACGGCAATTGTGCTCCTGGCCGTTGCCCTGCTGGCTGTTTCCGGCTGCCGCGGGATCAGCGTGCCGCCGGTGCCTGTCTTGCAGAGCGCCGCCGGGGCGAATGACCGGCTTGCGCCGATCCAGATCGATCGCATCGTCTTCAACCTGACACGGGGCCAGCAAGTCGGCTCCTATCGCGGCGGCCACGTCTATACCGGCTGCGGCGCCACGCTGTCGCCCGAGCCGATCTACTGGAAGGCCGGGCGGGTCAGCGCCGACGATGCCGAGACGCAGGACGTTCTCGGCGATGCCTTGCGCGGGGCCGGCTACAATGTCGTGGGTCCGTCGGAGGATCTGTTCGTCGATACCGGAAGCCAAGCCGAGTTCCTGGTGGGTGGCCGCGTCGACCGGATGCTGATGGATGTCTGCGACGAGGTCAGCATGATGAATGCGCGGTGGCTTGGCACCCAATCCGGCGAAATCTCCGTCGACGTCACCTGGCAGGTCTATTCCCTGCTCGATCGGCGCGTCGTCCTCGAGACTCGATCGCAGGGTTTTGCGGCCATGCAGGACGGCATGCCCGACGGCGAAGTTGAACTGATCCTGCGCGGCCTGGCGGCGGCGGCCCGCAATCTGGCGGCGGACCGGCAGCTCCATGCCCTGCTGCGGCAGGATCGCCAGCAACTGGCGGCTGCCGCCGCTCCCACTTCGGCCGATCCCCGAACGCAACCGGCCGTGGTCCTGCGGCCGGTGGCGCTGCCGGAAGGCGCGCTGTCGGAAAGGATGAGGCGGGTACAGGCCTCGGTTGTCACCATCAGGTCCAGCCGGGGCCAGGGCTCGGGCTTCTTCGTGGCGCCGGACCTCGTGCTCACCAATGCGCATGTCGTGGGTGGCGCCGAGCGTGTGCGCGTGGTGCTCCTCGATGGCAGGGCGATCGATGCCAGGGTCTTGCGCCGTGCACCAAACCGCGACGTCGCCCTGGTTCAGATCATCCAGGGATCCCATGCGCCGCTGTCGTTGCGCCTCGAGCCACCGGACCTGGCGGAGGAGGTCTATGCCGTCGGCTCGCCCCTCGACGAGAGCCTGGCCGGCACGATCACCCGCGGCATCGTCAGCCGCTATCAAAGGGATGCCGAAGGCTTCGAACTGATCCAGGCCGACGCCACGATCCAGCAGGGCAGCAGCGGCGGCCCGTTGCTCGATGCCGCGGGACGGGTGGTCGGTCTGTCTCAATCCGTGCTGGCGGGCGAGGATGAACTCTCTCTCGGCATCAATTTCTTCATCCCCATCGCGGACGCCTTGCTGCATTTGAATGTGAGAATTGACGGAAGTTGATAAGACATTGGCCTGGACAGGGAATCTTGTCCCGTTGCCATGACCCGCGCCTGCGCGCTGTGGTCGAATACAGTCGATTTCCTGATCCTTTCCGCGGGCGACAGCGTATACTTATTTATCCGCATCCCGAGCGGGGCGCCGGTCAACTCGCTGGACCGGTGTCGACGGCGTTCCGATGGATCCGTTGCGAGGATGCTGGGCAAATCCAATCGATACGTGGCTTTCGTCCCGATAAGACATTGCTGGCAAAGGCTTCCTTTGCGCCGGCAACCGGCCTTTGCGGTGCTTTTGCCGGTACTGTTGTGCACTGCACTTCTTTTCCTGGTCGGCCCGTTACCTGCCCGTGCTGGCCCGCAGGGCGACGATCTCGGCTGCAACCGACCGCTCCGCGTCGCCGTGTTCGAGTTCGGTCCCTGGTATCGTGCCGGCAACGGCATCACGATCGATCTGCTTGAGGCCATCGCCGCCAGAACCGGCTGCGCGTTCCAGCCGGTCAGCCTCTCGCGCGTCGCCGCCTGGGATGCGCTGCGCGACGGCACCGTCGACATCATCCCCAACAGCATCCGGACAGCCGAGCGGGACAGGCTCGCACGCTTCGTGCCGTTCCTGCGTATCCGCAACCTGATGATCGTGCGTGCCGATGCGGGAAATAATCTTGATTCGATCGATTCCTTTGTCGCCGATCGTACTGCGCGCCTCGGAGTCATCAGGGGGTTCCGCTATGGCAGTTTTTTCGATCTGCGCCTGCAATCCCTGCTCGGCGACGATCGCATGACCGCCGCCGACGATCCGCGCGACCTCGTCGAGCAATTGCGCCGGGGTGCCCTCGATGCAATCCTGCTGCCGTCGGGGCATTTCTTTGCCTATGTCGCCGAAATGGACCGGCAGCGCGCCTTCCGCGTGCTGGACACTACGGCCGCCGGGCCGGTCCCCAGCGGTCTCGCGCTTTCGCGCGACCAGTTCTCGGGCGTCCAGGTCGACAACTGGCTGCGGCTGGTGGAGGCGATGGTCCTCGACCGCAGCATGGAGAACCTGATCGCCAACCATCTGCCGCCACGCATTGCCGCAACGATTCCCCACAGGTGAGCGCAACATGCCGCAGCCATCGACCACAGTTCCACTGATCGACGACACCACGGTCAAGTCGCGCTTCACCCTGCCACTGCATCTGTTGGGGGCGGTTGGCGTCGCCGTGCTGCTCGGCCTCATGGTGTCGCTGTTTGCCTGGGCCGGCTATCGCGGCTCCCAGGAGATGCTGCTGGATGCGTCGCAGGAGACCAATCGCTACATCCGCGAGGCAGTCGGCGAAAAAGTGCAGCGCGTTCTGGCGCCCGCCCGCAATCAGCTGACCCTGTTGTCGCACAGTGAACTGGCCACCGCCGACAATCTTGCCGGTCGGCTGGGTGTCCTGCCGATCGTGTTTGACGCCCTGGAGAGCGACCCCATCACGGATGCGCTCTATGCCGGTTATCCCAATGGCGAGTTCATCCTGTTTCGTGCCTTGCGGGACCGTGCCACGATCGAACGGGTTGCTGCGCCGCCGGGTGCTGCCTTCGTGGTCCAATCGGTGACGCTGGATTCCGTCGGCGCCCGGCTTGGCGAATTCCGCTTCTACGGAGCTGATCGACGGTTGATCGATGCCAGGTTCGTGCCCGACTACCAGTTCGATCCACGAGCCCGGCCGTGGTACAGCCTGGCGCAGCAGCAGGAAGGCTATGTCTTCACCGAGCCCTATGTCTTCTTCACCACGAAGAAGGTGGGTGCCACGATGGCGACGCGCTCGGCCAATGGGGCGATCGTGGTCGGTATCGATCTGACGCTGGATTCTATCGCCACCGAAATTGGCGCGCTGCGGACAACACCCTCCAGCGAACTGGTGCTGCTCGGGCCTGGTGGCAAGATCATCGGCTATCACGACGTTGCCAAGATGACGCGTCCACGCCAGGACGGTTCCTTGCGCCTGGTATCGCTGGACGAGATGGACGTTCCTGTCCTGCAGGCAGCTGCGGCGTATGCCGATACGGCGCTTGCCACAGCTTCAGTCAGTGTCGCGGGCAGAAGCTGGCGCCTCAATGTGTCGAGCGTGCCGATCCATGGCAGTACCCTGCTGACGCTGGTATCCGCCATTCCGGACGAGGAGCTGTTTGCCGGCGCGCGCCGCATGGTCATCGACCAGATCAAGCTGGCGGTCGCCATCCTGTTGATGTTCGTCGCGCTCGGCTGGCTGGGGACGCGCCAGCTGGTGAAGCCTCTCAACCGTCTGGCGCAGGAAACCAAGGCCATCGCCGCCTTCGATTTCCGTCGCAACGTGCGGCTGCGGACGCGCGTCAAGGAAGTCGCCGAACTCGGTGCCTCGCTCAATATCATGAAGGGGACCATTCGTCGCTTTCTGGAGATCGGCCACGCCCTGACGACCGAGCGCGAGACCAGGTCTCTGCTGGACCGGGTGCTGCGCGAGACGATCGATCTGGTCGCCTGCGATGGCGGCGCCATCTTCCTGCTGGACGAAAAGGCGCGGCGCCTGGAGCCCGAGGTCGTCCGCTGGCGCGGCGACATGGTGGGAGAGGGTGACTTTTATATTCACGCGATTCCGCTCGATGGAGCCGGTGTTCAGGGGGAACTCGTAGCCCTGGCGCGCAACAAGAAGATCGGCAAGTTGGAACGCCGCCTCGAATACGACGAGCTTGACTCGCTCGGGTTGCGCGCCCTGGTCGAGCGCGAGAATGCCGTGCGCATGGCCCTCGTCGTCGTGCCGCTGTTCAACCGCAACCAGGACCTGCTCGGCATCATGCTGCTGATCAATGCGGTGCATGCCGGCGAGCGCAACTGGAAGATCAATCATCGCCTGATGGAACTGGTTAGGGCGGTGAGCGGCAGCGCCGGGATCGCCATCGAGAACAACCTGCTGCTGCAGGCGCAGAAGGACCTGATGAACGCCCTCATCCAGCTGATCGCCGGCGCCATTGACGCGAAATCAGCCTATACCGGCGGCCATTGTGCCCGCGTGCCGGCGCTCACCCGCATGCTGGCGGAGGCCGCCTGTCGCCAGGAGAACGGCCCCTTTGCCGATTTCAATCTGAGTGTCGAGCAATGGGAAGCGGTCGATATCGGCTCCTGGCTGCATGATTGCGGCAAGGTGACGACGCCGGAATACGTGGTCGACAAGGCGACCAAGCTGGAGACGATCTATGACCGCATCCACGAAGTGCGCATGCGTTTCGAGGTGCTGAAGCGCGATGCCGAGATCGCCTACTGGCAGGGCCTCGCCGAGGGCAGGCCGGAGCCGGAACTGCGGACGGCAATGGAAGCTGAAAAGGCCCAGCTGGATGCTGATTTCGCCTTCATCGCGACCTGCAATGAAGGCGGCGAATTCATGGATCCGGCCCATATCGAGCGACTGAAGGGGATCGCGGCGCGGCACTGGCGGCGGACGCTAAGCGATCGCATCGGCATCTCCTATGAAGAGAAGCGGCGCAAGGATCGAACACCGGAGCCTGCCCTGCCGGTGGCAGAGCCGCTGCTGGCCGACCGCGATGACCATATCACCTATCGCGAGGAGAAGGAGCGCTATGGCCCCGACAATCCGTGGGGATTCCGTCTCGACGTGCCGGCCTGCAAGATGAATCGCGGCGAGGTCTATAATCTGAGCATCGGCCGCGGCACGCTGACCGAGGAAGAACGTTTCGCCATCAACGATCACATCATGCAGACCATCATCATGCTGGAAAGCCTGCCGCTGCCACCGCATCTGCGCGCGGTGCCGGAGATTGCCGGCGGCCACCACGAGAAAATGAACGGTACCGGGTACCCGAAGCGGCTGAAGCGGGACGAGATGTCGCCGGTCGCGCGCATGATGGCAATCGCCGACGTGTTCGAGGCGCTGACGGCGGCTGACCGACCCTACAAGAAGGCGAAGAAGCTATCCGAGGCGATCAAGATCATGGGCTTCATGAAGAAGGACCAGCATCTTGATCCCGACCTACTGGATCTTTTCCTGACCGATGGCGTCTGGAAGCGCTATGCCGAACAGTTCCTGGACCCGGCGCAGATCGACGAACCAGATATCGCCGCGGTACTGAACACGAAACCGGCGGCCTGAAAGAAAGCCCCGCCGGCGTTGCCGCCGGCGGGGCTGTTTCAAAGCCGAGATATGTCAGCGGCGGCGGCTGCGCTGCTGCCCGGAATTGCCGCTTGCCACTTCCTCCGCCCGGCTGCGGTAGTCGATCCGGCCGCGGTCGCTGCCCCGGCGTTCATTCGACTGGCGTTCACCCGACTGGCGTTCACCGCCCTGGCGGACAGGCGCCTGCTGCCGCTCGCTGCGGCCATTGCCGCGCGCCGCCTGGGCGCGGCGCAACTCAGCCTCGAAGCGGCTTTCGCCGCCGGGTGTCGCGTCCTCGGCCATGCGCTGCGACCTGCCGTCATGGGGGCGTCGCTGCGGCCGCTCTTCGCGGCGCGGCTGTTGCGGCCTCGCCTGGCGTTCCTGGCCGTCGGCCTGCACGTCGCGCCCGCGGGCATCATCGCGCCGGTTGTTGCGGCGGTCATTGCGCTGCCCGTTGCGTTGGCCGTCGCGCTGGCTGCTGTTGCTGCGGCCCTGCTGCGGCTTGCGCGGCTGCTGGCGCTCGCGCTTCTCGCGGATCTGCTGGGCGCGCTGCAGGGTTACCTGCTCGGCGCCGTCGGTACCGTCGCTGGCGGCGACGGCCAGCGGGTGGTCGTCAACCACGGGCAGCTTCATGCGCACGATCTTCTCGATGTCGCGCAGCAGGCTGCGCTCCTCGGAGTCGCACAGGCTGAGGGCAACGCCGGCATTGCCGGCGCGCGCCGTGCGGCCGATGCGGTGGACATAGCTCTCGGGCTCCAGCGGCAGTTCGAAATTGATCACATGGCTGATGCCGTCGATATCGATGCCGCGCGCCGCGATGTCGGTCGCGACCAGAACCTTGACGGTGCCATTGCGGAAGGCGGCCAATGCCTGCTGCCGGGCGTTCTGGCCCTTATTGCCATGGATGGCGGCGCTGGTGTGGCCGTTTCGCTCCAGATATTCCGACACCTTGTCGGCGCCGCGCTTGGTGCGAGTGAAGACGATGGCGCGGGCGACATCCGGCGCCTGCAGCAGGTCAGCCAGCAGACGGCGCTTGTTCGCCTTGGGCACAAGATAGATCAACTGGTCGATTCGTTCGGCCGTGGTCGATTGCGGCACAACCTCGACGCGCTTCGGCTTGGTCAGGAGTGAGTTGGCAAGCTCGGCCACATCCTTCGGCATGGTGGCCGAGAACAGAAGTGTCTGGCGGCGGGTCGGCAGGACGGCCGTGATCTTGCGGATGTCGCGGATGAAGCCCATGTCGAGCATGCGGTCGGCCTCGTCGAGGACGAAGAACTCGACCGAGGTCAGCGTCACATGCCCCTGATTCATGAGGTCGAGCAGGCGGCCCGGGGTAGCGACGACGAAGTCGATGCCACGGCGCATCTTCTCGACCTGCGGCGCCTGGCCGACGCCGCCGAAAATGACGGTCGAACGCAGCGGCAGGTGCCGCCCATAGGTCTTGATGCTATCGGCGATCTGAACCGCGAGTTCGCGGGTGGGCGTGAGGATCAACGCGCGCATGGATTTCGGCTGCGCCTGCTTGCGATGCTCCATCATGCGCTGGAGCATGGGCAGCACGAAGGCCGCGGTCTTGCCGGTACCAGTCTGGGCGAGGCCCAGCAGGTCGTGGCCTTCAAGCAGATGCGGGATCGACTGCGCCTGGATCGGCGTCGGGGTCACATAGCCCGATTCAGCCACAGCTTCCATCAGCGGAGCAACGAGGTTGAGATCGGCAAATTTGGTCAGCGGCCCGGTCGGGGCGGTGTGGATGGTCTGGGTATTCAAGATCGTTTCCTTAAGGCAATGGGTGTCATGCCACCAGGAAACATGCGCGCAATGACCAGGGCGGTCGCGCGGACGGAATCCGGCGGGCGAGCCCGAGGCGCGCCGCTCAGGAATCTATGACTGGGTTTCTGGATCTCAGGACGGACGCCGGTTAAAGGCCGTTAACTATGTGGCCGATGTCATGGCGTAAGCGCGCAGTCGCGAGAAATGCACGTGATATATGAGGGTACGTGGGTAATAAGTCAAGCCCCCTGACTAAAAGGCGGGTTCCGGGCCTCAATCCGGCTTGATCTTGTAGAGCGTCGCCGACCATTTGAGGAAAGTGCGAAAATCCTCGTAGCCGAGCTGATACTGGCCGCTTTCATCGCGAATCCGGCCGCCGGCTTCGATATAGGGGTTTTCGGTGAGGCTGTAGACCTTGGGGTCGTTGACGATGACCTGCAGATTCTCGCCGTCACCATCCACGCCGACGATCAGGACCGCGCGTTTGCTGAACTCGGTTTCGCCTTCATTGCGGGGCGGCTGTACTTCCACCAGGACCGGGCGCTCGAAGCGGATTTCATGGGCCAGTTCGTCAGGCGGGATGACCTTGGCCGATTCCCACCGCATGGCGATGGGCAACTCGCCAAAGGTCTCGCGGGCGAACTGCGAGTAGCCCTTGACCACGCGGCTCACCGCGCTGAACTCGCTCTCGCCCGCCGGCTTGCGGCAATCCTCGTTGCCGGTGAGGAAGTAGGCAAGGCTGCATTGCATCTCGACCGGCCCGGTATTGGGTACGTCGTAATAGACCATGATCATCTCCGCGACTGCGGCCCAAGCCTCGCCCGGCGCTGCCTCGGGATTGGGGGCGATGTCCAGCACCTGCTCGGCATGTGCAGGTGCCGCGGCACACAAGGTCATCAGCGCGGCACCGGCCAGGCTCGCGAACTTGGGGGACATCGGTAATTCTCCTGCCAGTTGCGGAAAAACCGGATTGTCGCCGCAGAGATGCGGCATGGCAAGGCCGCCCGGTTGACAAAATCGCGAGGGCTGGCGCATGCATGGGCCCGACCCGGCCGCGTTTTCGGCCATTTTCCGGAGCATTCCACCCATGAAGATCGATACTGTCCTGCAGGCCCTCGGACTCGACGCGAAATCGCTGAAGAAGGGCGACCTCGCAATCCATACCCCGATCAGCGGGGCGGAGATCGCGCGCCTGGCCAGCGACGATTCCAAGGCGGCTGCCAAGAAGATCGCGCGCGCCCAGGCGGCATATCTCGCCTGGCGCGAGGTGCCGGCGCCCAGGCGCGGCGAACTGGTGCGGCTGCTGGGCGAGGAACTGCGCCGCCACAAGGCCGATCTCGGCGCGCTTGTCTCGATTGAAGCCGGCAAGATCACTACCGAGGGCCTTGGCGAAGTACAGGAGATGATCGACATCTGCGATTTCGCCGTCGGACTGTCGCGCCAGCTCTATGGCCTCACCATCGCCTCCGAGCGGCCCGGCCACCGCATGGCAGAGACCTGGCATCCGCTGGGTGTCGTCGGCGTCATCACGGCCTTCAATTTCCCGGTCGCGGTCTGGTCGTGGAACTCGGCCCTGGCCCTGGTCTGCGGCAATGCGGTGGTCTGGAAGCCGTCCGAGAAGACGCCGCTCACCTCCCTTGCCTGCGGCCAGATCCTCAAGAAAGCGGCGCAGCGATTCACCCGGGAGACGGATACCGCGGTGCCAGACGGCCTGCTCGAGATCCTGATCGGCGGCCGCGAGGTGGGCGAGACGCTGGTCGATGATCCGCGCGTGGCGCTGGTCTCTGCCACCGGGTCCACCCGCATGGGCCGCGAGGTGGCGCCGCGCGTGGCCAAACGCTTCGGCCGCTCGCTGCTGGAACTCGGCGGCAACAACGCCATGATCGTCTGCCCCACTGCCGACCTGAAACTGGCCGAGCGGGCCATCCTGTTCAGTGCCGTCGGCACGGCGGGCCAGCGCTGCACCACCTTGCGCCGCCTCTTCGTCCACGCCGATGTCTATGGCAAGCTGATGCCGCGGCTCAAGAAGCTCTATGGCCTCGTCACCATCGGCGATCCCCTTGATGCGAGGACACTGGTGGGACCGCTGATCGATGCGGCTTCGTTCGGGAACATGCAGGCTGCGCTGAAGCAGGCCAGGGAAGAGGGCGGCAAGGTGACCGGCGGCGAGCGCGTGGCCGTGCGCGGCAAGGCCGGCGGCTATTACGTGAAGCCTGCCCTGGTCGAATTGCCGAAGCAAAGTGCCGTCATGAAGCACGAAACCTTCGCGCCAATCCTCTATGTCGTGAAGTACAAGGATCTGGGTGACGCGATCCGCCTGCAGAACGACGTGCCACAGGGGCTTTCCTCCTGCATCTTCACCCGCGACGTGCGCGAGGCCGAGCTGTTCACTTCGGATGTCGGGTCGGATTGCGGCATCGCCAATGTCAATATCGGCCCGTCGGGTGCCGAAATCGGCGGCGCGTTTGGTGGCGAGAAGGAGACGGGCGGCGGGCGCGAAAGTGGTTCCGACGCCTGGAAGGCCTATATGCGCCGCGCCACCAACACCATCAACTACTCGAACCATCTGCCGCTGGCCCAGGGCGTCAAGTTCGATATCGGTTAAGTGCGTCAAGGATCGGTGCGGGAAAACGGGGGCGTTGTCGCCCCCGTCATCCTTTGCCAATTCGCCTGCCTAGGCCGCGGCCGGGCGCCACAGGCGCTCGACCCGGCGGTGATTGGCAACGACCAGTGCGATCATGGCCGCCGAGCCGGTGAGGAACAGGAACAGACCGTCCGGCCCCCAGGCCTGCATGGCAAGGCCGGCGCCGATCGGCCCCAGCGCATTGCCGATGCCGTTGACGAAAAGCAGCACGCCGGCGGTGCCGACCGCGCAGCCATTGCCGACGCGGTCGTTGGCAAGTGCTGCGCCGAGGCCATAGATCGGCGCCATGATTGCGGTCAGCAGGCCGAACAGGATCACCATCAGCGTGAAGCTGGCGTCTGAGAACAGGAACAGGCAAAGGCTGAGCAGCGTGCCCAGCACGATGGTCGCCTTGGCGACCGAGACGCGCTCGCGCGCGCGGTCGGAGATGAGGCCGATCGGGAATTGCCCGGCGATGCCGGCGATGGCGGCCACGGTCAGCATCAGCGAGAGCGCATTGGTATCTAGCCCGGTCTCGACGGCGTAGCTCGGCAGCAGGCCATGGAGGCCGCCGCCCTCCAGGCCGGAGCCGAAGCAGATGATCATGGCCACGGGCGAGACGCTGCGGAACTGGCGCAGGCTGATGGCGCCATGGCGCGGGACCGGCAGTTCGGTGCTGCGTGACATCACCACCGGAATGACGGCGACGCAGACCAATGCACCGGCGATGATGAAGCTGACCATGCCGCCGGTGCCTTCGGCCAGCACCGCCATCGGCGAGGCGCCGGCGGTCAGCCAGGAGGCGGTCATGTAGACACTGTAGAGTCGGCCGCGGTTGCTGCTGGTGGCCAGCGTGTTGAGCAGGCTCTCCGCGATCGTGTAGACGCCGGCCATGGCGAAACCGCAGACGGCCGAGAGGACGATCCAGAAGAGGAGGTCGAACAACGCGGCATGGAGGAACAGGCTGGCCCCGGCGAGGGCGGCCAGCACCGCCACCGTCTGGCGGCCACCGAGGCTGGCGATCAGGTGCCGGCAGATCTGGGTGCCAGCCAGATAACCGATGGAATAGGCTGAGGCGACCAGGCCGATCATGCCGGTCGAGACGCCGTTATCCTCGAGGCGCAGCGAGATCAGCGGCGAGACCAGGGCGAGGGCGGTCTCGAAGCCGGCGACGGCGATGAGGGCCGGGAGGAACAGGATGAGGGGCGCGCGCATGGCGGTACTCCGGAACTCGGTATCCGGGCAGCGCCCCTTTTACTCGAGGCGCCGTCCGTGAAGGCGAATAAAGGGGAGATGCGGGCAAGCCGTCGGGCTTCCCGTCTCGGAACGTCTGGAGGCTCCTGGGAAAAGGTGGCCGAGGGGCCCCGGCCGGCGCTCTAGCGTTCGATGTCGCCGCGTTCGAGTGGGCCGCTTGGCGGCAGGTCCGGCAGGCGCACGCGCAGATGCCGGCCGAGCCAGAGCCCGGCGGCAATCTCGTATATGGCGTGTGCGATGGTCATGGCCGTTACCTTGTGGAGACGCCCGCATTCTATCGTTGAAGCGTTAATAAGTCAATAATACTGGTATGATAGTCCACATTGATTGAATGATAGTTCAATGACGTGCGCTTTTGCCGCGTCGCCTTTTCAAGGGCTTGCCGGCAGTTAATTACCTGAGTAGGGGGCTTGGATTTGTGCAAGGATCCAGGCGCCAACCCGGGCAACAGGAGGAATGAATGCGGCGCTGGATCCTGGCCTATATGGCCGGCTGCATTGGTCTTGTCGGTTTCGTCTGCTTCCTCATGTGGGCCAGCAACGACTTCCAGGGCCTGCCGATCAGCTGGCAGGGCATGCTGGCCATCATCCTCGGCTCGGCCCTGACCGCTGCCCTCAGTATCGGCCTGATGGCCGCCGTCTTCTGGAGCAATCGCGGCGGCCATGACGAGATCGCCTACCGCACGCGCCGGCAGGACGAAACTCGGTAAGGCGCCATCCGCGCGCCTCGCCGTGACGAAGCGGCACTCGGCTAAAACCAATAAATCATAATGTGTTAGACGCTGCACGCGGCAAATCCAGGCCGCGATCGACGGCCAAAACTCCATTATGTTTCTATTTTGTTCTCTACATTCGCCGCAATTTGTAGTACGTTAAAAGAGTACAATGCGGGAGTGAAACTCCATGGCCGTGTCGCCGCGTCCCCGAACTTTCACCGAGAGACCGAGTTCCGTCCTGCCACCGCGGGTGCCGGCAAATGAAAATGGCGGCACCCTCAATCCCCTGGGCTCCATGCAAGACGGTGTCTTCCGCTTTGCATCGCTGGAAGCCGAAGAGCAATGGGTTCGCGCGGCATACCAGGCCGGTGTCAATGCCGAGACTTGGCAGTTGGGCGATGAGATCGATGACGAGACGGCTGGCTTGATCCTTGCCGGCCTCGGTGGTCCGGCGCCAGCAATCTATCGCGGGCCGGATGAAAAATATCGCACGATCAACCAGCGAACCATCGAGACGGCCGCTGTGCGTGAACACCGCAACAAACATCTCGCTGGCAAATCCATCGACCAGATCGCAGCGGCGGGAAAATTGCCCGGCGAGGATGAAAGGGTCGAGCAGTGGCGGGCGGCGCGGGTGGCGAACGCAAATCAGACATCGTCCAACCCAAAGGGTGCAGGTGCCTCACTGCCGAACCACTCTGCATTTGAGCCACAGGAAGAACGGCCGGGCTTGGCTAAACGATTCGAGGCCGCGGCACGCAGGGCGATCGTTGACGAGACCGTTTTCGGCAATGTCTATCAGCAGTTCGCCTCCGGGCATGCGGTCTCTCCAGATGTTCTGGCAACGCGCCCGTCCGATCGATTCCTGCAGTTGGGATCGCACGGCATACTCGAATGGCACCGCATGTTTGAACCACTGGGGATTGCCGGCGGCAAGCGACGGATCGATTTTCTGAGCCCGCAGGAACGCAGGCAATGGGAAACCATGTGGGAGGCGATGCCGGCAGAACAGCAGGCGGCCTATCGCGGCATGTGGGAGGAAAAGCAGAAGAGTTATCGCCCCTGGCGCGAAAAGTTCGAGCGTGAAACGAGTCTGCCACCGCCGGAAACCATCGGCGAAGTCGCCATTGATATTGCAGGCTCGATTGCCGGCTCCATGGCTTCGCCGGAGAGCTGGATTGGGATCTTGCCGAGAACCCCGGCGCAGGCTGCGCGCGCGGCGGTCAAGGGTTCCGCAGAAGCATTGGCAACCAGTGGCGGCGGGCTGGCCGCAAGCCATGGCACAAAAAGTCAATTCGGAGCAGGTCTGGTTTCCAGCCAGGCAAAACGCAAGGAAGCCCTGAACAAGTTACTGCCCAATGAAACGACGCCAAGGTTAACGGAAAGAGACACTTACCATCTGACCGGCGATGATCGTGGTTTTGCCTTTGTGCTGGAAACACCGCGCGGGAAGCCAGAGTCAATCGCATGGGAAGAAGGAGTGCGTGGCCGTCTAAAAGACATCGAAACTCATAAGACGCTGTCGCCTTCCTTGCTGTATCGCAATTCAAACGAAAACGGCCTGCATGTAGTGAAATTCGATGGTTATGAGCCGTCTGATGATGAGTTGTTGGTTTTTGTCATCGATGCAAAGAGAAGATATCCCTTCTACTTTAACGAGGGGGCGCGCACGGATACCGCGCTGACGGTTGCTCGATGGGTGGAAGCTCTGAAGCAGAACCCCGACTATGGCATTGTAATCGAGTTCCCCGGTGCCGTGGAAATGTTACTTGCGCAGTTGGCTCTGAAAGAACTTCGCGTAAAAAATCGCATCTATGCGAGAGTGAGGCCTTATGAGTGGTAGGATTTCACGTTTTGCCAATGTTCGAAGATTGAACTGCTACCGTCGCCCAGATTCACGGGAGAGCATTTCTATTCGTCACGAGGAACTATCAAGCCGTATGGAGCAGGTTGGCGCACCGCTTGGCTGGTCGAGTGCTGTTGTTCCGCCGGCGCCGAAATTCGGTAAGGAGATCTATGCTAGCTTCAACGTCAGGTATCAGAACAAGCGAGTAAAGTGTACTGGTGGCTACGCATATCGCAGCGCTGCATACCTAAGTGATGATTGTGCGGCGCATGATGACCGTCTGTTTTTTCGGTTCGACGTTCGAGATTCAGCTATAAACTATCAACAGTTGCTCCGAAAAAATGCGCCAGAGGTGATCGAGGCATTTGGAGCATATAGGGCCGACCTTTGTTTCTTTCTGTACGAGGTATTCTTTGAGCAAAAAAATGCAGGAGTGTTGCAGCGTCTTCGTAGCGACGCATCCATAGATATTGATGGTCGGAACAACATATTTACCCTTCAAGCCGTCAACTACTGGGACGGCGAACTCTGCCAGCGCGCCCTTGGCTATGGTCGCGACGAAGTGATCCGTCGCCTGACGGGCAAGGTGCCGCGGGTCGAGCCGCTGATGGATGGGGTCTATGTCGTGTTCAGCGACAACCCGGACCTCACTTTCGAGGAATACTGCGCCTATAACGATGCGTTAAAACCGGTGCTCGGCCTGGTCTGATCCTGATTATTTTACGGTCGTAAAATAACACTTCCATCAGGCGCCTGCCGGCGCTATAGCTGGCCTTTCGGGTCGGCCTCTGCTGCCCGGCCCGTCCATTTTTTTTGCCTGCCCGAGAGGAATGTCATGCCGTTCGATTTCCAGCCCAGTGACGAGCAGCGCATGCTGGTCGAGACCACGCGCGCCTTCATCGAGAAGGAGCTCTATCCGCTGGAGCGGCAGATCGACAAGCTGGGCCACGTGCCGCCCGAGATCGGCAAGGAGCTGAAGGAAAAGGCGAAGGCGGTCGGCCTCTACGCCGCCAACATGCCGGAGGAAGTGGGCGGCGGTGGGCTCGACGTGATGTCGCAGATGCTGTTCGAGCGCGAGCTCGGCAAGGTCAACTGGGCGCTGCAGAAATTCGTCGGCCGCCCGTCCTATATCCTGATGGCCTGCAAGGGCGAGCAGATCGAGAAATACCTGCTGCCCACCGTGCGCGGCGACAAGTCGGAGGTCTTCGCGCTCACCGAGCCCGGCGCCGGCTCGGACGCCATGTCGATCACCACCCGGGCCGAGCAGGATGGCGACGACTACATCCTCAACGGCGGCAAGCATTTCATCACCGGCGTCGGCGAGCCGGATTTCGCCATCGTCTTCACCGTCACGGGCATGGACGAAACCAAGCGCGGGCCCAGGAAGCGAATCACCGCCTTCCTGGTCGATCGCGGCACGCCGGGCTTCACCATCCGCCGCGGGCCCCGCTGCGTCTCCTACCGCGCCTATGACAATTGGGAACTGTTCTTCGACAACGTGCGGCTCAACAAGCGGCAGATCCTGGGCGAGGAGGGCAAGGGCTTTGCCGTCGCCAGCGAATGGCTGCTGGGTGGGCGCGTCTTCATCGCCGCCAATTGCTGCGGCAAGGCCGAGCGCGCGATGGAACTGGCACTCGACTGGGCGGCGACCCGCAAGCAATTCGGCCAGACCATCGGCAAGTTCCAGGGCGTCTCCTTCAAGCTTGCCGACATGAAGACCGAGATCGCGGCCGCCGACGCGCTCACCGCCTATGTCTGCTGGAAGCTGCAGAACGGCACAATGACCGACGGCGATGCCGGCATGGCCAAGCTGTTCGCGACCGAGATGCTGGGCCGCGTCACCGACCAGGCGATCCAGATTTTCGGCGGCATGGGGCTGATGGAGGAGCTGCCGCTGGAGATGATGTGGCGCGACGCCCGCGTCGAGCGCATCTGGGAAGGCACGTCGGAGATCCAGCGCCACATCATTTCGCGCGAGATGCTGCGCGCCAAGGAACAGTAAAGCCCGAAGAACCGGGCCGCTACGGCACGAGGGCCGCGCGCAGCGCCTTCAGGGCATAGTGCAGCCCGTCATCGCGCACGCGCGGAATGATGGCGCCGAGATGGCTGTCGACATCCCTGGGTGCCGCCGCCGGCGTCTCGGGAAAATGCATGCCGAGGCGCCAGCCGATGAAGTCGAGCAGCGGCTTGCGTTCCGGCGGCAGGCCGGCTTCCAGCGGCGCCAACGCCAGGGCCAGTTCCTCGGGGCCGAGATCGCCGGCATAGGCCGGATCCATCTCGCCTGCATAGCAGACCGGCGAGGCGCCGCTGCCGCCGAGGGCCAGCGCCGAGGAGCGCTCGGTCAGGATGCGGTCCATGGCGATGTCATGGGGCTGCGGCCGGATGCTGGGCAGCTGGAACATGGCATAACCGAGACCGATGACATCCGCTGGCTCCCTCATGGCGGCCAGCGTGCGGTCGAAGAAACCGCCGCCATAGCCGAGGCGATAGAGTTCGCCGTCGAAGCCCACCAGCGGTGCCAGGATCGTGCGCGGCAGGATCTCGATATCGGTCGCCGGAATGGGAATGTCCCAGATGCCGCGCGTCATGGCACAGCCCGGCTCCCAGGGGCGGAAGGTCAGCGGTTCGCCGAGCCGACTGCCAACCGGCAGGGCCAGTTCGATGCCCTCGCCGGCGAGCACGCGCATCAGCGGGCGCAGATCCGGCTCGCCCCGGAAGGGCCAGTAGAAGCTGATCGGCGCCGCCGCTTCCTTCAGCAGCGGGTGCAGCCGTTCCATCAGGGCCGCCGTCATGCCCTGGCGCAGGGTCGGCGGCAGGGCGACACGTGCGCTGATGATCATCTGCCGCGCCTGCTTGCGCCACGACTTGACCTGATCCCAGGAGGTCATGCCGGCCGCACCATCTGCTGGACGCGCCTCAGTGCATCGACGGCGTCGGTGACCATGTCATGGAGGATGGCGGAGGCTGGCCGGATGGTTCGTTCCATGCCGACACCCTGGCCGGCATAAAGCGCCATCTGCTCGAAATCACCGCTCATCGATTGCAGGGGTGAATCCGTGCTGAACTTCATGATCGGCCGCCCTTCCTCCTCGCCGATGGCGATGCGCGGCATCTCATCGGGATGATGGCCCCAGAGCTTGTCGCCGGCCCCCTCGACCACGCTGTTGCGCAACACGCGGACCGGTGCATGGGGCGGCCAGTTGATGCAGAACAGGTCGGTCAGCACGGTATCCTCGGGCTGCGCCGCGATCAGGCGCTGCTTGTGATAGTCGTGGGCGAAGGATTCGGTCGCGCCCAGAAAGGCGGTGCCGCAATGCACGCCATCGGCACCCATCGCCAGCGCGGCGGCGAGGCCCCTGCCATTCGCGATGCCACCCGATGCCGCCATCGGAATGTCGATGGCATCGAGCACGCGGGGCAGCAGGCTGGCCAGCGGCAGTTTCGCCTTCACATGGCCGCCGGCCTCGATGCCCTGCACGATGACGATATCCGCGCCGGCCCTGGCCGCCAGGCGCGCATCATCGACCGACCCCACCTGGTAGAGGACCATGGCGCCGGCCTTCTTGGTGCGTTCGATCAGCGCCGGATAGACCTCCCAGAAATAGCACATCGCCGGAACGCGCGCGTTGAAACAGACGGCGAGCTCGTCCTCCAGCAATTGCGGCGCGGTCGAGAACGGGATGAGGTTGACACCGAAAGGTCGTTCGGTCGCCGCGCGCAGGGCTGCGATCTCGCGCTCGATCAGGGCCGGCGGCTCGCGCACCATGCCGAGGAGGCCGAAGCCGCCGGCCGCTGAAATCGCCGCCGCAAGCGCCGCGCGCGCCGGGCCACCCATGCCGGCGGAGATGACCGGGTGGCGGCATTCCAGCGCCGCGGTCAGTCTGGTGACGAGCTGCTGCTCGGGCATCGGCGTCTCCCCCGCAAGTCTCAGCGTCACAGCCTAGCGCCCATCGACGCCGTCTGGCCTGCGTTTTGCGCAAGGCACCGATGCATCACTTCTTCCAGATCGGCTTGCCGCTGCCGGGCAGGCCGAGCTCCGCCCAGCGCGCGCTCACGCGTTCGACCACGTCATCGGACATGGCGATCTTCTCGCCCCATTCGCGATGCGTCTCGGGCGGCAGCTTGTTGGTGGCGTCGAGGCCGATCTTGCCGCCGAGCCCGCTCTCCGGCGAGGCGAAGTCGAGGTAATCGATCGGCGTGCGCTCGACCAGGGTGAGGTCGCGCACCGGGTCCATGCGTGTCGAGATCGCCCACATGACGTCCTTCCAGTCGCGGGCATTGATGTCGTCATCCACCACGATGACAAATTTCGTATACATGAACTGTCGCAGAAACGACCAGACGCCGAACATCACGCGCTTGGCGTGGCCGGGATAGGCCTTCTTCATCGAGACGACGGCGATACGATAGGAACAGCCTTCCGGCGGCAGCCAGAAATCGACGATCTCCGGAAACTGCTGGGTGAGGAGCGGGATGAAGACCTCGTTGAGCGCCTCGCCGAGGACCGAGGGCTCGTCCGGCGGACGGCCGGTGAAGGTCGAGAGATAGATCGGGTCCTTGCGCATGGTGACGGCACTCACCGTGAAGACCGGGAAGGGCTCGACCGAGTTGTAATAGCCGGTATGGTCGCCATAGGGCCCCTCGTCGCGGTAGTCCTCCAGCGAGACATGGCCCTCCAGCACGATCTCGGCCTGAGCCGGGACCTGCAGCGGCACGGTCTTGCAATCGACCAGTTCGACTTTCTTGCCCCGCAGCATGCCGGCGAAGTGATATTCCGACATCGTGTCGGGAACTGGTGTCACGGCGGCAAGGATGGTGCCGGGATCGGCGCCGATGACGACGGCGGCCGGCAGCGGGTCGCGCTTCTCCTTGCCCCAGCGGGCGTGATGCTGCGCGCCGCCGCGATGCTTCAGCCAGCGCATCAGGGTCTGGTTCCGGTTCAGCACCTGCATGCGATAGATGCCGAGGTTGAAGTCGTCCGATTTGCCCTTGCCCGGCCCCCGGGTGACGACCAGTGGCCAGGTGATGAGCGGCGCCGGCTCGCCCGGCCAGCAGCCCTGCACCGGCAATTGCGAAAGATCGATCTCATCGCCGGTGAGCACGACATCCTGCACCGGGCCGTAGCCCGACAGCTTCGGCTTCATGGCGAGCGCCGTCTTGAGGAGGGGCAGCATCTCCCAGGCCTCCCTGAAGCCGCCGGGCGGTTCCGGCTGTTTCAGGAAGGCCAGCATCTCGCCCAATGCCCGGAGCTGATGCGGCTCGCGATCCATGCCCCAGGCGACGCGCTCCACCGTGCCGAACAGATTGACCAGGACGGACATCGCGTAGCGCTTGCCCGTTGCCCGCGAGACCGGATTCTCGAAGATCACCGCCGGGCCGCCCTCGGCCAGCAGGCGGGTCTGGATCTCGGTCATCTCCAGATGCGGGTCGACCGGCGCCGCGACGCGCTTCAGCCGGCCACAGCTCTCAAGTTTCTGGATGAAATCACGCAGGGATTCATAGGGCATGGGGCAATCTCTCGATGATTGCCGGCAATCTAGCGGGATTTGCCCGACTGGGCTAGGATTCCGAGCATGAGACAATAACGCAGACGAGAGGTGCCATGCTTCGATTGATCCTCGCAGTCTTCGCAGTTTCCTGGCTTTCGCTGCAGGGTGCCATGGCCGAACCGCGCCTTGCCCTCGTGATCGGCAATTCGAATTACGGCCAGGAGATGGGACGCCTTGCCAATCCCGCCAATGACGCCGAACTGATGGCGGCGACGCTGCAGAAGCTGGGCTTCGAGGTGACCAGGCTGGTCGATGCCGACCAGAAGCAGATGAAGCGCGCCATTGCCGATTTCGGTTCCGCCTTGCTGGCGGCGGGGCCGGATGCGGCCGGGCTCTTCTTCTATGCCGGGCACGGCATCCAGATCGCCGGCGAGAACTATCTCATCCCCCTGAAGGCCGAGATCGAGAAGGAGGCCGATGCCGAGATCGAGGCGGTTTCGGCCAATTGGGTGCTGACGCAGATGGAATTCGCCGGCAACCGCATCAACATCGTTATCCTGGACGCCTGCCGCAACAACCCGATGGCCCGCTCGATGCGCTCGGCCTCGCGCGGCCTGGCCCGCATGGATGCGCCCAAGGGCAGCTTCATCGCCTATTCGACCGCACCCGGCGAAGTGGCGGCCGATGGCGACGGCAGGAACTCGCCCTATACCGCAGCGCTCGCCAAATCCATGTTGCAGCCGGGCATCGCCATCGAGGAGACGTTCCGCAACACGCGCGTCTCGGTCCTGCAGGCGACGGGCGAGAAACAGGTGCCGTGGGAATCCTCGTCATTGACCGGCGCCTTCTTCTTCCAGGCCGGTTCTGCGCCGGCCGCGGCTGCGGCCCCGGCCCCGGCACAACCGGCGGCGCAGGTTGCAGCCGTGGAGCCATCCGCCACCACAAAATCCCTACCGGCGGGCGTCGCGGCGGGTGCCGTCATCAAGGATTGTCCCACCTGTCCGGAACTGGCCGCGCTGGCGCCCGGTCGCTATCGCATGGGGGCGCTCGATGGCGAGCGCGGTTCCAGCGATGCCGAACGCCCGCAGGCGAATATCGATGTGGGCGCCTTCGCCATCGGCAAATACGAGGTGACGCGCGGTGAGTTCGCGGCCTTTGTCGCGGCCACCGGGCACAGGGCCAGCCGAAGCTGCTGGTCCGAACGCAACGGCAGTTACGATTTCATCGACGGCAGGAATTGGGAAGAGCCGGGCTTCAGCCAGGGCGACCGGGACCCCGTCGTCTGTGTCACCGCCGAGGATGCCGAGGCTTACGTTGCATGGCTGACGGAAGCGACGGGCAAACGATATCGCCTGCCCTCGGAGGCGGAATGGGAATACGCCGCGCGGGCCGGAGCCACCGGACCCTATCACTGGGGCAGCGACATCGACGATATCTGCACTTTCGGCAACATCACAGACGCTGCCGCGATCCGCAAGTTTTCCGGCTGGAGTGGTGTCGGCTGCGACGACGGCAAGGTCTATACGGCACCGGTCGGCAGCTACCAGCCCAATGCCAACGGCCTCCATGACGTGCTGGGCAATGTCAAGGAATGGGTGGCCGATTGCTGGAACGATGATCTCGGCGGTATCGGCCCGACGGCCAAGGCGCGGCGCTCGGGCAAATGCAGCATGCGCGTGGTGCGCGGCAGTGCCTGGGATTCGCCTTCGCAGATCGCGCGCCTTGCCTATCGCGAGGGCAACAACGCGCCGACCGCCTATTTCAACTACGGTTTCCGCGTGGCGCGCGATTTCTGAAGATCAGGGCGCCACGACAAGGCAATCGGCGCCGCCGGCCTTGATCCGGGCGCAGGCGTCTGCTGCGTCCTGTTTCGTGGCGAAGGGGCCGACCTGGAGGCGATGATAGATACCCTGTGCGCCCAGATCGGCTTCCTGGACATGGAGTGCGAGGCCGTCGAGCGGCGCGCCGATCCGCTTCCTGAGCCGCATCCATTCGCCCTCGACCTCGCCCGGGTTGCGCACCGAGGCCAACTGGACGCGATAGCTGGCGGCCAGGGACGGCGCTTCAGCTTCGGTCGTAGGGGTGGCCGTCGGTGCCAGCGGCTCTGGGGCTGTCTGTTCCGGTACTGTCGTCTCCGGCGCTGCCGGTGCCGGCTGGTAGGTCGTGGCCGCGGTATCGGCATCAGCCAGGGCACTCTCGCGCTGCGCGGGCGTCAGGCGCTGCGACACCACGGTGAGGTTGGTCTCGGCCAGGGTCAGCGCGCGGCCCGGTGCCAGGCCGTGTGTCGCCAGGGTCAGCCACTGAAAGGCCGCCGCATCGTCCTGGGCGAGGCCCTCGCCCTTGGCATAGAGCACGCCCAGCCGCGCCTGTGCCTCCGGCTCGCCGGCTTCTGCCGATTTCTGCAGCAGGGCGATGCCTTCCGGCACCGATCCGCCATGGCCGGCGAGGTAAAGCTCGGCCAGTTTCCAGCCGGCATAACTGTCGCCGGCCGCGGCCATCGGCGTGAGCTCGGCGATGGCGGCGTCGTAATCCCTGGCGGCGATCATCGCCTCGGCGACGGCGATATCGGCCATGGCCGCAGGCTGGCACAGGGCAAGGCCAACGCCGAAGACAAGCGTACCGAGAAGGGTTTGGACGGGCTGCATGGGGTGGCTCGCGGCTGAGATGCTGGAATCTCAGTATCCTAGCCGGCGCCATCGAGTCGGGTCGACGGGCTGGCTCACACGATTTGGGGCGGACCGTTGCGGCATTTCTCGGCCAGTTGGAGCGGCATTCCGCCGCTGGACGATGGCAAGGCCGCGTGCCAGACTTTTTGCAGTCCAGACAGCGAGGCCGCCATGCCGGAACCGGTCAGATTCATGCTGAAGCACGCCCTCTTCGGCTATGCCGCGGCGCTGGTCTTCGTGACATTGTTCCTGGTACTCGATCTGGGCGGCCTTGCCAGCCTGATGCGATCTTCCGAGTTCGGCCTTCTCGCCATGGCCCTGCTGTTCTTCTTTACCGGCCTCACCTTCGCCAGCCTGCAGATGGGCATTGCGGTCATGAGCCTGCGGCCCCGGCGCGAGGGGGAAGATTCAGGCGGTGACGCCGGCGGTGCCAATGCGCTGGCAAGTGCGCTGCCGGTCCGCATCCATAGCCGCCACCGCCGGTGACATCGCCTCAGGCGGCGAAGCCGCTCCTGCCGCCACGACCGCCGCGCTGGTCCTCGTCGAAAAGGGCGGCCAATTGTTCCAGTACGGTTCCGCCCAGCTGTTCCGCATCCACCAGGGTGACGGCGCGCCGGTAATAGCGCGTCACGTCATGGCCGATGCCGATCGCCACCAGCTCGACCGGCGAGCGCGTCTCGATCCAGTCGATCACGTCGCGCAGATGATGCTCGAGGTAGTTGCCGGGATTGACCGAGAGGGTTGAATCGTCGACCGGCGCGCCGTCCGAGATCACCATCAGGATCTTGCGCTGTTCGGGCCGCACCACCAGGCGGTTATGCGCCCAGAGCAAGGCCTCGCCGTCGATGTTCTCCTTGAGGATGCCCTCGCGCAGCATCAGGCCCAGGTTCTTGCGCGCCCGGCGCCACGGCGCATCCGCTGCCTTGTAGACGATGTGGCGAAGGTCGTTGAGGCGGCCGGGATTGCCGGGCTTGCCGGCGGCGATCCAACTTTCGCGCGACTGGCCGCCCTTCCACATGCGCGTGGTGAAGCCGAGGATCTCGACCTTGACGCCGCAGCGCTCCAGCGTGCGCGCGAGGATGTCGCCGGTCATGGCGGCGACCGTGATCGGCCGGCCGCGCATCGAGCCCGAATTGTCGATCAGCAATGACACGACCGTGTCGCGGAACTCGGTATCGCTCTCCTGCTTGTAGGAGAGCGGCGTTTCCGGATTGACCACGACGCGTGGCAAACGCGCCGCGTCGAGGATGCCTTCCTCGAGGTCGAAATGCCATGAGCGGTTCTGCTTGGCGAGCAGGCGCCGCTGCAAACGATTGGCAAGCTTCGCCACCACGGTCTGCAGGGCGGTCAGCTGCTGGTCCAGCAACTGGCGCAGGCGGGCAAGTTCCTCAGGGTCGCAGAGTTCGGCGGCATCCACCACCTCGTCGAACTGCGTGGTGAAGGGCTTGTAGGGCGCCTCGTTGCGGCGGCTGAAATCCGGCTCGTTGCGTCGCTTCGGACTGCCGGGCTTCTCGTCGCCAGCCTCGGCATCCATCTCCATATCGGTGTCTTCGGAATCGACGTCCTCGGCTTCCGCGGCAGCACTTTCCGCAGCCTCCGATTCCAGTTCCATCTGGCTGTCGGATTGCTGCTGGTCCTTGCCCTTGGTTTCCTGCTTGTCGTCCGGGTTCTGCTGGTCCTGGTCGTCCTCGTTCTCAGGCTGTTCCTCATCCGGCTCGAACTCGTCATCGGCCGCTTCGAGTTCCATGTCGGCCAAGAGGCGCCGCGTCGCTTTGGCATAGGCCGCCTGGTTGGTAAGCGACTGCGTCAGCTGCTCGATATCCTCGCGCACCTTCTGCGGCAGGTCGCCCCGCCACAGATCGACCATGCCCCTGGCGAGATCCGGCACCGCCTGGCCGGTCAGGCTTTCGCGGGCGAGGAGACGCAGTACGTCGGGCAGCGAGCCTTCCTGCTGGCTGACGACGCGGACGAACCCTTTCTGCCGGCAATGCTCGTCGAGGGCGGCGTTGAGGTTCTGCCGCACGCCGTCCATGCGTTTGGCGCCGATCGCCTCGACCCGCGCGGTTTCGAGAGCTTGAAAGATGTCTCTCGCCAATTGGCTCTTTGGCGCTTCGCGGGCGTGGATCTTCGGGTTGTGGTGGCGCAGCTTGAGGGCAATGGCATCCGCCTCGCCGCGCGCCAGCGCCACATCGGCCGCCGGCAGGTTGCGCGCGGGCAGGGGCAGGCGCGCCTCGTTGCCGCTGAGGCCGCCCATGCCAGGGTTATGACCCTGATTGGGTGCGAAGCTCACCTGCAGTTCGGGATTGCGCGCAATCGCGCGCATGGTCGCCCCGGTGACGCGGCGAAACTCCTCGACCGGATTCTTCGGACCCGACGACATGCCGTCCTGCCGTTATGCCCGGATCTGCGCCTGCACGGCGTCCTTCAGATCCTGGCCGAAGCAGCGCTGGTAGTACTCGGCCACCACCGGGCGCTCCAGTTCGTCGCATTTGTTGAGGAAGGAGACGCGGAAGGCAAAGCCGACATCACCGAAGATGCGGGCATTCTCGGCCCAGGTGATGACGGTCCGCGGGCTCATCACGGTCGAGATGTCGCCGTTGATGAAGCCGGAACGGGTCAGCTCGGCGCAGGCCACCATGGCGTTCAGGGTCTTGCGGCCCTGCTCGTTGTCATAGGTCGGCGATTTCGCCAGCGCGATATTCACTTCGTCGTCATGCGGCAGGTAGTTGAGGGTCGCCACGATGTTCCAGCGGTCCATCTGCCCCTGGTTGATCTGCTGCGTGCCGTGATAGAGGCCGCTGGTATCGCCGAGGCCGACCGTGTTGGCGGTGGCGAACAGGCGGAAGGCGGGATGCGGGCGGATGACCTTGTTCTGGTCGAGCAGCGTCAGCTTGCCCTCGACCTCAAGCACGCGCTGGATCACGAACATCACGTCGGGGCGGCCGGCATCGTATTCGTCGAAGACCAGTGCCGTCGGGTGCTGCAGCGCCCAGGGCAGCAGGCCCTCGCGGTATTCCGTCACCTGCTTGCCGTCCTTGAGGACGATGGCGTCCTTGCCGATGAGGTCGATGCGGCTGATGTGGGAATCGAGGTTGATGCGGATGCAGGGCCAGTTGAGGCGGGCCGCCACCTGCTCGATATGGGTCGATTTGCCGGTGCCGTGATAGCCCTGGATCATGACGCGGCGGTTGAAGGCGAAACCGGCCAGGATCGCCATCGTCGTGTCATGGTCGAAACGGTAATTCTCGTCCAGATCGGGCACGTGCTCGGTGCGCTGGCTGAAGGCCGGCACCTGCAGGTCGGTATCGAGGCCGAACAGCTGGCGCACCGAAATGGTGATGTCGGGCAGGGCGCTGGGGTCGGCGGGGGCGAGATTCTGGGTCACCATGATCGGACTCGTTCGGCTCGTTAAGGTCTTCAAAGGGCGCCTTTTTAGGGCAATTCGCGCGGGGTGGCTAGGTCAATCCCTGCAAGGCAGCCCTGCTTGGACGAGGGATTTGCCCGATGTTACGCGGCCCGGGCGGGGTCGGTTCAGGCGATGGCCGCCCGCTTCAGCGTGCTGTAGGCCTGATTGACCACCTTCAGCCGCTCTTCCGCCTCCCGGTCGCCGCCATTGGCATCGGGATGCAGCTGTTTCACCAGCGTCTTGTAGCGCAACTTGATCGTGTCCCAATCCACCGGTGCGGTGAGGTCGAGGACAGCCAGCGCCTTGTCTTCCGCCGACAATTTGCGCCGCGCCCGGGCCTCGGCATCGCGTTCGGCCTTGCGCTTGGCCTGGCCCATGCGCGCCTCGACATGGGCCTTCACCTCGTCGGGGAAAAGATCAAAGCGTGTGCCGTTGGCAAATTTGTACTGCCGGCCGCTGGCGCTGCGCTGGCCGAGCTTCCAGGTCGGCCGGTCGCCCACTACGGATGAGCGGACGGATTTCTCGATCTCCTCCGGCCCCATGCCGGCATAATAGTCCCACGAGCCGTTATAGGCGCGCACATGGTCGAGGCAGAACCAGTAGTAATCGTTCAATTTTTCCCGCGACTTAGGGGCGCGATAGAGGCCTTCTGAGGCGCATTCGGGATGGTCGCAGCCCCGCGCCACCGGCGGTGGGTCGGGGTCATAATGCCGTCGCCGGCGAACGCGAATGGTCTGTTCTTTCGACATAAAGATAAGTATGAGGGGGGCGACCTCATCCTGCAAGGGTGCAGCCTGTCACCCGGCTGGTCTGTCGCAGGTCAAGCCTTTCGTTTGATTGTCGAATTCGGAACGGAACCGATCTCATGGACAAGTGCCCCTGTGGCTCCGGCAAGGACCTCGCGCAATGCTGCGGCCCGCTGATTGCGGGCGCCGCCGCCCCCACCGCCGAGGCGCTGATGCGCTCGCGCTACACCGCCTTCACCCAGGGCAATCTCGATTACATCGACAGTACCCATGCCAGCGATATGGCCGAACCGTTCGACCGCGGGGAAGGCCAGAGCATGGTGGATGATTTCAAGTGGCGCGGGCTGGAGATCGTGCGGGTGAAGGATGGCGGCCCCGCCGACCAGACCGGCGAGGTCGAATTCACGGCCAAGTTCCGCCACAACGGCCAGATCGGCCTCCATCACGAGCGCGCCACCTTCAAGCGCGAAGAGGGGCGCTGGGTCTATGTCGATGGCGAACTCAACCCGAAGCCGCAGACCGTGGTGCGCGACAGCAAGGTCGGCCGCAATGACCCATGCCCCTGCGGTTCCGGCAAGAAATACAAGAAATGCCACGGCGCGTGAGGGCCGCATCATGAGGGTGACAGCATGGGTCAGGTAGCCGAGGGCATGACGGCGAAACTGGTGGCGGCCTTCGCGCCGGAGCATCTCGCCGTCATCGACGAGACCAACCAGCATCACGGCCATGCCGGCTGGAAGGAAAGCGGCGAGACCCATTTCAAGGTCGAGATCACCGCGGCCGCCTTCGCCGGCAAGGGCCGCGTCGAGCGCCAGCGCATGGTCTACCAAATCCTCGCCGCCGACCTCGCCGGCCCGGTCCACGCCCTCGCCCTTGTGGTCAAGGCCCCGGGCGAGGCCTAGATTTCCCGATTTCCGGTATAAAACTCCGGCCAGTGCTCGCGCACCACATCGCCGTCGCTGGCCAGGGCGTGGCAGGTGTCGAGGAATCCGGGGCGCTTGCCGGGGGTGGTCGTGGTCGGGCCCGCTGACGTGGCGCCACCCATCTCGCGTTTCCGCTTTTCCTTCCAGCCGAACAGGGTCTGGAAGGCGACCGTGCCCATGGCCCGCAGCATCTCGATATGGTGGGTGCAACCGTGGGCCCCGCCGAACGTCGCGATCAGGTTCTTCGACCAGCCCTTGCTGACGCTCATGCCCTTGACCGCGTCGAAGGCGGGCGTGATCGCGGGGCAGATCGAATAGGGCGCCGCCGCCGTCACCACCGCGATGTCGTGGACCACGAAATCGAGATCGATGGTCAGGCGGATGATCATGTCGTGAAGCGGCTCACCCGGCTCGACCATGCCGCGGAACTCGTTGGGGAAGGCATAGTCCTTGGTATCGACCATGCGCCCTTCGATGTCGAAGAGGCCGTCGGCGCGGTGGAAGCCGCGGAAATGATAGGTCCTGGTATGCAGTGCCTCGCGCTCGACCGGCGGCGGCAGGTCGGTTAGCGGGGCAGTGCCGGCCTTTGCGGTCATGGCTTCGGCCCGCTGGCCGCTGGGTCGACCGGCTTCGCCTGGGTCTTGCCGAGCACGATCTTGCCGACCTTGGCGACCTGATCGAAGGGCGGCGTCACCTTGATCCGCTTCAACTGGTTGCGCTGGCGCTCGAGGATCTCGAAGCGGAAGCCGTGGAAGGAGAAGACCTGACCTTCCGAGGGGATCTGCTGCGCCTCGTGCAGCACCAGGCCGGCAATGGTCGAGGCCTGCTCGTCCGGCAGGCGCCAGCCATATTCGCGGTTGAGGTCGCGCAGGGTCACCGTGCCTTCCATGGTGAAGCTGCCGTCGGCCTGGGGCTGCACGCCCTCGACCTTGACGTCGTGCTCGTCGGCGATGTCGCCGACGATCTCTTCGAGAATATCCTCCAGCGTGACGATGCCCATGAGCGCGCCATATTCGTCGACCACGATGGCGAAATGCTCGCGCCGCTTGCGGAAGGCGTCCATCTGGGTGAGGAGATCGGTCTGGTCGGGGATGAACCAGGGCTTGGTCGCCAGCGTCTCGATGTCGAGCCCGTCCAGCTTCCATTGATTGGCCTGGATCGCCCGCAGCAGTGCCTTGGCGTGCAGCACGCCGATGATGTTGTCCGGCTCGCCGCGATAGAGCGGAATGCGGGTGTGCGGACTCTGCAATGCCTCCGAGACGATCTCCTCGATCGGCTGGTCGGCGTCCAGCATGGTCATGTTGCGCCGATGCACCATGATGTCGGAGACCGGCACGTCCTCGAGATCGAGGATCGAATGCAGCATTTGCCCCGCGTCGCGGGTTTCCGCATCGGCATCGGTGTGGAGCGCGATGGCGCCGCGCAACTCTTCCATGCGTTCTTCGGCACCCGGCTCGTTGATCACCTTGACGCCCAGCAGGCGCAGCAACCCGCTGCAGATCATCTGGGTGAAATGGGTCACCGGATAGCTGATCCGCACCAGCGCCTCGATGATCGGTGCCAGGGTGAGGGCGGAGCGATCGGCGTTGTTGATGGCGAAGGTCTTGGGCAGTACCTCGCCGACGACGAAGATCACGGCGGTGGCGGCAATGCCGGCATAGATGGCTCCGATTTCGCCGAAATAGCGGCCGAAGATCTGCGCCGAGACGATGGCGATGAAGCTGTTCACGCAGGCATTGCCCAGCAGGATCGTGCTGATGACATGTTCCATCCGGGCGCGCAGGCGGTTGACCACGATGGCGCGGCGATAGCCCTGGGTCTCGAGCTGCGCCATGCGCCCCTTGGACGCAGCGGTCAGCGCGGTCTCGGAGCTGGAGAAGAAGCCGGAGCCGATGATGAGCAGGAGCAGCAGGATGGCATTCAGTAGCATCGAGTCCATGATGGTTCCCTGTGCGGACGGATTCCCCGGATCAAGCGGCGCCGTCGATAGCTGCCGGTTCAGGCCGCAATGGCGGCGTTGAGGCTGGCGGTGAGCGCGCCGATATCGACCTGGGCCGGATGGAAGCAGCGGCCGATGCCGCGCGCCAGCACGAAGCCGATGCGGCCGTCCTTCACCTTCTTGTCGCGCCCCATATGCTCGATCAGCCGTTCGGCCGTCCAGACCCGACCCTGCAGTGCCAGCGGCGAGGTCGGCAGGCCGACACTGGCCAGATGCCGCTGCACGCGGGCGGAATCCTCCAGCGGACACAGGCCGAGCGAGGCGGAAAGGTCGAAGGCCATGACCATACCGATGGCGACGCCTTCGCCATGCAGCAATTCGTCACTGAAGCCGCATTCGGCCTCCAGCGCGTGGCCGAAGGTATGGCCGAGATTGAGCAGCGCCCGGGCGCCGCTCTCGCGTTCGTCGGTGCCGACGATGCGCGCCTTGGCGCGGCAGGAGACGCTGATGGCATGGCGCCGCGCGGTTTCGTCGCCCTCGATCACGTCAAGGCCGTTGGTCTCCAGCCAGGTGAAGAAGTCCGGTTCGTCGATCAGGCCGTATTTGACGATCTCGGCATAGCCGGCCAGCAGCTCGCGTCGCCCCAGGGTGTCGAGCGTGCCGGTATCGGCCAGCACCAGGCGCGGCTGGTAGAAGGCGCCGACCAGGTTCTTGCCATGGGGCATGTTGATGCCGGTCTTGCCGCCGACCGAGGAATCGACCTGGGCCAACAGGGTGGTGGGCATCTGGATGAAGTTGATGCCGCGCAGCACGATCGCGGCGGCAAAGCCGGTCAGGTCGCCGATGACGCCGCCGCCAAGGGCGACGAGCGTGCTCGACCGCTCGACCTTGAGCTCAAGCAGCAGGCCGCACAGACGCTCCAGTTCGGCAAAGCTCTTGGTTGCCTCGCCGGCCGGCAGGATGATGCTGTCGACCGCAATGCCGCCGGCCTTCAGCGCCTGCTCAAGCGGTTCCAGATGCAGCCGGGCGACATGGGCATCCGTCACGATGACGACGTGGCGCTTGCCGAGCAGCGGCCCGATATGCTCGGCCGCGGTATTGATCAGGTTGCGGCCCACCAGGATATCGTAGGAGCGCTGACCGAGATCGACGGTGATGTGGTCGGTGGCGGCCATGGCGGCGCTGTGGAGCACACTCACGGCTTTTCTCCGGATTTTCGTAGAAGATGGGCCTCCAGGGCTTCCAGCACCCGACCCAGCGTGACCTCCGGCGGGCCGTCGGCACTGTCGACGATAATGTCCGCCTCGGCATAGAACGGATCGCGCAGCGTCATCAATTCGGCCAGCTTGGTGCGCGGATCCACGTTTTGCAGCAGCGGCCGGTTGTTGCGCCGCGAGACGCGCTTTACCAGCAGGTCGAGATCGGCGCGGATCCAGATGGAGAGGCCGCGTTCCTTGACCAGGGCGCGCGTATTGGGATCGACGAAGGCGCCGCCGCCGGTGGCCAGGATATGCACCGGATTGCCCAGCAGGCGCTGGATCACGCGCCGCTCCCCGTCGCGGAAGGCGGCTTCGCCATGCATGGCGAAGATCTCGGGAATGGTGCAGCCGCCGGCGGCGATCTCGATCTCGCGATCGGCGTCGACGAAGGGCAGGCCGAGATGGCTGGCAAGCCGCTTGCCGATGCAGCTCTTGCCGGCACCCATCAGGCCGACCAGAACGACCGGCCGGTCGAGCCGTGCCAGGATGCTGCGAACGGCGTCCCGATCACCCCGCTGGTCGGTCTGGGTTGCGGAGTCGCGGCCGCGCTCCGGTATACGCTCCGGGGCGCGGCTTGCGGCGGGATCCTGTCTGGGACTATCCGGTTCTGCGTCGACCATGCGGCGTGGGTAACAGGCAGCCGGGCAAGGCGTCAAGCGACGGGACCTATCCTGTCGTCGCGGCAGCCCGGCCGCCGGCGGTCACAGTGAAGTGACACGCGGCCGGCCCCGTTATCTGCTTATATTTCAACCTAGTATTCGAATCCGGCCATGTGGCATGATTCCGCTGCAGTCGGAAAGCGGGCCGAAGGCTTCGAGTATTCCGGAACCGAACTTCTAACCTGTTGAATTATATAGACATGAACAAGATGATGCTGAGCCTCCTTGGCGGGGTTTTCGTGATTCTGGTGGGCGGGATCGTGTTTCTCGGTACCTTCAAGCTGCCGGCGCCGACACAGGCCATGGAAGTGCAGATCCCGAATGACCGCCTCTCGCTGCAGTAACGCGGCCGCAGGCGCCATGAGGCGCCACCGATTTCTGGCCCTGGCGGCGGGGGTAGTCCTGGCGGCACCCTTCCTGCAATCACTGCCCGCAGCGGCCCTGTCCAGCGAACCGACGCAGCTTGGCGTGCCGCAGCAGGCTGCTCCGGCGAATCCGCCGGCCGGTGGCGTCAGCGGCAGCGATATCGAGGCGGCGCCCTTGCCCCCAGTCCAGACCGCTCCGGTCCAGCCTGCTCCGGCCCAGCTTCCGCCTGGCCAATTGCCTCCCGGCCAGCCAATGCCAGATCAGCCAATTCCCGATCAGGCAATGCCCGGCATGCCGGCACCCGATGCGCCGGCACCCGCCGGCGCGGCACTACCCGGCGCGGCGGCGCCGATCCCGGGCGATCTCGGCAGCGATCTGTGGATGGGGTCCGAGGTTTCGCGCCTGATGACGCTGATGCCGCGCCTGCCAAGCCCGGTCACCATTCCCGGCCTCAGGGATTTGCAGGTCCGCCTGCTTGCCAGCAATGCGCCCAGTGCCGCTGCCTCGACCGGCATCGATCCGCTGCAGCCGATCCGCGCCGACAAGCTCTACCAGATGGGCTTCGGCGACCTCGCGATGGCAATCGTGCAGGGAAATGTCGCGGCGGCGGCCGCGGCGAGCGACCCGCTCGAAGTGGTGGCGCGCGCCGTCACCGAGCGCAACGATGCCGCAGCCTGCCAACAGGTCGATGCCGTCCTCGCCGGCGGACAGGCGCTCGACGGATTCTTCCAGCGCGCCGTGATCTATTGCCAGATCGTGCGCGATCAGGGTGACGCCGCATCGCTTGGCCTCGGGCTGCTGCGCGAAACCGGGGGCGGGGACGCGGTGACGAGGGATTTCATCGCCCTTGCCGCCCTGGCCAACGGCGAGACCAAGCGGCAGCCGAAGCTGGCGGCGGAACCGGATGCGCTGAACCAGGGATTGATGCGCCGTGTCGGCATGGCCGTACCCGGCGAGGGCGTCCAGGCCGGCGGTCGCCTCGGCCCGCTGGCCATTGCCCGCGATCCGGCACGGCCGCTGCCCGAACGCGTGGCCGCCGCCGAGCAGGCCCACCGCAACGGCCTGCTGCCGGCCGCGGAACTCGCTGAACTCTACCTGCAGATGCCGGCGGGCAATGCCGATCCGGCGACCGCGATCGCCATCTCGGACTCGGTCGAAACGCGGGCGCAACTCTACCAGCAGGCCCGGCGCAGCATGCAGCCCGCCGCGACCGCGAAAGCCATTCAGGCCGCCTTGCGGCAGGCAAGGCAGCGCGGCGATTACCTCAACCAGGCCGAGCTCTATGCCGCTCTTGCCGATGCGATCAGCCCGAACCGCGATCTCGCCAGTTTCGCGCCAGAAGCGGCGCGCCTGATGTTTCTCTCCGGCAAGCCGGATAAGGGCGGCTATTGGCTCAACACCGTCGCCGCCAATCCCAATGCCTTTGCCCGTCCGGGCGAGCGCGAGGGTCTGGAATTGCTGGGCCGGATCGCCGGCCTTGCCGGCAGTTCCGCCGCCGACCCGATTGCCGCCTGGCGCCAGGCCAGCGGCACCGCCGATGGCCGTGTCGACCTGATCTATGCGCTGCTGTCCGGGACCGGGCAGCCGGTCACCGGCGAGGTCGCCGGCGGTTTTGCCGCCTCGCCCGTGGTCCAGGTGGGCTCGGCCAGCACCGAAATCGCCGCCGCCGCCGCCGGCAACCGCAAGGGCGAGGCGATCATCCTCGCCCTCACGGCGCTGAAGGGCGACCAGGTGCTCACCGCCGATCCGGCGGTGGTCGATACGTCGCTCAGAAGCCTGTCGGCGATCGGCCAAGCGGCCGAGGCGCGCCGCATCGCGCGCGAGATCGCGGTGCTGGCGGGGCTCTGACCGCCGATGGCCCGGTCGCAGCCGCAACTCGAAGCGTTTCTCGAGATGCTGTCGGCCGAGCGCAACGCGGCGGCCAATACGTTGGCCGCCTACCGCCGCGACCTCGCGGATGCCGCCGCCTTTCTCGGCCGGTTGGGACTGGAACTGGTTGCGGCCGACACGGCCAGCCTGCGCCGCTATCTGGCTGCCCTCGCGGGTACGATGTCGCCGCGGACCCAGGCCCGGCGGCTCTCAGCCCTGCGCCAGTTCTTTCGCTTCCTGGTCGAAGACGGGCAGCGCAAGGACGACCCGACGGCGGCGCTGGATGCGCCGAAACTGGGCCGGCCCTTGCCCAAGCTGCTTTCCGAAGAGGAAATGCTGGCCGTCATCGCTGCCTGCCGCGAACTGGAGTCGGCCGAGGGTGTGCGGCTACTGGCCATGGTCGAACTGCTCTATGCCACCGGCCTCCGGGTGAGCGAATTGGTGCGCCTGCCATTAGCGGCCGCCTTGCGCGACCAGCCTTTCATGACGGTCCATGGCAAGGGTGGCAAGGAACGCCTGGTGCCGCTCAATCCACCTGCCAAGGCGGCGCTCGGCGCCTATCTTGAAATCCGCTCGCGATATCTGGCCAAGGCGGCGCCGTCGCCCTTCCTGTTTCCGTCGCGCGGCAAGGAGGGACACCTCACCCGGCAGCGCTTCGGCCAGTTGCTGAAGGAGATCGGCATCAGGGCCGGGATCGATCCTGCGCGCATCTCGCCCCATGTTCTGCGCCACGCTTTTGCCACGCATCTACTCGATCACGGCGCCGATCTTCGCAGCCTACAGAAGATGCTGGGCCATGCCGATATCGCCACCACGCAGATCTACACCCATGTCCAGGAGGAGCGCCTCAAATCCCTTGTCGAGGCACATCATCCCCTGGGCGGTGGCAAGCGGGGCCGAGCCGGCGGCGCGTGACCGGTCCTTTCTCGACAAAGTTTGCCGTTCCCGGAGGGGCCGTCGGGGCGCCGTTCATTGTGCAGTGCAGAGGCAAGGATTGACAGCAGCCCGAGCCTCGGGCCAATAACGGTCAAAGAATGGGGAGGACACCCGCAAATGAGCTTCAAGATCGTCGAACAGGCGCCCGCTCGCCTCAACCGCAGCGAATTGGCGGTTCCAGGGTCGCAGCCGCAACTATTTGAAAAAGCGGCAAAATCTTCCGCAGACGTGATCTTCCTCGATCTCGAGGACGCGGTCGCTCCGGATGACAAGGTGCAGGCCCGCAAGAACGTCATCGAAGCTCTGCGCGACATCGATTGGGGCACCAAGACCATGTCGGTCAGAATCAACGGCCTCGACACCCATTTCATGTATCGCGACGTGGTCGACGTGATCGAGCAGGGCGGCGAGCGGCTCGATCTCATCATGATCCCGAAAGTGGGCACGCCGGAGGATGTCTATGCGGTCGACATGCTGGTGACGCAATGCGAGGCAGCGGTCGGGCGCAAGAAGCGCATCGGCTTCGAGATGATCATCGAGACTGCCCTCGGCATGCAGAACGTACATGCAATCTCGGCCGCCTCGAAACGCAATGAGAGCCTGCATTTCGGTGTCGCCGACTACGCCGCCTCGACCAAGGCCAAGACCACCAATATCGGCGGCGCCAACCCGGCTTATTCAATCCTGACCGACAAGGACGAGAAGGGCGGCCGCGACGTGCATTGGGGCGACATGTGGCATTATGCCATCGCCCGCATGGTGGTGGCGGCGCGTGCCAACGGCCTCCGCCCGGTCGACGGCCCGTTCGGCGATTTCGGCGATGCCGACGGCTACAAGGCCGCAGGCGGCCGCGCCAATGTGCTGGGCTGCGAGGGCAAGTGGGCGATTCACCCCTCGCAGGTCGCCTTGGCCAACGAGATTTTCAGCCCGGCGGAGGCCGAGGTGAAGAAGGCCGAGCGCATCATGGAGGCGATGGCCCAGGCGCAGAAGGAAGGCAAGGGTGCCGTTTCGCTGGACGGCCGCCTGATCGATCTGGCTTCCATCCGCCAGGCCGAGGTGCTACTGGCCAAGGCACGGCAGATTTCAGGCGCGCGTTAAGCCCGCGCACCGCAAGGAGTGATGTCTGAAGATGGCGACCTATCTCGAATTCGAGAAGCCGATTGCGGAACTGGACGGCAAGATTGCCGAGTTGAAGCATGTGGCCAATGGCGGTGACATCAACATTGCCGAGGAAGTCGCCAAGCTGCAGGCCAAGACGGAAAAGCTGCTGAAGCAGACCTATGCCAAACTGACGCCGTGGCAGAAGACGCTGGTGGCGCGCCATCCCGAGCGGCCGCATTTCTGCGATTACGTTGCGGCTCTGGTCAGCGACTTCGTGCCGCTGGCCGGTGATCGCGCCTTCGCCGACGATCGTGCCATCATTGGCGGGCTCGGTCGCTTCCGCGGCCGCCCCGTCCTGATCATGGGCCACGAAAAGGGCAACGACACCCAGAGTCGCGTGCGCCATAATTTCGGCATGGCCAAGCCGGAAGGCTATCGCAAGGCGATCCGCCTGATGGAACTGGCCGAGCGCTTCGGCCTGCCGATCGTGACGCTGGTCGACACGCCGGGTGCCTATCCCGGCGTCGAGGCGGAGGCACGCGGCCAGGCGGAAGCGATTGCCCGCTCGATCGAGACCTGCCTCCGGGTGAAGGTGCCGCTGGTATCGGTCATCATCGGCGAGGGCGGCTCGGGCGGTGCCATCGCGCTCGCCGCCGGCAATTACGTGATCATGTTGGAGCATTCGGTCTATTCCGTGATTTCGCCCGAGGGCTGCGCCTCGATCCTCTGGCGCAGCGCCGAGCAGGCCAAGGAAGCGGCCGAGGCGCTCCGCCTCACCGCCGAGGATCTGAAGCAGCTCGGCATCATCGACGAGATCGTGAACGAGCCGCTGGGCGGCGCCCATCGCAGCCGCGCCGACACCGCGACGCGGCTCGGCGAGGCGCTGGAGGCAGCGCTGGCCCGCTTCGACGGGATGGACGGCGACGAGATTCGCCGGCAGCGCCGCGAGAAATTCCTGGAAATGGGGCGGCAGGGGCTCAATGCCTGACCTGCGCCAGAGTGTTTTGGCCGTCGTCATGGCGGCCGCAGCCGGGAGCGCTGCCGCAACCCCCGCTGCAGCCCAGGAGGCAATGGATCTCGGAATCGTCGGCGGCGAAATCGGCATGAGCGCCATGGATTTCGATGCCGCGCGCACCAGTTTCTTCTATCAGCACGACCGCGACGGCGATTTTGCGCTGTCCTTTGCCGAGATGTCGGACGCCATGCTGCACGGTGCCGCCCGGCTGTTCGACGGCTATGACCTCGACGGCGACGGCCTCATTACCTTCGACGAATATTTGCAGTCCGGGCTCGACATCTTCCGCAGCATGGACCTCGATGGCGACGGGGTGCTGTCCGGCCACGAGATGTAGCTGCCATGATGTAGCGGCGCAGGGTTTGCCGCGCATCGGCGTGTAACTCCGCAACAGAGCGCCTTGGCGCGCCCAATGTTGAAGGAGTACGTATTCATGAGAATTTCCAACCGCCTCATGCTGTTAGCTGGGGTCATGGGCGTGGTGATGACGGCAACGCAGGGCCTACAGGCCCAGAGCGCCACGCCCCCCACGCCGGGCGGCATGGCGCCGCGACATGCCTGGATGTGGCAGGAGGCCGACAGCGATCAGGACGGCATCGTCAGCCGCGCCGAATTCGATTCATGGCGTGGTGCCCGCTTTGCGACAATCGATACCGATGGCGACGGAAAACTCTCGAAGGATGAGTTCAAGGCCCATCGGGCCCAGCGCCAGGCTGGCATGATGCCCCAGGCTGGCATGATGCCGCAGGATGGCATGGCTCACGGCAAGGGCCGGCATGGGCATGGTGCTGGTTGGCTCGAACGGGCGGATGCCAGCGGCGACGGGCGCGTGACGGCGGATGAATGGCAGGCGGAATCCCTGCGCCGCTTCCTTCGCATGGATGCCAATGGCGATGGCGCGGTGACGGCCGAGGAGATCGCCTCCCGGCACGACCGGAAGATGACGCAGGGCCAGACGGGCCGCGGTGACGTGCCGCGCATGGATGCCGATGGCGACGGGATGGTGACGCGGCCGGAATGGGATGCCGCCGGAGCCACCATGTTTGCCCGCATGGATACGAATGGCGACGGTCGGATCGAACTGGGCGAATTGCCGCGGCATGACCGGCTGCGCTCGGACGGACCTGTGCCGCAACCCTGAGGCCGATCAGGCGGCGGCATGGCGGATGATGGGGCTGGCGCAATGCGCGAGAGCACGGCCATAATCGGGTTTAATCTGGGTCCCGGCCTTGCGGACGGGATGAAACGGGTCGGGGCCGTCTTGGCAGTGACGACAAACAGCGAAGCGCGCGGCCGCGCACCTGCCGGCTCGCCACCGGCCGAGGATGACGGATTGCTGGGCGAAATTGCCGCCGGCAGCGAAGCCGCTTTCGCGGCTCTCATGCAGCGGCATCTGGGTCGCGTCTATGCGCTGGCCCTGCGCATTACCGGTTCGCGCAGCGACGCCGAGGACGCGGCCCAGGAAGTATTCGCCCGGGTCTGGCGCAAGGCGCCGGATTGGCAGCCGGGTGCCGCGCGCTTCTCGACCTGGCTCTACCGGGTGACCATGAACCTCTGCATCGACGCCCGGCGACGGCCGCGGGTCGAGCAGCTGGATCCCGACCTGCCCCTGGCCGATCCCGGCGTGGGTGCGGACGAGCAGTTGATCGCCCGCGAACGCGAGCAGCAGGTCCTGGCGGCGATGGCGCAGCTGCCCGAGCGGCAGCGTCAGGCGATGGTACTCTGCTACACGGCGGGCCTCAGCAATGCGGCGGCAGCCGAGGCGATGGAAATATCGGTCAAGGCCTATGAAGCCTTGCTGGTGCGGGCCAAACGCGAGATCCGCGCCAAACTGGAAGGAACGGAACCATGAAGCGAATGCTCGGTGATGAAGCGTTCGAGGAATTGCTGGGTCGCGCCCTGCGACCCGAAGCGGTGCCGGAGGGCCTGCACGAGCGCCTGCTGGCGCAATCACGCCCGCCGCGTCCGCATTGGCTGGCTGCCCTGCTGTCGCCAGCGCGCATTGCCGCCGGGGCGGGCGTCCTGTCGCTGCTCCTCGGCTTTGCGCTCGGGGCGGGAAATGCGGCGGTGGCCGAGGAATCGGATGTCGCGATGGTGACGGCGCTCTATGCCGCCGCCGAGATCGGAGATCTGTGACCATGCAACCGCAGACAAAACGCAGATGGCTGCTGGGCGGGTTGATCGCCTCGCTCTGTCTCAACCTGTTCCTGCTGGGCGGCATATTCGGCGGCCATTTCGGCGCCCCCTGGGGCGGGCCCCCGCGCGGCCACGGCATCATCATGTCGACCGTGCCGCCAGAGCTCAAATCGGTGATTCGTGACAGGTTCAAGGAGATGGGCGAGGGCAGCCGGGCCGAACGCGACGCGATGAAGCAGGAGATGGCGGCCAAGCGCCAGCAGGTTGCCGATGCCCTGGCGGCGGAGCCGTTCGATAGCACCCGCCTGGAGGCCGAACTGGCCGAACTTGGCGTCAGTGCCACCGCCATGCTGGAGCGGGCGCATCACCGCATCGCGGAGATTGCCGCCGGTCTGACGCCGGAACAGCGCAAGCTATGGGCCGATGGCTGGCGCAAGATGAAGCGCTGAACCTATTTCGCGGCGTGGTGCCGGGGCGCATCCGCCAACGATTGCGCCGCAAACTGCGCCGTCAGTTTGCGGCGTTTTTCATGGGCCAGCGCGATCGCCGCCGCCTTGACGTGGCCGAAGCCGCGGATGTCAAGCGGCAGCTGCGCAAGCGCTACCGCGGTATCGTAGCTGGCCACGGTAAGCCCGTCGATGATGGCCGAGATGTCAGCCTCGTAATCGGTGATCAAGCGGCGCTCGGTGCGCCGCTCTTCGGTGCGGCCGAAAATGTCGAAGGGGGTGCCGCGCAATCCCTTCAGCCGTGCCAGCAGGCGAAACGCCCACAGGGCGCTGCCGCCAAACGCCATCTTGCGCGGGTGGCCGTCGGCGCCGGGCCTGGCAATCAGTGGTGGCGCGAGATGGTAGCGGAGCTTGAAATCGCCCTCGAACTGCGCCGCGATGGCGGTTGCGAAGCTGCCGTCGGTGAATAGCCGGGCCACTTCATACTCGTCCTTGTAGGCGAGCAGCTTGGCATAGCCCAGCGCAACAGCACGGGCGAGAGCCTCGGATTCCGGCGCCAGCTTGCGTTCCACGGCGGCAACTCTCGCCACCAATGTCCGGTAGCGCTCGGCCAGCGCCGTGTCCTGGTAGGCAGCAAGATGGGCCGCGCGGTGCCGGACGATCTCGTCCAGCGTTTGCGGGGTCGGTTCTGAAGCACTCGTCGGCGCTGCCGCCGCAGCGACGCCGGCGGGGTCGTGCACCGAATTGCGTCCCCAGGCGAAGGCCTGGCGGTTGAAGTCTACCGCGACACCGTTAAGTTCGATGGCGCGCTCGATCGCCGCCGCGCTGACCGGCACGAGGCCGCGCTGATAGGCGTGGCCCAGAACGAAAAGATTGGTCGCGATGGAATCGCCCAGCAGGGCCGCGGCGATCCCGGTCGCATCGATGAAATCGATGCCGCCCTTGCCGATTGCCGACTGCAGGTCGCGCTGCAGCCGCGTCGCCGGAAAGTCCCAGTCGGGATCGCGCGTGAAGGCGCCGGTCGCCACTTCATGCGTGTTGACGACGGCGCGAGAATGACCCGCCTGCAGCGTCGCCAGCGCGTCGTTCGAGGCCGAGACCACGATGTCGCAGCCCAGCAGCAGATCGGCAGCGCCGGTTGCGATGCGGGTCGCGTGAAGCTGACCCTCGGCCGCCGCGATGCGGACATGGCTGAAGACCGCGCCGCCCTTCTGGGCGAGGCCCGCCAGATCCATGACCGAGCAATGTTTGCCCTCGAGATGCGCCGCCATGCCGAGGATGGCGCCGATGGTGACGATCCCGGTACCGCCGATCCCGGTCACCAGGATGTTGTAGGGTCGCGTCAATTCGGGCAGCGCGGGGTCCGGCAGGTCGGCGGCGTCCATTGTCGCCACACGGGGTTTGCGCAACCGGCCGCCATGCACCGTCACGAAACTGGGGCAGAAGCCCTCGACACAGGAGAAGTCCTTGTTGCAGCTCGACTGGTCGATCTGGCGCTTGCGTCCCATGGCGGTTTCTAGCGGCGCCACGCTGACGCAATTCGAGGTCCGGCCGCAATCGCCGCAGCCCTCGCAGACGGCCGTATTGATGAAGGCGCGCTTGGGCGGGTCTTCCATCAGGCCCCGCTTGCGCCGCCGCCTTTTCTCGGCAGCGCAGGTCTGGTCGTAGATGAGGACCGAGACGCCCGCGACCTCGCGCAACTCGCGCTGCACCTCGTCGAGCGCATCGCGGTGGTGGATGCTGGTCCCGGCGGGCAGATTGCTTTCGCCGGCGAACTTTTCCGGCTCGTCGCTAACGATGGCGATGCGTCTGACTCCCTCCGCCGCCACCTGGCGCGCCATGGCGGGGACGGTCAAGGGCCCGTCCATCGGCTGGCCGCCGGTCAGCGCCACGGCATCGTTGTAAAGCAGCTTGAAGGTCATGGTGGTCTCGGCCGCGCAGGCGGCGCGGATCGCCAGCAGGCCGGAATGGTAATAGGTGCCGTCGCCCATGTTCTGGAAGATGTGCGGGCGAGTCGAGAAGGGGGCGGCGCCGATCCAGGTGCCGCCTTCACCGCCCATCTGGGTATAGGTTGCCGTCTCCCGGTCCATCCATTGCGCCATGAAATGGCAGCCGATCCCGGCCAGCGCCCGGCTGCCTTCCGGCACACGGGTCGAGGTGTTGTGCGGGCAGCCCGAGCAGAAATAGGCGATGCGCTTTGTGGGCGGTGGCGGCGCCTCGCTTGCGGCACGCTCGATCGCCTCGATGCGGGCGATCGCCTGGTCGAGGGGCGGATCGGTGACGAATTGGCGGAGGCGAGCGCCAATCACCAGCGCGATGCGGCCGGGGCTGAGATCGCCGGCCGAGGGCAGGATCCAGTTGCTGGCCTCGTCGTGTTTGCCGATGACGCGCGGCCGCTCGGGCAGCGCATAGAGATGTTCCTTGATCTGCGGCTCCAGCAGCGCCCGCTTTTCCTCGACCACCAGGATCTCGTCGAGGCCGCGCGCGAAGTCGCGGATGATGCCGGGGTCCATCGGCCAGACGAAACCGATCTTGAGCAGGCTGATGCCGAATTCGGCGGCGCGTCGTTCGTCGATGCCCAGATCCTCGAGCGCCTGCCGGACATCGGCATAGGACTTGCCGCAGGTGACGATGCCGAGGCGCCGTCCGGGACTGTCCAGCACCACGCGGTCGACCTTGTTGGCGCGGGCAAAGGCGGTGGCGGCGGCCAGCTTGTCGCGATGCAGGCGCAATTCCTGTTCAAGGGCCTGGGCCTGGGCCATGGGCGAGGCTGGCAGACGGATATTGAGCCCTTCGGTCGGCATCGCGTAATCGGTCGGCACGACGAAATCGAGCCGCGCCGGGTCGATATCGACCGAGGCCGCTGTCTCCGCCGTTTCGGAGACCAGTTTCATTGCCACCCAGCAGCCGGAATAGCGCGACATGGCCCAGCCCAAAAGGCCGAAATCGAAGATCTCCTGCACGTTCGACGGGTTCAGGATCGGGATGCAGGAATCGACCAGCGCGAACTCGCTCTGATGCGCCGTGGTCGAGGATTTGCAGGTATGGTCGTCCCCGGCCAGCAGCAGCACGCCACCATGCCGCGCCGAACCGGCAAGATTGCCGTGGCGCAAGGCATCGCCCGAGCGGTCGACGCCGGGACCCTTGGCGTACCACATGGCAAAGACGCCGTCATACTTGCCGTCGCCGAACAGATTGGTCTGTTGCGTACCCCAGACCGCCGTTGCTGCGATGTCCTCGTTGACGCCGGGCTGGAAATGGATGTGCTGTCGCGCAAGGAAGGCCTTCGCCTGGGTAAAGGCGAAATCGATGCTCCCCAGCGGCGAGCCGCGATAGCCGGTGACATAGCCGGCGGTATTGAGGCCGGCCCGCTCGTCCCGCTGCCGCTGCATCAGCGGCAGGCGCGCCAGCGCCTGTGTGCCGGTGAGATAGACGCGGCTCGCCCCGAGGTCGTATTTGTCGTCGAGCGAGACGGCGGCAAGCTTGGGCAAAATCCACTCCCGGGCTGGCTTCGATCATTGGCTTGACGGCACGATCCAACGATTTGCAGCCCATGTCCAGTTGCTTGGCGCCCTTGTATATTGCGCCGCCGGCCCATCAGTTCCGGAATGCGGACCGGCCCCCACAAGGAGCAAGCATGCAGAGTAGAGATCACTTTCTGGGAACGCCGCTCGACGCCTTGCTGGCGCCGGGCGAGGCCTCGGACGGCTTTGCCGCTTCCCGCACCCTGCTGCAGCGTGTCGTCGCCGAGGTGCCGGCCTATCGCACCTTGCTGGCCGAAGCCGCGATTGACCCCGCGACGATCGGATCACCGGCGGATTTCAGGCTTCTGCCACTCCTCACCAAGGACAATTACGTCAGGCGCTTTCCGCTCGACCAGCTGCTCAAAGGCGGCCGCGCCAATGGCGATTTCTTCGCCGTTTCCTCGGGCTCGACCGGCGAACCGACCTTCTGGCCGCGCGGGGCGGCTGACGAGTATCCGATCGCGGCGCGTTTCGAACAGGTGTTCCGCGACGCCTTCGCCGCCCATGAGAAGACCACGCTGGCGGTGGTCTGTTTTGCCCTCGGCACCTGGGTGGGCGGCATGTTCACCACCTTCTGCCTGCGCGCCCTCGCCGAAAAAGGCTACCGGGTGATGATTGCGACACCCGGAAACAAGCCGGACGAGATCCTGCGCACGGTCGAACGTCTGGCGCCGCAATTCGAGCAGACCGTGCTGTTGGGCTATCCGCCCTTCCTGAAAGAGGTGATCGATGCCGGAATTGCCCGTGACGGCTTCGATTGGGCAAAGCACGACATCCGCCTCGTTCTGGCGGGCGAGGTGTTCAGCGAGACCTGGCGCGACCTGGTGGCGGAACGGGTGGGTGCACGCGATATCCTCGGCTTCGCTGCCTCGCTCTACGGCACGGCCGATGCCGGCGTGCTGGCGCAGGAGACGCCGCTTTCGGTTGCGATCCGCCGCTTCGTCAGCGCCCGGCCCGATCTCGCCCGTGATATCTTCGGCGAGACGCGCATGCCAACTCTCTGCCAATACGATCCGACGAATCGATATTTCGAAACGGTCGACGGCACGCTGGCCTTCAGCGGCGACAATGGCGTGCCGTTGATCCGCTACCACATAGCCGATAGGGGCGGCATCATGCCCTGTGCGGAGATGCTGCGTCGTCTCGGCGAGGCCGGATTTTCACCCGAGGGGGCTGGGGTGTCCCACCATCGCCGGCAACCTTTCGTCTGGGTGTTCGGACGGGCAAACTTCACCATCTCCTATTTCGGCGCCAACATCTTCCCCGAAACCGTCAGTCTCGGCCTCGAGCAGCCGGAGATATGCGACTTCGCCACCGGCAAATTCGTCATGGAGGTCAAGGAGGGGATCGGGGCCAAGCCCGCTTTTGCGCTCGCGGTTGAACTGGCCCATGGTATTGCGCCGGTACCTGAAATCGCGGACAAGGCCGCCGATTCAGTGCTTGCAGTCCTGCGCCGCCTCAACAGCGAATTCGCAAACTACGTCCCGGTCGACCTGCAGCGACCGGTGGTGACGCTCTACCCACAGGGACATCCCGACTATTTCCCGGTTGGGGTCAAGCACCGCTATAGTCGCTGATGCAGAAGGAGGTGGCACAATGGGAACCGGCGTCATTTTGCCATTTCGTCTGGTGCCGCGGCGCGGGCAGGCCATTCTGCTGGTCGTTCTTTCCCTTGCCTGGTGTGGTTTCGTCGTCTACTGGGCCGTCGCCTTTTTCGATACCCCGGTGTTGGATTTATCTCGACTGGTTTCTGACCGAGTGCAGCCGGAAACAGTTTTTGCCGCCGCTATTTCCGGCCTAATGCTGAGCCTCGGCATATTCAATCTGTTCAGGAGTATCTACCAGTTACTGCCGGGCAGCCCCTTAGACTACATATTCTTGACGCGAGATATGTTTGGTCGCGTTCGTCTCGGTCGTCGGCGGGGGGTGCGCTGGTCCGAAATCCGACGTTTCATCGGTGTGCGCAAGCGTGTCGGCAAGTCCCTGCGCTGGCTGCTGCAGGTTGAAGGTATGGATGCGGCCGGACGATTTCAGACCTTGCTCACAATTGCCCTCAACGGATACCTCCCGGCCTTCCACCGTGAGCGGGATCGCGATGAAATCGTCGTCTGGCTCAACGCGCTCCTGGAATTGGCATCGGATGGAAAGCTGCCGGAACGCGTTCAAATACCCGACCTGTTGCGGCCAAGCATCTATCAGCCAAGAGGCTCGGGGCATGCCGCCGCCGTCACGTCATCATCCCCTCGCCGCAAGAGCGTCATCGAACGCTGAATTCAGCCCCGGTCGTAGAGCCTACCGATGACATGGCCCCAGCGTTCGCGGATCTTGTGGCGGCGGATCTTTAGGCTGGGGGTCAGCATGGCGTTCTCGATGGTGAAGCCTTCGCCCAGCAGGGCGAAGCGGCGGATCTTCTCGATCGGCGAAAGCGAGGTGTTGACGCGGTCGATCACTGCCGCCATCGCCTTGTGAAAGGCGGCGTTGTCGGCCAGATCGGCGATTTCGCCGGAGGCCTTGTTGGCGGCCGCCCAGTCGCGGGCGAAATCCGCATCCGGTACCACCAGGGCGACCAGATGCGGGTGCTTGTCGCCATGCACCATGGCCTGGGCGATTTCGGGCTGCAGCGCCAGGAATCCCTCCACCCGCGCCGGCGAGACATTGTCGCCGCCGGAAAGCACGATGATGTCCTTCTTGCGGTCGGTGATCTTGAGGTACCCGTCGGCGTCGAACTCGCCGATATCGCCGGTATGGAGCCAGCCGCCCACGACGGTCTTCGCAGTCGATTCCGGATCGCGCCAATATCCGTTCATCACCGCCTCGCCGCGCACCAGGATCTCGCCATCCTCGGCGATCTTCGCCTCGAGCCCGTCGAAGATGGGACCGACGGTCTCGATCTTGATGCGGCTCGGCATGTTGGCGCTGATGACCGGCGAGGCCTCGGTCTGGCCATAGCCCTGCAGCAGGCGGACACCCAGTGCCAGGAAGAAGACGCCGATTTCGTAATTGAGCGCGGCCCCGCCGGAAACGAAGGCCTTGAGGTGGCCGCCGAACCGCTTTCTCACCTTGCGCCGGACCAGTACCTCGCAGACGAGATTGAGAAAATTGTCGGCGAGGGTCATCTCCGCCGGTTTTTCATACTTCTTGCGCCCAAGGCGATAGGCCAGCCAGAACAGCTTCTGCCGCGCCTTCGGTGCCTTTTCCAGGCCGCGCAGGATCTTTGCATGCATCGCCTCATAGAGGCGCGGCACGGCGGTCATGATGGTGGGGCGGGCCTCCGCCATGTTGTCGACCAGCTTCTCGACGCTCTCGGCATACCAGATCTCGGCGCCGATCGAGATGGGCAGGAACTGGCCGGCGGTGTGTTCGTAGGAATGCGACAGTGGCAGGAAGGAGAGGAAGCGGTCATGGCCGAGCCCGACATCAAGCAGCAGGCGATAGGCGCCCTTGATGTTGGCCATGATCGAGCCATGGCTGAGCATGACACCCTTGGGCACGCCGCCGGTGCCGGAGGTGTAGATGATGCAGCTGGTGTCGCGGCGGGTGAGGGCGGCGAGGCGCCGGTCGAGTTCGGCATCGTCGCTGGAAAGGGCCAGCGCCTCCTGCCAGCCAATCTGCCGGAATGGCAGTTGTGCCGGCTTCTCGGCGGGGTCGATAGCGATGTGGAACTGTATGTCGGCATGCAGGGCGGCCGGCAGCAGGCGTTTGGCGATCGTCTCTCCGGCCGAAATCATGCCGCGGGCACCGCTATGGGTCAGGATATGGCGGTGGTCCTCGGTCGTGTTGGTGGTGAAGGCGGGGACGGTGATGGCGCCGGCACTCATGATGGCAAGGTCGGCGACCAGCCATTCCGGCCGATTCTCGGCCACCAGGGCAACGCGGTCACCGGGCTGGATGCCCAGCGCCACCAGGCCGCGGGCCAGGGCGCGCACCTGCCCGGATATCTCGCGCCAGCTCAGCGAATGCCAGGAGCCGTCCCGGCGCTGATAGGTCAGCGGCTTGTCGCCCAGAGCCTGCGCCTGATCGAAGAAAAGGCGCGGCAGGCTTGGAATCCGGTCATAATCCATGATCTGGCGCCTCCCCCGCGCCGCTTTGCCGCGCCCGTTCCGGGTCTATCCAGGCGGCGCTTGGCGCGCCCTCCCCAATCCCCATATAAGTGCATCTGACAGCAATCAAGCGTGGGAATTTGAAATTCATGACCGCTGCACCTGCGAAAGCCGAAACCAAGCATCAGCTGGGAAACCTGCCGAACTGGAATCTGAGTGACCTTTATGCCGGTATCGATGCGCCCGAGATCGAGCGCGATCTGCAGCGCCTCGCCGCCCAATCCGGCGAATTCAAGCGTTCCTATGAAGGCAGGCTGGCGGGGCTCGCCGGGGCCGAGATGCTGGCTGCCCTGCTGGCCTATGAAAAGATGCAGGACCTCGCCGGGCGCGTCGGCTCCTTCGCCCAGCTGTCCTATTCCGGCAACATGACCGACCCGACCCTGGCCCGCTTCCAGCAGAATATTTCCGAGCGCCTCAACAACATCTCGGTCGAGACGCTGTTCTTCACCCTGGAACTCAACCGCATCGAGGACGACGTACTCGAAAGGCAGCTGCAGCACGCGCCGCTGCAACGCTACCGGCCCTGGCTGGAGGCGGTGCGCGCCTTCCGCCCGCATCAGCTCTCCGACGAGGCCGAGCGCCTGCTGCACGAGAAATCGATCTCCGGCCGCCAGGCCTGGAACCGCATGTTCGACGAGACCATGGCGGAACTGCGCTTCGAGGTGGAAGGCGAGGCGGAGAAGCTCAGCAGCAACGAAGTCCTCAACCTGCTGACCGACAAGGACGGCAGGAAGCGCAAGGCAGCGGCCATGGGTCTCGCGAAGGGGCTGAAAGAGAACCAGCGCATCTTCGCCCTCGTCACCAATACGCTCGCCAAGGACAAGGAGATCGAGGACAAGTGGCGGAAGTTCCCGCGGCCGGTATCCTCGCGCAATCTCGCCAACCAGGTCGAGGATGCGGTGGTCGACGCGCTGGTGACGGCGGTGAAGCAGAGCTATCCGAAGCTCAGCCATCGCTATTACAGGTTGAAGGCCAAATGGATGGGCGTCGACGCGCTCGATTTCTGGGACCGCAACGCACCGCTGCCGCGGGACGATGATCGCCTGATTCCCTGGGAGGAGGCGCGCGCGACCGTGCTCGACGCCTATCACGCCTTCTCGCCAGAGCTGGCCGATGTCGGCCGCCAGTTCTTCGACAAGAATTGGATCGATGCGCCGTCACGTCCCGGCAAGGATCCGGGGGCCTTCGCCCATCCGACCGTGCCTTCGGCGCATCCCTATCTGCTCCTCAACTATCACGGCCGCACGCGCGACGTGATGACGCTCGCCCACGAGCTCGGCCACGGCGTCCATCAGGTGCTGGCGGGGCCGCAGGGCGCGCTGCTCGCCGATACGCCGCTGACCCTTGCCGAGACGGCCTCGGTCTTCGGCGAGATGCTGACCTTCCAGTCGCTGCTGTCGCGCGAGACCGATCCCGCCAGGCGACGGATTCTCCTTGCCGGCAAGGTCGAGGACATGCTGAACACGGTGGTGCGCCAGATCGCCATGCACAATTTCGAGACCGTGCTACATGACGAGCGCCGCAACGGCGAATTGATGCCGGAGCGCATCGCCGAGATCTGGCTGGAAACCCAGCGCGCGGCCCTGGGCGACGGCATCAAATTGCCCAAGGACAGCGAATATGGCATCTTCTGGTCCTATATTCCGCATTTCATCCATGTGCCGTTCTATGTCTATGCCTATGCCTTTGGCGATTGCCTGGTGAACTCGCTCTATGCGGTCTATCGCCAGGCCAATGCCGGCTTCGCCGCAAAATATCTCGACTTGCTGAAGGCGGGCGGCAGCAAGCGGCACAAGGAATTGCTGGCTCCCTTCGGCCTCGACGCCACCGATCCCGCCTTCTGGTCGAAGGGCCTCGGTGTCGTCGCCGGCTTCATCGACGAGCTGGAGGCCATGTGACGGCAGCAGGCGCGGTCCCGCGCGAGTTCGAGGATCTGCTGACACGGGAAGGCCGCCGCATCCTTTCGGGTGCGGCGGATTTCTGCGGTGCGCTCGCCGATCCCCGGCGGCGCTTCCTGCGCCTTGAGGGCATGGTGGCGGCGGGCCGGGCCGAGAAGCTGCGCCGCGCCCTCGAAACCGGGTTGCTGCCGCATCTCGAAACCATGGCGATGCCAATTCCCCCCGAGACCATCTGGGAGATGCAGCACGATTACGAGGAATGGCTGCCGAAGACGGCACGCGTGCGCACCGCCTATCTCGAACGCAAGCGCAGTGCCGCCTATCGCGCGGCGGCGGAAATCGGTCTTATCGATCTGCTGACCTCCGAGAGCCTCGCCGTTTTTGCCGAGAACATCGCCGGCCGTAAGCTCGACCGGAAAAACGGCCAGCAGGCGCTCTGCTACGGTCCCGGCGATTATGCCGGGCCGCATAACGACCATCACCCCGAGAATGCGCGCGCCGCCAGCGGCTATCTCGACCTCCACCTCAGCTTGAGCAGCAAGGCGGTCGACCACCAGTACCTGGTCTACGCCAAGGGTGGCCATTTCACCGAGATGCTGCCGGTCCACGGTCTTGGCACGCTCACCATCTATCGCCTGCCGTTCTGGCATTACACGACGCCGTTGCTGGCCAGGCCGGAACAGGAGGCAAAGGCGCGGCGCTGGGTCCTGCTCGCCACCTATCTATACGCGCGCGAGAAGAAATCGGCATAGCTCCCAGTAACTCCCTGCGCTAGCATCCGGCGCCAATTTTGCCTTGGGGATTCTGATGCCGAAGATCGATACCAGGAAACAATTCGTGCTGGACTGGGTAAGGGATCATGCCGGCCAGTTATCCGACTGGCACCAGATCATCTGGCATTTCGCCGAACCCGCATTCCGGGAATATAAATCCGCCGCCTGGTATGTGGCGAAGCTGCGCGCGTTCGGCTTTACGGTCGAGGAAGGCTCGGGCGGCATGCCGACCGCCTTCATGGCAAGCTGGTCGAATGGCGATGGACCCACCATCGCCACCTATGCCGAATACGATGCCGTGCCCGGCAACTGCCAGGCCGCGACCACGCGCCAGCAGCCGCGCGGGAACCTCTCCAGATACGCGCCGGGCCATACCGACCCGCATTCGGCGCTTGGCATGAGCGCCTTCGGTGGCCTGCTGGCGACCAAGGCTGCCATGGAGAAGTTCGGCATCAATGGAACGCTCAAATTCTTCGGCGAGCCGGCCGAGAAGCTGCGGGCCTCCAAGCCCATCCATGCCGCCAAGGGCTACTACGACGATCTCGATGCGGCGGTCAGCTTTCATCCCGCCTATATGCTGCCAATGGTCAACACCACGATCTGGGACAGCCATTGCGGCGTCGGCTACAATTACATCTATACCTTCACCTGCGACGAGCCGCAGAACTGGATCGCGTCCGACAAGTATTCACCGATCCCGCAGAACCACCTGGCGGCGCGCGCGCCAGGCGCCAATGACGCCCTCATCCATTTCTATTCGCTCAACGAGAGTCTGCGCCGCTCCATGCTGCCCTTCACGGGGCTCTGGAGTTTCAACGAGGCGATCCTCGCTGCCGGCCAGGCAACCGCCGACAATCTCACGCCGCAGATCGCGCAGATCAATTACATGCTACGCACGGATTCGGTCGAACAGGCCGAGATCGTCAGCAGCGTCATGGACAACAACGCGGACGCCGCGGCGAAGGCGACCTTCTGCAAATGGAAGAAAACCTGGATCTCGAAAAGCCGACCGGGCCTTGCCAATCATGTCCTGGCGCAGGCGACCTTCGACAACCTCGCTTTGGTCGGGGCACCGCAATGGGGCGAGGACGCCATCGTCATCGCGCAGGAGATGCAGAAGAATCTGGGGCTCGAGCCGATGGCAAAGCCCTTTCTGCCGGCGACCGAGGCGCTCATCACGCCGCAGGATTGCGAGCGCGAACTCCGGAAACAGATGCCGGAATGGCAGAAATACATCACCTCCGACGACTACCCGGACTACACCTGGCATTGCCCGACGGTGCGCCTCATCGTGGCGCGGCCGATGCTCTCGGCGCCGACCGGCTATACCTATCCGGATTGGGTCGCCAACGCGCTGGGCGGCATTCCGGCCACCATCGATCCGATGATCGAGACCGCGGCGAAAACCATCGGTGCCACCCTGCTCGACCTCTTCATCGACGAGAAGCTGCTGGCCTTCGCCCGCGCCGAATTCGAGGAGCGCACCGGCGGGGGCGTCGGCGGTACCAAATGGATGGCGCCGCTCTTGCCCAGGGATTTCAAGGTGCCGCACCAGTACCGCTGGCCGGAATATGTGACCACTGCCCGCGGCGAGGAATGGACCATTCCCTGGCGCGATGACGAGTGAGCCGCTACCGGGTCAGCGCAGCGCCGCCTTGATCGCTGCGATATGCTCGGGGCCGATGCCGCAGCAGCCGCCGATCATGTCGGCGCCGCGCTTCTGCCAGTCGCGGGCGAAGGCGAGATAGCCCTTTGGATCGAGATCGGCACGGATGTCGCTCAGTGTGCCATTGGCCTCGGCATCCTCGCTTTGCGGCGGGAAGGCATTCGCGTAACAGCCGATCTTGAGGCCGAGGCCGAGCTTCGCCGCCTCTGCCCTGGCGACATCGATGGCGTGGCCCATGACCTCGGGCTGGCTGCAATTGAAGAGGAGGGCGGCGGCCCCCGCCTCGCCGGCAAAGCGCACCGCTTCGACGACGCTTTCGCCTGAGCGCAGGGCCGGGCGCTTGGGGTCGGGATGCTCGTCATGCAGCGTGAAGGAGAACCAGCGCGGCCTGGTGTCACCCTTCAGCGCCTTGGCCACCTCGCGCGCCTCGGCAATGGCGCTCTGCGTCTCCGCAAGCCACAGATCGACATGGGGTGAGAGGCCGGCAATGAGCGGCTTCAGCAACGCCTGTGCTTCCGCCGGCTTGAAGAGGTCTGGGCGATAGGAACCGAAAAGCGGCGGCAGGGAGCCGGCGACGCGAACCTTCCGGCCGGATTCCGTGGCGGCCTGTCGCGCGAGGCGGCCGGCGAGATCGGCCAGTTCCTCGCCGCGCGCCCTGAATCTCTCCTCGCCGATATGGAAGGGTACCACGGCGTAGGAATTGGTCGTGATGACCTCGGCGCCGGCTGCGATGAAGGCGGCATGGGCGCGGCGCACGAAATCCGGGCCTTCGATCAGCGCCAGGGCCGACCATTCAGGCTGGCGGAAGGGAGCGCCCATCCGGTTGAGTTCGCGGCCCATTCCGCCATCCAGCAGGACGATCCCGGCGCGGTCGGTCATGATGAGTTCTCCATCGCATAAATCTGTGCTGGGACCCTAATATGGCATCCTTGGCTTCGCAACTGCTTCACCCGCTCATTCGATTCCGCCGACAACGCAGTAGCTGCCGCTTGGCAGGTGCCGTGCATCATCGGCGAGGGCGATCACGATCGATCCATAGGGTTGGCGCCATTCGCTGTGCATGACACAATATTTTTCCAGCGGCACAGGCAGGCGCGCGGTGAAACTGGCGCCGTTGCGCGCCGGTGCGACGGCGAGACCGTCGATGAAGAGCCGGAGATTGTCGGCGGTCGTCTCGCCCTCGACCAGGATATCGGCTTGATCGCCGCTCGCGTTGACGAGGCTTGCCCGGAGGCTGAGCGGGGCAGGCTCGGTCGCCCGTCGAGGGCCCATGCCCGCCATCCTATCGCTGGGCAAAGGGGGTGTGCGCGGCGGTGCCTGGCGCCGCTGGCCGGAATGCTCGAAGGCATAGGCATAGCGCAGCAGATTGGCATCGTCATAGGCCTTGCCGGCGAAGGTCAGGCCGACCGGCATGCCGGTATCCGCCATGATGCCCATCGGCACGGTGACGGTCGGAATGCCGAGATGGCGGATCACCAGGTTGCCGTTGGCGACCCAGGTGCCGTTGCGGAAGGCGATGTCGTAGGACACGGGATTGACGTCGGAATCGGCGGGTGCCACGTCGGCCACGGCGGGGAAGACGACGCCGTCCAGCTTCTCGGCATCGAGCCAGTCCTCAAGATCGATCTTGCGTGCGCGCTCCAGCCCGCGCAGGCCGTCGGGCAGGGTCGGTATCTCGTCAAGCTTCGGCACCTTTCTTGCCGCGCGGGCCGGGTATTCGGCGAGGTCGCTGGCGAAATTGCGCTCGGCGAGGCGGCCGGGCAGGGCGCCGGTCGGCAGCGGAAAGATCTTCTCGCCGGCGACATCGGCAAGGCGGTTGAGCGCCGGGTCGCCATTGGCCTGCAGGAAATCGTCCCAGGAAAACACCGCGAGGTCCCAGAACTCGTCCTGGAAATAGGTTGGGGGCACCAGCCCGCGCCTGGCCATGGCGGTCCCGTCGATCCCCTCGCGCTCGTAATTGGAGACGGCCGGGAAGTCGACCTCGACGACCACGGCGCCCCGGGCCTCGAGATCGCGCCGCGCCTGCTCCCAGAGTGCGATGACGCTGGCACGCGTCTCGATCGGTTCGGGCAGATCCGTCTTGCCGTTGATATACATGCGCGGGATGCCGAAGCGTTTGCCCTTGAGGGCAACCGCATCGGCCAGCGATTGGTAGCTGGCCGGCCGCATTGCGGAACTCTTCGGCAGGTCGATCCAGGGCTGCATGCGCCAGAAATCACCGCGCGGCTCGGGATCGTCGGCGACGACCACGTCGAGCACTTCCAGCATGTCGGCGACAGTCCGGGTATGCGGCACCACCACGTCCATGGTGGGGATGAGCGGCCAGTTGCCGCGCACCGAGATGACGCCGCGCGAGGGCGTATAGGCGACGAGGCCGTTGAGCGAGGCGGGCGCGCGGCCAGACGACCAGGTCTCCTCGCCGAGGCCGAAGGCGGCAAAGCTCGCCGCCGTCGCCGTGCCGGAGCCGTTGGAAGAGCCGGAGAAGAAACAGGCGGTGAGGAAGTCGCCGTTATAAGGACTTTCGGCGCGGCCATAGACGCCACGCTCCATGCCGCCATTGGCCATCGGCGGCATGTTGGTGAGGCCGATGAGCACGGCACCCCCGGCGCGCAATTGCGCGATGGTGAAGGCGTCGTCGCTGGCGACGAGGCGCTCGAAGGCAGGCGAACCGGAGGCGACGGTGAGGCCCTTTGCCTTGTAGCTATCCTTCGCCGTGTAGGGAACGCCGTCCAGCGGACCGAGCAGGCGCCCTTCTGCCCGGCGCAGATCGGACGCCTGCGCATCGGCGAACATCTGCGGATTGAAGACCGGCACGGCGTTGAGCCGGATGCCCTGCCGGTCGTAATGCGCAATGCGGTTGAGATAGGCCGCAACCAATTCGACGCTGGTCACAGTGCCGGCCTCGAGGGCCGCGCGGATCTCGGCAATGCCGGCTTCGACCAACTGGAAAGATGTCGCCATGATTGAGAAATTCCCCCTGAGACCAGGCCTGCTTGTCCCGGCCGTCATACACCGTGACCGGGGCCGGGAAAAAGGGTGCCGGATTTTGTGGCCGGGATGGATTGACCGAATCAGTGACGGGGATCGGCGGCAAACTGGGCTGGAGAGAATGGAGCGGGTGAGGGGAATCGAACCCCCGTCGTAAGCTTGGGAAGCTTCTGCTCTACCATTGAGCTACACCCGCATCCGGCCTGGACTGCGGCACGGCAGGTGGATCGCTTTATAGGCGATCGCCGGCACGCGTTCAACAACGGGCATTCGAAGACGGGTGCCCAGCGGCCGGGTGCAGCAAAGCGGAGCCGAGTGGGCGCGGCAGGAAATTTGCCGCCGGGGGAACTGGGCTGGGGCGGTCGGCGTTGACCTCGGGCGGATCGCATTGGGCATCCCACCCATCGACAGGAACCGGGGCGCCAGGAACCGGGGCGCCAGGAACCGGGGCGCCAGGAACCGGGGCGCCAGGAACCGGGGCGCCAGGAACCGGGGCGCCAGGAACCGGGGCCGTCGGCAAAGTAGCCAGGCAGAGTCCTGCGCCACGCTGTCGCAGCGAATCGGCCATCGTCCGCTGACGACCAAACAGGGGAACCGGAAAGGGGGGCAAGCCGGCCATATAGTCAACCGCTGGTAGTGCAAATGTAAACAATTCGTTAACACCACGTCGGTCCTGAACTGGGCTGGTGCGGGGCTGGTGCACGCATGGCCGCGGGCACGTGGAAGTGACTAGAATGACAGCGAAACTTGCGCGAAACGCGCAATCGTTCTTTTGACATGGGAGGGTGGTTTACCTATAGTGCGCGAGATGTCAGTGCTCTGGCTGGCTACGACCCGGGGGATGTCTCAAGAAGCGATCCGGAAAACTCAAGGCAGCTGAGACGAAGGCATAAGCCGAAATGGATTGGCGGGACGTGGTTGGACGTCAGGCCGGCTCCCATGAAATCGGCAAGGACAAGAAGCGAGGAGACGACAAAATGAAAATGTTGCGACTTCTGGCGGTTGTGGGGGCAGTTGGATTTCTGGCGGCCTGCACCACCGATCTCGATCGGATCCGTACCACCGAAGCAAGCGGCGGTACGCCGTTCACCCAGGCCCTGACCAATGAGTACCGTGACCTCGCCGTGTTCGAGGCCGACGAGATGTTCGACTGGCGTGATGCCGGTTACTTCGCCCGCCGCGGCCTTGCCGCTGCCGGTGGCGAAGTCGTGCAGCCGGAAGATCCGGCCAACCGCGACCTCCCGGCCGCTGCGCTCGGCGAGGTGACCGACATCCGTGGCCGCCTGCTGGCGGCACTCGATGGCGGCGCCCGCGACAACAAGCCGGAACTGGCCGCCCGCGCCCAGGCCCGCTTCGATTGCTGGCTCGAGCAGCAGGAAGAGAACTTCCAGTATGACCACATCAGTGCCTGCAAGGACGAGCTCCTCGCGGCCCTGGCCGAGCTTGAAGCCGCTCCGGCGCCCGTCGCCGAACCGGCCCCGGCTCCGAACGTCTATCTGGTGCTGTTCGACTTCGACCGGTCGAACATCAACGACGCGGCCCAGGCCGTGATCAACCAGGTGGTGGCGGACTTCCAGTCGAACCAGTCCTCCGCCATCTCGGTCACCGGTCACACCGACCGTGCCGGCTCCGATGCCTATAACGAGAAGCTCTCCGAGCGCCGCGCCGACGCGGTCCGCGAAGCGCTGATCGCCGCGGGCATCCCGGCCGAAGCCATCGCCACCGCGTGGCGTGGTGAGTCGGAGAACGCGGTCCCGACCGCTGATGGTGTTCGCGAGCAGGCCAACCGCCGCGCCGAGATCATCGTTCAGTAATCGACCAGTACACGCGTAACGCGGAACGGCGCCGGGGCAACCCGGCGCCGTTTCCGTTTGCGCTTTCCGGTTCCCTGCCTTTTCTGCCAGATGCGTCCAGGAATGCCGGCCAGGGCCGGGCGATGCCGCAAGGATCCCCGGGCCCTGCTAGCGGTGACGCTGCCGGTTGGATTCCCGCCGGCAATCGGTCTAAAATCCCGCTCTGACCGGCCCCGCGCGGGCCAATTCATTTCCCGTTGAAGTGCATGTACCAGCAGACAACTCGATCCATTACCGTCAGTGTCGAACCGACCTATCTTGATGACCAGTCCGCTCCGGACGAGGCGCATTTCGTCTGGAAATACCATGTCCGAATCGAGAATCGCGGCGACGAGACGGTGCAGCTGCGCAACCGCCACTGGCGCATCACGGATTCGCTGGGTCGCGTGCAGGAGGTGCGCGGCGCCGGCGTGGTCGGCGAGCAACCCGTGCTGCACCCGGGCGAGGCCTATGAATATACCAGCGGCACGCCGCTCAAGACGCCGTCAGGCATCATGGTTGGCACCTACGAGATGGAAAGTGCCAGCGGCGAGATGTTCAGCATCGGCATTCCCGCCTTTTCGCTGGACAGCCCCTACCAGCCGAAGCAGCTGAACTGACTCGAGCGACCGACGCCGTCGGCGGACGGCCGCATGGCAGTAGACTGGATATCCGCGCCAGATATCCAGTCGAAGGTGCCGGAAAGGATCCCAGGAAATGGCCAAGTCCACATCGAAACCGCGTCGCGCACCGACGAGGAGTCGCAGCGCCCGACCCAGCCAGGCCGAGGCCGAGGAGGCCGTGCGCACGCTGCTGCGCTGGGCGGGCGACAATCCTGCGCGCGAGGGATTGCTGGACACGCCCCGCCGCGTGGTGAAGGCCTATCGCGAATATTTCAGCGGCTACGACCTCGACCCGTCGCAGATCCTGAAACGCACGTTTGAGGAAACGGATGGCTATGACGAGATGATCGTCCTCAAGGACATCCGCTTCGAGAGCCATTGTGAGCATCATATGGCGCCGATCATCGGCCGCGCCCACATCGCCTATCTGCCGCGCAAACGCGTGGTCGGCATCTCCAAACTGGCGCGCCTGCTGGAATGCTATGCCAAGCGCCTGCAGATCCAGGAGAAGATGACGGCGCAGATCGCCAACACGCTGAATGACGAGTTGCAGCCGCGCGGCGTCGCCGTGGTGATCGATGCCAGCCATCATTGCATGACGACCCGCGGCATCCACAAGCCCGGCAGCTCGATGATCACCAGCCGCATGCTGGGCGCCTTTCGCACGGATGCCTCGACGCGGCGGGAATTCCTGGCCTTCATCGGCCTGCCGCCATCCAGCATCGGTACCGGTTCCTAAATGCTGCCGGCGACGGTTGCGCTGCTCGACCGGCTGGTCGCCTTCGACACGGTCTCGTCGCGGTCCAATCTTGGTCTCATTCGCTGGATCGGCGACTATCTCGCCGAACGCGGGGTGGCGGTCGAGATCGTGCCGGCGCCCGACGGCCAGCCAAAGGCCAATCTCTGGGCTACCATCGGGCCGCAGAAGGACGGCGGAATCGTGCTTTCGGGCCATACCGATGTCGTGCCGGTGGAGGGCCAGCCCTGGAGCAGTGATCCCTTCAAGCTGCTGGCAGCGAATGACCGTCTCTACGGCCGCGGCACCAGCGACATGAAGGGCTTCATCGCCCTCTGCCTTGCCCTGGTGCCGGAGATGCTGGCTCAACCTCTGATGACGCCGCTGCATTTCGCCTTCTCCTTTGACGAGGAGATTGGTTGCCTGGGTGCGCCGCATCTCCTGAAGGCGATCGGCGCCAAATTGCCGCGGCCGCGCCTTGCCATCATAGGCGAGCCGACCGGCATGAAACTGGGGGTGCGGCATAAGGGCGTCTATTCCTTCCGGACCGAGATCACCGGTCGCGACGGCCATTCGAGCCAGCCGGAACGTGGCCTCAACGCCATCAGCCTTGCCGCCGAGTTGATCGGCGAGATCACGCGCCTCTATGACGGGCTGCGGCGCGACGGGCCGTTCGATCACGCCTTCGATCCACCGCATTCCTCGCTCAATATCGGTGTGATCGAGGGTGGGACGGCGGTGAACATCATCGCGCGGCACTGCCATTTCCTGTGGGATTTCCGCGCCGTGCCGGGCGGCCATCCCGACCAGATTCTTCTGCCGCTGGCCGATTTCGCGGCGCGTCGGCTTGCCGCCATCCGGCGCGATTTTGCCGATGCCGCCATCGTCACGACGCCGCGCGTATCGGCGCCACCCCTGCTGGAGGAGCATGACGGCGCGGCCGAAGCGCTGTTGCGGCTGCTGACCGGCGCCAATGAAACCGTGAGTCTGCCCTTTGCCACCGAGGCCGGGCAGTTCCAGGAAGCAGGCATGTCCGCCATCGTCTGCGGCCCGGGCCATATCGCCCAGGCGCACCAGCCCGACGAGTATATCGACCTCGATCAGCTTGCCGCCGGCGAGGCGCTGCTGCGGCGCCTGATCGCCTGGGCGCGCGAGAACTGAGCGGAGATCCGCCCTGCGATGAGCCTGCTGCGGCAATTCCAACGCCACCCGGCCCCCGACTTTTCCGCCTATCGCCGCTTCATCGTGGCCGGACGCCATGTCGGCTGGGTGCGGCCTGCATTGATGGAGCGGCTGCGCCGCTTCGCACACTGCTTCGAGGCTGATCGCGAGACGCTGCGCCTGCATCCGGGGCTGGCCGAACCGCCGGCACGCAGCGCCGCCCTGGCCGAGGTTGTCGAGGCTTTGCGCAACGAGGGGCTGGTTCCCGGCTGGCGTGGCGAACTCTATCCGGTGACGACCGACTTTTTTGCCGAACCGCTGCTTGCCATCGAGCGCGCGTCGGCGCCGCTGTTCGGCACGCTGGCCTTCGGCATCAACGTCAACGGCTATGTCGGCCGCGGCTGGGGCATGAAGGTGTGGGTGGCCCGCCGCGCGCCCAGCAAGGCGGTCGACCCCGACATGCTCGACCTCCTGGTCGGCGGCGGTCAGCCGCTCGGTCTTGGTATCGAGGAGAACTTGCGCAAGGAATGCTGGGAGGAAGCCGGCATCCCGGCCGAACTGGCATTGGCGGCGCGGCCGACCGGGATCATCACGCTGCTGCAGGAGCGCGCCGAGGGGTTGCGTGTCGATCTGCAATTCAATTTCGACCTCGAACTCGATGCCGACTTCCGTCCGGTCAACCAGGACGGCGAGGTTGCCGGCTTCGAATGCCTCCCGGTCTCCGACCTCCTCCACCTTCTGCGCTCGACCGACGAATTCATGTATGACAGCGCCATCGTGAATCTCGACTTCCTGGTCCGCCAGGGCTTCATCGGTCCCGACGATCCGGAATACCTGCCGCTGGTGGCCGGAATCCGGCCGCCCTTGCCATATGCCTCGGCGGGAGACACGACATGAGTCTGCTCGAGCGTATCGAAAGCTGCCATCGCCACGATGTCGCCGGTTACCGGCCGTTCCTGGTGGAAGACCGGCGCGTCGGCTTCATGCGGCAGGATCTCGCGGTAGAACTGGCTCGCTATCCCAGTGTGTTTCGCGTCGACCCCGACCAGGTTTCCGTCGCCGAGCATCTCGACACGTTCGACTACCGCTCGGCCGCGATCGATTCCGTGATGCGCGAGATGCGCCAGCAGGGGCTGATCCGCGGCTGGCGCGACGAACTGTTCCCGGTGGCCGAGAGTTACGGCCGACCGCCGCTTTTCGACCTCGAGCGCGCGGCGGTGCCGCTCTTCGGTGTCAAGGCCTATGGCGTGCACGTCAACGGCTATGTCCAGCGCGATGGCGAAACCTGGCTCTGGGTCGGTCGTCGTGCCGCCAACCGGCCGATCGAACCCGGCAAGCTCGACCATCTGGTGGCCGGCGGATTGCCCGCCGGGATGAAGCCCTTCGACAACCTCATCAAGGAGGCGGCCGAAGAGGCATCGGTGCCGAAGGAACTGGCACGCCGGGCGCGGCCCTGCGGTGCTCTCAGCTATCGCATGGAACTGGATTCCTGCCTGCGCGACGACACGATCTTCGTCTATGACCTGGAACTGCCGGCCGATTTCGTGCCGCAGAACCATGACGGCGAGATCGCCGACTTCCAATTGATGTCACTGGGCGAAGTCGAGCGGCTGCTGGCCGAAACCACCAGCTTCAAATTCAATGTCGGGCTGGTGATCGTGGATTTCCTCATCCGGCACGGCCATATCGCCCCGGACCGTCCGGACTACGCCCAACTTGCCATGGCGGTCGCGCGCAAGCCCTGAGCAGAGCCGGACAGCAGGCAATCGGCGCAAGCCGCTCACACGCCGTTCATGACCTGCATCGAGCCGCGCCAGATCATGTCGATCGCGACATAGAAGATCACGGCAAGCCCGAAATAGGCGATCCAGGGATAGCGCTTCAGCAGGCTGGCGATGAGCGAGGCAGCGAGGCCCATCAGCGCGACCGACAAGGCGAGGCCGAAAATCAGGATGTTGGGATGGTCGTGCGCCGCACCGGCCACCGCCAGCACGTTGTCGAGCGACATGGAAACGTCGGCGATGACGATCTGCACGATGGCCTGGCGCATGGTCTTGGCGGGTGCCGCCCCGGGCAGGGCGCTCTCCCCCGCGGCAAGTTCCTTCCGCTCGTCGCTGCTCAGCCTCTCGCCCCTGCGCTGCGCCTCCAGCTTCCGCTCCCGGCGCTGGTGCTCGATCTCGCGCCAGAACTTCCAGCAGACCCAGAGCAGCAGCACGCCGCCGGCCAGAGTCAGGCCGAAGACAAGCAGGAGTTGGCTCGTCGCCAGCGCAAAGCCGATGCGCATCAGGGTGGCGGCGCCGATGCCGATCAGGATGACCTTGGTGCGTTGGTGCGCCGGCAGGCCGGCGGCCGCCAGGCCGACGACGATCGCGTTGTCGCCGGCCAGCACTAGATCGATGAAGATCACCTGGCCGAAGGCAACCATCTCTGGGCCGGTCAGCAGGCTGACGATGGTATCGAGGTCGAACATGCAGGCTTGGCTTTCCTGAAAGTGGCGGGGTGCGGTCGATCTAGTCCTGGAAACCTGCCAGTCGTCTGACATCGGCAGGTGAACGGCCCATCTCCCGCAGGGCGCGCAGGCTGGTGGCGTTGTCGCGCTTGGCGAGGCGGGTGCCGGTGCCATCGGTCAGCAGGCGATGATGCGCATAGGCCGGAACCGGCAGCTCAAGCAGCGCCTGCAGCAGGCGATGGATATGGGTGGCAGGCAGCAGGTCCATGCCGCGCGTGACCAGCGTAACACCCTGCCAGGCATCGTCCAGGGTGACGCAAAGGTGATAGCTGGCGGGAATGTCCTTGCGGGCCAGCACGACGTCACCCAGAAGTTCGGGCGTCGCGGCGATGCGGCCCTCGGTTTCATCCTCGAAGAAGAGATCGCCGACCAATGCCCGGGCCCTGGCCATGTCGAGGCGCAGGGCGAACGGCCGGCCGGCATTCCGCAGCGCCGCCGCCTGATCCGGGTCGAGGTGGCGGCAGGTCCCAGGATAAAGCGGCCCGTCGGGACCCTGCGGTGCCGCGCCGGCGGAAGCGATGTCCTTGCGCGTGCAGAAGCAGGGATAGAGCAGGCCGGCTGCTTCGAGGCGCTCTAGGGCCGCGTCATATTCGGCAAAGTGGTCCGACTGGCGGCGTATTTCCCCGTCCCAGTCGAGCCCGAGCCAGGCGAGGTCCTCGATCAGTGCCGTTTCGAATTCCGGCCGAGATCGGGTCCGGTCGATATCCTCGATCCGCAGCAAGAAACTTCCCCCCGAACGGCGCGCCCGCGACCAGCCGACCAGTGCTGAAAATGCGTGTCCCAGATGAAGCAGCCCGGTCGGGCTGGGCGCAAATCTTGTTACCGGCGGGTGCATCCAGTTCTAGTAGGTCGGACTGCCGGCGCATGCAATGGCAAACCCCAGTGAACTGGCGTGAAATATGGTCGCGACTTGGCGAGAGCGCCGGAATGCCGGCGCCGGTGCTTCGGGTCATCCGCGGGAGGAAGTTTCGATCCGGGCGGCGAGGGTTGCGAACCAGTGCCGGCGCCCCTCGATTTCCGCAATCTCCAGTTCCAGCCAGGATGACAGGTAGCTGTCTTTGCGGATGGCCGGGGCATAGGCGCGCAGATCGCCGAGCCGTGCCAGTTCCTTGTCGCAGGCCTCGATCATCAGCTGCAATTGCTGGCACTGGCTCTCCGGCGGCAGGCAGTTCAGGAAATGCATCTTGAGGGCGATGATCAGCTTGTTGACCTCGCCCAGCGACCCGCGCAGGCGCGTCGTCATCAGGCGATGCAGTTCCGCCCGACCGTCCTCGGTCAGGCGCATGATCTGGGCCTCGGGTGGCTGCCGCGGATCGGAAGCCTCGATCAGACCCTCGATCTTGAAAAGTTCCAGGGAGGGGCCGAGCAATTCCAGCGACGGCCCGACGATGCGGCCGATGAAGTGCCGGATTTCCCGGGCGAGGTCGGCATAGCTCTGCTCGCCCTGCCACAGCAGGCCGAGGGCGGCCAGGCGCACCGCTTCCGACGGGATGAGGCTGTTATCCTTGTACATGCCGGCTCGACTGGCCCCTTCAACGTGATTGCGGGGATGGATGTAGCGCGTTTGCACCCGCGGCGGAACCACGAACCGGCATGTCATGTCCCCGCCGGCGCCGAACTGCCTGGAACGGACCTGCCTGGAACGGACCTGCCTGGGGCGAACCGGCATGACCATGCCATGATTGCGGTTGTGCGGTGCAGCATTTTACGCCAGAATGACGGGAAAGATAAAGGCCGGCCGCCCATCGGGCGCCGGCAAAAGAAGGCCGCAGGAGGAAGACGAGATGAGTGTGCATGCCTCGTCCGGTTCAGCACCGGCAGCCGGTGCTACGACCAAGCGCCTGACCGCGCCCGAGTTCTCGGCCCGCAAGGGTGGTGAGCCGCTGGTCTGCCTTACCGCCTATACGACGCCCATGGCGCAGCGGCTCGATTCCCATGTCGATCTGCTGATGGTGGGCGATTCGCTCGGCATGGTCCTCTACGGTTTCGACAGCACCCTGCCGGTGACGCTCGAGATGATGATCCAGCACGGCGCTGCCGTGGTGCGCGGCTCGAAGCAGGCGCTGGTGGTGGTCGACATGCCGTTCGGTTCCTATCAGGAAAGCCACGAGCAGGCGTTCCGTTCCGCTGCGCGCATCATGAAGGAAACCGGCTGCCAGGCCGTCAAGATGGAAGGTGGGCGCGAGATGGCCGAAACCGTCGCCTTCCTGACGCGCCGCGGCATTCCCGTGATGGGCCATGTCGGCCTGATGCCGCAATCGGTCAACACGCTGGGCGGCTACCGCGCGCGCGGCCGCGGCGACCAGGAAGCGGCAGGCGTCATGGCCGATGCCATCGCCATCGCCGAGGCCGGTGCCTTTTCGATCGTCCTAGAGGGCGTGATGGAACAGATCGGCCAGGCAGTCACCAGCCGCATTCCGGTGCCGGTGATCGGTATCGGCGCGTCTGCCGCCTGTGACGGCCAGGTGCTGGTGGCGGAGGACGTTTTCGGCCTGTTCAGTTCGTTCAAGCCGCGCTTCGTCAAGCGCTATGCCGATCTCGGCAGCGAGATCGAGGAAGCGGCGGCGCGCTATGCCGCCGAAGTGCGCGGTCGCGACTTTCCGGGGCCCGAGCACATCTTCGGCGCCGTGAAAAAGCACGGTTGAGCCGGAGGTTCCGGGCGCATTTCCGAATGTCTGGTCCAGCCATCGTTCACCGGGTCGCCGACCTGCGCGCCCAGATTCATGCCTGGCGCGCCGGCGGCGAGACGATCGGCCTGGTGCCGACCATGGGCGCGCTGCATGACGGACACCTCTCACTGGTGGCCGCGGCCAGGCGCGACAACACCCGCACGGTGGCCACGATCTTTGTCAATCCGACCCAATTCGCGCCGCATGAGGACCTTGCCGCCTATCCGCGCGATCCCGCGGGCGATGCGGCCAAGCTCGGCGCCGCTTCCTGCGATCTCCTGTTCGCGCCTGAAATCGGCGAGATGTATCCCGATGGCTTCGCCACCTCGGTCGCGGTTTCGGGCCTGACGCGGCATCTCTGCGGCGCCACGCGCCCGGGACATTTCGGCGGCGTCGCCACGATCGTCACCAAACTGCTGTTGCAGGCACTGCCGGACCGCGCCTATTTCGGCGAAAAGGATTTCCAGCAATTGCAGGTGATCCGCCGCCTGGTGCGCGACCTCGATATTCCGGTCAAGGTGGTAGGCGTGCCGACACTGCGCGAGGCCGATGGCCTCGCCATGTCGTCGCGCAACCGCTATCTTTCCGCCGAAGATCGGACAATGGCGGCGCAACTGCCGCGAACCTTGCGCGAGAGTGCTGCCCGGATCGCATCGGGCGGCGAGGTCGCACCGATCCTGGCGGATGCGGCGGCTGCCCTGCGTGCCGCCGGTTTCACCACGATCGACTATATCGAACTCTGCGATGCCGAGACGCTGCAACCGATCGCCGGGCCGGCTCCCGGTGCCCGCCTCTTTGTGGCCGCCTGGCTGGGGCGGACGCGCCTCATCGACAACTGGCCGGTCGGCTAGGCGGCGTCAGCCCTTCTTCAGTTTGACGATCGGCTGCGCGAACTGCAGTTCGATGTCCCATGGAAAATAGATCCAGGTATCCTGCGACACCTCGGTGACGAAGGTGTCGACCAGCGGTCGCCCCGATGGCTTCGCATAGATCGTGGCGAAATGCGCCTTGGGCAGCATGTCGCGCACCACGCGCGCCGTGCGGCCGGTATCGACCAGGTCGTCGATGATCAGCCAGCCCGAGCCGTCGCCCGGCACGTCCTTCAGCACCTTGATCTGGCCCGGGCGGTGGTCGTCGGAATAGCTCTGCATGCACACGGTATCGAGCAGCCGGATGTCGAGTTCGCGGGCGATGATCGCGGCCGGCACCAGGCCGCCGCGGGTGATGGCGACGATGCCGTTGAACGGACCCTTCTCGATAAGTCGCCAGGCGAGCGCCTTGGCTGTCCTGTGCAATTCTTCCCATGAGACGGGAAAGGTTTTCTGCGGGTCCGACATGGTGGTTCCTCAATGTGTTAACGGGCCCAGGACGGTGATTCCGCCCGCGGCCACTCGGTCACAGCAATATCCGAAGGCCGCGGCAGCGGCAATTGCCGTGCCGTCTCCGGGCCCGGCAAAATGCCGGAATCGCGCGCCGCGACAACCTGTCAAGGGTCGATATTGCAGTGCAAAAATCCCTATTGCGCCCATTGCCGTCGGATGACAGGATGCGCACCCATTGAGGGCCGAGCCCGGATTGCAGTACCGGGCCGCGCCGATGTGAGACAGGGCCTCAAGCAAGGGATGGAGTTACACGTTTGATCCGGCGCCCGTAAAACCGGGCAGCGACCGGAGACAGCGTGCCACCAAACCGAAGTGACCAGTACAAGCCAATCAGAAAGTGGCGCGGTGGCCGAACCGCCGCGCGTAGACACATCAGCGTCCGGCCGTGAAGGCGGCGAAGGCGGGCCGACGCCGGGCGGCCGGCTAGCGCCGCTGGCCATCGGCGCACTCGGCGTGGTGTTCGGCGATATCGGTACATCGCCCCTTTATACCTTCCGCGAGGCGTTTCACGGCGCGCGCGAGACGGTGGCCGTGCCCGAGCATGTGTTCGGCATTCTGTCGCTGATCTTCTGGACCGTCACCATCATCGTGAGTTTCAAATACGCGCTGCTGATGCTGCGTGCCGACAACCAGGGGCAGGGCGGCCTGCTGGCGCTGATCGGCCTTGCCATCCGCTCGGCGGCGAAATCCGGCCGGCGCGAGAAGTTCCTCGCCCTCGGCATCGTCGGCGCTGCGCTGTTCTACGGTGACGGCATGATCACGCCGGCAATCTCGATCCTCTCTGCCGTCGAGGGCCTGGAGGTTGCCAGGCCGGAACTTGGCTTTCTGGTGATCCCGATCACGATCGCCATCGTCATCGCGCTGTTCGCGGTGCAGCGCTTTGGCACCGGCCATGTCGGTATCTTCTTCGGTCCCATCATCATGCTGTGGTTCACGACCCTTGGCGTGCTTGGCATTCTGCAGATCGTGCATCATCCGGAGATTTTGCTGGCGCTGTCGCCGCACTATGCGATCGCTTTCCTGGCGCAGAATATCGGGCTCGCTTTCCCGGTCATGGGCGCCGTGCTGCTGGCGGTGACCGGTGCCGAGGCGCTCTATGCCGATCTCGGGCATTTCGGCCGCAAGCCGATCCAGCTTGGCTGGTTCGCCTTCGTCCTGCCCTGCCTGATGCTGAACTATTTCGGCCAGGGCGCGCTGGTGCTGGAGCGGCCGGAGGCGGTCAGCAACCCATTCTACCTGCTGGCGCCCGAATGGTTCCTCTATCCGCTGATCGGTCTTGCCACCCTGGCAACCATCATCGCTTCGCAGGCGGTGATCTCGGGCGCCTTCTCGCTCTCCTGGCAGGCGATGCGCATGGGCATTTGTCCCCGCCTGCTGATCGAGCATACCTCGGCCCACCATCACGGCCAGATCTACGTCCCGCAGATCAACTGGATCCTGATGGTCTGCGTCATCCTGCTGGTGATCGGCTTCAAATCCTCGAGCGGCCTTGCCAGCGCCTATGGCATCGCCGTCACCGGCACCATGATCATCGACACCGTCATCGCCTTCTTCGTCTTCCGGGCGCTGTGGAAGTGGAGCCTGCGGCGCACCCTGCTGGTCTGTGGCTTCATCCTGCTGGTGGAGAGCATGCTGTTGGGCTCGAGCCTCCTCAAGGTGATGGATGGCGGCTGGTTCCCCCTGCTGATTGGCGCCGTCATCATTTTCATCCTGTCGACCTGGATGGATGGGCGTGGCCTGCTGGCGCGCCGCCACGGCGCCGGTTCGTTGACCGAGGAGGAGTTCCTGGGGGCGCTGTCCGAACGGCACCTCAAGCGCGTGCCCGGCACCTCCCTGTTCCTGACGGCGCAAACCGACCGCGTGCCCTTCGCGCTGCTCCACAACATGCGCCACAACCGTGTGCTGCACGAACGCATCGTCATGACCACCCTGACGACCGAGGCGCGGCCCTTCGTGCCGGAGGCCGAGCGCGTCGAGGTCCGGCATTTCGATCGCGGCTTCTCGCGCCTCATCGTGCATTACGGTTTTGCCGACGAACCCGACCTGCCGGCGGCCATGCGCCTCGCTTCACGGTACGGCCTTGAGCTTGACCCGGAGGGTGTCTCGTATTTCATCGGGCGCGAACGCATCGTCCCGCGCCAGAAATCTGCCATGTCGGGCTGGCGCCGCTGGCTCTTCATCCTGTTGTCGGACACCGAGATCTCGGCATCCGACTACTTCAAGATTCCCGTCGGTCGCATCATCGAACTGGGCGCCCGCACCGAGATCTGACGCTTTCCTGTAGCATTGCATCGCGTCTTGATATGAATCAAGACGCGAACCGCCAGCAACCGCCAGACTGCCAAGGTGGCTGCGGGCAGCCACATCCCCCAACCCGTTCCGCCGGGATTCGGCCGGTGATGGAGGCAAGCGACAGGGATGCATCCTGCCAACGACGCTCAATCGGCAGAAACCCCGATGGCCGCTCTCGGCCGCCGGCTCGCTGCCAGTCCGGACTGGCACGCCCATCCTGCCAGCGAGGCGGTGGCGACACTGGCCGGCAGCCAGCAAGGTCTGGCCGAAGCAGAGGCCGCGCGCCGGCTGGCCGCATTCGGGCCGAACCAGTTGCCGGCAAAGCCCGGGCGCCATCCGGCGCTGCGCTTCCTGCTGCAGTTCCATAACGCTCTCATCTATTTCCTTCTGGTGGCCGCCATCGGCGCGACGCTGCTGGGGCATTTGGTCGACGCCGCCGTCATTTTCGCCGTCGTCACGGTGAACGCCATCGTCGGCTTCGTCCAGGAGGGCAAGGCCGAGAATGCGCTGAACGCCATCCGGCGCATGGTCTCCGCCCACAGCCAGGTGCTGCGCGACGGCCAGCGCCGCGCGATCGATGTCGCCGGCCTTGTCCCCGGCGATATCGTCATGCTGGAAGCCGGCGACCGCGTGCCGGCCGATTTGCGCCTGCTGCGATCGCGCTCGCTGCGCATCGATGAGGCGATGCTGACCGGTGAATCCGTCGCCGTCGATAAGGGCGAGGCGCCGGTCGCCACCGTTGCCATGCTGGGCGACCGTACCTGCATGGCCTATTCCGGCACGCTCGTGGTGATGGGGCAGGGCACGGGTGTCGTCGTCGCGACTGGTGCCGCGACCGAGATCGGCAGGATCGGCACGCTGATCGAACAGGCCGAGGATCTGAGCACGCCGCTGCTACGCCAGATCAATCGCTTCGGCCGCACCTTCACCTGGGTGACCGCCGGTGTGGCGGCGGCGCTGATGGCCTTTGCCGTCCTGGTGCGCGGCTTCGACTGGGTCGATGCGCTGATGGCCGTCGTGGCACTTGCTGTGGGCGCGGTGCCGGAAGGATTGCCGGCCGTCATCACCATCACGCTGGCAATCGGTGTGCAGCGCATGGCGCTGCGCAAGGCCGTCGTCCGCCGCCTGCCTGCAGTCGAGACGCTGGGTGCCACATCGGTGATCTGCTCCGACAAGACCGGCACGCTGACCCTCAACGAGATGCTGGCGCGCCGCGTGGTCATCCCGGGCCACGACATCCGCGCCGGCGGCACCGGCTATGTGCCGAGCGGCCCGCTCGAGGTCGAGGCGGGTGACGACGATATCAATTCGGTCGCCGCGGCGGCGGCGATCCTGCGCTGCGCCATCCTGTGCAACGATGCCGAGATCAACCGCCGGGAGGAGGAGTGGCTGGTGACCGGCGACCCCATGGAGGGGGCGCTGGTCGTCCTCGGCATGAAGGCCGGCTTCGATTTCCGCCATGTGCGCCATGAATGGCCGCGCCTGGACGAGGTGCCGTTCGATGCGCAGCATCGCTATATGGCGACGCTGCATCGCGGTCTCGCCGGCGAGAAGTTCGTCTTCGTCAAGGGCGCGCCGGAACGGCTGCTGGCCATGTGCGGCGGCCAGATCGGCCATGGCGAGCGGCAGGTCCTCGACCATTCCCATTGGGAGGCGCAGGTCTCGCGCGCCGCGGCCGAGGGCGAGCGTGTCCTGGGCTTCGCCATGATGATAGCGGCCGACAGCGTGAGCGACCTGCAATCGCTGCGGCTGGACGGCAATCTGACCTTCCTCGGCATCGTCGGCTTCATCGATCCGCCGCGACCCGAAGCGATCGCGGCGGTGGCCGAATGCCATTCGGCGGGCATCGCCGTGAAGATGATCACCGGTGACCATGCCATGACGGCGGCCGCCATCGCGCGACAGCTGGGCCTTGCCGACAATCCCGAGGTGGCTACCGGCGCCGATATCGACGGGGTGGCGGATTCGGATCTGCCGGCGCTGGCCGCCCGCACCAGCGTCTTTGCCCGCACCAGTCCGGAGCACAAGCTGCGCATCGTGCGCGCGCTGCAGAGCAACGGCGCCGTCGTCGGCATGACCGGCGACGGCGTCAATGACGCGCCCGCCCTCAAGCAGGCGGATATCGGCATCGCCATGGGGCGCAAGGGTACCGAGGCGGCGAAGGAGGCGTCCAACATGGTATTGTTGGACGACAATTTCGCCTCCATCGTCGCCGCCGTGCGCGAGGGGCGCACGGTCTATGACAACATCCGCAAGGTGATCGCCTGGACGCTGCCGACCAATGGCGGCGAGGTGATCGCCGTCATCGCCGCGATCCTGTTCGGCTTCACCATGCCGATGACCGCAGCCCAGATTCTCTGGATCAATCTGGTGACCTCGGTGACGCTGGGCCTGGTACTGGCCTTCGAACCGGCCGAACCCGGGATCATGCGGCGGCGGCCGCGCCGGCCGGATGCGCCGCTGCTCTCCCGCTTTCTGGTGTGGCGGTTGGCGCTGGTCTCGTTCCTGTTCATGGGCGGTGTGTTGTCGGTGTTCTTCTTCGCCCTGGCGAGGGGCGAGGGCGTCGAGGTGGCGCGCACCATGGTGGTGAATGTCATCGTGGTGATGGAGATCTTCTATCTCTTCAACGTGCGCTATCTGCACACCACCTCGTTTTCCCTGACCGGTATCCTCGGCACGCGCTCGGTGCTGGTTGCGGTCGGCATCGTGACAGCGGGGCAGATCGCCTTCACCTATCTGCCCTTCATGAACTGGGCCTTCGCGACCGCGCCGCTGGGGGTGGCCGATGCCGCCCTGGTGATCGCGCTCGGCATCCTGCTGCTGGTGGTCCTCGAGATCGAAAAGGTCGTGACGCGGCGCTGGCGGCTGTTCGGCGAGGAAATCAACTGAGCCGGCGATCGGCGCACCTCCGCCAGAGCATTGTTGTCAGAGCATATCCATCTGCCGTTCGGTCTCCTCCGGCCAGCCTAGGCGTCCCAATCCGGGCACGCGCAGGGCCGGCTGCAGCACGTCGACCCCGAAATTGAGGCCGAGGAGGTTGATCTCGATCCCCTCCTCGAGGCCGAGGGTCAGGCCGGCGACACCCAGCAGCGATGCCTGCACGCCGGTGCCGCTCGGCGCCCAGGCGAAGCTGGCGTCGAGCGCGCGGTAATCCTTGCCGATCGCATTGGCCGGAATGTCGAGGCGCAGTTCCGGCACGCTGCGCGCGACATGGGCGAGGAAAGTGTTGCTGTTGGGGCCGGGCCAGGAGCGGTAGGTGTCGCGATGCGGATAGGCCTCGATCGCGGCCTCGATCCGTTCGATGAGGGCGTCGACATTGGCGCCGCGATAGCTTGCCATCAGCTGCGGCTCGGCGCCGAACCAATAGGCGTCGGGGGCCGCGTAATTGCGCTTCACCACATCGCCGCCGCCCCAGCCCACCACCTCATAGCGGGTATAGCGGCTCTCGCCGCTCCGCTTCAGGATGATCCAGGGATGGGTCGCCACATAGCCGCGCCAGTTGAAGGCGCGGGCGGTATAGAACTGCACCACCGCTTCCGGCGTCTGCGCGGGATCGGGGGCGAGGCCGGCGGAATGGCGCGGCGCATCCCGCCAGGTGCCGTCATAGGCGACCCCGCGCGCGATGCTGAAGGCGAGCGGCACCAGGATGAGGGCGGCGAGGGACCAGAACAGGATCTTCATTCACACACTTTCTTCCCGAAGCGGTTCCAGGTAGCAGCCGCTGATCCGCCAGGAGCCGTCCGGCTGTTGCTGCATTATATAGTGGGCGATGTAGCCCTTGCCATCCGGGCCGATCACGAAGACCTGCTGATCGGGCCCCCGCGGGGTATCGACCAGGTCGCGGAACTCGACCGCCTGGGGCCGGTAGACCGGGGCATAGCCGGTCCGCACCATTTCCATGAAATTGGCCGGCGAGCCGAACTTCACCTGCAGGTCGGGCGAGGCGAAGGAAAAGGCGGTTCCGGCATCATCCGCCTGGAAGGCCTGCATCTGCGCCCGGATGATCCGCTCGGCGGCGGCGCGGGGTGTTTCCTCCGCCCTGGCCAGTTGCGGCCCGGCGAAGACCAGGAGGGCGGTCAGGACAAGGGTGGCGAGGCGGGTCATCGGCGTTCCTCCCCTAACTTCACCCCCTGATTACGGCGATTTTCCGGCGCCGGATCGGCTGCAAAAGCAAACCGGCGCCCTTTCGCAAGGGCGCCGGTTGCTGTTCGAGGTTGGGTTTGTAGAGGGTTAAGCCGTTGTCAGATCACGCAAATATCAGCGCACATAGACATGCACTTCGTTGACCTGGGTATTGGGGTCGTTGACCTGGGCGATGCCGATGCGGTCCGGCGGCAGGCCCATATTGAGGAGCGAGCGCGAGACACGGTTGGCATTGGTCCGGGCGATGTCGCTGTTGAGCGCCACCTGGGCTGGCTGGCCCATGGCGGGGGCGACACCGACCACGTCGAAGGCGGCGTTGGGGCGCATCTCCAGGGCCTTGGACGCGGCCTGGTAGAGCGCCTGCTCGTAGGAAACATTGGGCCGGTCGAAGCGGATGACGACCAGCGGCCGGCCGGTGCTCATCCCGGCCAAGGGCGGCAAAGCGGGCTGGGCCGGCGGCGCATAGGCGCGGCTGGCCAGCGTGGTGCCATAGATCTGGCCGGTGCTGACCGAGCTGGCCAGCATGGTCAAATTGCTGCGCTCGGTGCCGAGGAAATTGGTCTGGCGCGAAATGTCCTCGGAGAGCTGGTTCAGCAGCCGGTCGATCGAGACCGTGGTCTGGTTGGTCTGGTCCTCGAGGATGCGCAGCTGCCGGTGGTCCTCGTCGACGGCGCCGGAAACCGTATAGGCGGCACGGATCGAATCCAGCAGATAGCTGGAAAAGGCCGCGTTATTGGCGACGTCGTTGGACAGGCGGTTCATCTGGTCGAGGTCGGAGCCGATCTGGTCCAGCTGCGACTGCGCCTGCTGCCAGGCGGTGGTGACCATCGGATTGCCCGGGGTGGTGCCCATCTGCAGCTTGCCGTTGATGGCCCCGACCGTGGTCTGGTAGCCGGCGGCATTACGCTCGGCGCTGGCCCGCAATTCCTGGTGCTTCAGGGCCTGCTGCTGCACCGCCTGCTGCAAGCGGTTGAGATCGCTGCGAACCTCGATCACCTTCTGGCCGACCAGGGTGCCCGTCGGCTGCCCCGGCACGTTCGAGACGCCGGTCGCCACATTGGCGCCGACCGGTGCGCCGGAGACCGACGGCACCACCGCATTGTTGACGAATTCGCAGCCACCCAACAGCAGCGGAGCGGCCACAGCCGCCAGCCAGACATGTTTCTTCATGCGTGCCGAACCCCGAAAAGCAGCGAACTGACCCATGACCCCATACCCATCCCGGGCCGCTCAAACCGTTACCCTACAAGATTTCTTGGCAGCTTTCAGGACAAGAATCAACCAAACAAGTCGCTTGCGGCCGGGCGACTCCGTGTGATGCCGGCAACAGGGTGGCGCAAGGGTCACAGAGCGAGGGTCACAGATGCCCCCGATGCCGATCGAGCCCGGGCGCCCGGACGCGCCCGGCCGGCGAATCGCCGCAGCAGCCAGGGGTGCCCCGGCAGGCCCCCGATCGCCCCCAAAGGATGCAGAATCAGGTGCTTGACCCCGGTCGGCACCGGCAAATCCGGCGCCAGCCAAAGGGCTTGCAATCGCCGGCGCCTTTCGGCTAGTTTCCGCCACCGTTTGGCACCGCCCGGCCCTGGCCGGCGCCCTTTCTCAAAGCCAGACCCAGCGCGCCCGTAGCTCAATTGGATAGAGCATCTGACTACGGATCAGAAGGTTAGGAGTTCGAATCTTCTCGGGCGCGCCATTATGTCGAATTTTCAGCCGCACAGCATTTAGAACAGCTCGAGCCAAACTTTGGCTCTGGGTAGCCATGTAAGACCCTAAGAAAATATCGGGCTTGAGTGCTGCTTTTGCGGCATCGGTTCGTCGCGTGGCGAGATAATGCCGAGATGCGTTCGGTTTTGGTCGTTCGCCCGCGGCTCGGCCGCCTTCCGGTGTGCTGAGATTTTCGACTAGGCTGAGCAATTCACGCAGTCATACTGTGGCCCTGTTCAGGTCGGACTATTGATGGTCTGCGACGCAGGCATTCAACAATCAGCAAAGGGGAGGGCGTGATTGAAACCTCGGTTCCCGCCTACTACTCCATTGATGCCGGCTCATTTTGTCGAGCCTATCGGATACGTAATGATTGCTCATGCTGATCTGGATGAGACACTTAGGAATGCAATAATCTTGCTGTCTGGCATGGACCCGAATGCTGGCTGCGCTGTGCTGTCCGGAATGATGATTCGAGCTCGGGTTGACATCTTTCAGAAACTCGTACGCACAAAGGCTCAGTCAATCGATGACCTAGCGAAAATGCTCACAATTGGCGATGTGATAAACCAAGTTTCGGACGAGAGAAACACCCTCGCGCACCGCTTACTCTACAGTTGGAGTCCCGAAACGAACGAGATTGTTTACTTTAGGGACGTCAATTTGACGAACCCGCAAATCAGGATCTCTAGGCCGTATGTGGCGTCGGTCGATAGCATTTGCGACTTATCCTGGAGAATTGCTCGCGCTGCTGCGTGGCTCGGGATGTTGCAGCAAAGGTGGTTGCCGAATGATGCAAAGATGCCGATAGATGATTCTACAGCTCGGCGTCATCCGGACTGGGAGCAAAACGATCGCCTCCCTTGGCAAGCAGAGTTTCTGAAGAAGCTTGAGAGCGAAAGAAAAAGCCTCAGAACGTGCACTTACTAAATGAGTGAGGGGGACAAATCAGCGCGTTCATTCACTCCTATCTCGTCCGCGCTGCTGAATTTTGGCCTCGTATGTGCCAAGTGACCTGAGCCCGCGAACATCCTTCATGCGTGCGCCGAATCCACCCCTGGATTGAGCCCCCAATTCCCGATCTGCGCCGATCTGAAACGGCCCACTCCGCCCGGGCCGGTTGCACATGGCCCGCAGGCGCGTTATCGAGTTCCCCGGCCATGCCGCCCTGCGGCGCATCGCGATTGATCTCTGGAAGGGAAATTTCCCATGCATGTTCTCATCATCGGTGCCGCCGGCATGGTCGGGTCGAAGCTGATCGGGCGGCTGGTGGCCGATGGCGGCCTGGGCGGCCGGGCAATCGAGGCGCTGACCCTGGTCGATGTCATGCCGCCGGCGGCACCTGCCGGGTTCGGCGGCAAGGTGGCGACGCTGACCGCGGATTTGTCGCAGCCGGGGGCAGCTGAGAAACTGATCGCCGCGCGGCCGGATTTGATCTTCCATCTGGCCGCCATCGTCTCGGGCGAGGCGGAGGCCGATTTCGAGAAGGGCTATCGCATCAATCTCGACGGCACCCGCGATCTCTTCGAGGCGATCCGCCGCGAAGGCCTGCGCGCACCCTATCGGCCGCGCCTCGTCTTCACCTCCTCGATCGCCGTCTTCGGCGCACCTTTCCCGGAGAAGATCGACGACAACTTCCTCAGCACGCCGCTCACCTCCTACGGCACGCAGAAGGCGATCGGCGAATTGCTGCTCTCCGATTATGCGCGGCGCGGCTTCTTCGACGGCATCGGCATCCGCCTTCCCACCATCTGCATCCGGCCGGGGAAGCCGAACAAGGCGGCCTCCGGCTTCTTCTCCAACATCCTGCGCGAGCCGCTTTCGGGCATCGAGGCCGTGCTGCCGGTGGCCGAGACTGTCCGCCACTGGCATGCCAGCCCGCGCGCCGCCGTCGGTTTTCTGCTGCACGCCGCCACCCTTGACCTGGCGCAGGTAGGACCCCGCCGCAATCTCTCCATGCCGGGCCTCTCGGCGACAATCGGCGAGCAGATCGAGGCGCTGCGCCGGGTGGCGGGTGAGAAGGCGGTGAAGCTCATTCGCCACGAACCGGATCCGGTGATCCAGAAGATCGTCGCGGGCTGGCCCAGCAATTTTGATCCGGCCCGCGCGCTCTCGCTCGGCTTCCGCGCCGAAAGCAATTTCGACGAGATCATCCGGGTCCATATCGAGGACGAACTGGGCGGCCGGATCGGCTGATCCAGCCGCTGCTAAATCCGATCGCGCCAGGCAAGGCCGGCCACGGTCCCCGCCGCCGGCCGGTATTCGCAGCCGACGAAACCCTGATAGCCGAGGGCCTCCAGTTCGCGCAGGATTCGGATGTCATCGAGTTCGCCGCTGCCGGGCTCGTGGCGCTCCGGCACGCCGGCGATCTGCACATGGCCGATCAGGGGAAAGAGCGCCTGCAGGCCGCGGATCACGTCGCCCTGCAGGATCTGGCGGTGATAGATGTCGAATTGCAGGCGCAGATTGGGCCGCGCCAGTTCGGCGATGAGGTCGGCGGCGAAGGCGAAATCGTCGAGGAAATAGCCGGGCATGTCGCGCCGGTTGATGGGCTCGATCATGATCTCGATTCCGGCCGGGCCGGCTTCGTCGCAGGCGTATCGGAGCGCATCGCGATAGGCGGAACAGGCGGCGGCATCGCGCCGCTCGGCGCGGCCGCTCATGACATGGAGGCGCCTGGTGCCGAAGATTTCGGCATAGCGCAGGGCCAGTGCCACGCCGCTGCGGAATTCCAGCATGCGGTCGGGCAGCGCGGCGATGCCACGCTCGCCCGCCTCCCAATCGCCCGGCGGCAGGTTGAAGAGTGCCTGGGTGAGCCCGTTCTTCTGCAGGGCGGCAGCAATCTCGTCCGCGGCGAAGTCATAGGGAAAGAGAAACTCGACCGCGTCGAAGCCGTTGTCGCGCGCCGCCCGGAAGCGCTCCATGAAGGGCCATTCGTTGAACATCATCGAGAGGTTGGCCGCGAGCCGAATCATGGGCGTCATCCGCGAAAGGAACGGGCAGGCGGCGCCACTATCACAGGCGCCCTGCGGCCGGGCAACCGAAACCGCGCCGGCACGCAGGGCCAGCGTCATGCGATGGGGTCGGTTTTTCCGATCCGCGGCTTTGGAGTTTCGTAATAGGCAGCGGCAAGCCACCCTGTTAAGCGTGTGCCATCTCATCGTCCGGCGCCGCAACCCGTGGGCATGGGTCGCGCGGGGGGCGCGCCAGCCGGATCCTGGCCGGACAATGTGTCCGGCACAGGCGTGGCGCCAACAGAGGAAGCAGAGATGCAGGTCGAGAAGGTTGATACGCTCGTCATCGGCGGCGGGCAGGCGGGTCTCGCCATGAGCGAGCATCTGAGTGCCAGCGGCCTGTCGCATCTGGTCCTCGAACGGCACCGGATCGCCGAACGCTGGCGTTCGGAGCGGTGGGATTCGCTGGTCGCCAACGGCCCCGCCTGGCACGACCGCTTCCCCGGCATGACCTTTCCCCGCACCGGGCCGGACGGCTTCCCGCCCAAGGAGGAGGTGGCCGATTACTTCGTCGCCTATGCCGAGAAGATCGCGGCCCCGATCCGCTGCGGCGTCGCCGTGACGAAGGTCGAGCCGCATGCCGGCCGGCCTGGTTTCCGCGTTGAAACCTCGGCCGGTGTTATCGAGGCCGACAATGTCGTCGCCGCCACCGGCCCGTTCCAGGTGCCGCTCATTCCTTCCGTGGTGCCGGCGGATACCGGCATCCAGCAGATGCATTCCAGCGCCTACCGCAATCCCGGCCAGTTGCCGGCGGGTGCCGTCCTGGTGGTCGGTGCCGGCTCCTCCGGCGTGCAGATCGCCGACGAGCTGATGCGGGCGGGACGGCGCGTCTATCTGTCGGTCGGTCCACATGAGCGGCCGCCGCGCGCCTATCGCGGGCGCGATTTCTGCTGGTGGCTGGGCGTCCTCGGCTTGTGGGATCTCGAGACGCGCGAGCCCGGCATGGAGCATGTCACGATTGCAGTGAGCGGCGCCCATGGCGGCTATACCATCGACTTCCGCCGCCTGGCCGAGATGGGCATGATTCTGGTCGGCCGCACCGAAGGCTGCCGCGACGGCGTGATGAGCTTCGCCCCCGACCTTGCCGAGAACCTCGCCCGGGGTGATGCCAGCTATCTTTCGCTGCTGGATGCCGCCGATGCCTTTGTCGCCGCCAACGGCCTCGACCTGCCGGAGGAGCCGGAGGCGCGCAGGATCGGGCCCGACCCGGATTGCGTCACCCATCCGATCCGGCAACTGAACCTGGCCGATGCCGGCATTACCGCGATCATCTGGGCGACCGGGTTCGGCGTCGATTATTCCTGGCTGAAGGCCGACATCTTCGATGAGCGCGGCCGGCCCCGCCATGTCCGCGGTGTCACCGCTTTGCCGGGGCTCTATTTCCTCGGCCTGCCCTGGCAGTCGCGGCGCGGCTCAAGCTTTATCTGGGGCGTGTGGCACGACGCCAAGTTCCTGGCCGACCGCATCGCCACCAGGCACAAATACATGGCCTATCACGAAGCCGCCGGCTAATTCCCGCGGCTTCGCCGCCGGTCAGCGACCGACCAGCTGCTGCGCCATGGCCCGGATGAGGCGCGGCAGGTCATAGGGAAAGCGCGCGGTAATCAGGTTGCCATCGACAACGCAGGGTTCGTCGAGCACCGTCGCCCCGGCATTCTCGAGATCGATCTGGATGTTCCAGACGGCGGTGGCGCGTTTCCCCTTGAGGATGCGCGCACTCACCATCACCCATTGCCCGTGGCAGATGGCGGTGGTCGGCTTGCCGGCATCGAACATGGCGCGCACGAAGGCGGTGGCGTGCTTGTCGGCGCGCAGGGCGTCCGGGTTCCAGCAGCCGCCGGGCAGCAGCACGGCATCGTAATCGGCGGCCTTCGCCTCGTCGGTATAGCGATCGATCTTCAGCCAGCCGGCATTCTCCATCAGGCGGATCGCCAGCACATGGGTGGCGCATTGCGGCGGGAAGCGCAGGCCCAGCGTCGGGTGGAACTCGCCGATCCGGGGCGAGACGATATGCACCGTGGCGCCATGTTCGTTCAGCCAGCGCTGCGCGCCGATGATCTCGACCTCCTCGACGCCGTTGGTGCAGCAGATGGCGATGCGCTTGCCCTTCAGCAGGTTGGGATCCGTGGGCGGATCGAACAGGAAGCTCTTCAGTTCGCGGTTGAGCTCGCCATCGGCCGTGACCAGTAATTCGGTCGAGATCGTCGGCACCGGCGAACTCGACATCAATTGCTGCATGCGCTGGAAGGCGGCTTGCGAGGATGCGTTCATGTTTTCCTGCCCCTGATTTTTCTGATCGTTTGACGCGCTGATCTTGCGCGCCTGATCGAACCACCGGCGCCGCGGCATTTCAATGAAAAGTTCAGCTTTTGCAAGGCGTTGAATGATGTGAAATCCCTCACCGCCAGCCCTCCCCGGTGGAACCGTTGAGTGCTTGCGCCGTTACGTTGGGACGATCCCGATAAAAGAGGTGTTCATGGCACAGAACCACGCGACCAAGGCGGTGCCGCCTCAAGGCACCAAGGCGCCACCGATCTTCACGGGAGAGACCATTGCTGCCATCGCACGGATGGAGCGGGTCAGCCCGGCCATCGTCAAGGCGACGGCAATGAGCGTCGGTGGAAGCCGGCCGCAACTCATCGCCGCCATCCGCGCCGGCAAGGCACGCAACTAGCGTCGCCCGCCGGCCAGCCGGCTGGCTTCCGGCAGGCCGCGCAGCCGCGCCATGGCGATGATGCCGATGACGGGCCCCAGCGCCAGGAAGATGAAGGCATAGCGCCAGCCAAGGGCCTCGGCGAAGAACGGCACCAGATGGATGGTGACGAGGGTCAGCAGGAAACCGGCACAGGTCTGGATGGTCAGCATCGTGCCGGTGAGGTCCGGCCGCGCCAATTCGCTGATGCTGGCCGAGAACTGGGCTGAATCGGCCACGATGCTGAAACCCCAGACGAGGCAGAGGGCGAGCAGCGCCACGAGCGGTCCGCCGAAAACGGCACCGGAGAGGAGGGCGCAGCTGCCGCTGACAGCGAGCGCGCCGATGGTGAGCGTGGTGCGGCCCCAGCGATCAGCCAGCCAGCCGCCGGCGACGCAGCCCAGAGCACCGGCGGCGATGGCGGCGAAGGCGCCAAGGAGCGGTGCCTGCGCCAGTTCCGCGCCGGCGAGGCCGTCCGGGTTGAGCGCAAGGCTGGCCTGCAGGAAGAGGGCGATCCACGCCCACATCGCATAGAGCTCCCACATATGGCCGAGATAGCCGAGATTGGCGAGCCGCAGCGGCCGCTCGCGCCAGGCCGCCAGGACCTCGCGCGGATGGAACGCCCGCGGCGTCGCCCTGGCTGGCCCGATCTCCGCCAGCAGGATGAGACCGGCGGCGGCGAGAGCGGCGCCGGAGGTGGTGGCGATGGCAAAGCGCCAGTCGAGCCCGCCCGGTGCGTTCACGAGCTGGGCGTTCACCAGATGCGGCAGGGCGGAGCCGAGGGTGAGGGCACCGACCAGCAACCCGACCAGCCGGCCGAGATCGCTCCGGCCATCGCCCGACCTCGCCCAGGTCGCCGCCAGCTTCATGCCGACGGGATAGATTCCGGCCATCGCCATGCCGGTGACGAAGCGCAGCAGGGGTACGAGATAGGGGCCGTTGAGCTGCGCCGGCGGGAGGATCAGGATCGCCGCATTGGCGCCGGCGGCCACCAAACAGGCGGCGGCAAAAAAGCGCCGCGGGTCGAGGCGATCTGCGAGGCCCAGCAACGCGCTCAGCAGCGTGCCGGCGACGAAGCCGGCCTGGACCGCGCTGGTGAAGAGGGCGGCCACCAGCGCATCGAGGCCCACTTCCCGCCGCAAGGCCGGGACGACCGCCGTGGCCGAGAACCACAGCGATAGCGCCAGGATCTCGGCCAGCAGCAGCAGGCTCAGGGCGCGCCATTTCCGGTTCAGCATGACCCGATTGCTCTCCGCACTCCGTCCGGCCCAAGACCAGGTTCAGTGATATCGGTCACAAATTGGGCAATAATTCCGCCTAAATCCACTTTTTTCCACGCTTTTCCCTGCATTTCCACGCTCATTCACACGCTGTCGCACATGGGCCGCCGCCATCTTCCAGCCATCCCGCGCCGGGGAAGGCGATTGACCGCCGACCCGCCGTGCACGGACGGAACTTGGGAGTTCAAGAGATGGAAACGACGATATTCCTGAAAGTCGGCAATCGCCAGGTCAGCCCCTACCAGCCGGTCGTCTGGCTGGCGCTCGCCCTGCGTCATTTTGTTGACCAGATGATCAAGCGCCGCAACGAGCGCCGCTCGATCGCAGTCTTGTCGGCGATGTCCGACTACCAGCTGCGCGACCTCGGCATCGGCCGCTCGCAGATCGTCCGCACGGTCCGCCAGGGCCGCCCAGCGAGCGATTTCTGATCCAGCACCACCCGCATCACAACGACGTCTTTACCCCGAAGCAGAGGAAGCCACCATGCTCAACCACGGCTACAGCTACAAGGAAACCCTCGACACCGCGCAGAAGATCAACTGGCGCATCGAGGACATCATCGGCGGCGAGAAGCAGCTCGATTTCTCGCGGCCCTTCATGCCGGAAACCATGGCGCGGGTCGAGCCGCTCACCTTCCTGAAGCCTGGCGAGCGGATCGTGCTGAACCAGATCCGCGGCTATGGCTATCTTGCCACCTTCGGCCTGTCGGAAGAATTCATCCTGCCCTTCGTCATGGACCATGCCCGCCAGGTGACGAGCGGCGACGACTGGCAGATCCGCGCTTTGCTGCAATTCGCCGGCGAGGAGGCGAAGCATATCCACCTCTTCAAGCGCTTCTGCGCCGAGTTCGAGGACGGTTTCGGCACGGATTGCCAGGTCATCGGCCCGGCCGAGGACATCGCCAAGGCGATCCTGGCGCATCCGCCGCTCGCCGTGGCGCTCCTCATCCTCCATATCGAATGGATGACGCAGTCGCATTATCTCGACAGCGTCAAGGATGATCGCGGCCTCGATGCGCAGTTCAAGAGCCTGCTGCGCCATCACTGGATGGAGGAGGCGCAGCACGCCAAGCTCGACACCATGATCGTCGCGCATTTGGCGGCCCGTACCGATGCAGCCGGCATTGCCGAGGCGGTCGACGGCTACATGTCGATCGGCGCCTTCCTCGATGCGGGCCTCGCGCAGCAGAGCAAGTTCGACCTGGAGAGCTTCCAGGAGGCGACCGGACGGCGCCTCGGCGCGGACGAGCAGGAGACCTTTCTCAATGTCCAGCACCAGGCCCTGCGCTGGACCTTCATCGGCTCCGGCATGACCCACCAGAACTTCATCGGCACGCTCGGCCAGATGGCCCCGGACGGCCGCAAGCGCGTCGAGGAGGTGGCCCCAGCCTTCTGCTGAGGCGCCTGCCAGTAAAGAGGTCGCTGGCAAGCACCAGCAGTCAACCGGCAACGGGCCGGGGCGGCCGATCCGGCCGCCCCGGCCGCAATTCAAGTCAGGACAAGGTGATGAGCGAGACCATCTATGACCGTCTCGGCGGTTTCCCCGGTGTGCGCCGGGTGGTTACTGCCTTCTACAAGCGTATCCTCGATTCGGTGGTGCTGGAGCACCATTTCCGCCATGCCGATATGCGGCGGCTGGTCGATCACCAGACCAAGTTTATGGCCGCCCTCATGGGTGGTCCCTATGCGATCGACGAGATCGGCCTGCGCAAGGCGCATCGGCACCTCGGCATCACGCGCGGCGAATTCCGCGAGATGAGCGCGCTGCTGCGCGAGACGCTGGCCGAGGAAGGTGTGCCGCCCGGTGATATCGAACTGGTCCTGGCCAGGATGGCGCGCCTCGAGCCGGCCGTCATCGCCGAGGCTGCCTGATGGCCCGCGACATGACCGCCGAGACCGCCCTCTCGATCGATCCGGTGCTCTGCCTGCAGCACGGCGAGGCCGCCCTGGCGCTGCTGCGTCTGGCGGACCGATCCCTTGTCTATGCCTCCGCCGCCTTCGAGCGGCTTTTGCCACCGCCCGAGCGGGCGGCCCTGCTGGCCGGCCTCGACCCGGCGCGGCCGCGGCGCGAAATCGAAATGCGGGTCGGGTCCCGCCAGCTCTGCCTCGACATCAGCCTGCGGCTGCTGGAAGGCGCAGCGGCAGGCCTTGCCGTTCTCACGCTCACCGATATCGGTGGCCAGCGGGAAGCCGAGTACATGCTGGATTCCTATGCCAAGCTGGCGGAGCGTCACGCGCGCGACCTCGAGCGCGAGAAGACCCGGGCCGAGAAGCTCCTGCTCAACATGATGCCGCGCAGCGTCTATGAGGAATTGCGCGAATACGGCACCACGACGCCGCAGCGTTTCGAGCATGCCACCGTCCTGATGCTGGACCTGGTCGGTTTCACCGAGATGAGCATGGCGCGCGAGCCGAGCCAGCTGGTGGCGGAGCTCAACGACATCTTCTCGGCCTTCGACCGGGTCGTCGAGCTGTTCGGCTGCGAGCGGATCAAGACCATCGGCGACGCTTATCTGGCAGTCTCCGGCGTACCCGAACCCAGCCCCGAGCATGTGGTCAATGCCGCCAAGGTGGCTTTGCGCATGCGCCGCTACCTCGATCGGCGCAATGCCAGCGGCCCGCAGGAGTGGAAATGCCGCATCGGTATCGCGACCGGCCCCCTGATCGGCTCGGTGGTGGGAATCCACCGCTACGTTTATGATGTGTTCGGACCGGCGGTGAACATGGCAGCCAGGCTCGAGGCGACAGCCAAACCGGGCGAAATTCTGCTTTGCAACAATGCCATGCTCCAGCTGGGTGGCCAGTTCGAGATCGGACCGGCGCAGATGGTCGAGCTCAAGGGCTTCGGCTCCTGCGCCGCGGCAGCGTTGATCGGCGAGCAGCGCCACGCCTGAGTCGCGCCGCCGCGCCTGAGCCGCGGCACCGCGCCGGGGCGATGACGTCCTTGCCCGATTGCGGCATGATGGCGATGCTGCCGAATACGTGCAGCTTGAGGTCGGACCATTGAACCAAGCCGGGCCATTGAACCAAGCCGGGTCAGACAGCCAGCCCCGCCTGCGCCTGCTGGGCGAAATCGCCCTGTTTCGGGACGGGGCCTATCTTGCCCTGCCGCCCTCAAAGAAGACCCGGGCGCTGCTCGCCTATCTGGCCGCAACGGCGCGGCCGCACCGGCGCGAACGCCTGTGCAGCCTGTTCTGGGATATCCCGGACGACCCGCGCGGGGCGCTGCGCTGGAGCCTCAGCCGGCTGCGGCCGCTGCTCGATTCGGAAAACGCAACGCGCATCATCGCCGATCGCGACAATGTCGCCTTGGCCGTGGACAGCCTCTCGGTCGATTTCCATGAATTCGGCAGGGTACTGGCACGGCCGGAGGCAAGCCCGACCGAGCTTGCCGCCGCCGCCGATCTGGTCGAAGGCGAGTTCGCCGAGGGGCTGGAGCTTGGCGCCTGTGCGGATTTCCAGCTCTGGCTGACGACCCAGCGGGAAGCGGTGCGGCGCCAGCATCTCGACCTGCTGCAGCGGGTCGTGGCCACCCTGCCGCCCGAAGCGGCGCTGCCCTATGCGCAGCGGCGCCTGTCGCTCGATCCCGATGCCGAGGCGCACCACGCCGACCTGCTGCGCCTGCTGCTTGCGGCGGGCCGGCGGCGCGAGGCCGAGAAGCAGTTCGAATTATCGCTCGCGCGCCTGCGCGAAAGCGGCGCCGAGCCGGTCGATTCGTTGACGCTTTTCTGGCGCCAGGCGCTGGCGGCGGGCCCGGCTGCGCCGATCACATCTCGGGCCGAGGTGGGCGTCGCCGCGGTTGACCGTGCGGCGCCTGCCCAGGCCGGGCCGGCGCCACCGGCGGAATGGTCGGAGGAGCGCAAGCAGGTTTCCGTCCTGCACGTCAACCTGCGCGATGCGCCCCTGACCGACGACCCGGAAATCGTCGCCGCGCGCATGGCGCCGCTGATGGATTGCATGACCAGCGCCATCGAGCGCTATGGCGGTCATGTCACGCAAAGGCGGCAGGAGGGCCTCACCGCCCTTTTCGGGGCGCCGGTCGCCTGCCAGAACCACACCATGCGCGCCTGCCTCGCCGCGCTGGCGATGCGCGAGGGTACCGGCGATGCCTCGCTGGCGATTGCGATCCATGCCGGGGAAATCCTGGTGCGCAGCAATGGCCCGGCGGTTGAGGCATTCGGGCCGCCGCTGAAGATCGCGCAGGAGATCGAGCGCATGACGCCGCCGCACGGCATCAGCCTCTCGCGCCAGGCCTACCAGCTGGTGGATGGCATGCTCCAGGCCGAAGCTGGCGGCGCGCTCGCCCTGCCGGGGCTTGCCGAACCGCTGGAACTGCTGCTGCTGTCCGGCGAGGCGGCCATGGCCGGTGCCTGGTATGCGCGCACGATCCGCGGCCTCTCCGCCTTTGTCGGCCGGCAGCCGGAATTGTCGGCCCTGGTGCGGATCGCGCAGCGCGCCGCTTCCGGCACCGGCCAGGTTGCGGTCATCGTCGGCGAGCCCGGCCTCGGCAAGTCGCGCCTGTTGCATGAACTTGTCCAGCAAGGCGAGATTGCGCAGGGCGGCTGGCGGCGCATCGAAGGGGCGGCGACGCCCTATGACCAGGACACGGCCTATTTCCTGGTCGGCCGCCTGCTGCGCCACTGGCTGCAGGTCGACCGCCGGCTGCCGGCCGCTGACTTGCGCCGCCGGCTCGAGGCCGCGATCGCCGCCCTGGATCCGGCCCTGCTCTGGGCGGCACCGGCGCTCGGCATACCGCTCGACCTGCCGGTCGACGCGACCTGGCACAGCCTCGATGCCGGCCAGCGGCGGCGCCAGGTGATTGACGCGGTCGACGCCGTGCTGGCCGCCCTGGCGGCGCAGCAGCCGCTGCTGCTCGTCATCGAGGATCTGCATTGGGCCGACGCCGACAGTGCCGCCATCATCGAGAACACCGTCAACCGGCTGGCGCGGCGGCGCATCGCCATCTGCGTGACGACAAGGCCGGAGGGCGCGCCGGGCTGGATCGCCAAGAGCACCTGTCACCCGCTGCGCCTCATGGCGCTCGACGCCGCCGCCGCCGAGGCGATGGCGGATGCGCTGCTGGGCGACGACACCTCGCTGGCCGACCTGAAGCGGCGCCTCATCGAGCGCACGGCGGGAACGCCGCTGTTCCTCGAGGAAGCCATCAATGCGCTGGTGGAATCGGGCTCGCTGCTCGGCCAGCGCGGCGCCTACCGGCTGACCGGCGGGCAGGCCGAATTGCGCCTGCCGGCGACGGTACAGGCGGTGCTCGGCGAGCGCATCGATCGCCTGCCGCGGCATCTGAAGCTCCTGCTCCAGGTTGCGGCCGTGATCGGCGACGACGTACCGCTCAATGTCCTGCTGCCGCTGATGGAACTTCCGCCGGCGGATCTCGATGCGCAGCTCGATGCGTTGCAGGACGCGGAATTTCTGTTCGAAACCCAGCCGGCACCCAATCGCCGCTTCTCGTTCAAGCACGCGCTGACGCGCGACGTGGCCTATGCCAGCCTGCTGGTGGCGCAGCGCCGCCGCCTGCATCAGCGGGTCCTCAAGATCATGCTGCGGCGGCTGCGGCCGCGCGGCGACGAACTGGTCGAACGCCTCGCCCACCATGCCGTCAATGGCGAGCGCTGGGCGCTTGCGGTGAAGTTTCTGCGCCAGGCCGGCGACAAATGCTTCCGGCGCTCCGCCTATCGCGAATCCGTCCGCTTCTACGAGGCGGCGCTGAAGGCGCTGGAAAATCTGCCGGATGCGGCAGCCGCGCAGAAATTCTCAGCCACCTTGCGCCTCCGCCTGCGGCCGCCGCTGGGTGCGATCGCCGCCTTCGGCCAGGCCTTCGCTCATCTAGACGTGGCCGAGCGAATCGTGGCGGCGCGCGGCGACCTGCCGCGCATGATCTCGATCGCCATCCACAAGAGCTATATCCTGAGTTCGCAAGGGCGCATCGAAGACGCCATCTCGGCGGCGGAGCGGGCGCGGTCACTTGCAGCCGGCACCGAGGACCAGCTGGCGCAGCTGGAGGCCAGGCTGGCCCACAGTCAGGCGCTGGCGTTCCGCGGCGACGTCGCGGGCGCCCTCGAACTGGCCAGCCCGATCCGCCAGCGACTGGTCACCGAATTGCGCCACGAACGGCTCGGCCAGACCGGATTGCGCTCGGTCTGGTGCCTGATGCATCTGGCCGACGCCTTGACCCTGAAGGGCGACCTGAATGCGGCCCGGGCGGTCACTGCCGAAGCAATCGCGATCGCCGAGGAGGTCAACAAACCCTATGACCGCGCGGTGGCGCATCTGCGCGAGGGGTTCATCGAGATTCAGGATGCCAATCCGCAACGCGCCGTCGCCGCCTTCGACCGCAGCCGGGCGCTGGCCGAAGGCAGCGATCTGGGCTGGGTTGCTGCCTGGGCGCGGACCGGTCTCGGCTATGCCTATTTCCTGAGCGGCCATGCCGAGGCCGGCACGCATCTCCTCGAGGCGACCAAGCGCCAGGCGGTGGCTGCGGAGTTTGTCGCGGTCGAGGCGATGAGTTCCGTCTTCCTCGCCGACACGCGTCGCCGCGCCGGGCAGTGGCGCGATGCGGAGAACGAGGCCCGGTCGGCACTCGAAGGGGCGCGGCACTGGGGCTATTGGGATATCGAGGTGATGGCGCTCATCTGCCTCGGCCGGGTGGCGCTCGACCGCCGCGACGATGCTGCCGTGGCTCTCCGGCATCTGCGCGAGGCGGCGCAGCTTGCGGAAAGTCGCTCCTACCGCCTGATGCTGGCCGAGATCAACCAGTTGATGGCGCCCGTGCTTGATGGAATCGGCGAGCGGGAGGCGGCGGCGGCGGCGACGCTGCTGGCCGACCGGCTGCTGCGCGAGTTGCGCTGAAACGACTAGCGCGGCAAAAAGAGATTGAGCAGATGCTGCTCCAGCCGGTCGATCACCGGCGCCCGGCGCTTCAGTGCCTTCACCAGTTTGATCGTCACCTGTGGCAGGGCCGGAAAGCCGTCTTCCGGCGTCAGTTCGACCATGTCGTCCGTCTTGCTGCTTTCCACCATGACCGTGATGGCAAGGCCGCTGGAAACAACCGCGCGCAGGCCTGCCATGCTGCGGGTCTGGGTGGCGACGCGACAGGGCCGTCCCTCGCGCGCCAGCGCATCGAAGATGATGCGGGCATAGGTGTCGTCCTCGCGCCAGATGGCTATTGGCAGGGGTTCCCTGAGGTGCAGTCTCGCATCTGCCGGCCCGACCCAGACCAGTCGATCGGTGAATACCTCCGTTCCATTATGGGCGATCCCTTCGCCGGCGGTGACGAAGGCGAGATCGACGGTGCCGTCAACGATCAGCTGCGACAGCCGCTTTGACTCATCCAGCAGCAGGTCCAGCCTTGCGTCCGGATAGAGGTCGGCAAAGCCGGCCAGGCCCGCGGTCAGGATGCGTGGCGCATAATCCTCGGGCAGTCCCAGCACCACGGTACCGGCGATCGACGAACGGTCGAACGAACGCAGCGCATCGTCATAGGTGGCGATGATGCGTCGGGCGGCACTGAGAAAGCTCTCGCCGTGCGGCGTCAGTTCGATAGTTCCCTTGGCGCGCGCAAAAATCGGGCGGCCGAGTTGCTCCTCGAGGCGCCGGATCTGCAGGCTGACCGCCGACTGGGTCCGCCCCACGCGCCGCGCCGCGGCGGTGAAGCTGCCAAGATCGCAGATGGCGGTGAAGGTGCGCAGATAGTCGATTTCCATGGCCTCCATCATTTTTGCTAATGGGCACGATTGCAACTACTCGTTGGCCACGGCGCCCCCCTTCGCGGCAATGAACGGGTTCACAGACGGGGTTGCCGAAAGCGGACAATCTCGCGCCAACCAACCGATAGGACGACCATGTGGACCTTTGATTTCCGCATTCGCCGGGCGGACATGATCGACATTCCCGGCCTGCGCCTGATGCAGGAACGCTCCCTGCGCATTCTCGGCCGCGACTTCTACACAGCCAAGGTTCTGGATGCCTTCCTGCAACGGATGTCGACGATGGACGAATCCGTCGTGGCCGAGGGGCACTACTTCACCGCCATCGATGTCAGCGGCCGTTTCGTCGGCAGCGGCGGCTGGTCGCGGCGGCGGCCGGGATATGACGGCGGCGGATTGCAGGCTGGCCTGCCGGCCGATACGGGCCTGGTGCGATCCGTCTTCGTCGAGCCGGACTGGGCGCGCCGCGGCGTCGCCTCGGCACTGATGCGGCAGGTGGAAAGCGACGCCATGCGGTGCGGCATCCGCCATTTGCGGCTTGCTGCCACGCTTTCCGGCGTGGATTTCTATCGCAGCCGCGGCTATCGTGCCGTCAATGCTGGTGCGTTCGATCTCGGACCTGACGAAGCCTTCGGTTATGTCGACATGACGAAGGCGCTGATGCAGATGGACGAGTTGAATTCGCTGGCGTCCTGACAATCGGTCCTCGGCGATGGTGCAACAGAGAGTTCTCATCCTCGGCGGCACCGGCGACGCGGCCTCCCTGGCGGAATCGCTGGCGCAGGCTGAAACAGGCTGGCACGTGATCTCGTCGCTGGCCGGCCGGGTCGGCAATCCCCGCCTGCCGCCCGGCGAGGTCAGGATCGGCGGCTTCGGCGGCGCTCTCGGCCTCGCGGATTATCTGCGCGTGCAGGGGATCGCGGCCTTGGTGGACGCAACCCATCCTTTCGCCCGTCGCATGGGGTGGAACGCCGCTGCCGCCGCACATGAAGCCGGTGTGCCACTGCTGCGCCTCGGCCGCCCGCCCTGGCAAGCGGGGCCGGGCGACCGCTGGACCGAAATCGACGATTGGGACGCAGCCGTCGCCCTGTTGCGCACCCGGCCGCGCCGCGTGTTCCTGGCGCTCGGCCGGCAGGAACTCGCCCCCTTCGCGACGCTCGCCGATACCAGCTTCGTTATCCGCTCGGTGGAGCAGCCGGACGCCGGCCTGTGCTTTGCCGATGCGCAATTCGTGCTGGCCCGCGGTCCCTTCCGGCTGGAGGACGAGCGCACACTGCTCCGCGAGCACCGGATCGACTGCATCGTCTGCAAGAACAGCGGCGGGGAGGCGACCTTCGCCAAGCTGCTGGCGGCGCGCGAGATGGGTATCGAGGTGATCATGCAACGCCGCCCGCCGCGCCCCGTCGTGCCGGAAGTGGTGGATGCGGCCGGCGCCATCGCCTGGCTGCGCGCCCTGCCGGCCTAGGTCACGCCTGCTTCTTGGCGGGCTCGTTGCCGTACCAGCGCGGCGTGTAGACCCAGCTGCCGCCATCCGGTCGCGCGACCAGCCTCGTGGTCGACGAGCCGACGATCACCACGGTGCGCATGTCGACCATCTCGGGCCGAAGTTCGCCCAGGCTGGTGACGCGGAGACTTTCCGCCGGTCGGCCGATATCGCGTCCCAGCACCACCGGCGTCGCTGGCGCGCGGTGGCGGCGCAGGATCTCGATCGCCTCGCCCAGTTGCCAGGGCCGCGCCTTCGAGATCGGGTTGTAGAAGGCCATGGCGAAATCGCCTTCCGCCGCATGGGCCAGGCGATCGGTGATAACGGACCACGGCTTCAGATTGTCGGAGAGGGAGATCAGGCAGAAATCATGGCCGAGCGGCGCACCGGCCTTGGCCGCGGCCGCCAGCGCCGCCGAGACACCTGGCAGCACCTCCAGCTCGACCGCGCGCCAGGCTGGATCGTCGCTGCCGTCGAGCGCCTCCAGCACCGCCGCCGCCATGGCGAAGACGCCGGGGTCGCCGGACGAGACGACGGCAACGCGGCGGCCCTGCGCGGCGAGGTCGAATGCCTGGCGCGCGCGCCACAATTCCTCGCGGTTGTCGGAGGCATGGACCACCTGGTCGGCACGCAACGGCCTCGCCATCCTCACATAGGTCTCGTAGCCGACGATGTCTTCGGCGGCGTCGAGCGCGGCGCGCGCCGCCGGGATCATCATCAGGGGATCGCCCGGTCCGAGGCCGATGACGCTGAGCCGGCCGCGGCGGCGGCCGAGGCCAGCCAGATCGGCCGGGTGTGCGAAGACCAGAAGTTCGATGCCGTCACCGGCATGGCGCGCGGCTGGTTCCGGATGCTGGCTGTCGCCCGCCATTCGCAACGGAATCTCGAAGGCCGCAGCAGCCGAGGCAATATCCCGGTCGGCAATCGAATTGTCCGGCACCAGCAGCAGGGCAAGCGATTCGCGGGCGAGGCGGGCAGTGGCGAGGGCAGCATCGATCCGTGCGACAAGGTCGCCGCCGCCGCGCCGGACGGCGACCGCGATCACGGCGGGGCGAAACAGCAATTCGTTCGTTTGCGCGGCGCGGGCCTCGGTCGTGACGCTGGCAACCAGCTTGCCCGCATCGTCGAGCGGCAGTTTCGCCTCGCGCAGCCAGGGGGCCTCGCCGGCAATGCGCATGGTGGCGCCCGCCAGCAGATCGGCGATGAAGGTCTTGCCATCGGCCATGTTGGCCAGCCTGAAGCCCGGCGGCGGATTGAGGAGGCAGGTGCCGAAGCGCAATTCGCCGGTGGTGGTGATGGCGGGTGCCACAGCGAGCGCCGCCGCGATCCTGCGTGCCAGCACATTGACGCCACTGAGGCCGCCCAGCAGCGGCACCACGGCGCTGCCGTCCTCGGCGACGGCAAGGACCGGCGGCTCGGCACCCTTGTCCTGCAGAAGGCTGGCGAGCGCGCGGATCACGATCCCGGCGGCACAGAGCACGACGAGGGGATGCCCGGCACGATAGAGGTTGCGCAAAGTATCGCCGAAATCGTCGAAGGTGACGTCGGCGCCGCTGACCCGCGCGGCGAGGCCGTGTATGCGCGCATCCGGCAGGATCGCCTGGACGCGCCGCGCGGTCTCAAGGCTGTTGGCGCCGAGGATCAGGATGGCGGGCTCGGCCGACATCAGGATTGCCACTTCCGGCCCGGCACCAGGACGATCGAGAAATAGGGCGCCGAGGCCGGGTCAACCTCGGCCAGGGGCAGGACGCGCTCGTTCTTCATGGTGGCGCGCTCGACATAGAGCGCGCGATCACCGAGGCCGAGCTCGTTCACCACCTTGCGCACCTTGGGGAAATTGCTGCCGAGCTTCATGATGGCGGCGGCATCGCTATCGGCGAGGCGCCGCTTCAACTCCTCCTCCGGCAGCACGCCGGAGATGATCGAGAGGCTCTGGTTGCGATAGACCAGCGGCGCGCCCAGAACGGCGGCGGCGCCCAGGACCGAGCAGACGCCGGGAACCACCACGGTCTCATAGCTGCCGGCAAGCCGGTCATGCAGATACATGAAGGAACCGTAGAAGAAGGGGTCACCTTCGCAGATCACCGCGACGTCGCGCCCGGCATCGAGATGCGCCGCCACTTCCGCGGCCGACTGGTCGTAGAAATCGGCGACCAGGGTTTCGTAATTGAGATGCGCCGGCAGCTTCTCCGTCGTCACCGGATAGATGAGCGGCAACGTCACCTGATCCGGCTTCAGATAAGATTCGATGATGGTCAGCGCATTGCCCTTCTTCCCCCTGGCGGCGAGATAGGCGACGATCGGCGATTGCTGCAGCAGCCGCACCGCCTTCACCGTCATCAGTTCCGGATCGCCCGGACCGACGCCGAGGCCATAGAGCTTTCCCTTCGCCGACATCATTCGCGCTCCGTCGCCAGGGCGTTGACGGCGGCGGCGGCCATGGCGCTGCCGCCGCGCCGCCCCCGTACGATGACGAAGGGCACGCCGCGGCTGTCCGCCGCCAGCATGTCCTTGGATTCGGCGGCGCCGACGAAGCCGACCGGAAAGCCGAGGATGAGTGCCGGTTTCGGCGCACCGGCGTCGAGCAATTCAAGGAGGCGGAAGAGGGCGGTCGGCGCATTGCCGATGGCGACGACGCTACCGGGGAGGTGCTCGTGCCAGAAATCGAGCGCGGCGGCCGAGCGGGTATTGCCGATCTCGCTGGCGCGTTCCGGCACGCGCGGATCCTGCAGTGTGCAGATGACCGCATTGTCGGCGGGCAGGCGCGATCGGGTGACGCCCTCGGCCACCATGCGGCAATCGGCGATGATCGGCGCACCCCGCTGCAATGCCGCGCGCCCGGCGCTGCCGGCGCCGGGCGAGAAGCGCAGATCGCGGATCACATCCACCATGCCCGAGGCATGGGCGACGCGCACCGCCAGCTTTTCCAGGTCCGCCGGAATGCCGGCAAGATCAGCCTCCGCCCGGATGGTGGCGAAGGATTGGCGATAGATCGCCTGGCCATCGCGCTCGTACTCGATCATCAATTCCGTCCTTGGGTTCGCAGGGATGGGTCGGCAAGCAAGCCTGCCACCTGGTTGATATCCTTATCGGCCCCGAGGCAGGCGCCGAATTTGCCCGCCGCGCCGCTTTCCCGCCGGAACACGTCGTAGCGGCCGGGGGCGAGGGCCAGCAGCGTGATCGAAGCTGGTCGCGGTGCGGCGCAGGATTTGGCGCAGCCGGTGAGGTGAAGGCCGGAAACCGGCACCTGCCTCTCCGCCAGCAGGCCGGCGAGGTGCAGCGCATCCGCCTTCACGTCGGCAAGCCCCGAGGCGCAGCCGGTATTGCCGGCGCAGGCGATCATCGCGGCCAGCGGCGCCGCTGCATCGGTGACGAGGCCAAGCCGCCCGAGGCTGGCCAGAACGGTGTCAGCAGTCTCCGCGGCCACGCTTGGCAGCAGCAGGCTCTGCCAGGGCGTCAGGCGGATGGCGCCCCCGGTATGGACATCCGCCAGATCCGCGACACCCAGCAATTGTGCCGGCGAAAGGCGCCCGAGCGGCGCTGCGGCACCCACCGCCCGGCGGCCGTCGCGCTGCGTCAGGATGCCGATCGGGCTCTGCTCCCGTGCCGGCTTGCGGCGCCATGCCTCGGTCACCCGGTCGCGCCGCACGGTGATCGGCAGGGCGGCGACGATCTTGGCTGCCGGCAGATCGGCGAGCAGGTGCCGGAAGCGGGTGATCTCCTCTCCCTTGCCGTTGCTTTTGCCCCGATGGTTGAGGAAGAGGTCGAGGCAGGCGAGGACCAGTGCCACGGCATCGCGTGCCGCCACGAAACCGGCGGCGTGGTCGCCGGTATCGCCGGTGGGCGGGCAGCCGGCAAAGCCGAAGGCGAAGGTGCCGGAATCGACGGCGGCCAGCCAGATGTCGTTGGGGTGTGCCAGCATCGCCGCATCTTCGCCGCCATCGACCAGCAACGCGAATTTGGGCGAGAGCAGGTGATAGCGCGCATCCCGTTCCAGGGCGGCCAGCAGCGCACCGGCCGGCCCGCGCGCATCCAGCACCTGATCCGGGTCGTCGCCCGCCAGCGGGTTCACCATCACATTGCGGATGTCGTCGGCCCCCGCGCTCGCACCGCCGAGATCGGCGGCGCGCAATGCGGCGATCACCCGGTCTTCGCTGCCGGCCGGAATGCCGCGGATCTGCAGATTGGCACGGTTGGTGGCCTCGATGGCGCCGGCCTTCACGTCCTCGGCAATCGCCGCCACGGTGCGGGCCTGGGCGCTGGTGAGGCAGCCCAGCGCCAGCTTTATGCGGCAGATGCCGCCATCCTTCGACGGCACGATGCGGAACAGGCCGGGGCAGGCGAAGCTGCGGCTGTCCTTGCCGGCGATGGCCTGGTCGATCTGCTGAACTGCCTTCTGGGGCATTGGCGCACCGGTCTTTCACCGTCGCTGTGGATGTGCGCCGGACTTCCCGCGCGGGAAGTAGGGCGCCGCCGCATCGGCTCTCCCCGGCCGATGGTTCCACGGGCGACAAGCATCACCGGCAGGTTTCCTGGCTCGCGGGTCCCGGCCCATCGCCGCCTTCCCGGGTGTGCCGGTTTCCCGGCATGGCCCAGTGGCGTTTGGCGATGCGGCTCGCCGCTCACAGTTGCGGGGGCAGCCATGGCGTTCCGGGCGTCGCCCCGGTTTCCATGTTCCCTCAAAGGCCCCCGAGGGGGCACCGATGATGCGCCACTTCTATAGGAGGGTCCCCGGCAGCGGAAGCGGATTCTCGGTGTCTGCCGGGCCCCGTGAAAGCTTGCCGCAGGGAGCGCCATCACGTATTGAGGCCGGAATCGGGCCCTTGGACCAAGGGCATAGGTCCGCCGGCACCAGGCCCCTGGGTGGGGTCTGGGCCGGTTGCGGGAGTGGGCGATGACGGTCTGGCTGACGGTGATCGGTATCGGCGAAGACGGGCTTGCCGGCCTCGGCGAGGCGGCGCGCGATGCCCTCGGCGCGGCGCGGGTCGTGTTCGGCGGCCAGCGCCATCTCGCCATGCTGCCGGATTCCGTGTTGGCCGAGCGACATCCCTGGCCCAGTCCCTTTACCGACGGGCTGAAGGCGCTGCTGGCCCGGCGTGGCCAGCCGGTCTGTGTGCTGGCCAGTGGCGATCCCATGCTGTTCGGCGTCGGCGCCACCTTGTCGCGCGAGGTGCCGGCGGCAGAAATGCGCGTGCTGCCGGCACCCTCCGCCTTTTCGCTGGCAGCCGCGCGCCTTGGCTGGGCGTTGCAGGAGGTGGCGCAGGTCAGCATTCACGGTCGCGCCCTGGAACTGGTGCATCCCCATCTCCATCACGGCGCCCGCCTGCTGGTACTTGCTCATGACGGGTCGTCGCCGGCGGCGCTCGCGGCGCTGCTGCGGGCGCGCGGCTTCGGCGACAGCCGCCTCGTTGTGCTGGAACATCTCGGTGGCGCGCTGGAGCGGCGCGTCGAAACCACCGCCGCCGCCTGGCGCGAGGATGATGCGGTGGCACCGCTCAATGTCATTGCCGTGCAATGCCGCGCCGATGCCGGCGTGCGGCCGATGTCATTGCTGGCGGGCTTGCCTGACGCCGCCTATCGCCATGACGGGCAATTGACCAAGCGCGACGTGCGCGCGGTGACGCTGGCGCATCTCGGCCCCTGTCCGGGCGAATTGCTGTGGGATGTCGGCGCTGGTTGTGGCTCCATCTCGATCGAATGGATGCGCGCCCATCCTTCCTGCCGCGCCATCGCCATCGAGGAAAATGCCGGCCGTCAGGGCCTCATCCGCGCCAATGCCGCCGCGCTCGGCGTACCCGGTCTCCAGCTCGTCGCCGGATCTGCGCCGGGCGCGCTTGCCGGCCTTGCCGAACCCGATGCCATCTTCATCGGCGGTGGTGTCACGGAGGCCGGCCTGCTCGAGGCCTGCTGGGCGGCGCTGCGGCCCGGCGGGCGCCTCGTCGCCAATGCCGTGACCTTGCAGAGCGAGACCCTGCTGGTCGCCTGGCGGCAGCGGCTCGGGGGCGATCTCATTCGCCTTGCCGTCTCCCATGCGGCACCGCTGGGCAGTTTCGATGCCTGGCGCGGCGCCCTGCCGGTGACCTTGCTTTCCGTCGCCAAGGATCTCTAGTGGCTTGATTAATATGGTATATATGACCCGCGTTAGCTGCTGACGGGGGCTAGGGCGGGGCCTAATTATTCGTTTGTCCACTAGATATAAACATATCATTATGTCGCGATCTCAACCTGGAACCGAGGTCGCCAGATGCTGCTATCCCCGACCCCTGAGCCAACCCCGGACCCGGCCGTGGCACGATCGGCGCCGGCTGATTTTCGCCGGCGGCCGGATCGCCCGGCGGCACCGCGCCTCAGTTTCGAGTTCTTTCCGCCCAAGCCGGACCAGCCTGTCGCCGCCTTCTGGCGCACGGTCGCGGATCTCGCGGCGCTCGATCCGCAATTCTGCTCGGTGACCTTTGGCGCCGGCGGCTCGACCCGGCGCGCCACCGGCACCATCGCCGCGGAGATCCAGGATCGCCATGGTTTGCCGGCGGCAGCACATCTCACCTGCGTTGACGCAACCCGCGCCGAGATCGACGCCATCGCTTCAGGTTACTGGCAGACCGGCATCCGCCATATCGTCGCCTTGCGCGGCGACCCGCGCGGTGGGGCCGGGGGCGCCTATAGTCCGGCCCGCGACGGCTATGCCTATGCCGACGCGCTGGTAGCCGGCCTCGCCCGTCGCCACGCCTTCGAGATCAGCGTTGCCGCTTATCCCGAAACGCATCCGCAGGCGGCGAGTGCGGCAGCCGACACGGATAACCTGAAGCGAAAGATCGACAACGGCGCCAGCCGCGCCATCACCCAGTTCTGTTTTGACATGGCGGCTTTCGAGCGCTTTCTCGATCGCGCTGCCCGCGCCGGTGTTGCGGTACCGATTGCCGCCGGTATCCTGCCCATCGTCAACTTCGCGCGCCTGGAAAGTTTCGCCGCTGCCTGCGGCGCCCATCTTCCGGCCGATCTGCGGCGCGCTGCGGCCGGCATCGACGACGAGCCACTGCGGCGACATCGCTTTGCCGTCGATCTGGCCATCGCGCAATGCGATGCGCTCTATCGTCTCGGCATCCGCGACTTCCACTTTTATACCCTCAACCGCGCTGAACTGGTGAAGGAGATCTGCGACGGGATGGGCTGGTCGCCGCTGGTGCAACGCGCCGCGAACTAGCGACGACCGGAGTGCGGGCGCTGTTTTACAGTTGCAAGATTGCCATTGTCTTTTGCCGGATGCGCTGATTTGATCCTCGCGGCCATCCGACAACGCATCAGCGAAAGGCAGCAGGCATCATGGCATCCGCATCGGCTCCCGACCTCATCCTCTACAATGCCGATATCCGCACCATGGATCCGCTGCAGCCGCGCGCCGAGGCGCTGGCTGCAAGAAACGGGCGCATCGTCGCTTTGGGCAGCAGCGCCGAGATGCGGGCGCTGGCCAATGGCGCGGCGCGGAAGATCGATGCTGGCGGCCGCCTGGTGCTGCCCGGATTCCAGGACACGCATATCCATCTGCAGGACAGCGGCACCGATTTTTGCACCAGTGCCAATCTGGAGGGCGCGCGCACGGTCGATGAATTGCAGCGCCTGATCCGCGACTTCGCGGCGACGCGCAACGATCACTGGGTGCGCGGCACCGGCTGGTATTCCGGCATTTTCGGCGCCCACAATCTCAACCGCCAGGTGCTGGATGCTGCCGTGCCGGACCGGCCGGTTTTCATATTTGCGTCAGACGGCCACAATGCAGCGGTGAACACCAAGGCCTGCGAGGAATTGGGCCTTGATGCCAGTGTCGCCGACCCCTTCGGCGGTCAGTTCGTGCGCGACAAGGATGGCCGGCCGACCGGTCTTGCCTACGAACTCGCCATCGACTGGATCCGGGCGCGCATGCCGAAACGGCCGCTCGATGCCTATTTCGACGGCGTGCGCTATGGCCAGAAGCTGGCCAACAGCCATGGCATCACCGGCGTGCTCGACGCGCTGGTGCGCGAGCGGCACATGGTGGTCTATCGCGGTCTCGAGGAGAAGGGCGAACTCAATGTGCGCCTGCGCGCCACCGCCATCGTCAATCCGGGTGACAGCGTGCGGGATTCCCTCGGCCGCCTCGAGGCGCTGCGCCGCGATTTCCGTTCCGACAACATCTATGTCCATTCGGCCAAATTCTTCCTTGACGGCGTTCTCGAGAACCGCACGGCGGCAATGATCGAGGATTATTCCGATGCCACCGGCGGCAATGCCGCGATCATGTTCGACGAGGCCTTGTTGAAGGAACTGATGATCGCCTTCGACGCGGCCCGTTTCCAGCTGCATGTCCATGTCATCGGCGATCGCGCGACCAGGATCGCCCTCGACAATATCGCGGCCGCGCGGGCGCTCAACGGCGCTTGGCCCAGCCTGCACCAGTTGGCCCATGTGCAGGTGATTCACCCCGACGACATTCCGCGCCTGCGTGATCTTGGCGTTGTCACCAACATGCAGCCGCTCTGGGCCCGCAACGAGCCCTCGGTGACCGAGATGGCGCTGCCGCTCATCGGCGAGAAGCGCGGTCGCTGGATGTATCCCTGGCGCACCATCGTCGACAGCGGCGCCCCCTATGCGGTCTCCAGCGATTGGGGCGTCTCCACCCTCAATCCCTTCAAGATCATGCAGACGGCCGTTACCCGGCAACCGGAAAAGGTGGCGCCCGATTTTCCCGCCTTCGTCCCGGAGGAGCGCATGAATGTGGAGCAGGTCGTGCGCGGCTATACCACCAAGGCGGCCGAGGCCGCCTGGCGCGCCGACGAGACCGGCTCGCTGACGCCGGGCCGTTACGCCGATCTTATCCTGCTCGACCGCGACATCTTTTCGATCGATCCCTATGAGATTGGCGGTACCCAGGTGGATCTGACGCTGCTCGGCGGCCGCGAAGTGCACCGGTCGGAGGGTTTTGCGGGGTAGGACCTATCTCGTCGCCGCCAGCCGCTCCGCGATCAGGCAGAGCATCTCGTACATCAGCGTCGCCGCGACCAGTGCCGTATTGCCGGTGGTGTCGTAATTGGGCGCCACCTCGACCACATCGGCGCCGATGTAATTTAGCCCGCGCAGGCCGCGCAGCAGCTTCTGCGCCTCCAGCGTGGTGATGCCGCCGATCTCCGGCGTGCCGGTGCCGGGCGTGTAGATGGGGTCGAGGCCGTCGACATCGAAGGTGAGATAGACCGGTGCGTCGCCCACCACGCGCCGCGCCTCGGCGATCACCGCGTCGACGCCGATCTCGGCGAATTCCTCCATGAACACCACGCGCATACCTTTCTCGCGCGAGAAGTCCCAGCCATCGGTCGTGTTCTGCGCGCCGCGAATGCCGATCTGAATCACCTTGGTGGGGTCGATCAGCCCTTCCTCGGTGGCGCGGCGAAAGGGCGAGCCGTGGCTGAACTTCGAGCCCTGGAACTCGTCCCAGGTGTCGGTATGCGCATCGATATGGACCATGGCGACCGGCCTGTCCTTGGCCAGCGCGCGCAAGATAGGCAGCGAGATGGTGTGATCGCCGCCGGCCGCAATCGGGATGATGCCGTGGCTCTTCACCCGGGCGAACACCGCCTCGATCTCGTCAAGTGCTTCCGGGTGCTTCAGCAGGCGCTGGAACAACACGTCGCCGAGATCGGCGACCCGGGCCAGGGCATAGGGGTTGATGCGCGTGACATGGTGCATGGTGCGCATCAGGGATGACTGGTTGCGGATCTCGCGCGGGCCGTGGCGGGCGCCGGCGCGGTTGGTGACGCCGCCGTCATAAGGCACGCCGATCAGGCCGATGTCGACGTCATCCCAATTGTCGGCAAGGGCCACGCGCATGAAGGTCGGAATGCCGGTATAGCGCGGCTGCATCATGGCGTGGGTGTCGGTCGTGTGCTGGCTCATCTCGCGATCTCTGGCTGGCTGTTCCGGTGGATATTGGCGCGCAATCTTAATCATCCCGGGCCGGATTGCGAATCCGCGGGGCCGGTTTTATCCTCTGGCCCCACTGAACAGCCTTGGTGGGGGCCAGGCGATGACGATCTGGAACGGATTGCAGGAGCATCGGCAGCATCCGCGCTATCTCTTCGCCGGGACGGCGATGCTGCTGTTCGACGATGCCGCGCGCGGCCGCACGCTGGCGCTGACCAATTACCGGAACATCTCCCAGGGCGGCGCCTGCATCCTGTCGCCGGACATTCGCGGCTTTGCTGCGGGCGACCGCCTGTTTCTGATGCCCGAGCGCTATCGGCGCAAGCGCGAGGCGGTCGTCGTCAGCCTGGGCGGCGGGCGCATGCATCTGGAAATTCCGCGCACGCAGGCGCTGAGCGAATTCGAGGTGGCGGAGATCCTGGAACAGGTCGGCCACCTGGCGGCGCAGGCCTGACCTGCCGGAATCAGCGGACGATGCTGGAAATGATGATGGCGCCGGGAAATGCCATGGCGATGTGAGAAGGGCTGACACGGACCACCGTGGCGATGGTCGGGCCTACTTTCGGCAGGTCGAGCGACACCTTGTCGCCGACCGTCACCGGTCCGGACGTCTCGACCAGCGCGCCGCCTTCCGAGATATCGACCAGCTTGCAGGTGACGCGCCGCCCCTTGATCATCACATCGGTCGGCAGATTGACGATGTAGCGCTCGGCGCGTCGACGATCGGCGGCCTGCTGGCCATCCTTCTGCAGGTCATTCATCTTTTCATTGTCCGCAAACTGTTCTCCCACGCGGCAATCTGACATGGCAGCGGTGTCGCGCCAAGCCCTTCACCGCATCCAGAGCGGCATTTTTTCATCTTTTGTTTACCATATCTCGCGAATTGCCGTCTCAGGCTGGTCGGCAGCGGTCGGGACCCAGCGCCGCTGCCGTGATGCCGCGACCGGTAAAGGCCGATCCCAGCGCGCCATCGCAGATCAGGTCGCGGGTGATTCGGCCAAGGCCGGGCGCCAGCATGATGCCGTAGCCGCCCTGGCCAGCCAGCCAGAAGAATCCATCCGTGCCCGGATCGAACCCGGCCACCGGCTGGTGGTCGGCCACGAAGCAGCGCAGGCCGGCCCAGCTGTGTTCGATGCGTCGCACGGTCAGATGCGTCTTGCGCTCCAGCCAGTCGACGATCATCGCCATGTCGAGATCCTCCGGCTGCGCGTCGCAGGGCGGGCTTGGCGTGGCATCGCCCAGCGAGGCCATCAGGCGGCCGGCATCCGGTTTCACATAGGATTCCGCGGCGCCGTCATCCACCGCTGGCAGGCTGGCTGGCGCGAGGGCCGGATCGCCGGCGATGATGATGGCGGTGCGCCGCATGGGCTGCAGCCCGATCGGCAGGAGCCCGGCCATCCGGCCGATCTCGTCGGCCCAGGCGCCGGCGGCATTGATCAGGACCGGCGCGCCGAAGACTTCGCCTGACGCGCTGGTGGCCAGCCAGTTGCCGGCGGCCCGCTCCAGCCCGACGATTCTCTGGTCGCAGGCCAGCGTGCCGCCGCGCGCTTTGAACAGCTTGAGATAGCCCTGGTGGATGGCGTTCGCATCCATGTCGGTGACATGGCGGTCCAGCATCGCCCGCGCCACCGCCTCGCGCCTGAGCAGCGGGGCGAGGTCGCAGGCCTGTTGCGGAGAGATTTCCTCGACCGGTGTTTCGGGCGCGGCTTCCGCCATGAACTGATCGATCAGCGCCTCGTCGCCGGCGCCGACGAAGGTGACCGCCTGGCGCGGGCTGAGCAGGGGCTCGCTGGCAAAGCCGCTGGGCGGCGTGCGCAGGAAAGCGGTGCCGGAAGCGACGATGGCACGGACCAGGGGAGGACCGTAATTCGGGGTGAAGAGGGCGGCCGACCGGCCGGAACTGTGATAGCCCGGCCGCTCCTCCATTTCGACCATGGTGACCTTGCCGTCGGCCGCCAGTTCGGCTGCCGCCGCGGCGCCCGAGACGCCGGCGCCGATCACCAGGAAATCGCTGTCGCGCACGCTCATCGCCACAAGCCCTCCTGTCGCCTGGAGACCCAGTGGAAGCGCGCACCCAGCCCCAATGTGGCCAGGGCGAGGGCTGCGACGAGCGCCCAGATCAGGGCGGGGACGCCCATGCCGGCTTGGTAGCCCAGGAAATAACCCATCGGAATGCCCACGAATGCGAAACTGACGATGTAGACGGCGGTCGGGACCAGCGTGTCCGCCGTGCCGCGCAGCGCGCCCATCAGCACACCCTGCAGTCCGTCCACCAGGAACAGCAGCGCGGTCAGATTGAGCGCCGGCACCAGCAGCCCCAGAACTGCCGGGTCCTGGCTATAGAGACTGGCGATCCGGGGGGCGAGGAAAATCGTCAGCGTGGCGATGGCGGCCATCACCGCGAATTCGAGGCCGACCGCGATCCAGCCCGCGCGCCGAATATCGCCGGCATTGCGCCGGCCAATGGCATTGCCGACGCGGACGGATGCCGCGGTCGATAGGCCCAGGGTCAGCATGTAGACGAAGCTGGTATAGTTGATCGCGGCATACATGGTGGCGAGTTCCGCCGTGCCGAGCCAGCCCGCCATGACCACCATGAAATTGAAGCAGCCGGTCTCTGCGCCGATGGCAAAGGCCAGCGGCAGGCCGAGGACGATCAGGCGCCGCAAGGTGGCGGCATCCACCCTGAGCCAGCCCGGGCGCAGGTATCGATCCCGCCCGGGCATGGTCAGGATATAGCCCAGCATCCCGGCCAGCATGAAAAAGCGGGTGATGCTCGTGGCAAGCGCCGAGCCGGCGGCGCCCATTTCAGGCGCCCCCAGATTGCCCAGGACGAAGACCCAGTTGAGCAGCAGGTTGAGGAGATTGGCGGCAAGGGTCGCAATCATTCCCGGAAGCGGCCGGTTGATGCCCTCGAGAAAGAACGAGCAGGCCGTGAACATCAGGATGGCCGGTAGCGAATAACCAAGTATGCGCAGGGCGTCACTGGCGGCCGGGATCGTTTCCACCGGTTGCCCCAGCAGGTCGAGCCAGTATTCCGCGGGCAGCAGCAACGCCGCGCAGAAGGTGCCGAATCCCGCCGCAATGACCAGCCCTCCGGCCAGGGCGCGGCCGCAGGCGCCATGGTTTCCGGCGCCATCGGCCTGGGCGGTCAGGATGATGGTGCCGATGAGGAGGCCGACGCCCACCACCATCAGCGTGACCTGCGGCACGGCGGCGGCGCCGAAGGCAGCCAGGACCTCCTTCCCCTGCCAGCCGCAGAATATGGCGTTCACCGACAGCATGATGACGAGCCCGGCCCTGGCTGCCATGACCGGCAGGGCCAGCTGCACGGTGCGGCGGAAATGATGGCCGATGCCAAGGGTCGGGGTGGTGGCGGTGGCGTTCATCCTGGTTCCGGATCGGTTGCAGCTGGCTCTGGGCGCCTAACCTTGCGGATGAGCCACGGTGCGATTAATCTTAACTAGTTGATTCTGCGAGAATCGACAATGGAGCCGCGGGGGGAAGATGGGCTCTGAATCCGGCGCCAAGGCGCCCTGGAACGTCAGGTTGCGCGCGTGGTGGGATGGGGTCGATCTGCCCGTCGCCGGGACTGCGACTGCGGCCAAGGAGGCCGAGGCGGAACGGACGCCGGCGACTGATCCCCGCATCCCGCCGCTGCAGGAATGGGAAACCGAGGACATCCGCATCCAGCAGCAGGTCTGGGGCCAGGGTTACTGCCGGCCGGGCGGCGACGATCATGTCCTCGGCCTCGCCAAGCCCTTCGCCCTCAACCCCTCGCTGACGGTGATGGAATTCGGCTCAGGCCTCGGTGGCGGCACGCGTGCCCTGGTCAACGAATTCGGGGTCTGGGTCAGCGGGCTGGAACCGGTCGGCAAGCTGGCGCGGGCGGCCAAGGAAATGTCGATCCGGGCCGGGCTCGAGAAAAAGGCCGATATCATTCGTTTCGACCCGGAAGGCTACGAGCCGAAGCCATCCTCGGTCGACTGCATCCTGTCCTCCGAATCGCTTTTTCTGATTGAGGACAAGCTGAAGCTGCTGAAAACCTTCGAGCGCTGCCTGAAACCGCGCGGGCAGCTTTCGCTGACCGATTTCGTGCGCCGCGACGACCTGGCCGCAGACGATCCGCAATTGGCCGGACTCGGACCGGAGCCCGACATGCCGGCCTATTTCTGCAGCGGGGCGGATTATGTCCGCTGGTTGCGCGAACTCAATTTCGATCTCCGGGTCAATGAGGACATCACCGAGCGCTATCGCAAGATGATCATGGATGGCTGGGTGGATTTTACCCAGGCCGGCGGCGAACGGGCGGCCCATGCCCGCGCCATGCCCCAGCCACTGGTCAAGGAAGTGGAATTGTGGACCAGGCGGGTCGCCGCCATGGATGCGGGCGCCCTTAAAGTCATGCGCTACTACGCGATCAAGCTCGGCGGCTCCAAGCTGATGTCCAATTGGTAGAAAAATTATTATTCTTATCAATAAGTTGGCTAGAATTCGCCAGTGGTTGACACTGTCCGTCTGGGTCACTATGTTGCGCCACCATTTCAGACTCGTTGTTTCTCAAGGAACCGGACCATGAAGGTTGTTAATTCACTGAAATCGGCCAAGGCGCGGCACAAGGACTGCCGCATCGTGCGCCGCAAGGGCCGGGTCTATGTGATCAACAAGACCAATCCGCGCTTCAAGGCGCGCCAGGGCTGATGGGCTTGCCCGTCACCGGCCAAGGATTGGGCCGCCAGGACTAGCCAATTGACTGGTCCGGCGCGTTGATCGAGCTGGACCCGATTTGAAGATCAGGAACCGCGCGTGGCGCTTGCCCGCGCGGTTCCTTTTTGCGCTATAGAGGTGGCATGTTGATGCCGCCGCCAGACCAAGCCGCGCTCGCAGCGGCACCCCGTTTCGCCGCCGCCCTGCGTGAGGCCCTGGGGCCGGCTGGCGTCATCACCGATCCCGTCGCCCTGCGCCCCTATGAAAGCGATGGCCTCACCGCCTATCGCCAGGTGCCGCTCGCCGTCGCCCTGCCGCGCTCGACGGCAGAGGTTGCGGCGGCTCTGCGCATCGCCCATGAATCCGGCATCAAGGTGGTGCCGCGCGGCTCCGGCACCTCACTCTCGGGCGGGGCGCTGCCGCTGGCCGACGGGCTGCTGCTTGGCCTCGGCAAGCTCAACCGGATTCTCGAGATCGACCTGCCCAATCGCTGCGCCGTGGTGCAGCCGGGCGTCACCAATCTCGCCATCAGTCACGCGGTGGCGGCCGATGGCTATTATTACGCGCCCGATCCTTCCAGCCAGATCGCCTGCTCGATCGGCGGCAATGTGGCGGAAAATTCGGGCGGCGTGCATTGCCTGAAATACGGCCTCACCACCAACAATCTGCTGGGGCTCGAGATCGTGCTCATCACCGGCGAGGTGCTGCGCATCGGCGGCCGGCATCTCGATGCCGGGCTCTATGACATCCTCGGCCTGATGACCGGTTCCGAAGGTCTGCTCGGTGTCGTCACCGAGGTGACCGTGCGCCTCCTCAAGAAGCCGGAGACGGCGCGTGCCATGATGGCGGGCTTTGCCAGCAGCGAGGCGGCGGGGGCGGCGGTCGCCGCCATCATCGGCGCCGGCATCATCCCGGCCGGCATGGAAATGATGGACCGGCCGGCGATCCACGCCGCCGAGGATTTTGTCCATGCCGGTTATCCGCTGGAAGCCGAGGCCCTGCTGATCGTCGAACTCGACGGGCCGAAGGTCGAGGTCGATGACCTCATCGCGCGGGTCGGTGCCATCGTCGCCTCCCATGGCGGCAGCGGCCTGCGGGTGAGCGAGAGCGAGGCGGAGCGTCTTACCATCTGGGCCGGGCGCAAGGCGGCCTTCCCGGCGGTGGGCCGCATCTCGCCCGATTACTACTGCATGGACGGCACCATTCCGCGCGGGCGCCTGCCCGAGGTGCTGCGCCGCATGACGCAGCTTTCCGCGCAATACGGCCTGCGTGTCGCCAATGTGTTTCATGCCGGCGACGGCAATCTGCACCCGCTTATCCTCTATGATGCCAATAAGCCGGGCGAGCTTGAAGCCGCCGAGGCCTTTGGCTCCGATATCCTGCGCCTCTGCGTCGAGGTGGGTGGCGTGCTGACCGGCGAGCATGGTGTCGGCGTCGAGAAGCGCGACCTGATGCCGACGATGTTCGGCGAGGTCGACCTCAACCAGCAGCAGCGCGTCAAATGCGCCTTCGATGCCGATTTGCTGCTCAATCCCGGCAAGGTCTTCCCCACTCTCCGTCGCTGCGCCGAACTGGGCGCCATGCATGTCAGGGGCGGACAATTGCCGCATCCCGATTTGCCGCGGTTCTGACCATGCAGGTACTCAACCCGACGACCGAGGCGGAACTCGGCGAGATGGTGGCAGCGGCCCACGCCGCCGACGCGCCGCTCGAGATCGCGGGGCAAGGCAGCAAGGCGGATTGGGGCAGGGCGGTGGCGTTGCCGACGCGGCTTTGCCTCGCCGGGCTTGCCGGCATCCGCGACTATGCGCCGGCCGAACTGGTGCTGACCGCCGGCGCCGGGACAAGCCTGCGCGACATCCGCCGCGCCGTCGCGTCGGAAGGCCAGCATCTCGCCTTCGAGCCTCCTGATCTCGGCCCGCTCTTCGGCAAGGCGCCGGACGATTCCACCATCGGCGGTGTCATCGCCACCAATCTCAGCGGGTCGCGGCGACCCTTTGCCGGCGCCGCGCGCGACTTCTTTCTCGGCTTTCGCGCCGTCAATGGTCGCGGCGAGCTGTTCAAGGCCGGTGGCAAGGTGGTCAAGAACGTGACCGGCTATGACCTGCCGAAGCTGCTGGCCGGCTCCTTCGGCACGCTGGGTGCCATGGCCGAGGTAACGCTGAAGATCGTGCCGGCGCCGGAGACCAGCCTGTCTCTGGTCCTCATCGGCCAGGACCTCGTGGCGGCGCAGGCGGCGATGACGGCGGCGCTCGGCAGCAATGCGGATCCGACCGGCGCCGTCTATCTGCCGGATGGCATGGCTGGACATCACCCGAGCCTTGCCGGCCATGTCGGCGCAGGGTCCGCGACGGTGCTGCGCCTCGAAGGGTCGGCGGCGTCCATCGCCTATCGTCGCGGCGAGTTGGAGAGGATATGCGCTGGCCCCAGCATGTATCTGGACCACCATGAATCCACCGCCTTCTGGATCGAATGCGGCGCACTGCAGGCCCTGCTGCCGATGCGCGACGCGGCCATCTGGCTCCTCTCCGTGCCGCCGGCCGGTGGGGCCGATGTGGTGCTGGCGCTCCGGCGGCTTCTGCCGGATTGCCGCTACATGATGGATTGGGGCGGCGGCCGCATCTGGCTGGCGGTGCCGGGCACCGCGCCCGACGCGCATGGCAGCGCCATCCGCGGCGTCCTGGTTGACGGCGGCCACGCAACCCTGATCCGTGCCGGTCAACAGCAGCGCGGCGGCGACCATGTCTTCCAGCCGGAGGCGCCGATCGACCTGTTGCGCCGCCTGCGCCGCTCCTTCGATCCCAAATGCCTCTTCAACCGCGGTCGCCTGCATTCGGAATTGTGACACCATGCAGACCAGCTTCACTGCCGCCCAGCTTGCCGATCCGGATATCGCCGCCGCCGACCGCATCCTGCGCAATTGCGTGCATTGCGGCTTCTGCACGGCGACCTGTCCCACCTATGTAACGCTGGGCGACGAGAATGATTCGCCGCGCGGGCGCATCTATCTGGTCAAGAACATGCTGGAGGCGGAAGCGGCACCCGACGCGGTGCTGACCAAACATATCGACCGCTGCCTCACCTGCCTTTCCTGCATGACGACCTGCCCGTCGGGGGTCGACTACATGCATCTCGTCGACATCGCCCGGGTGCGGATCGAGGAACAATTCGTGCGGCCGCTGCCGGACCGCCTGCTGCGCCGCCTGCTGGCCTTCCTGCTGCCGCGCCCGGGCTTATTCCGCCTGGCGCTCAGGGGCGGCATGCTGGCCCGGGCCTTTGGTGTCGCCAGTCTGCTCCGGGGCAGACTGCGCGCGCTCCTCGATCTGCTGCCGCAGCGCTTGCCTTCGGCGGCGGCTACGGACCGGCCCGGTATTTTCGGAGCCGCAGGCGTGCGGCGTGGTCGCGTCGCCCTGCTGGCAGGCTGCGCGCAGCCGGTGCTCGATCCCGGCATCAATGCCGCCGCCATCCGCCTCCTCAACCGCGCCGGGATCGAAGTCGTGGTGGCGAAAGGGGCGGGCTGCTGCGGCGCGCTCACCCAGCATATGGGGCGGGAACACGAGGCGCGGGAAACCGCGCGCCGCAATCTCCACGCCTGGGCGGCCGAGGCGGACGGCGCCGGGCTCGACGCCATCCTGGTGACGACGTCGGGCTGTGGCACCACGCTCAAGGATTACGGCCATCTCTTTCGCGGCGATCGCGACGAGAAGCTGGCCCGGCGCATCGCCGGCCTCGCCCGCGATGTCAGCGAATACCTCGCCGAGATCAAACTGCCGCCGACGACCAATGCCTCAGGCTTGAAGGTCGCCTATCACGCCGCCTGCTCGCTGCAGCACGGCCAGCGCGTGCGCGAGGCGCCGAAGGACCTGCTGCGCGCCGCCGGCTTCGAGCTTTGCGAGATCGCCGAATCGCATCTCTGCTGCGGCTCGGCCGGCACCTACAATCTGCTGCAGCCGGAGATCGCCGGCCAGCTGCGCGCTCGCAAGATCGCCAATATCAGGGAGACCGGCGCCGATTTGGTCAGTGCCGGCAATATCGGCTGCCTGCAGCAATTGCGCGGCGGCCTCGACCGGCCGGTCGTCCATACCGTGCAATTGCTCGACTGGGCCACCGGCGGCCCGAAACCGTCCGGATTGTAGCTGGCGCCTAGGCTGCTTCGCGGGCGGCGCCGGCGAGGCCTCGCCGCGTGCGGTCGAGAACGTCCATCGCCCGTGCGATGACGGCTTCCTTCCAGGCCGCGGTATCGGTGTAGAACGCGTCGCGGATCTGCCGCTTGATGCGGCGGCCGAGCTCGCTCTCGAGATCGCCGTGGATGTGCAGCCAGTTGTCCGCGCGCACGGCCTGGGTCATTTCCGGGACCGAGACCGTGCCGTATTCCAGCGTGATGCCGGTGATCGCGGTCCGCGGCAGGGCGGCATTGACGCCAAGCTGGGTGTCGCCGGTGACGGCCGTCGAGGTGGAGGAGCCGTCATCGATCATCGTTGCCTCGCTGCCGAACCAGTCGCGCACGCGGCCTGCGCCGGGAAGGTTGCCGAAATGGTTCGAGATGATTTCGCCATAGCCGCTGGGACCAAGGCCGGTATGGAGGTCGATGAAGGCGGCGTACCGCGCGCTGTCGGCAAAGGGCGCCAGGATCGTCAACAGGGTCCGGTGCGACCAGTTGGGCGCATTGCCGCCATAAAAGACCCCTTCCTTGTCCCAGTACTGGCCGTTCATGATGGCAGCCTGCAGATCGATCGCCGAATGCCGCGCGGCATAGTCGGCCAGTTTCGCTTCCGCCACGGCAAGCGTGGCGTCGTCCCAGGCAGGCGGGCAGATATAGTCGCGCAACTCGCGATAGCCGGGGTTTTCCGGATAGGGCTTGGTGTGATCGATGAAATTGCGGTTAAGGTCGATATTGTCCTCATTCACCCGCCTGACCCAGGCAAAGCCATGGGGATTGATGGCATGGATCAGCAGCACGGCGGTATCGGCCGGCAGATCGGCGAAGCGCCGTTCGGCCAGCCAGGCTGTCTGGATCGCCGAGCCGCAGAAGCCCTCGACGCCATGCGTCGCCGACATGGCGATCAGCAGATGCGGTGCATCCGGCCGGCCAATGAGGGCGGTGTCGGTCGCCAGTTCGCCGCCATCGGGGCCCAGAGTCGGATTGACATGTGCTGCGGCCACGGCGCCATGGGCCCGCGCAGCGGCAAGGAACTTGTCACGGGCCTCGGCATAGGTGGCGGAGAAATGGGGGACGGCACGCATGGTCGGAAACTCGCTCGCTGGTGTATCGGATGGCCGGCGGGAAGGGTATGCCCCGTGCCCGGATTGCTGCTAGACTACACGGCCATGAAGCGGTTTCGGAACCCGGTTTTGGCGGCGTTGCTGGCTGGCGGGGCATGCCTCTCCGGCATGGCGGCAGGCTTTTCTGCGGCCATGCCAGCCTGGGCCGACCAGACCGATCCGCGCCTCAATCCGCTGTTCGAACGCCTGCGCGCGACCGAAAGCCCGGAACCGGCGCGGCTGGTCGAACTCATGATCTGGCGTTTCTGGACCGAGAGCGGCAGTGCCGAAATCGACGATCTGATGTCGGCAGGAGCGGCGGCGATGGAGCAGGGCGATTTTGCCGAAGCCCGCAACCTGCTCGACCAGGTGATTGCGGCGCGGCCAACCTTCGCCGAGGCCTGGAATCGCCGCGCCACGATGTTCTACCTGGCCGGCGATTATCCGGCCTCGCTCGCCGATATCGAGCATGTGCTGGAACTGGAGCCGCGCCATTTCGGCGCCCTTTCCGGCCTCGGCCTGGTCAATCTCGCCCTGGGCAGGGAGGAGGCGGCGCTGGATGCCTTTGGCCGCGTGCTCGCCCTCTATCCAGCCAACGAGGCGGCGCGCAGCAACCGCGACGCGATCGAACGGCAGTTGAAGGAACGCGACATCTGATGCCGGCAATCTTGCGCGTCCTCCTGCTGCTTGTTCTTCCCGTTCTTTCGCCGTTGCTGCCAGCCATGGCGCGGGCCGAAGGGTGCGGCCCGGCGCCGGGCGAGCCGCAAGTGGAAGTGCGGCTGGAAACCCAGGCGACGAAACTCGACCGCGGCCGGGGCCTGCGTGCGCTGATCGACGACCCGTCATTCGCGCATCTGCGCAGCGACGCCTTTCCCTACACCCTCGGCGTGACGCAGATGAGCCTCGCCGGCGGTCTCAACATGAATATCAGCGGCGATCCGCGCGACGGTGGCACCTATTGCTGGTCGGCAAAATCCATCGAGATTTCCCTGCGCGCCAGCAATACCGTCTACATCGCCGGCGAAATACCGCGCGACGGTTGTCTCTGGCGCGAGGTGCGGCAACACGAGGATCGGCATGTCGCGGTGAACCGCGCGTTCTTTCCGAGGCTTGCCGAATTGATCCGTCCGGCGCTGCTGGATATCAGCCGGCGGACGATTTCGGCATCCTCTGCCGATGCGGCAAAGGCCTTCTTCGGCAAGGCCGTCAATGACGCCATCGACGCGGCGCAGCGTGACTTCGAGGCGGCGATCAACGAATACCATGGCGACATCGACACCCCGGAAGAGTATGGCCGCGTCAGCAATGCCTGCGGGGAGACGGAAATGCGCGCCATCCTGACCCGCGCCGGGCTCTTGCGATAGCCGGGAATCCGCGCCTCGTCGTCGATTGACCGCTTGAGCGGCAATTCGGCGCCGGTTTATCATCATGGCACGGGTTTTTCTGGGTGGCCGGCAGGGTCCGGCGGCCATGGCGAGGAAGCCGATGAACATTGCCGCTTCGGTGCTGCCGCTGACCCGGCCGCGCGTGATCCAGCCCGGGCTCGACCGCTGGGATCCCCAGGTCGAGACCTATCGTGTGCCCGGTCTGGGCGCACTGGTCCTGCGGCTTCAGGGCGGCGATCGCCTGACCATCACCGACCGCGAGGGGCGGCAGCCGGCGGAACTGGCCGTCTTCACCGTGGCAACGCCTGGCAGCAACGATCCGGCACGCGCCGATTTTGCCGCCCTTGACCTCAAGCCCGGCGCGGAATCGGCCGGCATCGCCCGGCTGCTGGCGGGCGACATCGCCGATGCCGACGGACCGGACCAGGTGGCGGAATGGCGCCGGCAGTTGCGCCGCTGGAACCTTCCCGGCGGCATCGATCGTGTGGCGCGGGTGCTGGAGGGGGATACGCGGGCGGGCGAAGCCGTCACCTTCACCGCCGGGCGCGACGCCGTTGTCGTGATCCACGCCCCCGGCGCGCCGATGGCCCCGGCCGAGCAATCGCCGGCGACCGATCTCGGCGTCACCCTGCAGCGCCACGCCGCCAATCCCGCGCCGCTGCCGGAGCTGCCGGCACCGCTGGGCGATATCGTCGCCGAATTCCGCGTCGATCGCTGCACCGCCCTCTCCTACGAGGTGAAGGAGGGCCAGTTCATCCAGGTGATCGACGTCGCCGGGCGGCAATGCTCGGATTTTGTTGCCTTCGATGCACGTCAGCTGCAGCGCGGCAAGGAACGCGGCATCGACATGACCACGACCCGCACCATGCTGGGGTCGATCTATCCCGGTCCGGGCCTCGCCTCGAAATTCTTCGACATGGACATGCAGGCCCTCACCGAGGTGATCCGCGACACCTGCGGCCGCCACGACACCTTCGGCCTCGCCTGCACGTCGCGCTTCTACGAGGATGCGGGCTATCCCGGCCATCCCTCCTGTTCCGAGAATTTCAACAATGCGCTGGAGCGGTTCGGCCTCGATCGGCGCCGCGGCTGGCAGGCCGTCAATCTTTTCTACAACACCGGAATCAGCGCCACGAATGCCATCTTCCTCGACGATCCCTGGTCGCGGCCGGGCGATTACGTGCTGATGCGGGCGCTGAAGGACCTGGTCTGCGGCTCCTCGGCCTGTCCCGACGATATCGACGCCACCAATGCCTGGAATCCGACCGACATTCACGTTCGCATCTATGATGCGAAGCATAGTTTCTCCAAAGCCATGGCCTTTCGCATGACCCCGGATGCCGAACCGAGACTGACCCGCGAAACCGGGTTCCATCCGCGCATTTCGGCGCTGACCAGGAACTTCACCGAATATCGCGGCTTCTGGCTGCCCAACCGCTTCAACAATGCCGGTCCCACGGCGGAATACTGGGCCTGCCGCGAGGCGGCGGCGGTGATGGACCTGTCGCCGCTCCGGAAGTTCGAGGTACTGGGCGCCGATGCCGAGGACCTGCTGCAGATCGCCTGCACCCGCAACATCCGCAAGCTGTCGGACGGGCAGGTGGTCTATACCGCCATGTGCTATCCACATGGCGGCATGGTCGATGACGGCACCGTCTTCCGCCTCGGGCCCGACCGCTATCGCTGGATCGGCGGCGACGAGTTCGGCGGCAAATGGCTGCGCGACCTTGCTGAACAGCGCGGCCTCAAACAGGTCTGGGTGAAATCGGCGACCGACCAGTTGCACAACATCGCGCTGCAGGGACCGAAGAGCCGCGACATATTGAAGGAGATCATCTGGACGCCGCCGGCTAGGCCGCGGGTCGACGAGATCCAGTGGTTCCACTTTACCGTGGGCCGCATCGGCGATTTCAACGGCATCGCCGTGGTCGTCTCGCGCACCGGCTATTCCGGCGAGCTGGGCTACGAGATATTCTGCCATCCGAAGGACGCGCCCGCCGTCTGGGACGCGATCTGGGAGGCGGGCCGACCGCACGGCCTGGAGCCGCTGGGACTGGAAGCGCTCGATATTCTGCGCATCGAGGCCGGGCTGATCTTTGCCCACTACGAATTCAACGACCAGACCGACCCTTACGAGGCCGGCATCGGCTTCACGGTTGCCGCCAAGGGCAATGAGGAATTCGTCGGCCGCGAGGCGGTATTGCGCCGCAAGGAGAACCCGCGCCAGCAGCTGGTGGGGCTCGAGATCGATGCCAAGCAGGCAGTAGGCCATGGCGATTGCGTCCATGTCGGCCGTGCCCAGGTGGGTATTGTCACCTCCGGCTGCATCTCGCCGATCCTGGGCAAGAACATCGCGCTCTGCCGCATGGACGTGGCCTATGCGGCCATCGGCACCGAGGTCGAGGTGGGCAAGATCGACGGCCATCAGAAGCGCCTGCCGGCCCGCGTCGTGCGCTTCCCGTTCTATGATCCGGAAAAACTGAAGCCGCGCAGCTGAACCGGGTCGATTCCGGCCATGGCTTCCGGGCGCAGCCTCTTCAGGCTGCGCCCGGTTCTCATTTCAGCGCTTCACTTCGTCTGCAGATAGGATTCCAGCGAATCGTCCATCGCCTGCAGCCAGGGGGTGTGGTGCTTGGGCGACATGGTGCCGGTCATGATCGAGCGGTAGGAATTGTTGCGGAAGCCCATGATGTCCTCGGCCTTGTGGTGCTCCCATTCCATGAAGGTCTTGTTGACCGTCTCGATGTCGAAGCTGGGATAGTCCGTGGCATCGATCAGTTCCTTGGTGTAGTCGCCCTGGAACCAGATCATCTGCTCGGCGTCTTCCAGCGTCTCCTCGCGGGCGCGCCATTCGGCGCTGTTCTTCTGCATCTCGGCCTTGGCCGGCAGGGCGATGCGGCCCAGGATGACGTCGCGTGAATACCAGGCCTGGGCGTCGAACATGTTGAAGGTATAGAACTGGTCCTGCATGCCAATGTAGTGGAGCTTCGGGTTGTGCTCCCAGACGACGCCCTTGTAGAGGTCGAGCGGCCACAGGCGGTTGCTGGTCTTCAGGCGCAGGCTGTCTTCCAGGAAGGGGAAGGTGTGCAGATAGCCGGTGCACAGGATGATGGCATCGACTTCCTTCGAGGTCCCGTCCTTGAAATAGGCGGTCTTGTTCTCGACCCGCTGCAGCAGCGGCTTCTCCTCCCAGTTCGCCGGCCATTTGAAGCCCATCGGCTTGGAGCGGTAGGAGGAGGTGATCGATTTGGCGCCGTATTTGTAGCATTGCGAGCCGACATCCTCGGCCGAATACGAGCGGCCGATGATCAGGATGTCCTTGCCCTTGAATTCCAGCGCGTCGCGGAAATCGTGGCTGTGCAGGACGCGGCCGTTGAAGGTGCTGAAGCCGGGAAACTCCGGCACATTGGGGACCGAGAAATGGCCCGAGCAGACGATGACGTGGTCGAATTCCTCGCTCGTCATCTGGTCTTTCGGCAGGTTGTGGGCGACCACGGTGAACTTGCCCGACTTGCCGTCATAGGTGACGTTGCGCACCGGGGTCCGGAAGCGGACCCAGCCGCGCACCCCGGCCTTCTCGACGCGGCCCTTGATATAGTCCCAGAGCACGGCACGCGGCGGATAGGAGGCAATCGGCTTGCCGAAATGCTCCTCGAAGGTGTAGTCGGCGAATTCCAGGCATTCTTTCGGGCCGTTCGACCACAGATAGCGATACATGCTGCCATGGACCGGCTCGCCGAATTCGTCGAGCCCGGTGCGCCAGGTATAGTTCCACAGCCCGCCCCAATCCTCCTGCTTCTCGAAACAGACCACTTCGGGGATGTCGGCGCCTTTCGCGGCGGCTGACTGGAAGGCGCGCAGGACGGCTGTTCCCGACGGGCCTGCACCGATGACGGCAACTCGCTTTTTCATGTGCTCTCCCTCGACTTGGCTGTTTCTGGTTATGGGCTGATCGTGCGTGAAATGCTGGCGCGGATTCCTTGCATGCGATGGCTGGCCGGGTGCCTGCCGCGGGCGGATGCCCGCCTGCAACACCTGCGGCCGTGTCGGCAAAAACAATAGCCCAAGGCTTGAAGGGCTTTCAACAGCGCACTTACCAAAGGCGTACAATAATCGACCAATTCCGGCCCAATTTGATCGCGATCATTCCGCCGCCGGTGCGAGGTCGAGATAGCGCGCGAGCCAGGGCGAGCGATAGCCGTCCGCCCGCCACAGGATCGGGAAATAGCTCTCATCCATGGCGAGGTCGTCCCGGCGGCGATAGCGTGAATAGATGTAGGAAACTTCGGTCGGGTGGAAGCGTGCCTCCGATGACAGGCAATGCGCCACCAGCGAACGCCTTGGCCGCGTCTCGCGGTTGGGGCCGGAGCCGTGCCAGGTGCGGCCGTGATGGATCACAGCATCGCCGGCCCTGACCTCGATCGGCACGATCTCGATCTCCCTGCCGGCATGGGCGGCCGCCTCGCGCAAGCTCGCATGGTAGTCGTCCGGGGCATGGAATTTGCCCATCGGCGGGCTCAGCGGCCAGAGATGCGAGCCGCGGGCATATTCGATCGTGCCGCCCGATGCTGCCGTGTCGTCCAGCGTCATCCAGCAGGTGATGTAGCCAGCCGGTACCACCCAGTGGCAATAGCTGTCATCCTGGTGGAAGCCCAGCGACTTGGCCCCGGGCGGTTTCCACAGCACGTTGTCCTGGCCCATGCGGGCACCCGGCCAGCCGCCGAGGCGGGCGCAGAGCTCGCCCACCTTCGGCGACAGCACGATGCGGGCGATGGTGCGGTCGGATTTCCAGCCGTTGCAGATCTGGCGCGTCCGGTCGGCGGGGTCGCGCCCCTCCTGCCAGTTCCATTCATCGGGATAGAGCCCGGTCTCGAACTTGCCCTTGAACAGGGGTTCGAAGCGATCCCGCGCCGCGGCGATATCGTCGTCATCCAGCAGGTTGCGGATGATCACGAAACCGTCGCGGCGGAACGTATCGATGATCTCGGAATGCAGCATGTCACCCATCGCGACAGGGAGAACGGGCGGGGCATGGCGCCCCGCCCATCCTTCCGCTTTTTCACTCCAGCGTAAAGACCACGTTGGCAATCAGCACGACGGCGATGCCGGCGGCGAGGGTCAGATAGGGCAGCATCCCCGCCTTCTTCTCGCCGAGGTCGCGGGAGTTCTTGACCCCGAGATCGGCCAGCATCTGCGGCGGAAACTGGCCCTTGTCCTGGATGTAGTGGCGGAAGGCGAAGACCGGGATGATCAGCGCCGCCGCCCCCAGCCCGTACCACAGCGCATCCGGGTTCCAGACCTTGGCGCCGGCGCCCATGAAGGCGGCGTTGACGAAGGCCAGCACGGTCCCCGCGGCCAGGATCACGGTCGGTGCCTTGAAGGGCCGCTTGACGTGGCCCGCATCCATGCGGTGAATCCAGCCGGAATTGAGGTTGAGGAAGTTGAAGATGATATAGCCGCAATTCGACACCGCCAGGATGAAGAAATAGGCGGTGGCGTCGGATGCCGCGATCGCCAGCAGGATCAGGTTGAAGCCCAGATCCGTCCACATCGCCGCGGTCGGCGCGCCGTTGTGGTTCACATGGCTCAGATAGCGCGGCAGCCAGCCATCGACCGAACCCTGGTAAAGGGTGCGCGACGAGCCGGCCATGGCGGTGATGATGATCAGGATCAGCGAGCCGATAATGAGGAAGACGAACAGCGGTGTGAAGGCACCGCCGCCCACCATGTGCGCCATGGCGTCGGCGACCCCCGAACCGTCGGCGATCGCGGGCGCCAGCATGCCCTCGAGGCCGAGATAGCCCTGGACGGTGATCGGCACCAGGATGAACAGCACCAAGCAGAGCAGGCCGGAATAGAAGATCGCCTTGAAGGTGTCGGTCTCCGGGTTCTTGAACTCGCTGGTGTAGCAGATCGCCGTCTCGAAGCCGTAGGTCGACCAGGCGGCGATGAACATGGCGCCCAGCACCAGGGTCCAACCGGCGATGTTCCAACTGCCGGGTGCCGGCTCATAGGCCACCGCCAGCGGCACGAAGGGCGAGAAGTTGTCGGCGTTGAAATTGCCGTTGAAGAACGGCACCACGCCGATCACGAACAGTGTGATGACGATGATGAGGCCCACCACCATCTGCACCTTGGCCGTACCCAGGATGCCGCGATGCTGGATGGCGAAGGCCAGCAGCATCAGGATCGTGCCGATGAAGAAGATCCAGTTGAAGGACATGGAGACGATGCCGAGGTCGATGGTGAACAGTGACCATTGATGCAGCGGCATCAACTGGGCTACCGCCGCGGCCTCGTCCAGTACCTGGCCGTTGGCGGCGGCGGCGGCAATCGCCGCCTGGACGGCCTCGGCGCCCGGGACCGGTTCCATTGCATTCAGCAGATACCCGGCCGCGATGGCGCTGCCCAGCGAGAGGACCGGCGTCCAGGCGATCCAGTTGCACCAGACCGAGAGCGGCGCGATGAACTTACCGTATTTCAGCCAGGCCGCGGCGCCATAGACCGAGGCGCCGCCGGATTTGTTCGGGAACAGGCCGGCGATCTCGGCATAGGTGAAGGACTGGATGAAGCCCATCACCATGGAGACGCCCCAGATGGCAAAGGCCACGTTGCCAACCGTGCCGGCGATGCCGCCGATGGAAAAGAGGACGAGGGCCGGCACGCCGCTCGCCACCCAGAATGCCCCGCGCCAGTCGATGGAGCGGATCAATTGCCCGCTTGAGCGCCCGCCCGCGGTCCCCGATACCGTTTCAGTCGTCATGATGTTTCCCCTGACATGTAAGACTCATGTGCTGCGCGGTGCGGCCGGTTCCCGGCCATTGCTGCGCCGGACCGGCCGCGCTGCCGGTCCGGAAAGGGGGCACCCAAACCGCGCCGTGCGTGGTCGCGGCGGCGCGGCAGGAAGTGGTCTGATTTTGGTCTCGAACCGGCGTGACTTTCGGCGCAGGTGCTAATGGGCAAAAGGGGAGTGCAGCGGCATGCCGATCTCCGCGCTGTCACGACTTCACTGGGTAAACGCCGTAAATCCAAGCGACTCTCCCTCGCCGGTCACGCGTCGAACCTGTCGTCATCCAAAGCGATGATGCGCCGCCAGGTTCCGCCAATCCAGTACAATCTTGCCAGATATGGCCCGCGATTGGTTGCCAGTTGTGTTGCGGAGCGATATCGTGGCGCAATATGGCGGAGGGCGCTCATGGCATCTGATTCCGACAAGATCATTCGTATCGGCGAGGCGGCGGCGCAGCTGCGCGAGGAATTCCTGCACTGGCAATGCCGCCTGCGGCAGATGGCGATGCGCGAGGGCGGCGGCCGGCCCAGTCCCGGCATGCGGCCGCTGATCTTCACCACCGACGACCAGCAGATCGCCGGCTCGACCGTGGTGCTCCTGCACAAGCTCGATCCCGAGGACAGCACCGCCTTCTTCCGCCACCAGGTGCTGAAGACGCAGGATCCGGTGGAACGCTGGGAAAAGGCGACCGAGCATATGGCAGCCGGCTATTTCCAGCGCTATCGCGATTTCGACGACACGCTGACGGCGCTGTTCGGGCCCGGCTCGGCCCTGGTCGACCGCATGCTGGGGCTGGACAAGGTCCATCTCGACTTCGCCGAGCTCAACCAGCGCTTCCGGCTGCTCTGCCATGTGCGCGAACTCGCCGAGCATGACGCCCTGTTCCAGGCCACCTACTGGCACAACCGCATGTTCAACCCGAACATTCCGGCCGGGATCCGCGTCGTCACCTTCGCCCCCGATTGGGGCCGCTCGACCGCCGAAAGCGGTTTCGCGGACGAGGAATAAAAAAAGCCCCGCTGCTCGCACAAGCAGCGGGGCAGGACCTTGAGCCGGTCGTTGCGTCAGAACTTCCGATAGGCCTTGTTGAGGTCGACCATCGGATGCTTCCTCGACATCTGGAACTTGATCAGCAACTCGCGCGCGATCATGTCGCGATCCTGCTGGTTGTCGGGCAGCTTGAGGTCGGCCGGCACCGTCACCCAGCCGTTGATGTTCCGGTCGAACACGGCGGCGCGGCCTTCCTCATAGCCCATATGGACGTCTTCCAGCCAGTTGAGGTCGTCCCAGCCCATCGTCTCCAGATACTTCTTCAGGAACGGCGTCAGGCGGGAGTAGTCGGGCACCAGATTGACATCGTAGCGATAGCCGATGTGCTGGCCGATTTCCTTCTCGCGCGATGAATCGAGTCCGTCGCCCTTCAGGTACTTGTCGACATCTTCCTTTTTCTCAGCCATTTCCAGCCTCCATCAATAGCGGGTCATGTCGGGGCGACCGACGGTGTGCTGCGAACCGGCCAGCGGCACCTGGGCCAGGGCCGAGGCCTCCATGGTAAGAGCGGCGAGGTCCTCCGGCTCCAGCGAGTGGACATTGGTCTTGCCGCAGGCGCGCGCCATCATCTGCGCCTCGATGGTGAGGCAGTGCAGGAAGTTGTAGACGCGCTCGGCCGCCTCGTCGGGATCGAGGCGCTTGCGGAGCACCGGGTCCTGCGTCGCCACACCGACCGGGCAGCGGCCGGTATGGCAGTGATAGCAATAGCCCGCCTCGCAGCCGATCTCCTTCTCGAAATCGGCCTCCGGGATGTCCTTGTTGCAGTTCAAAGCCATCAGCGCCGAATGGCCGATGGCGACCGCGTCGGCACCCAGCGCCAGCGCCTTGGCGACGTCGCCGCCATTGCGGATGCCGCCGGCATAGACCAGGCTGATCTCGCCCGACTTGCCCACATCGTCGAGCGCCTTCCTGGCCTGGCGGATCGCGGCGATGCCGGGGACACCAGTTTCCTCGGTCGCGATATGCGGACCGGCACCGGTGCCGCCTTCCATGCCGTCGATATAGATCGAATCCGGGCCGGTCTTCGCCGCCATGCGCACGTCGTCATAGACGCGCGCCGCACCGAGCTTCAGCTGGATCGGGATCTCCCAATTGGTCGCCTCGCGGATTTCCTGGATCTTGAGGGCGAGGTCGTCCGGCCCCAGCCAGTCGGGATGGCGCGCCGGCGAGCGCTGGTCGATGCCGGCGGGCAGCGAGCGCATCTCGGCCACCTGGTCGGTCACCTTCTGGCCCATCAGATGCCCGCCCAGGCCCACCTTGCAGCCCTGGCCGATGAAGAACTCGACCGCGTCGGCCAATTGCAGATGGTGCGGGTTGAAGCCATAGCGCGACTGGATGCACTGGTAGAACCATTTCGAGCTGAAGCGGCGCTCGTCCGGGATCATGCCGCCTTCGCCGGAACAGGTCGCGGTGCCGGCCATGGTGGCACCGCGCGCCAGCGCGATCTTGGCCTCGTAGGACAGCGCGCCGAAGCTCATGCCCGTAATGTAGACCGGCACGTCCAGCACCAGCGGACGCTTGGCCTTCGGGCCGATGATCGTCTTGGTTTCGCACTTCTCGCGATAGCCCTCGATCACGAAGCGGGTGAGGGTGCCGGGCAGGAAGGTGAGGTCGTCCCAACTCGGGATCTTCTTGAACAGCGAGAAGCCGCGCATGCGATATCGGCCGAGCTCGGACTTGATGTGGATGTCGTCGATGACGGTCGGCGGGAACATGAAGCTGTTGCCGAGGCGCGAGGTGTCGCGCGACAGCGGCTTCTTGGTCTTCGGTTCGCTGGCCGGGGCCTTCTTCTCTTTTGCCATCTTGGCGGTTCCTTGTGTCTCGAATGAAGCTGTGGCGAATGGCTGGGCCTGCGGCTACAGGATCAGCTTCTTCTCCGATGGTTCGAGATTGTCGTAGTTCCAGAGCTGCTTGCCGGCGACGATCTTGGTCATGTTCTTGACGCCCTTGGGCGCGCTGAGGCCGTATTGCTTCAGCTTGCGCTCCAGCCACTGGCAATCGAGGTCGGTCATCTCGCCCGGCACCGCATCGACGCCGAGGCCCTCGATCTTGCCGCCGACATAGATCGTGCCGTCATACATGGAATCGCCCAGGTTCTTGCCGGCATCGCCCAGAATCACCATGCGGCCGCGCTGCATCATAAAGCCGCAGAAAGCGCCACAGCGGCCGCCGACGATGATGGTGCCACCCTTCTGGTCGATGCCCATGCGCGCACCCACATCGCCCTTGCAGACCAGGTCGCCGCCGCGGATGGCGGCGCCGAAGGTCGAGCCGGCATTCTTCTCGATCACCACGGTGCCGGCCAGCATGTTCTCGGCGCAGGACCAGCCGACGCGGCCCTTGATGTGGATGTTGGGGCCATCGATCAGGCCGCAGCCGAAATAGCCGAGGCTGCCTTCGATCTGCAGGTTCAGCTTGTTGAGGATGCCGACCGCGACCGCATGCTTGGCACCCGGATTCTTCATCACGATGGTGCCGTAGCCCTGTCGCATCAGGTCGCGGATCTTGAGGTTGATCTCGTTGGTCGAGAGCTTGTCGGCGTCGAACTCGGCGCGCTTGTTGAAGTCGACATCGAAGGCGCCGGGATAGGTGAAGTTCTCCTCTTCCGAGGCCGAGAAGAAACGCTGCTGGGTACGCCCGCCGAGTTTCTCGGTATGCATCCCCATCTCGTGGGATTTGGTGCGAAGTGCCATCTTGCGGCTCCTCCTTGAATTGACCCGATTACCGCTTCCAGACGCGCACTTCGCCCTCATAGGGGTCGAAGGTGTCGATCTCGTGCGGGAAGACGCTGCGGATGGCGACCTCTTCCGAGGCGAGGCCGATGAAGTCGTCGCTCTCGTAGAGCACCATCGGTTTTGCCGCCATGACATCCTTGGCCATGCCGAGGCTGTCGGCGGTCGCCACCAGATAGGTGAAGACGCCGTCGAGTTCCTCGATCGAGTCCTTCATTGCGTCCTTCAGGTCGGCGCCCTGGCTCATCTTGTCGGCGAGATAGACGGCGATGAGTTCGCTGTCGCAGTTGGACATGAAGCGATGGCCGCGACGCTCGAGGTCGCGGCGGCCGGTCCAGTAATTGGTCAGCTGGCCGTTATGCACCACCGAGACGTCGGCGAAGGGATAGGCCCAATAGGGATGGGCCGAGCGGATGTCGACGTCGGATTCCGTCGCCATGCGCGTATGGCCGAGCGCGTGGCTGCCCTTGAAGCCCTTCAGGTGGTACTGGTCGGCGACCACGGTGGCGTCGCCCAGATCCTTGATCAGTTCCAGGCCATAGCCCAGCGACAGGATCTCGGCACCATCGATATCCTCGATATAGTTGGCGAGCTTGCGCTTGTCGCCGCCGTAATCGAGGGTATAGCGATAGGCGTATTCGGTCGCGTCCTCGGCCGAGACGATGGTGGCGCCCAACTCCTTCAGGCGCTTGTCGACCTCGGCCTTGCGCTCCTTGACCTGGTCATGGATCTTGAAGCCGTGCTTCATGTCGTCCTGTTCGGCGACCTTGAAGCGCATCACCAGGGTATTTCCCTTGGGGCTGCCATAGAGGGCGAAACCGGTCGAGTCCGGCCCGCGATGCTTCAGGCTCTGCAGCATCGCGGTCATCTCGGTGCCGATATCCCCGGTCTTGCCGCGGTGGATCAATCCTGCGATTCCACACATGGGTAACTCTCCTTGGAGGTTGAACGGCGGAGAAGTGCCTGGGGAAGTCCTGCCCGTCAGGGCAGGATGTCCCAGTACTGCTCCAGGTCCCAATGCGTGACGGTGGCCATGAACTTCTCATGCTCGTCGCGCTTGTAGTGCATGTAGACGCGCATCATGTCCCCCGGCAGGGCCGAGTTGATGACGCTGTCCTTCTCGAGATGGTCGAGCGCCTCGCCGAGGCTCATCGGCAGCTTCTTCACCTTTTTGCCGGCGGCAATCGCCTCGTACATGTTGCGCTCTTCCGGCTCGCCCGGATCCAGCTTGTTGGTGATGCCGTCGTCGAACGCCTTGAGCAGCGCCGCCGCCATCAGATAGGGATTGACCGCGGAATCGACCGAGCGGTACTCGAAGCGCCCCGGGGCCGAGATGCGCAGCGCGCAGGTGCGGTTCTGATAGCCCCAATCGGCGAAGACCGGTGCCCAGAAGCCGGTATCCCACAGGCGGCGATAGGAATTGACCGTCGACGAACCGATCGCGGTCAGCGCGTTCAGGTGCTTGATCACGCCGCCGATCGAATAGAGCCCGATCGGGCCCGGCTTGCCGCCGCCCTTGCCCGGCATGAAGGTGTTGACCCCGCCCTTGCGGTAGGAGAACACGTCCTTGCTGCCCGGCAGCTTGTCGTTATGCAGCGTGTTGACCACATCCTCGCCGCCGGTCCAGAGCGAGAGGTTGTGATGGCAGCCGGATGCCGAGACGCCCATGAAGGGCTTCGGCATGAAGCAGGCGATCAGGTTGAACTCGCGCGCCACCTGGGCGCAGATCTGGCGATAGGTGGTGAGCCGGTCCGCGGTCCGCAGGCAGTCGTCGAACATGAAGTTGAGCTCGAGCTGGCCCGGCGCGTCCTCATGGTCGCCCTGGATCATGTCGAGACCCATCGCCTGGGCGTATTCGATCACCTTCATGAAGACCGGGCGCAGGCTCTCGAACTGGTCGATGTGATAGCAGTTGGGCTTGGAGAAGCCGCCATGGGGCAGGCCGTCCTCGCCCTTCTTCAGCCACATCATCTCGGGCTCGCAGCCGTGACGGAGATGCAGGCCCTTGTGCTTCTTCTGGAATTCCTGGTGGATGAGGCGCAGATTGCCGCGGCAATCCGAGGTCAGGTGACCGCCCGGATTCTCGCGTTCCTCGCGGTTGCGGAAGCAGGTGCAGAAGACGCGCGCCACGCGCTTGTCCCAGGGCAGCTGCACGAAGGTCTCGGGATCGGGAATGCCGACCAGCTCCGAGGCTTCCGGGCCATAGCCGATATAGTTCTTGCGCCGGTCGACGAAGAGATTGGCGGTCGAGCCGTAGACCAGCTGGAAGCCCTTTTCGGCGACGCTTTCCCAATGGTCCGCCGGCACACCCTTGCCGACGATGCGGCCGGTGACGGAGACGAACTGGTAGTAGATGTACTTGATACCGAGTTGATTGATCTGGGCGCGGACTTGTTTGACGAGTTCTTTGCGCCCTTTTTGTGCGACGTAAGCCTCAAGGTCAGTCATATCACCCTCCCCAAAGCGGCGGCGTGGGCAGCCGCCGTTGACTGCCACCGGGACGAATTCCCGGCGCGCAATCCGTTGCTGCAACAACACTTCAACTTCGTTCGGTTGGACCGGTCTTGGCGCCGGTTCGGTGATCCTTGCGGAGCGGGCACAGAAACTTCCGAGCGGTCATTCCGTCGGCCCGATCCAATTGGGCCTGCGTGGTTGACCGCTCTGCCGCCCCGCTCGCATAATCACTCTGGCACGGCGCCGGGAGGGCTGCCAACCACTTTTTTGTAAAGGAACAGAATTGGGCCGAATTGGTACACCTCGGCGCGAGCCGACGGCATCCCGCCCGGCGCAGCCGGTGCCGCGGCGCAAGAAAGCCGAGGGTGGGCGCGACGGCGCCGGTCAGGGCGGTCTGCCGGTCGATGCCAATCGCGGTTCCGTCTGGATCGCCGGCCAGCTGCGCCAGGCCATCATGGACGGGACCTATAAGTTCGGCGAGAAGCTGCCGGCCGAGCGCCATCTCGCGGATGCGTTCGACGCCAGCCGGACGACGATCCGCCTCGCCCTCGATCAATTGGAACAGGAACGGTTGCTGACCCGGCGGGTCGGCAGCGGCACCTTTGTCAGCCACCGGGTGGTGAGCGAACTCGACAATATCGCCGACTCGACCTCGCCGCTGGAACTGATCGAGGCGCGGCTCGGCATCGAGCCGCACATGACGCGGCTTGCCGTGCTGAATGCCAGCAACCGCGACATCGAGAAGATGACCGAGGCGCTGGAACGGGCCGAGGCCGCCAGCGACAATTCCGAGGCCTGGACCGAATGGGACACCCAGTTCCATTTGCTGCTGGCGGAGGCCGCGCATAACCGCCTCGTGCTGTGGCTCTACCAGCACGTCAACGAGATCCGCTCCCACGACCAGTGGAAGTCGATGCGCGACAAGGTGCTGACCGCGGCGCGCATCGCCGAATACAACCGCCAGCACCGCGCCCTCCTCGGCGCCATCGCCAGCCGCGATGTGGAAGGTGCCGCCGCCATGGTCACCAGCCATCTGCATTTCGCGCGGCGGCAATTGATGGGGATCGAAGGGGCCTGAAACGGAAAGGCCTGAAACGGAAAGGCCTGAAACGGAAAGGCCTGAAACGGAAAGGCCTGAAACTGAAAGGCCGGCGCATTGCGGCGCCGGCCTTGCGTTGCACCCAGCGGAGCGGCTCAGCTCCAGGGGAAGGGCGAGTTCGAGGTCGGGTGCAGCTTCCCTTCCGCGAAGCGCGAGAAGCGGAACGGGCGCAGCAACTCGTCGCCCATGCCGCAGATGTCGTCCGCTACCAGCTTGCCGACGCCGATCATCTTGTACCCGTGATTCGAGTCGGCGATGATGTAGACGTTCTCGGCGAACTTGTCGAAGACCGGGAAGCTGTCGGCGGTGAAGCAGCCGATGCCGCCCGAGGGTTCCTTCTTGTATTTCGGCATCGTGCCCATGAAGCGCTTCTGGCAGAAGGCCAGCGCCGACACCCACATATGGGCGAAATCGTCGCCAACGATGAATTCCGGGCTTTCCGGACCATAGGGGTCGACGCGGACCTGGTCGGTCGGGGTCTGCACCTTGAACGGCATGGCACCGCCCTGGACGCCGCCAAAATGGAAGTCGGGCTTGTAATAGATGCCCCACAGCTTGTCGGTGATGAGCGAGCCGTCCTCGTCGGAATAGAGCGGTGCGTCGGTGTCGACATGGATCACCGGCGGCATCTTGCCGTCATTGGTCTTCTGCAGGTCGGGATCGACGCCGAGGGTGCCTTCCTGCAGCGACCAGTAGACCCACATCGGCACGTTATCGTGCATCTTGCCGTCGCGGCCCTTGATCGAAATGGTGTCGGGCAGATCCAGCATCTTCCAGACCGATCGCACCCAGGGTCCCATGCCGGCGATCACATAGTCGCATTTGATCTCGCCCTGATTGGTCTCGACCGCGGTCACCGCACCCTTGCCGTCGCGCTTCAACCCCTTCACCTCGACTCCGGTGACGATGCGCACTCCCTCGGCCTCGGCCTTCTTGGCAAGGCCATACATCGCCGCCGTGTTGTTGGCATAGCCGCCCTTCTTCTCGTGCAGTACCGAGGTGATGCCCTTGGCCTGCCAGTCGTCGAAGATGCCCTTCATATAGGTCATGCAATCCTTCTCGCCCTCGATGAAGACCGAGGTGTAGCCGATCTCCTTCTGCTGCTGGTAGATCGAGGCGACATCCTGGTGCATCACTTCCGGGCTGATCTGCATGTAGCCGACCGGGTGGTAGGAGAAGGCTTCCGGGTCGGTCTCCCAGACGCTGACTGAATGCGCCATCAGGCGGCGCATGGCCGGCTGGAAGTAGTTGTTGCGCACGACGCCGCAGGCGATGCCGGAGGCACCCGCCGCGATCGAGGTCTTGTCGATGATGAGGACGTCGGCGCCCGAGCCCTTGCCGCTCTTGCGCAGATTCTCCGCCAGATGCCAGGCGGAAGAGAGGCCGTGAATACCGGCTCCGATGACGACATATTTGACGTGGGTTGGCAGGGCCATGGCGGGTGACTCCGGAAAGTCGGTTGCGGATGGCCAAACTCTGCGCCCGGCCTGACCCGGTCGATATGTCAAATTCGTCATTCGATACCACTTTTTCGACGTCCGGTGAATCCGGGCGGCGGGCTATAAAGGGGACTGGAACCAGGCTTGAGGGGGCAGGGAGATGACGGAGAAAGCGGGCGGAGAGAACGGCGCGGGCGCGCCGCCCAATTGGGTGCAATCGGTCGGGCGCCGCAACCTCGCCTATATCGCCTTCGTCATCCTGCTGATCCCATTGGCCAATATCCTGGAGGCGAACGGCCCCCAGGGGCCCGATGCCGGTGGCGGCATCATGCTGGGCATCATCGTCTGGGCGCTGGTTTCGCTGGTCTTCTTCGGCGTCAACCTGGTCCTGCTCTTTATCGCACTGGCCAAGCAGCGCGAATTCCACAAGCCGCTGGTCGCCTGCCTGCTGCCTATCGCGGTGATCGTCGCCACCGTCATGGCCGAGGAACTCTGGCTCTAGGCGGCACGCTCAGCCGCGGTCGGCATTGGGCAGGCGCCCGAAGCGGTCGCGATAGAGCCTGGCGAAATGCGAGGGCGAGCCGAAGCCGCAGGAGAGCGCGATCTCGGTCACCGGAAGGGCGGTCTGCGACAGTAGTCGGCGCGCCTGGTCGAGGCGCAGCTCGCGGTGATAGGCGACCGGCGTGCGGCCCAGCTGGCGGCGGAACTGGCGCTCCAGCTGGCGCTGCGAGATGCCGAGATCGCGGGCGAGTTCGGCCGGCGACAGCGCCCGGTCCAGCGTCTCCTCCATCCGCTTCACCGCGGCGATCAGTTGTGGTCGCGCCGTGCCGAGGCGGTGGACGAGGTCGCTGCGCTGGTGCTCGGCGGCACCGCGCGCCCGCGCATGGACGAACTGCTCGCTCACCATCTTCGAGAAGGCGAGGCTGTGCTGGTCGGCGATGAGGCGCAGCATCAGATCGAGGGCGGCGATCGAGCCACCCGAGGTGACGATGCCGCGATCGATCACATAGAGGTCGTCGCTGATCTCGAGCGCCGGATAGAGCTCGGCCAGCGCGCCGCGATAGTCCCAATGCACCGTGCAGCGATGCCCGTCGAGCAGCCCGGCCCGCGCCAGGATGAAGGTGCCGGTCGACACCGCCCCCACCATGCGGCCGAGGCGATGATGGCGCCGGAGCCAGTTGAGCATCACCGCCTGGCGGAAGCGCTCGGGGTGAAAGCCGGCGCAGACCAGCGACAGGTCGAAGGTGATCTGGGCGAATTCGGCGATCGGCCGCGTCGCCAGATCGATGCCGGCGCTCGAGGCGATGTCGCCACCCTCGGCCGAGAGCAGCGACCAGTCATAGAGCCGGCTGCCGGCCAGCCGGTTGGCGACGCGCAGCGGTTCGATCACCATGGCGAAGGAGGCCAGGGCGAAGCCCGGCACCAGGACGATGCCGACCTGCCGCGCCGGCGCTTCGCTCATCGAGCGCTCTTCAGCGAATGACCTGCTGCCACTGGCATTTGAGGTTAAGTTGCGAGGCGGTGTTGGCGACGGTCGCCATGCAGCTTGCCTCCTTGCCGGCGGGCACCGAAAGCGCCATGCGCAGCAGGAAGCGCGCCCCCGATTCCGAGGGGATCGATTCCGAATTGAGGCGCACGATGTTGGCGCCGAATTTGGGCAGGGCCTCGGAGAGGCGCGCGATCAGGCCCGGGCTGTCATCGCCGGTGATCTCGACGCGGTGGGTGATCATCGCCTGTTCGTCGTGGGTCTCGCGATAGGCGAAGGGCGCCACCGACAGCTTGGCGTCCTTGAGCAGCTTCAGCGATTTCAATTCCTGCTCGATCTCGGCAAAGCCGAGGCCCGAGGGCAGCTTCGCCACCAGGGTGAATTCGGCGCCGCCGCCCAGCACGGCAAAGGTGGCGTCGCCGAGATTGACGCCAAGGTCGAACAGCCGGCCGCTGACCTCGGCGATCAGTCCCGGGTGGTCCGCGCACAGAATCGAGATAACGGCGGTGTTGTTCATCCGGCTTTCTCCCCGTTTTCCATCCGTCCTTGCAATGCCACCGCGGCCGTTCCCCCGGGCCATCCGCTCAGACGACGTTGATCTCCTGCAGCGCGGCACCGCTGGCAAGGCGCTCGAAGCCGAAGCGGCGCAGATCCAGCGAGCGATACTGGCCGAATGTCACCAGTTCGCTCAAGGCCCGGCCGATGGCCGGCGATTGCTGCAAACCGTGGCCGGAAAAACCGTTGGCCAGCAGCAGGTTGTCGAAGCCCGGCGCGAAACCGATGATGACGTTCTGGTCGAACGCATTGTAGTCGTAATGACCGGCCCAGGCACGCACCAGCTTGATCGCCTCGAAGGCGGGGACGCGCTCGGCCAGGGTCGGCCAGATCAGTTCCTCGAACAGGCGATAGTCGAGTTCGAAATCCTCGGCATCGGGATCGTCGCTTTCGTCCGGCGAGACGCCGGCGATGAATTGCGGGCCTTCCGGGCGGAACCAGACGCCGCTTGGGTCGATGGTCAGCGGCACATTCTCGATTTCGTCGCGGCAATCGAACACATAGACGAAACGCTTCCGGGGATGGACCGGCAGGTCGATACCGGCCATGGCGGCAATCCGGCGCCCCTGGATGCCGGCCGCGTTGATGACATGGCCGCAGGCGATGCTTTCGCCGCCGGCAAGCTGCACCGCAGTCACCCGGCCGCCGGCGTGTTCGAGGCCGACCGCCGTGTCCTTGAAATAGGTGGCGCCCTGCGCCCGCGCCTTGCGCTTGAACGCCTGCAGCAGGCTGTAGGGGTCGGTCCAGCCCTCGTTGACCGGGCCGAAACTGCCGCCGGCGATGTCGGCCACGTTGAGCCAGGGAAAGCGCGACGACAATTCGCGCGGGTTCATCAGTTCAGTGGCGGCGCCAAGCTCATGTTGCAGGCGCTGGTTGGCCAGCAGGATCTTGAGGCCAGCGCCGGTCGCCAGGAAAAGATAGCCCTGCTCCCGGAACTCGACGCCGGCGCCCTCGCCGCCGACGCCCAGATGCTGGTCGGCTGCCTTGATGAAGGCGGCGCCGAATTGCGAGATCAGTACGTTCTCGGCGGTGGAGAATTGCAGGCGGATGCCGCCGGCCGAGCGCGGCGTCGCCGCTTCGGCATAGGTCGGGTCCTTCTCGATCACCGCGATCGAGCCGGTGAAATCGGGCTGCGCCCCCAGAAAATAGGCCGCCGAGGATCCGATCACGCCGCCGCCGATGATGACGACATCAAAACGCTTCATGCTGCTGAACCATCCCACCTGAAATCGCCGTCGCCGGCGCGGCCACTTATAGGCGGGTGCCGCGGCACGGTCCATATATTCGCACATCCCGGATCGTCCCCCGGCGGCTGAGGCAACGGACTGTTCCGGCAGGGAAAGCCGGGCCTCCTTGTCGCGGGAAAGGCGCGGAGATGCCGAGTTTTCCACAATTTAACTGTGTGATTGTCCTTGACCTTTGCCGGGACCGACCTAGGTTTAATGGAGAGGTGACATGACATGAGCAGAGCGTTCGTCAAGGAAAGCGACGATCAGGCAACCGAATTGCCGGAGCGGCCGCAAAGCCCCTATCCCGTGATGGTGACGCCGCGCGGGCTGCAGAAGCTGCGCGCCCATGAAACGGAGCTCGAGGAGCAGAAGCGGGCGATCACGGCGGAAGAGGATCTGCTCGACAAGGAGCAACTGCTGGTGGTCGACCGCGACCTGCGCTATGTCCAGGACCGCATCGCCAAGGCCGTGGTTGTGGACCTGGCGGCACAGCCGCGCGACCGGGTCGATTTCGGCGCCATCGTCGACACGGTGGATGCGAACGACCAGCGCGGCCATTTCCAGATCGTCGGCGAGGACGAGGCCGATCCCAATGCCGGGCTTGTTTCCTGGGTTTCGCCCCTCGGCCTGGCGCTGAAGGATGCCAGGGTCGGCGACAATGTGATCTGGAAGCGGCCGATCGGCGATCTGGAACTGGAAGTCGTCGGGATCCGCTATCCGACCGAATAGGGCGCGGTCGGCAGGCCGGCTCGCGCACCTGCGGCACGCCGGAAACCTATCGAGTGAAAAGAGAAAAAGCGCGCGACAGCGGCCTAAGCCGTGTCGCGCGCGGCATTCCGTAACCCTGGATCAGCCGCCTTGCGGCGACCGGTCAATCGTCACAGGTCGGTCAATCGTCGTGATACTGACGCGGGCCGCGGTTGTAGCCGCCACCGCCGCCACCACCGAAATCGCGCCGCGGTCCACCGCCACCGCCGCCCATCGGGCGACGCGGACGGGCGGGTGCCGCGGTCGAGGTATCGAGATTGATGACGCGGAGAACCTGAATTCCCTTGCGACCCTGGCCAACCTCACAGGTGATGGTCGAGCCTTCGGGCGCATCCTGCAGACCGGCATCCTTCAGCGCCGAGATGTGCAGGAAGACGTCGGAGGAGCCATCGGCCGGGGTAACGAAGCCGAAGCCCTTTTCCGGATTGAACCATTTGATCTTCCCCCTGAGCTCGCTGCCGCCGGAGGATTGGTCGTGGTCAGACATGAGTGCGCTCTTGAAAGTCAGGACGATATGGCCGGCCCGCCCGAAACGCGCCGCCATGACAAACCCGATCGCATCGCCTGATGCACGCGGGGGATGACGACATGTCGCATTGCAAAGCCGCGATCAGAATGGGGTGCGGGCGGTTGAAAAGCAAGAAGGTTATACGCTTTCCGCCCTTTGCTTGAGCGGTTTCTCAAGCCGGTGTGTCGCGGCGCGCCGACGCGGCCGGCACCGGTCCGCGCGCCTGGCGGGCGAGACCGCGCATGAAGCTTCCGTCGTAGCCATCACGATCTGCTGCAAAAAAATGAGGCAGCTGCCACCAAGGCGCCTGCATGTGCCGATGATGGACCCGGTGCATGTTCATGTTAAGGAATAACGCCTGAAGCGGTCGCGGCAGGCGGAGGTTATAGGCAAATTCCACGCGATCCAGCGGCGTCGCGTAGTGATAGACGTTGTCGGTCAGCGAGACCAACAGGCCGCGGCCGATCAGGAACAGGGCGAAGGCCGGCCAATAGGCACCCCATGCCCAAAGGGCGAGCAGGATGAGGCCCCAGGCGAGGAGGGCGTCGCGCCGGATCTCGGCTACTCCCTCGGCGCCGGCAAGGGTCTGCAGGGCCAGCTGGCGCAGGCGCGGCATGGCACCCTCGTCGCCGGCATAGACCCGCGCCACCAGGCCTTCCACTAGAGTGCGCGGCAGCAGATAGAGGAGCGGCGTCAGCAGTTCCAGCAGATAGAGCCCGCCCAGGATCTCGCCATAGAAGCGCAGGCGGGCTGCCGCCGGGCGGTCCCGCGCCGGGTCGTAGCAATCCGGCCGGTCGAGCGCATGACGGTTGAAGCGGTGATGCATCAGATGCCCGAAGCGCAGCAGGCGGAAGGAGGAACCCCAGAGGATGGCAAGCACTCGCCCGGCCCGACGGTTGGCACCGGCGCCGGTCAGAAGCTGGCCGTGGATTGCTTCATGCAGCGTGGCCCAATAGCCGTTGCTGGCCAGGACCAGCGGCAGCAGCAGCCAGGCCCAGGTCACGCCCTGGCGGTGAATCAGCAGGGGCAGCAGGAAATAGGCGGCCATGGCCGCGCCGCCATAACCGGCCAACAGCGCGATGTTGAGGCGGCGATAGAAGGCGGCGTCATTGGCGGTCGATTCTGCCATGACTCCTTTGTCGCCGATGCCCGTGGAAGGGGCAATTTCTTTCCTTTTTCTGACAGCGATTTAATCTGCGAAACAACTGGAGATGCGTCTAATAAATTATTGATTTTATATCTTTTATTTGGAGATGAATTCTGGCTGTCGTCTCCGTTTCCGTCTCGCTTCTCTCGCCGCCGCCGCAGATGGAATGACCCGGGCATCAATGCCTTCCCCTGTTACGACGGGCGGCTGCCGGGATCCTTGTCCCTGGAACCGGGGGGAGCGCCGACACCCGCAGCGTCCATCGGGGAACCGGCATCCGCCCGGTCCTGGGGCCCTGGCGTTATCCGGCCCTGGCCGAGGCCAGGACTCACGCCGCGAGGGGCGCGTTCACCGCCATGCCGGGCCTGCCGGCCGGAGGGGGCGATTACGCGCCGCCATCGACCGGCAGGGGCGAACATGGGCATGCCACGCGCCGAGGGGACGCCGGCAACCCGCCGGCCCGGAGGGGAGCCGCTGACCCGCTGGCTCCGGGGGACCGGCTGCTGCCGGCCTGTAGGCGCTGTGGCTCCCCGGGTGCAGGCGCGAGGGGATCTCCCTCGCGGCTGGACC
>NZ_SNYW01000007.1:0-234943 GCF_004363235.1 Dongia mobilis
AATCTGGCGGTGCGCGTCGGCGACATCACGGTGATCCTGCAGGGCTATATCGCGGCGGTGGGCGAAGCCGACGTGACGCTGCTCGACAATACCGGCGAGGAGATCGACGTGGCCGCGGTGGTGGCGGCGACCGATCCCAATCTCGACATCCAGACGGCAGCCGGTCCGGCCGCCGGTGCGCCGGGTGTGGACAATACCGGCGGCGTGTTCGATCCCTTCGCCCCGCAGGCGGGCCTGGGCGGCCTCAATGCGGTGGGCGGCCTCAACCCGACGGCGCTGCAATACGGCCTGATCGAGCGCGAGGGCATCCTCACCGATGCGGAAGAGGAGGAGGAAGAGGATACCTCGCCCAGCCTGGTCAGCCTGACCCCGGGTACCCCAGTCAACGAGGACGATCTCGGCGGCGGCGAGGGCAATGATTCCTTTGTTGCCGCCAAGGCACTCGAGCCGTTCCCCTACCATGTGCTGGACGGCGTCAAGGACGCCCTGGGCGGGCAGATCTGGGCCTATTGGAGCTATCCGCACGAGACCGGCAACGACCCCTTCGACACCAATGACCACGAGGACGGCTCGCAGCAGCAGCCGGGCTTCCCGGACAATGCCGGCGGCATCGACCAGGACCGCGAGCCGCTGACCAGCACCGCCATCGCCAGCGTCAATTTCTTCGGCGACGTGCCGGGGCACCTCAGCTTCGAGAATGCCGGCTCGACCCCGATCCTCGACCAGCTGAATGCGATGGGGCTGACCTCGCACAGCCATCCGCTGCAATATTTGATCCTGCCGGGCCAGCCGGACAGCGATCCCAATGACGGCATCGACGACAGCCGCGGCGAGACGCTGGTGGCCTATTACGTCGTGACCCAGGGCGAAGGCGAACAGAGCTATTCCTACGCCGAAATCGTCTTCACCATCGCCTTCCGCGAGTTCGAGGGCACCGATTCGATCAGCGACTTCAACATCGATTTCACCATCTACGGCGTTATCGACAACGTGCCCGGCATCAGCGATGCCGATGGCGACATCACCGAGGCGCTCGACATTGGCGTGCCGTTCTTCATGGTGGATTCCGACGGCTCCGTGACGCCGGCCCCGGACGGCGCGCTGGTGTTCAAGGACATCGACGACGTGCCGGCCCTGGGCTCGCTCTGCTTCGACTGGGTCGAATACGAAGGCCAGGACGGCGCCTGGCTGCCGGTCGCCAAGCACCCCAGCGACGACGATATCGGCCATGACGAGACACCGGGCAACCAGGGCGGCGAGGAAGTCAACCTGCCCAGCTATTATGTGCAGCAGGCGCTCGACGCCGCCACCCAGGGCGGCTTCGGCAACCTGTCCGATCCGATTGCCGCCTCGCAGACCCATATCACGGTCAGCTTCGGCGCCGACGGGCGCGCCGGCACCTATGACGAAAGCGGCTATACCGGCAACAAGGAAGCCGGCAAGACCGTCTTCACCGGCGACGGCGACGCCAATGCCACCGCCTTCCAGCTCTATATGGGGTCGTCCGCCGATCCGCTGAGCGAGGGTGAGACCAACTGGACCACCAACATCAATGGCGAGCCGCAGACCATCCTGGCGCGCCAGGTCGACGCCCAGACCATCGTCGGTTATGTGCTGGGCGAGGCGGAGGGTGACAACCCGGCGCCCGAGATCCCGGTCTTCATCCTGCGCATCGACCCGCAGAACGGCGAGGTCGTGCTGGTGCAGCTGGCCCAGATCAACCATGCCGATACCGCCGACCACGACGACCTCGTCGACAGCCTGAAGATCTCGCCCGTCGGCGGCGCCCCGACCGAGACGGTGCTGGAGGACAGTTTCGACAGCCTCGACGGCTGGACCCGCACCAGTTCGCTCCTCAGCCAGGTGGTCGGCGATGTCGGCACGGTCGATCCGCAGCCGGATCCCCTCAACCAGGCCCTGCTGGTGAGCGGCGGCGGCAATGATTACCAGGGCGAGGATTCCAGCGTCGAGGATCTCGAGAACTTCTTCGGCCTGCCGGCTGGCGCCATCGCCGCCGCGGCCGATGACGGCAATGCCGGCAATGGCGCCGAAGAGCCGACCAACGGCACTGCGATCAAGCGTGAGGTCAATGTCCAGGCCGGCGACACGCTGACCGTCAAATTCAACTTCCTGGAAAATGAAAGCGATAGCGGTGAAGGCGGCCTGACCGAGTACCAGGATTTCGCCTTCATCGTCATTGGCAGCGAGGTGATCCGCCTCGCCAATGTCGGCGAGCCCGGCACCGCCACCAGCAACAGCTTCGGCTCCTTCTCGTGGGAGGAAGAATCCGGCTATCTCACCTTCACCTTCGACTTCACGGTGAGCGGCCCGATCCAGATCGGCTTCGGCGTCATGAACGAGGACGATACCATCGCCAATGCCGGCCTGCTGATCGACCACCTCGAGATCAGCCGGGGTGACGGCGATAGCGTCACGGTCCGCGCCACCGATTACGACGGCGATTTCGTCGAGACACCGCTCGGCGTCACCATCCGCGATGACGGGCCGAAGGTCACCGGCAAGCTCGACTGGATGGTCGACGAGGACGGCAAGGATGGCGGCGCGGCGCTGCCCGGCGGCCTGCCCGGCGGCCCCGGCGACGGCAATGGCGGCACCTGGATCGGCTTTGCCAACCAGTCGCTCGGGATCGATTTCGGCACCGACGGCCCGGCCGCCGATGCCTTCACCTTCGATCCCGCCAAGATCGTGCTCAAGGACATGACCGGCGCCACCTTCTCGCCGCTGAAATCGGGCGGCGTCGACGTGGTCTTCACCTGGGACGCGACCACCAGCCAGCTCGTCGGCATGGCCGGCGGCACCGAGGTCATGGTGCTCACCGTCGACCAGGCCAACGGCACGGTCAGCTTCCAGCTGAAGGCGCCCGTCGACCATCCCTATGCCGACGACCCCTACAGCCAGGGCAAGGAGACCGCGTTCGAGGACGAGATCGCCATCGATTTTGGCTTCACCGCCAAGGATTCCGACGGCGACACCGTCGAACATGCCATCACCATCCGCATCGATGATGACAGCCCAGTGGCGAACGACGATTTCGACAGCGTGGCCAATCTCCAGACGACCGATGGCAACGTCATTACCGGCCTCGATACCAGCGATCCGGCATCCGGGAAGGATCTGTCCGGCGCCGACGGCGCCGTGGTTTCCGGCGTGGTTTCGCTCGAGACCGCCAACACGGCGACGCCGACGACCGACGCGGTGCATGGCGACGGCTTTGTCATCCTGGGCGAGCACGGCACGCTTACCATCTATGCCGACGGATACTATACCTACACCCGCAGCGATGCGGCGCCCCTCATCGGCGACGACAAGTTCTCCTACACCTTGATGGACGGCGACACCGATGCCGTTACCGCCAACCTCACCATCAACATCTATGATCAGGGAACGGAGCTTGATACCAATCCGACCGGCGAGGACGCCCAGGAGGTCGATGAGAAAGGCCTGCCGATCCGAACCATCAATGCGGTGATAGAGCCGGCCGGCACCGGCGAGGCCGCCGATGGCGATGGCACCGACAATGACGATCCGTCGGAAGCCACCACCGGAACCATGTCCTTTGCCGCGCCCGACGGGTTCGCTTCGCTGACGATATCGGGCAAGGATGGCCCGATCGTGATTGCAAATGGTGTCACCGTACACGGTCTCTATGGTGACCTGTTGATCACGGCCTTCAGCGTCGACGGTTCAGGCAACGGGACACTCAGCTATGCCTACACGCTGCTCGACAATGTCGACCATAGCGGCGGTGCGGTCACGGACGACTTCGCAGTCGTGGTCGAAGATGCCGATGGCGACACGTCAAATGGCAGTCTCAACATCAACATCGTCAACGACACGCCGATCGCCAATGACGATGTCGACAGCCTGGTCGGCATCGAGACCAAGGCAACCGGCAACGTGCTGACGGGTGTCGATATCGGCGCCGGCGAGGACGACAACAAATCGGATGGTGTCGCCGACCTGCCGGGTGCGGATGATGGCGAGGTATCCAAGCTCGAGGGCGAGACCAGCGATGCCGACGGCTCGGATGGTTTCTCGGTTGCCGGCAAGTACGGCACTCTGGTGATGGACAAGGCGGGCAACTATACCTACACGCTCTCGCCCGACGCCATTGTGCCGGAGGATGCCGAGGAGGTGTTCACCTATACCCTGACCGACGGCGATGACGACAGCGACACGGCTACCCTTACCATCACTGTGCCGCAGACGGACCAGGCAAGCGGCGTGCTCAGGATCAGTGGCTGTGTGGCCGAAGACAACCAGCCGAACCAGTGGAGCGGTGATCAGACCGAAATGCCCGAGGCCCTGAGCATCGGCTTTGCGCCCTCGGACAACGAGACCGCAACCGGCGGGTCGATCGACATTCCGACCGGCTGGCAACTGCAGGTCTGGGACACGACCGGTGGCGGTTCGGAAGTTGCGCTGTTGGCAGCTGGCGCCGGAGTAAACCTCGACAGCTACATGGCGAATGTCCTCAGCGGCATCTATGAGCTCCGCCCGGTCCCGCCGGCCAACGCCGATGCCGATGGCCTCTTCACCCTGCATCTCGAGATCGAGGATCCGGATTCCGGCGCCACCTCGGTCCTCGACCAAGCCTTCACCGTCTATCTCGACGCGGTGGCCGACAAGCCGACCAATGTCACCATCTCGATCACTGATGACGGGTACGAGCAGAACGACAAGGGCACCAAGGTCACCGTCGACGCCAATGACGGCATTTTCGTCAAGGACGAAACCGGTACACTGCTCGTGACCGCCAGTTTCAACGATACCGACGGCTCGGAAGCCCATACGGTCCGGGTGGATCTGCCGGCGCCTTTCGCCTTCCAGAACCTGCCGGCCCAGATTCCGGGCGTTCAAAGCTATGCCTTCGACGGCAACGATCTCGTGCTGACGCTACTGCCCGGCACCACTGACTTCTCTTACGAGTTCGACATCGTAGCCAGCGGCCTCGTCGGAAAGGACACTTTCGACGCCTATGGCACAACCGATCCGTTCAAGGTCACCGCGACGGCGGTGGAATCCCCCACCGATGGCGGCTGCGGTCCGAACAATACCGATGCCGACCCGAATAGCCCGGATGGCGCGCTGGACAATCAGTCGACGACCATTGCCACGCTCAACCGGCCGAACATCCTCAACGGCGAGTTTGTGACCAACACCAACGTGCAGAAACAGGTCGCCCTGGTGACCTTCGTTGACAAGCAGGACCCGCTGCGTGCCTACGCGCAGCTGGTCGTGCGCGGATCGCAGGGGCAGCAGGGCGTTATCCTCAGCAATGCGGGTTTCCTGATCGATCCGACGCATGATCATCTGGTCGGCGCCGAGGCAACGGCCGGGACCAAGGTGATCATCACCGATTTCAGCCTGGAGGGTGTGAGGATCGTCGATCCGGGCAACGCCCAGGTCGAGGTCGACAACAATGCGACCGGCGCCAACGAGGGCACTGCGATCGTGACGACAATCAATCCGGACGGTGATGCCGGTCAGTATGTCGGTTTCGAATATTCGAAGGACGACAATGTCGCTGGTGGTAATGCTGGTCTGACCGATTCCGACGCGGGCACGCCGGACTATGTGTTCGGTGCCGCCGGCGACGACACCATTGTCGCCACCAACAACGGCGTCAACATCCTCAATGGCGGCGATATCCTGGATGCCGCCAACAACGGCGCCGACAACATTACCGGCGGGTCCGGTACCGACGTCCTGGTCTATGACCCCCTGGATACGCTGGATGGTGGCGCCGGCTTCGACATTCTGCGCATCGACCAGGGTGCCATCTTCAATACGATGACGGCCGAAGGGCTGGATACGAGCGGTACCGGGCTCACCAATGCCACAGTGGACCTGACCGGCAAGGCGATCTCGAACATCGAATCGATCCTGCTCACCGAGGAGGCAACCCCAGGCGCCGCCGGCACCAAGCTGGTCCTGAGCGCTGCCGACGTGCTCAGCTTCACTGACGATACCGAGGACGCCGACGGGCTCGAGGGCAATACGCTCTACGTGCTTGGCAGCGGTGGCGATACGCTCGAATTGCATCTCGGTGGTGCCACGATTTCATCGCAATCCGTGATCAACGACGATGTTCGTGGAATGACCTTTACCCAATACAACCTCGACAATGGCGGCACGTTGATCGTCGACAGCGACGTCGCGGTGACAACCGTGCCCTGAGCACGGGGCGGCCTTCCCGGCGGGTATGCAGCCCCATGTCCCACGGGAAGAAGGGGTGCTGCGGCGCAAGCTGCGGCACCCCTTGTCCTAGGTGCATGAACCGGAACCAATTGGAGTAGTCGACCCATGTCACGATCTAGAACGAGAGAGCTCTGTCTGGCGGGCGCGGTGGTCCTGCCCATCATAGTACTGTCGTCTGTTGCATTTGCCGGCCTAGCCGCGGCTGGCCAGCAACCGGATGTCGGCATCCCGCCCCTGTTCAGCCACCGAACCCTGTCGAGTGACGTCGATATTGGCGGGATAGTGATCGGCGAAATTGAGCGCCGGCTGATCCGGAGCTATTACCAGCGGACCTATGAGGAATGGAACCGGGGACCGGGCAAGGGAAAGGGGCGCGGCAACAAGAATGCCAAGAACCTGCCGCCGGGTCTTGCCAAGCGGGGCGAACTGCCACCCGGCCTCGCGAAGCAGCTGGTTCGCAATGGTCACCTGCCGCCCGGGCTCGAAGGACGCGACCTGCCGCCGGACCTATTGCGCCAGTTGCCCGCACTGCCTCAGGGCTATCGCTATCTGCAGGCTGGCGACAAGGTAATGTTGGTCAAGGCTGCTACCAACGCCATCCTGGACGTCCTCACGGTCGCCGCGATCGATCTGATCGATTGACGCCCGCGCTCTCGTCAAGCGACGTTGCGCGTCATTGCCGAACTCGAACCAGACCCCCGGGAGATCCTGGTGGACCGATCTAGACAGCCTGCAATGCCGGAGATGGTCGAGATCTCGCCAGAGTTCAAGGACCTTGGGGTCAAGTGCACAAGGAAGTCCACTGCCGAATGGATGAGCCATGGGGATCAGGTCACGAGGAGACAATCTGTCCACGGCAACCCGGGGCCTTACGCGCCGAGAAATGCCGCATTTATACCAAAGATGCCCGGCATCAATTCCCATGAGACAGATTGCAGGCTAGGTCATGGCTGATGGAATGCGGGCCCTCCAAATAAGCCGGGACTTGGTGCGTAAGTGAACGAACAGGTGCCCGTATCGCAGGCGCCTTGAAGTCCGGTGCTCACCCGCCAAGTTCCAGTACGTGCTTCACCGTCTTGAATGGCACACCATCACTATCGCACTCCCGGTCAAACTCCTCAGCGTAACGGCGTCCCTCATAGACAGCGGCCGCGATAGTGGCGGGTCCGTAACAATCGCCAATGCGACGCACAGACTTGATACCAACGGACATGAGTGAGGACGGCGTTGCGATGAGCGCGTAATACAACTCATCGTTTGGCAAACGCATGGTGACTGGCACCAGGTGACCGTAGCGTTTGACCGTATCTCCAGTCATGGTGTTGAAGAGTTCGATCACTCCGTCATTGACAGCTCTTACGAGATGTCGCGGCAAGATCTCCACTCCCAACTTCAACAGTCTACGTTCAATGTGACCTTGCTCAAGCGAATATTCTGACCAACTGCTGACGCAATTGCCAGGAGTAGCAAGTGTCACCTTGTAACCTTCGCCTGCAAGCAATTCCGCCATCACACTGCCCATGTAGTAGTGATCATCATCGAACACCACAACGGATCCTAGCGGCGGACGATTGCCGTCCATGATGTCATCGGGACTAAATGACCGTTCCGCCTCGGTACCCGGAATTGGCTGGCGCAATGCCCGGCCCACGCCGTCACGCCGCCAGGTAGACCCGGTTGCGAGTACGACATGATCCGCGCCGAAATCGAGGACGAGTTCCTTGGTGAGAGCGCTCTCCAGATACAGCTTCACATTGGTCATGAGTGCGAACTGGCCGAGGCGGTAGTCGCACACGCGATTCCACGCGCGAAGGTTTGGCAGGGCGCTCTCGCGGGCAACCCGGCCTCCGGGCTCACTCCTTGCGTCGGCGAGAGTGACCTCGTAGCCTCGTTTGCCCAGCGCGTGGGCGGCTTCCAAGCCAGCTGGTCCGGCCCCGACAACAAGTATGTGCGCTTGAGATTCCCTGGGCCGTATCCTTTCGGGATGCCAACCCTTGCGCCACTCCTCACCGAAGGTAGGATTCTGCGTACAGCGGCTTGGAGCGGAAATGTTGTTCCACGCCGCGCATATGTTGCAGCCGATACACTCGCGAATATCCTCGAGGCGACCCTCCTCGACTTTCTTCGGAAGGAACGGGTCGGCGATGGAGGGGCGCGCAGCACCGATCAGATCAGCTATACCGCGCCGGATAACCGATACCATCGTGTCGGGTGACGTATAGCGGCCCACAATAGCGACCGGCTTCGATGAAACCTTCTTCACGAAGCTTACATATTCCTCCTGGTAGCCCTCGGCTGCGAAGCGAGAAGTCATTGAGTCGTTGTCCCAGTCGGATATGTTCACATCCCACATGTGCGGCAATTCAGCCATCATCTCGATGGCGTCATGTCCTTCGTTTCCCCATTCCAGGCCGTCGCTTCCCAGCAGTTCGTCGACAGCAAAACGCGCGACTACACCCATGGTGTCTCCCACTGCTTCAAGCGTCTCTTCGAGAAGCTCACGGTAGAGGCGCAAGCGGTTTTCGAGACTACCGCCATACTCATCCGTCCGCTGATTGTGGCGCCGTGCAAGGAAATGCGCCGGCAGCGAACCATCATGACCGGCATAGACGACGACGATGTCGAATCCTGCTGACCTTGCCCGCAAGGCTGCCTTGCGATGCCAGCGGCGATAGGCGCGAATGTCTTCGATGTCCATCGCGCGGGCCTGAACAGGATGGTTCTTCCAGCTTACCGGACGATGCACTGGCCCAATAGGAACCTCACGGCTGTAGATGTTACCGGTGTCCTGCCCGTTATGTACAAGTTGCACGGCAGCCAGACCGCCATGTTCATGAACCGCATTGCACATGCCGCCCAGCACCGACGCATCGCCGGCGTCCCATAGCCTGGCCTCTGTGTAGGGGGTTACGTCCCCTGTCGGATGAAAGTCGACCTGTTCGGTCGAAACTATGCCCCAACCACCTTCGGCCTTTACACCGCGCATTGCAATCATGCTGTCAGGATATACCCGCCCCATGCCGTTGCAGTGCGGCACCTGGTAGAAGCGATTCCTTGTTGTCACGGGACCAATCCTGACCGGTTCGAACAGGATGTCGTATCGAGAATCTCTGGGCATTTTCACTCGTCAGGGCAGGTATTTTTGGAGAGGCGTCGCACGCTTCATGGTCGTCTCGCCACGAGATGGGAGTATGGTTGAACGAAGAAGTCCCACTATCGTAAGCGCTTCCTTGCTGGACATGAGGGTGTCCGTCATCAAAGTAAGTAAGCCATGCGAACCTGCGGTCTAATGGAAGCGTCAGCTCGTTGGCTCTCGAGTGTAGGCAGCGACCTTTTGTTATTGCAAGCGTAGTTGGGTGATGGATTGATGGCTACTGCCAATGCAAAACCGGCACCGCCCTTCGCATGAGATCCGAGGGCTGCCGGGAGTAGATCGCCTCCATAGCGAACCTTGGCGGAGTGATCATTGCCGCTGCTCAGGACAACGTTGCGGCGCCAGGATTCATTCTGGTTGCGCGCGCGGCGTATTGAAAAAGGGCTACGCCCTGATCCTCCAGAAGATTGCAGCGGGCGACATCGCAGGACTCGAGAATCTCTATGCCAAGCCGGACCTGCAGGACCGGCACAAGCTTTCGTTGAAGTCGGAAAATCGCAATGGCGGAGGGTGCACTTCAGTTCGTCGTGTTCGTTTGGCGGGCTCGCTCCAACTCCTTGGTCCGTGGCACACTCAACCCGATAGCGATTGATGGGCCAAAAAATGGAGTGGCAATTTCTCATTGGAACAGGATGTTCGGCGGGCTAGGATTCGCCGGCAAGGTCGCGGCATCTCATGACGACAGCGTCGTCCGGGAGCGTCGCAGCATCGTGGAGACGGATTGCTATGCCACCGAAGACGCTACCCGGATGGATATACCGCAGTGAGAGCTTCCATGCGCTTGAGCGCGAAGCCATCTTCACGCGCACCTGGCAGTTGGTCGGACACCAAAGCGAGATCGCGCTACCTGGCGACTACTTGCGTTTTGATCTTATGGGCGAGAGTGCGATCGTACTGCGCGACCGCGACGGCGAGATTCGTGCCTTCTACAATGTTTGCCGACACCGCGCCTTCCGACTGCTCGACGGCGCGACTGGCCATTGCGGAAAGGCTATTCGCTGCCGCTATCACGGCTTCACCTACGGCCTCGACGGCGCGCTGCTCGCCGTGCCTGGAGAGCCAATGTTCGATGGCTTCGACAAAAGCTGCCATGGTCTTCGCTCGATTGAACTGGAGATATTCCTGGGCCTTATTTTCATTCGCTTCGGCGGCGATGGACCCTCCGTGGCAATGCAGTTATCCCCGTACCTGGAAGCACTTCAACGCTATCGTATCGAGGAAATGCAGCCCTTGGGGCCGCATGTCACAACGCCTATTCGCGCCGACTGGAAGGTCGCAGTCGAGAACAATATCGAGGGTTACCATATCGCGACGGCGCATCCCGGTTTGCAACGCCTGTACGGCCGCAACTACCGCTTCGAAACGGCGCCGCTTGGCGTGTCACACGCCGGCGGGGAGTTGCGCGCAATGCCGACGCAGACCTGGAGCGAACGCCACTATCTGAATCTACTGCCCGAAGTCGAGCATCTCGAGCCGCAGCAGCGCCGGGGCTGGTACTACTATGCAATGTTTCCGAACCTGGCCTTCGATATCTATCCGGATCAGATCGACTACTTTCAGATCCTGCCGATTGCACCAGGGATGGCGATGAGCAGGTTTCGTGCATTCGCTCTACCGGATCCAAGGCGCGAGATGCGCGCGGCGCGTTATCTCAATCAGCGTATCAATCGCGAAGTCGGCAAGGAAGACGTTGCCCTGGTGGAGGGTGTCCAGGCCGGTCTGGGATCGCGCGGCTATGGTACAGGGATTCTCTCCGGACAAGAATCCAGGGTGAAACAGTTCCACGACATGATTCTGGCTGCCATACCGGAGGCAAGCAGGCAGATGCTGCTTGAGCCAAACTGATATTTTACAAGACATGTCTGACATTCGGACTTGCAGGCTGAATCGTTCGAACCATTGGCTCGCGCCCAGTTCCGGGCCGTGTCCGGGCCGCGTGCGCTAGGGCGCCAGAGAATTATCTCGCGAGGCACCCTCCTGGTGGCCGGCAATTGCCCTGTTAAGCGGACTATCCGGCGATATCTTTTCCAGCAACCCGCTTGCGCCTTTTCGTATAGCGGCACCTATGCAGCTTGCGTCGTGACTCTATTTGCTCCGCCCGTATCGATTGTTCGGCGTCAGCAAGGGACTCGGCGGATCGACCAGCCTCACCTGCGGGGCGGCAACCGCGATCCGCTGTCGCGGGAACAATTGCATTACAAATTCATGCAGAATGCCCGCTTTGGCGGCTGGTCGGACGCACGGTCGCAGGCATTGCTTGCATCCGGCGTGGGGCTTGCCCGGCATACCGATCTGTCGGCATTCGCCACTTTGGGCGGCACACCCGGAGGGCGATAGGATGAGGGAATTGGGCAGCAAGATCGCACTTGTTACCGGCGGTGCAAAGAATATCGGTCGGGCGATCTGCTTGGCCTTGGGGCGGGGCGGAGCCGAGATCCTGGTCAACACGCGCCAATCGGTCGAAATCGCGCAAGAGACGGTGAAACTGGTCGAGGCGGCGGGCGGCGAGGCAATGGTGGTTCAGGCCGACATCACCGACCCAGGTGACGTCGCGCGAATGGTGGCGACCGGTGTCGACGCCTATGCCGGGATCGACATCCTGGTCAACAATGCCGGCATCCGGAAGGAGGCGCCGTTGACCGAGGTGAGTTTTGCCGAATGGCGCGAAATCCTGAGCGGCATGCTGGATGGGTCATTCCTGTGCACCCAGGCCTGTGCAAAGGTCATGCGCAAGCGGGGCGGCGGCTCCATCGTCATGATCGGGGGCATGACTGGACATAGCGGCGCCAAGCAACGAGCGCATGTGGTGACGGCAAGAGCCGGCCTCGCTGGGTTCACGAAGGCTGCTGCCATGGATCTCGCCGAGTTCGGCATCACGGCGAACTGCGTTGTCCCTGGCCTCATCGATACCCAGCGTGGCGTTCACAATCCGTCCAACCCTCACCACCATGCCGGACGTGCTATGCCCCTCGGTCGGCGCGGAACCGCCGACGAAGTGGCCGCCCTTGTGCGTTTCCTCTGCGGTCCGGAGGCGCGCTACATCACTGGCCAGAGTTTGCATATCAATGGCGGCGCATTGATGATCTGACCCGCCTAGGTCACGGCGCCGCCACACCGTCCCGGTGTTCGGACTGAGATCCGGTGCGCCAATTCAGCGCAGGGCGGCGTTGAGCTGATTCTCGTATCGCCGGTTTGGGACGTAGCCGCGCAAGCCATGCACCATCGGCGTTGTCGTCAGGTTGCTGAGATAGGATCGCCATCGTGTGCCGAAGGGCGACATGGCGGCATTCGCCACCTGGATACTTGGGACCCAGACCCGGCCGTCAGCCGTGCGCAGGACGACCAGGACGGCCTGTCGGTTTCGCGTCATCACCAACTGCCCGGTGACATCGCCGTAGACATCGTGGCGGAACCGCCATTGTTCGATCGGCCCTTGTGTCATGTCCGGCAGCAAGCCTTCATGCAGCCCGCGTTCCCGTTGCTCAAAGGGCAGGCGGACATCCTCGAAACCGACGAGCGAGTAGAATTCCTTCGGTTCCGCAGCGAGGGAGACGTTCTCGACATTGCCGAAGAAGGCGCGCTCCCTGACCGGCACCGGTAAATCGAGTGCCCCTTTTGCCATCAGCCAGCGGCCAAGGACGGGCTGTAGTTCGGCGGCAAGGTCGACGGCACTTTCGTTGGCGAAGCCGATTTCCATGCTGCCCACCGGAAGATCGCTCAGCGAATGACTCCATTGATTGCCTCTGCGGAAAATGCGCGGCCCCTTGAGCAGCAAGGAGTTGTTCTCGATTCCGACGGCGCTGCGCCAGACTCCATGCTCGTTGCTGAGATAGAAGACCCGCGGGACGACGGTGCCGAACTCTGTTTCCTGGAAGGCAATGACGGCCGGCTTTCCCTCGCGTTCGAGGAAGGGTTGCGAGAGATGGAAGACGCGGCCGCCGGCCCTGATGGTGAGCCGCGGTTCGAGGCCATTTTCCAGATAGAAGGCGGCATCACCTGGTTGGTTGCCACGTGGTAGCAGGGCGAGTTGTTCCATGTCGAGCCGCGCCAGCACCAGATCCGGTTGCGCCAGGTTTTCCGCCTGGACTTTTGGCCGGTAGGAACCAAGCGCCGGTTCCGGCAGGTCGATCTGCCGGCTACCGAGCGACGCTCGGGCGAGCGACATGGCATCGACGGCCATGCCGCCTGGAATGCGGGCCGCTCCGATCACCGAATCCAGGCTGATCCGCGCTTCGGGGCGCTGCAGCCTGACTCCCTCGATGGCGAGGGCCGTGGCGGTCAGCATCTCGCGATGCTGGGTCCCCTGCTCCAGCAACTGGCGGCCGGCGTTGAGGTTGAGATGCCGCGCGACAGCCAGCAGATCCAGCCCGGCGAGGTCGCTGTTGCCTGCGATCAGGCGCTCGGCCACATACAGCGCGAAATCGGCCTCGGCGCGTTCGGCGGGCGTTTGCAGGTCGCGCAGATTGCCGATGAGGGCCAGTTTGGCGCGCAAGTCAGGATCGCCCGCCGCCGCCTCGCGCCAGCGCGCAAAGACGGGATCGTTGGCGATCAGTTCGAAGCCGCGATTGGCGATTTCAGCCTGGATCCGGCGGCCCCTGGCTTCGGCCGCCGCCTGCTCGGCCTCGTGCATCTCTGCCATCAAGCGGTTGGTGCGCTCCTCGGCCGTCGATTTCGACAAATCCACCGAGGATTTGCTGGGATCGCCGGATGGTGGTACGAACGGCTCCAGAATGACGGTATCGGTGGTTCGTGCCGTTTCAGCCTCGCCGACCAGCGGGCCTTCAGGCATCTCGAGCGGTTCGAGGATTTCGGTGCGCGTGCCGATCTCACCGGGCATTTCGAGCGGTTCGAGGATCTCTGTTCTGGTGCCAATCGCGGGCAGCGCTTCCGGCCCCTCGCCATAGCGCGCCAGGTTGGTGTTCCCGCGCCCGCCATGCAGATCGAGCATCAGCGTGCCGGAAGCTTCGATCACGCGGCGAACAAAATCGGCGCCGCCTTCCTTGGTGTCGAATTTTCTGAGCGACTCGTTCAGTTTCGCCGGGTCGGACCGATTGGCTTCGATGGCGACCGTAGCTTCGACCAGTTCCCGGTAGGACTCCAGCGATACGCCGGCAAAACGCGCCGCATCGAGGGCGCGAATGAAATATTTGGCGGCCTTGGCAGCCAGCTTGGCATTGTCGCCACCGTGGCTCAGTTCCTTCATCATATTGGCAATCTGCTCGACGAAGGATTGCCGGGCCATTTCCGGTGTAAATTCCACAGTGAGCTTCGGCAGGCCATCGCCGAGGAGCGATTCGACCGTGATCTTGCGCTTGGCAGCCTGGATCGAGAGTACGACGTGATCGATGGCGGCCTGGGTCTGGTAGGCTTCCTGGGCAAAGTAGAGCGCCTCGGACTGGGCGTTGCGAATGCGCTGGGCAATTTCGGCGCGTGCGGCCGGGTCGGTGGCCGCCTTGTATTGGTCGATGAGGTCGGCGATGTCGCGGAGCGTCTTCTCATACAGGCGGTTCTGGACAACGATGTCGTTTTCGCCCTTGGCGCGGTCCTCGACCAGTTGCAGTTCCGCCTTGGTGGCCTTAGGGGCCTGACCGGCCTCCAGCCTGGCGATTTCGGTCTGGATCTGCTGCTGCAGACGCTGGTGCTGCTGTTCGACCCAGTCGAACATCTCCTTGAGACGGGGGCCGTCGGCACTGCTTTCAAGGCGCTGGCGGTATTCCTTCCAGGCTGAGTCGCTGAGATATTTGCGTGCGGAAAGCTGGGCATAGGCGTCCTGCAACCAGATGTCGCGCTCGCCGCCGGAATAGTTCTTGTGTTCCGGTGCGGTGTAGGCGTTGGTATCGAGAATGATGCCCGTTTCGCGGCCGCCGATATCCACCGCGGCACCCCAGCGGTTGAGGAAGCGGGCATTGAACAGGATCACGGCCAGCTGGGCCTTGGGCCCGACGAAGCTGATGTCGTAATCGCTGGTCAGGTTTTCCGAGCCGAAGGCCTGTACCTCGCCCTTCAGTTCCGCCACGATCTCCGCGGACAGGCTGTCGACCACCCATTTGCGCAGCTCGACCAGCTTGCGCATGTCGGATTCGCTGAGCTTTCCCGCCTGATAGTCCTTGCGCGCATCCGCCCAGGAGCCGCGATAGCGGGTCATCAACTGACGCGCCGGCAGGTGGTAATTGTCCATCCATTCATAGAAGCGTTGCCAGGAGCGGCTGATCTGGCCGGTCTCGGCGGGGGCTGCCCGCGCCCTGGCCGGATCGCGGGCAATGGATTCGCCGCGGGCCACCGCGGCCGCAATGCCGGCGAGGCGGGAGGTGCCCTCGGGCACGACATGCATTGCCCGCAGCAGGCCGACGACGGCCAGGTTCTCGATGAAGTCCTCGCGCGCACGGCCGCCGGCAAGCAGGGGATTGTGCATCAGCGTGAGGATGCCGGCTTCAGCCAGCGGGTCACCCTGCCGGATGAGAGAACGTGCCAGTTCGGCCGCCTTGCCGCCCGTACCCGGCCTGCCAAGGACCTGCAAGGCCTTCGACTGACCGAAGGCCTTCAGCTTCAGCACCCCGATGACGGCATAGTTGCTCAGGAATTCGGAGAGTAGGTTCTTCGGCGACCAGAGCGCGGGATCGGCCATCTGCTCGGGGTTGATGGCGGTCTGGGCCGCGCGCGACAGCACGGTGAAGGCGCCCGCCTCGACCCCGAGGCGGATGCCGACGGCACCGAGGCGGGCAAGGGTGCTGACGCCATATCCCTCCGCCAGCGCGCCCACGGTGACCGCCCGGCTGAAACGCGCGGCGAGGCCGCCCGGCACGACCACTGTCGCCACCAGTTCGGCAGTCTTGGCTGCGTTGAGGACCTGATCGACGCGACCCAGAACGCCTTCCTTCGTGACCTCGGCGAATTCGCTGGCGACACTGGTCGGCCGCAATTGGACGTGTTCGGGCAACTGATACTTGCCGTCCACCAGGAAGCCGTGCCGTGACAGGATCTTGCGATCCGCCTCGCCCAGGGTTTCAGGAGGATTGCTGGCGGCCCGGATTAGGGCGGCGTGCAATTGGCCTGCTGCTACGGTCAGGCTCTGCAGCGCTTCCCGTGTCGCCGCCTCGCCGACCAGCAGGTTGAAAGCGCGGGCCGGGCCGGCGCGATACCATTCAACGTTCATGTAGTCGACATAGGCGTCGATCTCACCGGCAAGCGAACGATCGCGCAACTCGACCAGTGCGGAGAAAGCCTTCTGTATCTCGCCGGCCGCGCGCGCAGATTCAAAGGTCGAAACCAGACCGCGTTCCTCATTGACCAGGAATTCGCCCTGCAGCCGCTGTGCCGTGGCACGATTGGCGTCGCCGAAGCCGGAAAGTTGCTGCAGCATTTCCGAGAGCGGGTTGCTGGGTGCCACCAGACCGGTCAGAATTTTGGCTTCGTGGTCCAGCAGCTTGTTGAGCCGTTCGGCGGCAGCGGTGGGGTCCCTGCGCTCATCCTCCCACACCAGCTGTTCGCGACGCTGCTCATAATACCGCAGCTTGTTCTCGACGATCGCGAGATCGAGCCAATAATCGATCTCCCGCGATCCGGGGACCATGTCGCGGCTGCTGGGCACATTGCCGTTCTTCGCAAGGTAGTCCTCGCGCAGGCCCCGGGCGTGGCGATAATTGCCGAGGTCCTTGCGTTGCTCGGTTATTTCGGCGGCACTCCAGCCGGGGGCGGTGCCGGCCAACGCGCGCTGTGCGCCGCGCAGTGCCACGTCGCGCGCCGTCTCCGGTGGCAGGAAGCCGACGCGGTCGACGCGAATGTCGAAGGATTCGCCACCGGCATAGCGGAAGCTGATATCCTCGATGCCGTCCCGCTCTGTGCGCAGGGCCTCCAGCCCGGCCAGGGCCTTGTCCAGCGCCGCCTTGCGCGCCGGGTCGTCCTTGATCGCGGCGCCGAGATCGGCGAATTCGCGGCGGATGCGCTGTTCCTCGGCAAAAATTGCTGCATCCATGTTGCGGATGCGCGCTGCCAGTTCGCCGGCCCGCTGCGCGGGGTCGAATTTCAGCATCTCAGTGCGGGCGCGCAGTTGTGCCAGGGCGCGCAGATCGTAGAGCGCCTTCTGGCGGCGTTTCAGCATTTCGGTTCGCTGCTTTTCGTCCTCGGGCAGGGAACTGGTGCCGATGGCGGTCCAGCGGCGCTGATCGATCAGTTCGGTGATGGCATCCATCATCTGCGGGACCATGCGGCCCAGTGCCGCCAGCATCGGTGCGCGTTGCTCTTCTGTCAGCGCGGGGTCCATGGCGCGCTGGCGGATCATATCGAGCAGGGCGCCGGTCTGGCGCATGTGCCGCATGGCCGACACCACATCACCCGATTCCGCCGATTTCAGGAAGTCGCTCTGGCGCGCCATGGCGCGTTCCGCAAGATCGAAGCGCCCCAGCGCCAGGGCCTGGCGCAGGGCATTGGCGAAGCCGTCCGCGGGCATCCCCGGATCGGAGAGCAGCGTTTCCAGCCCGGCCTGTGCATCGAGTGCGCCGGAGACGCTGTCGAGAAAGGCTGCGGCATTGCGGCGATAGCTCTCGTCGAGGTCGGCCGCCGCGTCGAGCAGGGCGCGGGTGGCGGCGATCTCGGCGCGGAGGGACGCCATGCGCTCCCCGCTGATCTCACCCAACGTTGCCAGACGGATGTTGCTGACGGCCATGAGGGCGGAATAGGCAGCCGCCCCTTCGCCTTCCACCTTCTGCCCGGCCAGGGCAGTCAGCAGGGCCTGTGCCGCTGCCCGACGATTGCCGGCGAGGAGGCCGTCCAGGGCGACAAAGGCCGTGGCAAGGCGCACCTCCGCCGGCAGGGCGTCTATCGCCTTTGCCGCTTCGTCTGGGTTGTCGATCAACTGGATCGCGAGTCGTTCCGCCAGCAGCACCGGATCCGCTTCCTTGGCGTCGGCGAGCGCGCGGTCAAGTATCCGTGCGGCGGCCTTGAGATCACCGCCGGCCGCGCGGCGCCGTGCCAGTTCCAGTGCGGATGCGCGTGCGAGCATGGGATCGGCACCCCGGGCTATCCCATCAAGCAGGGCGTCGATGCGCTTATCAATCTGCTCGATCGTGCCGAGCCGTTCGCGTGTGCCGGGTTCAAGCAATTCGTAGCCGTCGCGAATACGGGTGAGCGCTGCCGCCAGGGCGGCATCACGTTGCGCAGCCAAAGCGGGCGACAGCCCGGTGTCGTCCCCGAGGAGGGCAAGGGCCTGGTCGATTTCCCCGGCGGCGAGACGATGTCCTGCTTCGGCGAGGCGCGCCGCGAGGGCCTGTGCGGGGCGCCCCGGATCCTCGGCTGCATTCGGCACCTGTTCCAGCCAGCGGCGCTGTAAGGCATAGGCTGCCGCCAGATTGGCCGACAGTTTTTCGGCAAGGAGGGCGCCCCGCGGCGGTGACAGGCGTCCGGGCCAGGCGCTGGCCGCCGCTTCGAGCGTGCTGATCTGCGCGTCCAGTGTCGAAAGGGCGGCCTTCGGATCGGCCGGCTGCTCGATCCGCTCGAGGCTGCGGAGCGTTTCGGCAATCTCGTTGAGGAGCGGTGTGGCGTCGACGGCCGCGGCGCCGGCGAGGCCGGTGATGGCAGTAAGACGCGCCAATTGATCCAGTTTCGCAACGGGGTCGTTGGGATGCGCTGCGATCTCGGCGCCGATCGCCTGCCGCGTCTCGTCGAGGAGCCGGTCGAGGCGCTGCTTCAGTTTTTCGGCATGCGGCGCCGGCTTGCCGGCGGCATCGGTGAGGGCTTCCGAGAGAATGCGCGCCCGGGCGATGGAAAGATCGAGTGCCGCCGCCTTCTGGCCCTCCGAGGCAATCGCTCCGGCCGTCCGGGCGAGGAGATTGTCGAGGAAAGCGACGTCGCTGCCCGCGAGTTCCTGCGCTGGGAGGTCGCCGAGTGAAGCCTCCACGATTCCCCGTGCCGTTTCGGGACCGAATCGGGCGGCGAGGCCCGACAGCACGGATGGCAGGGCACTCTGCGCCAGGCCCGCTTCCGGGAAATGCGAGAGCACGTCGGCATCGACCCAGGCCACATACTGGCTGAGCGGGTCCAACGCCGGCGCATTGACCTGGTTCTCCGCGATGACCCGCCGCTCGGCCGCCGCCTGCCCGCCCAGTTTCAGGAAATCCTGCACCATCTCCGCGCGGCGCTGTTGCAGACCGGCCGCTTCCGGCGACCCGGGCGGAAGTTCGGCCAGTTCGCCGTCGATCCTCAGGATGGCATCGCGCAGCACGCGCATGTCATCGTCGACACTGGTAGGCGCGCGCTGCAGCGGCGCCGGTTCCGGTTCTTCCTGCTGCTGTTCCTGCTCCTGCTCCTGCTCCTCCTGCGTCGCTTGATCCAGCTGATTACGCAGCCGGGCATGCTGGTCGGCAAGACCCTGGCGCTGCTCTTCGAGCGCGTTCGCCTGTTCCGATCCCTCGGCCACGCCTTCGAGCGCGCGGTCGATGGCCATCAGTTGTTGATCGATTTGGTTGAGCTCGGCGCCAATGTCATCGTGCTGGGTTTCGTTGCCGCTCGCCGGGTTCGCGGCGAGATCGGCCGCCTGCTCCAGTTCCGCGCGATAAGCGGCGTGTGTCTCGACAAGCCGCTGCCGCTGTGCGGACAATGCCGCTTCCTGGGCACTGGTAACGGCACCACTATCGAGCTTGATGTCAATCTGGCGGATCTGTTCGTCGATCGAAGCCATCTCGGATTCGAGATGCGACGTCTGTGCCCTCAAGGCGGAGGCCGGCGTGGGCAGGGCAGGCGCTGTCTCCTCGGCCGCAACGTTGTCCGGGGCAATCTGTCCAGCGACCGAGAGAGCCTGTTCGAATCCCTGCAACTGGGCAACCAGACCGGCGCGCACCTGCTCCAGCGGTTGTGCCTCGGCCGCGCCATCCGGCATGCCGGCCAGTTGTGTGTCAAGTTGCTCGATTTGCCGCTCGATCATGTCGCGGCCGCGCGTCAGCGCATCCACGGCTCCCTGGTTCTGGGGAACAACGATCGTCTGGGCCGCCGCGGCGATGCTGCCGGCTGAAGGACTGGGTATCGAAATTGGCGCAGGTGTGACGTCCGTCGTTGCCACCGCTTCGCCGGCCACGTTGCTTGTGACAATGTCGATGGCCTTGCCGATGGCGGCGCCGGCCTCGGCAACAGCACTTCCGGCGGCACTGATGGGATCGGTTTTCTTCTCCGCCTGGGCGATGGCGCCCTGTTGTTTCGCGAGTGCAACCTCGGTCTTGTCGGCAAGCTTGTCGCGCGTTGCCTCGGACAATTCCTTCGCCTCCAGGGTCTCCAAGGCCTTGTCGACCTGGACATAGGCTGACTCCAGCGCCTTTCTGGTCTCGACCAGCCCGCGCAGTTCCGGCACCTCGGTGTTCTCGTACTCGGCCAGTGTGTCGTCTATGGCATTGATCTGGGCTTCGAGACCGTCCCGGGCGCGGGAAAGCGATGCCGCCTCGGCGCTTTGCGGCACCGGCGGTGGCGGCGGCGAGGCGGCATTCTCGACTGCGGCCCGGTTGCTGTCGACCCTATCCTGCAACTGGTCGATCTTGCGTTCCTCGGTGGTGCGGCCCGCTTCGCCCGGCCGCAGCAGTTTCTGCCCCGCCATGCCGGCCGCGGCGCGATTGCGGTCGATCTCTTCCAGCTGCTTGCCAACCTGTCCCCTGGCAACATCCCACATGATGCCGACGCCCTCCTGCTGGATCGCCGGCTTGAAGCGATCCTCGACGATTTCGCCGCCGACACCCATGGATTCCAGATCGCCCTGGATGTCGGCCAACTCACCGCGCAATTGGGCGACGCGGTCGGTTGCTCCGGCCTGCTTGGCGGCGTCAAGTTCGACGCTGGCCTGGACCAGGCGCATCTGCTGCTGGGCAAGGCCGGAGACGCCGTTGGCCACGGCCTGCCGATCGATATTGCCGGCGGCATCCTTGGGCAGCCCTCCGGCGGCGGAAGCGTTGGCAATGCCGACATCCTGTTTCAACAGATCCAGCTGCGCATCCGGCAGCACCCCGCGCAATTCGCCGCGCAGTTTCTCGGCCTCGGCCTTCAAACGCTGCCCTTCCTGATATGAGCTGGAATTCATGGCATAGTTGTTCTTGGCTTCCTGGGCGGTCAGGAAATCCTCGGTCGCCGCCTCGAGTGCCGCCCGCTGTTTCATGACCTCATCACGCAGGGCGGCCGGACCAGTGAAGGAGAAGCTGTGGCGGCGCTCGAGTTCGGCCTGCGAGCGCGGCAGCTCGGGGTCGCTGCCAAGATTGCTCCAGCGGTCTATCGTGGCATCGCTGTCGCCAAGCTCCTGCAGCTTCCTTTCGCGCATCTCGATCTGTTCGTAGGCCTTGTTCTGCTGCTGCGCGAGATCACGCCAGGTCGAATCGCTCATGTACTTCTGCCCGTAGGCGACGTCCTTCAGCTTCGCATCGATTTCCTCCAGCTGGCGCGCCAGGTCCAGCGCCTTGTCGGCAGCGCCGCCTGGCTGTGGCACGACCGCCCCGCCAATGTCTCCGGTCAGCTTGTCCAGATCGTTGATGACGTTGCCAAGGTTCTCGCGTGTCTTGGCAAGATCCTGATCGCTCATGTTGCGCCAGTAGTCGGCCTCCGCCCGAGCAGCCCGGAGGCTGTTTGGATCTGTTGCCGTGATACCGAGTGACGCCGCCTCGCTGGCACGCGCCTGCTCTTCCGCCGACTTGGCGGCGTCGGAGAGCTTGTCCCCCAGTCGGTCGAGGCGCTCCATTTCAGAGCGCAGGCGGTCGGCATCGGCATCGCCTATTCCGCCCTCCGCCTCCATCCATTTGGCCTGCCGGCGCAGATCGTTCTTGGCGCGCTCGACCTCGGCACGCTGTTCCCTGATGGCATCAACCCGCTGCTGGTCGGCGCGCGCCTTTCGCTCGGCCTCGTTCATACCGTAGCCACGATCCTTGAGGTCCTCGAGTTCGCGGCCGTCCGCCTGCCAATCGCGCACCTTGTTGTTGAACTTCTGCGCGTCCTTCTGCAGCTGCGTCTGGTCCTTTTGTAGCTGCGTCCGCTCCTTCTGAAGGTCTGCTCGCATGCGCCGCACGTTCTGGCAGCTCGAACTGCGGCAGTTCGGGTCATCCTTCTTCATCTCGTCTTCGATATTGCGCAGATTCTTGTCTTCCGTATCGAGGTCCTTCTCCTGCTGGCTGAGATCGTCGCCGCGGTTCTTGAGATCGCGCTGCTCGTCGGCCAGGTCCTTGCCGGTCTTCCTGTGTTTTTCCTCGCGCTCTACGCGGTCGCGATAGCGCTTGTCGCGCTTGCGGCGCTCCTCCTCTGCGTCTGCTTTTCTCTTCTCCTCTTCTGCCGCCTTCTTCTGGCGTTCGGCTTCCTCGCGCAGAGCCTTCTCTCGGGCGGCCCGGCGCTTCTCCTCCTCTGCAATGGCGTCATCAACCGCGTTGGGGTCGATCGGAATTTCGATGGTTTCCTTCGGTGGCTTGGCAATGGCGATCCTGTTGCCGCCCTGGATCATCTGGCCGAGCTGGCCGATCAAGGCCAGGGTCTCCGGCCCCATGATCTGCTTGCTCTGCGTTGCGGTAGCGATGTCCTCCTCGACCTGGGCATAGCCTAGTTTGCTCTGCGCGCGCTGCTTGGCCGCCTCCATCTCGCCAATCGCGCGCAGGGTCGCCTCGTATTCGATCTGGGCTTTTGATTTCTCCGGTGGCTTGTGCTCGGCATGACGCTGCTCATTGGCGCCTTTCGCCGCCGCGACTTCGCCGCCTTCCGTGGCCTGCGCTTCGGCCACCACCGCCTCGCCTTCGGCGGGTGCGCTCGCACCCTCTTCGACTGGTGCGGCGGCGGCATTGCCACCGCCGCCAGCGGAATCTTCTCCGGTCGTGGTGGCTATTTCATTGTCACCACCGGTCGCTGCGGTGGGCGCGCTCGCCGGCGGCGCCATCGGCGGGTCCTCGACCACGCTGACCTCCCCGCCCATGGGCACCAGCAGGGTTGTGCCGCCCGGGCTGGTCAGCACCTGTGTCGGCAGGGTTGCCACCGGAGTCTCGACCGGTGGCGGGTTGTTCGCAATGCTGACAAAGGGATAGCGCGATTCAATCAGCGCCGGGGCGGATGGTTGGCTGGGTGCCGTCTCAAGCGGCGCGCCTTGGGTAATCTGGCTGCCGACAACACCCGCCGGCAGGGTGGTCAGGCTCGGCGCCGGCAGGGGATAGGTCGATACCGTTGGCGTGGGCGAATAGGTCTCGGCCGGGGTCGCAATTTGCGGCGCCAGGGAAAAGGTGCCGGTGAGGTTGTTCTGATAGACGGGCAAGGATTGCGTCGTGGCCAGTGCGTAAGGGGAAACATAGCCTTGGGCCTGCGTTGCCTGCTGGGCCTGCGTCGCCTGGCTGGCGAGGCCGCCCGGTGACACGTAGTTGGGTGTCGTCGTGTATATGCCGGGTGATGACGTGCCGCCACCGACATAGATCTCCTGGGCCCAGGCGGAATTGCCGACCGACGTCATGATGCAGAATGCCAGGGCGGCAGCTAGGCAGCTGCCCGCCGAATCAGGCGCCGGGGGTCCGAGGTGGAAGGATCGGTGAACCATCGCAGTCACTCCCTGCATCGTCCGGACGGTCATTGGTGCTATGACCGTCCGGCTGAATTATTGGGAACTCCACTTGATCCCGTCTGCGGCCGATGACGTCTTGTGCGCGCTGCAATGGCTGCAGCGAAACTACCCCTAGAATGGTGGCGGTCTTTTTGGCGCGGCATCTGCGGCGCTGGCTTGCCCGATGCGCAAACGCTGATGGCGCATCGTGGTTCTTGCAAACTCACGGTAGCTGTGACGGCCAAATGGAGCAAGAATTCATCCGGCGGCAGTTGCCAAAGAATGTTAATGATCCCGATATCGTTAATTAGTGCGACGAACACGGGCGCCGAGCGGGCCTTGACCCCTTGTGATGAACCGTTGCTCAAGGCAAATCGACACAATGGTGCGAGCCGACTGCGGCGCGAGCCTATTGGGGCTGGAACCATTGCACCGGATAACTGACTGGAAATGCAGGAAGCAATTCCGGTCGCCGCCGATGCCTGTCTGCGCACTGCTTTACAGTCCTTGGTGTCAGGACTATCGTTGCCGCTAGCGCATGATCATCCAGGCCCGCACGTCTCCACCGCCGGCCTTCGCCATCAAAAAAGGGTGACGACATGCATTCGAAACCGGTCTTCGGAATTCTGTTTGTGTCGGTTGCCTTTCTGGCAAGCGCCGGCACTACTCTGGCCGATGGCTGCCTGTCGTCGCAGCTGAGTGCCACCAATCAGGCTTCACTGCAGCGGGCATTGGCGCAGCAGCGGGCGCAGTCGCAACTTGGCTACCAGCGCGTCACCCATCACTATGACAACGATGATGACCATGTGACGGTCGTCGTGTCGCCGCGTTACGACACTATCGATCAGCAGATTGCCGCATTGGCTGCACTGATCAAGGCCCAGAATGCCGCTTATGCGCAGGCGGTCTCCGAGGAGGCTGTGCTGCCTTAGGCCCATCATATCTGAGGATGCAACGTATGGATCAGTCTGGCATCGACAAAATGTTCTCCCCAGTGGTTCCGGGATTGCTGGTTCTGATGCTCGGGTTCGGATCGCCTGTCACGCTGGCCGCTGAACCGGATGCCTCCGGGACCTGGAGCGCGTCGCCGCAGATCGCCGAGACGCCGCCGAATGACGATGGCTTCATCACCGAGCCGCCGGCGGCGCCCGGCGTCTTGACGGGCTCGGTCGCGGAGATCAGCGGACCAAAGCGCGTGGTCGCTGTTGCCCGCTTCGACGCGGCCGGTTCCTTCACCGCCGTCTATGGCAATTGGGATGTCGGCGGCGGGCTGGAAGCCATGCTGATCACGGCCTTGCTGGAATCGAAGCGCTTCATTGTCGTCGAGCGGGCGCAGATCCAGCCCATCCTCGCAGAACAGCAGATGAAGGCGAGTGGTGTCACCAGTCCGACGACGGGGCCAGGCGTCGGAAACATCACTGGCGTGCATGCCTTCATCATCGGTTCGGTGACATCCTTCGGCGTCGATGAGAGCGGCGGCGGCTTCAGCCTGGGTGCCGGCGGCAGCGGCGGTCTGCTGGGTGGGGTTGTCGGCGGCTTGTCGCAGCAATCGCAGAGCGGCAAGGTCACGATCGATGTCCGCTATGTCAATGCGACGACCAGCCAGATCATGCAGACGGTAACGATCAGCGAGGAGATCGAGAATACTTCCTGGGACCTCTCCGCCGGATACAAGGGAATGAGCATCGGTACCAACCAGTTCTACAAAACGCCACTCGGCGAGGCGACGCGGCGGGCGATTACCCGTGCGGTGCAGCAGCTGGCAACCGAAGTCGGCAAGGTGCCCTGGAGCGGTCTCGTGGTCGACTATGATGGTGCCGAACTCTACGTCAATGCCGGCAAATCCAGTGGACTCAAGGTCGGAGACCGGATGAAGATCGAACAAATTGCCAAGACACTAACCGATCCCGCCACGGGCGAGGTGCTGAGTGTCAAGAAGCAGACTCTCGGCATGGTCACGCTGACCAGCGTCGAGGAGCGGATCAGCTCTGGCAAGTTTGCGCCGACGGATCTCATCAAACCGCAGCGCGGCGATCTGGTCACTGCGCCCTAGGCCGGATGGTCAGCCGTTCGCCGGTCGATGCCGTGGCCGGATTTGCTCTGCACCTGCCGCCCCTTTTAGCCAGAGCCAGGATAGCGTCGCTGGCTTTGCCGCTCGGTTTCTGCCGGATGATCATCGACTCGATCCGTCGAATTCTGACCAATGAGCCGGGGCAATGCGGCACGCGGCAGGACAATGTCGGCGAGCGTGTAGCGATCAAGCGTCGCGCCAAAGGCGGCCATGGCCTCGTCCAGGATAACCCGCAGGCTGGCCGGAGTGGCGCTGGCGCCTCCTTTGCCGGCACCGCGTCCAGATGTGTGCGTGATATTCGCCTCCGTCCTGCGCAGAATCGCGCCGAGGCTCATTTCTTTTGGTGCCATGGCCAAAGTGAACCCGCCGGCCCGGCCGCGTACACTGCGAAGGAAGCCTCCGGCAGTCAGGAACGTCACCACCTTGGTCAGGTGGGAGCGCGACACGTTATAGGCGCGCGCTGTTTCCCCTACAGTGATCAGCCTCTCACTGTTCGCCGCCGCATACATCAGCACCCGCAAGGCGTAGTCGGAGAATACCGTGATCCTCATGGCGCGCCCCCGCCCATTCCCGTCACGTCCCGGGCGTGCTCGCGTCGTCTATCAGCCGGCGCAGCGAGGCCAGCCGTTGCAACACGTCCGCCAGATGATTGGCTGCCTTGATCCTGACCTCCTCACTGGCGGATTCCAGAACTGCCCGCTCCAACCTCTCGGCCATTTGCTCAAGCGGCTTCTGCGCGGCATTGAGCAGGGCGATGCGCCCGGCATCACCGGCGACGTTCTCCGGGGGTGCGATGTTGACCGGTAGTGAAGGTTCGGCGTAGCCACCGGCTGGTCGAATGAGGCCCCGCAGTACCGCCGCTGCCTCTATGGCACCTATTTCCGTCAGCTGGTGGCTGATCGGAATGAGGCTGCCGGCGGCTTTCTGTTCGTAACCGGCGATCAACTGGTCCAGGACGCCCGGTGAGGTCACCTCGACGGGCAGGGAATCAACCTCACCCCGTCGATAGGCGGCTCGGCGCCATTTGCGCAGAAGTGCGGCATGGTTCAGTTCCTCCTGAGCCAATACCTCGGCGAATCTGATTGTTTCTGCATCTTCGGCCTCGGCCGCGATGAAAGTGTAGAAACTGAAGGCGCGCTGTTCGTTGTCGACGGCGATGGCGAGCGCTCGATAGGCCGTCAGCAAGGCGCTCCCCGCAACGCGATCCCAGGACTCGGCAAATTCCGGCGGCAGCCGCCAGGCATGAGTTTCCGGTTGGATCGCCGGACAGCCGACTTGTGCCGCCAGCTTTTGAATAGCGCGGATATGGCCATCTTCCTCGAGCGCCATATCGGCGAAGACGGCGGACGTCTCGGCTTCGCCCCGGCGTGCCATCGCCGCAGCCAGTTCCCGGTATCGCCTGACGGCCTCGGTCTCGATGGCGAGCGCTATCGACAGCAACTCCGCGAGACTGCGGACATGCGTCGACGGATGCGCGGCGAAATCCATCCGCGGTGGCCGCCTGCCAGACCTTTCACCCTGTGCATCCCGCACCATCTCCTGCTGCCTCCTTCAGGCCGGAACGGCAGGTGCTGCACCGCATGTCGCGGCACGTTGCGCTGCCCTCCGGCCAATGGTCGTCAAGTCGTTCAATGGGCAAGTTCGCCGAACAACTCTTCGAAGACTTTCTTCGCCTTGCCTTTCTGCGGAACGGCCCTGGCGTCCTCGAAATTGACCTTCGGGTCGCCAACTACAACCAGGGCGACCATTCCCATGGCATAGTGCGGCTTGCACTTGATCCCATAGACCCCGTCCTGCGCGAACGTGATCGTTATCGCTTCGTTGATCTTGCCAACAAAGGGCTGCGCACCCTCCGGCAGCATGCCTTCGATGGATTCGGCGTTGTGGCTCTTGTCAGTCGGCACGAAATGCACGGTATCGCCGGGCGCAACCTGCAGCACAGCAGGTTCAAACACCATAACGCCGCGTTCGCCCTTGTTCAGCATCTTGACTTCATGCTCCGCAGCCTGCGCGGTGCCAATCGACAACAAGGCAAACGTCGCCAGGATCAGGACGGATCTCAAACTCATGATCGCAAACTCCTCTTTCTTTCTTCTTCTAGATGGAGGCCCTGCCAGGGGCCCACCTGAATGCCGGCTACGAATCGTGCCGGCCGGCAATCCGATCCCCATCCGGGATCAGCTGCCCTCGACTACCCGGATGCCCGGGTATTGCATCTGCAATCGCCTTCCCTCACCACGCGGTAGAATGGCCAGCGCCGTGGAAAGTCCATCTGCTAGCGTCGCGGTTGCGGCGGCGACACTGACCAGGCGGCCGGCTACAACGGAGCAGCCGGTGCGTGGATCAAGCAGGTGGTTGTGCCGGCCGCTCGGTTCGAAGAGGGTGCCCGCAGCGCCCGAGGTGGCCAGTGCGGCAAAGGCGCCCGGCTGGGTGCCCATATCCAGAACCTGGTCGCTGCCGGCGATGCCGGCCCGCCAGGCGGTGCCATCGGGTGCTCGGCCGAGCGCGGTGATCTCCCCAAGATTGACCATGGCATCGGTGATGCCGGCTTCGGCCAGCCGCGCCGTCACCCGATCTGCCAGATAGCCTTGCGCTATGCCGTTGAGCGTCACCGCCATGCCGGCGCGGCCGAAGGCGATCCTTTCCGGGAGGATCTCCATAGCAGCGTAATCGACCAGGGCCAGGGATCGCGTGATCTCGTGTGGTGATGGGCCAGCCGGATTGGCGTTGGATACTGCAAAATGCCGAGCATAGAGGGCAAACAGCGGTTGAATGGTGGGATCGAAGGCGCCGCCGCTGCGCCCGGCCAGTCCCTGCGCCTCATTCAGCAGGATAACGAGATCAAACGGCGGCGACGCCAGGAACCCGTCCCGATTGAGGGCGACCAGCGCCGAATCCGGCCGGTAGAGACTGAAGATGCGCTCCAGCCGTTCGATCTCGTCCAGCGCCAGTTTGACAAAGTGCCCGGTCCTCATTCCCTCTGGGTGGAGCAGTCGCATCTCTGCGGAAGCGCCGAGCGCGCTGCCACGCCAGTGCAGCAACTCCGTACCGCCGCGCGGTGCCTTGGCCATTCCGGCCTGGGGCCACTGGCCGGCAAGCGCGAGACCGCCGGCCGCGCCGGTGATCAGCATGCCGCGGCGGCTAATGCTGGCCATGGTCACCTCCCTCGCCCGACGCATCACCCGCGGGAATCTCGCCGACCCAACCCTCACCAAGGATGAAGTCGCGCGGCATGTCCGCCAGTGTCACGACGGCGCCGCCGAACCGGCCGCGAAAATCCGCCGCTGATTCGGGATCAGAGAATGGCACCGCTTCCGGAGCGCCCATGCCGCCGAGGCGCGAGCTTCCGATCACGAAGTAGGCCGCACTGGCGTCGACCCAGGCGCCGGCTTCCGGCTGATCCCAGTTGCGCGCGCGTGCCATGTCGTTGACATAGACGACCAGGAAGTTCTTCGCCTCATCGGGCAGCAGGGTGAAAGCCAGCGTATCGCGCACCGAGGTGAACCAGATAACCGGCGATCCATCCGCGAGGTGGATTTGCCCCTTCGGCCCGGCATGTTCCTCGAGGTTCATGCCGCAGAAATAGCCAAGTGATTCGGCTGTCGGCTCCAGCGGTGCTGGCAATGCGCCGGTTGCGGGCGCGCCGTCGCAGGCGCCGACAAATCCTGCCAGCGCGAGGGCAGCGATCAGACGCAGCAGCCTCATGGTTGCCTCCTCGAAAAGACCCGGACGGTGAGGGCAAGCGGTGCAACAACCCAGGCCAACAATGCCAGCAATTGCTGAGCATTGCTGCCGCCCTCGGCAGTTGCGGTGCCGGTAAGGCCGGACAACATGGCAATGCGCGGGTCGCTGGCAAGATTGTAGAGCCGATAGGCGTCAGTCGGGTTGAGCAACAGCAATGCATCGAGCGTCGCCGTCCCGATAAAGCGGCCCTGATCCGCGACGAGCAGGGCAAGCAGCGCGCCGTCATAGAGGAGGACGAAAACCAGCCAGATGCCGACCGCTGCTCCCGCCGCCGTGGCCCGTTCGCGGACGGTGACGCTGACCAGGCCGCCAATAGCAATGAAGACGGCGCCGAGCAGGATCGAACTGGCGATAAGCCGGATAAAGGCCGGCCAGTCGCCCGCATCCGAACCGTGCTGAAGCAGCAGCAATAGGCCGGCAGCACCGAAGCCAAGCAGCGTGGCTATCACGAGGATCACGCTCTGCCCCAGGAACTTGCCGGCGACGATCTGCCAGCGTGTGACAGGATAGGACAGCAGCAGCAGCAGGGTACCGCGCTCCGCTTCGCCCACCACGGTGTCAAAAGAGAGCATCAGCGCCAGCAATGGCACCAGGAAGATGGTCAGGCTGGCTAGGCTGACTACGGTCAGGGAAACCGGATCGGCATCGACGACGCCGACCGGCGCGCTGCCGAGGAAGACGATCGACACGGCAAGGGCGGCCAGCACCAGCGTCGTTGCGAGCACAAGGCGATTGCGTATGCCGGCCCGAACCTCCTGCATGGCCATGCGCAGAATGGCTTTCATTGGTCTTCCTCCGCCTGCGCCAGAAGATGCTGATAGAGGCGGTCCAGCGTCGGCGGTTCGATTTCGATGTCCTCGATCCATGATCTCGAAGTGGCCAGAATGTCGAGGAATGAAGGCAGATGTCCGGCGGGAATACGAAAGTCCAGCCGATCAGGCGCCGGACGGCTCATCTCGATCCCATTCGCGTCTATGCACGGCATGCTGTGCGCTGCATCATGCCGCAACCTGACTTTTGCCATGGTCGGCAGCGCGGCCGCCCCGCGCAATTCTGTCAGGGTTCCGGCCGCAAGGACGCGGCCGCCATGGATCAGGATCACTTCATCCGCGTGGGACTCGATCTCGGCCAGCGCGTGGGTGGAGGCGACGACGGTCTTTCCCTGCGCCCTCAGCGCATCGATCGTTTCATACATGCGATGCCGGGAATGCGGGTCAAGTCCCGAGGTGGGCTCGTCCAGCAGCAGCAATTCCGGATCGCCCAGCAATGCCTGTGCCATGCCTAGTCGTTGCCGCATACCCTTTGAATAGGTGCCGACGCGCCGGCTGCCGGCATCCTCGAGATTGACCTGCGAGAGCAGTTCAACCGCGGCCGCGGCCGCAACACCCTTAAGACCGGCGAAGAAGCAGATCAACTCGCGACCGGTCATGGCCCCATGAAAGGTCACCGTCTCCGGCAGAAATCCGATCCGGCGCCGCAGGATTGATGCATTCCTGCCGGCCGGGTCGGCACCAAGTACCGCGACCGAACCTGATGTCGGGCGAAGCAGGCCCAGCAGCAGTTTCAGAAATGTCGTCTTGCCGGCACCGTTGTGACCGACCAGGGCAACGACCTTGCCGGGCGCCAGCGTAGCGCTGACGTTCTGCAGCGCAGAAATTTGAGCAAAGCGCATCGTGACATCGTCAAATCTGGCAATCGTCTGGTTCATGGTGCCTCGGCTGCTTGGGTGGGCGGCGTCATGAGTGGCGCCGAATCGACGACGCCGCCGGGATAGAGGGCCGGAAAGCGCGATTGCACCAGGCGCACAAGATCGATGGCGGGACTGTTGAGCAGCAGCTTCGCCGACGGATGGCGCCACAGAATGTCGTCGACCAAATCGTTTGGTTGGTAGGGACGATCGGAGATGCCGTCGCCATCAAGATCGAACGCCGGATTGTCGCTCCAGTAATTTCCCGATCCCTCATGCGACCACTCGACCAGGCGGGTGCCGACATATTTCACCTGGGTCCGGTTCCGGATAAAGGCATTGCCGGCAACAGTGTTGCGCTCCGACCCCGCAGTGAAGTGGATGCCGATGCTGCAGCCTTCGAAACGATTGGCCTCGATCAGGTTGCGGTGGGCGTTGTAGATGAAGAGGCATTTCTCACCACCGTCACGCACCAGGTTGCCGGAGACCACGGAACGATTGGCATAGTTCAGCAACAGGCCGTGGTCGCGATCACCGATGCTGACGTTGTCTTCTATGCGCAGATGGTCGGAATACATGATTGCATAGCCGACATCGTTGCCGGTCGACAGGTTCGCGATAATCTCGCTGTCATGGGTATACATGTAATGGATCGCGAAGCGCAGGCTGGCGAAGCGGTTGTGGAGGAACCTGTTCTTTCGGCTGTTATTGACGAAGATCCCGTCGCGCACGTCCCTGATGTCATTGCCAGCGACGATGCTGCCCGGTGCGTTCCAGAGCGAGACGCCGTTGCCGCGATCGGACAGGCGCAGCCCGACCATGCCGGTGATGAGGTTCCCATCGACTCGCGAGTCGACCGCACCGTGCAGATAGACGCCGAAAAGATTGCCGGCGAGGTGGTTGTCCTTTACCAGCAACCGACTCGCCGGCCGTTCTGCCAGAATGGCCGCGTCCATGGACGGCACGTCCCGGCCCGAACCTTCAATCGTGAGGCCCTGAATAGTGACATCGTCGCCGGTTACTGTGACGACGCTGCCAACTCCCCGGCCCCGCAGGATGGCGCCAGGCTCACCCGCAAGCGTGACGGAATGGTCGATCTTGATCGGTCCAGCGTGGTTCCCGGCGGCAAGCACAACGGTCGCTCCGGCGGCGGCATTGTCGACAGCCGCCTGCAGGTTCTCTCCCGCTTCCACCCGGATGCCGCCTTCGTCGGGGGCGGCCGCCGCGGCAAAGGCCGCGACGGCACCCGCCAGCGCGAGCAGGCCGATGATCGACCTTCTGATCATGCGGCGCGCGGCTCCACGATCATGCGCCCGGACATCTCCATATGCAGGGCATGGCAGAACCATTGGCAGTAGTACCAGTAGACGCCCGGGCGGTCGGCCTTGAAGGTAACCGATGCCGTTGCCTGCGGGCCCACCTCCATGGCGATGCCGTAGTTGATGATGGTGAAGCCGTGGGTGAGATCCTCGACGTCGTCCATGTTGGTGACATAGACAGTGACCTCGTCGCCCTGGCGCACCGTGAAGCTCTCCAGGCTGAAGGCAGGCGCCACGGAGTACATGTAGACGCGCACCTTGCTGGGGTCATCCTTGTCGCGCACCACATCGGCCGCATATTCCAGTTCGATGCCGTCCGCCTTGGCCTGGACTCTCGCATCCTCGAACATCGGATCGCTGCGGTCCCACACATGGACCGGGTTGACCTTCGAGCGGTGGATAATGGTGGCGTCGTGCGGCTCGGCAAAGCTGGGTCCGTCATGCACGATCTGCATCGTGTCGCCCGAAATGTCGATCAACTGATCGCATTCGGGCTTCAGTGGGCCGACGTTCAGGAAGCGGTCCTTGGAGAACTTGTTGAGAGAGAGAAGCCACTTTCCGTCCGCTTCCTTGGTCTGTCCCATCGAGGTGTGGTTGTGGCCCGGCTGATAATGGACGTCGAGTTTCTCGATAATCGGGTCAACCTGTTCGCCCTTGTAGGCGCGGATGGCCACATCGATGTTCCACTTGCAGACCTGGCTGTCGATGAACAGGGTGGTATAGGCATTGCCTTTGCCGTCATAGGCGGTGTGAAGCGGGCCAAGCCCCAGTTGCGGCTCGGCAACGACCGTATCGCGCGGTCCGATCTTGTCGGCGAAGAGGTCGTCGAACAGGCGCACGTCGAACACGGTCACGGTCGGTGAAAGCTTGCCGTTGGCGACGACGTGCATGCCATCGGGAGCGGTATTGATGCCGTGCGGCGAGTTCGGCACCGGTACGTAGCGCGTGTATTTGGATCCCTTGCGGCCGTCGACTACGGGCACGCCGCCCATTTCCTGGAAGTCGCCGTTGGCAATGGCGCCTTCGATCGCCTTGAGATCGAAGATGACGATGTGGTCCTGTTCGGCTGCGGTTGTTTCCGCCAGGGTTACGCCCTCCTCGGAATTGTAGCAGGTGGCGAAGCAATACTTGCCCTGGTAGTCGGCATCGACGTTGTCGAGATTGCCGCTGACCATCACCTGCCAGGCGACCTTCATGGTTTCGCCGTCGACAGCGCTGAAGATCGAGTGGTACTTGCGGGGCTCGTCCAGGATCTTGCCGTCATTCGGCACGGGCACGCGGTATTCGCCGTTGGCGAAGACGTAGCCGGTTTTCGGGAATTTCTGCACACGCAGGCCATGCACGGTGTGCTGGTTGGGTAGCTCGATGATCTTGTCGCATTTCATGACGTCGCAGCGGATGCGGGCGACGCGGGTGTTGGCCTTGTCGTTGACATAGACAAAGCGCCCGTCGTAGGTCCCATCGGTGAACGACATGTGCGGGTGGTGGAGATCGCCGTTGAGCCACACGCCGCCCCGGCTTTCCAGGAAGGCGCGGGTCTCCGGGGTGAGGCCTTCGGTCAGAATCTTGCGGCTCTCGTTGGTCTGACCCCAGCCGGTCGCGCTGCAACGGTTGAACACGGGGATGCGCATCAACTCGCGCATCGAGGGGAGGCCGACGATGCGGACCTCGCCACTCTGGCCGCTGGAGAAAAAGACGTAGTATTCGTCCAGCTCGCCGGGGCCGACATGCTTGGCATCGTTCTGCGCCGCTGCCCGCCGCGGGGCGATCATGGTGCCACCGGCAAGGCCGCCGGCTCCCGCTAGGCCGGCCAGGACCGTGGCCTTTGCGGTGCCTCCCAGCAGGCTGCGGCGGCTGAATTCTTCGCGGATCTCTTTCTCGGTCATGGCTGTCTCCATCATTTGGTTAGCCGGTTGATGGCGGGAAGTCATTGCGGCGTTCCGCCTGTCGCTGATTTCGGCACGGCCGTCATGCCGGGGCTGGACAGCGCCGCGCGCTTTTCGCGTTTGAGACGGCGCTGGATGACGACCGGGCATTTCCGGTCGTGGTGATAGAGCACCTGGCAATGCAGGCACGAGATACATTCGTTGGGGTTGATGTGGCCTTCCGGATGGATCGCTTCTACCGGGCATTCGTTGTAGCAGCGCCGGCAGGGGTTGCCGCATTCGCGATAGCGCTTAAGCCAGTCGAACATGCGCATGCGGCCGGGTATCGCCAGCGCCGCGCCGAGCGGGCAGAGATAGCGGCAGAAGAAGCGTTCGACGAAGAGTCCGGCGGCGATGAGAAGCAAGGCGAACAAGACGAACCACCATTCCCGCATGAAGCGCAGGATGATCGCCGTCTTGAAGGGTTCGATTTCTGCCAGTTGCTCGGCGAGTGCCAGCGACGAGAGCGAAATGCCGAACAAGACCAGGAAAATAATGTACTTGATCGGCCAGAGGCGCTCGTGCACGGCCCAGGGCACCTTGATCTGCGGGATGCGCACCAGGCGGGCGAAACGGTTGGCGAGTTCCTGCAAAGCGCCGAAGGGGCACAGCCAGCCGCAGAACGGGCCGCGGCCCCAGAAGATCAGCGAGGCCGCCACCGCAAACCACAGGATGAAGACCAGCGGATCCAGCATGAAATAGGACCACTGGAAGTCGGCGCGCACGGCGCTGGCGAAGGTCAGCACGTTGACCACCGAGAGCTGCGCCTGCGCCACCCAACCCAGCCAGAACAGCGTCATGGCGAGGAAGCCGAGGCGAACGCGGTCAAACAGCTTCTCGTGCTTCACCAGGATGTCCTGGAAGAAGAAGATGGCGGTGAGCACCAGGACCATGACGACGAGAACACCGATCGAGACGATCTTAGATTGCCAGGCGCGCTGCCAGAGCGGGGGCGGCTCCACGGCCAGTCCGGGCGTTGCGGACGCGGCATCGGCTGTGGCAGTGGCGTCGGACATCATCGTCGGCACTGTCGCGGCAGAAGGTGGCGGCGGTGCCGGTTTGGTGTAGAGGTCAGGCAGGCGGTAATCGATCGCGAAGGTGGAGAAAACCTTGCTGAGGGCGCCGGTGGCGCGCGCCACCAGCAACTGCAGCGACCACGTATCGGTGACGTTGAACGTCACCTCGCTCGGCACGACAAAGAGTGCGATCTCCTTGAAAGCGGGCGCTCCCGCGGCAGCCACGGCGCCGATCCGCTCGTGCTGCTTGTCGCGGAAGTGAACGGTTTCGGTGCCCTGTACCAGTTCGACCCGGTCGAATATGCCGCCACGGACATAGCCCGATCCCTTGAAGGAATAGCGACCTTCCCCCATGACCAGGATGGCGGATTGCCCGGCGCCCAGGCGTTGCTGGAGGCGTTTGAAACCGGCCTCGCCGAGCAGGCTGCGGCCGATCGCAGGGTGAGAGGCGAGGCCGACATAAAGGTCGATAAATGTGTCACCGGCGGCGCCTTTTTCCGGTCGCGACTTGCCCTGATGATCACCCAGCTTCTCGAAGGCCGCGTTGACATCTCCGATGGTCAGGTGGAGGCGCCGGACTGCGCCATTGCCGACAAGTCCCGCCCAATCCATGATTTCGCCGGCATCCGGGTCGATATCGCGTGCCTCACCAGCGACCGCCACGTCGGGCGATTTTGTCACGCGCGCAGCCACGCGAGCTGCGGAGCGCATCAGGCTATCGCCAATCACCAGGACCGTAACCGTGGCGCCCGAGACGATGTCGACGTCCGGTCGCCCGCCGGTGGCGCCGGTTGGGCGCAGGGGATTGAAGCCGATATAGCCGGCGATGTAGTCGGCTATTTCGCTCTCCGGAATGCCGATCAGCACGATCGGTTCGTGATGCATGAGCAACCGGGCGCCGATGATCGTTCCCGCCGTGTCGAGGGCAACGACAATGTCGATCGGCTTTCCCGAATAGCCGACGGTATTGACGAAATCACTCGTGACATAGGCATACCCGACCACCGCGCCTGCCTTGAGGACCGGAGCAATCGGCGGATCACCGGTAACGGCGCCGAAGCCGTCTGCATCTGCAATCAGCTCGGCTGCCGTCAAGTCGGGGAGGTACCGGGCAAGCTGCGATTGGGCGGCGGCCTCCGCAAGGCCGGCAACCAGCAGCAGCACGACGAGAGAAAAAATCCGGATCGCCCCGCCCAAGACTTGGCGCGTGGTTGCCCTGGCGCTTGCCGGGATGGCCGGACTCATGACCGCCTTCCACTGGAACTGTCACCGCCGGCACGAACGAAGGGGCGCATTGGCTTGCCTTTCCGGGAACTGGCTTGCGTCACCACGCGAACTACTGTCTCGGTTTAATATTCATATAAAATGTATCTTTTAGAATGTACAGCCCTGCCCACTTGGATCCTCATGTCTGGTGCGGTAGAAAAACATCCGCCAACTCGGCAACTATCTGGTTGCGCGGCCGAATTCTGATCGTCGCGGCCATAGGTCGCAGTGGCATTCAGAGCAGTCGACGGACCCCAGTCATTCCGGCGCCTGGCTAGAGATGTCGCCGATATCGCGCGAATTCCCTTCCCCATGGCTGGCAGATCGCGCCTGACAGGTGCGGGCGCATTTTTCCGGCGCCACCGGCAGATTGGGTCATACCGCGCGGCGGCGCGACGCACTTCACGGCCCCTGAACTGAGGCGTCTGAGGAAGCGTAGTCGGGCCAGTTCGGGTTCCCGGATATGGACGGAGCGCGATCATGGCCCCACGGTCGATGCAGCCTTGCAGCGACGTGAGTCCATCAAATTGGACAACAACAAATGTAATGCTAGAGTGACGCTATGATTTGCGCTACGCTTTCACCCATGGGGCCGGAGCGCTGCTTCTGGTCCCGACGCGATCCGTGAGCCACCCGGAGCATCCAGTTTCGAGCAGAAGGCGTCGTAGGCATGCGCGAACACCTCCAAGCGCTCGAAATGTGGCAGGGCGCCCGTCTCGAGGATATGGATCTCCCAGCCCGGTCGGTCCTTGAATGCCGGGGCGCCGGAATAGTCGACGAAATCGCCGCGGGTGCCATGCAGCATCCAGACCGGGCAGGAGAGCGCCCGATAGATTGCGCGGATGTCGCGGCTGAAGAGATAGCCGCTGACAAAGCAATAGGGCGCGTGCTCGGCGCCGGGCTGATGCGCGGTGGCATAGTCATAGGTGACCATGCCCTCGTCGATGGATTTTCCGCCCCATGTCTTTTCCAGGAAGAAACGGATGCTGGGGCGGCTTGTCAGCGCCGCAAACAGGGCGCGCCGCCAGATCGGCAGGGTGAGGGCGCGGCGCAGGCCTGGCATTGCCCGCGTGCTGCCGGCGGGAGCTTGCTCCGGCGTGGAGCGGTTGAAGCCGGTTGGACTGACGAAGGCGACCGAGCGAAAAAGGTCCGGTTGCTCCATTGCCGCGCGGGCCAGGAATTCGCTCGACAGCGACAAAGCGAGGGCGTCCACCGGGACCGTGCCGTCCGGGCCGCCGTGAAGTCTGGTGATTTCCCGCGCCATGGCGATGATGGCATCCGTCATCAGCCGGGGCGTATAAGGACGGTTGTCGCGCGCCGAGAATCCGAACCCCGGAAGTTCGAGGGCATAGACCGGCCGGCGGCCGCCATATTGGTCGAAGAGCGGCAGTACCTCATAGGCAGAACCGGCGGCATTCACACTATGGATCAGGAGCAGCGGTCGCCCGGCGGGCGGCCCCGCCCGATAGTAGCTGACGCGGCCCGCTGGCGTATCCAGCTCCTCACGCTTGCCGGAGAGCGCCGGCGGCAAGGGCATTTGGCGCGGGATGAAGATCCCGCAATAGGCAATCCAGCCAAGAACAACGAGGCCGACAAGCACAGCGAAAGCGGCAAATGCCATCAGGGCCCAGAACATGCAGTCTGCCTCGCGATCGGTGAAGTATGTCGGCATCGGCATGGCGCCGCCCGGAGGGAGCCTACAGCAAGTCACATCAGCCAGCACAGGTTATATCAGTGCGGCTGGCGTTCGATGCGCTCCAGTCCCGATGGCATGGTGAGAGAGGCCAGTCCGGCATGACGATCGCGTATCCCTTCGCAGCATTGGTCGGGCAGGACGAGATGAAACTGGCGCTGCTGATTGCCGCCATCGATCCGGGGATCGGCGGCGTGCTGGTCTTTGGCGATCGTGGCACCGGCAAGTCGACCGCAGTCCGTTCGCTCGCCGCTTTGCTGCCCAAGATGAAGGCGGTCGCTGGCTGCCGCTACCATTGCGATCCCGACGCGACGCCGGAGGCGCTTTGCGAGGATTGCCGCGCCCTGATGAAAAAGGGCAGGCTCAAGGCGCAATTCACCGATGTTCCCGTGGTTGATCTGCCGCTGGGCGCCACGGAAGACCGCGTGATCGGCGCGCTGGACCTGGAGCGCGCACTGTCCCAGGGTGTCAAGGCATTCGAGCCGGGCCTGCTGGCGCGTGCGCATCGCGGTTTTCTCTATGTCGATGAGGTCAATCTGCTGGAGGACCACCTCGTCGACGTGCTTCTGGACGTCGCTGCTTCCGGCGAGAATGTGGTCGAGCGCGAAGGCTTGAGTGTACGCCATCCGGCGCGTTTCGTGCTGATCGGCAGCGGCAATCCGGAGGAGGGCGAGTTGCGTCCGCAGCTGCTTGACCGCTTCGGCCTCTCGGTCGAGGTGAAGACGCCGACCGACTTGCCGACACGTGTCGAGGTGGTACGGCGTCGCGATGCCTTCGAGCGCGACCGCGCCGGTTTCGTGACGGCTTGGGAAAAGGAACAGGCCGCCCTGCGTCGCCGCATCATCGGTGGGCGCAAGCGGCTGGCGGAGATCGACGTGCCGGACGCAGCGCTGGAACGCGTCGCGCAGCTCTGCATGTCGCTTGGCACCGACGGCCTGCGCGGCGAACTCACCCTGATCCGTGCCGCACGCGCTCTGGCCGCACTCGATGGCAACAAGCGCGTCGGCGATGTGCATCTGCGCCGGGTGGCGGCACCGGCCCTGCATCACCGGCTGCGGCGCAATCCACTGGATGAAAGCGGTGCCGGCGCGCGTGTCGCCCGCGCGATCGAGGAGCTGTTCGGGCCGTGAGCGCCAGCGATGCCGTACTCGCCGCCGCGCTCCTCGCGATCGATCCGAGCGGCCTCGGCGGCATTCGATTGTTGGCCGCACCCGGCCCGGCGCGCGATCGCTGGCTAAGTTCCCTCGACGACATATCACCCGCGGATACACCCTGTTTCCGCCTGCCCAGCCATGTGGGCGAGGACCGCCTGTTGGGCGGGTTGGATCTTGCGGCAACCTTGCGTGCCGGTCGGCCGATTGCCGAAAGCGGCCTGCTCACGCGGGCCAATGGCGGGTTCCTGATCGCGACAATGGCCGAACGAATGCGTCCGGTCATCGCGGCGCATCTCGCCGTCGCGCTTGATCGTGGCGAGGTTGTGGTTGAGCGGGACGGCTTTTCGCGCCTAGTGCCGACGCGCATCGCCGTCATTGCATTGGATGAGGGAATCGCCGGCGACGAGGCGCCGCCTGAAGCTCTGACTGATCGACTTGGCTTGGTGATTTCACTCGATGGCGTGAAGGCGGATGGTCTCACTACATCTGTCGAACGAGCAACGGTCTCAGCGGCGCGCCGGCGGCTTGTAGGGATAAGGGTGACCGCAGACAACATCGAGATCCTGTGTGCCGCCGCGCTGGCGCTCGGCATCTGGTCGCTGCGCATGCCGGCATTTGCCCTGGCAGCTGCGCGGGCGCACGCGGCGCTGCGCGATGCGGACAGCATCGAGGAGGCCGACCTCGCGGCGGCCGCGCGGCTGGTGCTGGCGCCGCGCGCGACCACGGCCCCAGCGGAGGCAACGGAAGTAGACCCGCCCGAGCAACCGGACCGGCAGGAAGAGGAAGTGTCGTCCGACTCGGCAGATGGTGACAGCGCATTGGCCGATCGTGTACTTGCCGCGGCTGCGGCGAGCATTCCGCCCGGCCTGCTGGCGCGCCTGACGCAGCGCGGGGTGCAGCAGAAAGCCGGCCCGGGTGGCCGTGCCGGGGCGCAGATCGCTTCCAGACAACGGGGGAGGCCGGCCGGAATTCTTTCCGGGGTTCCACGTGGCGGGTTGCGCCTCAGCGTTATCGACACCCTGCGCGCCGCGGCGCCGTGGCAGCGGCTGCGCGAGACCGCCGCCTTGCCGGGCCGGCGCATTGTCGTCAAGCGCGAGGACCTGCGGCTCGTCCGCCGCAGACAGCGCAGCGAGACGGTGACCATTTTCGCCGTCGATGCCTCGGGTTCCACGGCCTTGCATCGCCTGGCCGAAGCGAAGGGGGCGGTGGAATTGCTGCTGGCCGAGTGTTACGTGCGGCGCGACGAGGTGGCACTGATCGCCTTCCGGGGCCGCGGCGCAGAGTTGCTGTTGCCGCCGACGCGGTCCCTCGTGCGTGCCCGCCGGGCATTGGCCGACCTGCCGGGAGGGGGTGGAACTCCCCTTGCCTCAGCAATCGCTGCCATGACTGCACTGGCGGAAAGCTCGCGGCGACGGGGCAAGAGTCCGTTGGTCGTGCTGCTGACCGATGGCCGCGCCAATGTTGCCCGCGACGGCAGCGGCGGTCGGGCGCAGGCGGAAACGGATGCGCTGGCTGCGGCTCGGATGGCGCGTACCGCGGGCTTGAGCGCCCTTTTGGTCGATACCTCGCCCGCCCCGACCCCGGCCGCACAACGCCTTGCATTGGAGGTGGGGGCGCAGTATCTGCCGCTGCCCTATGCCGACGCCTCGGCCATTGCGCGCACGGTTCAGGCCGCCGCTACGCGGCGCGGCGCGGCATGAGCGACCGGCTCGATCGGCGGCTCGATCGACGGCTTGACCGGCGCCTTGACCGACGGCTCGATTGGGACCGCGACGGCGGTGACTGGCCCAATCGCGCGCAGAGTCGCTTCGTCGCCGCCGGCGGCATTAACTGGCATGTGCAGGAGATGGGGCAGGGACCGCCGCTCCTGTTGGTACATGGTACCGGTGCGACGACACATTCCTGGCGCGGGCTGTTGCCGCTGCTGGCGCAGCACTTCGCTGTGGTTGGCCCTGACCTGCCAGGTCATGGCTTCACGGCGCAGCCGGCGCCGCACCGCATGTCGCTGCCCGGCATGGCGCATCTGCTCGGCGAATTGCTGCGTGTGCTGAATATGCGACCGGAGATTGTCGTCGGCCATTCCGCGGGCGCAGCGATCCTTGCTCGCATGTGCCTCGACAGCCTGATCGCGCCGCGCTGCCTGATCAGCCTCAACGGCGCCCTGCTGCCGCTGGGTGGCCTGCCGGGCCGCCTGTTCTCGCCGCTCGCCAAGGTGCTGGCCTCGAATGCGCTGGCAGCGCAGTTTTTCGCGTGGCGGGCCGGCGACCGCAACATGGTGCAGCGTCTGCTGCGTGGCACCGGCTCGACCATCGATGCGGCGGGCGCGGAGATTTATCAACGACTTGCGCGCAATCCAGCCCATGTGGGCGCGGCGCTGTCGATGATGGCCAACTGGGATTTGCACGGCCTTGCCCATGATCTGCCGAAACTGAAGACAAGGCTGGTGCTGGTCGCCGGCTCCAACGACCGCACGATCCCCTCGGCGGACGCCTATCGGCTGCATGCCCTGATGCCGCAGGCAGAGGTGGTACGCCTGCCGGGTCTCGGCCATCTGGCGCATGAGGAGCAGGCGGAGCGCGTTGCCGACCTCATCTTCAAGGCAGTCAGCACGGCAACTTCATAAGTCATTCAGTCCAGCGCCACTTGCGCCGAATGACAACATGTGACTACAGTTCGACATGTCAAAAAAAAGTGACATAGCGCCATGATGGCCGCGCTTGCCAGGACGGCGTCGCAATCGGCGCCCGCGAAGCCACATGCCGTCGTGATCGGCAGCGGCCTCGGCGGTCTCGCCGCGGCGGTGCGGCTGGGTGCCCGCGGCTACCGCGTGACCGTGCTGGAGCGCCTCGACGCACCGGGTGGTCGCGCCTATGTCCACCGCCAGGACGGCTTCATCTTCGATGCCGGGCCAACCATCGTCACGGCCCCGTTCCTCCTCGAAGAACTCTGGGCCATGTGCGGCCGTCGCCTGGCCGACGACGTCGAATTGCGCGCCCTCACACCCTTCTATCGCATTCGTTTCGACGATGGCGCCGAGTTCTCCTATTCCGGCGATCCCGAGGCGATGCGGGCGGAAGTGGCGCGGTTCTCGCCGGCCGACGTATCCGGCTTCGAACGCTTCATGGCGACCCGGGAGGAGATCTTCCGCATCGGCTTCGAGGAGCTCGGCCACGTGCCGTTCGGTTCAATCACGGACATGGTGAAGGTGGCGCCCGACCTGCTGCGTCACCAGGGTTATCGCAGCGTCTATGGGCTGGTCGCGCGTTACATCAAGGACCCGCGCCTGCGCGTGGTATTCAGCTTCCATCCGCTGCTGGTCGGCGGCAATCCGTTCGACACGACCTCGGTCTACACGCTGATCGCTTTTCTGGAACGGCGCTGGGGCGTGCATTTCGCCATGGGCGGGACGGGGCGCATCGTCGACGGGCTCGCCGAGCTGATTCGCCGCCAAGGCAATGTGCTGCGTTTCGGCGCCGAAGTACGTGCGATCACCCTCAACGGCAAGCGAGTCACCGGCGTACGCCTGGCAAGCGGCGAGGAAATCCGCGCCGACATCGTCGTCTCCAACGCCGATGCGGCCTGGACCTATCGCAACCTGCTGCCACAGGAAATCCGCCGCCGCTGGACCGACCGCCGCATCGAGCGTGCGCGCTATTCCATGAGCCTCTTCGTCTGGTACTTCGGCACACGGCGGCAATATCCGGCGGTCGGGCATCACACGATTTTGCTCGGCCCGCGCTACCGCGAACTGCTCTCCGACATTTTCGACCGCAAGGTCCTGGCGCCCGATTTCAGCCTCTATCTGCATCGCCCGACGGCAACTGACCCATCGCTGGCCCCCGCGGGCTGCGACGCCTTCTACGTGCTTTCGCCGGTGCCGCATCTGGAGAGCGGGATCGACTGGTCGCAGGCGGCGGAGGGCTTCCGCAAGGCGGTGGCCGGGCGGCTCTCGTTGACATTGCTGCCGGGCTTCGAGCGCGAGATCGTCACCTCGCGCCTGCTGACACCGCAGGATTTCCAGGATCGGCTGCTGTCCTATCGTGGTGCCGCCTTCGGCATGGCGCCGACCCTGCTGCAGAGCGCCTGGTTCCGGCCGCACAATCGCAGCGAGGAGGTCGAAAACCTGTTCCTGGTCGGTGCCGGTACACATCCGGGCGCCGGCCTGCCCGGCGTATTGTCATCCGCCCGCGTGCTCGATTCCGTGGTCCCCGATGCAGCCAGCTTTGCCTGACGCCCTTGATGCCGACATCGTCGCCTGCGCGCGGCTGATTCGCGGCGGCTCACGCTCGTTCCATGCGGCCTCCCTGCTGCTGCCGCGCCGCGTGCGCGCGCCGGCCTATGCGCTCTATGCCTTCTGCCGGCTGGCGGACGACGCGGTCGATCTGGGTGGCGGCAGCGCGGCGCTCGATGCGTTGCGGCGGCGTCTCGATGACCTTTATGCCGGGCGTCCGGCACCCATCGCCGCCGACCGTGCCATGGCGGCCGTGGTGCGCGAATTCGCGATTCCGATCGACCTGCCGGCGGCACTGCTGGAGGGTTTCGCCTGGGACCTCGCGGGGCGTCGCTATGCCGATTTGCCGCAACTGCGCGCCTATGCGGCGCGGGTTGCCGGTTCGGTCGGGGCGATGATGGCGCTGCTGATGGAGACGCGGGATGAGGATTCGCTGGCCCGTGCCGGCGACCTCGGCATGGCCATGCAGCTCTCCAACATCGTCCGCGACGTCGGCGAGGATGCGGCGGCAGGTCGGCTTTATCTGCCATTGGACTGGCTGGCTGCGGCGGGGATCGATGCCGAGAGATTCCTGGCACGGCCGGTCTTCGATGCACGCCTCGCGGGGATCGTGTCCCGCCTGGTGCAGGCGGCCGATCAGCATTACCGCCGCGCCGACCCGGCCATCACGCGGCTGCCCTTTGCCTGTCGGCCCGGAATCGCGGCGGCGCGTTGGCTCTATGCCGAGATCGGCAACGAGGTGCTGCGTCAGGGCGGCGATTCGGTCACCCGCCGGGCCGTGGTGAGCGGCCGGCGCAAGGTGTGGCGCCTGACGCAAGCGGTTGGCGTGCAGCTTGCGCTGACGGTGCTGGCCGGAAGGAGCGGAAGCGATGATGTACCGACGCATGAACTGCGCTTCCTGGTCGAGGCCGTCCGTTGCAGCCCCGTCGCAGCGCCGCGCAAGGCGCGCAGCTTCGACGAGGAGGCCGGCTGGGTCATCGACCTGTTCCACCGTCTGGAGCGGGAGGCGCGGCTGGAGCAGCAACGCTCCCGCGCCTGAGGGCTCGCCATGAGCGGAAACTGGCTGGGTCTGATCGAGCTTCTGCTGGTCGGTGGTCTGGTGCTCGGCTGGGCCGTCTACGAGTTGCGCGCGACGCCGAAGCCCGGTGAACGCGGGAAATCTGAGGGTGGGTCAAGTTCCCGGTCAGGAGGATCGTCGCGGCATCCGGAAGGGTAGCATCAACTGCACCAACGGATTGGCGAAGCGGTCGAGCGACAGGCTTTCATGCATGGCGATCATCCGGCGCCCCAGCAACTGCGTCTCCATCAGTGAACGGGCGTAGAAGGGCGTATCCTCGTAGGTGCGCAGCACGCGCGCATCGAAGGGATTGTCGGCGCGCGTCGCCCGCCCGATGCGCCACAGGGTGGCGGGCAAGGCGACGCGCTGCGGCGCCTCAATGTGATGAAACCGCCCGGCAGCGTCGCAGGCGATGGCAAAGCCGAAGGTGTCCCGATCCCGCTTTTCGCCGTGATAGAGAATGGCGGTGGTACCGTCGCCATGCGCCCGCGACCAATCCCAGGCAATGAAGCCCTTCTCGAGTGGCTCGTCACCCCAGTTGCTGTCCAAATAGCCGGTTCCCCGCCAGCGCAGCGCGGGCTGCTCCATCACGACCTCGACAGCGGCGCTGGGGGCGATGGGGCGCCAGTGATGTCGTTCCGCACCGTCTAGGTTGATCGCGAATTCGGGCAGGACATGGGGTGTCAGTCGGACCTCGCCACGCAGCCTCAACGGCAGTGGGACGCCGATCTCGTCGATCCGGATGACGAGGCGGCCCTGGTCCCAGTGCAACGCGCTCGGCCCGACGGCGAAGCTGGTGGCATCGCGGGAGAGGGACCTCGCGCCGCGCTCGGTCATCGCCCAGCGCTTGGCGCGCGGACCGTAGAGCACGACATTGATGGCGCAGTGATTTGCCGGGTCGGCGTTGCCGCGCCGCCGCGCCCGGGCGTAATAGGGCGAGAAGACGCTGCCGACGAAAGCGATGACGGTGAGGGCGTGCCGCCCGTCTTCACTCAGGGCGTCGACATACCACCAGGCATAGCCGTTCGGACCGACTCTCTGGTCGAAGCGAGGTCCGCCAGCAGGGCATCCGCCGCCAGCCGGCCAGAGAGCGCCGCCATCGGCACACCCGGCCCCGGATGCGTCCCGCCCCCCGCCAGATAGAGGCCCCGCAGGCGGCTGCGTGCCGCCTCGCGCCTGAAGGTCGCCGCCCAGCCATGCGAGGCCCGGCCGTAGAGCGCCCCCCCCGTCGCCGGAAAGAGCCGGTTGAATTCCCGCGGTCCGGTCCATTGGCCGTTCTCCCATTTGGTGATCCTGAGGCCGCATTGCGCCAGCCGGTGTGCGATCCTGGCTTGCCATGTCGTTTCCCCCGAAGGCGCCGGGGCCCTCGTGTCGCCACCGGGCGGCGCATTGATCAGGCAGAAGAGCCGCTCAGCCTCGCCGGGCGCGGGAACGTCCGCGTCGCCGTCGCCTCGGTCCTGGGCGCAGAGATAGACGGTCGGATCGTCCGGCAGCCGACCGGCGCGGAAGATTGAGTCGAACTCGGCCTGGTAATCCGGCGAGAAGAAGACGTTGTGCCGCAGCAAGGGGAAGCCGTCACAGGGGGCCAAATTCGCGATAGTCACGGCCGAGAGCGAGCGCGCCGCCGGCGGCACCGCCGCAACGGCGCCGCGCAAGGCGGCGCCGAAACACCCGGCAGCGAGCGCCGCCACATCGGCGTTCATGACGATTGCGTCCGCAGGCAAACGGATGCCATCGGCGAGGGTGAGGCCGGTGGCTCGGCCACGGGTGATCTCGATCTCTTTCACCTCGGCATTAAGGTGGATCTCGGCGCCGTGGGTGCGCGCCAGTGTGGCGAGTGCGCGCGCGATGCTGTGCATGCCGCCGTCGACCAGCCAGACCCCTTCGCGTTCGACATGGGCGACCAGCATCAGCGTGGCCGGCGCCTGAAAGGGGGATGACCCGCAATAGGTGGCATAACGCCCGAAGAGCTGGCGCAGCCGCGGATCGTTGAAATGCTCGCCAAGCGCATCCCACAGCGTGGCGAAGGGCGATATGCGCAGCAACTCCGGCAGCCGCTGCGGTCCGACACGGAACATCAGCGAGACCGGGCTTGGCCGGCTCGCGCGCAGGAAGCTGTGCTCGAGCGTCCGGTAGATCTCCGCTGCCCGTGTAGAGAAACTGCGATAGGCACGCGCCTCGGCCGCACCGCAGAACGTGCCGATTGCATCGGCGGAGCGATCCAAGTCCGGGTAGAGATCGAGATGGCCGCGATCGTCCCAGGCGTGGCGGGCAAGGATCTCGACCGGCCGCGCCGCAACGGCGGCGGCAAAATCACCGCCGGCATCGGCAAAGAGCTCGTCGAATACCCAGCGCATGGTAAAGACGGTCGGCCCGCAATCGATCGCCCGCCCGCCGATCGTCGCCAGGCGCATTTTTCCCCCGATTTCCGCGGCGCGCTCGACGACCGTCACGTCGAGGCCGCGAGCTGCCAGCAGCGCCGCCGCCGCCAGGCCGCCGATGCCGGCACCGATGATGATGACCCGCGCCATGGCTCCGTCCGTGGTTCCCTGAGACCGAATGAATGTCCGGGGTGACTGCCCGGTTGACTGTTTTATGAGTGTCAAGTATACATGACACTATAAAATGACCAAACAAATTGACAGTCGGTCGGACGCGGGAGGCCCCCATGGTTGCCATGACGCGCATTGAGCGGGCGATGAACGAGGCGATCGCCGCCTCGGATGGATCGGGATGTCCCCCAAGATTGATGGCCGCGGTGCGCTATGCCGTTTTTCCGGGCGGTGCGCGTATTCGGCCTCGCCTTTGCCTTGCGGTCGCGGAAGCCTGCGGTGACGACCAACCGGCCGTTGCCGACGCGGCGGCCTGCGCCATCGAGATGCTGCATTGCGCCTCGCTGGTGCACGACGACCTGCCCTGCTTCGACAATGCCGACGAACGGCGCGGCAAACCTTCGGTGCATCGCGCCTTCGACGAACGCCTGGCGGTGCTCGCCGGCGACGCCCTGATCGTGCTCGCCTTCCAGACCATCGCACGGCAGACGATGCTGGCGCCGCCGCGCTGCGGTGCGCTGCAATTGGTCGTCGCGCGCTCGGTCGGCATGCCGCTCGGCATCGTCGCGGGCCAGGCCTGGGAATGCGAGCCGGAGGCCGATCTTTCCGCCTATCACCGCGCCAAGACCGGCGCTCTGTTTGCCTCGGCGACGGTCGCCGGTGCTGCCGCGGCAGGTGCCGAAGCGGCGCCCTGGCAATTGCTCGGTGAGCGCATCGGCGAGGCCTATCAGGTGGCGGACGACATCCGCGATGCGGCTGGCGACAGCGTAGATTTGGGCAAGCCCGTGGGGCAGGATGCCCTGCTCGGCCGCCCCAGCGCAGTGCTCCAACTTGGCCTAGACGGTGCCATCCGACGGCTCAAATGCCTGGTCGCCGAGGCGGTCGAGGGCATTCCCGCTTGTCCCGGCGCCGAGGATCTGAAGGCGCATATTCTCTCCGAGTCCGGGCGGTTGCTGCCAAAAGGGCTGGCGCTGCGGGCGGCGTGAGCGCCGGACAATGCATGTGCTGATGCCGGATGCTCCGGCGCAAGCGGTAACCCTGCGTGACCGGCTGCTGACCTGGCGCGACCAATTGCTGGCCAGCCAGCGGTTCCAGCGATGGGCCGCCGCGTTTCCGATGACCCGTGGCATTGCCGAGCGGCGGACACGGGAATTGTTCGATCTCTGCGCGGGCTTCGTCTATACGCAGGTTCTCGCCGCTTGCGTCGAACTCGATCTCTTTGCGATCCTGAAGCATGGCCCTTGCGACGCGGCGGAACTGGCAAGGCGGCTCAATCTGCCGCTGGCAGCGATGACCCGTCTGCTGCGCGCGGCGCAATCACTCCAACTGGTGGAAGGCCGCAGCGCCGGGCGGGTGGGGCTCGGCCCGCTGGGTGCTGCCCTGGTCGGCAACCCGGCCATCGCGGCGATGGTACGACATCACCGGCTGTTTTATGACGATCTGCGCAATCCGGTTGCCCTCTTGCGCGGGGCGCAGCCGTCGACCGGGTTGGGCACGTTCTGGCCCTATGCGGGGGCAACTGAGCCCACCGCTGTTTCCGTCGCCCCCTATTCGGCGCTGATGGCGGCGTCGTTGCCGCTACTGGTCGAGGATGTGCTGGAGGCCTATTCCTTCGCCCAGCACCGTTGCGTCCTGGATGTCGGTGGTGGCCTCGGCGGTTTCGTCTCCGCGGTACTCGATCGCGTCCCGCATCTCACCGGCATGCTGTTCGATCTTCCGGCGGTCGCGGAATCCGCCGGTCGTCAATTGCCTGACGCCCTCCAGGACCGGCTGGCAATCCACGGCGGCAGCTTCCTCACCGATCGGCTGCCCGGCGGCGCCGATCTCATCACCCTCGTCCGCGTGGTGCATGACCATGAGGATGCCGCCGTGCGGCACCTGCTGCGGGCGGCCTGGGCGGCCCTGCCGCCCGGCGGTGTGCTGCTGATCGCCGAGCCGATGGCTGCGGCGGACGCCACCGATCCGGTCGGGGACGCCTATTTTGGGTTCTATCTCGCTGCCATGGGTAGCGGGCGGGCCCGCCCGCCCGAGACGCTTGCCGGCTTGCTGGCCGAGGCCGGTTTCGTTGCGCCGAAACTGCGCCGCACAAGGCGCCCCGTGCTGGTTCGCGTGATGACCGGCCAAAGGCCGCTTTGAAAAAGTGTACATCTCAATTGACACTCATAATTGTCACGTTATAGTGACACACAGGGTTCATGCTTCTTTGCCGGCGTCGGCGGAATGCGAGCTACGATGAACACCACCGCTGTTGTCCTCGAACGTCCCCAGGATCTGAAGCTGATGCGCCTTGATCTGGCCCAGCCAGGTGCGGCGGATGTCGTGGTCGACGTGGAATGGAGCGGGATCAGCACCGGGACCGAAAAGCTGTTGTGGTATGGGCGGATGCCGTCCTTCCCCGGCCTCGGTTACCCATTGGTACCCGGTTACGAATCGGTCGGTCGCGTGGTCCAGGCCGGGCCCGACGCCACTCTGCCACTCGGCACCCGCGTCTTCGTCCCTGGCGCCCGCTGTTTTGGCGAGATCCGCGGCCTCTTCGGCGGTGCCGCCTCCCGGCTCGTGGTGCCGGCGGAAAAGGTCGTTGCCGTCCCGGAATCACTCGAGGAACGCGCTGTTCTCTTGGCGCTTGCCGCCACGGCGCATCACGCCGTCGCGGGGGGGAACCGCCAACTGCCGGATCTCGTCGTCGGCCACGGCGTCCTCGGCCGGCTCATCGCGCGTGTCACCCGGATGTTGGGTGGCGACCCTGTCGTCTGGGAATGCGACCCGCAACGGGCGCAAGCCTCCGATGGCTATCGGGTTAGCGATGCCGCATCCGACCCGCGCCGCGACTATCCCGTGATCTGCGATGTGACCGGCGACGCGGCGCTGCTTGACCAACTGATCTCCCGGCTTGCCCCTGGCGGCGAAATCATCCTGGCCGGCTTCTATGCCGAGCCCCTCAGCTTCGCCTTCCCGCCCGCTTTCATGCGCGAGGCGCGCCTGCGCGTCGCGGCGGAATGGCGTGCGCCGGACCTGGTGGCCGTCAGACAAGCTGTGGAGACGGGAAGATTATCGCTTGATGGCTTGATCACCCACCGCGCCGAAGCGAGCGGGGCCGAGAATGCCTATCGCACCGCCTTCGGCGATTCCGCCTGTCTCAAGATGGTTCTGGATTGGAGAGGCCACGCATGAACTCGCTCGCCCCACGTACCGCCGCCATGACGGAACAATTGCGCGCCGAAGCTGCCATCGAACCCGATCCGGTGCCGGTCTCCGCCACCAAGGAAACGCAGATCATTGCCATCTACGGCAAGGGCGGCATCGGCAAGAGCTTCACCCTTGCCAACCTCTCCTACATGATGGCGCAGCAGGGCAAGCGCGTGCTCCTGATCGGCTGCGACCCGAAGAGCGACACCACGTCTCTGCTGTTCGGCGGTCGCGCCTGCCCGACCATCATCGAAACCTCGTCCAAGCGCAAACTGGCTGGCGAGCAGGTGAAAATCGGCGATGTCTGCTTCAAGCGCGACGGCGTCTTCGCCATGGAACTGGGCGGGCCGGAAGTCGGTCGCGGTTGCGGCGGACGCGGCATCATCCACGGTTTCGAACTGATGGAGAAGCTCGGCTTCCATGAATGGGGGTTCGATTACGTTCTGCTCGATTTCCTCGGCGATGTGGTCTGTGGCGGGTTCGGCCTGCCGATCGCCCGCGACATGTGCCAGAAGGTGATCGTGGTCGGTTCCAACGACCTGCAGTCGCTTTACGTCGCCAACAATGTCTGCTCGGCCGTGGAGTACTTCCGCAAGCTCGGCGGCAATGTCGGAGTCGCCGGTCTGGTGGTCAACAAGGATGACGCCACCGGCGAGGCCCAGGCCTTTGCCGACTCGGTCGGGATCCCGGTGCTGGCGTCGATCCCGGCGCACGAGGACATCCGGCGCAAGAGCGCCAATTACGAGATCATCGGCAAGCCTGACGGCGAATGGGGTCCGCTCTTCGCCGACCTGGCGCGCAATGTGGCAGAGGCGCCGCCCAAGCATCCGACGCCGCTGACTCACGAGCAACTGCTCGGCCTGTTCAAGGGTGACGCGGTCGGTCGCGGCGTGGTGCTGGAGCCGGCCTCGGCCGAGGACATGTGCGGCGGCACGCTGGTGCAGAAGCCGTCGCTCGAAGTCATCTACGAATCCGTCTGAGGAGCGCCCGAAACGTCATGCCCGGCAGCGACCAGTACAGCGACGACAGGATGCGGCCAAGCGCCGAGGTTGCCTGCGATTCGCTCGGTGACGCAACAGCGATGGCAGGTCCGGACGCGCCGGACGCGCCTGACGGCGGCTGCCATGGCGGCAAGGCGGAGCTGCTTCATGCGGCCGAGGCAGCCGGCAAGAGCGAGACGCTCGCCCGCTATGCCGAGGATTATCCCGTCGGCCCCCATGACAAGCCACAGAGCATGTGCCCCGCATTCGGCTCGCTGCGAGTGGGCCTCCGCATGCGCCGCACAGCGACCGTCCTCAGCGGCTCGGCCTGCTGTGTCTACGGCCTTACCTTCACCGCGCATTTCTATGGAGCGCGCCGCACGGTCGGCTATGTGCCGTTCAATTCCGAGACCCTGGTCACCGGCAAGCTGTTCGAGGATATCCGCGACGCGGTCTTCAAGCTGGCCGATCCGGCACTCTATGACGCCATCGTGGTAACCAACCTGTGCGTACCGACTGCTTCCGGTGTGCCGCTGCAGTTGCTGCCGAAGGAAATCAACGGCGTCCGGATTATCGGTATCGATGTGCCCGGCTTTGGCGTTCCTACCCATGCCGAGGCGAAGGACGTGCTGGCCGGCGCGATGCTGAAATACGCCCGCAACGAGGCAGAGCAGGGCGCTGTGCAGGCGCCGCGCGGGGGACGCAGCGAGCGCCCGACGGTGACATTGCTTGGCGAAATGTTTCCGGCCGATCCAGTCGGCATCGGCATGATGCTGGAGCCGCTCGGCCTCGCCGCCGGGCCCGTGGTGCCGACGCGCGAATGGCGCGAACTCTATGCGGCGCTCGATTGTGCTGCCGTGGCGGCGATCCATCCATTCTATACCGCTGCGATCCGCGAGTTCGAGTCGGCGGGCCGCAAGGTCATCGGCTCGGCCCCGGTCGGTGCCGAAGGCACCGTCGCCTGGATTGAGGCGGTGGGTGAAACTTGTGGCGTCGCACGCGCCAGGATCGATGCGGTGAAGAACCGCCTGCATGCTGCCGTCGCCGGCGCGCTTGCGGCCGCACCCATCGCCGGGCGGATCACGCTCTCGGGTTATGAAGGCTCGGAACTGCTGGTGGCGCGGCTGCTGGTCGAAAGCGGCGCGGACCTGCGCTATGTCGGCACGGCCTGCCCGAAGACGCCCTGGTCGGATCCTGACCGGGAATGGCTCGAGGCACATGGCGTCCAGGTACAGTATCGTGCCTCGCTGGAGCAGGACATCGCCGCAGTCGAGGAGTTCAAGCCGGACCTCGCCATCGGCACGACGCCCGTCGTGCAGCATGCCAAGGAGCGAGCCATTCCGGCGCTCTACTTCACCAACCTGATTTCGGCGCGACCGTTGATGGGCCCGGCCGGCGCCGGCTCCCTCCCGCAGGTGATCAATGCCGCAATCGGCCGCAAGGGGAAGTTCGACGCGATGCGCGACTTCTTCGAGGGCGTCGGTACCGGTCATGCCGCCGGGGTGTGGACAGCGCAGCCGAAGGATCGCCCGGAATTCCGCGAACGCCTGAAGCGCCAGGCCGAGCGCGCTGCCTCCCGCAAATCCGTCGAGGAGCCCGTCTGATGCTGGTCCTCGATCACGATCGCGCCGGGGGCTATTGGGGCTCCGTCTACGTTTTCACTGCCATCAAGGGCCTGCAGGTGATTATCGACGGCCCGGTGGGGTGCGAGAATCTGCCGGTCACCTCGGTGCTGCACTATACCGACGCCCTGCCGCCGCATGAGTTGCCGATCGTTGTCACCGGTCTCGCCGAGGAAGAACTCGGCCAGCACGGCACCGAACAGGCGATGCGACGCGCGCATCGCGTCCTCGACCCGCATCTGCCGAGCGTCGTGGTTACCGGCTCCATCGCCGAGATGATCGGCGGCGGCGTGACGCCGGAAGGCACCAATATCCAGCGCTTCCTGCCCCGCACCATCGACGAGGATCAGTGGCAGAGTGCCGACCGCGCGCTCTTCTGGCTGTGGAGTGAATATGGAATCAAGAAAAGCATTCCGCCACGCAAGCCGGGTGCCAGGCCAAAGGTCAACATCATTGGTCCGATCTACGGCCACTTCAATACCTGGTCAGACCTGGCAGAGATACGCCGGCTGGTCGAAGGGATCGGCGCTGAAATCAACATGGAGTTTCCGCTCGGCAGCCATCTGGCCGATGTGCCGAAGCTGATCGATGCCGATGTCAACATCTGCCTCTATCGCGAGTTCGGCCGCCTGCTGTGCGAAGCGCTGGACCGACCCTATCTGCAGGCACCGATCGGGCTCCACAGCACGACCAAGTTCCTGCGCACCCTTGGCGAACTTCTCGGGCTCGATCCGGAACCCTTCATCGCGCGGGAGAAGCATACCACCATCAAGCCGCTCTGGGATCTTTGGCGTTCGGTCACTCAGGATTTCTTTGCCACCGCCAATTTCGCTGTTGTCGCGAACGAGACCTATACACGCGGCCTGCGCAACTTCCTGGAAGACGAACTGGGTCTGCCCTGCACCTTTGCAGTGGCCCGGCGGCCCGGGGAAAAGACCGACAATGAGGCGATCCGCCGCCAGGTGCGCGAGAACACCCCGCTCATTCTTTTCGGCAGCTACAACGAACGCATGTACCTGGCCGAAATCGGCTCCAGATCGATCTACATTCCGGCCTCGTTCCCCGGCACCGTCATACGGCGGCACACGGGCACGCCTTTCATGGGCTATGCCGGTGCCACCTACGTGCTGCAGGAGGTCTGCAACGCGCTGTTCGACGCGTTGTTCAACATTCTCCCGCTCGGCACTGAAATGGATAAGGTCGAGGCAACGCCGTCCCGACTTCACCGCGAATTGCCCTGGGACGACGAGGCCATGGAATCGCTCGACCGCCTGGTCGCCGCCGAACCCGTCGTCGTGCGCATTTCCGCCGCCAAAAGGCTGCGCGATGCGGCCGAACGCGAAGCCCTCAGGGCGGGCGCCGAGCGGGTCTCGACCGAACAACTGGAGCTGGCGCGGCACGCGCTGGCGGAAGGCAGGGCGGCATGAACCGCCGTGCCGCACAAGATGGCATTCGCCCGGTCGCTCCGGGCAACGAGTTCACCACTCTCCTTGTGGGTGTGGTGATCCCGGCCGCGCGGGGGTTGCGCGGCGAACGTCGAAACGTCCCACCATACGGAGGATCCAGAAATGGCAGCTGATGGGAGAGGGAGCGGTTCGCTTTCGGGATTGACGGAAGGAGAGGCACAGGAGTTCCACGGCATTTTCATGCGGAGCTTCATCCTCTTCGTCGCCGTCGCCATCGTCGCGCATGTACTTGCGTGGATGTGGCGCCCGTGGCTACCCGGCCCGGAAGGGTACACGACGTCGATGATCGACGGCGCTCAAGGAGCGGTCAGCAACCTGCTGACCATGCTCACTTAACGAACCGGAGGAGAGTACAATGTGGCGTATATGGCTTCTCTTCGATCCAAGGAGAGCATTGGTCGCTTTGTTCACCTTCCTGTTCGTGCTGGCAATCGTGATTCATTTCATCTTGCTGAGCACGGACCGGTTCAATTGGCTGGAAGGTCCCGGCCATGGAGCAGCGACCGGACAATCATCGATTGTCACGATGCAGCCGACACAGGTCGGCTGACGTCACCCGGCCAGGCATGCGGCCGGAGCCTAAGGGCTTCTGCCGCATGTCGACCGGATGGCCGCCCGGCGATCCAACGCCGGGGGGCCTTTCGAGGGGAGTAGGCGGCGATGGCATTGCTGAACTTCGAGCGCAAGTACCGGGTCCGGGGCGGAACGCTGCTTGGCGGCGATCTGTTCGACTTCTGGGTTGGACCCTTTTATGTCGGCTTCTTCGGCGTGACGACGATCTTCTTCGCCGCCGTCGGCACGGCGCTCATCGTCTGGGGGGCGGCACTCGGGCCGACCTGGAACCTCTGGCAGATCAGCATCGCGCCGCCAGATATTGAGTACGGACTTGCCTTGGCGCCGCTCAGGGAGGGCGGACTCTGGCAGATCATCACGGTATGCGCGCTCGGTGCCTTCATTTCCTGGGCGCTGCGCGAGGTCGAGATCTGCCGCAAGCTCGGTATCGGTTTCCATGTCCCGATCGCCTTCGGCGTGGCCATATTCGCATACTTCTCGCTGGTGGTGATACGCCCGCTGCTGCTGGGCGCATGGGGGCACGGCTTTCCCTATGGCATCATCTCGCATCTCGACTGGGTGTCGAACACCGGCTACCAGTACCTGCACTTTCATTACAATCCGGCGCATATGCTGGGGGTCAGCTTCTTCTTCGCCACCGTGTTCGCACTGTCCCTGCATGGCGGCCTAATCCTCTCGGCGCTCAATCCCGCGCCAGGCGAGCGGGTAAAGACGGTCGAGCACGAGAACACCTTCTTCCGTGACGCCATCGGCTACTCGATCGGGACGCTCGGCATCCACCGACTCGGCCTCTTCCTGGCGCTGTCGGCGGGCTTCTGGAGCGCGGTCTGCATCATCATCAGCGGGCCGTTCTGGACCCGCGGCTGGCCGGAATGGTGGGATTGGTGGCTCAGCCTGCCGATCTGGTCGTAGGCCGATCCGGGCAAGGGAAGGGCAAGGTCATGGCGCAGTATCAGAACATTTTCACCCAGGTCCAGGTTCATGGGCCGGCGGATTTTGGTGTCGCACTGCCGCGTGCGGACATGCCGCGCATCGGTCAACCCTGGTTCTCGCATCTGCTGGGCAAGATCGGCGACGCGCAGATCGGGCCGATCTATCTCGGTTGGCTCGGCGTCGCCTCGCTGATGTGCGGCTTCGCCGCGATCGAGATCATCGGCCTCAACATGCTGGCCTCGGTGAACTGGGACCCGATCCAGTTCGTACGCCAGCTCCCCTGGTTGGCGCTGGAGCCACCGGGTCCGGAATGGGGCCTCAAGGTGCTGCCACCGCTGCGCGAAGGCGGCTGGTGGCTGATGGCCGGCTTCTTCCTTACCGCATCGATCATCCTCTGGTGGGTGCGCATGTACCGTCGCGCCCGTGCGCTCGGTATGGGGACGCATATCGCATGGGCCTTTGCTGCGGCGATCTGGCTGTACCTGGTGCTGGGCTTCATCCGGCCGTTGCTGATGGGCAGTTGGAGCGAGGCGGTGCCCTTCGGCATCTTCCCGCATCTCGACTGGACGGCGGCCTTCTCAATCCGCTACGGCAACCTGTTCTACAACCCATTCCACATGCTCTCGATCGTGTTCCTTTATGGCGCGACGCTGCTCTTTGCCATGCACGGCGCCACCATCCTGGCGGTAAGTCGCTATGGCGGCGAGCGCGAACTGGAGCAATCGGTCGACCGCGGCACGGCCGCGGAACGCGCCGCCCTGTTCTGGCGCTGGACCATGGGCTTCAATGCCACGATGGAATCGATCCACCGTTGGGCGTGGTGGTTTGCGGTGCTCTGCCCGTTGACCGGCGGCATCGGCATCCTGCTGACCGGTACCGTGGTCGATGATTGGTATCTGTGGGCGGTGAAGCACGGCGTTGCCCCGGCCTATCCGTCGGTGTTTCCGCCGGTGACCGACCCGGCTGTCGGAGCGGGAGGTGGATCATGAGCGCGCCCTTGAAGTCCACCGCAGCCATCGCCATCATCGGCGCCACCGTCGCTGCGGCGATCATCTTCGGCACTTTCGAACGGCCGCCCGTCATGACCGCGCAGAACGGCTATCGCGGCACCGGCATGGAGCAGGTTCAGAACCCGCGCACCTATGCCGAGCTGCAGCAGGCGAATGTGCTGCCACCGCCGCTGGATCCGGTGGAGCCGGGCGAGCCATCCTCCACGGTCTACGAGAACGTGCAGGTGCTGGGGCATGTCGGATCGGACGAGTTCATTCGTGTGATGTCGGCGATCACCGAATGGGTATCGCCGGAACAGGGCTGTAATTATTGCCACAGCGAAGAAAATCTCGCCCTCGATTCTGTCTACACCAAGATTGTTGCCCGGCGCATGCTGGAGATGACCCAGCACATCAACAGCGCCTGGTCCGACCATGTCGGCCAGACGGGCGTGACATGCCTCACCTGCCATCGCGGCAATCCGGTGCCGGAGAATGTCTGGTTCCTGGATAGCGGCTTCAAATATGCCGGCGGCTTCGCAGCGGACCTGCAGGGACAGAATCGCCCGGCGCCGATCGCAGGGCTCACCTCGCTGCCGGCGGATCCGCTGTTGCCATTGCTCAAATCAGACATGGCAATCCGCGTGGTCTCGACGACGGCGCTGCCGACGGGACCCGGAGCCAGCATCAAGAAGGCGGAGGAGACCTACAGCCTTATGATGCATATGTCCGACGGTCTCGGCGTCAATTGCACGTTCTGCCACAATGCCCAGGCCTTTTCGACCTGGGAGACCAGTACGCCGCAGCGCGTGACGGCCTGGCACGGCATCCAGATGGTTCGCGATCTCAACGCCAACTTTCTGGAACCTTTGACATCCACGTTCCCGGCCAATCGCCTGGGCAAGCAGGGCGACGTGGCCAAGATCAACTGCAGCACCTGTCACCAGGGCGTGAACAAGCCGTTCTTCGGTCAAAGCATGCTGGGCGACTATCCGGTGCTGGCCGCACCTCAATAGGCGACCCGGCGAGGGAGGGCCAGCCGGATGGGTCTGCGGCCGGCCGCAATACAGGCTTCGTTTCCGGCTCTTGTCCCCAGACCACCATTGACGCAGAATTGCCGCATCATGGTGATCGAAACCTCTCCCGGGCGGGTGGCCGACGGCGCAACGGCCGCAGCCGGGCTATGCGACCTGATGCGCCAACATACCCGCGAACTGCATATGCAGGCTGAGCGCAGCGGCATCATTCGCGAGCTGCTGCAACGCCGAGCGGACCGTCTCGGGCATGGCCTGCATCTTCGCAACCTGCTGCCGGCATATAAGGCGCTTGAGGCGAACCTGGAGCGGCACAGCGGGCATCCCGTGTTGGGGGAAGTCCGTCAACCGGCCCTATATCGCGGGGCGGCGATCCTCAGCGACCTGGTCCAGCTGTTCGGTCCAGACTGGGAGGATCGCCTGCCACTGCTGGACGAAGCAGTCGCGTATGCAAAGCGGATCGATGCGGCGACGGAAGCCGACCCGGCCCGCCTCCTCGCCCATGCCTATGTCCGTTACCTCGGTGACCTCAATGGCGGCCGGATCCTCCGCGACCTGATGGCTAAGGCCCTGGAACTGGACGATTCGGCGCTAAGCTACTTCGCGTTTCCGCAGCTTGGGAATTCGATCGCTGCGGCTGCTGATCTCCGTGCGATCCTCGACCAGGCCGGCTCCCGGCTTCCCGATCAAACCTCCGTGATCGACGAAGCAGCCGTCGCCTTTCGCCTTAGTATTGGTGTGTCCGAGGCGGTCAAAGCCGCTGCAATACAGTTAGCTGCACGGGCGGGTGAGTGATCCGAATCTGGCCGCGGGGCGTATCCGGTACTGCAGCCACTTCGTTTGGCGCGAGGCTCCCCGCCGGGCGCACCGCTTCCATGGCGAAGACCATATTACGAAATCGGCCGGTTTCGGGCCGATAGACAACCGAACTGGGAGAGAATGACCATGCGTACAGCGAAGCTGCTGCCGGTACTAACGGCAGTCTGCGCCTTGACCCTGGCTCTTGCGCAAGGAGCCGCCGCCGCTGATCCGGCGAGCGGAGAGAAGGTCTTCAACAAGTGCAAGGCCTGCCATACACTGGAAGCCGGCAAGAACAAGATCGGGCCGAGCCTGCAGGGCATCATTGGCCGAACCGCGGGCACCGTCGAGGGGTTCAAGTATTCCGAGGCGATGAAGGCTGCCGGCACTGGCGGGCTGGTCTGGAATGATGAGACGCTCGACAAATATCTCGAGAATACCAAGGGTTTCGTACCCGGCAACAAGATGCCGTTCCCCGGTTTGAAGAAACCGGAGGAGCGCGCCGACGTCATCGCCTATATCAAAAGCATGATGAAATAACAGCTCGGTGCCGCAGTCGGGGCGCGCGACCATCGCCTGTATGGCGATCGCCGCGCGCCCGGCGCCCCGTCTGCCTGACTTTCGTGGTCATGCCTATCGCCGCCAGCGTACCGCAAGGTCGGCGATATGGGCCATCAGGCCGATGACGAGCCATAGGCCGATCGACTCCCAGGCGGCATCGACAAGGGCACCATGCAGGGCCAGCAGCAATGCCGCCCCGGCGGCGAGATTGAACAGGATTTCGCCTGGCCAAGGACCCCGGCGCATCCGCCAGCAGTAGAGGCCGAGAAAGATCGCTTCCACGGCTACCAGTGCCAGAATCCAGATGACGATGGATCCATCTGCGAAAAGCTCGTCCATTATCCTGACTTCGTCCTCCACCCGCCGACTCAGCCACCGAAGGGCGCATTGAGCTGCACAATAGTCCAGTTGAGATAGGCGGCGAACGATACCCACAGCAGGTAGGGCAGGAGCAGCCAGCCTGCAACGCGGGAATACCGCCGCAGCAGAATTATTAGTGCCAGGATCGACAGCCACAGGGCCATCACTTCGACCAATGCCCAGTCCGGCCGCTGCAATCGGAAGAACAACAGGCTCCACAGAACATTGAGGAAGCCGTTGACCAGGAAGAGCAGCAGAACCGTCTGGCGGTCACGCTCCCGGCGCGTCCGGCGCCATGCGCTGACGCCGGCGAGCGAGACGAGGGCGAAGATCAGGGTCCAGACGGGACCGAACAGCCAGCCGGGCGGTTGCCAGCTTGCCTTGGCAAGCGACTGGTACCAGGGCCCGATATCGGTCATCAATCCGCCGAGAAACGCAACGGCGAGCGCCGCAACCGCCGCCACCAGGATCATGCGCCAGAGTGGGGTGTCGACAACGGTCATGGTGCGACGAGTCCAAGCAGATGGGCTAGGTCCTTGAAGAAGATGCGGACATGCGCGATCGGGTTGCTGCGCACCAGCTTCTTGTGCATGTAGGACTGCCAGGTTAGCCGCTGCACGTCCGGGTCGCGACAAATACTGACAAAGCGCTCGCGCCGCCGGTCGCTCGCATACCAGAATCGCTGCATCATCCCGAGCACCCAGAAGACACGGCCGTGCGCCCGCATGAAATTCCGGCGAGCCTCTTTCAATGCCGCTGAATTGCCGGTCGCCAGATAGACATCGACGGCCTGAGCGGCGAGCCGACCCCCGGTCATCGCATAGTAGATGCCTTCTCCGGAAGCCGGTGCGACCACTCCAGCGGCGTCTCCGGCCAGCAGGACATCGCGGCCGTTCTCCCACCGGGGCAGGGGCCGCATCGGAATAGGCGCTCCCTCGCGCCGGACAGTCTCGGCCTGATCCAGGCCGAGGGATTGTCGCAGTAGGGCTGTCGCCGGGCGGATGGCAAATCCCTTGTGAGCAGAACCGGTGCCGATGCTGGTGGTCGCTCCATGCGGAAAAACCCAGCCGTAGAAGTCGGGCGAGACGGTTCCGCGATAGATGACGTCGCAGCGTGTGGGGTCGAAGCCATCGCCCGGATCCGGCGATCGGACGATCTCGTGATAGGCGAAAACGTGGCGGACCTTCTCCGCACCCGGGATCGCCTGTTTCGCCACTGCCGAATTGGCGCCGTCGGCACCAATGACAGCGCGGGCGCGGACCAGGCACGCCCTTGTACCTTCATCATCGCGGATGGCGTAGCGGACCAGACTGATGCCGCCGCCATCGCGGTCCAGCGCTTGGAAGGTTCCCGTTCGCCGCCGGGCGCCGGCTGTCTCGGCCCGCCGCCGCAGCCACTCGTCAAAATGCTCACGATCAACCATGCCGACGAACCCGCCCTCGATCGGCATATCCACGGCACGATTGCCTGGAGAGATCATGCGGGCGGCACGGGCGCGGGCGACCAGCAAAGCATCCGGAATCGCGAACTCGGCAATCAGGGCCGGCGGAATGGCACCGCCGCACGGCTTGATACGCCCACCTCGTTCCAGCAACAGAACGGAGCGACCGGCACGCGCCAGATCCAGCGCAGCTGTGCTACCGGCTGGCCCGCCGCCGACCACGACCACGTCATACGTCTCGGTAGTATCGGTCATGCTCATCTCCCGTCATAGGCCAGGTATCCGCGGGTCGCACCGCTGGCTGCCTCGGTGCCGTCGCGGGCCAGGCCATAGGCCAGCACGGCCGCTATCAGGAAGAGGGCCGCCTCGCCAACGAAAACGATCGCATAGGCGTGCTGCGCGTCACCCAGTGTCGCGCGCGCGAGATCGACGATGACTGTCCCGAGAAAGCCGCCGAGGCCGAAGGCAATTGCCTGCCCCGCCCCCCACAATCCCATGCGCACGCCGGCCCGTGACGGGCCGCCGGCGCTGGCAAGGTCCATCATGCAGGCGATGGCTGCGGCGGCAAAGACGCCATTCGCGACACCGAGCAGGAAAACCGTTTCGCGCAGCGGCCAGCCTGACGGAGCGGAGGCAGCGGCCCCGAGTCCGGCGAGGGTGAAGGCGGAAGCGATACACCCGATCAGGGTCCAGCGAGTCATGGAACCAAAGCGCGCTACGCCGCAGGCGCTGCCGCCGAGCGCGATCAGGACCATGCCGAGGAAAACGCCGGCATTCTGCACTCCGGCAAGCTGCGTGGTCTCGCCGGGCGTCAGACCGAAAAGCATGCCTGCGAAGGGCTCAAGGATCAGGTCTTGACCGCTGAAGGCCAGCATGGAGACGAAGATGAAGAGGGTGAAGCGGCGCGTCTTCGGTTCGTCCCAGACCTGGGCAAGGGCAGCACGGAAACTGCTTGCGGTGGCGGTCGCATCATCCGTTGTGGTGCCTGCCGATACCGGCCCCCGTTCAATGCCGATGACGCCAGCGAGTGCCAGCAGGAAAGCCAATCCGCAGACGATGCCGACGACAGCGACCAGGCGCAGGGGAGAGAAGGGGTCAAGAAAGTGCCCGGCGCCGCCGGCGGTGGCGACGAAGCCCGCAATCATCATCAGCCAGACAATCGTCGCGGCCGCGGGCCGGCGACGAGGTGCCACACGTGCGGCGAGCAGGGCCAGCAGCGAGACGCCGGCGGCACCGACGCCGAGACCAATCAGGACAAAACTTGTCAAGGCAAGTGCCAAACCCGCGCTTGTATTGCTGCTCATCCAGGCGGTTGCGATGGCCGCGCCGAGGCCGCCGAGCGTAAGGGTCGCCATGCCGCTGATAATCCAGGGCGTGCGTCGCCGGCTGCGATCCGAGCCATGGCCGAAGCCCGGCCGCGAGAGCTGGATGGCATAGTGCAGACCGACCAGCGCGCCAGGAACCATGGCCGGCAAGGCCAGTTCGACCACCATCACGCGATTGAGGGTCGATGTGGTGAGGACGACGACAGCACCGAGCGCTGTCTGCACCAGGCCCAGACGCAGAATGGTCAGCCAGCCGAAGGTGGCGGGTTCGCCGCTCACGCCGCACCGGCCAAGGCATGGGCCGTGGCCAGCATACCCAGAACATAAAGCGTGGTGCCGGTCGCATTGTACCAGGGTGCGCGCACGCGGGGGCTGTCCAGCAGCCGGATCATCAGGCCGAGTTGCACGATGAGCAGGGCGACGACCGCGCCCGCATGCCAGGGAGCGCCCCAGGCGACAAGCAGCCCGATGACGATGCATTGGGGCAGCGCCATCACCGCGCAGGCCACCCGCGCCGCTCGTTCCACGCCGAGAAGCACGGGCAGCGAGTCGATTCCCATCGCGCGATCGCCGTCGACTGACTTGAAGTCGTTCAGGGTCATGATTCCGTGCGCCCCCAGGCTGTAGAGGGCGGCGACCAGCAGGATGTGCGGTGCGGGCATGGCCGTCGCTATGACCGCAGCGCCGGTGATCCAGGGCAGGCCCTCGTAGCAGACGCCGACGGCGCTATTGCCCCACCAGCCATTTCGCTTCAGGCGGAAGGGCGGCGCGCTATAGGCCCAAGCCAATGCGAGCCCGACCAGCGTCGCGCCGAATCCCCAGGGACCGAGCAGCATCGCCAACATCATGGATGCGGCCGTCCAGGCAATCGCAATGAACAAGCCCCATCGTCCAGGAATGCGTCCGGAGGGAATCGGGCGCTGTGGCTCGTTGATCGCATCGACATGGCGATCGAACCAGTCGTTCACGGCCTGGCTGGTGCCGCAGACAAACGGACCGCAGAGCAGAACTCCCGCAATGAACTCGACCCAGCGTCCCTCGATCGACTGCCCCGACGAGACGATGCCGCAGCCATAGGCCCACATTGGCGCGAACCAGGTAATGGGTTTCAGCAGTTGCAGCACAGCCATCGGGGCCGGGAAAGCGAAGCGCGCGTGGGAGATGCTGCGGCTCGCCATCCTGCCCTGCTATTCCGCCTTGTCGGCGATTTCGCCTATTTCGGTCAGGCCATAGCGGCGGAGCTTCAGATAGAGGCTCTGCCGGCTGAGCCCGAGAAGTTCGGCGGCAGAGGCTCGGTTGTCGCCAGTCAGCATGAGCGCCGCCTCAATGCACATCCGTTCGATGACGTCGGTCGATTCGCGGACCAGTTCCTTAAGCGGCACACGACCGACCAGTTCGGTAAGCTGTTCCATGGATCGAGGCATGATGGCGACACTTATGTCTCCTGCCGCCTTGCCGGGCGAACTCAGCCTACGGGAGACGTCCCGAATGGAGAAACCGAAGGTCGTGCGATTGCCGTCACGGATTGATACCGCAGAGATCTCTACCTCAGGATTGGAGCCGTACTCCCCGCGCGCGGTCGTGAAGAACAGCCGGACCGTACCATGTTTAGCGAGATTGCTGAGCAATACGCTGACATCAACGCCCGAGCGCCCGAGCCAGCGTTCCAAGTGTTCCCCGCGCGCCTGCTCCTCGGTCGCCAGTTGGGCGATTTCGAGGAATGCAGCGTTGGTGACCAGGATGCATCCCGCCTCGTCAGTAAGGACAAAGCCGTCGGGCAGTGCCTCCACAACTTCGGCTAGTTTCCGCTGCGGGTCAGGTGCCGGTCCGGCTTCGCCTGACTTAGGTGCCAGCCGCAGCAGCAGGATGGCGTTGTTGTCCTGTCGAAGCAGAGCGCAGGAAGCCACGATGTCCCGCTTCGCATGCAGAGGATGCAGTGTCAGTTCCTCCGTACGTCCTGTCGCCTCTACCCGCGTAAGCAGGCTTTCGAGCGCCTGTGCGCTGTTTTCGTCAAGATGCGCGGTGAGCGGTTTCCCGGACAACTGAGTCGCCCCGTCGCCGAGCAGGTGGGCGGCGCTTGGATTTGCCTCAATCACGGCGCGGGTAGCTGGATCGAGCATCAGGATGGCGTCCGGCGCGGTGCGGAACAGGATGCGATAGCGTGCCTCCATCTGGCGAAGGCGCACATAGTCGCGCTCCATCGATTGCTGGGCCTGCAACAAATTCTGCTGCAGGGCCGCCATGGCGCGCTGGTCGCGACCGAAGGCGATGATGCGCTCCGGCGCACCAAGCCGGATTGTCGCATATAACAATGGTAGGCCAGATGTTCCACCGATGGCGTGATTGACTTGGCGCCAACGCGATGGCTGGCCGGAGCCGGCATCCGCGAGCAACTGGGAGACCTTTGGCCGGCTCTCGGTCGTAACCATGTCGAGCCAGGGACGACCGATCCAGGAATCGGTGCTGCCGGCCAGCAGCGTTGCGTCCGAACAGGCGATATCGCGCACGATACCTTGATCGTCGAGGATGAGGAGAATGTCGGAGGCGGCGGACGCCAGCGCCAGGGCCGAGTCCGAATCAAGTGCTCCGAGCGTCTCGCCGGGGGAGAGGGTTTGTGTCACGGCAGATGAGATCCTCCATGCGTCGAATCTCCCCCCAGCATCTTTATTGGTTTGTGGTTCGGTTGAGCTCAGCACTTTAATCCCAGCAGTCCCAAAATGTCTTCGGCACGGTCGACGGCTTGCCGTCCGTCAGTCGCCATGGCATCGGCGCCGATCAGGCCGGCAAGGTCATGATCGTCGACGAAGGCGCTTCCCCCGACGAGGATGCCAATGGATTTGTTGAGCGAGTTTCGCCGCACGGCGTGAATTTGCGCGGCCAAAGCTTCCTTGCGTGTGAGCGAACTCAGCGAGAACCCGGCAATCGAAAATGACTGGTGGCTTACCAGCGCCACGACGTCCTGCACTGCATGTGATGAGTCGCACCACACTTCCCAGCCGGCCCGGCGGAAGAACTCCGCCACCATGGTGACGCCGAAGAAATGCTGCTCACCCGGCGCCGGTAGGAGAAGAATGCGTTGCCTGCAACCGGATTCGTCGAGTTCTCCCATGAATTCAGGACTGAAGCGGCGCAGCAACATTTGCAGCCTTCCGACGCCGATCGTTACCTGGGTGAAGTCGATGAAATCCGCAACCCACATCTCACCCAGCCGCCGGGCAACGGGAGTCAGCAGGCCAAGGTAGACCTCTTCTACATTGACGCCCGCCTTCAACATTGCGGCGATATAGGCTGCGGCGTCCTCGGATTCGTCGCCCAGGATCAGTGTCGTCATCTCGTTGACATGCGCATCCGAGATATTGTGCGGAGCGACGATTGAGATGCCTTGCGCGTATTGTTCGTTATCTCGTCGCGCGAGGACGAGGCGCGGAATGATCTCGGTTTCGATCGCCCGGACGAGGCGGGCGACGCCCTGCAGGGGGCCCTGGTCGACTGCCTGGCGCTTGCCGGGCTCCCAGCCGAGCGAGCGTGGAAGACGCGCCTGTTCGCTGCAGAAACCATCCGCGACCTGCTGGGTCGTGTCAGCCATAGGTTCCTCCCCTGAACGAGATGACCTTGGGCCCATTGTCCTGGAAACCGGAGCGTTAAGGCGGCTGGAACTCTGCGACTTGACGGACGGCGATACTCCAGACTGATCCGAATTCGGGCTCTTATTGACCCCACAACCTTATGCGCTGACAAAGTGACTGTCAATTTCATGTTACGTAAAAAAAACTTGACACATTGAACTGTCAATTCTAGCGTGACACACAAGGGCCCGAGACAAGCACTCAGCATAGAGGTCCGCGATAGTCGTCCTTAAGTTTCAATTGGTTAATCCCTGAACCGCGCCATTCGCACGGGCTCCAGGCGGTACCGAGAAGCACAGACAGGGGGCTCTCATCGCATGGCAAATCTCGGCTTCATCGACAGAGCGCTGGCTTCGTTCGACCAATGCCCGTGGTCGACTTTCGCCGGTACCAGCGGCCACTACGCCAGCTTTCCGGCGACCACGCCAGCTGCGACGCCAATATCGTCGAATGTGCGCCCGCCAATCTACAGTTCGGAAGAGCGCCGCCGCCGCGACGCCAGTCCATGGACCCTGGTGCAGGGTGTCCTGGCCCCGTTTCAATTCCTGGTCTTCGCCGTCAGCCTGTGGCTGATCGTCTGGTACCTAGCCACAGGCGAGGGCGCCGAACTTGCCACTGCCTCGATCATCGCGAAGACCCTCGTTCTCTACACCATCATGATCACGGGTTCGATCTGGGAGCGCGAGGTGTTCGGGAAATACCTCTTCGCGCCAGCCTTCTTCTGGGAGGATGTCGTGAGCATGTTGGTCATCGGGCTCCACACGGCCTATCTCTATGCGGTGGTGACCAGTGCGCTTGGCATCCGGGAGCAGATGCTGCTGGCCTTGTTGGCCTATGCCAGCTATGTGGTCAACGCCGGTCAATTCCTGGTCAAGCTGCGCAGTGCGCGGCGCGAGGCTGAGCGGATGACGTCGCTGCCGCGCCGGCCGCAGGGCCGCGCCACATGATCGCCGCCGCCGCCTCGCGTGACGGGTCGAGTGCTGCTGTGATGGCAGGTGAAGCTCCTTTGCGCGAACGCGGCCAGCGCGAGGTCTTTTGCGGTCTCACCGGCATCGTTTGGCTCCATCGCAAGATCCAGGATGCCTTCTTCCTGGTCGTCGGCTCGCGCACCTGCGCGCATCTTCTCCAATCGGCCGCTGGCGTCATGATCTTTGCGGAGCCCCGCTTCGCGACCGCCATCATCGAGGAGCGGGATTTGGCCGGCCTCGCCGATGCGAATGCCGAACTTGACAAGGCGGTCGACCAGCTTCTTGTCAGGCGCCCGGACATCCGGCTCCTGTTCCTGGTCGGCTCCTGCCCATCGGAAGTCATCAAGCTGGATCTCACCCGGGCTGCCCAGCGCCTGTCGGGGAAACACGCGCCGAAGGTGCGCATCCTCAGCTATTCCGGCAGCGGCATCGAGACGACGTTCACGCAGGGCGAAGATGCCTGCCTGGCGGCGCTGGTGCCGACTTTGCCCGTCGCGGAAACGCAGCCGTCGCTGTTGGTGGTGGGAACGCTGGCGGACGTCGTCGAGGACCAGTTCCGCCGGATGTTCTCTGCTCTTGGAATCGACAACGTCTACTTCCTTCCGGCGCATCGCGATGCCGAAATGCCGCCTGTCGGCCCGACCACGCGCTATCTGCTGGCGCAGCCGTTCCTCGCCGACACCGCTCGTGCCCTGGACGAGCGCGGCGCGCAGCGGCTGGCGGCACCGTTCCCGCTGGGTGCAGAGGGTACCGCGGCCTTCTTTGGTGCCGCGGCCAAGGCCTGGAACGTCGATCCGACTCTGTTTCAGCAGGTGATCGCGCCGGCGCAGGAACGCGCGGCGCGCGGGCTGGCGCGCTACCGGGCGCAATTGCAGGGCAAGAGCATCTTCTTCTTCCCCGACTCGCAGCTCGAGATTCCGCTGGCGCGCTTCCTGTCGCGTGAATTGGAGATGCAGCCGCTCGAGATCGGTACGCCCTATCTGCACCGCCAGCACCTGGCCGAAGAACTTGCCCTGCTCCCACCCGACATGGTCATCACTGAGGGTCAGCATATCGACAGGCAACTGGACCGTTGCCGTGCCGCCAGGCCCGACCTGACCGTGTGCGGCCTCGGCATTGCCAATCCCCTGGAAGCGTTGGGGCTGACGACAAAGTGGTCGATCGAATTGTTATTCACGCCAATCCACGGCTTCGAGCAGGCAGCAGATCTCGCCGAACTTTTCGCGCGGCCGTTGCTCCGCCGCAATCTCCTGGTGGCCTGAGTCATGCAGCTCGCCCTTTGGACATATGAAGGCCCACCTCACGTCGGCGCCATGCGAGTCGCTACCGCGTTGACTGACGTGCACTATGTTTTGCACGCGCCGCAGGGTGACACCTATGCCGATCTGCTCTTCACCATGATCGAACGGCGCCACCACCGCCCGCCGGTTACCTACACAACGTTTCAGGCCCGCGATCTGGGCGGGGACACCGCCGAATTGTTCAAGACAGCGGCCAGGGAAGCCTTCGAGCGTTTCGCGCCCAAGGCGATGCTGGTTGGGGCGTCCTGCACCGGCGAACTGATCCAGGATGATCCCGGAGGACTCGCCAGAGCGCTCAGTTTGCCAATCCCCATCGTGGCACTCGAATTGCCGTCCTACCAGCGCAAGGAGAACTGGGGCGCGTCCGAGACCTTCTACCAGCTTGTGCGCACTCTGGCCGGTCCACAAGCGAGTGCTGAACGCGCCCCGCGCGACAAATCCCGTCGCCCGCGCTGCAACCTGCTCGGGCCGACAGCACTCGGTTTTCGCCACCGCGACGACGTGAAGGAAGTATCCGGTCTGCTGAACCAGCTCGGCGTGGACGTCGCGGTGGTGGCGCCGCTGGACGCCAGCGCCGCCGATATCGCGCGATTGGGCGAGGCCGATTTCAATGTCGTGCTCTATCCCGAGATCGCGCTGACCGCGGCGCAATGGCTGCAGCGCAATTTTGGCCAGCCGATGCTGCAGACCGTGCCGATCGGCGCCGGGGCGACCCGGGACTTTATCGCCGAGGTCGTCAAGGTGGCGGGCATCGAGGCGGTTGATCCAGCGCAGTTCGAGCCGCGCGCCACTTGGTATGCCAAGTCGGTCGATTCCACCTATCTGACCGGCAAGCGGGTGTACATCTTCGGTGACGCGACCCATGCCATCGCCGCGGCGCGGGTCGCGGTGGAGGAACTTGGCTTCACACTTGTCGGGCTCGGCACCTATAGTCGTGAATTCGCGCGCGAAACCCGGGCTGCCGCCACAAAATACGGCGTCGACGCGCTGATTTCCGACGACTACCTCGCCGTCGAAGCACAGATCGAGGCAGTACAGCCGGAACTCGTGCTCGGCACCCAAATGGAACGGCATGTCGCCAAGCGCCATGGCATCCCTTGCGCCGTGATCTCCGCGCCTGTGCATGTGCAGGACTTCCCCGCACGTTACGCACCCCAGATGGGCGTCGAGGGCGCCAACGTCCTATTCGACACTTGGGTCCATCCGCTGATGATGGGGCTGGAGGAGCATCTGCTGACGATGTTCCGCGACGACTTCGAGTTTCATGATCAGGCTCGGCCATCTCATCTTCCCGCGCATCGACCTGCCGTGAACCCGGGTGCCTCGCGCGGTGCCGAGGTCATCCAACTTCCGCAGCGTGAGACGGCGCCGGAAATCGCCGCCGACGTCGCCTGGACGGTCGACGCCGAATCGGAACTCAAAAAGATCCCCTTCTTCGTTCGCGGCAAGGCGCGCCGCAACACCGAGCGGTTCGCCCGCGACAGCGGCGTTGCCACGATCACAATTGAGACCCTGTATGAAGCAAAAGCGCATTTCGGCCGCTGATGCCACCCCAATACGGGTGGTCATCGTCACACTGGACTCGCATCTGGCGAGTGCGGTGGAGCGGGCGAACGCATTGCTGCGCCGCGACCTGCCGGGATTGACGCTCAGTCTCCATGCGGTGGCGGAGTGGGGTGCGGATCCGGACGCGCCGGAACGCTGCCGTCAGGATATTGCTGTCGCAGACATCGTCATCGCAACCATGCTGTTCATGGAAGAGCATGTAAATGCGGTTCTACCGTGGCTGCAGGCGCGGCGTGATTGCTGCGATGTCATGGTTGCCTGCATGTCGGCGGCCGAGATCGTGCGTCTGACACGGATCGGCCGGTTCAACATGGATGGTCCGCAGAGCGGTACCATATCTCTCCTGAAACGACTCCGCGGCGCCAACAAGCATGGTGCCAGTGCCGGTGCCCGACAACTCGCCCTGGTTCGGAATCTGCCGCGCATCCTGCGGTTCGTTCCCGGTACGGCGCAGGATCTGCGCGCGTTTTTCCTGGTGCTGCAGTACTGGCTGGCCGGTTCCGACCGCAACGTCGCGGCCATGGTGCGCTTCCTGGTCGACCGTTATGCGGACGGGCCGCGCCGCAGCCTGCGCGGCACCCTCCCGGCAGAGGCTCCCATCGCCTATCCCGATACCGGTGTTTACCATCCTTCCCTTGCTGCGCGTGTCAGCTCTCGCCGCGAGGATCTGCCCAAGCCATCGCGTAAGGCGCGCGGTATGGTCGGGCTCCTGGTGATGCGCTCCTATGTCCTTGCCGGAAATACACGACATTACGATGCGGTGATTGCCGCATTGGAGGCGCGGGGATTTACCGTCATCCCGGCTTTTGCCACCGGACTCGATGCACGCGGCGCGGTCGAGCGGTTCTTTATGAAGAACGGCGTCGCCCGGGTCGACGCCGTTGTATCGCTGACCGGGTTCTCGCTGGTCGGCGGGCCGGCCTACAACGATGCCAGGGCGGCTGAGGAAATGCTCGCGGCCCTTGATGTGCCCTATATCGCCGCCCACCCGGTCGAGTTCCAAACCCTGGAGCAATGGCGCGAATCTCCCCGCGGATTGACGCCGATCGAGGCCACCATGATGGTTTCGATTCCCGAACTGGATGGTGCTACCGGTCCGATCGTCTTCGGTGGTCGATCGGCGGCAGGCGGCAGCACGCGCGACATGGAGCCGGATGCGGAACGAACCGCTGCACTTTGCGCCCGCGTCGACCGGCTCATCGCGCTGCGGCGCAAGCCGGCCACCGAGCGCAAGGTCGGTATCATCCTTTTCAATTTCCCGCCGGACGCCGGCAATGTCGGCACCGCAGCCTATCTTTCGGTCTTCGCGTCGCTCCATGCCACGCTCGCCGCTATGCAGAAGGCCGGCTATGTCGTGGACCTTCCGTCCGACGTCGATGAATTGCGACGGCGCATTTTGGAGGGCAATTCGGCGCGCCACGGCACGCCGGCCAATGTCCATACCCGCATTCCTGCCGACCAGCATGTGCGGCGCGAGCGCTGGCTCCGCGAGATCGAGGCGCAATGGGGTCCAGCACCCGGCAAGCAACAGAGCGATGGCGGATCGATCTTCGTTCTAGGCGCGGAGTTCGGCAATGTCTTTGTCGGCATTCAGCCATCGTTTGGCTATGAAGGCGATCCGATGCGGTTGATGTTCGAGACCGGTCTGGCGCCGACCCATGCCTTCAGCGCCTTCTACCGCTATCTGCGGGAGGATGCTGCGGTTGACGTGGTGCTGCATTTTGGTACTCACGGCGCCCTCGAATTCATGCCGGGTAAGCAAACCGGACTGGCTGCCGATTGCTGGCCTGATCGCTTGATCGGCGACCTGCCAAATATCTACCTCTATGCCTCCAACAATCCCTCCGAGGGATTGATTGCCAAGCGCCGCGCAGCTGCCACGCTGGTCAGCTATCTGACACCACCCATCGCCAAGGCTGGCCTGCATGGCGGCCTGCGCGAACTCAAGGACTCGCTGGAGCGCTGGCGTGCCGCCTTGCCGCAGGCGCTAGGTGAGCGCCGGCAACTCGCGGAACTGCTGCAGGCCCAGGCGGCGTTCCTTGATCTCGCTGCGCCCGAGCCAGCCTGGGGAAACGCCGCCGAAGAGCAGGTGACAGCCCTGTCGAAATCCGTGCGTGAGATCGAGACGACGCTGATCCCGGATGGGCTGCATGTCGTTGGCCAGCCGATGTCGGCCGAAGGGCGCCTGGCCCTGCTCGACTCCGTTCTCGAGGCCAACCCGTCGCTCCAGATCGACGCGAACAAGCTTACGGATCTGGTCGCCGGCCGGGAACCGGCGAGAGGAGATCGCGCCGACAAGGAGCACTCTGCACTCCAGGAACTGGCGCGTATCAATCGCCTGCTGTCCGAGGACCACGAATTGCCGGCACTCCTGCGCGCGCTCGACGGTCGCTTCATCCGGCCTGCACCAGGTGGCGACCTGTTGCGCAATGCGGAAGTGCTGCCGACCGGGCGCAACCTGCACGGCTTTGACCCCTTCCGCATTCCGACCGCCTTCGCTCTTGCGGACGGCGCCAGCCAAGCGCGGCGCCTTCTCGATCGCCACGTCGCGGACGGCAGGGCGCTGCCGGAGACGGTCGCCATCGTACTCTGGGGCACGGACAATCTGAAGACCGAAGGCAGCCCGGTTGGCCAGGCACTGGCGCTGCTCGGAGCCAAGCCACGCTTCGACGGGTTCGGCCGGCTGGCCGGTGCCGACCTCATCGATCTGGCCGAACTCGGCCGGCCGCGCATCGATGTGCTGGTGACGCTCTCGGGCATCTTCCGCGACCTGCTGCCGTTGCAGACCAAGCTGCTGGCGGAGGCCGCCTATCTTGCCGCCGCCGCCGACGAGCCGGTTGAACGGAATTTCGTCCGCAAGCACACGCTAGCCTATCAGGCGGCGCATGGTTGCGACCTGGAGACCGCGGCCTTACGCGTATTCAGCAATGCCGACGGTGCCTACGGCTCCAACGTGAACAATCTCATCGAGAGCGGCCGCTGGGGCGAGGAATCGGAACTGGCAGAGACCTATACGCGGCGCAAGAGCTTCGCCTATGGCCGCCAGGGCCGACCGATGCCGCAGGCGGCACTGCTGCAGAGCGTCCTCGCCAACGTCGATCTTGCCTACCAGAACCTTGACTCGGTTGAGCTTGGCATCACCACTATCGACCACTATTTCGACACGCTGGGCGGTATCAGCGGTGCCGCAAAGCGCGCGCGCGGCCAATCGGTACCGGTCTATGTCGGCGATCAGACCACCGGCGAGGGTAAGGTGCGCAGTCTCGCCGAACAGGTCGCCATTGAGACACGGACGCGCGTTCTCAATCCGAAATGGTACGAAGGCATGCTGAAGCATGGCTATGAGGGTGTGCGACAGATCGAGGCTCACGTGACCAATACGGTCGGCTGGTCGGCAACAACGGGTCAGGTGGCGCCCTGGGTCTATCAGCAGATCTCCCAAACATTCATGCTCGACCCGGAGATGCGCAAGCGACTGGCCGATCTCAACCCGACCGCATCCGCCAAGGTCGCCAGCCGCCTGATAGAGGCGCATCGTCGGCAATACTGGACCCCGGACCCTGCCACCCTCGAGGCGCTCACGCGCGCCGGAGAGGAACTGGAAGACCGCATCGAAGGAATCAATGACATGGTGGCCGCATGAACGTCGCGATCAATCGAACTGCCCTGCGCAGCGGCCTGCCATCACGGCCGGATGGCGAGGGCAGCGTGCAAGTGCAACTTGATCCCTCCGTCAGCCTCGGCTCGGCCAAGGTATTTGCCGTATATGGCAAGGGCGGCATCGGCAAGAGCACGACATCCTCCAACCTCTCGGTCGCCTTTGCCAAGCTTGGCAAGCGTGTGCTCCAGATCGGCTGCGACCCTAAGCACGATTCGACCTTCACGCTGACCAAGCGCCTCGCACCCACCGTGATCGACGTCCTCGAATCGGTCAACTTCCACGCCGAGGAGCTGCGGCTGGAGGACTTCGTGCACGAGGGCTATGCAGGCGTCATGTGCGTCGAGGCAGGCGGCCCGCCGGCCGGTACCGGCTGCGGCGGCTATGTCGTTGGCCAGACGGTGAAGCTGTTGAAGGAACATCACCTTCTCGAGGACACCGACGTTGTGATCTTCGATGTGCTGGGCGACGTGGTATGTGGTGGCTTCGCCTCGCCGCTGCAGCACGCCAACCGGGCCCTGATCGTCGCTGCGAACGACTTTGATTCCATCTTCGCCATGAACCGCATTGTCGCCGCGATCCAGGCCAAGTCGAAAAACTACGACGTCCGCCTGGGTGGCGTGATCGTCAACCGCAGCGCGGCGACCGATCAGATCGACCGCTTCAACGAGGTGGTCGGTCTGAAGACGCTGGCGCATTTTCCCGATCTCGACGTCATCCGCCGCTCGCGCCTGAAAAAATCCACCCTTTTCGAGATGGAGGCGTCGCCGGAGCTAGAGAAGGTCCAGAACGAATACCTCCGCCTCGCCGCAAACCTGTGGGCCGGGGCCGAGCCGCTGGAAGGCCGGTCGATGAAGGACCGCGATATTTTCGACCTGTTGGGATTCGACTGATGACCAGCGCCACCTACATCGCGCGGCGGGGCGAGCTGCAGACCTATTTCGACCGGACTGCGGTCGATGCCTGGTCGCGCCTTACCTCCGACGCGCCGGTCAGCCGGATCCGCGCCACGGTGCGGGCGGGCCGCGAGGCCATGCGGACCAACCTGCTGGCCTGGCTGCCGCAAGACCTGACGGGCCGCCGGCTGCTCGATGCCGGCTGCGGCACAGGCGCCCTCGCCGTCGAGGCGGGGCATCGTGGGGCGCAGGTGACCGCTATCGACCTTTCGCCCACCCTTACCAAACTTGCACGCGAGCGGCTGCCGGCGGAACTCGATGGCCGCATCGAGTTCCGCGTCGGCGATATGCTCGACCCGGCACACGGTATCTTCGACCATGCGGTGGCAATGGATTCGCTCATCCACTACCGCGCGCCCGACATGGTGCGGGCACTGGCCTCCCTGGCGCAGCGCGTCGAGCACTCGATCGCCTTCACTTTTGCGCCACGTACACCGGCGCTCTCGGTCATGCATGCTGTGGGTCGACTGTTTCCACGCGGCAACCGGGCCCCGGCAATCGAGCCAGTCGGTCCGGTTGCATTGCAACAGCTGTTGGCTGCCGATCCGGCGCTTGCCGGTTGGCGCGTCAATCGTATCCAGCGCGTCACCACTGGGTTCTACATGTCGCAAGGCGTGGAGCTGGTGCGGTCATGAAGCGGCTGGACCACATTGCCGCACGGGGCTGGCTCCACTTGGCGCCGCAATTCCTCCCCTTCGCCGATGCGGCGAGCCGCGAACTGCCGCTTGGCCGCCTGCTGCGCCTGTCCCTGTTCCAGGTTTCGGTCGGCATGGCCGTAGTGCTGCTCAATGGCACCCTGAACCGCGTCATGATCCTGGAGATGGCGGTTCCGGCCTGGCTGGTGAGCGTGATGGTGGCCCTGCCGCTTCTTTTCGCGCCCTTCCGCGCGCTGATCGGCCATCGCTCCGACATGCACCGGTCGCTGCTTGGCTGGCGGCGGGTACCCTATATCTGGATGGGTACGTTGCTGCAATTCGGCGGCCTGGCGATCATGCCCTTCGCGTTGATCGTGCTGTCCGGTGACACGCATGGCCCGGCTTTTGTCGGTCACGCCGGCGCGGCGTTGGCCTTCCTCCTTGTTGGCGTTGGTCTGCATACGACGCAAACAGCCGGCCTCGCGTTGGCGACCGACCTGGCTCCCCCCGGGTCGCGCCCACGCGTGGTCGCGCTGCTCTACGTGATGCTGCTCGCCGGCATGGTGCTGGCGTCGCTGGTGTTCGGTGCGCTGCTCGAGCAGTTCAGCCAGATGCGCCTGATCCAGGTGATTCAGGGTGCCGCCCTCGCCACCATGCTGCTGAACATCGCGGCGTTGTGGAAGCAGGAGGCGCGTAATCCTGTGCTGACCGACCCGGCACGGCCGCGCCAGGATTTCGCCATGGCGTGGCGGCGGTTCATCGCGCAGCCGCGGGCGGCCCGTTTCCTGGTCACGGTCGGACTTGGCACCGCCGCCTTCAGCATGCAGGACATCTTGCTGGAGCCGTATGGCGGCGAGATCCTGCATATGGCGGTGGGCAGCACCACGATGCTGACCGCAATACTCGCCGGAGGCACACTGATCGGTTTTGCAATCGCCGCACGCCATCTGTCCCTGGGCGGTGATCCGTTTCGCATCGCGGCATTCGGCGCGCTCGTCGGACTTGCTGCCTTTCCCGCAGTGATGATTGCCGCGCCGGCCAGTTCCCTGCTCCTGTTCCTGACCGGTACCGGTCTCATCGGGCTCGGCGGCGGGCTGTTCTCGGTCAGCACATTGACGGCCGCCATGGCGCTCGACAATGGCGACGGAAGCGGTCTGGCGCTGGGTGCCTGGGGGGCCGTGCAGGCCAGCGCCGCCGGTCTTGCGGTAGCCGCAGGCGGCATATTGCGGGATGTGGCGAATGTTCTCGCCGATCGGGGCCTGCTTGGCCCGGCACTGACGGGGCGCTCGGTCGGCTACGGATTTGTCTATCAGGTCGAGATCGTTTTGCTGTTCGCGGCCCTCGTCGCCATCGGACCGTTGGTACGCACAGCGGGAGGCCGGCTGCGGTCGACCGCGAAATTCGGCTTGGCGGAGTTTCCCGGTTAGGGCCCGCCGCTGTCATCTGGAGGTAGCGTCATGCAAGGTGCCATCACTGCCTATATCGACGTCGCGCAGGTCGTGCTCTACGCATTCTGGATTTTCTTTGCCGGGCTTATTCTCTATCTCCGGCGTGAAGACAAGCGCGAGGGATATCCGCTCGAGGCAGGGCTGCCGGACCGGGTAATCGCGCAGGGTTTTCCGGCGATCCCGGAGCCGAAGACCTTCGAACTCACCCATGGCGGCAGCGTGCAGGCGCCCAATCGCATAGGCGATACGCGCGACATTCGCGCCGCGCCGGTGGGGCCCTGGCCCGGCGCACCGTTGGAGCCGACTGGCGATCCGATGATCGACGGTGTCGGACCAGGTTCCTTCGCCATGCGCTCGGACAAGCCGGAACTTGCCTATGACGGCAAGCCGAAGATCGTGCCGCTCCGCATCGCCAGCGATTTCTGGGTCGATTCCGAGGATTCCGACCCGCGCGGCATGGATGTGATCGGCGCAGACGGCAAGACGGGTGGCATCGTCGTCGAGGTCTGGGTCGATCGCTCGGAGTATCTCATTCGCTATCTGGAAGTCGAACTCGCGGGTGCCACGGGCGGCGGCCATGTCCTGCTGCCGATCAATTTCTGCAAGATTGACCGCCGGCAGGAATTGGTCCGCGTCAGTGCGATCCTGGCTGACCAGTTTGCCCGCGTACCGCGCTTGGCCAATCCGGACCAGGTCACGCTGCTGGAGGAGGACCGGATCACTGCCTATTACGGCGGCGGGACACTCTATGCCGAGCCCTCCCGCCTGGGGCCGCTGCTATGAGCAGGCTGAGGGCCAGGAAGATCCGCGGACTGCCTGACGATCTTCCGGCGGGAGAGCGGCTGCTGTGGCAGGGTGCGCCGAGCTGGCGGGCGCTCTCTGTGCGTGCCTTTCACATACGCAAGGTGGCAGCCTATTTCGCCCTGCTTATCCTCTGGCGCGTTGCGAGCGGCCTTGCCGACGGTGCCGGTCTGGCCGAGATTGTCGCTGGCTGCGCAGGCCTCGCCACTCTTGCCGTCGCGGCGATCGGAATACTCTTGATGCTGGCGTGGCTCTCTGCGCGGACGACGGTCTACAGCATCACCTCGCAGCGGCTGGTGCTTCGCTGCGGCATCGCGCTGTCGATGGATCTCAACATTCCCTTTGGCAGGATCGGAGCGGCGCAGCTCAGCCTGAACGGGGACGGTACCGGCGACATCGCGCTGACGCTGCCGAAAGGGACCCGCATCGCCTATCTCAATCTCTGGCCGCATGCCCGACCATGGAATTTCCGGGCGCCGCAGCCGACATTGCGCTGCATACCGCAGGCAGCCCGGGTCGCCGATCTGTTGTCGCGCAGCCTGGCGGCGGCGACCGGCGGCCAATCGCATGCTGTCACAGCGAACGTGGGCGAGGCTATTTCGGCGCCGATCCCGCCGCAAGCCAGCGCCGCAGCCTGAGGAGGCGGGAATGAGCGATCCCTTCGCTGATCGGCCACTGCCACGCGCCACCTTGCTGGGCGCCGGCGCCTTGGTCGCCTTTACCCTGGTGGCGGTCGCTGCGGCGCGTCTTGGCGGGACCGAAGCGACTGCCGTGCCATCCGTTCCCAGCCTTGAGAGCCGCGATCTGCGTTTCCTGGATCAGGCAGATGGCGCGGTGGCTGTCTACGACCTGAAGGATGGCAGCGCGGTGGCGCTGCTGCCGGCCGGTTCCAACAATTTCATTCGCGGTGCCTTGCGAGGTCTCGCGCGGGAACGCAAGCGCCAGGATATCGGCATGGCGCCGCCGTTCCGCCTCACCCGCTGGGCCGACGGACGCTATACCCTGGAAGATACGGCCACGCGGCGGACGATCGACCTGCGTGCCTTCGGTTCCACCAATGTTCAGGCCTTTGCCGATCTGCTGCAGGCCGGGAAGGGGATGCCATGAACCCGCGCCGTCAGGGCATGACAGTTCCCTGTACCGTGGAGATCGCCCATTCCGCCGAAGCACTCTATGCGCATGTGACACTCGACGGTGTCGACGTCGGCCCGGGCGACGTGGTGGAGATCAAGGATGCGCCCTGTTTCGTCGGTTTCGGTGGCGCCGTGAAGGCCCGGCGGACTGCGCGCGTCTTCCGCGCAGGTCGGCTGCGGCGCCTGTGGACGCGCTGGTCGGCGTTCCTAGCGCTTGGGCATCTGTGCGAGGTGGGATTCGACAAAAGGAGATAAACATGACCGCGATGACAAGGCCGGGACCGGCCGCCGCACCCAATGACACAACCCAGATGGCGCTCACCGAGACAGTGCTCAGCCCGCGTTTCTACACCACCGATTACGAGGCGATGGACCATATCGACATCGCCCCGGTGCGCGCGGAGTGGGACGAGATGATGGCCGAATTCCGCCGCGACTCGAACCACGACCATTTCACCCGACCGCCGGAATTCGAGCTCGATCTCAGCCACATCAAGGATGGCCTGCGCGAGGAGTTTCTCGACTTCCTGGTCAGTTCCATCACCGCCGAGTTTTCTGGTTGCGTGCTCTATACCGAGATCCGCAAGCGCATCAAGAATCCGGATATGAAGGAACTTTTCGGACTCATGGCGCGCGATGAATCGCGGCACGCGGGCTTCATCAACGAGGCATTGCAGGGTTTCGGTGTCGGTGTCGACCTCAGCTTCCTCACCAGGGCCAAGGCCTATACCTATTTCCAGCCGAAATTCATCTTCTACGCGACGTACCTCTCGGAGAAGATCGGCTATGCGCGTTACATAACCATTTTCCGGCAACTCGAGCAGCACCCCGAGCTTCGCTTTCACCCGATCTTCAAGTGGTTCGAGCGTTGGTGCAATGACGAGTTCCGCCATGGCGAGGCCTTCGCACTGATCATGCGAGCCAACCCACAACTGCTCCGTGGCGTCAACAAGTGGTGGATCCGCTTCTTCCTGCTGGCGGTGTTCGCGACCATGTATGTTCGCGACCACTCGCGGCCTGCTTTCCACAAAGCGCTTGGACTCGATCCGACGCGCTTCGACATGACGGTGTTCCGCATCACCACCGATATCTCGCGGCAGGTGTTTCCGCTGACCATAGACATCGAAAATCCGCGTTTTCTCTCCTTGCTCGAGCAATTGCGCCGCATTTCCGAGGTGAACGACCGGGCGCGCGCCCGCGGCGGCATCGTCGGCGCGTGCCAGCGGGTCGGCTGCATGGCGGCAAGTGCCGTAACGTTCACCCGATTGTTCCTGATGCGCGACAAGGCAAATCCGCTGCCGGCACAGGTCCGCATGGCTCCGGCCTGGTAGCTCGCCATGTGGGACATCGCCCTCCCCGTGCTCTATGCGGCCTTCGTGTGGTGGTTTGCCACCGGGGTGATCCTGCTGCTGGTCGGTCGTCCGCGTTGGACCTATGGCTGGAGCATGGCGGGGGCCACTGTCCTGCTCATGGTCGCGCTGGGCGGCGTGACGATTTCCGGCGCAATGACGGATGAACGTGGCGCCTATCTCGGCTTCACCGCCGCCATCCTGGCTTGGGGCTGGTTGGAAATGGCCTTTCTGATGGGCTTCGTGACCGGCCGGCGACCGCCAGTGCGGTCGGAACCTGCGGGCAGTTGGCGTCATTTTGTCGATGCCATCGCCGCGATCATCGATCACGAATTGTCGCTTATCGCCGGTGCGGTCGTTGTGATTGGCCTGAGTTGGGGCCAGCCCAATCAGGTCGCGGCGTGGACCTTCCTGGCACTGTGGGGGATGCGCCAGAGCGCCAAGCTCAACCTCCATTTCGGCGTGCGGAACCTGAACGACGAATTGTTGCCGCCGCATCTCCAGCATCTGCGGATCTATCTGCGGCGGCGGACGATGAACCCGCTGTTTCCCGTTTCCATTGCGATCGGTACAGCAATCTGCGCCCTGGTCGCGGCGCGGGCCGTAGGGCCCGCCAGCGATTCGTTCGAAGCGGTCGGCCTCACCCTGCTCGCGACGATGCTGGCGCTTGGCGTGTTCGAACATTGGATGATGATCCTGCCGCTTCCGGTCAACGACCTGTGGCGCTGGAGCCTGCGCGGACGCGGCAGCAACATCGAGCCTGCGTCAAGTGGCGCAGTCAGTGACATGCTGTCGGTGTCGGAATCGGCGCGTGTCCATGTCTGTTCCACTCCGCCCGCCTGGCAGGCAGCTCGCCGTCGCACGCGCTCCGACGCACCGATCTTTGCCGGGCGAACCCGCCGACCCTTCCGCGCCCCTTGGAGGCCATGATGAACTACGAAGCCTTTTTCCGTCGTCATTTGGAAGAATTGCAGCGCGAGGGGCGCTATCGGGTCTTCGCCGATCTGGAACGGCAGGCCGGGAACTTCCCATGTGCCACCAATCACCACGCTGACGGCCGGCACGAGGTCGCCGTCTGGTGCTCGAACGACTATCTCGGCATGGGCCAGCATCCCGACGTGTTGGCAGCCATGCATGAGGCGATCGACCGCTGCGGGGCCGGGGCAGGGGGAACCCGCAACATCTCGGGCACCAACCACTACCATGTCCTGCTGGAACGCGAACTGGCGGACCTGCACGCCAAGGAATCTGCGCTGCTCTTTACCTCGGGCTATGTCTCGAACTGGGCGACACTGGCAACGCTGGCCGCACGCCTGCCCGGCTGCGTGGTACTTTCGGACGAGGCCAATCATGCTTCCATGATCGAGGGTATCCGCCACAGCCGTGCCGAGAAGCTCATCTTCGCACATAACGATCCGGAAGACCTGGCGCGCAAGCTGGCGCGCCTGGATCCGGCGCGGCCCAAACTGGTTGCCTTCGAATCGGTATATTCGATGGATGGCGACATTGCGCCGATAGCCGAACTCTGCGACGTGGCGGACGCGCACAATGCGATGACCTATCTTGACGAGGTCCATGCCGTCGGCCTCTATGGTCCACGCGGCGGCGGCATCGCCGAACGTGAGGGTGTCAGTCATCGCCTCACAGTCATCGAAGGAACGCTGGCCAAGGCGTTTGGCGTGCTGGGCGGCTACATCGCCGGCTCGGCGGCCTTGTGCGACTTCGTGCGCAGCAACGCTTCCGGTTTCATCTTCACCACGGCGCTGCCGCCGGCTGTCGCCGCGGGTGCTCTCGCCAGCGTCCGCCATCTCAAGGCGAGCGGTGCCGAACGCCGGCAGCACCAGGCGATCGTGGCCAAGGTGCGTGCGCGGCTGAAGCAGGCCGGGCTGCCGGTCCTGGAGAATGCCAGCCACATCGTTCCGGTCATCGTCGGCGACCCGGTCCGGTGCAAGGCCATCTGCGATGCGCTGCTCGAGCGGCACGGCATCTACGTTCAGCCGATCAATTATCCGACCGTGCCGCGCGGCACCGAGCGGCTGCGGGTGACACCGTCCCCGCTCCACGGGGATGCGCAGATCGATCGTTTCATCGAGTCGCTCAGCGCCGTGTGGGCTGAGTTCGGCCTGCGACGGGCGGCTTGATCTGCCCGGCAGGGTCTTTGTGGGCAAATGCTGCGGAGTTAGGTTCATGAACCTAGGAAAATTATCAATTCCTTGAAAACGTGACAATTTTCCCCACGATTGTTCGGTTGAAGTGACGTCCATCCGCGTCAAGATTCCGGCAAAGAGTCGCCCTGCGGCATTAACGAAGTTTTCCACTGTCAAGGTTTCGGGTAGTGTGCTGCGCAATTGCCAGGGCTCGGTCGGACCGGTTCCGCCCGAGCGATGGTCGCTATGGCCTGACTGATTTTACAAAGCAGAGCTGAATGAGCATCGGCCGACCAGACGTCACGCTGCTTCTCGACAAGGATGGCATCATTCGCGATGTCACCTTGTCCGATGCAGAACCGAAAGATCGGGCGCTCGACCTGATCGGGCAGCCGTGGGTGGACACGGTCGCCGATCTGGGCGGCGACAAGGTGCGGTCTATGGTCGAGGACGCGCGTGCCAGCCGCGTTTCTGCCTTCCGCCAAGTGACGCAGCGCCTGCCTGGCGGCCGCGAAATCCTGCTGGAATTCACCACGGTACGGCTCGAAGGCTCGGCCGGCTTCATCGCCGTGGGGCGCAGCCTCCAGGCCGTTGCCGATCTGCAGTCTAAGCTCATCGCCGCACAGCAGGCCATGGAGCGCGACTACTGGAAGCTGCGCCAGGTCGAATCCCGCTACCGCATTCTCTTCGATGCCTCGGCAGAGGCGGTTGTCCTGATCCGGGCCATCGACCTGCGCATCGTCGAGGCCAATCCCGCTGCCCTCCGCGCACTCGGTCTTGCCGCGCAGAAGGGCAAGGCAATTGCCGGACGGGAGTTGCTGCCGGAACTCGCCGCCGAGGATCGCGAATCGTTCCAGGCGGCGCTGGCGCAGGCCCGAGAACAGGGCAGGGCACCGGGGATCCTGCTGCATCTCGGGCGCGAGGCACAGCCCTGGATCGTGCGCGTATCCCTGCTGACCGCGGAAGCCGGCCCACTTTATATGCTGCAATTCGCACCAACGGGTGTAGCCGTCAACGGTGGCGATCTTGGCGAGGCGGTATCGACCGAGGACCTGATCGAGCGCGTCCCGGACGGCTTCGTCGTCATTGATGAAGACGGCATTGTGGTGCGCGCCAATCGCGCCTTCCTCGATCTGGTGCAGGTCGGCGGTCGTGGCACCGTTGCCGGCGAGCGGCTCAGCCGCTGGCTTGGCCGGCCGGGTGCGGATCTCACCGTGCTCCTCTCGACCGTGCGCCAGCATGGTGTCGTGCGCATGTTCTCGACCACGCTGCACGGCGAACTCGGCCTGGACACCGAGATCGAGATATCCGCCGTCGGCGCCTACGATCCGTCGCCCAAATTCATCGGCGTGCTGATCCGCGACGTCAGCCGGCGCCTCAGCCAGACCCCGGTCGAGCGGGGGCCGGACGTCATCCATCTGCCGGCGGCAGAGGAAATCGGTCGCAGCACCCTGCGCAAGCTGGTGAAACAGACCGTGCAGATGGTCGAACGTCACTATGTCGAGGCGGCGCTGCGCATGACGGGGGACAATCGCACCGCTGCCGCGGAACTGCTGGGCCTCAGCCGGCAGAATCTCTATGCCAAGCTCGACCGTTACGGACTGACGGATCGCGCCGACGCCAGCGATCGCGACGCATAGAGAAACGGGATTGCGGATTTGGTCGCCTCAACCCTCCTCAATCCCGCCTTCGGGCAAGCGAACCTCTCCAACTGCGAACGGGAGCAGATCCACCTTGCCGGGTCGATCCAGCCGCATGGTGCGCTTCTTCTGGTGCGCGAGCCGGACCTGGAGATCGTGCAGGTCAGCGCCAATGCTGCCGAATTCCTCGGCCTCGCCGAATCCCTGCTGGGCCTGCAGCTCAGCCAGATCAAGGGCGATCTTGCCAGTCGTATCCGAACGCATCTCGGTGTGACCCTGCAGACCATTGCAACGGCGGTGCGCTGCCGCATCGGCGAGCCGGCGGTCGAGTTCGACGCCCTGCTGCACCGGCCTGTTGGGGGTGGGGTAATCATCGAGTTGGAGCGCGCCGGGCCGAAAGTGGACGTGACGCACCAGATCGAAGGTGCGTTGCGGGCGATTCTAAGCGCGGCGACGCTGCAGTCACTGGCCGAGGAGGCGGCGGAGATCTTTCGCGCCTATACGGGCTATGATCGCGTCATGGTCTACCGTTTCGACGAGGTAGGCCATGGCGAGGTGTTTTCCGAGCGCCGCCGGCCCGATCTCGAGGCCTTTCTGGGCAACCGCTATCCGGCATCGGACATTCCACAGATCGCGCGCCGGCTCTACGAGCGCAATCGCGTGCGCTTGATTGGCGACATCAACTATGCGCCGGTGCCGCTGACACCCCGGCATTCGCCGATGACCGGCCAGGACCTGGACATGTCCTACTGCTTCCTGCGCAGCATGTCGCCGATCCATGTGCAGTATCTCAAGAACATGGGCGTTGCGGCGACGCTGGTTGCTTCGCTCGTGGTTGGTGGCCGGCTTTGGGGCTTGATCTCCTGTCATCACTACTCACCGCGGCTGATCCACTACGAGGCGCGCGGCGTGTGCGAGGTGCTCGCGGAGGCCATCAGTACCCGCATCGCCGCACTCGAGGGCTTCGTCCAGGCGCAGGCCACGCTTTCCGTCCGCCGGATCGAGCAGCGGCTGGTCAAGGCCATTGCCGACGATGGCGACTGGCAGGGTGCATTGTTCGACCAGCCGCAATCCCTGCTCGAACCCCTCGGGGCCAGCGGAGCGGCGCTGCTTTTCGAAGGCCAGGTGCGGGCGGCCGGCGACGTGCCCGGCACGTCTCACCTGCGCGAGATGGGGCGGTGGCTGGACCAGCAGCCGCGCGCCGGCGTGTTTGCGACTGCCTCGCTCGGTGCCGAGAATCCAGAGTTCGAGGAAATCCAGGCGGTGGCAAGCGGCCTGCTGGCGGTGCCGCTTTCCAACTCGCCAGGCGAGTATCTGCTCTGGTTTCGACCCGAACAGGTGCGGACGGTTACCTGGGGCGGCAATCCCTTCAAGCCGATGGTGGTCGGTGACGATCCGGCGGATCTGTCGCCGCGTCGCTCGTTCGCGCAGTGGCATCAGCTGGTCGAAGGAACATCGGAACCGTGGAGCCAGTCGGACTATTCGGTTGGCCGCCAGGTTGGCGAGATTCTCTCTGATGTCGTGCTGCAGTTCCGCTCGGTGCGAACGCTGATCGTGCAGGAGCAACTGGCCCAGGTCAGCCAGCAGGTGCGCCAGTCGGAGCATCCGGTGATCGTCGCCGACGGTGCCGGCCGCATCCTGGTCGCCAACGAGGCCTTCGACCGGCTGCTACAGTCGGCCCATCCGCATTTCGATACGATCGAGGATCTGGCGCCGTACTTTGCCGAACCCTCGAAGGTGCGACAGGATCTGCGAGAACTGCTGACGCAGCGGCGCAGCTGGCGTACCGAGCTGCTGCTCAATGCGCGTGGCGGGCAGCCGCGTGCGCTCATGGTCCGCGCCGATCCGGTCTTTGCGGCAGCAGACCGGGTGCTCGGTTTTGTGTTCCTCTTTGCCGACCTGACCGAGCGCAAGGCGGCCGAGGCCGCGCGGCGGCGGTTCCAGCAGGAGACCATCGAGCGGCATCGAAACATGTCGCAGCCGCTCGATACGCGCGTCGACCTGATCTATAGGAACCTGATGTCATCTCTGGTTGGCAACGCCCAGATAGCCGCCCTGGAGATCACCGACGGGCTTGATCTGGACCGTGTTCCGGAAATGCTGGACAGCGTCCAATCATCGGTGGCGCGGTCGGCCGAATTGCTGGAGCACCTGTTGTGGTATACAAGCCGGGGCGGCAGCGGCGATTAGCGCCGACTCGCCGACCTTGATCCGCTGACTTCCTTGCTTGCCGATAGGCTCATGGCGTTTCTTCAGTGACCGTCAACTGACAACCCGGGGGTGGCGTGGTCAACCGCCTGTTTTGCCGCGGCCACCACTGCTGCATCGCCGCTGCCGCCGCCGCCGGCAACCTGCACCGTCGGGAAGGCGAAGTGGATGCCGTTCTCATTGAAGGCCTTGCGGATCATGGCCAGAGCCTTTCTGCGGATGGTGAACTGTTCGCCCGGCTTGGTCATCATCTTGACGCGAATCTGGATGGCGAAGTCGCCGAATTGCTCGACCCCCTGCATCTTCATCGGCTCGAGGATATGCGGTGCAAACTCCGGATCCGCCGCCAGTTCCTTGCCTACTTCCTTGATCAGCTTGCGGGCCTTGTCGAGATCGCTGTCATAGGTGATGCCGATGGTCAGCTTGTCGATTACCCAGTCGCGGCTCATGTTCTGCACGGCACCAAGTTCCCCGAAGGGCACCGTGTAGAGCGGACCGCGATGATGGCGCAGCTTGACCGAACGCAGGCTGAAGGATTCCACCGTACCCTTGTAGGAGCCGCTCTGGATGTACTCGCCAACCCGGAAGGCGTCGTCGAGCAGGTAGAACATGCCGCTGATTACGTCCTTGACCAGGGTCTGTGCGCCGAAGCCCACCGCGACACCGACAACGCCGGCGCCGGCGATCAGCGGCCCGATCTCGATGCCGAGGCTGGAGAGCACCATCAGAACGGCGATCACCAGAATGACGATGAAAAGGACGTTGCGCAGGATCGGCAACAGGGTGCGGAGGCGCGCGCGGCGACGCGAGGTCTCATCGCCCGCCTGAGCGGCCTCGTGGTTGGCGCCAGACTGCAGCTGGGAATCGATCATGGCGCGCAGGGCGTGCCAAAGGAATTCGGCTATCAGGATGATGACGATTGCGGAGAGAATGCCCCGAAGAATCCGGGTTGCGAGCGTATCCTGCATGGTCATGGCGACCAAATCGATATCCCAGGCCCGCGCCAGAAGAAGTGCCGCCGCAATGATCAGCACGGCGCGCAGGCCGCGATCCAGGCTGACTTCGGCCAGGCCGCGCATCTGGGCCGGGAGTGAGCCATCGCCCGGCCGCAAGATGTGATTGACTGAGCGCCGCACGAGCCGAATTGCCGACGGCAACGCAACGACAACCACCGCGAGGGAGAAGAGCGGCATTGCGCTGGCGACCCAGAGCAGCCAAAGCACTGCGAAATAGACCGACACCAGCGCGTTTTTCAGCCTGCGACGTTCACCGCCACGGTCGCCGTCGGCGCTGGAAGCGGGACCCGGCCGCCGCCAGACGGCCTCCAGGCCAATTGCCAGCAGGACGAGGCCCAAGGCATAGGCGATCAGCTTGCGTACCGGCGGCATGACGTCCATCGCCTGCAGCAGTGCCACGGTAACCCAGGCAATGCAGAGCCATGCCACGGCAACGCCGATCCGGCGATACCAGAACCACGCTGCCGGTGTCGGCATAGGTACCAGGCGAAAGCGTTCACCGCCCGGAGCCAGGGCGAAGCGGGCGATGGCCAGGGCCAACCGTGTCACCAGGAACGCCACGAGGTAGGCAAGCACGATTTCGCGCAGGAGGGCCGGCCAATCGAAGGCCAGAAAGGCGCCGACGCTGCCGATGGCGAAGGAGAGGACAACACCTACCGAAAACGCCAGCCGAACCCCCGCCGCCCGCAGCCGTTCGGTCGAGCTTTCGAGATCAACTCCAACAATCCAGGTCTGCGCCCCGCGCGTGGCGCGCCAATAGACGAGTTCGACCACCAGGCCAAGGCCGAGAAAGGCGAAGATCAGCGCGATTGTCTCAAGAACACCGTGATCCGCCATCTCCAGGATCAGGCGGTCGCGGAGCCGCATCATTTCACCCGAGACGTTCGGTACGGCCGCGATGATCCCGTCGATATGCTGGCGAATTTCGCGCAGGCGCTGGTCCATAAAATGGGCAGGATTCTGCATCATGCCGGCAGACGTCGGTGAGGCCGGCTGGACTCCAGTCTCGCCGGTCTGCTGCGCGACCCATTCACGCACGGCGGGATCATCCATGAGGCGCAGCAATTCCTGCACCTTTTCCGGCATTGCCTCCTGGGCAATGGATGGCGTGGCAAGGACCAGGAACAGGATGCCGAAACCGGCAATCAATTGCCTGCGGCAACGGGCAAGCCCGCGCAAGGTGCGCAAATTAAAGACCCCGATTTTCATCGCCGATCACCCCATCCCACTGCAGGCTTCGGTGGCAGCCGCCAGTTGCAGCACGAGGGCAACTCTAGGGCGACTTTTTCCATCTGTCTCTTACTACCCGCGCCGATCCCATGTATTCTACAGTAACTTGCGCCCGGCTGCTGTCGGGATTGCGCAGCGCATTCTAGATTGATCGCCCTAGATTGAGCGCCTGCCGCCTTGGAGGTCAGCCAGCTTGCGTAACGACCTTACCCGCCTCATCCTGTCAGTCCTTTTCATCGGCGCATTGATTGGTGTGTCGGTCTGGATCCTGAGGCCTTTTTTGCCCGCCATCGTCTGGGCGACGACCCTGGTGATTGCCACCTGGCCAATTCTGCGGCGTACTGAGGACCGGTTGTGGGGAAGCCGTGCCCTTGCCACTCTGGCCATGACGCTCGCCCTGCTGCTGGTCTTTGTCCTGCCCTTTTCCCTCGCCATAGGAACAATTGCTGCCAATGCGGGGCAGGTGCTGGACTGGGCGGAATCCGCTTCTTCGGCCACGCTGCCGGCCCCGCCGGATTGGCTCTCCGGCATTCCGTTGGTGGGCGATTCCCTGTCCCGGGCCTGGGACAGCGTCACTCAGGCGGGGAGCCGCGAATTGCTGCAGAAGCTGCGGCCCTATGCCGGCATGTTGACGGAATGGTTCATCGGTGCCGTGGGCGGCTTTGGCGCGGTCGTTCTGCAATTCCTGCTGACCATCGCCATTTCGGCGATCTTCTACCTCAACGGCGAAAAAGCTGCAGCTGCCGTGATCGCCTTCGCCGTGCGGCTGGCCGACGAGCGTGGCCGCCAATCCGCGATCCTGGCGGCGCAGGCCATTCGCGGCGTGGCGCTGGGCGTCGTGGTGACCGCGTTCATCCAGTCTGCCATCGGCGCATTGGCATTGCTGCTGGCTTCCGTTCCCTATGCCGCCATCCTCATTGCCATCATGTTCATGCTGTGTATCGCACAGCTGGGCCCGGGGCTGGTGCTGGTTCCGGTCGTCATCTGGTTGTTCAGCCAGGGCGAGGCCGCCATGGGTACCGTTGCCCTGGTTATCAGCCTGGCGGCGATCGGCTCGGACAATATCCTGCGCCCGGTCCTTATTCGCCGCGGTGTCGATTTGCCGATTCTGCTGATTCTGGTGGGTGTGGTTGGCGGCTTGGTGGCATTCGGCCTTATCGGCATCTTTCTCGGACCGACCGTGCTGGCGGTCGCCTATACACTGCTCGGCGCCTGGGTCGCCGAGGGCCGAACCTCGGCCGGCAGACGCCTCGACTAAGCCTTGGCAGCGGTGCCGAGCACGTCCGCCGTGTGGCGGGCGATCATGCCTTCCTCGTCAGTCGGGATCACGAGGCCAGCGACCGCCGAGCCGTCGGCTGTAATGCGACCGCCGGTTTCCTTGCCGGCGTTCGAGTTGCGCCCGGCGTCGGCGACAACCCCAAGCCATGCGCAACCCGCCATGACGGCGGCTCGGGTCGCCGAATCGTTTTCGCCGATGCCGGCAGTGAAAACGATCGCGTCGACGCCGCCCAGGGTTGCGGCCAAAGAACCGATTTCTCGGACGACCCGGTATTCGAACAGCGCGACTGCCTCGGCCGCCTCCGGCGCGGATGATGCGCGCAGCGTACGCATGTCCGATGATATGCCGGAAATGCCAAGCAGGCCCGACCGACGATAGAGGAGGTCGGCGACAGTGCGGCTGTCGAGGCCCTCCTCATCCATCAGGTACAGGATGACACCGGGGTCAATGGCGCCGCAGCGTGTTCCCATCATCAGGCCGTCGACCGCGGTGAAGCCCATGGTGCTGGCAACCGAGTGACCATCCCGCATGGCGCAGAGGCTGGCGCCGTTGCCGAGGTGGGCGACGATCACCCGGCCACGTGCCAGACCGGGCGCAACCTGATGCAGGCGCTGGGCAATGTAGGCATAGGAATGCCCATGGAAGCCATAGCGCCGGATACCCTTGGCGAAATATGCCCGCGGCAGCGCGAAGGTTTGCGCGATTGCCGGCTGGGTCTGATGAAAGGCGGTATCGAAGCAGGCGACCTGCGGCAGGTCTGGATAGCGTGCGGCGATGGCCTTGATCGGGGCAAGGTTGTGCGGCTGATGCAGCGGCGCCAGCGGTATCAGGCCGGCAAGGTCGGCCAGGACGCGATCATCGACCCGCACCGGTCCGCAATGGAAGATGCCGCCATGGACCACGCGATGGCCGACCGCGGAGAGGCGGACGCCGGGCATCGTGGCGGCGGCGGCGAAGACCTCGCGCGTCGCACTGTCATGGTCGAGTTCATCGGCGGCCCAGCGCCGCTCGAACCGCTCACCGCTGTCACCCATGACCCAGGCGAGATGCGGGTTGGTGCCGATGCCTTCCACCTGGCCGTGCAACCGACGGTCCCTGCCGGCTGCATCGTAGAGCGCGAACTTGATGCTGGACGACCCGGCGTTGATGACGGCAAGGCAATCCGGCCCGCTTTGCTGCATGCCGGCGCTCACGCCACGATGTTGGCGCCACCGTCGACATAGACGGTGCTGCCGGTCACGCGTTTCGCGAAAGGCGTTGCCAGATAGGCACAGGTATAGCCGACATCCATGATGTCGACGAGTTCACCGAGTGGCGCGGACTCGGCGGCTTTGCTGAGCAGCAGATCGAAGTCCTTGAGGCCAGATGCGGCGCGCGTCTTGAGCGGCCCAGGCGAAATCGCGTGCACGCGAATTCCCTGCGGCCCCAGCTCATAGGCTAGGTACCGGCAGGCGGCTTCGAGCGCGGCCTTCACCGGACCCATGACGTTGTAGTTTGACACCACCCGGTTGGCGCCGTAATAGCTCATCGCGAACATCGACCCGCCCTCCTTCATCAGGGGTGCCGCCAGCCGCGCCATGCGCACGAAGGAGTGACAGGAGATATCCATCGCCTTGGCAAACCCTTCGGCCGAGCAGTTGAGGAGACCGCCGGCAAGATCCACTTTCGGAGCGAAGGCGATCGAATGGACCAGGATATCCAGCCGTCCCCAGGATTCGCCAATGCGATCGAAAACGGCCTCAAGCTGGCCGTGTACCGAGACATCGAGCGGTGCCGTGAGCTCGGCGCCCAGTTCCGTTGTCAGGGGTTCGACATGCGGGCGCGCCTTGTCGTTGAGCCAGGTGATCGCGAGGTCGGCACCGGCGCGGCGAAAGGCGCTGGCGCAGCCATAGGCGATCGAATGCTCGTTGGCGATGCCGACCACAAGGGCCTTCATGCCGGAAAGAACGGGACGAATCTGATCAGTCATGCAAACTCCTCGACGACGGACAAAGCCGGCATGGTCAGATAATGGCCTTTGCCGCATCCTTGCGCCGGGCTTCTGCCAGCAGGACGGCAACGGCGCAGGAGGCAAGCCGGGTCAGCAGCGAATCGGCGCGGCTGGTCAGGATGATCGGGACCCTGGCGCCCAGCACGATGCCGGCGGCATCGGCGCCCGCCAGGAAGGATAGGCTCTTGGCCAGCATATTGCCGGCCTCGAGATCGGGCACGACCAGGACATTGGCGCGACCGGCGACCGGCGAATGGATTCCCTTGATCCGCGCCGCTTCCTCGTTGATTGCGTTGTCGAGGGCGAGTGGTCCATCCAGAACCGCTCCGGTGATCTGGCCGCGATCTGCCATCTTGCAAAGCGCAGCAGCTTCGATGGTGGAGCCGACCTTGGGGTTTACCGTCTCCATGGCGCTCAGGATGGCAACCCGCACTTCATCGAATTGCAGGGCACGGGCGAGATCGATCGCATTCTGGACAATGTCGACCTTCTCCTCGAGGCTGGGCGCGATGTTCACTGCCGCATCGGTGATGATCAACGCCTGGTCGTAACCCGGGATATCCATGACGAAGCAATGGCTGATGCGCCTCGCCGTGCGGATACCGGTGTCGCGCGCGACCACCGCGCCCATCAGTTCGTCGGTGTGCAGGCTGCCCTTCATCAGGGCCTGCACGCTGCCCTCGCGTACCAATGCCACGGCCCTTGCAGCCGCGTCATGGCTGTGCGCCGCATCGACCAGCGGCAATCCGGCGATATCGCAACCGGCCTTGTCGGCAGTGGCACGGATTTTCGCCTCGGGTCCGACCAGAACCGGCGCGATCAGGTTGCTTTCAGCCGCTGCCAAAGCCGATTCCAATGATACCGGGTCGCAGGGGTGGACCACAGCCGTCGGCATGACGCCCATCCCGCGCGCGGCGGCAAGAAGCTTTTCGTATTTGTCGTGCGGTCGTTCGATGCGCTGGGGAATCATGCCTCAAATCCGGTTATTTCAGGTCTATCGGTCAGGCGCGTCAGGCGGCGTCACGCTTTTTCGGCGGAAAACCGAAAATCTGCTCGATTTCCGCCAGCCGCCGGCTGCTCTCATCCGGCAGCGCACCGCGCGCCGTTACCACCCGGCGCACCAGATCCAGCAGCGCCGCCCGTTGGCCGCTTTCCGCCGGCAGCAACTGCGGCATGGCGGCAATTGCCTCGCGTTCGTGATAGAGCAGGATCAGGTACTGCTCGCGCAGCACATCCTTGAAGCGGGAGAGCGACATCACCGGCCCGCCGCGCTCGGCCGCAATCTTCTTGAGGGCGGCAAAGGCCCGTTCGTCGATGCAGCCTTCCGCCATGCGGACATAGATCATGGCGCGCAGCCCGGCTTCGATCAGTCCGCCAGTTCCGATCCGCGTGGCGAGGTCCCGGGCCATGTGCTGTTGGCGCAGCTCGCTGGCGAGATCGCGGTTGTAGCGTCGGCGACCGGCACCGTCCGAAGCGGCATCGACGCCGGCGAGGGCCTGCACCACCGGCGACCCATAGATGGCAAAGAAGCCGGCTTCCTGTGCGGCGTCGCGCCAAATCGTCCAGGCCTCCATGCCCTGCACGATCGAGGCGGAGACATGCCTTTCCAATGCGCTGAATGGATTGTCGACCGTCGCCTGGTGACGGTCCCGACGCACTGCTTCCGCCATGGCGGCGACCGGCGCCATCAGCGGATTGCGGTCGGAGAAGGCGCTGAAGCGCTGCCTGTTGGGATGCAGCTCGCGCGCCACTCTGGCGACATGCTCGTTGGCGAACGGACGGACGACGGGCGCCATCATGGTCCTGTAGAGAGCCAAATTGGCGCGCGAGACATGGGCCGCTGCCTCAAAGCAGCGCTCGTCCACCGGGTTCGGCTGGCAGATCTGCCGCAGGTCGTCGAAGCTGCGGCGCTCCAGTTGGAACAGATAGTCCCCGGCGATGAGGTCCGGATTAGCCGCGTTCTCGTCGATGCCGGAGATCACCGCCTCGTAGAGGCCCGGCGGTGTCACGTCGATCAGATCCATTGATTGGGCGAACTCGCCATGCTCGCGGGTGGCGACCTTGCCGGAAACAAAGATGCCGAGATGTCCGATGCTCTGATGCAGGCAATAGATGATGGTCTGACCGCCGGCGACAATCTCCTGCTCGCTGCCATAGAGGTCCAGAACCCACTGCAGGGCCTGCGGCGGCGGCGTGATGTCGTCCCCCCAGGAACAGAACACGACGATGGGCGACTGGATTTGGCGCAGGTCGACGCGCACCCCATCGGGCGTCTCGATCTCCCCAGCCGTCAGCCTGTTGCCGACGAAAAGCTCATCGGCGATCGACTGCATCTCGCCGGCATTGAGAAGAACCGGGCTGCCCCACCACTTCTCGAACTCCAGGAAGCGTTCGGCCTCGGTATCGACCTTGGAATAGAGATCGTAGGGCTTTTTCCACAGGGTATTGGCCGGATGCAGCGATTCGAAATTGGCGACCAGATTGGCGCCATCGAAAATGCCGTTGCCGAGATCGCCGGTCAGGGCGGTCAGCCAGGTCCCGCCGAGCAGCCCGCCGAGATAGCGCATGGGCGCCTTGCCGCGATGCCCCGCCCAATAGGATAGCGGCGAGCCGGCGAGGAGGATAGGGCCGGGCAGGTCCGGTCTTATCGCCGCCGTCATCATGATCTGCCAGCCGGCCTGGCAATTGCCGATCAGGGCCGGCTTGCCGTCCGCCTCCGGGTGGCGCGCGATCACCTGTTCCAGGAAATGTGCCTCGGCGGCGCAGACATCGGCGATGGTTTGACCGGGTACCGGTTCTGGCAGGAACCCCACGAAATAGCAGGGATGTCTCGCCTTGAGCGCGACGCCGATCTCGCTGTCGTGCTTCATGCCCCCGATGCCGGGACCATGCCCGGCGCGCGGGTCGAACACGACGAAGGGCCGCTTGCGGGGTTCGATTTCGGTGCCGGGCGGCGGCACGATGCGCATCAGTGCGTAGTTGACGGGACGCGCCAGATTGCGCCCATCCACGACCGTCTCGGCGGCAAAGGTCAGAACGGATGGCGCTTCCTCGCGGCGGCGCGCTTCGAAATTGATACCGCGCTCATGCAGCACGTCGAGGGTGAGGATCGAGCGTTCCCAAGCATCCAGACAGTAATCATTGAAGGCCTGGATCGTGTTGAGCGGAAAGAACGAGCCGCCTGATTCCGGTGCAGACATTGGCCACCTCCGGGTTTCGAGAATTGCTTATCCTAAGTCACTTTTGTGCAGTGCGATATTGATCTGGATCAGTCGCCGGAGATTTCACGCAAGCTTCACGGAATGTCAGGCTTCATTTCCCAATTTTACTGCGTGATGGGCACCTTTCGGCCGACGAAATCGGTGAGGGCGAATCCGCGCTTGGCCAGCTCTGCCTTCAGCCTTGGGCTCGCGGTCCCGGTCGTCCAGATGTCGAAACCCTGCCGGAAGCCGGCCTTCTCGAATTCCTGCCGGCCATAATCGATGCGCTGGGCAATGGCGGGATCATAGACGCCATTGTCCCAGGCCAGCGAGATTACGATACGGCCGTTCTCGGCGCTGGCCGCCGCGATGCCCAGCAATGGCATCAACTCGACCAAGCGCGCAGCGCTGAGGTGATAGCCGCGCAGGATCTCGGCGCTGTTCTGATAGAAATTCGCCCCGACCTCGTCCTGGGCGCGCAGGCAGAGTTCCAGGTACCGCTCGATTCCCTTGACGCCTTGCAGCGCTTCCAGGGCCGAGACGATGAGGGTCGCGTGCCGGGGCGTGTAGGCTGGATGGTCCAGGAACTTCTGTGCCAGTTCGTCTGGCACGCCAAGGCCATGCAATTTCCCCTCGTTGATGATGCGCAGGCGCGACGGCGGTTCGGATCGCAGGGCTTCGTTCAACTGGTCGGAGGTGCGGACCAGGCTGAAAGCCATCACGGCGCCACCCGACGCAGCAGTTGTGGCGCCCGAGACCGCTAGGCCGCCGATTGCAGCCGCCCAGCCGATGCGATTGAGTTCTTCCTGCAGGACCTTGTTGCTGGAATAGACGTCGCAACCCATTTCGGCGCAATACTCGCGCTTCCAGGACGATACCATGAGGGCCTGCTTGATACGGGCATCCTCGCTGGGATTGGCATCGCTGGTCGCGCTTTCGGCCACGTTCTCGAAGATCGAGAACAAGCCGCGTGGTATCCCGGTCACCGTGTCGACCGGATCGGTAATCATGCTGGCACCAAAGCGCAGCGGCGACTTTGCCGCATGGAGTACGGAATCGGCGAAAGCCTCGGTGCGGCTGATTTCCTGGAGGGCGGCGATAACCTGGATCTCGGTCAGGATCTTCTGTAGCGCATAGTTTCCCGTCGGCCGGAATGTGCCGAACTCTGATTCGACCGTGTAGGTATAGAGCAAGCCGTCACTGACCACCTTGTCGGCAATGCGATAGTGCCGTCCGGCAATCACGTTGGCCGGCAGCACCTGGCTCGCCGTTGTGTTGCCGCCGAGTTCGAATTCGTTACCCAGTGCGGATGGAACTGTAAGCGCGAAGGCGGCCAGGACCGGCGCCACCACGAAGCCAGCAAGTTGTCGCGGATTGATCATTTCCCTACTCCTCGGCTTTCCTGAAATGGCAACATTTGATTGCGGGCGCGAAGCGCGACATGATACCCGCGGTTCGACACGCGGAAGACTCGATCCGTCCTTGCAGAGGAATTTCCTGATGGCCCGTCGCGTCATTCGCTGGGCATTTATCTCGCTCGGTTGGCTGACCCTTGCCGGTGCCATGGCCTGGGCCACCGCGGCCCTTCACTTCGACATCCCGATCCCCGATCTCCGGATTCCGGCAGCCCTGGCCTATGTCGCCGTCAACGTTGGCTTGCTCATCCTGCTGCGTGGTTGGCGCGGGAAATCGATTGGTTGCCTGGTTGTCTTCGTGGCCGTGCTCGGCTGGTGGCTCAGTCTCAAGCCAAGTAACGACCGTGCGTGGCAGCCCGATCTTGATCGAACGGCCTGGGCGGAGATTGCCGGCGACCGGGTCACGATTCATAATCTGCGCAATGTCGATTACCGGACCGAGACCGACTTCACGCCGCGCTGGGAAGAACGCACCTACGACCTTGCCGCGATCGAAGGTATCGACATCTTCATCACCTATTGGGGTTCGGAGTGGATCGCCCATCCGATCCTGAGTTTCCGCTTCCAGGGCGCGCCGCCGGTCGCAATCTCGGCCGAAGCGCGCAAGGAAGTGGGCGAGGCCTATTCTTCGGTCGCCGGGTTCTTTCGCCAGTACGAACTGATCTACGTCATCGCTGACGAGCGTGACGTGATCCGGCTTCGTACCAATTACCGGACCGGCGAGGAAGTTTTTCTTTATCGCACCACGGCGACACCTGATGTCGCCCGGGGGATTTTCCTCGACTATCTGCGGCGCGCCAACGCGCTCCATGAGCGCGCCGAATTCTACAATGCGCTGACCAGCAATTGCACGACCAACATTCGCATCCACACCTTGGCCGAGCACGCCGCGTTGCCCTGGGACTGGCGCCTGCTGCTGAACGGCAAGGCTGACGAGTATGCCTTTGCAAACGGCCGCATTGCCGGCGAGCCGCCGTTTGCCGAGCTCAAGCAGCGCGCTCATATCAATGCCGCCGCGCGCGCCGCCGACCAATCGCCCAATTTCTCGCTGGAAATTAGGCGGGACCGGCCAGGTTTCGACGCGCCCTGAGGCTCTTGCCGCCATCAGAAGCTCTTCGCCACCTTGATGCGTTTTTGGCGGGCGGCGGCCTGCATCAGGGCAAAATCCTTCTCGTTCTGGTCAGCTGCCGCGACGGCAAATGTGGTCAGTGCCTCGTCAAGTGCCTCGCTCTTCCCGACATAGCCGGCGATCATCGCCGCGTCGCCGGACTTGGCGTGGGCGAGCGCCAGCGCCCAGCCGCAAGCCATGCAATAGGAATTGAGCCTTTCCGGGTCCCAGTTCTCCGGATCAAACTCGACCGAGCCCTTCATGTCGCGAAGCTGACGAACATAAAAATCGACATCATTGGTGCGACCCCAGCCGAGCAGGATGTCAGGCGCTCCCTGGATCAGGCGCTGACCAATCACCACACGATGGCCCTGATTGTCATACGAGGCTGACTTCAGGAGGTGCGGCGCCAGAACCGATTGCTGGGCTTCCTTGGCTTGCAGGAAGAGCGGGTCATCCCGATCCGCACCTTCCATCAGCACCACCCAACATCGGGTTCCGACGCTGCCGACACCCACCACCTTGCGGGCAACGTCCACGATCCGATATCGCGACAGCAGCCAGCGGCGATCTTCACTCAGGGTTTCCATGTACGCCTTGAAGAAGCGACCAAGGGCAACTTTGATGTCATTGCCTCGTCCGTCTTTGGTTTCGCGCACGATCAGCGGCCGGTCCTCGATAATGCGCCACTTGTCATCGAACAGTTCCGTCTGGCTGGAGAGGACCTGGAGATGCGTCCGCTTGCGCGCCCGTTCCATCAGGTTCTCCTCAGCCATTCGGCGCACGCGCGGCGGCAGTGCATCAAGCAGGCGACGATCGTCAATTCTCTCGTACCAAAGCTGGAGATAGCCCATCTCGGCAAAATCGCGCATATGCTCGCGGTAGGATTTGACCGCAATACGGGTTGCTTCCTCGCAGACTACCTTGTCGGCACCAAGGAAGCGACCTGCCACGACAATGCTCGTGACAAGGCGCTTCAGGTCCCACTCCCAGGGACCTGGCAAGGTTTCGTCGAAATCGTTGATTCCGAAAACGAGGTTACGTTCCGCCGATGCGAAAACACCAAAATTGGCGACATGCATGTCACCACAAATCTGAACGCTGATTCCTGAACTGAGCGACGTACGGAGATCCTGTGCCATGATCGCGGCGCCGCCGCGAAGAAACGCGAAGGGTGACGTCAGCATGCGGGCGTGACGCACCGGCACCAGGTTCTCGATGCGGGTCTTGCCTTGGGCAATCAGCAGGTCGATGGGGTCGACCCGGTTGACCGGCAGGACAAATTCCGCCTGGGCATTGCGCGAAACCTTCTTGCGCAGGTTTTTGCCGGCATCCATGCGCGCGGCAATGCTCGGTTTTGGGGTGTCGAAATCAAACTCGTTTGGCACAGTTGCTTACTCCATATTTTCAGCGTGTCGGAGAACGGGCGGCAGCCAGGGCGTCAGCGACCCCTTCCTAAGCCTTCCAATCACTGGCCGGCACTGCTTGGTCTCGTCGTGCCGGCGTCTTGGTCGTGAAGGCATCGATGGCTGCTTCGGTGCTGCCGAATAACATATCCTGCCCCAACCGATCGGCGAGTCCGGCACGCCGCAATGCGGTACGCGCCTGGCTGTTCAGTTCGCTGAAGCAGAGCCGGATGCCGGCGTTAGCCAGTATGAGGCGCAATTCCTCCAGCTTGGCGACGGCGGTGCTGTCGAGCATGTTGATGGCCGAAGCGTCTATCACAAACCACGAGGTCTCTGCCCGGCGTGCGAGTGCAATCTTCTGCAGCCGCTGCTTGAGGTAATCGGCGTTGAAGAAGAGGATCGCCGACTGCACCATGACGATAACCATCCCCGGCACCGGTACAGCCTCCGGATGCTTGTGCAGCTTGACGAGGCCGGTTTGACCCGGCAGGCGGCCGAGCAAGGCGGTCCGGGGATAGGACGCCGTCCACAGCAGTTGTGCCAGGGTCACGGCAATGGCCAGGAACACCCCCTGCAGGACGCCGACAATCACGACGCCGAAAACCGTGACCAATGCGAATGCGAACTCGGTCTGGTTGATGCGGCGAATTGCATTGAGTTCCTTGAGGTCGATGAGGTCGATGGCAGCCGAGATCAGGATGGCACCCAGGGTAGCCGTGGGCAGGAAGGCCAAAAGGTCGCCGATGAACAGGATGGCAGCGGCGAGGCCTCCCGCCGCGACCAATGCCGCGACCTGTGTTTTCCCGCCGATCGCGAAATTGACTGCCGTCCGCGAGTCCGACGCGGTGACGGGGAAGCCGCCAAACAGGCCGCTGCTGATATTGGCGCCGCCGAATCCTATAAGTTCGCGATTGGCGTCGACATCGACCCTTGATTTCATGGCGAAGCTGCGGGCTGTGACGATTCCGGACCCGAAGCCGACGATCGTGATCGCGATTGCACCACCGACCAGATCGGGCAGCAGGTCGAGGTGGTGCCAGGCCGGCAGGCTGATCGAGAAAGATACTGCCGGCAACTGGCCGAGGACGGCAATTCCAGCCTCCTGCAGTCCAAAGGCGGCCGACGCAGCAATGGCAAGGCTAATTGCAAGAAGGGGGGCCGGCAAACCGGGAAGCAGGCGCTGTGCGAGACGAATGAAGAGCAATGAGGAAAGAGCCATTATCAGCGTGGGAATATGGACCTGCTCGAACTTGCCGAGGAGTTCAATTATGGGCCGCAGCAGGCCGCGGCTTTCAATCGGCACGCCGGTCAGGCGTGTGAACTGGCCGATGATCAGACTGATCGAGATGCCGATCAGGAACCCGACCAGCATCGGTCGTGACAGGAAATTGGCAACCATGCCGAAACGGAGCAGGCCGGCGCCAAGGCAGACAACGCCCACCAGAATGGCGAGCGACTGCGCGAAAAGCGCCCGGTCCTCGGCTACCGTAGCACCCAGGGCGCCGATCACGCTGGCCAGCATGATACAGGTGGCGGTATCAGGCCCGACCATGAGCTGGCGCGAGGGGCCGGTCAGCGCATAGCCGATCATCGCGAAAACCGCGGCAAAGAGTCCGGTCTCGATAGGCAACTGGGCGATTGCCGGGTAGGCGATCGCCGAAGGCAGCGAGACCGCGGCGATCGATAGTCCGGCCGCCAGGTCAAGTCTCAACCAGCCCGGCTGATATCCCTTGATTTGCCGCCAGAGTGGTAACTGATCCAGGGCGGTGATGAGGTTCATCGGACTCCAGTCCCGGCTCGGCCCTGAGGCTATGGCAAGGAATGACCTGGATCAGCGGAAATGGGTCAGGCAGACATGAGCGGACAACATACGGCAGGCACTTTGACCGGAAAGGGGGCGCATGGCCGTCACCCGTCAATCCGATCACGGCGCCGCATCGTGGCGCCGACAGCAGCATGCCGGTCCAGTGCCGGGCAGGTGGAGTAGTTTACAGTAGCGTTCGAATATTGACCTCACCTTGGTCGACGCCTTTGCTAGGGTCTGCCATTGCTTTGGCGTGCCGGCGATGCGAAGGGGCGATGCCAATGGAGTGCTCCGGCCCGGACACAGGACATGACTTCTTCGTGCCAGTCGAGACTGAGATAAAATTGCAGTTCCTGGAGGATCTCGGCGACCGCGCGTTCCGGAGCGCACTCCGCAATGCTGTCGGCCCGGTCATACCGCGTTGCCTCAGGCGCCACCTGGTCAGTACATATTACGACACCGGCACTCGCGATCTCGCCGCCCGAAACTGCACCTTGCGCCTGCGGCGCGTCGGCGATGCGCGGACGCAAACCCTGAAAATCCCGATGAAGGCTGTTTCCGGCAAGAATATCGGACTTCAAACCTACCACGAGTTCGAAAGCCCGGCAGACGGACAGCGCCCGGATTTGTCCCAATTGGCAGTAAGCAACAAGGTGATTGCCTGGCTGCGCCAATGCGAACCGGCCCTTAAGCCCGTTTTTACGACCGATATTCGTCGCACCATCTGGCTCGTGCAGCAAAATGTCAGCCAAATCGAACTCGCCTGGGACCGCGGCGATATCCAGGCGGAGGGCAGGGTGGAACCGGTCAATGAGCTTGAACTTGAACTGAAATCCGGAAGCCGCAGTGACCTTCTCGATCTCGCCGCAAGCCTCGTTGAGCACCTGCCAGTGCGGCTGGGAGATGCCACCAAGGCGGAACGTGGCGATGCATTGGCCCATGACCAGGATCCCGTCGCGGTGCGGTCGAGCGCGCTGCACCTGCCCGGAAAAACCCCCATCAGCGATGCCTTTCGACGCTGCGTCGCCGATTGCATTGGCCAGATGCGGGCCAATGAGCGCGGCATCCGGGCGGGCGGCAATCCGGAGGCGGTGCATCAGTTCCGGGTTGCCCTGCGCCGGCTCCGTGCCGTGATCAGCACCTGCCGTGATATCGTGGACGAGGATGTCTACGCGCATTGGCAGGCCGATCTGCGCTGGGCGCATCAGGCATTCGGGCGTGCCCGGGACCTCGATGTGCTGGCGGGCGCAACATTGGCGCCGCTGCAGCGCCAATTGCCTGAGGATCGCGACATTGCGGCCTTTGCCCAACTCGTGGCCGAGACACGCGAACAGGCACACCGGCAGGCACGCTCCGCAATCGAGGAAAAGCGGTATACACTGGTCCTCCTCGACATCGCGCAGCGCCTTGATGCCGCGGACTGGGGAAGACGGTCGGCGGCGGCGACTGCCGCATTGCCGGCTCGGGAGTTTGCGGTCGCGCGATTGCAGCGGCGGTTCAAGAAAGTCCGGAATCTGTCGGAAAAATGGTCCAGGCTTACCGCCGCCGAAAGGCACAGGCTGCGCATTCATGTCAAGAAGCTGCGCTATATGACGAATTCATTCGCATCCCTGTTCCCGACCCGGGTCACGCGCTATTTTCAGCAGGGGTTGGAGCGGCTTCAGGACGTGCTTGGTGCGCTGAACGACGCCTGGGTTGGCCGCCAATACGTCCAGGACCTGACTGGAGTTGCGATCGGCAGCGGCAGCCTGACCGAAACTGCCGCCTTGCGCCTGCGGGCTCTGTTTGCCGGTTGGCATAGGCGCGGCATCGCAGATTGCGACCAACAATTCGACACGGCTTGGCGTGCCTTTGCCGCGCAGCGTCGATTCTGGAAAACCTAGCGCAGCGGGGAGGCGAACATGAGAAGCGAGTCCGCAGGAAAGAAAACCAAAGGCAGGTCGGCAGGCAAGGATTCCCCGACACGTCCGTCGACCAAGGCAGTCCCGGCCGAGAAACTCGGCAACAAGGCATACGCCGCAGAGCTCAAGAAGCTGCATGTCGAACTGGTCCATCTGCAGGACTGGGTAAAGGAAACCGGCGCCAAGGTCTGCATTCTGTTCGAGGGGCGGGATACGGCTGGAAAAGGCGGCACGATCAAGGCGATCACGGAACGGGTAAGTCCCCGGGTCTTTCGCGTCATTGCGTTGCCGGCGCCGACCGAGCGCGAGAAATCCCAGATGTATGTGCAGCGCTACCTGCCGCATCTGCCCGCGGCTGGCGAGATCGTCATCTTCGACCGCTCCTGGTACAATCGGGCCGGCGTCGAGCGGGTCATGGGTTTCTGCACGGAAGAACAGGTGCAGAAATTCCTGCGCATGGCGCCGGCCGTGGAGAAGGCCATGGTCGAATCCGGCATTATCCTCATCAAATATTGGCTGGAAGTCAGTGAAGCGGAACAGACGCGGCGGCTGAAGTCGCGGATCGGCGACGGCCGCAAGACCTGGAAACTGTCGCCGATGGATCTCAAATCTTATGGTCGCTGGTACGACTATTCCCGCGCCCGCGACGACATGATCCAGGCGACAGATACGGCCTGGGCCCCCTGGTATGTCGCGCATACGGACGACAAGAAGCGCGGGCGCCTCAACATCATCACCCACCTTCTAGGATTGATCCCCTATCATCCCGTAGACAAGCCAAAGGTGAAGCTGCCCAAACGCCAGCAGGTGAAGGGCTATCGCGAACCGAAATACGCCTTCAAGCGGGTACCGGAGAAGTTCTGACCATGACGCCAGCAAGCGCCGCTTGTTTTGCACTGCGGCGAAGGCGCCATTTTCGGCAATCCGCGCATCCTGCTATGTGGCAGTCGAATGACGGTCGACGTTGTCCATGAAGTAGCGCTGGTACGTTACCGTAACGATCCCTCTCCTGATCTGGGCAGGCGCGTAGCGTAGCCAGCGTGACCAGAATGGATCGGGAGGCAGTGCCATGGCCGAATCGACGGCGTCGACGGAAAAAGCCGCCAGCCCTGCCGGCAGCGACAAGCTGACCCTGTTGCCCCTGATCGCCCTGGTCGTCGGCTCGATGATCGGTGGCGGTGTGTTCAACCTCCCCTCCGACATGTCGGGACGCGCGTCTCCCGGCGCCATCATCATCGGCTGGCTGATAACTGGTTTCGGCATGTTGATGTTGGCCTTCGTCTATCAAAGCCTTGCCGTCCGCAAGCCGCAGCTCAATGCCGGCCCCTATGCTTATGCCCGGGCCGGTTTCGGTACCTATATCGGATTCAACAGCGCCTGGGGCTATTGGCTCAGCGCCTTCCTCGGCAACGTTGCCTATGCGGTGGCGATCTTCTCCGCGCTCTCCTATTTCTTCCCGATCTTCGGCGGCGGCAACAACCTTGCCTCCATAGCCGGGGCATCAATCTGCCTGTGGCTGGTCCACGGGCTGGTGCTGAAGGGGATCAAGCAGGCAGCCTTCATCAACGCGGTGACGACGATTGCGAAGCTGGTTCCCCTGTTCCTCTTCATCCTGCTGGCCATCGTCGGCTTCAACCTCGACAAGATTTCCTTTGACTTCTGGGGCCAAGGCGGCACCGACGGCTCCGCCGGCTTGGGTTCGGTCCTGGACCAAGTCAAAGGAACCATGCTGGTCACCCTTTGGGTCTTCATCGGCATCGAGGGGGCCAGCGTCTATTCCGCCCGCGCCGCGAAGCGGTCCGATGTCGGCCGCGCCACGGTGATCGGATTCCTCGGTGCCCTCGGCATCTATGTGCTGGTCTCGCTGCTTGCGGCCGGGGTCATGACCCAGCCGGAACTCTCGGGGCTCAAGGTGCCCTCGATGGCGGGCGTGTTCGAGACCCTGGTCGGACCCTGGGGTGCTGCCCTCATCAATTTCGGCCTCATTCTCTCCGTAGGTGGGGCCTTTCTGTCCTGGACGCTGCTATGTGCCGAGATTCCCTATAGCTGCGGCCAGGACGGAACCTTTCCCAAATGGTTCGCGCGCGAAAACAGCAACGGTGCCCCGGCCAACGCGCTCTGGGCGACCAATCTGCTGATCCAGGCATTCCTGGTTCTCAGCCTGTTTTCCCAAAGCGCCTACCAGTTCTTCTATTTCATCGCCTCGGTCGCGATCCTGCCGCCTTATGTCTTCTCAGGCGCCTACGCCCTGAAGCTGGCGCTGAGCGGCGAGGGTTACGCAGGCGGCAACGGCCGTGGCCGCGATGTCGTGGTTGGTGCTCTGGCGACACTTTACGGCCTGTGGCTGGTCTATGCCGCAGGGCTCGACTACCTGCTGATGTGCACGGTGCTCTTCGCACCCGGCATCGCGATCTATGTCATGGCCCGGCGCGAGCGTGGCCAGGCACCTTTCGTCGGCGGCGAGGTCGCGGTCGCGGTCGTTATTGCGATCCTCGCCCTGGTCGCGATCTGGCTGATGTGGACCGGCCGGATCAGCCCCCTCTGACAAATCTGCCAATCCACACCCAGGAGACAGACAATGCGCACATTCGGCGTGCATTCGGAAGTCGGGAAGCTTCGGACCGTTATGGTCTGCCGCCCGTCGCTTGCCCATCAGCGCCTGACCCCGGCTAATTGCCACGATCTGCTCTATGACGACGTGATCTGGGTGCACGAAGCACAGAAGGACCATTACGACTTCACCCTGAAGATGCGGGAGCGCGGCGTCGAGGTGCTGGAGCTTCACGACCTCCTGGCGGAAACGCTGGCCGACAAGGAGGCGCGGAAGTTCGTGCTCGACCGGCGCGTCACCAGGCATTCGGTCGGCATCGCCAATTCCGCCGTCATCCGTCCCTGGCTCGACGACTTGCCGGCGGACAAGCTCGCCACGCATCTGATCGGCGGGATCGCCATCTCCGATCTGCCGGACAGTGCCGCCCAGCGCATGCTGGCCGAGGCCTTCGGTGGCACCGAATTCATCCTGCCGCCAATTCCCAACACGCTCTTCCAGCGCGACCCGTCCTGCTGGATCTATGGTGGCGTCACCTGCAACCCGATGTACTGGCCCGCGCGCCAGCCGGAAACGCTGCTGCAGCGCGCGGTCTACAAGTTCCACCCCACCTTCAAGGGCGGTGCCTTCAAGATCTGGTGGGGCGATTCGGACGAACAGTTCACTGGCGCCTCGATGGAAGGCGGCGACGTGATGCCGGTCGGCAAGGGCGTCGTGCTCATCGGCATGGGCGAGCGCACGACCCACCAGGCGGTCGGCCAGGTGGCGCAGAGCCTGTTCAAGAACAAGGCGGCGACACGCGTCATCGGCTGCCTGATGCCGAAGAGCCGGGCTGCCATGCATCTCGATACCGTGTTCAGCTTCTGTGATCGCGACCTCGTTACCGTGTTCCGCGAGGTGGTCGACCAGATCCGCTGCTACAGCGTTTATCCCGAGGGGGATGACGGGCGTTTCAAGGTAGTGGCCGAGCCCAAGCCACTGCTCGAAGTCGTGCGTGAGGCGCTGGGCCTCAAGGAACTTCGCGTCGTCGGCACCGGCGGCGACAGCTATGAGGCCGAGCGCGAGCAATGGGATGACGGCAACAACGTCGTGGCGCTGGAGCCGGGCGTGGTGGTTGCCTATGACCGCAACATCTACACCAACACCCTGCTGCGCAAGGCGGGCATCGAGGTGATCACCATCCGCGGTGCCGAGCTCGGCCGCGGGCGCGGCGGCGGGCATTGCATGACCTGCCCGATCTGGCGCGACCCGGCCTACTGATCGTCATTTTCCAGGAAGAAAGGGCAGTTTCATGAGCTTCAACCTGCGCAACCGCTCCCTCCTCACCGTCCAGGACTACACGCCGCGCGAGTTCCGCTACGTGCTCGATCTGGCGCGTGACCTCAAGCGCGCAAAATATGCTCGCACCGAGCAGAAGCACCTGGAAGGCAAGGAAATCTGCCTGATCTTCGAGAAGACATCGACGCGCACGCGCTGTGCCTTCGAGGTCGCCTGCTACGACCAGGGCGCCAACGTCACCTATCTCGACCCGGCGGGATCGCAGATAGGGCACAAGGAATCCTTCAAGGACACGGCCCGTGTTCTCGGACGCATGTATGACGCGATCGAGTATCGCGGCTCGGCGCAGCAGGGGGTCGAGCAACTCGCCAAATATGCCGGCGTCCCGGTCTATAACGGTCTCACGGACGAATACCATCCGACCCAGATGCTGGCCGACGTCATGACCATGCGCGAGCACAGCGACAAGCCGATCGCCGAGATCAAGTATGCCTATGTCGGTGACACGCGATCCAACATGGGGCATTCCCTGATGATCGTCGGCTGCCTGATGGGCATGGATGTCCGCATCTGCGGACCGAAATCGCTCTGGCCGTCGGACGAATACCGCAAGATCGCCGAGGATCTGGCGGCGAAATCGGGGGCCCGGCTGCTCATCACCGATGACACCGCGGCTGCCGTAAAAGGCGTCGATTTCATCCACACGGATGTCTGGGTGTCGATGGGTGAACCCAAGGAGGTCTGGAAAGAGCGCATCAAGCTGCTGACGCCCTACCAGGTCAATTCCGCCCTTATGAAAGCCAGTGGCAATCCGCAGGTCAAGTTCATGCACTGCCTGCCGGCCTTCCACGACACCGAGACGACGCTCGGCAAACAGATCGCCCAGGATTATGGCATGTCGAACGGCCTCGAGGTCACCAACGACGTGTTCGAATCGGAAGCCAACGTCGCCTTCGAGCAGGCGGAGAACCGCATGCACACGATCAAGGCGCTGCTGGTCGCCACCCTCGGGGATTGAGGCCATGCGTATCGTGGTAGCCCTGGGCGGCAATGCCCTGCTGAAACGCGGCGAACCGATGACCGCCGAGGTGCAGCGTGCCAATACGCGGGTAGCGGCCCGCGCCCTCGCGCCCGTGGCCCAGGAGCACCAGCTGGTCATCAGCCATGGGAACGGCCCCCAGGTCGGCCATCTGGCGCTGCAGGGTGCTGCCTACAAGCCGGACGAGGCCTATCCGCTCGACATCCTGGGGGCCGAGACCGAGGGCATGATCGGCTACATGATCGAGCAGGAACTCGGCAACCTGCTTCCTTTCGAGGTGCCGTTCGCGACGATCCTCACCATGGTCGAGGTGGACGGCGACGATCCAGGCTTCCGCAACCCGACCAAGTTCGTAGGGCCGATCTACGATGCCACTGCGGCCGAGCGAATCAAGGCCGAGAAGGGTTGGACATTCAAGCAGGACGGCGACAAATGGCGCCGCGTCGTGGCGTCCCCGGCACCCAAGCGAATCTTCGAGTTGCGGCCGATCAAATGGCTGCTGGAGAAGGGCACCATCGTCATCTGTGCCGGCGGCGGCGGCATTCCGACCATGTACAAGAAAGGTGCCGTGCGGGAATTGATCGGCGTCGAGGCGGTGATCGACAAGGACCTCTGCTCGGAGCTGCTGGCGCGGGAGGTCGGCGCCGAGATGTTGATCATGGCGACCGACGTCAACGCCGTCTACGAGAACTGGGGCAAGCCTGACGCGCGTGCGCTGCACAAGGCGCATCCCGATGCCATTGCGGCGGAGTCCTTTCCGGCGGGCTCGATGGGGCCGAAAGTCGCGGCGGCACGCCAGTTTGCCGCCGAAGAGGGGCGCATCGCCGCGATCGGCGCGCTGGCCGATATACCAGCCATCATCCGTGGCGAGAAGGGCACCGTGATCAGCCGGTCTTTCAACGGATTGACGTGGCACCCTTGACCATGGCAGCGGGTTCCAACGGCTCCCAAGAAGCGCCATCCGGCCGCCGCCCGGTGCGGCCGCCGAGCCTGATCGATGCATTGATCCCGCTGGCGGCGCTGGTTGCCCTGCTTAGTGTTTCCTATGTCCTGTTCGGCGACCGCGCCTCGGCCGGCCCCAACCAGATCGCGCTCCTGTTCTGCGGGATCATCGCAGCGAGCATCGCCTACAAGAATGGCATGAAATGGGATGGCATCCGCCAGGCGGTGGTCGACGGCATGGCGACCGGCCTGACCGCCATCATGATTCTGCTGGCGGTGGGTGCGCTGATTGGCACCTGGGCAATGTGCGGTACGATCATGTCGATGGTCTATTATGGTCTGCACATCCTCAATCCGAATTTCTTCTTTGCGTCCACCGCGCTCATCTGCGCAATCGTCGGCTTCAGCATCGGCAGTTCGTGGACGGTCGCCGGTACCATCGGCGTCGGCCTGATGGGGGTCGCTGCCAGCATGGGTCTTTCACTGGAGATCACGGCCGGTGCCATCATTTCCGGCTCCTACTTCGGGGACAAGGCATCCCCGCTTTCGGATACAGCCAATCTGGCGACTGCTGTCGCAGGCTCAAGTATCTACGACCATATCCGCGAATCGCTCTGGACGTCGGTGCCGGCCCTGCTGATCGCGGTGGTCGGTTTCAGCCTGCTGGGCGCCCCGGGCGATTTCGACGCGACCGTCATCCTGATGCGCATCGACGAGGCATTTCCTGTCTCGCTCTGGGGATTCACGCCCTTGCTGCTGGTGCTGGCGATGGCAATTCTGCGCTTCCCGCCTTTTGTCACCATTTTCATGGGCGCGCTTGCTGGCGGCATCTTGGCTGCGATCGAGAATTCCGGCAGCGTCATTGCATTTGCCAATGCCGCGGATCTGCCGGCGGGTCTTGCACTGGTCAAGGGCGTGTGGTCGGCCATGGCCTGGGGCTATTCGGTCGAGAGCGGCGACGCGGCAATCGATGCCATGCTGTCTCGGGGCGGGATGGCCAGCATGATGGGCACGGTCTGGCTGATCCTGACGGCGCTGGCCTTTGGTGCCACCGTCGAGCATGCCGGATTGCTCAGCCGGCTGATCGACCCGATCATAAGACGGGTACGTTCCGTGGCCGGATTGGTGGCGTCGCTGGTCGGCACCTGTGTCGTCGCCAACGGGGTGACGTCGGACCAGTACATTGCCATCGCCCTGCCAGGCCGGCTGTTCCGCCTGCCGTTCCGGGAACGCGGCCTGGCTCCGGTCATGCTGTCGCGTGTCGTAGGTGATTCCGCCACCGTCACCTCGCCGCTCATTCCCTGGAATTCCTGCGGCGCCTATATGGCGGCAGCACTCGGCGTCGCCACCACGGCCTTTGCCGGCTATTGTTTCTTCAACCTGCTCAACCCGGTGATCACCATTCTGTTCACGCTGATGGGTTGGCGCGTGATCCGCCAAGCCGGCGATGCCGGGGGAAAGTGAACCGGATCTGATGACCGGCAGGCCGCTTGCCAGTCGCGGGAATCAGATCGCAAGCCCTGCCTTGCGCAGGCCGTCAACAATGGCCTCGATGAGGTCCGGCATCATGTTGCGCTTGGCGAGGTCGGTCCGCGCATTGCTGCCATATTGCGGATCGATGCGCAGGATGTCGGCGACGGCCTCGGCAGCACGGGACAGTTCCCCCAACTGACCGAGAGCGGCGGCCCGGGCAACATGGCTGTAGATCGTCGTCGCAGCTCCCATCTGCTCGGCCTGTGCCAGGGCATTGCGATAATTGCCGGTCATATAGGCATGCAGGAAATGGACAGCGCGGTAGCCGCTGGGAGCCGAAGGGTCGCGCTGATACGCTTCGTTGGTCAGCGCCAGGGCCCTATCCCATTGGCCAAGCTGGGCGTAGCGCAGGCCGAGATCCGCCATCAACTCGGCGTTGTTGGGGTTGAACGACAGGCCGCGTTCCGCCGTCGCTATGCTCTCATCGATCCGATGCTGGAACCAGAGGGACAGCGAAAGAGCCAGATAGGGCTGGCTGCTGCGCGGCTCGAGTTGCTCTGCCTTGCGGGCAAGCTCTTCCGCACGCGCCAGGGCGGTGCCCGCCGCATCGCCCCCGCCAAACCCGAATCGGTATCGGTCGACATTCATCAGGGCGAGGGCGCTGTAGGCCGGGGCGAATCCGGGCTCTCTGGCGATCGACCGCTCCAGGCATTCCCAGGTGTCGTCGAAACTGTTGCGGGCATAACTGCGCCAATAGGTGCGGAACGAGATGACGCATTGGTAGGACGACAGGTTGATCGAAGGCTTGTGCGCGATCTCCTTCTGGAATTCATCAAGAAGGACGCCATCGGGCTGGGCCAGAACGTTGACGATGTTCCGACTGATCGATTGGGTTGCCGCTATGATGCCGGAGGGTGACAGGGTCTCCTCCCGGGTCCAGGCCCAAAGGCTGCGTCCCGTTGCCTGCTCGGTCAGCATGATGTTGATTCGGATCGATCTGTCGGTTGCCTGCACCGTGCCGGCCAGGACGAAATCCGGGGTTCGGGTCAAGTCGGGCGTATCGGTGACCGAGTGGGGCAACGCGTTGCGCGGGCCGAACACGAAGAAATCCTCAAAGCGTGTCAGCTGGGAGATGATCTCGTAGGTCATTCCCGTGGCGATATAGGCATAACGATTGTCGATATCGACGTTTTCGAAGGGCAGCACCATGATCGACGGGCGCTCGAGCGCGGTTCCGCGTGCATCCGGCAGCGATCCCTGGAACCGGCCGCCGACATAGGCGACGGCAATCAAGGCCAGCACCAAGGCGGCAAACAGACCGATGGCAAGCCGTCGGTATTTCCAGGCTGGCGCGGCAATACCTGCATCCATCGCCGCCGGCACAGGTCTCGGGGTTTCTGCCGGCAAGGGTGGCCGGACTGAACTGGAATCGACCTCTTCCGGTGCTACAGAGGAGAAAGTCGGGATGTAGGAGCCCTTCGGCATATCGACCCGGATCCGGTCGTGCTTGCCGGCAGTAAGGTAGTAATGCTCGATCGCCCGGCGCAGGCGGCTTGCCTCGATGCGCACAATCGGGTCGGTCAGCGGGTCGAAATCTTCGCCGCGATCGAACACGGCCAGCGCGATGGTGTAAGCCTTGATCCGCGCCGCACGACCGGCCAGCGTCTCGTCAACGACATAGGAGAGAAAGCGGCGGTTTCGGGCCGAGGCATCGAACTCGGGGCGCGACATCATCAACTCGATCTGCGCCCGCACTGCTTCGGCGTCGGGATATTCTGTCGCGCCACGCATTGCTGCAGGATCGAGATGAACCGGTGCGACTTGCCCTGACATGCGACGGCACCCTTCACTGGATGGAGCAGCGCACCTGCCGTAACCCCGGCTCGACGGTCGTTGCATCTTCCAAGAGTTTCACTCTTTGATACTTTTACGTGGCCGTGCAATCAGAAGTCATTGATATGAATCAACTTGAGTCGGGCTTCTAGCCGGGAATCTCTGGTTCCAGGAATAATTTCCGCTAACAGGCCGTTCTGTCCTAGAACGTGATCGCGGATCCGATGGAGAACTCTATGGCGTCGTATTCGTCGCTGGGATCGGCGCCATCATCGGCCGCCTCGCCCCACGTGTAGAATATGCCGCCATCCAGACTGATGCCGGGACCAAGGTCGTAATTCGCGGTAATGCCGGCACGGTCGATGACGTCATTGTCGCTGGAGCCGTTCTGCTCGATTTCTGCGTGGGCCCAGCCGCCGCCCACAGTCCACCTGTCGAAGCCGTAGGTAAGACCGACACCTGTCACCCAGATGTCGTTACCGGCGCCGTTGCCGTCATCAAGGAAGGTGCCTGCCGCACCGATCGTCCAGGGCCCCAGCATGAAATTGGCGCCTGCGTTATAGCCGGCCTGTTCGGTGTCTCCCGGCGCTGCCCGATTGACATCACCTTCCCAATAAGCCGCGGCGCCGAGGTCGATGCCCCAGTCCTCGCCCTCATGGGTGAAATGCGCAGCGAGGGCGAAATTGTTGCTGGCCGAGCCGGCTGGCTTGTCCGGACGCCACGCGCCGTCGATGTTGTCGCCACCGTTATAGGTCTTTTCGTCATCATTCGGCGTGTAGGAGGCGGCAAAGCTGAAGCCACCCCATTGCGGCGAGAAATAGACCAGCTTTTGTGGCTTGTCCTTGATAGTCAGCAGGTTTTCGGGATCAAAAAAACCGGGCGAGAGGGCCGCTCCGGTGGTTTCCGGGGAGTATGGTCCGAAATTCGAGGTGGAACCAGGCGGCAGCATGTACATGTTGCCCGCTGCGCCATCGACAACGCCGATCCTGAACTCGCCGAATCCGCCGCTGTAATGGGCATAAGCCTGATCGATCTGGTCGCCATCCTCGTCGCCGCCCTCCAATTCAATCTTGGCGCCGACCGTTATCCCGTTATCGAGCGTGACGCTGCCGCTGAAATGAAGCTCGGCATCGGTGCCGACGCCGGACAGGTTGATATTGTCGCCGGCTTCGCCGGCGCCGTCGTCGTCAAAGGCGACGCCAAAGGCGCTATAGATGAACCCGCCGAGGCTAAGCTTGACGCCATCGCTGGCCAATGCCTGTCCGGTCAGCAAGTTGACGCCGATCAGTGCGGAACTCCCGATCAATAACTGGCGCATCATGGTTTTTTCCCCTCCACCTCGCCGTGTCACCGCTTCTCGGCGGCTCTGTTCCGTGACACGGTTGCCCATTTGTTTAATCATACTGCGTAGCTGCCAGGATGCAGGTTACGGAACCCGGCTTTACCGTAACGTGCTTCGTTCTGCGCACCGGAACGATCAGCTTGGGAATAGCAGCTGGCTGGCCGGCAGTTCCCGGATGCCCGCGAGTTGTCGCATCCCCAGCCTGGAAGGCGCCATGAATGTCGCCGCGGATCGAGAAGGTTTGCCAGTTGTTTCCGGATGAAACCTACCTCGTCATGCGCCTTGCGCGGAGCAGCGAGGAATTCCGGTCTCTGTGCGAGGAATATGATCTTGCCGTTGATGCATTGCATCAATTGGAAGGGCGAGAGAACCGGATGGCGGCCGACTTGATCCGTGTGGCAGAGTATCGCGCTCTGATCGAAGAACTGAAGGTCGACCTGTTGCGTCAACTGCAGGCATCGAAGTCAGCCGATCAGCAATCGTCGGGAGGGCGGGCGAGGTAGGCATGAAAAACCATCGCGATATGGAAAACCCACCGAGAATTCTGACCAATCTGGCCCCGCCCAGCGGTGGTCATCTGGCACGGCGCCAATTCTGTACCGGCCTTGCAGCACTGGGTGTGGTCGGTGCTGCCGGCTTGGCACGTGCTGACCTGGCGGCATCCGGTACGGTTCGGATCGAGCAGGTGCAAATCGCCTTCATCGGCAGCGGCAATCTGGGTGGCGGCACACTGCAATTTGGCGGCCAATCGTATGGCTTTACCATAGGCGGCCTGGGGGTCGGCGGTATCGGGGTGTCAAAGATCGAGGCAACCGGGACGGTCTACAACCTCAATCGGGTCGAGGATTTCGCCGGGGCCTATATCCAGGCACGTTACGGTCTGGCGGTTGCCGATATAAGCACCGGTCAGTTGTGGCTGCAGAACACGAGCGGCGTCGGCCTCGCACTGAAGGCAGAGCGCACCGGTCTTGCCCTGTCACTCGGTGGCGATGCGGTCTACATCAATCTCGACTGAACAGGATAAAGGAGGGGGAGAATGCGCTTCTCCACACGATTCGTCATCGCTCTCAGCCTCATGGCGCCGATCTGCGCGGCGTTCCCGGTCCTTGCCGAAGATGTGACGGAACAGACGATCAAGGCATTTTCCGCGTGGCAGGGGCGGGGGCAGGTCTTCGAAACGGCCGAAAACCGGGCCACTTTCGTCGGCTCGTTCAGCGGCGTTGTCTATGTGGAGTCCGAGAAGGGGCCGCTTGATGCCGGATTCATGATCTGCCCGGCCATCGTCGACATCGACCTGCGCGACGGCACGCAGCAGGCCAAGGGACGCTGCACGATCGTCGCAAAGGATGCGTCCCGGGCCTATGCCGACATCAACTGCACAGGCGTGCATCTGGTCGGCTGCGACGGCGAATTCACTTTCACCGGTGGCACCGAACGTTTTGCAGGCATTACCGGCGGTGGTCCGGTAACCATCCGGTCCTCACTGCATGAAATTCCGGCCGGCGCCGGGAATGTGGTGCAGGAGTCAGCCGGCGGGATCATTGTCTGGCCGGCACTGACCTACAGGCTGGCCGAATCGGCGCAGCAATAGGCGGGGGCAGTTATGTTGCAGAGCAAGCGCCACCGATTCCAAGTCGCCGGCTGTGCCGCGATCCTGGCAGTACTTATGGCCGTTCCTGCCGAACCCGCCTTGGCCCAGGCGGCGCCGATTGTCTATCCCAGCGCCGGGCAAACGATGGACCAGCAGGCACAGGACGAGGGGGCCTGTCGCAATTGGGCGACCCAGCAGACGGGCATCTATCCTTACCAATCGGCGCCCACTTATTATGGCGACACCAGCAGTGGCGCCCCGATCCTCGGCGGCGCAGCGCGGGGGGCGGCACTCGGCGCTGTGGGCGGCGCCATCGCCGGTGACGCCGGCAAGGGCGCTGCCATCGGCGCCGGTGTCGGCGCCACAGCCGGTTTGATTCGGAAAAACCGCGATCGCCGACAGCAGGCCAATGCCAACGAGCAGGCGATGATGCAGTATCAGTCGGATATGGGCCGCTACAATCAGGCCTTCGCGGCCTGCATGCAGGGCAGGGGATATGTGGTGCGATGAAGGAGGAGTACTGGCATGGTTGAACTGCTGCGCCCGCAGGATCTGAAAAAGATCACCGATGATATCGACACGGAAATGGCGAAGAAGGCCTTCGAAAAGATGCAGGCCAAGGAGCGCGAGGAGCGGGAGCTCAAGGAATCCTTCATGCATCGCGACCTTCACCCCGATGTCAAGGAACGCGTGAACAACGCCATCAAGCGGGCCGCCGAACAGGGGCTCAACCAGATCCAGGTGCTGACCTTCCCGGCCTCCTATTGCAACGACCGCGGCAGGCGCATCAACAATCTGGAGCATGACTGGCCGGATTCACTAGAAGGCTTCGCAAAACACGCATATGATTTCTACGTCAAGGAACTGAAGCCCCTTGGTTTCCATCTGAACGCACAAATTCTGGACTATCCGGACGGCATGCTTGGCAATGTAGGAATATTCCTCAGCTGGGACCGTTAGCAAGTACAGGAAGTGGAGGCGATACAATGGTGAGGGCTGGCGCAGTATCGATGAGCCTCCTGGTTGCTGCCGGCCTGATGATTGGCTGCCTGACGTTCTCCAACGCTGCCCGTGCCGATGAAGAGGCCGCACCGGCGGCGGTTCCAGCCCTGACCGTCGGTACCGTCGCGGCGGCGAAGCGCGCTGTCGCTCGATCCGAGAGTTTCGTCGGCCGCGTGGAGGCGGTGGAACGGGTCGAGATCATGGCGCGGGTGTCCGGATTTCTCGAACAGATCCACTTCACCGAAGGCAGTCTGGTTCAAGCCGGCGATCCGCTTTACACCATCGAAAAGGGTCTCTACGAGGCGGCGCTGCAGCAGGCGAAAGGCAGTGTCGAAAGTGCCAAGGCGGCCGTGGTCCTCGCCCAGCAGCAGAAGGGCCGCACCCAGGAATTGCTGTCCAAGGAAGTCGCCAGCCAGATGACCATGGACCAGCGTGTCGCGCAAACCCAGCAGGCCCAGGCCAGCCAGGCGATGAGCGAAGCCGATGTCCGCACTGCCGAGATCAACCTGAGCTATACCGAGATCACCTCGCCGATCACCGGCAGGATCGGCCGGACTTCCGTGACCAAGGGCAATGTCGTCGGACCCGATAGCGGCATCCTCACCGTGATCGTCAGCCAGGATCCGATGTACGTGACATTTCCGGTCAGCCAGCGTGAATTCCTGGGCGCCGGCATGGGCGTCGCGGGTGCGGCCCGCGACGAGATACTGGTCAAGATCGCGTTCGCCGACGGCTCGCTCTATCCCGAGACGGGTCGCATAAACTTCGTCGACGTGACCACCGACCGCACCACGGACACCATCGCCGTGCGTGCCACTTTCCCCAATCCCAAGGGGGCCCTGGTCGATGGCCAGTTTGTCAATGTGGTTCTGGAAAGCGGAACGCCGGACGAGGTTGTCGTCGTTCCGCAATCGGCTTTGCTGGCAGACCAGCAGGGCGTCTACGTCTTCGTGGTAGAATCGGGTAAGGCAGTAGTGAAGCGGATCAAGCCGGCCGGTGAAACCGGGCCGAACACGATTGTCGGCGAAGGCCTGACCGAGGGCGAGATGGTCATTATCGAGGGACTGCAGTTCGTGCGGCCCGACATGCCGGTCCAGGCAGCGCCCATTTCCAATCCCGCCAATCCCAGCTGAGGCAGGCCTATGCTCTCTGCCGTCTTCGTCGACAGACCGCGCCTTGCCATTGTCATCGCGGTCGTGACCGTGATTGCGGGCATCCTCTCCCTCTTCGTCATTCCCGTCGCGCAATATCCCGACATCGTGCCACCGCAGGTATCCGTTACGACATCCTATCCGGGTGCATCTGCGGCTATCGTCGATGCGACGGTAGCGCAGCCGATCGAGGCACAGGCGGTTGGCGTCGACAAGATGATGTATATGAAGAGCGTCAGTGGAAATGACGGCTCCTATTCGCTGACAGCCTCCTTTGAACTTGGTACCGATCCCGACATCAATACGGTCAACCTCAACAACCGCGTGCAGATTGCCCTATCGAAACTGCCGCAGGAGGTGCAGCGTCAGGGTGTCACCGTCAAGAAGAAATCCTCGGCGCTGCTGGGCGTCATCGCGGTCTATTCACCCAATGGCACGCATGATCCCCTCTTCATCTCCAACTATGTCACCATCAACCTGCTCGACCAGGTGAAGAGCACGCCGGGTGTCGGCGACGCAAGCCTGTGGGGGCCGCAGGACTATGCCATGCGCGCGTGGCTGCGGACCGACCGCCTGACCGGCCTCGGCCTGACCGCGGGCGACGTGATCCAGGCAATCCAGGCGCAGAACGTGCAGGCGGCGGTGGGCCGCATCGGCGCGCAGCCAATCTCGGACGAGCAGCAATTCCAGCTCAACATCCAGACGACCGGCCGTCTGGCCTCGGTCGAGGAGTTCGAGAAGGTCGTCGTTCGCACCAATCCGGACGGCTCGGTCTTGCGCCTTGGCGATATTGCCAGGCTCGAACTGGGCGCTGCCAATCTCGATCGCGAGACGCGCTTCAATGGCGGTGCATCGGCGGTGATGGCGATCTACCAGGCGCCGGGTGCCAATGCCATCACTACCCTGCAGGGCGTGGTGGATCGACTGACCGAACTGGAAAAGTCGTTTCCCGAGGATCTCGCGTGGAAAGTGACCTACGACCCCACCACCTTCGTCAAGGAGACCGTCCACGAGGTACAGAAGACGCTGGTCGAGGCCTTCATCCTGGTGGTCATCGTCGTCTATCTGTTTCTCGGCTCAATCCGCGCCACCCTGATTCCGATTCTTGCCGTGCCGGTCAGCCTGATCGGCACGTTCATCGTTCTCAACGCGATCGGCTATTCGGCGAACTCGGTCTCGCTGCTGGCGATCGTGCTGGCAATTGGCATCGTCGTCGACGATGCCATCGTCGTGGTGGAGAATGTCGAGCGCGTCATGGAGGAGCAGCCCCATCTTACGCCGGCCGAGGCCACGAAGATGGCCATGGCCGAGATCACGGCGCCGATCATCGCCATCACGCTTGTCCTGCTATCGGTCTTCGTGCCGGTCGCCTTCATTCCCGGCATTTCCGGCGAACTGTTCCGTCAGTTCGCCATTACCGTGGCGGTCGGCATGTTCCTGTCCGCCATCAATGCGCTTACCCTGTCGCCGGCGCTTTGCGGCGTACTGCTGCGCCACCATGCCGGGCCCAAGCGCGGTATCATGGGCCGTGTCATGCGCGGCATCGACTGGGTGCGCGACCGGTATGGCGAGATCGTGGCGCGCCTGTTGCGCATTTCCATCATTGGACTGGTCGTGGCGATTGCCGCCGGCGTCGGCACCGCCGCCCTCTTCAAGATGACGCCGACGGGTTTCCTGCCGGAAGACGATCAGGGGGCCTTTTTCGTCGTGGTGCAGTTGCCGGAGGGTGCTTCGCTGCAGCGGACACAGAATGTCATCGCCTCGGCCGAGAAGATGCTGCGGGAGGAGGAAGCGGTGGCCGACCTCACCTCGGTGGTCGGCCTCAATTTCATCGACAACTACTCCCAGGCCAATGCGGCCTTCATCGTTGTCACGCTGAAGCCGTTCGAGGATCGCGCCGACCCGGCCAATGGCGCCGACGCACTCATCCAGCGGCTGGCCGGGAAATTCCGCGGCATCCGTGGTGGCGTCGTGGTGCCGCTGGCTCCGCCGCCGATCATCGGTCTCGGCACTGGCGGTGGGTTCACCTATGTCCTGAAGGACCTGCGCGGCGGCGATCCCAAGGCGCTGGCCCAGGTGCTGCGCGGCCTCGTGGTCGCCGCCAATCAGGAGCCGCAGCTGAAGGGCGTTTTCACCACCTTCTCTGCCACCAGCCCGTCCGTGTTCCTCGATATCGACCGCGACAAGGTTCAGGTCCTGGGGGTGGCGCTCAATGACGTGTTCCAGGCGCTGCAGGCCTATCTTGGCGGCTATTACATCAACGACGTCAACCTGTTCGGACGCACCTGGCAGGTGCAGATCCAGGCCGAAGCGGCTGACCGGGCGCGCATCGACGACATCTACCGCATAAACGTACGGAACCAGAACGGGCAGATGGTGCCGCTGCGCAGCCTGCTCGAGGTGCGGGTGGTGACCGGACCGCCCGGCATCATCCGCTACAACAATACCCGAGCTGTCACCATCCAGGGTGCGCCGGCGGAAGGGATCTCATCCGGCCAGGCCCTGGCCGTGATGGAGGCGGTGGCGGCGAAGACCCTACCAGACGGTTACGCCGGAGAATGGACCGATACCGCCTTCCAGGAAAAGCGCGCCGAGGGCAAGACGGCCTTCATCCTGGCGATGGCCGTGTTGTTCGCGTATCTCTTCCTGGTGGCGCTCTATGAAAGCTGGACCATCCCCGTTCCGGTGCTGCTGTCGGTGACGGTCGGCATCCTGGGCTCCGTCGGCGCCGTCCTGCTCGCCGGTCTTACCTTCGACCTCTATGCCCAGATCGGCCTCATCGTCCTCATCGGCCTTGCCGCAAAGAACGGCATCCTGATCGTGGAGTTCGCCAAGGAGTTGCGCAGCAAAGGGCATTCGCTGATGTGGGCAGCGACCGAAGGCGCCAGGCTTCGCTTTCGCCCGGTCATGATGACGTCCTTCGCCTTCATTCTCGGGCTCTATCCGCTGGTCGTGGCGACCGGCGCGTCGGAACTGGCCCGGCGCGATGTCGGCACGCCGGTGTTCGGCGGCATGATTGCGGCCTCGTTCGTCGGTATTTTCGTCATTCCGCCGCTCTACATGACCTTCCAATGGCTGCGGGAAAAGATGCGCCCTGGAGCTCGGCCGGCGCAGGAAATTCCCGATGAGTCGCCCGGCCAGCCTGCCGCCGCGACCGAGAATCTCGCTCCCTAGGCGCGCCACCCTTCGCCAGGCGGCAGCGGAGTATCTGATCGACTGACTGTCGGCACTGGCATCACTGGCAGCTGGCCGAACAACCTGTCAGCTAGCTTGCCTTGGTTTGCAAGGCTTGGCGCCGATTTGCCGGTGATTGCCCGACTGGGCACTGCCGCCGCATGATTTCCACCCATTTTCGTTCGCTTTCTTCGGCCGGCCCCCGGCCGGATTCGCCCAGGTAATTTGCTGCCGCCGGCTAAGTTCCCAGAGGCATTGATTAATTTGCCCGGCCATGTGTAAAAGGGGGTGAGCGCACGGTCGCCGATGAGGCGAACGGGGATCGACACGCCCGGGGGGTCAGGTGAGTTATCGCAGGTCAATCTCGTCGCTGCCAGCCGCAGCCGCCTTGGCATTCGCCTTGCTGGCGGTCACTTTGCCGGGACCGTCGCTGGCGGATGAAGACCGTACCCACCTGGTTGCCGACGAAGTCGGGTATGACGAGGAATTCGGCCTGTTTGTGGCCCGCGGCAATGTCGAGATGCAGCGCGACGACAAGATCGTCATGTCCGACGTGCTGACCTATAACGAACGGACCAAGACCCTGACGGCAAGCGGCAATGTGGCAATCCTGCTGCCCAGTGGGGACACCATTTTCGGCTCCTATGCCGACATCACCGAGGACATGAATGACGGCCTGATCCGCGATTTCCGCGCCCTGCTGGCGGACCAATCGCGCCTCGCCGCATCCTCGGCGCAGCGCATCAACGGCACCACCCTGTCCCTCACCAATGCCGTCTACACCCCCTGCCTGCCGTGCCGGGAAGACCCGTCCCGGCAACCGATCTGGCAGGTTCGGGCCGATAGTGCCGTCCAGGACGACATCGCGCAGACCGTCACCTATGACAATGCGCGCCTCGAGATGTTCGGCCTCCCGGTCTTTTGGACGCCCTATTTCCAGCACCCGGCGCCGGGTGTCAAACGTGCCTCCGGCCTCCTGGAACCCAGATACAGTTTCTCCTCGGGTGACGCCGGCTATCAGGTGGCGGTGCCCTATTTCATCACGCTCGGCACCGACAAGGACATCACGCTGACGCCCATCCTGCGCGTTGGTGGCGGCCCGGATCCGGCGGCCGGTGTCGGCTTGGTGGAATACCGGCAGCGCTTCCGCGATGGCGGCATCAAGCTCGAGGGCTCCGGCACGATGGAGGATCGCGAGGGTGATGACGATCGCGACATCGACAAGAACAACGAGTTTCGCGGCCATGTCGCCGCCGATGGCCTGTTCGAGATAAACCGCGACTGGCGCTGGGGCGGCAACCTGAAGGCGGCGACGGACAAATCCTATCTTCGCCAGTACCACCTTGGCTCGCCCAGCTGGATCGAGAACCAGCTCTGGGCCGAGGGATTTTTCGGCCGCTCCTATTTCGAGGCGCGGGCGCTGGGCTTCCAGTCGACCAAGCGCAAGCGCGACCGGCCGTTCCGCGCGCGCGGCAATGTGTATGACGACGAGAATGCGCCGATCGTGTTGCCGGCCATGCGCTACGCTTTCGTGAGCGAGCCGGATTCCTATGGGTCCTATCTGGGCCTCGAGGTCGGTACCGCCAACATCATGCGACAGGACGGTCGCGAGTATTTCCGGCTGTCCGCCAAGCCGAGTTGGACCCTGCCCTACACGTCGTCGATCGGCGATATCTACGAATTGCATCTGTCGCTGCAGAGCGACCTCTATGTAGTGAACGGTGTCGATACGGAATCCGATCTGGTCGACCCCAACGGCGCCAACGAATTCAACGGCACGGTCGGGCGCGTCTTTCCGCAGGCCAGCCTGAAATGGCGCTATCCGTTCGTGCGTCCCGGCGAATCCATTACTCAGGTCTTCCAGCCTATCGCCCAGTTGGTAATGTCGCCGGATATCGGCAATTCCGGCAAGATTCCGAACGAGGATACCGCGGATTTCTCCTGGGACACGACACGCCTGTTCGAGCCGGACCGCTTCTCCGGCAATGATCGCGTCGATAACGGCTCGCGCGTGAACTATGGCCTGCAATGGCTGGGTTATTTTGAGGGCGGCGGCACGGCGGAAGTCACGATCGGGCAGAGCCTGCGCTTCCTCGGCGATTCGACCAGCAATTTCAATGACTCAGGCATCGAGGACGATCTATCCAACCTGATCGGGCGCCTGGCCGCGACGCCCACGGACTGGCTGCATGCATCCTACGAGTTCGAGCTCGATGTCGACGATGGCAACATGGAATGGCAGACCGGCACCGTCGCCCTCGGCGATCGGAACCTGCGCGGCGTCGTGTCCTATACCTCTTCCAACAAGGAAGATCCCTGGAATGACGACGAGCAGATCTATGCCGGCCTGTCGAGCGAGTACTTCACCAACTGGGAATTCAAGATCGGCGCCGCCTACAGCCTCGAAGACGACGATATCATCAGCCTGCAATCCGGAATCGAATACCAGGACGAATGTTTCGGCGCGACCCTCGCGGTCAGCTATGTGACCGACGACGCGCGTGAGGATGATGATCTGTCTGGCGATTTCACCGCGCTCGTGCAGTTCCGCTTCACCAATCTGGGCAGTATCGGCGCAGGCGGCTAGGCGGGGGCCCCCGAAACCGTGCCGCCGCCGCTCGCGGGCGGCTCCAGCACGGCAGCCAGCAATTGACGGGTATAGGTGTGCGCGGGTGCCGCGCAAACCTGCCGCGCTTCGCCCAACTCGACCAGCTGACCGCGATAGAGAACCGCGATCCGGTCGGCAATGGCATTTACCACGGCGAGATCATGTGACACGAACAGGCAGGCAACCTGTTTCTCCTGCGTCAGTTCCCGTATGATCTGCAGCACGGAAGCCTGCACCGAGACGTCCAGCGCCGAGGTGATCTCGTCGCACAGGATGACGTCGGGCTCTGCGGCAAAGGCGCGGGCAATCGCCACCCGCTGACGCTCGCCGCCTGACAATTCCGCGGGCTGGCGGTCCAGATAGCTGGCATCCAGGCGGACATCGCCCAGCAGCCGGCTTGCACGCGCCTCCACTTCTGTGCGCGACAGCGAGAAATACAGCCGGAGCGGCTGCGACAGGATCTCGCGAATTGTATGCCGTGGATTGAGCGATGCATCCGGGTTCTGGAATATGAGCTGCATCCGGCGGAGCGAATCGCGGTCCCGCTTCTGGACCGGCTCGGTGAGGTCGCGATGCTCGTCCATGACGGCACGACCTTCAAGCACCGGCCACAATCCCGCCAGCGCCTTCAATAGGGTCGACTTGCCGCTCCCCGATTCGCCGACCAGGCCCAGGATCTCGCTCCGGTGCAGGATCAGGCTGACTCGGTCGAGGGCCCGCTTTGCCTGAGTCTGACGCAGGCCCGGCAACAGACCGCGCCTCTGATAGGTGACAGAGAGGCCGTCGACCAGAAGCCTCGCCTCGGTTGCACCGGGATGTTGCCGCGTAGCGAGTTTGGCCACCGCAGATCCTGGCTCCATGCCGAGCTGCGGATGATGGCACGCAACCAGATGGCCGGTTGTGAGGTCGCGGCTCGGTGGTACCACGTCGCTGCAGGTCCGGTCGGCGTGGCGGCAGCGTGGCGCAAAGCGGCAGCCGGCCAATGCCTGGTCCGGTGCCGGTGGGCGCCCGGGGATCCCGGTCGGAATACCAGCTGAGGCAAGACGCGGGATCGAGGCCAGCAAGGCCCTGCTGTAGGGGTGCGCCGGCTGCGTCAGCAGCCTTGTGGCGGGTCCCTGTTCGACGAGCCTTCCCGCATACATGATGGCAATGTCGCCGCACAGTCTGGCCAGCACGCCGAGGTCATGGCTCACGCAGACCATGGCCATGCCCTGCTTCCGGCGGATATCCTCGAGCAGTTCGAGGATGCCGAGCTGCGTCGTGACATCCAGACCGGTCGTGGGCTCGTCGAGCAGAAGCAGGTCGGGCTGTCCTGCCAGCGCCATGGCAATGCCAACCCGCTGCAACTGGCCACCCGACAATTCGTGCGGGAACCGACGGCCCAGCAACTCCGGATCCGGCAGGCGCACCAGGGCGAGGAGTTCGGCAATGTGTGCATTGTGCCGTTCCTGATCTGCCGGCCCGGCATGATAGCGCAGCACCTCGGCGATCTGGTCGCCGATACGGATATTGGGTGTGAGCGCCAGTCCGGCATTCTGCGGCACAAGGGCGAGGCGGCCGCCGCGCAGCTTTTCCAGTGCTGCAGGCGGTGCCGCAAAGAGATCCAGCTGGCCAAAGCGGCAGGTGCCGGCGCGTAGCTCCAGACCCGGCTTGACCACGCCCATCATGGCAAGCAGCAACGTACTTTTCCCGCTGCCGGACTCCCCGGCAATGCCAAGGGCACTGCCTTGGGCGAGGGTGAGGTCGATCCTATCGACCACGGGGGCGACCTCGCTTTCGCCACCCGCACCAATGGTGAGGCCGTCGACCGCCAGAATTTTGTTGCTACTACTCATCCCTGACCCCTCGCGTTCCGGTCGATGCCGAGCGCCTTGGCCGTGGCGTCGACGGCGAGGTTGGCCCCGATGATCAGGCTGCTGAGTGCCAGCATGGGGAAGATTGCCGTCCAGGGGGCAGCAGACATGATGCTGCGCGCATCCGCCACCATCAGACCCCAATCGGGATTGGGCGGTGGCACGCCCATGCCGAGATAGGACAGCGAACTGACACCGAGAATCATCCATGACCATTGCATGGCGCCCTGGACCGCGAGGCTGTCGCGGACATTGGGCAGAAGCTCGCGAAAGATGATGGTGCGGCGGGACTCGCCACGCGCCTGGGCGGCAAGGACGAAGTCCCGAGTCACGAACTCAAGCGCCGCGCTGCGCGCCAGATAGACGACAGACAGGCCATAGGACACGGAAAGGATCGGAATCAGCGTCGCCGTGCCAGTGCCGAGTGCCGCCACGAAAATCATCACGAAGAGGATCCATGGCATCGACATCAGCGCGTCGGCGCAGCGCATCACTGCGTTGTCGATCCAGCCACCCACAAGCGCTACGAGGATCCCGACGATGCCGCCCCAAAACACCGCCAGCGCCGTGGCGATGGTGCAGATCAGCATGGCTTCCCGCCCGCCCAGCAAAGTCCTGGTGAAAACGTCGCGCCCGAGCATGTCGGTACCGAACCAGTACCGGGTCGAGGGCGGCAGCAGGATCGCATCGGCATTCTGTGCCGCAAAATCGTGGGGCACGAGGAACGGAGCCAGGAGTGCCACACCGACATGCAGGATCACCAGGGCAAGACCGACGGCACCGGACGGCCTCGCCACGATCCGGGCGAGCAGCCGAGGCTGCCTGGCGTTTCGGCCAATCTCTGGCGCTGCTCCGATCATGTCCGGTAGGTCCGCAGGCGCGGGTTGAGCATGAGCGCCAGCACATCGGTCGCCAGATTGCTGAGAATGTAGAGGCCGCAGATCAGCAAGGCGATCGCCTGGATGAGTGGAATATCACGGTCGGCGACGGCATCTACGGCCATGCGGCCGAGGCCGGGATAGTTGTAGACGCTTTCCACCACCACGACGCCGCCCAGAAGCCAGGCCATGGTCAGGCCGATGACGCTGATGGCCGGCAGCAGGGAATTCGGCAGCACATGGCGCCAGACAATGCGGCCGAATGGTACCCCCTTGAGGTGCGCCATGAGAACGTACTCGCTCTCCAGCACATCGATGACCGATGAGCGCACCATGCGCAGGATATGTGCGGTCAGCACCAGCGTCAGTGTCACCGCCGGCAGGATCGAATTGGCCAACAGATCGAGGACCGGCGCCTTGTAGCTTACCGTCACCACGCCCGCGGCCCAGCCGAGGCCGATCGAGAAAACAAGGATGAGTAGGGTCGCCGAGACGAATTCGGGAATCGTCATGGCAAAGATGGCGGTTGTCGAGAGGAGTATGTCGACTGGCCTGTCGCGGCGGAGGGCCGCCAGGACACCAAGGCCGATGGCGATCGGAATGCCGAAGAGCAGGGCGGTAACGGCGAGGACAATCGTATTGCGCAGCCGCCAGCCGACCAGCTCGGTGATCGGCTTGCCGCGGCGGACCGACTCACCGAGATCGCCTTGCGCCAGGCGGCCGGCCCACTCGCCGAAACGTTCAAAAGCCGGTCTGTCGAGACCCAGGCGCTTCTCGCAGCTTTCCAGCTTGGCACCCTTGGCGTCGCGCCCGAGATAGGCGGTGCAGGCGTTTCCCGGCATCAACTCGACCGCGCCGAAGACAACGATCGCGATGAATGCCAGGGTGAAGCAGGCGGCCCCGAAACGCTGCAGGATCAGTTTCAGCAAGTTAACCTCGCTTGCCGCGTCGTCCGCCTGCCGCTGGCGCGGCAGGCGGCATTCGAACGCGTCTATTCCTCGGTCTTGTCGACCAGATGCCAACGCATCTGGTCTTCGATGACCGGGCGGATTCCGTCCAGCGACTTCTTGTAGGCGAACTGGATGTTCTGCTGATAGGGAATCAAGGTGCCACCGGCCTCGAACAGCATCACCTGCGCATCGACCATGGCCTGCCTGGCTTCGGCGAAGTCGAGCGAAGCGCGTGCCTTGTCCAGCAAGGCATCGAATTCCGGATTGCTGAAATAGGACTCGTTCCAGGAGGAGCCGGAACGATAGGCCTCGTTCAGGATCTGATCGGCCGGCCGTTCATCCCAGCTGGTGACCACTACCGTCTCCTTCATCCAGACGTCATCCCAATAGCCGTCTGATGGCGCCATGACGATGTTGACCTTGATGCCCGCCGGGGCGACCTGCTGCTGATAGACCTCGGCAAAGCGCACCATCCCGGTTTCGAGATTGGATGTGTGCAGGTCGAACGAAATGCCGTCCGGATAACCCGCCTCGGCCAGCAGCTTGCGGGCCAGATCGATATCCTGCGGACAGACGATATCGGCGCGGTAGGGGTCATTCGCCTTGACCGGGTTGTCGCAGGTCACCGTGGCGTGTCCCTCGCCGGTCATCAGCTTGGCCATTTCTTCTCGATTCACGGCAACCCGAACCGCCTTGCGTACACGAGGATCGGTGAAGGGTTCCGTATCGGTCCGGAAGACGAGGCCAAACCAGCCGCCGGCCGGGAACTCGGACAGGACAAAATCACTGCGGCCGGCGAAAAGCGGTTCCTGTTCCGGTGCAATGCGGGAAAAGTCGAGTTGCCCGCCCAGCAATGCCTGGATGCGGGCATCGGCATCTGGAATGGCGACATATTCGATGCTGTCGAGCTTCGGCGCACCTTCCCAGTAATCCGGGTTGGCGACCAGCCGCGTCGTGCCTTCAGGATCGTATTCATCCAGCTTGAAGGGACCGGAGCCGATGCCGCTGCTGGCGATGGTGTCGCCGGAGCCCGACGGGATGATGCGTACCCGATAGTCGGTCAGGAGGATCGGCAGGCCGGCATGTTTGGTGCTGAGCACGACCCTGGCCGTCAGCGGATCGATCACCTCGACGCTCTGGATCATGCCGAGCACCGAGGTCACCGGTGATTCCAGGGCCGGGTCGTTGATCCGCTCCAGCGAGAACTTCACGTCCTCGGCATCGACCGCCGAGCCGTCATGGAACTTAACCCCGTCGCGCAGCCTTATTGTCCATTCGGTCGCATCGGCATTCGGTTCCCAGGAGAGCGCCAGTTCCGGTTCCATTTCGCCGGCCTCCGTCAATCTGATGAGACGGCTGTAGAGCAGATCGTTGACCTCCCAGAACCGCACCGGCGAGAGCGGATCGAGGCTCTCGCTGCCGCCCATGCTGAGGTCATGCGCCATGCGCAGCACCTTGTCGGCCAATGCCGGTTGTGACCAGGCCGCAGTCAGCAGGGCCAGCGCCCCGGCCATGCGTCCGATATTCAACTTGCGTCGTGCAAAATTCATCATGCCCTCCTGCTGTATCGGCTGCCTGGTGACGATAGCGATCCGCGGCCGAGCCGATATTCCCGTTCCATGTCAGCCGCGGTAAACGCGCATGATTTTTTGATGACAGGCAGCTCTTGCGGCTGCCTTTTGATCGTGTGGTCAGAACCAAGACCGCTCAAATGGTAAGTAACTATTTACTTAAGGTCAATTGACTCCTGATGACAATCCGGCGACTCAACGACGCCAGTGAACGACGCCAGGCGGGCGCCGGTCAGCCAACTCCATTGCCGTCATGGCCGCGCCCGGCCGGCATGGCGAAATGCCGCGGAAACACGCCGGCCAGATAGGCCTGCAACACCTTGCGCGCCCAATTCCAATGGACCTTGCGCCGGCCCAGCAACCGCTCCAGCCACAACCATTCCATGGCGCCGATGAAGCCGAAGGCAACGGCTTCCGGATCGATGCTGCGATAGTTGCCGGCCACGGCCAGCTTGCGGCACATCTCCAGCACCTGGCGTGCCAGGCTCTGGTCGACTTTGCGCATATGCCGCTCGTAGATGGCGCGCGAGGTGACCTCGCCGGAATAGGCATACCAGGCGCTGATGCGCCGGTCGCTGCTGAGTTCCGGGTGAAAGGAAATCTCGATCAACCGGTCAAAGCACTTGACTGGGTCGCCCCCCGTTTCCTCGGTGACTTGGCGCCGGGCGGCTTCGAATTCGGCCGCCAGCATTTCTACCACCGCATCCAGCACACCATCCTTGGTCTTGAAGTGCTTGATCACGGTCGCGGTCGAGACTGCGGCCTCGTCGGCGATGGTCTGGACCGTGGTGCCCGACAGGCCTCGGGCAACGATGGAATCTATGGTCGCCTCGATAATGCGTGAATGGGTCAGGTTGAAGCTCGAACCTGCGCGGCCACGTGTCGGCGAATGCGGCGGCCGACCGGCGCTCGTCTGCCCGCCCGTACTATGTTTGGCTGCCGGATGGGGAGCCGGCCTGGCCGGCGCATTGCGAGCCTTTTTCATGCCTGCCTACTTATCGCCCCGTGCCTGATCGGTCGAGTTCCAGCCAGACCGGCTGGTGGTCCGAGCCGTCGGCATCGGCGTCGATCCAGCCGCGCCTGACCCCGCCAACCAGATCGTAAGTGACGAAGAAATGGTCGATCCGCTGTGCCGCCTCGCCGTCCTTCTCGGGAAAGGTGATGCCTTCCCCCTCCGGCACACCGGCGACAGTCAGGGCGTCGGCCAGTCGGTCGGCGGCGAAAAGGCGACCGTAATTCGGATCGCGGCCACCGACGATGCGAATATACTCGGCCGAACTGCAGTCCATGTTGAAATCGCCGGTAAGTATCGCCGGCGCCGGCATGTCGGGGCGTGGCTGGCCGGGAATCAGGCCGCCGACTTCCGCCATGGTGTCGTCTTCAAGCCCGTCACCGACCACAACCGGGCCCTGACGGGGCGCATCGGCGATGACCGCCAGGACTTCCTCGACCTGTTGGCGGCGCTGCTCGGCAGCCAGGTAGTTGAGATGTGTATTGTAGAAGCGAAAGGCGCCGCCGGGCGCCGCGATCACCGTTTCCAGCAGGATCGACTGGTCGTTCATGTGGCCGTGGACCGGGTATTTGCTGAGTGCCCAGCTCCGGACCGAGACGATCGGCCAGCGCGAGAGAATCAGGTTGCCGTATTGCCGCCGGATATTAACCACCCGGCCATCGGCCCGGCGGCTCGATCCATCGATATCGACCGCTGCGCCAAAGGCCCAGAAATGCTCGGGAAACAGGGCGGCAAACTGCTCCGGTTGATCTCCGGTTTCCGGGCGCCAGTGTCGTTCGACCTCCTGCAGGGCAATGATGTCGGCATCGGCAATGGTGCGAGCGATGCGAGCCAGGTCGATGACATCGTCGCGCCCGCGGCCCCACTGGATGTTGTAGGTGACCAGCAGCATACGCACCTCCGACCGCCTGTCGACGAATAAGTAATTATTTACTTACTATAAGCGCACTCTCAGTTCAAGTGGGCCGGCGCTCACTCCGGCTTGCATCGTCGGATCGCAACCCAAACCATATTACCCGGGTGTTGTTGCGAGCTGATGTCGGCTGAAGCGACCAGTCATACGGCATCCAGCAGTCTGCGCTCGGCGACGTCCAGCAGATCCTCCGGCCGGTCGCGCTCGCGCAGGGTGACGATGCTGTCGTCGATGCCAATCATGATGGCCTTGGCGCGCTGCCGCCCGCAATATTGGAACATTTCCTCCAGTGAATAGGCGCCGGTATCGAGAAGCGCGACAAGATCGCCCGGGCGGCTTGCCGCCGGCAGATCCCGCGTTTCCGGCAGGCGCACGATCCTGCGCTTGAGGTCGTCGAGCAGCGCGTCGTCGGCGCCGGCCACATCGCCCAGCCGCGCCTTGACGGCCTTCCACAGATACTCGCCTTCCACATCGAAGAAACAATCGGCGGAATCGCACAGGGGGCCGACGACGCGGAACGCGGTATCCGCCGGTTCGGCCATGCGGCTTGCATTCACCATGTGGTAGTACCAGCGCGTCGCCGTCGAATCGAGCAGCAGATTGTAGCCTGCGTCGAGATACAGCCAGGGTGTGGTGCCCCGGTAGCGCTGGCTCTCGACGCGCGAGAGCAGCAACCCGCAATCGCCGACCATGGAGCGACCGGGCTCGAAGAAGATCTCCATCTCGGCAGCAAACTGCCTGCCGGCCTGGGCAGCGACTTCGCCCAGCATGCTAGGCGCAGCTTCGGGAGCCGCGAAGGCGGAGAGGTCCGACTGCGCCACCTGGTTGCTGCCCTGCTGGCGGTGCGTGTAGTCAATCGGATAGCCGCCACCCAGATTGACATGGCGCAGTTGGCTACCCATGGCGCCGGCGAGGCGGCGAGCGGCATCGGCCGCGAAGGCGACACCTTGCGCAAAATCCACGATGTCAAGTACCTGGCTGCCGATATGGATATGCAGACCCGCGACGTCGATCGCCCGGGGGTTGTCGCGGGCGATGCCGATGGCGGTCCGCAACTCATCCTCGGTCATGCCGAACTTGCTGGCCGCACTCCCGGTCTGGATGCCGGCCGTGGCCCCGCCACCAATTCCGGGCACCAGACGCAGCGAGACGGTGGCCTTCCTGTCGAGACCGGTGGCGACCTCGGCAATGCGTGCCAGTTCACAGGCGGAATCGACATTGATTGCCTGGATACCCTGCGTGACGGCCTCGCGGATTTCCGCCACCGACTTGGCGACGCCGTTGAACACGATCTGCCGGGGCGCGAAGCCTGCCTGGAGCGCTTTCCACAACTCGCCACCGGAATTGATCTCGATATCGAGGCCCTGTGCGCGGATGACCTTCAATACGTGGAGATTGGAGCAGGCCTTGCTGGCAAAGAAGATGCGGGCGCGCCCGTGGCCGGCGCGGGCCGCCTCGCGGAACGACGCCGCGTTCGCGGCCAACCGTCGCTCCGAGAAAACGAAGAGCGGCGAGCCATGTTCTGCCGCCAGTTCCACGAGATCGTGCCCGTCCAGGGTGAGATGTCCCGCGGCGCTGCCAAGGCCGGCCGAAAGCGTAGTGGACGTGTTCATGATATCGGTCACTTTCCGTCAGCGCGCCATCTGCCGATCCAGCGGATAGATCGGGCGTGAGACATTCCTGTAGGGCAATCGGTCGAGATAAGTGGTGCAGAGCGCGCCGCTGTCGCAAACAATGACTTGGCCGGCGATCGGTTCGAAGGCGGCGCGGAAATGCTGCATCGACTTGAGGCCGACTACCGTCTTCGCGGCAGGGTCGATGCCGAAGGCGCGGAATTGTTGCAGATCCAGCATCTGTGCAGGCTCGGTCGTCACCAATATCTCTATTCCGTCGACCTGAATAACGGCCGACGGGCCGAAGGAAAGGCGCAATCCACCCACCATCGGCCCATCCCCGGTATAGGCGCCATCGCTGACCAGTTTCAGTTCCGCCGTTACGTGCAAAGGTCCACCGCCGAAACGGGGGTCCGTCTTGCCGCCCAGCTGTAGCGAAACCTTGTCACCGACCCTGTGCGCGCGGAGCTGCTGTGCTACCTCCGGGTCGACCATGGGCCCGAAGGCCGCATCCTCGATGCCGGCTGCCAGCAGGGCCGCCAACAGATTCGTGGAATCGCCATAGCCGCCGCCACCGGGATTGTCGGCATAATCGGCAATGATTATCGGCCCCTTGGTACGGGTATAGGCCTTGGCGATGGCAGCAGCTTCCTCGACCGGCATGTAGTTGTTGAGGACATCGAAGCGCTTCTGCCAGATGTCGTCCATGATCGATTCGGCGAAGGCGCGATGTTGCGCCTCGTCACCGTCATAGGTCACCAGCACAGTCGGCCCGACATCGGCGATATCGGCATTACCGAATCCGGCATTTATGCTGACCGCATAGACGCCGGTTTCCTTCTCGTAGGCGACAGCCTCGGCGACGCGGCTGACCATCGGGCCAATATCGGTACGGCCACCATTGGCCTCGTCAAGCATCGGCCGGTGCGCACGCAAGGTGCGCGGCCGGATTTCACCCTTCATGGCACGGTGCAGGATCTCTCCCGCCTGATTGCCTCGCTCACGCATATCGACATGCGGATAGGTCTTGTAGGAGCAGATGATGTTGGCGAGTTCGCACATCAACGGAGTCACATTGGCGTGGAGGTCCAGCGTGATGGCGATGGGCATGGTTGGCCCAACGACCTCGCGCAGGCGCCGCAGTAACTCGCCTTCACCATCCTCGTTGAACTCCGTCACCATGGCGCCGTGGAGGCCCAGCAGGATGCCGCTGAGCTTGTCCTTGTTTTCCATGGCGGCCTTGACAATGGCGCCGCCCAGCCGGTCAAAGGCATCCCGCGTCACATATCCGGCCGGCTCGGCCGACGCACTCAGCACATGGATGGTTTCCCAACCATGGCGGCGCGCCACGTCCAGGAACCCGGCCAGCTCGGTATTGGCGTCGCCGCGCTCCCGGATCGCATCAGCTCCGAAGAAGCCGAACCGGTCCATGAAGGAATGATATTCCGTCAGATTACGGTTGAAGGTGTTGGTCTCGTGAAACCATTCCGCGGTGAGGACGACGAAGGACATGATCGCTCCGATTGCTGATTGGTATGTGTGACTGGCTAGAGTGGGTGATGACAGGCAGCGGCATGGCCGTCCGCTGTCTGCGTGAGGTCCGGCCGGATGGCGCGGCAGGTAGCATCTGCCCTGGGGCAACGCGCGGCGAAGGCACAGCCTGGCGGCAAGTCGAAGGCGCTGGGTATTTCGCCGGTGAGGCGGCGTATGGTTCGGCGCCGCTTCGGATCCGGCACGAAGTTGCTGTCGAGCAGCGCGCGCGTGTAGTGATGGCGCGGTGCCGCGTGCGGCTGCGGTAGAACCTCGACGACGCGTCCCAGATACATAACCACGATGCGATCACAAAAATAGCGCACCAGGCCGAGATCGTGCGAGATGAAGAGATAGGTGAGGCCGAGTTCGCTGCGCAGTTGTTCCAGCAGGGCGATGATCTGTGCCTGGATCGACACGTCAAGCGAGGCCGTGGGTTCGTCCAGCACCAGGAAGTCAGGCTTCAGAGCAAGCGCCCGCGCGATGCCGATGCGCTGTCGCTGGCCGCCCGACAACTGGTGCGGGAAGCTTGCCGCGATCTGCGGCCCCAGTCCGACCATGCCCAGGAGCTCGCCGACCACCGTCCGCGCATCCGCCCGAGAAAGCCGGATGCCCTGGATCCGGTGTGGCTCCAGCAGGGCATCCGCCATGTTGTAGCGCGGGTCGATGGCGGAATATGGGTCCTGGAACACCATCTGCATACGGCGTCGCAATTTGCGCAGCGCGCCACCGGAGAGCTGGCCCAGCGGCATGCCGTCAAACACCACCTCGCCGCTGCTGGCTTCCAGCAGTCGCAGCACCAGTCGGGCCAGGGTCGACTTGCCGCAGCCGGATTCGCCGACGACACCCGTCACCCTGCCCTTGGGGATGCCGAGGGTAACATCGTCCACCGCCGTCATCGCCCGCGGTTTGCCGAACAGTCCGCGGCGGCTCTCGAAGCGCTTGCTGAGTTGCCGGAGTTCGACCAGGTTCTGCGCGCCGCCGCTCATCGCGCAACCCCTGAGTTTTCGGGGAAGTGGCAGGCAAAGAGGCCGCCATCCATTGCTGCCGATACCGGCACGATGTGGTCGCAGGGAGCGCCGCGCCTTGGGCAGCGCGGGTGGAAGCGACAGCCCGCGGGATAATGCGCGACACTGGGCACGGCGCCTGGAATGCCGGTCAGGTTGCCGTGCGCGGTCTCGTCCCGCGGGATGCAGCCGATGAGGGCGCGCGTATAGGGGTGACGTGGCCGCTCGAAGATCGCGGCGACAGCGTCGCTTTCCGCGACTCGGCCGGCATAGAGGACCACGACCCGGTCGCAAGTCTGCGCGACAACACCCATGTCATGGGTGATGAGGATGAGGGCGACGTCGCGCTCGCGGACCAGTTCCACCAGCAGATCGACAATCTGCGCCTGGATGGTGACGTCCAGCGCCGTGGTCGGCTCGTCGGCGATGATGAGGTCGGGATCGGCCGCCAGCGCCATGGCGATCACGATGCGCTGCTTCATGCCCCCCGACAACTGGTGCGGAAAATGGTGATATATGGTGGCGGCCTCGGGAATGCGCAGCTGTGCCATGATTTCGATGCTGCGCGCCTGAGCCGCCCTGGCGTCCAGCCCCAGATGCAACATGGAAACCTGGTCGATCTGCGCGCCAATGCGCATCACCGGGTCGAGCGATGTCATCGGGTTTTGCGTGATGAAGGCGATGCGTCGCCCGCGCAGGCGACGGAACTCGGCCTCCGGCAGGGTGGCAAGGTCGATACCGTCGAACCGGATGCTGCCCCGCAGGATGCGTCCGCCGATCAGCGGCAGCAGGCCGATAACGGATAGGGCGGTGAGCGACTTGCCGGAGCCAGATTCGCCGACGATGCCCAGGATCTCGCCCTTGTCGACCGAGAACGAGACCCCGTCCAGCGGACGGATGCCATGGATATCGATGCCCAAATTCTCGACCGTCAGCAGCGCCATCTGATCAACCCTCCCGCAGATTGGCGCGGATGTCGAGCGCACGGATGAGTGCATCGCCGAACAGGTTGATCATGACGACGGTGATGGCGACTGCGAGGCCGGGGAAGACAATAATCCAGGGGGCGGTGAAGATGAGGGCGCTGCCGCTGCTCATCATGGCGCCCCAACTCGGCACCGGCGGCTGAGCGCCAAGGCCGAAAAAGCCCAGCGTCGCTTCCAGGATGATCGCGTCGCCCGTCGCCAGCATGCCGCAGACGATGACCGGAGCGAGCGCGTTCGGCATCAGGTGGCGGAAAACAACATGCCCGTGGCTGGCACCCAGACTGAGCGTTGCCTCGATATAGGTCTCGCCCTTCAAGCCCATGATCTGCGCACGGGTGAGGCGCGTGAACTGTGCCAGATAGGCGATCGCGATGGCCAGCATGGTACTGTGCAGGCCTGGGCCGATGATCGCCACCAGGATGAGGGCGATGAGAATCTCCGGAAAGGACCAGGACAAGTCGACCGCAGCGGTGACGCCCCGGTCGAACATGCCGCCGAAATAGCCGGCCGCCGCTCCTAGTGCCATGCCGACCAAGACCGAGACGCTGATGGCGGTGACAGAGACAGAAAGCGAAGTGCGTGCCCCATACATGATGCGCGACAGCACGTCGCGACCGAACTCGTCGGTGCCGAGCCAGTTGGCGAGGCTCGGCGGCCGGTTCGCGAGGGGAAGCGCCTGCTGGTCGAAGGGATAGGGGGTGATCCAGGGGGCGGTAAGGGCGATCAGGACGAGCACCAGCAGATAGGCACCCGCCACGCCACCCTTCGGGGTCAACAGCACCTTGCCGGCCAGCGAACGGCGGAAGGTCAGCCAGAAGTGATCATGCGGTGCGGTGGCGGCGGTCATGGCTTTGCTCTTACGACATGGAGTGGCGGATGCGCGGGTCCATCGCCGCCTGCACCAGATCACCCACCAGCGTTCCCAGCATGACCGCGATCGCCAGCATCAGCAGGCAGCCCTGCATCACCGGGTAGTCGTGTTGGCTCAGCGCCTTGATGAGCAAGGTGCCGAGGCCGGGTCGTGCGAAGACATACTCGACAGTGACGGCGCCGCCCAGGATCCAGCCGATGCGCAGGCCCAGGATGGTTACCACCGGCATCAGCGCATGGTGCAGCACATGGCGCAGCTGGATGCGCCGCCTGGGCAGGCCCTTGGCGTGCAGCAGCAGCACGAAATCCTTCTGCGCCGTCTCCAGCATGGCCACGCGCGTGACGCGTGCGACCAACGCCGTGCCGCCGAGGCCGATGGTCAGCACGGGCAGAATGAGTGCCTCCCAGGAGCGGGCGCCAGAGACCGGCAGCCAGCCGAGTTGAACCGAGAAAAGTAGGATCAGCAGGAGGCCCAGCCAGAAGCTTGGCAGCGTCGAGCCCAGGAGGATGCCGCCCATGACAACCTGATCGAGCTTGCTGTCCTTGTACATGGCGGCCAGCGTACCTACCGAAATGCCGAGGATGGTAGAGAAGAGCAAGGCGCAGCCACTCAGCGCCAGGCTGTAGGGGATATTCTGCGCGATGAGGTCGGCGACCGGCCGTCGCATGACGATGGCATTGCCGAAATCGCCCTGCAGCAGGTTCGTCAGCCAGATCACGTATTGTTCATGGAGCGGCTTGTCGAGGCCGTAGCGGGCCGCAATGACGGCCTTCTGTTCTGGTGTCGAGCCGATCCGGACGAGATTGTCGACCGGGTCGCCCGGCACCATGTGGATGATCAGAAAGATGACGATCGAGATCGTGAAGAAGACCGGGAGCAGCAGCAGCAATCGTTTGATGGCATAGCTCAGCATCCCGGCCTTCTCCCCGTAACCCGATCGATCCTGCCTACTCGACGACTTCCATGTCGAGGATCGAGATTGCTTCGATCTGCGGCGCCATGATCTTTTCCGGCAGCTTCAGGCGCTCGTTGTTGTAGCCAATGTTCTGCACCGGCTGGTAGATCGGTGCGAACACGAACTGCGACAGCAGGTACTCGTGGTACTCTTTGAAGTTGGCGATTCGCTCGTCCAGCGTCCTTGATGCGGTCATTGCCTTCTTGTTTAGTTCCTCTGACTTCGGGTCTTTCCACATCGAGACGTTGGGATAACCCAGGCGCTCGCCGCTGAAGAACCAGTCGAGAATGTCCGAATTGTTCCAGCTGTACGAACGCACGGCCAGTTGGTGCTCGTTCTTCTTGTACTGGTCGCGGATGGCGCTGGAATCGAACACCGTGATCTCGGCATTCATGCCGACCGCCTTCAACTGCGCCTGCACTGCTTCAGTCATGCGCTTGAACTCGGTGTCGGACTGGGTCCACAGCTTCACGGTGAGTGGCTTGCCGTCCTTAGCGCGAATGCCGTCATCGCCCATCTTCCAACCCGCCTCGTCGAACGCTTTGTTGGCGCGGTCCGGGTCGTAGCTGATGTTGAACTTCGGATCGACCTGTGATTCCGGCAGTGCGCTGATCAGGAGGTTGTGGGCCTCCGAGCCGATGCCGCCATAGATGCTTTCGAGGATTTCTTTCTGGTTGACGGCAAAGGCCGTCGCCTCGCGCACCTTGATATCGGTGAATGGTTCCGCGGTAACGTTGATCGGCATGTAGGCTACATCAAGACCGGGCAGGGTCACCACGGTAACGTTGCTCTCCTTGTTGAGCTCGCCGACGAAATCGGTCGGCACGGACAGCAGCAGATCGACCCCGCCCGTCTTCAACTCCAGGAAGGCGGTCGATTGCTCGGCGATCTCGCGCATCGTCAGGCGCTCGATCTTGGCCGGGCCCCTGTTGGCCGACAGCTCCGAGCCCCAGGTATAGTCCTCGTTTCGGACCAGCACAGTCTCCTGGCCAACGGCAAAGCTTTCCAGCTTGAACGGGCCGGTGCCGATGGCCGAGGTGACGCCGTAATCGTCACCCAGCTCCTGATAGATCTTGGGGTGCGGAATGCCCATGAACACGCTCGAGAAGTTGTAGAGCAGGTTAGGGTCTGGATGCTTCATGGTGAGCTTCACGGTGTATTCGTCGACCACCTCGACCTTGGCGACGGCGCCTACCAGGTATTCGTTGTCGGTGCCGGCGAAGAGCGGAATCCAGTCCGCCACGGTTTGGGCATTGAATGGATCGCCGTTATGGAAGCTGACACCCTGGCGCAGCTTGAAGACCCACTCCATCCCGTCCGGCGCCTCGGTCCAGGATTCAGCCAAATGCGGCTTGTAGTTCTGGTCGGCATCCTGCACCACCAGCCGGTCATAGAGCAGCGAGGTGGCGACGTTCAGCATCGACGCCTTGATCGGATTGTAGGTTGGCGCGCCGACCTCGTTTGAGCCCATGACAAAGACGGCTTCCTGCGACCAGGCCGGCATGGTGACGCCGATCGTGCCGAGCCCGGTCAGCAGCGACACGCCGCCGGCCAGCAAAGCTTTGCGAAATAATCCCTTCAAGACAGCCTCCATTGTTGTTTGTTGCCGTTTGGTCGGAAGGTGTAATCCGCCGCCTATTCCAGCGGGCCGGATGAATCGCCGACATACCCGGTAAACCAGCTATAGAGGGCGGAGACCTCGTCCATGCGTGTCTCGACGGCTGGGCCCAGCTCGCTGAAGATACTGTTGATCAGCAGGCTGATCAGGCTCGCCATTGGCGCGGTTGAATCCCAGAACTGGTTGGTACCGGTTGGCACGACGAACATTTCGTCGACCAGGTCGTGGCCCCAATCGCAGTATGGATCGGTGATGAGAGTGGTTGGGACACCGGCGTTGCGTGCTTCCGCGGCCAGCAGTCGCGCCAGGCGCGAATAGCGCCTTGCCTCGATCAGCACGAGGGCCGGCTTCCGCCGCTTTCCGGCGAGTACCTCCGAGAAGTTGCCATTGGCAAGGTCAAGGAGATGCACACCGTCGCGCAGATATTGCAGCTGGTGGGCGAGGTAGGCTGCCAGGCCGCGTTCGGTCTGGAAGCCGGTGATATAGATGTCGGACGCGGTCGATAGCCGTTTTACGGCGCGCTTCCATTCCCGGCTATGTGCCAGCTCGTAATTGCTGACGAGGGCCGCGATCTCCAGCTCCAAGCCGCGAGCCAGTTCATCATCGCCCTTCCGGCTGCGCTCGCGATAGTCCCGAAGCCGGTCACCGATCAGCCAGGGCCGGTCGCCGAGTTCGGTGCCGAGATCGGCCTTCAATGCCTTGAAATGTCGATAGCCGATGGTGCGGCAAAAGCGGCCGACAGACGGTTCGCTGACCCCCACCTTTTCGGCCAGTGTCGCGGCGGTCTCGAAGGGCAGGCCGTTCATGTTCGCCAGCATGTAGCTGGCGATGGCCTTTTCGGTCTTGGTTGCCTCGGCGAGGCAGGCGTTCAGCCGCGCGCGCACGGTATTGCTCAAGGAAGATCCCCGTCCGGTAAAGCCTGCCAGTAAGATCGGGTCTTGCCGCCCGCGTTTTCCTATCGTTGATAGTTTTCTGTCAGCAAGTCAATAAGGAATGTTTTCTGTCATTTTGTGGCGGGGATGTTCCGCGCCGATCCCGGCGTGGGCGGAAATGTCAGCGGCAGAGGGTGACGCGCAGCGAGGTTGGGGCGCGGAACTCCCAGCCGCGGAACAGCGGCGGGTTGGCGGGATCGAGGGCGATCTCGCGGCAGCCTTCGATCAGCACGCGCAGGGCGGTGATCACCTGCGCGCGGGCGAACCAGCGCCCGGAGCAGAAATGCTGGCCAAAGCCGAAGGCGGCATGCGGCCCCTCGTCGCGGAAAAGATTGTAGGCATCGGGCTCGGCGAAGCGCGCCTCGTCGCGGCTGGCAGAGGAAACGAGGGCGCCGACCGCGGCACCCGCCGGGATGAAGGCGCCGCCCAGTTCGATACCCTGAGTCGCCTGCCGCGTCTGCGTGCCGATCGGTGCTACCCAGCGCAGACCCTCGTCCACCGCGCGCGGCAGCAGGTTGGCGAGGTCGCCGCGCAGCGCCGCGAACTGCGCCGGGTTCTGCAACAGCCCGACCAGCACGGAGCCGGCGCCGTGTCCCGGCTCCTGCATACCGCCCAGCAACGTCACTTTCACCGTCGGCAGCAGCAATTCGCGCGGCCGTGTCCTCCCCGCCGGCATGCCGTCGTGCAACATGCGCGACAGCGCCGAATCATCCGGCTGCCGTTCCAGCCGCTCGAAGATCCGCTCGGCGACCGCACTGATCTCGGCGCTGACTGCATCGCCGATCTTCTGCCGTTCCGGGTCGTTCTCGAAATTGATGGCGCCTTGGGCGAGGCCGTAGAACCAGCGCCTGAGTGTCGGCATGTCGATGTCATGGAAGCCGAATGAGCGCGCAAGGCTCAGAGTCGAGATCGGTTCGAAATACTCCGCCATCAGGTCGCCGCCGCCCTTCGCCAGCAGCGGCGCCAGATATTTCTCGGCGATCGGCCGCACCAGATCGTCGATATAGAGGGCGACGGCCTTGGGCTTGTATTTGGGATCGATGCCGGCCCGCAACTCCTTGTGCACCGGCCCGTCGGTGGTGAGAATTGTTGGCTTGCCGAAGGTCCGCTCGACCGGCGAGGTATTCACTTCCGCCGTGAACAGATGCGGAGATTTCGCGACGAATTCCACGTCGCTCCAGCGCGTCACCAGCCAGATGTTGACCGCCGGCACATAGGCCACCGGTGCCTCCCGCCGCATGCGGGCATAGATCGGGTAGGGATCGGTCTCCAATTCGACGACGGTGATCTTTTCGGCAAAGCCCATGGCTAACTCTTGGATCGGAAGAGAAGAGGGGCGGAACCTCTCAGTTCCGCCCCGCTCAGTTGCCTTATCTCTGTTGCGTCCCGTTCAGCCCTTGTTGGCGCCGAACTGGGAGAAACGGGAACTGCCTGATTTCTTCAGTTGATAGGCGACCAGAGCCCCGACAATACCGAAGACCGGCACCAGGATCGGGATGCCGATGCTGAGCGCGGGGCTTGCGCCGGTCAGCACCTCGAAATGCGTCAGCACCAGATAGGCAATGGTGATCAGCAGGACACCGGCCAGCAAAGGCGCCAGTACGCCCTTGAAGGCCGAGACGCCCAGTTCCGGCCGCCGCCCGAAAAAGGCGATCACGGCGAAGGAGACAAGGCCCATCAGCACGATCACGCTGAGCGTGGCGAGGTTGGTAAGCCAGACAAAGAGCGCGAGGATCGGATCCTGCCCGGTACCGGCAAAGATCGCCAGGATGACGATGCCGAGCGCGGTCTGCAGCAGCGAGCCGATATGCGGGCTCTGGTGCTCGTCATGGGTGCGCCCCAGCCCCGCTGGCAGCAGACCCTCGCGCCCCAACACGTAGAAATACCGCGCTGCGGCGTTATGAAAGGCGAGCAGAGCGGCAAACACGCTGGTAATCAACAGCAGACTCATGATCTTGCCGATAATCCCGCCGGCGAAAGGCAGGAACTGGTCGGACAGGATGAAGAGGAAAATCGTCGGATCTTCGAGCCCGCCGAGTGTTGGCATCAGTTGGTCGGCGCCGGCTCCCAGCACCATGCACCAGGTGGTGAAGGCATAGAAGACGCCGATCAGGAGGACTGCAAGATAAGTGGCGCGCGGCACGGTCTTCACCGGATCACGGGCTTCCTCGCTGTAGATGGTAGTCGCCTCGAATCCCATGAAGGCTGCGAAGCACAGCAACATGCCGATGATCGGCTCGCCGGAAAGGAAGGCGTCGCTGGTGAAGCTCACCGTGTTGATGCCGCTGGCGCCGCCCTGGCCGAGGATGGCGAAATCCAGGATTACCACGATAACGTATTCGGCGGCGACCAGAACCGCCAAGACCTTGGCCGAGAGATCGATCTTGAGATAACCGAAGATGCCGACCAGCGCCCAACAGCCGACCGCCCAGAGCCACCACGGGAATGCGATGCCGAACTCACCCATGACTCCGGCCGCGACCGCGCCGAACAGCCCGTAGAGGCCGGTCTGCATGGCATTATAGGCGAGCACCGCGATATACGCCGCAGCACCACCGGCAGCCGAACCAAGGCCGCGCCCCGTGAAGGCATAGAACGAACCGGCATTCGAGATATGCCGGGCCATGGTGGTGTAGCCGACCGAGAAGATCAGCAGGATTGCCGTCACCGCCAGCACGCTGAGCGGCACGCCAATGCCGTTCCCCAGCAGCATGGCGATGGGATAGCCGCCGGCGACGGCGGTCAAGGGTGCCGCGGCCGAGACCACGAAGAACGTGATTGCGGCGACGCCAAGCACATTGGGCCGCAACCGGTCGGTCGCAGCACCAGTCGATGTTTGAGAATTCATTTCCCCCTCCTCGAAACGATGGCACCCGGCCAGGGCCGGATGCGGCAAGCCACCCAACTGCCCGGAAGCCTGGATTGGCAACCGAGTCCCGCCGCTTGCGCATTGCGGTCAGCAATGCGGCACGGCTCTTGTTAATTATTCGATGTCGAACGATAACGCAGATCAAGAAACCGGACAAGCATTCTTGTTCGACGTCGAACGATCTCGCAATTGCACACGAGAAGCGGCTTATGCCGCAGCGCAAGGTAATGATATAAGGGGCCCACGAGATCATTCATGGAGTTGGGAATTTGACCAGGACTGAGCGGAAAGGGGTTGATCGGGGCGTATCCGCCCGCCGGGATGGGAGTGAGACGCGCAGCAAAAAACCGAAGCCGGCCAAGACCCTGGCAACGGTGACTTTGGGCCGCCATGGCAGCAAGCCGCTGCAGGAAATCCTCGGCGAGCAGCGCGTCCAGGGGCTGCGCATCAACCTCGATTCGATGGCGCTGGTCTCGAACATCCATCGCGCCTCGATGTTCATCCGCGATCATTTCGAGCGCACCGTGCTGGAAGAGGCTGATTTGCACTGGTCGGCCTTCGTGACGCTTTGGTGCTTGTGGATCTATGGCGAACTGGAAACCCGCCGCCTCGCGGTCGAGGCCGGCATTGCCAAGAGCACACTTTCCAGCATTCTCAACATGCTGGAGGGGCGCAAACTGGTCCGGCGCCGGACCAACGAGTTGGAGCGGCGCCTCGTCATCGTCAACCTGACGGCGCAGGGGGCGGAACTGATCGCGCGCCTGTTCCCGAAATTCAACGCCGAGGAAACCCGCATCGTGGCGCGGCTCAGCCCGCGCCAGATGCAGGCGGCGACCGACGCCATCCGCATCATCCTTGCCACCATCAACGATCTCGACGGGCTGACGCTGGAGGATTAGTCCGGCTTTCCCGCGTCGCCCGCTTGACTCAGATCATCGTTTGCGCAATTTATTCGACGTCGAACGATTTGGGGGAGCGAGCGCGATGCGAGCCAGCGTGGAAGGGGTCGAAATCGACACGCGGCACTGGATTGCCGGGGAACGTGTGACGAGCGACCGCCGCTTCGCCAGCGTCTCGCCGATCGACGAGGCGCCCATCGCCGAGCTTTCCGCTGGCGGCGGTGCCGAGATCGACCGCGCCGTCTCTGCCGCCCGCGACGCCTTCCGGACTTGGCGCAACACCAGCCCGGCGGAACGCGCCCGCTATCTCCACCGCATTGCCGATATTGTCGAAAGCCGCGTCGAACAGCTCGCCGTCGTGGAAACCCGTGACAACGGCTCGCTCCTGCGTTCGCATCGCCGCGGGGTAATGCCGCGGGTCGCGATGAACTTCCGCTTCTTCGCCGACTGGCTGCTGCAGCTTGACCACCCCGATTTCGACGTGCGCGGCCATCGCAACCATGTTTCCTACGATCCCAGCGGCGTCGCCGCCATCATCACGCCGTGGAACGCGCCGCTGATGCTGGGGACCTGGCGCATCGCACCGGCGCTGGCCGCCGGCTGCACCGTGGTCTACAAGCCGCCCGAATGGGCGCCGCTCACGGCCTCGCTCCTGGCCGACATCTCGGCCGAGGCGGGTTTGCCGGCCGGCGTCTTCAATGTCGTCCAGGGATTGGGGCGCGAGGCGGGGGCGGCCCTGGCCGCCCATCCCGGTATCGCGCGGATGAGCTTCACCGGATCTGTGCCCACCGCGCGCAGCATCGCCAGGGCGGCCGGCGAGAACCTGGTGCCGCTGTCGTTCGAGCTCGGCGGCAAGTCGCCCTTCATCGTCTTCGCAGATTGCGATTTCGAGCTTGCCGTCAACACGGCGATCGGCCAGTTCGACAATGCGGGCCAGGTCTGCCTCGCCGGCACGCGCCTCCTTGTCGAGGATCGCCTTCGCGACCGCTTTGTCGAAGCGTTCATCGAAAAGGCCAAGAAAATCCGCCAGGGCGATCCGCGCGACGAAACGGTCGATATCGGCCCGCAGATCAGCCGCCCGCATTTCGAGCGCATCGACGGTTTTGTCCAGCGGGCGAGGGCCGCTGGCATGCAACCGGTCCTCGGCGGCGGCCCCAACACCGACCTCGGCGGCCTCTATTACCAGCCGACCCTGTTCCTGGATCCCGCCGCTGGCAGCGAGATCCTACGCGACGAGGTTTTCGGTCCGGTCCTCTGCCTACAATCCTTCAAGACCGAGTCCGAGGCGGTCGCCATGGCGAACGACACCGAATATGGCCTTGCCGCCGTGGTGATGACCGGCGACAAGGCGCGTGCCGAGCGCGTGACTGCCGCCGTCGATGCCGGCCTTGTCTGGAACAATTGCTTTTTCGTGCGCGACCTCCGGCAGGCATTCGGTGGTAACGGCAAGTCCGGGATCGGCCGCGAAGGCGGCACCTGGTCGTTCGACTTCTACTGCAACGTCAAGAATTCGGTATTTGCCCCGAACGGATGGAGAGAGTGATGGGCGAGGTCGTTGGCTGCGGGCTAATCGCCCATGTGCCGACCATCATGCTGCCGCTGGAGATCCGCAAGGAACTCAACAACGGTGCCGATTTCAGCCTGGTCGGGGGGCTGCAGCGCCTCAAGGCCGAAGTCCTGAAGAAGCTCGATTACGACATTGTGCTGGTGCTGGATTCGCACTGGTTCACGACGGTCGAATTCGTCATCACCAGCCATGACCGGCGCCAGGGCAAATACACCTCCGACGAACTGCCCCGCGGCATGAGCCAGGTGCCTTATGACCTCCCGGGCGATCCTGATTTTGCCAGGCTTGTCTCAGGCAAGGCCAGGGAGAATGGCACCTGGATCACGCCGATTGCCGATCCCTATCTGCCCATCCAGTATGCGACAGTGAATGTCGCTCATTATCTGCAGAAGGCGGACGAGGCTTGGCTTTCCATGAGCTGTGCCCAGACCGGAGAGACCGAGGATTTCCTGCGTGCGGGGCGCGCGCTCCGTGCTGCCATCGCCGAATCGGGAAAACGCATCGTGCTGCTGGCTTCCGGCGCCATGAGCCACAAATTCTGGCCACTGCAGAAGCTGCGCGCCCACGAGGCGGCGGGGGTCCAGCATATCTTCAGTGCCGAACATGCGGCGGCCGATCTCGAACGCATCGAGTGGTTCAAGCGGGGCGAGCACGCCCGCGTCATCCAGACCATGCCGGACTTTCTCAGATTCAAGCCGGAAGCCAATTTCGGCCATTACCTGATGATGGCGGCGGCGCTGGGCGAGCAGGAGCTGACGGCGCCGGGCCGTCTTTTCAGCGAGTACGAGAACTCGATCGGGACCGGCCAGGTGCACATCTGGTTCGACCGGCCGACGGGCGGTTGGACCGGACAGAAAAAGGCCGCCGAATAGAGGCGCCGAGAGGGGAGGAAGGGAAGTGACCGAATATCGTCGAATTCTGCTGGGTGGCGCGGTGGTTGAAACCGTGCGCGAGGGAGAGGAATTGGTGGCGCGTGACGGTCGCCGCGTGAAAATCGCCGACGCACATCACCTGTCGCCGGTCCAGCCTGGCAAGATCATCGCGGTCCACCTCAACCATGTCAGCCGCGTCCATGAATTCCAGATCAAGCTGTCGCCGACGCCAACCTATTTCCAGAAGCCGACCACCTCGCTGAATGCGCACAATGGCGAGATTGTGCGGCCGAAAGGCTGCAAATGGCTGAACTACGAGGGCGAGGTCGCTATCGTCATCGGCAAACGCGCCCGCAACATCAGCCAAGCCGAGGCCGGGGAATACATCGCCGGCTACACCATCGCAAATGATTTTGGCCTGCATGATTTCCGCGATACCGATGCCGGTTCCATGCTGCGCGTCAAGGGCAGCGACACGCTCTGCCCTCTGGGGCCGGGCTTCGTCACCCGTTGGGATTTCCGCAACAAGTATCTCCGCACCTATGTCAATGGCGAACTGAAGCAGGACGGCAACACCGCCGAGATGACCTGGGACATGCATTATCTGGTGGCCGACATCGCGCGGAACATCACCCTGGAACCGGGCGACGTACTGCTCTCCGGTACGCCCGCGAATTCGCGTCCGGTCCAGCCCGGCGATCTGGTCGAGGTCGAGGTGGAGGGTTTGGGCCGCCTTTCCAACCGTATCGTCGAAGGTCCGGCCCCGATCCGCAGCGAACTTGGCGCGCAGCCGACGGAATCCGAGGAAGTGCTTTCCACGGCGCTTGGCGGCGATTGGGAATTCCGCGGCATCCGCGCCCCGAAAAAGCCGGGCCAATAGGAAGGACGTACGCCATGAGCGATGTGACCGGCTTCTTCTATCCGCGGACCGCCACCGGGCAGTCATCGCTGCTGCCGAGCCCGCCCTGGTATTATGCCGGGGATCTGCTGACCGTCGAGTTCCGCACAGATCCCGCGCGGGTGGCCGAGTTGCTGCCGGCACCGCTCAGGCCCGCCGCCGAGGATCCCGGCGCCGTCGCCCTCATCTGGGCAGACTGGCAATCCTGCGGCGGCGACCATGCCGAGATGCTGGACCCGGTTCGCGCACAGTACAAGGAAGCCTTTTTCGTCGTGCGCTGCGAGTTCGAGGGGCACACCTATTCGCGCTGCATCTACATCTGGGTCGACAAGGATTTTGCGATGCTGCGCGGCATCCATCAGGGATATCCGAAGAAATTCGGCTCGATCCACATGACGCGGCCGCACCCCTTTGCCCCGGCACCGCAAGTCGCGGCGGGTGGAAGGTTCGGCGCCACGCTTGCCGCCAATGACCGGCGACTTGCCGAGACGATCGTCACGCTTACCGGTCCTGCCGAACGCAACGGCTTCGTCAACGGTCACCCGATGGCGCATCATCGCTGGCTGCCGGCGATCGACGGCAGGGGTGACGCTCATGCCGAACTGATCGAATCGACCGGCGCCAAGTTCGAGGGCGGGCAGCCTTGGGCGGCCAGGGTCGACCACTTGGCGCTGTTCGGTTCGCCGACCGAGGAATTGCAGCGCCTCGAGGTGAAGGAAATTATCGGTGGCTATTACCGGCAGATCGGCGTCGTCTGGAATGGCGGTCGCTCGCTGGTGCCGCGGCTCTGAAGCCACATGTCGAACCCAGCGGAGAGTGCCAGGTGACACCCGAGGAATTCCGCCAGATCGGCCACGCGCTGATCGACTGGATCGCCGACTATCGCGCCAATCTGCGCGGCTATCCGGTGATGTCCCAGGTGGCGCCAGGCGACATCAAGGCAAGGCTGCCGACCACGCCACCACAACAGGCGGAATCACTCGACAACCTCGTGGCCGAAATCGGAACCGCGATCATGCCGGGCATCTCGCATTGGCAGCATCCGTCCTTCTGCGCCTATTTTCCCGCGAATGCCCATTTCGGCAGCGTGCTTGGCGATCTGGCGAGCGCCGGCCTCGGCGTCGTCGGCGTTTCCTGGCAATCCAGCCCGGCTCTCACCGAGGTTGAAGAGGTGGTGACGGATTGGGTTCGCCAGATGCTGGGCTTGCCCGAAGGATGGCTCGGCGCCATTGAGGATTCGGCCTCGATTGCGACCCTGGTCGCCCTCCTCTGTGCCCGCGAACGCGCCACCAATTACAGCGCCGAGCGCGGCGGTCTGCAGGCGGAAGCCAAACCGCTGGTCGTCTACGGTTCGGAGCAAAGCCATTCCTCGGTGGACAAGGCGGCCCTGCTCGCCGGCTTTGGCCGCGACAATATTCGCCATGTGGCAACCGATGGCACCTTTGCCATGGACCCGGATGCGCTCCGCCGCGCGATTGCCGCCGACATCGCCGCCGGCAGGAAGCCTTGTGCCATCGTCGCCACCACCGGCACCACGGCAACGACGGCGATGGACCCGATCGGCGCGCTTGCCGTTATCGCGCGTGAACATGGCTTGTGGCTGCATGTCGATGCCGCCATGGCGGGTGCCGCTATGGTCCTCCCGGAATGCTGTTACCTCTGGGCCGGGATTGAGCAGGCCGATTCCGTTGTCATCAATGGCCACAAATGGCTTGGCGTCAATTTCGACTGCTCGCTGTTCTTCGTGAAGCAGGCCGACGCCCTCACCCGGGTCATGTCGACCAGCCCCTCCTATCTGCGCACTTCATCGGACGACAAGGTGCGCAATCTGCGCGACTGGGGCTTGCCGCTCGGCCGGCGCTTCCGCGCGATGAAGCTGTGGCTGATGCTGCGCGAAGAGGGTGTCGCCGGCATCCAGGCGCGAATCCGGCGCGATCTGGCCATGGCGCAATGGCTGAAACGGGCGGTCGAGCGGGCACCCGACTGGCGGGTCGTGGCTCCCGTGCCGCTGCAGACGGTCTGTGTGCGCCATGAACCGGACGGGCTTGCTGGCGAAGCGCTGGACCAACACACGTTGACCTGGGCCGAGCGGATCAACCGCTCCGGTCGCGCCTATGTGACGCCCGCGCAGTTGCAGGGACGGTGGATGGTGCGCCTTTCGCTGGGTTCCAGCACGACCGAGCAATCGGATGTCGAGGCCTTGTGGCAGACATTGCAATGGAGCGTCGCCGAATGAGGCGGACAATGTTTTGGGGGAGCAGATCAAGATGACATCGTTCAAGCCGCAGGATGATGGAAATGCCGATCTCTCGGCCCATGATTCCTTCGTCAACGGGGCACCGCACAATACCTTCGCGCGGCTCCGGCGCGAAGATCCCCTCAGTTGGAGCGAGATGAAGGGCGGCAAGGGGTTCTGGTCGCTGACGCGACATGCCGACATCCTCGACCTCAACAAGAACTACCAGCTGTTGAGTTCCGCCCAGGGCATCCGCATGGAAGACCAGACCCATGAGGAATACATGGCCCGGCGGACTTTCCAGGAAACCGATCCCCCGGAACACTCCCGCACCCGCGTACTGGTCGCCAAAGCCTTCTCCAAGCCGATCGTCGCCCAATTCGACCAGCAGATCCGGGCCATCTGCGATTCCATCCTCGATCACGTGCTGGAAGCGCGCGAGTTCGACGCCACCAAGGATATCGCCCGTCAGCTGCCGATGCGCATGCTGGGGCAGATCCTCGGCACGCCTGATGCCGATCTCGACTGGCTGGTGGAGAAGGGTGACCAGCTCATTGCCAATACCGATCCCGAATTCACCCAGCATGTGCTCGACAAGGCCGATACCGATGCCTTTCGCCTGATGCCTTTCCGCTCGCCGGCGGGGGCAGAGCTTTATCAATATGCCAAGGAGCTGATGCGGGACAAGCAGAAGCGCGGCGACACCAATGGCGTCCTCCACCTGATCCTGCAGCCAGATGCCCATGGCAACGTGATCTCGGAACTGGAGTTCCGCAACTTCTTCTGCCTGCTGGTGGCCGCGGGCAACGACACCACGCGCTATTCCATCGCCGCCTCGCTCTATGCGCTTGCCAATCGGCCCGATCTATTGCGCCAGATTCGGGAAGGCGATGCCGCCTTGTGGGAGACCGCGCCGGACGAATTCATCCGCTGGGCCTCGCCCACCATGCATTTCCGTCGTACCGCGACGCGCGATTTCGACTATCACGGCAAGCAGGTGAAGGCCGGCGACAAGGTGCTGTTCTGGTTCGTCTCGGCCAATCGCGATGAATCGGTGTTCGACAATCCGTTCGAGCTTGATCTTCGGCGCTCGCCCAACCGCCATGTCTCGTTCGGCCAGGGTGGGCCGCATGTCTGTCTTGGCATGTGGCTGGCCAGGCTCGAGGTCCGCATTCTGTTGCAGGAACTCGCCAAACGGATCACCGGCATCGAACAGACCGCGCCGCACGAATTCTTGCGCTCCAACTTCATCGGCGGCATCAAGCGCCTGCTGGTCCGGATCACCGTCAAATGAACAACAATCAAGACGTCTGGGGAGAGTGAACATGGCAAACAAGGAGAGGTTGCGGCTGCTGTTCTGCGACCATCTCAGCCTGGCGCGCGGCAAGTATCTGCCCGCGTCAAAGATCGGTGACGGGGCCTCGCGCTTCTGTCAGGGAACCTTCGCGGTCACCTATGACAAGGAGCTGGTGCCGACACCGGGTGGGACGATGATGGAGGGCTTGCCCGACATGGAGGCGGTCTACCGGGCCGCCGATATCCGCGACGGCTGGGAGCCCGGCACCAAAATCGTGCTGGCGGATCTCCATGACACCAGCGGCGCGCCGCTCGGGCTTTGTCCGCGCCTAGCCCTGAAGCGGGCAATCAGGGGCTGGGAAGACCTCGGCTATAGCCCCAAGGTCGGGCTGGAACTCGAGGCCTATGCCTTCGTCCACAATGCCGAGGGCCGCATCGTGCCCTACGAGACGCCCGGTGGCTATGTCTATGGCACCGGACCGCTGGTCGATCCCCTGCGCTTCGTCGATGCGATCTGGGAGAAGGCGACCGAAACCGGCTTCCGCATCGATTGCATGACCTCGGAATACGATTCGCCGCAATTCGAGTTCACGCTGACCTATGACGACGCCCTGAAGGCGGTCGACGACATCTTCCTGTTCCGCCTGATGGCGCGTGAAGTGGCGCTGGATTACGGCATCATACTCACCTTCATGCCGAAGCCGATCCTGCATCTCGGTGGCAACGGCCTGCATGTCAATTTCAGCTTCAATGACAAGGCCGGCAAGAACGCCATCGGCGATACCAATGATTCGGCGCGTCTCAGCCCTCTGGCGCGGGGCTGCATCGCCGGCTTGATGAAGCATCATCGCGGCATGGCGGCGCTGGTGGCGCCGACGGTGAATTCCTACCAGCGCCTGCGCCCGGCCAGCCTCTCCGGCTATTGGTGCAATTGGGGTGTCGACCATCGCGGCGTCACCACGCGCCTCACCACCGAAACCGGCGCCAAGGCTCGCATCGAACACCGGATGGGTGATGCCTCGGCCAGCCCGTATACGCTGGTCGCCACCGTTTTGCAGGCCGCCCGACTCGGCTTCGTCGGCAAATACGACCTGCCGCCGGCGGAAGGCGGCGATTGCTTCGCCGAACAGGATGCCAAGGTGGGCGCCCCGGAAACGCTCGGCGAGGCACTCGAGGCGGTCAAGGCCGATGCCGAATTGAAGGCCGCCGTGGGACCGCTCCTGGTCGACAATCTGGTCGGCATCAAGGAGGTCGAGATCCAGAAGACCGCCGCGCTGGAGGGCGACGCGCTCCGCGATTATTATATCCACTATGTCTGAAGACGAGGCGATGTGATGCCCAAAGTCACCTGGATCCAGCCTTCGGGCGAGAAGGTCACCGCCGACGTGCCGGCCGGACACAACCTGATGGAGGCGGCGGTTGCCAACAATGTGCCGGGCGTCATCGGCGAATGCGGCGGCTGCCTCTCCTGTGCCACCTGTCATGTCTATGTCGATGCCGAATGGTCCGACCGGGCCGGACCGCCGGGCGAGATGGAGAACGACATGCTGGAGGTGACGGCGGCGGAACGGCGCGGCACCAGCCGGCTGTCCTGCCAGTTGATCGCCGGCGACGCGCTCGATGGCATCGTACTCCACGTACCCCAGGCATAGGCCGGAATGGGAGGGGACGTCGTCATTATCGGTGGTGGCCAGGCGGCTGCTTCCTGTGCTGCCAAACTGCGCGCGCTGGGGTATGGCGGCACCGTCACCATCGTCGCGGCTGAGCCCGTCCTGCCCTATCAGCGTCCGCCGCTCTCCAAGAAATACGTCGCGGGGGAACTGGAGCGCGAGCGCCTGCTCATCCGTCCGGCCGATTGGTATGTCGAGCAGAATGTGAAGGTGGAGCGCGGTGTGGCAGCGAGCGCCATCGATCCGGCGCGGCGCCGGGTGTCGCTGGCCGACGGTCGCACCCTTTCCTATGACAGCCTCGTGCTCGCGACCGGCGCGCGGCCGCGCCAGCTGCCGGCCGCCATCGGCGGCGATCTTCCCGGCCTCCTCACCATGCGCGACCTGGCCGATGCCGATCGTCTGGCACCGGATCTGAAACCCGCCAGGCGCCTTCTCGTGGTAGGCGGCGGCTATATCGGGCTGGAGGCGGCAGCCGTGGCTGCCGGGAAAGGTCTCACCGTCACGGTGATCGAGGCTGCGCCCCGCATCCTGCAGCGCGTTGCCGCCACACCGACCTCGGATTACTTCCGCGCCCTCCACCAACGCCACGGCGTTGACATCCGCGAGGGCATTTCGCTGGTGCGACTGATCGCCCGAGATGATCGGGCCGGTGGGGCCGAACTAGGTGACGGCACCACGATCGAGGCGGATATTGTCCTCGTCGGCATTGGCGTGCTGCCCAATGACGATCTTGCCCGCGCCGCCGGCCTCGGCGTCGAGAACGGCATCCTGGTGGACGGAAGCTGCCGTACCAGCGAGGCGCGCATCTATGCTGCCGGCGATTGCGCCAGCCTGCTCTGGCAGAATGAGCGCATCCGCCTGGAATCCGTGCAGAATGCCATCGACCAGGGGGAGCACGTGGCCAAGGTCATCATGGGCGAGACGGCCGATTACGACCCCCGACCCTGGTTCTGGTCCGACCAGTATGACGTCAAGCTGCAGATCGCCGGTCTCAACCGCGGCTACGATTCGGTGATCCAGCGGGCGGGCAGCCGCACCGGCAGCCAGTCGGTCTGGTATTACCGGCAGGGCCAAATGATCGCCGTCGATGCCATGAACGATGCCCTCACCTACAGCATCGCCAAGAAGGTGCTGGAAATGGGCCATTCCATCCCGCCCGAACAGGCCGGCGATGCCTCAATCGACCTCAAGCCCTGGCTGAAGGCCTGATTTTTCAATCCAGCTGCGCGAACCCCGCTTCCAACACCTGCATCAGGAAGTCCGCGTTCGCGCGGGTGAAGATCATGCCGGGGCGCATCTTGATGACATTGTCATGAGGTCCGTCGGTGCCGAGCAGGATGCCCTCGCGCCGGCAGAAATCGACCATGCGCGCCGCCGCCGCTGTTGCCGGTTGCTTGCTGCGGCGGTCCTTGACCAGCTCGATCCCCAGCATCAGGCCCCGCCCGCGCACATCGCCGATGATGTCGTGCCTGTCCTTGAGGCGTGTCATGCGCGCGAGCAGATCGGCGCCAAGATTCTTCGCGTTTTCCAGCAGGCGGTCGCGTTGCAGGATTTCCAGGACCTTGAGGCCGATGGCGCAGGAGACCGGATTGCCGCCGAAGGTATTGAAGTATTCCATGCCGTTATGGAAGCTCTCGGCGATCTCGCGTGTCGTCACCAGGGCCGCCATCGGGTGGCCGTTGCCGATCGGCTTGCCCATGGTGATGATATCGGGGCTGGCCCCTTCGCCCTCGAAACCCCACATGCTCTCGCCGACGCGGCCAAAGCCGATCTGCACCTCGTCGGCGATTACCACGGCGCCGGCTTCCCGCGCATGTTTGTAGGCGGCCGGCAGATAGCCGGGCGGCAGCACGATCTGCCCCGCTGAACTGGGGAGCGATTCGGCAATGAAGGCGGCCGGCGGGAACCCATCTCCGGCCAACCGCGCCGCTGCGCTGGCAACTGTCGCGGCGTAGCGCGCGCCGATCTCGTGCTGCGGCCATTCATCGGGGGCGCGATAGGCATCCGGCAGCGCCGCTTCGGCGGTCGTCGCCGGCCGGCCCTGGCCGCCCTTCCGCTTGTACTTGTAGGGGCTGATTTCGATCAGCGAGGTGAGATGCCCGTGATAGCCCCAGTCGAGCGCCACGATCCCCTTGCGCCTGGTATGCGCCCGCGCCATGCGCAGCGCCAGGTCGTTGGCCTCGCTGCCGCTGCAGACGAAAGCGGCGACGGTCAAATGCGGCGGCAGGGTCGCAGTGAGTGCTTCGGCGTAGGCGATGATGTTGTCATGGAGATAGCGGGTGTTGGTGTTGAGCGTCGCCGCCTGCCGCGCCTGGGCTTCAACGATTTCCGGATTGGCATGGCCCAGTTGCGCCACGTTGTTGTAGCAATCGAGATAGGCGCGGCCCCGGTCGTCATAGAGGTGGACGCCCTCGCCGCGCACGATCTTCAGAGGTGTGGCATAGGAGATGGAGAGATTTCGGATCAGCCTCTCCTTCCGCCGCGCCAGCAGTTCATCGCGGCTGCGGCCAGTCTGGGTGAGCGCTTCCGGCGGCAGGCCGGCGAAATCAACGGCACTCGGGAACAATTCCGCCCAGACATCGCGATAGCGCGCCTCGCCGGCGCCGATCACGTCGGCGGCGGCTGTCGGGCGATAGGTGACCAGCTGCAGATGCACATGGGATTGCCAGCCGCCATTTTCGTCATGGCGGCCCATCCAGCCCACCACATCGCCTGCGGCGAGCACCTGCCCGATCTTCACCGCCTTGGCGCTGGCGGCGCTGAGATGACCCCAGAGCGAACAAAAGGCGAGGCCCGGCCGGATCTCATGCTCCAGCAGGATCGCATGGCCGTAATCCAGCGGCAGGTCGGTCACATAGATGTCGATGACGCGACCGGCAAGCGGCGTCCTTACCGCACTTCCGGCCGGCAGGAAGAAATCGAGGCCGACATGCAATGACCGCCATTCGCCCGGCCTGAATTTCGATCTGAAGCCATCGGCGGTGTAGACCGGCCGGTCCTCGCCCCAGGGACCCAGGCCAAGCTCCGCGTCGCCCGCTATCTCGGCCCACAGCTTCTCGGCCACCAACGGTTCGCGCCTTGCCGAGGCGATGGCAATGGGGTGCGTCGGATCGCCGAACGGCACCAGCGCCTTGACCTGGCGCGCGACCGGCTTGTCGAGAATGGGCGCAAGCGAGCGGCGATTGTCGCGCAGCCACTTGATGACGGCACGCGCTCCGGGGGCGGCCTCGAAGCCGCAGGCCTGGCGCAGGATGGCGGTGGCGATCACCGGATCCATGGCCCGGAGGCGGGCCAGCATCTCCCAGGCCGGCACCTCGCTGATGGCGAGATAGGCATTGTCCTTGGCCCGCTCGCGCCGTGCCGCCGACATGGTGACACTGATGACGAGGCGTGCGGCGACAAGGTCGAACAGCAGATCGACTTCCTCCGGCTGCAGCGGATTGACGGCATGGAAGGCGGCCGCCAGCGTCCCGATATCGTCGATCGGCGCCGGCCGTTCCATGGCGGCGTAGGCTGCGGCCACCGCCACCTCGTTGATGAGCGGGCTCAGGATCGCATCGCCGAAATCGATCAGGCCGGTGAGGACGGACGATCCTTCCGCCGCCACCAGCACGTTGTAGTCATTGGCATCGCCGTGGATCACCTGGGCGCGGCAGCGTTTCAGCGCCGGCGCCACGATCCGGTCGAAGCGGCCGAGGAAATACTCCAGCATCTCGCGCTGCCGGGGGTCGGTGACATGGGCGAGGCGAATCCTCGACTTCCCCGTCTGGACCAGATCCCAGTCAAAATCGCGGATGGCGCCGACATGGGCAAAACCACGCAAGGCCAGGGTGAGCCGCCCCAGCATCGAGCCCAATCCGGCGATGGCGGCCTCGTCCCGCGCCCCCTTGGCGAAGGGAACGCCCGGCAGATAGCTCACCACGCGTACGAAATGTGGCGCGCCATCCGGGCCCTGGCAGGAACCCAGCATCCGCCCGTCGCATGTGGGAAGCAGAACGGGCAACGGCAGGTCGGCGTCGATGCTGGCGGCATGGTCCAGCAGTTTCACCTGGAAATCGAGCGCCGCCAGATCCTCCGCGGCATTGGCGATCTTCACCACCCACTGCCTGCCGTCATCCGCGGCGAGACGGAAATTCTGGTCGCGTTCGCTGTCGAGCGGCGTCAGCACGCCCTTCATTCCATAGAGATCCGCGACAATGGCGGCGACTTGCGGCTGTGGCAGGGTTGGTGGCAGGCGATGCAGGACTGACATGATGGCTCGGGCCTTGGGGTGAAAAAAGCGCCCGAGTAGAGCATTCGCGGTGTGCCGTGGCAATGCCGGCCGGCGGCCGGTATCCGGCGGTCAGATGGCGGCGCGCTTGTCGTGCCGGGCGAGGCGGGCGAGAAGATAGTCCACTTCCGCCCGGGAGGTGCCAGTCAGGCTGCTGCCAGGTTTGCGCTGGGCATCACTGGCGATGATACCGCGCTTTTTCAGAACGTATTTCCGTACGGCGAGGCCGATCCCCGGTTGTTGCTCGTAGCGGATGAGCGGCAGATGTGCATCGAAGAGGTCATGTGCCGCATCGCGTCGACCGTCCCGCTGCAGCCGCACCACATCAACCAGCAGTTCCGGAAAGGCGTAGCCGGTCATGGCGCCGCTGGCACCGCGCTCCATCTCGAAATCGAGGAAGAGCGCGCCATTGCCGCACAGAATCGAGACGGGACGCATGCTGCCCTCGGCCATGAAGGCTTTCAATTGAGTGATCTTGTCGAGGCCGGGCCAGTCCTCGTGTTTCACCATCGCGCAGCTTGCGTGGTTCTGGACAATAGTCCGGATCACCCGGGGCGACATGATCACGCTCAGGGCAAGAGGGTAGTCCTGGATCACGAAGGGTACGTCCATGCCGATCGCTTCCACCGCCTGGGCGTAATAGGCCAGTATCTGATCGTCACTTCTGAGATGGCTGGGTGGGGCGATCATCACCCCGGCAGCCCCAAGATCCATGGATTCGCGCGCCAACCGGTGCATCGCCGCGAAACCGGATGCCGACACGCCGACGATTACCGGCAGACGGGTGCGGCCCAGTGCCTGGCGGATGACGGCAAGGGATTCCTCCGGTTCCAGTTTCGGCGCCTCGCCCATGATGCCAAGGATGGTGAGGCCATCCACGCCGCACGCGACATAAAAATCGGTCAGCCGGTCTATCCCGGCAGTGTCAAGGCGACCATCGTCACGAAACGGCGTCGCCGCGATGGCAAAGACGCCCCTCGCCGATGCCAGCTGGTTGGTCATTCAACCTTCTTTCCGGACTCGTAGCGCGATTTGGTCTCTGCATTCATGGGATAGAGACCCGGCAGCGAGGCGCCATTCTTCACTTCGCGCATGATCCAGGCCTCCATGCGCTCCTGCTCGACCGCCTCGGCGACCACATCGTTCAGCAGGGCCAACGGAATGAGGACGGCGCCGTCATCATCCACCACCACGATGTCGCCGGGAAAGACGGCAACGCCGCCGCAGCCAACTGGCTCCTGCCAGCCGACGAAGGTCAGGCCAGCCACCGAGGGAGGGGCGGCGACGCCGTCGCACCAGACCGGCAGGCCGGTTTCCAATACGCCCGCCGCGTCGCGAATGACCCCGTCCGTGACCAGCGCGGCGACGCCACGTTTCGCCATGCGCGCCGTGAGGATATCCCCGAAGACGCCGGCATCCTTGACCCCCATGGCGTCGATGACGGCCACAACGCCCGACGGCATGGCTTCGATGGCAGCCCGGGTGGATATGGGCGAGGCCCAGCTGGCCGGTGTGGCGAGATCCTCGCGCGCCGGCACGAAGCGCAGCGTGAAGGCTGGACCGACAATCCGCCCTTGTCCGGGCTTCAGCGGTCGCGTGCCGCGCATCCAGACGTTGCGCAGGCCCTTCTTCAGCAGCACGGTGGTCAGCGTCGCGGTCGAGACCTGCTGCAGCGCCTCGGCAATGGCCTTGTCCAGGGACATTTGCGCTTTTCTCCTGCTGCTTCCGGCCCGCAGGGTATGATCCGCGCAATCGGGACACAAGAAGTATTGACGCACCATCCTTCGTCGGTTTTCTTTCGCCATCCTGTCAATTCGACCACGCGACGGCCCTGCCCGCAGCGACAGGCGGGGCCGAACCGGGCCGGGCAGCGGGATAGCCTGCGGTAGCGGATCGGTTCATGACTTATCAATACGGCATCATCGGCGGTGGCATCCTCGGTCTGGCGACGGCACGGGAAATCCGCCGCCGCGATCCTGCCGCGCGGATCCTGCTCCTGGAGAAGGAGGCTGGCTTCGGCCGCCACCAGACCGGCCACAACAGCGGCGTCATCCATGCCGGCATCTACTACCAGCCGGGGTCGCTGAAGGCGCGACTCTGCCGTGCCGGAGCCGAGGCTACCAAGCACTACTGCCGTGACCACGCCATCCCGTTCGAGACCTGCGGCAAGCTGCTGGTGGCGACGGACGATCTGGAACTAGCCCACATGGCGGCGCTGGAAGACCGGGCACGGCAGAATGACATCGCTTATGAAACCGTGTCGGCGGTTCGCCTGCGAGAGATCGAGCCGATGATCGCGGGCAAGGGTGCCCTTCTCATCCGCGCGACCGGAATCGTCGATTACGGTCGCATTGCCGAGGTGATGGCGGCGGAACTGAAGGCGGCGGGCGTCGAACTCGTCACCGGTGTGCGAATTGCCGCCATCGCCGAAGACGAAACCGGGGTGACCCTTGCCGCCAGCCGCGGAGAACGTTTCCGTTGCGAGCGCCTCGTTGCCTGCGCCGGTTTGCAGTCCGACCGGATCGCACGCTTGGCCGGCCTCGATGCCACGCATCAGATTGTTCCGTTCCGCGGCGAATACTTCACCCTGCCGCCGGCAAAATCGCAGATTGTGCGGCATCTCATCTATCCAATTCCCGATCCCGACCTTCCTTTCCTCGGCATCCATCTCACCCGTATGGTCGATGGGCGCGTCACGGTGGGCCCCAATGCGGTGCTGGGTTTTGCCCGCGAAGGCTATGCCAGGGGCAGCATCGATACCGGCGACTGCATGGCGATGTTCGGTTTTTCGGGGTTCTGGAAGATGGCACGCCGGAACTGGCGCTCCGGCTTGGCCGAATTCCGCAACTCGTTGAGCCGCGCCGGCTACCTGGAACAGTGCCGCAAATACTGCCCCAGCCTCACCCTCGAGGATCTGGGAACTCCCGGGGCCGGCATTCGAGCTCAGGCAATTCTCGCCGACGGCACGTTGGTGCACGATTTTCTGTTCCTCGACTCGCCGCGCATGCTGCATGTCTGCAATGCGCCGTCGCCGGCGGCGACGTCTGCCATGCCGATCGCCGCGATGATCGTCGATCGCCTCACTGGTCAATAGAAGGCCATTCAGCAAAAATGACCGATACCCCGATCGACCTCCTGCTTTCCCGCCACTCCGTTGCAGTTCGCCGCCTGGGCGGTCCGGGTCCCGATCAGCAACAGACCGACCAGATCCTGTGCGCTGCCCTGACCGCACCGGATCATGCGGCCCTGCGACCCTGGCGGGTCGTCGTCATCGGCCGCGACGCACGCAGCGACCTGGCCGACTTGTTCATCGCGGCAAAGCGGAAGCGCCAGGCGGAGCTCACCGATGCCGAGGCCGGTCGCGAGCGCGACAAGGCCCTGCGTCCGCCCCTGCTTGTTGCCATGGTGGCGCGACCGCAGCGCCTGCACGCAACAGTCACCGAGGCGGAACAACTGGCCTGTGCCGGTGCTGCCATGCAAAACATGCTGCTTGCCGCGCATTTCCTTGGCTTCGGCGCCATCATACTCAGCGGTGCGCGCTGCGAGGACACGGAAATCCGCAGCGCATTGGGCATCGCCCCCGACGAGCATTTCCTTGGTTTCATCAGTGTGGGCTCGATCGTCGATGCGCCGCTGAAGGGCCGCCGGCCGGCACTTGCCGAGATGGCGACACATCTTGACCGGACGATGCGCTAATCCGCGACCAGTGCTTCGCCGGGAAAATCAGCATTGAAGCGTTGCCGCAGCCAGACGCGGTCATTGATCTGGCCGAGCGCCGGACCATCGGCCCCGTGCAAGGCCACATGGGCCCGCCCGGCATCTGCACCCGCCATGCAATAGTCGCCCAGCGGGTGCTCGGCGCCCTTGCTGCACCAGACGGCAAGCAGGGCACCGGCAGCGGAGGCCTGGTGCCCGCGTGCGGCATCCCTTGCCAGCTTGACAGATTCGCGAAACGCCGTGGTCCAGGTTCTGAATGCGTCGGTGGCGAACCGGTGCTCGGAGGCGAGCCGGCGGATCAGCCGGCTGCGTGCCGCGACCGAGGTCGAGATGTCGATGTCCCTGGCCGGTTCCGGCCGGCGCATCAGATCGGTCGGAAAGAGCTTGATGCCGCCATGCCCGTAGGCAAGACCGTTGATCGGGTTGCGCGCACACCACATCAACAGCTCGTTTGATCGCGGTCGCAGCCGGGAGCGGAAGATTCCGGCATCGAGCAGGTAATTGTCGCCATCAATTACGAAGAAGTAGGGGGCCGTGGCCTGCTGTGCGCAGGCGCGGTAACCTGCCTGGATACCCGCGACGCCGGTGATCAGCCGAGCGTCCGGCCAGGCGATCCTCAGGCGCTGCCAGTTTTCCTCCGCATTGGGTTCGCCGTAAGCCAGCATGAAGACGTCCGGCGGCTCCGGTGCACCCTTCCGGAAATGGCGGTCTGGCGGACTCGCCATCGCTAGGGCGCCCAGACCATGTCGACGAAATCTTCCTTGACGCCCGCGCCAAGATCTATGAGGTCGCGCAACACGACATTGGCGCCGCGAAGTTCATGGACGCTCATGTCGAGATCTTCGGTGGAACCGATCGCCTGATCGGCGAAGATGATGAATCCGTCAACGCCGGGTTCCGCCGACAGCAGGGGAAAACCGGTGGCCTCTACCAGTACGAATAGTCCTGTTGAGTAGGTCTGGCGGATTTCGGCGCGAAAGGCGCAGGGTGTTTCGATCACCATATGCATGGCTTCGGCGGCGAATTTTCGGCGCTCATCCGGTACGAAGTCGTAGTAGTTGCGACCCTTGGGGTTGAACCCCATCCGCTGCTTAAGCTTCTCTCCGGCGAGGCGATAGACACAACGGTCCGGACGGGTGATGGCGCAAAGCGCCAGATGTGGTATCGCAGTCACGAACCCCGCGAGATCCAGATCGGACTTGCCGGGAATCGCCCCGTTCTTGGCTGCCAGCAATTCGCCGTAGCCTTCTGCAAGGCGGCGACAGGCGGGAGTGCGAAAGCGGGAAAGGGCGCCTGAGAGCGCGCCCGCATGGGTTGGAGTTTTCGGGCGCCAGGCCATCTTGTGCACTCGCCGAGTCAGTTCCGGGCTGGGCAAAGACTAGCCAAGGCCGGCACCGGCGCCAAGCAAACTAAAGTATGACACCCGCCTGCGTGACAGTTGGCAGGCACGGCAACGGACATAAAATTGCCCAGTTTTGGAACCATGATCGGCGCGCCATGTTTCGCCACGGTTGATTTTCCTGGATCGTCTCCATCATGCCTGATTGCCAGCACCAGGTTCCAACAGCCGGTTGCCGCCCCACATACGGGAGTGCGCGCCCTGCCTTCTGGGCCGTGCTGCCGGCCGTGGTCCTCGGTCTCGGCGCAACCATAGTCGCGCCCAGGGATCAGGCGTTGGCCGAGGAGGCCGGACGCCTCACGCTGATCGAGGAGAATGACTCTGTCATCTTTCCGACCGACCGCTACTACACTCAGGGTTTTGCCCTGATCCATCTGAGCGGGGAAGTCAAAGACGATAGCCCCTGGGCCGCACCTTTCGCTGGGCTTTCCGACTGGGGCCTGTTCGGCGGCGGGTCGCAGGTTTCGCGCCGCTACGAGATCAGCTTCGGCCAGAGCATCTTCACGCCCGAGGACACCGATCTCACCAACCCGGATCCTGACGATCGGCCCTATGCCGGCTGGCTCTATGGTGGAATCGGCCTGATCCAGGACACCGACCGGCGCCAGCTCGATCATCTGCAATTGCTGCTGGGTGTCGTCGGCCCGCATTCGCTTGCGCGCAAGGCACAGAATGACTGGCATCAATTCATCGGCGTCGCCGATGCCGAGGGCTGGGATCACCAATTGCACAACGAACCGGGCATCATGCTGAGCTACGAGCGCAAATGGCGCCTCATGCAGCCGCTCGGCGGTGGTTTCGCCATCGACGCCATTCCGGAACTGGGGGCAAGCGCCGGAAACGTCATGACCTATGCCCAGGCCGGCACCATGCTGCGCTTCGGGCGCAATCTCGAGGCGGATTACGGCCCGGCGCGCATCCGGCCGGCCCTCTCCGGCACCAGCTATTTCAACGGCGACTACATGGAAGATCCGTTCGGCTTCTACTTCTATGTCGGCGCCCAGGGCCGGGCGGTCGCCCGCAATATCTTTCTGGATGGCAATACCTTCCGGGACAGCCGCGAAGTCGAGAAGGAAGTGCTGGTGGGCGACATATCGGGCGGCATCGCCCTGTTCTGGTCGAACGATGTCAAGCTTGATGCGGGCTTCACCTACCGTACCAAGGAGTTCGAGGGCCAGGACGAGAACGCCAAATTCGCAAACATCAACCTGACGATCGGCTTCTGATGCCTGCCTAGCGGCGGTCGGCGATGCTGCCGCGGCGTTCCAGTGTAAAACCCAGGTCGATGCGGCGTTCAGCCGGTCGCTCGCCGGTCTCGATCATGCGCATCACAGTCTTTGCCGCCCGCTCGCCCATTTCGTATCGCGGCGTCACCACGGTGGCCAGCGGCGGCGTCGCCGCTGCGGCAAACTCCAGATCGTTGAACCCGATGATCGACATCGCCTTCGGCACCTTGATCTCGCGCTTCAGGCACTCGAACAGCGCGCCCAGCGCCATCAGATCGTCGCAACAGAACACCGCATCAGGTTTCTTGCCCTCGTCGATCAGCCGGCCGATCAGTTCGCGGCCCGCCATCACGTTGGTTTGTGTCGGTGTGGTGGCGATCAGACCTTCGTCGAGCAGACCGGCCTGCTGCATGGCTGCCCGATAGCCTTCGACGCGTACGCGGGCGCGCGCATCTAGGCGCGAGCCGATGGCGCCGATGCGGCGATGACCGCTTGCAATCAGCAGATTGGTCGCTGCCTTCGCCGCCGCGCGTTGATCGAGCCCGATATTGACGTCGATCGGGTCGTCGGTGAGTTGGAAGGTTTGTACCACCGGTACGCCCGATTCCTGCAACAGGCGCCGGGCATGGGGCGACTGATCGATGCCGACGATGATGATCGCCTCGGGATGCTGGCCCAGCATCGTGGCTATTGCCTTCTCCTCTTCCTCCGCCGAATAGCGGGTGGAGAGGATCAGGACCTGGAAGCCTGCTGGCAGCAGCGTATCGTGCAGCGCGTTGATGTAGTCGGCAAAGACGCCATTGGTAAGCGACGACACGATGACACCGATGGTGTGGGTGCGTGCAGAGGCAAGGCGGCTTGCGGCGATGTCGGGCACATAGGCAAGCTCGCGCACGGCCGCCTTGATCCGCTCCTGCAGCTTGGGCGAAACCATGTCGGGGCGCCTGAGGGCCCGCGATACCGTGACGGCGCTTACGCCCGCCAGTCTGGCTACGTCGGCCAGCGTGCTGCGTTTCCTGCGAATGCTCCCCTCCCACGAATCGTGACCGGCGTCCCGTTTTCCGGTCTCGTCCGGCGGCGCAACCTAGCCTTTTGCCCAAATAGCAGGCAATCGACTCGATTGACAGCGCTTTCATTTCAGCATATGCCTAAACGGGCCAGGCTGGGCAAAAAAATCCGGGGAAGCGCGCCTTATTCGTCAGGGGATATGGGGAGCGGGTCAGGAATACCGGAACTCCACCTGGGCGTGGGAATTCGAACCGGAATGACCATAGGCCGGCCGCGGGAAGTGGGCCGGATCAAACGGGAGGAAAATCATGCTGTCGCTGAAATTTCAGCGGCCCTTGCCGCGTCGCCTCGCGACGCTGCTGGCCGCCTCCGCTCTTACCTTGTTTTCGAATGCCGCCTCCGCCGAGCCCGACATCGTCGCTGGACCGGGGGCCGAGCCGGAATGTTTCGCCCCCTGGGCGCAGGACACCAAGTATTTCAAGTTCGCACCAAAGCCGGGCCCCTATCGCATCGCCCTGGCCAACGGCTTCATCGGCAATACCTGGCGCATCCAGATGATCAAGACCGCCAAGGCCTATGCCGAGCAGCCCGAGGTGAAGGCCAAGCTGGCCGAGTTCAAGGTCGTCTCGACGGGCGAGGATCTGGCGGCGCAATTGGCGGCGGTCGATAACTTCATCGCCGCCGGCTATGACGCCATCGTCGTCAATGCCCAGAATCCGGCCGCCTTCACGCCGGTCATCAAGCGCGCCAACAAGGCGGGCGTGGTGCTGGTTGCCTTCGACAACACGCTCGATTCCGACGAGGCCATCAACGTTAATGTCGACCAGAAGGGCCTCGGCATCTATTGGGCCGACTGGCTGATCAAGAACATCCCCGATGGCGGCAAGATCCTCGAGGTGCGCGGCGTAGAGGGCACCTCGGTCGACCGCGACCGCCATGAAGGCATCCAGGAAACCCTGGCCGCCTCCGGCAAGAAATGGGAAACCGTCGAAGTGGTCGGCAAATGGGATGACGGCACCGCGCAGAAGGTGACCGCCGATGCCGTCGCCGTGCACAAGAAGTTCGACGGTGTCACCGTCCAGGGTGGCTCCACCGGCACGGTGCGGGCGTTGATGGATGCGGGTCACCCCTTCGTGCCGGTGGGTGGCGAGACCGAGAACGGCTTTCGCAAGCTGTGCGGCGCCCATGGCGGCGAGGGGCTGAAATGCGCCTCCGGCGGCACCGGCCCGGCCCAGGTCGCGGTCGCCATCAAGACTGCTATCGCGGCCCTCGAAGGTGCCGTCGTGCCGCAATCGATCCGCCTGCCGCTCGCCACCACCGAGGACCCGAACTTCAAGGACGGCGAGAACTACTATTCCGACCAGTCCGACAATTTCTTCGTCGGCAACGCCTTCCCCACCTGCGGCATCAATTTCACCGCCCAGGAAATCATGGGCCAATCGGAACAGGATCAATAGGGCGATCCTGTTATTCCTGGCCGCCGCACTCCGCTTCCGGGGTGCGGCGGTTGCCAGCGGGAAGCGGTGCAGGTCATGGCATTTGATCCGATCTTCCAGATGGAAGGCATCGCCAAATCCTATGGCGGTGTGCGCGCGCTGGAGGAGGCGCGGCTGGCCATCTCGACCGGCCGTATCCATGCGGTCCTGGGCGAAAACGGCGCCGGCAAATCGACCCTCATCAAGATCATGTCCGGCGTGGTACAGCCGGATGCCGGCACCATGCGGCTTGACGGGCAGGCGGTGCGCTTTGCCACGCCGAAGGCTGCCAACGAGGCCGGCATCTTCTGCATTTTCCAGGAGCTCTCGCTGATTCCCGACCTCTCGGTCGCGGACAATATCGACCTTGCCGATCCGCCGCGCCGCTTCGGTCTCATCGACCGGCGCACACAGCGCCGCCTGGCCGAAGAAGCGCTCGCCAAGGCCGGAGCCGAGGACATCCATCCGCTGGCACAGGTGCGCGACCTGCCGCTGTCACGCCGCCAGATGGTGGAGATCGCCAAGGCCCTCGCCCGGCGCCCGCGCATCCTCATTCTCGACGAGGCGACGTCGGCGCTGACCGCCGGCGACGTCGCCAGGGTCTTTGCGGTGCTGAAACGCCTGCGCGCGGAGGGGCTTGCCCTGCTCTACATCTCGCACCGCATGCACGAGATCGAGGAACTGGCCGATGATTGCTCGGTCTTCCGCAACGGCCGCCATGTGGCAAGCTATGCCGCCGGCAGCAAGAGCGGCAATGAGGTGGTCGAACTGATGATCGGGCGCGAATACAGCCATGTCTTTCCCCCGAAGCCGCCCCTGCCGCAAGAGGGGCCTGTGCTGGAAGTGCAGGGGCTGGGCTGGGAGGACCGGCTCACCGACATTTCCTTCGCCGCCCGACCCGGCGAGATCCTGGGATTGGGCGGGCTCGACGGCCAGGGCCAGCGCGAATTGCTGCTGGCGCTCTTCGGCGTCCTGCGCGGTGTCGCGGGCGTTGTGCGGATAAACGGCCACCCTGTCTCGATCGGCGGCCCACGCGCCGCCAAATCGGCGCCGCTGCCCATGGCCCTCATCCCGGAGGATCGCAAGACCGAGGGACTGATGCTGCCGATGTCGGTTGCCGACAATCTCACCATGCCGGCCCTCGACAATCTTTCGCAGTTCGGCGTCATCGACCGCCGGCGCGAGGCAGCGGCAATCCGCGAGATGATGGATCTGCTTGCCATCAAGGCGGCCGATCCCGCGATTCCCGTGGGGGCGCTGTCCGGCGGCAACCAGCAGAAGGTGGTAATCGCGAAATGGCTGATGCTCGGTCCCCGCATCATCCTCCTCAACGATCCCACCCGCGGCATCGACGTCGGCACCAAGCAGGAGATCTACCAGTTGCTGCGCCGACTTGCCGATGCGGGGTCGACAATTCTCTTCTATTCGACCGATTACGACGAACTGATCGGCTGCTGCGACCGCGTCCTCGTCATGTATGACGGCATGATCGTGCGCGAGCTTGCCGGCGACGAGATCACGGAACACGCTTTGGTCAGCAGCGCCTTCAGCCTGCCCGGCAAGGCAGAGGTGGCGCATGGCTAGGATCGCCGGCGGGGACTTCCGCTACCGGTTCGCCGAACATCGCGGCACGCTGCTCGCTGCTGCCGTCTTCTTGGCCATGTTCGCGATCTATGGTGCCAATCACAATGCCGGTTTCAGCACCCTCGTGGTGACGACGGCCGCCAACAAGGGGGTGCTGCTGGCGCTGGTGGCGATGGCGCAGACCCTGGTCGTGCTGACTGCCGGTATCGACCTTTCGGTCGGCATGATCTTCGTGCTGGCGAACTGCCTCGCTTCGCAATTTGTGGTCGGCGATGCGCTGGAGACCGGCTTCGGCATCCTCATCGTGCTGGGTGCGGGCCTCCTCTGCGGCGCGCTCAATGGTCTCATCGTGATCTATGGCCGGCTGCAACCGATCGTGACGACGCTGGCGACCGGGGCCATCTTTTATGGCCTCGCCCTGCTGCTGCGTCCGGTGCCGGGCGGCGAGATCAACTACGACCTTGCCGATGCGCTGACCGGTGACGTCTTTGGCGTGCCTGCCTCTCTGCTGATGCTGCTCGGCATCGTCCTGGTCATCTGGGTACCGCTGCGGCGCTCGGTCACCGGCCGCGCGATATACGCCGTGGGCTCCGCTGAAGCGGCTGCCTATATGTCGGGAGTTGCCATCAACCGGGCGCGATTCACCGCCTATCTGCTGTCCGGCCTGCTTGCCGCCTGTGGCGGGCTGATGCTGACCTTCGTCACCTATTCCGGCGAGGCCTCGGCCATGATCGGCGGTTCCTATACCCTGAACGCCATCGCCGCCGTGGTGATCGGCGGCGTCTCGCTCTATGGCGGGGCCGGCAGTGCGATCGGCGCCATTTTCGGCGCGCTTGTGCTGCGCACTATCGGCGACCTTCTGTTCGTCTTCGACTTCGATCCCCTGTGGCAGCCCCTGTTCCAGGGGGTGATCCTGCTTTCCGCCGTCACCCTGGGCTCGCTCCGCCTGCTGCGGGTCCGGAATCGCCTGGATCTGTTTGGATGAGCGCGCCGCCCACCATCTCGCCAGGATCGTCGCCCCTGTCGCGCAGCCGGTTCGGCACCCTTCTGGCGCGCATCGACCGGCCGGTTCTGGCCGCCTTCGGCTGCATCATTCTGCTGCTGCTGGTCGGCAGTCTCTATTCCTCGAGTTTCCTCTCGCCCGATTATCTGCTGCAGCAATTGCAGGTGGCGTCCTTTCTCGGCCTCATCGCCACCGGCATGATGCTGGTGGTGCTCCTGGGGCAGATAGATCTGTCGGTTCCTTGGGTGGTGACGGTGGGCGGCATGATGTCGACCGCTGCTGCCGGCTGGGGGCCCTTGGGCGAGGCTCTGGCCATTCCCTTCGGCATCACCTGTGGCGCTGCGATCGGTCTCGCCAACGGGATTGGTGTTGCTTGGCTGCGTGTGCCCTCGATGATCTTCACGCTTGGCATGAACGCGGTCGCCCAGGGCCTCATGGTGTTGCGGACCGGCGGCTTCGCGCCGCAGGATCACGCCACCTCGGCCATGCATGTACTGGCGACCGGGCGGCACATCCTCAGCATCCCGAACGCTCTATTCGTCTGGGCAATTGTCGGGGCGATCACCATCTTCCTGCTCCGCCGCACCACTTTCGGCCGCGCGATCTATGCCATCGGCAATCGCGAGCGCGCTGCCTATCTCTCCGGTCTGCCGACCAGGCGCGTGATCGTCTTGGCCTTCATGGCCTCGGGCGGGTTGTCGGCTTTTGCCGGTGTATTGCTGGCGGGATATTCCACCAAGGCCTACCAGGCCATGGGCGACCCCTACCTGCTGCCCGCCGTGGCGGCGGTGGTGCTGGGCGGCACCAGCATCCTGGGCGGGCGCGGCTCCTATCTTGGCACCATCGCCGGCGTCATCCTGATCACGCTGCTGCAATCCATCCTTTCGGTGATGCAGATGCCCGAGGCCGGCCGCCAGATCATCTATGGCGGCGTGATCATCGCCATGTTGCTGGTCTATGGCCGCCAGAAGCGGCAGGTCTAGCCAGTCGCCGAGGCGGCTTTCAGGCCGTTGAGCACTTCGGCGAGGATTTCTTCCGGTTTGTGCGAGATATCGACCCGGATGGCGGCTTCCGGCGGTTCCAGCGTGGCAAGCTGGCTCGGCAGCAGTGCGGGTGGCATGTAGTGGCCCTGCCTTCTGCCCATCCGTGCGGCGATCAAATCCGCTCCTCCACTGAGGAAGACCACCCTGGCCGTCTCGCCCGCCCGGTCGAAGAGCCGGCGGCGATAGGCCTCCTTCAAGGCCGAGCAGGCGAGGACCACCGGCTTGCCCGCCTGCCGCAGCCCAGTGATCGCGCTGCCGATCGCATCCAGCCAGGGCCAGCGGTCGGCATCCTCCAGCGGCACGCCGCCGGACATCTTGGCGACGTTCTCCGGGGAATGAAAGGAATCGGCCTCCAGGAACTCGGCCCCCAGGGCGTCGGCCAGCATCCGGCCGATTGTGCTCTTGCCGCTGCCGCTTACTCCCATTACCAGCACGATCATGCGAACAATCCGCTCCCTCTGAAATCGCTGCCAATTTTACATCTCCGGCAGGGTCTCTCGCCACACCCCATTGCCCGTGAAACTGTCAAAAGCGGGAAGACGCATGGCCTGGCGATACCGCAATCCGGGATGGCCGGTGCCGCCGAAGCGGTCCTCCCCGGAGGTATGCCCGCGGGGGTGCCAGCAGGGGTATTGTGCAGGAGGGGGTCGGCGGGGTAGATCGGAACAGCCCTTCTAGCCATAGGAAGCAGCCAGAATGAAATATGAGCGACCGACAACCCTCAAGGCAGCGGCGCAGATGCTGGCCAAGGAAAAAGGCAAGGCCTTTATCCTCGCCGGCGGCACTGATTTGCTGGTCCGCCTGCGCACCGGCTTCATCGAACCGGACCTGATCGTCGACATCAAGGATACCGCAGGTGCGAGATCGATCCAGAAGACAGCATCCGGTTTCAAGATCGGCGCTGCCGTCTCCGGAGCCGAGCTCGGCGAGAACGCGGCGCTCAAGAAGGCCTGGCCCGGCGTGGTCGAGGCGGCCAACCTGATTGGCTCCAAGCAGGTCCAGGGGCGCTGCACCATGACCGGCAATCTCTGCAACGCCTCGCCGGCGGCCGATTCCGTGCCGGCACTGGTGGCGGCAGGGGCCAAGGCGGTCGTGGTCGGCCCGAAGGGCAAGCGCACCCTGGCTGTCGAGGACGTTCCGGCCGGACCCGGCCGCACCAGCCTCAAGAAGGGCGAGATTATCGAGAGCCTGATCCTGCCCAAGCGCGCGCCGAAATCGGGCGATGCCTACCTGCGCTTCATTCCCCGGACCGAGATGGACATCGCGGTGGTGGGCGTCGGCGTCAACCTGACGCTGGACGGCAAGGGCATCGTCACCAAGGCACGCGTCGCCCTCGGCGCCGTGGCGCCGACGGTGGTACTGGTACCGGCGGCCGCCAAGGCCATCATCGGCACCAAGCTCGACAAGGCGGCGCTGGATGCGCTGGCCGCGGCCTGTGCGGCTGCCTGCAATCCGATCGACGACAAGCGCGGCACGCGCGAATTCCGCATCAAGGTCGCCGGGGTGCTCGCCCGTCGCGCCGCCCGGATCGCGTATAAGCGCGCCGGCGGAAAGTAAGGGGGAAATCATGTCCGGCATAACAGTCAACACCAAGATCAACGGCGACCCGGTCGAGTTCATCTGCGAGGCGGATGAGACGCTGCTCGACGTGCTCCGGAACCGCCTCGGTCTCACCGGCGCCAAGGAAGGCTGCAGCACCGGCGATTGCGGCGCCTGCTCGGTGACCGTTGACGGCCGCCTGACCTGCTCCTGCCTGGTGCTCGGCGCCGAGGCCGAGGGCCGGGACATCGGCACCATCGAGGGCATGGCGCAAGGCGAGCATCTGCATCCGCTGCAATCGAAATTCCTGGAACACGCCGCGCTTCAATGCGGCATCTGCACCCCGGGTTTCCTGGTGGCGGCGAAATCGCTGCTCGACAAGAACCCGGATCCGACCGAGACCGAGATCCGCTTTGGCCTTGCCGGCAATCTGTGCCGCTGCACCGGTTACGACAAGATCGTCCGGGCGGTCCAGGATGCCGCGAAGGAAATGCGCTCGGCCAAAGCCAAGAGCGCCAAGACCAAAACTGCAGCGAAGAAGAGGGCCTGAACCATGCCGCTCGATAACGCACCCGAAGGCAAGCGCAAGTTCAACGTCGTCGGCACGCGCCCGCTGCGACCCGACGGCATCGACAAGGTGACGGGCCGCGCCAAATTCGGCGCCGACGCCTCGGCGCCGGGCCAGCTGGTCGGCCGCATCCTGCGCTCGCCCCATGCCCATGCCATCATCAGGAAGATCGACACCTCGAAGGCCGAGAAGCTGCCGGGTGTGAAGGCCGTGATCACCCGCGATGATTTCCCTGACCATACCGGGGGCAGCGGTGGTCTCTATGACACGCTGTGCAATGTCATGGCGCGCGAGAAGGCATTTTATGAGGGCCATGCCGTGGCGGCCGTCGCCGCTACCTCGGCTTCGATCGCGCGCCAGGCCCTTAAGCTGATCAAGGTCGATTACGAGGTCCTGCCGCACGTCACCGATGTCGACGAGGCGATGAAGCCGGGGGCACCGCTCCTCCACAAAGACATGTTCACCGACGGCGTCGACCCGAAGCCGAAGAAGCCTTCCAACATCGCCCGCCGGTTCGAGTTCGGCCATGGCGATGTCGAGGCCGGCTTCAAGAAGGCAGATATCATCGTCGAACGCAGCTTCAAGACCGAGGCCGCGCATCAGGGCTATATCGAACCGCATGCGGCCTTGGCCAGCATGGGCCCGGACGGCAGTGCCGAGCTCTGGTGCTGCACCCAGGGTCACTACATGGTGCGCGACGTCTGCTCGCAGTTGCTCGGCATCGACATCGCGCGCCTCCGCGTGACGCAATCCGAGATCGGCGGCGGCTTCGGCGGCAAGACCACCGTCTTCATCGAGCCGGTGGCCCTGGCGCTCGCCCGCAAGGCCAACCGCCCGGTCAAGGTCGTCATGACCCGCGAGGAGGTGTTCAAGGCCAGCGGTCCGACCGCTTCGACCTCGATCGACATCAAGATCGGCGTCACCAAGGACGGCCTCATCACCGCGGCCGACGGCGTCTTCCGCTATCAGGGCGGCCCGTTCCAGGGCTGCTCGCCGGCGGAATTCGGCGCCATGAGCGCCTTTGCCCAGTTCCACCTCGATAACGTCCGCGCCGTCGCCTATGACGTGGTCTGCAACCGGCCGAAGACGATTTCCTATCGCGCACCGGGTGCGCCGATGGCGAATTTCGCGGTCGAAAGCGTCATTGAGGAACTGGCCCACAAGCTCGGCATGGAGCCCATCGACTTCCGCATCAAGAATGCGGCGCGCGAGGGCACCAAGTCGTCCTATGGCCCGGTCTATGGTCCGATCGGTCTTGGGGCGACATTGGAAGCGGCCAAGAACCATCCGCATTTCAAGGCACCGCTTGGCCCGAACCAGGGTCGCGGCATGGCCGCCGGCTTCTGGTTCAATTTCGGCGGCCAGTCCTGCGTCACCCTCAACATCCCGGTCGACGGCTCGATCACCGTTTCTGTGGGCTCACCCGATATCGGCGGTTCACGCGCCGCGATGTGCATGATGGTGGCCGAGGAAATGGGCATCCCCTACGACCACGTCCGCGCCATCATCGCGGATACGTCGGCCTTGGGTTACAATGACGTCACCGACGGCAGCCGCACGACCTTTGCCACCGGCATGGCCTGCATCCTGGCAGCGCGCGACGCCATCAAGAAGCTGTGCGCTCGTGCCGCCGCCACCTGGGGCATTCCCGAGGATGCGGTGAAGTGGGAAAACGGCTATGCCAAGCCGGCCGGCCCCAATGCCGGCGACTTTGCGCCGCTGTCCCTGAAGGAGATCGCCGAGGCCTCGCCGGGCACGGGTGGCCCGATCGCCGGCCATCACGAGTTCTCGGCCGACGGTGCCGGCGTCAGCTTCGCCACGCATATCTGCGATGTCGAGGTCGATCCCGAAACCGGCCGCTCCTCGATCGTGCGCTACACGGTCATCCAGGATGCCGGCAAGGCGGTGCACCCGTCCTATGTCGAGGGCCAGTTCCAGGGCGGCGCCGTGCAGGGCATTGGCTGGGCGCTCAACGAGGAATACATCTATGGCAAGGATGGCCGCCTGCAGAATGCGGGCTTCCTCGACTACCGCATCCCGGTCTGCTCGGATCTGCCGATGATCGACACCCAGATCCTGGAAATCCCCAATCCCGGCCACCCCTATGGTGTCCGCGGCGTGGGCGAAACCTCGATCGTGCCGCCGCTTGCCGCCATCGCCAATGCGGTGGCCAATGCGACCGGTGTCCGCTTCACCCAGATCCCGCTCTCGCCGCCGCGTGTCCTCAAGGGCATCGAGGAGGCGAAGAAGGCCGGCGGCAGGAAAGCGGCCTGAGGAAAGGGGCAGGGCGTGGCCAAGGTCGTTCTCTGGGGCTCCTTGCGGCCGCATACCGGCGGCAAGGCAGAGGTGGAGATCGAGGCGCGCAACGTGCAGGAATTGCTGGCCCGGCTGGGTGATTCCTATCCGGGCCTGCAATCCCAGATCAAACGCGGTGTCTCGGTCTCGATCGACGGCCTCATCTACCGCGAGGGCTGGCTGCAGCCGCTGAAGCCCGACAGCGAGGTCTTCCTGCTGCCGCGCATGACGGGCGGGTAGTTCCCTCCAACCAGGCGCGTAACGATGTCACAGGCGCCCCGCCGGAACCCGGCGGGGCGCCTGTCGTTTTGTCGGTATCGATCGCATGGCCGTCCCAGCGGGCGGAATACGCGATCGTCCAATCGACCGAGGAGAACGACATGAACTGGGACATCATCGAAGGCAATTGGAGCCAGGCCAAAGGCAAGGTGAAGGAGCAATGGGGCAAACTCACCGACGACGACCTTGCCCGAATCAGCGGCAAGCGCGACCAGCTCGCCGGCAAGCTGCAGGAGCGCTACGGCATCGCCAAGGACGAGGTCGAGAAGCAGCTGACCGAGTTCGAGCGCGGCTATCGCAATTGATGTAGCTGTTTCAGAAACCGCTTTCGGCAGACCCGGTCCCGGCAGGGGCCGGGTCTGCTTGCTTTCTTGCGCCTGAAAGCCCGCACAGGTGGCCCTTTCGTCGGGCGGAACCGGGCCGGACCGGTTCCGTTTGGTCAGTCAAAAGGCTGCTCGAAATGACCCACAGTGAAGGAAATGCACCATGCTCTATTGGGCCGTCATTTTTTTGATCGTTGCGATTGTCGCCGGGGTCTTCGGCTTCGGTGGCATTTCCCAGGCAGCGACCGGCATCGCCAAGATCCTGTTCCTGATCTTCCTGGTGCTGTTCGTCGTTTCCCTGGTGGCGAATTACGTCTAGTTGCCGCGCATTTCCCAGACGCGGCTCGTGACAACAAAGGAGAACATCATGGCTGATCGCATTTTGGACAAGGAACTAGACACCTTGAAGAATGATCTCGGCACCTTGCGCGACGATGTCGCCAGTCTGTCGCGCCTGCTGGCGAAGAAAGGGGGCGCCAAAATCGACAATGCGCTCGCCGACGGCAAGGCCAGGGTTCAAGCCGGGATCGGCGCCGTGGAAGGCCAGGTCACGGCTCATCCGCTTGCCAGCCTGTTGGTCGCTTTCGGCGCCGGCATATTGCTGGCACGGCTCACCGGCAACCAGCAGCGGTAAGGGGCGGGGCATGACATGGCTCGCCGCCATTGGCCGTCGGCTGGCCCTGCAGGCAGTCCTTGGTCTTGCTGCCATCTTGCTTGCCCTGGGAGCGCTCGGTGTCGGGCTCGGCGTCCTCCATGTCATGCTCAGCGACAGCCTGGGATTTACCGCCTCCCTGTCACTGATAGCCTGCATCCTTGTTTTGCTGGCAGTGGCCTCCGGCCTGGCAGCGCACTTCATTGGGTGGGGTCAGCGCCACTGGCAGGTGACACAGGCAAGGGCGCCTGAGCCGGAATCGACCGTCATCCTGGCCGATCTGGCGCAGGGGCTTCGTGGCGCAATCGCCGCCGATCCAGCCGCTGGAATCCTCGGGGCACTGGCGGCTGGCTTCATTGTCGGCGGCCGGTCCGGCCGGGATCTCACGGCCCTCCTCCAACTGGTTGCGGCTGTTCAGCTGAAGGCAGGGCAATCGGAGAAGCGGCGCGTCTGAATGAGAAGTCCCGTGCTGAAGCGATTTCTGCGGCCGGTCGGAACCGGATTGCTCGCGGGGTGTTAAGCCGAACGCGGTGCGTATATCCTGACCAAAGGTTAGGGGTCGGAGTTGGGACTGCCATGACTGACAAACGAAACGGCCCGGGCGACCTGCGAAATGGGCATGTTCCCGGGCGCGAGAGGGCGCCGAACAAGCGACCGGATGGCGGGACCGGCGGTGCCGAAATTGTCTCGCTTCACTCCTCCCCCGCCTTTGATCTCTGGCTTGAGCGCCAAATGCACAAACTGGCGGATGCCAGTGCCGCCGCACCGCGCGAGGCGCTGATCGATCTCATTCGCCACTGGCCGAATCGCGGCAAACTGAAAGACCATAATTAAACTGCGGAAATTGTCACAGCTCGACCCCGATTTGGGACATTGGTCCTGTAATTGGCGGTGCGGGTCACAGTTTACGCCCGGTCTTGTCGCTCGGCTTCGGGTCCTTCCCCCGCCATCTTTGCCTCAGCGTTATGGCGCTCCGGGACGCCCGGTCATCGAGCCCGCATTGGGCCAGCCCGCATTGGGGTTGATGGCTGGTTGACCCGGAACCGAGAGCTTTGGAACCGACCGAAAGGAAAGAAACCATGCAACCGAAGGCCGATACGTTCCAGAACGAAACTTTGCCCGGCGAATCCTTCCGGGACCAGCTGGTGGCCAAGATTCCAGCCCTGACGGCCTTCGCCGTCATGTTGACCCGCAACCGGCAGACGGCTGACGATCTGGTGCAGGATACCATCCTGCGGGCGCTGACCCGGCAGGAGCTGTTCACGCCCGGCACCAATCTGAAGGCCTGGCTTTTCACCATCATGCGCAATCTGCACATCAACAACCTGCGCGCCGGCCATCGCGCGCGCCTGGTCGAGATCGATGATGATTTGCTGCCGAACCTGGCCAGCACGGCGCCCAATCAGGAGCACCGTCTGGTGCTCAAAGAGTTGTTCCGGGCCATCGGCACCCTCAACCCGGACCAGCAGGAGGTGCTCGCCCTGGTGGTTGGCCAGGACTTGTCCTATGAGGAGGCGGCCACCATCTGCAGCTGCCCCATCGGCACCATCCGGTCACGCCTTGCCCGCGCAAGGCGCGAACTCGAGCGCATGCTGGCAGGCGATGTCGCGTTGCCCGTCTCGGCGCCCCGCCAGGCGCGTCGGTGCGCCGTGCCCATCCTCAGGATGATCGAGGAATTGCGGGCCGCGGGCTGAAGCTACACGCCCCAATCCGGTCATTATCGCACCAAGCCGCCCCGATCCCGGTCGGGGCGGCATTTTATGTCGGGCAGGGCGGCGGCTTCCCGTTGCCATAACGCCTGCTTTGGCGGCACTCTGCCGGCAGCGATGAAATCTGGAAGGGAAAGGGCGCCATGTCCGTGGATCTTCAATGCGTCGTGAAGACGCGCGCTGTTCTGGGCGAATCCGTCCTGTGGCATCCCGGCGAATGCCGAATCTACTGGCTCGATCTCAAGGCGCCGGCCGTGCACATCTACGACCCGGCGACCGGGGCGGCCGAAAGCTGGCGGCCCGAACTCGGCACCCCTATGGGCACACTGGTGCGCGCCAGGGACGGTTTTGTCCTCAGCGGTCGCGAAGGCGTCTTCAAGCTCGACATGGCATCGCGGCGGCTCACCCGCTGGGTCGATCCCAATGACCGCCAGGAAATCACCATGTTCAATGACGGCAAGGTCGACCGTCAGGGCCGCCTCTGGCTCTGCACCTCGGATGTGCAGGAGACAGAGCCCTTGGGCGGGATCTACCGGCTGGATGCCGACGGCCACAGCGTGATCCAGGATCGCGGCTCGGCCTGCGGCAACGGCCCGGCCTTCAGCCGCGATGGGCGCATCCTTTATTTCGCCGACACGATGATGCGCAAGGTCTATGCCTACGACCTTGATCCGGCCAGCGGCCGCATCGGCGAGAGGCGCGAATTCGTGACCTTCCCCGAGGCCGAAGGCATGCCGGACGGCATGACGGTCGATGCCGATGACCATGTCTGGATCTGCCAGTGGGGCGGCGCCGGGGTCAGCCGCTTCACGCCCGCCGGCAAGCTCGATTTCAAGCTGGAACTGCCATGCCCGCTGGTTACCTCCTGCGCCTTCGCCGGTGACGATCTGGACACCCTTTATGTCACCACGGCGACGGTCGATATGGATCAGGCCGCCCTTGCCCAGTTTCCCCTGGCGGGCGGGCTGTTTGCCGCCCGGACCGGCCATCGCGGGTTGCCGGAACCGGTCTTCGGGGTGGGTTAGGGCCGGTCGGCCGGGTGCTGGTGCGGCAACCAGCGGCGTCAGGCGGACGTTGACAGAGGCGGCGGCCTGCTGATAACCCCCTGATCCGTCGGGATTGCGCCACGTGGCATTGCGGCAAGACCGGCAGTCTTCTCTCCCATCTATTTGAAATCACTTGGAAACGCTCTTGGTTTCCAAATTCTGACAAGGCCCTGGCGACATGTTTGATTCGGCGCTTCCCGACCTCAATGGGAAATCAATCCTCGTGACCGGCGGGACGGGCTCCTTCGGCAAGGCGTTCATTCGCCGCGTACTCGCAGATTGGAAGCCGAAGCGCCTGATTGTCTTTTCGCGCGACGAGCTGAAGCAGTGGGAAATGCAGCAGGACCTCTCGCAGGAGAAATATCCGGCGCTGCGCTATTTCATTGGCGATGTCCGCGACGGTACCCGCCTCGACATGGCGACCCGCGACGTCGATGTCATCGTCCATGCCGCTGCGCTCAAGCAGGTGCCGGCGGCGGAATACAACCCGTTCGAATGCATCCACACCAACGTCATCGGTGCCGAGAATGTGGTCCAGGCGGCGATCAAGAACAAGGTGAAGCGCGTCGTCGCCCTCTCGACCGACAAGGCGGCCAACCCGGTCAATCTCTACGGCGCCTCAAAGCTCGCCTCCGACAAGATCTTCATTGCCGCCAATTCGCTCTCCGGCGGTCACGACCCGATCTTCGCCGTGGTGCGCTATGGCAATGTGATCGGTTCGCGCGGCTCCGTAGTGCCGGTCTTCCGCGACATGGTCGCCAAGGGTGCCAAGGAAATCCCCATCACGGACGAGCGCATGACCCGGTTCTGGATCACCCTCGACCAGGGTGTCGCCTTCGTGCTGTCCTCCATGCAGATCATGCGCGGCGGCGAGATTTTCGTGCCGAAGATCCCCTCCATGAAGGTGACCGACCTTGCCGATTGCCTGGCGCCCGGAATCCCGCACAAGATCGTCGGCATCCGCCCGGGCGAGAAGCTGCACGAGGTGATGATCACCGAGGATGACAGCCGCACCACGGTGGAACTGGACGACCGCTATGTGATCGAGCCGAATTTCGCCTTCTGGGAGCGGCGCTCCTTCGCCAAGGACGGGGCCAAGCCCGTGAAGGAAGGCTTCCGCTTCTCGAGCGACAGCAACACGCAATGGCTGGATGCCGCTTCGCTGATGAAGATGCTGTAAGGTTTGCCCCATGCGCTATTGCAAGAGCTGCCTCTATCCGGAAACCAAGCCCGATCTTTGGTTCGACGAGCACGGGGTCTGCAATGCCTGTCTGAATTATGCCTTCCGGGCCGAGGTCGACTGGGACAAGCGCAAGCAGGAATTCCTCGAGGTCGTCAAGAAGTACCGCAGTACCGACGGCAGCAATTATGACTGCATCGTGCCGGTCTCGGGCGGCAAGGACAGCACCTACCAGCTGCTGCGCCTGCTCGAAGTCGGCATGAACCCGCTCTGCGTCACGGCAACGACCGACGACCTTTCCGATATCGGCCGGCGCAACATCGAGAATATCAAGAAGCTGGGTGTCGATTACATTGAGGTGACGACCAACCCGGTCGTGCGCCGGCGCATCAACCGCTTCACGCTGGAGACGGTTGGCGACATCTCCTGGCCGGAACACGTTACCATTTTCACCGTGCCGGTGCGCATTGCCGTGCAGCACAACGTTCGCCTGATCGTCTGGGGCGAGAACCCGCAGCATGAATATGGCGGACCGGCGGCGTCGACGCAGAAGAACGTGCTCGACCGGCGCTGGCTCGAGGAATTCGGCGGACTGCTCGGCCTGCGCGTCTCCGACCTCGTCGGCCAGATCGGCATCGAACGGCGCGATCTCATCCAGTACACCTATCCTAGCGACGAGGATCTGGCGCGGGTTGGTGTCACCGGCATCTTCCTTGGCTACTATTTTCCGTGGGATGGCTATCGCAACGCGCTCTTCGCCCAGGGCTACGGGTTCGAAACCTTCCCCACCATGGTGGAGGGGGCGCTTGCCAATTACGAGAACCTCGACAACCACCAGATGGGCCTGCACGACTATTTCAAGTTCCTGAAATACGGTTTCGGTCGCGCCACCGACATCGCCTGCAACCACATCCGTCGCGGTCGCCTCAGCCGTGCCGACGGCCTCGCTTTGGTGCAGCGCCATGACGGCAAGTTCCCCTGGACTTATCTCGGCAAGCGGATCGAGGACATCCTGGCGCCGCTCGACATGACGGTCGAGGAATTCGTCGAGATCTGCGATCGCTGGACCAACAAGAAGCTGTTCAGATGTGACAACCAGGGCAAGCTGCTGAAGGATCGCCACGGCAATCTGCAGAAGATCGACATCGACAACAGTTGAATGATGCGGGGAAGCGCTGGGCCATGAGTATCGAACCATGAGCAGCGTTGTCATCGTCAATTCCGGCGTCTGCAATCTCGATTCCATCCGCCGGGCGATGGAGGAACTGGGCGGCAAGCCGGTGGTAACCGACGACCCGCGCGTCGTGGAGGCCGCTGACCGAATTATCCTGCCGGGGGTGGGCTCGTTTGCGGCAGCGATGCAATCCCTCAATCAGAAGGGCCTGGCCGCCTGTCTGCGCAACCTCCTGGCCCGGCGGCAATTGCCCTTCCTCGGTATCTGCCTCGGCATGCAACTGATGGCGACGCGCAGCCACGAATTCGGCTTGACCGACGGGCTTGACCTGGTGCCGGGCGAGATCGTGCCCCTGAAATCTACCCAGGCCGGCGAGCGAATCCCGCATATGGGCTGGAACGAGGCGCATCCTCGGGCTGATGCCGCCCTGTGGCGCGACTTGCCTGCGGGCACCGATTTCTACTTCGTGCATTCCTACTGGTACGATTGTGCGCCGGAGCATGTGCTGGCCACGTGTCCTTCCTATGGTGGCTTCGTCGCCGCCGTGCAGCGGGACCACCTGATGGGGGTGCAGTTCCATCCCGAGAAGAGCCAGAAGGCGGGGTTCCGCCTGCTGCGCAACTTCCTGGCGCTCTGATGGGGGCGGCGCAGCGATGACCGTCAAGATCCGCGTCATGCCGACCCTGCTCTTCCGCGATGTCGGATTGGTCAAGGGCGTTGGTTTCGATTCCTGGCGCCGCACCGGCAGTGCCCTGCAGGCGATCAAGGTCTACAACATGCGCGAGGTCGATGAACTGGTCTTCCTCGACATCCGCGCCACCCCCGACGGCCGCGCCCCGGATTTTGCGCAGATAGACGAACTGGCCGACGAATGCTTCATGCCGATGACGGTGGGTGGCGGCGTGCGCACGCCGGACCATATCGGCGCGTTGCTGGCGGTCGGCGCCGACAAGGTCGCGGTCAATACTGGGGCGCTCGCCAGTCCGGACCTTATTCGCGACGGCGCCATTCGCTATGGCTCGCAATGTATCGTGGTTTCCATCGACGTGAAGCGCCACGACGACGGTCGCCTCGAGGTGATGAGCCATTGCGGAAAGCAGCCGACCGGCCGTGATCCGGTTGCATGGGCGCGCGAGGCGGAAGCGCTGGGGGCGGGCGAAATCCTGCTCACCTCGATCGATCGCGACGGCACATTCGAGGGCTATGACGTCGCGCTCACCCGTGCCGTGGTGGATGCGGTGAAGATTCCGGTCATCGCCTCCGGCGGCTGCGGCAATTACCAGCACATGGCGGAGGTTCTCAGGGAGGGCAAGGCGGATGCCGTGGCGGCCGCCAGCATCTTCCATTTCACCGAGCAGACCCCGCGCGAGGCCAAGCAATTCCTGAAAGACCAGGGCTTCCACGTGCGGGTGTGACGCCTCCCGGACGTCAGCCTCGCCGGAACGCCAGCGTCCGGTTAACGGCCGAGCCGCAGGCCGAACCGGGAACCCACGACAGCCCCGCGCCTCAGGGCAGCAGGATGTAGGTTTTCCGCACCGTTTCGTGGATTTCCCAGACGCCCATGGAATTGGCCGGGAAATAGAGCGCGTCGCCGGCGCTGATGTCGATCACCTGGCCGTTTTCGGCGTGGAACGTGCAACGACCGGCGACAAAGTGGGCGAATTCGGCATTCTTAATCTGCCGCTGCCACTTTCCCGGGGAACATTCCCAGATGCCGAAATCCGGCTCCTTCCCCTTCTCGGTGGGCGAGGTGCCGCGCAATTGCGCCACCGGTTCGCCGATCGGCACCGCTACCTTGCCCCAATCCTCGAGATCGGCGGAGGGAAGGCCGCCGGCATTGACGAGGCGCTTGATCATGACTTGCTCCTGACTGGTGATTATTGCTGCGGTTCCGGCACCGGCTGGAAGGCCATGGCTTCGCCGAGGGCCTTGTTCAATTCCGCGGTCGACATCTCGCGCTTCAGCTTGTCGCGCAGCCCCTTCACCACCTCGATCTCGTCGGGCTTGGTGAGCTTGGTGGCGGCAATGCTGAGCCAGGTAAAGGATCTTGCCCGGTCCTTCGGCACGCTGGCCGCCTGGCTGAAGGCAGGATCCAGCAGGATGGCGGCACCCAGCATGGCATCGACATTGCCCTGCCGCGCCGCGCGTTCATACCATTCCAGCGCTTTCATGAAATTGGCCGGAGCGGCATAGCCGTATTGGTAATACCCCGCAAGCTTCCATTGCGTCCACGGATCGCCCTTCGGCGCCAGTTCCAGCAGGCGCAGATAGGCGTCGACCTTGCGCCCTTCGAGTTCGAGCCGGTGGATTTCCTCGATGTCCTCGGGTGCCGCCCATACCGGCGGCATGGACAGGATCAGGCCGGCCGCGACCAGAAGGGGTATGGCGGCAAGGGTGAGGGCGGCGCGCGACCGCGCCAGGATACGAGCAAGCGACATGGCTCGGAGAATTGCCGATTCAGCCCGCGCGCGCAACCCGGCGGGCAGGGAATCCGGCAGCCGCTCAATGGGCTGCGTGACCGCGATCACAACCGATTGCGCCGGCGAAATACCGGCGGCGCGGCAAGGCGTCGCGGCGGGTGACTCTGATCGTGCTGGCCGGGTCGGCTCAGTTCGCCCGCTTCTGCGAAGTGAACTCGTCCTGCAATACGCTCTTGGCGAGGTCCTGGACGAACTCGGCAGTCGTCTCCGGTCCGTGCTTGGCAACCAGGGCGAACAGGGCTGCCGCGATCGACATCGTTCCCACCGTGTCGAAGGGAATTCCCTTGCCTACGGCGTCGGCCCAATATTCGTTGAACATCTCGAAGCACAGCTTGCGCTGTTCCTCATCGCTCCCGGGGGGGAGCGCCGTTACGTGCTTCTGCACCACAGCGGTCTCCATAACCATCTCCTTTGAACGGTTGGCCTGCCCGTACCAGCAAGGCCCGTGCCATTGTGGCCGCCCTACCGGATATTGGGGGCACAGCGGCCTCGTTCGCGAGTCGTAGGGTATGAAAGCCGAATCTTCTCAAGGAGATGTTAACGCCGTGCCGGAATCGGATTCCGGGCCAGCGCGGCGGATAGGCAGAATTTGCCGAGCCATCTCAATTCTCCGCCAGTACCCAGTCCGGATTCCAGGCCACTTCCCAGAGATGACCGTCGGGATCGGTGAAATGGCCGCCATAGCCGCCCCAGAACCGGTCCCGGGCCGGGTCCGTGATGACGGCGCCTGCAGCGGCTGCTTCCGCCATTACCTGATCCACCTCGGCGCGGCTCGCGACATTGTGGCCGATGGCAACGGCCCCGGTGACGGAGGCGGTTGCCGCCACCCGGGCCTCGTGGGCCAGCGAGGCCCGCGGATAAAGGGCCAGGACCAGATGATCGTTGAGGCGAAAAAAAGCGACCGCACCATGTTCGAATGCGCTGCCGATGATGCCGTCAGTCGCTAGCCCGAGGCCATCGCGGTAGAAGGCGAGCGCCCGGCCAAGATCGGCAACCGCAAGGGTAAGGACGCTGATTCGCGGCTTCACGTCAGGTAATCCGCCTGCTCATGCACCTCGATAAGGGTCGGACCGTCGGCCTTGAAGGCGCGCCGGATCGCATCGGTGAGTTCGGCGAGGCTGCCCGGCTTTTCGGTGCGGGCGTGGAAGGATTTGGCCAGGGCCTGGAAATCGGGGTTCTTCGGCTTGACGCCCAGTTCCGGAATGTCGCGCTCGTTCATGCCCAGCGCGATCTGGCCGAAGGCGTCATTGTTCCAGACCAGGATCGGCAAGGCGAGGCCAAGCTCGACCGCCGTTGCCAGGTCCTGCACCGTGAAGAGGAAGCCGCCATCGCCGGCGATGGCGATGACCTCGCGCGCGGGACAGGCGAGCTTGGCGCCGATCGCCGCCGGCATGGCATAGCCCAGCGTGCCGAAACCGTTGGGGTGGAACCAGCAGCGCGGCCGTTCCAGCGGAAAAGTTACATTGGCAGTATAGGCGATCTGGGTCATGTCGCTGACCACGATCGCATCGGGGGCGAGGCCGGCACGCACCGCCATCAGTACCTTCACATGCTTCTGCTGCTGCTGATCCAGATCTCCGGCATTCGCCTCGCGCACCGCTTTGGCGCGGGCAAGATCCGGCTGGCGGCCGGGCTTGATGGCGGCGGTCAGGGCGGCCAGAACGGGCTTTGCATCAGCCAGCAGGCCGATCGTCGGTGGATAGTCGCGGGTGAGCGTATGGGCGTCGAGGTCGACCCGGATCAGCTTGCCGTTGATCGGCAGGCGCTCGCACCAGGAATCGGTCTCGGCCATCTCGGTGCCGAGGGCGATGACGAGGTCGGCGTCGCCCAGCACCTTCTGCGTGGGCGACAGGGCCAGCGTGCCGGAAAGGGTCTGCGGATGGCTGTCGGGCAGCACGCCCTTGCCGGCCGTCGTGGTGACACAGAGTGCCCCCGATTTCTCGACGAAGGCCTTGAGTTCGTCGGCTGCATCCACCGTGCCGCCACCGGCAAGGACGACCGGGAAGCGGGCAGCATCGACCAGTGCTGCGGCGCGCGCAATATCCTCGGCTCCGGCCACCGGCCTTGCCTTGCGCTCGCGCCGGGCGCCGCTGACCTCTGCCGGTGCAGCCAGCATGTCTAGGGTGAATTCCAACACCGCCGGCCGCGGCCGTTGCGTTTCGAACAGGGCAAAGGCATCGGCTATGGCACCGGGCAGTTCTTCTGCCGCGCGCACGGTTCTGGCAAGTCCGGCGAGCGGTGCGATGGCGGCGCGCTGGTCGCTGATTTCATGAAGCCGCCCACGCCCCTTGCCGAGATCGCCGCTGGCATTGACGCTGGCCAGGACCAGCATGGGCACGGAATCGGAATAGGCCTGGCCGATCGGCGTCGCCGCGTTCATCAGTCCCGGTCCGGTGATCAGGCAGCATACCCCCGGCCTTCCGCTGGCCCGCGCATAGCCGTCGGCCATGAAGCCCGCTCCCTGCTCGTGGCGTACGCCTACATGTCGCATGCCAAGCTCGGCAAGGCCGCGATAGAGATCGAGCGTGTGAACCCCGGGAATGCCGAAGACTGTGTCGACGCCATAGGTCTCCAACAGCGCCACCGCGGCATGGCCGCCGATCTGGTTGCTGGTCTTCGGGTTCCTGGCTCTCTCGGTGCTCATGACATCCCCTGAAAATGATCGCCTTTCGATGTTATTGGACGTTTGTCCAATAATCCGGAACTTATCCGATTGGAGCGCGGCGCGGCAATCGCCCAACTCGGCTGATCGGGTCCATATGCGCCATGCGCGGGCGGCCATGCGCCCCTTGCGCTCGGTTTTTCTCGCCCTCTCCTTCACCTTGCAGGTAAGGAATACGACAACCCGCAACCTGCCGCATCGGAACCTCGGCGTCCATGGACCTTGTCAATCAATTGGCAGCCATCATCCTGCCCGTGCTGGTGGTTCCGGCGATCGGCTTCTACTGGGCGAGATCCGGCCAGGGTTTCGACAACCGATTCATCACGCAGCTGGTCACCAATATCGGTACGCCGGCGCTGACCGCCGATGCGCTGACGCGGATCCACCTGGAAAGCGGCGCACTCATCCAGATGGCAGGGCTGACCGCCTTGTGTTTTCTCGGCTTCGCAGTGCTGGGGGTCGTCGTACTCCGCATCATGAAACTACCCAATCACTCCTATTTGCCGGCACTGATGTTTCCCAATACCGGCAATATGGGCCTGCCGCTGGCGCTCTTTGCCTTCGGTGACGAAGGCCTCGCCTTCGCCGTGGTGTTCTTCGCCATCTCGATCACCAGCCAGTTCACCATCGGCATGTCGCTGGCGGCCGGCAGTTTCAGCCTCCTTCGTCTGGCGCGCATGCCGATGATCTATGCCATCGCCATCGCCATCTTTTTCCTTGCAAGCGGAATAAAGGTCCCGCCCTATGTCGGCAACACCCTGCAACTGCTGGGCGGCCTGACCATCCCATTGATGCTGCTGGCTCTCGGCGTATCCCTGGCGCAGCTGCGCGTTACGCGTCTGCCCCGCAACCTGCTGCTGTCATTGGTCCGGCTGGCAGGCGGTGCGGCCATCGGCTTTCTGGTCGGCTGGTTCTCGGGTGCCTCGGATCTCGCCATCGGCGTGCTGATGATCCAGAGCACCATGCCGGTCGCCGTCTTCAACTATCTGTTCGCCCAGTACTACAACCGCGAGCCGGCCGATGTCGCCTCGATGGTGGTGATCACCACGGCGCTCTCCTTCGTTACGCTGCCGGTGCTGCTTTACCTGGTGCTCTGATCTCAGGGCTGCAGGGGCACGGCGACGCCGCTGGCATTCTCGCCGATATGGTCGAGCAGGGCCGGCAGCATTGCGCGCAGGGCTGCGCTGGGCTCGGTTTCCGCGTCGAGGCGTTCGGCCGAGCCGCGCCAAACGAAGCCGCCGCTCGTCCGGTCATAGATGCTGACGGCTACGCGAAAGACCCGGTCGCTGCGGTTGACCGGCTGGCGCGGGTTCAGCAGGGTCTGCTGCGCCGTGCTGAACTGCATGCCCTCCGCCACCGCGCTGTTCGGCCCCGGACCGGTGTTGGCCTGGTCGGTCGAAAGCCGCTCGACCAACTGTGTTGCGACGGTCAGGACCAGATCGCCGTCACTGCCGATCTGATAGCCCCGTGCAGGAAGGTCCTCATTCACCAGGCGCCAGGCGGCATCGTCCATCTCGCCCTGCGTCTCGGGCTGCGTCACCAGCCGGCTGCCGGGCGGGATGGTGCCATAGCTGACTGCCTCGATCACGGCCAGGGTGGCTGGGCCGTTCTCCTGGCCGGTATCGGCGGCGGCGTCCGAGCCGTCGATATCCTCCTGCGCCGCGGCCGGCGCGGTGGCGAGCGCCAGGAAAAGGAGGGCGACAAGGGTTCGGCTGGCAGCTGGCATGTGGCGGTCCCGGCTAAGGCGCTGGCAAGTTGACACAACAGGCGGTGATTGCCTTGGTTGCGTCCCTTCGCCATCATATGGTCATGGATACGATTTTCCCATGCCGGATTGGCATGGCAGTCGACTGGAAAAAGCGGGGAGGTTGCCATGGCGATGGTGGAGGCGGTCCAGAACTCAAGCCAGGATCAGAACCTGCTGGTGAACCGCACGCATCTGCCCTTCGAACTGGATGAGGGTGTTGCGGCGAGGGCTCGCATCGGCCTCGTCGTTCTGGCAACCGACCACACCCTTGAGCATGAGTTCAGGCAATTGTTGCGCCTGCCGGGGGTGGCCTTCTATGCCACCCGCATCGAGAATGCGGCCGAGATAAATCCCGTAACCCTTGCTGCCATGGAGCAGGGGTTGGCAGGGGCGGCGCGCGTCATCCTGCCGGGCATACCCCTCGACGTGGTGGCCTATGGCTGCACCTCGGCCTCGGTCGTGATCGGCGAGGAGAATGTTTTCGAGCGCATCCGCGAGGCGAGGCCCGGCGTCAAATGCACGACGCCTATCACCGCGCTGCAGGCGGCGTTGCGGGCGCTCGGCGCCCGTCGCATCGCGCTGCTGACGCCCTATATCGACAGCGTCAACCGGCGCTTCAAGGATTACCTCGAGCCGCGTGGCGTCGCCGTGCCGGTGGTGGGTTCTTTCAACCACGAGGATGACAACGAGGTCGCGCGCATCTCGACCCGTTCCATTTACGATGCCGCTCTCGAAATAGGTCGCCATCCGGCGGTAGACGCCGTCTTCGTCTCCTGCACCTCGCTGCGCGTGGCCGGCATCGCGGAGGCGCTGGAGCAGGAACTGGGCAAGCCGGTGACATCTTCCAACCACGCCATGGCCTGGCACTGCCTGCGTCTTGCCGGCATCAGCGAGCCGATCGAGGGTTGGGGCCGGTTGTTCCGGGTATAGTCATCGCCCATATCTGAACGGCGTGTCGTCGATCGCGGGCTTGCGGCCGGCCATGCGGTCTACCACGATCCGGGACGAACCGCAGGCCATGGTCCAGCCCATATGCCCGTGGCCGACATTGAGCCAAAGATTAGCGATGGGCGATTCCCCCATGATCGGCGGTCCGTCGGGGGTCATCGGCCGCAGGCAGGCCCAGTAATCCGGCCGGTCGTAGAGGGCGGCCTCCGGGAACATCTCGCGCGCGACGCGCAGCATATGGGCGAAGTGGCCCGGCTGGAACTCGGTGTCATAGCCGGCAAAATCGGCGGTCGCGGTTAGGCGCAGGCGATCGCCAAGGCGCGAGAAGGCGACCAGATGGTCTTCATGCACGCCGCCGATAGTCGGCGCCTGGGCAGGATCAGCGACCGGCAGTGTCACCGAATAGCCCTTTACCGGGAAGATCGGCAGGCTGAGACCGATCTTGCGCGCCAGCAGTGGCGCATAGGAGCCCAGCGCCAGCACGAACGCATCGCCGGTAATGCTGGCCTTGTCGGTTGCGATCCTGGTGACGCGCCTGCCGGTGACGTCGATTTCCTGGATGGTTTCGCCGAAGCGGAAGGCAACACCCATCTCCTGGCAGCGCGTGGCGAGGCCCATGGTGAATTTGCGCGCGTCGCCAGATTCGTCGTCGCGCGTATGGACTGCCCCCACCAGTTTGTCGCGGGCCCTGGCGAAGGCGGGCTCCAGCGCGATCAACTGGTCGACGTCAAGCACTTCGCTAACGACGCCTTGGTCGGCCAGGAAGCGCATGTTCTCCCGACCCTCTCGGAAATGGGCGGCATCGCTGTAGAGATAGAGTGCCCCCTTGGCGATACGGTCCCATTGCAGGTTCTCGGTCAAGCCGATGCGGTTGGTCTCGTCCTTGGAATAGACGCACAGCTTCATCTTGGCCAGGGTCGCCGCCCGGTTGCGGGCCTGGGTGCAGTTCCGCAGGAACTGCAGGCTCCACAGCCACATGCGCGGGTCGAGTTTCAGCCGGTAGCGCAGCGAGGTATCGTTGCGCCAGAGCGACTTCAGCAGGATGAACGGCGCCCGGGGGCTGGCCCAGGACGAGGCATGCCCCGGCGTCACCAGCCCTGCATTGGCGAACGAGGTTTCCCGCGCCGGTTCCGGGCGGCGGTCGATCACCGTCACCTCATGACCTTCCTTGGCCAGGTAATAGGCGCTGGTGACGCCCAGCAGCCCCGCGCCCAGAACGACAATCTTCATGCCAGCCCTGCCTCGATCCTGTCCGGTTTCATGATTTTTGTGTGCAATCGGCCGCAACATTGCCATAAATCGGACCTAGACGATAAGTCCCTAGAAACTCACGACGGCAACAGGCGAGTTGGAAAGGCAGGATATTCCGGCATGACTGGATCGATCACCCGCATGGCTGTCATGGCGGCCGTTCTTGGCATCGCTGCCGTTCCGGCCATGGCACAGTCCAAAGGCGCCCTCACCGTGGAGGAGATCCGGGGCTGCATCTGCATGGACCTGGAACTGGCCGCCAAACGGACCGAGATCGAGACGCGCCGCGCCATGCTGGACGAGCGCGGTGCGCAGCTGGCCGCCCTTTCCGCCCAGATCGTCGAGAGGCGCCGCACGCTCGACCCACAGGATTTGACGGGGCAGGAGATACTGAAGGGGTTGATCAACCAGGAAAACGCGTTGCGCGATCTCATCCAGAGCGATACGCGTCCGGCCCTCAATCAGGCGGTATCCGAATACAACGCACTCGCCGCTCTCTACACCACCGAATGTGCCAACCGCCCGCGCTACAAGGTCGATGTCGACCAGGCCAACAAGGATCTGGTCTGCCCGCTTCCGTAAGGCCGGCTGCTACTGCGCGTCCGGCCGCCGTTCCTTGCGCCGGTCGGCAAGCGGTCCGGGGTTGCGCAGATAGAACAGGTGGCGCAACTCCCGCCGCCCGCGCGTCACATTGTCGAGGATGAAGCCGCTGGCCAGCGAAAGTGCGGCGATCAGCATCAGCCCGGTGGCAAGGATGGCGGTCGGCACCCGCGGCACCAGCCCGGATTCGATGAACTCGATCAGCAGCGGGATGCCAAGCAGGATCGATGTGCCGGCGAGAACACCCGCCACGATCGAGAAGAAGCGCAGCGGCATCTCGAAACGCAGCAATTGCTGGATTGTCATCAGGATGCGCCAGCCATCGCGATAGGTGTTCAGCTTGGACAGCGAGCCTTCGCGCCGGCTGCCATAGGGCGTCTCGACCTCGCCGCAGGGCATCACCAGCTGCAGCGCATGGACGGTGAGTTCGGTCTCGATCTCGAAACCGCCGGAAGTAGCCGGAAAGCTCTTCGCGAAGCGGCGCGAGAAGATGCGGTAGCCGGATAAGATGTCGGTAAAGGCCTGGCCGAAGATGAGGGCCACCATGCCGGTCAGCATGGCATTGCCAAACCGGTGGCCGGGCCGGTACGCGGTCTTCTCGTCGCTCACCCGCGTTCCCACCACCATGTCGAGCTGTTCGGCGATCAGCTTGTCGATCATGCGAGGCGCACTTTTCGGGTCGTAGGTGTCATCGCCGTCGACCAGAACATAGATATCGGCCTCGACATCGGCGAACATGCGCCGTACCACATGGCCTTTTCCCTGCGCGCTGACCCGGTGAACGAAGGCACCCGCCTCTTGCGCCACGGCAATGGTGCGGTCCTTCGAATTGTTGTCGAAGACATGGATCGCGGCACCCGGCAGGGCGGCGCGGAATCCGGCCACGACATGGCTGATCGCCACTTCCTCATTGTAGCAGGGGATGATTACGGCGATCGATATCGCGGCCGCTGCGTCGGTCATGTTTTCGCTCCGGAAATCTTGAGGCAGGCAGCGACGGTCTCGTTCTCGATACGCTGCATGCCGGGCGGGACCAGGCCATAGACCATGAAGGTTGCCGGCTGCAGCACCAGTCCAAGGATCTGTGCCGTGGCAAGGTCGACGTCGCTGCAGGCGATCTCGTCCTTTCTGGCTGCTTCCGCAATAAGACCGCGCAGGGCCTGGACCGGTGATTGCGACTTTGCCTTCAGCTTGGGCAGTTCCTGGTGCTGGGTCAACAGCAGGAAGCGGAACATCAATGGCTCTTCGTCAAAGAAACGGCAGAAGCGGGCGATCATTGCCGTGAGGCGGTGGCGGAAATCCGGTTCACTCTTGATGATTGCCTGCAGATCCCTGGCCAGCGCCGCGTAGTTCTCGGAAAACAGCTTCCAGGCAAGGTCTTCCTTTGAGGCGTAATGGCGATAGAGCCCGCCTTCGGCAATCTCGGCCCGGGCGGCGATGTCGCGGACCGATGTGCCGATGACGCCCTTGGCCACGAACAATTCCAGTGCGGCCCTGCGAATGCGGTCGCGTGTCGCCAATCCGCGCGCCATTTTTTCCCCTCGCCCCGTGAACAATCGTTCACATCATGCCCGATCGGGAATTCGGTGCCAAGCGTCAGCATGCCAGACCTTCATATTGCGCTGCAATGCATGCCTTTGGCCTTGCCAGCCCCGCCCTGCCTTGAAAGACTTGGGCGACCGGCCCAGCAAAGAAGACCGGACCTCTTGAGCCAAATGTCCCAGGTGAACGCCGATTGCCGCGTTCGTGCGGCGGCAACGGCAAACAGTCGCGCCCCGCGACGGGAAAGGGAGGTCGACATGGCTAATCCAGCCAACGGAGCCCAACAGAACGGCAGAGTATCCGGCGCGCCACGTTGCGCGGCGCTGGTCGGACCCTATTTGAGCGGCAAGACCACGCTGATGGAGAGCCTGCTCTACGCCACCGGCGCCATCCCCAGAAAGGGCAATGCTAAGGATGGCAGCATGGTCTCGGATTCGGCGCCAGAGGCCAAGGCGCGGCGGATGTCGGTCGAAGTCACGGCTGCCGCGACGGAATATCTTGGCGAGAAATGGTGCTTCCTGGATTGTCCCGGCTCGGTCGAACTGGCGCAGGAGACCCGCAATGCACTGCTGGCGGCAGACGTTGCCATCGTCGTGGCCGAACCGCTGGTCGACAAGGCGCTGATGCTGGCGCCGATCTTCAAATTCCTCGACGACCACCAGATCCCGCATATTCTCTTCATCAACAAGATGGACGTGGCGAGCCACCGCGTGCGCGAGATGCTGGACGCGCTGCAGGCGGTGTCCAGCCGCCCCCTGGTGCTGCGCCAGGTGCCGATCCGCGAGAGCGGCAAGCAGGGCGACGAGGTGACCGGCTATGTCGACCTGGTGAGCGAACGCGCCTACAAGTACCACCCCGGCCAGGAATCCGACCTCGTCAAGATGCCGGAGGAGATGCTGCCGCGCGAGCAGGAGGCCCGCAACAAGCTGCTCGAAACCCTGGCCGATTTCGACGATCACCTCATGGAGGAAATCCTCAGCGACGCGATTCCGCCGAAGGAGGAAGTCTATCAGCAGCTGGCCAAGGACCTCGCCGCCGATCTCATCGTGCCGGTGCTGCTTGGCGAAGCGGAGCGCGACGGCGGCGTGCGGCGGCTCCTCAAGGCGCTGCGGCACGAAGTGCCGGGACCGGAAGCATTGGCTGCGCGGCTCGGCATATCTCCCCACGACGCGGCAACGCTGGTCTTCAAGACCTACCACCAGCCCCATGCCGGCAAGCTCTCGCTTGCCCGCATTCTGGGTGGACGGGTGCAGGAGGGTGCCGTGCTGAACGGCATCCGCGTCGCCGGGGTACTCAAGCCGAAGGGCAATGGCTTCGACAAGGTCCCGCAGGCGGAAATCGGCGAGGTGGTGGCGCTGGCGCGTATGGAGGAGGCGAAGACCGGCGATCTGCTGACCGCTTCCGGCCGCGGTGCCGGCGATTTCGCCTGGCCGAAGCCGCTGGAGCCGCTCTTTTCACTGGCCATCGATGCCGAGAACCGGGCCGACGAGGTTAAACTCACAGCCGCCCTGGCCAAACTTTGCGAGGAGGATCCCTCGCTCAGATTTACCAACGATGCCGATACGCATGAATTGCTCCTTGCCGGCCAGGGCGAGATTCACCTTGCCATCGCGTTCGACCGGCTAAAAGGCCGCTTCGGCCTGCCGATGAAGCATCGCCGACCGCAGATCGCCTATAAGGAGACGATCCGCCAGGGCACCAAGCAGCATTCCCGCTTCAAGCGCCAATCGGGCGGCCACGGGCAGTTCGCCGATATCCATATCGAGATCTGGCCGCTGGCCCGCGGTACTGGTTTCGAATTCCATGACCGTGTGGTGGGTGGTGCCGTGCCGCGCCAGTTCATCGGTTCGGTCGAGGAGGGGGCGCGGGAGGCCCTGCAGCGGGGGCCCCTGGGCTTTACCGTGGTCGATGTCGCCGTGGCCCTGTTCGATGGCCAGTATCATTCGGTCGATTCGTCCGACATGGCCTTCAAGACGGTGGCGCGCCAGGCCATGCAGGAGGCGCTGCCGCAATGCAATCCAGTCCTGCTGGAGCCAATTTTCGCGGTCGAGGTCTCGGCGCCGGCCGAGTTCACGGCCAGGGTCCACAATCTGGTAACAGGGCGCCGCGGCCAGATCCTCAATTTCCAGGCCAAGGAGGATTGGTCAGGCTGGGAGGTGGTCGAGGCTCTGGTGCCGCAATCCGAGCTTCACGACATGATCATCGAGTTGCGCTCGTTGACGCTGGGCATCGGTAATTTCGCCTGCCGATTCGACCACCTGCAGGAACTGTCCGGCCGCCTCGCCGACAAGGTGGTTAGCGAGCGCCAGGCGGCCATGCCGCAGCGTGGGGCGGCCTAGCGAATCGGCGCTAGGTTTTCTTCGCCGGATCCTCGAACGGCACCCATTCATCGGCCTTGGGTGCCGTTCCGATATCCTCGATCGCCAGGGCCTGGGCGACGATACCGTTGACGGTGAGCGGAAAGACGCCGAAGCCGACCGATACCATGAACCCGGTCCGCGTCGGCCAGTGATAGGTTGCGATGGCGGGTTGCCCGGTTCTCCACGCCGTTTCGTAGGTGTCGAGCAGGATGCGATTGGCACCGAACTTGTCGTCGACCAGGAATTCGTCGATATAGCGGCCGGTAATGTTGAAGCCGTTCCACTCGTCCGCCTTGGTCCCGGTCAGTCGGTAGCGCACGCGGAAGGGCCTGGTCTCGAACTCGACGACGTATATGTGGGGCAGCAGGCGCGGCACTGCCATCGGGTCGAACTGCGCGCGGGTCGGCGCCGACCCGCCGCCCAGCGCCTGCCAATGTGCCAGCAAGGCCGCGATGTTTGGGCCGGGTTTCGCGGAATCCGTCATCGGCGCCAGCATGCCTCAGCCGCATGCTTCCGGCAAGCTGGGCTAGGATCGGGCCCGCAGCAGGTTGTCGCGCAGGCGCTGGGCCTCGGCGGCGAGGGCGCGCGTCAGATCGGCGGCCCCGAGATTGCGCCCCTTCGCCAGCGCCGCCGCCTGGCCGGACCAGAGTGAGCCGAAATCGGCTGCCGCCGCCTTCTTCAGTGGCGCCAATGCGGCACCCGCCGTGGGGAAGGCCGGGGCTGCGCGCGTGATCGGCCCTACCTCGCGCATCACCCGGTTGACGAGGCCGCGCGCCGGCCGGCCGGTGAATACGTTTGTGAGGGCGGTACCATCATCCTGGGCCTTGCCCAAGGCAGCACGATGCGCCGCGCTGATCCGCGCTTCCGGCGTGAAGAGATAGGCAGTGCCGATCTGCACGGCGCTGGCCCCCAGGGCCAGCGCTGCAACGATGCCGCGCGCATCTGCAATGCCGCCGGCAGCGATCACGGGCACCTTGACGGCATCCACCACCTGCGGGACGAGAGCAAAGGTTCCGGGCTGGCTTGCCGCATCGCGCAGCACGTCGTCGCTCAGGAAAATGCCGCGATGGCCGCCGGCCTCGGCTCCTTGCGCGATGATGGCGTCGCAACCCTGATCCTCCAGCCGGCGTGCTTCGGCTACGGTAGTGGCGGAGGAGATGATCCTGGCGCCGGTGGCGCGCACGCGGTCGAGCAGTGGTTGCCCGGGCAGGCCGAAATGGAAGCTGACCACAGCGGGCCTGAATTCCTCGACCAGGCGGCAGAGCGCGTCATTGAACGGCGCGCGATCGTCCGGTGCGTTGGGCTTGTCGGGATCGAGGCCAAGCTCGCGGTAATAGGGTGCCAGCGTCTTGCGCCAGCCGGCCTCGCGCACTGGATCGGGCCTTGGCTCCCGATGGCAGAAGAAATTGACGTTGAAGGGCCGGCCCGTCTGCTGGCGGATGATCTGCAATTCGCTCCGCGCCTCCTCCGGCGACAGGGTCGCCGTGGGCAGCGAACCAAGGCCGCCGGCCTCCGATACCGCAATGGCGATATCGGCAAAGCAGGGCCCCGCCATTGGCGCCTGGATGATCGGCAACTCGATGCCGAAGAGGTCGAGAATGCGTCGGTCTGCCCACATGTTGCGTCACTCCTGCCTGGCCATCTGCTGCGGAGAGGCTAGGCGGTCGAGCTGCGGCAGGCTAGCGCGCCGATCTCGGGTCAGATCTGCGCCCCCTGCAGGGCCGGGGATGCGCGTCGCTCCTCCTCCAGTGTCCATGCACCTTGTGCAGCAGCCTTGCGGGCGTAGTCGGCAAAGTCCCGGGGCTGCCGACCGAGGGCCTGCTGCACACCCTGGGTTGGCGCAGCGTTGCGGCCGTCCAGCACGGTGGTGAAGAGGTAGCGCACCAATGCCACCATCTCTGCCGGCAGGCCTGCTTCCGCAAGCGATTTGGCAAAGGCATCGACCGGCACTTCCCGATAGCGTAGGTCGCGCCCGCTCGCGGTCGCAATCTCGGCCACGGCCTCGGCGAAGGTGAGGGCGCGCGGGCCCGAGAGTTCATAGATCCTGCCCCAATGGCCGATCCCGAGAAGCGCTGCCGCGGCAACCTCGGCAATGTCCTCTGCATCGATGAAGGGTTCCGGCACAGCGCCTGCGGGCAGCAGCAATTCGCCCGCGCGCAGCCCTTCGGCCACGAAGGTCTCGCTGAAATTCTGCATGAACCAGTTGGCACGCAGGATGGTCCAGTGTGCACCGCTCGCCTGCACGATCGCCTCGCATGTCTGCGCCTCGGGCTCGCCGCGCCCCGACAGCAGGACGATGTGGCGGATGCCTGCCCCCACGGCAGCGCCCATGAAGGCGGCGATCGCCTGGTCCGCGCCGGGGAGGGCAAGATCTGGCGAATAGGTGACATAGGCGGATTGGGCACCGGCCAGCGCCATCTTGCGAAAGAAGGCCGGCCAGCCCGCCCTTTCCTGCCAGTCGAAGGGGAGGTCGCCGCGGCGCGACGTGGCGAGAATCGGGTGGCCAAGGGCCGTCAGCCTCTCGGTTACCCGGCGGCCGGTCTTGCCGGTGCCGCCAACGATCAGGATCGGGCGCTGGGTCTGCATCGCTTCCTCCATTAACATGAGCATCCCTCATATTTGATAAATGTGATAAACCCTCATATTATTCCCGTCAAGCCGGAATCGGGCGGGCAACCAGCCCCGGGGGCGTGCATTGAGGAGCGAGGGGGCATGAGCGAGTCGGCGGCATTGCGGCGGGCGCCATCCCAGGCACGCAGCCGCGAGCGGGTGGAGAAGATGCTGGCGGCGGCTGTGGAGATCATCGCGGCGCAGGGCAGCGACGCCCTGCGCATGAGCGAGGTGGCAGAGACAGCCGGCGTCTCGATCGGCTCGCTCTATCAGTTCTTTCCCGACAAGGCGGCGATCATCCGCACCCTGGCTGCGCGCTACAACGAGGAAGGACGCCGCTGCATTGCGGACGAATTGGGCGGCGTGCGCGATGCCGACAGCCTGCGCACGGCCTTCGGTCGCCTGATCGACATCTATTACGCGGCGTTTCTGGCCGAGCCGGTGCGGCGCGATGTCTGGTCCGGCATGATGGCCGACCCTGGTTTGCGCGCCTTTGAACTGGCGGAGAGCCGTGGCAATGCCGCACTGCTCGCAGCCGCCATGCTGAAGGTGCGGCCGCGGGGCAACCGGCGCCGGATCGAGGCCGCGGCACTCGCCATCATGGTACTGGGCGAGCAGGCGATGCGCCTTGCCGTCTCGCTTCCGCGCGCCGAGGGCGATGCTGTGATCGAGGCCTACAAGCGCATGGCGATGCAGGAACTGGCCTGAACGGGGTGGTCCGCCCCCGATAAACAGCCCGATAGATATCCCAACAAATAGACTGTCACGTCACCTAGAGGGTGGCGATGCAATCGACCAGGCGGTCCACCTCCGCCTCGCTGTTGTAGTAATGCGGCGAGGCACGAACCAGGACCGGCAGAGACCGCGCCTCGGCATCGAGCCTTGTGGTATCCGGATCCGACGACCCGATGGTGATGCCGGCGCGACCGGCGGTGGCGACAATCTCATGCGCCGGAATGCGCTCATGGCTGAAGCTGACAATGGCGCTGGGATCGTTGCCGAGGTCGCGCAGCTTCACTCCGGCAATGGCGCCGAGCCCCTCGCGCAGCCTCCGTGCCAGCGACTTGCAGCGCGCCTCGATCAAATCGAGGCCGATCGCGAGCGCATAGTCGATGGCGGCACCCAGCCCGGTCTGGGCCGCGTAATTGTTCTCCCAGTTCTCGAAGCGGCGCGCATCGGCGCGCAATTGGTAGCGATCGCGCGCCACCCAGGGGGCGGCATGATGGTCGATCATCGGTGGCTCCAGCCGGTCCAGGAAGCTCCGCCGCACATAGAGGAAGCCGCTGCCGCGCGGTCCGCGCAGGAATTTGCGCCCGGTGGCCGACAGCATGTCGCAGCCCAGCGCCGCCACATCCGTTACCATTTGTCCGACCGCCTGGCAGGCATCGAGCAGATAGGGAATGTCGTGGGCGCGCGCCACGCGCCCGATCGCCGCCGCCGGGTTGGCGAGGCCGCCATTGGTGGGGACCCAGGTGACGGCGATCAGTTTCACGCGTCCGTCGATCATGGCAGCGAGAGCCCCCACGTCGATCTCGCCGCTGGGGGCGTTGGGGATGATCTCGATCAGCGCGCCGCTGCGCCTTGCCGCCTGCAGCATGGCGACATAATTGGCGCCGTATTCCGCCTGGGCGGTGAGGATGCGGTCGCCCGGCCGAAAGGTCAGGGCCAGGCCATAGAAGGCCATCTGCCAGGCGACCGTCGCGTTCTCGACCAGTGCCACTTCGTCCCGCGCCGCGTTGAGGAGGCGGGCGACCGAATCATAGACCGCGCCGAGGCGCGCCGCCTCGCGGGCTGCCGCGGCATAGCCGCCGATTTCCGCCTCGAGGTCGAGATGGTTCTTCTGCGCGTCGAGCACGATTCTCGGCATCAGGGCGGCGCCGGCATTGTGCAGATAGGCGCTCTCCGGATGCGCCAGGATGCCCGGCGTTTCGGCGCGGATGCGGTCGAGGTCCAGCACGACGCCCGCCATTGCCTCAGGGCACCAGGATGGCGCTCAGGCGGTCATAGCCCCAATCGATATCGGCGATCTTCCACGTCCCTTCGACCTGCGCGAGATCGAGTTTCACCTCGCTTGTGCTTCCCATGTTCTCGATGCTGACGATGGCTTGGGTCGCGTCGGGTGTAGTCGATTTGGTGATGGCGATATCGACCCGGGTCACGTTCCATTCCTGCGACCCCACGAAGGGATCGCCGTTGAGCGCCGGCGGCTCGTCGGCCGCGGCTGCCTGGTCGAAATCGGCCTCGATCGCCGCCACCATCGCCGGCGTGAAATAGCGCTGCAGCACATCGCTCTTGCTGTAATCGAGACCGGCGCCGGCACCCTTGCCTTCGTAATGTCCGTAGAGCTCGGCAAGGAATTCCTGCGGGCTCGACGTCTCGGCGGTCGCGTGGCTGGCGCAGGCGCCCATCAGCAGGGCGGCGCCGAGGATGACGAGGCTGGCGGCGCGGCGGGTGATGCTCTGGGTCATGCGCATCTTCCTTGATTGGCCATGGAGGGGCGGCTCAGCTCAGGCCGGGATCGGGCCGGAGATCGAAGTGAAAGACCTTCGCCATGATCTGCCAGCGCCCGTCGAGCTTGACGAAGGTGAGGAGATCGGTGAAGGCCCTGGGGCCGATCGCGCAGTTGACCTTGGCGATGGCGGTGACGGGGCCGGCGAAATCGATCGAGAGGATGCGGTCGGCGCGGGGTTCGCCGCGGGATCCCGGGGCCGGGCGCTTGTCCACCACCGGGAAATACTCGTCCATGCTCATGTGGAGCAGCTTGCCCTCGCTGGCGCAGGCATAGATCGCCTGGGGGTGGAACACCTGGGCCAGCATCTGCGTGTCAGACCGGTAGAGTCCCTCGAAATAAATCTTGAGGGCGTCGACGATCTCCTGAAAACCGGCATCGGCCTGCAACATCTCTCGCCTCGCGAAGAATCCAGATCTCGGGCGAGATTAGACCTTGCCACGCCGTCTTGCCTAGATGCTTTGATTTCAGTTGGCTGGTATAGTCGCGCGTCGCCACGCGGGAGGGGTCATGAAAATCGTCAAGATCGGGATCGACGACATCTATGTGCCGCAGGCGCTGCGCGCCAAGGAGGTTGATGCCGCGAAGGTCGAGCGCCTCGCCCTCGACATCGCCGAGAAGGGCCTGCTCGATCCGATCCTGGTCCGCGCCGACAAGAACCGCCACGTGCTGGTCAGCGGCCGCCACCGTCTCGAAGCCATGAAGTCGCTGGGCGAGACACAGATCGCCTGCAATGTCGTGCAGCCGACCAAACGCTAGTTCACCGGGGAGAGTAAATCATGCGCAAGCTTCTGCTGGTCGCCGCCTGCCTGTATTTCGCACCGACCGTCCTTGTCCCCGCCTTGGCCGAGGAACAGCCAGCCATCAGCGTCACGCCCATCGTCACCGCCAGCGCGACTGCGACCGGCCAGCCGATCCGCATGCCGGATGGCGATCTCGAGATGGTGGCGGCCCTCTACGAGATCGCGCCGGGTGCCATCCTCCCCGAACACCGCCATCCCTATCCGCGCTACGCCTATGTGCAGCAGGGGACACTCCAGGTCGACAACACCGAAGCGGGGACAAGCGTCGTCTACAAGCCGGGCGACGTGGTGGTCGAGGCGGTCGGCCAATGGCACAAGGGCACCAATGTCGGCACCGAGCCGGTGAAGCTCCTCGTCTTCGACTTCATCGCGAAGGGCGCGAAGAATGTGGAAATGAAGGAATAAGCCGAACGCCCGGTCGGGAGGCGCGCTGGCTGAAGCTGATTTTGGGGAATGAAGAAACTGGAGCGGGCGAAGGGATTCGAACCCTCGACCCCAACCTTGGCAAAGGTGGCGTCGGCATTCTCCGGTGTTTGCTGGGATTTGATGCGTCCGCATAACATATTGACAAATAATAAAATTTCATGTTCTTTTGTTCTCTGTCGCTTGACGGCATCCCCTTGATTTCTCCGTGCCGTGGCGACTTGGTGGCGACATTATAGAGCCGGAAATGCCGTGGCAACGATCAAAATCACCAAGAGAACGGTCGATAGCCTCACCCCCCAAGACAAGCCTTACGCGGTCTATGATTCCGAACTGAAAGGTTTCGGCATCCGTGTGCAGCCATCGGGGGTCGCCTCCTATATCGTGGAATATCGGCCCGATGGCGGCGGGCGGGCGGTTGCCAAGAAGCGGATGGCAATTGGCCGAGTGGGCGAGTTGACCCCGGACAAGGCCCGCGAAATCGCCAAAGATCGGCTGTCGGAAGTGCGCCAAGGCGTTGACCCCCTCTCAGACCGGCAGACAAAGCGCCGGGAAATGAAAGTCTCGGGGCTGATCGACCTGTGGGAAGAAATTCGACCCACCGGTAAGCGAACCGGTAGACCGATGGCGGAGCGAACCCGCAGCTACACGCTGGCGAGATTGCGTCACCATGTCGTCCCCATCCTGGGCAGTAAGCGAGTCAGCGAAGTGACCGTTGACGATGTGAACGACCTTATCAGGCGAGTAACTGCTGGCGAGACGAAGCTGGATGGGGAATCCGCCAAGAAACGGGGCCGAATCCGCGTCCGGGGTGGCGAAGGTGCAGCCCGGAAGGTCGCAAGCGATCTTTCCATCATCTATGGCTTTGCCATCGAGAAGCGAATTGTTGCCATCAATCCTGTGACAGCGGCCAGAAAGCCTAAGGCCGGAAAGCGATTCGATTTCTTGCGGACCGAGGAAATCAAGGAGTTAGGTCAGGCACTCAGCGATATGGAGCAAGAGGGGGCGAATGGGGCCGGGATCACCATCCTTCGGCTGCTGTTGATCACCGGCGCGCGCCCAGCGGAGATCGAGGGCCTCCGCTGGGAGGAATTGGATTTGAAGGCGCGATGCATTCGGGTGCGGAACAGCAAAACGGGGTACTCCGTTCGACCGTTACCCCCTTCTGCTATCTCGATCCTGAAGAAGCAGAGCAGAGTTAACGATAGCCCTTATGTCTTTCCCGCCACCAGGGGCGACGGGCACTTTCTCGGCTCCAAGAAGCTCTGGAACGAGGCGCGCCGCCGCGCCAAGCTGCCTGAAAAGGTACGGTACCATGCGCGACATACTGTCGCATCTCTGGCCCTGTCCGAAGGTCATGATGTGGCATCCGTGGCGGCCATTATGGGGCACGCAAATCCGAGGACGACGCTGACTGTCTATGCCCATGTCCTCGACAAAAAAGCGACCCAGGCGGCGGATCAAGTGGGTGCCAAAATCCGCGATGCCTTGAATGGTGGGAGTAGGCGCCGCAAGAAGGCGGCTCTCAAAAAAACTTCTCCAACCTCGTGAAGAATTTTCGCGTTTGACGGTATTTACTGCCTACAGAGGCAGCTTGCCTCTGGAAACTCTACATGGAGCTTCCAGTGAATCCGGAATTTCTGACACGCGATAGAGCCGCCCAATACATCACTGAACACTTTGGCCTGCCTTGCGCCAAGAAGACGCTCGAAAAATGGGCGGTGACTGGCGGCGGGCCGAAATTCGTCCGCTGCGGCGCTCGCGTCCTTTATTCGCCTCGGGATATCGAAGTCTGGATCAGAAGTCGAACATCCGTCCCATTGGAATCCACCTCAACGCGCCCGGTTCAAGCGGAACCGCAGCACACTCATGCCGAAAATCAGGCCGTCGAGCGACGGATACGCCCCAATTGAAATTGGAAATTTGACACTACCAATAGGTGTGGTTCTATTTGAGAGTGGGCGCTTTTGTCCGCATCAAGTCTGTAACCTCAACCGAAGGAGTAGATAATGAGCAACGAACTTAATCAGAATGGCGACGACTTCATCCTGTTGCCCGCGTCGATGGGCGGTGGCGCCTTGGTGCGTCGAAGCCAAATTGCGGGCGCGCGTGCGAACGGGCCGGATGGCTCGATCGTCTATGCGATGAGTGGCCCCAGCATCTACACCACCGCAACGATTCCGCAGATCGGAAAGTATCTGAACGCAGAAGCTGTCGAACTTCGACGCGACTAGCCCAAAACCCGGTGAGCCGCCCATAACCTCATGGGCGGCTTACATTTGGGCCGATGGTATTCAGGAGAGCGACTTGTTGGCGGCACACTTTTCCCCTCTGACGAACATCTCGAACGCAGACATCCTGAGTCTGAAAATCAGGGAAAAAGAGTATCAGGTCGATATCGGAGAGCTGAGTATCGGCAATGACGAAGTTCAAGCGCGACTGCAATTGCGCGTTCGAGAGAACGGCACGAAAGCGTTTATCGTTCGATACAGAGGGTATAATGCTCGCAGACGCCGCTACGAAACCATCGGCTCAATTCACGATTATTCAATCAATGAGGCCATTAATTCCGCCTGCCAAGCCGTAGCCGCGACCTACAATGGCGATGAAGCAAGGCCGGCACGAACGAAAGAGAGTATTGCCTTTGGAGCTGCCTTCAGTCTCTACGGGCAGAGGCTTGGCCGCAAACCTTCCGAGTGGCACAAGACAGCCTGTAACCACATCCGACAACATGCTCTTCCAGGGCTTGTCGACCGTCAACTGAGATCAATATCCCGTGCCGAACTTGTTAAAATTGTCCAACATCAATCATCTATCAATAGATCATGCGGCCTGAATCTATTGAAGTCACTACGGGCATTCATGTCGTGGTGCGCGGATGAAAGATTTGTCCGGGCGAATCCTCTTTGGCGCATCCGGCTTCCTTCACCAATCCCACGAAGCAGTAGATTTCTTAGCGTCGATGAGTTGGCCGCCATTTACCTGGCCGCCGAACAGCTGGGGGCGCCCTGGCACCCAATGATCGCAATTGCCATCTCCACCAGTGAGGCAATGGAAGATATCAGACAGTTACAAGCGGATCAGATTGATTTGCTAAGGGGGATATGGCGGCGTCCCGGTCCGCGTGATGGATTGTCCTACAATGTCTATTTGAGCGGTTTAGCCCAAAATGCCCTCAGTATGCTGCCGCAACGAAATGGATGCCTCTTCGTATCGCCAAGAGAGATAAAGCGCATACGTCGTCCATGGGATGCACCCGCATCGCCGGTCTATTTTCGTGACGGTATCGTAAAGGAGTTAGTGCGGCGCAGCGAGATTAGCGGCACATGGTCGCTTCGGGATTTACGGGTTAGCGTAAAAAGGCATCTCGGCCGTATTTCCAAGACCCATCAACCTCAGTGGGCTGAATGGGCTGAAATGTTGAAGCGATCCATAGAATATCTGAAGACGGGAATGCCTCCGACAACGGAAGATGATGATGTTGTGCTTTGATGAGCGTCGTGCCTTCGACGCCGTTTGAACGCAGGGAGTTTCATCGCTGAAATGCTAATGAGTTAGCAGACCATCTGATTTCCTAGACGCGGTCACAACTGGCGCCTTGTCTATGAAATGCAGTGAAATAGAGCGAACCAAGCTGACAATAAATGCGCGATTCGAAAGAGGGAATTCGTATCTGTCAGATTCTTCTAGCCAAAAAATCTAGAAGAAACGCGAATATGCACCTCGATCTATTGCCATAGGCTCGTCAATGTCGAATCGAATTAGAAAGACAGACACGTAGTTCGGAGAGTGTTCCCGCCAAGAGTCTCTGGGAACAAGAAGTTTTTGGAATCGGGAGCACAGCAGTATGGAAGTGCGAGGGGCAGCGACCTCAACAGTCATCTGCCCGTGGCGCACTCAACTCTTACCATGACTTGCTATGGTGAATACGGCACGAGTCATTTCATGGAGTGCGAATTCGATCGTGCTGTCACTGCCCGAGGCGAGATAACTGCCTCCACTAAACTTATCAACTTAGACATCAGATGAAAAATGAACGGACAAGAGAATAAGCAAACGGAAATGAATAGAAGAGATACCGGGAAGTAACTATCACATCAAAAATTGAAAGCAGATACCGGATCGTAACGGAGCAGGAAAGCACTTTCAGGAACAGGAAAATTCAGGGTCTATCATTGAAGGAAGTAGCAGAGAAATCGGAAGTGTAGAAAAGGAAGGTGCCGTGACGAAAGTTGCGGCACTCTCCGATTGGTCAGTTTGCGAAGACACGCATTACAAGAATTTATATAGAGAGCGTCAACGATTAATTATGCCCAGTCAGAAATCAAACCCAGTGCGGGGTAAAACAAGAACATGCGGCGATTTCTTAACCGTGCTATGAGCGACAAAGAAGGGAGTGTCGTTGATTCTCCGTTGCCGGATAGAAAGGACGCAATGGAATGTCAGTGAAGGTCAGGAACCAGGTAGAAGGGTGGCCCGACATCCATCCAAGCAGCTCTCAGGTTGGTTGGGTCCGTCCCACCAGCGAGGGACCACTTAAGTTCTCCATCGAAGAAGTTTCTCCCATTGTGGGGTTGCAGCCGGCCTATGTCCGAAAGGTACTTGGGACAAAGCAGCCGATTGGATTTCAGGAGGTCGAGCGCCTCCTTCTTCTTGATGACGCGGCAGAAACATTCGTGCCAAGAAGTCGAGTGGCTGCATATCTTGAGCTTCTCGCGTCACGAAGGACAGTCGAGAAGCTGAAACCAAGCCCCATCTCGCTCGGGCAGGTAGTCTGCGGAGACGCGCATAAGCTGATACCATCGCTGGATGATGAGTCCATAGACTGCGTAGTGACCTCAAGTCCATACTGGGCCGTACGTATCTACGGGACGCCCAAAAACGTCGAATGGGCCGACGGCGAAATTTGCCCCTATGGGCACGAGCAAACACCCGAGGCGTTCATCCGGCATTCTGTTGAGATGCTTCACCTGCTAATGCCCAAACTGGCGACGACAGGATCGATATGGTGGAACGTCGGGGACACGTTCAACACTAGAACGCAAATTCGCGGAAATGCCGCAGAAACTCTTCGCGCAATGAAGGGACTAGATCGTCGAAAGTGGACTGAGCAGAATTGCCGACGCTACAGTGCCGGGCATGCGTATCTTTTCGACGGTGAGCAGTGCTTAATCCCTCAACGAATTGCAGAACGCGCCAGCCGTATTGGGTACTTAGTCAAATCCGTGATTTCTTGGAATAAAGATGGTTCAATGCCCGAACCGACCGCGTCACGTGTGACGCGATCTGTAGAACATATCATTCATCTATCGAAAGTACGAAATCCAGTGTTCGATAAAGCTGCATTTCGCACTACCCCGGCAATGCTGGGTGGGAGAAACTCTCTGTCAGAGCAAGATAAAGTAACGGACGTTTGGAACTTGCCAACATCTTCTGGCGGCAACGGGCATGGCGCACAGTTCCCATTAGCCCTGCCTGGTCGCTGTATCTCACTCTCAACGCGGAAAGACGGATTAGTTCTCGATCCTTTCGCTGGCTCAGGGACTAGCGGGGTGGCGGCCATCAAACTTGGTAGAAGGTTCGTCGGTTTCGACGTTTCTTCAGAGTACGTTGATCTCGCCAACTACAAGTTGGCTGCTGCGAGAGATACAGACAAAGCATCTTCCAGAAAGCGCCCTCCTTCGAGCAAAACGTCAATACGGGAGTGACATTGCCTCGAATTCCGATGCCGTAGCGATATGGATCGGACTATCGGTGAAGCCGCTCGTTTTGCGCTTGATCCCATCCCAGACAATCAGGAGTGCAAGCGGTGCATTTGGACCGATTATGCTGCGGAAATCTGCGACATATCCCAGCGTCTTATAGACTCCGTCGAGAATGTACCCTTGATCACGAGTGCGTTTGACCTCGACAATTAAGTACTGCATTCCCTCAGGCGCACTGATCTTCACCGTTATATCAGGTCGACGCATAGTCACGTCGATGTCGTAGTCCTCGAAAATATTCTTGTACGCGCTGGCTTTGCCCATCTCCGCAGGGACCGTTTGAAAGAAAAGTTCCGTCCTGACATCACCCCTCGCGAGTGTAAACCTCGGCCTTTTGGCTCCAATCTCACCGCCGATAAGGTAGGCATCAGTCAGCTCCCACCCCTCTTTGAGATGCAGCTCTACCAAGGTCAGAAGGGTCCAGACCTCAAACAAGTCGTCAAGGTTCTCGGGAGCCATTTGGCGCTGCTTCAGAAGGTTCCGAAGCAGGTTCTCATTTGCAAGTTCGACGAGATGCACATACATGTCGAACAGACGCACCGCCGAGATGACGTCGGGGCGACGACTTTTGCGAAGTGGGGCAACCTCGCGCCCATCAAGCTGGGACGGCGTCCGCACACCCCGTCCTCTCAAGATGGCGTGATTGCGTCGAGCAATCACGCCTCCATCAGCAATTTGAGTTAACGCGAAATCGGGGACCTTGCGCTTCCCCAGCCAGTCAGCATTTTCGCTGATTTTTGACAGCAGATATGCGAACAACCTCGCCGCGGGGCTATCACTGGTACGTTCGATAGGCCGTGTCACGAACCTCGTGGGGTCTCCCGCCGACTGCGTACGCTTGGCATAAGTCCGAAGCCAATCTACGCGTCCCCTGGGCATTCCGCGGCGATCCTCCACGACATGTTCCGTGGTCGTAGGTGTCAGTCGTACAAAAGCTGGCACGTGCTCAGCCAGAAAGTGAGACGCCTCTTCACTCAGCGCAAAATGCAGCCGCCGAAGAAGATCGAATTCGCCGCGCGGCAAACAAGCAAAAGCGGCAAGTATGTCAGAAGGCCGATAGGATGCGGAAAATCTCCTGAGAACAAGCCAGCCGAGCCGGGAAACCCCGTCTAGAACTCGCTGGAAATCGTCATCGGTCCACAACTAAAAGACATCCTTAAATGTGCTTCGGAGGCGTGCTCGCTCAGCAGGATTTTCGATCAGATCGATCAAGCCCGCTTCGACCGACTGGAGTGATTCACGATCCAATCCGTCTAGTTGCGGCAGCACGTATGCGATAACGGCATCCGTGAATGATGCCTCTTCGGAAAATTCGCCGCTCGCACCAATTGAGTGCTTGGTCCGCATTTCCATGTAGTCAACGAGATCGCTCCATATCGCAGGCCCAAGAGGTCGAACATCTGACATAACCGCGATCAACTTGGACACCAAATTGAGTTCGATTGGAGCGAGACCGCGCCCCTCAATCCACTCTATCAGTTCGGCCTGCTCTGGGATGCCAACATGAACGACAGCAAAACGACGTACAAATGCGGCTGATAATTGGAAAAGCAAGTTGCGATCAAAGGTGTTCATCGTGGCGATGATCCGCCAATCCCGTCCCAACACGTACGATCCGGTATCCTTGTCAAAGCCAGATTGAGCAGAGTTTCGGTCGAAAACCAGCTGTACGTTTTTGCCATCTCCTGCCTTGTAAGGCATTGTCACACTGTGGCCGGATAGGACAGTGAAGAGTTGTCCAAACGCTTTGTCGACGTCAGCTCGATTTAACTCGTCGATGACTAGCCATTTGTTCTCACGGAGAGCTTGCAAGAAGAGCCCTTCCTGAAACTGAAGCTCCGCGCTGTCTGGCTTCGGCATGTAACCGCCAAGCGTGTCAAATGTCGTCCAATCAGCGGTGGCCGTTGTGAAGATGTGCCCTTTAGAATGCGGAAATGAGAACGCGCTAGAGAACCTCTCGCTCACTTGGGCCAGCTTGCCAGCAAGGGTCGATTTTCCAGTGCCGGGCGGGCCAGTCAGGATGATGTGCTTGCCTGCACGTAGGAGTGTTGCCAGCTGTCGCAACAGTGCCTCGGGCAAAATGAGGCTGTCTCGTAAAAATTCGATGAGGTCTTCGGGTAAGTCTTCTATGACACTCTCAACCCCCTTTTGGTTTGACGGCTGTTCTTCAGAGGGCGCAATTTCCATCAGATGAGTTACCAGAGCGTCTTTGACCAACGGTTCATCCGCAAAGAATGGTTGTGGAACATCCCCATGGGCGCTGAAGAACGACGAACGTTCATCAGAGCTGAGCTGATACTCTGTTGCAAACTTCTCGACCACTTCCTCAACCGTTATGTCGTCCGGCAGAGTGTCATAGCGAAGAGCCCACGCCGCTAATGCTTCAAGCGGCACCTGAAGCGGCTTGTTTTTGGACCGCCGAAGTTGCTGTTGAACTGCGTCTATATAGTCGGTGCCGAGCGATAGCGTCATCCCGATGCCGGGGCGATGCGCAGTCAGGATACTCGCAAAGGTCTTGCTTCGGTCCAACGTCGAATAGGTACCGGATCGTGGGTATCCTTCATGCCTCCACTGGGCTACGAACGGGTTGAAGAACACATGATCTTTATCGACAACGGAACCATCGCTTTTTAGGATGCCCATCAGCCGTTTTGCGGACGGCTCTGTCGACTTAGTGTTGATTGTCACCGGGTTGCCCGGCCCCAAGCCATCGCGCTTCAGCAGCAAGAAATCGACGAACAGTCCGTTGCAGCTGTCCTTCAGTTGCGCGAGTGCCCATTTCAGTGTGTCAATTGTTACGTATCTCGACATTTCGACTCACTCGTTAGGGATGCACAAAGACCTAAGCCGTTAAAGCCATTGGCAGCATTGTTAGGAAGCCTCCGAGTCGCTGCAATAGTGGCGCTTACGGCGGCGTTTGTTTTCTTCATCTAGTCAGTATGGAGATTGCTTTGGAGCGCGCCGGTCATGGGCGGATGGTTTAGCGACTACTTCTCTGACTTGAATAGGACGTGGGAAATCGAAGCCCTCTACAATCGGCCCGCAATACGTCCAATTGCAAAAGCTGCCGCTGATAAGGAAGTAAACCTTGCAATTGTCTTTCGGAACCCGTCTGCGCGTCCGGGCCTGCAATCGACCAAATTCACCGGGAAAATCGAGCAGACTCGGTATGTAGGCCAGTTGGAAATACAGCCAAACGCGTTAGCGCCATTGCGAAAGTCGAGGACAATTTCATTTGAGTTCTTTCGGGGCAACGGATGATCATCCCAAACGTCTTGCTTGGCTATTCCGGCAAGAAAACAAGGAAGTTGGCAAATTTGATAAAGATAATTTCTTGAGCGCAGCCCTGTCAGAAGTGGGAAGCGCAGACTTTATTGGAACAAACGCTCTTGGCGCCGTGGCCTGAATGCGGCTGGAGAAACAAAATCGCGCAAAGATAGCAGCTAAGGCCGGCTATTCTATTGCTTTTCGCGAATGAGTAACGCCGGCGGTGGCAACAATCCGCAGGGTAAAGTTGTTGTATCCGTGGCGACATAGTGGCGACACGGCATAAAACGAAAAAGCCGCCCTGCGGCGGCTTCTCGTAACTATCTGATCTAAAATATCAAACTGGAGCGGGCGAAGGGATTCGAACCCTCGACCCCAACCTTGGCAAGGTTGTGCTCTACCCCTGAGCTACGCCCGCACTCCGTTTCGGCATCAGGCGGCGCGGCAATGCGCGCTGGGTGGCCTGAGCGGGGCGCATCATACGCATCGCGACCGCATTTGCAAGCTCTGTAATTATTTAATCTTTCCAAGTGATTGGCGCCAAAACGGCGATTCGCGGGGCGGGTGCCGACCGGCCGTTATTGCCCTCTGCGCCTGCCCCGGCTATACCCGGCGCCGGTTTTGTTAACGAGGTTTCGCGAAATGACGGACATGGCCGCCGAGACTGCCCCCGCTCCCAAGCCTGAGGACCGCGCCGCCCAGATCGCAGCCGCGATCGCGGCCCAGGCGCAGATCCCGACCAGCCCGGACCAGCTTTTCGCCCGCCTGGCGGAGCTTGGCATTGCGACCCGCACCGTCGATCACGACCCGGTCTTCACCGTCGAGGAAAGCCGGCACTTACGCGGCGAACTGCCCGGCGCCCATATCAAGAACCTGTTCCTGCGCAACCGGAAGGAAGAGATGTGGCTGGTGACGGTGGAGGAGGAGCGGCGCATCGATTTGAAAGCCCTCGGCCAGAAGCTGACCGGCACCACCGGCGGCGACGCCAAGCTTTCCTTCGGCTCGGCCGAGCGCCTCATGCAGTATCTTGGCGTGGTGCCCGGCGCCGTGACGCCCTTTGCCGTCATCAACGACAAGGCGGGCAAGGTGAAGATGGTGCTCGACCGGCATCTGACCGAAATCGACCCGGTCAACGCGCATCCGCTGGTCAATTACAAATCGACCGCGATCGCGCCGGCCGACCTCGTCAAATTCCTCGAGGCCGAGGGGCACAAGCCCCAGATCCTGGATCTGGACTAGTGCCTTGATTCCGGGCGGAAATCCCGGGGAGCATCGGCCGCCGGCCCGGTTTAGGCGCTTGAAGCGGGACGGGAAAAGGCCCATCTATACGTCCAAATCGCGACCATATTGCAGGAGTTCGGGGTAATGGATCAGTTGATTGGCGCGGCACCGGGCGCCGCCGGCGGGGTGCCGGCGGATCTCGTCAAGGACGCGACGCAGAACACCTTCAAGGCCGATGTCATCGACGCCTCGATGCAGGTGCCGGTGATCGTCGATTTCTGGGCGCCCTGGTGCGGACCCTGCAAGCAGTTGGGTCCTCTCCTCGAGAAGGTGGTCAAGGAAGCGCGCGGCGCCGTGCGCATGGTCAAGATCAATGTCGACGAGAACCAGGCCCTCGCCGGGCAGATGCGCATCCAGTCGATCCCGGCGGTCTATGCCTTTTTCCAGGGCCGCCCGGTGGACGGTTTCCAGGGGCTGCAGCCGGAAGGCCAGTTGAAGGCCTTTGTCGGCCGCCTGGCGCAGCTCGGCGGCGGTGGCGGTCCCTCGCCGATCGACGACGCGCTGGAACAGGCCGACGCCGCCCATGCCGAGGGCGATCATGCGACCGCGACCGAGATCTATGGTCAGATCCTGGAGCACGAGCCGGAGAATCTGAAGGCCATCGCCGGCATCGTGCGCTGCCTGATTGCCCTGGGTGAGGTGGAGCAGGCCGCCGAATTCCTCGGCCGTACGCCCAAGGGCAAGGAGAACGATGCCGCCATCGCCGGCGCCCGTGCCCAGCTCGAGGTGGCGCAGGCCGGCGCGAAGGCGGCCGGCCAGGCAGATGCCCTGCGCGCCCGGGTTGATGCCAATCCGAAGGATTTCGAGGCGCGGCACGAGCTGGCCCAGGCGCTCTTCGCCGGCGGCGACCGCGAGGGTGCCATCGACCAGCTGCTCGAGATCGTGCGCGTCAACCGCGCCTGGAACGAGGAAGCGGCCCGGAAACAGCTCGTCACCTTCTTCGAGGCGATGGGCCCCACCGACCCGCTCACCCTGAGCGGCCGGCGGCGCCTTTCTTCGCTCCTCTTCTCGTAACCTGGCAAGGCAAGAGGCATCCATGCGCCCCGGTCCCGGTTCGCTCGGTCCATTCGATCCCGGCTTCGCCGATCTGCCGAAGGATCTGCCGATCTTTCCGCTGACCAATGCGCTGCTGCTGCCGGGCGGGCGCCTGCCGCTCAACATCTTCGAGAAGCGCTATCTCGCCATGGTGCGGGCGGCCTTGCTGCGGCCGGACCGTCTCATCGGCATGGTGCAGCCGATGGAGCCCGGCGCCGACAAGGTGCTGCCGGCCGATGTCGGTGCCGCCGATTACCGGCCGCCGGTGCACGATATCGGTTGCGCCGGCCGTATCGTCTCCTTCGAGGAGACGCCGGACGGACGCTACCAGATCGTGCTCTCCGGCCTCATCCGCTTCCGCATCGCCGAGGAATTGCCGAGCGACCGCCAGGGCTTCCGCCGCGTGGTACCGGATTGGACCTCGTTTTCCCACGACATGGCTGAACACGAGTTCCAGCTGGCCGACCGGCCGCGCTTCCTCTCGGTCGTGCAGGAATATCTGAAGACGCGCCAGGCGCGGCTGGACTGGAAGGGGATCGAGGAAGTGGCTGATGACGACCTCGTCATCGCCATGGCGCAGATGTCGCCGCTGGAGCCTGAGGAAAAGCAGTCGCTGCTGGAATGCGCCGATCTTGATGCCGTGGCCGAGATGATGACCGCGATGTTCGAGGTGCACAGCGCCACCGATGGCGAGCACCGGCTGCATTGACGGTGCTGACGGAAGGGGTGAGGGCATGAGCGAACTCGAGACGGGGATCGATCCCAAGCTGCTGGAGATCCTGGTCTGCCCGGTGAGCAAGACGACACTGGTTTATGACCGCCAGCGCCAGGAACTGGTGAGCAAGGCGGCGGGCTTGGCCTATCCCATCCGCGACGGCATCCCGATCATGCTGGTCGACGAGGCGCGGCCGCTCGATATCGAGGAATGATGTGAGCGACAATTTCGGCACCGAACACTGGCCGGTCGAGATCCGCCACATCCAGGCGGAAAAGCGCCTCGAGATCGCCTTCGATGACGGGCGGACCTTCTCCTACCCGGCCGAATTGCTGCGCGTGGAGAGCCCCTCGGCCGAGGTACAGGGCCATGGGCCGGGGCAGAAGACCATCGTCGCCGGACGCCAGCATGTGGGCATTCTGAAGATTGAGCCGGTCGGCCATTACGCCATCCGTCTAGAATTCGACGATCTCCACGATACCGGCATCTATTCGTGGCGCTATCTCTACGAACTGGGCGTCAACCAGGATAAGATCTGGGCGGATTACCTCGCCGGCCTCGAGGCCCAGGGCCTCAGCCGCGACCCCAAGACCGCCAGGGTGCCCGTCCACACGCACCATTCCGGCTGCGGCCACAAGCACTGACCTCCCGACCACCCTTCGATCGCCATCGAAGCATGCCGGCGGCTGTTGCGCTAGGATGCCGCCATGGCAAAGGAGGCGGCAGATGCGCAGCGGTCCCGACATCGCCCGGGTGGCGGCCCTCATCGGCGATCCGGCACGGGCCAATATCCTGGAGGCGCTGATGGCCGGGAAGGCGCTGACCAGCGGGGAATTGGCAAATGAGGCCGGTATCACCCCGGCGACGGCCAGCACCCATCTCGGCAAGCTGGAAGCGGCGGGCCTCATCGCGGTGGCGCAGCAGGGGCGGCATCGCTATTGGCGCCTCGCCCATCATGAGGTGGCCGAGATGCTGGAAACCCTCTCCGGCCTTGCCGCGCGCAGCGGGCATCTGCGCACTCGCACCGGGCCGAAGGAACCGGCCCTCAGGAAGGCGCGCATCTGCTACGACCATCTCGCCGGCGCATACGGCGTCATGCTCTACGCGGCGCTGCAGCGGCGCCAGGCCTTCATCGTCGATGGTGCGGGCATCGATCTCGCGCCCAAGGGCCGTGAATTCTGCAACGAATTCGGCATCGACCTCGCGCCACTGACCGCCGCGCGGCGGCCGCTCTGCCGCGATTGCCTCGACTGGAGCGAGCGCAGGAGCCATCTGGCCGGTGGCCTTGGCGCGGCCCTGCTCGCGCGGATCCAGGACCTCGGCTGGGCGCGGCGCGCGCCGGACAGCCGCGTCATCGCCTTCACCCCACCGGGCGAGCGGGCATTTCTGAAGGCATTCGGCGGGGATGCCGGCTAGAGCCGCTCGCCCCGCACCAGGCGCGGCAGGTCGCCGACGATGCCCATGGCGTGGCGCATGGCGAGGCGCTTCAGGGGTTTCGCCTTGTTGAACAGGAAAAAGCCGAGATCGCGGGCGAGGCGCAGCGGCGGCAGGTCGTTGGAGAAGAGGCGTGTCAGTCCGTCCGTCACCAGCACCATGGCGAGATTGTCGAAGCGGCGCCAGCGCGCATAGCCCTCCAGCACGCCGAGGCTGGCATAATCGAGGCCGAGGCGGTGCGCATCGACGATCACCTCGGCGAGGGCTGCCACATCGCGCACCCCCATGTTGAAGCCCTGGCCGGCGATGGGGTGCATGCCATGGGCGGCGTCGCCGGCCAGCGCCAGGCCCTCCCGCACATAGGTGTCGGCCAGCACCAGTTTGAGGGGATAGGTGAAGCGGGGGCCGATCGGAATCACCCGGCCCAGCGTGTCGCCGAAGCGGCGCATGATCTCTTGGCCCAGTTCCGCATCGGACAATTTCAGCAGCAGCGGAATGACGCGCGCATCCTCGGTCCAGACGATCGAGGAACGGTGGCGCCGCTTTCCCGCCGCATCGACATTATCTGTCATCGGCAGCATGGCGAAGGGGCCGATGGGCAGGAAATGCTCGTGCGCGACGCCCTCATGCGGCAATTCGTGGGTCACCGTGCAGACGATGGCGGCATGATTGTAGCCAAGCTCGCGGGCGCCGATTCCGGCCATGCGCCGCAGCGCCGATTGCCGTCCGTCCGCGGCGATGACCAGGCGCGCGCTGACCCGCCGCCCGTCGGCCAGATGCACGATGCGCCGTTCGGCGCCGAGGTCAAGTTCGACCACTTGCGCCGCACTGAGATGGGTGAGGTTGTCGCATTGGCCGAGGCGCCGGAGCAGGCCGCGCCGCACCGCCCGGTTCTCGATGATCCAGCCGAAGGGCGGCTGGTCATGGCCCCTGGCCCCCGGCACCGAGCCCGGCGGCAGGTCCATGAAGCTGTAATGCACGAAGAACGGGCTGGCGATACCGCGATCACCGCCCTTGACGTGCCAGGCGCCGTCCGAGACGCGGATGTCGCGAATCGGCTCGGCCTCGGGCGCGATGAAATCCCAGGCGCCGATCCCGTGCAGCACCTGCTGCGAGCCATAGGCGATGGCCGATGAGCGGCCGTCAAAGGCCTCGCCTGTCAGGTCGGGCAGTTTCTCCGCCTCGATCAGGCAGGTTTCGATGCCGTTGGAGGCGAGGGCGGCGGCCAGCGCCATGCCGACCATGCCGCCGCCCACGATGGCTACTTCGGAATGGATTTCTTCGCTTGCGCTTTCGCCGGGTCCGGCGACCGAAAGCGCCTTATCGGCTTTTGGGTCAACCATTTGCGGTTGGGGGGTGGGGGTTGCAGAAGACGCAGTCATGACGCCCACAATCCCGGTTTACGCCCCGACTGTCCAGCGGCTATAAGGCCGCATGAAAGCCCCCGACTGGAACCAGAGCGCTGCGGATTACGCCCGGCACAGGGCTGGATTCCCGGGCTTGGCGTGGCAATTCTGGACCCGCCCCGGCCGCGGCTTTCCAACCCCCCGCTTTGTCGCCCTGGAGGTGCGCGCATGAAGATCCGCCGTGCCGCCCCGGCCGATCTAGACGCCATCATGGAGATCCACCTGAAGGGCTGGCTGCTGGCCTATGACCAGTTCCTGTCGGAGGAACAGATCGGCGAGATGCGCCCCGCGAAGCGCCGCCCGGTCTGGGAAAAACTTCTCGCCGACCCCAGCGCCCTCATCCTGGTGGGGGCGGTGGGCGAGGCGATCGACGGATTCCTGTTGGGCGGCCCGGTCAAGGAACACGAGATCACGGAAGGCTCGCTCTTCGGCTTCGATTGCGAGATCTATTCGCTCCACTGCCGGAAAGAGGTACAGGGCCAGGGCCTGGGCCGCGGCCTCATCGCCGCCGCCGCCGCGCATTGGCGCGGCGAGGGGCGGCGCGCCCTCGTACTCTGGGCCTATGCCGACAATGCGTGGCGCCGCTTCTACGAGAAGATCGGCGGCAAGGTGGTGGCGCACGGCCTCGACGACGGCGTCCCCGACGTCGCCTATGGCTGGCGCGATCTCGCTCCCCTCATCGACAACAAATCCGCGCGCATCGCGCCAAAGCCGCTCGTCTTCTAAGGAGTCACGATGACCGACCGCATTCTCATTCTCGATTTCGGCTCGCAGGTGACGCAGCTGATCGCGCGGCGCGTGCGCGAGACCGGGGTCTATTGCGAGATCTTCCCCTTCAACACGGACCCCGCCCGCATCAAGGATTTTGACCCCAAGGGCATCATCCTCTCCGGCTCGCCGCATTCGGTGACGACCGAGGACGGGCCGCGCGCCCCCGACATTGTCTGGGAATCGAAGCTGCCGGTCTTCGGCATCTGCTATGGCGAACAGACCATGTGCCAGCAACTGGGCGGCAAGGTCGAAGGCTCCGACCACCGCGAATTCGGCCGCGCCCTCATCACGGTCAAGCAGGAAACGCCGCTCTTCGAGGGTGTCTGGAAGCCGGGCGGCGAATACCAGGTCTGGATGAGCCATGGCGACCGCGTCGTCAGCCTTCCGGCGGGCTTCGAGGTGGTGGCCGTTTCCGACGGTGCCCCCTTTGCCGCCATCGCCAACGTCAAGGACAAGCGCTATGCCGTGCAGTTCCACCCGGAGGTGGTGCACACGCCGGACGGCGCCAGATTGATCGCGAACTTCGTCCACAATGTCGCCGGCTGCAAGGGCGACTGGACCATGGCGGCCTTCCGCGATGCCGAGATCGCGAAGATCCGCCAACAGGTGGGCAAGGGCCGCGTCATCTGCGGCCTTTCCGGCGGTGTCGATTCATCGGTGGCGGCGGTCCTCATCCACCAGGCCATCGGCGACCAGCTCACCTGCATCTTCGTCGATCACGGTTTGCTGCGCGGCGGCGAGGCCGAGCAGGTGGTGGCCCTCTTCCGCGACCATTACAACATCCCGCTGGTGCATCGCGACGCCAGCGATCTGTTCCTGGGCGAACTTGCCGGCGTCTCCGACCCCGAGGTGAAGCGCAAGACCATCGGCCGCCTCTTCATCGAGGTGTTCGAGGAGGAGGCGAAGAAACTGGGTGGCGCCGATTTCCTGGCGCAAGGCACCCTCTACCCCGACGTGATCGAGAGTGTCAGCTTCACCGGCGGCCCCAGCGTCACCATCAAGAGCCATCACAATGTCGGCGGCCTGCCCGAGCGCATGCGCATGAAGCTGGTGGAACCCCTGCGCGAGCTCTTCAAGGACGAGGTCAGGGCGCTGGGCCGCGAGCTGGGCCTCCCTGAAAAGATGATCCGCCGCCATCCCTTCCCGGGGCCGGGCCTCGCCATCCGCATCCCCGGCGACATCACCCGCGAGAAATGCGAAATCCTTAGGAAGGCCGATGCGATCTATCTCGACGAGATCGACCGGGCCGGCCTCTATGACAAGATCTGGCAGGCCTTCGCCGTGCTCCTCCCCGTGCGCACGGTCGGCGTCATGGGCGACGGCCGCACCTATGATTATGTCTGTGCGCTGCGCGCCGTCACCTCGACCGACGGCATGACCGCCGACTTCTATCCCTTCGAGCCGCAATTCCTGGGCCGTGTGGCCACCCGCATCGTCAACGAGGTGCGCGGCATCAACCGCGTCGTCTACGACTACACTTCGAAACCGCCCGGAACCATCGAGTGGGAGTGAGGGGATAGAATCGGCAGCAGGTGTTTCGCGTGCAGGGAGGCGTGCAATGCGGGTGATGGTGTTGGTGAAGGCGACCGTGGACAGTGAGAAGGGTTTCGTCCCCTCGCCTGAATCTATGGTCGCGATGGAGGCGATGGGCCGCTTCAATGATGAACTGCGTGCGGCCGGCATCCTGCGCGATGCCGGTGGCCTCAAGCCCTCATCTTACGGGAAGCGCATCGCCTTCGACGGCGCCAGCCGCACGGTGATCGACGGCCCCTTCGCCGCCACCAGCGAATTGGTCGCCGGCTACTGGATCTGGGAGGTCAAGGACATGGCCGAGGCAGTTGCCTGGGTAAAGCGCTGCCCCAATCCCATGCCGGGGCCGAGCGAGATTGAAATCCGACCCTTCTACGAGCGGGCCGATTGGCAGCCGGATTCCGGCAAGGCTTGAATCCGCCGTAGGAAACGGCGACCCCTCTCATTCATTCCTCTCGCGGTCGTAATAATCGACCGTGTTCTCCGCCCGCACGATCTTGCGAAAGCCGGGCGAGGCCCGCCCGCCGGTCACCACCGAAAACTTGCCCGAATCCGGATACTCGCAGACATCGATGTTCTTGATGGTCGAGACGGCGAGATAGCGCATCGTCACCTTGCCCGTATTGACGATCTGGTGCGCCACCTCCGGCCCGCCGGTGGGGCAGGCGATGACATCGAAGGCGCGGATCGGATAGCGCTGATCCCCGAACCGCAACTCCCCCTCGCCCTCCAGGATCAGGAACATCTCCTCCTCGCCGCGATGGGAATGGAACGGGCACTGCACCTTCCCGGGCGGAACGACGGTGAGGTTATAGCCCAAATCCCGCGCCCCGATATGCGCCGCGATCTGCGCGCGGGATGAGGTGTAGATGCCGTTCTCCTCGACATCGTCGAAGACGGCATCGGCGAGATTCATGATGGGCTTGGGCATGGGTTACCTCCAATGCACTGGATTGCAGCCGTGCGTCGACGCCTGTTCACGACGCGTCAAACCGCATTGTTCGCGATTAGAATTGTGAAGGGAAGCACTCTGCCGATTCTGTGGCATGTGTGGCGCCACTCGGGGCGGCGCATCATCCCTTGATCGTAATCTCGATATTTTCGGGTGCGATTCCAAAAAATGTGGCGAGCCCAGCCTTCGCCTCGGCAATCGTCAGGCCGTTGCGCTTTCCTTTGGCGACACCATCGTGCGAACCGGCTTTATCCGGGCGATTGTCCTTTTCGCGATAGAACGTGACCTGCTGCTTTGCGATATCGAGTTCGCCGGTTCGCCACCCCGCCATTTTCCAGGATGCACTCTGTGAATGCCCTTCGCCGGTTTGGTTGGACCACCAAGCCTGATAGAGATAGGCGCTGCGCGGCAGCGCACTGCCGACGACAGATTCAACTTCCTTGAAACTGGCGGTCCACCGGTCACCTTTATAGGCAACCAAGTAATTGGAAAGATTCATATATTTTGACATCATGTCTCTGCTGAATGATTGGCGGCAGAACTATTATATATACTAGTATTAACTAGTTTGTCAAACGACAATAATGCTGAGCCGGGTAGTCTTCAGAAACCGGATCAACAGGTTGATTTTCTACCGCCCCGGCCTTTTCACCGCCCTGACCTTGCCCGTCCTTCCGCCGCCGCAATAGAAGTGCTCACCGCCGGCCTCTAGGCCTGAGACGCCGATACCTTCCGGCATGTCGAGTTGTTCCAGCACTGCCCCCGTCTCCGGGTCGATGTGGCGGAGGCTGCTTTCGTCGTTTTCCCAGGTGGCGTGCCACAGCTCGCCATCGACCCAGGTGACGCCGGTGACGAAGCGGTTGCTCTCGATGGTGCGCAGCACCTTGCCGGTCTCGGGATCGATCTGGTGGATCCGCCGCGCCTGGTATTGCCCGACCCAGAGGGTTCCTTCCGCCCAGGTGAGGCCGGAACCGCCGCCATCGCCGGGGGTGGGGATGGTGTGCAGCACCTTGCCGGTGGCGGGGTCGAGTTTCACAATCTGCCGCTCGGCGATCTGGTAGAGGTGGCGGCCGTCGAAGGCGGTGCCGGCATCGGCGGCGAGGGCGAGGGCGCGCTGCGGTTCGCCGCTCTCCGGGTCGAGGCATTGCAGGCTGTCCCCGGCCGCGAACCAGACATGGCGGCCGTCGTAACTGACGCCGCCCACCTGGGTGACACCGGGAAAGGGACCGTATTCGCGGGTGATGCGGGCTTGCTGGAGTTTCATGGTCGGCTTCCTTCGCATGGGGGTTGGGGCTGTGGCATTGGCCCCAGCCTAATCGCCCGGCAGCGGTGGCGGGAGTAACAAGGCTGTCGTGATACCTGCCCCCAGGGTGCCGGCCCCCCATACGCCCGGTATCGGCGCCGCGATCCAGCGCCGGGCGCGGGCCTGGCCGATGGCCTCAACCTTGCCCGCCCGGGCGAGGGCGTCGAGGCCGCGCTGCACATTGCGCTGGCTCTCGCCCAGCGCCAAAGCGAGGGCCGAACTCGACCAGGATTCGCCATCGGCCAGCAGGGCCAGGATGCCGGCATGTTTCTCGGCGATGGGGCGCGCCAGCAGCACGATCTCGCCGCCCTTCCCGGCGAGGGGGGCAAGGGCGAAGCCCGCCTGGGTGGCGTTGATGGCGGCAAGGCCGCGCAGGGCGGCGCGCAGCCGCGTCATCTCGACCCGGAGGCGCGCGCGATGCGAGTCATCCGCCTCGCGGCCGCCGAAGGCCGCGGCGATCAGGGCATCGCGGCCGGCATCATGCGGCGCGGCCAAGCCCAGCGCCTGGAGCAGGGCGAAGAGGACCGGCCGCCGGCTGAGCGAGATTTCCGCCTGTCCGATCACCACGCGGTGGCGGCAGGCATCGATGACAAGGGCGCCGGAGGCGAGCAGCCGCTCGATCTCGGCCAGGGTCAACAATTGCTCCGGCCCCGGCCGCAGGCGCCGCGCCGCCGGGGCTGTCAGCATTTCCCGCGCCAGCTTCACTTCGGCGATGAGGGCGGGGATGCGCGATGCCGCCGCCGCCTTGGCGGCGCGGGCGAGGGCAGTGGCGGCCGATCTTGCCGCGAGGCGCCGGATCGCGATGCCGCCCGCCAGCAAATCATGGGTGGCGCGGTGGGCGGCCGGCAGGTTCTTCGGATTCAACGCGCGCAACTGCCCCTCGGCCGCGTCGAGCCTGCCCAGCAGCAGCAGGCGCCGGATGGCGAGATAGCGGGCATGGGCGGCGTTCACGACATCGCCCTGCGCCGCCAATATGTCGCGCGCGATCTCCAGCGCCTGTTCGGAGCCCGAGTCAGCCTCGGCGAGGTCGCGGGCGGCGAGGGCCACCTCCGCCTCCGCCACCACGCAGCGGGCACGGGCAAGCGCTTCCTTCGGCCCGAAGGCACGCCCCGCCTTGCGCAGCAGCACCCGCGCGCGGGTAAGATCGCCCAATTGCGCCATGGCGATGCCGCGGAGCGCCAGCGCCGGCGCATCCTCGCGCAGCGCCACGCGGTCGAGTGCCCCCAGGGGATCGCCCCGGCTGAGGGCCCGCGCCGCCGCATTGATCAGTGAGTCCACCCGGATTCCCCCGCCAATACCGCCGTCGCAAATCGCGCCAGACTTGTCACTCCCACGAGGCCGGCGCGCGGCGCCAATCTATCACAGCACCACATCGATCCCAGCAACGGAGTAGAATTCATGACCTCGCATCCCACCGCCAGCCGCGCCGAATGGCTGAAGGCGCGGCTCGACCTCTATTACGCCGAGAAGGCCTTCACCCGGCGCAGCGACGACCTCGCCCGCCAGCGCCAGGAACTGCCCTGGGTCCGGGTCGAGAAGGATTATGCCTTCGTGACCGAGGCCGGCCAGGCGTCGCTCCAGGATCTCTTCCAGGGTCGCTCGCAGCTGATGGTCTATCACTTCATGTTCGGGCCGGACTGGCAGGCGGGCTGTCCCTCCTGCTCGATGATCGCCGACGGTTTCGACGGCTTCGCGACGCATCTTGCCCATCACGACGTGACGCTGATGGCGGTGTCGCGGGCGCCGCTTGAAAAGCTGCTCGCCTATCGCACCCGCATGGGCTGGTCCTTCCCCTGGGCCTCCTCGGGCGGCAGCGATTTCAACTACGACTTCAACGTCTCCTTCACCGAAGCGCAGCAGAAGGCCGGCATCGAATACAACTACCTGATGAAGGGCCATGCCATGGATGTGGAGCCGCTGCCGGCGCCGGTGGTGGATTTTGCGAAAAGCTGCGGCACGGATGGCGCCAGCTATTCCCGCGACCGGCCGGGCCTCAGCACCTTCGTGATGGAGGAAGGCGTCGTCTATCACAGCTATTCCACCTATGCCCGGGGTGTGGATGCGCTGTGGGGCGCCTATCAATGGCTGGATCGCGCGCCAAGGGGCCGCAACGAGACCGGCCCCTGGTTCCGCCGCCGCGACGAATACGGGGCGAACTGACCATGTGCCCCTGTTGCCTGCTGGCCCAAGCCGGCAAAGATGCGAAACCTGCCTCGCAGACGCGCGCCGGCGCGCTGCGGGGCAGGTGGAGAATGTGGACAGCGATCGGTGCCGCCCTCGCTCCTTGCATGGCAACCTTTCGAAAACTGCCGGTCGACTTGCCACCGGCGCCTCGGCAAAGTGGCGCGCTTGTGGCGGGAGACTGTGGGAGAAATCGCATGGTAAGGGAATCGCCTTATCGCTGGGTCATCGTCGCGGCCGGCGGCCTGCTCGGCTGCATCGCGGTGGGTGCCATGTTCTCGCTTCCCGTCCTGCTGCGCCCCGTCTCCGAGGATACCGGCTGGTCGGTCACCGGCATCTCCATGGCGATGACCATTGGCTTCCTGGTGATGGCGTTTGCCAGCATGTTCTGGGGTGCGGTCACCGACCGTTTCGGCCCGCGCCCGGTGGTGCTGACCGGCTCCGTCATCCTCGCTGTGGCACTGACATTCTCGGCGCGGGCGGAATCACTTTTTGCCTTCCAGTCCTGGTTCGGCTTTGCGATCGGCCTCGGCGTCGCCGCGATCTTCGTGCCGATGATGGCCTGCGTCACCGGCTGGTTCGAGACACAACGCAGCCTCGCCGTCTCGCTGGTCTCGGCCGGCATGGGTACCGCCCCCTTCACCATGTCACCGCTCGTTGCCTGGCTGGGGACGTACAACGACTGGCGCACCACGCTCCTCATCGTGGCCGGTATCGTTGCCGTCGTGATGATCCCGGTTTCGTTCCTGGTCCGCCGCGCCCCCGCGCTCGATGCGTCGGCGATTGCGCCCGCGGCAGAAACAGCTGTGCCGAAAGCAACCGCGCCAGAAACGACTGTACCCGAGATGACTGTCGGTCAGGCCGTGCGGACGCCGCAATTCATCATCCTGATGCTGACCAATTTCTTCTGCTGTGCCACGCATTCGGGGCCGATCTTCCACACGGTGAGCTATGCCGTCGCCTGCGGCATCCCGATGATCGCCGCCGTCACCATTTACAGCCTCGAAGGCATCGCGGGTCTCGGCGGGCGCGTTGCCTTCGGCATCCTCGGCGACAAGCTCGGCGCCAGGAACGTGCTGGCGGGCGGCCTGCTGCTGCAATCGGCCGGCGCGCTCGGCTTCGTCTTCGTGAGTGAACTCGGCGGCTTCTACGCGGTCGCCGGTTTCTTCGGCTTCATCTATGCCGGCATCATGCCGCTCTATGCCGTGCTGGCGCGCGAGAACTTCCCCTTGCGCATGATGGGCACCGTGATCGGCGGCACGGCGATGGCGGGCGGCTTCGGGATGGCGCTGGGCCCGATCGGCGGTGGGTGGATCTATGACACCTTCGGTGGCTATTTCTGGCTTTATGTCGGCGCTTGCGCCATGGGCATCGGCGCCTTCCTCACCGCGCTTACCTTCCGCCCGTTCGCCCGGCCGACGGCGGCGTCGCCGGCCATCACTGCGGTTTCCTGAACGCCTTCCGGGCCTTCGCCACCTTGGCCCGGGTGATGCAGGCCTCGGCATGGTCGTTGACCAGGCCCATGGCCTGCATCAGCGCGAAGATCGTGGTGGGGCCGACAAATTTCCAGCCGCGCTTCTTCAATTCCCTGGAAAGCGCGATGGATTCCGGCGAGGTCGTGATGCCCTGCGGCTTTTCGGGCAGTTTCATCTCGTAGCGCCACATGAAGGCAGCGATCGAGCCCTCCGCCTTCACCATTTCCCGGGCCCGCTGCGCATTATTGATCGTGGCCTCGATCTTGCCGCGATGGCGGATGATGCCGGCATCGTTCAGCAGCCGCGCCACATCCTTCTCGGTATAGCGGGCGATGTGCTCGAAATCGAAATTGTGGAAGGCGGCACGGAAATTCTCGCGCTTCGCCAGGATGGTGCGCCAGCTGAGGCCGGACTGGAATCCCTCCAGGCAGATCTTCTCGAACAGTCGCCGGTCGTCGCCCACGGGAAAGCCCCATTCGGAATCATGATAGGCGAAGAATTCGGGCGCGGCGGCGCACCAGCGGCAGCGCGGCTTGCCATCCGGCCCCGGGATCGTGCTCATTTTCCTCCCCTTCCCTGATCAGGCGGCGAGGAAAGCGAGACGGGGATCGGTCCGTGCCGGCGCGATCTCGTGGATCTCGGCGCTGACGATGCCCTCGGCCACGAAGGGATCGAGGGCCAGGCGCGCCTCGATCTCGGCGCGGCTCTCGCCATGGGCGAAGAGGGCGCCGCCCTGGGCCGGCTGCAGGCTGCCTGCCAGTACGAAGACGCCGTCGTCGAAGCCCCGTTTCAGCCAGTCGTTATGCCCGGCCATGAAGGCGCCGGCCTGGCCGCGATTGGCGGAAAATGTCAGCAGGATCAAGAACATCTAGGGTCTCCCAGGATTGCGCCGCGCTCTCCGGCCGGTGCGGCGGCCGGGTGGCAGCATGGATTGCAGCCGTGCCTCGATTTCCCGCACCTCGCGGCGAATGAAGGCCTCGTCGTGAAACACGTTGGCGAGGACGGCAACGCCCTGGCTCCAGGCCAGCAGGTGAAGCGCCGCCGCATCGGCCGCGCTTGCGGCAAGGCCCAGGGCCGCGAATTGCCGCGCCAGCCAGCACCGGAAGAGGTCGAAGATCCGCCGCGCCTCGCCGCCGCCCTGCTGGCCGAGCTTGGCCAGCTCGGTCGTCAGCGATCCGACCGGGCAGCCGAAGCGCTTGATCTCGGCGCGGTTCCTGATGACGATGTCGATAAAGCAACGGATGCGCACCAGCGGGTCCACTGCCGCCTTCTCCCAATCCGCCAGCATCATTTCTGTTCTTTTCAGGCGAGTCGCGATCACCGCCGCCAGGATCTCGTCCTTGCTGCGGAAGTGGTAGTAGAAATTGCCGCGCGAAAGATCGACCGCCGTGGCGATATCGGCGAACGAGGTGTGGGCGTAGCCCTGCCGGTAGAACAACTCGTCGGCCGCCGCGACGATGCCGGCGCGGGTCTCGCTGGCGCTCATGATCTATTCCATCTTGCCTAGGACGGTTGCCCTAGAAAAAATTAGGGCAAGCGTCCTAGATAGTCAAGGCGATATCTCGGCTTCGCGCGAAACGCAGCGCATTGAGGGCGGCGGTCGTGAGCGTGCCGGCGGCGAGGCCAAGCCAGATCCCCATGATGCCCTGATTCAGACCTTCGCATAGGATGATGCCGATGGGCGCCCCGATCAGCCAGTACCCGGCCAGCGTGTATAGCATCGGCCGGCGGGTGTCCTTGCGACCGCGCAGCAGGCCGGCGATGGCAAGGCCCGGACAGGCGATGCCCTCGATGCCGCCGAGGATGACGAGAAGGAGGAGGGCGATGCCAGCGGCGGCGACGCCCGTGGCGCTGCGGTCGAAGAAACTGTCGGAGAGGGGCAGGGCGGCACCCAGCAGCAGGCAAAGCAGTGCGGCACCGCAGAGGAGGCCGAGGCCGATGGCGGCCGCCGTCACGGCGCGGCCGGCTTCCCGTCGCGCGTCATCCGCGGCCAGGCTCTCCGCCCGCGCCATGCGCACCATTGCCGCCTGCAGCAGCGCCGCCGGCACGGCATAGGCGATGCCGGCGGTGCGCAGGGTCAGCGTATGGGCCGCGACATCGGCGGCACCCAGCCTGGCGGCATAGATTGTTGCCGCCAGGTAGATGCCGACCTCCGTGACCGTCGCGATGCCGATCGGGATGCCGATGCGCAGCACGTCGCCAAGACCACGCCAGACAGCGGCCGGCGGGTTCGCGGCCGCGCGGCGCCTGTCCGCGCGGCGACCGATCAGGACCAGCAGGCCGAGGCTCAGGAGCGCGACCAGCAGCGAGGCAATGCCGGCACCTGCCGGCCCGCAGGCCGGCAGCGGACCGAGCCCCGCCATGAAGAGATAATTGGCAGCCGCGTTGAGCGGCAGCATCGCCAGCGTCACCTGAAGGAACACCTTGGGCCGCTCTGCCGCGGTCAGCACGGTGCGATAGAGGGTAACCCCCAGCATCGGCACCAAAGTGAGGGCCATGGCCCTGGTATAGCCCGCGCCCTCCGCCAGCAGATCGGGGGCAAGGCCGAAGGTGGCGAGCCAGGCGGGCGCGGTCCAGATTGCCGGCAAGGCCAGCGCAGCCAGCAGGAGAACCAGCCACCAGCCCTGGCGCAGCAGGTGCCGCCTTTCGCCGGCATCTCCCCTTGTTACCGCTGCTGTATAGAACGGCGTCACCCCGCCGATGATGCCGGCGCAGAAATAGAACAGGATGGAATAAAGGTCGCTCCCCACCGCCACCGCCGCCAGCGCGCCGGTGCCGAACATCTGCGATACCATCAGCGTGTCGGTGACGCTCATTCCCATATTGACCAGCGCAATGAGCGCGATGGGAAGCGCGAGGCGGAAGAGCGCGCCGCCCTCGGCCAGCGCCGCGCGCAGGCCGGCAACTGCGTCGTGCCGCGCCGGTGCGAGCGGCTGGGTGTCGGCAAGGCTCATTTTGCGGTTACCTCGTTTGCAGTGGGGCGGGAGAGGCGCGGTTAGAGCCGCGCCTCGAGCACCAGGTTGAAGGGTGTTGCAAGGGCGCGGCGGAAATGGCCGAAGCCCGCCTTGTGGAAGATCTCGGCGAGGCGCGCCTCGCCGGCCTGGGCGCCCAGTACATGCGGACCCCTTTCCGAAATGGCATGGGCGCAGCAGATCATGGTGGAAGCGGCGTAATACATCCGCGCCACCGGCGAGACATTGTCCTCGACCCGGTCATTGGCGAAGGGCTCCACCAGCATCACCGTGCCGCCGGGGGCGAGCGCCCTGGCGGCATGGGCGGCGGCGCGGACCGGGTCGCCCATGTCATGCAGGCAATCGAAGAAGCAGATGAGGTCATAGCCGGCGGCCGGATAATCGTCGGCCCGCGCCGCGTCGAAGGTCACGCGCGCCGCCACGCCGGCGGCCGCGGCGACTTTCTCCGCCTCGGCCACGGATGCGGCATGGGCGTCAAAGCCGTGAAAGGTCGATTGCGGGAAGGCCTCGGCCATCAGCACCGTGGAATGGCCATGGCCGCAGCCGATATCGGCGACGCGCGCACCAGCCGCCAGCCTTGCGGTGACGCCGTCGAGGGCGGGCAACCATTCCCTTACCAGGCTGCCGCGATAGGCGTTGCGGTAGAACGCTGCGACGCCGCAGAACAGCCGCCCGTCATGATCACCCCAGGGAATGCCCCTGCCGGTACGGAACGCTTCCACTGCCTTTTCCTCGTCAGCCCACATCGAGGCCGGCACGTTCCAGGCATTGGGGATGAAGGCCGGGCTGTCTGGGTCGGCCAGCACGAAGGCCTGTTCCGGGCTGAGTTCGTAGGATTCGCTCACCGCGTGGTAGTCGACATAGCCGCCTGCCACCTGCGAGTTCAGCCATTCGCGCACATAGCGTTCGGCGCATCCGGCGCGCTGTGCCACTTCGCGCGCGGTCAGCGGCCCGGCGCCGGCCAGGGCGCGATAGAGGCCGAGGCGATGGCCGAGGCTGACCATGATGCCGCCATAACCGGCGGAGATGTCGTTGATTGCCCGCCCGATCATGGTATCGAGTTTCACCGGGTCCAGGCTTTGGGTCTGGATGGTATCCATGTCCTTCTCTCTCCTTCTCGCGATTTCCCCGCTGGCTGCGGGGGCGGGGCGGAGAGTGACAGGGCGGCGCGTCCGGATGCAGAGCCGTCTGGACCAAAACCGGGTCATTCGTGCCAAGTCGGCAAGGGGGCTGGGCAAGGGGGGCGGACCAGGGGGTCGGGGAAGGGTGGCGGCAGCGGATCGGCGGCGCTAATCTCCCCGCGCCCCTGACGGAAAGATGGATGTGATGCTGCGCGCGACGCCAGAAACCGAAGATGCCGGCATGGAGCCGCTGCATGTCAGCCTGGTCGCCCTGCCGGAGGCGACAATCTCGACGCTGACCGGCATCTTCGACGTGCTCAACGCCTTCACCATGATGGAGGTGGCCGGTCGCTCGCCGCTCGCCGGCCCGCCCTTTCGGGTCGAGATCGTGGGCGAGAAGGCGGGCCCGCTGCGCCTTGCCAGCCATGTCCCCATCAACGTGCAGAAGGGCATCGCCGGGATCGCGCGCACCGACATCGTCATCGTTCCCTCGATCGTGCTGCCGCCGGGCGGCTGGGTAAAGGGCCGCTACCCCGAACTGGTCGACTGGGTCCGCGCCATGCACCGACGCGGCGCCCTGTTGTGCTCGGCCTGCTCCGGCATCTTCCTGCTGGCCGAAAGCGGTCTTTTCGACGGCCTGGATGCGACTGTCCATTTCTACTACGGCCGGGACTTCGCGACGGCTTTCCCGGCGATTCGGATTCATCCGGAAAAGGTGCTGGTGATCGCCGGCAAGCGCGACGAACTCATCACCTCCGGCGCCTCGATGACCTGGCATGACCTGGTGCTTTATCTCATCGGCCGCCATGCCGGCGCCGTCGCGGCGCAGGCGGTGGCGCGGATGTTCGCGCTGCAATGGCACCAGGACGGGCTCGCCCCCTATATGGTCTTCGAGGGCCGGGTCGATCACGGCGACCAGGCGATCCAGGCGGCGCAGGATTGGCTGGCGCGGCATTTTTCCGTCACCAATCCGCTCGAGGAAATGGCGCGGCGCGCCGGCCTTGCCGAGCGCACCTTCAAGCGCCGCTTCACCGCGGCCACGGGGCTGAGCCCGATTGCCTATGTCCAGCGGATCAGGGTAGAGGAGGCGAAGCGCCGCCTCGAACGGACCGAAGCCTCGGTCGACGAGGTCAGCTGGCAGGTGGGCTATGAGGAGCCGGCCTTCTTCCGCCGCCTGTTCAAGCGCCTGACCGGACTGACACCGGGTACCTATCGCAAGAGATTCCGCATTCCCGACTATGCGCGTAAAAAGGTGAAGCGGCGATGAGCGGCGCGGCATATGCAGTGCGGCGGCTGGGCCCCGGCGATCTCGACCTAATGCGGGGAATGCTGGACCTGTTCGGCGAGGTGTTCGCGGAACCCGACACCTATGGCGGTGCGGTGCCGGACGATGCCTACCTTGCGCGCCTGCTCGGCAAACCCACTTTCATCGCGCTGGTGGCCATCGCCGGCGACAATGTCATCGGCGGGCTTGCCGCCTATGAGCTGGAAAAATTCGAGCAGGCGCGAAGCGAGATCTACATCTACGACCTCGCGGTTTCTGCTGCTCATCGCCGGCGTGGCATCGCCACCGCACTGATCGACTTCACCCGCCATATTGGCGCCGAATGCGGTGCCCATGTGGTCTTCGTCCAGGCGGATCCCGGCGACGACCCGGCAATCGCCCTGTACTCAAAGCTCGGGCAGCGCGAGGACGTGCATCATTTCGACATCGCCGTGGCAGCGCGGCGCAGGTAAGGGAGTGTAGCGATGCGGCCGCGATTGTTCGGCATCCGGAACTGCGACACCATGAAGAAGGCGCGCGCCTGGCTGGAGACACGCGGCATCGCCTACGATTTCCATGACTACAAGACGAACGGGATCGACCGGCAGGTGCTGGAAAGCTGGTGTGCGGAACTCGGTTGGGAACAGCTCCTCAACCGCGCCGGGACCACCTTCCGCAAGCTCGACGAGGCCGCGCGCGCCAATATCACCGCGCAGAAGGCCATGGCGCTGATGCTGGCGCAGCCCTCGATGATCAAGCGCCCGGTGCTCGACCTCGGCGACCGGCGCCTGGTCGGTTTCAAGCCCGCGGAATATACGCTGGCATTTGCAGGCTAGCTCTCCGGGGGTACCGCCAGCACGTCGACCTTGGCGAGGCGCAGCACGTCTTCCGCCACGCTGCCCAGCGCCAGTTTTGCCGCCAAGCCGCGCCGCCGGGTGCCGAGGGCGACGAGGTCGCTGCCGATCTTGTCGGCGGTCTCGGCGATGATGCGGGCGCAGCCGGTTTCGTTCCGCCGCACCAGCGGACGGACCGCGTCGGCGCCGCATTCTTTCAGATGCGCGTGCAGGGCCCTGACGGCCCGTCTCTCTTCGTCATCAAGATAGCGGGCGACCTGACGCTCGGCGAGGCTGGCCCGGTACATCAGCCCGTCGGCCGGCGTTTCGAAGACATGGAGCGCCGTCATCGCCGCGCCGCGGTCAAGGCCCAGCGTCCGCACCGCCCCAAGGGGATCGCCTGCCCCGTCGCCCAGATCGAGGGCAACCAGGATTTCGCGATGATCGCCGACGGGAATGCCATTGCACAATAGTACCGGACCGCTGCTCGCCCGCACGATCCGGTCTGCCGTCGTGCCGGTGAAGAAGCCCCGCAGGTCCTGGCGGCGCGGCGGCCCGATCAGCAGAAGATCGGCCGTGACGGCAAAATCGGCAATTACCTGAAACGGGTCGCCGCGCAGAACGTGATGCTCACAGGCGATGCGGTCGCCCGCCTGCACCGACTGGGCAAGCTCGCGCAGGATGGTTTCGGCGGCATCGACCTCGACGCGGATCAGCGCCTCCGACTGGTCGACATCGACGGCATGGACGACAGCGATCGTTGCTTCGAAGCGACGGGCCAGCAGGATCGCGCGCCGCAGGGCGCGATCGGAGCGGGTCGAGAAATCGGTGGCGACGACGATCTTCTGCATCGTCTGCATACTCGCCCGGATCAGGCGGGGCGATCAAGGTGGCGCGAGGCGAATCGCATGAGCTAAGCTGCGGCAAATCGCCGGCCCATCCGTGCCGATGCGAATGCTGGCGCGAGGTCCGAGGGAGGGGAGTGACTTGATCGAGCTGATCACCCATTCAGCCTTTGCCGAAATGGCGTTGCTGCTGGTACTGGCTGCGGCGTTCGGCGTCCTCGGTATGGTTTTGAAGCAACCCCTGATCGTGGCCTTCATCGTCGTCGGGTTGATAGCCGGCCCGTCGATCCTCGATCTCGTGCACTCGAACGATCATATCGATCTGCTGGCCGAACTTGGCATTGCCGTGCTTCTGTTCCTCGTCGGCATCAAGCTCGACGTGAAGCTGGTTCGCTCTCTGGGTGCAGTTTCGGTCATGACCGGACTAGGCCAGGTGATGTTCACGTCGCTGTTTGGCTTTCTGATCGGCCTCGGCCTTGGCTTCGATGCGGCCAGCAGCCTCTATATCGCCGTGGCTCTGACATTTTCCAGTACGATCATCATCGTCAAGCTGCTTTCCGACAAGCGCGAGATCGATTCTCTGCATGGCCAGATTGCCCTCGGATTCCTGATCGTCCAGGATCTGGTCGTTGTCTTCGCCATGATCGTCCTTTCGGCGATCGGCATCGGTTCGGGATCGGCCGAGGGCAGCAATTCCGTCGTGCTGGTGGCGGGCGCCGGCCTGGCCCTGGTCCTCGCCGTCATGCTGTTCATCCGCTTTGTGGCGAACCCGCTTACCGAGCGCCTTGCCCGCGTGCCTGAATTGCTGGTGGTCTTCGCCCTCGCCCAGGCGGCCATGTTCGCGGCGATCGGCGACGCCGTCGGACTTGGCAAGGAAGTAGGCGGGCTCCTTGCCGGCATGTCACTAGCCTCGACGCCCTATCGCGAAACGATTGCCGCGCGTCTCGCCTCGCTCAGGGATTTTCTGCTGCTGTTCTTCTTCATCGCGCTGGGCGCTGCGCTCGATCTGTCGCTGCTGGGCTCGCAGATTGGTGCTGCCGTGGTCTTTTCGGTGTTCGTGCTGGTCGGCAACCCGCTCATCGTTCTCGTCATCATGGGGGCGATGGGCTATCGCAAGCGCACCGGCTTTCTGGCCGGTCTCACTGTGGCGCAGATCAGCGAATTCTCGTTGATCTTCGTCGCCATGGGGGTGACGCTGGGCCACGTTTCGGCGGAAGCGACCGGTCTCGTCACCCTGGTCGGTCTGGTGACCATCGCTGCATCGACCTACATGATCACCTATTCGCATCAGCTCTATGCGCTGTGCGAGCCGATGCTGGACATGTTCGAGCGACGCGGCACACCGCGCGAGGCGAATGATGCCGGAACGGACAGAGCGGCGCGCTACGAGGTTATCATATGCGGACTCGGCCGCTTCGGCACCGCCATTGGTCTGCGCCTCGCGAAATCCGGCGTCAAGGTACTCGGTATCGACTTCAACCCGGTCGCCGTGCGCCGTTGGCGGGATCTAGGTCTTGCTTCGGAATATGGCGACGTCACGGACCCGGACTTCATCGCCACCTTGCCGCTGACCGGGGCGCGCTGGGTGGTTTCGACCATCCCGGTCTATGTCACCGGAATCTCCCGCGAGGATGAGCGGCTATCCTTGCTGCAGGCGGTGCGCGCCATGGCGGGCGGCTGTCGAGTCGCCCTTACGTCGCACGCATCCACGGATACCCAGGCGCTGCAGACTGCCGGTGCCGATCTGGTGCTGGAGCCGTTCCAGGACGCCGCCGACCAGTCCGTCGCCCTCCTCGGCGGCGCTGCGCCGCTGGCGCATCCCGCGATCCCGGAGATCGCGGGTGAGGACCGGCTGCAGAGCTGATGCCTGCGGCCGGTCATGCTCCCTCCCGGTCCTGTTCTGTCCCGGTCGGGGGTGCCGAGCGAGAAAATCTGGCGGAAGGGTCGCCCCCATCCCCCGAGCAAGCGGCGCGGGACGTCAGTGGCTGGCCGTCTGCCGGTCGGCAAGGTGCCTGTGGGTCCAGAGGTATTGGGCGAGGGTTAGCGCCTTGCGGCCGGTCAGGTATTCGATGTCGTGGGTCACCAGATCGAGCAGGCCGCGGGCGCGCGCAGCTTCAATCCCGCCGACGGCAGCGACCACGAAATCGGGCAGGCCCGCACCCTTGAGCGCGCCGTTGAACTGGTCCTGCGTCACGTCGACCGCCGCGACCCTGCGCCCGAAAACCTCCGAAATCACAGCCGCGATCTCAGCCGGTGTCTGAGAGTGCGGCCCGGTCGCATGATAGATGCAGCCGTCATGGCCGCTGGTCGAGACCAGTGCCGCGGCGGCGGCGGCGACATCGCTGCGCGCCACATTGGCGGCGGGCGTCGGGGCGGTCGCCGCATAGATACCGGTGGATAGTGCATGTTGCAGTGTGCCCATCCAGAGGTTGTCGTAATACATGCCGATGCGCAGGATGGTCCAGGCAAGCCCACTCGCAAACACGGCAAGCTCGGTCTCGACATGGGTCCGGAACAGATCCTGCCCGCGATGGGCACCCACGGTCGAGATATAGACGAGATGCTTCACACCCGCCTGTTTCGCTGCGGCGACGGCTTGCCTGTGCTGTGGCAGGCGGATGCCAGGGCGCAGGTCGGAGGCCGGAATGACCAGCAGGCGCTCGATACCCTGGAACGCGCTGGCAAGGCCGGCCTCATCGTCGAAATCGCCCTTTTTCAGGACAATGCCACGTTCGGCAAAGCGCTGCAGCTTCTCGGGGGTGCGCGAGATGGCGACGATGTCGCTGCCCTTCACGCCACGCGCCAGCAACGCCTCGAGCACCCCTCCACCCAACTGGCCGCTGGCCCCGGTCACACCGATCCTCATGGTTCCGCTCCTTGTCGGGTCGCATTCGATCGGCTATGTTACCGATCGGTAATGGCGCAACTGTTACCGATCGGTAACATAGCGGTCAAGCGAGATTTTCATGACGGCTGGAAGGCCCCGCAAGGTTCCGGAGCAGTCGACGGCAGTCGTGCCGCCGCGCGCGCGCATCCTGGCTGCGGCTCAGGACCTTTTCTATCACCAGGGCATCCGCGCGGTCGGCGTCGAACTCGTGGCGGCCAGCGCCGACACCAACAAAATGACGCTCTATCGGCATTTCAGCTCGAAGGACGAGCTGGTGGCCGAATATCTGAAGGATGTCGCAGGCGAGATCGAGGCTGCCTGGGACCGGCTGGCGGCGCGCCACGCCGACGATCCCAGAGGTCATATCCTCGCCTGGATCGACGAGATGGGGCGGCAAATGGAGCGGCCCGAGAGCCGCGGCTGTCCCATCACCAATGCGGCGATCGAACTGCCCGAACCCGACCATCCCGGCCGCGCGGTGATCGAGGCGCACAAGCGTGGCATGCGTCGCCGCTTTGCCGAACGCTGCAGGGCCGCCGGCCTCAAGGATGCCGACATCATCGCTGACCAACTGGTATTGCTGCTGGACGGCGCCGGCGTCGCCCTGCAGACCATCGGCCGAAAGGGGCCGCTCGCCGCCCTGCGCCGACAGGCCGAATGGCTCCTGGGCAAGGCGCAATAGGCGGGTGCGGCTGTGGAAATCGGTTGCGGCCCACCGCCGTTGCCGCCACCCTGACGTACCGCAACGCCAGCCAGCGACCTGCAGCCCAAGAAAACCAGCTCATGAAAACCAGCTCATGAAAATCGCCGTCTACACGATCGCGCTGAACGAGGAGAAATTTGCCAGCCGCTGGGCGCAGAGCTGCGCCGATGCCGATTACCGGATCGTCGCCGATACCGGCTCCCTTGACAGTACCGTCCCCGCCTTGCGGGCTGAGGGTGTCACCGTCCACAGCATCGGCATCCGCCCCTGGCGCTTCGACCATGCCCGCAACGCCAACCTGGCGCTGGTGCCGATCGATGCCGAGGTCTGTATCTCCCTCGACATGGACGAGATCCTGATGCCGGGCTGGCGCGCCGCGCTGGAGCAGGCCTGGACACCCGGGACGACCCGGCTGCGCTACACCTATGTCTGGAACTGGGATGCCGAGGGCCGGCCCAAGGTACAGTTCTTCGGCGACAAAATTCATCACCGCCACGGCTATTTCTGGAAGCATCCGGCGCATGAGGTCATCCTGCCGCAGCGCGGTACCACCGAAAGGGTGGTCTGGGCCGAAGATGTCCGTATCCATCATCATGCCGATGACGGCAAATCACGTGGCCAGTATCTCGACCTTTTGGCGCTGGCGACCGCCGAGGACCCGGATGACGATCGCAGCGCCCACTATTTCGGCCGCGAACTGATGTTCCACAAGAAGTATGAGGAGGCGATCGTCGAATTGCGCCGCCACCTGTCCTTGCCACGCGCCACCTGGAAGGCCGAGCGTGCAGCCAGCCTGCGCTTCATCGGCCGCTGCCACAAGGAAATGGGGCGATTTGACGAGGCGCGTGGCGCCTTGCTGCAGGCCTGTGCCGAGGCGCCCGATGCGCGCGAGCCCTGGTTCGAGTTCGCGAAGTTCTGCATGGAAACGCGGGATTGGGCGGGCGGTGTCTGGGCGGCGCACCGCATGCTGGCACTGACGACGATGCCGCGCGACCACACCCGTGATGTCGCTGCCTGGGGAGTGGGACCCTATGATGTCGGCAGCGTCTGCGCCTATTACAACGGCCAGCGCGAGCTGGCGCGCGAGTGGCTGCGGCGGGCGCTGGAGTACGAGCCGGACAATGCCCGCCTCGCCAAGAACGGCGAGTGGATCTTCGCCGAGGGATGAGCGCCAAATGAAGAAGGGCGCTGCCACGACGGCAGCGCCCTTTCCAACCGTTCCGCTTGGCCGTCGGCTCAGCTCATCATGGTAATGTCGGTGTCGACATAGACCTGGACGTCGGTGCCGTTGCTGCTGGCGGTGTAGAGCATGTAGCTGCGACCGTCGTCACCGGTATGCACCGTGCCGTCGGTCGACCAATTTCCCTCCAGTGCAATAGTGTCGCCAGTATCACCCTGGACGAACAGCATGTTGCGGTCATCGGTCATATCGATGACGCTCTCGCTGTCGAGCACGATCGTCGTGTCCTTGCCGTTCTTGTCCTGTCCCTCGAAATTCAGCACTTCAATCTCTCTCACATATTGGTCGTCGTTGTTCTTGGAATCGGCGCGGAAGTTGGACAGCAGGCCCATCATCGCAATGTCTTCGCCATCGCCGCCGATGATGACCGGGGAATTTCCCTTGAGGTCCTCGTTGTCGATGTCGTGGAAGATGTCATTGCCGTCGCCGCCGAAGAATGAATCGGCGCCTTTCCCGCCCCAGAGGCAGTCATTGCCGTCGCCGCCATAAAGCTCGTCGGCACCGTCGTCGCCGAACAGCATGTCGTTGCCGTCGCCGCCATAAAGGACGTCCTTGCCGTTGCCGCCCTCCAGCCAGTCGTTGCCGTCGCCGCCATGGAGCGTGTCCTCGCCGTTCTCACCCTGGAGGAGGTCGTCGCCATCCTTGCCGTAGAGAACGTCGTTCTGGTTGTCGCCACGAATAAGGTCGTTGCCGTCGCCGCCGAAGAGCGTGTCCTTGCCATTGGTGGCACCGGCCACGACGGCAAGATCCGTCGGCCTGCCGCCTTCGCAGCTGCCGCTCGGCAGATCCAGGCTGGGGCCGGTGGCGCCGGTCTCACCGGTTTCGCCGGTTGGCCCGGTGACGCCAGTCTCGCCAGTGGGACCGGTAGGGCCGGTTTCACCAGTGGGGCCGGT
>NZ_SNYW01000007.1:235063-643901 GCF_004363235.1 Dongia mobilis
GTTTCGCCGGTCGGGCCGGTTTCGCCGGTCGGGCCAGTTTCGCCGGTCGGGCCGGTTTCGCCCGTCGGGCCAGTGGGGCCGGTCTCGCCCGTCGGGCCGGTGGGCCCCGCGACTTCGTCTTCGAGCGCATCGACGAGAAGTGGCTCTTCGCGCGTGATCGTCCGATAGTTCAACTCGGTCGCCTGCAAGCCGCCGATGCCGGCCAGACCGCCAATGCCCGCGCGCGGCGCGAAGGGGTCGAAGACGCCGCCGGTATTGACGGCATCGCCCGCATCACCCGCGGCCGGTCCTGCCGCCGTGCTGATGTCAAGATTGGGATCGGTCGCTGCCAGAATGTCGGCCAGGTCGAGTTCGGCGCCGTCGCTGCCCCGCAGGGTGACGGTCCCTTCCTCACTGGCAGCCGTATAGCCCAGCAAGATAATCGTGGTTTCGCCCTGGCGCAGCGCCAGGTTGCCGTTGTCGCCCAGGCGGGCTTCAACGCGGTCGGCCTGGAATGGCAGGTCTACAACGCTGTTGGGCACGACCTGAATGCGCAGCGTGTTGTCGATTGCGACCGGCGGCATCTGGTCGTTCGCGGCCGCCGTTTGGGTTGTGGTGTTCATTTCGTTCCGTCCCGAGAAAACTGGCTGAAGATGTCCGCTTTCGAGGTGCCATGGCGCCCGAGTCGCGAAATCTGACTAAGCGGAAAATGGCGACGGCCGAGTCGCGCTGCAACATTATGTACACAAAATGCTCATACAATAGTGATACTCGTATCGTTTTGGGACAATTATCTCAAATTTTAGTGCCTGTTCACCATTAATTAACCCTATATGTGGGAGTTTCTGGGACGGCGTAGTCCCATGATATAGGGCCTCACTTTATTGTGATTGTTTTTAAGAAATGTGTTTGGCAGCTAAGAAGCAAGAATATTGCGTCCAGCGCTGCATAGCATTGGGTTGATCGCAAGCAGCGGACCAAGGCGAAAAAAATGGCGGCCGGTTTGCCCGGCCGCCAGATCTTCCCCCACCTTGTCCTGATGCATGTCGCCGGCAACCGGCCGGTCGGGGCCTAAACCTTATCCATATCCGGTCGTCAAGCTCGCGCCCAGGCCGGCATCGCTATGTCAGGCCAATGCTATATCAGGCCGCTTCAGACTTGCGATGATAAGCGATGGTGCAGTGATGAGCGCAATAAGGCCGCCCCGGTTCGGCGGATTCGCCGCAAAAATGAAAACCCGGCTGCTTCGGATCTCCCATCGGCCATGAGCAGGATTTGGAACCAGTCTGGGCGGCGGTCCGCGGCGCCGGCGGCGCCTTGGGCAGGACCGGTTCGCTGCCGCGTGCTGTCGGCGCCGCCAGGGCGGCGTCCGCCTCAGGCGCAGTTTCCGGGGCCGCTACCGGTGCCGTGCCGGTCCGCAGGGTCGGCATTGGGGCGATGGCCGGCTGCTGCCGGCGCTGCGCGCTTGCCGCCTTGCGACGGGGGGCCGCGCTGGCGCCGTCACCGGAATCCCGCTTGATCGGCGACGGCCGCCCGGTCAGGCCCAGGCGATGCGCCTTGCCGATCACGGCATTGCGGGTGACACCACCCAGGAGGGTCGCGATCTGGCTCGCTGTCTGGCCCTGGCCCCAGAGCTTGCGCAGCATTTCAATGCGCTGTTCGGTCCATTCCATGTGTCTTCTCCCCACCGGATCAAAGGCTGGCGATGTCTGGCGGACCGCAGGCTGCAACAGCCAGGGCCGGCTCAAGATATTGAGTGCGTTTCATTTCACCCCACAACATACGGCGAGGCAAGGGGATATCCGCAAAATGTTGTGGATAAGGGCGAATTTTCTTGGAACATATAGTGTCTATGTCCCGCCCGGCGGGGCCGGCGGGCGGGAATATGACGGCTCAATCGACGGGATTCAACTGCCGATCCAGGAGATCGACCAGATCGGCCAGGCGGCGAGAGGATTTCAACTGCCGCTTGCCGGCCAGGAGCACGTAATTGGCTTCCTTCTCGCCGCGCAGCAGTACCTTGGTGAGGGTGAAACTCGGCTGCTCCTGGGTGCGCCGAAAGATCGAGAACACCGCCATGTTGCTGCGGTGGTCGATGGCATAATCGCGCCAGACGGCATGCGCCACCTTGCGGCTGTAAATTCCAAGAAGCAGATTGAGTTCGTCCCGGTTGAAATAGACCCGGTGACCCTGGCGGCGATAATCGGCAAGAAGGACAAGCTGCGACATGCTTTCCTTTGCGTTGCTTCACCCGACTCGGCCTGCATGCCGGCGTCACGAAAGTGTCGCCGAAAGCCGTCCATCGGTAAAGCGGTTCGTCGCGGCCAAGCCTGGCCGACCCCGTCGCGGCGCCAGATCAGCACCAGATCAGAGTCGGAATGGATCAGCGATTGAACGGATAGACGTCGACTTCGCTGCTTGCCGTCGGATCCTGCTGGTCGTAGCAGACGGTTTCGGCGCGGCCGCGATAGCAGTAGCCGGGATAGGGGCGGTTCTGCGCGGCCTGCTCCTGCGCGATCTCCGCCGCGGTCCGGCAATATCGCCCGGTCTTGGTGAAGTCCAGGATCGAGCAGTCGCTGCCGGTCGCCAGCGAGGCGAGGTGATCCGACGCCGTCTTGCCGGTCTGGTTGAGAGCGATGCCCTCGACCGCGACATAGGCAGTTCCGCCCGAAACCCAGGTCGGCAGGGCTGTGGTGTCGCAGCCCGCCAGCAGCATTGGAAGACCCAGCAGTATTCCCGAAAGGTATCGCTTCGTCATGGACATCGCCTCGCTTGCCGCCGCGCCATGCGGCCAATCACCCTCTGGTTAAGCAAGTTCCGTTCCATCTTAATGAGAGCCCGGGCGATGCGCGTCGGCCGGCGGCCTTGCCGGTGCCATGCCGCGGTTTGCAAGGGCCTAGCCTGGAATGTATGTTAGCGCGCAAATCGCTGCCCGGCCCCCCGGATTGGCGGTGCAGAAACGACATCCCGCCTGTGGCGCGGGGTTTGTCCAGGGGTAGTAAGTGTCTGATATTTTTCAAGAAGTAGAAGAGGACCTGCGGCGCGACAAGGCCTCGGCCCTGTGGGCAAAATACCAGAATCTGGTTTATGCCCTGGTTGCGCTCGTGGTGCTCGGTACGGCCGGCGTGACCGCTTGGCGGATCTATCATGACCGCGCCAGGGAACAGGCGGGGGCGGAATATCTTGCCGCCCTGCAATCCAGCCAGCAGGACCCGAAGGCCGCAGTGGACATTTTCGCCGGCATCGCCGGGCAGAAGGGACCGGTTTCCGGCCTCGCCCGCTTCGACATGGCGCGTGCCGCCGTTCTCGCCGGCGACAAGCCGCAGGCGCTTGACATCCTCTCCGCAATGGCCGGCGACGAGAAGCTGGACGCGCCCATGCGTGGTGCCGCCGCGGTGATGGGCGGTTACCTCGCCCTCGATATCGATCGGGCGGCGGATGGCGAGGAGTTGGTGCAACCGCTGTTGGCGGAGGGCAATCCCTATCGGCTGCTCGCCCTCGAGATCACCGGACTTGCGGCCCATGCTGCTGGCGACAATGCACGTGCGCGGCAGATTTTCGACGATCTGGCACCGCTGGCGGCTGCGCCGGGGGCACCTGCCGGCCTCGACAACCGGGTCACGATCATGCGCGACCGCCTTGCTCAATAGGCCGGCCGTGCTGGGCAGATGTTACGCGACGGACCGCGCATGATGGATGAGGATGAGATGAGGGCGAATGTGGCAGCGCGCGGTGGCGATCGGACCGGCATCGGCCGGCTGACAGTGGCTTGCGGCCTGATGATCGGCATGCTGGCTCTCGCCGCCTGCGACAAGCAGAAGGTGCCGCTGCCCGGTGAGCGAGTCTCGGTGCTGCAGCTCAACACCGAACTCAATGCCGACCCGGCCCTGGCCGACGTCACGGTGCGCCTGCCCAAACCCTATGTCAACGCCGACTGGGCGCAGGCCGGCGGCAATCCGACCCATGCGATGTACCATCTGCAGGCCGGCGCCGACGTGCTCAACGAAGTATGGTCCGTGGATGTCGGTGCCTCGGCAGGCGATTCGAACCGCCTGCTGGCCGAGCCGGTGATTGCCGACGGCATGATCTATACGCTGGATGCCGAAGCCCTGGTGCGCGCCTTCCAGGTTGATACCGGACAACGTGTCTGGCAGGCCGACATGACCCCGGATGACGAGGATGACGATCTGTTCGGCGGTGGCTTGGCCGTGGCCGAGGGCAAGATCTTCATCACGACCCCCTATGCCGAAATATATGCGCTTGATGCCAAGACTGGCGCCTTCGTCTGGCGTGCATCGGCACCGGCGCCGATGCGTTCGGCACCAACGGTGAGCGACGGACGCGTCTTCGTCATCACGATCGACAATCAGCTCCTGGCCTATGCTGTTGATGACGGCCGTCGCCTCTGGTCCAATGCCGGTGTTGAGGAAGCCGCCGGTCTGCTTGGCGGCTCCACGCCCGCGGTTCTCGGCAATGTCGTCGTCGCCGCCTATACCTCGGGTGAGTTGTTGGCCTTCGACGTGGTCAACGGCAATTCGCTCTGGACCGACAGTCTTGCCGGCCGTGCCCGCGCGTCTTCCGTTGCCGCGCTGTCCGATATTCGCGGCCGACCGGTGATCGACCGCGATCGCGTCATCGCCATCGGCAATGGCGGCGTCATGGCGGCGATCGACCTGCGCCGTGGCGAGCGCTACTGGAGCCGCGACCTGGGCGGCACGCAATCGCCCTGGGCGGCCGGCGACTTCATCTATGTGATGACCTCCTCCAGCGAGGTGATCTGCGTGACGCGCGAGGACGGCCGCATCAAATGGGTCCGGCCGCTGCCGCCCTTCGAGGATCTGGAGCAGCGCGAGGACCCGATCTACTGGTCCGGGCCGGTGCTGGCCGGTGACCGGCTGCTGGTGACCGGATCGAACGGCATCGCTCTCTCGATTTCGCCTTATACCGGGCAGGTGATGGGACAGCAGCAGCTGCCCGACCGTTCGCACCTGCCGCCGGTGGTGGCCAACGAGATGGTGTTCATGTTGTCGGATGACGCCGAACTGACCGCCTTCCGCTGACATTTTTTCGCCGCGTGCCTATTCGCGGCATCGTGAGAGATTGCGCCCAAGACCATGGCTTTGACCGTCGCCATCGTCGGCCGCCCCAATGTGGGTAAGTCGACCCTGTTCAACCGCCTGATCGGCAAGCGGCTCGCCATTGTCGATGACACGCCGGGCGTTACCCGCGACCGCCGCTATGGCGAGGCTTCGCTGGGCGGCCTTTCCTTCACAGTGATCGATACGGCCGGTTTCGAGGATGCCAGCGACGACAGCCTGGAAGCGCGCATGCGCGAGCAGACCGAAGCGGCAATCGCCGAAGCCGACGTCTCGCTGCTGGTGTTCGATGCGCGCGCCGGCGTGACGCCGCTCGACGAGCATTTCGCGCGCCTCCTCCGCAAATCGAAAAAGCCGGTGATCCTGATCGCCAACAAGGCGGAAGGTCATGCCGGCAGTGCCGCCGCACTGGAAGGCTTCCGCCTCGGCCTCGGCCACCCGCTGCCGCTTTCGGCCGAGCATGGCGAGGGCCTCGGTGATCTCTATGATGCGCTGGAGCCGATTGCGGCGGACAAGGTGGCGCAGGGCCGCCTGGACGCGGCGGCCGCGCGCGACGCGCAACTCGAGGAGGTGACGCCGCTCGATCTCGACGAGGATGCCGGCGACGACGAAAACCTGCCGGAGCCGGTGGCGCCGAAGCATCTCCAACTCGCCATCGTCGGCCGCCCCAATGTGGGCAAGTCGACACTGGTCAATGCGTTGCTCGGCGAGGACCGGCTGCTGACCGGGCCCGAGGCCGGCATCACCCGCGATTCCATCGCCATCGACTGGCAATGGGGCGAGCAGGCGATCCGCCTCATCGACACGGCCGGCCTCCGCCGCCATGCTCGCATCACCGAAAAGCTGGAGAAGCTCTCCGGTGCCGACACCAGGCGCGCCATCCAGTATGCCCATGTCGTGGTGCTGGTGCTCGATGCCAATGACATGCTGGAGAAGCAGGACCTCACCATCGCCCGTCAGGTGATCGACGAGGGCCGCGCACTGGTCATTGCCGCCAACAAATGGGATTCGATCGAGGACAAGAACGAGGCGCTGAAGAAGCTGCGCGAACGCATCGACTGGTCGCTGCCGCAGGTGAAGGGCATCCCCGTCGTCACCCTCTCCGGCATGACCGGGCGCGGGCTCGACAAGCTGATGGGGGCGGTGCTCGGCATCTATCGCACCTGGAACAAGCGCGTCGGCACGGCGCGGCTAAACCGCTGGCTGGCCGATGTGGTAGCGCAGCATCCGCCGCCCCTGGTCAGCGGCCGACGCATCAAGCTGCGCTACGCGACGCAGATCAAGACGCGCCCACCCACCTTCGCACTGTTCGCTGCCAAGGCCGACGAACTGCCGGAATCCTATCACCGCTATCTGGTGAAGTCCCTGCGCGAGGTGTTCGACCTGCCCGGCACGCCGGTTCGCCTTATCCTGCGCCGCACCGACAATCCGTTCGATACCGAGCGGGATTAGCAGCGGCGGCGCCTAGCGCACCCCGCCGCCATCCATGACGATGGTCTGGCCGGTGACATAAGGCGCGCCCGCCAGCAGGTAGAAGATCGTCTCGGCGTAATCGGCCGGCTTGCCGGCGCGCTTCAGCGGCATCCGGGCGATGGTGGCGGCCATGGCTTGCGGATCGAAGCGGCAATCCCAGCCCGAGCCGTCGACCACGTTGGGAGCGATGGCGTTGACGCGCACCTCCGGTCCCAGCGCATAGGCCCATTCCTTGGTCAGCAGGATGATGGCTGCCTTGGTCGAGGCGTAGACCGAGGACGAGGCGCCATAAGCGAGGCCCGCGGTCGAGGCGACATTGACGATGGCACCTTTTGCCGCCTTGAGATGCGCCGCCGCCGCCTTAACGCAGCGATAGGGACCGATCTGGTTGACGTTGACGAGCTTGGCCCAGAAGGCCTCGTCCATGGTGGCGAAATCGTCGACCGGTATGGGTTTCGACGTGCCGGGCGTGGCCGCATTGTTGACGAGATAGTCGAGCCGCCCGAAACGGGCGATGACTGCCGCCACCATGGCCTCGACTTCGTCCATATTGCCGACATCGCCTGGTGCCGCGGCGACCCTGTGGCCGGATGCAGAGAGGCGCGCAACCTCTGCCTCCAGGCGCGGGTTGCGCGCCAGATCGTTGATGGCGACGGCACAGCCATTGGCAGCCAGCAACTCGACCGTGGCCAAACCGATGCCGGAGGCGCCGCCGGTTACCAGTGCCACCTTGCCGCCGAGATCCGCAGTAATCACGATGGCTCTCTCCTTCTTGCGAACGGGCGACGGTCTCGCCTTGCATGCCACGCTGCCGGACCGCCCCAAATCTTGCAATCCTGCACAGTACCTCTGCTTGGCACCTGCCGAGTCGCTGAATTAACCTACATCAAGCCCACCCAGCCGGTGGTTGCCAAGGTTTGTTCGCTGGTTGCTACGCACAAGTCACCGCAAGCCGCAAAGGATTCTCCCCATGGCACTCAAAGATTCGCTCAATCCCTGGGCACCGAAATTCCTCTCGATCCTGCGCATCATGTCGGGTCTGATCTTCCTCGCCCACGGCACCATGAAGCATCTCGGCTTTCCGCAAGGTGAATGGTCGCCCGAACCGGGCTCGCCCGGCTGGTGGGCCGGCTGGATCGAGCTGGTGACCGGCGTCCTCATAGCCCTCGGCCTGTTCACCCGTCCGGCGGCCTTCCTCGCCTCCGGCACCATGGCCGCTGCCTATTTCATCGGCCATGCCGGGCAGAGCTTCTTCCCGGTGCTGAACGGCGGCGATGCCGCCATCCTCTATTGCTTCGTTTTTCTCTACATCGTCTTCAGCGGCCCGGGCCCGTGGAGCGTGGATGCGAAGATGGGCAAGGACAGCTGAGCCGGCGGCGTCACTTTCCCGAAGAAGATGCGACCCGCACCAGTGATGGTGCGGGTCGTTTCCTTCAGGTCATCTGGAAGACGCCGCTGCTGCGGAAGCGCTGATAGGCGGCGACGCTGGCTGGCAGCGACTTCATGGCATCGTCCGGCAGGTCATCGGGTCGGAACCAGCCGAAGGCGAGCGATTCCGCCGAGGCGACCGGTTCGCGCCCTTCCGGCCAGGGCGACCAGAACATGAGCACGAAGTACTGGCAGCGATGGCCGTTTGGAAAGGTGATGGTCTTGGTGGCCGGGTCCGAGGCAAAACCGTAGGGGATGAAGTCGGCGGCATTCCAGCCGGTCTCCTCCAGCATCTCGCGCCGGAGGCTGCTGACGATGTCCTCGCCGGGTTCCATATTGCCGCCCGGAATGCCCCAGAGGCCGAAATCGCTGCGCCGCTCCAGCAGCAATTCGCCGGCCTCGTTCACGAACAGACAGGAGGCACCGGGCAGCAGCAGCAGATCACTGCCGATCTTCTGCCGCAGCCTGCCGAGATAGCTGTCCCAGAACCCCGTCGGTGTCGACACTGGCTGATCGTCGCCCAACGCCCGGCTCAGCCGCGGGGCGCGTATTTCGCCAGGATGCGTTGCAGCGTTCGCCGATGCATGCGCAGGCGCCGCGCCGTTTCCGAGACATTGCGGTCGCATTGCTCGTAGACCCGTTGGATATGCTCCCAGCGTACGCGATCTGCCGTCATCGGCTGTTCGGGCGGCGGCGGCAGCGCGTCCTTGTGGTCGAGCAGGGCGGCTTCCACCTGGTCGGCATCGGCCGGTTTCGGCAGGTAGTCGACGGCGCCCGATTTGATGGCGGCGACCGCGGTCGCAATATTGCCATAGCCGGTCAGAATGACGGCGCGGCAATCCGGCCGGCTTTTCTTGATCTCCGGCACGACATCGAGGCCGCTGCCATCGGCCAGGCGCAAATCGACCACGGCATAGCGCGGCGGACGTGCCTTGGCGGCGGCAATGCCCGCCTCGACGCTCTCCGCCTGCGTCACCTGGAAGCCGCGCTTCTCCAGCGCCAGCGCCAGGCGCTGTCGATATGGCGCATCGTCATCGATGATCAGGAGGCTCTTGTCGCTGGTCTCGGTCATGCCGCGCTGTCCTTTGTCGCTGCCAGTTGCATTGCGTTTCCCTATTGGCCGCCCGGCGCTTCGCCGTCGACGGCGCCACGTGGCCAGACAACCCGGACCTCGGCACCGCCATACTGGTTGTTGCCGAACTGCACATGGCCGCCGACCCGCTCCAGTAGATTCTGGGCGATGAAGATGCCAAGGCCCATGTGGTCCCCCTTCCGTTCCGCCTTTGCCGCCGCCTGGCCGCGGCCGGCGCCATAGCGGCCGGCCAGCTTGGCGGGCAGTTTCCCCGGGCTGGCCGAGGCCGAGACGTAGGGGTCCCCCAACCGGGCCAGCAGATCGGGCGGAAATCCGCTGCCGTCATCCGAGATGGTAATGCTGATCTCGGCGCGGTTCCAGGCAATGGCGACCCGGACCTCTTCCTTGGCGAATTCGATGGCATTCTGCAACAGATTCCCGAGGCCATGCATGATCTCGGGCCGGCGCTGCAGCAGCGGCGGCTGTCGTTCCCCCGTATCCGGCACGGCCTCGATCCGCAGGGCGACCGAAGGGCGCAGAAACGGCTCGGCCGCCACTTCGATGAGGAGCGGGGCCGGCAGTACATGAAAATGGTCCTTAGAGCTTTCCTCCGGCCGCGCGGCGATCTCGGCCAGGATCTGGCGGCAGCGGTCGGCCTGGGAGAGCAGCAGCTCGGCATCGCCGCGATAGGGTGAATCCGGCGCCAGGTCGCGGGTCAGTTCCTTGGCGATGAGCGAGATGGTGCCCAGCGGCGAGCCCAGTTCGTGCGCTGCGGCGGCGGCCAGCGCACCCACCGACGAAATGCGCTGCTCGCGGTCGAGGGCCGATTGCGCCGCCATCAGCGCGTCGGCAACCCGGCGCGATTCCTCGGCCACCTTGAAGACATAGATCGAGATGAAGACGGCGGCGAGGGCAAGGGCGATGGCGAGGCCGAGGACGAAGACCGGCGGCAGGGTGAAGGCGCTGTCCGCCGGCCAGGGCAGGGGCAAATGGAAGAAGGCCAGCGCATTGATGCAGGTGATGGCAAGTGCGGTAAGCCCCAGCGTGGAACGGAAGCTGAGTGCCGCCGCCGAGACCGTGACCGGCGCCAGCAGCAGCAGCGAGAAGGGGTTGTGGAGGCCGCCGGTGAGGCCCAACAGGACCGATAGCTGCACCATGTCAAAGGCGAAATAGAGGGCCGATTCGCGATCGGTCAGCCGGGCCGAGGATTTGCGTCGGATTTGCGGCCAGAGGGTTGCTACGGCCAGGGCGCCAACCGTCAGGATGGCCGGCAGCAGGTAGAGTTCATGGCCGAGGACGAATTCGACGAAGAGCAGGGAACCGGCCTGGCCGGCGACTGCCACCCAGCGGATCGCCAGCAGGGTCTGCAGGCGAACTCGGCCGCTGGTGGTGCGACGCTGCGGGCGATGTGGCGTCGCCTGCATGTTGACCGATTCGATGCTCATCCCGAGCCGCCGCCCCCTATCCACGTTTCGGGGGTATCAAAGGCATCCGCACCCGATTTGGCAAGCACCACCTTCCGCCCGCGCAAGGCAGACCTGCGCGGGCGGTACTATGCCGCCGTAACCGCCTTGCGCTAATGATGGGCGGCGTCAGATTCGGCCGAGAGCATGGATATCGTCGTCGTCGACAATCTGGAAAAGAGATTCGGTGCGGTCTGCGCCGTGGGCGGCATCAGCTTCCGCGTCGCGGCAGGACAGACGGTGGCGCTGCTGGGCGGCAACGGCGCGGGCAAGACCACGACCATTTCGATGCTGCTGGGCCTGCTGTTGCCCAGCGCCGGATCGATCCGTCTGTTCGGCAGCGATATCGCGCGCAGCCGGGCTGCGGTCCTGCCGCGGATGAACTTCTCCTCGCCCTATGTCGACCTGCCGCATCGCCTCACCGCCCGCGAGAACCTGACCGTCTTCGCCCGGCTCTATGGCATCCGGAATCCGGCACAGCGAATTGCCGAACTGACTACGGCGCTGGATCTCGGCGCCCTTGTCGACCGCCGCACCGGGTCGCTCTCGGCCGGGCAGAAGACCCGCGTCGCGCTCGCCAAGGCGCTGCTCAACAAGCCGGAATTGCTGTTGCTGGACGAACCTACCGCCTCGCTCGATCCCGATACCGCCGATTGGATCAGGCATTATCTCGAGGTGTTCCAGAAGGAGACCGGTGCCGCCATCCTGCTTGCCTCCCACAATATGGGCGAAGTCGAGCGCCTGGCCGACGAGGTCTTGATGCTGCGCAAGGGCAAGATCGTCGATCGCGGCACGCCAGACGACCTCATCTACCGCTTCGGGCGGCAGAATCTCGAGGAGGTCTTCCTCGACATCGCCCGTGACCGCCGCGTGGCGGAACTGCCGGTGCTGTCATGACGGCATTTTCACCCAATCGCGTCGCGGCCATGTGCCTGCGTCATTTTTACACGCTGCGGCGATCCTGGCCGCGCCTCGTGGAGATGGCCTATTGGCCGACCATGCAGATGGTGATCTGGGGATTCCTGTCACAATTCCTCGCCACCAATTCCAGCTATATCGCCAATGCCTTCGGCGTCCTGCTGGCCGGGGTCATGTTGTGGGACGTGCTGTTCCGCGGTCAGCTCGGTTTCTCGCTGTCCTTCATCGAGGAATTGTGGTCGCGCAATCTCGCCAACCTCTATTGCTCGCCGTTGACGCCGCTGGAACACATCGTGGCGCTGATCGTCATGGCCTTCCTGCGCGCGTCGGTCGGCGTGCTGCCCGCCATGCTGCTGGCCATCCCGTTCTACGATTTTTCGATCTTCGCGCTGGGCGTCCCGCTGCTCGCCTTCTTCTTCAACCTGCTCATCATGGGCTGCGGCCTCGGCCTGATGGTGACGGCCATGATCCTGCGCTACGGCCTTGCCGCCGAAAACATGGCCTGGTTCCTGGTTTTCCTGCTGGCGCCCTTCTCCTGCGTCTATTACCCGATCGAGGTGTTGCCCGGCTGGGCCCAGGCGATCGCCTGGGCTCTGCCCTCGACCCATGTCTTTGAGGGGATGCGCGCCGTGCTGTTCGACGGTACCTTCCGCTGGGATCACTTCCTGGCGGCAGGCGCCCTCAATGCCGGGCTGATCGCCGTCGGCATCGTCGTCTATGTGTTCAGCTTTGCGCGGGCGCGAAAGCTCGGGCTGCTGCTGCAGGTGGGCGAATAGGCTCGGCCAGGCTGCCGGTGGGCAGCATCATGATGGCGGTGGTGCCAACCCCCGGTGCGCTTTCGAGACGCAGCTGACCGCCATGCAGGGTCATGATTTGGCGCGAGAGCGAAAGGCCGAGCCCGGTGCCCTCGTTGCGCCGGTTGAGATGGCTTTCCACCTGGGTGAAAGGCTCGAACACGCGCTCAAGATCGGCGGCGGCGATGCCGATGCCGTGATCGGCGATCTCGATCACCGGCGAGCCGGCCAGATCGCGCCGTGCCCGTACCAGGACCTTGCCGCCGCTGGGCGAGAATTTGACGGCGTTGGAGAGCAGGTTGATCACCACCTGGCGCAGGCGCCGCTCGTCGGCGAAAAGATCGATGCCGGACATCGCCTCGAAGGCGATCTCGACCGCGCGGGCCGCCGCCTGGCCGCGCACCACGCCGATGGCGGAATGCAGCATCTCGTCCAGGTGGAACCGGCCCGGGGCCAGGGTGACGGCGCCGGCTTCCAGTTTGGAATAGTCTAGGATGTCGTTGATGAGGTCGAGCAGATGCTGGCCGCTGCCCCGGATGTCGCCCAGGTAATCGCCGAGCTGCGGTGTGTGGCGCCCGGAATCGGGGGCAGCTAGCAGCAATTCGGAAAAGCCGATGATGGCGTTCAAGGGCGTACGCAATTCATGGCTCATGGTGGCGAGAAAGCGGGCGCGCGAGGCGGCGGCGAATTCGGCGGCTGTGCGTGCCTCGTCCAGCTGCTGCAGCCGGCGATGCGCCTGTTCGACGGTAAGTTCCAGCAGCCGCGCCATGGTGCCGATGCCAAGAAAGCGTCCATGCCGGGTGACGAGAAAGCCGGAATCGATCGCATCGGTGTGTTCGCGGGTGATGAGCCGCTTGATCTCGTCCAATGGAACCATTTCGTCGACGATCAGCGGCGCCCGGTTCATCAGCGGCTGGATCGAGCGCTTGAAATAGACATCGAACCACAATGGCTGCGCGAAGACCGACAGCAGGTGGTCGCGCTCGACCGCGCCATAGATGACACCGTGGGCATCGGTGATGGCGAGGAGGGGGAGCGCGGTATTGCCGCGGAAAAGATCGAGCACCGTGGCGCCGGTGGCTTCGGGCGGCACTGTCCTTGCCGGGCTTGCCAAATCGCGGGCCAGCAGGGTGAAGGCGCGGGCATTATCGGTCTGTTCGGCCAGGGCAATGGCGGCGGGGCGCAGCTCACTCTCGCTTCGCTCCACCATATCCGGTCCCATGCTCACCTTCGTCTGCAGCATGACGGCGCTTGTCCCACGGTCGTGTTACAGCCGGATGACACCGGGCAAATATACCTACGCCATGGTGTGCGTTCAGGTGGTTTTCCTTAGTCGCAGCAGGCGTTGCGGCCCGCCGGATCGGACAGGGCCTCTGCCATGGAAGCCCGTCGCGGCCCCGTCCCGGTTTCAACCGGCGCAAGGAGAAGATCGAGTGGCCCGGCCTGTTCGCCGCCGAAGGCCATCGTCGGGGTGGAGAGGATGCGGCCGTCCTTGCGCCAGCGGCAGGCGCCGACCATCGGCACCATGCCGGTGATATCGCCGGTCGCGGGATCGGCTGCAACGTCCGTGACCGCGCGCCGGTCGCGTGTCCGGAGTTGGGCGGGCAGGGAGTCGTTCATGCTGCCTCAATCCTGCCGGTGAGGGCTTTCTTCAGATCGCGTCTGATGCCGCTCGGCGCCGTCACGCGTGTACAGCCTGCGATGCGGGCAAAGCGATGCAGGCCGGCGCGCAGGGAATCGGGCGACACTGGCCGATAGAGGTCGAGGCCGGTGACGCGCCAGTCGTCGCCCTCCTTCTTGCCGTCAATGAGGCCGACGATATTGTCGCGGTAAGCCAGCGGCATGGCGAAATAGAAGCGGCGCTGGGCTTCGGGCGTATAGGCCTCGAACTTGTAGGTGAAGCCGAACAGTTCGGTGAAGCGGCGTCGGCTGAACATCAGATTGTCGAGCGGCGGGACCAGGCGGACGGTTTCATCAGCCGCCTGCCAGCGGGCGCGGAAGTGGTCGAGGTCGCCCTTGAGGGCGAGGAAGCGGTGATGCCGGTCGCCTTCCAATACCTCGATCCAGTCGATGAGGTTGTGGTCGAGCGCCTGTTCGATCAGCCTGCGCGCCACCGGCAGGCCGCCGCCGCGCCAGGTGCCGAAATGATGCGCGACCCGTTCCGCCAGTTGCTGCGGCGTCGCCATCTTGAGGACTGCGAGGGCGGAGAGAACGAAGAACTCCTTGTGGCGGGCGCGGTAATCGGCGGGCGGCGTCAGCAATTCCGGCGCCACGCGCTCGGTGAGGTCGAAGAGGCGGTGGAAATTGGCGGTGCGGCCGGCGATCTGCACCTGGCCTGTGTGATAAAGATATTCAAGTGCCCGCGTCGTTGCCTTGACGGTGTTGAAGCCGCCTGTCACGCGCTCGCTCTCGAGATCGGCCGGCGAGACCGGCCCATTTTCGGCGATGTGCTTCTTCACCTTGCGCATCAGCGGCCGCGCTTCCCGGAGGCGCTCTTGATTCACCGCCTTGGCGAAATCCTTGAGGAAGAAGGGGACCCAGTCGCGCCGTGTCGCAAACAGTGGGTAATGCGTTTCCAGCATCGCCCGGTCGCCATAAAAAAGGTCATAGAGGTCGCCGATCGGTGCGTCCGTGCGCGCGGCCCAGGCTATCTCGTGATTGCGCAGGCCGGTCGACCGGATGCTGTCGATCTGCATCATGCCAAGACCCACCGCCCCGGCCTTTGCCCTCTCGCGCGGCCAGAACGCCCCGCGCAATCCCAACCGGTCCAGCAGAAAGGCACGGGCAAGTTCCTGGCTCATTGCATCCCGATGAGAATCAATGGTGAACGGAAATCAATCCTTACCACTGACGCCGGCTTCGGCAAAGGTCGCCATGCCGCTGTGGCAGAGGGCGGCGGCCTTGAGGATCGGAATACAGAGGGCGGCGCCCGAAGCCTCGCCGAGTCGCATGCCGAAATCGAGCAGCGGCCGCATGCCAATCGCTTGCAGCAGCCGCTTGTGGCCGGGTTCGGCCGAGCAATGCGCCACCACACAATGGTCGAGCGCACCCGGGGCAATTTTCAGGAGGATTGCCGCTGCGGCCGTGGTGGCGAAGCCGTCCAGCAGCACCGGCACCCGCGCCATGCGGGCGGCAATCACGGCGCCGGTGATGGCGGCCAGTTCATGTCCGCCGAGGGCGGCCAGGATGGCGAGCGGGTCGTCGAAGGATGCCTTGTGCCGGTCGAGGCCGAGATCGATCACTTCCGCCTTGCGCTGCAGTTGCGCGCCGTGGATTCCGGTGCCGGGCCCGGCCCAATCGCTGCCGCTGCCGCCGAAGAGGGCGGCGGCGATCGCGGCGGCGGCAGTCGTGTTGGCAATGCCCATCTCGCCGACGCAAAGCAGATCGACGCCGGGCTCCACCGCCATCATGCCATAGGCCATGGCGCGCGCCGCCTCGATCTCGCTGAGAGCCGGTGCCTGCGTGAAGTCCCTGGTCGGCTCGTCCAGCGACATCTCATAGACGCGCAGATCCGCATCTGCGTTCCGGCAGAGCTGGTTCACCGCCGCGCCGCCATGGGTGAAGTTGAGTACCATCTGTTTGGTGACGGCCGCCGGAAAGGCCGAGACGCCGAGGGCGGCGACACCGTGATTGCCGGCAAAGACAGCGACACGCGGATGGTTGATTGCGGGCGGCGTGCGACCCTGCCAGGTGGCAAGCCAGGCAGCCAGTTCTTCCAGCCGGCCGAGCGCGCCGGCCGGCTTGGTCAGTTGGCCCTCGCGCTGGGCGGTTGTGGCCGCTGCCTCCTGGTCGGGACCCGGAAAATCGGCGATGATTCGCCGCATTTCCGCAAAAGTCGCCATCGATCGGTTGTCCAACATCACGCCTTGCTCCAAAATCGCCGCATGTCCGCAAAAATGTTCGCGCCCCGGCCCGGCCCGACCGACGGTGGCAGTCCTATAACCCGCTGTCCCGTCGCCTGCCAGCACGGCCTCGCTGAAAATCCATCATGACCGACCCCAACCAACCCGATCAGGACGACACGGTCGCCGCCGCGCAGGAGCCGGCCGTTTCGGCCCCGGATCCAGCGGTCGGCGCGGCCGGCCGGGAATCCGGGCCAGAATCGGTAGCGGCGCCAGGGTCTGGACCGGAACCCGGACCGCAGGCCAGTCCCACCGTCAACAGCCTCGCCGCGTGGCAGCGCGATTTCTGGCTCTGCCTCGGCTTCTTCACCCGGCTCCCGGTGAAACCGGTGACAGGGTCGCTGGCGGATGCCGGGCGGGCCTTCCCCTTCGCCGGCATGGTGGTCGGGCTGATCGGCGGGCTGGTCTATTATCTCGGATTCCAGATCGGCCTCTCTGCCCTGCTGGCGGCGCTGCTTGCCGTGGCCGCGACGGGGATCGTGACCGGGGCCCTGCACGAGGATGGCCTTGCCGATGTCTGCGATGCATTGGGTGCCCGAGGCGGGCTCGCTAAGCGGCTCGAGATACTGCGCGACAGCCGCCTCGGCTCCTATGGTGGCCTCGCACTGGTCTTTGCAACGGCGATCAAGGTGGCGTCCCTGGCCGCGCTGGCAGCGCCCGAACTGGTTGGCGGCGCCCTCATTGCCGCCCATGCCCTCTCGCGCGGCGTCCTGCCGCTGGTGATGAGCCGGATGGATTTGGCCAGGCAGGAGGGCCTCGCCGCCGGCGCCGGTCGGCCGAGCCCCGCAATCGCCTACTGGTCGCTGATCATCGCCCTGGTCATCGCCGTAATCGCGGTGGCGCCGGTCGCCGCCCTGGTGGCGCTGCTGGCGGCTCTTGCCGCCACCTGGCTGGTGGCGCGGCTGGCGCAAAGGCAGTTCGGCGGCTATACCGGCGACGTGCTGGGCGCCGTCGAGCAAGTTGCCGAGATGGCGATCCTCATAAACCTGGTGACGCTGATCTGAACCGAACCCGATCATGGACCATACCGAAACCAAACTCTGGCTGGTGCGCCATGCGCCGGTGATCGGCGCCCATGGCCGCATCTATGGCCAGGACGACTTTGACTGCGACTGCTCGGATGAAGCGCTCTTTCGCGGCCTCGCCGGCTTTTTGCCGCAGGAAGCCGTCTGGGTGGCAACGCATCTCAGGCGCACGCACCAGACCCTGGCTGCGCTGCATCGCGGCCAGGGGCGGGAGCCGGTCGAGCCCCTCATCGAGCGCGATCTGGTCGAGCAGCATTTCGGCGCTTGGCAGGGCCTCACCTATGCCGAACTCGATGCCAGCCGCGACGGTGCCTATCACCGCTTCTGGCATGCGCCGGCGACTGAGCGGCCGCCGGGCGGCGAGAGCTTCGCCGACGTCGTCAACCGGGTGGAAAAGGCATTGTTGCGCCTGACCCTGGCCCATGCCGGCAACGACATCGTCGTGGTTACCCATGGCGGCACCATTCGCGCGGCGCTCGCCGCCGCCCTCAATATCGAGCCGGAGCGCGCGCTCGGCTTCTCGGTCGACAATTGCTCGGTGACGCGCCTTGACCATATCGAGGGCCAGAGCTTCGGCGCTGCCTGGCGGGTCGCCTTCGTCAACCGGCGCGCAGTTTGATTTCCCGGTAGCCGCCGGCGGCGACGTCGGTGCAGAGGTCGTGCCACTCGCAGGATCGGCAGGCAGCCCGGCTTGCCCCGCTGCGGAAGGCGGTGCGCAATCGGCCAAGTAAGTCTGCATCCAGCACCAAGCGCGAGCCGGTAGTGACCGGCCGCTTCAGCTGCAAGGCTGCTGCGTCGGCCGCGAGACGGTCGCGCGCGACCACGCTGGCCTCATGGCAATGCGGATCGGCGGTGCACAGAAGCGGGGCGCAGACATCGTCCGGTCCTTCGACCAGTTCGATCTCCTCGCCCCGCCCCAAGCGTTCGCAGATACGGTCGAAATTCTCGGTGAAGGCGGCGCTGTATCCCCTGCCGACATAGGTCAGCATGCACAGCAGGTGATGCGCGCGCAGCCTGACGGTCACGAAGCGCCTTGCCGCCGCCCTTTACTGACGCTCGAGGCGGTAGCTCGCCTTCACCATAAGGGCGGCGAGGGCCGATTTCAGGATGCCACCCAGGATGAAGGGGGTGACACCAAGGGCCATTGCCTGCTCGGGCCCGAGCAGCGAGGCCAGATAAGCACCGCCGATGACGAGGCAGAGCGCGTTGCCGAGCAGCATCGCGGCAAAGCCGAGGGCGATGTTGCGGGTCCAGCCCTGCTCGGCAAGATAGCCCACGAGGGCCCCGGCAATCGGGAAGGCGACGAGGTAGCCGAGGGTGGGCCCGGCGAAATGCGCGAGGCCACCGGCGCCGCCGGCCAGAACCGGCAGGCCCACCATCGCCTCGCCCAGCCAGGCAAGGATGGTCAAGCCGCCAAGACGCCAGCCATAGAACGCGCCGACCACGGTGATGGCAAAGGTCTGCATGGTCATCGGCACCGGAAACATCGGCACTTCGATCCAGGAGGACAGCGCCAGGAAGAGGGTGCCGAGCAGCACGGCGCCGATCTGGAAGGCGCGGGAACGGGTTTCCAGGCGCAGCGGGCTGAAGGAAGCGGGCAGGGCGGCCGAGCGAGTCTCAGTCATGGCAGATCTCTTCCATTGGGATATTTGGTAGGGCCTAGATAATTCACCGGGCCGCGCCTGTCGAGGCAGTCATGCCCGCAGTTTGTTAAGGGTTGCTGCATGCCGGCTGCCGCCAAAGAACAGCCGCAGGGCAGTCTGGAACGGTGCCCGGTCCGCCACCGTCCCGGCAGCGTCCTCGAACAGCGTCATCGCGGCATGGAACTTCATGTCGTCAGGCGACCCGAGGATGGCATGGATGTCTGCGCCGCCATGGGCGTTCACCAGGGCCGTGCATTGGCGCAGGCGCGGCCCCAGGACCGGGTGAGCGAGATAGGCTGCGGCCTCGGCGCGGCTGGCGATGGCATAGCGTCGCGACATGGAGCTTAAGCCGAGGCCGGCGATCTGGGGAAAGACGAACCACATCCAGTGGCTTTCCTTGCGCCCGGCGCGCAGCTCCGCAAGGACCGTCTCATGGAGCGGGTCCTGGGCGGCGACGAAGCGTTCGAGGTCGAAGGGGTCGGCGCTCATCGTCGGGTCCTCAAGCAGGCCGGTTCAGGCTAGGCTGGTGCGCAAGGCCCGGATAGCGGGTAAGGGCAATCTCGGCCAAATCTGCGGGGTATGTATAGCATGCGAGGGAAGGGCCCCAAGATGAGCGAGACCCAGATGGAGATGGTCGGCCGCGCCGCCGCCTATATCAAGGCCCGCCAGGCCGACGAGGCGGATGGACCGGTGACGCTGGACGAACTGGCCAGCCATTGCGGCCTTTCCCCCTGGCACCTGCAGCGCCAGTTCAAGCGCGCCATGGGCGTGTCGCCGCGCGAATACGAGGAAAGCCTGCGTCTCGAGCGCTTCAAGAAGGGGCTGCGCAGCGGGGCGGGTGTTGCCGCCGCGACGTTCGAGGCCGGCTTCGGCTCCTCCAGCCGGGTCTACGAGCGTGCCGGGGCGGCGCTTGGCATGACCCCCGCCTCCTATGCCGAGGGCGGCAGGGGGGCCGAAATACGCTATGCCGTCGGCGAGAGCCATCTGGGTCTGGTGCTGGTCGCGGCCACGCCGCGCGGCATCTGCCGGGTCGAACTCGGCGACGACCTCGGCGACCTCGAGGGCCAGCTACGTGCCGAGTTTCCCCGCGCCCGGTCGATCGCCCGCGATGATTCCGGTCTTGGGCGGTATCTCGCCGAAATCCTGCGTCGCATCGCCGGCCAGACCCCGCGCCGGGATCTGCCGCTCGACATCCGCATGACCGCCTTCCAGCGCAAGGTCTGGTCGACTCTGTCGCGAATCCCGACCGGCGAGACCCTTTCGTATGGTGCCATCGCCCGGGTGATCGGCCAGCCTGGGGCAGCCCAGGCAGTCGGCCAGGCCTGCGGCGCCAATCCGGTAGCGATTGCCATTCCCTGTCACCGTGCTTTGCGTAACGATGGGGCAATTGGCGGCTATGCCTGGGGAAGCCAGCGAAAACAGGCCCTTATCTCGGCCGAGGCGGCCGCGTTAACCAGCGAAGGGCGCGGTCGCTCTAAAAAAACAGTAAGCGGTTGAAAGCGACGCAAAGCGGGCCGTAGAGTGGTCCCCGGGGGTCCAAACTTCACCCTGGGGATATGTGGATTGTTCTCGACGGCCATGCGGAACGGACGGAAAAATAAGGCAAATTCTGAAAACCGGCGGGCTCCCGCTCCGGTGCAAAGGAAGCGCGTGACGTTGCGGCGGATGTCGGAGGCAAGCGACATCCACATGCTTGCCTTTCCCACGCGCAAGGTGCCGCTGGTGTTCAAGCAGAACAACCGCGCGCGGCGCATCATCCTGCGCCTCGATTACGGCACGTCGCGCATTGTTGTCGTGCTGCCGAAACGCACTTCGCGCGATGAAGGAAAGCGATTTGCGTTAAGCAACAAGGATTGGATCGAAGAGCGGCTCGATCAGTTGCACGAACCGGTGCCCTTCATCCATGGCGCCACGATTCCCTTCCTCGGCAACCCGCACCGCATCCGCCATCGGCCCAATGCGCGCGGCGTGGTGTGGTGCGAGCAGGAGGAGATTCATGTCGCCGGCCACGAAGAGCATGTGCCGCGCCGGGTGCAGGATTGGCTGAAGATCGAGGCCAAGCGCGAGATCGAGGCGCGCGCCCAGGCCAAGGCGGAGGCGATCGGCCGCAAGATCAAGAAGATCACCATCCGCGACACCAAGAGCCGCTGGGGCTCCTGCACCAGCGAAGGCGAGCTCGCTTTCTCCTGGCGCCTCATCTTCGCGCCCAAGCATGTGATGGACTACGTCATCGCCCATGAGGTGGCGCATCTCAAGGAGATGAATCACGGCCCCCGCTTCTGGAAGCTGTGTGGCGAGATCTGCCGGTCGGTCGAGCCCGCCCGCCTGTGGCTCGAGAACAACGGTACGGACCTCTATCGCTATGGCCGGTTCTAGGTCCTAGTCTCCGCTCGCCGTGGTTGCTGCGATCCAGGCGGCGATGCGCTCGTCGCAGAGGCCAATCTCGCGCCGCTCCGGGTTATAGAAGCCCTGCGTGCCGCCGCATTCGGTCGCCAGCAGGACGCGGGCGCCGGGCAGCAGCATCTGCGCGTTGAGACGGTCTGCCAGCAGATCGTAGAGACCGCTTTCCCGCAGCATCGCGGCGATTGCCTCGTTGGCCGGGTTGAAGACGGGAGCGATTTCCACATAGAGCGGCCCGGCCCCGGCGGGCTGGATCAGGCCGGGGCCGAGACGGAACGAACTGAGGCGCTCGTTCCAGGACGCGGTCGCCTTCGCGAACGCGTCGATGCAGGCGGCGGCGCCATCGGAATCGATCTGCATCCGCCGTCCCAGTTCGGCAAAGGCGAGCGTGTCGGCGCCAACCAGCTGGCAGGCGAGAAAGCGCGCCTGCGAGGGCGACAGCGGTGCCTTATCCTCCTGGTCGAGCGAGCCGGCAAAGGCGAGAAAGGCCCCGAGGGCAAGGTCGAAATCAGCCGTCCCATCGACCTTCGGGCGATGAGTCAGGCGCGCCAGCTGGGCAGCATCTGCCAGATTCTGTTCGGTATAGGTGGCCGGAAGCTGCTGCTTGGCGGCAAGCGAACTGGCGACGGCCAGGTGAAACTCGGCCAGCATGGCACCGAGCACGATATCATCCTTGGGGTCGGCGGCATCAGCCGGGACGGCGGCGACAGCGGCTGCCGCGGCCAGCCAGAGGGCGAGCCGCCATATCGAGCCAGCCGGGCAATCCAACCTGCGTCGCGTCATTCTCGTGCAACCCCACATGCCTTGCTCCCTATATGACACGGATGCATGAGGCGCGGCAGGTACAACCTGCCGCGAAATCGCACACCCGATGCCACATTGCCGCCATCGCGATACGCCATATGCTGCCCCGGCAGATGGCGTGCAGGCTGGGCGATAGCGTTGGAGATGGCATGGCGATGAAGGAGGAAGCCGGGCGGCAGGCTCGGCCAGGGAACCGGGCACCGGTGGCGACGTCTTGGCTGTTCCGCCTGTCGTGCCGGCTGCTCGCGCTGGGTGTTCTTGGCCTTGGTGCAGCAGCACTGCTGCCGCTCTTCCACCCCCTGTGGCCACTGGCCTCCGTCGCCGAGCATTTCGCCTTCCAGATCCTGCTGGGCGCCGTATTTCTGGCATTGCTCGCCCTGGCACTGCGCCGCTGGTACTGGCTGCTGCCGGTCCTGGCGATCGCCCTCATCCAGCTCTGGATCATCCATCCCCACTGGCCGGCACCGGGGCTGGTGGTGACGCCGATGGCTGAGGAGCGGCGCCTCAAGGTCGTCTCGCTCAATGTCTGGTATCGCGGCGACAGCTATCAGGCAGTGCGCGATTACCTTGCCGCCAGCGATGCCGACGTGGTCGGCCTGGTCGAAGTGACGCCGCGCTGGAAGACCGAACTGGCAACTCTGCGCGAGCTCTATCCCTATGCCATCGACTGCATCGGCGCCGATCACCGCTGCGAGGAAATGCTGCTTTCCAGGCATCCCTTCACCCGCTCCGGCGCCGGGCGCATAGACGGCCGATTGCCGGTGCTGGCCTGGGGCGAACTGGCGTTGCCCGGACACGGGCCGGTGACGGTCGCAGTCACGCACCTGGTCTGGCCGCTCCTGCCGGCAGACCCACCCGGCCTTGCCGACGATCCAAACGCCGTCGTTCCTGCCGACGGCTTGCCGCACCTGGCCCAGGCGGAGCAGGCAGCACAACTGGCGGCTGGTCTCGCGCGTCTGCCGCGAGACCTCGTCCTGATGGGCGATTTCAACGCCGCGCCCTGGTCCCGCATCCAGCGGGAATTGCGCGCGACGAGCGGGCTCGGCAATGATTTCGCGGCACCCTCCTGGCCGGCCTGGGGCCCCTGGCCGATCCGCCTGCCGATCGATCACATCCTTGCCCGTGGCCGCGCGCGCATCCACGCCTTCTCGGCCGGCCCCGATGTCGGCTCGGATCACCTGCCGGTTGAGGCGGTGGTGAGCCTGGTGCGGCCCTGAGGCAAAGGTCGCGCCCCGCGCAACCCTGATCCCCGCCCGTTCCCGCCTTTCGCTCTTGCGGCAAAGTGGCGGAATCCCTAGTCTCCGGCGGCTTTTTGACAATCTGGTGCCCGAGACAGAAGATGACCGACGACCGTACCTATGCCCCAGCCGCCCGCGCCTGGCCGTTCGAGGAAGCCAAGAAGCTGGTCGAACGCTACAAGGCCGGTGCGCCGAAAAAGGGCTATGTGCTGTTCGAGACCGGTTACGGCCCCTCGGGCCTGCCGCATATCGGCACGTTCGGCGAGGTCGTGCGCACCACCATGGTGCGCCAGGCCTTCCAGCGCTTGAGTGACATCCCGACGCGCCTCTTCGCCTTCTCCGATGACATGGACGGCCTGCGCAAGGTGCCGACCAACGTCCCCAACCAGGAGATGCTGGCCGAGTTCCTCGGCAAGCCGCTGACCCGCGTGCCGGACCCCTTCGACAAGTATGAGAGCTTCGGCCACCACAACAATGCGATGCTGCGGGGCTTTCTCGACAGTTTCGGCTTCGAGTACGAGTTCCAATCCTCGACCGACTGGTACATGTCGGGCCGTTTCGACCAGGGCCTGCTGGATGTGCTGCGGCATTACCAGGAAGTGCAGGACATCATGCTGCCGAGCCTGCGCGAGGAACGCGCCGCCAGCTATTCGCCCTTCCTGCCGGTCTGCCAGAAGACCGGCCGCGTCCTGCAGGTGCCGGTACTCGAGACCAACGCCGATGCCGGTACCATCGTCTATCAGGACGAGGACGGCTCGAAGGTGGAGACGCCGGTGACCGGCGGCCGCTGCAAGCTGCAATGGAAGCCCGACTGGGCCATGCGCTGGCATGTGCTCGGTGTCGATTACGAGATGTCGGGCAAGGATCTCATCCCCTCGGTGCAGCTTGCCGGCAAGATCTGCCGCAAATTGGGCTCGCCGGCGCCGGAGGGCTTCAATTACGAACTTTTCCTCGACGAGAAGGGTCAGAAGATCTCGAAGTCGAAGGGTAACGGCCTCTCGGTCGAGGAATGGCTGGAATACGCGCCGCCCGAAAGCCTTGCCCTCTTCATGTACCAGAAGCCGCGCGCCGCGAAGCGCCTTTATTTCGACGTGATCCCGCGCGCGGTCGACGATTATCTGACCTTTACCGAGAAGTTTGCGGCGGAAACGCCAGCGCAGCGCCTCGAGAACCCCGCCTGGCATATCCACAACGGCAACCCGCCGACGACCGGGGCAAGCCTGCCATACGGCATTCTCCTGAACCTTGCCTCGGTCGCCAATGCCGAAGCGAAGGAGACGCTCTGGGGTTTCATCAGCCGCTATCTGCCGGAGGCGACGCCCGCTTCGGCGCCTTTCCTGGACAAGCTGGTGGGCTATGCCATCAACTACTACCGCGACCATGTGAAACCGCATAAGCAGTACCGCGCGCCCGATGCAATGGAGCGGAAGGCGCTTGAGGATCTGCTGGCGCGCCTTGATGCGGCGCCGGCGGATGCCAGTGCCGAGGATCTGCAGAACATCGTCTACGAAGTGGGAAAGCAGCACCCCTTCCCGGAACTGCGTGCCTGGTTCAAGACCCTTTACGAGGTGTTGCTGGGCCAGGAGACAGGGCCGCGCATGGGTACTTTCATCGCCCTCTACGGCAAGGCGGAGACTGCAGCCCTCATCCGCCAGGCGCTAAGCGGCAGGATCGGCTGACCCGCCTCAATCCTTGCTGATGCGCTCGCCGATCCGGGTCGGTTCGCTGAAGGCCTCATGGGCAACCCGGAACTGGGCGATTCGGGCGGCGAGATCGCTGTCGCCGCGGCCAAGCCGGTCCAGCATGCGCCGGCCCATGGCCAGACCCACTTCGACATCCTCCGGCACCGCCTCGGCGACGCCGATTTCGGCAAGGCGCCGGGCATGGCCGGAATCCCAGGCCCGGGCGACGATGGTGAGGGTTGGCACGGCGGCGCGCAGGGCTTCCGCCATGCGTTCGGCCTTGGCCGGGTTGTCGATGGCGAGGACTGCCAGCGCCGCGCGGTCGATGCCGGCGGCGCGCAGCACGTCGAGCCGCGCCGCGTCGCCGAAATAGACCGGGAAACCGCGCGCGCGCGCCGTCATCACGCGCTGCACGTCAAGATCGAGGGCGACGTAGGAGAGGCCGATATCGTCCAGCAACCGACAGACGGCCTGGCCGACGCGGCCATAACCGGCCACCAGTACATGCTGCGCCAATTCCTCGGATTCGGCAGCAATGGAACTCAGGCGCCGGCCGTGGCGATCGCGTATCGCGATCGAAATGCGCCCACCGAGTGCCGCCAGCAACGGCGTCAGCGCGATGCTGATCACGATCGCGGCGTTGACCTGGTTCTTGAGATCCGGTGTCAGCACGCCGCTGCCGGTGGCCAGCAGAGTCAGGATGAAGCCGAACTCGCTGCCCTGGGCGAGCAGCAGCGCCGTGCGCCAGCTTGTCTCCGCCTTCAGGCGGAAGGCATAGCCGATCGCAACCATGACCGCGGCCTTGACCAGGACGAGGCCCAGCGTGAGCCCGAACACCAGGCCCGCCGATCGGGCCACGGCAGCAAGGTCGAAGCCCATGCCGACCGAGACGAAGAACAGGCCCAGCAGCAGGCCGCGAAAGGGCTGGATATCCGCCTCGATCTGGTGGCGATAGGGTGTCGAGGCCAGCAGCATGCCGGCGAGGAACGCGCCGAGGCTCATCGACATGCCGGCCGCCTCGGTCACCCAGCCGAGGCCGAGCAGGATGAAGAGCCCTGCTGCGGTGAAAAGTTCGGCATTTCCGGTGGCGGCGATCTGGCGGAACAGCGGCCGCACCAGGAATCGACCCGCCAGGACAATGATCGCGAGGGCGATCGCCGCCTTGAGGAGGGCCATCCCGAGGGTCAGCCAGATGCTGCGCCCGTCACCGCCCATCAGGGGAATAAGCGCCAGCATCGGCACCACGGCGAGATCCTGCAGCAGCAGGACGGCGACGGCGATGCGGCCGAACCGCGCCGCCGCTTCGCCGCGATCGACCAGGAGCTTCAGGACCGCCGCGGTAGAGGACAGCGCCAGGATGCCGCCCAGGATGACGGCGGTTTCCGGATCGAGTCCCAGCAGATAGCCAAGCAGGCCGATCGATAGAGCCGTCGCCACAACTTGGGCGCCGCCCAGTCCGAAAACGTAGTAGCGCATGGTCTTCAGGCGTTCGAGCGGGAGTTCGAGGCCGATCGCGAACAGCATGAAGACGATGCCGAATTCGGCGAGCCAGGCCGCCTCTTCCGGGTCGGCGATCGCGGCGAGGCCGAAGGGGCCGATGACGATGCCGACGGCGAGATAGCCGAGAATCGAGGACACGCCCAGCCGATGCAATACCGGCACCACCGCGATGGCCGCCAGCAGGATGATCAAGACATCGGTAATGGCGGCGCTGTGCAAGGCTGATCGTCCCGACGCCGCAGCAAGGTGGATCGCCACGGCAGATGGATTTTCCTGCCGCCAGAATAGCCCGGGGCCGCCCGCCCTTGGCAAGCGGGGCTTGAGTTTTGCGCTGCTTTGTCCCAGCTTGCGGGGCCCGGCTTGTGCGCCCGGCCGCAAGCGGCCATATGTCTGGCCGAGTTTCCTTCCGCCATCACCCGGCATGAGCGACATGACCCAGATCGACCAGAGCAGCATCCTCGATTCCCTCATCACCATGGCCCGGCAGGCGGGCGCCGAGGCGGCCGACGCGGTCATCGGCCGTTCGGTTTCACTTTCGGTCGGCGAGCGGCTCGGCAAAAAGGAGAAGCTGGAGCGGGCAGAATCCCGGGATCTCGGCTTGCGCGTGCTGGTCGGCAAGCGCCAGGCGATCGTCTCGACCAGCGATTTTGCGCCGGCTTCACTCAAGGAACTGGCCGAGCGTGCCGTGGCGATGGCACGGGCCGTGCCGGAAGATCCCTTTTGCGGCCTTGCCGAAGCAGGGCAGTTGGCACGGGATTGGCCGCAGCTCGACCTCTGCGACGCCTCCGAGCCCAGCGAGGGCCGGCTCAGCGAACTCGTTCGTGCCGCCGAGGATGCCGCGCGCAGCGTCGCCGGCGTGACCAATTCAGAGGGCGCCGAGGCCGGTTATGGCCGATCGGAAGTGATGCTTGCGACCAGCCACGGATTCTTGGGTGGCTATGCCGCCAGCCATTTTGGCCTCTCCGTTTCGGTCCTGGCCGGCAGCGGCACCGGCATGGAGCGCGACTACGACTATTCCTCGACCGTCTATCTCGCCGATCTCGAGGACCCGGTGAAACTGGGGCGGTCAGCGGGTGAACGGGCAGTCCGGCGCCTCAATCCGCGGAAACCGAAGACGGCGGCGCTTCCGGTCGTGTTCGACCCGCGGATCAGCAATTCCATCGTCGGCCATCTGGTCGGCGCCATCAATGGTGCCTCCGTCGCGCGCGGTACCTCGTTCCTCAAGGATAAAATGGGCGAAATGGTGTTGGCCGACGGCCTCGATATCGTCGACGATCCGCACCGACCGCGCGGCCTGCGTTCGCGTCCCTTCGACGGCGAGGGATTGCCGACGACGGCGAAAAAACTGGTCGATGGCGGCCGCTTGGCCACTTGGCTGCTCGATTGCCGCTCGGCCCGGCAATTGGGGCTGGTTTCCAACGGTCATGCCTCGCGCGGCACCTCCGGCCCGCCCTCGCCCAGCCCCAGCAATGTCCATATGGCGGCGGGCAGGACCAGCGTGAAGGAACTGATCGGGGCCATCACCGAGGGCTTCTATGTCACCGAATTGATCGGCTCCGGCGTCAACGGCGTCACCGGCGATTACAGCCGCGGGGCCGCCGGGTTCTGGATCGAGAAGGGCGAACTGGCCTTTCCGGTATCCGAACTGACCATCGCCGGCAATCTGAAGGACATGTTCAAGGCGCTCACGCCCGCCGACGATCTCGTCTTCAGATATGGCACCAACGCGCCGACATTGCGCATCGACGGTTTGACCATCGCCGGCGCCTAGCGTCGGATTTGCTTCGGGGAGGGGGTTTGGGCACAGCCGCTGCATTTGCCGGATTGCAGGCGCGGCAACTTGCCTGCCGCCGTGGCGACAGGCTGCTCTTTCGCGGCGTCGATTTTGCCGTCGCGGCGGGCGAAGCGCTGTTCCTGCGCGGGCCGAACGGCAGTGGCAAGACCAGCCTGCTGCGCCTGATCGCCGGCCTGCTGGCGCCCGAATCTGGCGAAGTGCTTTGGTGCGGCCGCGATGCCCACCGCCTGGGCGCCGCTTTTCGGGCGGAACTCGCCTTTCTCGGGCATCTCGACGCCCTGAAGCCGCAACTTACACTGCGCGACAACCTCGCTTTCTGGCGGGCGCTCCTGGGCGGCACGGTGGAGATCGAGGCGGTACTGGCCGAGGTGGGGCTCGCTGCCTCGGTCGACCTGCCGGCGCAGTATCTTTCCGCCGGGCAGCGGCGCCGGTTCGGCCTTGCGCGCCTGCTCTTGCGCCCATCCCGGCTCTGGCTGCTGGATGAACCGACCACCGCGCTTGATACCGAGGGTCAGGCGATGGTGACGGCCCTGATCGGCCGCCATCTTGCTGCTGGCGGCATAGCGGTGATTTCCAGTCACGACGAAATCGCGCTCCCGGGTTCGGTTCTCGCCCTCGGCCGTGGGCCGAAAAACGAGGCCCGGCTGTGAGTCGCGCCTTCATGGCCCTGCTGCGGCGCGATCTGGCGCTGGCGCTCCGTCATGGCATCGATCTGCTTGCCGTGGTCCTGTTCTTCCTGGCGGCGGGCGCCCTGTTTCCCTTCGCCATCGGTCCGGAGCCGGCGCTGCTGGCCCGTATCGCTGCCGGCATTGTCGTCGCCATGGCGGCGCTGGCTGCCTTGCTGTCGCTGGATCGCTTATTTGCCGCCGATTTCGAGGATGGCGGGCTCGACCTGATCTTCCTCTCGCCGCTGCCGCTGGAATTGGCAGCCATGGCCAAGGTCCTAGTGCACTGGCTGACCACGGGTCTGCCGCTGCTGCTGGCGGCGCCGATTCTCGGCCTGCTGCTGCATCTGCCCGGTGAACTTTACGGTATCCTGCTCCTCGCCCTCATCGGCATTACCCTGGCCCTGTCGCTCCTTGGCGGACTCGGCGCCGGCCTTACCCTGGGTGCCCGCCGTGGCGGAATTCTGCTTGCTTTCATCGTTCTGCCCCTGTTTGTGCCCGTGCTCATCCTTGGCATGGGGGCGGTCCTGGCGGTGGCGCGCGGCGACAGTCCCGTGGCAGCACTGCAACTGCTGCTCGCCCTGGACCTCGGTCTGCTGGCTGCCTGTCCCTGGGCGCTGGCCGGCGCGCTGCGTCAAGTTCTGCAATGAGGGGTCAGGCTGGGATTGGCATCAATTTTCTGGGTATTTCAGCCTATTAGAACCGCCCGACAGCCAATCTTCGAGCAAGAAATGTGATTCGACACACATATTTGCCTTGCTGTCGAACCTCGGGAGACCGGCTGGCGACAGAAGTGCGAGATCGGCGTTTGTGGCGCATCCGCAACATATGCGGGCATTTTGACACAGGTGCGGGAAATAGGCTGAATCAACATGGATTCCACAGATTGAATCGGCTTATTGTTAATCATCCGACGCTCTCTCAGGTGTCGGGCGGATGCGAACCGCGGTATTCGCACCCTTTCACGTGAACGTCCCAGGGGGTAACCAATCATGAATCGTAGCTTAAAGCTCCTGCTGCTCGGCTCGGCTCTCTTTGCCGTGTCGGCGTGCGCGGCGCCCAATCGCGAACCGGACCTGTCGAACATTCAGGCGAATGTCGACAAGACCCGTGAAGGCGATTTCGGCGAACTGCTCTATCATCTCGACGCTGCCGCCGATAAGTCGGAACGCGCCGAGGAGATCAAGCAGAGCATCGACGCCGATGCGCCGTATCTCTACACCAACCTGCCGCTGCGCCAGGAAGGCGTGCGTCTCGCCGAGGAAGCGGCTGAACACCGCGCCCGCGCCGAGGCCGCGCTCAATCGCTTCCTCGACCCGATCCGCGCGCGTCTTGCCTATCTCGAATCGCTGCACGTCCCGCAGGATGTCGGACCGCAGACCACCTCGGTCTACTTCGACACCGGCAGCGCCGCGATCCGCGACAGCGAGTCGGCGGCGATGACCGATGCTGGCAACTTCCTCAGCCAGTATCCGATCGCCCATGTTCAGATCAACGCCTACACCGACACCGTCGGCTCGACCAATGCCAACAAGGCCTTGGCTCAGCGCCGTGCGAAGTCGGTCATGAATGCCATGGCCGAAGCCGGCGTGCCGCTCGCGGCCGATGTCTCCGTCATTGCCGTCGGCGAAGCCGAAGGCGAGGACAATGTGGAGAACCAGCAGAACCGCCGCGTCGACATCATCGTGCAGCCGCACGGCACCTACAACAAGGGCATGTAAGCCCGCGTTGGCCGTCAGCACGATCTGATCGACCGATCGGATTGCAGCACAGGGGCGTCGCCAGCAGGCGGCGCCCCTGTTGTGTTTAGGGATATAATGCGGGGTAGTGGCGTGCCTGCGCCAGACTGACGCTGGCCCCCACACGAAGTCTGGCCCCGGCGGGTTGGGGAAGGTATAACCTGACCCATGCACCGTTTCGCCAATCCAGGCCGCTTCCAGCGCCTCGCCACACGGGTCCTGCCCTGGCTTAAAGGCTTGACAGCGTTGAGCTTTCTGGCCGGGCTGTATCTTGCCCTCCTGGCCTCACCGCCGGATTACCAGCAGGGCGAGACCGTGCGCATCATGTATGTCCACGTGCCGGCCGCCTGGATGGCGCTCTTTGCCTATCTGCTGCTCGGCCTCGCCAGCGCCAGTTCCCTGATTTGGCGCCATCCGCTGGCCGATATCGCCGCCCAGGCGCTTTCGCCCATCGGCGCTGCCTTTACCCTGGTGGCGCTTGCCACCGGTTCACTTTGGGGCAAGCCCATGTGGGGCACCTATTGGGTCTGGGATGCGCGCCTTACCTCGTTCCTGCTGCTGTTCTTCCTCTATCTTGGCCACATGGCTCTGCTCGATGCCTTCGACGACCGCAATCGCGGCCGCCGCTCGGCTGCGGTGCTGGCACTGGTTGGCCTCGTCAACCTGCCGATCATCAAGTTCTCGGTGGATTGGTGGAATACCCTGCACCAGCCTGCGTCGATCACGCGCATGGACGGCCCCAGCATTGATCCGAGCATGCTCTGGCCCTTGCTGACCATGGCGGTGGCATTTCACCTTTTTCTGCTGACGGCGCTCCTCGAGCGCATGCGAACCCTGCTGATGGAGGCTAGGCTGCGGGCACAGCGCCAGGCCCGATTCGAAGCGATGCAGGCGGAGCAGGGATGATGGAGGAGACGGCGTTCGGCGCATTCCTGGCCATGGGCGGTTATGCCGAGTTCGTCTGGCCGGCCTATGGCGTCACGGGCCTTGTGCTGCTGGCGATCTGGCTTGATGGCTACCGACGCCGCCGCGCGGTCGAACGTGCGCTCCAGCGCCTCGCTCGCGACGGGAGCGGGCAGGACGCGCAGGGCCGCGACACCGGCCGGAACGACGCCTAGGCGGATCTGGATCATGAAACGCAAGACCTTGCGCCTCTATCTGCTGGTTATCAGCCTCGCCCTCCTCGGAACCGCGACGGGCCTGGTTCTTTCCGCGATCAACAGCGATCTCATTTCCTATTTCGTCAGCCCGACCCAGGTGACGAAAGAGCCGGTGGAACCGGGGCGCACCGTGCGCTTGGGCGGTCTGGTAGAGGTCGACAGCGTTGGCAAACTCGATGACGGCGCCACCCACCGCTTTCGCGTCACCGATCTCAGCAACAGCGTCGAGGTTCTATATCGCGGCGTCCTGCCGGATCTCTTCCGCGAGGGTCAGGGTGTCGTGGTCGAGGGCTCGTTCAACGATAACGGCCGCTTTGTCGCCGCCGAGGTTCTTGCCAAGCATGACGAAAACTACCTGCCGGCCGAGGTGGTGAAAGCACTCAAGGAATCCGGGCGCTGGCAGGAAGGTGCGGCCGCGACCGCGATCAACGGCAGCGAAGGTGTCGACCCGTGATTATCGAGATTGGCCATTTCGCCCTCGTACTCGCCCTGGTCCTGGCGCTTGCCCAGGCCATCCTGCCGCTGGTGGGCGCCCAGCGCGGCATTCGTTCCTGGATGCTGCTGGCCAAGCCCGCCGCGATCGGCCAGTTCGCCTTCCTGCTGGTCGCCTTCCTGGCCCTGGTTCATGCCTTCGTCGTCAGCGACTTTTCCGTCGTCATCGTCTATCTCAACTCGCATTCTTCGATGCCGCTGCTCTACAAGATTTCCGGCACCTGGGGGAATCACGAGGGCTCGCTGCTGCTCTGGGTTACCATCCTCGCCTTCTTCGGCGCACTGGTAGCGGTCTTCGGCGAGAACCTGCCGCCGCGCCTCAAGGCCCGCACGCTCAGCGTCCAGGCGATGATCAGCATCGCCTTCATCCTTTTCACGCTGTTCACGTCGAACCCCTTTGCGCGCATCAGCCCGGCCCCGTTCGAGGGCGAGGAACTAAACCCCCTGCTGCAGGATCCGGGCCTCGCCTTCCACCCGCCCATGCTCTACATCGGCTATGTCGGCTTTTCGATTGCCTTCTCCTTTGCCGTGGCGGCATTGATCGAAGGCAAGGTTGACGCCGCCTGGGCGCGCTGGGTCAGGCCCTGGACCCTGCTCTCCTGGACCAGCCTCACCGGGGGCATCGCCCTTGGCGCGCATTGGGCCTATTACGAGCTTGGCTGGGGCGGCTGGTGGTTCTGGGACCCGGTCGAGAACGCCAGTTTCATGCCCTGGCTGATGGGCACGGCGCTGCTGCATTCGGCGATCGTGGTGGAGAAGCGCGACGCCCTCAAGGCCTGGACGCTGCTGCTTGCCATCCTCACCTTCGGCTGTTCGCTGCTCGGCACCTTCCTGGTACGCTCCGGCGTCATCACCTCGGTCCATGCATTCGCGCAGGACCCGGAGCGTGGCGTATTCATCCTTGCCATCCTGGGTGTCGCCCTGGGCGGCGCACTGACGCTCTTCGCCTGGCGGGCGCCGGTGCTGAAGCCAGGCGGCATGTTCGCCCCGGTGAGCCGGGAAGCCGCCCTCATGCTCAATAACCTGTTCATCACCACGCTTACCTTCGTCGTGCTGCTTGGCACGCTGCTGCCGCTGATCTTCGACGTGCTGGGGCTGCAGGATATCTCGGTCGGCCCGCCCTACTACAAATGGACCTTCATCCCGATTTCGCTGCCGCTCATCCTGCTGGCCGCGGTCGGCCCGCTGCTGGGCTGGAAGCGCGGCGATCTTTCCGGCGCGTTGCAGCGGCTCTGGGGTGCCGGCATCCTGGGGGTCGCGGGGATCGTGGTTGCCGCCTGGATCGATTTCGGTTCCGAGGTAATGGCAGCGCTCGGCATCGGCGTCGGACTCTGGCTGCTGGCCGGCACCTTCGTCGAATGGGCCGAGAGGGTGCGGCTGTTCCGGACCGAGTTTACGGAAAGCTGGCGGCGCATGCGCCATCTGCCGCGCGCCGCCTATGGCATGACACTGGCGCATGCCGGCCTCGCGATCGCGATCATCGGCATGACCGCCTCGGCTGCCTGGAAGGAAGAGGTGGTACGCCAGATGCGGCCCGGCGAGACCATCGAAATCGGTGGATTCACCTATCGCCTGGAGGAGGTCCGTGGCGTGCGCGGACCCAATTACATTGCCGAGCAGGCCGATTTTACCGTGCTCAAGGACGGTGAATTCTATACCAGACTCTATCCCGAGCGCCGGCAATACATGGTGCAGCCGATGCCGACGACCGAAGCGGCGATCGAATCCCATTTCTTCGGCGATCTCTATGCCGTGATCGGCGAAAGCGACGGGGCGGGTGCCTGGACAGTGCGCATCTACGAGGAGCCGCTGGTGCCGTGGATCTGGACCGGTGCAATCGTCATGGTCCTGGGCGGCTTCGTCTCCATGAGCGACCGGCGCTATCGCGTCGGCGCGCCCAGCCGCCAGCCCGCGGCACAACCGGCCAAGGCCTGAGCGGGGCAGGAGACGTAACCTAGAATGCACCGCCTCTTCTTCATCCTGCCGCTTGTTGTCGTGCTGGTCCTGGTTGCAGTCTTCTGGCGTGGCCTGGATCCGGCCCGCAATCCGGCCAGCATCTCCTCGGCCCTGGTCGGCAAGCCGGTGCCGCCCTTTGTCCTGCCCGGCCTGACGCCGGAGATGCCAGGACTGGGCGACGCCGATCTCAGGGGCCAGGTGACGGTGCTGAATTTCTTCGCGTCGTGGTGCGCTCCCTGCCGGGCGGAGCATCCGTTGCTGAAAGAACTGGCGGCGGTCCCGGAGATCCGTCTCGTCGGCATCACCTACAAGGACAGGTTGGCGGATTCGCTGCGCTTCCTGGCGGAGCTGGGGGATCCGTTCGCCGCCATCGGCGCCGACGAGACGGGGCGCATCGGGATCGATTTCGGCCTTACCGGCGTGCCCGAGACGTTTGTCATCGACCGTGACGGCATCGTGCGCTACCGCCTGGCGCAGCCGATCGACGAGGCGCGTCTTGCGGACGAAATTCTTCCTCTCATCGCCGAGCTGACAAGATGAAGACGGCGCGAACCGGCTGGCTGTTGCCGCTCATCTGCCTCGTTGTGGCGCTGCCGGCGCTGGCGGTCGACGTGCCGCTGGACGATCCGGCCCTCGAGGAACGCGCGCGCCACCTGATGCGGGAAGTGCGCTGCGTCGTCTGCCAGTCGCAATCGATCGGCGAGTCCGACGCCGGCATCGCGGTTGATCTGCGCCGCCTGATCCGCGCCGAGATCGCCGCCGGCAAGAGCGACGACGAAATTCGCAACTTCCTGGTCGAGCGCTATGGCGATTTCGTCCTGTTCACGCCCCCCTTCAGGGCCGAGACGATGGTGCTGTGGATCGGCCCCTTCGTGGTGCTGGGGCTCGGCCTCGCTTTCATGATCCGCTTCCTGCGCCGCCGGCCGAGCGTCGCGATGCCGTCGTCGCTTGACGCGGAGGAAAGGCAGCGCATTGCCCGCGCGCTCGGGAAAGACGGCGGGGAGAATGCGGCATGATCCTGATCTGGTTCGTCCTTGCCGCGATGACGCTGGTCACGGCGGTGCTGCTGGCGCTGCCGCTCTTCAACACACGCAAGTTCAAGAACGAGGCGCAATTCGCCCTGGAGGTCTATCGCGACCAGCTGCAGGAGCTCAATCGCGACACGCTTGCTGGCCTGATCGCGCCGGACCAGGCCAAACAGGCGCAGGTCGAGATCGAGCGCCGGATCCTGGCCTTGACCGAGGGCCCGCAATGGCGGCCGGCTCGCCTGCCGTCCCATGGCATGCTGGTGGTGGCGGCGGTGGTGCTGCCGCTGCTGGGCTTTGGCCTCTATCTGCTGGTCGGTCGGCCGGACCTGCCGGGTCAGCCCTTCGCGAGTTCCGCCCAGGCGACGGCCTTGCCGCCGGCCATTGTTGCCCTGCAGGACGCGGTCGCGGCCAAACCCAATGATTCCGCGGCGTGGGTCGCTCTCGCCAATGCCTATGCCGATGCCGATTTGGCGCGCGATGCCGCCACCGCCTTCGGCAAGGCGGTGGCGCTGGGCGCCACTTCGGCGGATACCCTCGCTGCATACGGCCGTGCCCTTCTGGTTGCCAATGACGGCGAGATGAGCGAGCCGGCGCGTGCCGCGTTCCGCCGGGCGCTCGCCGCCGAGCCCAGCCATCCCATGGCGCGCTTCTTCCTGGCACTCGGCCGCGCCCAGGACGGCGATCTCGAAGGTGCCCTCTCGGACTGGATGGCGCTTGAGGCCGACTCGCCGGCCGACGCGCCCTGGCGGGCCACGCTGGAGGAGCATATTGCCCGGGCCTCGCAGCGACTTGGTCGTGCCGGACCCGATACGGGCATTGCCGGACCAAGTGCTGCCGGACCAAGTGCCGCCGGGCCGAGTGCCGATGACATCGCCGCGGCGGAAGCGATGTCGCCAGAGGAGCGGCAGGAATTCGTCAACGACATGGTCGGGCGCCTGGCCGAGCGCCTCGCCGCCGAGCCGGATGACCTCGACGGCTGGCTGCGCCTGGGCCGCGCCTATCAGGTGCTTGGACGTGGCGAGGATGCGCGCAATGCCTTTGCAAAGGCGGCGGCGCTGGCGCCGGCCAGGCTCGACATCCAGCTCGATTATGCCGATGCGATCATCGCCGGCCGCACCGACCTCGATCGATATCTGCCGCCGGAATTCATCGAGACGGTGGCGCGCATTCGCACGCTCGATCCGGAAAACCCCCTCGGGCTCTATTACGGCGGCCTGGTAGCGCGCCTCGCCGGCAACCGTGCCGAGGCGCAGCGCCTGTGGCAGAAGGTGCTGGACCGGCTGCCGGCGGATTCGCCGCAGCGGACCATGCTGCAACGCGAGTTCGACAGCCTGCTGCCCGCGGCGAACTGAGTGTCGCCGGCACTTGGCAACTGCATAAAGCATAAATTTTTCAATATATTAATACTGAGGATCGTGTCGCTGGCTTAACCATTGCTTCACCATCTTCACAGAAAATGCTCTGGGGCGATGGAATAGGAAGCGGCGGCTGCATCGGCAGCGACCCGCAGTTGGCAGCCGAGGCGCGGAGATTGGCGACCCAGACGAGCATCACACCCGCCGACAGACTGGCGAGTAATCGCGGAATCAGGGCGCGCGCCTGGGCCTGGGGCGTCGGCGTCGGGCTGATCGGCATCGCGCTTTCGGTCCTGGTCGCCGACCTGCTGCATCGCCAGGCGGAGACTGCCGCGCTGCACCGCTTCAATCTGGTCGTCGATCGCTTCGACAAGCGCTTTGCCGATCGCTTCAACGCCTTCGAACTGATGGTGACCATGGGCAAGGGCATGGCGACCCTCAGCCATGACATTACCCGCAGCGACTGGCAGCGCTTTGTCGCCGATCTCAACTGGAACGAGATGAGTGGCGCGCTCGGCATCGGCTATGTCGAGCGGGTGAAACGATCCGAGCTTTCCGCCTTCCTCGGCAAGGCGAAGATGCTGAGCGACGAGCGCTTCATGGTGAAGGTGCTGGGGCCTGGCAAGCCGGATGAACTCTATATGCTGCGCCTCAGCGAGCCACATTCCACAACGTCGGCCGCGATCGGCCTCGACCTCGCCAGCGAGCCGAGCAGGCGGGGGGCGCTCGAATGGGCCATGATGAGTGGCAGGCCGACCATGAGCGGCGTGCTCACCGATGTGGTCAACCAGCGGAGCAATGTCGGCATGCTGATGGTGGCGCCGGTCTATCGCCGCGACACCGAGCCGCTGACCCACGACGAGCGCCAGCGCGACCTGAAGGGCTGGGTGGTGATGCCGATCAGCGTCGCCAACGTGGCGGCCGCAGCGCTCGAGGATATCGGCCATGAACTCGGCGTCAGCATCTATAGCGGCGCCACGGTGCAGGGTTCGCGCCTGGTCTTTGAAAAGAACGAAAGCGACGCGGTAGGCGCTGTCCTCACCAGTTCCCGCACCATGATCCTGGCCGGCCAGAGCATGACGGTCGCCTATCGCGCCAGCAGTGTGACGGTCGATCGCATGACGGACTATGCGCCGGCCATGGTGCTGATCAGTGGCGTTGTCATCTCGCTGCTGACCGGGGCGGGCCTGTGGTTCATGGTCGCGGCGCGTTACCGGGCCGAGGCGCTGGCCCAGTCCATGACCAGCGATCTGCGTCAGGCCAAGGAACTGGCCGAACAGGCGTCGATCGCCAAGACGCAGTTCCTGGCCATGATGAGTCACGAAATCCGTACGCCGATGAACGGTGTCCTTGGCATGGCCGGCCTGCTGGCGGATACCAGGCTGGATCAACGACAGCATCATTACGTCGATGTCCTGCAGCAATCCGGCGAGGCGTTGCTGGCAATTATCAACGACATTCTCGACTTTGCCAAGGCGGAGACCGGCAAGCTGGAGATCGAGCGGATCGACTTCGATCTCGTCGCCGAGATCGAGGCAGTGTTGGAACTCGTGGTCAGCCGTGCCCACAGCAAGGGCATCGAACTCGCCTGCTTCGTGGCACCGGAACTACCGACACGGCTCAATGGCGATCCCGGCCGGCTGCGCCAGATCCTGCTCAATCTGCTCAGCAACGCGATCAAATTCACCGAGCATGGCGGCGTCAGCCTGATCGTCGAGGCCAACGGCGACGATGATGACGGCATTGGTCTGCGATTCGTCGTACGCGACACCGGTATCGGCATTCCGGCCGAGGCACGGGGGCGGTTGTTCCATCAGTTCAGCCAGGTCGACGTGTCGACCACCAGGCGGTTCGGCGGAACCGGTTTGGGCCTGGCCATCTGCAAGCAACTGGTCGAACTGATGCAGGGTGAAATCGGCGTCGAATCGCGCATCGGCGAGGGCGCAGGATCGACCTTCTGGTTCACCGCGCGGTTCGGCCGACCGGTCGGCGATGCGGCGCCGATGGGCGAGGTTCCCGACCTCGCCGCGATCGCGAAGGCGTTCGCCAATCGCCTCGTGCTGGTGGTCGATGACAACCAGGTCAATCGAGAAATTTTTGCGCGCTATGTCGCCAGCATTGGCGGTCGCGTCGTTAGCGCGAGCGAGCCGGAAGTCCTGCTTGACGAATTGGCGCATAACCCTCCAGGTGAGCCGATCGCGCTCGCGATCATCGACCAGGTCATGCCGACGATGTCCGGTGTCGAGCTGGCGCGGCGCTTGCGACAGTTGCAGGGGCTGGCGGTCGAAAAGATCGTGCTCTCCTCCTCCGCCCTGTTCATCGACCAGAACGAGCTGCACGAGGGCATCGACGCGCAATTGCCGAAGCCGGTGCGCCGTTCCAGTTTCCTCGCCTGCCTCGCCAAGCTGCTCAGCGGCGACCAGCAGCCGGTGAGCCGGCGCGGCCAGAACGCCGCCGCCCCCGCAGTTTTTGCCGACGGGTCGGGTTTGCGCATCCTGCTGGCGGAAGACAACCCGGTGAACCAGATGCTGGTCACTGCCATCCTGGCGCGTGCCGGGGCCCGGGCGGACGTGGCCGGAAACGGGCTGGAAGCCCTTGAGGCGATGCGCAGCCGCAGCTACGACATCGTACTCATGGACATGCGCATGCCGGAATTGGATGGCCTCGCGGCGACGCGGCGCATTCGCGAACTGGGGGGGGGCGCCGGAAGGGTGCCGATTGTCGCCCTTACCGCCAATGCCAGCCAGGAAGACCGGCGGCTCTGCCTCGAGGCCGGCATGAATGATTTCCTGGCCAAGCCCATCGACGCCAATGAACTCATCCAGAAGATCGGACTGCATGCCGGGGTGGCGTTGATCGATGGCGAAGCGGGTCGGGCGAGTGCTGCTGTCCATGAGGCGGCGCCGGCGATTGCGCCGCTCTCGCTGGAACAGCAGGACGCCCTGGAAAGCCTGCTCAACTCGATCACCGACGCGACGGCCGACGACCCCGCGCCTCCGCGCCAGGGTATTGCCGGCTCCTAAACCCATCCCCATTGCCGTCCACCCGGCCGTCCGGGCCCGGTTTCACTATTCCGCCGGGTTTTGGCTTGGTATTGGCGCGCCGGCAGGCTAGGAAGACGCGGCTTGGAAAGGAAATCCCCGGCGCTGAGACATGCCCGGGGGAGTGCGGAACGACGACATGACGGCATCGATGAATCAATTGCGCGACGGCCTCATCGCCACGGCCTACGAGGCAGGCAAGGCGATCATGGCGGTCTATGCCGCCGGTTTCGTCACGACGCGCAAGGAGGACAGTTCGCCGGTGACGGCGGCTGATCTTGCCGCCGAGAAGATCATTATCGACGCGCTTGCGGAGCTTGCCCCCGGCATTCCGGTGGTGGCCGAGGAGCAGGCGGCGGCAGTCGGCCTGCCGCGCGAGGCGGCAGCGCGCTTTTTCCTGGTCGATCCGCTGGACGGGACCAAGGAATTCGTTGCCCGCAATGGCGAGTTCACCGTCAATATCGCGCTGATCGAGCACGGTGCGCCGGTCCTCGGCGTGGTTTTCCTGCCCGCTCTGGACGAGATGTATGCCGGCCATGGCGATGCCGCCTTTCGCTGGCGGCAGGGAGGGGCTGCGGAACCGATCGCAGCACGACAGCTGCCGCCGGGCGGCGCCGTCATGGCCATCAGCCGCTCCCACGCCGCCAGGGAACTGGTGCAGGTGGAAGGTCTCGGCGAGCATGTCGCCGCGACCATGGTTGCCGGTTCCTCGCTGAAATTCTGCCGCATCGCCGAGGGCGTTGCCGATCTCTATCCACGCTTCGGCCCCACCATGGAGTGGGATACGGCAGCGGGGCATGCCATCCTGCTGGCGGCCGGCGGATCGGTCGCGACCCTGGACGGCAAGGCCCTTGCCTATGGCAAGCCGGGTTTCCGCAATCCGCATTTCATCGCCCGGGGGCGGCGCCCGGCATGACACAACTGCGCGGCATCGTCCCGGCCGACGCCGCGCATATCGCGGCGGCGGCGGAAGCACTGAAGGCGGGCGATCTGGTCGCCTTTCCGACCGAAACCGTCTATGGCCTTGGCGGCGATGCCTGCAGCGATCGGGCGGTGGCACGCATCTACGAAGCCAAGGGCAGGCCCAGCTTCAATCCGCTCATCGTCCATGTCACCGGCCTGGCGGCAGCGGGCGATCTTGCCGAACTGCCGCCCGCAGCCTTCGTCCTGGCCGAGCTCTTCTGGCCGGGGCCGCTGACCCTCGTTCTGCCCAGACGCAGGAACTGCCGGCTTTCCCTGTTGGTCAGTGCCGGCATGGATTCGGTCGCCTTGCGCGTACCGGCGCATCCGGTGGCGCGGGCATTGCTGGCGGCCAGCAACCTGCCGCTGGCGGGGCCCAGCGCCAATCCTTCTGGCCGCATTTCGCCCACCACCGCGCAGCATGTGGCCGACGGGCTCGGCGACAAGGTGGCGATGATCCTTGATGGTGGACCCTGCCGGATCGGCCTGGAATCGACCGTCGTTTCGCTCCTCGAGGACGTGCCGCAGCTCCTGCGGCCGGGCGGCATCGAGGTGGCGTCGCTGGAAGCGGCCCTGGGTTGCGGAGTGGCGCTGGCGCCGCAGGTGGGTGATGTCGCGGCCGGCCTGCATGGTCCCGGCCGCCTGCTCAGCCATTACGCGCCGGACCGACCGGTTCGCGTCGGGGCGGTCGACATGCGGCCGGGTGAGGCCCTGTTGGCGTTCGGGCCGACCGCGTTGACTGCCCAGCACATGGCCAATCTAAGCCCTGCCGGCGACCTCACCGAGGCAGCGGCCAATCTGTTCGCCATGTTGCGTACCCTCGACCGGCCGGGCATCACCGGCATTGCCGTGATGCCGATCCCCGAGCGCGGCCTCGGCGTTGCCATTAACGACCGCCTGCGCCGCGCCGCGGCGCCGAGGTAATATAGGCCGCGCTAGGCGCGTTCCTTCAGATAGGCGTCGCAGAGTTCGACCAAACGCTCCCGGCCGAAGCTCGGGTCATGGCCTGCATGCACCACATTGACCGGTAGCTGCCGCAGCCGCTTCATCGTCCGTACATAGGCCGGGATGTCGGAATGGTCGAGTTCGTCGAGCAGCGGGCCGTCATAGATCGCGTCGCCGGAAAAGAGCGTGCCGGTGGCGGCTTCCCAGAGGCCGATCGAGCCCGGCGAATGGCCGGGCAGGTGCAGAACCTCGAAGCGCCGGTCGCCGATATCGACCATGTCGCCTTCCGCCACGATCTCGGTGACGCGCGCGGGGCGGATGCGATAGCTGCGCAGATCGTAGCCGCGATGCGGCAGCGCCGTGATGAGATCGCCGTCGATCTCGTAGCCGGCGACGCGGATCTTGACGAGATCATCCTGCGAGAAATCGGAATAGAGCAGGGTGCCGGCGACGGTGGGTGCTGCCAGGTTGCCCGCTTCGGCCGCGTGTACCAGTGTATGGTCGAATTCGTGATGGCCGCCGATATGATCGGCGTGGGTATGGGTGGCGACCGCGGTCACCGCCTTGTCGAACAGGTGCCGCGCGGCCGTGGTCAGGCTGGCGATGCCCATGCCGGTATCGATGACGAGATCGCGGCTCGACCCCCGCACATGCCAGATGTTGCAGCGCATGAGCGGGATGACATGCGGTTCCCACAGCAGGGTGATGTCGTCGTCGATGCGGCGGGTTTCGAACCAGCGCTCGGCAATGGGGAGCATCAGATACCCTTGAATCCGGGTGCGCGCTTGGCGAGGAAGGCGGCGACGCCTTCGGCAAAATCCTCTGTATCGGCGGCTTGCGACTGCAATTCGGCCTCAAGCGCCAATTGCTGTTCCAGCGAATGGTGGTCGCCGGCATGGAAGGCCTGCTTCATCAGCGCCAGCGCCTTGGTGGGCGCGTTTGCCAAACGGGCAGCCAGTGCGTCGACCGTGGCGGCCAGTTCCTGGTCCGGCACGGCGCGGTAGATGAGGCCAAGTTGCTCGGCTGCCGGCGCTGCGATCTTCTCGCCCAGCATGGCGGCGGCCTTGGCGCGGGCGGGACCCAGCAGGCGCTGCAATTGGTGCGTGCCGCCGGCATCTGGAATGAGGCCGATGCGGGCAAAGGCGATGTCGAAGGCGGCGCTCTCCGCCGCGACGACCATATCGCAGGCCAGCGCCAGGCTGACCCCCGCTCCGGCGGCAATACCGTTCACTCCCGCGATCACCGGCAGATCGAGGCTGTGGATCTGGCGAATGACCGGGTTGTAATAGCGCTCGACCGTGTTGCGGCAGGCGCGGCCGTCTTCAATGGCGCCCGCATCGGTAAGATCCTGCCCGGCGGAAAAGGCGCGACCGGCACCGGTGATCACCAGTACCCTTGCCGTGGCATCGGCGGCTATGTCGGCGAGCCGGTCGGACAACTCGCTCAACATGGCGCGGGTGAGGGCGTTGAGGCGCTGCGGCCGGTTGAGTGTCAGGCGATGGATGCCGCCTTCCTGCTGCATCAGGATGGCTGGTTCCCGGGTCACGTCGTTCTGCATGGTCACGCTTCCTGCCTCGTCGCTCGCTTCAGCCCATCGCCCGTCCGCCATCGCCTGCCCGCCATCGGCGTCCGGGCCGGCGTCCGGGCGTTTCGTCGCATCGGCGGGATGATGCCACAATCCTCGCGCCATGCGATAGTTGCGAGGTATGCAGAGAACAGGAAGGCGGAGGAAAGAATGCGCGTGGCAATAGTGGGTGCCGGCCTGCATGGCGCCATGGCGGTCGGCTTCGGCGCCTGGGCGGCGCATGGCGCGGCGGTCATCCTGCCGCCGCATGCGGTGGAATGGGTGCGGACCGCCAGCGCCTATCAATTGTGGCATGCCGCGGCGCTGGTCGGGGTCGCGGCGCTGGCGTCAGCCATGCCGGGTCGCTTCGTCTCGCTGGCTGCTGTGGCGTTCGGTTTTGGCGCGCTCGCCTTTTCATGTAGTCTCTATGCCGTGGCCCTGGGTGGCCCGGCCTGGCTGGTCCATGTGACGCCCATGGGCGGCCTCCTGCTGATCCTGGGCTGGCTCTTGCTGCTGGTCGCAGGGATGCGGCGCCTGCCCGGCTGCGGTTGAGCAGGGTCGGCGCGGGTTACGCAGTGGCATCTGACGGAAAGATGCCGAAAGGCATGGTGCGGGAAGCAATGTCGGCAGTTTCGTTACCAACGGCACTTTTCACCCACGAGGCCTGTTTCGGGCACGACACCGGGCCGGGCCATCCCGAGCGCATGCAGCGTCTGGGCGCGATCCTGCGCGTACTCGACGATCCGCTGTTCGGCGCGCTCAGCCGCCGCGATGCGCCGGAGGCGACGCGTACGCAGCTCGAGCGGGTCCATACTCCGGGCTATGTCGACGAGGTATTCGCCGCCGTGCCGCACATGGGCCGCGCCGAGCTCGACGGCGACACCGTGCTGTCCCCCGGCTCCGGCGAGGCGGCACTGCGCGCGGCCGGGGCGGTCACGGCTGCGGTCGGCGCGGTAATGGCGGGCGAAGTTAAGAATGCCTTCTGCGCAGTGCGGCCGCCCGGTCACCATGCCGAGCGCGATCTAGCCATGGGGTTCTGCGTCTTCAACAACATCGCGGTGGGTGCCGCCGAGGCGCTCGCCAGTTTCGGCCTGGAGCGTGTTGCTATCGTTGATTTTGACGTCCATCACGGCAACGGCACGCAGCATATCTTCGCAACCGATCCCAGGGTGCTCTATGTCTCGACCCATCAGAGCCCGCTCTATCCCGGCACCGGCGCGCGGCAGGAGAAGGGTGTCGGCAATATCTGCAATGCGCCGCTGCCGCCGTATTCCGGCTCGGAAGAGTTCCGCGACGCGGTGGAGGAAATCGTGCTGCCGGCGATCGAGCGGTTCGGCCCGCAATTCCTGCTGATTTCCGCGGGATTCGACGCGCATCGCGCCGATCCGCTGGCTGCACTTGAACTCGAGACCGAGGATTTCGGCTGGGTGACCGAACAGCTCTGCGCTTTGGCGCAGGAACTCTGCGACGGGCGCGTGGTATCGACGCTCGAGGGTGGCTACGACCTCAATGCGCTGGCGGAATCGGCCGCCGCGCATGTGCTCGCCCTGCAGGCGGCGTGATTTGCCCGATCGGCGGCCGGCTGGGCCGTCTCTGCGCTATGTGCCGGTCACACCTTGTGCGGCAAGGGCGCGACGCCTCGCCATGCGCTTCTCCCGCATCGCCCGGTAGGCAATGATCAGGCGCAGGCTCCAGCGGTAGCCAAGCCAGCCGCAGAGGATCGCCCAAGGGATGAACCCGGTCCACATGGCGAGGCCCCAATCAAGGAACAGCATGCGGAAAACTAGGCTCACTTGCTCCCGAAAGCCGAGTTCGTCGGCGATCAGGTGATGGGTGAAGGCGCTGAAGCGGTCAAAGCCGGAAAGATCGTTCCAATTGCCCAGCATTACCTGGCCGGTTACATAAAACGTGTAGAACATCGGTGCCGTGGTCAGCGGATTGCTGATGAAGGTCCAGAGGGCGGCCATGACGACGTTGAAACCCCAATTGAACCGTCGCGCTACCAGCCAGACCAGAAGGACGACGGTCGACTGCCCGATGACCGGCATCAGTCCACAGACCACGCCGACCAGAACCGAGCGGGCGCTATAGGCTGCGGGATGCTTCGCCCGCAGCATCGGCGTCACCAGGCGATAGCGGATATAGCGGTTGAGGCGGCGGAAAAACCCCGCCGGCCGGCCATTGCGGCGGCCGGCGGTGGGTGCCTCTCGGTTGCTGTCGTCTGTCATGCGCTCGATCTGGCTTGCCATGGCAGCGGGCGGAGGCAATTTCGTCCCCGGGATGGCGAGGACCGATCGACATCCTGGGCCAATCGCCGGCGATGCATCGCCAAGTCACTGATTTCAGGTATTTTCACTCTATTGTCCCACGCTGGGACCCCCGGTAGAATAGCGCCCTTCGGTGCCGCGCGGCAGTCTTGCGACACATAGCCGCGACGGCACCGTTTTGCTGATAAAGTACCGGTTTGGCCGAATTGTGGCAGGGCCGGCGTGATTTTCAGGTGTGATTGATGGCTGACGCGAAGAACAGCGGCAAGGCGGCGAATATCTCGGGCATGAGTTTCGAGGAGGCGCTGGCCGAATTGCAGGACCTGGTAAAGAGCCTGGAGCGGGGCGACAACAAGCTGGACGATGCCATTGCCGCCTATGAACGCGGTGCCGCCCTCAAGGCGCATTGCGAAGCCAAGCTCAAGGAGGCGCAGCTCAAGGTCGAGAAGATCGTTCTCGGCGCCGACGGCAAGGTCGGCACAGCGCCCGCCAGCATGACTGCCAGCATGACTGCCAGCATGACTGCCAGCATGACTGATTGAGCGCCGGACTCCCTGAACAGGGCCCTTACTGGCTCAGCCACCCAACTACCGGATTTTCCCGAGGTTCCACTTTGTCCGTCGAAAAAATGCCCGCCGATAAGATGTCCATCGAAAAAGCCCTCAACGATTCAGCAATCTCGGTGAACCGCAAGCTCGACGAGCTGATAAAGCCGGTGAGCGGCGCCGAGGCGCGCGTGATCGAGGCGATGCGCTATGCCACCATGGTGGGTGGCAAGCGCATTCGCCCCTATCTGGTCCTGAACTCGGCCGCCATCTTCGACGTGCATGGCGAGTACGCATTGCGCGCCGCCGCGGCGGTTGAGATGCTGCATTGCTATTCGCTGGTGCATGACGATCTGCCGGCGATGGATGACAGCGATCTGAGGCGCGGGCAGCCGACCGCGCACAAGAAATTCGACGAGGCGACGGCGATTCTCGCCGGCGACGGCCTGCTCACCATGGCCTTCGAGGTGCTGTCGCATCGCGACACCCATCCCGACGGCGAGGTGCGGGCCGACCTCTGCCATGCCCTTGCCGTGGCGGGTGGCGCCAACGGCATGGTGGGCGGCCAGATGATCGATCTCCTGGCCGAGAACCAGGAACTCGATATCGGCGCCATCACGCGCCTGCAGCGCATGAAGACCGGCGACATCATCGCCTTTTCCTGTGAGGCGGGTGCCATCCTGGGCCATGCCTCGAGAGAACAGCGGCACGCCCTCACCGCCTATGCCCACAAGCTCGGCCTCGCCTTCCAGATCGTCGACGATCTGCTGGACGCCGAGGGCGATGCCGCCGAGACCGGCAAGCCAACCGGCGCCGATGCCGCCGCCGGCAAGGCGACCTTCGTGTCGATCCTGGGCCTGGAGCGCGCCCGCACCCAGGCGCGGCTGCTCGGCGACCAGGCCAACGAGCATCTCGACATCTTCGGGCGCAAGGCCGACCCCCTGCGCTGGATGACCGAGTTCGTGATCAACCGAAAGAGCTGACGGAGCCAGCAGGATGCCCACCCCTCCGGTCGGCACCGAAACGGGCGGGCCGGCCGGGAGAGGGCAGGCCAGGACGGATCGGCCCCCGCAAAGCCTTTCCGGCGAGATCCGCGCGACGGTGTTTCTCGCGGCACCGCTCTGCATCGCCCTGCTGGCCGAAATGGCGCTGGGCTTCATAGAATACAAGATGGCCGGCGCCCTCGGTGCCGCTGCCTTTGCCGCGGCCGGGCTCGGCATCCAGCTGGTCTATGTGCCGAAGCTGCTGGCCATGGGCACGCTCTACAGCGTCGCCGCCCTGGGCTCGCATGCCCATGGCGCCGACGATCACGACCGTCTGGTACAGGTCATGCGCCAGGGCCTGCGTCTCGCCTTCTTCCTCTCATTCCCGGTCATGGCGATCCTCATCGTGGCCGATGACGGTCTGCGCGCGATCCAGGCCGCCTATCCAGGCTTCGATGTCGATGTCGACGCGATCGAAGGCTTGCTTTGGTGGTCGGTCCCGTCAGTCCCGGCCTTCCTCTGGTTCCAGACCCTGCGCAATTTTGTCACTGTGCTGGGACGCCCGATCATCGTCACGGTCATTGCCGTGCTCAGCCTGCCACTGCTGGCGCTGGTTCTCTGGCTGCTGATGTTCGGGAAATTCGGCGTGTCCGCCTTCGGCGTGCCGGCGATCGGCATGGCGATCTCGATCGTCGCCTGGGCGCAGCTGGTGACGGCCGTCATCTACATCCGGCGCGCCCGCTACTTTGCCGCCTACGACATTTTTTCCGGTCTCATTCACCACGACGGGCGCCTGATCCGCGACCTGGTCGTGGTCGGTGCGCCCATTGCCGGGGCCTATCTGTTCGAAAGCGGCATGTTCTTCGGCTCGACCCTGGCCATGGGCGGGTTCGGCAATGACTGGCTGGCGGCGCACAATGCCGTGCTCAACGTCACCTCGATCACCTTCATGATTCCCTATGCCATCGGCCAGGCGGCGACGGTCCGGGTCGGCTATTGCCTGGGTGCCGCCAGACCGGCGGATGCGCGCCTCGCCGGCTATGTCGGGATCGGACTGGGGCTTTCCTGGATGGTTCTGGCGGCGGTCACCATGTGGCTGGCGCCGGTCCTCCTCACCGGCCTTTATCTCGACCTCGACGACGCCGGCAATGCCGCCGCCATCGCTGCGGCCGCCAGCCTGTTTCCGATCGCCGCGATCTTCCAGTTCTTCGACGGGCTACAGGTGACGGCGCTCGGCACCTTGCGCGGCTACAAGGATACGCGCGTGCCCATGCTGATCGCCTTCATCGGCTATTGGCTGCTCGGCATCGGCGGTGGTGTCGCCCTCGCCTATGGCATGGGATTGAGCGGCCCGGGCCTCTGGTGGGGGCTTGCCATCGGCCTTCTGGCATCCGGCCTCATGCTGCTGATGCGCTTCGATCACTTGTCGCGGCGGCGCATTCGCGCCACCCTTGCCTGATGCCGAAGGAACGGGTCGACAAATTGCTGGTGGATCGCGGTCTGGTCGAGACTCGCGCCAGGGCGCAGGCGCTTATCCTGGCCGGCCTCGTCTATTCCGATACGAAGCGCATCGGCAAGGCCGGCGACCAGATCAGTGTCGATGCGCCGCTTTCCCTCAAGGGCCAGGACCATCCCTGGGTCAGCCGCGGCGGGCTGAAATTGGCGCATGGCATTGCCCATTTCGGCCTCCCCGTCGCGGGGCGCATTGCCGCCGATATCGGCGCCTCGACCGGCGGCTTCACCGACGTGCTTCTGGCGCATGAGGCCGCCAGGGTCTATGCAGTCGATGTGGGTCACGGGCAGCTGGCCTGGAAGCTGCGGCAGGACAAGCGCGTCGTGGTGCTGGAAAGGACCAATGCCCGGCACCTGACGACGGTCGAGATTCCCGACCCGCTCGACATCGTCGTCTGCGACGCCAGCTTCATCGGTCTCGAAACCGTGCTGCCGGCAGCATTGGCCCTGGCGAAGCCCGGTGCCTGGGCGATCGCCCTCATCAAACCGCAATTCGAGGTCGGACCGGGCCAGGTGGGCAAGGGCGGCGTGGTGCGCGACCCGACCCAGCACGAGGCCGTCTGCGTCAGGATCGCCGCCTGGCTGGGCGGGCTGCCCGGCTGGACCGTTCTCGGCATCACCGAAAGCCCGATCACGGGGCCGGAAGGCAACAAGGAATTCCTGATCGCGGCTCGACAGGACAGGGCGCCATGACCGATCCCGCCGCCCTCGTCGATCTCACCATCGAAAGCCTTGGCGCCCAGGGCGACGGCATCGCGCGGCATGACGGCAAGGGCGTCTTCGTCGCCTATGCCCTGCCGGGGGAACGCGTGCGGGCGCGCCTCTCGCCCAAGGGCGGCAACGCCTTCACGGGGCGAATGCAGGAAATCGTGACGGCCTCCCCGGAGCGCGTCGTGCCACCCTGTCCACTGTTCGCGCGCTGCGGCGGCTGCGGCCTGCAGCACTATTCCCTGCCGGCCTATCGCGCCTGGAAGCAGCAGCAGGTAGCGACGACCCTCGGCCAGCGCGGCATCGACCTGCCAGCCGGCACCGGGATGGTGACGGTCGAAGCCGGCAACCGTCGCCGCGCTGTCTTTGCGGCGCGCAAGGAGCGTGGCGAGATTGCCTTCGGCTTCCATGCCGCCATGAGCGACGAGATCGTGCCGCTCGATGATTGTCTGCTGCTGACGCCGGGGTTGAGCGCCGGTCTCGGCGGGCTGCGACAACTTGCCGGGGTGGCACTGGCCGAGAAACAGGCGGCGGACATCCATGTCACCGACAGCCTCGCGGGTCTCGACGTGCTGGTGACCACGGATGGCGATCTGCCGATGGGTAGGCGGCAGGCTGTCATTGCCGCCGCCAATGCCGCTGGTCTTGCCCGCCTTTCCTGGCAGCATGGGCGTCGCCAGCCGGAACCCATCGTCATGGCGCGGGTGCCGCAGATGCGCTTCGGCGACATCCTGGTCGATCTTCCCATCGGCTCCTTCCTGCAGCCTTCGGCCGAGGGCGAGGCGGCACTGGTCGCCGCAGTCACGACCTATGTCGGCAAGGCGAGGCGCATCGCCGATCTTTATGCCGGCTGCGGCACGTTCAGCTTCCCGCTGGCGAAGATCGGCCGCGTGCTGGCGGTCGATGCGGCAAAGCCGGCAATCGCCGCCCTCGCAGCCGCCGTCAACCGCGCACAATTGTCGGGCCGCGTCGAGGGTATGGCGCGCGATCTCGAACAGTCGCCCCTACCACCACCGGACCTCAAGCCTTTTGAGGCGGTGGTGTTCGATCCGCCCCGTGCCGGGGCGGAAATGCAGGCGCGCATGCTGGCGAAAAGCAGGGTGGGCAAGGTGGTTGCCGTGTCCTGCAACCCGGCCAGCTTCGCCCGAGATGCAAGAATCCTGCTGGATGCCGGTTTCGCGCTCGAGAAACTCGCCATCGTCAACCAGTTCGTCTGGTCGGCCCATGTCGAACTGGTAGCGCTGCTCCGGCGCCGCTAGTGTGCTTCCCGCGCCATGGCGAATAGGATGTAGCCCACCTCGTGTTGGGAGCGCGCAAAGGGAAGGGTCAGCATCTCGAGCCGAATGAAATCAAAACCTGTCCGATACGGCGAGCCGTGGAAGCAGATCGGCGCGCGAGCAGCAATAGCCTGGTCGATGACGCCGAACCAGCGTTCGGCATAGACCGGACCGACCTCGCTCAGGTGCCGGCGGGTGAAGTTCGCAGTGGCGAAATAATGCTCGATCTCCCTGCCGAGATAGCGCCCCAGCACGTCATATGGACGCGTATCGTTTGGCCTATCCACGATTTCGCCCAGCATCATCCATTGCAGCAGCTTGGGAAACGCCATCGGGTCAAAGCGCGGACGGAACGGCAAGCCATCCTCGCGCGCCCAGTCGCGCCAAGCCTTCTCCAGATGGTGCAGACCCGAATCCTGTGGTCCGGGTTGCGGGTGCCAGAGCGATGCGTCGACATTCTGCGCCATTCATCACGAATGAAGGACTTTGCGGGTCATGCGGTCAATAGGAACGGCTTGCTAGTTCCGCAAGGAATCAGACCCGCGCCAGCGCGCAAAGCACGAAGCCGATCTCATCCTTGCCACCCTCATCCCGCGCCAGCGGCAGGGCCAGCATTTCCAGCGGCACATGCGAATAGGGCGTGCCGAACGGGCTGCCGGTGAAGTAGCAGGGTCCCTGCGCGGCGATGACGGCGTCAGAGATCGAAAACCAGCGTTCGTCGAAGGGAGCCCCGATCTGGCTCAGCCTGGCCCGCGTCACCCTGGCAGAATCGAAGAAAGTCGAGAAATCACTACCGATATAGCGATAGAGCACGTCATAGGGCCGGACCGGGTTCGGCTCTGCAATGATCTCGGCCAGCACCATCAGCGGCAGCAGCGGCGGAAATTCGAAGGGGTCGAAACGGCTGCGGCGCGGCAAACCACCGTCGGCGCGCGCCCATTCCTGCCAGGCGCCCAGCAGTTTGTGCAATGCCGGCGAACGCACCGCCTGCAACGGTTTCCACGATGCCGGATCGTCGGCGGGGCTCAAAGGCCGACCTGGCCCCGGTGCCGCAGCAGATGATCCGCCAGCACCACCGCCATCATCGCTTCGCCCACCGGCACGGCACGGATGCCGACGCAGGGGTCGTGGCGACCGGTGGTCGAGACGTCCACTTCCTCGCCGCCCGTGGTGACACCCTTGCGCGGCGTCAGGATCGAGGAGGTCGGCTTCACCGCGAAGCGCACGACGACGTCCTGCCCGGTGGAGATGCCGCCGAGGATGCCACCCGCCTTGTTGCCGAGAAATCGAACCTGGCCGTCCTGCATGCGCATCTCGTCGGCATTCTCCTCGCCGGTAAGTGCTGCCGCTTCGAAGCCGGCGCCGATCTCGACTCCCTTCACCGCGTTGATGCTCATTATGGCGCTGGCGAGGTCGGCATCCAATTTGCCGTAGAGTGGCGCGCCGAGCCCGACCGGCACGTTCTTCGCCACCACCTCGACCACGGCACCGGTCGACGAGCCGGCCTTGCGCACGGAATCGAGATATTCCTCCCACACCAGGGCGGTGGCGGCATCGGGCGACCAGAACGGATTGTTCTCGACCTCGGCCCAGTCCCAGGCGCCGCGGTCGATCCGATGCGGGCCGATCTGGATGAGGGCGCCCTTGATCTCCACCGGCGCGGGGAGGAGATGGTTCAGCACCTCCCGTGCGATGGCGCCGGCGGCGACACGGGCCGCCGTCTCGCGGGCCGAGGATCGGCCGCCGCCGCGATAGTCACGGTTACCCTGATACTTGGCCCAATAGGTGTAGTCGGCATGGCCGGGCCGGAACTGTTCGGCAATTCGCCCGTAATCCTTGCTGCGCTGGTCCTCGTTGCGGATCATCAGCGAGATGGGCGTGCCGGTCGATCTGCCCTCGAACACGCCGGAGAGGATTTCGACCGTATCCGATTCACGCCGCTGCGTCACGAAGCGTGACTGGCCGGGTTTGCGGCGGTCGAGCCAGTGCTGGATGCGCGCCGCTTCTATGGCGAGGCCGGGCGGCGTCCCGTCGACGACGCAGCCCAGGGCAGGGCCATGGCTTTCGCCCCAGGTGGTGAAGCGGAACAGGTGGCCGAAAGTGTTGTGCGACATCGCGCCGGCCGCTCAGGATTCGGATTTCGAGAAGTTCTTCAGCATCTCGGTCAGTTCCGGTGCCGATTCCGGGCGCAACATGCCGACGATGTTGTAGCCGCTGTCGACATGGTGCAACTCGCCGGTGACTCCCCTGGAAAGTTCCGAGGCAAGATAGAGCCCGGCGCCGCCCACGTCCTCGATGGTGACGTTGCGCGTCAACGGCGCGTTGAGCTCGTTCCAGCGCAGGATCTGGCGGAAATCGCCGATGCCCGAAGCAGCCAGCGTCTTAATCGGCCCGGCGGAGATCGCATTGACCCGAATGCCCTGATGGCCGAGGTCGGCGGCGAGATAGCGTACCGAGCATTCCAGCGCGGCCTTGGCGACGCCCATTACGTTATAGTGCGGCATCACCCGCTCGGCGCCGAGATAGGTCAGGGTCATCAGCGAGCCGCCATGGGGCATCATCGCCTTGGCGCGCTGGGCGACCGCCGTGAAACTGAAGCAGGAAATGTCCATGGTGCGGGCGAAATTGGCCCGCGACGTGTCGACATACTGGCCCTTCAACTCCTCCTTGTCGGAAAAGGCGATGGCATGGACGACAAAATCGAGGCTGTCCCATTTCTTGCCGATGGCGGCAAAGGTGGCGTCGATGCTCTCGTCGGTGGTCACGTCGCAGGGCAGGACCAGGTCCGCGCCGACGGAGTCGGCCAGCGGCCGTACACGCCGCTCCAGTGCCTCGCCCTGATAGGTGAAGGCAAGCTGTCCGCCCTGGGCGTGGATGGCCTTGGCAATACCCCAGGCGATGGACCGGTCATTGGCGACGCCCATGATCAGGCCACGCTTCCCGGCCATCAGCCCCTTCGACTCACTCATACGGAACCCCAATTGATTGATTTAAAACCAGATATATCCCGCATCCTACACCATCGCCCGATGGGGTCAATTCGGGCGATGTGCTTGATTCAGAGGAAAAAAGGGCGGGCGCCGGCACGCAGCCGGGCCCGCCCGCGATCTGCCAGAACCGTGGCTAGTTGGTCTTTACCTTGGTCCAGACGCGGTCATAGGTGCGCAGGTCCTCGCCCAGATCCTCGAAGATCTGCAGCTTCTTCATCACCTCGGCCGGTGGGTTGATATAGGGGTTGTCGCGCAGTTCCGCCGGCAGCAATTCCTTGGCCTTGGCGTTGGTGGTGCCGTTCTTCTGCTGTGCGGCGTTGAGTGCCGCGATCTCCGGGCGCATGTAGAACTCCAGGAATTTCTTGGCGTTCTCCTTGTTCGGCGCCGATTTGAGGACGCAGATATCCTCCTGATACATGGTGGCGCCTTCCTCCGGGATCACGTAGCCGAGGTTTTCCGGATCCTCGAGCACATACATCATGGCGCCGACGAAATAATGTGCTGCCGCCATGTCGCCGGACTGGATGAGGGGGATGACGTCATAGGAGAAGGCGCCGACATTGGGCTTCTCCTTGAGGATGGTTTCGCCGGCCTGCTCGATCTCGGCCGCGTCGCGGCTGTTGACCGACTTGCCGTTGAGAATCAGCCCCACGCCCAGCACCTCGCGCATGTCGTCGAGCAGGATGACGCTGCCCGGGTTCTCGGCCGCGAAGGCGAAATAGTCCTTCCACGACTTGATCTCCGGCACGCGGTTCTTGTTGTACATGATGCCGACCGAGCCCCAGGCATAGGGCAGGCAGTATTCGCCATTGGGATCGGTTTTCGAGAGCAGGTGTGCCTTGTCGATGTTCTCCCAGCCCGGCATCTGGTTGACGTCGGTCTTTTCGATGAGGTCCAGCTTGGCCATGATGTCGTGCATATGGACCGAGGGGAAGACGATGTCGTAGCCAGTGGCGCCGGCCTGGATCTTGGCCAGCATCTCCTCGTTGCTGCCATAGGTATCGAGGGTCACCTTGACGCCGAACTCCTCGGCGAATTTGTCGAGCACCTCGGGATTGATGTAGTCGCCCCAATTGTAGACGGCGAGGCTGCCCTCGGCAGCGGCACCCTGGGCGCCCCATGCCAGCAAGATCGCTGCGCCGAGGCCGGTGATGGTCTTTTTCATGTTGGTCGCTCCTCTCCTGTTTGTCTTGGTTGAACTTCCGGTACTTCACGCCAGGCGGTTGTAACTGCGCATCACGTCCAGCAATGCGCTGTGATCGATGGCCGCCACCTCGAGGCCGGCTGGGCGCAGGGCGATCATCGTCTCGGCGGCGACCAGGGCGTTCACGATCGCCTCCTCGATGGCCTCCACGGCTGCCAGATAGATCGCGTCGAACATTTCGTCGTTCACCGCTTCCAGCCGCCAGATTGCTGGGCCGGCCTGTGGCAGCGTCATCGCATTGCCGGTGCTGAAGGCCATGAAGATGTCGCCCGAATTGTTGCCGCCCGGCGAGCCGCCGCGCCCGATGCCGATGGCGGCGCGCTTGGCAACGCGCTTCAGCTGGTTGGGCAACAGCGGCAGATCGGTGCCGATGATGACGATGATCGAGCCCTGCTCGCGCGCGAACAGGGCTCCGCCGGCCAGGTGCTTTCCCACCGGCACGCCGAGGATGGTGAGCCAGTCACGGATGCCGTGATTGGCCTGCACCAGCACGCCGACATGACCGCTGCGCTCTTGTTCATCCTTGCCGATCTCGATCCGGCGCGAGGCGGTGCCGGTTCCGCCCTTGAACTCGTAGCAGATCATCCCGGTACCACCGCCGACATTGCCTTCCGCCACGGGCCCGGCCTGCGCGCCGTCGAGTGCCGCCAGGGCATGCGCCTCGGTGATGTGCTGACCGTTGATGTCGTTGAGCACGCCATCATAGGTCTCAGCCACCACCGGCATGGCCCAGAGGTGGTCGGCAGTGAACTGGTGGCCAAAGCGGCGAATCATCCAGCGCACCGCGGCGTGATGGGTAATGCCGACGCTGTGGGTATTAGTGATGCAGATGGGGCCGCAGAAATATCCCGCATCGTTGATCCAGTGCGTGCCGGTCATCTCGCCATTGCCGTTGAGAGCATGAAACCCCGCCCAGACCGGCATCAGGTCCGGGGCATCGCCGCGCGGGACGATTGCGGTAACGCCGCTTCTGACCGGACCGTCGGGCTGGTTGATCGTGGTCATGCCGACCTTGACACCCGGAATGTCGGTGATGGCGTTGTGGGCGCCGGGCCGGCCCGGGAAGGGCAGGCCGAGATCTCGGGCGCGGGGTTTCGAATGCGGCTTGTTCATGAGTCTGCTCACGGGATCGGGTCACGGACGGCGGGAGCGCAGATAAAGGCCGAGGGCGGCAATGGCAAAGGAGAACAGCAGCAGCATGACGGCCAGAGCATTGATCTGCGGTTTGATGCCCCGGCGCAGCATGGCGTAGATGAAGAGCGGCAGTGTCGTCGCCTCGACGCCGGCGATGAAGAAGGTGATGACGAGATCGTCCAGCGAGATGATGAAGGCAAGAAGCGCGCCGCCGGCCACACCCGGCATGATCTGCGGCAGGGTCACGCGGCGGAACGTCACCCAGGGATTGGCGCCGAGGTCCGCCGATGCCTCTTCCAGCACCTGGTCCATGCCGGCAAGGCGCGCGCTCACGATGATGAAGACGTAGGAGGACAGGAAGACGCAGTGGCCGATGATGATGGTCATCAGGCCGAGCTGGAAGCCGGCGCCGACGAAGAAGATCAGGAGCGCGATGCCGAGAACGATGTCCGGCATGATCATCGGCATGAAGATCAGCATCTGGTAGAAGCGCCTGGCGCGGAAATCGTAGCGTTGCAGGGCTAGGGCCGTGACCGTGCCGATGGTGGTCGATATGGCGGAGGTGACGAGGGCAATGGCCAGGCTGTTCTTGACCGCGCTCAGCAGTTGGTCCGTCGTCTCGACATAGTTCGACGAGGCGGCGAGGTTTGTCTCCAGACCGAAGAGCGAGCGGTACCAGTCGAAGGTAAAGCCGGACCAGCTCATCATGTTGACTACGTTCGAATTGAACGAGAACACCGCAATGAGGGCGATCGGCAGATAGAGAAACAGCAGGAAGAGAATGCCATAGGCGCCGAGGCTGCGTCGGCCGAGGTGGCGGAACATTGAAATCACGGCTTCACCTCCCGCCCGCCGTACGCTGGTCGCTGCGCATCACCTTGAAAACATAGATGAACAGCATGACCAGGACGGTCGCCATCACCATCATGGCAAGCGCCGCACCGAACGGCCAATTGCGCGCCTGCAGGAATTGCTGGGTGATGATGTTGCCGAACATCAGCACCTTGGCGCCGCCGAGCAGCGAGGCGACCACGAAATTGCCAAGCGCCGGGATGAAGACAATGATCGAGCCGCCGATGATGCCGGGCAACGTCAGCGGCAGGATCACCCGGCGGAAGGTCTGCAGGGGCGTGGCGCCGAGATCGGCCGAGGCCTGGACCAGCGAGCGGTCGAGACGCTCGACGCTGGCATAGACCGGCAGGAACATGAAGGGCAGCAGTACATAGACCAGGCCGATCACAACGGCACCCTCGCTGAAGATCATCATCATCGGCTTGTCGATCAGCCCAAGCTCCTTCAGCACCGTGTTGATAACCCCGGACGGACGCAGGATCAGCATCCAGGCATAGATGCGGATAAGGAGATTGGCGAAGAAGGGAAGCGTGATGAGGAACATGGCAAGGTTGCGACGCGCCGGGCTGAGGCCGCTGACCCAGAAGGCTGCCGGATAGGAGATGAGCAATGTCAGCAGCACGGTAAGAAAGGCCATCTTCAGCGAGCGCAACAGGATCTCGAGGTAGACCGGATCAAACACCTCGCCGGCGCCCAGCGGTGCGCCCAGCACGCGGCCGTAGGAATAGGGATAGAAGCTCCATTCGACCCCGCCATAGAGGCCGGGCGTCAGCACCGAATACAGCGCCATGATGCCAAGGGGGACGACGAAGAAGATGCCGAGCAGCAGCGTGATCGGCGCCAGCATCAGCGCAAGGTTGCGCCGCCGTCTGGCAGCCTGGCTGGCATGTTCCACGGGGGCGCTGATGGCGGCGATGCTCATGATGCCGCGTCCGCCGGCATGAGATGCGGCGCTGTCACCGGGTAATGCAGCGTCACCGGCGCGCCTGGTTGGAGTGCCGGTTCATGTTCGGCCTGCGAGCGGCGATAGAGGGCGCGAATGGGGGCACCCGATCCGGTGCGTGCGAGCACATGCAGGTCCGAGCCGACGAATACCGACTGCTCGATCGTAGCGTCGATCGGCACCGTCTTGCTGCCTGGTGTCAGCGACAGATGCTCTGGCCGCAGCACGATGTCGACGGCGCTACCTTCGGCGAGGGCAGCGGTTCCAGCCTGCCGCCGCATCAGCAGGCTGATCCCCTCGGCGCAGTCGACGCGCAAGGTGTCGCTGTCGCTGGCGGCGATTCGCCCGGCATATAGGTTGCTGATGCCGATGAATCCGGCAACGAAGCGGTTGGCGGGGCGGTCATAGATTTCGTCGGGCGCGCCCAGCTGCTGGATGGTACCGCGGTTCATCACGGCGATGCGATCCGACATGGTGAGGGCTTCTTCCTGGTCGTGCGTGACGAAGACGAAGGTGATGCCAAGCTCGTGTTGCAGGTTCTTGAGCTCAATCTGCATCGATTGCCGCAGCTGGCGGTCGAGCGCCGACAGGGGTTCGTCCAGCAGCAGCACCTTCGGGCGGTTGACGATGGCGCGGGCCAGCGCCACGCGCTGCTGCTGGCCGCCCGACAATTGCCGGGGATTACGCTGGCCCATGCCGGCAAGACCCACCATGTCGAGGGCGGCGGCGACGCGGCCTTCGCGTTCGGCCTTGCCCACACCGGCCACCTCCAGGCCGTAGGCGACATTCTGCGCCACCGAGAGATGCGGGAAGAGGGCGTAGTTCTGGAATACCGTATTGATCGGACGGCGATAGGGCGGCAAGCCGGCAATGGATTGACCGTCGAGATAGAGCCCGCCGGAATCGAAATCCTCGAATCCGCCGATGGCGCGCAGCAGGGTGGTCTTGCCGCAGCCGGATGGACCCAGCAGCGTCAGGAACTCGTTACCGCGAATGGCAAGCGACACCCGGTCGAGGGCGGTCACTACGCCGCCTTCCGGTGCTCGGAAGGCCTTGCTCGCCGCCTCGATGCGGATGATGTGGCGTTCGCCGGTCGCCGCCGGCGCCGCATAACCCATGACGTCCTCCTGCCTCTCCTTGCGCGATCGCACCCTTCGTGATCGGGGTGCTGACCGCTGCCGTGCCGATCACGTGTCGTCGAAATCGCCGAACCCGTCCTGCAGGTCGGTGAGGTACTCCATCCTGGTGCTGACCTTGGGGCCGAGGTGCTCGATCACCGCCTCCAGCAGCAATTCGAGCAGCGCCACGGTGCTGACCGCGCTGTCCCAGAACACCTCGCCTTCGCCGGGATCGGTCAGTCTTACATCCGCCGTCTCGATCCATGGACAGTAGATGTCGGTGACGGCGATGACCTTGATGCCGGCGCTTTTTGCCCGTTCCGCCAGCAGGCCGGCCTTCCGGGCATAGCGACGCGAATCGATGATCAGCAGGCAGGACCGGCGTCGCTCGGCGTCGAACAGGTCGGCGAAGGTGCCGTCCTGGCCGTCGAGGAAGCGCACGCCGGCGCGGGCATAGTCCAGCTGCGACGCGAAATAATGTCCGATGCCGCGCAGGTTCTGGAACGAGGCAACAAAGACCTGCGGCTGCTCGGCCAGCAGCTTCACGGCGTCCCGCCATTCCGGCCGATCGACATGGGCGAAGACGCGAGTCAGGTTGTCGACATGGGCCTTGAGTTGCTTGGCCTGAATGTTGCTGCCATTGCCGTTTTCGCTGCCCTTCAGCTGCCAGGCGGAAGAGGGGGCATGGCCGCGCAGTTCCTGCGTGAGGTCGGTCAGGCGCTGATAGCCGAGGCTGCGCAGGAAACGCCCTACGGTAACGGCACTGACCCCGACCCGCTTGGCAATCGACGCCGCCGTCTCGAACGGCAGGTCGTCGAGATGGGCGGCGAAGAAACGCGCCAGCATCGCCTCGGACTGCGTGCGTCCGGCTTCCTCGTCCTGCAATCTGGATAACACCAAATCCCGGCTCATCGGCAGCGTCATGTTATTCTAGTTACACAATACGATTTATGTTATTCAAATAACATCGCAGGTGTCAATGTGTGCCAACGGCCCATCGTCGCGAGGCAGAAAATGCTGGATTATTTGACTAAATTTTGACGCAAATTCGATTTGTAGCTATGAGATTGGTCCTATCCGGTCTCGAGTCGGGGGTGATTCGGGGGCGACCGGGTTCTCGGGCAATCGGCATCAGATGAGCACCGCGCGCAGATACTGGCTGGTCGGCTCCGTCATCATCATCTTCCTGGCAGCGCTGGCGATCAGCGTTGAAATCCTGGTGTCCAGCGCCCTCGATGCCCAGCGCAGCCAGAAGAACACGGCCTGGGCGGCTGCTCAGCTCGAAATCGAATTCCTCCAGTTCGAAAACGCCTTCCGGGGTTTCGCGGGCGTCGCGCAGAGCGTGCCGGCGACCTATCTGGAGACCCGCCTTTCCATGTTCCGTACCCGGGTGCGCAACCTGAAGCAGGAGGTGGCGGAGACCGAACTCGCCCGCGACCCCACCTATCGGCAGCTGATCGGCCAGCTCGAAATGGCGGTGGCGCCGGATTCGCCGGTCGCCCTTGCGATGCAAAGCGATGATCCGGTGGTCCGCCGCGCCGCGCTCAACAAGCTGGCGCGGCTCGACTCGCCGATCCGCTCCTGGATGCAGGACGTGATGCTGCGGAGCAATCCCGACCGCCAGCGTGACGATCTGGTGCGCGCCCAGATGCAGGCGGCCGGCGTGATGGCGGTGGCGATCGTGGCCGGCATCGTACTGGTCGTCCTGCTGCTGCGCCTCATCAAGCGGCTCGAACTTGCCCATGAGCGCGAGCGGGAGGCGCGCTGGCGCATCGACCAGGCGAGCCGGGTCAAGGACACCTTCCTCGCCGTGGTGACCCACGAGTTGCGCACGCCGCTCAATGCCGTGATCGGCTTTTCCGAGCTGATGAAATCCCGCACCGATCACCATACCGACCGCGAAATGACGACCTGGGTTCGTGAGGTGCTGGCAGCGGGTCGGCATCTGCTGACGCTCATCAACCAGACGCTGGACATGTCGCGAATTGCCGCCGGCAAGCTGGCCCTCTCCCCGGCTGAATTCGACTTGCGCCTGTTGATCGAAGACAGCGTCGCCAGCCTGCAGCGCCAGATGGCGCTGGCCGAGATGGCACTGGCGGATGACGGAGGCTCTCAATCCGGCGCGCACAATATCCAACTGGCGACGCATCTGCCCGAGCAGGACCTGATCATCCGGGCGGACGAAGCCTGGCTGAGGCAGGCCCTGCACAATGCCATCCTGCATGCCCGCAAGGCGTCATCGCAGGGGAGCGCGATAACCATCGCTGCCGCCACGCAGGATGGCCGTGCCGTGATCGAAATCAGCAATGAGGCGGTGGCGGACGTCGAGAACTTCCGTCGCCGCGAGAGCGACGAGCGCAGGGCCGAAATCAGGGCCGACGCCGCCGGCCGGGCTTTCGATCCGTTCCTGCAGGGCGATTTGCGCCTCACCCGCGAAACCTATGGCCTCGGCCTGGAATTGCCCATCGCGAAGGCGATCGTCGAGGCCCATGACGGCCAGCTGCATTACGAGCCGCAGGCCGCGTATCTGCGCCTGCGCATCGACCTGCCCGTCAACCTGGCGGCTTGAAGCGGGGCAGGGCCGGCGTCGGGTGCAGCAGTGGCTGATAAGGTGCCTTGGGCGCGATGGTGGCGGGCGGTCGGCCGAGCGCGCTGGGTTCGGGCGGCGAGAAGGTCGACGGATTGCCGCGCTTCTGCCATTCGCGGGGGTTGGTCCGCGGATCGAACGCATCCTTGCAGGCCGATCGTCGTGGCTCCGGCAGATCGGCGCAGTTGGTCCCGGTCGAGAACGGCGCGGTATTGTTCTGCGCCAAGGCCGGAGTTGCGGCGAGGGCGAGCGGCAGGCAGCCAGCACTTGCCGACAGCAGCACGGCCAGGGCGACAGCCGGGGATTTGGTTGTACGGTTGCCGCCCATCTTGCGTTATCGCCAGCCGGCGATATTGCCCCAGGAATCGACGATCACGGCATAGTCCTCGCCCTGCGCGGTGGCGGTGCCATGATAGACCGGCACGCCGTCGGCGGTGTGGACAAGTTCAAGGGGCGAGACGCTGACATAGCCGGCATCGAGCACCCATTGGCGGGCTTCGGCTGCTGAAAACTCGAGCGGCGGAATGAAATCGCCTGCCACCGGCTCAGCGTGGCGGTCCTTCAGCGTCGGAACGCGGACGATCTCGGGAACGCTGGTACCCTCGGCCGGAAGGGCCGTGGCGGCGACCTGTGTTGCGTCCGCCCCGACCGCTTGCGGCTCGACCGCCAGGGCCGGCGCCGCAATAACGGCGGCGGCCATCGCGCCGCAATACATCAAGGCGCTCAGCAGGAGCACAAATCGGCTGGCATTGCGCCCCTGAAGAAGATCCATGGTCATGGTCCGGCCTCCTTTCAACTGACCACCCCGTAGGACAACGCTCTTGGAAAAGAGAATCCCCACGGAACAAATGCGGCAAGTTTCCGGAAATTCCGCTTCTGATATGTGGTGTTTCGATCAAACGTCGCCAAGGGGGCGGCGGTTCCCCGTCGGTTCAACCGCAAGCCGCTTGGAGCCGTCCCGCCCCAACCGGCGGATTTGCGATGGCGACATTCGTGACGCCGCCCGCGTCCAGTCCAGGCAGCTGGAACTCCCGGTTCGGCAATTCAGGCTTTCAGGGCGCCGCTCTTGAACAGCAGGCCGCCGATGGCGGCACCGATCGCGGGCGCCAGAATGAAGAGCCAGACTTGCGCCAGCGCCTGACCCCCGGCGAAGAGGGCCGGGCCGATGCTGCGCGCCGGGTTGACAGAAACGCCGGTCACCTGGATGCCGACGATGTGAATGACGGCGAGCGTGATGCCGATGGCGAGGCCGGCAAAGCCCGGGCTTGATCCCTCGCCGGTGGATCCCAGGATGACGATGACGAAGAGTGCGGTCATCACGATCTCGAAAACCAGGGCCTGCAGCAATGTGTATTCGCCGAGATAGCCCGGCCCCCAGCCATTGGCGCCGAGGCCTGAATCCGCGCCGCCGGCGATGATCATGAGGATGAGCGCGCCGGCAATGGCACCCAGCACCTGCGCTACCCAGTAGAGCATCATATCGCGCGCCGTCATCCGCCCGGCGACGAAGGCGCCGAGGCTGACCGCCGGATTGACGTGGCAGCCCGAAACCGGGCCGATGCCATAGGCCATGGCCACGATGGCAAAGCCGAAAGCGAGCGCAATGCCGAGTTGGCCGACCTGGCTGCCGGCAAGGACAGCAGCACCGCAGCCGAACAGGACCAGCGTCAAGGTGCCGATGAATTCCGCGAGCAGCTTGTTCATGATGGCGACTCCCCCAGCCCGTCTTGCTCCGTTGGCATGCCGGTCACTCTATCAGAACGGTCCGGCACTGGATACACGCGGCGATTGAACGGAAGGAGGAGCGGCAAATCCTATTGCGCCCGCACCTTCACATAGGCGCCAGGCGCTTCTTCGATCGCCTTCAATTTGCCGTTGCCCGGCTTGCGCGCCGGTACTTCGCCATCGTGGAAGGCACTGATCCATGTTGCCCATTCCGGCCACCACGATCCGGGGCGCTGCTCGGCCGTGGCCAGCCAGTCGTCCGGCGCGGCCGGGTAGCGGCCGTCGCCGATCCAGTGGCAATACTTGTTGGCGGCTGGCGGGTTGACGACGCCGGCGATATGGCCCGAGGCGGCGAGCACGAAGGTAAGCGGTCCGCGATAGGTCTGGGTCGCGGCATAGGCTGCTTTCCATGGGGCGATGTGATCCTCTCGCGTCGCCAGGACGAAGGAGGGTTGCTTTATCCGGGTGAGATCGATGGCGATACCGTCCAGTTCGATCCCGCCCGGTTTGATCAGCAGGTTCTGCTGGTACATGTTGCGCAAATAGAAGCTGTGCATGGCTGCCGGCATGCGCGTCGAATCCGCGTTCCAGTAGAGGAGGTCGAACGGGAACGGCTCCTTGCCCAGCAGATAGTTGTTGATGACGAAGGACCAGATCAGGTCATTCGCGCGCAGCATGTTGAAAGTCGCCGCCATTTCGTGGCCGTGCAGATAGCCGCGCTCGCTCATCTTCTGCTCGATCGCGGTCAGCTGCTCCTCGTCGATGAAGACAGAGAGTTCGCCGGCCTCGGAAAAATCGATCATGGTGGTGAAGAAGGTGGCGCTGGCGACGAGGCTGCTCTTCTTCTTGGCGGCAAGATAGGAGAGCAGGCAGGCCAGCAGCGTCCCGCCCAGGCAATAGCCGATCACGTTGACGCTGTCCTCGCCAAGGCCGGCGCGGATCGCCTCGATCGCCGCCAACGGTCCATCCAGCATGTAGTCGGTGAAGCTTTTCTGCGCCAGACGCTCGTCCGGATTGACCCAGGAGATCATGAAAACGGTATGTCCCTGGTCGACCGCCCATTTGACGAAGGAGTTCTGCGGTTTCAGATCCAGGATGTAGAACTTGTTGATCCAGGGCGGAATGATGAGGAGCGGTCGCTTCGCCACCTTTTCGGTGGTGGGCGCGTACTGGATCAGCTGCATGAGTTCGTTCTGGAAGACGACCTTGCCCGGCTGGATGGCGATGTTGCCGCCGACCTCGAACGCCTCCTCGTCAGTCATCGAGATGCGCAGGCGCCCGCCACCCTTCTCCAAATCCTCCAGCAGGTTCTGCAGGCCCTTGACCAAATTGTCGCCGCCGCTCTCGATGGTGGTGCGCAGCACTTCCGGATTGGTCACCACGAAATTGCTGGGTGCCATCGCGTCGACGAACTGGCGTGTGTAGAAATCGACCTTCTTGGCGGTCTTGTCGTCGAGCCCTTCGACCTCGCGCACCTGGTTCTGCATCCAGCGCGCGGTCAGCAGGTATGACTGCTTGATGTAGTCGAAGACCTGATTCTCCTGCCAGGCCGCGTCCTTGAAGCGGCGGTCATCCTTGGCCGGCTGGATCACGGCGGGCACGTCCTGGCCCATCAGGCGGGCGGCTGTGCTCTGCCACAGGTTCATGTAGTCCTGCCACAGCGAGACCTGTGCTTCGATCAGCTTCTGCGGGTCCGCCATCATGCGCGTGGTCATTTCCATGAAGGCGCGACCAAGGCTGAACGCGTCCGGGCCGAGCTTGAAGTCGTGGGCGTGGCGGGTCAGGAAGTCCTGCAGCAGGCGATGCGACTGTTCGGCGATGCGCGCCATCGCGGCCGCGTTGGCGGCGCTTTCGGGGCTTCCCGGCGCCGTTGCCGGCCCGTCCTCGGCAGCGCTTTGACCGCTTTTGCCGCGATTGTCGGTGGGGTCCTTCTTGGCCATGCGCATTCCCGGTAAAGGACAAATGTTACAAGGGGTTAGATGGTTACCTTTTTTCGCGTCGACGATCCTGCTTGTTTGTTATAGTAGCGCAGTCTAAGAAATCAGAAGTTTTATTTTACCTCAGTAGGATGGCAGCCATCCGCTGAAGACGCGTCCGGGTTCCGGCGGGGAAGCCTGCGGGACGCCGCCGGGGGCGGTCAGGCGATAGCGGCGTCAGGCGCGATCGGTCGGGGAAGGATCGATCGGGACCGGTGCCGGCAATGGCCTGTTCGCGGCGTTTTCGGCGATGGGCAAGGGGAGGATTGCATGATTGATTTTGCGGAATCGGCGCTGTCGCGCGGCTATGCAGCCGGCAAGGTGGCGCGGCGGCTGGCGCTGCGCTCCGGCACTGCCTTGCGCGGCGTTGCGGCGCATCCGGTGAGGCGGGCCATGGCGGTTGCCGCCATCGTCGCCGTTGCGGGTTGCAGCGGCGACGTGCAGCGGCCCTCCGCTCAGGCCTCAGCCCAGGCATCCGGCCAGGCTTCCGGCCAGGCTGCCGCCCAAAGTGCCGAGAAATCCGCCGGCGATGCCGCCGGAACCGCTGCCGGGGCGGCCGCTGCCAGTAGCGGCGCATCGCCCGACATCAATTCGGTGCCGACGACCATCCCGCAGCCCCAGGACGTCAGCATTGATGGTGTGCAGCCCGGCCTGGTGGCCGACCGCGCCAATGCACAATATACCGACGAAACCCTGACGGCGCCGGAGCAGAGCGTGGCGCGGCCCGCCGCACCCGTGGCGCCGACCCAGGGTGCAGCCGCCCAGACGGCACCCGTCCAGGCCGGCGCCGTGCCGGCGCCCCAGGCACCCGCGGTCATCCAGCAACCCCTGCCGGGCGCGGGTGGCCAGATCCAGGCGCCGCAGATGGCGGCCAGTGGCCTGCCTGCGGGTGGCCAGACCTTCCAGGGCTATGCCGGCACGCCGCAGCCCGGATCCAAACCCTTCGGTGGCGGCGCAGCCTATGCGCCCGGCACGCAGGCCGCCTATAGCAGCGTGCCGACGGCGGGCGGTCAGGTGATGGTGGACTATTCCTCGGTCGCCTCCGGCGGCACCTATGGCTATGCCAGCTATGGCGGCTATCTGCGCCAGAACCCGGCCCAGGCCTATTACCGCTCGCCCTATGGTGCAGCGCCTGCCGGCTATGGCTTGCAGCCGGCGGTTCCCGGTGTGACACCCGGTGTCGTGCCGGGCGCCTATGGCTACCAGCCGATGGGTTTCCAGCCTTATGCCCCGCCGGTCGCGGTACCGCCGCTGCCGCCGGCCGGCCAGCCGGTCGGCATCGTCTATTTCAACAACGGCTCGGCCCGCTTGTCACGCGACGACAACCGGGTGATCCAGCAGGTGGCCGAGATGCAGCGCTATTACGGTGGCGTGATCCGCATCGTCGGCCATGCCAGCCAGCGTACCGGCAACATGGATTATTTCCGCCAGGGCGAGGTGAACTACAAGGTCTCGGCTGATCGCGCCAATTCGGTCGCGCGCGCCTTTACCAAGGCGGGCGTGCCCGGTCATCTGGTGCAGGTGGCCGCAGCCGGCGCCGTCAACCCGGTTTCGCTCGAAACCATGCCGGCCGGCGAGGCCAACAACCGGCGCGTCGAGATTTTCCTGTCCGCCTATTGAGTTCTGAAATCATGCATTGCGTAATGAGTCCGGCGCGCCCCTGCTGGCAGCGCCCCCGCCGGCAGCACCCCTGGGGAGCGGCGTGATGGCCGCCGATCGAAAATCGGCGCCGCTTCGGATCGGCCTTGCCGGCATCGGTACGGTCGGTGCCGGCGTCATCGAGGTCCTGCGCGAGAACGCGGACATCATCTCCAAGCATTGCCCGCGGCCCATCCTGGTCACCGCCGTCTCGGCGCGCGACCGCGGCCGGGATCGGGGCATCGATCTCTCCGGCATTGCCTGGGTGGATGACGCGGCCGCGCTCGCCGCGCGCGACGACGTCGATGTCGTGGTCGAAGTGATCGGCGGGTCCGAGGGCAAGGCGAAAGAGGTCGTCGAAAAGGCGATCGCCGCCGGCAAGCATGTGGTGACCGCCAACAAGGCGCTGCTCGCCCATCACGGCACGGCGCTGGCGCTGGCTGCCGAGGAGGCCGAGGTTGCGCTGGCCTATGAGGCGGCGGTGGCGGGTGGCATCCCGGTCATCAAGGCGATGCGCGAGGGCCTCGCCGCCAATCGCATCACCCGCGTCTACGGCATCCTCAACGGCACCTGCAACTACATTCTGACGCAGATGCGCGAGACAGGCCGCGAATTCGCCGACGTGCTGGAAGAGGCGCAGAAGCTCGGCTATGCCGAAGCCGATCCCAGCTTCGACGTTGACGGTATCGACGCCGCGCACAAACTCTCGATCCTCACCTCGGTCGCCTTCGGCTGTGCCGTCGATTTCGCCGGCGTGCGCATTTCCGGCATCCGCAACGTGTCCGCCATGGACATCGCCTATGCCGAGGAACTGGGTTTTCGCATCAAGCTCCTCGGCCTTGCCCGCCAGACGCCGGGCGGCATCGAGCAGCGGGTCCACGCCTGCATGGTGCCCGCCGCCAGTACCATCGCCAAGGTGGACGGGGTCTACAATGCGGTCGTGACCAGTGGCAATTTCGTCGGCGAGAATATCGCCATCGGCCGCGGCGCCGGCCGCGGGCCGACCGCTTCGGCTGTCGTTGCCGACCTCATGGATATCGCCCGCGACCGCATCCTGCCGGCCTTCTCGGCCCCGGCGGCAACGCTTGCCCGCGCCGTCCAGGCACCGGTCGGCCAGCGCGTCGGCTCGTATTATCTCCGCCTGATGGTGGTCGACAAGCCGGGTGTCATTGCCGAGATCGCGGGTGTCATGCGCGACGAGAACGTGTCGCTCGAATCCATGATCCAGCGCGGCCGCTCACCCGACGAGCCGGTGCCGCTGGTTTTCACCACCCATGAGACGACCGAGGCCGCGATCGCCCGCGTGGCGGCGCGCCTCGACGAGATCAAATCCGTGCTCGAGCCGGCGCATCTGCTGCCGATCGAGACGCTGGAATGAATTGAAGGAGTAAGCGGGATGGATCGCAATCTGGCGCTGGAAGCGGTGCGCGTGACCGAGGCGGCGGCGCTCGCCGCCTCGCGCCTGATGGGCCGCGGCGACGAGAAGGCGGCCGACCAGGCGGCGGTGGACGCCATGAGAAAGGCGCTCAACGACCTGCCCATCGACGGCACTGTGGTGATCGGAGAGGGCGAGCGCGACGAGGCGCCGATGCTCTATATCGGGGAGAAGGTCGGCGCCGGCGGACCCAAGATCGACATCGCCCTCGATCCCCTGGAAGGCACCACCATCACGGCCAAGGGCGGCACCAACGCGCTGGCCGTCATCGCCATGGCCGAGGCCGGCGGCTTCCTGAACGCGCCCGACACCTATATGGAAAAGATCAGCGTCGGCCCGGGCCTGCCCGATGGCGTGGTCGATCTCGACGCGACGCCGGCCGAAAACCTGAAGAACCTCGCCAGGGCCAAGGGCATGGAGATCAGCGACGTGGTCGCCTGCATCCTTGACCGTCCGCGCCATGCCGATCTCATAGCCCAGGTGCGCGCCACGGGTGCCCGCATCATGCTGATCTCGGATGGCGACGTCGCCGGCGTCATCGCGACGGCGAAACCCGGCACCGGTGTCGACATCTATATGGGCCAGGGCGGGGCGCCGGAAGGTGTCCTCGCCGCCGCGGCACTGCGCTGCATCGGCGGCCAGATGCAGGGCCGCCTCGTCTTTCGGAACGAGGACGAGAAGGCCCGCGCCGCGCGCTGGGGGGTGAAGGACCTGCACCGCAAATACAGCCTCACCGACCTTGCCAATGGCGACGTCATGTTCGCGGCCACCGGTGTCACCGACGGCCCGATGCTGAAGGGCGTGCGGCGCGGCAGTACCTGGGCCACCACGCAATCCATGGTGATGCGCTCGAAGACCGGCACCGTCCGCCTCGTCGAGGCGCAGCACAACTGGACCATCAAGAAGCCGCAAGGCATCTGACGATGCAGGATGGCGACGCCTTCCACGGCGACGCCTTCCTCGGTGTCGCGAAATCGGCGACCGGCCGGCTATGGCGCCGGCGTCCCTGTGACGAGCGCCTCGGCATCGCCATCTCGCAGCGCCTCGGCCTCTCCGATCTCATGGGCCAACTCCTCGCCGCGCGCGGCCAGAATCTGGAAACGGCGGAAAGCTACCTCGCGCCGCGCCTCCGCGACCTGATGCCGGACCCGGCGCGCTTCCGCGACATGGAGGCAGCCGCCGCCCGCCTGGCCGATGCCGTGGCGGCGGGCGAGCAGGTGGCAATCTTCGGCGATTACGATGTCGACGGCGCCACCTCGACCGCCGTGCTGACGCGGTTCCTGCGCGCCGTCGGCGCACCGCCACCCATCCTCTACGTGCCCGACCGGCTGAAGGAGGGATACGGCCCGAACGCGGCCGCGATGGCGGCCCTCAAGGCGCAGGGTGCGCGCCTCGTCATCACGGTGGATTGCGGCATCACCGCCTTCCAGCCGCTGGCGGCGGCACACGATCTCGGCCTCGAGGTGATCGTGGTCGACCATCACGTGGCCGAGCCGCGCCTGCCCGTTGCCCATGCCGTGGTCAATCCCAACCGCCTGGACGAGGAGGCGGGTTTCGGCCAGCTGGCGGCAGTGGGGGTGGCCTATCTCGTCGCGGTGGCGGTCAACCGGACCTTACGCCAGCGTGGCCATTACTCGGGCCAGCGGCCGGAACCCGATCTGCTGCAATGGCTCGACATCGTGGCGCTGGGCACGGTTGCCGATGTGGTGCCGCTCACCGGCATCAACCGCGCATTGGTGGCGCAAGGGCTGAAAGTCATGGCGGGCCGGCGCAATCCGGGTCTCGCCGCTTTGGCCGATGTCGCCCGCATCAACGAGCGCCCTTCCGCCTATCACGCCGGCTTCCTGCTCGGTCCCCGGGTCAATGCCGGCGGGCGGGTGGGGCGATCCGATCTCGGTGCCCGCCTGCTCACCACCGACGATCCGGCCGAGGCCCGGGCGCTCGCCGCCGAACTCGACGCCTTGAACGCCGAGCGCCGCGAGATCGAGGCAGCCGTGCTCGATGCCGCCATCGCCCAGGCGGAAGCCCATGCGGCGGATTCCCCCTATCTCATCTTCGCCGCCGCCCGAGACTGGCATCCCGGCGTCATCGGTATCGTGGCCGGCCGCCTCAAGGAACGCTATCAGCGACCCGCCTGCGTCGTCGCCATCGAGAACGGGGTGGGCAAGGGCTCCGGCCGTTCGGTTGCCGGGCTCCATCTCGGCAATGCCATCATCGCCGCGCGCGAGGCCGGCATCCTGGAAAAGGGCGGCGGCCATGCCATGGCGGCCGGCTTCGAGATCCCGGAGCCGCGCCTGCCCGATCTCATGGCCTTCCTCGCCGCCCGCTTCGGCGACCACATGAACGGCGCCCATCTTCAGCCCGTGCTCGATCTCGATGCCGCCTTGCAGCCGGGTGCCGCCAGTAACGATTTCGTCGGCGCCCTCGAGCGCATGGGACCGTTCGGCGCCGGCAATGCGGAACCCCGCTTCGCGCTTCCCAATGTGCGCCTCGCCTTCGCCGACATCGTCGGCGGTGCCCATCTGCGTCTGCAGGTCGAAGGGGCAGACGGCCAGCGCCTCAAGGCCATCGCCTTCCGCGCCGCCGAGAACGAGCTCGGCGCCCTGCTCACCACCGCAAGGGGGTCACGCCTCCACCTCGCCGGCCATCTCCGCCGCGACACCTGGCAGGGAAGGGACAGCGTTCAGCTCATCGTCGAGGATGCGGCGCTGGCGGGGAAGTAGCGTAGGTTCGTAAAAAGCGTACTTCCGCAGGGTAAGTTTGAGAAATATGACTAATTTCAAAGAAACAAAAAGAACAAATTGACAACAAGCCTTCTTCATATTATGCTAAAAGCATAATATCACAAGTGACTCTCAATGTCCGACACACGTCACCCCACAGGCTCCGCACCCATTCCGGCCCAGCCACGCCGTACAGCGAACCCAGGCACTCGATGGGGACAATGGGGGAACGATGGCTTCCAATTCAACTCGGAAGAAGATGAAGCGCTTTGGCGGCGTTCTGCCTACCGACAATCCGTCAACGCACAGGGATGGCAGAACCAACACCCGGTCGATGACCAGACGGAGGCGGCGTTCGAGGTCATGCCCGAGCTGGTCGAAGGAAAGTATTTTCGGGGCCCCGACGGTCGCCATCGCCCGATTGGGCCGGAACAGCGCGAAGCGCCTGAAGTCGCACGGATTCGCCGGCGCGCCTTTGCGGAACTCGCCAATTCCGGAGTCACCTGGGCCGAACTCGGCACTTATGATCAGGAAGCGCCGCATCCAGGTGAAGATGAAGCAATCGCTCTGGCGACACACGGGTCGGAAAGCAAGGCAGTCTTCGCCACCAAGGCGCGCGACATGGGGGCCTTGCCGGAACCGAAACGTGAGCTGCTTGGCGGCTTCGGGCAACTCAACCTCGATCCAGCCGAGGTTTCTAAGGCCTGGAGCCTCCCGTCGGACAAGGCTTCGCAATCCTCCCCGGTGCTCGTGGCGAACAGCGGCAAGTTGACCCCCGGTAGCTTGCCGAAGGGATTCTTGCCTGAGCCGAAATTTCTCCCGCCAGCCAAGCCGGCGCCTGATTTCAAGGGACGCCGCATGTTCGTCGAGGAATTGATCGGTGTGCCGGCCAATGACAATCGTCGTCGGGCAGCCAATGAAAACCAGCACTCCGGCCAAGGCAGATCCTCAACCATGGCTCCGACAGAGGCAGCCGCTCTCTCTCCCGCGCCTCAAATCGAGGCGACCGGAACTCGCGGTGCTCGATCCGGGGGTGTGGCAGAGCCAGAACTTGAGTTCAACATCGCCAACCGGCTTTTCAACTGGCGCCGCAATGGTGGCGAGGCTCCCGCGCCGGCCGAGTTTGCCGTCCATGCCGCCAGCGACGAAGGTCGCTTCTCTTATATGGAGGATATGAAGGACGAGTGGTCGCGATTGCTTCCGACCGACCCGGAAGCGGTCTTTCGCAGCATGACCGCCGAAGTGGAAAAGCTCTCGGTGGTGGCGCAAAGAGACTTCCTCACCAGCTACCATCGACCGCCCAGTGCCGTTGAAATTGCGCAGATTGACGACGCCGCTGCACAGGTCGTCTTCGCCCCGGCACAGCGTTGGTCAGAAGGCCAGGAAAGCCCCGGAGGGGAGCCTGAAGCAAAGCTATACTTTGGAATCATTCAGCCATTTACCTTGCCTGGATCCGATGTTGCCGACGTTTTTTCCCAAGCTGCTCGGGCAATAGCGCAAGATCTTCCGGAGAAATCCGGAGGTCGCCCCGGCAGCAGTGAAAACAGGAAACTTATCGCTGAGACAATGAAAAAATTGTCCGAGGCGATCAAGGCATGTGGCGGCAGTATTACGGGAGAAATCTATTACGGTACAAAGGAAAGATTTATACACAGTGACCGAGGTACGGTTGCCGGAGGAAGTTATGCGGATGGGTTTCTACCCTTCACTGTCAACGGTCGCCCGTTGGGTGTCTTCGTCAATCAAAGTTCCACATATGCAGATGGTTTCACGCTGAAGCCGAACGAAGTGAAACAAATCTGGAAACTGATTCCAAACATCGCGCGCGCCATGAGAGAAGGTAACCTCGCAATCGAAGCCGCGGGTGTTGGATATTTCCCAAAACGAAGGCCAAAGCAGTCTATGGAGGAGTACCTCCGAAATATTGATAAGTTCGTCGCCAGTATGATCAATTGTAAACGGCCCTTTCTGATTAAAGTGCGAATTGAAAACCATATGAGAAGAGCATCAAAGGGCGCTGCAAACGACGACAAGAAGTAAACGTATAAAATGGAAATGTGATATGAACCGCCGCCGCCAACATATCGGAGAAGCCCTTCGCCTGTTGGACAAGGGCTTGCAGCATCTGGATGAAGTCCAGATGCTGTTGAGGGATGAACCCAGGGCGCGAGTGCGCCGGTTGCGAAGTGGCGCTTTCATCAACCTTGATGACGTCGCTGCATATTCCGATCTGTTATGGCGGGAGTTTCCAGACCTTGTTTACTTCTTTGCCAACTACAAAAGCGGAACACCGACACCGGACAAGTTTGCCACCAATGTACCGGTTCGGCTCTTTTCGTCATTGAAAGAAGCCGTCAAGGCGGCGTTGGTTGTCGAGGTGGAACGACCTGCCTATAACGGACCCAACTTCAATCGCCCGGATATTTTCGTGCGCTGGCCCTGGCCGGAGGAATTGGCTTCTGGCGATCCGGAGCGCTTGATCGCCGGCAGGGAGTTTCCGGATGATGCGTTCGACCTGGCTTTGCAGTACCGGGACGTAGGGCGCTGGTTCTCCTTTCACTTTAGGTCGCGTGGTTACTCCGATCCGCGCGCATCCAAGGGTAACCCGCGCCTGGATCTGGATAGCCGCAGCAGAATGGCGCCGGACTCCTACCCTGATTTCGAGGTGCTTGATACAGTGGAAAGCGAGTTCTTCGCACTCTACGACCACAATGATGCCGAGACTATGGCATTCGCCAAGCGGGCGCACGCCCTTTGGCGCCGCATAAGCACCAAGAACGTAGCGCTCTATGACCCGGTGACGCGTGGCATCGCCGAACTGGACCCGGATGACTGGACTCGATCTCTGCCGATGGAGCCGGGCCCACTCTCCCGCGCCCTTGGGTTCAGGCCGCGATTCACGCGAGACATGCCAGTCCCCAACCCAGAAAAGTGGACCCATCGCCGTTCGATCGGAAAACAAGCCCTGGCCGGCGCGCTGGAAACGCCGCCGCGCTATGCCGCCTTTGCCTTCACGCCGGCCGATGGCAAGTCGCAAGGGCCGGCGCTCATGATCGGGCCGCGGCCGAAGGCGCGCCGTGGCAAGAGCGGCTCGAATACCCCCCTCACAAATACCACTCGTATTCCCGCCGGCTGATCGTGTCCTGGAACTTCTCCATCTCGACGCGCCTGGCATCGACATAGAGATCGAGGCATTCCTTCTCGATATAGCGGGGCAGGATTTTGGCCTCGGCGAGGCGCTCCAGAGCGGGGGCGAATTTGAACGGGATCTTCGGGTCGGCGGGCCGGGCGAAATCGCCGGTCTTGGCTTCCTTGCCGGGATCGAGGCGTTTCTCCAGGCCATGGGCGATGCCGGCCAATATCGCCGCCATGACGAGATAGGGATTGGCGTCGGCGCCGGCGACGCGGTGCTCGATGCGCCGGGCCTTGGGCCCGCCCGCCGGAATGCGGAAGGCGACGGTGCGGTTGTTGCGGCCCCATTCGGTGCTCATCGGCACGTTGGCCCCGGGCACATAGCGGCGGCTGGCATTGGGATTGGCGCCGAAGATCGCCATCGATTCCGCCATGGTGGCCTGCAGCCCGCCGATGGCGTGGCGCAGCAGGGCCTCGCCCTTTTCGCCGGTCTCGCCGAAGAGGTTCTTGCCCGCCTTGTCAATGAGGCTCACATGCACATGCATGCCGCTGCCGGCCGCGTTGAGGAAGGGTTTCGACATGAAGCTCGCCTGATAGCCCATCTGCCGCGCGCTCCCTTTGATGCAGCGCTTCAGCAGCACGGCGTTGTCGCAGGCGGCGACTGCATCGGCCTCGTGCTTCAGGTTGATCTCGAACTGGCCCGGCGAATATTCGGTGATCGCCGCCGAGGCCGGGATGTTCTGTGCCGTGGCATAGGCCGCCGTCTGGCGGATGAAGCCCGCATAGGCGTCGAGATCATCCATGGAATAGGGCTGCTTCGAGGTCTCGGTGAGGCCGGTCAGCGGATTCCGGGGCGGCAGTGGCACGCCGTCTTCCCCGCGCTTCGTGTCGAGCAGATAGAACTCGAGCTCCACCGCCACCACCGGCGTGACGCCGAGGGATTGCAGTTTCGCCAGCGTGCCGGCCAGAGCCGCGCGCGGGCAGAATTTCGAGGGCTTGCCGGCATTGGGCTCGCCATCAAGGAACGGGTCGTGCATCTGCAGGAGCACCTGCGCCGTCGGCTGGTCGGCCCAGGGAACCGGGGCGAGGCGGCCCGGGATGGGCTGCGCCGTGCCATCGGGATCGCCCAGGCGCTCGGAGCGGCCGCCAGGGTCGAGATCGTCGCCGGTGGGGTCGAGGAAGAGCAGGCAGCGCGGCATCTCGACGCCGCTCTCCCAGATCTTTTTCGCCTCGGCCACCGGAAAGCGCTTGCCGCGCAGGAAGCCATTCAAATCATGGACGAAGACATCCACTTCCTGGGTCTTGGGGTGGCGCTTCAGGAAGGCGTCGAATTCGGCTGCGCCCCTGGTGGTCTTGGCGGCCTTGCTGATGGCCATGATGATCTTCCCCCGCTCGGTTCGGGCCAATGGTGTCGGGGGCTGAAGCTATGCCAGCGCAATTGGTTAAATCAAGGCGGGTACAGCCCGGCACGGCGACTAGGCCAGCGTACCGACCGGATCCGGTCGGCGGGTTCAGCCTTGGTGCCGGCTGTGGCGGCGAGCCATGCGCTCGGCCCGGGCATGGCGATGGGCGCGGACGAATTTCAGGCTATAGCGATAGCCGAGCCAGCCGCTGACAATGGCCCAGGGAATGGAACCCAGCCACATGGCCACCCCCCAATCGAGCAGCAGTACCCGGCCCATGATGACCACCTGCTGCCAGAGGGTGAGGTCGGGGCTGAATGCCTCGCCCCAGGTAGCGGCAAACCTCTCGTAACCTGACAGGTCGCCCCAATGGCCCAGCATGACCTGGCCGGTGAGATAAAAGAGGTAATAGGTCGGCACCAGGGTGAAGGCATTGGTGACCCAGGTCCAGGCGAGGCCGAGCAGCAGACTGAAATCCCAATTGAACAGGCGGCGGCCGATAATCCAGGTGACGAAGACCAGGGGCATCTGGATGCCGACACTGGGAGTCATCGCCCAGACGAGGCCGACCATGGTGCCGCGCGCGGCATGTTCCGGGCTGTGGCGCGAGCGCAGCATGGGAATGGCGAGGCGAAAGCGCAGAAGGCGCGACAGGCGCTGCCAGAATCCGGTCCGACGCAACAACTTGTTGGATTCCTGCCCCGGCACCGCCATTCCTGTCCTGCTTTCCCCGTCTGCCTCGCCCCGGTTTCTCCCGGGGCGGGGCAGAATGTGGCGACTCGGTCCGGCCGGCGCAAGTAGACAAAGGCAGGTAGCAGAAAATCCGCGGCAGCGGGCGGCCGCGGGAACCCGGACCGCCGGCCTTGCTCACAACCACTTGTGCAGCAGCAGCCAGTCGGTGCCCGGTCCGTCCCACCCGGTCTTCACCATGGGGGCGGCGGCTTTCATGACAAAACCGTGGCGGTGGTAAAGCGCCCGGGCGGCGGCATTCGCGTCCGAGACGATGAGGCTGATTTCCTCCTTGCCGGCCGCCTTGGCGCGCATCTCGGCCGCGGCCAGCAGGTCGTGGCCGATACCGCGGCGGCGGCAATCCGCCTGCACCGCCAGGATGTTCACATACCAGCTGCCGCAGACGAGGTTTTCGAGTTCGTTGAGCGGGACTACCAGGGATGGGGTGTCGGGCGTGATCGGGTCCGGCGCCAGCCCCAGCGGATAATCGATGATGGCGCCGGCGACGCGGCCGTCCAGTTCCGCAATTTCGGTGCGGGTGAAGGAATAGGCGCCGCCAGTGCGGCGGATTCGCGCGCTGCCGATCACCATGGCGTCGCCGCCGGTACCTGCGAGGCTTTGCCACAGCGCCATCGGCAGCCCGTCACCCGCGAGATTGGTGAGGTGGGCGATCGCTTCCGCGTCTTCCGGCCGCGCCGGCCGCAGTTGGATCGCCCCTGTGGCAGAATTCGGCCGGGTTCGGCTGGTCATCATCAGCATGTCTCTCTTCTCCTCTTGCATGCCGGTTCGGTCGTCGGCCGGCTGCGGTTCATTTTGTGCGCGCAATCGCCGCGCTGCTGTGAAGCAGGTCACGGCTGCTATACTGGTGGCCGCAACCGACAATCCTGGAGCGGTCACGGCTATGCGCGCCATGCGCCTGCATCGTTGCGGCGAGCGACTGAGTGCCGACACCATCAACCTGGGCGCCCCCGGCCCGGGGCAGGTCCGTATTGCCATCGATGCCTGCGGCGTCTGCCGCACGGATCTCCACGTCGTCGACGGCGATCTGCCATCGCCACGCCTGCCGCTCGTTCCCGGACACGAGGTTGTCGGGCGCGTTGCGGAACTGGGGCCGGGCGTTACCACGCTGGCGCCGGGCGACCGGGTCGGCGTGCCCTGGCTCGGCTGGACCTGCGGCGCTTGCGACTATTGTCGCGGCGGTCGGGAGAACCTGTGCCGCGCCGCGCGCTTCACCGGCTACACCATCGACGGCGGCTACGCCGAGGAGATGCTGGCCGATGCGCGCTATTGCTTTCCCCTCGATCCGTCGCTCGATGCCGCGCATGCCGCGCCCCTGCTCTGCGCCGGGCTTATCGGCTATCGCGCGCTGCGCCTCGCCGGGCCGGGCCATCGCGTCGGCCTTTATGGTTTCGGCGCCGCCGCCCATATCCTCGCCCAGGTTCTGCGCTGGCAGGGGCGCGAGGTTTTCGCCTTCACCCGGCCGGAGGATCAGGCGGCGCGCGATCTGGCCCGGCGCCTCGGTGCCGTCTGGACGGGTGCCGCGATCGAATCGCCGCCCGTGGCGCTCGATTGCGCGATCCTGTTCGCGCCGGTTGGCGATCACGTGCCGCTGGCGCTGGCCGCAACCCGGCCGGGCGGCATGGTCGTCTGTGCCGGCATTCATATGAGCGATATCCCGCAGTTTCCCTATCGCCTGCTGTGGGAGGAGCGCCAGATCCGCTCGGTCGCCAATCTGACGCGGCAGGATGCACTGGAATTCCTGGCCCTGGTGCCACAGGCCGGGATCGAAACCAGCATCGAGCGCCATCCTCTCGGCGATGCCGGCCTGGCGCTCGATCGCCTGCGATCGGGGGCGGTCACGGGTGCTGCCGTGCTGCTGCCCTGAGCCGCCGCCGCATCCAACCTTTGGGGTTGAATGCGGCGGCCGGCGGGGCGTTCAAGCCGCGCAGGCGTGCCCGATATGCGCGACATGGCGGTGATCGGTGCCGCAGCACCCGCCCAGTACATTGGCATTGGGCAGCAGCAGGCGCAGCGCGCGGTATTGCTCCGCCAGTTCCACCGGATTGCCGGGATCGAGCTCGGTCGCGGCGTCAAGCTCGGCATGGCTCTTGGCCGAGGCATTGGCCCGCACGCCGCCGATACGCCCGATCCAGTCCGCCTTGACCAGTTCCTTCTCGAAATGGGTGGGGTGGGCACAGTTGATCATGTAATAGGCCGGATAGGCCCCAGTCGCCTTGTCCGTGGCGGTGATCGCCTCGCCGAGGCTGACGCCGCTCGGCAGCCGGCCATCGGTCTCCACCGTGAACGAGATCACGACCGGCATGCCGACTGCCTTGGCGGCGTGGGAGATGCCGATCGCTTCGGGCACATTGGTCATGGTGATGGCGGCGATCATGTCAGCCGGGCTGTCGGCAAAGGCCTCGGCCTGGAGGTTGTGATAGGCGGCGGCCTGTGCCGCCGACATCGCTTCGCCGGCGACATAGCCGTCACCGCGCGGGCCGATCACGCCGCAGAGCACGATCGGCTTGCCGGCATTGGCGAGATTGTCGCGCAGATCCGCGGCAAAGGCGACCGCATCGCGGTTGATGCGGGCAAGCGCGGTCGGGTCATAGCCCAGCTTGGCGCCCCAATCGGCATTGGCGCGCCAGGTCACCGTGTCGAGGATGAAGCCCGTACCGTTCTCGGCAGCGATCTTCAGATAGCGCGCGAAATAGCCGCGCAGGGCGGCACGGCCCTTTTCCGTGTCAAGGAGAGGAAACGAGGCGAAGCAGGGCAGGTCGATGCCTTCGTGGAAGACCAGCGTGGTCTCGAGCCCGCCATCGGCGAGATAGATGCCGCCCTTGGTCTGCGGCAGGAGGCTGCGGTATTGGCTCATGATCAGATTCACTTCCCAAAATCGTTAACGAAGGGCGCCGGTGTCGGCGCCGGTGGCGTTGGTCTATCGGAGCCGGGCAGGATGCTTCTAGTGAACGCGTGGTGCGGTCGGCGCCGATGCGGGAAAGGTGCGGCTGGGCTGCCATTTCCGCTGTGAAGCGCTTCACAGGCGGTTGCGCCATGCCCTGCGATGATGGCAAAACCGTACCTCAGGTACAGTACCTGCGGTGCAGCGGACGAGGTGGAAACGGGAGAAGGCGGGAGGTCATGCCATGGGCAAGGGAGTAGCCACGCGCGAGCGGCTGATGGACATTGCCGAGGCCGCCATCCTGCAGAAGGGCTTTGCCGGCACCTCGATCGAGGAACTGATCGCCGAGGCGGGAATCACCAAAAGCGGGTTTTTCTATCATTTCCGTGACAAGAACCAACTGGCCCAGCGCCTGCTGGAGCGGCACCTGCAGCGCGACGAGACAATCCTGGACGACGTTTTCGGCCGCGCGCGCGAACTCACCGATGATCCGCTGCATACCCTCCTGGTGGGGCTGAAATTACTGGCCGAGTTGATGGCCGACCTGAAGGAGGGGCATCCCGGTTGCCTCGTCGCCACCTATTGCTACAACGAACGCCTGTTCGACCAGGACCTGCGCGATCTCAACCGCCAGGCGGTGCTGGCCTGGCGCATCCGCTTCCGCGCCATGATCGATGCCATCAACCTGCGCTACCTGCCGCGCGAGGAAATTGATCCCGATCACCTCGCCGACATGATCTCGACCATGGTCGAGGGTGGCATCGTCATGTCGAAGGTGCTGCGCGCGCCGCTGGTTCTGCCGCAGCAGATATTGCTGCTGAGGAGTTACATACGCCTGCTATATTGCCCCAACGAGGACAATAACGCCGAGCGGGTATGACGTGACCACCACATTGCAGTTCCATGGTGCCGCCGGCACCGTCACCGGTTCGATGTTCGTGCTGGCGACGCCCAAGGCCAGGATCCTGGTCGAATGCGGCATGTTCCAGGGGCCGAAGACGATCAAGGAGCTCAACTACCAGCCTTTCCCGTTCGATGCGCGCAAGCTCGACGCGGTTCTGCTGACCCACGCCCATATCGACCATTCCGGCCTGCTGCCCAAGCTGGTCCGGGCCGGCTATCGCGGCACGATCCATGCGACCATCGGCACCGGCGAGCTGCTCGACTGGATGCTGCCCGATTCCGCGCAGATCCAGGAGAGCGAGGTGGACCAGCTCAATCGCCGCCGCCGCCGCTTCGGCGAGGACGAGGTGGAGGCGATCTATACCGAGATCGACGCCGCGCGCACGCTGAAGCAGGTCAAGGGGATTCCCTATGATCAGTGGCGCCAGGTGGCGCCGGGGATGCGGGCGCGCTGGTGGAATGCCGGGCATATCCTGGGATCGGCCTCGATCGAGCTGGAGGTCGAGACGGGCAACCCGGCGCAGCCGCAGCTCAGGATCCTGTTTTCCGGCGATATCGGTCCGGCCAATCCGGCGCTGCAGGAAATCGCCCGCGCGCCAAGTGGCGTCGATTACCTGGTGATGGAATCGACCTATGGCGACCGCGAGCGCGACAATCTGGATGATGCGGGACGCCAGCAGGTTCTGCTCGCCGAAATGCGCACTGCCATCGCCGCCGGTGGCAACATCATCATCCCGGCCTTCGCGGTCGAGCGGTCGCAGGAGCTGCTCTCCGATCTCATCTCGCTGATGGCGACCGGCAGGCTGCCGCCACTGCCGACCTACCTAGATTCGCCCCTGGCCACGCGCGCCACCGAGGTTTTCGAACGCCATGCCCATCTCCTCGACGTGAAGCCGGTCGGAGATAGCCCGTTCCGCGCGCCGAACATCCATTTCACCGCCTCGGCGGAACAGTCGCAGCAGCTCAATCGCATCAATGGCGGCATCATCATCATCTCCGCCTCCGGCATGTGCGAGGCGGGGCGCATCCGCCATCATCTGCGCCACAACATCTGGCGTCCGGATGCGACCGTTATGCTGACCGGCTTCCAGGCGCGCGGCACGCTGGGACGGCTGCTGGAGGATGGCGCGGATCGGGTCCGCATCATGGGCGAGGAACTGGTGGTTAAGGCGCGGATCCGCCGCCTCGACATCTATTCCGGCCATGCCGACCGCTCGGACCTGCTGGCCTGGGCGCGCAAGCGCCTGCCGGTGCATCGCGGCATCTTCCTGACCCATGGCGAGCCTGAGGCCCTGGCCGGCCTCGCTGCCGGCCTCGGCGACATGGAAGGTGTCGAGCCGGAACGCATCTTCGTGCCTTCGCTTGACCAGCTGTTCCAGCTCGACCGGGCGGATGGACCACTGCTTCTGGACGAGTCGGTGCCGGCCCGCCTCGTCAACAGCGGCGCCGAGGCGCTCAAGAAGGGCTGGGACTGGCACAACGAGATGTCGGCGCTCAATCTCGATCTGCACCGCCGCCTGCAGCAATTGCCGGGTGACAAGGAAAGGCTGAAACTGATCCGCGAACTGGCGCGGGTGGTCGCGGAAAAATAACGCGACCTTGCCGGAAGAGGCGAGGCGGGCCCGGATCCGATGCCGGGCCCGCCGGATATCAGTTGTCGCCGCTGCCTTGGTCGGGTGTGCCGTCGTCGTCGCCCTGTTGCGGCGGGATTACCGGGGGGACGCTGCCGGGCACGTCGCCGCTGCCCTGGTCTGGCGTGCCGTCGTCGCCGGACTCTCCGGATCCACCTGCCTCGCCGCTTTCGCCCGACTCACCGCTGTCGTCGCTACCGCTATCGTCACTGCCGCTTTCACCACCCTCGCCGCCGCTGTCGTCGCTGCCGCTTTCGCCGCCTTCGCCGCCGCTGTCACTGTTGCCGCCACCTTCACCGCCTTCGCCACCACCATCGCCACCATCGCCACCATCGCCACCGCCGCCACCTTCGCCGCCCTCGCCACCATCGGCATGGGCAATGGCCGGTTCCAGCTTGCCCATGAACAACTGAGCCGCATCGATCGGCAGTGCCGCCAGAGCGCCAGCCAGCGAAAGCCCCGCGGCGCTGCCCAGCAATACGTGACGGGCCGACCGGCTCGTTTTCGTGGTCTTGGTCATTCTCTTGTCTCCTTGCGTCTTGCGTTTCCGAAACCCTGTGGCCGGCGGGGACCGGTTGCCGGCGCCTGGAAAAATAACCGCGACAAGATGAATCTTCGCTTATCCGGCCTTTCAGCTTGTCTTAAGCTTGCCTCCCGTCTGCTAGGGCCATGCCGAACGTGCCGCTACGCTTTTTCGTCAGTCCCGGATTTATGCCAGCGCGGCCGCGCCTTGCGCTGGCTGTCATGGCCTGTGCCCTGGGGTTTGCCCAGAATGCGCGCGCTGCGGACTGCGCCGGCAGCGGGCAGCCGGGGGCTGCTGCAGGCACAGCGGCACTCTACGGCACCCTCGCCAGTTCGATCGCAGCCGAGCCCCTTGCTGTTGCTATCGCGCAGCGCGCCTCGGGTGGAACCTGCGCCTGGGTGTATGAAGTGCGCGTCCTGACCAGCCGTGGCAATGTCGCTGTGCTCGACTTCGACATTCACGATCTGGACCTGACACGGGTCGAGGGACCGGCGACAGATCCTGACATTGCCGCCTTGTTCGAACGACTCGAGCGCGGCGGCGGATCGAGGGAGCCGGGCGAAGCAACTGCCGGCGGCGAAGGTTCCGCCGCCGGCAGCGACGGTGGCGATGGCGACGGTGGCGGTGGCGAAGGTGGTGACAGCGGCGGTGGCAACAGTGGCAGTGACGGTGGCGGCGGCGAAGGTGGCAACAGTGGCAGTGACGGTGGCGGCGGCGATAGCGGCGGCGGAGAGGGTGGCGACGGCGGTGGAGATGGCGGCGGAGGCGAAGGTGGTGACGGTGGCGGAGGCGGTGGGGAAGGTGGCGAGGGCGGCAACGATGATTGACCTTGGCCGGCCATGCGGTTGCTAGTGGTCGAGGATGACGGCGATCTGCGGCGCCAGCTGGCTGTGGCGCTGGCCGCATCCGGCTATGCTGTCGACCAGGCTGCCGATGGCGAGGATGGGTACCATCTGGGCGCCACCGAGAGCTATGACGCAATCGTGCTGGATCTCGGCCTGCCGCAACTCGACGGCCTGTCGGTGCTGGAACGGTGGCGCAAGGAGGGCGTGGCAACACCCGTTCTCATCCTGACGGCGCGCGATGCCTGGACCGAGAAGGTGAGGGGCCTGCGGAGCGGCGCCGATGATTACGTCGCCAAGCCCTTCCAGATGGAGGAGGTGGCGGCCAGGCTCGAGGCGCTAATACGGCGTGCCAAGGGTGTGGCGAGCGCCGTGGTCACGGTTGGCCCGCTGACCCTCGATATGGCCCAGGGCATGGTCTACAAGGACGGCCGGCCGGTCCCTATGACGCCACTGGAATACCGGTTGGCGGCCTACATGATCATGAAGCGTGGCGCCATCGTGTCGAAGACCGAAATCACCGAGCACATCTACGACCAGAGCTTCGATCGCGACAGCAATGTCGTCGAGGTGCTGATCAATCGCCTGCGCAAGAAGCTGGGTACCGAGGTGATCAGTACGCGCCGCGGCCAGGGTTATGTGCTGACCCTATGACCGTACCCGGCCCCATCACCGTGCCGCGCTCGCTCAAGTTGCGCCTGGTGGCGGCGGCGGCATTGTGGGCGATGCCGGTGCTGGTGTTGTCCGGTGTCCTTCTGCACTGGGCCTTTCTCGCGCATCTCGAGCGGCAGCTGGATGCGGCACTGATCGCCTTCCAGCGCGAATTGTTGTCCGCGGTAGAGATCGGCGCCAACGGCGAACTGACCCTGCGCTATCAGCCGGCTGATCCAAGATTTGCTCGGCCTCTCAGCGGCTGGTACTGGCAGATCGCACGGGATGGGACCATCGTCGCACAATCCCCGTCTGCCGGTCCGCTCGGCCCCGGCGCCCTGCCATTGCTCAGCAGCACATCAGGCATCATCGAGATTCCGGGTCCTGCGGAACGCGAGCTGCGCATCCTCTCGAGTCCCGTGACGCTGCCGGAAGCGGTCTCGCCCGTAACCATTCTGGTGGCGGCCCCCTGCGACGAGATCGACCGGGACCTCAACCAGTTCGCCATCCATATCCTGGCAACCTTCGTCGTCCTTGGTGCCGTTTTTCTTGTTGCGATCTACCTGCAGGTTGGCTTTGGCCTGCGGCCGCTCTCGGAAATGCGCCGGCAGATCGCCTCGATCCGGAGTGGTCGCGTGCGCCAGTTGACCGGGGCCTTTCCCGAAGAGATCGCACCGATGGCCGAGGAGGTGAATGCGCTCATCGAGCACAATCGCGACCTGTTGCAGCGGGCGCGCAACGAGGCCGGCAATCTCGCCCATGCGCTGAAGAACCCCCTGTCGGTCATTTCACACGAAATCGCGCAATTGCCCGAGGCGCAACGCCGCCTGCTCAGCCGGCAGGTCGAAACCGTTACCGGACGGGTGGAACGCATTCTGAAGCGGATCCGCGCGGTCGGCCCCACCGGGTCGGGACCGATGCACGCGATCCTCAAGGCGACCTGCGACGATCTGGTGTTTTCGCTCGGCGTCATTTACCGCGCACGCAATTTGGCACTATCGGCGGAAGTTGCACCTGATCTGACCTTCGCCGGCGATGCCGACGACCTTGCCGAGATGATCGGCAATCTGGCCGACAATGCCTGCAAATGGGCAAAGGCGACGGTTGCCATCTCCGCAAGCCGGGTCGGTGACCGCCTGCACATCGTGGTCGAGGATGACGGCCCTGGTATCGCCCGTGCCGCACGTGACGCAGCGCTCGCGCGCGGCCGCCGCCTCGACGAAAGCATGCCCGGCTCCGGCATCGGGCTGGACATCGTGCGCGAAATCGCCGCGCTATATCGCGGCAGCCTGCAGCTTGACATCAGCGCGCTGGGCGGGCTGCGCGCCGCGCTTGACCTGCCGGCAGCGTAAGACGCGCCGGCCGCTAGATGCCGCGCAGGGCCCGGTCGAGGTCTACGTAAAGGTCGTCGGCATGTTCCAGCCCGACCGACAGGCGCAGCAGGTCGCCGGGCACGGGACTATCCTTCCCCTCGATGCTGGCTCGGTGCTCGATCAGGCTTTCGGTGCCACCCAGCGAGGTGGCGCGCTGCCAGAGCGAGACGCTGGCGGCGACAGCCAGCGCCGCGTCGCGCCCGCCGCGGACGCGGATCGACAGCATGCCGCCGAAGCCGCCTGCCATCTGCCGGCCGGCGACGGCATGGCCGGGGAAATCCGGCAGGCCCGGATAAAGGACCGATGCGACGGCGGGATGCGCGGCCAGGCGCTGCGCGAGGTCAAGCGCCGTGGCGGCCTGCTGGCGGACGCGGGGAAAGAGCGTCCGCATACCACGCAGCAGCAGCCAGGCCTCGAGCGAACCAATGATGCCGCCCAGGCTGGCGCGCACCAGGCGCAGGCGCGACCATTCGGAATCCACCGCGCGCGTCACCAGCGCGCCGGCGCAGAGATCGGAATGGCCGTTGAGGTATTTGGTCGCCGAATGCATGACGAGATCGGCGCCGAGTGCAAGCGGCCGGGTGAAAACCGGCGTTGCCACGGTGGAATCGACCGCCAGCCTGGCGCCGGCCTCGTGCGCAAGTGCCGCCACGGCGGCGATGTCGGTCACCGACCACAGCGGGTTGCCCGGCGTCTCGATCCAGACAAGGCGCGTTCTTCCCGGCTTGAGCCCGTCTCGTACCGCGGCGAGATCGGTCATGTCGACGAGGTCGACCTCGAGGCCCCATTCGCGGGCGTAGCCGGTGAGCCAGTTGCGCAGCGACCAGTACATGAGAGTCGGTGCCAGTACGTGGTCGCCGGGTTTGAGGCTCATGAAGACGGCGCTGGCCGCCGCCATGCCGGAGGCGAACAGCATCGCCGCTTCGCCGCCTTCAAGTTCGGCGAGCAAGGCCTCGGCCTGGTCGAAGGCCGGGTTCTCGTCACGGATATACGTCCGCTCCGGCGCGTAATCCGGGCTGCGGCGAAAGGTGCTGGACATGTGGATCGGGGGCGAGATGGCGCCGGTTCCGGCATCGATCCGGCCGAGGGCCTGTGCCGCCAGGGATTCCGACCGCCAGTCGATCCCTATCCTTTTGTCGCTCATCGCCTGCTCCGCCTGCCGTCAATGCCGCCGATCGCGGTCCGGGACGGGCGACAGAGTGATCAGGGTTCAGTGGCGACGCAACCAAAATGACGCAGGGCGTCGAGATCGGCGATGGTGACGGCGCGACCGTTCAACTCGACCCCGTGCTGGCGCAGCTGGCCGATGACACGGGAGAGATTCTCGGGCGTCATGCCGAGATGGCTGGCGAGTGTGCGGCGGTCCTCGGCCAGGACGAAACGCACGGGCTGAGGCTGGCCGCTCTCCCGCTGCGGCGCTCCGCCAGGACGGGCGGAATCGACCGCGCATTCGGCGAGATAGCTGGCTAGCCGCTGTGGCGCCGAGCGCAGCTTCTGGTCGGCGAGGCGGCGTAGGAACAACTGCCAATGCTGGGCCAGGCTACCGAGGGCGCCGCGGCCAAAGGCCGACCCGGAATCCAGCGCCTGCAGCGCCAGGGCGGCGGGCAGGCAGGCGACGCGGCTGGCCTCCACCGTGCGTGCGCCGATTGCATGCGGCCCGCGGATCAGCGCTGCCGGATCGACCATCCCTTCCGCGGGACCGATCAGGGCCAGGATACAGGTGCGTCGGTCGGGCGTCCTGCCGATGAGCGCAATGCGGCCCTCGAGCACGATCTGCAGATCCTCGGCCGGCTCGCCCTGTTCGAAGAGCGGCGCATCCCGTCCCAAGACCAGAATGCGGCATTCGGCCAGAAGCTGTTCGAAAATGTCGGCTGGCAGGCCGGAGAGGACGGGAGATTGCCGCAGCCGGGCCCGGTCGAAACCGGACAGGGGGGTGGTGGGCGCGGACCGCGATACCACTCCCGCCCGTCGTGGCCTGGACATGGCATCTGTCGCGCTGCCGGAACGGCCGACTGGTATGGACGTATTGAAGGACACGCTGTACCTCCCGTTCCAGCAATCCTACCCACAAGCCGGCCGGGTGATTTTGACCTGAATCAATGCTGGAACGGGGGGTGACCTTGGGCAGCGGCTGGGCTAGAAATCCGCCCATCCCGGGCCGCCTGGCGGCCACTTCAGAAGGTTCCCCGCTATGCAGAACGCGCTCAAATTCTACATCAATGGCAGCTGGGTCGACCCGGTGCGGCCGGCGACGCTGGATGTCATCAATCCGGCGACCGAGGAGGCCTTTGCCCGGATTTCCATGGGCAGTGCGGCCGATGTGGACAAGGCGGTGGCGGCAGCCAAGGCAGCCTTCCCCGCCTTTTCCCGCACCAGCAAGGCCGAGCGGGTGGCGCTGCTGAAACGCATCCTCGACGCCTATGAAGCGCGGCTCGAGGACATTGCCCAGGCGGTTTCGGCCGAAATGGGGGCGCCGATCTCCCTCGCGCGCAATTCCCAGGCCGCCATCGGCAAGGCCCATCTCGAGGCGACGCTGAAATCGCTGGAAGGGATGGAACTCGAGGAGAGCCGCGGCAAGACCCGCATCCTGCGCGAGCCCGTGGGCGTCGTCGGCCTGATCACGCCCTGGAACTGGCCTTTGAACCAGATCGCGGCGAAGGTGGCGCCGGCCATCGCCGCCGGCTGCACCATGGTCCTCAAACCCTCCGAGGTGGCGCCCTTGAACGCTATCATCTTCGCCGAGGTGATGCATGCGGCGGGTGTTCCCGCCGGTGTCTTCAATCTGGTGAATGGCGACGGCCCCTCGGTCGGCCAGGTGATCGCCGGCCACAAGGATGTCGACATGGTCTCTTTCACCGGTTCGACCCGGGCCGGGATCATCGTCGCCAAGACCGCGGCCGATACGGTGAAGCGCGTTTCCCAGGAACTGGGCGGCAAGTCGCCCAATATTGTCCTGCCCGATGCCGACCTCGCTACAGCCGTCTCCAAGGGGGTCTATGCCTGTTTCGGCAATAGCGGCCAGTCCTGCAATGCGCCGACCCGCATGCTGGTCCCCGCCGCCCGCCATGACGAGGCGCTGGTGATCGCCCGCAAGGCGGCCGAGGCGCACAAGGTCGGCGACCCCAAGGCCGAGGATACCGTGCTGGGCCCGGTGGTGAGCGAGATCCAGTTCAACAAGATCCAAGGCCTGATCGAGACCGGGATCCGGGAAGGTGCAACCCTCGTCGCCGGCGGTCCGGGCCGGCCGGAGGGGCTCAACCGCGGCTACTACGTGCGCCCGACCGTGTTCGGCAATGTCAGCAACGACATGACCATCGCGCGCGAGGAGATCTTCGGCCCGGTGCTCGCGATCCTGCCCTATCAGAGCGAGGAACAGGCCATCGAAATCGCCAATGACACGGTCTATGGCCTTGCCGCCTATGTGCAATCGGGCAACCTAGACCACGCCCGTGACGTGGCCCGGCAATTGCGCGCCGGCCAGGTAAAGATCAACTATCCGGCCTGGGACGCCTATGCCCCCTTCGGCGGTTACAAGCAATCGGGCAACGGCCGCGAATATGCCGATTTCGGTATCCACGATTTCCTGGAAGTGAAGGCGATTGGCGGCTACGAGGCGGCCTGACCTGCTGCATGCTGCCCGTATCCACAAGGTATGGGCAGCGTACGCTGGGGTGGTGATCGATATTGCGCGCAGTTGAGTTCCCCAAACTATGTGATGGTCAGGAATGCTGACGTCCGGTGGCGAGGTATGGCTCCGGCTCTTGCAAATGGCGAGCCTAGAGCCCGGCTTGGCTCGTCCCGGTGCGGTGCGGGTCCCTGTCTGCTAGACTGACGCGGCCAACTACCGATCGACCGGGGGCGCCGCGAATGTTTTACGTCATCTTCTGGATCGTCATGGCCGTCGCCATCGGCCTTCTGGCGAAGAAGTTCCGGCGCAATCCCTATCTTTGGGGGCTTTACGCGCTCGTGATCTGGCCGATTGCGCTGGTCAACCTGCTGATAGTCGGCGAGTCGAACTCATACAGTTCTGACGACTAGCGACACCGCGCGGGCGTGGTCAGGATGAACGCCATTGCTTGGAAGCGGTCCACTCAAGGTGACCTTCAGGACCGGCGGTATCCGGCTTACGGCTTCTGCCGAAACAGGCGCGGCAACACCCTTGCGTGCGGCCGACTGGCGAATCTCTGTCGCGCTCTGGTGCCCCTGGCCGGACTCGAACCAGCACTCCTTTTGGGAACCTGATTTTGAGTCAGGCGCGTCTACCAATTTCGCCACAGGGGCACTGGGCGGGAGGCCGCTTTTGCGCGGCGCGCGGCATATTAGCCAAAGCGCCCGGGATGGCAAGCGGCGGGTCGGCCGACATGACCGAGGCTTCATCACGCGGCTGATATTGCGATTGCGCCCCCGCCCATCATCAATGCGCCGCATCAGTTCGCCTCAGGCCGGGAGCGATAGCGGCGAAACCGGCAGATGGCGCGGTTAGGCAATTTATGCCGCGTGGCGACGGCACCGATTTACTGCATGTTCGAGGTGATTTTTACGCAAAATTAACTAAACAAAGTCAAGCGTCTTGGCGTCGGGAGACTCACACCATATGGGCGAATTATCGTGATTTTTCGGTGATATCGGGGTTTCCGACCAGATCGGCGCTGGACCTTGCCGCTATGCAAAATCTATTGTCAGAGCAGGTCGATTCGCCGAGCCACCATGCCTTGCTCTGGGGTCAGGACGGGCGTCGCGAGGGCGACAGAATCGACAGCAGCGCGACGGATTGTTTAACGGCCGCTGGTCGTTTTTCTTCCGCACCGCGTAGTGGAAAAGACGAATTTGGTGCCGGCCGGTAAAACCAGGCCGGCCTGGAATGGGAAGCCGGCCTGGTCCAAAGCGACCGGGACGGTGCTTTAAAAGGGACGAGAAATTTGGCCAGGTTGACGCAAGCCGATGTAGCCCGCCTTGCCGCCGATCCGAGCCCGGCGCGGCGCGGTGCCACCATGCTGGCCGTGGCCGGCGTCTATCGCGAAGCGGCGCTGTCGCCGGAAGAGCGCGAGATCGCCCATGCCATCATCAATGCGGTGCTGCCGGAGGCGGAGCTGGATTTCCGCCGGCGTCTCGCGGACATGGTCAAGAACGCACCGCAGCTGGATGCCGCCATCGCCCGGCGCCTCGCCGAGGATGTGCTCGAGGTGGCGCGGCCGATCCTGGCCGAGAGCCTGGCGCTGAGCGATGCCGATCTCGTCGCCATCATCGACAACCGCTCGATTGAGCATGCGCGGGTGATCGCGACGCGGCGCGAATTGTCGGCCGAGCTTTCGACTGCCCTCATCCGCACCGATGACGAGACCATCGTGCTGCGCGTTGCCGCCAACGAGAACGCCGCCATCCCGACCCAGGCCTATCACCGCATTCTTGACCGCTTCGGCGAGCATGCCACGATCACAGAGGCGGTGGTGCAGCGTCGTGCCCTGCCGATGGCTGTGGCCGAGCGCATGACCACGATCGTGACCGGCCGTATGCTGGAGCGCCTCATCGACAAATACAGCCTGGAGCCGGCACGCGTCTCCGCCATCATCGAGCATGGGCGCGAGAACATCCTGCTGACCTCCTTCGCCCCGGGCCAGCGCGCCGAGGAGATGCGGGCGCTGATCGAGGCGCTGCACCAGAACGGGCTGTTGAGCTCGACCCTGATCCTGCGCGCCTTCTGCCTCGGCAATTTCGCCTTCACCCTGCCGGCCCTGAGCCTCAAGGCCGGAATCCAGGTCAGCAATGTGCGGGCGCTGCTCGGCGACGAGGGCCGCAACGGCCCGGCACAACTCTATGAACGCTGCGACCTCGATCCAGCCTTTCGCGAACTGTTCCTGCAACTGACCGTGCTGGGCCGTAACGAGCGCGTGCGCCGCTTCGGCTTCGCGCCCGAGGGCTGGCGGACCAATGTCCGGCCCGTGCTCGACGATGTGATCGGCGATACCAATCCGGAACAGGCCTTCGAGCAGCGCATCACCGAGGCCCTGATGTGCCTTGCCACCCGCTATCACAATGGCGACGGGCAGCACGGCTATGGCCGCCGCCAGGCGCAGGCGGGCTGACAAGCTCCCGCTTTTGCCCGGCTCGCGCTGCTGCCGCGATTATCCCGGAAATTTGATCCAGCATTGCGTGCGGGCAGCCGCGATTCCGCCTTATTTTCCCGCCATAGGTGCGCCGGCCGGCCCCTGGCGGTCCCGCACGGGGGCCGCAGGCTGGATCGTCCGGCTCGATCTGGTACAAGGCGGCCATGACCCAGTCCGATTCGCAGCGTGCTTCCCGGCCGGGCCGCTCCTGGCGCTGGCGGTTCACCGTCTTCACCCTGAAATGGGGTCTCGTCGGCGCGATCTGGGGCGGGTTCGTCGGCCTCATCTTCGTCGCCTGGTGCGCCTATGATCTGCCCGACGTCTCGCGCCTCAACGAGATCAAGCGCCGTGCCTCGGTCAGCCTGCTGGCCAGCGATGGCAGCCTGATCGCCTCCTATGGCGACCTCTATGGCAGCGCCGTCGCCCTCAGGGACCTGCCGGACTACCTGCCGGAAGCGGTGATTGCCACCGAGGACCGGCGCTTCTACGACCATTTCGGCATCGACCTCAAGGGCCTTGCCCGCGCCCTCTATGTCAACCTGCGCGAAGGGCGCCTGGTCCAGGGCGGCAGCGGCATTACCCAGCAATTGGCCAAGAACATCTTCCTCACCCCGGAACGCTCGCTGCATCGCAAGGGGCAGGAGGTGCTGCTGGCGCTCTGGCTGGAACAGACCTTTACCAAGGATCAGATCCTCGAGCTCTATCTCAACCGCGTCTATTTCGGCGCCGGCACCTATGGCGTCGATGCGGCGGCGCGCAAGTATTTCGGCAGGCCCGCCGCCGAGGTCACACTGTTCGAGGCGGCAATGCTGGCCGGCATGCTGAAGGCGCCCTCGCGCTACAACCCGCTCAATGACCGCGACCTCGCCCGCGACCGCGCCCGCCTCGTGCTGCAGAACATGGTCGATGCGGGCATGATCGAGGCCGATCTCGCCATGGCCGCGGCGACCATGACGGCCCCTTCGGTCAGTACCGAGGCGCATGGCCAGATCGGCGCCTTCTATGCCGATTGGGTGCTGGACCAGGTTTCCTCCTTCGTCGGCTTCACCGACGCGGATCTGGTGATCGAGACCACGCTGGATCCCGCCCGCCAGCGCATGGCCGAACAGCATCTGGCGCGCATCATCCGGGAGAGCGGGCCGGCACAGAATGCCAGCCAGGCGGCGCTGGTGGCGCTGCATCCGGACGGCGCGGTCGCCGCCATGGTGGGTGGCGTCAGCTATCGGCAGAGCCAGTTCAACCGCGCCACCCAGGCGCAGCGCCAGCCGGGTTCCGCCTTCAAGGCCTTCGTCTTCGCCGCCGCCTTCGACAGCGGCCGATTCGGCCCATCTTCGCGCATGATGGACGCCCCGATCCGGGTCGGCAATTGGCAGCCGGGCAATTACAACGACAAGTATTTCGGCGATGTCGATCTGCGCGAGGCCTTCGCCCGGTCGCTGAACTCGGTCGCCGTGCGCCTGTCGGAACAGATCGGCCTAGCCCGCGTCATCGACATGGCCCAGCGCCTTGGGCTGACCTCGCCCATCGGCAAGGACGCCTCCATCGTACTCGGCACCAGCGAGGCGTCGCTCCTCGAGATGACGGCGGCCTATACCGTCTTCGCCAATCAGGGGCGCGGCGTCTGGCCCTATGGCATCAACCGCATCTCGACCCGAAGCGGCGAGGTATTGTATCAGCGCAGCGGGTCCGGCCCCGCCCAGGTGGTGAATGGCGCCACCGTCAATGCCATGCTGGATGTGATGGGCGCCACCGTGGCCTGGGGCACCGGGCGGAAGGCGGCGATCGACCGCCCCGCCTACGGCAAGACCGGCACTACGCAGAACTTCCGCGATGCCTGGTTCATCGGCCTGACTGCGGATCTGGTGACCGGAATCTGGGTCGGCAATGACGACAACCGCGCCATGGATCAGGTCACCGGCGGCTCGCTCCCCGTCGGCATCTGGCACGATTTCATGAGCGACGCCCTCGCCGGCACGCCGCCGCGCGACATACCGCGTCCGCAGGGCGCCATTCCCGTCGCTGCTGCGGCACCGGTGGAACTGGTACCGGCACCGGCCTCCCCGCCGCCCGAGCCGGACCAATCGGGTTTCGGTGCCCTTCTCGACAGCATTCTCGGTGGCGGCTCGGGCGGAAGCTCGGGCGCTGGTGGCGCACCGGCGGAGCAGCAGAGCGCGCCGACCTGGCGCATGCAGGAGGATCGGCCAAGATAGACCCGGCCTGATGGATGGGCGCGGGCGGCGCGCATTCAGACGCGTTATTGCGGCAGGTCGGTGCGTGGCGCGGCGTCGAGGCCCTGCGGCCTGCCGGCCACGACGATGGACAGTCTGGCGGGATCAAGCCACTTGCCGGCGACGCGGCGGGCATCGGCCAGGGTGACGGCGGCAATCTCCTCCTGCCGTCGCTCGATGTAATCGATGCCAAGTCCGGCCATCTGGATGCCGAGCAGGGTCCCGGCCGCCCGTGCGGTCGTGGTCAGGTTGCGCGGATAATAGCCCAGCAGATAGTCCTTGGCGGCCTGCAATTCGGCTTCGTCCGGCCCTGCCTCCGCCATGCGTTGCCATTCGCGCCGCAAAATCGACAGCGTCTCGGCAACCGTCGCATTGCCGGTCTCGAATCCGCCGGTGAAAAGTCCGGCGCGTTCCATCGTGGCAAGGTCGGTCGAGATCCCGTAGGTGAGGCCGCGCTTCTCGCGCAGCTCGTTCATCAGGCGCGAGGAGAAGCCGCCGCCGCCCAGCACATAGTTCACGATATAGGCGGCGAAAAAATCCGGATCGTCGCGCTGCGGGCCGGGTTGCGCAAAAACGATCCGCGCCTGCGGAATATCCCGCTCGACGACCTGCAACGTACCCGTTGCATTGACCAGTGCGTCGCCAAGGCCGGCTAACGGCCCCTTTTCCGGCAGGCCGCCGAAGGCGCGGTCCAGCCATCGGCCCAGCCGGTCGGGATCGATGTCGCCGGCGGCCGCGACGAACAGGCGGTCGCGGGTGAACCGGTCGGCAACGAAGGCACGCAGGTCATCGGGCCCCAGCCGCTCGATCACGGCGCGGAAGCCGTCCTCCGGCCGGGCATAGGGGTCGTCGCCGAACAACTGGCGCCTGAGCACGCGCCCCGCCACCGTTCCGGGCGAGCGGATCGCGCTGTCGATATTGATGAGGAGCTGGCGTCGCATGCGTTCCAGCGGTTCGGCATCGAAACGCGGTCGCGTCAGGGCAAGTGCCAGCAGATCGGCTGCCGCCTCGGCGTGCTCGGCCAGCATGCCGAGGCGGCCGGTGAAATCGTCCGGCCCGGCATCGAAGCCCAGATCGATACCGAGATCCGCCAGGCGTTGCTGGAAGGCTGCGGAGTCGAGATCGGCGGCGCCTTCATCGAGCATGGTCGAGGCCAGCCGCGCCAGTCCTTCCCGGCCGGCGGGGTCCAGCGCTGTCCCGCCCTCGAAGCCGAAGGCGACCGAGACGACCGGCACTGCGTCATCGGCAATCAACCAGGCCTCGATGCCGCCCGGGCTTACCACCCGCCTGATCTCCGCCGCCCCGGCCGTCGGCGACACCAGCAGGAGCAGCAGGCCGAGCCATGCCAGCAGGCCCGGCCTTTTCAGAACTGGCCGCGGCAGCGCCATTTTCATGGTTCCGTCCCGTCGATCGGCGCCTCTGGTGGCGGCGTCAGTACGGCGGTGACGCAATTCTCCGCCGTCAGTACGGCGGCGGCGGCCTGCATGACATCCGCGGGCGTGACCGCGGCAATGCGCTCCGGCCAGGCCTGCAAATCCGCCAGCGGCAGGTCGGCGCCCAGCGCATTGGCGACCAGCCGCGCCGGCCCGGCAAGGCCGTCGCGCGCCTTCACCGAGGCAATGCGGAGGCGCTCGCGGGCCTTGGCCACTTCCTCGACCGTGACGCCATTCTCGAGGAGAAGGTGGATCTCTGAATCGAGTGCCGCTTCAGCCGCCGCCAGATCATCCGGCTCCTGCGGCGACACGAAAAAGCTGAAGCGGCCATAGTCGCGGGCATCGCCGGCATAGCCGGCACCTGCCGCGACGGCGATCTGCTGTTCGACGACCAGTCGGCGATGCAGCCTCCCGACCAGCCCGCCATCCATGATTTCGGCGAGCACGCTGAGCGCATGGGCCGAGGCGGCAGATCCGGCGCCGCGATAGGAGGGGGCAAGGCATGCGCGTGACACGCCGGGATAGCGTACTTCGGCGCTGCGCAGCGCGAGGCGGCGCTCGGCAGTCGCTGGCGGCTCGGCAAGGCGCCGGCGGTCCGGCACGTCACGGCGCGGCAGGGGGCCGAAATGGGTCGCGGCCAGGCGCCGCACCTCATCCGCCGTGACGTCGCCCGCCACCACCAGGACGGCGTTGTTGGGGGCGTACCAGCGGCGATAGAAATCCAGCGCGTCGGCCGTCGAATAGGTCTCCATCTCGTGGCGCCAGCCGATCACTGGCTTGCCATAGGGATGGTTGCGATAGAGCGCTGCATTGACCGCCTCGCCAAGACGCGCCCCCGGGCTGTTGTCGATCTGCTGGCCGCGCTCGTTGAGGATCACGTCGCGCTCGGGCAGCACGACGGCATCGTCGAGGCGCAGGTTGACCATGCGGTCCGCCTCCATCGCCATGATGGTGCCGAGATGCTCTCGTGCGACTTCCTGATGATAGGCGGTGACATCCTGGCTGGTATAGGCATTGTCGCTGCCGCCCAGGCGATCGACGATCTGGGAAAAGGCGCCGGCCGGCATCTTGTCGGTCGCCTTGAACATCAGATGCTCAAGGAAGTGGGCAATGCCGTTCTTGCCTTCCGGCGCATCCGCGGCGCCGACCTTGTAGACCACCATCTGATAGACGACGGGGGCGAGGTGCTTGGGCAGCACCACGACCTCGAGGCCGTTATCCAGGGTGAACTGCTCGGCCTCGAACAGGTCTGCCGATGCGGGCCGGATCGCAGCCAGCATGGCCGACAAGGCGATCGCCGACAGGACTGCCAGGGTTGGCGCAGCAAATGCGGCCGACCGCAGCCGGCGACATGTCATGCGGCGATACAACGGATCAGAACAGCCCTTCGAGCAGGCCCTTCTGCCGGCGCTCGATGACAGGCACGTTGCCCTGGGTCGGCGGCGCGCCAAGTGCGGCGTTTTCCTGCAGGCGGCGCTGTTCCTCGGTCGGGTCGACTACGGTGCCGTAGGGTTCGGGCTTGCGCCAGAAAACGATCGCGTCGATCAGCTGCTGCGAATCCGCCTCGTCGGCGGCGGTTTCGGTATCCACCAGCTGCCGGATGTTGGGGTCGACGCCGGCGACGCCGGCCGATTGCAACAGCGATGCCTCACCGGCCGATTGCGCCGCCGACGCCTCGCCGACGCCAATTTCCGGAAGGCGGCTGGGCACGCCGCCGGCATCCGGATAGGCGAAAACGATGCGCTCGGCCTGTTCGCGCACGGTCCCTTCCATGGGGCGTGGTGCCCCTGGTGTCGGCGGGCGCAGATTGTAGTCGGGCGGCATCGAGAGGGGTGCGTTGGACACCACCTGGAACTCGTCCGGCGAGCGCTTGGTAAGGCCCAGCGCCTCGCGCGTCTGGTTGTTGCAGCCGGCCGTCAGTGCCGGCAGCGCCAGCAGGGAAAGCGAGCAGATGAAAAGCTTGGTCCGCATGGTCAATCGGCCTCCGGTCGGGAGGTATTTTTACCCCGATCGCCCCCTTGAAACAACCCATCGGCCAGCAGCATGACAACCCCGATGGTGATCGCGGTATCGGCCATATTGAAAGCCGGCCAATGCCATTCGCCGACAAAAAAATCAATAAAATCAAATACCGCCTCGTATCGGAAGCGGTCGATCACATTGCCGATGGCGCCGCCAATGACGAGGCCGATGCCATAGGCCGGCAGTCGATCGGGCAGGCGCATCAGCCAGACTAGCAGGCCGAGGCTGACCAGGATGGCGAGGCTGGACAGCAGCAGCGGCCCGGTATCGGAGAGCATGCTGAAGCTAACCCCCGTGTTCCAGGCCATGACGATGTTAAGTCCGCCATTGCCCAGGGCCACCAGCGGGATGATGCGTGGCGGCTGCATCACCACATCCATGATCCACCATTTCGTCGCCTGGTCGGCGAGGATGACGAGGACTGCCAGCACCAGGGCATTGCGAAAAAGGGCAGGGGCGGCAAGGCGCATATGGGTAGCAAGGGGCATGGGTCAGGCCGCCTCCACCGCGTCGGTGCAGCGGCCACAGAGGGTCGGGTGCCTCTCATCCTTGCCGACCTCGGGCAGGATCTGCCAGCAGCGCTCGCATTTCTCGCCCTCGGCCAGGTTGATCATGGCGGCAACGCCGGCCACATCGGGCAGCGTGAAGGCGTCCGCCGGTGCCGCCGCGCCACTCAGCGTGATGTCGGAGGTGATGGCGATCTCGCCAAGGTCGAGGCCGGCCAGTTGCGCCTGCCGCTCCGGCGTCAGATACACCACCGGATGCGCCTGCAAACTGGCGCCGATCTTCTTTTCTGCCCGCGCCTTCTCGAGGGCCCCTGTCACGACCCGGCGAATGTCGCGCAGTTCTAACCATTTGTCGGCCAGCGCCGCGTCGTACCAATCCGCGGGAATGGCGGGAATGATGCGCAGATGCACGCTCTCCTCGCCATCCGTCCAGGGTCGCGCGCGCCAGGCTTCCTCGGCCGTGAAGCACAGAATCGGTGCCAGCCAGGCGGTCAGGCAGTTGAACACCTCGTAAAGCACCGTGCGCGTGGCGCGCCGGCGGATGCTGTCCGGCCGGTCGCAATAGAGCGCGTCCTTGCGGATGTCGAAATAGAAGGCCGAGAGGTCGACCGCGCAGAAATTGTGCAGTTCGGTGAAGAGGCTGTGGAAATCGTAATTCTCGGCGGTCTGGCGCACCTTCCGGTCCAGTTCTGCCAGGCGATGCAGCACCCAGCGATCAAGCTCCGGCATCTCCTTCGCCGCCAGCCGCTCGCTCTCCTGCCAGCCATCGAGGGCGCCCAGGACATAGCGGAAGGTGTTACGCAGGCGGCGGTAATGGTCCGCCATGAACTTGATGATCTCGTTGCCGATGCGAAGATCATCGGAGTAATCCGAAGCGGTCACCCAGAGGCGCAGGATGTCGGCGCCGTATTGCTCCATCACCTTCTGCGGGGCAACTACGTTGCCGAGCGATTTCGACATCTTGCGGCCCTGCTCGTCGAGCACGAAGCCATGGGTGAGGACACCCTTGTAGGGAGCCTTGCCGCGCGTGCCGACGCTTTCGAGCAGCGAGGAGTGGAACCAGCCGCGATGCTGGTCGGAGCCCTCGAGATAAAGATCCGCCGGGCCCTGCATATCCCAGGTCGGGTCGGCTCGGGTGCCGTCTTCCAGCACGAAGGCATGGGTCGAGCCGGAATCGAACCAGACATCGACCACGTCCTTCACCTGCTCGAAATCCTCCGGGCTGTAGTCGTTGCCGAGGAAGCGCGAGGGGTGGCTGGAATACCAGGCATCGGCCCCTTCGGCCATGAACGCCTCGGCGATGCGGTCGATCACCTTCTGGTCGCGCAAGGGCTCCTGCGTCTTCTTGTTGACGAAGACGGCGATGGGAACGCCCCAGGCGCGCTGGCGGCTGATGCACCAATCCGGCCGGTTTTCGATCATGGAATAGAGGCGCGTCTTGCCGCTTTCCGGCACGAAGCGCGTCTTTTCGATCTCGGCAAGCGCCGTCTTGCGCAAGCCGTTCTTCTCCATCGAGATGAACCATTGCGGGGTGTTGCGGAAGATGACCGGCGCCTTGGAGCGCCAGGAATGCGGATAGGAATGGGTGACCTTGCCTTCCGCCACCAGCATGCCGCGCTCCTTCAGCGCGTCGGTGACGGCTGCGTCGGCGTTGCCCTTCTTGCCATAGGGGGTCAGCACGGATTTCCCGGCGAACAACGGCACGTGATCGTAATACACGCCGTCCGGTCCCACCGTCTGCGGCACCTCGATGCCGTTGGCCAGCCCCAGCTCGTAGTCGTCGGCGCCATGGCCCGGGGCGATATGCACGAAGCCGGTACCCGCCTCGGTCGAGACGAATTCGCCGGCATGGGCGGTCACCCGGAAATCATAGCCCGATCCGTGAAAAGGATGCCGCGCCACGATGCCGGCGAGATCGGCGCCCTTGCCGGACCAGAACTCCTTGTGGGCGCTGATGGCTGCCGTTGCGGCAAAGCTTTCCAGCAGCGCCCGCGCCACGACCAGTCGGTCGCCGGCCTGCACATGCGCGCCCTCGCCGACGGCCGTTACCTCGATGCCGACATAGTCGATCTCGTTGCCGAAGGCGATGGCACGGTTGCCGGGAATCGTCCAGGGCGTCGTCGTCCAGATGACGATGGCGGCACCCTGGAGCGCCGCCGGTCCCTCTGCCACCGGGAACTTCACCCAGATCGTGTTGCTGACATGGTCGTGGTATTCGACCTCGGCCTCGGCCAGCGCGGTTTTTTCCACCACCGACCACATCACCGGCTTCGACCCGCGATAGAGCCCGCCATTCATCAGGAACTTGCCGATCTCGCGCACGATCTGCGCCTCGGCGGCGAAGCTCATGGTGAGATAGGGATGGTCCCAATCGCCGGCTACGCCGAGGCGCTTGAACTCCTCGCGCTGCACGTCGATCCATTTCTCGGCGAATTCGCGGCACTGGCGGCGGAACTCGTTGATCTCCACCTCGTCCTTGTTCTTGCCGGCCTTGCGGTACTGCTCCTCGATCATCCATTCGATGGGAAGGCCGTGGCAATCCCAGCCGGGCACGTAATGCGCGTCCTTGCCCAGCATCTGCTGCGAGCGATTGATGACGTCCTTCAGGATCTTGTTGAGCGCGTGGCCGATATGGATGTTGCCGTTGGCATAAGGCGGGCCGTCATGCAGCACGAAGGGCTGCCGGCCTTTCGATTCCCGGCGCATCCTGCCGTAGAGATTGCCCGTCTCCCAGTTCGCCAGGATTGCCGGCTCCTTCTTCGGCAGATCGCCGCGCATGGGAAAATCGGTCTTCGGCAGGAAGACGGTGTTCTTGTAATCCGGCGTGGGCTTGTCGGCGCTCATGGTCGTCTTGCGTCCAATTCGAAAGGAATTCAGTTCTGCTTGCCGCCCGGATGGCCGCCGGGCGCGGGGCCGCGATAGGCGGCCAGGATGTCGCGCGCTTGCGCGCTGTCGGCGGCGATCTGCGCCTTCAGGGCATCGAGGCCGTCGAATTTCTTCTCGGGCCGGATGAAGTCGATCAGCGCCACGCGCAGATGCTTGCCGTAGAGGTCTCCGGCAAAATCGAAGAGATGCGTCTCCAACTGCACCCGGGTACCGCCCACGGTCGGCCGGCGGCCCAGATTGGCCACCCCCTTGACCCAGGCCTCGCCGGGCTCGTCGGCAAGTGTCGCCATGATGGCATAGACGCCCAGCTTCGGCTCCAGATACTCGCCGATGGCGACATTGGCGGTGGGGAAGCCGAGCAGCCGACCCCGCGCCTCGCCATGTTCGACCCTGCCCTCAATCTCCCAGGGCCGGCCCAGGGTAGCTGCGGCGCTCTTCGGATCGCCCGCCTGCAACTGCTGGCGCACCAGGGTCGAGGAATAGGCCGGGCCCTCGCCGGATTTCGCCGCGGCGACCGAGGTGACACCGAAGCCATGCCGGCCGCCATACTCGGTGAGCAAGGCCGCATTGCCGGTGCGTCCCTTGCCGAAGCAGAAATCGTAACCCACCACGACATGGGCAACGCCAAGCCCGGCTACCAGGATTTCCTCGACGAAATTCTCGGCCGTCCGGCCCGCCATCTCGGCATCGAAGGTCAGCTCGAACAGATGATCAACGCCGAGCGCCTGCAGATGCCGCGTCTTGATGCGGAAGGGAGTGAGGCGGAAGACCGGGTCTTCCGGGCGGAAGAAACTGCGCGGATGCGGCTCGAAGGTCAGCACGCCCAAGGGTGCGCGGCGCGCGCGCGCGATCTCCGCCGTCTGGAGGATCACCGCCTGGTGGCCCAGATGGACGCCGTCGAAATTGCCCAACGCCACCACGGCGCCGCGGCCTTCCGCCGGCACATCACCCAGATGTCGGATCAGGCGCATGGCTGCAATCTCATGCCGGCCGCTTCGGCACCAGCAGCATCGCCTCGCCCTCCAGCACCACCGTCTCGCCGACAGTGGCAACGGTTGAGAAGGTGGCGCGGCCCTTTTCCTTGTCGATCGCCGTCGCGGTGCAGCGCGCGACCACGGTATCGCCGATGCGGACCGGCGCCTTGAACTTGAGGCTCTGCGAGAGATAGATGCAGCCCGGCCCCGGCAGCTTGGTGCCGAGCACGGCCGAGATAAAGCCGGCGGTCAGCATGCCATGGGCGATGCGGCCCTTGAACAGGGTGGGCTTGGCAAAATCCTCGTCGAGATGGACCGGGTTGGTATCGCCCGACAGGCCGGCAAACAGCACGATGTCGGTTTCCGTCACGGTCTTGGAATAGACCGCCGACATGCCCGTTTCGATTTCATCGGCATATTTGCCGCGCAACTCATCCGCGTAGGCGACGCTCATTTTCCTGGCTCTCCCGGCTGCAATGCTGCGGATCTCCCCCCGGATTCCGCATGGCAAAATCGCGCGGCACTATAGCGATGGGGGCGACACGCCTCAAGGACGGGCCGGGACTGAAAATTACGCGGCGGATCGGGTAGTTAGCCAACGATCAGGAGCGCGGGTCCATGGGAACGAGATTCCGCAGCCCCAGGATCTCCTCGCAAAGCAGGGCATGCGACAGCAGCCTGCCTTCATCCTTCGGCCGGCCGACCAGTTGCAGGCCCATGGGCCGGCCATCGGCGGAGAAGCCGCAGGGCAGCGACAGGGCCGGGCAGGCGGTCATGGTGATGAGGGCCGCCAGCTTGAGCCATTCGACGTAATTGTCGAGGGTCTCGCCATTGATCTCCCGCGGCCAGCGTTCCTTGATGTGGCGCGGCAGGATGGGGGCCGCTGGCAGCAGCAGGAGGTCGTAGCTGCCGAAGAACCGGACCATGTCGGCATAGAGCCGCGAGCGGCGGATGAGCGCCTTGCCGATCTGCTCGCCAGTAAGCGCGAGGCCCTTCTCGGCGTTCCAGATGACCTCCTGTTTCAGCTTGTCGCGATGCTGGTTGAGGAGCGGGCGCATGGTGGCGGCGTAATCCACCGCGCGCAGCGTCTGGAAGGCCTCGCCGACGCCGCCGAAATCGGGTGCGGCTTCCTCGATGGCGATGCCGGCGGCGGCAAGTTTGTCGGCGGCGGCACGGATCATCGCCTGCACCTCGGGCTCGATCGGCAGGCCGGCGGGGTCGAGGCAGAGGGCGACGCGTGCCGGTTTTTCCCGGCGCCGTGCGGCGGCCAGGAAGGATTCAGCCGGCTTCGGATAGGAGATCGGGATGCCGACATGGTCGCCTGCCATGGCATCCAGGAACAAGGCGGTGTCCTCGATATTGCGCGCCATCGGCCCGTCGACTGCCAGCGTGTCGAAACGCAGCTCGCCCGGACCGGCAGCGACGCGGCCCGGCGAGGGGCGCAGGCCCACGACCGAGCAGAAGGCGGCCGGGGTGCGCAAGGATCCGCCGAGATCCGAGCCCGTGGCCAGCCAGACCTGGCCGGTGGCGAGCGCCACCGCCGCCCCACCCGACGAACCGCCGGCATTCAGTTTCGTGTTCCAGGGGTTGAGCGTCTCGCCATGCACCTCGTTGAAGGTGTTGGCGCCGGCACCGAATTCCGGCGTATTGGTCATGCCGAGGACGATGCCGCCATTGGCCTCGATCCGCTCGACCATGATATCGGATTTCTCGGGCACGTTGTCAGCGAAGATGGGCGAGCCATAGGTGACGCGGACACCCGCCACATCGTTCAATTCCTTGACGCCGATGGGCAGGCCGGCCAGCGGCCCGCGTTGTTCCACCGGCAACGCCATCAGCCTCTTCGCATGGTCGCGGGCGCGGTCGGGGCAGAGGGTCACCACGGCATTGACCCTGGGGCCCACGGCGGCGATACGCGCCAGCGCGTCGTCGATGAGATCGAGCGGCGTCACCTCGCCCTTTTTCAGTTTTTCCACCGCCGCGACGGCGGTGAGGCGCCACAACCCGGTCATCCTGCTTGCTCTCCCGAACTCTTCTTGCTGTACATCACGAACAGGCCCGCGGCGATGATAAGGCCGATGCCGAGGGCGGTATAGAGGTCCGGCACCTCGTCCCAGATCGCCCAGCCGAACAGGGTCGCCACCAGGATCGAAACATATTCGAAGGGCGCCACCACATTGGCTTCCGCCAGGCGATAGGCCTGGGTGAGGAGGAACGAGCCGCATGCGCCGACCAGGCCGGTCGAGGCGATCAGCAGGAAGTCGGTTGTACCCGGCATCACCCAGGGCCGCAGCAGGAAGGCGAGACTCTTGTGCTCGACCGCCGTGCTGAGATCGCCGCCGGCATTGGTGATTGCGGCGATGACGACAGCACCGAGGAAAAAGATGATGTTCTGATAGGTCGCCATGACGGCGCCGCTCTCGGTCCCGCCCATCTTGCGGGTGAGCAAGGCGGCAAGGCCATAGAACAGCGCGGAAAAGATGGCGAGGAGGGCGGCCACATCCAGCACCTCGCCGCCGGGCCGGCAAATGACGACGACGCCGGCAAAGCCCACCAATACCGCGGCCACCTGGGCGGGGCTCACCTTCTCGCCCAGCATCGGCTGCGCCAGCAGCACGATGAAGAGGGGGGCAGCGAAAAAGAGTGCCACCACGACGGCGAGCGGAATGGTCGCCATAGCAAGGTAATAGGTGGTGTAGGCGCAAAGCAGCAGCCCGGCGCGGAACAGCAGCAGGCCCATCCGAGAGGAGCGCAAGGCGCGCACCCCGCCGCCGCCGAAACGCAGCAGGAAATAGAGCGGCACGAAGGCGACCAGGCAGCGCATCACCAGAACTTGGGAGAGCGGGTAACCGCCGCTCATCAGCTTGATGACCACATCCTGCAGCGAGAAGACCAGAGCCCCGCCACAGAGGCACAGGATGCCGGGCAGGGAAGCGTTACGCTGGCGCGAATCCTGGCCGGAATCCGGAATCGAACTGGGTGACGTGTCGGAAGTCGACAAGATCGGGGCACTCATGCTGCCGGCCAGCCGGGCCCACGGAAACCCCCGCTGCCGGACCGCCGAGACGGCACTCTGCACGGCAGGTAAATTTTCGGCAATGTCGAAAATGGTCAAGTCTTGGATGGCATCGCCCTGGCGGCAGATTTCTGTTTCTTCTCGAACCGACGCTTCAGCCGGTCCCGGTCGGCTTCCGTCAGGCCAGCCACATCGTCGATCGACAGGCCTTCCTCCAGGAATACCTCCGCCTTGAATTCGGGTGCCGGGCCGATACCGGCCAATCGCATCTCCTTCCCGACGACCTTTCTGTCCAGGACCGTGAAACTGGTGAAGACATCCGGATGGTGGCACAGCCAGCGCAGCATATCCCGGCCACAGGAAGACTTATACCTCCCGGTGATGGGACCAAGATAGTCCTGCGTCGAGGGCGCGTAATAGCCCATGCGGATGGTCTTCTGCTTTCCGAAAATGGATCTCACATCGCGGAAGAATGCCGCGCATTCCGGATCAGAGATGTTGTAGCGGGCCTTCACCCCGCCGGTCATCGATGTGTGAAGCAGTCGCGCAGTGCCGAAATGCGCTTGCGTGAAGCCGCCAAACCTGGGATCCCGCAGCCATCGGTTTTCAAGATTCTCGAAACCGTCTACCGTCTGCGGCTCTGTCGGCGGGAAGAGGACATCCAGCAACCGTCCCTTCTTGCGCCAATACGCCGGGTCATCATCAAGGGTGTATGACATTGCGGTGGTCTCCCAAGCGCGCCGCTGCATGACATCCCCATGCGCATCATCTTCCGGCCAGGGGGCTCGCAAAGCCATGTGGACGCCGGGCGCACGATCGTATTGCAATTGCTCGTCCCGCAGCAGCTGAAAGCAGGATTCCGGATCGGCAAACAGGGCTTCCGGAAATTGCGATCCGCGCGGACCGCTGTCATTTTTTTTCGGGCTGGTCCGGCCGCGGCCACCTGGCATAATAGTGGTATGGGGCGAAGTAGATGATGTTCGGATAGAGCGCCTGCAACCGGTTGCAGAAGATGGTCATATCAGCATGTGACATGTCGCCATACAACGTCATTGTTCGCGCATGTGCTTCCAGTTTCGGCGTCATGGCGCGCTTCTCACTTGTCAAATTCGATGGAGGTATCGATCAATCCATTTCCCTCCTTGCAGGCGGCGATGATCTTGGCGCAAGTCAGGTGAGGTAGAAGATTGTCGACTACCTTCTTCAAGGCTTCCTCGCTTCGGTGAATTGGTTTTGGTAGCCTGCCAAAGGCATTTTCAGTGTCGATTCTTCCGTCTCGAATCTGCGTTTCGAGGCAGCGTCCCTTGGTCGCGTCCGGGTTGGCGACCATGGCTCCAGCATGGTGTCAGCGCGCGCTGGGTTTGATCTTCAACCGATTCAGCGGTCATCCAAGACTCCTTGTCGACACGCTGGCGATAGACTTGCCGATACCATTCCTCCGACCGACCACGCGGCAATTCACCTCGCGACATTTAATTCTCCGATTTGCGTATTTTATCTTTTTAGAATACACTAAAAGGTAGATGTTGTTAATGTGTTCTTTTCATCCCCTGGTGGTAACGGCCAGATGAGGATTCGACATTGCTTCCCCAAGACGAAATTTTGCCCTATTATGTTTGACCAAATGATCAAGAATTGAGGCGGGCGAAACCCGCTCTTGGGAAGCCGATAGAGCAAGCGCGCCGGGGCAGTGGCAGCCCAGGCGGCCAGCGGGAAGGGAGCGTTGTGATGTCTCTACTCATTCGTGGCGGCACGATCGTCAATGCCGATGGCGAGATGCGGGCCGATGTCTATTGCGAGGATGGCCTCATCAAGGCTATCGGCCCGGATCTCGAGGCGCCGCGCGATGCGCGCGTGGTGGATGCCGGCGGGCAGTATGTGATGCCGGGCGGGATCGATCCGCATACCCATATGCAGCTGCCCTTCATGGGTACGGTGGCGTCCGAGGATTTCTTCACCGGCACGGCGGCGGGTCTGGCCGGCGGCACCACGATGATCATCGATTTCGTGATCCCGGCGCCCAATACCTCGCTGCTCACCGCATATGACCAGTGGCGCGAATGGGCCGAGAAATCGTGCGCCGATTATTCCTTCCATGTCGCCGTCACCTGGTGGTCCGACCAGGTGCGCGAGGACATGGGAACATTGGCGCGCGAACGCGGCGTCAATTCCTTCAAGCATTTCATGGCCTACAAGAACGCCATCATGGTGCCGGACGAAAACCTGGTGCAGAGCTTCGCGCGCTGCCTGGAACTGGGTGCCATCCCGACGGTCCATGCCGAGAATGGCGAACTGGTCTATCACCTCCAGGCTGAGGTGCTGAAAATGGGCATCACCGGACCCGAGGGCCATCCCATGTCGCGGCCGCCCGAGGTCGAGGGCGAGGCGGCGAACCGCGCCATCCGTGTGGCGCAGGTGATCGGCAATCCGCTCTATATCGTCCACAATTCCTGCCGCGAGGCGGTCGAGGCGATCACCCGCGCGCGCCTCGAGGGGCAGCGCGTCTATGGCGAGGTGCTGGCCGGCCATCTCCTCATTGATGACAGCGTCTATCGCCACCCCGATTGGGATGTGGCGGCGGCCCATGTGATGAGCCCGCCCTTCCGCCCGAAGGAGCATCAGGAGGTACTGTGGCGCGCGCTGCAATCGGGCATCCTGCACACGACGGCGACCGACCATTGCTGCTTCTGTGCTGATCAAAAGGCAATGGGCCGCAACGATTTCACCAAGATCCCCAACGGCACCGGCGGTGTCGAGGACCGCATGTCGGTGCTCTGGCATCACGGTGTCGGCACCGGCCGGCTGACGCGCCAGGAATTCGTCAAGGTGACGTCCACGGCGGCGGCGCAGATCTTCAACATCTATCCCCGGAAGGGCTCGGTCAGCGTCGGGGCGGATGCCGATATCGTGGTCTGGGACCCCAAGGCGACCCGCACCATCTCGGCCAAGACCCACCACCAAAAGGTCGATTACAACATCTTCGAAGGCATGAGCGTCACCGGCAATGCCAGCACCACGATCAGCCGCGGCAAGGTGGTTTATGAAAAGGGCGAGCTGAAGGTGGAAAAGGGCGCCGGCCGCTATGTCAACCGGCCGACCTTCCCGACCGTGTTCGAGGCGGTGGCCAAGGTGAACGCCGCCCGTGCCCTGAAGCCGGTCCAGCGCCAGCAGGAGAAGGCGGCGGAATAGCGGTTCCTCCTGCGCCAAATGAAAACGGCCGACCCCGCATCGGGACCGGCCGTTTTTTTGCTAACGGATCACTGCGGCCGGGGGCCTGTGCCCTGGCATTGCGCCGGCTGGTTCGGGTTGAAGTCGCAGGACACGTCGAGGCCGTTGTCCTTCTGGCAATTGACCGCACGGCCGCCATGGCCGGTCGAGCCGCCGTCGCTGACCGTGCCGCCGATCGACTGGCAATTGGCGATGAACTGGCCGGCACTCAGCTTCGGCTTGGTTTCAAGCACCAGCGGACCAAGCTTCTCCTCGGCCCGGGCGAGTTGCGGCAGGCAGAAGGCGAGGGCGAGGATGGCGAGCGTCGTCGTCGATTTGCGCAAAAACCTGGTCATGGCACTTCTCCGAAGCAACCGATCCCTCCAGGTGACAACCCCCAACGGCAGTCGCCCGGGATCGCGTTCTGCGGATAAGTGTGGGCGGCGGCGGGCCTGATACCAGTGACAACCCGCACAGGTTGCCGGCGCGACCCCGCCCCTTCACGCCTTCGTGACGAGGCGGCGGCCCCATGGCGCTATTTCGCCACCAGCGGCAGGTTGATCTCGGTCAGCCATTCCTCGGGTGGAATGCCCTGCGGGTTGTTGAGATATTCCTCGAAGCAGGGTCGATCCGCCGGCTCCTCGCCGCTCGCCGGCAGCCAGGTGCCGAACAGCCAGGTGTACGCCTTGTGAAGTTCCGCATAGGGCCCCTTGTGCAGCAACACGGCATGGCGGCCGCCGGCCAGATCGATGATGCGCACGTTTTCGTCGCCCTTCACCTCGGGGCCAACGCTGATGCAGGCATCCGATTTCCATTCCGCGGCGGGCAGCGCATTGGTGTCGCTATAATAGATGCCGAGGGCGCGGGTCTTCGGCCCCATCAAATTGCGCCCGGTCGCCCAGGCATAGAGCCGGCCGAAGACCGGGCCGATTTCCAGATAGTGGCCATGGTGGCGCAGGGCGGCCAAGCGCACGGGCGCGGTGTCGCGAATGGTGACGGTAAACATGTCTTGCTCCGATCCGGTTCCAGCTGTCGTCGGATGGAGTGCGGGATAATCCGCCACCAGGAAGCCGCGCCTCCGATAGGCGGCCGGCGCCATGCCATAGGCCGCCTGGAAGGCGCGCCCGAAGGCGGCGACGCTGCCGTAACCGGCCCGGGCCGCGATCTGCGCGATCGCGCCTTCGCCCTCGACAAGTGCGCCCGCCGCGTGATGCAGGCGCAGGCGCCTGACTGTTTCCCCCACCGTTTCACCCAGAATCCCCGCATAGACGCGGTGAAAGTGATAGGGCGAGAGGCAGGCGATCTCGGCCAGGGCATTGAGGTCGAGATCCTCGTCCAGGTGTGCGCCGATATGGCGGATCACCCGCTCGACGCGGCGGCTGTAATCCAGACTGGTGATGGGCTTCATCCCGCGATCCTCCGACGCCCGGTAATCTGCCGCAATTCGATTTGATCGATCTTGCGAAGTTCCGAGGAAAGCAGCGCGCGCATTCCCCAGGACGCAAAATTGTCATGGCTCGCGCCCGTCGACGAAGGCCGACAGGCATCGGCTGGGCGGACCATCCAAGATCCTATCCGTCAGTCAAATGAAACTCTTGGCCCACCGACCAGGCCGGGGAAAGACAACCGGGGCCAAGCTCACCAATCGATCCTCACGCCGCGTTCACGCCAGGCGCTGTCCTCGGAATGAGCGAGGATGCCGATGATGGCCGGGCCACGGCCCGCCACCCCCTTGCCGTCGAGGCGCAGGGTATAGGTGGTGTGGAAGCCGACGATGTGCCCGCCCGCCTTGTTGATCAGTTCCCAGTCGATATGGACCTGACCGAAAGTAGGGGACAGCGGCTGGAAATTGAACTTGTCGATCCGCGCCGCCTTGAAATCGACCTTGTCATAGAAGGCGACGAAGCCGGTCATGTCGGCCAGCATCTCCGCCCGGTCGCGGAAGACATAGCCGGTTTCCTCGGACAGGATCTGCACCGGAAAGAGGTAATGGTCGCAGATCGCCGCGGCGTCCTGGGCAGTGAAGGCCTCGGCATAGCCGTCGAAAAAGGCGCGGATGGCATCGGGGCTCATGTGGGCACACTGTGATGTGAAGGATGACAGAAATAAGGCGTTGAGGTCTTTTATATCATTCGACGGGCGCCGCCACGGGAAGCAAAAACTAGCGGAAAGAGCGAAGTGGCAGATTGGCCGCGCAATTCATGCGCCGGGTGCATGCTTCGCGAGATGCCATGCGTCGGGAACATGCTGGACTCCAAATCTCTTGCCTAATCCCCCAGCGCGCTTGAGCCGCGCCCAGGCCGCTCTATATCCTCCCGGCATTGCCCGTCGGCGTGTGGGAGGCGTTTCAGGTCGCGGCGGGCGCCCTCATCAAGCCAGAGGCTTCGGCCCAACAACACCAAGTCCGACGCCGCGCCAGCACCGACCATCGGATCGGGAGGCGTGGCGCTATCCAGCCAGGAGGCATTCATGAAACTATCCATCAACGGCGAAGTCCACGATCTCGATGTCGATCCCGAGATGCCGCTACTTTGGGCGATTCGCGATATCGTCGGCCTGACCGGCACCAAGTTCGGCTGCGGCATGGCGCAATGCGGCGCCTGCACGGTGCATCAGGACGGGATTGCCATCCGTTCCTGCGTCACGCCGGTCTCGGCGGCGGAAGGCAGCGAGATCACCACCATCGAAGGCGTCGCCGGCAAGGAAGCCGAGGCGCTGCAGGCCGCCTGGACGGCGCTCGATGTGCCGCAATGCGGCTACTGCCAGTCGGGCCAGATTATGTCGGCAACGGCGCTCCTCCAGGAGAATCCGAAGCCCACCGATGCCGATATCGACGCCGCCATGAGCGGCAATCTCTGTCGCTGCGCCACCTATCAGCGCATCCGCGCCGGCATCCACGATGCCGCCAAGGCGATCGGATAAGGGGAGGACAGCGCCATGAAGATCAGCAATCTTGGCCATCAGGTTTCCCGCTTCCAGCCCAGCCGCCGCCAGTTCCTGGTGGGTGCGGCCGCGACCGGTGTCGGTTTCAAGCTGGCCTTTCCGGCACGGAAGGCGCTGGCCACCGAGGGCACCGATCCCGATCCCTTCGACGCCTATATCCAGATTGCCCCCGACAACACCGTGACGATCCTCTCCGCCCATATGGATATGGGCCAGGGCTGCTATCACGGCATCGCCACGTTGGTGGCCGAGGAGTTGGAGGCCGATTGGGGCCAGCTGGTGGTCGAGGGCGGCGCCGGCAACACCAAATATTACGGCAATCTTGCCTGGGGTGGCGTGGCGCAAGGGACCGGCGGGTCATCCGCCATGTTTTCCTCCTTCGACCGCTATCGCCGCGCCGGGGCGCTGGCCCGCACCATGCTGATGAACGCGGCTGCCGAAAGCTGGGGCGTGCCGGCGGTCGAGATCACGGCGGCGAAGGGCGTGCTTTCGCATGCCAGCGGCAAGAGTGCGACCTATGGCGAGATGGCCGAAGCGGCCGCGCAACAGCCCTTGCCGGCCGAGGTCACGCTGAAATCGCGCGACCAATGGCAGGTGATCGGCTCCGAGACCTTCCGGCGTCTCGATTCCGGCATGAAATCCACCGGCCGCCAGGATTTCACCATCGACGTGAAGCTTCCCGGCATGCTGACCGCCGTGATCGCCCATCCGCCGCTCTTCGGCGCCAAGGTGAAGAGCTTCGATGCCAGTGCGGCCAAGGCGGTGAAGGGTGTGGTCGATGTGGTTCAGGTCTCGCGCGGGGTCGCCGTGGTGGCGGAGAACACCTGGGCCGCGATGAAGGGGCGCGAGGCCCTTACCGTCGACTGGGACGAGAGCGGCGCCGAGAAGCGCGGCTCGGCCGAATTGCTGGCCGAATACAAGGCGGCGCTGGAGAAGCCGGGCCTCGTCGCTGCCAATCGCGGCGATGCGGCGGCAGGCATCGCCGGTGCCTCGAAGGTGATCGAGGCCACCTATGAATTCCCCTATCTCGCCCATGCCGGGCTGGAACCGCTCGATGCGGTGGCGGCGATGAATGGCGACACGCTGGAAATCTGGGGCGGCCACCAGATGCCGGACCTCTACCAGGCGGTCACCGCGCAGATCGCCGGGGTGACGCCGGACAAGGTCAAGCTGCACGTCATGAAGACCGGCGGCGGCTTCGGCCGGCGCGCCGTCACCGATGCCGACATCATGGTCGAGGTGGTGGAGACCGCCAAGGCGATCGGCTGGAAGGCGCCGGTCAAGCTGCTGTGGACCCGCGAGGACGACATGAAGGGCGGCCGCTATCGCCCGCTCTTCGTCCACAAGGTGAAAGTCGGCCTGGACGCGGCCGGCAACATCGCCGGCTGGGATCATCGCATGATCGGGCAGGCGATTCTGGTGGGCACCCCCTTCGAATCCTTTGCCGTGAAGGACGGTATCGACGGCACCTCGGTCGAAGGCGTCAACGACACGAAATATGCCATCCCCGCCTTCCGCGCCGAGGTGACCAATGCCCAGACCGGCGTACCTGTGCTGTGGTGGCGCTCGGTCGGCCATACCCATACCGCCTATGTCATGGAAACCATGATCGACGAGGTGGCAAGGGTGGGCGGTCGCGACCCGGTCGAGTTGCGGCGCGATCTGCTGAAGGACCACCCGAAGCACCTGGCCGTGCTCAACCTGGTGGCCGAGAAGGCGAATTGGGGTGCGGCCATGCCGGAAGGCACCTATCGCGGCATCGTGCTGCACGAGAGTTTCGGCACCGTGGTGGGTGCGGTCGCCGATATCAAGCTGAACGACCCGGCCAATCCGGCGGCAGGCTTCAAGGTGACCAAGGTCACCTGTGCCGTCGATTGCGGGACGGCAATCAATCCCGACCAGATCCGGGCGCAAATCGAGGGGGGTGTGGGCTTCGGCCTCGGCTCGGTCCTGCACGAGGAACTGACCCTTACCAATGGCCTGGTCGACCAGGCCAATTACGACAGCTACCTGCCCTTGCGCATCGAGGAGATGCCGGTGGTGGAGACGCATATCGTGCCCTCCGAGAACCCGCCGACGGGTGTGGGCGAACCCGGCGTACCGGTAATCGGCCCGGCGGTCGCCAATGCGCTCGCTGCCGCGACGGGCCAGACCGTCCGCATCCTGCCGTTCTCGAAGGGTGTCGGAGTGTAAGATTTGCGGGGCCGCGGTGTTCTAGAACGCGGCCCCCAATTCTTCCGCCCGCGCCAGCAAGATCGCACGGGTTTCCGGGCTCTGCATCACGTCGAACAGGAACTCCAGTGACGCATCCTGGATGCCGCAATAGTTCATCACGCCGACGAGGAGCTGTGTGCGCATGGCCTCGTCATAGCCGCGCTTCAGATAGCCCGCCTCGTCGCCCGCCGCCGTGCCGATGAGGAGCGCCTTCTGGTGCGGCAGTTTGGCGCCGTCATAGGCCCAGTCCTTGTTCCAGACGCGGTCGATCCAGCCCTTGGTCGTCGCCGGAAAGGACCACCACCAGATCGGAAAGACGAAGGCGAGCGCGTCGTTGCGGGCGATGCGTTCCTGTTCCCGCAACACCTCGGCGCTGTAGATTTTGCCGGGCTTCTCCCAATCGGGCTCGTCCGCCGGGGGCAGGCGCGGGTCGAAATTCTCGGCGCGCAAATCGGCGATCTCGGCCTGATGACCGGCGGCGACGAGACCGGCGACGAAGCGGTCGAGCACCGCGCCGCAGAAGGAGTTCCGACGCGGGTGATCGAAGACGACGAGGACGCGCAATTGCGGGCTCAATCTTCGCGGGGCTCGGCGAGGCCGCAGCCCTTGAGGATGATCCGGGTAGCCTGAGCTGCCGCGATGCGGAAATCGGCATCGGTTAGCTCGCGCTTGCCCAGAACGGCCGCCACCTGGACGGTGAAATCGGCATAGGTCTGGGTGGTCGCCCAGATCATGAAGAAGAGGTGCTTGGGGTCGATCGGGTCGATGCACCCCTGTGCCACCCAGCCCTCGATGATGGCGGCCTTCGCCTCGACCCATTCCTTGAGGTCGCGCTTCATGAATTCGTCGAAGCGCGGGGCGCCGTGCAGGACTTCGTTGGCGAAAACCCGGCTGGCCACCGGCCGGTCGCGGGCGAGGTCGATCTTCTGCGCGATGTAGTGGGCGAGCGCCGTCGCCGGATCGGCATCGGGCTGGATCTCCTGCGCGGTGTTGAGCCAGAGTTCGATGATGTCGCGCAGCACGAATTGATAGAGGTCGTTCTTGGTCTTGAAATAGTAGTGCAGGTTGGCCTTGGGCAGGCCGGCGCGCTTGGCGATGAGGCTGGTGCTGGCCCCCTCGAAGCCCATCTCGGCGAAAACTTCTTCGGCGGCGCGGCGGATATTGGCCTCGATGCGGGCACGGGTGCGGGCGCGCACGCCGGTTCCAGCCGCTTCGGAGCCCGAGCCCGACCGGGTCATGCCGTCTTGGGCCATGCCGTCCCCGGTTGTGCCGTGCTGGGCTATGCCCTTTTCCTCGGCGGTGCTTCCGTTCATGTCTTGCTCGCCCCCCATGCCCTGACTCCCGGCGCAACAGCGCCGGGCGCCAACTGTATGCAGCCGCCCAACCCCTGAACTTGTCATAAAGAATAGGATTGCTGCTGGGCAAGGGCCAAGCCGGGAATCAATCGACGGCTGGACCGGCACATTTGCCTTGCCCGTTCCGGGTTCCGGAACACCGACCGGCCGGTCGAAAAATGTTAGAATAATCACATTCCGGGGTTGACGTCACGCCGGGCGGCGGCGATGCTGGCTTGTCCGCCCGACCGGGTGCCGCGGCAGAGCCCGCCGGCGCAAACGAAGCGGCTGGCGGCGTGGGATCTGTCGGGGAGAACGGGCGGATGTCGAGCCGCAAGACCGGGCGCATCGATGCGCTGGCCGATGCCTTGGCGCGGCGAGGTGTGCTGCACCTGCGCGAGGCGGCAGCCCTCCTCGGTGTATCGGAAATGACCGTGCGGCGCGATGTCGGCGCGCACCCCGAGCGTTTCACCTATCTTGGTGGCCATATCGTCAGCGCCGATGACGTCGCCGGCGGCTATGAACTTGACCGCGAGGCGGACTCCCATGCCGGCGCCAAGCTGGCGGCCTGCCGCCATGCGCTCCGCCTGATCGCGCCCGACGACACGATCTTCATCGATTGCGGTTCCACCCTGGTGCACCTTGCCCAGCAAATTCCGGCGGATCTGCCGCTCACCGCCATCTGCTATTCGCTTAATGTCGCCAATTGTCTGGCGGCCAAGCCGAATGTCCGGATGATCCTGCTGGGCGGTATCTACCACCCGGCCTCGGCCACCTTTTCAAGTGGCGAATGGCTGGAACCCCTTGGGCGCCTCGGCATCAACAAGGCCTTCATCTCGGCCGGCGGCGTCGACGTGCAGCGCGGCGCCAGCTGCTCGCATTTCCATGAAGTGCCGATCAAGCAGAAGGCCATCGCCGGGGCGATCGAAAGCCATCTGGTGGTGGATGTCAGCAAGTTCGGCCTGGTGAAACCGGCCTTCTTTGCCAAGCTATCGGATTTTCGCTCGATCCTGACGGAAGAGGGTGCCCGCGCGGCCCCGGTTGATGCTTGACGCCTCGAAACGTGGCTGTCATAACTTGATCAGATTCTGATAGAATATTAACAAATGCCGGGAAACGGTGTGGTTTTGGGAGGCTAGCACGGACCCAACGGCTGCGACGCCGTCGCCGGGTGCCCGAACCCTTTCCAGCGCCGCACCCCAGATCGGCAATACCCGCCCGCAAACGGCGGCGAAGTGGCTGGATGATGGCGGATTTGAAGATCGCGAGCATCGGCGGATCGACCAATCAGGCGGGGCATAATCTGGTGCCGCGCAACGAAGCGATGCCGCTCGATCTTGGCTGGGTTCGCGATGTGCGAGTCAACCTCTCGGGCGTCGAGCGCCGGGCCGCGACCCTGCCGGGACGCCGCACGGTCAAGAAGGACGCCCAGGCGGCCTGGTTGCTGAAGGCGATCACCTGCATCGATCTGACGACACTGAGCGGCGACGACACGCGGCAGCGGGTGGAGCGCCTCTGCGCCAAGGCAAAGGCGCCGGTACGACCCGATCTCCTCGATGCCCTCGGCATGGCCGACCGCCATCTCACGACCGGTGCCGTCTGCGTCTATCATCGCTTCGTGAAAACCGCCGTGGCTGCACTGGCCGGCAGCGGCATTCCCGTGGCGGCGGTCTCGACCGGCTTCCCGGCGGGTCTCATCCCCCACGATCTGAAGCTGAAGGAAATCGAGGCTTCGGTGCGGGACGGTGCCGCCGAGATCGACATCGTCATCACCCGCGAGCATGTGCTGACCGGCAATTGGCAGGCGCTCTATGACGAGATGCGCGATTTCCGCATGGCCTGCGGGGACGCGCATGTGAAGGCCATTCTGGCGACCGGCGACATCAAGACCTTGCGCAATGTCGCCCGGGCATCACTGGTCTGCATGATGGCGGGGGCCGATTTCATCAAGACCTCGACCGGCAAGGAAGGCGTCAATGCGACCCTGCCGGTGACGCTGGTCATGCTCCGCATGATCCGCGCCTATCAGGAACGTACCGGTTTCAAGGTGGGCTACAAGCCGGCGGGCGGCATCTCCGCCGCCAAGGACGTGCTGAACTACCAGATCATGATGAAGGAGGAACTGGGGCGCGAATGGCTCGAGCCGCATCTCTTCCGCATCGGCGCCTCAAGCCTGCTCGCCGATATCGAGCGTCAGTTGGAACATCATGTGACAGGGCGCTATTCAGCCTTCAACCGTCACGCCGTGGGATAAGCAGCATGTCAGTCGCCCGCTATTTCGACGAAATGTCCTATGGCCCGGCGCCGGAGGCCGATGCCGAGGCACGCGCCTGGCTGAAGAAGCACGCGGCTGGCTTCGGCCATTTCATCAACGGCGCCTTCGTGAAGTCGGCCGATGACGGGCATTTCGAGACCATGGAGCCCGCCACAGATGCCAGGCTGGCGCGCGTGGCGCAAGGCAGTGCTGCCGATATCGACGCCGCGGTGAAGGCCGCGCGCGCGGCGCAGGCCAGATGGGCCAGGCTCTCCGGTCATGCCCGCGCCCGGCATCTCTATGCCCTTGCCCGCGCCGTGCAGCGCCACGGCCGCCTGCTGGCCGTTATCGAGGCACTCGATAACGGCAAGCCGATCCGCGAGACGCGCGACATCGACATTCCGTTGGTGGCGCGGCATTTCTATCATCATGCCGGCTGGGCGCAGCTGCAGGAGACGGAATTCGCCGATCAGGTTCCGGTGGGTGTCGTCGGCCAGGTGATCCCGTGGAACTTCCCGCTCCTGATGCTGGCCTGGAAGGTGGCGCCGGCCTTGGCGCTCGGCAATACGGTGGTGCTGAAACCGGCCGAATACACGCCCTTGTCCGCCTTGCTGTTCGCCGAGATCGCGGCCGATGCCGGGCTTCCCGCCGGCGTCTTCAATGTGGTGACCGGCGATGGTGGCACGGGTGCCGCCCTGGTCGCCCATCCGGATGTCGACAAGATCGCCTTCACCGGCTCGTCCGAGGTCGGCAAGATCATCCGCGAAAAGACGGCGGGGTCGGGCAAGTCGCTGACCCTGGAACTGGGTGGCAAATCGCCCTTTATCGTCTTCGACGACGCCGATATCGACAGTGCCATCGAGGGTGTCGTCGATGCAATCTGGTTCAACCAGGGCCAGGTCTGCTGCGCCGGTTCGCGCCTTCTGCTGCAGGAGGGCATTGCCGACACCTTCCTCGCGCGCCTGAAGCGCCGCATGGGCAGCTTGCGCGTCGGCCAGCCGCTCGACAAGGCGATCGACATGGGCGCCATCGTGGCACCGGTGCAGCTTGAGCGCATCAAGTCGCTGGTGGCGACGGGTGTCGCCGAGGGGGCCGATCTCTTCCAGCCAAAGATGACGCTGCCCGAAAATGGCTGCTTCTATCCGCCGACCCTGCTTGCCAATGTGCAATCGGCGGCGACCGTTATGCGCGAGGAGATTTTCGGACCCGTCCTCGTCGCGATGACCTTCCGCACGCCGGACGAGGCGGTGATGCTGGCCAACAATACGCGCTACGGCCTTGCCGCCAGCATCTGGAGCGAAACTATCGGCCTGGCCCTGGACATCGCGCCGAAGCTGCAGGCCGGCGTGGTCTGGATCAATGCCACCAACCTGTTCGATGCCGGGGTCGGCTTCGGCGGCTATCGCGAATCCGGCTATGGCCGCGAGGGTGGCCGCGAGGGTGCCCATGAATACCTGAAGCCCGCCGCCTGGGCGAAGCGCAAGCCGCGCGCCGCCGCAGAACCGCTGCCGCAACCACAGCCGACAGCCGACGGATTCGGTCTGCCCCAGATCGACCGTACGGCAAAGCTCTTCATCGGCGGCAAGCAGGCGCGGCCGGATGGCAATTACGCGCGCGTGGTGCTGGATCCCAAGGGTCGCAAGCTGGGCGAAGTGGGCGAGGGCAACCGCAAGGATATCCGCAATGCGGTGGCGGCAGCCCGCGCTGCCGAGGCCTGGAGCCGTGCAACCACCCATAACCGCGCCCAGATTCTCTATTACATCGCGGAGAACCTCTCCGCCCGTGCGGACGAGTTCACCCAGCGCATCGTCGCCATGACCGGTACCTCGAAGGTGAAGGCGGCGGCCGAGGTCGAAGCGTCGATCGCCCGGCTCTTTTCATACGGTGCCTGGGCCGACAAGTTCGAGGGCGCCGTACACCAGCCGCCCTTGCGCGGCGTGGCCCTCGCCATGAACGAACCCCTCGGCGTCGTCGGCGTGGTCTGCCCCGACGAGGCGCCGCTGCTGGGCTTCATCAGCCTGATGGCGCCGCTCATTGCCATGGGCAATCGCGTCGTCGTGGTGCCGTCGGAACGCCATCCGCTCGCCGCCACCGATTTCTACCAGATCCTGGAGACCTCGGATGTGCCGCCGGGGGTCGTCAACATCGTGACCGGTACTGCGAAGGATCTCGCCAAGACGCTGGCCGAGCATGACGATGTGGACGGGCTATGGGTCTTTGGTGCCGCCGAGCTGTCGACGATGGCCGAGAAGCTCTCCGTCGGGAATCTGAAGCGTCTGCTGGTCGATCACGGTCTGGCGATTGATTGGCATGATCGCGCGGCCGCCGAGGGCCCGATCCTGCTGCGGCATGCGGTGCAGGTGAAGAATATATGGATTCCCTATGGCGAGTGAATAAAGTCGGCGCAGCGGCCGGCTCGATCCGGCCGCACCTGAAAGAAGAAGACGGGAGGGACGGAATTTGCTGAAGAACATCAACCCGCTGTTGAATGCGGATGTGCTCTATGCGCTGCGCGCCATGGGCCATGGCGACCGGCTGGTGCTGTGCGATACCAATTTCCCGGCGCATTCCATCGCCAAGCAGACCACGCTGGGCGGTCTGCTGCGCATCGACAACACCAGCACGGCTGAAGCAACCCGCGCCGTTCTCTCGGTGCTTCCGCTCGACACCTTCATCGACGACGCCGCCATGCGCATGGAGATTGTCGGCAACCCGAAGGAAGTGCCGCCGGTGCAGCAGGAAGTGCAGGCCGAGATCGACCGTGCCGAGGGCAAATCCTGGCCGCTGGTCGGCGTCGAGCGCATGGCCTTCTACGAGCTTGCCAAGAAATCCTATTGCGTCATCGCCACCGGCGAGCGCCGTTTCTACGGCTGCTTCATGTTCACCAAGGGCGTGATTCCGCCCGACGTGCAGTATTGAAGGAACTGGCGTTGTCATGAATGCCATTAAGTCGCAGCAGGGTGTGGTCGTCCTCGGCATCTTTGTTGCCGATCTGGCCTTCATGGGTGACCGGATGCCGAAGATGGGCGAAACCATTGCCGGTTCCGGCTTCAAGATGGGGCCGGGCGGCAAGGGCTCGAACCAGTCGGTGGCGGCAGCGCGCGCCGGGGCGAAGGTGACCTTCGTCTCCAAGATCGGCCGCGACGCCTTTGGCGAAATCGCGCAGAAGACCTGGGCCGCCGAGGGAATCGACGCGCGGGTCGGAGTCTCCGACGTCGACCCCTCCGGCGTCGCCTTCATTCATGTCAACGACCGGACCGGCGAAAACGCGATCATCGTCTATGCCGGCGCGGCCGGTACGATCTCCCCCGCCGATGTCGATGCGGTGGCCGATGCGATCCGCGGCGCCCGGGTTTTCGTCACCCAGTTGGAGCAGCCGGTGGCGGCGGCTCAGCGCGGGCTCGAGATCGCGCGGGCGGCCGGTGTCACGACCGTGTTCAACCCGGCCCCGGCCGAGAAATTTCCCGATGCCATCTATCCGCTCTGCGATTTCATCGTGCCCAATGAGAGCGAGGCGGCAGCGATCGTCGGCTTCGAACTCGCAGACCTCGATGCGGCGAGGCGGGCAGGCGACGTTCTGCTGAGGAAGGGCGTCAGGAACGCCCTGATCACCTTGGGAGAACGCGGCGCCCTGCTGCACGGCAGCGACCAGTCCATCCATATCCCGGCCACGGCCGGCGGCAAGGTGATCGACACGGCGGGTGCCGGCGATGCCTTCGTCGGCGGCTTCGCGGCCGCGATCGCGGAAGGCATGTCGGCACCAGCGGCGGTCAAATTCGGCTGCGCCACGGCGGGAATTTCCGTGACCCGGCGCGGCACGGCACCGGCGATGCCGCTGCGTGCGGAAATCGATTCACTTCTGGCCGGGTAAGAACGCGATGCGGAACGATCCGATCAAGTACTTCTTCATCTGGCCCGCCCTGCTGATCGTGCTCGGCATCTCGATCTTTCCGCTGATCTATTCGCTCACCACCAGCTTCATGAGCTATCGCCTGGTGCCACCCTCGCCGCCGCGCTTCGTCGGCCTCGACAATTATGCCAGCCTGCTCACCAACCCGCGCTTCTGGCAGGTGACCTGGACCACTTCGCTCATCGCCTTCGTCTCGGTGGCGATCCAGTATGTCATCGGCTTTGCCGTCGCATTGGCGCTCCATGCCAAGGTGCCGGGCGAGCGACTGTTCCGCGTCACCTTCCTGCTGCCCATGCTGATCGCCCCGGTCGCAGTGGCGCTGATCGCGCGCCAGATCTTCAACCCGACGGTCGGACCACTCAACGAGCTGATGACCTTCTTCGGCTTTCCCAATCTGCCTTTCCTGACTCAGACCTATTGGGCGATCGGCGCCCTCATCACGGTCGAGGTCTGGCAATGGACGCCTTTCATCATCCTGATGCTGCTGGCCGGCCTCGCCACGCTGCCTGACGACGTCTACGAGGCGGCAGCACTCGAGAATGCCAGCAAGTGGCAGCAATTCTGGGGCATCACCTTCCCGATGATGCTGCCGATTTCCGCCGCTGTCGTCTTCATCCGCCTGATCGAGAGCTACAAGATCATCGACACGGTCTTCGTGCTGACCGGTGGCGGGCCGGGCATCTCGACCGAGACGTTGACCCTCTTTGCCTATCAGGAGGGCTTCAAGAAATTCAACCTCGGCTACACCTCGGCACTCTCATTCCTGTTCCTGATCACCATCACCGTGATCGGCGTGGTCTATCTCGCAATCCTGAAACCGCATCTGGCGAAGCACCGATGAGCATCCGCAACCTCAATGGCAGATCTCGGGCCTGGGCGCTGATCGGGTGCCTGTTCTGGTTCCTCTTCACCCTGTTTCCGATCTATTGGGTGATCATCACTTCGTTCAAGACCTCGCTTTCGGTGGTGGGCCAGGCGAGATTCATTCCCTTTGTCGATTTCGAACCCTCGCTGCTGGCCTGGCAGGAACTCTTCGGCGGCGTGCGCGGCGAGTTCATGAACACCTTCATCGCTTCCACCATTGTCAGCCTGAGTTCCGCCGTGCTGGCTACAGCAATCGGCGCCATGGCAGCCTATGCGCTGGTGCGCTTTCCGTTCCGGGTGAAGCTGGCCGCCGGGCTCGTCTTCTTCGTCGTGGCACTGGGCGGCTACCTGCTTGGCGCCAATGTCTTCGGCTGGAGCCGCGCCACCGCCATGTTCGCTGCCTTCGGTCTCGCCCTGCTGCTCTCGCTGCTGGTCAACCGGGTCAGGGTGCCGGGACCGATCCTCGGCAATGACGACATCATCTTCTGGTTCGTCAGCCAGCGCATGTTTCCGCCCATCGTCGCCGCCTTCGCGCTCTTTCTGATGTATTCCGAGATCGGGCGCCTCGGCTTCAAGATGATCGACACCTATGTCGGTCTGACGCTGGCCTATATCGCCTTCTCGCTGCCCATCGTCATCTGGCTGATGCGCGACTTCTTCGCCGCACTCCCGGTCGAGGTCGAGGAGGCGGCGATGGTCGACAATGTGCCCTCCTGGCGCATCTTCACCGGCATCGTCGTGCCGATGTCGACTCCGGGTCTGGTCGCAACCTTCATGATCACGCTGGCCTTCGTGTGGAACGAGTTCCTGTTCGCCCTTTTCCTCACCAACGCCAGGTGGCAGACCCTTCCCATCCTGGTCGCCGGGCAGAACAGCCAGCGCGGCGACGAATGGTGGTCGATTTCGGCCGCCGCCCTGATTGCCATCGTCCCGATGATGGTCATGGCGGCGATCCTGAGCAGGTTAATGCGGTCCGGCCTGCTGCTTGGTGCCATCAAATGACCGCGTTATCGAACACAGAATTGAAGCTCAAATCAGGCAAAACGAAAGGGAGAGATACCATGAGGAAGATGCTTCTCGGCGCATCGGCTGTCGCTGCGCTGACCCTGGCGGCGGGCGGTGCCCAGGCCGCCTGCGAACCGGATTATTCCGGCGTCACGCTGACCGCAGCCTCGCAGACCGGCCCCTATATCGCCTCGGCCCTGCAGAGCGCCGGCGAGGAATGGGCCAAGAAGACCTGCGGCAAGGTCAACGTGGTCGAGTTTCCCTGGTCGGAGCTCTACCCGAAGATCGTGACCTCGCTCTCCTCGGGCGAGGAGACCTTCGACGTCATCACCTTTGCGCCGGCCTGGTCGCCGGACTTCACCGACTTCCTGGCCGAAACGCCCGAAGCCATGCGCCAAGGTGCCGCCTGGGAAGACATCGCGCCGATCTACCGCGAACAGCTCATGGTCTGGAACGGCAAGACCCTGTCGCAGACAATCGATGGCGACGTCCACACCTATACCTATCGCATCGATCTGTTCGAGGATCCGAAGGAGCAGGAGGCCTTCAAGGCTAAGTACGGCTATGACCTGGCCGTGCCGAAGACCTGGCAGCAGTATCTCGATATCGCCGAGTTCTTCACCCGGCCGGACCAGGGCCTGTGGGGCACAGCGGAAGCCTATCGCCGCGGCGGCCAGCAATTCTGGTTCTTCTTCAGCCATGCCGCCGCCTATACCAATGTGCCGGGCCAGCCCGGCGCCATGTTCTTCGATCCTGATACGATGGACGCCAACATCAACAACCCGGGCTGGGTGCGCGGTCTCGAGGAGTATGTGAAGTCCTCGAAGTTTGCACCGCCCAATGCGCTCAACTTTTCCTTCGGCGAGGTGAATGCGGCGGTGGCTGGTGGTCAGGTCGCCCAGTCGATCGGCTGGGGCGATACCGGCGTCATTGCCGCCGACAAGGCGCAATCCAAGATCGCCGGCAATGTCGGTTCCGACATCCTCCCCGGTTCGACCGAGATCTATGACTACAAGACCAAGGATTGGAAGAAGTTCGACGAAGTCGTGCATTCGCCCTTCATGGCCTTCGGCGGCTGGCAGGCGGCGGTGCCCGCTACCTCGCAGCAGCAGGAAGCGGCCTGGAACTTCATCGAGTTCCTCTCCAGCCCGGAGGTCTCGGGCAAGGCAGCGGTGACGGGCGGCACCGGCGTCAATCCCTACCGCATCTCGCACACCACCAACATGGATCTGTGGAAGTCGCTCTTCACCGAGCGTGAGGCCAAGGAGTACCTGGCCGGCCAGGCGAATTCGCTGGCGGCACCGAACGTGGTGCTCGACATGCGTCTCCCGGGCTACTTCTCCTATACCGAGGTGGTGGAGATCGAGCTTTCCAAGGCACTGGCCGGCGAAGTGACCGCCCAACAGGCGCTCGACACGGTCGCCGCGGAATGGAACCGCCTGACCGACGAGTTCGGCCGGGAGAACCAGCTCGCCGCCTACCGCGCGGCGATGGGCCTGCCGCCGAAATAAGGGCGGCGCTGAACCTGACCAGAGTGTTAGCCTAGACCTGTCGACTTCCGTTCCGGTCTCTTCCTGCGTGGAGAGACCGGAACGGATCCTTTCAAGAAGAAGCAAGCCATGTCCGGAGTCAGCCTCGAACGCGTTACCAAGTCCTTCGGCGACGTCACCGTCATTCCGCCGCTGGACCTCGAGATCGCCTCGCGCGAGTTCGTCGTGCTGGTTGGCCCCTCCGGCTGCGGCAAGACCACGACGCTGCGCATGATTGCGGGGCTGGAACTGCCCACCACCGGTACCGTTCGTATCGGCGAACGCGACGTCACCAATCTGCGCCCGGGCCTGCGCAACTGCTCGATGGTGTTCCAGAACTACGCCCTTTATCCGCACATGACGGTGGCGGAGAACATCGGCTATGGCATGCGCGTCCGGGGCACGCCGAAATCCGAGATCGACGCCGCGGTAAAGGATGCCGCGCGCATCCTCAACCTCGACCCCTATCTCGATCGCCGCCCGAAGCAATTGTCCGGCGGCCAGCGCCAGCGCGTCGCCATCGGCCGCGCCATCGTGCGTAACCCGGATGTATTCCTGTTCGACGAGCCGCTGTCCAATCTCGACGCCAAGCTGCGCATCGAAATGCGCACCGAGATCAAGTCGCTGCATCGCCGGCTGCAGACCACGGTGGTCTATGTCACCCACGACCAGGTCGAGGCGATGACCATGGCCGACCGCGTCGTCGTCATGAACGGGGGCCGCATCGAGCAGGCCGCGGATCCGATTACCCTCTATGAACGGCCCCGCAACCTCTTCGTCGCCGCCTTCATCGGCGCCCCTTCCATGAATTTCATCGAGGGCGAGATCGTGCGCGACGGCGGCCTGCGTTTCCGCGCGGCGGGTGGAGTCGACATCCTGCTGCCGGTCAACCGCTCGGCGGCCTATGAAGTTGCACTCGGCGAGCCGGTCGTCGCCGGAATCCGGCCGGAACACACGGTGCGCGGGGCTGGCGGCACGGCAGAGGTGACCCTGCAGGTGCGCGATATCGAACCGCTTGGCCCCCACACGCTCCTCATCGGCGCGCTGGGCGAGGCGACCTTTACCGCCCAGGTCGCGGCCTCGGTCCGTGCGGCGCCCGACGATCGGGTCACCGTGCCGGTCGATGTCGAGAAGATGCATATCTTCCGCAAGGCGACGGGCGACGTCATTCCGGTCCCTTGACTCCATTCGTACTGAAACTTTTCCAATCGGTCAGCTTTTATTGACCGACCGGTAAAATCGTGATACAAGTCGCGGCATAGGTAGCCGATCGCCATCCTATAGAAACGCCTGCAGGCCGGTTTTCCGGCATGACAGGGCGACAGTGGCGGTCCGGCCCAGGGAAGTGCTTTTACAGCCGGGAGGACACGCCGATGCGCGAGTACACCGCACCCGATATCCGTGCGGGCCGCCTCACCGCCGCCGAACTGGCGGCCAATTTCGACGACGTCAAGCCGCCGCTCGATCCCAAACGGGCCCTGGTCGAAAGCAGCCGCTGTTTCTATTGCTACGATGCGCCCTGCATCGACGCCTGCCCCACTTCCATCGACATTCCGAGCTTCATCCGCTCGATTGCGACGGGCGATGCCATCGGTGCTGCCGAGACGATCCTCGAAGCCAATATCATGGGCGGGATGTGCGCCCGGGTCTGCCCGGTCGAGATCCTCTGCGAGGATGCCTGCGTGCGCAACCACTCGGAGGACAAGCCGGTCCAGATCGGCGCATTGCAGCGCTATGCCACCGACGCGCTGATCGCCGCCGGCGGCCAGCCCTTCGCGCGCGCGGCGTCTAGCGGAAAAAAAGTCGCCGTGGTCGGCGGCGGACCCGCCGGCCTCTCCGCAGCGCACCGGCTTTCGCGCCTCGGCCATGAGGTCACCGTGTTCGAGGCGCGCGAGAAACTGGGCGGCCTCAATGAATACGGCATCGCCGCCTACAAGACCGTACATGACTTCGCCCAGACCGAAGTTGCCTTTATCCTGGCGCTGGGCGGCATCACGGTCCGGACCGGCCAGGCGCTGGGCCGCGACATCACGCTGGAAGCGCTGCGCCGGGATTACGACGCGGTATTCCTCGCCATGGGCCTCGGCGGTGTCAACGCGCTGGGCCTAGAAGGCGAGAATATGGCCGGGGTCGAAGACGCCGTCGCCTATATCGCGCGGCTCCGCCAGGCGAAGGACAAGGCGTCGCTGCAGGTCGGCCGCAAGGTCGTCGTCATCGGCGGCGGCAACACCGCGATCGACATCGCCATCCAGTCGAAGCGCCTGGGTGCCGAGGACGTGACCCTGGTCTATCGCCGTGGCCCGGAGAACATGAGCGCCACGCATCACGAGCAGGAATTTGCCCAGGTGAACGGCGTCAGGATCAAGCATTGGGCGCGGCCGGTGAAACTCCACGGCCACAAGGGCGCGGTGCGCGAGATCGAGTTTGAATACACCCAGCTTGACGGGCAGGGGCGACTGACGGGCACAGGCGAGACCTTCGGCATCCTGTGCGACACCGTGTTCAAGGCGATCGGGCAAAAGCTGAATCTGGCGCTCGTCAAGGATCCGCTGAACGGCAAGGCCAGCGAGGTGCTCGACATGGCAGGCGGCAAGATCGCGATCAACGAAGATTTCGCCACCTCGCTCAAAGGCATCTTCGCCGGCGGCGATTGCGTGGCGAGCGGTACCGACCTTACCGTGCAGAGCGTTGCCGACGGCCGCGACGCGGCGATGGCGATCGACGCCTATCTCAGGGGCGAGGGCTAGAGGAGGGAAACATGGCGGACCTGCGCGCGAATTTCGTCGGCATCAAGTCACCAAACCCGTTCTGGCTCGCCTCGGCCCCGCCGACCGACAAGGAATACAACGTCGTGCGAGCCTTCAAGGCGGGCTGGGGCGGCGTCGTCTGGAAGACGCTGGGCGAGGACCCGCCCGTGGTCAACGTGTCCTCGCGCTACGGGGCCATGCATCTCGGCCCCGACCGCATGGTGGGCTTCAACAACATCGAACTCATCTCGGACCGGCCGCTGGAAATCAATCTGCAGGAGATCAAGCGGGTCAAGCGCGACTGGAAGGACCGCGCTGTCATCGTCTCGCTGATGGTCCCCTGCGAGGAGCAAAGCTGGAAGAACATCCTGAAGCGAGTCGAGGAGACCGAGGCTGACGGCATCGAGCTAAATTTCGGCTGTCCGCACGGCATGTCCGAACGCGGCATGGGCTCGGCCGTGGGACAGGTGCCGGAATATGTCGAAATGGTCGCGCGCTGGTGCAAGCAGCACAGCCGCATGCCGGTCATCGTCAAGCTGACCCCGAACGTCACCGACATCAGGAAGCCGGCCCAGGCCGCGAAGAAGGGCGGGGCGGATGCCGTTTCGCTCATCAACACCATCAACTCGATCTGCTCGCTCGACCTCGACCTGATGGCGCCGACACCGACCGTCGACGGCAAGGGCACCCATGGCGGCTATTGCGGCCCGGCGGTGAAGCCCATTGCCCTCAACATGGTAGCCGAGATCGCGCGCGACCCCGCGACACACGGCCTGCCGATTTCGGCGATTGGCGGCATCGGCACCTGGCGCGACGCCGCCGAGTTCATGGCGATGTCGGCCGGCAATGTGCAGGTCTGCACGGCCGCCATGCATTACGGTTTCCGCATCGTCGAGGAGATGGCGTCGGGCCTTGCCAATTGGATGGACCAGAAGGGCTACGCCACGCTCGAGGATTTCCGCGGCAAGGCCGTCCCCAATGTGACGGACTGGCAATACCTCAATATCAACTTCAAGACGATTGCCGCGATCGACCAGGAGAAATGCATCCAGTGCGGCCTGTGCCACATTGCCTGCGAGGATACCTCGCACCAGGCGATCGCAGCCAAGCGGGTCCCTGATGGAAAGGGTGGCAGCAAGCGGCGCTACGAGGTGATCGAAGCGGAATGCGTCGGGTGTAATCTTTGCTACCACGCCTGTCCGGTGCCCGATGTCATCACCATGGTCCCGCAGCAGACCGGCAAGCCCTATCTCAACTGGACCCAGGATCCGAGGAACCCCCATCGCCGCAAGGCCGCCGAATAGATTTTTCTCTCCATAGATTTTCCTCCCCAGAAACCCAGACCCGGTCGGCCGGCCAGGCCAGATCCGGGACCTCCGCAAGCCGGCGTTCCAACGCCGGCTTTTTTCCTGGCACGAAGCCGGCGGGTGGGGTATTTCTAATTATATCTCGATTTTACACAATGGTATGTGCCTTGACGGGTTTTGCGACAAATACCCTCAAGATTGACACTGTTTTGCCATTCGTTCACCCGCCATTAACAATCTCGGCCTAGAGCATAGGCATTCAGGCCGGCATGCACGAGACGACCGCAGCAGGGCCGGTCCCAAAGCGAGCGGAGTCCAGCAGGGAAATGTCACTTGCCGTTGTCTCGGGCGCCAGGCCGGCGAAGAACCACCGCGAAGTCAATTGGCTGAACTGGTTTCGCCGGTTCGATCTGCAGGGTGCTCAGCCTGACCGCCTCGGGCATCTCCACTGGTTCGGCGCCAATCTGGTGGCGGCGCTGCTCTATTTCCTCCTTGGCCTTGCCGTCGGCAAATACTTCTCGGCCTACGGCCTCTTCCCGGCGCCGATCTGGCTGCCGGCAAGCGTCGCCGTTGTTGCCGCCATGCTGGGCGGCTGGCGCCTGGCGCCTGGCCTGTTCCTTGGCTCGATGCTGATCAATTACGGCTATTTCGGCTCGACCCTGCCCGTGGCATCGCTGATCTCGCTCACCAATACCCTGGGACCGATCCTGGCCGTTGCGCTGGTGCGCCGCCTTGAGCCGGCGGAGGGCATTTTCAGCCGCTTTTCCGGCGTGGTCATCTTCATCCTCGGTGCCGTCGTCCTGCATCCCGCCATCACCGCAACCGGCGGCACCATAGCGCTCAATCTTGACGGACTGCATGACTTCACCGCGCTGACCGGCACCTGGGTCAGCTGGTGGCTGTGCGACAGCGGCGGCACCTTGAGCTTTGCCCCCTGCCTGCTGCTCTGGCTGCGTGGCGAGCGCGGGCCGGAGGAGTTGAAGCGACCGCTGACTTCGACCGACCGCACGGTCTGGGTCGCGGTTGCCTGCGTCGTCATCGGCCTTTTCGCCCTGCCGCCGGCACCCTTGGCGCTGTTCGCGACCTTGCCATTCCTACTGGTCGTACCGCTCTCCTGGATTGCGCTCAAGACCTCGCTGCGCGCTGCCTATACCCTGGTCAGCCTCGCCTCCGTCATCGCCATGGCCGGCACGGCAGCGGGGGTCGGCCCGTTCCATGCGCCGGCGGCAACCAATCCCCTGCAGATGGCGGGCGAACTCATCGTTCTCCTTACCATGACCACGCTTACCATCGTGGCACTGTTCCGCGAGCGCCGCGCGGCAGAAGAGGCGAGCCGATCCAAGAGCATGCTGCTGGCGACCGCCAGCCACGACTTGCGTACGCCGCTCAACGCCATCATCGGGTTTGCCGACCTCATCCGCGGCGACCGCGACAGTCGCGATCAGACGCGCGAATACGCCAGCTACATCCACAGCAGCGGCTCGCTCCTGCTGGGCCTGATCAACGAGATCCTGGATCACGCCAAGATCGAATCCGGCAAGCGCGAGATCAGTCCCGCCTGGGTCGACGCCCGCATGGTGGCCGAGGCGTGCATCGGCATTGTCGCCGGTCGTGCCGCCGAAAAGCGTCAGGTCATCGGCGTCGCCGCCGAATCCGTCGTGCGCCTTTATGCCGACGAACTGGCGCTGCGCCAGATCATCCTCAACCTGTTGTCGAACGCCATCAAGTTCGCCGATGTCGAAGGCCGCATCGAGGTGCGCCTGGGCGCCGGCAGCGATGGCGGAGTCTATCTCGAAGTGGCGGATGACGGCATCGGCATGGATGAGGAAGAACTTATCCGCGCCCTTCGGCCGTTCGAGCAGGGCGTCGGCGGCCGTCGCCATGGCGAAAGCGGCACCGGCCTCGGTCTCGCCATCGTCTATCGCCTCGCGGAGATGCACGGTGCCGGCTTTTCGATCAGCTCTGCCCAGAATCGCGGCACAGTCGTGCGCATCTCCTTCCCCGCCGGTCAGTCTGCCTAGCAAGGGCTGTCGTTTCCGCTCGCTGCCGGCAAAAGCCGTTGATCCGGCCCGGCTCTTGTGAAACTATTATGACGCGAGTTTGATAGACGGCGCTGGCCAGATATTGCCGCTATGGCGCCGTACTTGCATCCGACCTTTTTCGGCCACCCATTCCCCCTGGCCGCCATCATGATGGTCGTCGGGTGGGCTCGCGTGCTGGGGAACAAGCAAAAAACACGACTTTAGATCAGGAGAAGGCAATGGTCCGGGTAACTCGACGTGCATTCCTGCATGGCTCAGCCGCATTGGCGGCAGTCACCGCAGCCACCACCGCGCCGCGCCTCGCGCGCGCCGCCGATCCGATCAAGACGGCGGCGATCTATACCGTGCCGGTGGAACAGCAATGGGTCAGCCGCATTCATCTTGCCGCCACCAAGGCGGTCGAGCGCGGCGACATCGATTATGTATTCTCGGAAAAGGTCTCCAACACCGATTACGAGCGTGTCATGCGCGAGTATTGCGAGGCCGGCTACAAGTTGATCGTTGGCGAGGCTTTCGCCGTGGAGGAGGCGGCGCGTGCCGTCGCGAAGGATTATCCCGACGTTGCCTTCCTGATCGGCTCCAGCTTCAAGCCCGATGCGGCGCTGCCGAATTTCGCGACCTTCGACAATTACATCCAGGATGCCTCGTATCTTTCCGGCATGATCGCCGGCGCGATGACAAAATCGGGCAATATCGGCATGGTCGGTGGCTATCCGATTCCCGAGGTCAACCGCCTGATGAACGCCTTCATGGCGGGCGTCAGGGAAGTGAAGGGCGATACCAAGTTCCAGGTCGCCTTCATCGGCTCCTGGTTCGATCCACCCAAGGCCAAGGAGACGGCACTGGCGCAGATCGACGCCGGCGCCGACCTGCTCTATGCCGAACGCTTCGGCGTTTCAGACGCGGCCAAGGAACGTGGCATCCTCGCCGTCGGCAATGTGATCGATACGCAGGCGGATTACCCCGACACCGTCGTCGCCTCCGCCCTGTGGCATTTCGAGCCGACCCTCGACCATGCCATTGCCCAGGTGAAGGCCGGCAAATTCGCGGCCGAGGATTACGGCATGTTCTCCTTCATGAAGGCCGGCGGCTGCAGCCTGGCGCCGCTTGGCACATTCGATGGCAAGGTGCCGGCCGACATCGTCGCCAAGGTCCAGGCGCGCGAAGCCGAGATCAAATCCGGCGCCTTCACCGTCGCGATCGACGACAACGAGCCCAAATCCTCGTAATGACCATGAGTGATGACGGTCGGCCGGCGGACATCGTCCTCCGGTTGGCCGGCATCTCCAAGCGCTTTGGCGATCTCCGGGCCAATGACGACATCAGCCTGGAATTGCGGCGCGGCGAGGTGCTGGCCCTGCTTGGCGAAAACGGCGCCGGCAAGACGACACTGATGAACATACTGTTCGGTCATTACGTGGCCGATGCCGGCAGGATCGAGGCATTCGGGCGCCCGCTGCTGCCGGGCAGCCCGCGCGCCGCCCTCGATGCCGGCATCGGCATGGTGCATCAGCATTTCACGCTGGCCGACAACCTCACCGTCCAGGACAACATCGTGCTGGGCACCGAGAAGCTGTGGTCCTGGCGCGGCCACACCGCAAGGGCGCGCGCGCGAATCGCCAACCTGGCAGCCGATTTCGGCCTTGCCGTCGACCCTGCGAAGCGCATCGCCGATCTGTCCGTCGGCGAAAGGCAGCGGGTCGAGATCCTGAAGGCGCTCTACCGCGAGGCGCGCATCCTCATTCTCGACGAGCCAACCGCGGTGCTCACGCCGCAAGAGAGCGAGGCGCTGTTCGCGACACTCAAGAAATTGGTGGCGAACGGGCTATCCATCATCTTCATCTCGCACAAGCTGAACGAAGTCCTCGCGGTCAGCGACCGCATCGTGGTGCTGCGGCAGGGCAGGGTGGTGGCCACACGGCCGACGCAAGGGGCGACAAGCGCGGACCTTGCCGAACTCATGGTTGGTCGCGCCGTGCCGATGCCGAAGATCGAGCCGCAGGCGGCAGGCGCCGAATTGCTGGTCCTTTCGGGTGTCCGACTTGTCGGTCCCGAAGGCCGCGCCGAACTTGACGATGTGGCGCTGGCAGTTCGAGAAGGCGAGGTCCACGGTCTGGCCGGGGTCAGTGGCAACGGCCAGGCGGCCCTGGCCGATCTCCTCTGCGGCCTGCGCCGGGCCGATGCCGGTTCCTTCCGCCTGCTCGACCAGGACATGACTGGGGCCGAGACAGCGTCCATCGCGCGGCTGATGGGGCGCATTCCCGAGGACCGCCATGCCGTGGGACTCATCGGCGACATGTCGATCACCGAGAACATGATCGCCGAACGCTACCGCGCGGCGCCCTTCGCCCGCCACCGATTGATCGACTGGCGCGCCGCGCGCCGCTTCACCCAAGACATCATTGCCGGCTTCGACGTGCGCTGTCCGGGGCCGCAGGCAACGACACGGCTTCTCTCCGGCGGCAACATGCAGAAATTGATCCTGGGCCGCGAGCTCAGCGGCGAGCCGCGCATCATTCTTGCCGCCCAGCCGACTCGCGGCCTCGATATCGGGGCCGTCGCCTATGTGCACGAGCAGTTGCTGGCAGCACGCCGCCGCGGTGCCGGTATCCTGCTGATCTCCGAGGATCTCGATGAACTGCTGAGCCTCAGCGATCGAATCTCCGTGATCTATCGCGGTCGCCTTTCGGCCGCACTGCCGCGCGCGGAATTCGATGTGGGCAGGATCGGCCTGATGATGGCGGGTCACGGCTTCGACGGGGCCCGCCATGCGGCTTGAGCCGAGGGTCGAGACCCCCTTCTATCTCTGGATAGCCGCCCCCATTGCGGCGATCGCGGCCAGCCTGGTCATTGCCGCCCTGCTGGTGATGTGGGCCGGTGCCGAGCCCTTCGCCGTCTTCGGCCTTGTCGCGAAGGGCGCACTGGGCTCGCAATTCGCCCTGCTCGAAACGCTGACCCGCGCCACGCCCCTCATCTTCACAGGTCTTGCCGCGGCGATCGCCTTCCGGGCACGGCTCTGGAACATCGGCGGCGAGGCGCAGCTCTATGGCGGCGCGGTCCTTGCGGTATTGCTTGGCACCGGCTTCCTGCCGCTGCCGGCGCCTGTCCTGGTGCCGCTGCTCTTCATTGCCGGCGCCTTTGCCGGGGCCCTGCTGCTGCTTGGCCCGACAATGCTGAAAACCCGCTTTGGCGTTGACGAGGTGGTGACGACCCTGCTGCTCAATTTCATCATCCTGCTCTTCGTCTCGTTCCTGCTGGAAGGTCCGCTGAAGGACCCGATGGGTCTCGGCTGGCCGCAATCCCGCCGCGTCATCGAGGCGGCGCAGTTGCCGCGCATTATCGAGGGAAAGCGCCTGCATCTTGGCTTTGTCATCGCCATCGCCATGGCGGCGATCGTCTGGTTCGTGAATGCCCGCACCACCCATGGCTACGAGATGCGCGCGGTCGGCTTCAACCCCAAGGCGGCGCGTTTCGCCGGCATGAAGGTCGATTGGGTGATGATGAAGGTGGCGCTGTTCTCCGGCGGGCTCGCCGCCATGGCCGGCGTCTCGGAAGTGACCGGGCTCAAGGGCAACCTGACGCTCGATCTTTCGCCCGGCTTCGGCTATTCCGGCATCGTCGTCGCCATGCTGGCGATGCTCCACCCCCTGGGAGTTGTCGCCGCCTCGATCTTCGTTGCCGCCATGTTCGTCGGTGCCGATGCCATGAGCCGCCAGGCGGGCGTACCCAACTATATCGCCCATGTCATGGTGGCAACGGCCCTCCTCACCATGGTGGTCGGCATGCTCTTCACCCGCTTCCGCGTGCATTGGAGATGAGGTGATGGACGCGATCGAGATCGTCTTTACCGCCAGCCTCTGGGCCGCCGCCATCCGCATCGCCTCGCCGCTGATCTTCGCGACGCTGGGCGAACTCATCTGCGAGCGCGCGGGCGTCCTCAATCTCGGCATCGAGGGCATCATGACGGTGGGCGCCTTCACCGGCTGGTTCACCGTCTATATGGGCGGCGACCTCTGGACCGGGGTCATGGTGGCCGCACTCTCCGGGGCGGCCTTCGGCCTGCTGCATGGGCTGCTTGTAGTTCCCCTTGGCCTCTCGCAGCACGTGACCGGCATCGGCATCACGCTGCTGGCAACGGCACTCACCTCCTATGTCTATCGCGTGGCGCTGCCCGAGGTGACGAGCCCGCCCAAGATCGACCCCTTCCAGCCCTGGGCGGTGCCGATCTTCTCCGACATTCCCTTCCTCGGCTCGGCCCTCTTCAACCAGACGCCGCTCACCTATCTCGCCTTCGTCTCGGTGGCGCTGGTCGCCTATGTGCTCTATCGCACGCCATTGGGCCTTGCCGTCCGCATGGTCGGCGAGAATCCGGCAGCGGTCGAGGCACAGGGCATCGACGTCACCGTCCTGCGCATCGGCGCCGTCATGGTGGGTAGCGCCTTCATGGCCGTGGGTGGCGCCTTCCTCACCATGTCGGCCTTCAACTCGTTCTATTTCGACATGGTCAACGGCCGCGGCTGGATCGCCATCGCGCTGGTCGTGTTCGGTTCCTGGCGGCCGGGCAAGGCGCTCCTTGGGGCCATTCTCTTCGCCGCTTTCGACGCCTACCAGCTGCGCCTGCAGCAGATCGTCGCCGGCATCCCCTACCAGTTCTTCCTGATGCTGCCCTATGTTCTTTCCATCCTGGCGCTGATCACCATGGCGCGCCGCGCCGGCTATCCCCGGGCACTGATGATTCCCTACCGCAAGGGCGAGAGGTGATACAATGTTCGATCTCGTCATCCGCCACGCGACGCTGCCCGATGGCCGCAAGGATATCGATATCGGCATCAAGGACGGTCGCATCCTGGCCGTGGAGCACAATCTGCCGGATGCCGGTGAGGCCACCATCAACGCGCTCGGCAACCTGGCCTCGCCGCCCTTCGTCGACGCGCATTTCCACATGGATTCGACCCTGAGCCTCGGCCAGCCGCGCCTCAACCAGTCGGGCACCCTGCTCGAGGGGATTGCGCTCTGGGGCGAGTTGAAGCCGCATCTGACGCAGGAAGCGATCATGGAGCGGGCGCTGAGATATTGCGACTGGGCGGTGGCGCGGGGCCTGCTTGCGATCCGTTCCCATGTCGATGTCTGCGACCCGCGCCTGCTTGCGGTTGACGCGCTGATCGAGGTCAAGAAACGGGTGGCACCCTATCTCGACCTGCAGCTGGTGGCGTTTCCCCAGGACGGCTATTTCCGCTCGGCAAATGCCGTCAAACTGCTGCGCTCTGCACTTGAACGCGGCGTCGAGGTGGTGGGCGGCATCCCGCATTTCGAGCGCACCATGGCCGATGGCGCTGCCTCGGTCAGGGCGCTTTGCGAACTGGCCGCCGATCGCGGCCTGATGGTCGACATGCATTGCGACGAGAGCGACGATCCGATGTCGCGCCATATCGAGACGCTGGCCGCCGAGACGCAGCGCCTGGGGATGCAGGGCCGCGTCACCGGATCGCACCTCACCTCGATGCATTCCATGGACAACTATTATGTCTCGAAGCTCATCCCGCTGATGGCGGAAGCGGGCGTCGCCGCCATCGCCAATCCGCTCATCAACATCACCATCCAGGGGCGCCACGATACCTATCCGAAGCGGCGCGGCATGACGCGCGTGCCGGAACTGATGGCGGCCGGCATTCCCGTCGCCTTCGGCCATGATTGCGTGATGGATCCCTGGTATGCGATGGGCTCGGGCGACATGCTGGAGGTGGCCGGAATGGCGCTCCATGTCGGCCAGATGACCGGTCAGGACGCGATGCGCGCCTGCTTCGCCGCTGTTACCGAAACGCCGGCGAAGATCCTCCATCTCGACGGCTATGGCCTCGAACCCGGCTGCCATGCCGATCTGGTGATCCTGGATGCCGGCGACCCGGTCGAGGCCATCCGCCTCAAGGCCCCGCGCCTCAAGGTCCTGCGGCGCGGCCGCGTCGTGGCGGAAGGGCCGGGCGGGGCCATGCGCCTCGACCTTCCCGACCGGATGCCGGAGGTGACATTCCGTCATCAGAAAACTTGACCTGTCAGTCAGGATTGGGCAGGATTTCCCCCAAGGCCGCAAAGGCTACTTAAGAACGAATCCGCAAGGACAGGCAGGGACGCTTTCGGCTGCGCTTCGCCCCGGCGCCATGGTACATCACGCCATGGCCTCAGCGGGCGGTAAGTCGCATGCGCATTTCCCTGCCCGGCGAGCAACAGGCCGACGCCTGACATGGCGCGGGACCCGGAGGGAGAGCATGGCGACCAATCTCAAGATCAATGCCGACCGGCTGTGGGACAGCCTGATGGAAATGGCGCGGATCGGCGCCACGGAGAAGGGCGGGGTTTGCCGACTGGCCCTCACGGATCTCGACCGCCAAGCGCGCGATCTCTTCGTCAAATGGTGCCGCGAGGCCGGCTGCTCGATCCGCATCGACAAGATGGGCAATGTCTTTGCGCGGCGCCCCGGCAAGGATGACAGCCTCGCCCCGGTCATGACCGGCAGCCATATCGACAGCCAGCCGACCGGGGGCAAGTTCGACGGCGCCTATGGCGTGCTCTGCGGGCTCGAGGTAATCCGCACCCTGAATGACCTGAAATACGAAACCCTGCGCCCGATCGAGGCGGCGATCTGGACCAATGAGGAAGGCTCGCGCTTTGCCCCCGCCATGGTGGCCAGCGGCGTCTTCGCCGGTGTCTTCGATCTCGATTACGGTCTTTCCCGCGCCGACCAGGAGGGGAAGACCATGGGCGACGAGTTGAAGCGCATCGGCTATTACGGCGATGACGAGGTGGGCGGTCGCCCCGTCCACGCCTTCTTCGAGGCGCATATCGAGCAGGGCCCGATCCTGGAGGCTGAAAAAAAGACCATCGGCATCGTCCAGGGCGCCCAGGGCCAGCGCTGGTTCGAGGTCACCTTCACCGGCCAGGAGGCACATGCCGGACCGACCCCGATGAAGGTCCGCAAGGACGCGCTGGTGGGGGCGGCCCAGGTGATCGCCGCCATCAACCAGATCGGCCATGACAACCAGCCCTTCGCCTGCGCCACGGTGGGCATGATCAATTCCAGCCCCAATTCGCGCAACGTCATTCCGGGCAAGGTCTTCTTCACCATCGATCTCCGCCATCCCGATGACGAGGTACTTTCCAAGATGGCGGCCGAGGCAAAGGCCGCCTGCGACGCAGCGGTGGCGAAAAACCGCCTCGAGATGGATTTCAAGGAAATCTGGTACTCGCCGCCGGTGAAGTTCGACGCCTCCTGCGTCGCCGCCGTCAAGAAGGGCACCGAGGAACTCGGCTTCGACAATCTCGACATCATTTCCGGCGCCGGCCACGACGCCTGCTATATGAACCGGGTGGCGCCAACCGCGATGGTCTTCATCCCCTGCGAGGGCGGCATCAGCCACAACGAGATCGAGAATGCGACCAAGGAGGATTGCGGCGCCGGCTGCGATGTCCTGCTGCGCGCCATGGTCGAACGTGCCAATGCGGCATGACCAGCCTGCCGCCGCGCGAAGCCGCCGCTGAACGGGGTACGTTGATGAGTGTCGCCGATACCGTCATCGATGTGCGCGATCTCGGCCTCGTCTTCGAGACGCCGGACGCACCGGTCGAGGCGCTGAAGGATATCAACCTGCAGATCCGGCGCGGCGAGTTCGTGACCTTCATCGGGCCATCGGGCTGTGGCAAGACGACGCTGATGCGCATCATCGCCGATCTCGAGCAGCCGACCTCCGGTACCGTCACGGTCAACGGGGTTTCCCCGCACGAGGCGCGGCTCCAGCGCGCCTATGGCTACATCTTCCAGGCGGCAGCCCTCTATCCCTGGCGCAACATCCAGAAGAACGTCGAACTGCCGCACGAAATCATGGGTGTCTCGAAGGCCGAACGGGCCGAGAAGGCACGGCGCTATCTCGATCTCGTCGGATTGAAGGGCTTCGAGAAGAAGTTTCCCTTCCAGCTTTCCGGCGGCATGCAGCAGCGCGCCTCCATCGCCCGTGCTCTCTCCTTCGATCCCGATCTCCTGCTGATGGACGAGCCATTCGGTGCGCTGGACGAGATCACGCGCGACCGCATGAACGAGGAATTGCTGCGCATCTGGCACGAGACCAAGAAGACCGTCATCTTCGTCACCCATTCCATTGACGAGGCGGTGCTGCTCTCGACCCGGATCGTCATCATGAGCGCGCGCCCCGGCCGCATTGTCGAGGTGATCGACAGCGACTTGCCGGCCGAACGCAATCTGGAGACCCGGGAATCCCCGGTGGCGCAGCAACTTGCCCATCGCATCCGCCTCGGCCTCAAGGCCGGCCATTCCTATGACGAGGTCCGATGAAGCAGGGCCCCGCCGGCTGGATGGTCAACAAGCTGCTGCCGGTGGCAACGGTGGTCGCTATCATCGTCCTGCTCTGGTATGTGCTGGCCGTGGCGCTCAATTGGGCTCAGGTCTCAGAACGGCTGGCGAAGGAGAGTGATAACCCGCCGGTTTCGGCGATCGTTGCCGGCACCTGGGAGATGGAGCGGCCGGTCCTCCCCGCTCCGCACCAGATCGCCGCTGAATTCTCGAAAACCGTGTTCGAAACCAGGGTCACGGCCAAGCGCTCGCTGGTCTATCACGCCGGTGTCACCGCCTCGGCCACCTTGCTCGGCTTCGCGCTGGGCGCCGTGCTCGGCATCGTGCTTGCCATCGGCATCGTTCACCTCAAGGTGCTCGACCGCTCGCTGATGCCCTGGATCATCGCATCGCAGACCGTACCGATCCTCGCCATCGCCCCCATGATCATCGTTGTGCTCGGCAATGTGGGCCTCACCGGCCTCGTCCCCAAATCGATCATTTCGATGTATCTCTGCTTCTTCCCCGTCGCCATCGGCATGGTGAAGGGGCTGCGCTCGCCGGACCCGATGCAACTCGACCTCATGCGCTCCTACAATGCCAGTGCCGCGCAGATTCTCTGGAAACTGCGGCTGCCGGCATCGGTGCCGTTCCTCTTCGCCAGCCTCAAGGTTGCGGTCGCGATCAGCCTGACCGGTGCCATTGTCGGCGAATTGCCGACCGGCGCCTCGGCGGGCCTCGGCGCGCGGCTGCTCTCCGGCAGCTATTACGGCCAGACCGTGCAGATCTGGTCGGCCCTCTTCATGGCGGCCTTCCTCGGCATGGTGCTGGTCTATTCCATCGGCGGCATCGAGCGACTGACGCTCGGCGCCCGCGGCCAGGCGGCGGGTGCGCGATGAGCGATTGGATGGCCACGGCGCTGCTCGTTGCCGTCACCCTGGCGACCTGGGGAGTGATGGCCTGGCTGGTCAGGCTGGACGGCAAGGGGCTGGGGCGCTGGCTGGTGCCGGCTCTTTTCGGCGCCGGCCTGCTGCTGGGCTGGGAGATCGTCTGCCGCGGCTATGGCATCCCGGCAGTACTGCTGCCGGCACCTTCTCAGATCTGGGACGCCTTCTGGCGGTCGCTGCCGGTGTTGATGGCCGATTTCCAGCAGACTTTCCTCAAGGCCGTCATCGCCGGTTTTGTCCTTGGCAATCTGCTGGGCTTCGTCACCGCCCTGATCGTCGACCGCGTTCCCTTCCTGCAGCGTGGCCTGCTGCCGCTGGGCAATATGGTGAGTGCCGTGCCGATCATCGGCGTCGCTCCCATCATGGTCATGTGGTTTGGTTTCGGCTGGGAATCGAAGACGGCGGTAATCGTCTTCATGATCTTCTTCCCCATGCTGGTGAATGCGCTGGCCGGGCTTGCCGCCACCGATGCCATGAGCCGCGACCTCATGCGCTCCTATGCCGCGGGGTACTGGCAGACCCTCCTCAAGCTGCGCCTGCCGGCCGCCTTGCCGTTTATCTTCAATGCGCTCAAGATCAACTCGACCCTGGCGCTGATCGGCGCCATCGTGGCGGAATTCTTCGGCTCGCCGATCTCCGGCATGGGCTTCCGCATCAGCGTCGAGGTGGCGCGCATGAATGTCGACGTGGTCTGGGCAACCATCGCCGTGGCGGCCCTCGCGGGCTCGCTCTCCTATGGTCTCATTGCGCTTCTGGAACGGCATCTAACGTCGTGGCACGCATCCTTCCGCGCCACGCGATGACATCACCAAGAACCCAACATCAATAATAACGGAGGCTAAAATGGTGCTCAAATCCCTCTTCCGCTCTGTCGTCCTGGCGGGGCTGGTCGCCGGTGCCGCGAACGCGGCCTCGGCGGCCGACCAGTTGACCCTGCAGTTGAAATGGGTCACCCAGGCCCAGTTCGCCGGCTACTACGTTGCCAAGGACAAGGGCTTCTATGACGAGGTCGGGCTCGACGTCACTATCAAGGCGGGCGGCCCCGACATCAATCCCAGCCAGGTGATCGCCGGCGGCGGCGCCGATGTCGTGGTCGACTGGATGCCTTCGGCCCTCGCCACGCGCGAGAAGGGCGTGCCGCTGGTCAATATCGCCCAGGTCTTCCAGAAATCCGGCATGATGCTGACCTGCCGGAAGGATTCCGGTGTGGCGACACCGGCCGATTTCCCCGGCCAGACCCTGGGCGTCTGGTTTGGCGGCAACGAATATCCGTTCCTCAACTGGATGAACAAGCTTGGCTACAAGACCGACGGCACCGAAGGCGGCGTCAACGTGCTGAAGCAGGGCTTCAATGTCGATCCGCTACTGCAGAAGCAGGCGGCCTGCATCTCCACCATGACCTATAACGAGTACTGGCAGGTGATCGAGGCCGGCGTTTCGCCGGACGAGCTCATCACCTTCAAATACGAGGATGAGGGTGTGGCGACGCTGGAGGACGGCCTCTACACGCTGGAGAAGAACCTTGCCGATCCGGCCATGGTCGAGAAGCTGGCGAAGTTCCTGAAGGCCTCGATGAAGGGCTGGGAATATGCCGTCGCCAACCAGGACGAGGCGGTTGCCATCGTGCTGGAGAATGACGAGACCGGCGCCCAGACCGAAGGGCACCAGAAGACCATGATGCAGGAGATCGCCAAGCTGGTGGGTGAAAACCCGAAGGGCACCGGCTGGCTCGACGATGCCGCAGCCGATCGGACGGTCGAGACCCTGATGTCCGGCGGTTCGGATCCGGTCATTACCAAGAAGCCGGACGGCGCCTGGAGCCACGCGGTCATGGAAAAGGCCGGCGCGCTCTAAGACAATCGCCCGATCTTCCCGAGTGAAAACCCCGCCGGGCAACCGGCGGGGTTTTTTCTTCACGTATTTTTCGGCTTCAGCCGGTTCCAATGGCCCATCTTGCGGCCCGGCCGTGCTTCCGCCTTGCCGTAGAGATGCAGCTTCACGTCGGGATCAGCCAGCAATTGCGGCCAGGTCTCGACCTCGTCGCCGATGAGGTTGGTCATCACCGTGTCGGAATGGCGCGCCGGATTGCCGAGCGCGAGGCCGCAGACCGCCCGTACATGCTGCTCGAACTGGCTGGTGACAGCACCGTCCAGTGACCAGTGGCCGGAATTGTGCGGGCGCGGTGCCAACTCGTTGACGATGACGCGACCGTCGCGGGCGACGAACATCTCGACGGCCAGCAGGCCAATGAGGTCGATGCCGCCGGCGATCTGCCGCGCGATCGCTTCCGCCGCATGGGCGATTTTCAGTGGAATGCCGGCGGGAACGGTCGATGTGTCCAGGATGTGGTGCTTGTGGTGGTTGCGCGCCGGCTCATAGAGGGCCACGTCGCCTTGCGGGTTGCGCGCGACGATGACCGAGATCTCGCATTCGAAATCGACGAAGCCTTCCAGAATGGCGACGCTGCCGCCCATCTTCGTCCAGGCGGCGTCGAGGTCGGTACCCGCGTCGATCCGCACCTGGCCCTTGCCGTCATAACCGAAGCTGGCCGATTTCAGGATCGACGGCGTGCCGATCGCCTTGACTGCCGCCGGCAACTCGGCGGCGCTGCCTACTTCGCGAAAGGCGGTGACGGGCACACCGATGCCCTCCAGGAAGCGCTTCTCCCGGAGGCGTTCCTGGGTGATGTGCAGCACACGCGGAGCGGGGCGGGTCGGCTTGCGCGCCGCCAGCTTTTCGGCTGCGGCTGCCGGGATGTTCTCGAATTCGAACGTGACCACGTCGACCGCGTCGGCGAAGGCTTCTAGTGCGGCGAGATCGTCATAGGCCGCGACCGTATTCTTCCAGGCAACCTGCGCTGCCGGCCCGTCGATTTCCGGCGAGAAGACATGGACCTTGTAGCCGAGGCGCGCGGCGGCGAGCGCCGACATGCGGCCCAGCTGCCCGCCGCCCAGAATGCCGATCACCGAACCCGGTGCCAGGACCTGGCCCTTTTCCGCGCTCATTCCTGTCAGCCCTCCCGGTTCGGCATATCGGCGACGGCACTGGTCTGGCGCTGGCGGTGGGCAGCCAGGCGCTTCGCCAGCGTCGCGTCATTGAGTGCGAGCACGGCGGCGGCGAGAAGGGCTGCGTTGATGGCCCCCGCCTTGCCGATGGCGAGTGTCCCTACCGGAATGCCGGCCGGCATCTGCACGATCGAAAGCAGGCTGTCCTGGCCTTTCAGCGCCTGACTTTCCACCGGCACGCCGAAGACCGGCAGTTCGGTGAGCGAGGCCGTCATGCCGGGGAGATGCGCTGCCCCGCCGGCCCCGGCGATGATGACCTTGAGCCCGCGTCCCTTGGCGCTCTGCGCATAGTCAAAGAGCCGCTTCGGCGTGCGGTGGGCCGAAACGATCCTGACCTCATGTGCTACGCCGAGATTTTCCAAGATCTCGGCAGCGAAGCGCATCGTGGCCCAGTCGGACTGGCTTCCCATGATGACCCCGACCAGAGGCTTGCCGGATTTAGCGCCAGCGCTACGGCGGGTCATGCGTTTCTCTTTTGCTGCCATGGCCTTACGCCTTTTCGAGGGACCCGGGGAGGCGGCGATTATAGGGGGCGCCCCAACCTTGGCAAGCTGCCGCTGCAGCCGTCTTAACGCGACCTTAACCGGCTTAGCATCATGATTCGGCGCTATTTTTCGAGAACCGACCCGGCTTGCCGGCCGGCTGCCGCAAGAGCCAGAAAAGGGTTGCGGCCGTCTCTGGCGATGGCCAACATCCGGGGCGGTGGTCAGGAGCGAGACGGCATGAAGATTCGCGATCGCGCAGGCGGCGTCTCCGGGGTGACACCCGCCGGCGGTGCGCGGCCCGTTGCCAAGGTCGCCAGGGCGACGAAGGCGGATGCCACCACCGGCGTCGCCGCGACCGGCGAGGTTGGCCATGCCGCCCCGGTCGACCAGGCCAGTTTCCTTGGCCTGACCGAAACCGAGTTGTCGCCCAATGTGAAGGCGGCCCTCTCCGCGCTCCTCGACGAGGTGCGTTCGCTGCGCGAGGAACTCGACCGCACGCGCAAACGCATCCAGTATCTCGAGCGGGTGGCGGATGAGGATGCCATGCTGCCCATCGCCAACCGCCGCGCCTTCGTGCGCGAACTCACCCGCATCATCTCGTTCTCGGAACGCTACGGCTCGCCGGGCTCGGTGCTCTATTTCGATTTGAACGGCATGAAGCAGATCAACGACCGGCACGGCCATGCCGCCGGTGACGCCGCCTTGCGCCATTTCGCCCAGCTGCTGGTCGACAATGTGCGCGATTCCGACGTGGTAGGGCGATTGGGCGGCGACGAATTCGGCGTCATACTGGCCCAGGCCGATGTCGCCCAGGCCCAGGAAAAGGCGGCCCAGCTGATTACCCAGATCGCCCGCTCGCCCTTCATCTGGGAAGGGAACGAGATCACGCTCTCCTGCGCCGTCGGCATGCACGAATTCCACGGCCAGCAATCGGCTGACGACGCCCTCTCCCAGGCCGACGCCTCGATGTACCAGGCCAAGCGCAAGCATTACGAAGGCAGGAATGGTGCCGATTCCGAAACGGCGATCGATGAGGAGGATGACGCTGCCGCGGGTTAAGGCGGATTGCCCTCAGCGCGTCATGATCACATCATGCCCATCGGACCCATAAGAAGCTGATCGGCGATCTGCTTCTGATCGGGGTCGAGGCTCTCATAGAGCTTCAAGGTCGGCGCCTTCATCCTCTCCAGCATCTCGACATGTGCCGCCATGTGACGCGTGGCGAGATTGAGCCGCTCGGGGATTGTCGGCGGCGCGCCCGCTTGACCCATCATGCTCTGGCCCATCATGCCCTGACCCATCATGCCCTGGCCCATCATGCCCTGGCCCATCATGCCCTGGCCCATCATGCCCTGGCCCATCATGCCCTGGCCCATCATGCCCTGACCGTGCATGTTTCCTGACATCATTTCCTGCATCATCTGCTGGCGCTGACCGGCATTGGCGCGCAAGGCGTCGGCATAGGCCTGCCACGCATCTTCCTGCGCGGCGTTAATCTTGAGTTCGGTTTTGAGGAATGCGAGGCGGCCTTCGACATGGCGACCACCCATCATGCCCATGCCCATGCCGTTGCCGGACCACATGCCGCAATCGGTGCCTGTCACGCAGGGCTGGAATTGCTGCGCCTGGAGCGGCGCCGAAAGAGCAGCGAGGATAACGGCTGCAACCGCTAGTGACTTCATCATGGCAGCCTCCCAACGGAAGTTGGCGTTGGCGCCGATTATACGGCCCGCAAAATCGGCCGCCTTGATACAGGTCAAAAGGCCGGCGATCCGGTGAAGCTTGCTACCGGCTAGCGATTTGCCACGACCCTCAGATACGGGTGTGTCAAACCAAGGATTTCCGGCGAAACGGCCTCACACGTCCAGATTGGCGACGTTGAGCGCGTTCTGCTGGATGAAGTCGCGCCGGGGTTCGACCACGTCGCCCATCAGGGTCGAGAAGATCTCCTCGGCCTCGTCGGTATGGTTGACCTTGACCTGGAGCAGCGTGCGGACGGCGGGGTCGAGGGTGGTGGCCCAGAGCTGTTCCGGGTTCATCTCGCCCAATCCCTTGTAGCGCTGGATGTCGATGCCCTTGCCACCCAGTTCGATGATCGTGTCGATGAGGGCGATGGGGCCGTTGATGCCGATGGACTTGTCCTTCGAGACCAGGGTTGCCGTGGCGCCGAAATTCTCGGCGAGTTCCTTCTTCATCTGGTCGAGGCGGTGCGCCTCGGCGGCGCGGATGAGACCTGCGTCGATGACATGGGAGGCGGTGACGCCACGCAGGCGTCGCTTGAAGGCAAGCCCGCCCTGCTGGTCGGCGAGGCCCGACCAGCCGCGTGCCGTCGCCGGCTCGAGCGCATCGAGGCGGGCGGCGATGGCGGCGGCCATTTCGGGGCTGGCGGCATCCTGCGGGTTGAGGGCGCCGGCGATGGCGGCCTGCTCGACCACAGCGGCGGCACCCACCTTGCGGATCATGGGCTCCATCAGATGCTTGGCATTGGCGGCGAGATCGACCACGCGGCGCAGATCGGCACCGGTCAATTGTTCGCCGGAGCCCAGGGTGAGGACGGCCCCCTCGACGCCGAGGCTGATCAGGTAATCCTCGCGCGCGCGATCGTCCTTGAGATAACGCTCGGACTTGCCCTTGGCGGCGCGGTAGAGCGGCGGCTGGGCGATATAGAGATAGCCCTTCTCGATCAGTTCCGGCATCTGCCGATAGAAGAAGGTCAGCAGCAGCGTGCGGATATGCGAGCCGTCGACATCGGCGTCGGTCATGATGATGATCTTGTGGTAGCGCGCCTTGGCAATGTCGAATTCCTCCGGCCCGATGCTGGTGCCCAGAGCGGCAATCAGGGTGCCGATTTCGGCCGAGGACAGCATCTTGTCGAAGCGCGCCCGCTCGACATTGAGGATCTTGCCGCGGAGCGGCAGGATTGCCTGGTTCTTGCGGTGGCGGCCCTGCTTCGCCGACCCGCCGGCAGAATCGCCCTCGACAATGAACAATTCGGAGAGCGCCGGATCGCGTTCCTGGCAATCGGCCAGCTTGCCGGGGAGGGACGAGATGTCGAGCGCTCCCTTGCGGCGGGTAAGGTCGCGGGCCTTGCGCGCGGCCTCGCGCGCCGCCGCCGCCTCGACCACCTTGCCGACCACACGCTTGGCATCGGCCGGGTGTTCCTCGAGCCATTGCGCGAGGCGTTCGTTGACGATGTTCTCGACCGCCGGGCGGACCTCGGACGAGACCAGCTTGTCCTTTGTCTGCGAGGAGAATTTCGGGTCCGGCACCTTGACCGACAGCACGCAGGTCAGGCCCTCGCGGGCGTCGTCACCGGAGAGGGTCACCTTCTCGCGCTTGGCGATGCCGCTTTCCTCGGCATAGCGGTTGATCTGGCGGGTGAGGGCAGCGCGGAAGCCCTGCAAATGCGTACCGCCATCCCGCTGCGGAATGTTGTTGGTGAAGCAGAGCATGGTCTCGTGATAGGCGTCGGTCCATTCGAGGGCCAGTTCGACCGAGATACCGTCCTTCTCGCCGGCGATCACGATGGCCGGGCTGTGCAGCGCCGTCTTCGAGCGGTCGAGATAGCGCACGAAGGCCTCGATGCCACCCTCGTAATGGAGCTCGACCGATTTCGGTTCGACGCCGCGACTGTCGGTGAGGATCAGGCGAACGCCCGAATTGAGGAAGGCCAGCTCGCGCAGGCGATGTTCCAGCGTCGCATAGTCGAACTCGGTCCGGGTGAAGGTTTCCTTGGAAGGCAGGAAGGTCACCTCGGTGCCTCGCTGGCCGTTGGCATCACCCACCAAAGCCAGCGGCGCCTCCGGGACGCCATGGCGGAAGCGCATGAAATGCGCCTTGCCGTCGCGCCAGATCCTGAGGTCGAGACGCTCGGAGAGCGCGTTCACCACCGAAACGCCGACGCCGTGCAGGCCGCCCGAGACCTTGTAGCTGTTCTGGTCGAATTTCCCGCCGGCATGCAGCTGGGTCATGATGACCTCGGCCGCCGAAACGCCTTCCTCCTTGTGAATGTCGACCGGAATGCCGCGGCCGTTGTCGTTCACCGTGACCGAGCCGTCGCCGTTGAGCGTCACCAGCACGCGGTCGCAATGGCCGGCGAGGCTCTCGTCGATCGCGTTGTCGACCACCTCATAGACCATGTGATGCAGGCCCGAGCCGTCATCGGTGTCGCCGATATACATGCCAGGCCGTTTCCTGACCGCGTCCAGGCCTTTCAGCACGCGAATGGAATCGGCGCCGTATTCGCCGTTGCCGTTCTGCTCGTTGCCCTTGTTCTCGTCGCTCATGGTCTCAGCTCGTTTCTACTCTGCAATTGCAATCGCCGCCGCCCGTGTTGGCGCCGGGCGGCGAAACTTGAATCCCGGTCAATTCTCCGGCGTCAGCCGTCCGTCCTGGACCGTCACGAACCGCGCCCAGCCGTGCAGCGACTGGAACAGCCCGCGCTCGGTGCCGGTCAGCCAGCATTGCGCCCGCAACGCCTGCAATTCGGCGAACAGGGCCTCGCGGCGGGTACCGTCCAGATGCGCCGTCACTTCGTCCAGCAACAGGACCGGCGCCTCGCCCCGGCGCCGTGCCGAAAGCCGCGCCTCGGCCAGAATGACCGAGATCAGCAGCGCTTTCTGCTCGCCGGTGGAACAATCGCCGGCCTTCAGCCTCTCGCCCCCCAGATGCCGGCCGGCCAGGGTAACGACAAGATCCGAACGATGCGTACCCCATTGCGTAGCGCCGGCCTCGGCATCGCCGATGCGCGCTTCGTCGAGGCGCCGCTTCAGCCATTCCTCCGCCTCCAGCGCGGTCATGGCGCCCAGTGCCTCCTCGACGGCACCGGCGACGGCCAAGCCGGCCTGCGGGAACGGACCGACAGCGTCCGCTATGGCGGCGTTCAATGCCGTCACGGAATCCTGTCTCGCGGCGGCGATGGCAATCGCCTGGGCCGCCATTTCCTGCTCCAGGCCCGCCAGCCAGGCGGCGCGGTCAGTACCGGTACTTTCCGGCGCCTCGCCGCGCAGGATACGGGCACGCTCGCGCATGGCCTGCTCATAGGCACTGACCCGGGACGCATGGGCGGGATCCAGGCCATAGACCAGCCGGTCGAGAAAGCGCCGGCGCGAGGCTGCGGCTTCCGAGAACAGCCGGTCCATCTGCGGTGTCAACCACAGCACGTTGAGGATCTCGGCAAAGCCCGCCTGCGAGCGCAAGGGGGCGCCGTTCACGCGCGACAGGCGCCGCTCGCGCCCCTGCTGCGCCGGCGCCAGCGGGTCGCGTCCGGTGCCGAGGGCATGTTCGCCGCCCAGGCCCAGATAGCGCGCATGCACCGCCCAAGCCATGCCCTGGCTGCCGCTGAAATTGTCAGGCTGGCGCAATGCCACCTCGGCGATCCCGGCCTGCCGCAGGCCGGACCCGGGGGCGAGATAGGAGAGCGCTTCCAGCAGATTGCTCTTGCCGGCGCCATTGCCGCCGGTCAGCACGACGGCGCCGAAACCCTCGTCGAGGCCGGTTTCGAGGCTGGCTTCGCGGAAGTTGCGGAACCGCGTCAGGCCGAGATGCGAAAAACCATTCGCCACCCGGGTCGACCGTCGTGGCGCCGTCTCGATCAGTCCGGAATCGCGTTCGGCTATCGCCATCTACTCACACGCGTTCATTCCTCATACGCGCATCGGCATCAGCACGTAGAGCGCCTGGGCATCCGCCATGTCACGCAGCAAAGTGGGCGCCACGGAATCGGCCAGTTTCAGTTCCAGCCCGTCGCCCTCGATCTCGTCGGCGACGTCGAGCAGGTATTTGGAGTTGAAGCCGATCTCCATCGCCTGGCCGTCATATTTGACCTCGAGTTCTTCCGAGGCGCTGCCGTTCTCGGCGCTGGTCGCGGAGAGGGTCAGAATACCCGGCTTCAGGCTGAGCTTCACGGCGCGCGACTTTTCGCTGGAGATGGTGGAAACGCGGTCGACCGCGTCGCGGAATTCCTTGCGGTCCACCTCCAGGATCTTGTCGTTGGCGGTCGGGATGACGCGCTGGTAGTCGGGGAACGAGCCGTCGATCAGCTTCGAGGTCAGCACGATATCGGCGAAGGCGAAGCGGATGCGGCTGTCGGAGAGCGAGACGTCGATGGCGCCGTCGAAATCCTCGATCAGCTTGCGGACCTCGTTCACCATTTTCCTGGGCACGATGACGCCGGGAATGCCTTCGGCGCCTTCGGGCAGCGGCATCTCGACCCTGGCCAGTCGATGGCCATCGGTGGCGACGGCGCGCAGGCTGGTCTGCTTGCCGGCCGCATAGGCATGCATGTAGATGCCGTTGAGGTAGTAGCGCGTCTCCTCGGTCGAGATCGCGAATTTGGTGCGGTCGATGAGCCCCTTGAGATCGGCGGCCGAGAGGGGGAATTTGTGCGGCAGGTCGCCGGCATGGATGGCCGGGAAATCCTCCTTTGGCAGGGTGGCGAGGGCAAAGCGCGAGCGCCCGGCCTTCACCGTCACCTGCTGCCCGTCGGCGGCGAGTTCGATCTGCACCTGGGCGCCCTCGGGGAGCTTGCGCACGATGTCGTAGAGCGTATGCGCCGGCACGGTCGCCGCGCCCGGCGCAGTGATGTCGGCGGCCACCTTCTCGACCACGGCCAGGTCCATGTCGGTGGCGGTCAGGCCGAGCTGGCCGTCCTTGGCCTCGGCCAGCACGTTGGAGAGGATGGGGATCGTATTGCGGCGTTCGACGACGCTCTGCACATGCCCCAAAGCCTTCAGCAGGAGGGTCCGTTCGATGGTCAGTTTCATGGCCTAACTCAACCCTGTTGTCTCAAAAATCCGTTCGTTGAAATCCGGTCCGTCGACGGGGGCTCGGCAGCAAATTCGGCGCCGCGCGCCGGCCTGCCTCGGCCGGCGGTATACCCGCCAGCCGGCTTTCCGGCATCCGGCGCCGACCGCCGGATTCAGTCCCGTGCTTGCCTGAAGGTCCCCCGCGCCGGGGCGTGCTGCCCGGACGGAATCGGCCGAATCGGCCATCGGTTTCCAGCAAGTGAGGGATTATAGCAGGTTAGCTTGCGGGCAACAGGGAATTGTGCCCGCAGGAGCGCTGCCGCGGACCGTCTTAACCACCTGAAACAAAGCTGAAAATCAGCCTTCCAGCATGCGCCTCAGCAGATCGATGTCCTCGGCAAAGGAAATATCGCCGGCAGCCAGTTCCTCGACCTTTTTCACGGCATGCATGACCGTCGTGTGGTCGCGCCCGCCAAAGCCGCGGCCGATATCGGGCAGCGATTTGGTGGTGAGCTGCTTGGCCAGATACATGGCGATCTGCCGGGGCCGCGAGACCTGCCGCGCGCGCCGGGGCGAGCTCATGTCGGCAAGCTTGATGTTGTAATGCTCGGCGACGCGGCGCTGGATCTCCTCGATGGTGACCGAGCGGTCGTTGGCGCGCAGCAGGTCCTTCAGCAGTTCCTGTGCGGAATCGACCGAGACGGGCCGCCCGACCAGCGTCGCATGGGCGATGATGCGGGTCAGCGCCCCTTCGAGTTCGCGCACGTTGGAGGAGATGCGGTGGGCGAGGAATTCCAGCACCTTCCCCGGGATCTCGATCGGCGCCTGTTCGGCCTTCGCCTGCAGGATGCCGAGGCGGAGTTCGTAGGTGGTGGGATGGATATCGGCGACGAGGCCCCAGCCGAAGCGCGTACGCATGCGCTCCTCCAGGCCCTGCAGGTCGGAGGGCGACTTGTCGGCCGAGAGCACCACCTGCTTGTTCTGGTCGAACAGCGCGTTGAAGGTGTGGAAGAACTCTTCCTGGGTGGATTCCTTGCCGATGATGAACTGCACGTCGTCGACCATGAGCACGTCGACCGAGCGGAACAATTCCTTGAAGGCCATGGTGTTCTTGTTCCGGAGCGCCCGGATGAACTGGTACATGAACTTCTCGGCCGAGAGATAGATCACGCGCTTTTGCGGCTGCTTCTTCTTGATGTGATGCGCGATGGCATGCATCAGATGCGTCTTGCCGAGGCCGACACCGCCATAGAGGAACAGCGGGTTGAACGGCACGGAATCGGATTCGGCGACGCGGATCGCCGCGGCATGGGCCAGTTCGTTCGACTTGCCGACCACGAAATTGTCGAAGGTGAGGCGCGGATCCAGCGTGGCGCTGACGCCGGCAAGACCTTCCTGGTCGGCGCCGAGCACTGCCGCCGGATCGCTCTCGGTTTTCGCGCCATTGCCGTCATCCGGAGCTGACTCCGTCGCCGGCAGGTCGTCGAATTCGAGGCCACCGCTCGCCGTCGCCGTGCCGTTGGCGTCGACGATCACCTCGACCGAGCGGATCTCCGGGCATTCGCTCGTCCAGAGCGCTTTGATGCGGTCTGCATAATGCGTGGCTACCCAGTCGCGCATGAAGCGCGACGGCACCGCGACGCGCAAGTCCTGGCCGCGGCGGCCGGCCAGCGTCAGCGGCTTCAGCCAGGAGCGAAAAGTGGCCTCGCCGAACTCCGCACGCAGGCGACCGCGCACGCGGGCCCATTGCGCGTTCAACAGCGAATCACTACCCGCCTCGATCATGGCTTTTCCCCCCGTACTCATGCTGTTCAACTCGTCTCGTCCGCCCATCTTGCCGCCTACAGCCCCTGCACCCGATCAATCCTGAATCCAGGGCAGGCCGGCTACTTTCCAGCCATTGCTCTGCCCGCGATGTCCGGCCGCGTCCCGGTCGCCCTCGAAGCCGCCGGCGACATTGAAACAGGGGCCGAAGCCGGCCTCGGTCATGGCGATGGCGGCAGCGCGGGAACGCGCGCCGGAGCGGCAGATGAAATAGAGCGGTCCGCGGCTGCCGGCCAACTGGCCCTCCACCTTGGTGACGAACCCGCCATCGACCGCCATCCCCGGGTAAACCTGCCAGGAGGCGAGAATCACCTTCTTGCCGAGATTGGCGAGATCAGGGATGCCGACAAAGCTCCATTCCGGCTGGGTGCGGACGTCGACCAGACGGGCCTCCGCCGAGCCGGCCAATCCTTGCCAGGCGGTCTCGGGCGTCACGTCGCCCGCATATGTGCCGCTGCTGCCCATGTCCAACCCAACTCCCTCTTGCGCAACCAACCATGACTCATAGGACAACATGCCGAAAGCGCGGCACGCTCTCCCAATCGGCGGCGGCTCGAAAATAAACTAAGCCCGTCCGCCGAACCCATCAGGTTCGGGGTGGCACAGCTGCAACCAAAGCGCGATCAACCGCCCAACAATCGCGAAGCGGTCGTGGCTTGGCTGCCACAGGTGAGGTTCGGGGAAAAGGTACGCCCGGCCAGCGCATTCAGGGCCCGTGAAAGGCCGTGCAACCGACTTGTCCGACAATCCGCCGGAGCTGGCTCCGGGGGTCCGACAAGGGTGCCGATGAGACCTGGCTATACGCATCACAGATCTTTGTTTTTTAAGGTAATTTTCCCGAATTCAACCCCTTGTCGGGGCCCCGGCCAACGCCCTGTCCCGCGGCCGGAAGGCGACTCTACGCGGCACCCCGACAGCATGCAACAAGTCCGAATCGGGAACTCCCCTGTTTCGAGTCGTGCCGACCTGACTGTGGCTGAATCGACACAGATTTCGCGCAACGCCATAGCGGGTGGGACGCAACGGATGGTGGCGGAGGCTGGCCAGAGGCACAAAAGCAAACCGCGGCCCCCGGAGCGGGGCCGCGGCTGCGGCGTTCTTAAACAAGCAATTGCCAGTCGGCCTTCAGGCGCCGGGTAAGCTGGCCGCCGATGTCAGGCGAGGGTCCGCAAACGCTTGGTCAGGCGCGACATCTTGCGCGCCGCAGCATTCTTGTGAATGACACCCTTGTTGACGCCCCGCGACAATTCCGGCTGGGCGGCCTTGAGGGCCGCTTCGGCTTCGGCCTTGTTGCCGCCAGCGATCGCCGTTTCGGCCTTCTTGACGGCCGACTTCAGGCGGCTGGTGTTGGCACGGTTGCGGGCGGTGCGCGTCTCGGTCTGGCGGATGCGCTTTTCCGCGGATTTATGGTGAGCCATCGGATGGAACCTGCTGCAAAAACTTCAGGAAATGCTTGGCGGCGGGTTATACAGAGGGGGAGTGGGGCCGTCAACCGGTGAAACCCGGTGCCGGCCAGGATCGGGGGGTGCCGCCGAAACTGCCCGACCTGCGTTCCAGGCAGGGTGCCATCCCTCTGAAAACATTGGACCGGGAGGGCGGTCGGGCGGCATAACCAAGCCCAGTCCCGTCTCTCGCAGGACCTTGACCCAAGCGCGGACAGAATGAGCGACAAGCTGCCCTTCATCAAGATGCACGGCCTCGGCAACGATTTCGTTGTGCTGGATGCGCGTCGCCATGCGCTCAACCTGACCACGGAACAGCGGCAATGGCTGGCCGACCGGCATCGCGGCATCGGCTGCGACCAGCTCATTACCCTGGAGAACGCCCCCGATTCCCGGGCCGACGTCTTCATGCGCATCCATAACGCCGATGGCAGCGAGGCGCGCGCCTGCGGCAATGCCACCCGCTGTGTCGCCGCCAGGGTGATGGGCGAGAAGGGCAACGGCCATGCCGTCATCCAGACGGTGGCAGGATTGCTGCCGGCCGAGGTCCAGCCCGGCGGCGAAATCGCCGTGGATATGGGGCCGGCATTGCTGGACTGGCAGGACATCCCGGTGGCGGCACCCTGCGACACACTGCGCCTGCCGGTCGCCCATGGCCCCGTCGCCGATCCGGTCGGCGTCAATGTGGGATCGCCCCATGCCGTCTTCTTCGTCGAAGACGTGGCGGCCCTCGACATCGCCGAGATCGGGCCGCTGCTGGAGCGCCACGCCTTCTTCCCGGACCGTGCCAACATCGAATTCGCCCAGGTGATCGACCCCGGCTACATCCGCATGCGGGTCTGGGAGCGCGGCACGGGCATCACGCTGGCTTGCGGCTCCGGCGCCTGCGCAACGCTGGTGGCGGCGGCGCGGCGCGGCCTTACCGGGCGCAAGGCGGTGGTCGAGGTCGATGGCGGGCGTCTCGCCATCGAATGGCTGGCGAATGGCCATGTCCGCATGACCGGGCCCTGGACACTTTCCTTCGCCGGCGAGGTCGACCTTGCCGAGGCCCGCCATGGCTGATCCCCAGCTCGTCACCTTCGGTTGTCGCCTCAACGCCTTCGAAAGCGAGGTGATCCGCGGCCATGCCGGCGCCGCGGGGCTGGGCGAGGCCATCATCATCAATACCTGCGCCGTGACCTCCGAGGCGGAGCGCCAGGCGCGCCAGGCAATCCGCCGCGCGCGGCGCGAGAATCCGGCGGCGCGCATCATCGTCACGGGTTGTGCCGCGCAGATCGCGCCCGAGAAATTCGCGGCGATGGCCGAGGTGGATGCCGTACTCGGCAACGAAGAGAAACTGAAGGTCGAGAGCTATGCCGCGCTCGCGCGTGCCAATGACCGGCATGTCGCGGTCGCCGACATCATGAACGTCACCGAGACGGCGCCGCATCTGATCGCCGGCTTTGCCGAGCGCGCTCGCGCTTTCGTCGAGATACAGCAGGGCTGCGATCATCGCTGTACCTTCTGCATCATACCATTCGGCCGCGGCAATTCCCGCTCGGTTCCGGCCGGCGCCATCGTCGAGCAGATTCGCGGGTTGGTGGCCAGCGGATTGAAGGAAGTGGTTCTGACCGGCGTCGACATCACCTCCTATGGCGGCGACCTACCGGGCCGGGGCGGGCTCGGCGCGCTAGTCCGGCGCATCCTGACCCTGGTGCCGGAACTGCCGCGCCTGCGATTTTCCTCGCTCGACGTGGTCGAGGTGGATGACGAACTCGCGCGCCTCATCGCCGAAGAGGAGCGGCTCATGCCCCATCTCCATCTCTCGCTCCAGGCCGGCGACGACATGATCCTGAAGCGCATGAAGCGGCGCCATTCGCGCGACGACGCCATCCGCTTCTGCGCCGAGATGCAGGCGCGCCGCCCCGACATCGTTTTCGGTGCCGACCTCATTGCCGGCTTCCCGACCGAGAGCGAGGCGATGTTCGAGAACTCGCTGCGCCTTGTCGAGGAATGCAATCTAACCTTCCTGCACGTCTTTCCCTATTCGTCGCGCGCCGGTACGCCGGCAGCCAAGATGCCGCAAGTGCCGGGTCCGGTGCGCAAGGAGCGTGCGCAGCGACTGCGGGCGGCAGGTCTTGCCGCGCAGAACGCCTATTTTGCGCGCCGTGTCGGGCAGCCGGCTTGCGTCCTGGTGGAGCGCACCGAGGATGCCGCAAGCTTCGGTCACAGCGAGCATTTCGCACCTGTTGCCCTCAACTTCCGCGCCGAGCCAGGGAGCATCGTCGCGGCGCGCGTGCAGGCGGCGACCGAGCAGCACCTGATCGCCATCGCCGCCTGAAATCCCCAACATTGCGAGTCCCATGACGCAGGATACGAGTGTCGAGAAACGCGGCTGGTTCGGGCGCCTCAAGGCTGGCCTCAGCCGTTCTTCCGCCAAGATCACCGAGAGCTTCGCCGGCATTTTCACCAGGCGGAAGCTCGACCAGGCGCTGATCGACGAGTTGGAGGAGGCGCTGATCGCCGCCGATCTCGGTCCGGCCACCGCGGCGCGGCTTACCGCCGTCCTGGCGCGCGATCGCTTCGACAAGGAAGTCTCGGTCGAGGAGGTGCGCGGCATCTTCGCCGGCGAAATCGCCCGGATGCTGGAGCCGGTGGCGAAGCCGCTGGCCATCGGCCCGGCCCGGCCCCATGTCGTCCTGGTGGTCGGCGTCAACGGGTCGGGCAAGACCACCACCATCGGCAAGCTGGCCAGGCTCTATCAGGCGCAGGGCAAGAAGGTCATGCTGGCGGCGGGCGATACCTTCCGTGCTGCCGCGGTCGAGCAGCTGAAAATCTGGGGCGAGCGTGCGAACGTGCCGGTGATCGCGCGCGGCGAGGGGGCCGATCCGGCGGGGCTTGCCTTCGACGCCGTTCAGGCGGCAAAGGAGCAGGGCATCGATCTGCTGCTGATCGATACTGCGGGCCGCCTGCAGAACAAGGCGGGGCTGATGGAGGAACTGGCCAAGATCCTCCGCGTCATTCGGAAGATCGATGCCACGGCACCGAATGACTGCCTGCTGGTGCTGGATGCGACAGTCGGCCAGAACGCGCATTCGCAGGTCGAGATATTCAAGCAGGTCTGCGATGTCAGCGGTCTGGTGCTGACCAAGCTCGATGGATCCGCCAAGGGCGGCGTCCTTGTGGCCCTGGCCGAGCGCTTCAAGCTGCCGGTCGTGGCGATCGGCGTTGGCGAGGGGCCGGACGACCTGAAGCCCTTCACGCCGCAGGAGTTCGCGCGCTCCCTGATGGACCTGGATTGAGCAAGGTGCTGCCCGGTTACGCTAGGCGGAATGCGCGCGCCGGATGCCGAGGGCGACAATCTTGTTGAGCAGCGTCGCGTAGTCGATGCCGTCATGGGCGGCGGAGGAGGCGAATTCCTCTTCGCGCGCGATCTCCGGGTTGGGGTTGGCCTCGAGGAAATAGGGAACGCCCTCTGCGGTGAGGCGGAAGTCGATGCGGACATAGCCATCGAGTTCCAGCGTACGGCAGATGCGCTTCACGGTCTGGCGGATGCGGGTACGCAGTTCCGGCGAGATGTCCCTGGCGGCGCCCTGCAGGATACCGCGCCGTTCCTGGTAGTCGATGTCGTGCTTGACCCGCTCGGTGGCGATGCGCCGGCGCGCACCACCGGTGTCGCCGAATTCCAGCTCCCATATCGGCAGGACGCGCAGCCGGTCATTGCCGAAGACGCCGACATAAAGTTCGCGCCCATCGATGAACTGCTCGACGATGGCGTCGGTGCCGACCCGCTGGTGGATGAAGGTGACCCGTTCGGCCAGCTTCTCGTCATTGTCGACCAGAGAGGCCTGGGCAATGCCGACCGAAGAATCTTCGGTCAGGCTCTTGACGATCAGGGGAAAGCCGAGCCGCGCCGGGCGGCGTATCTTGCGGCCGATCGGAAAGACGGCGAAGGCGGGCGTCGGGATGCGATGGTAGGACAGCAGCTTTTTCGAGAGCGCCTTGCCGCGTGCCAGCATCAACCCCCTGGAATTGCAGCCGGTATAGGGAATGCGCATCAGCTCGAGATAGCTCGCCACATTCTGGTCATAGGCGGTTTCGCCATGGAACTGCTCGAGCAGGTTGAAGACGACGTCCGGCTTCCATTCCTCGATCGTGTCGCGGATCGGCTTCAACTCGTGCTGCACGCCGAGGGGCAGGACCTCATGGCCGCTACCGCGCAGGGTCGAGACCACATCATATTCGGTTTTCCAGACATGCTTCTCCTTTTCGCTCACTCCCTTGAGGGAATCCGGCGGCAGGAAATCGGGGTGCATCAGCACCAGCACACGCAGTTTCTTCTTCATAGGGCGAACCATTCCCGGCGCGAAGGCGAATAGAGCGAGTGCACGGTCTTGGCGGTCAGCAGCACGGTGAAATCCGTCACCATCTGCCGTTCCGGCCCGGCCGCACGCAGTTTCAGCTGTCGACAGCGGGCGATCATCGCATCGAGCACGGCATCCAGGGTCAACTGGTACTCCCCGGTCCATTGTGCAACCGAGCGGCGGATGCGGGCGCGGTGCCGGCGCAGGAAGGCGGCAGCGGTGGGCGCCCGGCGATGGCGGCCGCCGTCGCTGAAGATGCGCTTGAGATCGCGGTCATAGATGGTCGGAGAATCCGCCACATAGAAACTCTGCTTCTTTTCGTAATGCTCGCCCAGCGTCCGGTTGATCTGGCTCAGCGGGTCGACCTTGTGGCGCCTGGTGAGCAGGGGCTTCTCGCCGGCGATCTCGGCCATCAGTTCGTCGACATAAACCAGCTTCTTGAGCGCCGGCCAGTCGGCATAGCGCTTGCGCCAGTCGGAGCGCGGGCGCAGCCAGACTGCAAAGGTCTCGGCGAAATCCTCGTCCGGATGGCTCTGGGCGTACCACAGGCGAAGATGCTGGACGTAGTTCTTGCTGGCCGGGTTGGGCCGGTAGAAATCGGGATAGCGGGTCGATGAACGGCCGAACAACTCCTGCCAGCGGCGGCGGCGGTGCAGCTGGTAGGCGTGCTGGATCACATGCCCCGCCTCGTGGCGCAGGATGCGCATGCATTCCGGTACCGTGCCGCCTTCGACGTCGATGATCTTCTTGCGCTCGAGCCGCATCAGACGGGGATGCGCGAGGTAGAAGGGGATCGCGATGCCGGGGGTTGTGTCCGGGCTGAACCATTCATCCGAGATCCAGGCATGCGGGCGGATCGAGAGGCCGCGCTGCCCCAGTTCCTGATAGAGATGCTCGAGGCAGCCTTCGAGCCAGGTCCCTTCCACCGTGACCTTGAGGTCCCTGAGGCGGAGCTTCAGGAGCTGGTCGTCCGGCAGGTCTGCCCAGGCGAATTTGCGGACGGCTTTGCGCGGCATGTCACTCCGGGGGCTGCGCGGCAGGATGCCGGACATAGTGCAACGGCCCAGCGGCGCGAGGCAAGCCGTGGAGCGCCGCCGCCCACGCTCCGATGTAGCGGGCCGCAACCTATGCGGTTTTGCCGATGTTGCCATCGAAACAAGCAATTGGGTGGGCGCCGGGGCCTGTGGCATGGTGCCGGCCGCCATGTCCGACCTTTCCCTCACGATGACACTGCTCGTTCTGCTGGCCGCCGTGATGCATGCCGGCTGGAACGTCATGGTCAAGATCGGCAACGACACGCTGCTCAACATGGGGCTTACCATGGGGCTGGCCGGGGTCATCGCCTTGCCCTTTCTTTTCGTGACGGCGATCCCGGACCCGGCAAGCTGGCCCTATCTTCTTGGCTCACTGCTCACCCATCTCGGCTATTACCTGTTCCTGGTGCTGGCCTATCGGCACGGCGAATTGTCGCTGGTCTATCCGATCGCGCGCGGCTCGGCGCCGTTGCTGGTCGCGGTATCGGCCTGGCTGCTGCCGCCGCATGAGGTGCTGGCCGGCTGGCAAATCGCGGGCGTGGCCGCGATCTCCTTCGGCATTCTCAGCCTTGCCGCCGAGAAGCCGCTGACCGGCGCCCACAAATGGGAACCGATCGTGTTCGGCCTGCTGACCGGCCTGTGCATCATGGGCTATACGCTGTGCGACGGCCTCGGCATCCGCCATGCCGGCCCGGCCGAGGCGCAGCAATTCGGCTATATCGCCTGGCTGTTCGCCCTCGATGCGCCGCTGCTGGTGGCCTATTGCCTGTGGCGCCGTGGTATCGGGCCGGCCATGCGATATTGGGGGCGGGGCTGGAAACTGGGCCTGGCCGGCGGCACGCTGTCCGCCGGAGCCTATGGCATCGCGATCTTCGCGATGAAATCCGGTGCCTTCGCCCATGTGAGTGCGCTCAGGGAAACCAGCGTCATCTTTGCCGCGCTGATGAGCGCCTATCTGCTGAAGGAACGCTTCCGCGCCCGGCGTTATGCCTCGGTCAGCCTGGTTGCGCTGGGCGCAGTGCTGCTGCATTAGCAGCGCCCGGACGCGGCGCACCCCCGCTGTGGCGGTCAGTGGGCAGTAATGCCGTCAACCAGTTGGAAGCGGCGCGCGGAGACCAGGGCGGAGACCGCGATCAGCTTGTGCGTGTATGGATCGCTGACATTGCGCAGCGCGACATGGGTGCGGTCGCCGGGCCCGTTAAAGCGCTTTTCGACCCGCCAATGCGCATACATGTGCGCCGGAAGCTTGTCCGAGATCTCGATCAGCACCGAACCCACATCGACCCGGTCCACCTGCTCCTCGGCCAGGATATTCGTGTTGCGGTGCCACGGCAGCCAGTTCAACAACGCGCGCCCCATGTTTCTTCCCCGTTTCTAGCGGCGAGGCGCGGCAGGGTGCCGGCTCGCTCAGTGGTGCCTTCATGGGGGTAGGTTAAGGGCGAGTTCTTAACAAGTGGTTTCGATTTCAGGCCTAACGCATTGACGCGAAAGGCAAGTCTGGCATTTTATCCATCTTTGCCTATTTTGTCCTCATTCGAAGCGGATGTGGTTGATCTCGTCGCCGATCTCTAGGGATTGTAGGACGTCGAGACCCTCGACCACCTGACCGAACACCGTATGCATGCCGTCGAGATGCGGCTGCGGTTCCAGAACCAGAAAAAATTGCGAGCCGCCGGTATCGCGCCCGGCATGGGCCATGGAGAGCGAGCCCTCGACATGCTTGTGCGGGTTGCCCTTGGTTTCGCAGGCGATACGCCAGTCCGGGCCGCCGGTGCCGGTGCCGTGGGGGCAGCCGCCCTGGGCGACGAATCCCGGGATGACACGGTGAAAATTGAGCCCGTCATAGAACTTGTCCTCGGCCAGGACGTAGAAATTGGCGACCGTATTGGGGGCGGCGTCGGGATACATCTCCAGCTTCATGTCGCCCTTGGATGTCGAAATTATGCAGGCAGTCAGCGACTTGATCTTGTCGGCCGGAAGATCGTGAACCTTGAGGGCGCCACGGGACATCAAATTGATCCTTCAGAATAATCGGTTTCGGTCAGTCGGGCGGCGCGGCGCCCATGTCAGGAGCGCTGTGCCACATCGGCCACGAAATCCGCCAGGATCTCGTTAAGCCCGGTATTGAGGGCGTTTACCGCATCGTCGATGTTTTCGCCAGCCGTTTGCTGGTTCGACTGGTACTGGCCCCGGACCAGGATGCGGTCGTCGGACTTGTCGATCAGGGACAGTTCCAGCGCGATCACGCCGCCATAGCTGTCGCCGGCGATCTGCTCCAGGCGCAGGATGCGGCCCTGCAGGCGGTATTGCGAGGCGATGCGCAACTCGCTGGGTACCACCCGATCCGCGATGCCGGCCCGGCTCAGATAGGCGACCAGCTGGTCGCGCAGCATGGCGGGCGGCGGATCGGTCCAATAGGCATAGTTGCGCTGCTCGAGCTTCTGTCCGCCATTGGCCGTGAACAGCAGCGGCCGCTCGCCCAGCACGCCCTCCGACAGCAACGGCGGTACCTCGATGATACCAGCCAGCGGATTGCCGATCGGCGCCGCCTCGCTGCTGGCGGTCAGGCGGAAATACTGCTCCTTTGGCACCGGCGGTGCCGCACCGAAACAGCCGGCCAGCGTCGCCGCCAGCAGGGCGGCAAAGCCGCAGCGAAGAAGGCGCCCGGTCATTGGCTGCCTCCCGTCGGCGACAGGCCGGGATCGGCCGCGGGGCTGCCGCCCGACAGCAGCAGGCCAGGATTCTGGCGGATGAGGCGGCTGAACTCGTTCATGTTGCGGGCCGTTCCGTCGAGGTTGCGGGTGATGGAATCGATGTTCTGCGCTACCGCGCGCAGGACATATTCAAGATCGGCGATGGATTTGTCGACGTTCTTGCGGTTGTCCTGCACAACGCCGTGGATCTGGTCGGCGACGGCGACGATCCTGGCACCCAGCGCCTGCAGGTCGCGGCTTGCCGCCTCGGCATTGGCGGTGGTCCGCTCGATATTGGCCAGGGAATTGTCGACCGCGGCCATGTTTTTCTCCGACAGCAGCCGGTCGATCTTGGCCATCTCGACATTTAGCTGCGTGGTGAAGGTCTCGACATTGCCGACAATGGCGGGCGTCTTGGTCTCAACTTCGCTGGCGATGTTGTTGAGCGAACCCAGCAGATCCCTGATATTCGTCTCGGTGGTGTTGCCGACGCGCTCGATGATGTCGCCGATCTTGGCGACCAGCGGTTTCAACGAGGATTGCGACAGATCGCCGATCTCGGCCGCTACATCGGCCATCAGCGAGAACATGTCAGCGGAACGGCCGCCGGCAATCTCGCCACCCGGCTCGATCGCCGTCGCGGTATTGCTACCCCTGATTTCGATGGTCTTGGCGGCGAGAAAACTGGAAGCCGCAATGCGCGCCACCGAATCCGTCGGGAACTGCCAGCCCTGCTGCACCGAGATATGCAGGCGGAAGCGATAGCGGCCATCGGCAAGCTCGGGCTTGATCGCCTCGACCTGCCCGACCGGGAAGCCGGCATAGCGCACCAGCGTGCCGTATTTCACGTCGGTGACGTCATCCAGCACGATGGAGTACTGGTCGGTCGGTCCGGTCCGGCCGGCCAGCATCGACAGCACCACGACCAGGGCGACGATCATCGCGGCGACAAACACGCCGACGACCGTGTAGTTCAGGAAATGGCTTCGCATTTGGCTGCTGACTCCCCCATGCGCTAATCGCCAGCCAGGCGGCGCAGATATTCGGTTGGATCGAGATCGATCTGTTCGGAACGGCGGTGCAGCAGGTTCTGCACTCGCTCGTTCGGCGAATTGCGCACCGCCTCGACACGGTCGCTGATCAGGATGTGTCCCTTGTCGAGAATGGTGATGCGGTCGGCGATCTTGAAGGCGCTCTCGACGTCGTGACTTACCACCACGACCGAGATGTCCATGGCATCGCGCAGTTTCAGGATAAGGTCGTCGAGCGCCGAGGAGACGACGGGGTCGAGGCCCGAGGAAGGCTCGTCGAGGAACACCAGCTTTGGGTCCATGACGATGGCGCGCGCAATCGAGGCGCGCTTCATCATGCCGCCGGAAAGATCGGACGGCATCAAGTGGCCGAAGCCGGAGAGGTTACATACCTCCAGCTTCATATTGGCCATGATGTCCATGGTACGCTCCTCGAGATCGGTCAGCTCGCGCAGCGGCAGCTTCACGTTCTCGGCCACCGAGAGCGAGGAAAAGAGGGCGCCGAACTGGAAGGCGACGCCGATGCGGCGCTTCAGGTCGAGGAGCTTGCGGCCCTTCAGCTGGCCGAGGTCGCGGCCCAGCAGGCGGACGCGGCCCGGCTGCGGCGGCATCAGGCCGACCAGGTGCCGCAGCAACGTGGTCTTGCCGGAGCCGGAACCGCCCATGATCACCATGATCTCGCCTTCGCGCACGTCGAGATCGATGTCGAAAAGCACCTGACGCGTGCCGAAGGAAAAGTCGAGATGGTCGACCTCGATCACCTTCGGGCGGGAACGGAGTTCCTCGGCGCTGGGGCGGTTGGCGGCGGTCATGATGGGCGACGTCATCGGCTCACCGCGTTGTCATATAGGCAAAGACCATGTCGGCAACGACGATCAGCGTCACCGAGAGGACGACCGATCGGGTGGTGACGCGTCCGACACCCTCCGCCCCGCCCTTGACCAGCGATCCGTTCACCACCCCGACCAGGGCGATGATGATGCCGAACAGCGCCGCCTTGCCGAGGCCGTGCCAGACGTCTTCGGTCTTGAGGATATCCATCGTGTCGTTGAGATAGGCGCCGAAGGACTGGTTGAGCTCGGCCGAGACATAGAGGCCGGCGGCGAGGATCGAGACCAGATTGGCCCACATGGCCAGACACGGCATCATGATGACAAGCGCGATGAGTACCGGCGAGACGAGGAAGCGGACCGGGTTGATGCCCATCACCATCAGGGCGTCGACCTCCTGGTTAATGTTCATGGTGGCGAGTCTCGCCGCGATCGCCGAGCCGGAGCGACCAGCCACCAGGATGCCCATGATCATCGGGCTGAACTCGCGCACCACCGAGAGGGCGATGCCGATATAGGCATAGGCCTCGGCGCCGAACAGGCCGAGGCTGTAGAGACTCTGGATTGCCAGCATCAGGCCGATCGTGGCGGCGAGCAGGGTGGCGATGGGCATGGCGGCGACGCCGATTTCGGCCATTGCCGCCATGACGGAATTCAGGCGCACCGGCTGACGCTGGCGCCAACCGGTCAGGGTCCAGTAGATCGCCTCGCAGAAGAGCGCCGCGGCATAGCCCATCTCGTCGAGGCCCGCGATCGTACGCCGGCCGATCTGCTCGAATATCTTGGCTGGATTTGCCATTGGCTGCGGTCTCGCTCCGGTCCCTGCTCAGGCCCGGAATCAGGGCCTGGCCGCGATCGCCGAGGCGATGTCGGGGTGAATGGAAAACACCTTGTCGAGCCGCGCCAGTTCGAGGACGCGGAGCGCCCGCGCACTGACCGCCACCAGGCTCAACTCGTTCTTCTGCTTGCGCGCGACCTGCAGGCCTTCGACCAGGCTGGCGATGCCGGATGAATCGATGTAGCTGACCGCCGACAGGTCGACCAGCACATCCTTCTTGTGCTTCAGCGCGGCGAGCAGCGCCTTGCGCACGTCCCCGGCATTCTCGAGGTCGATTTCACCGGACAGGGCGATCACAGTGCGCCCCTGTTCCTCTTTGATACTGGTTACCGTCATCCCCTAGATCCGATCCTTGCTGTCCATGCCGACACCCGGTTTGCCCCGCGGCGAATCCGACCCGCCCCCGGAATCCGGCGAGACGCCAGAATCCGGCGGGACGCCAGCCGGGCTGTCGCCCACCGTCTCCGGCCCGGTACGCCGCCGCTTGACCAATTCCAGCAGATTCCCTTCCCCGTCCGGCAGGGGAATGAAACTGGCATCGTCCATGATGGCCCGGATGAAATGCGTCCCCAATCCCCCGGGCCGCACCTCGTCGAGCGGCCGCGGCTCTATCTTAGCCGCATCGACCCGCGGTGCAAAATCCCGCAGCCGCAGCATGATTCCATCCGGCAGGCGGTGCACGGCCAGGGTGATCTCGCCCTTCTTGCCGCTGCCATAGGCGTGGATCATGATGTTCTCGACGGCCTCGCCGGCTGCCAGCAGCAGGTCCTGGATTTCATCTTCGTCAAAGCGGCAGGCGCGCGCCGCGGCGCGCAGCGAGGCACGCATCAACTTCAGGCGGCTGGGTTCGGCCATGAAGCTGAGGCCGAACAGGAACTCGGCCTCGGTCGGCGCCGCCGGGTCGCCGCGATGGTCGCGCTGAAAGGCGCGGCCGGCAGTGCAATCGTCGATCGCCAGCAGGGTCAGGTCGTCCCTCGCCTGCCAGCCGCCCTGGTCCAGCTCGCGCAGCACCGCATCCAGTCGCTGTGCGATCGGCTTGTGCTGGGCGTTGTCGAGCAGCAGGTTGAGTCCGTCGGTACCCAATTCCTCCTCGCCATAGCGGAACTCGGTGAGGCCGTCGGAGAAGGCGACGAACAGGCCGCCGTTGAGGTTGATCTCGTGATCGACGAATTGCGCGTCGCTGACGATACCGAGCGGCGGTGCGTCCGGCGCCACCGTCTCGTATAGCCGGTCCGGGAATTTGATCAGGGGCGGCAGATGCCCGGCATTGGCATAGCGCAGGAGCCCCGTGGCCGGTTCGTAGAGGCCAGCCAGCATGGTGCAGAACATGCCGCGGCTGGTGGTCTCGCAGATCTCGCGATTGAGGATCGAGAGCAGCCGCGCCGGGTCGCGGATAGTCTTGCCGAGGCAGCGGAAGAGGCTAGCCGTCTTGGCCATCAGGAGGGCCGCGTTCATGCCCTTGCCGGATACATCGCCAAGAGCAAATGCGATGGTGCCGTCGGGCAGTTCAAAATAGTCATAGAAATCGCCGGATACCTCGCGGATCGGCCGATTGATGCCGCAGATCGGCAGGTCGGAATCGACGCCGGGCAGCAAGCTGCGCTGGATCTCGGAGGCGAGTTCCAGCTCGCGCTTGATGCGCTCCTGTTCCAGCAACTGGTCGGCGAGGCGTGCATTGGAAATGGCGAGCGCCGCGGCGTTCGCCATCACCTGCAGCATGTTGCTGTCGCGCGCGTCGAAGGGGTGGCCGGAGCGCTTGTTGAGGACCTGGACGGCGCCGATCAGCTTTTCGCCCACCCGCATCGGTGCGCACAGGACCGAACGCGTATGAAAGCCGGTCCGCTGGTCCGCCGCCTTGAAGAAACTTCTGTCCTCATAGGCATCTTCGACCGCAATCAGGCGATCCTCGGCGACGGTCCGGCCGACGATGCCTTGGCCCAGTGGTACCGTGAGGCCGTCGATCTTTACCGGACCGGCACTGGCGCGGCAGATCAGCTGGCTTCCGGCATCGTCGATCAGAAACAACGAGCCGGCTTCCGTTTCCAGCAACTGAATGATGGAACCGAGGGCCTGTCGGACGGTCGCATCGACATTGAGGGAGGCGGCAAATGAACGCGCCAGCGATGCGGCGAAATCGAGCGCGCTGGAATCGCCGGGCTGGACGCTGCCGGCGTCGATGGTGCGGTCCGTGTTATTGCCCGTGTCGGATATGGAACTGGCCATTCGCTTGCTTGCCGCCGGTCGCTGCTCGCTGGATCAAAGTCGTATTTCTGCCTGCTGTTCCCGATTCTGTGTGCCACGCCGGTCCAGCGGGCGCACTCTACAGTGCAGTTCCGCGACGCAGCAACCGAGGTGGCCGGAAGCGCGGTGTCGGTTTGCCGGTCAAGCGACCGGGGTCACATTGCCCGCTGATTTCATGCTGCGCTGCAAAAAGATCAAAAATCGACATATGGTGGTCCGCGCTTTCGATCTGCGACCACTTGTGTATTCTGGATGCCAACAAGACGAACGGACGCGGCAAGCGTCGTGGTGGGAGGCGTGGCATTGGGGGACATGCAGGTGGCCGGGCCAGACGACACGGAAACGCAGGGCGCCGCCGGGATGGTCGGACCGGCCGCTGCGGCAGGGTTGTCCTTTGTCGTCGCCGACGATCACCCGATGGTGCGCGATGCCCTGGCCCTGGCCCTGGCCGGCGCCTTTCCAGGGGCGCGCATTGCCCAGGCCGGATCCCTGGCGGAGACCCAGGCGGCACTGGACGCTGGCGGCGAGGTCGATCTCGTCATTCTCGATCTCGACATGCCGGGCATGCTTGGCCTTTCGGGCCTCGCTGCCTTGCGCAACGCCCATCCCAGCGTACCGGTAGCGATCGTCTCGGCAACGACCAACCCGGCGGCGATGCGCCAGGCGATTACCATGGGGGCGGCCGGGTTCATTCCCAAGCTGGCGGCGGCAGACCGCTTCGTCGAAGCCGTGCAGGCGATCCTGGCCGGTGCCGTCTGGCTGCCGGAGGATGCACATGGCGAGACGGTGGCCGACCCCGACCAGGACCTGGCGCGTCGGGCCGCGCAACTGACGCCGCAGCAGCATCGCGTATTGTCGCTGATGGTCGAGGGCAAGGCGAACAAGCTGATCGCCTACGAGATGCAGATCAGCGAGCCGACCGTAAAGGCTCATGTGACCGAAATCCTGCGAAAGCTCGGGGTCAGTTCACGCACCCAGGCGGTGATCCTGGCACAGCGCCTCGCCCCCGGCCCGACCCCCTTGGCCCAAACGGCCACAGCGCCGGATTGATCACGGCCGGTTGGTGGAGGCGGTGTCGGCGGCCGCGGCGAGCGAGTCCCGCAGCAGGTTGATCTGGCGGCGCAAATGGGCGATCTCCGGTACCTCCCGGCCGATCGCCTCGGCTACTTGGCGCGGAATGTCGTGCGCCGCCTCGCGCAAGGTGCGCCCCGCGGGTGTCAGGCCAATGCGGACCTGTCGCTCGTCGGCCGCGTCGCGCGTGCGGGTCACCAGCCGGGCGCTTTCCAGCCGCTTCAGCAGCGGCGTCAGCGTACCGGAATCGAGCTGCAGCCGGCCGCCGATCTCCTTCACCGTCACCTGGTCGGCTTCCCACAGGACCAGCATCACCAGATATTGCGGATAGGTAATGCCGAGCGGGGCCAGCAAGCGCTTGTAGAAATGGTTGAAGGCATGCGCCGTCGAATAGACTGAGAAGCAAAGCTGCTCGGATAGCTGAAGCGGGTCCTTGGGCATGATCTACCGCCATCCTTGGCTGGGGAAGTGGCGCATTGTTGCGCGCGGTCAGCCCGGCGATCGCATCGCCAGAACGGACAATCTAATGCCTTGCAACCACCGAAGTAATATATTGCGCAAAATATAATTGCGCAATCCAGACATGTCGTTGCTGCATGGATTATTGCATTGTGCACAATTTAATAGCTATCTATCTATATCGCAGACGACGGAGCCGAGGCCCGGCGCGACAGCAAATCCTCACTCACAACGCCAATCAGGAGAAAATCATGAGCGTGAACGTCCTCTATCGGACCAAGGCGACCGCGACGGGTGGTCGCGACGGCAAGTCCCAGACAGCCGACGGGGCGCTGAGCGTCAACCTGTCGACGCCGAAGGAACTGGGCGGCGCCGGCGGTGCCGGCAACAACCCCGAGCAACTCTTCGCCGCGGGTTATGCCGCCTGTTTTCTGGGCGCCATGAAGTTCGTGGCCTCGCAAGATGGCCCCAAGGTGCCAGTCGATGCGACGGTGACGGCGGAAGTCGGTATCGGTCCACGGGCAGCCGGGGGCTTCGGCCTTGAGGTGGCGCTTGAGATTTCGCTGCCGGGAGTGGCCAAGGCCGAAGCCGAGGCGCTGGTCGAGAAGGCGCATCAGGTTTGCCCCTACTCGAATGCGACCCGCAACAATATCGATGTGAAGCTTGGCGTGAAGTAAGCAGACTGGTGGCGTGAAACTGAGCCACATGCGGGGCGCGGTCGGATCAAACGGCCGCGCCCCCTCGTCCTGCCTATTGGCGCAGTTGTGCTTCGCGCGCTGCCTTCAGATTGGCGCGGATGAAATCGCGGGCGTGGCCGGCGAGGTCGCGGGAATCTTCCCACAAGTTCCGCCAGATGGCGAGTATGCCGGACAGCCTCGGGTCGACCACGGTCGAGGAGAAACTCTCGAAGGTGATGGGGCCGCGGTAATCGAGCCTGGCAAGGCCACGGAAGACCTTGTCGAAATCGATGTTGCCGGCACCCAGATAGCCGCGGTTTGACTCGCCGATATGAAAATAGCCGAGATCCGCACCGGCAGTCAGGATCGCCTGCTCGATGTCGTTCTCCTCGATGTTCATGTGATAGGTGTCGAGATGCACCTTTACATTCGGTGCGTCGATCCGGCGGCAGAAATCCACCGCCTGGCGGGCGGTATTGAGCACATTGCTCTCATATCTGTTCACCACCTCGAGGCCAATAGTGATACTGCTCGCGGCGGCCCGCCCCGCGATGCGACGCAGGACGTCGACCGAGTTTTCCACCCCTCGTGGCGTCGCCGGCACGGCATATTTCTGGAAACCGGAATAGAGGATGCCGCACATATGCGTCCCGCCGATATCGCGCGTGACGGCGAGGGCGTCATTGAGAACCTTCTCGCCGCGCGTCACCTTGTCCGCATCTTCGCTCGAGATATCGGCCTCGCCGTCGAGGCCCAGCGAGACCGTGATACCCAGCCCGCTGGCCTCGACCAGCCTGCGGGTCAAGGTGACATCGATGGCGGCGGGGTCGAGTGCAGGAATTTCGATGAGGTCATAACCCAGTTCGGCCGTCCGCTCCACGGCCAGCGCGGCTTCGCGCGGATTCCAGCCGCCGGTCCAGACCAATGCGTGCACCCCAAGCTTGTTCATTGCTGCGACTCCGGTTGAGTAGAACAGGGCGGCACGTTAATGCCACGGCCATGGCCATGCCATCCCGTTCTGGGGGCATCCGCTCCATCCGGGAGGGTCCGCTCCCGGCGACATGGTCGAGAACGGTGGCGAGGAGCATCGTTGCATTTCCAGAAAACCCATGGACGCCCCCGGAGCGGCGCTGTCAGGCGGCGGCTCGCTGGGCGATGAGGGCGCGCAGTTTTGCGGGTTTCACCGGTTTGTGCAGGACGTCGAGGCCGAGTCCGCGCGCGCGCAGCACCATCGCCGGGTCGCGGTTGGCGGTGATGAGGACACTTGGTACATGCGGTCCCCAGGCGGCTCGCAACCTTTCGATCTCGGCAAGGCCGTCCGCCTGCTCGTCCCCCAGGTGCAGGTCGATCAGCAGCAGGTCCGGCGCGGACGCGCGTGCAGCCGTCTGTGCGAGGGCGTCGTCGGCACTGTCCGCGGTCACCACCTCGCAGCCCCAGCTTTCCAGCAGGATCTGCATGCCTTCGCGTACCTGTGCCTCGTCGTCGATGCAGACGACGAAGGGCGATTTCGCAAGGATCCCGGCCTGGACCGGGTTCGGCAATCTGTCGGCGGCGGAAGCCGCCGCGCCGGGTGTCGCCAGCGGCACGTCGATCGAGAAGGCAGCACCCTTGCCCGGCATCGACACCAGATCGCGCCGATGGCCCAGCATGCGCGCGATCCGGTCGACGATGGCAAGGCCGAGGCCAAGGCCGCGGTCACCGGTACCCGAATGCCGCTGCAAGCGGATGAATTCCCGGTAGATCACGCCGTGCTGCTCGGTGGCGATGCCGGGGCCATTGTCGCGCACTTCGATGCGCAGCTGGTTGCCGAGGCGCCGGCAGCCGATGAGAACGCGCGGTCGGCTCGATTTTCCGCGGCCGTAGCGGATCGCGTTCGACAGGTAGTTCTGCAGCACACGCCGCAGCAGTGCCGCATCGGTCTTCACCCAGGCGGAACTCTCGACCATGCGCAGTTCCATGCCGTCGCGTTCGGCCAAAGGCGTGAATGCCTCGTAGAGCGACCGCAGCAGCGGCCCGATCGCGATGTCGCGCGGCTCCGCCTTGATGGCGCCGGAATCGAGCTTGGCAATGTCGAGCAGGGCATCGAGCAGGGCCTCTACCGAGGACAGGCCGAGGTCAACCTTGGCGACCAACTCGTCCTCCGGATGCCGCTCGGCCAGCGCCGCGGCGAAGAGGCGCGCGGCATGCAACGGCTGCAGCAGGTCGTGGCTGGCGGCGGCGATGAAGCGCGTCTTGTCGATATTGGCCTCTTCGGCCCGCGCGCGCGCCGTTTCCAGTTCGGCCGTGCGCAAGGCGACGCGCCGCTCCAACCCTTCGTTGGCATTGCGCAGCGCGGCCTCGGCCTGGCGACGCTCGGTGATGTCGACATAGAGCAGGAAGAATCCCAGCACCTGGCCGCTTTCGTCGACATGCGGAATGTAGGTGCCTCGCGCGACCTCGATATTGCTGTCATTGGTCGGGAATTCGATCTCGAATACCTGCGGCCGACCCTCCAGCACCGCGTCAACATAGGGCTTCAGCTGGCGATAGCGAGACTCGCCCAGTATCTCCGAGACCAGCCTGCCGTCGGTCTCGCCGGCGGCCACCTTCAGCGCCGCCTGATAGGGCCGGTTGGTGAAGCGGTAGCGGCGCTCACGGTCGATATAGGCGATGAGCACCGGCACGTTGTCGGTGACGATGCGGATGCGCCGCTCGCTGTCGCGCAGTGCCTCCGCCGCGCGCACCCGCTCGGTCACGTCGTTGGCGGTAACCACGATGCCACCACCCGACAGCGGATCGACGCGCAATTCGGTGACACCGCCATCGGCCAGTTTGAATTCGCGCATGGTCGGCTGTTTCTGGTCCAGCGCGGCCGCGAGCGACGGAATATGGGCGGGCAGGGTGGCCAGGTTGACGCCGACCTCGAGACTGGCGGGATCGAGGTCGGTCAAGATGGCAAAGCGCTCGTTCCAGACTTCGAGCTTGCCGGTTGAATCGAACACCGCGAGGCCCAGGCCCATGTGATCCAGCGTGCGGCGCAGCAGGTCGGCATTGTAGCGGATCGCGGCGGTCGCCTCGTCCAGCATCTCGCGGATACTGCCTGGCATCCACAGGCTACCCGGCATCCACAGGCTCTTGCGCCGGGCAGTATTGACGACAACCCGGGCCGAGGCGGCACCGATCGTACCCGACAGCAGCCGCTCGGTAAATTCGACCGCCGCGGCGCCGGTGAGCACGAGGCCGCGGAAGGCCTCCTCGGCCCGTTCCGGCCCGATAAAACGCGCCGCCAGTTCCCTAAGCTGGTCGATTTCGCTGCGCGGCGTGCCGGCCGGTGGACGCTTCGAGGCCGGTTCGTCGCCGCCGACGAAAGCTATCGCCTGTTGCCGGTCCCGTGCCAGCGGCCGCGCCAGGAAGGACCCCAGGACCAGAAGGGCCACATTGACGATCATGCCGACGACAAAACCACGCACCAGCGGATCGAACCAGGCCAGCGGGCCCCAGGGTGGCAGCGTCGCCATCTCGCTCGGCTGGATGGTCGGCCACAGGATGGTCCAGAACCAGACGATGAAGCCGCCGATCAGCCCGGCAATCACACCAAAGCGATGGGCCCGACGCCAGAACAGGCCGATCAGCAGCGGCGGCGCGAAATTGGCGACGGCGCAGAAGGAGATGAGGCCGATGGTCACCAGCGGCAGCAGACCGGCGATGGTGCGGTAATAGGCATAGGCGGCAAGCAGCACGACCACCACGGCGAGGCGGCGCACCAGCAGGCCGATCTGGCCGAAATGCGCGCCACCGGGCCGGCCGCGCCGCAGCAGCCAGGGCATCACCAACTCGTTGCTGACCATGCCCGAGAGCGCCATGCAGGCGACCGCCACCATGCTGGTCGCCGCCGATAGGCCGCCGATAAAGATAAAGGCGGTCAGCCAGTCGGCGCCGACTGAATTGGGCAGGGTGAGGACATAAAAATCGGGTGCGAATTGGCCGTCGAGGCGGACCAGCCCGGCCAGGGCGACCGGTATGACGAAGATATTGATGAGCAGGAGATAGAGCGGGAAGGTCCAGCGGGCGAGGCCAAGGCTCCCCGGGTGATCGTGCTCGACGACGGCGACATGGAACTGGCGCGGCAGGCACAGGAAGGCAAAGCCGGAAAGTACGGTCAGCGCGACCCAGTTGGCGTTGACGCTGGGCTCGACGATCGCCTGATAGGCCGGCAGCGACGCAGCCGCGGCAAAGAGATCGCCGGGCCCCTCGAACATCCACCAGACCACGAACACGCCGCCCGCCAGCAGCGCCACCAGCTTGACCAGGGATTCGATCGCGATCGCCAGCATCATGCCGCGATGCTGTTCGCTGGCTTCGACATGGCGCACCCCGAACAGGATGGTGAACGCCACCATCAGCAGCGTCACGATGAGCGCGCTGTCCTCCCAGATCGGGAGGAGCGCCGGGTCCTGCGCCGCATCGACCTCCTTGCCCGACAGGGCCTCGAAGCTGAAGGAGACGGCCTGGAGCTGCAGGGCGATATAGGGCATGGCGCCGACCACCGCGATCAGCGTTGCCAGGACGGCGACGGCGCGGCTGCGGCCGTAGCGGGCACCCAGGAAATCCGCAACCGAGGTGACGTTCTGCTGTTTCGCAACTGCAACAATGCGCAACAGCACCGGCCAGGCGAGCAGGATCACCAGGGCCGGGCCGACATAGATCAGGATGAAATCGAGGCCGTTCGTGACGGCGCGGCCGACCGATCCGTAATAGGTCCAGGACGTGCAGTAAATTGCCAGCGACAGGGCATAGATGACCGGTCCGAGCCGGCCGCGCGACCAGCGCACCGCGTGTCGCTCGCCGGCATGGGCGATGACAAAGAGCAGGCCGAGATAGGCCAGCGAAAGGGCCAGGATGATGCTGCTCTGCGACATGACGCCATTCATTAACGCACGGTCTCTTTCCCCTTGTCTATTCGGCCTAAGTCGCTACGACGAAAGTCGGGGGTCCATTCGAAGGACTGTAAGCATATGACAAAAACTGGGACACGGTGCCAATCGGTAAATGGGGCCGAGTCGCATGTCAGCTGCTTCGCCGGCGTGCAAGGACTGATCGAACGTGCCGCGACTCCGTCAGCTCTGCTAGGCTGGGTCGATAAGAAGAACGAGGGCATGTCGGGAACTTCGGGAGAGACCGCTTCCCAAGGGGACGGTCAAGCAAGTGCTTAATCGGCGACCGCGGCACAGAAAGTCACCTTGTGCCGACGCCAAACTGGGGGAGTAGCCGCATCGGCCACAGCGGGGGATCACCCCGAATCCGGCAGGAAATCCAGCAGGCGCGAAGTTGCGTCACGCAGTGGTCGATCGGTTGATGCCTAAACTTACGTCAAAACGGGAGGGATTGGCCGTGAGTCAAATGTCCGCAGAAAATCGCCAGGGGCACTGGCGCAAGACCAGAAGGCTGATGTTCGTTCATCTCGCGATCTGGTTCGTCTTCGCCTATCTGATCCAATGGTTCGCGAGCGACCTCAACCAGTTCCGCTTCCTGGACTTTCCGGTCGGGTACTACATGGCGGCCCAGGGTTCGCTATACGCCTTCGTGATCCAGCTCTTCATCTTCGTGAAGCAACAGGACGCGATCGACCGTGAATTTGGCGTCGCAGAAGAATAAGGGGGAGGACGCGCCATGAGTTTTTTCCGATTGCAAGGCAAGTTCACTGACAACCTCGTCAAGATCTACGCTCTCTATACGGGCGGATTCCTGGCGTTCGTCGTCCTGATGGCCATTTTCGAGCAGATGGGCATGACCGCCGATACCATCGGTCTTTGCTTCGTCGGCTTTACAATCTTCATCTATGCGTTGATCGGCTGGCTGTCGCGCACCATGCAGGTCGATGCCTATTACGTCGCTGGCCGCGAAGTGCCGCCGGTCTTCAACGGCATGGCGACAGCGGCGGACTGGATGTCTGGCGCTTCCTTCGTCGCCATGGCGGGCGGCATCTATATGGGCGGCCATCCCTACCTTGCCTTCGTCGTCGGCTGGACCGGCGGCTATGTGCTGGTGGCCATCCTGATGGCGCCGTATCTGCGCAAGTTCGGCTGCTACACGGTGCCTGATTTCATCGGCACCCGCTATGGCGGCAATGTGGCGCGCTTTTGCGCCATCGTCGTGCTGATCGTCGCGTCCTTCACCTATGTGACGGCGCAGATCGACGCCACCGGCACGATCGCTTCTCGCGTGCTGCAGATTCCCTACGGTGCCGGCGTCTGGTTCGGCCTCGTCGGCATCCTGCTCTGCTCGATGCTGGGCGGCATGCGGGCTGTCACCTGGACCCAGGTGGCGCAGTACATCGTGCTCATCATCGCCTACCTGATCCCGGTCTTCTGGATGTCGATCCGCCAGGATTTCGGCTGGTTCCCGCAGCTTTCCTATGGCGACGCGGTGGCCCGCATCCAGGAATTGGAGCCGATGCTGCAGGTGGGTACGCTGAAGCCGACCGAGACCATTGCCGGTGTCGCGGCGCTTACCAACCTCCATGCCAATCCCGGCGATTCCGCCCTTGCGGCCTGGAAGTTCGTGACGCTGGTCGCCTGCATGATGCTCGGCACCGCCTCGCTGCCGCACATCCTGATGCGCTACTTCACGACGCCGACCGTCAAGGCGGCCCGGTCGTCGGTGGCGTGGTCGCTGTTCTTCATCACGCTGCTCTATTTCACGGCGCCGGCACTCGCCACGCTGACCAAGCTGCAGATCCTGGATCCGAACCTCGCGACCAGCATCATCGGCAAGGCCATCGCGGACGTGCAGGCCCTGGAATGGATCCAGAAATGGGGTGCCGTCGGCATGCTGGCCGTCTCCGACTCCAACGGTGATGGCATCCTGCAGATCAACGAGTTCTTCCTGCGTCCGGATATCGTGGTTCTGGCAACGCCGGAGATCGCCGGTCTGCCCTATGTCATCTCCGGCCTCGTGGCTGCGGGCGGCATGGCGGCGGCGATGTCGACGGCGGACGGTCTGCTGCTCGCCATCGCCAATGCGTTGTCGCATGATCTCTACTACAAGATGATCGACCCGCATGCGGAAACGAAGAAGCGTCTTATCGTCGCCCGCATCCTGCTGGTCATCATTGGTGCGGCCGGTGCCCTTGTGGCCAGCCTGAAGCTTACCGGCATTCTCGGTGCAGTGGCTTGGGCCTTCTGCTTCGCGATGTCCGGTCTCTTCGTGCCGCTGGTCCTGGGCGTCTGGTGGAAACGGGCCAACCGGCCGGGTGCTATCGCCGGCATGATTGTCGGTCTCGGCAGCGGCTCGCTCTACCTCTACCTCGTCAAATGGGGCGGGATGACGCCGTGGATCGGTCTTGACGATCTGCGCTTCGGCATCGTCGGTGTCGTGTGCAGCGCCGTCGCGATGGTGGTGGTGACCCTGATGACCAAGGAGCCGGAGAAGGAGATCCAGGACATGGTCGACGAAGTCCGCGTTCCCAGCGGCGCGACCATCCTCAGCTCCAGCCACTAAGCATCTGTTGTCCATCTGCCGGGGAGAGAGTTTCTCTCCCCGGCTTTTTTTGCCCGGCTTTTTTGCCCGCCTTTTTATTGCGGGGCGTTCACGTGTATGCTGACGCGCAAGCAACCGGGTGGGGAGACCAGTTATTGTGACGACCGAACTTCCGATGTGGGCGGTCGCCCTCGACTACATCCTTGGCATGATCATGTGGACCCTGATCGGCCGCTTCGGCATGAGGATCTTTCTGCCGGAGGACAGTAAATTCTTCTTCATGCGCTTCTTCGTGCGCATCACCGATCCGCTGCTGCGGCTGTTCCGGCCGATCACGCCGAAATTCCTGGTGCCGATGCTGGTGCCGCTTTATGTCGCCTGGTTCTTCTTCATGATTCGCTTCTACCTGATGCCCTGGCTGCTCGGTTATTCGGTCATGGGCATGCTCTCCTTCCCGCTGGAAAGTGAGATTGCGCAGGGGCTCTACGCCACCTTCGGCGGCTGGTTCAGGTAGAGGACGGCGTTTCGCGCAGCGCCGGGGCAAGCTCGTCGTAGCGCAATGATGCCCTCAGGTCGCGGCGGATTTCCTGCCAGCGGAAGCGCACCGAGTTGAGCACGATCGGTTCGTCCAGTTCCTTGAGGTGGTCGACGATCGGCGCCCATTTGACGACGGCGGGCGGGCTTTCGACGAAGATGGTGGCATCATCGGGGATGGCATGCCACAGCGCGCCGGCAAGGCGCTGCCGCAAGGCATCGCACCCGGCTGTGAATTCGGGGCCGGAATCCTCGGGCCGGCCGGTACGCGCCAGGATGTCGTCGACCAGCCCGCTCACGAAACGGCCGGCTGCCGCAGCTTCGCCGGGCAGGTTGCGTGCCAGCAGGCCGCCGGCATAGAGGCTGATATCGCCCAGGCAGGCGAGCCAGATCTGCCATTTGGCGATGTTGATTGCGCGCACGAATTCTGGATTCTCGAACAATACCGGATAACGCTGGCCGGCACGGGTGCGCAAATAGGTATAGAGCGACATCTGTGCCACGAAGGTCGCTCGTGTCTCAAGGAAACGGGCCAGGCCGGCCGCATCGGCAATCGGCTCATGGCGCAGTTTGCGGCCGAGCCCGAGATAGCTGCGGAACAGCGGCCAAATCTCCTGCGGCCGGCGCAGCAGATGCCAGATCTTCTCCAGAGGGCGGGGCGCCGCCGCATTCATCGTTGGTTCCTTCAACGGTCGGGCAAGGGTCGGGCCATGACGATGCCGTGCGCCAGGCCGCGATGTGGGCGCTCATTTGGCCCTGTCGATTGATGCCGGTCAAGCCGCTATCAGGTCCGCTGTGGTCACGCTGATGGCGCCGGGCATTCGGGTTATTGTAGATTGGCGCTTGTCACAAGAACGAAGCAGAAGGCAGGGTCCCGATGCAGGCTGTCACTGGTGCCGTACCGCTCTTTGCGCTGCCCGCCGTGGCGCTCGATCTGGAGACCACGGGGCTCAATGTCGATACGGCACGCATCGTGCAGGTTGGCGCGGTGCAACTCTGCGCCAAGGCTGCCGCTGCGGCGGCGCCATTCGACAGGCTGGTCAATCCGGGCCTGCCGATTCCGCCCGAATCGGCCGCCATTCACGGTATCACCGATGCGGCCGTCACAAGTGCACCGGCTGTCGGCGATTTGTGGCCGGACCTTCTGGCCTATCTTTCCGGACGCGTCGTCGTCGGCCACACCATCGCCTATGATCTGACCGTGCTGGAGCGCGAGGCGACGCGCCATGGCCTGCTCTGGCAGCGTCCCCGATCGCTCTGCATTCGCAAACTGGCGGCAATCGTCGTGCCGGGATTGCACGATCCTTCGCTCGACAAGCTGGCGTCCTGGCTCGGCATCGAAATCGACCAGCGTCACTCTGCTCTCGGTGATGCCAAGGCGGCCGGGCAGATCTACCAGAAGATGGTGCCGCTGCTCTCCGAGCGCGGGATCCGCACCCTGGCCGAGGCGGAACGCGCCGTCCTGGCGCGTGCACCGCAGGTGGAAAAGGAGGCTGCCGCCGGCTGGGTTGCCACGCCAGCGCCGGATGCCGAGGCGATCCTCGCCAGCGCCGGGCAGTACGACACCTATGCCTACCGCCACGCGGTCGGCGACATCATGGCGCGCACGCTACTGGTGGTCGGCGGCGACACCGGCCTGCGGGAAGCCATGAAGAAGATGGCCGAGCGCGGGGCAAGCTCGGTGCTGGTCGCCGACCCGCCGGAGGGTGGCCGGCCGCTCGGCGCCTATGGCATCCTGACCGAGCGCGACGCGCTGCGCCGGATTGCGGCGGATGGCGCCGCGGCGCTTGAGCGGCCGGTCGCCAACATGGCCAACCGGCCGCTCATCAGCATTCGCGAAAAAGCCTATGTCTATCGCGCCATCTCGCGCATGCGGCGACTGAAGGTGCGGCATCTGGTGGTGGTGGACGATGTCGGCGATGCGGTTGGCATGATCTCGGCGCGCGATCTGCTGAAGCTGCGCAGCGAGCCGGCGATCGCACTCAGTGATGCAATCAAGGAGGCGCAATCTGCCGGCGACATGGCGGTCGCCTGGGCGGGGCTTGCCGGAGTCGTGCGCTCGCTCACCCACGAAGGCCTCGACGCCCGGACCACGGCGCGAATCGTGTCCGAGGAACTGCGCAGCATGACCGAGCGCGCTGCGGAACTGGCGCTGGCGGAGATGCGCAGCGAAGATTTCGGCGAGGCGCCCTGTCCGTTCGCGGTCATGGTCCTGGGCTCGGGCGGACGCGGCGAAAGCCTGCTCAAACCGGATCAGGACAATGCCATCGTCTTTGCCGAGGGCGATCCGGATGGGCCGCAGGACCGCTGGTTCGCCGAACTGGGGACGCGCATGGCGGCCATCCTCGACCAGGCCGGAATCCCCCTCTGCAATGGCGGCGTCATGGCGAAGAATCCGCCCTGGCGCGGCTCTGCCGCCACCTGGCGCGCGCGCATCGAGGGCTGGGTGGCAAGTGCGCGGCCGGAAAACCTGCTCAATGTCGATATCTTCTTCGACCAGGCGGCTGTCTTCGGCGCCCGGCGCCTCGCCCATGACCTCTTCGCCCATGCTTATGCGACCGGCAGCGCCAACCCGGTCTTCGCCAAGCTGCTGGGGGCAAAGCTGGACCGCATCGCCAACCCGTTCGGCTTCATGGGCCGTCTCGCGGGGGAGGATGGCCGCCTTGACCTCAAGCTCCATGCGCTGTTCCCGATCGTCAGCGCTGCCCGCACGCTCGCGATTCGCCACAATCTGCCGGCGCATACCACCAGCGAGCGCCTCGCCAGGCTGGCGGCGCGGGGTGAAGGGGATACCGCGCTGCTGCGCGCACTGGCCGACGACCACGCCTTCTGCCTGTCGCTGATCCTGCGCCGCCAATCGCGTGCGCTGCTGTCGGGGGAAAAGCTCAACAACGAGATATTGCTGTCGGAACTTTCACGGTCGGAGACCAATCGGCTGCGCGATGCGCTGAAGCGAATCCAACTGCTGCCGGATCTGGTGCGCGACCTGATGTTCTGAACGCCTACTCGGCTGTCTCGCACCCTTCATGAGCCAGCAGCCAGCGTTTGCGATGAATGCCGCCGCCATAGCCGGTCAACGACCCGTCGCTGCCGATGACGCGGTGGCAGGGAACGACGATGCTGATCGGATTGGCGCCATTGGCAAGGCCGGTGGCACGCACTGCCCGGGGCCTGCCGATGCGCCGCGCGAGTTCGGCATAGGAGATCGCCCTTCCGGCCGGGATGCGGCGCAGTTCGCGCCAGGCCGCGTGCTGGAACGGGGTGCCGTCGGTCGCGGTTTCCAGCGGTTCGATTGCGGCAAGGTCGCCCTTGAAATATGCCTTGAGCGCCCGCGACAGGCCGTGCGGGTCGCGCCTCGGGTGCAGGTCGAAGCCGTGCCGGCAATGGCGCGCGAGCAAGGCCAGCATGCGCCCCTCGTGGTCGGTCCAGTCGACGGCCCGCAGCTTTCCGGCCTGGTCCGCGATGATGACCAGCTCGCCGATCGGTGTCGGGATGCGGTCGACGAGCAATTGTTCGGAACCTGGCATGCTGCTCCCTTCAGGCGGCGGGGTCGGCGGCCCAGAGATGCTGGGCGGCATAGGCACGCCACGGGCGCCATCGGGCCGACATGGCAAGCAGCGCCTGCGGCGTCGGTCGCTGGCCACCGGGTGGCGTGGCGCCCCGCAGCAGGCCGACATCGCTCGCCGGGAAGGCGTCGCTCTCGCGGATGACGCGCAGCGCGATATAGTGCGCACTCCAGTCGCCGATGCCGCGGATACGGCACAACCGCGCCACCGTCTCCTCGAGGCTGCTCATCGGGCGGAAAAGGTCGGCATCGGCCGTCGCCGCTGCAGCCATGGCACCGAGCGTTTGCCGGCGCGCACCCGGCATGCCGAGCGATGAGAGGTCCGCCGCCAGGAGCTGCTCCGGGGTCGGAAAGCAGCGCGCCAGATCGCCCATCCTCAGTTCCGGCGGCAGATCGCTGCCGCACAAGCCGACCAGCTGTGCCGCCAGCTTGCGCGCGGCGGCAATTGTCACCTGCTGGCCGAGGATGGCGCGGATCGCCAGTTCGAAGCCATCCCAGCCGCCGGGTACACGAAGGCCGGGCCGCGCCGCAATCAGCGGTGTCAGCAGCGGATCCTGTGCCAGATGCGCGCCGATCATGACCACATCCGCATCCAGGTCGAAGACCCGCCGGATGCGCCGCACAATGGCAGGCAGCGCGGTCAGGTCGGGAAAGCGGATGCGGGCGCGCAGGCTGGCCTGCGCCGGCCGGTGATCGATCGTGACGGTGCCGGCCCCGCCGCCGATCCGGACGGCGCGGCTGTAGCTTTGGCCCGTGACCAGTTCCAGCCCCGGAATGGCGCGGGCGCGCAGGAATGCCAGCATCGCCGCCCAGTCATAGGGCGGGCGATAGCGCAAATGCAGGGTGACGCTGCCACCCTCGCCGGAAGCCGTCTTGCGGCGTCGCAAGGCACCGGGGGGCCTGCCATACATCTGCCGGAAGGTCTCGTTGAAGCGCCGCAGGCTGCCGAATCCGGCGGCAAGTGCCACATCGGTCATCGGCAGATCGGTGTCATGGATCAGCTGCTTGGCGAAATGCACCCGCCGCGCCTGGGCTACGGCGATCGGCACGGCGCCGAGATGCGCATTGAACAGGCGTCGCAACTGCCGCTCGCCGATGCCAAGCCGAGCGGCCAGTGCCTCTACACCGGCGCCCTCTCCGTCGAGGGCGCCGTCGGCGATGAGGGCGAGGCCACGCGAAACGGTGCTGGATGTCCCGGCCCAGGCACCGGTCTCCGGGGCGGTTTCCGGGCGGCAGCGCAGGCAGGGACGAAAGCCCGCCTCCTGTGCCGCGGCGGCCGATGGGTAAAAGCGGCAATGCGCGAATTTCGCCGTCCGCGCCGGGCAGACCGGCCGGCAATAGATTCCGGTCGAGGTCACGCCGACAAAAACCCGCCCGTCGAACCGCGCATCGCGCGTTTCAATGGCCCGGTAGCAGGCCAGCGGGTCGAGGGCGATCCAGTCGCCGCTCAGCGCTTCGGGAGGGTGATTTTCGTCGATATCCATGTGCCAAGCATGCCACGGCGCCAGCCCGGCTGCTCGCGGTTTTCGGACATGGACAGGTCAGCCGTGTTTCTGCGCGGATTTCGCCCGGCTCAGTCGACGATTTCGTAGGGCAGAATCTCTGTGGTGCCGCGGGCAAACAGGACGCATTTCAGCTTCTCCTGCTTGCACATGTCGTTGGCAAGATTGATGGTGGGACCGGTGCAATAGTCGGCCGACGGCGGGCAATAACTCCAGCGCGAACCGACGCCGACATCGTTATGCAATACGACGAGGAATGCCCCTTCCTTGCGCACGCCACCCTGCATGCCGAGATATTCCTGATAGGCGGACCAGACGTTCTTGGTTATTTTGAGCGTCTTGCCCGGTGGATAGCTGAGGGATTCGGGCGTACCGCAAGCGGTCATGGCGGCGAGAATGGCGATCAACGCCACGAATTTGCGTCCCGACTCAGCCCACATCGATAGATTCTCCAGTTTCCGAAATACAGTAACTGAAAATTAGATAATCAGTCATTCCTGATCAACTGAAAAATGTCGATCAGGAATGCTCGCCGGTAACGCTGGCCGGCAGCCTTCGCACCCGCTCGCGATAGGAGATGTAAAGCGCGCAGGAAATAAGGATGCCGACGCCGAGGAAGGTCCAGCGGTCGGGGAAATCACCGAAGAAGTACCAGCCGGCGACCACCGCCATGATCATCTCGGCATAGGCGAAGGGCGCCAGCAGCGAGGCCTCGGCATGGTCATAGGCCTTGACGATGAGCGAGTGGCCCGCGGTGGCGATGAGCCCCAGCAGCAGGAACAGGCCCCATTGTTCCAGCGTCGGCGCCTGCCAGAAGAAGATGACGGCGACCGACATCAGCACAGAGCCCGCCACATTGGTATGGAAGGTGGTGACCATCGGATGGGCGCGGCCGGACATCTTGCGCGTCAGCAGCATGTAGATGGCAAGCGAGGTGCCGGCGGCGAGCGCCATCAGCATGCCGGGATTGAACTCCTGGAATCCGGGCCGGATGATGACCAGCGTGCCGACGAAGCCAACCAAGACCGCGATCCAGCGGCGGATGCCGACCTTTTCGCCGAGGACCAGCGGCGACAGCAGAGTGACGATGAGGGGCTGCACGAAGAAGATCGCCAGCGTATCGGCGATGGGCAGGAACTTCAGCGCCCAGAAGAAGAAGAACGTGGCCCCGCACAGGAAGATGCCGCGCCAGGTATGCATCCAGAACGGGTCCGGTAGCAGGCCCCTTGGCCCGCCATACTTCCAGGCAACCGGCAGGGTAATGAGCATGCCGAAAAAGAGGCGCGCCCAGACGATCTCGACAATCGGCATGTTCTGCTGCCCCAGGAACTTCGCCACCACGTCCAGGAACGGCAGGATCGCCATGGCGGCCAGCATCAGGCCGATGCCGAGAAGGGGATGCGAGGATGTGGTGGGGGCGGGCATGCGGAGAGTGCACTCTGGGCAGGGGATTTTTGTCGCCGCACCTTAGCCGGGAACGGGCACCTGGTGAAGGCGCGCCCGCTCGGGGGTTCCGCCCGGCTTGGCAATCGTCTAAGAAAGCGCCCAAACCTGTATTCGGGTCCTGAAACGGGCCCTCGCAACTCTGGTTCGGAGCAGAAAATGGCGGCGTATCAATACATTTACGTGATGAAGGGCCTGTCCAAGGTCTATCCCGGTGGCAAGAAGGTGCTGGACAATATCTGGCTGTCCTTCCTGCCCGGCGCCAAGATCGGCGTGCTCGGCCATAACGGCGCCGGCAAATCGACGCTGCTCAAGATCATGGCCGGGATCGACAAGGATGTCGGCGGCGAAGCCTGGGCGGCGGATGGCGTCTCGGTCGGCTATCTCGCCCAGGAGCCGCATCTCGATCCGGCCAAGGACGTGCTCGGCAACGTGATGGACGGCGTCGGCGCCACGGCGAAGCTGCTGGAGGAATTCGAGGCGGTCTCCAACGCCATGGCCGATCCCGATGCCGATTTCGACACGCTGCTGGCCAAGCAGGCGGAACTGCAGGAGAAGATCGACGCGGCCGATGCCTGGGACGTGCAGCGCAAGGTCGAGATCGCCATGGACGCCCTGCGCTGCCCGCCCAGCGACGCGGACGTCACCAAGCTCTCCGGCGGTGAGCGGCGCCGGGTGGCGCTCTGCCGCCTGCTGCTCTCCAGCCCCGACATGCTGCTGCTCGACGAGCCGACCAACCATCTGGATGCGGAATCGGTGGCCTGGCTGGAGCGCTTCCTGGAGGACTACAAGGGCACGGTGGTTGCCGTGACCCATGACCGCTACTTCCTTGACAATGTGGCGGGCTGGATCCTGGAACTCGACCGCGGCCAGGGCATTCCCTTCGAGGGCAATTACTCCGGCTGGCTGGAGCAGAAGTCGAAGCGCCTTGAGCAGGAGCAGAAGACCGAAAGCGCCCGCCAGCGCACCCTGGAGCGCGAGCTGGAATGGATCCGGCAGAGCCCGAAGGCGCGCCAGGCGAAGTCGAAGGCCCGCGTCAGCGCCTATGAGGCTTTGCTGGCCCAGCAGAACGAGAAGGCGCAGGAGAACGCGCAGATCTATATCCCTGCGGGCCCGCGCCTCGGCGACCTGGTGATCGAAGCGGAACATCTCAACAAGGGCTTCGGTGACCGCTTGCTGATCGAGGATCTTTCCTTCCGCCTGCCGCCGGGCGGGATCGTTGGCGTGATCGGGCCCAACGGCGCCGGCAAGACGACGCTCTTTCGCATGATCACCGGTCAGGAGACCCCGGACAGCGGCAGCTTCAAGGTCGGCGAGACGGTGAAACTGGGTTACGTCGACCAGTCGCGCGACAGCCTCAATCCCAACAAGACGGTGTGGGAGGAGATCTCGGACGGCCATGACGAGATCGAACTCGGCAAGCGCAAGATGCCGAGCCGCGCCTATGTCGCCGGCTTCAACTTCAAGGGTGTCGACCAGCAGAAGAAGGTCGGCCAGCTCTCGGGCGGCGAGCGCAACCGCGTGCATCTCGCCAAAATGCTGAAATCCGGCGCCAACGTCCTGCTGCTTGACGAGCCGACCAACGATCTCGACGTCGACACGCTGCGGGCGCTAGAAGAGGCGCTGCTGGACTTTGCCGGCTGCGTCGTTGTCATCAGCCATGACCGCTGGTTCCTCGACCGCATCGCCACCCATATGCTGGCCTTCGAGGGCGACAGCCATGTCGAATGGTTCGAGGGCAATTACCAGGATTACGAGGCCGACCGGCACCGCCGCCTCGGCACCGATGCCGACCAGCCGCACCGCATCAAATACAAGCCCCTGGTGCGGGCCTGACCCGTCGCGCTGACTTGATCCAAATCAAGGCGCTTGCCGCCACGTGCTGACATGAGAAGATGGGGCCGGGCAATCGGCCCCATCGTCATTTTTCCATGCGCGCAACTCGGACAAGCGGCGGTCAAGCATGCGTCTTTTATATGTCGTCCTCGCGTTGCTGGTAGTCGGTGCCGGCAGCGCCTTCTATGTCTTCTGGAAACAGCAGCAGGCCGAGGCGGCGCTCATCGGATTTGCCTATGCCAATGGCCGCATCGAGGTGGAGCGCGTGGCGGTCGCGACGAAATATGCCGGCCGCGTTGCCGATATCCGGGTCGTCGAGGGGGATTTCGTCAAGACAGGCTCAATCGTCGCCGAGATGGATGTCGCGGAACTGCTGGCGGAACTGGCTGAGGCCAAGGCCAATGAGCGGCAGGCGGTAGAGGGAATCGGCCGGGCCGAGGCGGATGTCGGCATCCGCCTGGCGGATCTGAAGCTGGCCGAGATCGAGCTCGAACGCGCCATCACGCTGCAGAAGAAAAATGCGGGGCCGGTAGCGGAAGTCGACCGCCGGCGCGCCCAGCGCGACGTTGCTGCCGCAGCACTCAAGGGAACCCGCGCCTCGGTCGAAGATGCCAAGGCTGCTGCCAATGCCGCGGCGGCGCGTGTGGCGCGCCTCGAGGCCGTCATCGCCGATATGACGCTGAAGGCACCGACCGATGGCCGGGTCGAGTACCGCCTGGTGAAAGCGGGCGAAGTGCTGGCCGCAGGCGGCCAGGTGGCGACACTGCTCGACCTCGCGGACGTGCATATGGTGGTTTTCTTTCCGACCGCCGTTGCCGGCCGGATTGGCGTTGGTGGAGAGGCGCGCATCGTCCTCGATGCCGCCCCTGAATATGTCATCCCCGCTACGGTCAGCTTTGTCGCCGCCGAGGCGCAGTTCACACCGAAATTCGTCGAAACCAAGGCGGAACGGGACAAACTGACCTATCGTGTCAAGGTCGAGATCAGTCGTGACATCCTCGATACCTATCGCGACTACGTGAAGGCGGGGCTGACCGGCAACGCCTATCTGAAGGTCGATGCCGCCGCGCAATGGCCTGATTTCCTGGCGCCGAAACTGCCGCCGGCACCGGATGGCGGTGCCAGCCAGTGACGCTGGCGCCGGCAGCGACCGTGACGCCACCCATGGCAGTGCCCATGGCGATCCGGCTCGAAGGCGTTCACTATCGCCATAACCGGCATTTCGGCCTCGCCGACATCTCGCTGCAACTGCCGGCCGGTACGTCGCTCGCCATCATCGGGCCCGACGGCGTCGGCAAGTCGACCCTGCTTTCGCTGATCGCCGGCACGCGCCGCATCCAGGACGGCCGGGTCGAGGTGCTGGGTGGTGACATGCGCCGCCGCCGGCACCGTGGCTTGGTGGCGCCGCGCCTTGCCTATATGCCGCAGGGCCTCGGCAAGAACCTCTATCCCAGCCTGTCGGTGGCGGAGAACATCGATTTTTTCGCCGGCCTCTTCGGTGTCGCCGATGGCGAACTCGAGATGCGGCGCCAGCGCGTTCTCGCTGCCACCGGCCTGGCGCCGTTTCCCGATCGGCCGATGGGCAAACTATCCGGCGGCATGAAGCAGAAGCTGGGCCTCTGTTGCGCGCTGGTGCACGACCCCGACCTATTGATTCTTGACGAGCCGACCACCGGCGTCGACCCGCTGTCGCGGCGACAGTTTTGGCAGTTGATCACGGATATCCGTGCCGAGCGGCCGCAGCTCACTCTGGTGGTTGCCACCGCCTATATGGAGGAAGCGGCGCTCTTCGACCGCATTGCCGTGATCGATGACGGGCGTCTGATGGCGCTGGGATCGCTCGCCGAGATTCTCGATAAGACCGGCACAAACTCGCTCGATGACGCCTTCGTGGCGCTGCGCCATGGCGGTGACGCAGCGACCCCCAAGGCGGCCTGGCAGATGCCGCCGCGCCGCCCCGCCGATGGCGACCCGGTGATCGAGGCGTCGGAGCTGACGCGCAGGTTCGGGGATTTCGTCGCGGTCGATCGTGTCAGTTTCCGCATCGAACGGGGCGAGATTTTCGGTTTCCTCGGCTCCAATGGCTGTGGCAAGACCACCACCATGAAGATGCTGACCGGCCTGCTGCCGGCAAGCAGCGGCGAGGGTCGGATGCTGGGCCGACCCATTGCTGCGCAGGACCGGACGACGCGGCTCCAGATAGGCTATATGTCGCAGAGTTTCTCGCTCTACGAGGAGCTCAGCGTACGCGCCAATCTCGATTTGCACGCCCGGCTTTACCAGATCCCGGTATCGGAGCTTGCCGCCCGCCTGGACGAGGCGATGGCGCGCTTCGATCTTGTCGGTTTTGGCGAGCGGACGCCGAAGGATCTGTCGCTGGGCCAGCGCCAGCGCCTGCAGCTGGCGGCCGCCTGCCTGCACAGGCCGAGCGTCCTCATCCTCGACGAGCCGACCTCGGGCGTCGACCCCGAGGCGCGGGATGCCTTCTGGCGCCAGATTGGCCGGCTGGCGCGCGAGGAAGGCGTCACGATCTTTGTCTCGACCCATTTCATGAGCGAGGCGGCGCGTTGCGACCGCATCTCCTTCATGCATCGCGGCCGCGTCCTCGCAGTCGGCATGCCGGAGGAACTCGCGCAGGCCCATGGCGACGGCGATCTCGACGAGGCCTTTGTGCGCCTGATTATGCGCGAAGAGGTAGAAGCGCCGCCGCCGGCGGTCGCGATCGCGCCTCGCCTGCCGCCGGCCGCAAGGTGGAACCTGCCGGCTCCCCTGCGGCGCATCGGCGTCTTTGCGCGGCGCGAGGCGCTTGAGCTCCGCCGCGATACCGTGCGCCTGACCTTTGCCCTGCTGGCGCCGCTGTTTCTCCTGATCTGCTTCGGCTTCGGCATGTCGTTCGACGTCGAGAACCTGCGTTTCGCCGTGCTCGACCGAGACCGCTCGCTCGACAGTCGCGCCGCCATGGAAGGCTTTAGCGGATCGGCCTATTTCATCGAGGGTGACCCGATCCGGGATTTGAATGATCTTGACAGGCGCCTGCAATCAGGTGACATCCAGGTGGCGATCGAGATCCCGTCTGATTTCGGCCGTGAGCGCATGCAGGGCCTGCGGCCGCAGATCGGTGTCTTCATCGACGGCAGCTTCCCGTTCCGTGGTGAGACGACGCGCGGCTACGTTCAGGGCATCGCCCAAGTCCATGCCGAGGAACTCGTCCGCCAGACTGTCGGGAGGTACGAGGTGCCGGTCGGTATCGAGCTGGTGCCGCGCTTCCGCTACAATCAGGATTTCAAGAGTGTCGTCGCCATTGTGCCCGGGATCATGATGCTGCTGCTCATGCTGATTCCGGCGATGCTGACAGCACTCGGCGTGGTTCGCGAGAAAGAGCTGGGCACGATCGCCAATCTCTATGCCTCACCCGCCGGAATCAGCGAATTCCTGATGGGAAAGCAGTTGCCCTATATCGCCATCGGCTGCTTCGCCTTCCTGCTGATGAGCCTTATGGCGGTGCCGATCTTCGGCATCTTTCCCAAGGGCAGCCTGCTGGCACTGGCGTTAGGTGTCGTTCTCTATCAGGCGGCGGCAACCGGGTTCGGCCTCCTGATCTCGGCCTTCTGTTCGTCACAGGTTGCGGCGATCTTTGCCGCCGCCATCCTGTCGGTCATTCCGGCGGTCAATTTCTCCGGCCTGCTCTACCCGACTGCGACGCTGGAGGGTGCTGCCAAATGGATCGGCCTCGGCTTTCCCGCCTCCTGGTATCAGACTATCAGCCTCGGCGTCTTCACCAAGGGATTGGAACTTGCCAGCTTCGGCAAGGAGTTCGCCATGCTGGCGGCCTTTGCCGTCGCCTACCTCCTTCTGGCGCGCCTATTCGTCCGCAAGCAGGAGCGCTGAGATGAGGCTGTGGCTGCGCAACGTATTTCGCCTGGGCCTGAAGGAGATGGCCGCCTTGGCCAAGGATCCGGTGCTGCTGGGCCTGATGGCCTTCGTCTTTACGGTTTCGGTCTATACCGTGGCGCACGGCGTGCGCACCGAGGTGCGCAATGCGGCAATTGCCGTGGTGGACGGCGATGGCTCGCAGCTTTCCCGCCGCATCATCGAGGCGCTGCAGCCACCCTACTTCCTGCGCCCGTTGCTGATCGACCGGCATGAGGTGGACGCCGGGCTTGACCGAGCGCTGTTCACCTTCGCCCTCGACCTGCCGCCCGGCATGGAGGCCGATCTGCTGGCCGGCCGTACCCCAATCGTCGGGCTTGCCGTCGATGCCACCGCGATGACCCAGGCCGGCATCGGCACGCGCTATATCAGCGAGATCGTCAGCCGTGAAACCGACGTCTTCCTCGGGCGACACAATGTCGCCGAAAGCCTGCCGGTGGAACTCGTCATCCGCGCCTATTTCAATCCCAATCTCGACTCCGCCTGGTTCATGGCGGTGATGCAGGTGGTGCAGAACATCACCATCCTGTCGATCATCCTGGTCGGGGCGGCCGTGATCCGCGAGCGCGAACGCGGCACCATCGAGCACCTGCTGGTAATGCCGGTGACCGCCTCGGAAATCGCCGCGGCCAAGATCTGGGCCAATGGCCTTGTCATCCTCTTCGCCGTCGCCCTGTCGCTGCATTTCGTGGTCAATCTCGGCCTCGGCATCCCGGTGGCGGGCTCCAGGCTGCTGTTCCTCGGCAGCGCTGCCTTCTATCTGTTCGCCACGACGGCGATGGGCATCCTGCTGGCGACCTTCGCCAATTCGATGCCGCAATTTGCCCTGATGGCGATTCCCTGCTTCGTGGTGATGAACCTGCTTTCGGGGTCGACCACACCGGTTGAATCCATGCCGCTGTTCTTCCAGATAGTGATGAAGGGACTGCCCTCGACCCATTTCGTGGCACTGTCGCAGGCGGTGCTATATCGCGGTGCCGGCATCGACGTCATCTGGCCGCAATTGGCGCTGATCGCCTTCCAGGGAAGCGTCTTCCTCGCCCTGGCGCTCGCCCGCTTCAAGGCGATGCTGGCGCGGCAGGCCTGAGCATCATCGCCGCCGGTTCTTCTTGTCCTTGAAGCGCGGCGCTTCGCCGGGACGGCCGGCCTTGGATCTTGCGCGCGGGCGATCCGGCAGCGGCTTGCCGGCGGCATCGAGCCCGCCCTTGAGCCCGCCCGTAGTGGTCGGAATTTCTAGATCCAGCGCTTCCAGCCGCTTGATCTCGTCACGATAGCGGGCGGCTTCCTCGAACTCCAGATTGCCGGCGGCATCGCGCATCTTCTTCTCGAGTTCGGTGATGGTTGCGCGGAGATTGTGGCCGAGCAAGTGCTTCTCGCCGAGGATGCCGGTATCGACCGTCACATGGTCGGACTCATAGACCGATTCCATGATGTCGGCGATGTTCTTGCGCACCGATTCCGGGGTGATGCCGTTTGCGGCGTTGTAGGCCTGCTGCTTCTCGCGCCGACGGCTGGTTTCGTCGAGGGCGTATTGCAGGCTGTCGGTGATCTTGTCGGCGTAGAGCAGGACGCGACCCTCGACATTGCGGGCGGCGCGCCCGATGGTCTGGACGAGGCTGGTGCGCGAGCGCAGGAAGCCCTCCTTGTCGGCGTCGAGGATACAGACCAGGGCGCATTCCGGAATGTCGAGGCCCTCGCGCAGCAGGTTGATGCCGACCAGCACGTCGAAGGCGCCGAGGCGCAGATCGCGGATGATCTCGATCCGCTCCAGCGTCTCGACATCGGAATGGATGTAGCGCACGCGGACACCGGCATCGTGCAGGTATTCGGTCAGGTCCTCGGCCATGCGCTTGGTCAGCGTGGTGATAAGGACGCGGTGGCCAAGCCGCGCCGCCTCCTTGCACTCCGCCACCACGTCGTCGACCTGGGTTTCGGTCGGACGGATTATGCAGACTGGATCGATCAGTCCGGTCGGGCGGATCACCTGTTCGACGAAGGCGCCGCCGGTCTGGTTGAGTTCCCAGTTGCCGGGCGTCGCCGAGACCGAGACCGTCTGCGGCCGCATGCGCTCCCATTCCTCGAATTTCAAGGGGCGGTTGTCGCAGCAGGAGGGCAGACGGAAGCCGTATTCCGCCAGCGTCGATTTCCGGTGCCAGTCGCCCTTGAACATGCCGCCGATCTGCGGGATCGTGACATGGCTCTCGTCGACGAAGATGAGGGCGTCGGCCGGCAGGTATTCGAACAGGGTTGGCGGCGGTTCGCCCGGCTGGCGGCCGGTGAGATAACGCGAATAGTTCTCGATGCCGGCACAGGCGCCGGTCGCCTCGATCATTTCCATGTCGAAGGTGACGCGCTGCTCGAGGCGCTGCGCTTCGAGCAGCTTGTTCTGCGCCTCGAATTCCTTCAGGCGTACTTTCAATTCCTCGCGGATCTGCTTCACCGCCTGGGTGAGGGTCGGCTTGGGGGTCACGTAATGGCTGTTGGCGTAGATCTTGATTTCGGCCAACTCGTCGGTCTTCTGCCCGGTCAGCGGGTCGAACTCGACGATGCTCTCGATCTCGTCGCCGAACAGCGAGAGGCGCCAGGCCCGATCCTCCATATGCGCCGGAAAGAGTTCCAGCACGTCACCCTTGAGGCGGAAGGTGCCACGATAGAAGGCGGTCTCGTTGCGCTTGTATTGCAGTTCGATCAGTCGCCGCAGCAGCGTGTTGAGATCGACGCTGTCACCCGGCTTCAGGGTGATGGTCATGGTGGAATAGGTTTCCGGCGCACCGATGCCATATATGCAGGAGACCGAGGCGACGATGATGACATCGCGGCGCTCGAACAGGGCGCGCGTCGCCGCATGGCGCATGCGGTCGATCTGCTCGTTGAGCGAGCTTTCCTTCTCGATATAGGTGTCGGTGCGCGGGACGTAGGCTTCCGGCTGGTAATAATCGTAGTAGCTGACGAAATACTCGACTGCATTCTCCGGGAAAAAGCTCTTCATCTCGCCATAGAGCTGGGCCGCCAGCGTCTTGTTGGGCGCAAGGACCAGGGCCGGGCGCTGCACCTGCTGGATGACATGGGCCATGGTGAAAGTCTTGCCGGAACCGGTGACGCCAAGCAGCACCTGGTCGCGCTCCTCGGCCTCGATCCCGGCCACAAGCTCGGCGATCGCCTGCGGCTGGTCGCCGGCGGGGGTGTAATCCGACACCAGCTTGAACGGCCGGCCGGGCAGAGTTTCGCCGGCACCGATGGCGCGCTCCTGAACGACGGGATCTGCGGCGAGCGGTTTCATGTCCGGTTTATACCAAGCAAGGGGCGGGAGCGATCAAGGGCCCGTCCCGCTATATGGGCATGCGCCACGGTCAGAGCAATTGCAGGAATATGACAACCAGCCCCGCCATGGAGACCAGCCAGAGACCGGTGCGCAGCCAGGGAATCCCGATCAAATAGACGATGGCATAGGCCATGCGCGCCCAGAAGAAGAGCTGTGCGCCGAGGGCGGTCATCTCGTTGGCGCGCCCGGTGACATGCGCCACCAGGACAAGTGCCGCAAACAGCACCAGATTTTCCAGCATGTTGCGATGGGCGCGGCCGGCGCGGCCGGCGAAGCCGGTGGCCGCCGGCAGGTTGTCGCGATTGCCGGCCAGCGCGGGCAGCCCGACCAGCGGCGCCCTGGCGCTGGCTGCCACCAGCATCTGCACCACGCAAAGGGCGACCGACCAGACGAGCAAGGTGAGGTCGAGGGAAAGTGGAACCGGCATGGCAAGCCTCCTTGAAGCGGGATGCGATACGCTCAGGCTAGGCCCGGCGCCGAGTCGCCGGGAAATCACGCCTCCTCACGCCAGCTCGGTCACGGGGCGGAGATCCGGCGTCGGCCAGTCCCCGAGATCGAATTCTGGATAATAGCGCCGCAGCATCCGGCACACATAAGGATAGAGGTTGTCGAAGCCGAGTGCCGCCTCGCGCAAGGGGCCGGCAAAAAAGGGGGTCAGGATCGCGGCAAGGATGCCGCAGGCGGTCGCGTCGGTGCCGCAGGGCTTCTCGCCCAGCAGGAAGGGCCGGTCTGCCAGCAGGACGGAAAAGCTGTAGAGCGAGCGGGTGGCCAGGAACTGGATGTCTTCCTCGCTGTGACGACCGATACCATGGGCGTGCAACTCGCTCGCCACTTCGGCCTGTGCGTGGGCGCGCCGCTCGTCACGCGAGGCGTGCGGTGTTGCTCCGATCATCTGGGCAGGTCCGCGGGCGAAATTGACGGGATCCAGCCATCGCATGCGCAAGGCGGCCCAGCCGAGATGATCCTCCAGCAGGCGCTCCACGGCCCAGGCCATGGCCCGGGCGGCAAGGTCGTGGCCGACGTCAAAATCGATTCCGTAGGACCACTCCAGATGCTGCCGGATGAGGGTGGAATCCGCGATCACGGCCTGGCCATCGCGGATATAGGGCAGCTTGCCTTTCGGCGCCTTGGCAAAACCATGGCAATCCTTCCTGTAGGGCAGTCCGGCCATGCGCAGGTGGATCTCGCTTTTCATGGCATAGGAACTGGCTTCGGGCAGGCCGAAACCGGGGCCGGCGGCGTAAAGAATGATGGGCGTTTCCGGGTACAGCATATCTGCCTCCTGACGGCGGGCGCGAGCCGAAGCTTTACTGCCAACCTGCTGCCAGCCTAGTGTCAGCAGCGAACGAATGGGGAAAATCGCCCCGGAACAATCGTGGGGATCAACCATGCGTCGCGCGGACCGCCTGTTCCAGATCATCCAAATCCTGCGTCGCCACCGGCAGCCGGTGACGGCCGCCACCATTGCCGCCGAACTGGAGACTTCGCAGCGCTCGGTCTATCGCGACATCGCCACGCTGATGGCCCAGCGTGTGCCCATCCGGGGCGAGGCGGGGGTCGGCTATGTCCTGGAAGACGGCCATGACATGCCGCCCCTGATGCTGACGGCCGACGAGATCGAGGCCGCCGTCCTCGGGGCAAAGCTGGTGGCCGGACGCGGCGATGCGGGCTTGGCGCGCGCGGCGCTGGACCTCATCGCCAAGATCGCCGGGGTGGTGCCGGAGCACCTGCGACCCATCGCGCTCGACCCGGCCAGCATCGCGCCGCCGGGTCGAGCACTGCCGGCCGACCGGATCGATGTCGGCCTAGTGCGGGCCGCCATCCACAATGCGCGTAAGCTGAGGCTCGACTACCGCGACGAAGTGGGGCGGGAAACGGTTCGCACCGTCTGGCCGATCGCCATCGGCTATCTGGAATCGGTGCGCCTGCTGATTGCCTGGTGCGAACTGCGCAATGACTTCAGGCACTTCCGGACCGACCGCATCGCCAGCCTGACGGTGCTCGATACGCGCTTCACCGCCCGGCCGGCGGCGCTCAGGGCGCGCTGGCGCAGGACACTGGATGCGACGCATCCGACGTCGCCCTAAGCGCCGACCCGGCCCTTCAGCTCGCGCCCAGGACCGCGCGATAGAGATGCCAGGTGGCGTGGCCGAGCAGCGGAATCACCACAATGAGCCCGATGAAGAGCGGCAGCGAGCCCAGCATCAGTCCGACGGCGACAATCAAACCCCAGACCGCCATCGGCAGCGGATTGGCGGCCACGGCCCGTACCGAGGTGCGGATCGCCGTGCCGAGGCCGATATCGCGGTCGAGGAGCAATGGGAACGAGAACACGCTGATCGCCATGGCGAAAAGCGCAAACAGGAAGCCCGCGCCGATGCCGATGCCGATCATGGCCCAGCCGGCGGGCGTGGTGAAGACCGCCGCCAGGAAGGCGCCAACGGCGCGCGGCGGCTCGGCTCCCAGGGTCGCCGTCTGGATGCCATAGGCGGTAGCGATCCAGACAAGGAACAGGGCGACCAGGATCAAGCCGAGGCCGATGATGGCGCCGAGATTGGGCGCCTTCAGCACCGCCAGAGCATTTACCCAGGTGACCGCATCGCCCTTTTCTCGCAGGCGGCTCATTTCATAAAGGCCGATGGCCGCGAACGGGCCCACCAGTGCGAAGCCGGAAGCGAGCGGGAACAGCATCGCCATCAGCTGATAGCCGAACAGGAAGCGGGCGACGACGATGCCAATCAGGGGATAGATGACGCACAGGAATATGACGTCGGTACGGTAGGCGCCAAAATCAGCCGCCGCTCTCGCAAAAATGTCGCGGAAACTGGCGATTTCGATCCGGCGCACCGGCAGGGCCCCGGGGATGTCGCGCTCGCGCGCCTCGGCATGCTCCCAGGTCCTGCCAACCGCGTCCAGCGCCGCGACGGCATGCTTGCACTGGTCCCAGCCCCACTCGATGGGGTTTCTGATGGTCGTTGCCATGGTCACCCTCCCGACAATGTGGAAGCGGCGCGGCTCCGTGGCTCGGCCATGTCGCGGTCCGGCGCATTGCCGGCCGGCGACGGGGGAACCGCAGTCCGATACCGATAAGCATACGCCGGAGCCGCGCCCTTGTCTGCGGGCAGGCCACCGCAAAAGAATTTCGGGGCAGATTGATTGACATTTTCCGCGTCCGGCCCAATTTTCGCGGGCTTGCGCCGGGCGCCGGGTCGCGCCAGTCAGGCAAATGTCAGCAAATCCCCGGGGGAGCGGGAAATACATCATGTTGGAATTGTTGAGCGATCCGCAGGTGATCCTGAGTTTTCTGACACTCGCGGCGCTGGAAATCGTGCTTGGCATCGACAACCTCCTATTCGTGCAGATCGTGGCATCACGCTGCGCCCCGGAAAAGCAGATGGCGGCGCGCCGGATTGGCCTGCTGCTGGCGCTCGGCACGCGGCTGTTGCTGCTGGCCTCGATTGCCTGGGTGGCGGGCCTGACAACGCCAATTCTTACCCTGGACTGGTTCGGCGCCGAGCATGCCTTCGATCTTTCCTGGCGCGATATCATCCTGCTGGGTGGCGGCCTGTTCCTGCTGGCCAAGGCGACGACCGAGATTCACCATCATATCGACGGGTCGGGAGAGGGGCCGAACAAGGCCGGGCGTTACCTGACCTTCGGCGCGGCGATCTTTCAGATCGCCATGCTGGACATCGTCTTTTCGCTGGACAGCGTCATCACCGCGGTCGGCATGGCCCAGCATCTCTCGGTCATGGTGACGGCCGTCGTCGTCGCCATGGTGGTGATGATCCTGGCGGCGCAGCCGGTCGGCGAGTTCGTCGACAAGCACCCGTCGGTCAAGGTGCTGTGCCTCTCCTTCCTGCTGCTGATCGGCATGGCGCTGGTGGGCGAGGGGCTGCACTTCCACATCCCGAAAGGCTACCTCTATTTCGCCATTGCGTTTTCGGCGCTGGTGGAGGGCATCAACATGTGGGCGAAAGCTCGTCGGGTGCGCCGGGGCGTCTAGCGGCTAGTCGCCCAGCTGATCGAGGATGCGCTCGAGCGAGAAGTCGTAGCCGGCCGCGCCGCGCTTGAAGATGTGGAACGGTATGCGCCGCCAGTCGCGATCAGCCAGCCGCGACAGGAAGCGCTCGACATTGTCGCCGTCGATCTGGGCCATCTCGAAGCTTGCATCGCCGATCGGCTGGCGCGAGCCGGGCGGCTTATCCAGATAGTCGCTGATCATCACCATCGCCCAGGCCCCGGCAAGGAAATGGCCGCCATCGGTCGCAACCATCCGGTTCTGCCGGACCAGATCGACCGCCTCCGGCGACCAGTTGAGGCCGACAATGCAGATGTCCCTGCCGGGGACGAGGCCGCGTTCCTCGACCACAGCCAGGGCGCCGATTGCCAGGGCATCGTTCGCCGCCCAGATGCCGGCCGGCGCGATTGAATGCGCCGCTGCCCAGTCCAGGTAGTTGCGGGTCAGGCGGTCGGCATCCGGCGCCTGCCAATTAGTCTGATAGTGCCGGTCGACCACGACATCGTGGGTGGCGTTGAGTGCGGCGTGCATGCCCGCTGTCCGCTCGAGCGAGGCCGGGGTGCGGCCGTCGCCGGAGAGGACCAGAACGTGGTGCTTGCCACCGGCCATGTGCGCCGGCTGATCATTCATGCAGCGCGACAGGGATTGCGCCATGCGCAGTCCGGCGCCGCGATTGCTGGGGACCAATGAACCGATCCAGTGCGGGTATTTGACCCCGGGTGCACCCATCTCTTGCGCCTGCTGTCCGACAAAGGCGTTGAGCAGCATCAGAACGCTGATGCCGGCTTCATTCGCTGCCTTGACGATGTCGGGAGCTGCCTGGAACTCGTTCACCAGGATCAGGATATCGGGCCGTTCTTCGCCTTTGATTGCGGCAAGTCCCAGCCGGATCATGGCCTGGGCGTCGCGTTCGGCGTAGTGGACATCGAGGTCATAGCCGAACTGCTCGGCGGCGGCCCGCATCGTGTCGGTGACCGCCGGCCAGAAGAATTCGTCCTGCTTACCGGGATTGATGAAGACTATCCGCGTCTCGGCGAGAGCGGTGGCACTCAGAGCAACGAGGAAGATTCCCGTCGCCAGCAGCAATCGAATGGGCATGAGCGGGTCGAAAAGCCTTAAAATCAGCCGAACTTCTCCGCCAGGTCGATGGTGCTTTCCCAGCCGATGCGTTCGAAATTGTCGGTGATCCATTTGTCGGCCGTCTCATACCCCAATTGGTGGAGATGTTCCAGAAAGGCGCGTTCGGTATTCATTTTGCTGAGGGCACCCATCTCGGCCAGTTCGGCCTCGGCGCTGATTTCATGGAAGCGGACGGCAGTATAGCGGTCGTTCTGCAATTGGCCGCTTTCGATCAGGCGGGTGATGGTGGCGAAGCCCTCCATCTCGCGGACGAGACTGGAGTTGAAGGTCATCTCGTTGATTCGGTTCAAGATGTCGCGGGCCGAGAGCGGCACGTCCGGACGGTTCATCGGGTTGACCTGGACGATGACGACGTCACTGCTGTCGCATTCGTGGATCAGGGGATGGATGGCCGGGTTGCCGAGATAGCCGCCGTCCCAATAGTGCTCGCCGTCGATCTCGACCGCTTCGAACAGCAGCGGCAGGCAGGCCGAGGCCAGCAGTGCCTCGGCCGAGATTTCCGGCGTGCGGAAGATTCGCGAGCGGCAGGTACGCACGTTTGAGGCCGTGACGAACAGCTTGACCTCGGGATGGGCGCGCAGGTTGTCGAAGTCGACCAGGTCGCGCAGCAGAGCACCCAGCGGATCGACCCGCATCGGGTTGAGTTGCAGCGGCGAAAAGACGCGCGTGACATAATCCAGCCAGACGAAACTGGGATCGCCGTCGACGTTCCAGTCGGACAGGCCGGCCCCCGGCATTCCAGGAACACCGCGCGGCAGGGTGCGCGGGAGCGGATTAAGCTGCGAAACGCCCATCCAGAAAGCCTGCAGCGCGTCGATGGCGCCCTGGCGCTTGCCCTTCAGGAAGCCGTCGGCGAAGACGGCCGCATTCATGCCGCCGGCGCTGGTACCGGAGAGGCCGTCGATATAGATGCGCGGCTCGCTGATCAGGCGATGCATCACACCCCAGGTGAAGGCGCCATGGGCGCCGCCGCCCTGCAGGGCCAGGCTGATATGCTTGACGCCGGGCCGGGTCGCGCGGCGCGGCCGTGCCGCAGCATCGCCGGAAGGCGTCATCCCGTCGTTTCCATCCATGGCTTCTACCGATCCGGGCCAGTAATGGCGGATTGCCAGCGGCATTTATGCCGCAAACATGGTTTAAATTCGATGAAGCGCGGAGGAGGATGCACGACAGAGGCTCAGGAAAGTGCTGCCGACAGAAAGCTGGCAAGCTGCGGATCCTGGCTCTGGGCCACATTGAAGCGCATATAGGTCGACCAGCGCCCGTCAGTTTCGTCGTTCGGGCTGAAAATGGCGCCGGCGGCCAGGATCATGCCTCGCTGCCTGGCCAGGTGTGCGACCGGGAGTGCATCTTGGCCCAGCGGCAGTTCCATCCAGAGGAACAGGCCCTCGCCGGTTTCTGCCGCCGCGGGCAGCCAGGGACGAAGGCCGATCCGGGTGAGGCGTTTCATGACCAGGCCACGGCAGCGCGCGAGGCGGTCCCGCAGGGCCGCGACATGCTTGCGATAGCTCCCATCGGCAAGCAGGCGGTGAATGGCGCGGGCCGAAACCTCGTTGTTGCCGAAGCTGGCTGCCAGCTTGAGGTCGGCGAGATCGGCCAGCGTGGCCGGATCCGCGCTGATAAAGCCGATGCGCATCGCGGCCGAAAGGGTTTTCGAGAAGCTGCCGATATGGATGACCCGCTGCAGCGCGTCGAGGGCCGCGAGGCGTATGCCCGGACGCGCCTCGAAGTCGCGGAAAATGTCGTCCTCGAGGATGCGGAAATCGTGCCGGCGCGCGAGGTCCAGCAGGCGGTGGGCGCAAGCGATGCCGAGCCTGGCGCCTGTCGGGTTCTGCGGTCCGGCATTGGTGAGATAAAGTTTCGGCCGGTGAACCGCCGCCAGTCGCTCGAGGACATCGAGATCGGGCCCCGTCGGCGTCAGCGGCACTGCTAGGCAGGTCGCGCGCTGGGCGCGCACCGCGGCATGGAAATTGAAGTAGCCGGGATCGTCGACCAGCACGGTATCGCCGGGCGCCACCAGATAGCGGCAGACAAGGTCGATCGCCTGGCTGGCGCTGTCGGTCAGCAGCAGCCGATCCGTCTCGGCCGGAATCTCGAGTTCGTTCAAGCGGCGGGCCAGCATCTCGCGCAAGGGGCGGAAACCGAGCGGCACGCCGTACTCGACGAGATCGGCCGCCTCCGTCGACCGGGTGCCGGTCCGCGCAACAGTGCGGAGTGCCGCGCGCAAGGCGGAATCCGGCAGCCAGTCCGGGGGCAGCCAGCCGCAGCCGGGTTTCTCGCGGTCTGAGCCGGTGCTCAAGGTCTGCCGCATCATCCAGATCGGGTTGATGCCGGTACGGCTGCTGGGCAACGGGTCGAGGCTGAGCGTCGCCCGCGGCGCTGCCGCTGGCGCTGCGACGAAGAAACCGGATTTCGGCCGCGCCATGACCAACCCCTCGGCCACCAGCCGGTCATAGGCGGCGACGATGGTGAAGGGGCTGACCGCGAGGCGGGCGGCGAGCTTCCGGACCGATGGCAGTTTTTCGCCTGGCCCGGCGGCGCCGGTGCGGATCTTTCGCCCGATGGCGGCGGCGATCCGGGCGGAAAGGGCGCCGGTTTCCGGCTCAAGAGAAAAGTCCAGCATCCGCCTCACCCATCTGTATCGGCAATTGTATTGGTATAGTTTGCGGAATTGTATCGGAAGTGTGTCTGGTTGCACCAGTCCCCGCCCGTCAGGGTGGCGGCATTGGCATTCTTCCGGAGGTGGCAGATGACCGCCGTTTCACTCTCCCGGCCCGCGGTGGCGAAGTCGGTTCGGCCGGGAAGCCCCGCCCGCGGTCTCCTCTATGGCCTCATCGGCGTGGTGATATTCGCCGGCTCCCTGCCGGCCACCCGCGCCGCCGTGCTGGCATTGGACCCCTGGTTCGTGAGTTCGGCGCGTGCGGTCGGCGCGGCATGCCTCGGCATCTGCTGGTTGATCGTCCAGCGCGCCGGTTGGCCAAGCTGGGACAAGTGGCGTGACCTTCTCGTCGTCGCCTTCAGTGTCGTGATCGGATTTCCGGTATTGACGGGCCTTGCCATGACCTGGGTACCAGCCAGCCATGGCATCCTTTTTGTCGGCCTCATTCCGCTTGCCACTTGCCTAGTGGGTGCTGCCATCGGCACGGTGCGGCCGCGCTCCGCCTTCTGGTTCTGGGCGGTTTTCGGGGCCGCCAGCGTTGCCACCTATGCGGTCCTGACCGGCGGGGGCGGTTTCGGCAAGGCCGACCTCTTGATGATCGCCGCCATTCTGGTCTGTGGTGCCGGCTACGCCGTGGGAGCGCGGCTGTCACAAGCGATGGCGCCGGCGGCGGTCATATCCTGGGCGCTGGTGGCAAGTTTGCCGCTGGCGCTGCCGGCCATGCTCTGGACCCTGCCCAATGCACCCATGGCGGTACCGGCCGGATCCTGGATCGGGCTGGGCTATGTCACGGTCTTTTCGATGTTCGTGGGGTTCCTGTTCTGGTACCGGGGCATGGTCCTTGGCGGCACCGCCCGGGTCAGCCAGGTCCAGTTGTTCCAGCCCTTCATCGGCCTGCTCCTTGCCGCCTTGTTCCTGGGCGAGGCACTCGGGGCCGGCGTCGTCCTGGGCAGTGTCATGGTGACAATTTCGGTTGCCCAGGCACGTCGTTTCGCCTGAAATCTGCACACCATTTGCGGGTGTTCCGGTCCCGCTCCGGGGTTGCGGGGGCGCAGGGGCGGGGCTATGTTCCGGGCCGAATTTCGCCCCCAGCCTCCTTTTAAGGTGACCCAGATCATGGCCTTTCTTGCCGACCGCCTCGACCGCATCAAGCCGTCGCCCACCATCGCCGTGACCATGAAGGCGCGCGAGTTGAAGGCGCAGGGTCGCGACATCATCGGCCTCGGCGCAGGCGAGCCGGATTTCGACACGCCCGACAACATCAAGCAGGCGGCGATCAAGGCGATCCAGGCCGGCGATACCAAGTACACCAATGTCGACGGCACGGACGCGCTCAAGAAGGCGATCATCGCCAAGTTCAAGCGCGAGAACAATCTCGACTACAAGATCGACCAGATCACGGTCGGCACCGGCGGCAAGCAGGTGCTCTACAACGCGCTGGTCGCGACCGTGAACCCGGGTGATGAAGTGATCATTCCGGCACCCTACTGGGTTTCCTATCCGGATATCGTGCACCTCGCGGAAGGCACGCCGGTCTTCGTCGAATGCGGGCAGAACCACCAGTTCAAGCTGCAGCCGGAAATGCTCGAGGCCGCGATCACGCCGAAGACCAAATGGCTGATCCTGAATTCCCCCAGCAACCCGACTGGCGCTGCCTATACCGCCGAGGAATTGAAGGCCCTCGCCGAGGTTCTGCTGCGGCATCCCCATGTCTGGGTGCTGACCGACGACATGTACGAGCACCTCGTCTATGACGATTTCAAGTTCGCGACCATCGCCGAGGTCGAGCCGAAGCTCTATGAGCGCACGCTCACCATGAACGGCGTCTCGAAGAGCTATTGCATGACCGGCTGGCGCATCGGCTACGCCGGCGGCCCGGCGCCGCTGATCAAGGCGATTGCCAAGATCCAGTCGCAATCGACCTCGAACCCCTCCTCGATCAGCCAGGCGGCGGCGGTCGAGGCGCTGAACGGTCCGCAGGGCTTCATTGCCGAGCACAACGTCTCCTTCAAGCAGCGCCGCGACATGGTGGTGGAAATGCTGAACCAGGCGCCGGGCCTGCATTGCCACAAGCCGGAAGGCGCGTTCTATGTCTATCCGTCCTGCGCCGGGGTGATCGGCAAGACCACGCCCGATGGCAAAAAGATCGCGACGGATGACGACTTCGTAACCTATCTGCTGGAAGCCGAGGGTGTGGCGGCGGTGCAGGGCTCGGCCTTCGGCCTGTCGCCCCATTTCCGCATCTCCTACGCCACCTCGACCGAGGCGCTGAAGGATGCCTGCAACCGCATCATCCGTGCCTGCCAGAAGCTTAAATAGGGATTGGCGTAACCGGCGGTCGATCGCATCGATCGACGGTTGCGACAAAATCACCCCGGGAAAATGCCGATAAACCCTTGCCAGAGGCGGGGCCAGGTCCCACATTTGAATCTGTCTAATTTTCCTGCCACCAACAATCGGGGCCCCAAGATGGAAATGGATATCGGCATCTCCAAGAAGGACCGGAAGGCCATCGCCGATGGCCTGTCACGTCTTCTGGCTGACACCTACACGCTCTACCTGAAGACCCACAATTTCCACTGGAACGTCGAAGGGCCGATGTTCAACACCCTGCATCTCATGTTCGAGACGCAGTACAACGAATTGGCGCTGGCCGTGGACCTCATCGCCGAGCGCATCCGTGCCCTCGGTTACCCGGCCCCCGGTTCCTATGCGGCCTATGCCAAGCTCTCCTCGATCAAGGAAGAGCAGGGCGTTCCCAATGCCACCGAGATGATCAAGCAGCTGGTGGCGGGGCAGGAAGCGGTGGTGAAGACCGCGCGCAGCGTGTTCCCGGCCGCCGAAAAGGCGGGTGACGAGCCGACCGCCGACCTGCTGACCCAGCGCATGCAGATCCACGAAAAGAACGCCTGGATGCTCCGCGCCCTCCTCAGCAAGTAGAAATCGTTCCAGATCAGTTGCTTGGGGTCGGCATTGCGAAGTGCCGGCCCTTCGCTTTTCAGGGGGCGGCTTTGGAGGGGGCGGACGAAGGTGTAATCTATGCTCCTATACCTGCGTATCAGGCATATCGGACCGGCCGAAAAAGAGGATTGGCGATATGTGGATCAGGAAGCGGCGTGGCTGGGAAATCAGCGAGTCTGCAGCAACCCCCGAACACGTCTTCCGCGGCCGGCGGCGGTTCCTGAGGGGCGCGGCTGGACTGGCACTCGCACCGGCCCTGCTGGCCTGCGAAAAGGAGGCGGGGGCCCAGGGTGACGGCGAGTTGGCGGAGGTCGATCCCAGTGCCGGCCTCTATCCGTTCGAGCGCAATGCGCGTTATGAACTGGATCGCGAACTGACGCCGGAAGCCGACGCGACCAGCTACAACAACTACTACGAATTCGGCACGTCGAAGAACATCGTCAAGGCGGCGCAGAAACTGCCGATCCGCCCTTGGGCGCTCACCATCGAGGGTATGGTCGAGCAGCCACTTACCATCGATATCGACGACCTCATGAAGCGGATGCCGCTGGAGGAGCGCCTCTACCGCCACCGCTGCGTCGAGGCCTGGGCCATGGCGGTGCCCTGGAGCGGCTTTCCCCTCGCGGCGCTGGTCGAACTGGCGAAGCCGGCCTCGGACGCAAAATTCCTGCGCTTCGAGAGCTTTCTCATGCCGGAGGTGGCCGACGGGCAGAGCGAGCCCTGGTATCCCTGGCCCTATGTCGAGGGGCTGACGCTGGCGGAAGCCACCAACGAGCTCGCCTTCATGGTCACCGGCATGTACGGCAAGCCGGCGCCGAAGCAGAACGGGGCGCCCTTGCGCTTGGCGCTGCCCTGGAAATACGGCTTCAAATCGTCGAAGGGCATCCAGCGCATCGTCTTCACCGCCGAACAGCCGGTCGGGCTTTGGCAGGCGATCCAGGGTTCGGAATACGGCTTCTATGCCAATGTGAATCCAGCCTTCGCCCATCCGCGCTGGAGCCAGGAATCCGAGCGCCTGCTGGGTTCGGGTGACCGCGTGCCGACGCAGATCTACAACGGCTATGGCGAATTCGTCGCCCAGCTCTATCCGGACCAGAACGACCGGCGCTATTTCTACTGAGGGCCGGCTCTATTGACCGGAGGCTGCCGCCGCCTCGGCGGCGGCGATACCGGAGAACCAGGCGCCGTGCACATCGCCCATGAACTCCGGCGACGTCGCCTCGCCGGCGAAGAACAGGCGATCTGCAACCGGCTGCGCCAGCACGGCACGCATGTCGGCCCGGCCGGGCCGGGCCACCGCATAGCAGCCGCCAAAAAAGGGATCCGCATCCCAATTGACGAAGACGGATTCCGGCGCTGCAGCGCGGCGCAGGTCGGAGCCGAACATCTCGACCAGGCATTCCAGGACATAGTCCCGCATCGCCCCGGCGCCCGCCGCCGCGAGTTCGCGCGCGAAGGGGCCGTTGACCATGCAGACCGCGCTGTCACGGCAGTCCTCGCGCAGTACAAACTCGACCGACTCCCTCGCACCACGCAGTGGCATGACAAGGCAAGGGGCGAGGTCGCCGAATACGGGGCGTTCGAAGCGCAATGCCAGCTTGTTGCAATGGCCCATCGGCAGGGCGGCGACGGCGTCCCGTTTCCAGTCCGGCAGTGGTGGGTCGAAACGGATGCCACTCCCGAGGACATGGGGCGAGACCGTCAGGATAACGGCCCGCGCGGCTATGTCGCCCTGGTCCGTTGCGATGCGCAGCCGCCCTCGTTCCGACCAGTCGACACGCCGAACCGGCGTCGCGAGGTGCAGGTTGAGGCCACTGGCGAGGCCCGCTAGCAGTGTGCCGAAGCCGTCCGGCACCGGCAGATCGTCGCCTTCCCAGGGATAGCGTGCGAAATCCAGGATCGAGGACTGTTCCGGCGCCAATCCCTGTTTGGCGGCGAATTCGGCCAGGAATGCGGCATGCCAGGGCGAGGTTGCGTCGGCAAAGAGGTCGGCCACCGCGCCGTCCTGCGTCGCCGCCGCGATCCGGTCGAAACAATGGTCGACATGGGCGACGCAGGCAGCCGCGTCCTCGTCCGAGAGCCAGCTGCCGTTGGCCGAATAGCGCGTCTCCAGCGGCTGGCCGATGCGGGCGCCGGTCGCGGCGGCGAGGCCAATGAGGGGATTGCGGCGCGGTGAGTGCAGCCAATGCGCACCGAGATCCACCGGAATGCCGAGCGTCCCGTGATCGGTGCGGCAGCGGCCGCCGGCGACAGCCGCCGCTTCCAGTACTAGGCAGGTCGCCCGCAATTCGCCGAGGCGCCGCGCCGCGGCGATTCCGGCGGCGCCGGCACCGATGACGACGATGTCGATCTCGGTCATGGCGGGCCAAAGCCGTCCTTGCCGGGCCGGATGGAGACCAGCCCCAGTTTCGCCAGCCAGACCAGGCCGCGTTCCAGGCGCTGGCGCCGGGCTTCCGGAACAGCGGCCAGCACATCGGCGACGCGCTGCGGCCCCTGGCGCTGCAGGGCGGCGAGCAGCCGGGCGCAATCATCGGCATCTGGCGCCATCGGCTTTACGTATGAGATCAGCGGCGATTGCATCAGCGCGTTGAGGCGCGCGCCGTCGGCGCCCGGCATCGGCGCGACCACATGATCGGCGCCAAGGACCGCACTGGCATAGCCGGCAAAGGCATGGAACGGATCGGCGCGGGCCGGATGGGCCGGTCCGGTGCGGCGGGTGGCACTTTCAGAATCCGTCCTGCGCCGCTCGGCGAGCTCGCGCCAGAGCATCTGGTAGCTGGCGATGATGCGCGACCAGTCGAAGCTGTCCAGGGCGCGCTGCCTTGCCGCCGCACCCATGCGTCGGCGCAGATCGCGGTCTTCGGCAAGGGTCATGCAAGCGCGCGTGACGGCATTAACGTCAACCGAAACGAACTGGCTGGTGAGGCCGCAATAGACGTCATAACTGTCGAGCCCGGCTGCATGGCGGTCAGCCAGCTCGCTGCCGAGCCCGTCGCGGGGCATGAGGGTCGGTACGCGAATGCCATCGATGCCGTCGCGGACCGTGTCCCGATAGCCGTTCCAGTCACTGACGATACCGGGAAGCCCCGCCGCCATGGCCTCGATCGGCGTGAGGCCGAAAGTCTCCTGGAAGTTGTCGGATAGCGACGTGAAGATGTCGGCGGCGCGCCAGGCGCGGTCGCGCAACTCCGCCTTGCGGCCGTCGAGAAAATGGCAAACGACACCGGGACAGAATTGTGCCGCACCATCGCGGAACGACCTCTCGATGAAGTCGTTGGCGAACCAGCCTGCCTGAATCAGATGCAGTCGCCTGCCGCCCTGTCGTGCCAGGGCCTGGGCCACGCGCTCCAGGGCCAGGTACATCGGCAGGGGGTGCGCCTTGGCATGGAAGGAAAGCCGCCCGACGAAAAGGAAGGCGATGTCCTCGACGCCGATGCCGAGGGCGGCGCGAGCTGCATCGCGCCGCGATTCATCGGGGGCGAACTGGGCGCAATCGACGCCGAGCGGAATGACCGGCAGTTGCGGCAGGACCCAGGTCGCGGCACCGAGGCGCGAGGCCAGAAATTCCTGTTGCGCGGCGACCAGGCGACCGACCGTCTCCAGCACGGCCGACGAGGTGCAGATCAGTGCGTCCCAGGACTGGATCGGCGCCGTCAGCAGGCCGGTGATCATGTCCATGGCGCCGGCCGATGCCGTGGTGTGGGTGATGCCGCAAATCGAATAGAGCCGCTGGTCATGGGCGCGCCGGCGCCAGGCGGCGGGGGCCATATTGGGATCCGACAGGTAGAGGGTGCCGACGCTGCCTGGTTGTGCCGCATCGTTCTCGTCGAGCCACTTTACCTGTCGCGGCGGACCAGACCCGTCGACCACCATCTTGAAATGGGCGGCCATTTCCCTGGTGGGCGTATAGCAATAGAAGGCATCGACCCCGGCATGGGTAACGAAGCCCCTCAGAAAACCGGCCCCGGCGGCATGGCGGCCCATCAATTTCTGCCGGTTCGTATCGAACGCTTCCGCGCGGTAGTGGATCGCGGCATTGGCCGGCGCTGCGGTCGCGCTATGAGGTGGCTCTGTCATGGCCGCAGCATAGCGATGCCATGGCGGCCTGCAATTCCAATATCGGCGGATGACGCGCGGGTTCAGGCGGCGGCGAGACGTTCCGCGAGCCAGCGATGGAAGCAATGAGTGGGGCCGTCCATGGCGGGCGAGAACACGCCGCCGTCATAGCCCGGCGAGGCGCGGCCCCGCTGCATCCGTTCCACGACCTCGACATCCTCGGCGAAGACGGCGCGCCAGGCGGCGAGATTGGCGGCCTTGGTCGCATCGAAGGCGGGTGCCGCCGATTCCTCGCCGACATAGTAGATTTCCAGATGCTCCACGGTCCGGTCGTTGCCGATCGGCTCCAGGCGGATGGCGAAATAGTGGTCGCGATGAATGCCGAGCAGGACATTGGGGTAAAGCGAGGCATACTCCGCCGCCTTGTCCCATTTTGGGGGCAGGTCCGGGAATTGCGGCAGGCCCGGCCCGTCCTTCACCAGCAGCGGCGTATAGGCATGGCTGCCCTGGCCGGAGAAGTGGCCGGGTACCTCGATATTGTAGTGGTCTTCCAGCTTCGAATACGAGTTGAGACCGGGATGGATCGAGGGCAGGTGATAGGCCTCGCAGTAGTTTTCGACCGCCAGCTTCCAGTTGCAGTTCACGGTCAGCTTCAGGCTGCCGACCTCGCCCGGGTGGTGGATGCGGTTCATGTCGAAATCCGCCCAGCGCGTGGCGAGGGGGGCGATGAAGTCCTCGAAGGGCTCAGCGTCGCCGCTCAGATTGACGAACACCATGTCCCAGAAATGCGCGCTGCGGACGGGCTTCAGGCCATGTTCGGCCTTGTCGAATCCCGCTGCCTCGTTGATGCGCGGGCCGCCGATATGCGGCGTCGCCAGCAGATTGCCGTCGAGGTCGTAAACCCATGAATGATAGGGGCAGCGGATGCGGCGCTTGACGCTGCAGGGTTCCGTCACGATCTGCGCACCGCGATGAGAGCAGACATTGTGGAAAACGGCGATGCTGCCGTCATAGCGACGCAGCATGAGCAGCGGGATGCCCTGGATCTGGGCGGGATAGGCATCGCCGGGATTGGCCACGTCGCGGCCGAAGCCGATGCAGAACCAGGTCCGGGCCAGCACCCGGTCGCGTTCCCACTCGCGGAAGGCCGGACTCACATAGGCCTCGTTGGGCAGGCCCCTTGCCGTGGCAATAGGCTCGAGGACCCGCGCCATGGCGGCGGGATCGAAAGGCAGGCAGCTGAGATCGGCGTGTGGCTGCACGGCGGCGGGTTTCCGATAGTGGCTTTACATTTTTGCAGTGTCGGAGAGCAGCGTAGCGATGTAAATCCGGTGTTGCGTGATGACGACATGCAGCCCGATCATGATGCGGCTCCGGCATGCCAGCGCAACAGATCGTCATGATCCCACGGAGTCCCTCACGATTTCTCCGGAAAATCCCGGATATCAAGGAGATCAGGAACCCAGATGGCCCGCCCGACTCTGCGCCGCGCCCTGCCACCGCTCAATGCCCTGGTCGCCTTCGAATCGGCCGGCCGGCTCGAGAGTTTCACGGCTGCCGGGCGGGAACTCGGCCTCACCCAGGCAGCGATCAGCCGGCAGATCCAGCAATTGGAGGCCGATCTCGGCGTGCTGCTGTTCTCGCGTTCGCGGCGCGGCATGCGCCTGACGCCGGAGGGCGACATCCTGCATCGCTCGGTCACCAACAGCCTGACCGCCATCGCCGACACGGCCAGTTCGCTGCGCCAGAGCCAGGGCCGGCGCAATGTCACGATTGGCGCGACGCTGGGCTTTGCCACGTTCTGGCTGATGCCGCGCCTGCCGAAATTCCGCTCCGCCAACCCGTCGATCGACCTGCGCGTGGTGGCTTCGGATGCCCTGGGCGACCCCGCCATCGAGCGCATCGACATGGCCGTCCGCTATGGCGATGGTCACTGGCCCGCGGTCAACGCCACCCGTATGTTCGGCGGCGAGGTTTTCCCGGTGGTGAGCCCCAAACTGCTCAAGGGACGGAAGCTGCCGCTGGCATCGGCCGATCTGCGCACCCTGCCGCTGCTCGAACTGGAATCGCCGGATCCGCGGTGGCTGGGCTGGGAAGAATGGATGCAGGCGCATTCCGAAAAGGGTCGCCTGCCGTCTGCGCGGATCCGCTTCAATTCGTATCCGTTGCTGGTCCAGGCGGCCGTGGCAGGCGAGGGAGTGGGGCTCGGCTGGCGCTATTTCGTCGACGATTACCTGGCTGACGGCAGCCTGGTGCGCCCGGTCGAGGAGGTCATCGTCACCAATCTCGGTTTCTATTTGGTCGAGCCGATCGGCGCCCGGCCACGCCCGGCCACGACGCTGCTGCGCGACTGGATGCTGGCGGAAGCGCGCAAGAGCGAGGCGGCCGGCCTGCCTTAGCGGGAAAATCCACCTGGTCGATTTTTCGTCACCGTCTGTCGATTATTGACAATGCGCCGGAAACGGCTGAGATAGCCTTGCCGCCATCGACCTGAAGGCGATGCATCGAGCGAGGCTTCCCGATCATGATCCCGGCTTTTGTCCCCCTGAAGATCCTTCGCTACGGCTTCCGCAAGAAGTACCCGGCCGAACGCTTCATTCCGCCGGCCAAGGACCTCAAGAAGAGCTATGACGTGGTGATCATCGGCGGCGGCGGGCATGCGCTCGCCTGCGCCTATTACCTTGCCCATACCCACGGCATCACCAATGTCTGCGTGCTGGAGCGGGGCTATCTCGCCGGCGGCAACACGGCCCGCAACACGGCGATCATCCGCTCCAACTACCTGACGCCGGAAGGTGTGCGCTTCTACGAGCAGTCGCTAAAACTCTACCGCGAGTTCAGCCAGGAACTTGATTTCAACATCCTCTATTCCGAACGCGGGCATTTCACCCTCGCCCATACCGATGCCGCCGTGCGCACCAGCCGCTGGCGCGCCGAGGTGAACAAGCAATTGGGGGTCAACTCGGAACTGATCTATCCGGACGAGATCGCGCGGCTCTGCCCGCATCTCAACATGTCGGACAAGGTGCGCTACCCGATCATGGGGGCGCTCTATCATCCGCCGGGATCGATCGCGCGCCATGACGCTGTCGCCTGGGCCTATGCCCGCGGGGCGGCGAAACTGGGCGTCGAAATCCACCAGCAGACCCCGGTCACGAAGATCCTGGTCGAGAACGGCACGGTGAAGGGCGTCGAGACGCCGCGCGGAACGGTCTACGCCAACCGGGTAATGCAGGCGGTCGCCGGCAATACCTCGATGGTCGCCAAGATGGCGGGTTTCCGCCTGCCGATCCGCACCATCCCGCTGCAGGCCTGCGTCAGCGTGCCGCTGAAGCCATTCCTGGACCAGATCGTCGTCTCCGGCTCGCTCCACGTCTATGTCAGCCAGAGTTCTCGCGGCGAACTGGTGATGGGCGGCTCGACCGATCCCTATGGTCTCTATTCGACCCGCTCGACGCTCGATTTCAAGGAAGGCCTGCTCGGACACATGCTGGAATTGCTGCCCATGCTGGGCGAGGTGAAGGTCCTGCGGCAATGGGCCGGCATGACCGATATGACGCCGGATTTCAGCCCCATCATGGGTCTCACTCCGGTGAAGAACTACTACATCGACAGCGGCTGGGGCACCTGGGGCTTCAAGGCGACGCCGGTCTGCGGCATGACCATGGCGCACACCATCGCCAACGATTCGCCGCACGACCTCATCAAGCCGTTCTATCTCGACCGCTTCGTCGAATATGCCCAGGTCGGCGAAAAGGGCGCCGCCTCGGTCGGCCATTGAGGAGGGAAGAACCATGAAGATCATGAACTGCCCGCTCAACGGCCCCAGGAACATCAGCGAATTCGTCTGGGGCGGCGAGGTCAAGCCGATGCCGGACCCCGCCGCGACCAGCGACCAGGATTGGGCCGAATGGCTGTTCCTGGAGAACAACGAGGCCGGAATCGTGCGCGAATGGTGGTGCCACGTGCCGACCTCGTTCTGGTTCATCGCCGAGCGCAACACCGTGACCGACGAAATCCTGAAGACCTATCCGGCCGGCGACGTTTTCAAGTCGCGGGTCGATTTTGCCGCAAAGGCGGAGAAGCAGTCATGAGTCAGTTGAACCGCCTGCCGGCGCCCTTCGGCCGCCTCATCGACCGCGCGAAGCCGCTGACCTTCGAGTTCGAGGGCCGCGCCATCGAGGGTTTCGCCGGCGATACCATCGCCTCGGCGCTGGCTGCCAATGAACAATGGATGCTGTCGCGCTCGTTCAAGTATCACCGCCCGCGCGGCATCCTCACCCTGGCCGGCCAGGACGCCAATACCCTGGTGCAGCTGCCCGATGAGCCGAGCTGCCTTGCCGACAGGTATCCCGCCAGGCACGGGCTCAAGGTCATGGCCCAGAACTATTTCGGTTCGTTCGACAACGACATGGCGCGGCTGGTCGAACTGGCGCACCGCTTCCTGCCGGTCGGCTTCTACTACAAGACCTTCAACGAGAAGAAGTCGTCCTGGAAGTTCTGGGAGCCGGTGGTGCGCGCCATGGCGGGCCTCGGCAAGATCGATCCCAAGGCCGATTTCCACCACAGCTACTATGACAAGAAGTATCTCTTCGCCGACGTGGCGGTGATCGGCGGCGGCCCGGCCGGCCTCGCTGCCGCCAGGGCTGCCGCGGATGCCGGTGCCGAGGTGATCCTGGTCGAGGAAAACGAGGCGCTCGGCGGCTCGCTCGGCTATGCGCGCTTCGATGCGAAGGGCGAACGCGGCAATCAGGTGCTGGATGATCTCGTCAAGGGCGTAGAGGGACGTGGCAATCTCAGCGTGATGACCGGCGCCATCTGCTCCGGCTATTTCGCCGACCACTGGCTGCCGGTGATCCAGGGAAACCGCTTCTACAAGCTGCGCGCCAAATCGGTCGTCATCGCTACGGGCTCGCTGGAGCAGCCGGCGGTGTTCCGCAACAACGACCTGCCTGGCGTGATGATGGCGAGTGCGGCGCAGCGGCTGATCCGGCTTTATGGCGTCCGGCCGGGCCGCAAGGCCGTGATCCTCGCCGCCAATGACGACGCCTATGGTGCGGCGCTCGACCTCCTGGATGCCGGCACCGAGGTCGTGGCAATCGCCGATCTGCGTGCCACGGCGTCGAACTCGCCGCTGGTGGCGGCAGTAAAGGCGCGCGGCATCGCCATCCATCAGGGCCATGGCATCAGCGAAGCCCTTTATGCCAAGAAGAGCCATATCTCCGGTGCCGTGCTGGCGCCGGTCGCGGGCGAGGGAACTTTCGGCAGGGGCGGTACGCAGGTGGCCTGCGACCTCATCCTGATGTCGGTCGGCTTCAGCCCGGCGGGGCAGATCCTGCACCATGCCGGGGCGAAGTTCGGCTATTGCCATGCCTCCAACATGTTCCAGCCGGTAGAGACGCCGACGGGTGTCCATGCGGCAGGCTCGGTCAACAACACCTATGATCTCGATGCCGTGCTGGCCGATGGCCGCCGCGCCGGCCTCGCCGCCGCCAGGGATGCCGGCCTCGGCGTGGCCGAGATCCCGGCTGCACCCGCCGAAAAGGGCAATGTGGGGCGCACCCATCCCTGGCCGATCTTCCCGCATGAACGCGGCTTCGATTTCGTCGATTTCGACGAGGATCTCAAATACCACGACCTCGTCAACGGCATCGCCGACGGCTATGACAATGTCGAATTGCTAAAGCGCTATTCCACCGTCGGCATGGGGCCCAGCCAGGGCAAGCATTCGGCGGTGGCGGCGGTGCGCATCGTGGCGCGCGAAACCGGCGGTGATATCGCCAGGATGAGCGTCACCACCCAGCGCCCGCCCTATGCGCCGGAGAAGTTCGGCCACCTCGCCGGGCGCGTCTTCGATCCCGAGCGGCGGACGGCGATGCATCACCGCCATCTGGAACTGGGTGCGCAGATGATGCCGGCCGGTATCTGGTGGCGGCCCGCCTATTACGGTGCCAAATCCGAGCGTAGCGCGCTCATCAATGCCGAAGTGCGCGCCGTGCGCGAGAATGTAGGCCTGATCGACGTCTCGACCCTGGGCGGTCTCGACGTGCGTGGTCCGGATGCGGCCGAGTTCCTCAACCGCATGTATACCTTTGCCTATGTCAAGCAGCCGGTCGGCCGATCGCGCTATGTGCTGATGACCGACAATGCCGGCGTCATCACCGATGACGGCGTCGCCTGCCGCTTCCACGACGAGCATTTCTATGTGACGGCGACCACCAGCGGCGTCGATGCGGTCTATCGCCAGATGCTGTTCTGGAACGCGCAATGGCGCCTGGATGTCGACGTGGCCAACGTCACCGCCGCCTATGCCGGCGTGAATATCGCCGGGCCGAAATCCCGCGCCGTGCTGCAGAAGGTCTGCAGCGATATCGACCTGTCGGCGGAAAGCTTTCCTTATATGGGCGTCAGGCTGGGCACTGTCGCCGGCATTCCGGCGCGCCTCATGCGCGTCGGCTTCGTCGGCGAGCTTGGCTATGAAATCCATGTGCCGGCCGGCTATGGCGAGGCGCTGTGGGACGCCCTGATGGAGGCCGGCAAGGCGGAAGGCATCCGACCCTTCGGCGTCGAGGCGCAGCGTGTCCTGCGCCTCGAGAAGGGGCATATCATCGTCAGCCAGGATACCGACGGCCTCACCAATATCTGGGAAGCCGACATGGCCTGGGCGGTTGCTAAGTCCAAGCCCTTCTTCATCGGCGGCCGCTCGACCGAGATCATGGGCGCCAAGAAGCAGCTCAGGAAACTGGTCGGCTTCACGCTGAAAAACGATGCCGATCCCTGTCCGGAGGAATGCCATCTGGTGCTGAAGGGCGAGGAAATCGTCGGCCGCGTCACCTCGGCCGTGCGCTCGCCCAGCCTCGGCAAGGTCTTGGGGCTGGCCTATGTGCATGCCGATGACGCCGCGCCGGGCACGTCGTTCGAGATCAAGATCGACGGCGGCCGGCGCATCACCGGTATCGTCACGAAATATCCCTTCTATGATCCCGACAACAAGCGGCAGGAGATGTGAGATGAACGCGATCGCACCGGCATCCCATCTGCGCCGCAGCTTCATCTATCGCCTGCTGGCCGCTTCCGGCGCCGAGTTCGGCGAGGTGAATGGCGGCGCCGTGGCGCTGCATTACGGCGGCAGCCGCGAGGCGGAACTGGCGACCGCGCGGCGCCTGGGTCTCGCCGATCTTTCGGTCCTGCCGCATGGCGGGTTCAAGGGGAAGGGCACGGTCGAATGGCTAACGGCCCAGGGACTTGCCATCGGCCCCGACAGCAATGTCGCCTACAAGCAGGCCGGCGGTGAATGGGCGGCGCGCTTGGCGCCGACCGAGATCTTCCTGCTGGATTCGCTGGCTGGCACGGGCGCGCTGCTGCAGCGCCTCAATGCCGCCTGGCAATGGGCGGCGGCCGCGCCACGCCCTGCGCAGGGCTATCCCATGCCGCGCCAGGACAGCCACGCCTGGTTCATGGCGACCGGCGCGTTCGTGCCGGAAATGTTCGCCAAGATCTGCGGCGTCGATCTCCGGCGCGAGCATTTCGCCGAAGGTGCCATCGCCCAGACCTCGGTCGCCAAGATGAGCGCCATCATTATCCGCGCCGATCGCCCGGCGAAGGACGGGCGCGTGACGCCGGCCTATCATGTGCTGGCCGATATCGCCTCGGCGGAGTATCTCTGGACCTGTCTCATGGATGCAGCGGCGGAATTCGACGGCAAGCCGGTCGGGCTGCGCGCCTTGCGCGACCTGGAGGCATGAGCGACCGCGACATCGCCGACTTCGCGGCGGCGCGGACCATCGGCGCGCCGCCCTTCCGCCTTGCCATCATCCTGGCACCCGGCTTCGCGCTCATGTCCTTTGCCTCGGTGGTGGAGCCGGCGCGAGGCGCCAACCGCCTGTCCGGGCGCAAGCTCTATGAATGGGAGCTGTTCGGCCCCAGCGCCGGCAATGTCGAATCCAACAGCGGCATCGAGGTCGCCGCCCGCGCCATCGCCGAGGTCGACGCCGCGGCGTTCGACATGGTGATCGTCTGTGCGGCCACCCATGCCGAGGCAAAGAAGTTCACGACGCTGGAATCCGCCCTGCGCCGGCTACATCGCAGCGGGCTGGCGGTGGCGGCGGTCAGCACAGGCAGCTTCCTGCTGGCACGCGCCGGCCTGCTCGCCGGGCGCCGCTGCACCGTGCACTGGGACTACGCCGATTCGTTCCGCGAGGCCTTTCCCGAGGTCGAACTCCTGAACGACCTCTTCGTGGTCGACGGCCGCATCCTGACCTGCGCCGGTGCGACAGCCGCCCTCGACATGATGCTGGAACTGGTGCAGTGCCATCACGGCCGCGAACTGGCGCGGCAGATCTCCGACCAGTTCCTGCATGGCGGCATCCGGGGTGCAGCCGAGGGACAGCGCCAGGTCCTGCTGGGAGCGGCCGTGCGCAATACCATGATCCAACGTGCCGTGCAGCGCATGGAGGCGACGGTCGAGGAACCGGTCTCCCCGGCCCGGCTCGCCCGCGAATTGGGCGTCTCCCAGCGCCAGCTGGAACGGCTCTCGAAACGCTATCTCGGCTGCACCCCGGCCAAGTTCCATGCCCAGCTCCGCCTGCAGCGGGCGCGGCGCATGCTGCGCCAGACCGAGCTCAGCGTTGCCGAGATCGCCATCGCCTGCGGCTTCGTCTCGCTATCGCACTTTGCCAAGGCCTATCGCCGCCAATTCGCCATGAGCCCCCGCCAGGACCGGCAGACCGCCTGATTCGGCCATATTCGACTAGGGTCTGGCATGACGCAGGGCCCGCGAGCGGTTATGCTCCAGGATCGACATCCGGAGTCGAATGGAGAAAAGCAGGATGGCAGGAAAAAAGTCGGTGGCGGGGCGCGGCACGGTTCCCCGACGGTCGGCGGTCGAGAAGGCGCCGGCCGGCAGGGGCAAGGGCGCGCCGCGTACCGGCCGGTCCTCGCAGCTCGAGCAGGACCCGCATCAGGTCACCGGCAAGCGCCGCTCGCTCGAATCCGCGATCGGGCGCGAGGTGCGCAATTTCCGCCACCAGCTCAACATGACCGTGGCACAGCTTTCCCAGACATCGGGCATGTCCGCCGGCATGCTGTCCAAGATCGAAAATGGCCAGACATCCCCCTCGCTGGCGACGCTCCAGGAACTGTCGCGCGCCCTGCAGGTACCGGTCACCGCATTCTTCCGCAGCTTCGAGGAAGAGCGTTCCGCGACCTTCGTCTTGGCCGGGCAGGGCCTGCCGATCGAGCGGCGCGGCACCCGCGCCGGACACCAATACCAGCTTCTCGGGCACGGTTTCAGCCGGGGCCTGGCGGTCGAACCCTATCTCGTCACGCTGACCGAGAATTCCGACGTTTTCCCGATCTTCCAGCATGACGGCGTCGAGTTCCTGTTCATGCTGGAGGGCGAGGTCGGCTATCGCCATGGCGACAAGCTCTACCACATGCGCCCGGGCGACAGCCTCTATTTCGATTCCGATGTGCCGCACGGGCCCGAACAGCTGCTCAAGCTGCCGGCCCGGTTCCTCTCGATCATCACCTATACCCGCGACAACGAGTGATGCCGACCGGCGGTTGCTCGGCCGGCAGCGCCAGTTCGCGTTTCTGTTTCCTGTAGGTAAAAAAAGTTTCACTGTCTTGACAACGCCCCGTCACCGTCTAAGCTGGGGCTGATCCGGTGGCGGGACCTCGTTCGCCCGGTATCGGTTCAGCCCGTCAACGCCTCATCTGCCCGGGAGCGGATCGTCATGTGCGGCATCGTTGGCCTTTTTCTGAAAAACCCGGCCTTGCAGGCCGAACTCGGCAAGCATCTCGAGACCATGCTGATCGGCATGACCGATCGTGGTCCGGACAGCGCCGGCATCGCCGTCTATCACAGCCCAGTGGCGGACAAGCGTTGCAAGCTGACCCTGTTCAACGCCGATACCAGCTACCCCTGGCGGGCGCTCGCCGGCGATCTGGGGACCGCGCTCAATGCCGAAATCGACGTCGAGCAGCGCGGCAACCACGTCCTGTTGACTGCGACGGCGACCGAGACCGAGGTCATTCGCTGGCTGAAGGCGAAGCATGCGGATGTGCGCATCATGGGCTACGGCAAGCTGATGGAAGTCTACAAGGACATGGGCCTGCCGGCCGAGGTGGCGAAGAAGTACGGCCTGGCCGGCATGCGGGGCAGCCACGCCATCGGCCACACCCGCATGGCGACGGAGAGTGCGGTTACCACCGAGCACTCGCACCCGTTCACGCCGGCGCCCGACATGTGCCTCGTGCACAACGGCTCGCTTTCCAATCACAACAATCTCCGGAAATGGCTGCGCCGGCACGGTCAGGAGTTCGAGACCGACAACGATTCCGAGGTGGCGGCACGCTATTTCGCCCATCGCCTCGCCGAGGGTGCGACCCTCAACGAGGCGCTGGAGGCCGGCCTGGCCGATCTCGATGGCTTCTTCACCTTCACCATGGGCACCAAGGACGGCTTTGCCGTGCTGCGCGACGGCATCGCCTGCAAGCCGGCGGTCCTGGCCGAGAATGACGACTGGGTGGCAATGGCCTCCGAGTTCCGCAGCCTTGCCTATCTGCCCAATGTCGAAAAGGCCAAGATCTGGGAGCCGGCACCGGCGACCGTCTACAGCTGGAGCCTGCACTGACCATGAACGCGTTTGATCTCACCAAGACGCCGCTGCGCGAGGCCAATGCCAAGCTGCAGAGCCTGCCGGCCGACACCAACGAGAAGGTCTGGCACCTTAACAACCTGCATGGCGAACATGCCTGTGCGGTCGGCCTCACCCAGCCGATCGAAGTCCATGTCAACGGCCATATCGGCTATTACTGCGCCGGCATGAACCAGAACGCGACCGTGATCATCCACGGCCAGTGCGGTGTGGGCGTGGCCGAGAACATGATGTCGGGCGAAGTCCGCGTGAAGGGCACCGCCAGCTCCGCCGCAGGTGCGACGGGGCAGGGCGGCCTCCTCGTCATTGAGGGCGACGCAGGTACCCGCTGCGGCATCTCGATGAAGGGCATCGACATCGTGGTCAAGGGATCGGTCGGCGCCATGAGTGCCTTCATGGCGCAGTCCGGCAGCCTTGTCGTCTGCGGCGATGCGGGTGCCAGCCTCGGCGATTCGATCTACGAGGCGCGCCTCTATGTCCAGGGCAAGGTCGAGAGCCTCGGCTCCGATTGCGTCGAGAAAAAGATGACGCCGCATCACCTGGCCAAGCTCGAGCGCCTGTTGAAGAAGGCCGGAATCGAGGCCGACCCCAAGAAATTCCGCCGCTTCGGTTCGAAGCGCAATCTCTACAATTTCCATGTCGACAATGTCGACGCCTATTGAGGAAGCGGGACGATCATGAGCGACCATAGCCCCTTTCATACCCCGCCCCGTTTCTCGGCAACCTTCGACGAGCATTCGATCGCGCAGATCCAGCGCGCGGCGGCGACCGGCATCTATGACATCCGCGGTGGCGGCGCCAAGCGCAGGATGCCGCATTTCGACGACCTGCTTTTCCTGGGTGCGTCGATCTCGCGCTATCCGCTGGAAGGCTATCGCGAGAAATGCGGCACCGATGTTGTGCTGGGCACCCGCTTTGCGAAGAAGCCGATCGAGCTCAAGATTCCGGTGACCATCGCCGGCATGAGTTTCGGTGCCCTCTCCGGCCAGGCCAAGGAGGCCTTGGGTCGCGGCGCCACGGCAATGGGCACCAGCACGACGACCGGCGACGGCGGCATGACGCCGGAAGAACGCGGCCATTCGACCAAGCTGGTCTACCAGCTGCTGCCCTCGCGCTATGGCATGAACCCGGACGATCTGCGCAAGGCCGATGCCATCGAGGTGGTGGTCGGCCAGGGTGCCAAGCCGGGCGGCGGCGGCATGCTGCTCGGCCAGAAGATCACTGAACGCGTCGCGAAGATGCGCAACCTGCCGGTCGGTATCGACCAGCGCTCGGCCTGCCGGCACCCGGACTGGACCGGTCCCGACGACCTCGCCATCAAGATCACGGAACTGCGCGAGATCACCAATTGGGAGAAGCCGATCTATGTCAAGGTCGGCGCCACGCGACCCTATTACGACACGGCACTGGCGGTGAAATCGGGCGCCGATGTGGTGGTGCTGGACGGAATGCAGGGCGGCACGGCAGCGACGCAGGAAGTCTTCATCGAGCATGTCGGCATCCCGATCCTGGCCGCCCTTCGCCCGGCGGTGCAGGCGCTGCAGGACCTCGACATGCACCGCAAGGTGCAGCTGGTCGTCTCTGGCGGCATTCGCAACGGCGCCGACGTGGCGAAATGCCTGGCGCTGGGTGCCGATGCGGTCGCCATCGGCACGGCTGCGCTGATCGCGCTCGGCGACAATGCGCCCGCCCTCGAGGAGGAATACCGCAAGATCGGCTCCACCGCGGGCGCCTATGACGATTGGCACGAGGGCCGGGATCCCGCCGGCATCACGACGCAGGATCCGGCGCTGGCGGCCCGGCTCGATCCGGTGAAGGCCGGCAAGCGGCTTGCCAATTACCTCGCCGTTCTTACCATGGAAACGCAGATCATCGCCCGTGCCTGCGGCAAGAGCCACGTGCACAATCTCGAACCGGATGATCTTGTTGCTCTGACGGTCGAGGCGGCGGCCATGGCGCGGGTGCCGCTGGCGGGAACCAGCTGGATCCCGGGTCAGGGCGGCTACTGAGATACCGTCGCCGGTCGCGTAAATTGTCGCTGGTCCGGCGACGGCAAGAACAACAATAACGCGATTACATTGAATTGAGGCTTTACACATAGGGGGCTTTCGATGGCTACCGACCTCGCCAAGGTCGCTAAGGAACGCAAGATCAAGTATTTCCTGATCTCCTACACCGACCTGTTCGGCGCGCTGCGCGCCAAGCTGGTGCCTGCTGCCGCGATCGGCGACATGCAGCGCGACGGTGCCGGCTTCGCCGGCTTCGCGACCTGGCTCGACATGACGCCGGCCCATCCGGACCTGTTCGCACGGCCGGATCCCGACAGCCTCATCCAGTTGCCGTGGAAGCCGGAGGTGGGCTGGCTCGCCTCCGATCTCTGGATGGACGGCAAGCCGGTGGCGGATGCGCCTCGCAACCTGCTCAAGCGCAAGATCGCCGAGGCGGACAAGAAGGGGTTGCGCGCCAAGGCTGGCGTCGAATGCGAATTCTTCCTGGTGACGCCCGATGGCAAGGCCATCGCCGATACCGCCGACACGGCCGAGAAGCCGTGTTACGACCAGCTCGCCCTGATGCGCCGCTATGACGTCATCACCGAGATCTGCGACGCCATGCAGACGCTGGGCTGGAAGCCCTACCAGAACGACCACGAGGACGCCAACGGCCAGTTCGAGATGAACTGGCATTACGACGATGTGCTGCTGACGGCCGACCGCCATGTCTTCTTCAAGTACATGACCAAGGCGATCGCCGAGAAGCATGGCCTGCGCGCCACCTTCATGCCCAAGCCGTTTACCAACCTGACCGGCAACGGGGCGCATGCGCATATCTCGTTCTGGGACAGGACCGGCAAGAAGAACCTGTTCGGCGACGCCAAGGGCGAACTCGGCCTTTCGAAGCTTGCCTATCAGGTCCTTGGCGGGATCCAGCACAACGCATCGGCGCTGTGCGCGATCTTCAACCCGACGGTCAACTCCTACAAGCGCATCAACGCGCCGCGCACCACTTCGGGTGCCACTTGGTCGCCGAATACCATCACCTGGTCCGGCAACAACCGCACGCACATGATCCGCGTGCCCGATGCCGGCCGCTTCGAACTGCGACTCGCCGACGGCGCAACCAACCCCTATCTGCTCCAGGCTGGCATTGTCGGCGCCGGGCTTGACGGCATTGCCAACAACCGCGATCCCGGCAAGCGCCTCGATATCAACATGTATACCGAGGGGCATACGGTGAAGGGCGCCAGGAAGCTGCCGCTCAACCTCCTCGACGCACTGCGCCTGCTCGACGGCAGCAAGGCGGTGCGCGAACAGCTCGGCGATTCCTTCGTCGATTCCTATGTGCGGATGAAGACCGGGGAGTGGAACAGTTTCACCAAGCATCTGACCGAGTGGGAACGGCAGAACACGCTGGATTGCTGACCAGGGAAGGGCCGTCCGGCAGACCAGCCGGCGGCCCTTTTTTCGGGATTCTGATGTTTCCGACGGGGAAAATTAATTTAAGAGTAGTGAATGCACGGCCGTTGTGCTACAAGGGCTGAGGGTCGAACGAGGCCCGCCGAATCTGATGTAACAGTCTGATCGGAAAAAGAAAAACCCCGAAAAAGGGGCGCGCCGAAAAAGGCGCACCGGGAGTGGGCCCCGGGGAGGGGCAAAGTCGGATGACGCGGCCTTGCTGGCTATGGCCGCCATCTTAGGGGAGAGTGGCATGCCGAGTGATATGCAGTCGCGCGTGGATTCCATGTTCCGGATGGATCGCACCTGGGCCTGGGGCTTCGTCATCGTGCTCTGGGCCGTCTTGCTGTTCGTCTATTTCTCTGTCAGCGGCTACATCGAGGACGACACGGCGCGGATCGTCCTTGGCATTGCCGGCCTTCTGGTCGGCATTTTCAACACGGCCGCCATCGGGGCGATGATTTCGCATTACGCCCACGACAAGAACTTCATCTACGAACTCGACATCAAGCATCTGGACGCCAATCGCTAGGCCGTTGCGCACGGGCAGCAAGACCCGTCGCAACCCGGTCCTGTGATCGATCAGGGGAGGATTGTTATGGCGAAACGATACCAACCGCCGCAGCAGAGCGGCGTAGGACAGGCGCGCGACGCGCTGTTCATCCTGGTACTGACCTTTCTGGCGCTCTGGATCCCGCTGGAACTGGAACTTGCCGGTGCCGAGAAGGTCGATTGGCTGCCGGGGACAGTCACCGTTGCCGAGGCCCCCGAGGGCGGTTCGATCGTGCGCAGCGACAGCGGACTGGCCAAGATCACGGCCGCCGATGGTTCCGTCACCTACGAGAATCTGACCTGGGAGAATCTCGGTCAGAACGAAGCCATGCAGGCGCAATGGGAGAAGCTCGGCGTCGGCATCGAGGACGCCGCCGGTCTGGTTACCAAGCGCTATGACTATTCCTTCTCCTGGATCGGGTTGCTTGCGACCTTGGCCGCGATCGCGGGCTATTTCATTTTCCTCGTCCGCCAGTCCGATCGTGAGTATCGCGAAGTCATCGCCGAGAAGTTCGGCAACGGTTCTTAACGGGCGAGGTTCGTATCATGCTTGATTTTCTGCAATTCCGCGGCCCGTGGGACGTGGTTCAGCTGGCCGCCTGGGTGGTGTCGATCGCGCTGCTGCTGTGGATGCTGTGGGACGCGATCCGGGTCAGCAAGCAGTACAGCGAAGACGTGCTGACCAGTTCCCAGGAAGGTGTCGACGAGCTTGCCTTGCAGCAAGACGCGCACAAGAAGAGCTGAGGGGGAAAGCCAGATGACCGATATCACCGCAAGCGGCGCCAAGGCAGATAGTGCCGGCAAGCCGTCCATCAACCTTGCCAAGGTCCTCGGCCCGATCCACGTCTGGGCGCTGGGCGTCGGCATCGTTCTGGTCGGCGAATTTATGGGCTGGAACCTGTCGATCGAGAAAGGCGGTGCGCTCGGCTCTATCATCGCCTGCTGGATCGTCGGGTTGCTCTATACCTGCGTCGCCATGATCGATTCGGAAGTCACCTCGACGGTGGCCGCCGCTGGCGGCCAGTACACCCAGGCCAAGCATACCACCGGCCCGCTGATGGCCTTTAATGTTGGCCTCTATCTGGTGCTGGCCTATACCATGCTGGAAGCCGCCGACATCTTCGTGTTCGGCGATCTGGTCCGAATCGCTGCAGAGAACCTCGGGGCGGAACCCGGCTCCGTCGATGCGCGTCCGTTCGTGCTGCTGGCCGTCTCGGTCCTCGCCTGGCTCAACTATCGCGGCGTGTTCATGGCGCTCAGCGTCAACTTCCTGATCACGGCCGTCGCCTTCGCGTCGATCGTCATCCTGTTCGTGGCCTATCAGTTCGGCATCGGCACCGGGCAGGACCTGCAGCACCAGGAACTCGGCATGGGCTCGCTGCCCTATGGCTGGATGGGCGTCCTCGCCGCTTTCCAGTTTGCGATCTGGTACTATCTCGGCATCGAGGGCACCTGCCAGGCAGCCGAGGAAGTGCGCTCCTGCGGTCGTTCCCTGCCGCTCGGTACCATGACCGGCATGATCACGCTGCTTATCGCGGCGGCATTGACCTGGTATGTGTGCTCGGGCGTCATGCCTTGGGAGTATCTGGGCCTTACGCTGGCGCCGCTCTATGACGCTTCACTGATGACCGGCAACACGGTGCTGATCGTCCTGCTGTGGACTGGTACGGTCTTCTCCGCCCTTGCCTCGGCCAATGGCTGCATCAACGATGCCGCCCGCGCCTGGTTCTCGATGGGGCGCGACCGTTACCTGCCGCAGTTCTTCGCGGCCGTGCATCCGAAGTACCGGACACCCTATCGTGCAATCCTGTTCCTGATCCCGATTGCCGCGTCGTTCGGCTTCCTGCAGCTGCTTGGGCCCGTCATCACCTTCTCGATCTTGTCGGGGCTCCTCGGCTATACCTTCATGCCGATCAACATGTTCCGCTTCCGCAGCAAGTGGCCGCTGGACACGATCAAGCGCGGCTATATCCACCCCTTCCATCCGCTGCCGTCGATCGTGCTGATCACCTTGTGCGCGGCCACCTATGTCGCCGTCTATCTCGGTTTCGGCACGCAGCTCCTGGCCATGATGGTGTTCTATGTCGTGGCTTCGGTCTGGTTCGTGCTGTTCCGCTACAAGTTTGTCCGTCGCGGCGACCAGTTCACCATGGCATGGCCGCGACCGAGGGGCTATTGATAGTACGATATCACCTGTCTTTCAGGGTATTCCTCGGGCCGGCGGGTCACACCGCCGGCCCATTGCTGCCGTGACGCCAACGGAATGATTGCCAATTCCTTCGCCCTTACACTAGCCGCGCTGGTGGCGCTCGCACTGACGGGCCTTATCCTGATCTATCGCCGTGAGAGCAGGCAGCGACGCCAGCTACGCGCCGCCTTGTTCGAGCCCGCCTACCCCTTGTTCCAGTCCTATCGCGTCGAACAGGCCGGCCAGGATTACCCATCGTTGCGGGGGCGATATCGCGAGCGGGACTTCCATATAGATCTGGTGGTCGACACGCTGACATTTCGCAAGATCCCGGTCCTGTGGCTGCGTGTCTCGCTGTTGCAGCCGCTGCCGGGGCTGGCGATGACGGATCTTCTGGTCAGAGCGCAGAACAACGAGTTCTACGCGCCAGCCAACGACCTGCCCTACCACCTGCCGAGCGCATCGCACTGGCCGCCGGGCCTCAATGTGAAGACCGAGGATCCAGCCCGCGCGCCATCCCGGGACTTGCTGGATGCGCATATGGACTTCTTCGCCTCCCCCGAAGCCAAGGAAGTACTGCTGACGCCAAAGGGCGTGCGCCTTGTTCGGATGCTGGGCCAGGGCAAGCGGGCGGATTACATGGTGCTGCGGATCGCCGATTTCCCGGACGCCGCTCTTGATGCAACCACGCTCGCGGACATCATGGATAGATGCATCGCCCTGGCGGCGGATACAGCACGGGAGTTGGAGCAGAGATGACACAGGAAAAGCCACTGAAGCCGCCACTGCATCCGCTGTTGGTCCTCGTCATTGCCGTCCTGCTGCCCGGCATGGGGCAGATTGCCAACGGACAGGCGACGCGCGGATTGCTGTTTGCCTTCACCACCGTGGCGCTCGGCTATGTCACCGCGAAATATGCCGGGCCGGACGTGTCGCTGGTCGGTCGTTATGCCGGCGGTTTCTTCATTTATGCCGTCGCCATCATGGACGCCTATCGCTGGGCCAAGGTGCGCTTCGAGATTTTTCGCCATGCCCATCCGACGGCCGGCCGTGTCGGCAATTCCACATGATCGCTCGATTTCGTGCGACATCCCTGTTCGAATCAAGCAAAGCATGCTAGGAATAGTTATTAACTGACAGGCAACACAGGCAACAGAGTGCCTGTTTGCAGTGCGGCATTATTGCTGCGTCGCAAGGAAACCTTGCAGGCGCGGCAACGCTGGTTCTGGCCAGGTGGCGGCCGGCATGGACGTGCAGATGGCCGGGCACTTTCCCGGTCCGACAATTACCAAGAAAAAGATTGGTCGGCAGAGCCGACAGGATCACCAGGAGGAAGTTGAAGGCCCGGGCAGGACCGGGCCGAGCATTGGCATTGTCGGGGGCGGATCGCGCCGAGGACGCGAGCGGGACGTCTCTTTCCCTGGTGACATGATTGCACAGTCAAATGGTGCCCTTGCGGGTACGACCTTGGGGAGGGGAGTCTACCATGGACAATGAAGTGACCGCTCTGACGATCATCTTCACCGAGTTCTATTACTGGGTGACGGTGGTCTTCATGTTCCTGATTCACGTCGGCTTCTGCATGTACGAGGTCGGCGCCTCGCGGCGCAAGAACCACATGCATACGTTGATGAAGAACACGATGGTGATTCCGCTTGTCACCGTCACGTTCTTCTTCTTTGGCTGGTGGATCTATTTTGCTTTCCCCAACGGACCGGGAATCATCGGACCGCTCCTTTCGGCCCCCTGGGCGGAGCCCTGGAGCGAACTGATGGGCGCCCATATGGGTGGCGCGCCGGCCGATACGGCAACCTTCACCGCCGAAGACACGGCCTACTGGGCGCGCATCAACGGCGTCTTCTGGGCGGCCTTCCTGCTGTTCTCCTGGACTGCAGCCTCGATCATCTCGGGTTCGGTGATCGAGCGTATCCGCTCCAGCGCCTTCTGGGTGGTTGCGGTGGTGATCGGGTCCTTTGCCTGGATCATCGACGCGGCCTGGGGTTGGCATCCGGATGGCTGGATGATCCAGGTCCTCGGCTATCATGACGCCTATGCCTCGGGCGTGATCCATGCCATCGCTGGCGGTGCGGCCCTTGCCGTGCTCATCCACCTCGGGCCGCGCATTGGCAAGTTTGCACCGGACGGAACTCCGCGCAACATCGTGCCGCACAACCCTTGGCTGATCACGGTCGGCCTGTTCCTGATCTATACCGGCTTCTGGGGCTTCTATGTCGCCTGCAACATCCCGATCATCGACGTGCAGGATGGCGACGGAGTGTTCTTCTCGGCGACGAACATCTATCTGACGCCGACTACACTCTCCGCCATCACGCTCAACTTCCTGATGTCGCTGGCGGGCGGTCTCATGGGCGGTTACCTCATTTCGCGGGGTGACGCGTTCTGGACCTATTCGGCGGGTCTGTGCGGTGTCATCGGCGCCTCTGCCGGCAACGACCTCTACAACCCGTTGCAGGCCATGGTGATCGGCGCGATCGTGCCGATGATCTGCTACAAGCTGCACTTCTGGGTCGAGCGCCGCTTCAAGATCGACGATGCGGTGGGCGCCGTGGCGGTGCATGGCTATGGCGGCTTCCTCGGCGTCGTGGTCGCCGGCTTCATGCTGTGGGGCTACCCTGCTTCGCAGAAGTATGACGCCATCATCACGCCGTGGGGCAATTTCGCCGGTGCCGTGATCATGTTCTTCGTTCTCGGCTTCCTGCCGGCCTATATCGTCGCCGGCATCCTGAAGGCGTTTAACAAGCTGCGTGTGCCGCGCGAGATCGAGCTGGTAGGCCTTGACCTATCGGAATATGCGGCGCGCTACGAAGACGAGGATCAGATGTTGGCGGCGGAAATTGCCGAGGCTCGCGCCGCCGGCACTCTGCGCTGACCAATCGATAGGAGAACGGAAACATGTCGACAGGTTCATTCGAGAACTGGAACGGGAACGTTCTTGATATCGGTCCGCTGTATCCCTTTGTCGGGACCGAGATGGTCTGGTTCATCATCTGTGTCGCGTTCTGGCTTGCCTGGCACGTCCTGCAGTGGCGCATGGAGGAGGCAAACTACAACGATGACATGGAAGTCCTGAAGAAGGGCGACAACATGGAGCGAGCCCTCAAGGGAGAAAAGGTCCTGCGTTCCATGTAGCATCTGTTGCCGGCAGGCAAGGTGAAGCGGCGGCCATTGGCCGCCGCTTCCGTTTTCATCCGCCTTCCGCCCTTGCTTCAGGAGAGGCGATAGATGGACGTGTAGTGGAGGTGCGAGACGAGGCGATAGCCGAGCGGGCGCAAAAAGCGGAAAATGGGGCTCTCCGTGACCCTCTCCAGATCGAGGTCGAGATCCTCGACGGCCAGAAGGAAGGGATGGAAGCGCGCCCAGTCGTTAGAGCGCAGCACGTCGAGATCGGCGCCCTCGCAATCGATGTTCATGAAGCCGACCTCCGTGCTGGCGGGTACCGATTGCGCCAGAACGGAGGCCAGCGTTCGACGTTCGACCTCGATGTCGCCGAGATGCCGCTTGCGCGAATTGCTGCGGAAGCGCGCGAAACTGACAGGGTCGATCGTGTTCATCGACCGGTCGTTGAAGAGGTGAAGCGTTACCCGGCCGGGGAGGGTGCCGATCGCCAATTGCTGCGTGCTATCCCGCGGTCGCACCTGCCGGAAAGCGGCGATCGCCTCCGGATCCGGGTCAATGGCGATTCCCCGCCAGCCCGCCAGATAGAGTGCGTAGGTGTTCGAATAGTCGACCGGCTGGTGCGCGCCGACATCGACGTAGAAGCCGCCCGGCCGCCCGGCGAGGTATTTGAGGATCAGCCGATCCTCGCCGAAGGACGAGTAACTCGCGATGGGAAAGGTCATGCCCGCCTCCCTGCTTGGCCCGCCATTGCAAATCCCATTCCCGGCGGCTAGATGAGAATTCGATCGAATCGCCCCGGAAGGTAACCGAGATGACCAGCCCCGCCAAGCCGAGCAACAAGCAGCAGAAAGAGGCGCCGAGCTATGTCCTGCCGGTGGAGGATGTCGACTTCCTGGTCAATCGGGACGAATTGCGCGGCCTGCGCTTTGCGGTCGAGTATTACAAGGCCGAACTGATCCTGCGCGATTGGGGAGTCCGCTCGACGGTCATCGTATTCGGCTCGGCGCGCATTCCGGCACCGGAACAGGTCGAGGCAAAGCTGCAGGCGGCGTCCAACGGCGAGGCGCGGGAGAAGATCGAGCGGGCGGCCAGGTGGGGGCGCTACTACGAGGAGGCGAGGGCCTTCGGCCGTCTCGTTTCGGAGGAAGGCGGCGCACTGAAGCCGGTCGAGGGCCAGCGCGACAACGTCATCGCCACCGGCGGCGGCCCCGGCATCATGGAGGCCGCCAATAGAGGCGCGCACGAGGCTGGCGCGCCGTCGATCGGTTTCAACATAACGCTGCCCGGCGAGCAGGAGCCCAATGCCTATTCGACCCCGGACCTTACATTCCAGTTCCACTACTTCGCCATGCGCAAGATGCATCTGGCCATGCGCGCGGCGGCACTGGCCGTATTTCCCGGTGGCTTTGGCACCATGGACGAATTGTTCGAGATCCTGACCCTGCAGCAGACCCAGAAAGTGACGGCGACGCCGGTCGTACTGGTGGGGCGCGACTACTGGAACAGGATTCTCAATCTCGAGGCCCTGACCGAGAGTGGCCTGATCGACCCCGCCGATCTCGGCATTTTCGACATTGTGGATTCCGGCGTGGAGGCCTGGGCGGCCCTGCAGGCGCGCGGCTTGAAGCCGGTCAGCCGGAAGCGCCGCCACGCCGGTTCGTAGGGTCTATTCGTCGGCGAAGGCGTCAATCACGGCGCGGTCGTAGCCACGGCTGGCCAGCAGCAATTGGCGTGAATAGGCGTGGCTGAGGGAACCTGTCGCCAGATCGCCCCGCGTTGCGACCTCGACCACTTTTCCCTGGCGCATCACCGCGAAGCGGTCGCACATATGGGCGACGACGCCGAGATCGTGACTGACCAGCAGATAGGTGACGCCGGATTGCTGGCGGATGTCGCTGAGGAGGTTGAGGATTTCCGCCTGGATCGAGACGTCGAGCGCCGAGGTCGGCTCGTCCAGCAGGATGAGGCGCGGCCCCAGGATCAGAGCGCGGGCAATGGCGACGCGCTGGCGCTGGCCGCCCGACAATTGATGCGGATAACGGAAACGGAAGCGGGCGCCAAGCTGAACCTGGTCCAGCGCCGCGCGCACGCGGTTCTCGATATCGGCAATCCTGTGCACGATGAGCGGCTCGCTGAGGATGCGGTCGATCGTGTGCTTGGGATGCAGCGACCCGAACGGATCCTGGAACACCATCTGGACCAGCCGGTAGAAGGCGCGGTCGCGCCGACGGGTGACCGGACGACCGTCCACTGAAATGGCGCCGGTCCAGTTGTCGATGAGACCGGCGACGGCGCGCAGGATGGTGGACTTGCCCGATCCGGACTCGCCAACCAGGCCGAAGCTCTCGCCGGCGGCCACATCAAGACTGACCCCGTCGACCGCGGTCACCTGCTGCCGGACCTCGCCGAAGCGGACAGTAAGGTCCTGGATTGAAATCACGGAGTCACCTCTGCCCAGGCGGAGTCGCGCTGCAGCGTCGCAAGCCGCGGCACCGGTCGGTCGATCTCCGGCGCGCAGGCAAGAAGGCCGCGCGTATAGGGATGCGTCGCCGATTGCAGGTCGCGCGCCGCCCGCTCCTCGACGACGCGACCGCCATACATGATGAGAACGCGGTCGCAGAAGGTGCGCACCAGGTTGAGATCATGGCTGATGAAGATCAGGCCCATATCCCTTGTCTTCACCAGGTCATCGAGGATGGCGAGCACCTGCAGGCGGACGGTAACGTCGAGCGCCGAGGTTGGCTCATCGGCGATCAGCAATTCCGGTTCGGCCATCAGCATCATGGCGATCATCGCCCGCTGGCCCATGCCGCCGGAGAGTTCATGCGGCCAGGCGCGGAACACGCGCAGGGGATCGCGAATCTTGACCGCCGCCAGCATATCGAGCGCCATGCCGCGTGCCTTCTCCGGCGAACGGCCGTGACGCCCCGCCTCCACCAACTGGTCGCCGATCGACATGACCGGGTTGAGCGAATACTTGGGGTCCTGCATCACCATGGAGATGCGCCGGCCGCGAATGCCGCGCCAGCCGCCCGCGTCCAGCCCGAGCAGATCGATGTCATGGAAGCGCAGGCGCTCGGCGCTGACACGCCCCTGGGTAAGGCCCAATATGGCGCGGCCGGTCTGGGTCTTGCCGGAACCGGATTCGCCGACGATGGCGAGCTTCTCGCGACACATGCGGAAGCTGACATCCTTCACGGCGTGGAATTCGCCCTTGGGCGTATCGAACCGCACATTGAGGCCGGCTACGTCGAGAATCGGTTCATTCATCGCCATTTCAAGCCCCACGTGGATCGAGCACGTCGCGCAGACCGTCGCCGATCAGGTTGAAGCCCAGGCTGACAATGCAGATGGCGATGCCGGGATAGGTGCAGATCCACCACTGCTCCAGGATCTGGGCGCGCCCTTCCGAAACCATCGAACCCCATTCCGGCTGTGGCGGCGCGACACCGAGGCCGAGGAAGCCAAGCCCGGCGGCGATCAGGATAATTCCGGCCATGTCGAGCGAAACGCGCACGACGAGAGAGGGGACGCACATCGGCATGATATGCCCGAATAGTATACGCGCCGGGCCGGCGCCGGTCATGCGCGCCGCTGCCATGTAGTCGCTGTTGCGCACGCTCAGGGTCTCGGCGCGCGCGATGCGGGCGTAGGGCGGCCATGCGGTGAGGGCGATGGCCAGCACGGCATTCTCGAGGCCGGCGCCGAGTGCGGCGGCGAAGGCCAACGCTAGGATCAGCTTGGGAAATGCCAGGAAGGCATCGGTGAGGCGCATCAGCACGGTCTCGACCCAGCCGCCGACATATCCGGCGGTGGCGCCAATGATGAGACCCACCGGCGCCGCGGTGATCGCCACCAGACAGACGATGTAGAGGGTGGTCCGGGCACCGTAGACGATGCGGGAGAAGATGTCGCGGCCTTGTTCGTCGGTGCCGAGCAGGAACTCGCCGCTGGGTGGCAGCAGGCGGTCCTCCAAAGCGCCGAAAAGCGGATTGTGCGGGGCGATCCACGGGGCGAAGATCGCCATCACAATCAGCAGCAGCAGGATAAGGAGACCGAGCAGGGCCAGCGGATTGCGGGCGAAGGCCAGCCAGCCGAGATAGAGACGACCCGCCCGCGCCTGCCAGCGGGAATGTGGTGTATCGGACAGAAGCCAGTCGCGCATGGCTGCGGAAAGCATCGACATCCTTCGCTTACTTGGCGCGCGGATCGAGCACGCGATAGGCAAGATCCGTCAGCATGTTGATGATGATGAATATGGCGCCGACCACGATCGTGCCTCCCATCACGGCCGGCATATCCTGGCCGAAGATCGAATCGGTAATGTAGAGGCCGAGGCCGCGCCAGGCGAAGACGGTTTCGGTCAGGACCGACCCCTCCAGCAGATTGCCATAGGAGAGGGCAATGACCGTGAGCAGCGGCACCATGATGTTGCCCATGGCATGTTTCCAGATGATGCGGGTCTCGCTGACACCCTTGACGCGGGCGGTCAGGATATATTCCTGGGAGAGCTGGCCCAGCATCAGTGATCGGGTCATGCGGCTGATATAGGCGAGGCTGAAATAGCCGAGCAGACCCGCCGGGAGGATCAGGTGGCCGACCGCATTCCAGAACAGGTCGGTATCGCCGGCGATCAGCGTATCGACGGTCATCAGGCCGGTAACCGGCGTCACGATGTCCTCATAGCCGAAATCGAGCCGGCCCGGTCCGGGCAGCCAGTCTAGCTTGGCATAAAAGACCAGCAGGCCCATCAGGCCCAGCCAGAAGATCGGCACGGAATAGCCGATGAGGCCGACGAAGCGCACGACATGGTCGATCAGGGTGTCCTTGCGCACGGCCGACCAGACACCCAGCGGTATGCCGAAAACGACGCCGATCAGCGTGCCCAGGGTTGCCAGCTCAAGCGTCGCGGGGAATACGTTCGCCAGTTCCTCGATGATCGGCGTGCCGTTGCGGATGGACTGCCCGAGATCACCTTGCAACACGTTGGTAAGGTAGATCCAGAACTGCACCAGGATGGGCTTGTTGAGGCCCAGTTCCTCGCGCACGCGTTCGACATATTCGTCCGTCGCGTGATCGCCGACGATGGCGAGGACCGGGTCAGCCGGCAACAGGCGGCTGATGACGAATGTCACCAGCAACAGGCCGAACAGCGTGATCGCCATCGAAGCGAGGGCGCCGGCCACTAACCGGATGCGTTGCTGGGTCATGGAAATTGACGGCCAAGGGCCATTCCGGGACTACTTCCCGGAATGGCCGCTGCGACAGGCACGAAGGTCGTCAACCGCATCTGCGGCGGACTATTCCTTCACGACGTTGGCATAAAGGTTGAGGTCGAAGGTCGGGCCGATGACGAAGCCCTTGACGTTGTTGAGGATGGCAGCCGTCTCGACCTGCTGGAACATGATGATGTAGGGGCTGTCTTCCATCGCCTTCTTCTGCAGATCCATGTACATCTGCGCGCGCTTGGCTCCGTCCTTCTCGTCGCGGGCGGCAAGGACGGCGGCCTCGTTCTCCGGCAGCTGCCACTGGTTGCGCTTGGCCAGGGGAGCGATCAGGTAACCCTCTGCATTCGAATGCGGATCCTGATAGTCGGAACCCCACTGCCCGATATAGATGTCGTGCTCGCTGGCGCGGTACTTGGTCAGCGTGGTCTTGTTGTCCGCCAGCTTGATGATCAGGTTGACGCCCGCCTGGGCCATCGTGTTCTGGATCGAGGCCGAGAGGAGGCGGGTCTCGGTCTTGTTGGTCGTATCCATGGTTACGTTGAATCCGTCCGGCAGGCCGGCGGCAGCCAGCAATTCCTTGGCCTTGGCAACGTCCAGCTTGAAGGGTGTGGCGGTGTCGGCACCAAGCTGGCCCTGCGGCAGGAAGCTCTGGTGCTTGATGCCGATCCCCTTGAACGAGGTGTTGGCGAGACCGTCGTAATCGACCAGGTACTTCATCGCCTGGCGAACTTCCGGCTTGGCCAGATTCGGGTTCTTGGTGTTGAGGCCCATGTACCAGAGCGTCGCCTTGGGCGTTGCCGCGATGGTGATGTTGCTGTCCGAGGCAATCGCCGCCAACTGGTCATTGGTCAGGTTGCGCGCCATGTCGACGTCACCCTTCTGCAGCAGCAATTGCTGGGTGGCGCTTTCGGTCACGTTGCGGGCCAGTACGCGCTTGATCTTCGGCGCGCCACCCCAGTAACCCTCGTTGGCTTCGAGAATCAGCGATTCATTGGGTTTCCATCCCTTCAGGACGAAGGGTCCGGAACCGGCCGAATTCGTGCGCAGCCAGTCATAGCCCATATCGCCGTCAACCTCGTGCGATAGGACCTCCTTCTTGTCGACGATGGCCGAGGTGAAGGAAAGGCAATTGAGGAAGAAGCTGGGCGCATAGACATTGTCCAGTTCAACCTCCAGGGTCGACGCGTCCACGACCCGGACCATGTCCTTGACGGTCTCTTTGGTGAGGCCGAACTGGTTCATGATGAAGGCCGGGCTCTTGTCCATCAGGACATAGCGTTCGATCGAAAATTCGGCATCCTCGGCGGTGAGTTCGTTGCCGGATGAGAACTTGATGCCCGGGCGCATCTTGAAGGTAAAGGTCTTGCCGTCGTCCGAAACCGAATAGCTCTCGGCGGCCTGCATCTTGACGGCGCCGGCATTGTCGAGGTCCTGCACGACCAGGCGGTCATAGGTGTTGGCCATATACTCGGAACTGGAGAACTCGTAGATCTCGGCCGGGTCCAGCGAAATGATGTCGTCGAACACCCAAGCCATCACCAGCGTGTCCTTCGGCGTGTCGGCGGCGGCGGTGAAGCTGCCCGCGGCGAGCAGGGCGATGCCGGCGACGCCAGCCTTCAGAATCATGTTCATGCGATGCCTCCTGTCAGTTTTCTGATTCTACCCCCGGGCTTCGCGGTCGCGCGCCGCCATCCCGTTTGTGACAGTTAGGCTATACCGCGCGCACAAATGTGCAACGGAATTTTGTCCGGTCGGCCAGAAGGGGGCGCCAAGTTCGCGTGGGGCCACTCCGATTGCCAGATTGTTCCGTCTGGCCAGAGCGTATGTTCAGCCGACCAGGTCGCCCCAGAGGTCGTAATCCTCGGCGCGGGTGATCTTGACCTTGACCATGTCGCCGGCCTTGAGGCGCTTGCGGCCGAGGTTGCCGACGAAGACCTGCCCGTCGATTTCGGGCGCGTCGGCCGATGACCGGCCGATGGCCTGCGACTTGTCGGCCTCGTCGATCAGCACGTCGAGGGTGCGGCCCACCTTGCGCTGCATGCGCTGTTCGCTGATCGCGCGCTGGGTCTCCATGAAGCGATCCCAACGGTCGTGCTTCTCGTCCTCGTCGACCTGCTCGAGGCCCAGATCATTGGCCCTGGCGCCGTCGACCGGTTCGTATTTGAAGCAGCCCACCCGGTCGAGCTCAGCCTCCTCCAGCCAGTCCAGCATGTAGTTGAAGTCATCCTCGGTTTCGCCGGGAAAGCCGACGATGAAGGTCGAGCGGATGGTGAGGTCTGGGCAGATGTTGCGCCATTTCTTGATGCGCTCCAGCACCTTCTCCTGGTTGCCCGGGCGCTTCATGGCTTTCAGGATCTTCGGGCTGGCATGCTGGAAGGGGATATCGAGATAAGGGAGGACGAGCCCTTCCGCCATCAGCGGGATGACGTCGTCGACATGCGGATAGGGATAGACGTAATGGAGGCGGGTCCAGGCGCCGAGCTGGCCCAGTTCCCGGGCGAGATCCAGGAATTTCGCCTTCACCATGCGGCCCTGATATTTGCTCTCGGCATATTTGATGTCGACGCCGTAGGCCGAGGTATCCTGGCTGATCACCAGCAGTTCCCGGACGCCTGACTTCACGAGGTTCTCGGCCTCGATCAGCACGTCGCGGGCGGGCCGCGAGGCAAGGTCACCGCGCAATGACGGGATGATGCAGAAGGTGCAGCGGTTGTTGCAGCCCTCCGAGATCTTCAGATACGCATAGTGACGCGGCGTCAACTTGAGGCCCGCAGGGGGTACCAAGTCCATGAACGGATCATGCTTCGGCGGCACCACATTGTGCACGGCATCGACCACGGTCTCGTATTGCTGCGGCCCGGTGATGGCGAGAACATTGGGATGCTCGCCGCGGATCAATTCCGGCGTCGCCCCGAGGCAGCCCGTGACGATGACCTTGCCGTTTTTGTTCAGCGCCTCGCCGATCGCTTCCAGGCTCTCGGTGCGTGCTGAATCCAGGAAGCCGCAGGTGTTGACGATGACGACATCGGCCCCGGCATAGGAATCGGAAATGGCGTAGCCTTCCGCCCGCAGTTGGGTAAGGATGCGCTCGGAATCGACCAGGGCCTTGGGGCAGCCCAGGCTGACAATACCGACGCGCGGCTGGCTCTTGCTCATGACAGATTCGGTCCGAAAAAATGCCGGCGCGGCGCCACTGCCGGCCACCTTCCCGCCGGCTGGCGGATAAGGTGCCGCATCGATCCAATTAACCGCTATGGCCGGCTGTTCTGGCGGCATCACCTAGCCGGATTTGCCCGGACTCGCAAGCAACCTCGTAACTATCTGATAATATGAATGTTTTGTTCGGTCACAACCTTGTCACCGAAGTCACCGCCTTGTCGGGGGTGCAAGGCCGTTCCGCTTCCTAACTTAAACCTGACCGGGACGGGTGCGGGGTCTGGTTGAGTTGCGGACCAGTGCTGTTTTGGAACTGCCCCGCGATGATTGTGTTTCTTCCGCCAAGGCTACTGCTCCGGGACGTTCGCCGGTCAGCCCGCCGATCAGGCGGACAAGGCGGCCCGGAGCGCGAAGCAGACGAGACGGGACCTGGAAGATGACGGTTTGGAGTGCGATGGCAGCGGCCGGGATGTTGGTGTGGGCCATCTCGCTCGCCTTGGCGATGGCGCCGCTGGTGCCTTCCGCGAAAGCCGCACGTCTGTCGAGGCACAATTCCTGGCTCGTCTGACCCATCGGATCGACATTACCACGTATCAACAACCAAGGAGATGACGTCATGTTTCGATCGACAACCAGCGTTCTGTGCAGCGCGACCGGCATTGGCAGGCTTGCCGGTGCGGCCTTGCTGCTGGCTGCGCTCGGTGCCTGCTCGAATATGACACCCACCCAGCAGCGCGCCCTCTCGGGTGGTGCCATCGGCGCCGCCGGCGGTGCGGCGCTGACCGCCATTACCGGCGGCAGCGTCGGCTTGGGTGCGGCCATCGGTGGCGCTGCCGGTGTCGGTGCGGGTCTCCTGCTGCCGGATTGATCTGGCGGCGCGCCAGAACGATTGCCCGGATTGATTGCCCGGTATGATTACGTTGCACTGAACTGACCGGCGACACGGGAGCAACCCCAGGACCTACCCCCCGAACGGTCATCCCGTGATCGCCCCTTCCGCCCGGCCATCTCTTCCCGATGGCCGGGCGCTTTCTTTCCGCTACCCTCGACAACTCGAAAAAGCACGGCATTTGCCGCGATTGCACGTCATGCTGCAGGCGCGATGGCCGCATTGCAATCGGGCCGAAAAGCCAATAAACCCATTGGCTAATTCGTTGCCACATGGTCGGGCCTGGAGACAGCCCGAACCAGGCAGCATTCAGCCGATACTGCATTGCCGAGACCAGAGATGACCGACCGCAGGGTGCGACTTTACGATTTGGCCAGGATGGATGACGCCGCCCGGGCGCGACTCCTGGTGCGCTCGGAGGAAAATCTCGACCAGTTTGTCGAGGCGGTGAAGCCGATCGTGGCCGATGTGGCCGCACGCGGCGATGCGGCGCTGGCCGATTGCGCCCGGCGCTTCGACGGCGCCCCGGCGGAGTTTTCGCAGATCCTTACGCCGCCGGAAGATTTCGCCTGGGCCGACCGCCAGGTATCGGACGAGGTAAAGGCAGCACTCGCCTTTGCGGCCGACAACATCCGGCGCTTTCACCTGGCGCAGATGCCCGAGGATATGTGGCTGAAGGAGATGCGGCCGGGTGTCTTTGCCGGCGAGCGCTGGACGCCGATCGATTCCGTCGCCTGTTACGTGCCGCGCGGCAAGGGCTCGTTCCCGTCGGTGGCACTGATGACCGCGATTCCTGCCGTGGTGGCCGGGGTGCCGCGTGTGGTCATGCTGACGCCGCCAGGCGCCGATGGCCGCGCCGATGCGGCCACACTGGTGGCGGCCCGCCTTGCCGGGGTCAGCGAAGTCTATCGCGTCGGCGGCGCCCAGGCCGTCGCTGCGGTCGCCTATGGCACGGCATCGGTGCCGCATTGCCTCAAGATCGTGGGTCCGGGTGCACCCTATCTGATCGCCGCCAAGAAGCTGCTGGCCGACCGTATCGATCCCGGCATGCTGGCCGGCCCCTCCGAGGCGCTGGTGCTGGCTGACGAGACCGCCGATGGCAAACTCGCCGCCCTCGATCTACTGGTAGAAGTCGAGCACGGGCCCGATTCCTCGGGCTTCCTGGTCACCAATTCGCGCGACGTGGCGGAGGCCGCCATTGCCGCCATTCCGGGCTTCTTTGGAAACATGAGTGCAACACGGATCGATTACACGATGACGGTGTTGTCATCCGAGCGCGGCGGCATCGTGCTGACGCCGGATCTGACATCGGCCTATGACTTCGTCAACGACTACGCCCCGGAACACCTGATGATCCACGCCAGGGAGCCCTATCAGCATCTCGGCCATATCCGCAATGCGGGCGAGATCCTGCTGGGCGAGAACACCTCCAACACCCTCGCCAATTTCGTGATCGGTCCCAACAACGTGCTGCCGACCAGCGGCTGGGCCAAGACCATGTCGCCGCTCTCGGTGTTCGACTACATGAAGCGCGCGACCGTGGCCCATGTGACGCCCAAGGGTTATCACGAGCTTGCCGGCGCCGCGGAGTGTCTCGCCCGCTATGAAGGGTTCGACGCCCATGCCAATGCGGTCTCAGCGACCCGCGCCGCGATCATGAAGGAACGCGACGGCAAGACCGGATAAGGAGATCATGACCGACGCCATCCAGCGCATCGCGTGCCACGCGTTCAGGGATCAACGACCGGGAACCTCCGGCCTGCGCAAGCGGGTGCTGCAATTCCAGACGCCGCATTACCTCGCCATGTTCGTCCAGGCGATCTTCGAGGGCGTCGGCGATCTCCGCGGCGCCGCCATCGCCCTCGGTGGCGACGGACGTTTCTTCAATCGCGAGGCAAGCGAGATCATCCTGCGCATGGCAGCTGCCCATGGCGTCGCCCGCGTGGTGGTCGGGCGGGGCGGCCTGATGTCGACGCCCGCGGTCAGCAACCTCATCCGCCAGCGCGGACTCAAAGGCGGGATCATCCTCTCTGCCAGCCACAATCCCGGCGGTCCCGACGGCGATTTCGGCATCAAGTACAATGTCGCCAATGGCGGCCCGGCACCGGAATCGGTGACCGAGGCGATCTTCCGTCATTCCCAGAGCCTCGCTGGCTACGACATTCTGGGTGAAGCGGCGGGGAAGGTGGATCTCGACCGGACGGGCGAGCAGCGCCTCGGCCAACTGGTGGTCGAGGTGGTGGACTGCGTTGCCGATTATGCGCGCCTGATGGAGCAGCTGTTCGATTTCGAGCGCATGCGCCGCTGGCTGAAATCCAACCGCCTGGTCTTCGACGCGATGCATGCGGTGACCGGGCCCTATGCCGAGGAGATCCTGGTGAAGCGCCTCGGCGCGCCCGCGTCGGCGCTGCTCAATGCCGTGCCGAAGCCGGATTTCGGCAATCACCACCCCGATCCCAACCCGGCCCATGCCGAGGAATTGATGGCAAGGATGTGGGCCGCCGACGCGCCGGCATTGGGCGCCGCTTCGGACGGTGACGGCGACCGCAACATGATCGTCGGACCCCGCATGGCGGTCTCGCCCAGCGACAGCCTCGCCGTCATGCTGGCCAATGCCGCCCTAATTCCAGGCTATTCGAAAGGGGTCAGCGGCGTGGCGCGCTCGATGCCGACCAGTCGCGCCGCCGATGTCGTCGCCAGGGAACTCGGGCTTGAAGCGTTCGAAACGCCGACGGGGTGGAAGTTCTTCGGCAATTTGCTGGATGCCGGCCGGGTGACGCTCTGCGGAGAAGAGAGCTACGGCACCGGCTCCGACCATGTGCGCGAGAAGGACGGGCTTTGGGCCGTGCTGTTCTGGCTCAATCTGGTCGCCGTCAGCGGCCGGTCGGTGCCCGATCTGCTCGGCGACCACTGGCGGCGCTTCGGGCGACACTACTATTCCCGCCATGATTACGAGGCGGTCGACAGCGACCTTGCCGATGACATCGTTGCGCGGTTGCGTGGCCGTCTCGGCGACCTCTCCGGACGCAGCCATGATGGCCGGCGCATCGAACTGACCGACGATTTCCGCTATGTCGACCCGGTCGACCATTCGGTCAGCGAAAGGCAGGGCCTGCGCCTGGTCTTCGCCGATGGCAGCCGCATCATCCTGCGTCTGTCCGGTACCGGCACGGTAGGCGCCACGCTCCGGCTCTACCTAGAGCAGTTCGAGCCGCGGACGGGGAGGCTGGACCGCGAGCCGGCCGAGGCCCTCGGCACCCTTGCGGAACTGGCCGAGGAAATTGTCGGCATCAGGCGTATCTCGGGACGAACCCGACCGGATGTGGTGACATGAGCGATCCGACGCGACTTCCTGCCTGGCAGTCCCTCGGTCAGCATCATGCCCAGCTCGGCGCGACCACGATCGCGGAGCTGTTCGCTGCCGACCCGGATCGCTTCCGCAACTTCTCGGCGCGGTTCGGCGATCTGGTGCTGGACTATTCCAAGAACCGGATCAGCGACGTGACGCTCTCGCTGCTCTTCGACCTTGCCCGCGAGGCAGGGCTTGACCAGGCGCGTGCCGATCTCTTTGCCGGCAAGCCGGTGAACAACACGGAGAACCGGCCCGCCCTGCACATGGCGCTCCGCGCCCAGGCGGCAATGCGCGACAAGCCGCTGGTCTTCGCCGCCGCGGGTGTCGCCGTGGCACCGGATGTCACCCAGGAACTCGACCACATGTTCGGCTTCGCGCAGGAAGTGCGCCTCGGGGCCTTTCTCGGGGCCACCGGCAAGCGCCTGCAGCATGTGGTCAATATCGGCATCGGCGGCTCCGATCTCGGCCCCGCTCTGGTGGTCGATGCCCTGCGTCCGGATATCGACGGCCGCATGGTGCTCGATTTCGTTTCCAACGTCGACGGCGCCCATCTCGACGCGGTGCTGGCACGCACCGATCCTGAAACCACGCTTTTCATCATTGCCTCGAAAACCTTCACCACGGCCGAGACCATGGCGAATGCGCGCGCGGCGCGAAAATGGCTCGCGGCAAAGCTGGGTGAAGCCGCGGTCGATCGCCACTTCGTCGCGGTCTCGACCAATATCGAGGCAGTCCGGGCCTTCGGCATCGATCCCCAGCGCATGTTCCGGTTCTGGGATTGGGTTGGCGGGCGCTATTCGCTCTGGTCGGCGATCGGCCTTTCGATTGTGCTGGCGATCGGTCCGGCGAAGTTCCGTGACCTGCTGGCCGGCGCTGCCGATATGGACCGGCACTTCCTTGAGGCGCCGCTCCAGGAAAACCTGCCGGTCATCCTTGGCCTACTGCAGGTCTGGCACCGCAATTTCTGCGGCCATGCCACTCAGGCTATCCTGCCCTACGCGCAGGACCTCTGGCGCCTGCCGGCCTATCTGCAGCAACTGGAGATGGAGAGCAACGGGAAGTCGGTGACCCGTGACGGCGGGCCCGTCACCTGGGAGACGTCGCCGGTGATCTGGGGGCAGGCCGGCACCAACGGCCAGCACGCCTTTCACCAGATGCTGCATCAGGGCACCGAGCCGGTGCCCTGCGATTTCATCCTTGCGGCACGCGACCGTTCCAGCCTGCCCGCGCAGCACCAGATGCTGTTCGCCAATGGTCTTGCACAATCGGCCGCACTGGCCTTCGGGCGCTCCGCCGCGGACGTCGCCGCCGCCATGCGCGCCGCCGGCCAGGACGGGGCCGTGATCGAGCGCCTGGTCCCGCACCGCAGCTTTGCCGGCAACCGGCCCTCGACCACAATCGTACTGCCCGTGCTGGATGCCTATCATCTGGGCGCTCTCATCGCGCTCTACGAGCACAAGGTGTTCGTCGCCGCCACCATCTGGGGCATTAATCCCTTCGATCAATGGGGCGTCGAACTCGGCAAGGAACTCGCCAATGCGCTGCTGGCGGGCAGTGATGCGCCGGCCGATTCCTCGACAGCGGGCCTGATGGCCCTATATGATGCTGCCGCCCGGCGCCGGTAGTGGCGCTGCAGCCAGCCGGAATTCCACCTCGAATGCCGGTAAGTGAGACGGGGGAATCATGCTCAGGATCGATGCCGACGGGCCGCGTGGCGCGGCTATTGCCCAGGAATTCAAGGCGGCGCCATTCGGCCCCTACAGTGCGGATCTGCAGAAAACCCTGCAATTGCTGCGCTGGGGTTACGCGCGCGGCCGCACCATCATTGTCTGCACCAGGCCCTATTGCGAATGGCGCCTCGGCCGCATGGGCCCGCAGCGCGGCATGAAGGTTGAAATCGACGACAGCGCGGTGTTCACCGATTACGGCGCTGCCGTCTGGGCCTGCTTCCGCGCCCGCTGGCAGGAAGTGACCGGCAAGCCTTGCCCCGTCGCCTGACCCCCTGCCGCTGCTGCATCTCAGTTCGATTTTCCAGGATTTGACGCCGTGATCAATGAACGCATTCTCGGATACACCGACCGCCTCAGTGCAGCGCCGGGCGACAGCATCGCATTCAAGGTCAGCGCGCCGCTGCCTGGAAAATACGACGCCCGCCTGGTCCGCCTCATCTGCGGCGACGATTCACCGGAAGGCCCTGGCCTGAAGGTCGAGGATGTGGCGAGCGAATTCGCCGGCAGCCACAAGGCGCGGCAGCAGCCGATGCAGCCCGGCTCCTTTGTCTGGGTGACGGCGCGCCATCCCTTTGAACTCGCCAATTTCACGTTGCAGGTGATGATCTGGCCGACCCTCCCCGGCAACGGCAAGGCACAGGGCATCCTCGGCAATTTCGATGCGGCGACCGGCAGCGGCTATGCCCTCTATCTTGATGAAGATGGCTGCCTGGCCTTCCGCGCCGGCGGCAACGCGCCGGTTTCAACCGGCGTCAAGCTGCTGGCCCGCCACTGGTACGAGGTTCATGCCAGCTTCGATTCGGGTACCGGCCGGGTCATCCTCGGACACAAGGCGATGCTGCCCTATCATGGCCAGGCCAATACCGTGTCGCATACCGGGGCGGTGCCAGCCCCCTCCGGCGAAGGCGGGCGCTTCCTGATCGCCGCCTGGAACGACGGCAAGGCCGCCGCCGCCCATTTCAACGGCAAGATCGACTCGCCGCGCGTCTCGGCGCGCGCCCTGCAGCCGGAACAGGTTGCGCGCTTGCGGGGCTTGCCGCTCGACGTCGAACTGGCGCCTTATGTCGTGGCCGCCTGGGATTTCTCGCGCGGCATCGGCACGGTCAAGGTAACCGACGTCTCCGGCAACCGGCATCACGGGCGCACCATCAACCTGCCGACCCGTGCCATGACCGGCTGGAACTGGGACGGCAGTGAGTTCAACTGGCAGAAGAAGCCGGCACATTACGGTGCCATCCATTTCCACGACGACGACCTTTACGATTGCGGCTGGCGTACCGATTTCACCTTCACCGTCCCCGACGGGATGAAAAGCGGCATCTATTGCGCCCATGTCAGCCAGAAATCGGCTGACGGCAGTCTGACCGAGGACTACATCCCGTTCTTCGTCCGGCCTCGGCGCGGCACGGCGACGGCGCCGCTGGCACTCCTCATCCCGACTGCCAGCTACCTTGCCTATGCCAATCACCAGATGCCGTCCTCCTGGTGGTTCGAGGAATTGTCGAGTTGCAAGTTCACCACCCTCAACGAATACGACCGCTACCTCGAGGAGCATGAGTGTTTCGGCCTATCGGTCTATGACGATCACACCGACGGCAGCGGCGTGTGCCATTCGTCCTTCCTCCGGCCGATCCTCAACATGCGGCCGAAGACCGATCTTTGGCAGTTCAATGCCGACACGCATCTGACCGACTGGCTGGAGAAGAAGGGAATTCCCTATGACGTCATCACCGATGACGACCTCCATGCCGAGGGGATCGAGTGCCTGCGCCCCTATCGCTGCGTCATGACCGGCACGCATCCGGAATACTATTCCAAGCAGATGCTGGACGCGCTGCAATCCTATACCAATGGCGGTGGCCGCCTCATGTATATGGGGGCCAACGGGTTCTACTGGCGCATCGCCTATCACCCGGGCCTGCCGGGCGTCATCGAGCATCGCCGTTCCGAGGACGGCATGCGCGCCTGGTTCTCGGAAGTGGGCGAGTACCATATGAGCTTCACCGGCGAATTGTCCGGCCTTTGGGCGCGCAACGGTCGCCCGCCCAACATGCTGGTCGGCAATGCATTCGCAGCCCAGGGCTTCATCAACGCGGTGCCCTACCACCGCACGCCGGATAGCCGCGATCCGCGGGTCGCCTTCATGTTCGAGGGCCTGGGTGACGAGCCGATCGGCGATTTCGGCATTGTCGGCGGCGGTGCCGCGGGCTGGGAGATCGACCGCGCCGATACGCGCCTTGGCACGCCGCCGCATGCCCTGATGGTGGCGACGGCGACCGATTTCCCTGACTCGTATCACTGGGTGAACGAGGAGATGAACCACACCCACTCCGCGGTCAACGGCGATACCTGCCCGCGTGTGCGCTGCGACATGATGTTTTTCGAGACGCTCAACGGTGGAGCCGTGTTCTCGACCGGTTCGATCTCCTATGCCGGCTCGCTGTCGCACAACAACTATGACAACAATGTCAGCCGCCTCACCGAGAATGTAATCCGTCGTTTCATCGATCCGGCGGCGTTCTGACGCAATCCCCGCTCCGCCTCAAGAGCGAGCGGGGAGTACTTCATTCCGCGGCTGTCGCTTTTCGTTCCCGATTCTCCACGCCATCGGGTCCAAGATGCAGGTTGCTCAACACATGTTCCTGGTGCCTGAGTCGCCAGGAGAGCATCTTCTGCGCCATTTCCAGCATGACGCCGGCATGAGCGGGATCGCCGGCCAGGTTATTGAGTTCAGCCGGATCGTTCTCCATGTCGTAGAGCAGCGGCGGCAGCGCCGCGAAATGCACGTATTTCCACCTGCGGCCGCGGATGATGGCGAGTTGGCAGTCGTTTGAAGCGATTCCGAATGCCTGTTCGCCGTCGATACCGCCATTGGGTCCGCCGCGGAAGTCCAGTTCTATATGCGCTTCCTGCCGCCAGTCTGCCGGTGTCGCCCCTTCCAGGAACGGCAACAGCGAACATCCGTCGACCTGCGCCGGAATGTCGAGGCCCAGCCAGTCGAGAATGGTCGGCATGACGTCAACCGATTCGGTGAAGGCATCGACATGGCGGCCGCGCGCAGCGTCGGCAGCCTTGCGCGGATCGCGGATGATGAGCGGAATGTAGAAGCTGGGATCGAAGGGCAATTCCTTGCCCCAGGTGTAATGGTCGCCGCCCATTTCGCCGTGGTCACAGGTGAAGACGATAAGGGTATTCTCGTACTGTCCGGTATCCTTGAGAGTCTGGACAATGCGGCCCACGGCGTCGTCCACCTCGTTCATCATTCCGTAATAGCAGGCGCGCATCTGCCTGAGCTCCAGTTCCGGCATGGTGACGAGGTTCAGCGGATTGTGCTCGTCATAGGAACTGGGCTTCGACAGCTTGTCGATCCATTCGGCGATATGGGGGTGCGTTGCCGCTTCCTCTTCCGGCGTTGCCCGGCGGGCGGGAAGAGCGATCCGGGCCGGGTCATAGAGCGCGTTATAGGGTTCGGGCGTGATCACGGGGGGATGCGGGCGGAGGAACACGCAATGCATGAACCAGTCCTGGTTGCTGTGGTCGCCAATCCAGTCGACCACTTCATTGGCCATGAAGCTGGTATCGCTGTCCTCGGCCGAGAACAGGGTGGGAATAAAGCGGTAGCCGCGATCCGCCGGCTTCTGGAAGCCGGGCTTCGGCTGATAGACGTCGTGCCGTCCTTCGAACCTGTAACCCTTGCGCCTGAGGTCGCTCATCCAGCGGCGCATGTATTCAGGAAACAGCAGGCCCACGGTATAGCCCGGCAGCGGCCCCTCATATGTGCGGAGCGCCGGATCGCTGCTTTCGCGGCCGCGCGGATCGGCACTGGTATCCGTATATCCGTAGAGCATCGGGTCGAAGCCGATCTTGCGGACTTCATGGGCGATGTTGGTGTGGCGCGAATCGAGCGGCGTGCCGTTGCGCCCGGAGCGATGGTTCATCAGATAGAGACCGGTCTGCAGGCTGGCCCGCGCCGGTCCGCAGGGGGCGACCACGGTGTAGTGGCGCTTGAACAGGACCCCGTCGGCAGCAAGCGCATCGAGATGCGGGGTTTTCACGACGGGATGGCCGAGGGCGGAGAGGCATTCCCCGCGCCACTGATCGGCGGAAATGAACAGGATTTTGCGCGGTGATGTCATCTTGATGGGTCCCGGCTGGTTTACCGTGCCGGGACGGCATCCCGGCGATCGGCGGGCATCCTATCCTGCCACTCCCACCTCTGGAAGATGTCTCGTCGACATGGAAGGTCCACGCTCCCGTCATTGAACTGACACTGGCGGCGACTAGCTTGGCGCCGGTTTTTGACACCCACACCCTTTTCGGGCCCATCTCAGGGAGATACATCATGACGCGGTCACTTCCGACCCCATTGCAGGCGCGCAACGTCACGCGCCGGACCCTTCTGAAAACCGCCGGATTCATGGGCGCCGCCGCAATCGGTGCGCCGATGATCGTGCGCAACGCGTTTTCTTCCTCCGGCGAGCTCAACCTCTTCAGCTGGGGCGACTACATCTATCCCGAGATGATCGAGGGGTTCGAGAAGTCGACCGGCATCAAGGTCAACCTCGCCACCTATGGCACCAATGACGAGGTCTTCAATACCATCCGCGCCTCCGGCGGTGCCGGCTACGACGTCATCAATCCGTCGGTCACGCGGACACAGCAATACATTGAATTCGACCTGCTGCAGCCGATCGACGAATCGAAGGTCAACATGGACAAGATCCTCCAGCCGATCCTGGAGTCCTCTAGGTCCCTGGGTGGCGAGATCGGCGGCAAGCGCTACAACCTGCCGTTCAACTGGGGTACCGAGTCGATCTGCGTCGACAAGACCGCCGTCAAGGGCGGCTATGGCGAGCTTTCCTACGGCACCCTGTGGCAGCCGGAATATGCCGGCAAGGTCACCTGTCGTGCCAACTCCATCATGACCGGCATCGGCCTCTATCTCGATGCTACCGGCAAGGTGCCGTCGGGCCGCATGGTCGACACCTACAAGGACGAGGCCAGTCTGCGCCGCGTCTATGACGAGATCGTCAAGTTCGCGCTCGAGAACAAGGCCGCCGTCGGCCAGTTCTGGACCAACGCCCAGGAGACCGAGGCGGCCTTCAAGCAGAACGGCTGCGTCATCGGCCAGATCTGGGACGGCCCCGGCATGCGCATGATGACCGACGAGCCGGAGCGCTTCGCCTATGTCGCCGCCAAGGAGGGTGCCATCACCTGGCTCGACGGCATCGCCCTGCCCAAACAGGCCGAGAACGTCGAACAGGCCTATGCCTGGATCAACTGGTACTACACGCCGGAGAATGCGGCGATCCATGTCATGAAGTCCGGCTACAATTCATGCACGGCTGATGCCGACAAGTTCGCCGGCGAGACCTATGCCAGGAATTTCGCTGCCGCCTATCCCGACAACGCCATTGCCAATCTGTGGTGGTGGCCGCCCGAGGATACGGCGCTCGCCAACATCCGCAACGAATACCGCGACAAGCTGCTGGCGTCGTAACAGGCCGGCAAAGGTAGCGGCCCGCCGTTCCTGTACGGCGGGCCGCCCATCCCTTCGGAAACCGGGCAGACGGAACGCGTGATGCAGGCTCTGGTGGCGCGATATGGCGGGCCGATCACCGCCTTGATGATCTTCACCTCGCTGGTCTGGGTGCTGGGGCTCCTGCTGCTGCCGCAACTCACCATGATCGACTACTCCTTCCGTCCCGCCCTGCCGCTGGCAGAAATTGGCGGCCCGAAGGATGTCTATACCCTCGAAAACTACACATTCCTCTTCGGCAATGCCGGTTTCCTGACCATCTTCGCCAAGACCATCTGGTCCAGCATCCTGGTGACGATCGCCGCCTTCGCGATCTGCTATCCGCTCGCCTACTATCTTGCGCGGGGCACCAGCATCGGCCGCGCGCGCCTGCTGATTGTCGCCCTGATCATTCCCTACTGGATCAACGAGATCCTGCGCACCTTCGCCTGGATGCTGATCCTGGCCCGCGGCGGCCTGATCAACATGGCGCTGATGGAACTCGGCGTCATCGACCAGCCGATCGTCTTTCTGGGGCAGACGCCGACCATCGTCCTCGGCATGGTCTACGCCTATGTGCTCTTCATGGTGTTCCCGATCTACAACGTGCTCGACACGCTGGACAAGGCGCAGGTCGAGGCGGCGCGGGATCTGGGTGCCCCCTGGTGGTGCATCCACTGGCGCATCGCCCTGCCGCATGCCAAGCCCGGAATCGCGGTCGGCTGCATCTCGACTTTCATGCTGGCGGCCGGCAGCTACGCCGTTCCCACCATCCTTGGCGGCCCGCAGTCGCGCTGGTTCACCGAGGTTATCTATTCGCAGTTCTTCGAGGGCATGAACTGGAATCGCGGCGCCGCTTTCGCCTTCCTGCTGCTTCTGGTCTGCGTCACTTTCATCGTCATAATGATGCGACTGTTCCGCGTCAGCCTGGGCGAGGTGGCGAAATGAACCGGTTGTCGTCGCGCGTTATCCTGCGCTCCTTCATCCTCCTTTATCTGGTAGCCTTCTTCGCCTACCTGTTCCTACCGCTGCTCTACATGTCGGCGGCCGCCTTCAACCAGAGCCGGTTCCCCGCGACGGTGCCATGGCAGGGTTTCACGCTGGAATGGTTCGACGCGCTGCTGAACGATTCCATGCTGTGGTCCAGCCTTGGGAACAGCCTGTTGGTTGGCGCTGGGGTCGTGGCACTCTCGGTGCCGATCGGCCTCAATGCGGCGCTGCTGCTGCATCTCCTGCAGAAGCGGGTGCGCACGCTGGCCTATGGGGTGATGGTCTCGCCGATCCTGATGCCCGGCGTCATCCTGGGTATTTCAACCCTGGTCTTCTGGCGCGGCTTCGATGTCGGCGGTGGATGGCATCTTGCCGTTCTTGCCCAGACCACCTTCATCGCCTCCTATTGCATGATGATGTTCCAGGCGCGGCTGCAACGCCTGGACCCGACCTGGGAGGAGGCGGCGCTGGATCTTGGCGCCAGCCATTTCCAGGTCATGCGCCGCATCATGCTGCCCTTTCTGGCGCCGACGGCGATCGGAGCGGCGGTCATCGCCTTCCTGCAATCATTCGAGAACTACAACACCACGCTGTTCGTCTATGGCAGCGACCGGACCCTCACCATCTATCTGGCCGGCAAGGTGCGCGTCGGCCTCACCCCGGCGGTCAATGCGCTATCGGTCATCTTCATCCTGCTGACCGTGGCGGCCGCCGTGCTCTTTGAATGGCGCCGCCGGGCCGAGGCCAGGCCGGCGGCCAGACCGGTACCAGCCAAGGCATCGCTCGGCCGGGCGGCGCCGGTTCCCGCGGAATAGGAGATCTGGAATGAGCATCGGCGAAAGCGTTCACCTCGAGAACGTCACCATGCGCTTCGGCGATTTCACCGCCGTCGACGATGTCAGCCTCGAGATCGAGGCGGGCGAATTCTTCAGTTTCCTGGGGCCCTCCGGCTGCGGCAAGACCACTATTCTGCGCATGATCTCGGGCTTCAACGAACCGAGCGCCGGCCGGGTGCTGATCGGCGGCCGCGACATGCGGGGGTCTGGCCCCAACAGGCGGCCGACGGCGCTCATCTTCCAGAACTTGGCACTTTTCCCCCTGATGCCGGTCTGGGAGAACGTGGCCTTCGGTCTCGAGATGCGCGGAATGGCGCGATCCGCGCGCCGGCGCCGGGCCGAGGAGTTGCTGGACCTGGTGGCCCTCGGCAATGCCGGCGACAAGCGCGTCGCCGATCTTTCCGGCGGACAGCGCCAGCGCGTCGCCATTGCCCGGGCACTCGCCGTCGAGCCCAAGGTGATGCTGCTGGACGAGCCGCTGTCAGCCCTCGACCTCAAACTGCGCCAGCACATGCGGGCGGAACTTCGCGCCATCCAGAAGCGGACCGGCGTCACCTTCATCTACATCACCCACGACCAGGGCGAGGCCCTCACCATGTCCGACCGCATCGCCGTGATGAGCCGCGGCCGCCTGGAGCAGGTGGCGCGACCGGATGCGGTCTACAACGAACCGGCAACGCCCTTTGCCGCCAGTTTCGTTGGCGAGGCCAACATCTTCCAGGGGCGCGTCGTCGGGCTGTCGGCGGAGGAGGTGGAGATCGAGACCGATCTGGGCCGCATGCGGGCGCGCAACGGCGGCGATCTGCGCCAGGGCGACCGCGCCATGCTGTTCGTGCGGCCGGAGCGCTCCAGCATCGCCCTCGGCGGCGATGGCGGTCGCATCGAGGCCGAACTTGTTGAAATGGAGTTCGAGGGCAGTTTCATTAACCTGCGCCTGCGGGCGCCCAACCGCCAGCCGATCATGGTGCAAATGGCCAATGACGGCGGCCTCGGCGAGATGGCGCGGATGGCCAGCGTTCCGGTCAGTTTCGCCGCCCGCGCCGCGATTGCGCTGCCGGAGGGTGAACTCGCCCATCAGTGAATGCAAGAAGGGCGCCGCGTCGCCACGGCGCCCTGTCCGGCAGCAGAATTTGCCGGGAGGCTACTTCAGCAAATTGGTCCAGATCTTGTCATACATCTGCACCACGTTTTCGGGGCAGGGCGGCACGAATTCAGCCTTCGGTGCGTCGGCCGGCGGGTTCACTTCCGGCGCCTCGACCAGGGCCTTGTCGAGGAACGGCTCGACACCCTTCACGCCGGCGGAATAGCGGGCGAAGTTGGTAAGGGCGGCCGCGTTCTCCGGGTCCATCATGAAGTTCATGAAGAGCTTCGCGTTCTCGATGTTGGGCGCCCCCTTGATGACGACGATGTTGTCGGACCAGCCGGTATAGCCTTCCTTCGGATAGGCGTATTTCAGCGTGGCGCGTTCCTCGCGGGCGCGCATGCCGAAGCCGTTATAGATCTGCCCCGCCGCGGCATCGCCCGTCACCAGCACCTCCTTGGCGCCGTCCGAGTTGAACGAGAGCCAGTCTGCCTTGGCCTTCAGCAGCAGGTCGTTGAGTTCCTTCAGCTGCTCCGGGTTGTCGTTGCAGCGGGGATGGCCGAGGTAGCGCAGGCCCGCATTGAGGACCTCGTTCACCTCCTTCAGCATGTTGATCTTGCCCTTGAGTTCGGCAGGCGGGTCGAAGATCACCTGCCAGGTATTGATGTCGCCGCCATAGACCGCGCTATCCACCATGAAGGCGGTCGAGCCCCACTGATAGGGCACCGAATACTCGCGCTTGGGATCCCAATACACGCCCAGCATGTCCTCGCGGACGTTCTTGAAGTTCGGCAGTGCGAAGGCATCGACCTTTTCCAGCAAGCCTTCCTGGAGCAGGATCGCCACCATGTACTCGCCCGGCACCGCCACGTCATAGCCGGTGACACCGGCCTTGAGGCGCGCCAGCAGGTCCTCGTTCGAGTTGTAGGTGTCCATCGTCACCTTGACGTCGTGTTCCTTGGCGAACTTGTCGAGCAGGTCCTGCGGGATATAGTCGAACCAGTTGTAGATCTTGAGCTCGCCCGCAGCCTCGGCCCCGCTGCTCAGCCCCAAAGTGATGATTGCGGCCGATGCGGCGGCCAGCAGCCTGATCTTGGTAGTCATGTCCCTCTCCCTGTTGGTTGTTGCAATGGGTCGTCGTTCAGCTGCTGGCGCCGCGCCGGCTTATCAGATAGGACGCCGAGACGAACAGCGCCGATACCAGCAGCATCATGGTCGAAATCGCGTTGATCTCCGGGGTGAAGCCAGTCCGCACCATGCCATAGATCGCCATCGGCAGGGTGGTGGCGCCGGGGCCTGCCACCATGTTGGTGATGATGAAATCGTCGAGCGAGACGATGAAGGCCAGCATGTAGCCGGAAATGATGCCGGGCATGGTCAGCGGCAGGGTGACGTAGCGGAAGGTCTCCCAGCGCGTGGCATAGAGGTCCCGCGCCGCCTCCTCGAAATACCCTTCCAGCCCCTGCAGCCGCGCGGCGATGGGCAGGTAAGCGAAGGGAATGCAGAAGACCGTATGGGCGATGATGATGGTGGAAAGGCCAAGCTGGATGCCGATTGCCAGGAAGAACACCAGGCTGCCGATGGCGGTGACGATCTCCGGTACCATCAGGGGCAGGTTGAGGAGGGCGAAGCTGGCGCTCTGGTGCTTCAGCTGCCGCCCCCGTGTCATGGCGAGGGCAGCGCACAGGGCCAGAATGGTGCCGAGGGTGGCTGCGACCAGTGCAACGACGACGGAATTGAAAGTGGCCGAATGCAGTTGCGGATTGTTGAGTGCCTTCAGATACCAGGCGAAGCTGAACCCGCCCCAGGTGGTGATCGAGCGCAGCTCGTTGAAGGAATAGATCATGATCACCAGCATCGGCGCATAGAGCAGCACGATGCAGGCCCAGGTGACGGCGCCGAAGCCGGGATAGCGCTTGAGGTCGTGCCGCTGCGGGGATGCCATCACTGCCTCCCTTGCTCGGCCGCGGCCTGCTGTGCGCGGCGCGCGAACAGCACCAGGACGATGAGCACGAGTGTGAGCAGGATGACGGCCGCCGCCGAACCGAACGGCCAGTTGCGCGACGACTGGAACTGCAACGCAATGGTGTTGCCGATCATCAGGTTCTTGCCGCCGCCGAGGAGATCGGGCGCGATGAAGGAGCCGAGGCTCGGGATGAAGACTAGCAGCGAGCCGGCGACGATGCCGGGTCTGGTCAGCGGTACGATGATCTGCCGCAGGATGGTCCAGCGGTCGGCATAGAGATCGTGCCCGGCTTCGACGAGGCGGAAATCAAAGCGCTCGATGGCGGCATAGATCGGCAGCACCATGAAGGGGAGATAGGAGTAGACGAGGCCCAGGCCGATGGCGAAATCGGTATAGGCGAGACGGATCGGTTCGCTGATGAGGCCGATACCCAGCAGGATCGAATTGAGCGGTCCCTCATCGCGAATGATGAACAGCATCGAGACGGTGCGGATGAGGAGATTGACCCAATAGGGGACGGTAATCAGGAATACCCACATGTTGCGCTGTGCCGCCGGCCTTGTCGCGATGTAATAGGCGGTCGGGAAGCCGATGGCGAGGCAGGCAATGGTGGCGACGAGGGCCTGCAGGACAGAGCGGCCATAGATCTGCAGATAGGAGGCGTGGAACACCAGCTCGTCGGTGAAGAGATCGCGCTCGAACAGGAACTGCTCGTAGGCGGCAAGCGAGAATTCCCAGACGACGCCGCCATAGGTGCCCTTGGTCAGGAAGGAATAGACCAGGATGAAGCCCAGCGGCAGAACCAGGAAGATGGCAATGGCCAGAAGAGCCGGCAGCAGCAGCAGGCCGCGCTGCCGTGCGGTCAGTCCCGCCGCACTTTCCTGCTGGCTGTTGCCGGTGGCGATGAGCGCGGCCATCGGCGCCTAATCCCTGAGCTGCCGCGCGGCACCCGGTGCCACGCTGATGGTGGCGGCGCTACCGGGTTCCAGCGTGCTGCCGCTGGTGTTGGGCACCAGCAGGGTCAGCGGCGCGCCGTCGGCGAGGCGCACCAGCACCTGCCGGTTGGTGCCGAGATAGATAATGCGATCGATGGTACAGGGGGTGCCGCTGCCCCCAATTCCCGCCACCAGGCTGATGCGTTCCGGCCGGATCGAAAGATGGACCATCTGGCCGGGATCGCCCGAACCGCTCGCGGTCAATTCCAGGCCCTGGGCGGTGCGGCAGCGCCGGCGATCCGGACCGTCCTCGCCGAGGACCGTGGCCTCGATCAGATTGGTGTCGCCGATGAAGTCTGCCACGAACCGGTTGCTGGGGCGCTCATAGACGTCTTCGGCCGTGCCCAGCTGCTGGACCTCGCCCTGCGACATGACGGCGATACGGTCGGACATGGCCAGCGCTTCCTCCTGGTCATGCGTCACGAAGATGAAGGTGATGCCGGTATTCTCCTGGATCTGCTTCAGTTCTAGGCGCATCTGCTGCCTGAGCTTGAGATCGAGGGCGGAGAGCGGCTCGTCGAGCAGCAGGATCTTGGGCTGCGGGGCCAGGGCGCGGGCCAGGGCCACGCGCTGCTGCTGGCCGCCCGACAACTGGCCTGGCCGCCTGCCGGCGAAGCCCGAGAGGCGGACGATTTCCATCATCTCGCCGACGCGCTTCTTCACCTCTGTGTCGGAACGCTTCAGCCGCCGGAGGCCGAAGGCGATGTTCTCCTCCACCGTCATGTGGGGAAACAATGCGTAATGCTGGAAGACCGTGTTGACCGGCCGCCGGTTGGGCGGCAGCTGCTCGATCTCCTCGCCGAACAGAAAGACACGACCGCCGCTCACCTGCTCGAAGCCGGCGATGATCCGCAGCAGGGTGGTCTTGCCGCAGCCCGACGGACCCAGCAGGGTGAAGAACTCGTTATCCGCGATGCTGAGCGATACGCCTTTCAGCGCCGTTACGGCGCTTGCCCCTTCGCCATAGACCTTGACCACCTGGTCGATGCCGACAGCATCCCGTCGCAGGGCTTGCGTTTCCATGATCCGATCGATTGTCCTGTTTGCCGTCGCCTGTCACGTCCGGTCGGCACTCTGGCGGCGCCGATCCCTGATATACAAATGTGTCGGCTGGCGCCCGCCTTGGCAAGCGGAACCCATGGTTCCCGCACCACATTGCGCCTATGCCGAGCGAATATTGCGGCTATAGCGCGTCGGGGTCGAGTGCCAGCAGGCTGTCGCCGCCGCCGGTGACCTGAGCCAGATAGGCCGCACTTTCGCCGAGGACATTGTCGGCATAGAAGCGGGCGAAGCCGATTTTGCGGGCCAGATAGGCGGAATCGCCGGTCCCGGCGGCGAGGCGCCGGACGGCTTCGGCGGCGGCCAGGCCCAGCAGGCAGCCGGCCATGACCGTGCCGGCGAGGTTGAGATAGGGCTGAGCCACGGCGAGGCCCAGGCGCGCGTCGTCACGGCCGCCGGTCAGGACGAAATCGGTCGCCAGCCCCAGGCGCTGCAGCGCCGGCAGCAGCCGCTCGCGCAGGGCGCCGAGGTCGGCATGCTGGTCGTCGAGCGCGCCAAGCGTTCGGGTGAACTCATTGATGAGGCTGTGCATCGCCTCGCCATTGTCGCGTTGCACCTTGCGACCGACGAGGTCGATCGCCTGGATCCCGTTGGTGCCCTCGTAGATCGCGAAGATGCGGGCGTCGCGATAGTGCTGCGCGGCACCCGTCTGCTCGATATAGCCAGCGCCGCCATGAACCTGGATGCCGAGCGAACTGACGCGGATCCCCTGATCCGTGCTCCAGGCCTTGGTGATCGGGATGAGGAGGTCAAGGCGGGCCTGCTGCCGCGCCCGTTCGGCGGAATCGGGGTGGCGAATTGCCCGGTCGAGAGCACCGGCGGTGAAACAGGCGAGCGCCCGGGCGCCCTGGGTGAGGACCTGCATGGTGGCGAGATTCCGGCGTACGTCCGGATGATGCAGGATCGGCAGATTGGCGTCCTTGGGGGCGCCTACAACCGCACTCTGCACGCGCTGCCTGGCATAGGCGGCGGCCTGCTGCAGGGCGCGTTCGGCGATGCCGATGCCCTGCACGCCGACGGTCAGGCGCGCATTGTTCATCATGGTGAACATCTGCGGCAGTCCCTGCAGAGGTTCTCCCACCAGTTCGGCCAGGGCGCCGCCTTTTTCGCCATAGGACATGACACAGGTGGGCGATCCGTGGAGGCCCAGCTTGTGTTCGAGCGAAACGCAGGTGACGTCGTTGCGCGCACCCAGCGATCCGTCATCATTCACCAGGAATTTCGGGCAGATGAACAGCGACAGGCCCTTGTGGCCTTCCGGCCCGCCGGGATGGCGCGCCAGCACCAGATGGATGATGTTGGGGACGAAATCATGCTCGCCATGGGTGATGAAGATCTTCTGCCCCTTGAGGAGGTAGCCGCCTTTCCCGTCCGCCTCGGCCCTGGTGCGGATGGCGCCAAGATCGGTGCCGGCCTGGGCCTCGGTCAGGTTCATGGTGCCGGTCCATTCGCCGCTCACCAGTTTGGGCAGGTATTTCGCCTTTTGCGCCGCGCTGCCGTGGTGCTGGATCGCCTCGACGGCACCTTGCGTCAGCATCGGGCAGGCGGCGAAGGCGACGCTGCCGCCGTTCCAGATCTCCTGCAGTGCCGTGGTCAGCAGCCAGGGCATGCCCTGGCCGCCATATTCGGGGTCGAAGGCGACCGCATTCCAGCCGTCAGCGACAAAGCGCTGATAGGCGTCGCGATAGCCTTCCGGCGTGGTGACCGCGCCGTCCTTCAGCGTGCAGCCGCGGTCGCCGTGGCGGTTGATGGGCGCCAGGACCTCGCCGGCGAAGGTGCTGGCGGCGGCCAGGATGTCGGCAACGGTATCTGGCGTCGCCTCGCCATAGCCGGGCAGGCCGGCGATGTCGTGAAGCCCGGCAACGGATTCCAGGGTGAACTGGATGTCGGCCAGAGGCGCTTCGTATCCGCTCATGATATCCCCCGCGCGGTCCCGCCCCGCCTGGCATGGGCGTTCGGCCTGGGGCCGCTCGGGCCGAGTATGGCGCCGGTATGGTTTATAAAACCTTTCCCGGGTTGAACAGGCCGTCGGGGTCGAGGGCCTGCTTTACCGCCCGCATGGCGGCAAGCACCACGGGGGATTTGAGGCGGGCCAGTTCCTCGCGCCGCAGCTGGCCGATGCCGTGCTCGGCACTGATCGAGCCCTGATGCGCCGTGACGCAATCATGTACCAGGCGGTTGATCTCGCCGGTCCGCGCCTGGAAGCCGGCAGGGTCGGCGCCGGCCGGCTGCAGTACGTTGAAATGCAGGTTGCCGTCGCCGACATGACCGAAGATCAGCGGCCGCAGGCTGGAATCGTGCGCCGCAAGGGCTTCGGTCGCCGCGCGGATAAAGGCCGGGATGGCCGCCACCGGTACCGAGATGTCGTGCTTGATACCGGCGCCCTCCCGCGGTTGCGCCTCCACCATGGCCTCGCGCAGGCGCCACAATTCCCGCCGCTGTGCCTCGCTTTCGGCCAGCAGACCGTCGGCGATCTCCGCCGCCGCCATGCCTTCGCCCAAGGCGCGTTCAAGCGATCCCGATATGTCGATATCCTCGGATGGCGAGCCGGCCTCGATCAACAGGAACCAATCGGCCGGATGATCCAGCGGCAGTCGCCCGCCGCCATGCTGGCGGGCGAGGGCGAGACCGAAGCGCGGCAGCAATTCGAAACTGACCAGCTGGTCGGCGGTCGCCGCGCGGCAGCGGGCGAGGACCATGGGCGCCGCCGCGATGTCGCCGAGGGCGACCAATGCCGTCGCACGCCGGCGCAGTGCCGGAAACAGTTTGAGGCTCGCCGCCGTGATCAAGCCCAGTGTCCCCTCCGCGCCGATGAAGAACTGCTTCAGGTCATAGCCGGTATTGTCCTTGCGCAGACCGCCCAGTACATCCAGGACCGAGCCGTCGGCCAGCACCACCTCGAGGCCCAAAGTGAGGTCGCGGGCATTGCCGTATCTGAGGACGTTGATGCCGCCGGCATTGGTCGAAAGATTGCCGCCGATCTGGCACGAGCCCTCGGCGGCGAGGCTCAAGGGAAACAGCCGGTCGGCTTGCGCCGCGGCAGACTGAATGTCGGCCAGGATGCAGCCCGCTTCCACGACGATCGTGTTGTTGAGCGGGTCGAGCGCGCGGATGCGGTTCATCCGTCGCATGTTGACGACGAGATTGTTGCCGCCGGCATCCGGCGTTGCGGCGCCGGAAAGGCCGGTATTGCCACCCTGCGGCACGATGCTGATACCGTGATCGCGGCACAGCCTGACCAGCGCCGCCGCCTCGGCGGTCGACGCCGGCAGGGCCATACCGATGGCCGCACCCTGAAAGATGCCGCGCCAGTCGCGGATATGGGGGGCGAGCGCCGCCGGATCGGTCAGGAAACCCTTGGGCCCCAGCAGGGCGGCAGCTTGCTCCTGAAACGCGGTCACTTCGTGACCTTGCGCCTTGGCGGTTTGCGCCCGGTCACCTTGCGAGCAGTTTTTTTATCGAGTCCCGGGGCGCCGGCGATGCCCTTGTAGGGCGGCTGCGGGATGGCCTGGTGGCTGGCGCGCAGGGCTTCGGACCAGCTGCGGCGCAGATCCTCGAAATACGGATCGCCCGCATGGATGCGGTGCACCAGTTCCGGCTGGCAGGCATTCTCGCGCAGTACCATGAGGTCGAGCGGCAGGCCGACCGCCAGGTTCGACCGCATGGTGGAATCCATCGATATGAGGCCGATCTTCAGCGCCTCGGCCAGGTCGGTCTCATGGGTGATGGCGCGGTCGAGGATCGGCTTGCCGTATTTGTGCTCGCCGATCTGCAAATAGGGCGTATCGCCGGTCGCCTCGATGAAGTTGCCGGCGGAATAGATCATGAAAAGGCGCATGCGCCGGTTGCGGATCTGGCCGCCCAGCAACAGGGCGACATCGAAGCCGGCCTGGTGCTGTTCCAGGCTGGGGCCGTCGGTGCGATAGACCTCGCGCACCGCGGCACCCACCAGCTGCGCCGCCTTGAACATGGTCGGCATGTCCATGAGCGTGCGCTTCTTGCCCGATTCGGGATCGGTCAACCCTTCCGTCAGCAGGCTGATGACCGATTGCGTGATCGAGAGATTGCCGGAACTCGCGATCGCCATGCAGCGCTCGCCCGGATCACAGAACAGATGCAGCTTGCGGAAGCAGGAGATGTTGTCGATCCCCGCATTGGTGCGGGTATCCGAGATCATCACCAGGCCGTCGCGCAGCTTCAATCCGACGCAATAGGTCATGTGGGCGTTCTTCGTCGCAGGTATTGCATCCGTCGCCGCTTCCGGCGTGCCGTCTGGCTTCTTATAACGTTTGCAGCGGGGTTCTGCCAATCGCTGGTGCTGCTCTTGGGTCAGGTCCCCACTTCCTATGCTTGGAATTGCTGGCTGGCCTGGCGAGCTGTTTCTGGCGGCCGCTGCCAGCGGATCTGGTTGTCCTGGCCGTTCTGGCTGTCCAGGTGCGAATCGGCTACGGTCACCTCGACTGCCATCTTTTCGCTGGCGCCGCCCAACCGGGCGCCGCGGATCGGTGCGGCCCCTAGATAGTCGAGGCCGATGCCGACCCGGATATGGGATTCGGTCGGGCAGATGCCGTTGGCGGGATCGAAGCCGACCCAGCCCAGCCCCGGTATATGGGCCTCGGCCCAGGCATGGCCCGCTTCCTGGTGGATCGCCTCGTCCGAACGCATCAGATAGCCGCCGACATAGCGCGCCGGAATGTTCAGGACGCGCGCTGCCGCGATGAAGACATGGGACAAATCCTGGCAGACGCCGCGCTTCAGGGCGAAGGCATCGGCGGCACTGGTGCTGGTGTCGGTGGGCTCGGTGTCGAAGGCCATGTCGAGATGCAGCGTTGCCAGCAGCGCATGCAGGGTCTTCAGCGCATTGCCGCCATGCCGGCCGAAGAGGTCGCGCGCAAATTCGGTGATCGCCGCATCCGCCCGGGTCAGCGGCGTCTCGCGCAGGAAGAACTGCGGCGGAAAGCGCTCGCAGGTGCCACGCAGGATGCCGTTGGTGTCCTGCATGTCGACCTCGCCCTCGACGGTCAGGCAAAGGTCCTGTATGGGTCCATCCAGCGACAGCATGTGCATGACATTGCCGAAGGCATCTTCGCCCGGCCGCAGTGTGCCGTCGTGGTCGAGGTCGATCTGCCAGCGCCGCACGTACTGGCCCTCGTGGTTGCGCGGCATCAGCCGCAGGGCCTGGATGATCGACTTCACCGGCTGCTCGTAGTGATAGCGGGTACGGTGGCGCACATGGATCAACATCCGTTCTGCCCTCTCAACTCAGGTATTGCGCCGCGATGGCACCGCCCAGCCGGTTGTTGTTGACGATGAAGGCCGAGATGAACTCGTGCAGGCCGCCCTGGAAGACCTGTTCGATGCGGCTGTTCTGCAATTGCACATAGGTGGATCTGGCCAGGCGCTGCGCTTCGCCGTGGCGGCCGTAATCGGAACCGAGGCGCTCCAGATTGCCGACAATTGCCTCGTAGCAGGCGGCGAGCGAGCGCGGCATCTGCTGGTTGAGGATAAGGAGATCGGCAATAAGCCAGGGCTGCAATCCCTGCCGATAGACCCAGTGGTAGGAGGTAAGCGCCGAGACCGCGCGCAGGATCGCCGCCCATTGCGCATAATCGATGCCACCGCCCACCACTGCGTGTTCCGGCAGCAGGACATGGTACTTCACGTCCAGGATGCGGGCCGTGTTGTCGGCCCGCTCGATGAAGATGCCAAGGCGCGCAAACCAATAGGCGTCGTTCCGCAGCATGGTGCGGTAGCCGGAACCGTCGACGCGCAGCGACATTTCCTTCACCCAGTCGAGAAACCGCATCAGGCCGTCGGCATCGGCATGGGCAGGCATCTGCTGCAATTCCAGCCAGGCGCCGTTGATCGCCTCCCACATCTCGCTGGTGAGAGCCGTGCGCACTGCGCGTGCATTGGTGCGGGCGATCTCCAGGCACTTTCGGATTGACGCCGGGTTGTCCTCGGAAAAGGCCAGGAAATCGGTGACGTTGGCCGCGCTCGGTGTCTCGTGGAAGCGCTGGAACAGATCGCGGCAGCCGGCAGTGGCCAGCGCGCTTTCCCATTCATTGGTGCCGGTGCCATAGGCGCGCGGCAGGGCGGAGAGACGCGTCGCGGCTTCCAGCACGCGGGCGAGGTAATCCGCCCGCTCGACATAGCGCGACAGCCAGAAGAGGGAATCAGCGGTGCGGCTCAGCATGTCAGGCCCGTGCCTCCGGCATTTCCGGGTCCTCGATCACCCAGGTATCCTTGGTGCCGCCGCCCTGGCTGGAATTGACCACCAGCGAGCCCTGGCGCAGGGCGACACGGGTGAGGCCGCCCGGGACGATGCGGATGCCGTCGGCACCGGTCAGCACGAAGGGGCGCAGATCGACATGGCGGGGGGCGATGCCCTGGTCGACGAAAGCGGGGCAGGTGGAGAGCGAAAGCGTCGGTTGCGCGATGTAATTGGCGGGTGCGGCCAGCAGGCGCTGCCTGAATTCCTCGATGTCGGCGCCGGTTGCGTGGGGGCCAACCAGCATGCCGTACCCGCCCGAGCCATGCACCTCCTTCACCACGAGTTCAGACAGGTGATCCAGCACATAGGCAAGGTCGTCCTTCTGCCGGCAGCGCCAGGTCGGCACATTCTTGAGGATCGGCTCTTCGCCCAGATAGAACCGCACCATGTCGGGGACATAGGAGTAGACCACCTTGTCGTCGACGGCGCCGGTACCCACCGCATTGGCCAGCGTCACATTGCCGGCGGCATAGGCGGCAAACAGGCCGGGGACACCCAGCATCGAGCCTGGATCGAAGACCAGCGGGTCGATGAAGGCATCGTCGAGGCGCCGATAGATGATGTCGACCCGCTTCGGCCCTTCGGTCGTGCGCATGAAGACCACGCTGTCGCGCACGAAAAGGTCGCTGCCCTCGACCAGTTCGATGCCCATCTTGTCGGCGAGGAACGAATGCTCGTAATAGGCCGAATTGTACTGGCCGGGCGTCAGTAGGACCGCAATCGGGTCCTTGTTGGCGTTCCGGGGTGCCGTCGATTGAAGGGTTGCCAGCAACTCGTTGGGATAGTTTTCGATCGGCGCCACGCGATGCGCGGCATAGAGTTCCGGCATCAGGCGGATCGAGATCTCGCGCCCGCCCAGCATGTAGGAAACGCCCGACGGGGTGCGGGCATTGTCCTCCAGCACATAGAAGTCGTCGCCGTCGACGCGCACAATGTCGATACCGGCGATGTGGATGTGGATGCCGTGCGGCACGGCAAGGCCGGCCATTTCCGGCCGGTAGGCAGGGTTCTGCCAGACCAGGTCCTCGGGCACGATGCCGGCCTTCAGAATTTCGCGCGGGCCATAGATGTCGGCGAGATAGTGGTTGAGCGTGCGGATGCGCTGTTCCAGCCCGGTCTTGAGCCGCGCCCATTCAACGCCCGACAGGATGCGCGGGATGATGTCATAGGGGATGATTCGCTCTTCCCCCTGCGCATCGCCATAGACGGCGAAGGTGACGCCGCCGCGGCGATAGAACAATTCCGCCTCCGCCCTGCGCCGCTCCAGCTGCGCCGAGGTGACGCCCTGCAGCCAGCGCGCCACTTCCGCATAGGGCGGGCGGATGCCGCCATCGGCAAAGCGCATCTCGTCAAAGGCCATGGCTCCGTGTCCTTGCGCTTTATGACCCGGGACTTGGTGTCGCCGGTTTGCTTTACCAGGAAATCAGCAAGCGCCATGCCATGGCCTATAGCAGGGTAGTACACTGAAAGAATTGAATTTTATCCAGACGGCGAGAAAGTGTTTCGATCAATGCCCAATATCTGGGCCCAAAAATTGGGCAGGGGGTGCAGGTGCTTTCCCTCCTGGCGCAGATAATGTTATATTATAACAGAATGAATGTTGGCAGGGCGCCATGGCGGCACCCGGGAGCAGGTTGGCGGATATGGCATTTTCCCTTGGTATCGTTCAGCGCTTGGCTTTGGCGACCGCCCTCGGGTTCGGCCTCGCCCTGCTGCTGCGTTGGGCGCTCGCCTGAACGCCCATATCCGAGCGCCGGCCATGGCCCATGAACAAGTCTGCGAGACCGTGCCACCGCCATCGGCAGATACAGCCGATGGCGTCATCCGTCTCGACAACGTCACCATTGCCTATCAGCGCCATCCGGCGGTCCACCACCTCAGCGGCGCCTTCACCCGCGGCAGCCTGACCGCGCTGGTCGGCCCGAACGGGGCCGGCAAGAGTACGCTGCTGAAGGGGATCGTCGGCCTGCTGCCGCTGGATGGCGGCGCCATAACGATTGCGGACCGTTCCGCCCTCGGCTATCTGCCGCAGGTGACCGATGTCGACCGTTCCTTTCCCATGTCCGTGCTGGATGTGGTCAATCTCGGCCATTGGCGGCGGATCGGCGCGCTGGGGCGCCTGACGCCCGCCTTGCGCCAGCGCTCGCGCGATGCCATCGCCGATGTGGGTCTGAAGGGTTTCGAAAGCCGCTCCATCGCCAGCCTCTCGGTCGGCCAGTTCCAGCGTGTCCTGTTTGCACGCCTGATCGCCGCCGACGCCGAACTCATCCTGCTCGACGAGCCGTTCAACGCCGTCGACCAGCGCACGGTCGAGGATTTGATGGCGCTGGTGGATGGCTGGCATCTGGCCGGCAAGACCGTCATCGCGGCATTGCATGACCTCGATTTCGTGCGTCGGCATTTCCCGCAATGCCTGCTGCTGGCACGCGAGCCGGTGGCCTGGGGCCAGACCGCGGCTGTCCTTGCCCCGGAAAACCTGCGCCGGGCGCGGGTGGCGGCCGATGGCTGGCAACCCGGCGCCGACATCTGTGCTGCCTGAAGCCGGCCATGCTGCACGACTATCTCCTGGCGCCCTTCCTCGATTTCGCTTTCATGCGGCGGGCGCTGGTCGCTGTCATCGCCGTTGCGATCATCGCCGGGCCGCTCGGCGTCTTTCTGCAACTCCGGCGCATGAGCCTGATGGGCGACGCCCTCGCCCATGCCATCCTGCCCGGTGTGGCCATCGGTTTCTTCCTGTTCGGCCTCGACCTCTGGGCGATGAGCCTGGGCGGGCTCGTCGCCTGCCTCGCTGTGGCGCTTCTGAGCGGGCTGGTCTCGCGCCTGACCGCCATCAAGGAGGATACCAGCCTTGCCGCCCTCTATCTGGTCTCGCTGGCGCTGGGTGTCCTCATCGTTTCGCTGAAGGGCAGCCCGCGCGACCTGCTCCACATCCTCTTCGGCTCGCTGCTTTCGATCAGCGCGCACGGGCTCGCCCTGGTGGTGGCGACGGCGATCCTTTCGCTGCTGGTTCTGGCGGTGATCTACCGCACGCTGGTGGTGGAATGCTTCGACCCCGCCTTCCTCCGCGCTGTCGGCGGCCACGGGGCGGCCGCGCACATGGCCTTCCTGGTGCTGGTGGCGATCAATCTGGTGGCGGCGATCCAGGCCCTTGGCACGCTGATGGCGGTCGGCCTGATGATTCTGCCCGCCGCCGCCGCGCGCTTCTGGGCCAGAAGTGTCGGTGCCATGGTATCGCTGGGTTCGCTGCTGGCGCTTGCAGCCGGTCTTGGCGGGCTGCTCGGCTCCTACCATTTCGATCTGCCGCCTGGCCCGGCCATCGTGCTCGGTGCCGGTATGGCCTACCTGCTTTCGGTCGCTTTCGGACCGGCCGGTGGCCTTGTCCGGCGTCTTTTCCCCGGCCGGCACCTGCAGCACTGAGTTTTTCCGCACGTCAAATCGGGGCTGCCCTGCGTCCCGTGCATTTGTCAGCGGCACCGCCTTTCCGCATCATGCGGCGGCGCCTGACGGAAACGGGGAGACAGCGACGCGATGAAGATCCTGGTCATCCAGAACGACCCAACATCACCGGTTTCTTTCCTGGGCGACCATCTGCAGGCGGGTGGTGCCCATCTTTCGAACGTCCTGCCGCATCATGGGGGTGACCTGCCGGCCTCGACGGCCGGATATGACGGGGCGATCATCCTGGGTGGCGCCCAGCACGCCAACGACGACACGGACTTTCCCAACCTGCCGCGCGTCTGCGACTTCATCCGGGCCTTCCATGAGGAGGGCAAGCCGCTCCTCGGCCTCTGCCTCGGCGGGCAGTTGATGGCGCGCGCCTTTGGCGGCAGCGTACGGGTGCACGACATCTTCGAATACGGCTACCTGCCGCTCGACCTCACCGCCGAGGGCCAGGCCGATCCGTTGTTTGCCGATCTCGCTCCTCGCCATCACATCATGCAATGGCACGAGGATACCTTCTCCCTGCCCGAGGGAGCCGTCCGCCTGATGACCGGTGCCACCACCGAGAACCAGGCTTTCCGCTACGGCGATACCTCCTATGGCTTCCAATGCCATTTCGAGGTCTCGACCCAGCAGGCCCAGCATTGGATCGAGAATTTCAATCACGTGATCCACAAGAAGCTGGGAATCGACGAAGGCAACAAGGCGATCGACCGCGCCCGCGGCGAACTGGCCCGCCACGGCAATGCGGCGATGGATTTCTGCCGGACCATCGGTTCGCGCTGGGCCGATCTGGTGCGGCGCAAGAGCCGGATAGCGGGCGCCGCCTGACCCAGCCATCTTCCCGCGCCGCAACGACCGGGAAGAAAGCGACATGAATACGACCGCCGCGCCGCGCATGGCCGCCGAGGATTGGCTGCTGCTGGTCATCCTGTCGGCGCTGTGGGGTGGTTCGTTCCTGTTCGCAAAGATCGCGGTTGCCGAGTTGCCGCCGCTCACCCTGGCCTGGTGTCGGGTTGCCTTGTCCGCCATGCTGCTCTTGCCATTGCTGCGGCTTGCCGGCATTGCCTTGCCCCGCGATGCCGCCTTCTGGCGCGATATCGCCATGATGGGCCTGTTCAACAATGCGATTCCTTTCAGCCTGATTTTCTGGGGCCAGCAGGGAATCGGTGCCGGTCTTGCCGCGATCCTCAATGCCATGACGCCGGTTTTCACCGTGCTGGTGGCGCATGCCTTCACTGCTGACGAGCGTTTGGGATGGTGGAAGCTGCTTGGCGTCGCGCTTGGCGTTGCCGGCGTCGTTCTGATGATGGGCTATGGCGTCCTCGCTGGCCTCGGCCATCACCTTGCGGCCGAATTCGCGGTACTTGGTGCTGCCTTCTCCTATGGCATCGCCGGCGTGTTCGGGCGCCGCTTCAAGGCGCGGCCGCCGATGACCGTCGCGGCGGGGCAGCTATCCGCCAGTTCCTGCTGGCTTGCCTTGCCGGTGCTCTGGCTGGACCGACCCTGGCAGCTGGACTTGCCTGGGCGCGAAACGATCCTGGCGGTGCTGGCGCTGGCAGCGCTTTCGACCGCGCTCGCCTATGTCATCTTCTTCCGCATCCTGCGCCGGGCGGGTGCCACAAACCTGTCGCTGGTGACCCTGCTGATTCCGGCCAGCGCCATCCTGCTCGGCTGGGCTGTGCTGGGTGAAAATGTCGCCGCGCACCACCTGGCCGGCATCGGCCTAATCGCCCTCGGTCTCGTCGCTATCGATGGCCGGCTGCCGCGTCTCATCCTGCGCTGACGCCACGCGCTGCATGACGGCGACGAAGAAGCCGTCGGTGCCATGGCGGTGCGGCGTCAGCGAAAGGGTCGCTGCCCCGGTCGGGCAATCGCCGCCGATGACATCGCGCCAGATGTCGGCGACCGGCAGCGGCGCGAAATTCGGGTGCCGCTCCAGGAAGGCCCTTGCCTGCGCGTCGTTCTCGGCGTCGAGCAGCGAGCAGGTGGCATAGACCAGGCGGCCACCTGGCTTCACCAGACGCTGCGCACTTTCCAGGATGCTGGCCTGCAGGGCAATGAGGCGATGCAGATCCTCCTGCTCGAGTTTCCACTTTGCATCCGGGTTGCGCCGCCAGGTACCGGTGCCGGAACAGGGTGCGTCGACCAGCACCCGGTCAAAGCCCCCGGCATGGCGCTTTACCCAGGGATCGCGCTCGCTCTCCAGGCCGCGCCGCTCGACATTGAAGACGCCGGCGCGTTTCAACCGTTCCCCGGCCCGCTCGACCCGGCCCTTCAGCGTATCGCAGGCGACGATCTTGCCCTTGTTCTTCATCTGCGCGGCGATGGCAAGGGTCTTGCCGCCGGCGCCGGCGCAGAAATCCACCACACGCTGGCCGGGCCTGGCGTCGACCAACAGGGCCGCCAGCTGCGATCCTTCGTCCTGCACCTCGATGAGACCGTCCTGGAAGCATTTCAGATTGGCGAGCGGCGGCCGGTTCTCCAGGCGCAGGCCGAGCGGCGACAATGCCGTCGGCACTGCCTCGATGCCCTCCGCCCGCAGCGCTGCCAGCGCCGCGTCGCGGTCGCCCTTCAGCGCATTGACGCGCAGGTCGGTCGCGGCCTCTTCCACCTGCGCTGCCATCTCGCGCTCGAAATGCGGGCCGAACTGCTTGGCGACCAGTGGCTCCAGCCAGTCCGGAAATTCGAAACGTACCCATTTCGGCTGATCGCCATGGCGCAGATCCTGGCCTTCGAGTTCACGCGCAAAGGCGCGCTCGCTGCGGCTCAGCTGCTTCGGCCGGTATTGGCCGCCATCGAAGCTGCCGGCGATCTTGTCGCCGGTCCAGCCGTCGATCAGCGCCAGCTTCGCTATCACGCGCACGCGTTCCAGGTTGGCGATCTCGCGCCTGCCGTCGGGCTGTGCCGGATAGGCGCGGTCGATCCACCAGTCGAGCTTGGCCAGCTGGCGCAGCACGGCATAGGCGGCATCCAGGATCGCGCGCCGGTCCGAACCGCCGATATAGCGTCGGGTGCGAAAGAAGGCGGCGGCCGCGCGGTCGGCCGGTGCCGAGCCGCCGTGGATGGCCGCGAGAAGATCGATTGCCGCCTGGATGCGGGCGCCGGGTGTCATGTTGCTTGTTCCGTCTGAAACGTCAGCGCCCCGCCGAGGCGGGGCGCGGCTCGGTCGCAATAGCTGGTCGTCGTCACATGTTCTGGCGGTAGTTCGGCGCCTCGCGGGTGATCTGCACGTCGTGCACATGGCTTTCCTGCAGCCCGGCATTGGTGATGCGCACGAAGCGGCTCTTGGTCTGCATGTCGGCGATCGTGCCGTTGCCGGTATAGCCCATGGCCGCCTTCAGGCCGCCGACCAGCTGGTGGATCACTGTCCCGGCCGGGCCCTTATAGGCGACGCGGCCCTCGATTCCTTCCGGCACCAGTTTCAGCTTGTCCGAGACTTCTTCCTGGAAATAGCGGTCGGCCGAACCCCTTGCCATGGCACCCAATGAGCCCATGCCGCGATAGGATTTGTAGGAGCGGCCGTTGAGCAGGAAGACCTCGCCCGGCGCCTCGTCGGTGCCGGCCAGCAGCGATCCCACCATGCAGCAATCGGCACCGGCGGCGATGGCCTTGGCCACATCGCCGGAATACTTGATGCCGCCATCGGCGATCACGGGAATGCCGGCCTTGTGGGCGCGCCCGGCCGCGTCGGTAATGGCGGTCAGCTGTGGCACGCCGACGCCGGCGACGATGCGCGTCGTGCAGATCGAGCCCGGGCCGATGCCGATCTTGATCGCATCCGCGCCGGCATCAATCAGCGCCTGGGCGCCTTCGGCCGTCGCCACATTGCCGGCGATCACCTGGGCCGCGTTGGAAAGGCGCTTCACCGCGCCCACTGAATTGAGCACACCCTGGCTGTGGCCATGGGCGGTATCGACCACGATCACGTCGACGCCCGCTTCCAGCAGGGCTTCCGCGCGCCTGAGGCCGTCTTCGCCGACGCCGGTCGCCGCGGCGACGCGCAGGCGCCCGTTCTCGTCCTTGCTGGCATGCGGATAGGCCTGGGCCTTCTCCATGTCCTTCACGGTGATGAGGCCGATACAGCGATAGAACTCGTCCACCACCAGCAGTTTTTCGATGCGGTACTGGTGCAGCAGCTTCCTGGCCTCGTCGCGGCTGACGCCGGGCTTCACCGTCACCAGCTTTTCCTTGGTCATCAGATTGGCGACCGGTTCCTGCAGATTGGTGGCGAAGCGGACGTCGCGATTGGTCAGGATGCCGACCAGCTTGCCGCCGAGCCTGCCGCCCTCCGGGCTTTCCACCACGGGAATGCCGGAGATCGAATGCGTCTGCATCAGTTCCAGGGCGTCGGCCAGGGTCTGGTCGGGATGGATGGTGAGCGGATTGACCACCATGCCGGATTCGAAGCGCTTCACCTTGCGCACTTCCTCGGCCTGGCGGGCGATGTCGAGGTTCTTGTGGATGACGCCCATGCCGCCATTCTGCGCCATACAGATCGCCATGCGCGCCTCGGTGACCGTGTCCATGGCGGAGGAGAGCAGGGGGATGTTGAGCGTGATCCGCTGCGTCAGGCGCGTCTGCGTCTGCGCCTGGGCCGGCAGCACGGCGGAATGCGCCGGTTCCAGGAGTACGTCGTCGAAAGTGAATGCGTCGCGGATCTGCATGATACCAACCTGTCCGGCCCGTTTCGGCCCTGATCTCGATATGAAAAACCGCCCCCGTCGGAGGGCGGTCTAGGTTGGCGGCTCATCATACACATCGCCCGCCTTGCCACAAGCCAAATGGGCCTGCGCCGGACGCCTAGGGGAGTTGCCGCAAACGCTGGGCCAGCAGGTCGAAAATCACATCCGGGTCAGGGGCTTGCAGCAAAGCGTGCGGCGCCCCCTCCGATGCTTCCCGCCAGAGCAGCGCGCCCAGGCGCGAGTCTTCGCCGGTGGCGACGCGGCACTGCGCCGGGATTCGCACAAAGAGATCGGGCCGAATCAGATAGGCGATGACCAGGGGGTCGAACAGGGCGTCCGACCTGCCGTCATGGACATAGGCCCCAAGCAGGGCAGCGACGTGGCCAGCTACCCTGGTGCCGGCTGCCGCCAGTCGTGCGATCCGGGCGGGCGTCGCCGCGACCGAGCGCGCCGTCTCGATCGTCACCAGGGTCATCGGCACGCCGCTCTGGCAGACGATATCGGCCGCCTCCGGATCCAGCCAGAAATTATACTCGGCATGCGGCGTCGCATTGCCGCCATTCTCCCGGGCGGCACCACCCATGACGACCATCTCGCGAATGCCCTGGCGCGCTTCCGGGTGTTCGCGCAGCAGCCGCGCGATGTTGGTGAGCGGTCCGATGGGGGCGAGGGCGATGCTGCCGGGTGCCGCCTGCACAAGAGTTTCCGCCAGGAAGGCCACGGCATCTGCGCCATCGACGCCGCGCCCTGCCGGCGGCAGGCCGATTCCGCCGAGGCCGTCACTGCCATGAACGCCCCAGCCTTGCCGGGAAAACTTGCGCGCCAGCGGCTGCCCGGCGCCGAGATGGACCGGCACATCGCTGCGCCCGGCAGCCTCCAGGATGCGAATGGCATTTTCGGCGCAGGCGCCGGCCAGCCCATTGCCATGCACCGCGGTCAGGCCGCGCACTGAAAGTTCCGGCGCGGCCAGGGCCAGCCAGATGGCGATGGCATCATCAATGCCGGGATCGGTATCGATGAGCAGGGGAAGCGCCATGCCCGACGGCAACCTAGCCTCGGAAGCCCTGGGCGACGACATAGATTTCCGCCGATTCCTTGCGGCTGGCCTCGGGCTTCACATGCCGGACGGTGGCGAAGTCGCGCTTCAGCGGCGCCAGCAGATCATTGGTGGCGCCGCCAGCCAGCACCTTGGCGATGAAGGTGCCGCCAGGGGCCAGCACCTCGCGCGCGAATTGCAGGGCGGCCTCCGCCAGGCCGATGATCTTCAGATGATCCGTCTGCGCATGCCCGGTGGAGGAGGCCGCCATGTCAGAGAGCACGACATCCGCCTCGCCACCCAGCATCGCCTTAAGCTTGTCGGGCGCGCTCTCGTCCATGAAATCAAGCTGGATGATCTCGGCGCCGGGAATCGGGTCGACCGCCAGCAGGTCGATCCCGATCACCTTGCCGCGCCGGTTTTCCTTCTCACCCGCGGCACTTTGTACGCGGTCGACGGCCACCTGGGTCCAGCCGCCGGGGGCAGCACCCAGATCGACTACCCGGCCACCGGGCTTGAGGAAATGGTATTTCTCATCAAGCTGCAGCAGTTTGAAGGCGGCCCGCGAGCGATAGCCGCGCTTCTTCGCCTCGGCGACATAGGGGTCGTTGAGCTGGCGCTCGAGCCACCAGGTGGAGGAGGAGCTGCGCTTGGCCGCTGTCTTGACGCGGGTCTTCAGGCCGCGCCCGGTCAGGCCGCCATCGCTGCCCGCTCTGCCGGCACCACTGCCACGCCCGCCCCGCGGTCCCGGACCGCGATTATTGCGCATGATCGAAACCCCGTTTCTTCATCTGTCTTCCGCCGCCTGCAACTGCCGGCCCGGCGCAGTGGTCGCTGCTGGCGCCGCCATCGGGGCTGCCGCGTCGAGATAGACATTGTCGGGCGCCGTGCCGGTCATCAGGCTCATCAGGATGCCCTCGCGCACCCCCCGATCGGCGACGCGGAGGCGTCCCACCGGCCAGAGCCGGCAGACGGCGGACAGGATGGCGCAGCCCGAGAGCACCAGATCCGCCCGTTCGATGCCGATGCAGGGCAGCTGCGCCCGCCCCCGGCAGTCGCGTGTGGCGAGGTCGTGGCTGATGCGCTCGACGTCGCCGAAGCGCAGGAACGAGCCGTCAACCACGTTGCGGTCATAACGTGGCAGGCCGAGCTGGATGCCGGAAAGGGTCGTTACCGTGCCGGAGGTTCCCAGCATCTGCACCTTGCCCTCGCCGATATGCCGGCCGGCGCCGATCGCGCGGCGGAACGGCTCCAATTCGTGCACCACCTTGTCGACCATGCGGCGATAGAAGGTGAGCGGCGCTTCGCCGCCCGTGGCCTCGGCGCCGAATTCCTCGGTCAGACTGACGACGCCATAGGGCATCGAATGCCAGGCGATGATCTCCGGCTGGCGCTGGGCGCCGAGCCGCAGCCAGCCAAGTTCGGTCGAGCCGCCGCCGATATCGAAGATGATGGCGAAGGGGGTGTCGCGGTCGAGCAGGGGCGTACAGCCGCGGAAGGCCAGTTCGGCCTCCTCTCCCGAGGTGATGATGTCGAGGGCGATCCCGGCCTCGTCCTGGGCGCGGCCGACGAAACCGCCGCAATTGGCAGCGCGCCGGCAGGCCTCGGTGGCGACCGCACGTGCCAGGGTGACGCCGCGGCGCTCCATTTTCGCCGCACAAATCTTCAGCGCCTCGATCGTGCGATCCATGGCATCGTCCGACAGGCGGCCGCTCTGCGACACGCCCTCGCCCAGACGGACGATGCGGGAAAAGGCATCGATGACCTGGTAGCTGCCATTGCCTTGCCGGGCGATCAGCAGCCGGCAATTGTTGGTGCCCAGATCCAAGGCCGCCATGACCTGCCCGGGTCTGGCCGCTCGCATACGCCAAAGCGCTGCGGCCGGCGACCCGGATAATCCACCGTTCACGCGCCAGTGCTCCTTTGTCCCGGAACCGGCAACCCATTGAGAAGGCGCGAAAAATATTAACGCAGCCAGTGGGCCGGGCCGATCCCGGTATCATCGCCATTGATCCTACATGGGAAGCGGCCAGAGATAAAGTTGCCCGGTATCGCGCGCTTCACCCCCGGCCCATGGTCCGGTGGCGGAACACCGGGGCGGTGGTCGATTGCTGGCGGTCGGCGCTGGGCGAGCAGCCGAAATGCCGGCGATAGGTGCGCGAGAAGTTCTCCAGCGAGCCGAAGCCGCTGGAAATCGCGACCTCGGTCACCGGCAGATCGGTCTGCTGCAGCAGCTTGTGCGCCTTGGCGAGGCGGAATTGCAGGTATTGCTGTGCCATGCTCATGCCCACATGGCGCTGGAAGTGGCGCTGCAACTGGCGTTCCGACAGGCCGACCCGGGCCGCGACCTCGTGGCACAGCAGCGGTTCGTCGGTGGTCTTCTGCATGATGCCTAGGGCCTGCTGGACCTTCTGGTTGGCGACGCTGCCAAGCGCCGTGTCGGGCGCGTTCTGCTCCTGGTGCGGCGGTCGCTGCCGTGCCATCAGGAAATGCTGTGCCACCTCGTCGGCCAGCCCGGTATCGGTCTGTTCCGCGATCCAGCGCAGCATCATGTCCAGCGTCGTGGTGGCGCCGGCACAGGTCATGCGGCCGCGCCCCATCGTGTAGAGCTGCGTCACCGCCTCGACATCCGGATAGCGCTCCTGGAAACCTTCCAGATTGTCCCAATGTACCGTCGCCGGGTGGCCGTCCAGCAGATGCGCCGCCGCCAGGATCTCGCTGCCCGTCTCGATGGCGCCCATGTCGGCGCCGAAACGGGCCATGCGCCGGAGCCAGTTCAGCAACCGCTGGTCCTCGGCATGTGCCTTCACGTTGAAACTTGCCACCACGATAACAGTGCGATAGGTGCCGATCTCGCCCAGGGCACCGTCGACCGGCAGGTGCATCCCGTTGCTGGCGCGCACCGACAGGCCGTCGAGCGACAGGATCGACCAGCGGAAGATCTGGCGCTGCGCCAGCCAGTTGGCGACGAATAGCGGCTCGATCGCCAGAGCCAGACCCATATTGGAGAATTCCGGCAGCACGACGAAAGCGATGTGATGTGGCGGGTCGGCGGTTTGGTTCGGCATGGGAGCTTTCCGTTGGCCCTCGCGGGCAGGCTTGATCCTGCGCAATTCCAACCTGCCAGAGACAGGTGAATTTGATAATGCTAGCCGAAATTTCGTCTCAAAAAGTCAAAATCAGAAAACAAATCAATAGCGGTATCTCTGTTGATCCTGAAATAAACATTGTATTTCAATTAGATAAAATTGAACTCGACCTTTGCAAAGCCAGTCGCGGGCTTGACCGGATTTGTCGGATAGACGGGGTCGGCCGCCGCCACAATCGATCCATCGCCACACCAACAGCACAGCCGGCGCAGATTTGCGCAAAAGAGGGATGCCATGCTGCACAAGAAGCCCGCCGCCCAGGACCTTGCCTGGGATTACAGCGACCCCACCACCGGCGTTTCCCTGCCGGCGCACTTTTTCTATGACCGCCAGGTCTTCGAGGACGAGAAGCAAGCCATCTTCTTCAAGTGCTGGCATGTCGTCGGCCATGTGAACGAGTTCCGCGAGCCTGGCAATTTCATCTGCCAGGACATCTTCGAGCAGAGCGTCCTGGTCGTCGCCGGCCGCGACGGCGAGATCCGCGCCTTCCACAACGCCTGCCAGCATCGCGGCAACCGCCTCGTCAACGAGCGGCGCGGCAAGCTGCCCTCGGTGCTGCGCTGCCAGTATCATTCCTGGTGCTACGGCCTCGACGGTGCGCTCCGCTCGGCGCCGCGCACCGAATGCCTGAAGAATTTCGACAAGGCGCTCTACGGCCTCAAGCCCGTGCGGCTCGAGATCTTCGCCAGCTTCGTCTACGTGACTCTCGATGACAAGGCGACGTCTCTGGCCGAGAGCCTGCCGGGGGCCGAGGCCGAAATGCGCCGTTTCCTGCCCGACCTCGACAATGTGAAACTGGTCGAAGAGGTCGATGTCATCGTCGACGCCAACTGGAAGGTGATCCAGGAGAACTCGATCGAGGGCTATCACTTCGATCTCTCCGGCCCGGTGCACAAGCATCTGGCCTCGCTGATCGACTTCAACCAGTACCGCCTGACGCCGCGGGAGCGCTGGTGGACCTATATGGCGCCGCCCAATCCGAACGCCAAGGAGGCCTATGGCCTGCCGATCGCCGGAGCGACCTGGCAGACCGACTGGTTCTTCAATATCGGTCTCTGGCCCAACACGACCTTCTACTGCTTCCCCTTCACGGACATGGTCAGCACCTTCATCATGATTCCGCTGGAGCCCGAGAAGTCGCTGCTGCGCTTCGGCTATTACGCGCCGGAGAACCGGCCGACGCCGGAACTGACCAAATCCGCCATCAAGTGGATGAACCAGGAACTGGGCCCGGAAGACATCATGCTGAATGTCACCAACCAGAAGGGCCTGCATTCCCTCGGCTTCCAGCACGGCCGCTATCTGATCGACCCGGAGCATCCCAATCAGAGCGAGCATCTGGTGCACCATTTCCACAAGCTCTGCTACCAGGCGATCCGCGAGTAACCATGCCGGCATATGATTACGTCATCGTCGGCGCGGGTTCGGCCGGCTGCGTGCTGGCCGCCCGCCTGACGGAGGATCCGGCCTGCCGCGTCCTGCTGCTGGAGGCGGGGCCGCGGGACAACAGCTGGAAGATCGACATGCCTTCCGGTATGGGGCAACTCCTCTCCTCGACCCAGTTCAACTGGTCCTATGAGGCAGAGCCGGAACCCTTCCTTGACAACCGGCGCTTGACCCATCCGCGCGGGCGCGTGCTGGGCGGTTCCTCCTCGATCAACGGCATGGTCTATATCCGCGGCCATGCCCGCGACTACGATTCCTGGTCGCAGGCGGGTGCCCGCGGCTGGTCCTATGCCGATGTGCTGCCCTATTTCAAACGGGCCGAGGGGCGCGAGGGCGGTGGCGACGATTATCGCGGCGACGACGGGCCCCTGCATGTCGCGCGGCCCGATCTCTCGCGCCAGCCGCTCGCCAACGCCTTCATCCAGGCCGGCATCGAGGCGGGCTATCCCTATACCCCCGACGTCAACGGCCGCCAGCAGGAAGGCTTTGGCGCCATCGACCGCACCACGCGCGCCGGCAAGCGCTGGAGTGCGGCCAGGGCGTACCTGCATCCGGCGATGGCTCGCCCCAATCTCACTGTGGTCACCGGTGCGCTCGCCCTCGGCATCCGGCTCGAAGGACGGCGCGCATGCGGCGTGGACTATGCCGTGAACGGTCGCGCCGAATATGCCGCGGCGGCGCTGGAGGTGATCGTCAGCGGCGGTGCCATCAATTCGCCGCAGCTGTTGCAGCTTTCGGGCATTGGTGCGCCGGATCACCTGGCCTCGCTTGGGCTCACCGTGAAGCACGCGCTTCCCGGGGTCGGCGAAAACCTCAATGATCATCCGGACATCGTCATCCAGCATCTGTGCAAGCAGAAGGTGACGCTCTATCCGGTCACGCGGGGGCCGCGCAAGATATTGACGGGCATGCGCTGGTTCCTCGACCAGAAGGGGCCGGCCGCCACCAATCATTTCGAGGCCGGCGCCTTCATCCGCAGCCGTGCCGGGATCGAGCATCCCGACCTGCAATTGACCTTCATGCCGCTAGCCGTCATACCGGGCTCGGTCGACAATGTGCCGGACCATGCCTTCCAGGTGCATATCGACCTCATGCGCCCCAAGAGCCTCGGCTATGTAAAGGCCCGCAGCGCCGACCCCCGGCAGCCGCCTGCGATCCGCTTCAATTATTTGAAGGACCCGCAGGACCGCGCCGATCTCCGCGCCAGCGTGCACCTCACCCGCGAGATCCTGTCGCAGAAGGCGATGCAGCCCTTCGCCGGCGACGAGATTTTCCCCGGCATCGATGTCCGCACCGATGACGAGATCGACGCCTTCGTCCGGCGCGCGATCGAGACCTGCTATCACCCGGTCGGCACCTGTAAGATGGGGCGCGCGGAAGACCGGCTCTCGGTGGTCGACGACCAGCTGCGCGTGCATGGGCTTGAGGGCCTGCGCGTGGTGGATGCCTCGATCATGCCGATCATCGTCAGCGGCAATACCAATGCGCCCACCATCATGATCGCCGAGAAGGCCGCCGACATGATCCGGGGCAGGGCGCCGCTGCCGGCGCTGAACCTGCCGGTCGGAACCCCCGAAAATTGGGAAAGGGCACAGAGATGAGCATTGCCGCCGCGCGCGCGCCCTGGGAAGCGCCCGAGATCGCCACTGCCCGCATGGAACTGGCAGCAGCGTTCCGCTGGTTCGCGCGCCTCAACATGCATGAATCGGTCGCCAACCATTTCAGTGTTGCGATATCGGATGATGGCAGGCATTTCCTGATGAATCCGCGCGGCATCCATTTTTCCCGCGTGAAGGCCGGCGACCTGCTCCTGCTTGATGCCGAGGACAGATCGGCGCTGGATCGTCCCGACGCACCGGACCCGACCGCCTGGTTCATCCATGCCCGCCTTCATCGCCTCTTGCCGCAGGCGCGCTGCCTGATGCATCTCCATCCCAAATACGCGACGGCGCTCTCCGCGCTGGACGACAGCACGGTCCTGCCCATCGACCAGAACACCATGCGCTTCCATGGTCGCGTCGCCTATGACGAGGCCTTTGGCGGCATGGCGCTCTCCAACGAGGAGGGCGACCGGCTGGCCGGGGTGATCGGCAATTGCGGCGTATTGATGATGGGCAATCACGGCGTGCTGGTGGCGGCGCCCACCATCGCCCAGGCCTTCGACGAGATGTACTACTTCGAGCGTGCCTGCGAGACGCTGATCACCTGCTATCAGACGGGGAAGAAGCTGCGCGTGGCGAGCGACAACGTGGCCCGCGTGACAGCCAGCCAGTGGGCTGACTATGTCCAGCTCTCCTTCGACCATCTGCGCGAGGTGATGAGGATCCTCGATGCCGAGGAACCCGATTATCGGGACTGAAAAGATGGAACAGGCCGGCTTCTATCCATTGACCGTGCGATCGGTGGTGCCGGAAACGGCTGATGCGGCCTCGCTGGTGTTCGACACGCCGGCAGATGACGTCTTCGACTATCGTGCCGGCCAATACCTCACCCTGCGCCTGCAGATCGCTGGCCGGCCGGTGCTGCGCTGCTATTCCATGTCGAGCGCGCCTGTGGCCGGTGAGCCGCTAGCGATCACGGTGAAGCGCGTTGCCGGCGGTGTTGTCTCGAACTGGCTCATCGACCATGTTCGCCCCGGCGACCGGATATTGGCGCGGCCGCCCAGCGGCACCTTCGTGCTGGCTCCAGAGCCGCGACCCTTGTTGCTTTTCGCCGGCGGCAGCGGCATCACCCCCGTCTTCGCCATCCTGCGCCAGGCATTGGCCGGCGATGGTCCGGCAATCCGCTTCTTCTATGCCAGCCAATCGCCCGAGGCCGAGATTTTCCGCACCGCCCTCGACCGGGTCCAGGCGGCGCATGCCGACCGGCTCACGCTCCACCGCCACTATGATTCCCGTGATGGCCATCCCGACATGGCCCGGCTGGCCGATTTTGCTGTCGGAACCGGTGATGCGATCGCGGAGTCAGCGATTGCCTATGTCTGCGGTCCCGCCCCCTTCATGAACAATGTCGAGGCGGCGCTGGCGCAGGTCGGTCTCGATCCCGCGCGAATCCACAGCGAGCGTTTCGTCATGCCGGCACCGGAAGCGGTACCGGCCCTGGGTGATGCCGCCAGCCTGACGATAGCGATCGATTGCGGCGTCGGCATCCGCCAAATATCCTGCCGCGCCGACCAGACCATCCTGGCGGCAGCGCTCGACCAGCGCCTCCCGGTGCCGTGGTCCTGCGGCCAGGGCATCTGCGGCGCTTGCATCGCGGAATTGACGGCCGGTTCGGTCGCCATGCCGCAAAGCGACCTTCTGACGGCGGAGGAACGCAAGGACGGCCTTATCCTGCTCTGCCAGGCGAGACCTAGGGGACCTGACTGCCGGGTGCGCTTGGTATAGGGCTGACGATCCGGGGCCGGGCTGCGCCAAGGCTGCGGTGGACAGGCGGCTGCGCGGCAGCTAAAAGCGCCCCGGAAGCGAACCGGAGCGAATGTCATGTCGCATGCAGAACTGGATGGCCGCGTGGTGGCCGCGGCGATGCTGGCCGAAACCCGCAAACAGGTGGCCGACCTCAAGGCCGGCGGCTGGGCGCCGAAACTGTGCTCGATCTCGGTCGGCGATGTCAGTGCGGTGCAGCTTTATGTCCGCAACCAGAAGCGCAATGCCGGGAAGGCCGAGATCCAGTTCGAGGAACTGCTTTTTCCTGCCGACATTCACCAGGAACAGCTGCTGGCCGCGATCCACGGCATGAATGCCGACCCGCGCGTCACCGGCATCATCCTGCAGCGACCGGTGCCGAACCACCTTTCCATCAAGCAATTGCAGGCCGCCATCCACCCGCTCAAGGATGTCGAGGGCATGCACCCGGCCTCGATCGGCAACATCGTCTATAACGAGCTGGAACTTGGCCCCTGCACCGCCATGGCCTCGGTCGAGCTGCTGAAACAGACCGGCCTCGGTCTGGCCGGGCTCGAAGTGGTGGTGGTCGGCCATTCCGAGATCGTCGGCAAGCCGATCGCCTTCCTGCTGATGGCCGAGGGCGCCACCGTCACGGTCTGCCATCATATGACGCGCAACCTCGCGGTTCATTCCCGCCGCGCCGACGCGCTCTTCGTCGCCGTCGGCAAGCCCGGCCTCATCACCGCCGAGATGGTGAAGCCGGGTGCCGCCGTGATCGATATCGGCATCAACCAGGTGACGCTGCCGGACAATTCCACCCGGGTCGTGGGTGATGTCGATTTCGATTCCGTCGCCAAGATCGCCGGCTGGATCACGCCGGTGCCGGGCGGCGTCGGCCCGGTCACGGTTGCCGTGCTGATGCGCAATGCCGTCATCGGCGCCACCCGGCAGAAGCGCCATTACGAAAGCCTGTTCGGCCCCGCCCAGGCCGGAATCTAAGCGTCTCCGGCCGTTATTCCGCGGCCAGCGCGGCGCCGGTGTCTCGCCGGCGGATGGCAAGGTCAAGGCGCTTGCCGCTGTGGAGGATACCCATCAGCGGCAGGCGCTGCGACGATTCCGCGGCGGCGTCCTGCGCCACATTGTCCTTGGCGATATGGGGCTTCAGCGCGTCGCCGGCCATGGCTCGGCCAAGCCGGATCGTCTCGACGCCCAGTGGCTTCAGCAGATCGGCGCCATAGAGGAACTCGCAGGGCAGCATGGCGGCCAGGAACTTGAACTTGCCGTCGCGCACCCCACCCTTCAGCAGTGAGCAGGCATAGCCCATCTCGTTGCGATAGAGCGCCAGCGGCGCCGTCTGCGGCTCGCTCACATGGAAGATGCCGAGCAGCAGCCCGCCTTCCAGCGTGAGCGACACCTCATGCTCGGCGAGGTCGACCGCATCCAGGCTGAAGCGCCGGTTGTGATAGGCCGCCATCCCGGCATCTCTCGCCGCCGCGAACAGCGTTGCGGCATCGATCACCTCAGCCGCGGCAAAGTGATCGGGATCGATCGCCGGCGGCAGGCCGGCAGTTGGCATTTCCTGCCAGCGCCCGGCAGCGAGGCGCTGGATCGCCTCGGCTGCCAGATCTGCCACCAGGCCGGTAACGACGGGGCGCGCATAGTGTCCCTGGTCGGCATAGAAGCCCGCATCGCTCACCACCTCGCGGCCGAACCGGCGCATGAGTGCGCGGGAAAGATCGATGCAATCGGTACCGTAGTAGTCGGAGATGTAATGAATGCCGGCATCGATGGCCGGCACGCTACTGAGCCAGGACCCGTTCCGCGCCCCGAAGATCAGGGTACAGATCCGCAGTTTCGGGTTGCGGGCGAGGGCATGGCGGATGATGCCCTCATAGAGTCGCGCCCAGTGCCTGAATTGCCGTCTTTCGTCGCCATAGATGAAGGCATCGTTGATGACATATTCGATCAGCAGCAGGTCGGATTGCTCCAGCGCCGCGCTGGTCTTCAGCTGATAGAGGCCGAAGGCGCTGGTGGTGCCGCCGATGGCCAGATCGGCAACGATCTCCAGCGGGACGCCGCGCTGCGCCGACATGGTGACGAGCTGGCCGAGATAGCCCGGCTGCATCACCGTATTGGACCCGCCGATTATCGTGGTTCGCAGGGCTGACCGCATCATCAGGCCGCCATCTGCGCCAGGGCCTCGCCCTCGGTCATCGCCATGCCGGCCTCGGTCAGGTGGCGGTGGAAGTTCCTGAGGCGGGTGCGATAGACGTCATGGAAGGCGGCGATGCGCTGTTCGGACAGGTACTCCGCCATGAACGCCTCAATGCCCATGGTGCAGGCCTTGTCGACAGATGTATGTGGTACGCCGAAGAACTCGCTGAGCTCCTTGACGCGCAGATCCTTGAACAGGATCGCCGTGGGCAGCCCGACCTGCAGTGCCGCGACGCCGCCATGGAAGCGGTCGCCGATGAAGATGTCGTGCCAGCCATAGCATTGCCGCCACGCCTCGACCGAATCGAAATAGAAATACTTGTCGAACGGCGCCCGGGCGCCGATCGCCTCGCTCATCAGCGGCTCGATCACCGATTGCCTGAGCTGGCTCCGGGAATCGTCGAAGAAGTCGCGGCCCTGCAACTCGTCCTTGAACAGGAAGATCTCGTCCTGGAAGACATAGGAGCATTTCTGTCCCTCGAAGAACTTTGCCAGCTGCTTGCCGCGCACCGATTTCTTCTGCAGGTAGCCAGCCGTGACGAAGCGGTAGTCCGCAGGCTTGCCCGTGGGCGCCCTGATGCCGAGGATGTTCTCCGGATAGAGCATCATGCTGGGGCAGCCCAGGGCCGTCGGATTTTTGAAACCCATCTTCTTCAGCCAACCCTCGGTATAGGTGCCTCGTACGCCGAAAACACGCGCCTTCTCGTCGATCCAGCGCAGCATCTCGACGGTGGCCGACTCCAGGACGCTCAGATCCTCCATTTCGTTCTGCATGCCCATGCCGAGGACGATCACCGGAATCTTGATCTGCTCCAGTACCTTCAGCAGCGAGGCATGGTTGAGGTTGGGTCGGATCTCGTTCGCCATGGGCAGTACCAGGGCGTCGAAATTGTTGTTGAGCAGATCCATCGCCTCCTTCGAGCCCTTATAGGCGTCATGGAGGACATGCACGCTCAGCATGCAGGAATGATTCCGGTCATAGTCGAAGATGCGGCACGAGCCTTCGCCGATCAGCATGTTGCCCTTGTTCGAGGTCAGGTAGAAATTCCGCGACAGCGTGCTGAAGCTCGTGCTGTTCGAGCGCGGCAGGCCCTCCGAGAAGGGCAGGCCCGGATGATAGCGATAGCGCGTATCGGCGGGCTGGCGGCCGAAGCAAAGGCGTTTCATGGGTTGTTTCCTCCGTCGATAGGCAGATGGGTATCGTTGGGCTGATGGGCGTTGCCACCGCGTGGCAGGTTCCTGGTTAGCTCGGTCGGCTGGCCACAACGCTTGAGGCTGAAGCCCGCATCCTCGTTCCAGTCGTAATAGAACCCGACCGGCACGCGCGTCGCGTTCTCGGCGCGGTCGAGATAGCCGAAGAGCGGCTGCATCAGCGCGATACGCCGGGCATCGTCCGGCGCGCATTCCTCCTTGGGCAACGCCGCACCGAATTCCGTGATCCAACAGGGACGCAGCGCGAAAGGCTCCCGGCCGCAACTGTCGAGCTGCCGCGCGATCATCTGGTCGCGATCGCCGGTGACCTGGGCGGCGCGCAGCGGCTCGTAGAGGTGTATGCCGATGGCATCCACCCTGGTGAACAACCCGCGCCCGGCCACCCAGGCATTGAAGGCTTCCGGCACGACATAGGTCGCACCGACCCGGTGGATGAAGTCGGTGTTGATGTCGGCAAGGCCCGCCGTCACCAGGCGGATATGGGAAAGACGGGGATTTGCGGCCAGCATCTGCTGGGTGCGCTCGATCGTCGCCGCATAGAGATCGAGGCCGCGCTCGACGCGACGCCGGGTTTCGGCCGGCCAAGCGGCCGGGCTGTCCACCACCTGGCCCCCATCCAGAACCGGGAGATCGCCGTTATAGCCCGACCAGTTGGGCTCGTTGCCGATCTCCAGTCCGATCACCGGCAGATCCGCCTCGGCGATACGTTCGAGCAACAGACCAAGGCGCGCATCGAAGCGGGCGAGATCGATCTGGCTGAGGCCGTAGGCCGCGAAGAAATGCCGGTTCTTCGGCCGCGGCTGGGCGCCTGCCGCCGCCACCGCGCCGTCGATCAGCGGTACGGTGACGAGGACTTCAAGCCCGGCCTGTTTCGCCGCGTCAAGGGCGCGGAAGGTCCCCTCGACCGGGTTCTTGTAGCCGATACGGACCGAGCCGAAGCCGGCTGCCGCGATCTCGGCCATGGTGGCCCGAATGGCGGCGGGCTTTGACCAGGCGATATTGGCGGCGGCGACGCCGGTGACGAAGCCGGGCGCCTCGCTCGCCGCCACCGGCATCGCCAGCAGCATCGCCAGCAGCGCGGCGAGCATCCGCAGGCGGTATGGGTTGCCGCCGCTCATGGAACCGGACTCGAGGTTACGGTTCGGCGTAGCTCGATTTCCTCCGACCTGAAGGGAAACCAAGCCCCAAGCCGGCTCATGAGCGGCGACAGGTTTTCGGCCCAGGTGACGCCGGCGGCCCTTTGCGCCGCACCGTTCCCGAGCCGATCCAGCAGATGGGGGTCGCCGAGCAGCCGCTCCAGCGCCTCCACCAGTTCCTGGGCGATGGCGGCATCATCCGTCGCCCGCAGCAGCAATCCATCCACCTCGTGCTCGACCAACTCGGCGACAGCGCCGACATCGGTCACCACCGGCACGCAGCCGACGCGCTGTGCCTCCAGGATGGTGAGGGGCGCCCCCTCCCAGCGCGAGGTTAGCAGCAGCACGTCTGCCTTCACGAAGGCCTCGGTCAATCCGCGATTGCCATAGATCGCCGGCTCCAGCGTGATGCCGAGATCGGCGAACTGCCGGGTCCAGGAACCGCGCGAGTCGTCGGCCAGCACCTCGGAGCCGACCAGGCGGAACTCCACCGGCAAGTTGCGGCGCTTGACCAGCCTGGCGGCGGCGTAGAGCCGCTCGATCCCCTTCTGCGAATCCAGGCGGCCGAGAAAAAGCAGGCGGAGCCGCTCCGGCATCCCGCGCCGGGCACGCTGCTTCAGCGCCTGGCGCAGCTCGCTCTCGCGCATCTCGTAGGAAGGGGCGTTTGGCACATGCAGCAGCTTTGCCTCCGGCACCCCCATCCCATGGAACCAATCCGCCATCTGCGCCGAGCAGGTGAGGATGAGGTCGTAGATATGTTCGTAGGCGAGGCCGACATAGGGATGCCCGGCAGTACGGCCTGCCCGAGTCCGATCCAGCACATGGACATGGGAGAGAATCTTGACGCCGCGCCGGCGCAATTCGCCTAGCACCGCATTGACCGGCGCCACCTGGCAATTGATCACCACATCGAGGCCGGCGAGGAGTCCGAGCAGCCGCTCGAGCTTCGCCCCCTCGTCATGGGCCATCAGGATGTCATGGCCGGCGAAATGATGGGGCCCGCCCCACAGGTCGTAATCGTCCATCAGGAAATTGATGCTGGCAAAATCCGCCGGATCAAAGACGATCTCGCAGCTGGCCTTGCCGAGAATATAGAGATGGACCTCGTAGCCCTGCCGCGTCATCTCGCGTGCCATGGCATAGGCCACCTTCTCGACCCCGCCGAAGGAGCCGATCGGCAGGAGGAAGCCGATCCGCGGCCGGCGGCTGCCGGGTGGCGTCACGCGCGGCATCACCGGCTCGGCGCCCAGTGCCTCGCGCAGCAGCCGGTAATGGTTCCTGACTGGCGGAAAATAGCCGCCGCGCCAGGTCCAGCGTTCGTGATGCGACCGGCGATAGCTGGAATCGCGAAAGGCGGCCAGGGTGGAGAGCAGGGAATTGCTGGCCGACAGCACGGCGCGGTCGAGGTCGAGCGCCTTGAACGGCGCGCGCACCACCAGTTCCACCGTGTCCGGCGAAGGCCGGCGATTGCGGATCGAGCTGATCCACTCGTCGGAGATGTCCTCGACGCAGGCCTTGAAGAGGTCGGTGGAGCAGACCCAGGCCTGCGGCCGCTTGCCGAGATAGTCGGCACTGCCGGCGCTGTTCCGTTCCAGCGAGATGCGGCTGGCATCATGTTCCAGACGGATGGCGACCAGGTGATGCTTCTCGGCGAGGCGCTCGGCGTGCCACAGGACGTTGTGCAGCACGCCGATCCGGCGCATCGCCTCGAAATGCGCCGGTGCCGCCCATAACATGAAGGGCGGGGTACCGTGGGAATCGGGCTCGGCTTGTGCTGCCCAGTAGCGCTCGATGAAGGTCTCGAGATCGATGCGCGGATGCGGTGCCGCAGGATCGGTGAACAGCGAGACAGCATAGGTGCCGGTGGCGATGGCCGCGAAGCGCGGGCTTTCCTCATGCTCCCAGCGGGTCAACGTATCCGGTGCAAACAACGCCTTATGCTTGTCCCTGATATAGGACATGATTGCCGCCTTGGTGCGGTGCGAATCGCGCAGCATGCTTTCCGCGCGCTGGCGGTAGTCGAAGCCGAAGAAGGGGTGGTTGGCCCCGGTGAAGCCGGCGGCGATGCATTGCAGCCAGAACTCCCAATCCTCGAAGCCGGCGCGCATGGTCTCGTCGAAGCGGATGCCGGCATCGAACACCTCGCGCGCCACCATTGATCCGGCTTCGCAGATATTGTCGAAGGTGATGTGCAGCAGACGCGAATAGGGCGCGTGATAGGCCCCATTCCAGGCAATGCCGAACTTGTCGATATTGGGATAGACCCAGGAGATCTCCGGCCGCGCCTTCAGGAACGTAAAGACGTCCTGCATGGCCGGCGGGGTGATGCGGTTGTCGGCATCGAGGAAATAGATCGCCTCGATCGAGGGAAACATCTCGAGCGCGAAGTCGACCCCGTAATTGCGTGCCGAACTGAGACCGCCATTGGGCTTGCGCAGGTAATGGACGTTGTCATGTGCCAGCGCATAGGCGGTGCCGATGGTCCGCGTTTCCGGGAACGGGCAGCCGTCATCAACGATGATGACGGCGATGCCGAAATCAGCCTGCTGTGCCAGCGCCGATTCCACCGCTTCCGTCAGCAGGACGGAATGCTTGTAGACCGGGATAACGATGCCGAGGCGCGGGCACTCGACCGCTTCGCGGGTCGCGGGTGCGAGGGCTGCATCGCCTGCCATGCCGGTGGTGCCGGTCGCCATGGATCGCACTCCCTCAGCCCTGCAGCAGGGCATGGAGGTTGAGGAACCGGGCCCAGGCAAAGTCGTGATTGCCGGGCTCGACCATCCGCGTCGCGAGATAGAGGTCTCTGGGCGTGTCATCGCCCGCCATGAACAGCGAGGCAAAGCGCGGCTGCTTGCCCGGCACCCTTACCCAGCCGGAAAAACCCTCGCCGGCGATCGGTTCGGCGACGCCGCTCAGCAATGGCATGACGCGTCCCTCGTCGCCGGTCGCCAGCAGCGAGAACTCGACATCGCGCGACTGCGCATGGTCGACCAACAGGTTTGCGGAAAGGCGAAGCGTGCCGGCGGGACAGCCCCGGGGCAGCCTGGCGATGGTCATGCCGAAGGCCGGCGGATGGCATGAGACGATGCGCTCCTCATCCAGATAGGCGACGCCGTCAAACGGGCTGGCATCGGCATCGAGCCGCGCCTGTTGCACGTTGCGCAGCAGGTCGGCCGGCAGCGGCCGCTCCAGCAGGCCGCTGCCCTGGCCACCTTGTCCGCTGCCGGCCTGCGGCGCCACGCCGGCCGGGTTGGGCGGGGCCACGCCGGGCAGGCCAACGAAGATGCGCATCGCGAGCGAGGAAGCGGCGATCGATTGCTGGAGGTCGGGATCCTGCAAGCGGAAGAGGTCGAGCGGCTGCGCGCCGCCCAGCGACAGCGCGGGCAGCCTGGCGCGGTCGCCTTCCACCGCGATCGACAGCCGCAGGGTGCGGCGCAGGCCGGCAAGCGCCTGGCGCAGGCCCAGCGTGGTCCAGCCGGCGGGCAGGTCTGCGGCCGGCACCGACCATTGTTCGATCTGGCGTCCATCCTCGATCGATTGCAGCGTCACGTTGAGCGTGGCGTCGCTTCGCGGCTGCGCCTTGGCGACATGGAGGGCGATGGCACTGACGCCGAGGCTGGCCACGGGCAGGATCTGCGAGACCCTGCCGTTGGTCGCCATCTCGAGGACATTCGGCGTCGGCGAAGCGGCGCCTTGTTCCACGAGGCCCGCTTCGTCGCCAGGCGGGGGATTGATGAAGGCGCATTCGAAGGGCTGCAATCCGTGCCGGTCGATAAAGCTCTCCAGCGCCGCGAACCGGTTCTGCAGGTCCTCGTTTTCCTGCCGCAATTGGGCGAGCTGCCGGGCAAGCGCCGTATTGCTGCCGGCCTGGGCGCTCAGGATCTCCTGAAAATTGCCGAGCAGATAGGCCGACAATGCGGCGCCGTCATCCGCCTGGGCCAGGAACGCATCCGGCGCCGCACCAATGCGCTGCAGCCAGGAAGCGGCGCGGGTCATCAGGTCAAACTCGTTCCGGTCGAAACCGACAATGCCGAGCAGCAGCAGCGGCGGCTCAACGAGGCGCCGGTCGCTGCCCGTCTCGTCTCGCACGAGCAGGTGGTCGTCGGCCACCCGCTTCACCTTGGCGAAAACGCAGCCTTCTCCGGCCAGCGCCTTTGCCCACTCGCCGAGCCGCCCGCCATAGAGAATGAGCGGCTTGCGCGACATCAGGCGCTGCGGCCGATCCGGGCCGATGATAACCCGCGCCGGCGGCTTTTCCGGACGGATCTTGTCGTGGCGAACGTCCTGTGGCCGAGCTGTTGCTGCGCCGATCACGCTGAACTCCCTTGCGATACGAGATATGCGAACAGGTCGCGTTGCGAAAGAACGGGCCGGCTTGTTGATGTCAGCCCGGCCGCCCTGCCGCCTTGCGTTGCCGGAAAGAATTGGCCCGGGCCCGGCAAGTAAAAAGACGACAACCGACCAAAAAAAGACGGCATCATCGCCGACCCCTGTCGTTGATTCACTGTATCGGCAGCCGCATGTGCCCGGATGTTGCAGTATTCATGGCTGGTCATCTTTGGTCCTCAACCGGCCATGGCGCGCAATTGCGCGCCGTCAATCTCGATATCCTGCAGCAGCGACTTGAGGTAGCGGCCATAGGCGCTGGCCGGCGCGCGTGCGGCGATGCGGGCGAAACTGTCGACATCGATGAAGCCTTGGGTTAGCGCGATCTCCTCCAGGCAGGCAATCTTGACGCCCTGCCGCGTCTCCAGCGTGCCGACAAACTGCGTGGCGGCGCTGAGCGATTCCGGCGTCCCGGTATCGAGCCAGGCGAAACCGCGGCCAAGCCGGTCCACCACCAGCTCCCCAGCCGCAAGATAGCGGGCATTGAGGTCCGTGATTTCCAGTTCGCCGCGGCTGGAGGGGCGCAGCTCGGCGGCAAAATCGGACGCCCTGCCGTCATAGAAATAAAGGCCGGTGACCGCCCAGTTGCCCGGCGGGTGAATCGGCTTTTCAACAATGGCAAGCGGCCGCCCGTCAGCACCAAGGTCGACCACGCCATAGCGCTCCGGGTCCTCGACGCGGGTGGCAAAGATATGGGCGCCGCGGGTGAGGCGCGCGGCCTGGTTGAGGCGGCGGCTGAGCCCGCTGCCGAAGAACAGGTTGTCGCCGAGAATGAGCGCGCTTGGCCGGCCGCCAACAAAATCACGGCCGATCACATAGGCCTGCGCGATTCCCTCGGGCCGCTCCTGGACGGCATAGCGGATGGAAAGGCCCCAGCGACTGCCGTCGCCCAGCAATTCGTCATAGCGGTCGACATCCTTTGCCGTGGTGATCAGCAGGATTTCGCGGATTCCTGCCAGCATCAGCGTGGCGATGGGATAATAGATCATCGGCTTGTCGTAGATCGGCAGCAACTGCTTGGTGATGGTCGCGGTCATCGGATAGAGGCGCGAGCCGTTGCCGCCGGCAAGAACGATGCCCTTCATGCCGCCCGCCTTTCCGTCCAGCCGCGGGCGAGCCGGTCGAGGGCGTCGCGCCAGTCGGGTGGCGGGAAACCGAGGGCGGTGGCGGTCCGGCAGTCGAGCACACTGAAGGCGGGCCGCCGTGCCGCCGTGGGATAGGCGCTGCTCGGTATGGCGGCAAGGGCGGGGCGCGCCGCGAAATGGCCGGCCCGCGACCAGGTATCCAGGACCGCGGTAGCAAAGCCGTGCCAGCTGGTCCGCGGCTGGCCGGCAAAATGCAGCAGGCGCGGCAAGCTGCGGTGACCGCCGATCAGCTCGAAGGCAAGTGCCTGCAACAGCCCGGCGAGGGCTGCGGCCGGTGTCGGCGAACCGATCTGGTCGTCGACCATGCGCAGGGCGGCGCCGGAAAGCTGGTGGCATCGGGCAAGTATCCGCGTCAGGACATTGTCGCCGTGCCACCCGAACAGCCATGCGCTGCGCACGACCAGTACTCGCCCCGTAGCGGCCAGAACGGCCCGGTCACCGGCCTCCTTGGCGAGGCCATAGGTCGAAAGCGGATTGGTGGTCGCCGATTCACCGTATGGCTCCTGGGCTGCGCCATCGAAGACGTAGTCGGTCGAGACGTGGAGCAGTGGCACGCCCAGCGAATCGGCCAAGCCGGCGAGATGCGCCGGCAGGCGGGCATTCAGCTCCCAGCAGGCATCGATCGCCGTTTCGGCGGCATCCACCCGGGAAAAGGCGGCAGTGTTGATGATGGCGGAGGGGGCCAGTGCCGCGATTTGCCGTCTCGCCGCCAGTGTGTTGGCAAGGCAGATGTCATGGCGCCCGAGGAAAACCGCGTTGACACCGCCGGGCCAGCTCAGTGCGGCAAGTTCCCGTGCCAGCTGGCCGTTGCGGCCGATCACCAGAATGGTCACGTTGCCAGCCATTCAAGCGGCCCATTCGATCGGCGCCAGATCGCGCAGGCGGGGCCACGCGGCATCCTTTTCCGACACCAGAACCTCCGCCGCGGTGAAGGGCCAGTCGATGCCGAGATCCGGATCGTTCCACAGAATGCCACCCTCGGCCGCCGGTGCGTAGGGCGCCGAAACCTTGTAATGCACGATCGTCTCCGGTTGCAGCGAACAGAAGCCGTGGGCAAATCCCACCGGCACGAAAAGCTGCTGATCGGCGGACGCGGACAGGTGAAAGCTGGTGACTCGGCCGAATTCGCGCGAGCCGGGTCGCAGATCGACAATCACATCCTGGATGGCGCCGGCCAGCACCGTGACCAGCTTGGCCTGGGCGAAGGGCGGTCGCTGGAAATGCAGGCCGCGCACGGCCGCCGGGGCTGCGGTCAGCGAAACATTGTCCTGGCAGAAAAAGGGCAGGGCATCATTGGCTGCATCGCCCGCCGCGCCGCCGCCTGCAACAAGGCTGCCGCGATGCAGCTCCATGAACCAGCCACGCTTGTCGGCATGGCGCCGGGCTTCGACCAGGCGCACGCCGGCGGGCAGGCGCCCGGCTGCCACGGGATCAAACGGCAAGGCGCACCTCCCGCTCCGATACCGCTCCGGCCAGTGAGGCATGCCAGGCCCAGGCCGAGCCGATGATATTGTCGAGATCCGACTCCCGCGCCTGCCAGCCCAGCGCCGCACGGGCGCGGGCCGGGTCGGCGAACAGTGCGTCGGGATCGCCGGGCCGGCGCGGCCCCAGCTGCTGCGGCACCGCCCGCCCGGCACGCGCTTCCACCGCCGCCACGATCTCGCGCACCGAATAGGGCCGGCCGGTACCCAGATTGAAAGCCTGGAACCCGCTCTGCTGGGCGCTGAGTTCAAGCGCGCGCACATGCGCATCGGCCAAGTCGTTGACATGGATGTAGTCGCGCTGGCAGGTCCCGTCCGGCGTCGCATAGTCGGTCCCGAAGATCTGCACCGGACCGCGCCGGCCGAGCGCCGCCTCGATCACCAGCGGGATAAGATGCGTCTCGCAAGGATGCGCCTCGCCGATGCCGTCATTGGCGGCGGCGCCGGCCGCATTGAAATAGCGCAGTGCAATCGCGTGCAGACCATAGGCGGTGGCGAAATCGCGCAGGATCGTCTCCACCATCAACTTGCTGCGGCCATAGGTGTTGATCGGCTGTTGCCGCGCCGTCTCGGCGATCGGACAGCTGTCCGGCTGGCCGTAAGTCGCGCAAGTGCTGGAGAAGATGAAGCGCTCGATGCCGGCGCTGCGCATGGCTTGCAGCAAAGTCAGCGTGCCCGAAACGTTGTTGTCGTAGTAGCGCCCTGGCTGGCTCGCCGACTCACCCACCAGCGACAGGGCCGCGAAATGCATCACCGCCAGCGGCCGGTATTTCGCCATCACGGCCGAGACAGTCTTGTGATCGGCCACGTCGCCGATCTCGAGCGGACCCCAGCGCACTGCCCAGCGGTGCCCGGTCGAAAGATTGTCGAGTGCCACCGGCAAATAGCCGGCCTTGGCGAGGGCGCGGCAGGCGTGGCTGCCGACATATCCGGCTCCGCCGGTCACGAGTACATGACGCATGTTGTTTTTACTTCCTCTCTTTCAAGTACTCGAAATCGTCGCGACGTTATCAAACACGCTGTGTCGGCGCACTAATTACTTATTGATGATAATATTCGTAAACTCCGTACCAATAATTCCGATGTTGTACTTGCATCGATCTTGATCTTGCGCCTTCAATGTGACATCGCAATTTCAATGCCGAACCTGGTTGCTCGGTCGCCGCTTTCGGCAAGAATGTGGGATCCTGAAAATTGAACGTGCTCTTCGTCCACCGCGACTATCCCGGCCAGTTCGGCGCGATTGCAGCGGGAATTGCGCGTTCTCCTCACCATCGTGTTGTCTTCATGAATTCCGTGCAGGCCGGAAGCGATGGTGACATCACCCTGTTGCGTACCGAGCCGCGGCGGCGTCCAGCGCCGACGACGCATCATTATCTGCACAGTTTTGAAGCGGACGTGCTGATGGGGCAGGCAATCTACATGGCCTGTGCGCGGCTGCGCGACGCCGGGTTCACGCCTGATGTGATTCTCGCACATTGTGGCTGGGGTGTTGCGCTCTATCTGCGCGAGGTTTTTCCGCGCGCACGCCTGATCGGATATTTTGAGTGGTTCTATCATCCACATGACAGCGATGCCGATTATCTGAAGGTGACCGATCTGGCCCTGCTCGGCGTGCCGCTGGGCGGCATGTCGCCTGACAAGGCCTGCCGGATCAGAACGCTAAACGCCCCGATCCTGATGGCGTTGGAAGACGTCGATTACGGTGTGGTGCCGACGAATTTTCAGCGCCGTGTTCTCCCTGACAGCTATCAGCACAAACTGACGACCCTGCATGATGGTGTGGATACGGACTTCTTCCGGCCCGATCCGGCTGCACCGCGCTGCATTGGCGAGGTCGACTTCACTGGCGTCTCGCAACTGGTGACCTACGCCACGCGCGGCCTCGAACCCTATCGCGGTTTTCCGCACTTCATGCAAGCGATCAACGGACTGCTGCGGCGTGACAAATCTGTGCATGTCGCCATTGCCGGCGAGGATAGGGCGTTCTATTCGCGCGCGCTGCCGAATGGCGAGACATATAGGGAGCGCATGCTGCGCATGCTTCCCGATCTGCCGCTCGAGCGCGTGCACTTCCTTGGCACGCTGCCGAGGGCGGCCTATCGCAGCCTGCTGCAAATCTCCTCGCTGCATGTCTATCTGACCGTGCCGTTCGTGCCATCCTGGTCGCTGGTCGAGGCAATGGCCTGCGGCTGTCATATCGTCGCCGCCGACACCGCGCCGGTGCGGGAGGTGGTGTCGGGAACTGACGCGGCCGAACTGGTCGACTTTCGCGACGTGTTGCAGTTGGAAGAAGTGATGGCCTGCGCGTTGCGACGGCAGGAGGCTGCCGAAGATTTGCGCAGACAGGCAAGAAAGCGCGCAGAATCGGGGTTTTCTCAAGTCACCCTGCTGCCCAGGTGGGAGGCATTGCTGCTTGGCGAAGGTGATGGCGCAGCGGCTTCGCGTATCACCCAAGTATAGGTTCCAATAAAACACAATTCTTAGAATTAAGGTCATAGTTATATAACAATACAAATGTTGCGCCGCGTTATATTTGCTGTTCAAGTACGTTCGGTTTCGGCACCAACGACCAGCAATCTCAGATCAATAGGAGAATGACGATGGCGACAATTCCGGGCGGTGACTTTGCCGACCGTCTTGTCGGCACCGGCCGAGGAGATCACATCCTTGGTGGTGGCGGTGACGACGCAATCGCCGGTGGCGGTGGCAAGGATTTCATCGATGGCGGCGACGGCCATGACTGGATCAACGGCGGTTCCGGCGACGACACGATCTACGGCGGAACCGGTTCGGACCGCATCGTTGGCGGCTCGGGCGAAGACAAGATCTTCGGCGGCGATGATGCCGATTACATCAATGGTGGTTCCGGGGACGACCAGGTCGACGGCGGCGAGGGCGATGACTGGCTGAACGGCGGTGCCGGTGACGATACCGTTGTTGGCGGCCTCGGCAATGACGACATCACCGGCGGCAATGGCGACGATCGGCTGTCGGGTGGGGAAGGCAACGACGCCCTCCGCGGCGGCAACGGGGACGACCAGCTGCAGGGTGGCGACGGCGACGACTTCATGTCGGGCGGCCGGGGCGACGACTTGCTGGCCGGCGGCGCTGGCAACGACGTGCTGTGGGGCAATCAGGGCTCCGATACCTTCGTCTTCGCCGGCGGCGGTGGCCAGGACGTCATCATGGACTTCGACGAGGGCGAGGACATCGTCCAGATCGCGAAGAACATCAACGGCCTCGACATCACCACGGCGGACGACGTGGCCAGTCATGTCACCGACGTCAACGGCAATGCCGTGATCGACTTCGGCAATGGCGACCAGATCACCCTGGTCGGAGTCAGTGCAGCCGACGTTCAGGCGAACCCCAGCGCCTTTTTCGTCATCGGCTGATAGACGGAGCAAGCGCCGCATGCCGTGGTCCGGCATGCGGCGCTTCGCTGTCCCGGCGAAGGCCGGGAAGCCGGCCGGAGGGCTGGATACCTGGACAGACCGGAATTCCGAGACAGCATGCTGGTTCATCCGATCGAGCGCATTGGCAAGCATCATGGCGAGGCGGCGGCTGCGGTTCCAGCCGGGGCGACGGTGCGCGACCTTCCCGTCCTGCCATGCTTTCGTCTGGCCGGTGGCGTCACGCTGGTTGCGCTGGAGGCGCAAGCCTGGCCGGGCGGCTGCCTGCCGGAAGGTGTCGCGCTGGAGGATCTCAAGGTGACGGCGGCCGGCATGGCGCGAAGCGGCCCAGCCAGCCGCGTTAGGCTGCCACGCCGGGACGGCGGCGAGCGCGTCGTTGCGGTCATGGCAATCGACCCGGATGCTGCCGTTTTCTGCTGTGACGGCAAGGGGCGCCATCTGGCGCGCGTCGCGCCGCGCGGGGAGCGGCCGGTGGATCCCGGGCTTCTTGCCGCCGGGCTCGATGCGGTGGGCTGCCAGCGCCTCATTCGCCAGGCGCTCGATGCCTGGCCACGCCTGTTCCGCCTCGGTAAAGATGCCGGCTATGCCCGTTTCTGCCGGCGCCTATTGCGCCTGCTGGTCCCCGACATGTGCGCGGCCATGCCGGAGGCAGTTGTCAACCGCCAGTTTGTCCTGGCTGGCATGCCGCTGGACAGCCGTATCGGCGACGTGGCCGATGTCGTGGTGGTCGGCGCCAATGGCGTCGTGCGTGCGCCCTGCCGGCCGCTGCAGCTGCGCAAGGGACCTGCCTTCCTGTTGCTGCAACGCGACGCCATCGACGCAGAATCGCTGATTGTCGTCTTTGGCGCTGCCGGCCATGCCGTGTTTCAGCTGCCGGCAATGCCGCAGAAGCCGTTGCTCGACTGGCTCGGGGCCCGGCGCCAGCTGGCGGCGCAGATGCGCGCCTTTCTTGCCCGCGCCTTCGCCGACATGCCGGACGAGGACGGATCCGGGGCGGCGCTGCGGCGCGAACTCGACCTGTTCAGCCCGCCGGCTGTGCGCAACCTGCTGGCGCGCAACACCCCGGTCAATGCCGCCGTCGAACTGCTGGTGGCGGATGGCGCTGGCGGGATCTTCATCAGGGGCTGGCTGCGCGACCCGCACCAACTGGTGGCCGGCGCCGAACTGCAGGCGGGCGGGTCGGCGCCGCTGCCGCTGGATCCTGTCTGGCTGCGTTTCCCGCGACCCGACATCGACAAGCTCTACAAGGCGCGGCCCGCGGCCTTCGGTTTCGTCGCCCATCTCGGCCAGTTGCTGGAACCGGCGGGCGAAGCGATCCTGCGGCTCCATCTCTCATCAGGCGGCATCATCGAGCTTGCCGCCCGCTTCGCCGCGGGCCATCCGGCCGAATTGCGCGACGCGGTGCTGGGCGGCGTGCCGCCCGAACAACTGACGACGGACGCGATCGCCCGCATCGTGGCGCCGGCCGCCGTGCCGCTGCACCGGCAGCACCTCGCCCGCCGTCAGGCGCCGGAAATCGTGCAATTCGGCGAACCCGTGGCGGCGCCGCGCTTCAGCCTGATCGTGCCGCTCTACCGTAATCTCGACTATCTTCGCTTCCAGCTGGGTGCCTTCGCGACCGATCCCGCGATGCGCCGGGCCGAGCTGATCTTCGTGCTGGATTCGCCCGAGCAGCGCGCCGATCTGGTGCATTTCCTCAGCGGCCTCCATCAGCTCTACGGCCTGCCCATGACCATCGCCGTGATGTCGGGCAATTTCGGCTATGCGGCCGCCAACAATGCCGGCGCCGCGCTGGCGCGGGGCGATGTACTGGTCCTGCTCAATTCCGACGTCGTGCCGGAGGCGCCCGGCTGGATGCAGCGACAGGCGGCGCCGCTGCGGCGCAAGAATGTCGTCGCCACGGGCGCGCGCCTGCTGTTCGACGACCAGTCGCTGCAGCATGCCGGCATGCGCTTCGCCCGCGATGCCGGGGGGCATTGGCTCAACCTGCACTACCACAAGGGGGCGCCGCGGGATTTCGCGCCGGCCCTGAAGGCACGCAAGGTGCCGGCCGTCACCGGAGCCGCGCTGATGGTGCGGCGCGAGGCCTTTCTGGCGGTCGGCGGCTTCACCGAGGACTACATCATCGGCGACTACGAGGATTCCGATCTCTGCCTCAAGCTGCGCCAGGCAGGCGGCGAGATCTGCTATTGCCCGGACGCCGTGCTCTATCACTTCGAGCGTAAATCGATCAACCGTCACGCCGGCTACCAGCGCAGCGTCGCCGGTCTCTACAACCGCTGGCTCGCGGCACAGCGCTGGGACGGGGCGATGGCCGATCTAATGACGCGCTTCGAGCGCCGCGGCAAGAGGCCGGCTGCATGAGTGCCGAACGCGCCTTTGCTGCCCGCCCCGACGAGATCGCCTTCGCGGAATTGCTGCGCCTGACGCGGCGCAACCGATTCCTGCCGGTACCGCCGCAGGAGCGGAACTTCGTCGGCGACGGCGACTTCCGCGCCATCGGCTGTGAGTTCCTGCGCCATTTTGTCGAACTGGGTGGACTTGCGCCGGATCACCAGGTGCTTGAGATCGGCTGCGGCCTCGGCCGCATGGCGCTGCCGCTGACCCAGTATCTGGAACCGCCGCTCGGCCGCTATACCGGTTTCGACGTGGTGGCCGAGGGGATCGCCTGGGCGGTGGCCAATATCGCCGCCGTCTACGACAACTTTTCCTTCCGTCACCTCGACTATCAAAACGCGCTCTACAACCCGGCTGGCACCCTGCGCGAGGGCCGCGACCCGCTGCCCTATGCGGGTGCGTCGGTCGATTTCGTCTTCATGACCTCTGTGGTGACGCATCTCGAGGCGGCCAATACAGCCTTCTATCTTGCTGAAGCGGCGCGGCTGCTGCGGCCCGGCGGGCGGTTGTTCGTCACCGCCTTCCTGCTCGACGCCATCAATCGTGACCTTGCCGCCGCGGGCAGGGCGCGGCCGCCGTTCGATCCCGGCGGGCCGGGTCCCGCCTATGTCTCCGACCCGGCGCATCCGATGGCGGCGGTGGCCTGCGATCACGGCTGGTTCCTGGAACAGGCTTCCGCCAGCGGCCTCCACCTCGCGCGGCCGGTCGCCTTCGGTCATTGGAGCGGTCGCCGGGCCGAGAACTTCCAGGACATTTGCGTGTTTACCCGGAGCCCGCATTCCGGCAGCGCCCGTTCCGGCAACGCCCTTTACGACAGCCACGGTGCGGGCAAGGAGTGACGATTTGACGAATACCAGCGACGCGGCGGCTGGACCCCTCAAGGTCCTGCATCTCTGCCACAACCACCCGGCGCTGCACCCGGGCGGGACCGAGATCTTTGCCCGCGACCTGCATCGGCAGTTGGCGATGACACCGGGGATCGGGAGCATGTTCGTCGGCTGTGTCGACAAGCATCACCGTACGCAGCGGCCCGGCACCGTTTTCCAGGGCATCGGGCACAGGCGCGACGAGATGCTGATGTGGACCGGCCATTTCGACAATTTCTACCTGTCGCAGATCGATCTTCATGGCATCGTGCCGGAGTTCAGCGAACTGCTGCGCGAGTTGAAGCCCGACATCGTCCACTTCCACCATATCCTGCTGCTGGGCGTCGAAATGCTGTTCCTGGTGCGCCGTGTGCTGCCGCGTACCCGGATCCTGCTGTCGCTGCACGACTATTACGCCATCTGCGCCCATGACGGTCAGATGGTGACGACCGGCGAACGGCGACTCTGCCAGGCGGCATCACCCGATGCCTGCCGCCGCTGCTTCCCGCAACTCGAGATGGAACAGTTCGTGCTGCGCGAGCGGCATCTGAAGACGCATTTCTCGGTGGTCGACCAGTTCCTGGCACCGTCCGAATTCCTGCGCCGGCGCTTCATCGCCTGGGGCCTGGCGCCCGAGCGCATCGCCGTCCTCCGCAATGCGCGGCCGCTCGCGGAAGCGGCGCCGCACCGCCCGCTCAAGCGCGGCCAACGGCGCAACCGCTTCGCCTATTTTGGCAATCTCTCCCCCAACAAGGGGATCCTCGTGCTGCTTGAGGCGGCGAGATTGCTGCAGGAGCGGGCGCCGGATTCCTTCCGGCTCGACATTTTCGGCGGCGCTCCCTTCCAGAGCGACGGCTTCAAGGCCGATCTCGATGCCGCTCTCAGGCACCTCGGGCCGGTCGCGCGTTGGCACGGCGCCTATCAGGCCGAGGAGTTGCCGCGCCTGATGCGCGAGGTCGATTGGGTGGTGACGCCGTCGCTGTGGTGGGAAAACGCGCCGCTGGTGATCGACGAGGCTTTTGCCCATCGCCGCCCGGTGATCGCCAGCGATATCGGCGGCATGGCCGAGGCGGTGGCGCATGGCACCGACGGCATCACTTTTCGTGCCGGCGACGCGCTGGCCCTGGCCGATGTATTGGCCGGTGCGGCGGCGGACGCCCAGCTTTGGCAACGCCTTGTCGCAGGGATCCGGCCGCACCGGACCATCGAAATGTGTGCCGCCGATCACGTGGCGACCTACCGGGCCCTGCTGGCGGGGCGCGATGCCCAGCCGGCACGGCAACAGGAGTGGCCGGCTGGGCAACAGGCAAGGGCGGCGCGCAGCGCGAGGCGGGCGGGCCCCGTCGCTGTAGCGGAAGTCTGAGACAGAGCAGGAATGCAGGAACACGACATGTCGGCGAATGCGGAAAAATTGCTGGGCCAGATGGCCGATCGCAGCGGGCGTGCCGGCGAGGCGGCCAGCCTGCAGGGCTATATCGACGCGATCGAACCGGACCGCATCTATGGCTGGGCCTGGAACAGCAGCGATCCCTCGGAGCGGCTCTCGGTCGAGATCCGCCAGGGCGAGCAGTTGATCGTGCGGCTGGAGGCGAGCCAGCCGCGTCCGGATCTGGTGGCGAACGGCATCGGCGACGGCCGGTATGCCTTCATCGCCAACATTCCGGCGATTGCCGAGATCGACCGGGCTTCGCCGGTATCGGTCGTCGCCATGACCGCCGATGGCAGTGCCGAGCTGGAGTTGCGCCGCCAGCCGGCACAGGAGGGCAGCGGTCGCGGCAATTCCATCGGCCCGGTCAGCGCCGCCGTGCTGGGCGAGATCCGCGCCCGCGACCAGCGCCTGCAGGGCCAGTTGCGCCAGCTGGTGAGCGTCGCCCAAGAACGCGGCGGCCTCGACCAGGAGATGCATGACCGCCTGAGCCACGCATTGGCCAGGCTGGATCTGGCCCTGCCCGAGATCGAGCGTCGTGTGGGCGCGCTCGAGGTCTTCGAGTTGCGCTTCGAGACGCTGCTGCAGAAGACCGACAAGCGCCTCGGCAGCATGGAGGCGCTGCTGAAGCCGCGCCAGCCCTGGCTGCTCCGGCTGTGGGCCCTGCTGGCGACCCTTGCCGCCTTCGGCCTTGTCGCCCATCAGCTGCTGCGGGGTGCCTGAAGATGGCTCTCGCCAAATCCCGCACCGACAACACCGCTTTCGAGGATGCGATCCGCACCCTGCGCGGTGGTTTCGTATTTGTCGCGATCCTCACCGCCGTACTCTGCCTCTGCCAGCTGATCGTGCCGCTCTTCATGATCCAGGTCTATGACCGCGTGCTCGGCAGCCGCAACATGGACACGCTCGCCATGCTGGTGGTGGTGTCGGCCGGCGGGCTGATGCTGCTGGGGTCGCTCGATTACATCCGCAGTCGGGTCTATCACGTGCTGGGCCATCGCCTGATGCGCCGCCTGCAGCAGCCGACCCTGCAGGCAGCCGTGGACGGCGCGCTCGAGGGGCGTACCAGCAATCCCGGCCAGGCCCTGCGTGACCTCACCGAACTCCGGCAATTCATCACCGGTTCGGCCATCAACGTGCCGTTCGAGGCGATGTTCACGCCGCTCTTCCTTGCCGTCATGTTCCTGATGCACCCGGTCTACGGCTTCATGGCCCTGTTTGCCGCCTTCCTGCTGATCTCGCTCAGCATTGCGATGGAGATCGTGGCGCGGCGTCCGCTGGCCGAGGCGAACGAGGCTGCGGTTAAGAGCATGGGCGCCACCTCCGCCGCCTTGCGCAATGCCGAGGTGATCCAGGCCATGGGTATGCTGCCAGCCATCGCCGGCCGCTGGGAGAAGGACCAGCGCCGCGTGCTCGCCGGCCTCGACGAGGGCAACCAGCGCAGCCGGGCGCTTTCCGCCACCTCGAAGACGATCCGCTACATGCTGCAGATCGCGATGCTGTCGATCGGCGCCATCCTGGTGATCCAGCGCGAGGCGACGCCCGGCACCATGGTGGCTGCCTCGATCATCATGGGCCGCATGCTGTTGCCATTCGACCAGTTGATCGAAGGCTGGCGGCAATGGGTGTCGGCGCGCGGCACCTATCGCCGCCTCCGGGAACTGGTGGGCCGCAGCGAAACCCGCCATGCCGGCATGTCGCTCGCCAATCCGGAGGGACGCCTCAATGTCGAGCGCCTCACCTTCGTGCCGCCGGGTGCCGACCGCCCGGTCCTGCGCAATATCAGCTTCAGCCTCGAGCCCGGCGAGGTGCTGGGTGTCATCGGCCCCTCGGCGGCCGGCAAGTCGACATTGGCCCGCCTGCTGGTGGGCGTCTGGCGGCCGACCGGCGGCGCCGTCTATCTCGACGGCCAGAACGTGGTCAATTGGGACCGCGCCGCCTTCGGCCGCGCCGTCGGCTATCTGCCGCAATCGGTCTCGCTGCTGGACGGCTCGGTGCGCGACAACATTTCGCACATGGCGCCAGCTGACCCGGCCGAGGTGGTGGCCGCCGCGCGCCGCGCCGACGTGCACGAGACCATCGGCGCGCTGCCCCATGGCTACGACACCGAGATCGGCGAACAGGGCTACTCGCTTTCCGGCGGCCAGCGCCAGCGCATCGGCCTTGCCCGCGCGCTGTTCGGCAGCCCGGTCTTCATGGTACTGGACGAACCCAACGCCAATCTCGACCAGAGCGGCGAGCAGGCGCTGATGAACGCGCTGGCGGCGGCCAAGGCCGACGGCACCACGATCATTCTCATCACGCACCGCCCTTCCATCGTCGGTGTCTGTGACAAGCTGCTGGTGCTCCGTGAAGGCGGCATGGCGCAGTTCGGCCCGCGCGCCGACGTGCTGCGTTCGGTTACCGCCGCCAGCAAGAACGACAACAACGCGGTGCCGGGCCAGGGCGGCGTCGCCAGGCTGGTGAAGTCATGACCGCGATCGATTTCGACGACGGCACCCTGCTGCGGCCAGAACCCAGCCTGCGCCGCTATGTGATTGCCGGCTTTGGTGCCATCGCGCTTGGGCTCGGTGGCTTCCTGTTGTGGGGCTTCCTGGCCTCGCTCGACCGTGCCGCCATCGCTGATGGTACCGTCGTGGTCGAAAGCAACCGCAAGACCGTGCAGCACCTGGAAGGCGGCATCATCAAGGAATTGCTGGTGCGCGAGGGCGACCTGGTCCAGGCGGGCGACGTGCTGCTGCGCCTCGACCCGGTCCAGGTGGAGGCGTCACTCGATCAGATCGACATGGAGCGCTATTCGCGCCTCGCCCGGATCGCGCGGCTGCAGGCCGAGCAGGGCGACGCGGATGCTGTCGTCTTCCCGGGCGAACTGACCTCGCGCCGGGACGACGCGGCTGTTGCCGCGCTGATTGCCTCGCAGCAATCCCTGTTTGCCGCCCGCCGCAGCGCCTTTGTCGAAGGCATCGACATGCGGCACCGCAAGATTGGCGAGATCGAAAACCAGATCAATGGCATGAAAAGCCAGATCGCCGCCAATCGCGAGATGCGCGAGATCGCCGAGAAGCAGCTGGTGACCGTGCGCGACCTCTATGCCAAGGGACTTGCCCAGATCCCGCGCCTGCGCGGCCTCGAGAGCGAGGTCGCCGAGCTGGGTGGCAAGATCGGCGAATTGCAGGCCGCGATCGCCGGTGCCAATGAGACCATCGCCGGTCTGCGGATCGAGATCGAGAATCTGCGCTCGACCCGGGCCAGCGAGGTGGCGTCCGAGTTGCAGCAGGTGCTGACCGAGGGCTCGGACTATGCCGGCCGTCATGCAGCCCTCACCGATGTGCTGGGGCGGCTCGATCTCAGGGCGCCGCAGAGCGGCCGGATCGTCAATTTGCAGGTCTTCGGCCCGGGCGCGGTGCTCACCCCCGGCCAGCCGGTGCTCGACATCGTACCGCAGGACGAGCAATTGCTGGTCGAGGCCAAGGTGAAGACCGATGACATCGACACCGTCCATGTCGGGCTGCCGGCCGAGGTGCGCCTGCTTGCCTACAAGCAGCGCCGCGTGCCGCCGATCAAGGGCGAAGTCATCAACGTCTCGGCCGACCGCTTCGTCGAGGAAACCTCGGGCGTTGCCTATTATATCGCCCGGGTGCGACTGGATCTCGCCACCCTCCCGCCCGAAATGAACGTCGCCCCCTATCCCGGCATGCCGGCCGAGGTGCTGATCGCGGCAGGCGAGCGCCGGGCCATCGACTATTTCATCTCGCCCATCACCGACAGCTGGAACCGCGCCTTCCGCGAGGAATAGCTTCCCGCGCGACATTTCCGTCGGATGTGAGAGGATAGCGGCATGCGGGGAGGGTGCGGTGGCATCGCCCCGCGCCGATCCGGGCGGTTGGCTTCGAGGAAAAAAGTCATGCAGCTCTCCCGCGGCGGGCACGCGTGAGTGAGGCGTCGGATATGCCGAGCGGCTTCCGTCCGTTCGTCGATCTCGACCAGGCGCGGATGCGCGCGACGCGTCGCCTGTTCGCCTATTGGCGGGCCAATAGTGCCGCACGGCGGTTCCACCGCACCGATATCGACCCGGCGGCGATCGTCGAAATCCTGCCCTTCCTCATCCTCGGCGACATCGAATCCGCGCCGTTCCGTGTGCGCTTCCGCCTGGTCGGCACCAGCGTCGCCGAATTCAGCCGCCTCGACTTCTCCGGCAGGTATCTTGACGAACTCAACTACGGCGCCCGCGACAGCGTCGACTGGTCGGACTGCTACGCCCACGTCCATGACCGCCGGGAACCGGTCATCGGCACTAATCGGATCAGCTTCCTGGACGGCAAGGTCTCGACCTACGAATTCTGCATTCTGCCGCTCTGGCGCGGCGCCGATCCGGCGGGCAGTTTCGTCGCCAGCGAATCCTATGAAGGCTTCGACCGCTTCGATATTCCCGACCTCGAGCCGGTCGGAAAGCGGCGTCACCGATAGATGACGCTGGGCAGCCACAGGCCGATCGCCGGGAACATGTAGAGTAGGAACATGGCGACGACCTGTATCAGCATGAACGGAATCATGCCGGCGAAGATCTGGTTAAGCGTCACATGCGGCGGCGCCACGCCCTTCAGGTAGAAGGCGGCCATGGCGACCGGCGGCGACAGGAAGGCGGTCTGCAGATTGAGCGCCACCATCAGGCCGAAGAACAGCGGGTCGATATTGAAATGGCTCAGCAACGGTATGAAGATGGGCATGAAGATGACGATGATCTCGGTCCATTCCAGCGGCCAGCCCAGGATGAAGATGATCACCTGGGAAAGCAGCATGAACTCGATCGGCGTCAGGTTGAGGCCCAGCACCCAATTCTCGATCAGATCCTGTCCGCCCAGCAAGGCGAAGGCGGCCGAGAAGATGGCCGAGCCGACGAACAACCAGCAGACCATGGCCGAGGTCTTGGCCGTGAGATAGACCGATTCCCGCAGCACCACCCAGTTCATCTGCCGATAGGCGACGGCAAGAAGGGCGCCGCCCAGGGCGCCGATCGCTGCAGCTTCGGTCGGCGTCGCCAGGCCGAAGACGATCGAGCCCAGGACGGCGAGGATCAGCACCGAGAGTGGCACGAAGGATTGCAGCAGCAGGCGGTAGATCTGGTAGCGCGGGAAATTGAGCAGCGCATAGAAGACGCCGAGGCACGCGATGCCCGCCGCCAATACCCACCAATAGATCCCGGGTGCCGGAACGCGCGCCGGACTGTCTGCAGCTTCCGTCGATGCCGGTTGCTCCGCCACGGGCTCCGACAGGGTCGGTTCGGGTACTGCCAATGGCGGCTCGGCCAGCGCATCGCCAAGCGGCGGCTCTGCCAGGGTGTCACCGAGCGGGGGCTCGGCTAATCCGCCCTCGACGGGCGGCTCCGCGAGACCGTCCGCCAGCGGTGGTTCGGCGAGACCGCCGGCATCCGACCAGTTGTCGGCGCCGCTGCCCATCTCCACCAATCCGCTGTCGAATGCCTCCGGGGGTTCGGTGATGCCACGATAGACCAGACCCATCAGCAGCGCGAAGGTGAGTGCGGGAATGGCCAGCAACAACAACTCCCGCCAGACCCGCGGCGCGGCGCTGACCGGTCCCTGGCCGAAGGCGGCTCGCAGCAGGCGCAACGGCGCCCAGCTATGCCGCCGGCCGCCCGAGAGGCTGGCGAGCAGCGGTGGCAGTACGACCTCGCGTTCGGCTGGCGGCAGCGGCGGCGCCAGCTTCGGCCAGATCCAGGATACCAGCACCACCGCGAGGACATAGAGCGCCGTCAGCATCAAGCCTGGAAAGAAGGCACCGGCATAAAGCTGCACCACCGACACGCCGGCCGTGGCGCCATAGACGATCAGCAGCACCGATGGCGGAATGAGGATGCCGAGGCAGCCACCGGCCGTGATGGCACCGGCCGAAAGGCGGATGTCATAGCCGGCCTTCAGCATGGCCGGGAAGGCCAGCAGCCCCATCAGCGTCACGACCGCGCCGACGATACCGGTCGCCGTGGCGAAGATGGCGCAGGTGATCAGCGTTGCCACCGCCAGCGAGCCCGGCAGCCAGGCGGTGGCAAGATGAAGGCTGGTGAACAGGCGCTGGATCAGGTTGGCGCGTTCGACCAGATAACCCATGAAGACGAACAGCGGCACTGCGATGAGGACGTCGTTGGACATCACACCATAGGTTCGCTGGACCATCAATGTCAGGGTATGGGTGGTGTTGAAGTCGAAGGCCATCCAGGTGAAAACCATGCCGAGGCCCATCAGCGTGAAGGCGGTCGGGAATCCCAGCATGATGCTGACCACGATCAGCGCCAGCATGAGGAGGCCGAGATGACCGGATTCCATCTCCGACGGCGGCGGCAGGATAACGGCGGCGCCAATCAGGATGATCGCCATCAGCGTGAAGCCGAACCACAATTCCTTTCTCATCGGCTGCGCGCGCCCCTGTCTTCCCCGGTTTCCGCGCCGGTGACATAACGATCGAGGGCGGCGATGTCGGCGTCGCTCACATGGACCATCTCTTTGAGTTTTTCGACGTCGACCTCGGCGACATCTCCGGCGCGCGGCGGCCATTTGCCGAGCCTGAGGCAGGCCACGCAGCGCGCCATTTCGACGAAACCCTGCAGCAGCAGCAGGCCGCCGGCAATCGGGATGACCGTCTTGAAGGGATAGATCGGCGGGCCGTCGGCCGAGATCGAGGAGTGCTCGTTGATCGCCCAGGATTCGGCCGCGAAGATCCAGCCGGCCCAGGCCAGGGCGACGACGCCCGGCACGAAGAAGAAGATATAGAGGATGAGGTCGATCGAGGCCTGCACACGCGGCCGGAAGAACGTATACAGCACGTCGCCGCGCACATGCCCGCCCTGGGCTAGGGTATAGGCGCCGGCCATCATGAACAGCAGCCCGTACAGCATCGCCTGCGCGTCGAACACCCAGGCATGGGGTGTCCCCAGGACATAGCGTGAAAAGACCTCCCAGCTGATCATCAGGGTAAGCACAATGATCGACCAGGCGCAAAGCCGCCCGGACCAGATGCTCAACAGGTCAATCCATCCGAGAAATGTCCGCATCGGCGTCCCGTGCAGTGATCGGCGCGGCGGGAAAGCAAAGCGGGGTCCGGCCCGGTTTCGCCGGACCCCGCTCGGCCGATGCCGCTCAGCCCTTGGCGAAAAAGTGGTTATAGGCCATGCGGAAGTTGACCAGCGTGTCGCTCTGCCAGCGAACCGTCCGCTCGGCGAAGGCGCGCTGCGAATCCAGCACCTTCTTGAACATCGGGTTCTCGGCCGATTTCGCCTCGATGATCTTCGACCAGGCGTCGAGCTGGCCTTGCAGGACGCTGTCGGGCGTCTTGTAGAACTTCACCCCGTCGGCCTGCAGCGCCTGGTAGTCCTGGGAATAGCGGTCGACCGCCTTCCACGACATGTCGGCTGATGACGCCGCGGCGGCATGGTCGATGATGGCGCGCAGGTCTTCCGGCAGGGCGTCGTACTTCGCCTTGTTGAACAGGATCTCGAACTGCTCCGAGCACTGGTGGAAGCTCTGCAGCATGCAGACCTTGGAGACGTCGGGGAAACCCAGTATGCGGTCGGACGTGGCGTTGTTGAACTCGGCCGCGTCCAGCAGGCCGCGATCCATCGCCGGCACGATCTCGCCGCCGGGCAACGCGTTCACTGCCGCGCCGAGGGCGGTGAAGATGTCGATCGACAGGCCGACGGTGCGGAACTTCAGCCCCTGCAGGTCCTCTGGTTTCGCCACCGGCTTCTTGAACCAGCCCAACGGCTGGGTCGGCATCGGCCCGTAGAGCAGCGAGACCACGTTGATATTGAGGCTCGAATAGATCTCCTGCTGCAACTCGCGACCGCCGCCATAGTAGTGCCAGGACAGCAGCATGTTGGGGTCCATGCCGAAGGCCGGGCCGGAACCCCAAAGGGCCAGCGCCGAGTTCTTGCCGTACCAATAGGCGATGACGCCATGGCCGCCATCGAGCGTGCCGCTGCTGACCGCATCGAGCAGGTCGAAGGCCTTGACCACGGCGCCGGCCGGCAGCACCTCGATCTTCAGGCGCCCGCCGGACATGGCGTTCACCTTGGCGGCGAAATCCAGGGCGTATTCGTGGAAGATGTCCTTGGCCGGCCAGGTGCTCTGCCATTTCATCACCACCGGATCCTGCGCGCGCGCCACATTGGGCGCGGCAAGGGCCGCCGCGCCGACACCGGCGGCGGCTGCGGCGCCGAGGAACTTGCGGCGCGACGCGTCGGTTTCTTGGGACTTACGCTGGGTACTCTTCTCCCGCTTTGACATGCATGCCTCCCAGGCTTTGGATCATGGAGCGAATTCTTCCGCATTGATGCTTGAGGCCGGTTTTTCCCCGACCTGGCCAAAAGACTAGGTCAAGGCGACAGTGCGGTCGAGACACTTTGCGCGCCGCCGCACTAAGACTAACGTCGCAAGACGGCCCCACGGGCAATCCCGGACCGTTAGCAGGGCCAATTTACAGGGGCCGGCTCAGGCGGCGCGGCAAGGAATCGATCGCGTCGGCCCGGGAGATCAGTCCGAGGAACTTGGTCCGCGCGCGGCGACCCGCTCCATCAGGTCGCGCGCGAAACCATCGCTGGCCCGCTCCATTTCGCGCAAGGCGGGCAGGCGCACGATGTCGTGAAAGCCGGCAAAACTGGTCATGTCGCCCCGCAGGGAGGCTGTGTCGCCGCTCTCCCGCAGCGCGGTATAGAGGTGCCGCAGGTGATGCGCGACCGCATAGGTGGCCGCCACCGGATAGGCGACGCAGGCATAGCCGATATCCTCGAGCTGTGCCGCGGGAAGCAGCGGCGTCTTGCCGCCCTCGACATGGTTGGCCATGCAGGGGGCAGGGATTTCGCTGCAGATGCGGGCCATCTCGTCGACGGTGAGCGGCGCCTCGACGAAGATCAAATCGGCGCCCGCCTCGCGGTAGATCTGGGCGCGCTCGATCGCCGCTTCCAGCCCCTCGATGGCCCGGGCATCGGTCCGTGCCATGATGACCAGATCCTGGTCGACCCTGGCGTCGGTCGCCGCCTTCAGCTTGGCGATCATCTCGGTCACCGGCACCACGCGCTTGCCATCCATATGGCCGCAGCGCTTCGGCGCCACCTGGTCCTCGATGAAAAGGGCGGCGACGCCGGCGCGCTCATAGGCGCGCACGGTACGGGCAGCATTGATCGAGGTGCCATAGCCGGTATCGGCATCGGCCAGCAGGGGCAGGTCGGTAGCGTCGCACAGTCGCGCATAGTGGTCGGCCATTTCGGCCAGGCCCAGCTGGCCGATATCCGGCGCGCCCAGCAGGGTCGCATGGGCGGCATAACCGCCCGCGGTCAAGGCCTCGAAACCGGCTAGCTCGATGAGGCGCGCAGCCAGTGCGTCATGGGCGCCAGGCAGCAGCAGGATTTCCGGGCGGTCGATCAACTGGCGGAAGCGGGTGGTGCGGCGCATGGGCAATTCAGTCCAATCGGGGCGGCGGATCAGGGTGCGGCATCATAGCCGCCACTTTCGAGTCGCCTCCCGGCCCGGTACGAATTTCCGGACCGATTTTGTTCCAGCCACCCCGGAACCGGCCCGCGGATGTGCTGTTAATCCCCCGGGATTGTGGCAAATTCCTGTTGAATTCTGCCGCCGGGCGCAGGAGACTAACCCCGGTTTTTCAATCCATGGGCTCAACAGAGGGAAAAGTACCATGTCGAAGAGCATCGTGACCCGCCTCGCGGCGGCTGCCCTGGTGACCGGCAGTGTTCTCGGGACCGCCGGCCTTGCCGCCGCGCAGGATATGAACGCCATGTACAGCCAGTATCATCAGGCCATCCGCGCGGCGGAAGTCTGCCGCGATATGAAGCTGGATCCGGCGACCTGGAGCAAGGTGTCGACCTATATCGACCAGAAGATCAATTACGAGATCCCGGCCGGTCAGCGTCTGACCCTGATCGAAGCGGCCAAGACCGACACCCGCGTGCTGGTCGAGAAGAAGGGCTGCGATTCCGAGGATGTCGGTGCATTGCTCGGCCTCTACGACAGCGAGCTTGCCAGCCTCTAAGTCTTCCGCAGATTGGTATCGAGGGCCCCGCGCCGCATGGCGCGGGGCTTTTCTTTTGCCGCCCGCTCAGCGGGTTTCGGCGAGTTCGAGCAAGGCGTCGATCACAGCCCGGATGGCCGGGCGGTTGGCGGCACGCCCGGCGGCGCTCAGGAGAAAATGACCCTTGCCGCTTGGCAGTTCGTCCTGCCCGATCTTTTTCAGCGATCCGTCAAGCAGCAGGTTGTCGACGAAGGGCCGGCGGCCGATGGCGATGCCGAGCCCGGCCTTGGCCGTTTCCAGCACCAGTGGCGAGCTTTCAAGGCGGATCAGGTCGCGCGGCAGGGTCGCGGCCAGCCAGGGCGCCCATTCCTCGGGGTGCTGCAGGTTCTGGATGAGCGGCAGGCCGGATGCGGCGATGCCGTTCCTGCCGAGCCGCCGGGCCAGGGACGGAGCGGCGACTGGGAAGGTCATTTCGTCCATCAGGTGCTGCACCCGGGCGCGCGGCCAGGTGCCGGTGCCATAGCGGATGGCGAGGTCGATTTCGTCCCGGTCGAGGTCGACCAGATCGCTGGAGACGAAGACGGCGACATTTACGCTTCCCAATCTTTCGCGAAGCCTGCCGAGGCGTGGCACCAGCCAGTATTGCGCCAGCGCCGGCAGCAGGCTGAGCCGCACCAGGGCTGACCCGGAGCCATCCAGCGACAGCGTGGCGCCAAGTATGTCCCGATGCGCCTGCTGCACCACGTCGAGATAGGCGCGTCCGGCCGGGGTCAGTTTCACCTGTCGGTGGCCCCGCACAAACAGCTCGTGGCCGAGGTCCCGCTCCAATCGACGGATCTGGTGGCTGATCGCCGATTCGGTCAGTTTCAGTTCCACCGCCGCGCGCTTGAAACTGCCGAGCCTGCCGGCGCTCTCGAAGGCGCGCAGGGCGGCGCTGCCCGGAAACGTCATCTGCGCAAGATCGCGTCGCATGACTCCATTTCACCTCAAATCGGGAGTTAACTCGTTTGTGGCGGTTCCGTGTGCCCGGCCATGCTGGCGGCAGCACAAATGCAGGAACCAGGAACCCCGCCCCATGACCATCAGCCATAGCACCGGTCGCGGCATTTTGTCGCCCGTCGAGGCAACGCTTCTGTTCACCGCTTTCGTCGCATCGGCCTATGGCTTCGGCATCTACCTCTTTGCCAGCCTGGCGGCCGACATGCGCGGCGATCTCGGCCTCGGCTATGGCGATATCGGCCTCGCCACGGGTGTGGCCCAGGCGGGCTTTCTCGCGGCCTCGCTGCTCAGCGGCATCTGGGCCACGCGGCTGGGGCCCGTCCGCGTCATTCTGGGCTCCGCGGCGGCAACGGCGCTGTCGCTCCTGTTGATGAGCCGGCTACCGGCGGGGGATGCGCTCTGGCACCTGACCGGGTTGCTGACGGTGATGGGTGCCGGTGCCGCTTCTGTCTGGGTGCCGATGGTTGCCGTGGCCCAGGACGTGATCCCGGCGCGCCACCGTGCCAAGGCGCTTGGCCTGATGTCGAGCGGCACCGCCTACGGCGTCTTCGTCAACGGCCTCGTCATTCCACCCATTGTCGCGACCGGCGGCTGGCGCGGGGTTTGGGTCGCGGTCGGGATCGCCGCCTGTAGCCTGTTGCTGGTCGGCCTGCTGCGCCTTCGCCGCCTGCCGGTCACTGCGGCCATGGCGGTCCAGCGCACCGGCCGGCCGGCAGAGGCCGGGGCAGAGGCTGGGGCGGTGGCTGGCGCAGTAGCCGGGCGCTGGGGCGAGATCGCGCTCCCGCGCACCATCCTGCTGGTCATCACCATGTTCTGCACCGGCCTCGCCTGCATGCCGTTCCAGACTTATCTCGTGGCGACTTTGCGGGAGGAACTCGGCGCGAGCCTCGCCCTTGCCAGTTCACTCTGGAGCGTCATCGGGGCAATCGGCATGGCGAGCGGGTTTCTGTTCGGTCTGCTGGCGGATCGCATTTCGGTCAAATGGGCGATGGTGGCGGCCTATCTGCTGCTTTCCGGTGCCGCGGCACTGCTCTTGGCGCTTCTGCTCCTGGCCCTGCCTATTGCCATGACGGCCATGCTGGCCGTCAGCCTCTTTGCGCTCGCCTTCTATGCGATCTTCGGGCTGGTGCCGGCCTATATCAGCCTGGTCCATTCGCCAGGGGCCGCCACGCTGCTTTTCGGTCTCGGCAATATCGCCCTCGGTTTCGGTGGCCTTGTCGGCAATGTGGCGGGCGGGCATCTGCGCGAGACGACCGGAAGCTTCGCCGCGATCTACGCCGTCATCCTGGCCGCCGCGCTGCTGCAAGTGCTGCTCGCCCTGCTGACGCCAAACGAGCGCCGGCACGAGGTAGCTGCCCGCGGCGGTCTCAGGAACCCGGCGCCGGAATCAGAAACTGCGTCGGGCAGGTGCTGCGCTGGGGGTAAACCGGTATAGCGAGCGAGCCGCGCGTCATCGGCAGTTCGATCCGGTGGCTGCGCAGGCCGAGGCGGATCTCGGCCAGGACGACGGCACCCTCCGGCCGTTTGCAGAAGAGGCGCAGGGCGCGGCCGCTGCCCTTGCCGAAATCGAGTTCGAACCGGTCGAGCAATTCGCGCCGGCTCACCGTGCGGCCGGCCTGCGCGGCGACGAAACGGCTGAATTCGGTCGCGGCCAGATCTTCGGTCCGGTCGATGGCGGCGCGGAAATAGCGCTCCGCGTTGAATCCCGAACAGGTGCCGTGCTTCACCCATTGGTGCCGCTCGAGCAGGGATGCGGTTCCCGGCATGACGCGTTCCAGATCCAGCCGGGTGGCGTCGCTCAATTCGGGCGGCGGCAGCTCCTCCCAGCGCCGGTCGATATTGCGCCGGCGATCGGGCTCGAGCAGGCAGTAATTGTCGTCTGCGTTGAACCGGCCATCGCCATTGCGGTCGACATTCGGCCACAGGCCGTGCAGCGTGAAATGCCGCCCAGCCCAATCTGCGGGCGCGTCGCAGGATGCGTCGTCGCTCCGCATCGCGCAAAAGCCCGCCTGCCAGGACAGGGCCAGGGTGTAGTCGCGCGGCTCCTGCGCCGGCGCTGGCTGGGTCCAGAAGCAAACGGCCGCCAGGATCGCGGCGATCCGGCGGCCGTGTCGCATCCGGGTGCCGCCCCGTTTACTTGAACTGGACCTTGGCGATCTCATAGGATTTGGAGCCGCCAGGGGTCGTGACCTCGACGGATTCGCCGACCGATTTGTTGATCAGGGCGCGGGCCAGCGGCGCCGTCACGGCGAGGCGCCGCGCGCTGATGTCGGCCTCGTCCTCGCCGACGATCTGGTAGACCGCTTCCTCTTCGGTATCCTCGTCGATCAGCGTCACGGTGGCGCCGAACTTGACCTGGTCGCCGGTCAGCTTGGCGACATCGATGACTTCCGCGCGCGAGATCTTGTCCTCGAGCTCCATGACACGGCCCTCGATGAAGGACTGGCGCTCGCGGGCGGCGTGATACTCGGCGTTTTCGCTGAGGTCGCCATGTTCGCGCGCTTCGGCAATGGCGCGGATGACCGCCGGCCGCTCGACCGTCTTCAACTGCTTCAGTTCCTCTTCCAGGCGGGCGAAACCATCCGCCGTCATCGGGATCTTCACCATTCTCGTTCCAATCCGGCCGCTGCTCTTTTCCGGCGCGGCCCAAAAAAGCAAAACAACCCCCCGGGCGCACGGCTGGCTCTAAAAAACCAATCGTGTCAGCCCGTTGGGCCTGATTTGTCCAGAGGACACGGGACCTCTGGTCCCGCCGAATAGCCCCGGACGACCGCCGCGTAAATGGCGACCGCCCCGGCTCTCAACTCTTAAAGTACGATTGCAGCGGCGCGACTGCAAGCTCCCCTGCCGCCAGGGCGCCGATGGCATCCACTGCCGCCTTGGCGCCGGCCAGGGTGGTGAAATAGGGAATCTGGCCGGTCAGGGCGGCGCGGCGCAGGCTGAAACTGTCCGAGACCGCCTTGTTCCCCGCCACGGTATTGAACACCAGCTTGATCTCGCTGCGTTCCATGGCATCGACGATATGCGGCGAGCCCTGGTGCACCTTGTTGATGGCGCGGACATTGAGGTTCTGGTTTCTGAGATAGGCGGCGGTGCCCGGTGTCGCGCAGATGTCGAAGCCCATTTCCAGCAGGCGCTTGGCGGCCGGCGTGATCGCCGCCTTGTCCTTGTCCTTCACCGAAATGAAGACCGTGCCGCTCTTCGGCAGGTTGAGGCCGGCGCCCAATTGCGCCTTCAGGAAGGCGCGGGCGAAATTGGAATCGAGCCCCATCACCTCGCCGGTCGAGCGCATCTCCGGCCCCAGGATTATGTCGACGCCGGGGAAGCGCGCGAAGGGGAAGACGGCTTCCTTCACCGCCACATGGTGGCGCAGGCTGGTATCGAGATCGAAGGCGGCCAGCTTCTCGCCCGCCATCACGCGCGCGGCGATCTTGGCGATCGGCAGGCCGGTGGCCTTGGCGACGAAGGGCACGGTGCGGCTGGCCCGCGGATTGACCTCGAGCACATAGATGTCGGCGCCCTTGATCGCGAACTGCACGTTCATCAGGCCGACCACGTTGAGACCCTTGGCCAGCGCTTCCGCCTGGGCGCGCAGCTCGGCGATCACCTGCAGCGGCAGGGTATGGGGCGGCAGCGAGCAGGCGGAATCGCCGGAATGGATGCCGGCTTCCTCGATGTGTTCCATGATGCCGGCAACATAGACCTGCCCGCCATCGGCGATGGCGTCGACATCCACCTCGATCGCATCCTCGAGATAGGAATCGATCAGTACCGGGTTGTCGCCGGAGACCTGCACGGCGGTGCGCATATAGCGCCTGAGCTGCCCGGTCTCGTGCACGATCTCCATGGCACGGCCACCCAGCACATAGGAGGGGCGGATGACCACCGGATAACCGACCTCGCTGGCGACGCGCTCGGCTTCTTCGGATGAGCGCGCGATGCCGTTCTTCGGCTGGCGCAATTTCAGCTTGTGCAGCAGTTGCTGGAAGCGCTCGCGGTCCTCGGCAAGGTCGATCGCATCCGGCGAGGTGCCGAGGATCGGGACCTTCGCGGCTTCGAGGGCGGCTGCCAGTTTCAGCGGCGTCTGCCCGCCGAACTGCACGATGCAGCCCAGCAGCCGGCCCTTGCTCTGCTCCAGCCGCGCGATCTCGATCACGTCCTCGGCGGTGAGCGGCTCGAAATAGAGCCGGTCCGAGGTATCGTAATCGGTCGAGACCGTTTCCGGGTTGCAATTGACCATGATGGTCTCGATGCCGGCTTCCTTGAGGGCGTAGGCGGCATGGACGCAGCAATAGTCGAACTCGATGCCCTGGCCGATGCGGTTAGGCCCGCCGCCCAGGATGATCACCTTGTTGCGGTCGGATGGCCCGGCCTCGTTCTCGGCCGGCTCGATGCCGTCGCCCTCATAGCAGGAATACATATAGGGCGTGTCGGAGGCGAATTCGCCGGCGCAGGTATCGATGCGCTTGTAGACCGGGTGCAGGTCGAGGGCGAGACGATGCGCCGTCACCTCGGCCGGCTTCCGGCCGACGAGCTGTGCCAGGCGCGCGTCCGAGAAGCCCATTTTTTTGAGGCGCATCAGGCCGGGTTTCGTCTGCGGCAGGCCGTTCTTCCTCACTGCGGCCTCGGCCGCCACGATCGCCTCGACCTGGCGGACGAACCAGGGATCGAATTTCGAGGCGTCGCAGATTTCCTCGACTGTCAGGCCGGCACGCAGGGCCTGGGCGATCACCAGCAGCCGGTCCGGGGTCTGCTTCGCCAGTTGCGCCTGGATGGTCGGCTTGTCCTCGCCCTCCAGCGTCACCTCGTTGAAGCCGGTGAGGCCGGTTTCCATCGAGCGCAGCGCCTTCTGGATCGATTCCGCGAAGGACCGGCCGATCGCCATCGCCTCGCCCACCGATTTCATCGACGTAGAGAGGACAGGTTCGGCACCGGCGAACTTCTCGAAGGTGAAGCGCGGCATCTTGGTGACGACATAGTCGATGGTCGGCTCGAAGCTGGCCGGCGTCACCCTGGTGATGTCGTTGGCGAGTTCATCCAGCGTATAGCCCACCGCCAGCTTCGCCGCGATCTTGGCGATCGGGAAGCCGGTCGCCTTGGAGGCGAGGGCGGAGGAGCGCGAGACGCGCGGATTCATCTCGATGACGACCAGGCGGCCGTTTTCCGGATTGACCGCGAACTGCACGTTCGACCCGCCGGTATCGACGCCGATCTCGCGCAGCACCGCGATCGAGGCGTTGCGCATCACCTGGTATTCCTTGTCGGTGAGGGTCAGTGCGGGTGCGACGGTCACGGAATCGCCGGTATGGACGCCCATCGGGTCGATGTTCTCGATCGAGCAGACGATGATGCAATTGTCCGCCTTGTCGCGGACGACCTCCATCTCGAATTCCTTCCAGCCCAGGACCGATTCCTCGACCAGCACCTCGCCCACGGGCGAGGCCTTGAGGCCGCCCTCGACGATGCGGATGAAATCCTCGCGCGTCTGGGCGATGCCGCCGCCGGTGCCGCCCAGCGTGAAGGAAGGGCGGATGATCGCCGGAATGCCGACATATTCCAGCGCCTCCAGCGCCTCCTCCATGTTGGCGACGAGGCGTCCGCGCGGGCTCTCCAGGCCGATCCGGTCCATCGCCTCGCGGAACAGGAAGCGGTCCTCGGCCATGTCGATGGCCTTGGCGTTGGCGCCGATCAGCTCGACGCCGAGTTCCACCAGCTTGCCGGATTTATGCAGCGCCATCGCGGTGTTGAGCGCCGTCTGCCCGCCCATCGTGGGCAGCACCGCATCCGGCTTTTCCTGCTCGATGATCTTGGCGACCACATCCGGCGTGATCGGCTCGACATAGGTGGCGTCCGCCAGATCCGGGTCGGTCATGATGGTGGCCGGATTGGAATTCACCAGGATGACCCGGTACCCCTCGGCCCGGAGCGCCTTGCACGCCTGCGCTCCCGAATAATCGAACTCGCAGGCCTGGCCGATGACGATCGGCCCGGCGCCGATAATGAGGATCGATTTGATGTCAGTGCGTTTGGGCATGATTGATCACTTCGCCTTGCTCTTCGCGATGTTCTCGACGAAGCGGTGGAACAGGTAGTGGCTGTCCTGCGGCCCCGGCGAGGCTTCGGGGTGGTACTGCACCGAGAACACCGGCTTCGACTTCATGGCAAGGCCCTCGACGCAATCGTCGAACAGCGAACGATGGGTGATGGCGACATCCGCCGGCAGGCTTTCCGCCATCACCTCGAAGCCGTGGTTCTGGCTGGTGATCTCGACCTTGCCGGTTTCCAGATCCTTGACCGGATGGTTGGCGCCGCGATGGCCGAGGCCCATCTTGCGCGTCTTGCCGCCCAGCGCCAGGGCCAGCATCTGGTGGCCGAGGCAGATGCCGAAGATCGGCAGGTCCCTGGCGATCAGGTCCCTGATCACCGGCACGGCGTATTGGCCGGTCGCTGCCGGGTCGCCCGGGCCGTTGGAGAGGAACACCCCGTCCGGCTGGTGGCGCAGCACGTCGTCGGTGGTGGCGGTCGCCGGCACCACGGTGACGTCGCAGCCGGCATCGGCGAGGCAGCGCAGGATGTTTTGTTTGGCACCGTAATCGATGGCGACAACCTTGAAGCGCGGCTTGGGTGCCGCCTGGTAGCCACCCGCGATTCGCCACAGGCCGCCTTCCCAATGATAGGTCTGGTGGCAGGTGACGTCCTTGGCGAGGTCCATGCCGTCGAGGCCGGGCCAGGCCTTGGCCTCGGCGACCAGCGCCGGGATGTCGAATAGCCCATCGGCCTGGTGCACGATGACGCCATTGGGCGCCCCCGCATCGCGGATGCGGCGGGTGAGGGCGCGGGTGTCGATGCCGGCGATGGCGGGCAGGTTGTTGGCCTTCAGCCAGGCGTCGAAATGCTGGGCGCTGCGCCAGTTCGATGGTTCGGTGATGTCGAGGTTGAGGATGCAGCCCCTGGCTGCCACCATCTGGGTCTCGACGTCTTCCGGGTTGGCGCCGACATTGCCGATATGGGGAAAGGTGAAGTTGATGATCTGCCCGGCATAGGAGGGATCGGTCATGATCTCCTGATATCCGGTCATCGAGGTGTTGAAGCAGATCTCGCCGACCGCCTTGGTCTCGGCACCGAGGCCGCGGCCCTTCAGCACCGTCCCGTCGGCCAGCACGATCAGCGCGGTGGCTGTCGGGGTCTCGTCAGGATTGGGCGCGTGGGCGGATGTGGCGGCGGCGGTCATGCGCGGGCCTTTGCTGATCTGTCGATGAAAGGAGGCGGGCCAACCTGGGCAGCCGCCTCCGAGCTCTGGATCGCGCCGGCCGCAAGTTGGGAGTTTCTATTCCGTGACAGCCTCGGCGTCAAGCCGGCTCTCGAAAAGATTTTCAATTCTTTTCAATGGGTTGATGGCAATCAGCCGCATGGACTCACGGGGGCGAATCCGTTATGGTCCGACCTTTCCACAATCCCTTGGGTTCAGAACGGGTGGCGCCATGCTGCGGCAACGGATCAATGACGATGTGAAAACGGCCATGAAGGCGAAGGATCCGGCCCTTTCCGGCCTGCGCCTGATCCAGGCCGCCATCAAGGACAAGGACATCGCCGCCCGGCCCGGAAACATGAACGGCATTTCGGATGCCGAGATCATCGACATGCTGCAGAAGATGGTGCGCCAGCGCCAGGAAAGCATCGAGATGTACCAGAAGGGCAACCGTCCGGAACTGGCCGCCAAGGAGCAGGCCGAGATCGACGTCATCCAGAACTACCTGCCCAAACAGCTCTCCGAGGCCGAGACGGCGGCGGCCATCGCCGCCGTCGTGGCCGAAACCGGCGCTGCCTCGATCAAGGACATGGGCAAGGTGATGGGCGTCCTCAAGGAACGCTTTGCCGGCCAACTCGATTTCGCCAAGATCGGCCCCATGGTGAAGGCGAAACTCGGCTGAGGGCTGAAGGCCAATGGCGCTGTTGCCGCAATTCCTGGAGGAGCTGCGCCGCCGCGTCTCGATCACCGACGTCATCGGTCGTCGCGTGCGTCTCAACCGCCGCGGCCTTCAGGCGACCGGGCTTTGCCCCTTCCACAACGAAAAAAGCCCCTCCTTCCACGTCTATGAGGGGCCGGACGAGCCGCATTACCATTGCTTCGGCTGCGGTGCCCATGGCGACGTCATCACCTTCGTCATGGAAACGGAAGGCCTGCAGTTCCGCGACGCGGTCGAGAAGCTGGCGGGCGAGGCCGGGCTCGAGATCCCGCGCGACAATCCGGAGGCCCGCGCGCGTGCCGAACGGCAGGACACGCTGGCCGGCGTCATGGAACTGGCGGCCAAATTCTTCGAATCCCAATTGGGCGGTTCCGCCGGCCGTGCCGGGCTGGAATACCTCAAGGGCCGCGGCCTCGACCCGGAGACGATCCGGCGCTTTCGCCTCGGCTTCGCCCCCGATGGCTTCGAGGCGCTGAAGGCCAGGCTCGCCAGGGAGAACATCCCCGAAGCGCTTGCGCTGGAGGCGGGATTGCTGGTGAGGAACGACGAGACGGGGCGGATCTATGACCGTTTCCGCGGCCGCGTCATGTTCCCGATCATGGATGCCAAGGGTCGCGTCATCGCCTTCGGTGGCCGCGCGCTCGGTGACGAGAAGCCGAAATACCTCAACTCGCCGGAGACCCCGCTCTTCCACAAGGGCCGCACCCTCTACAATCTCAACCAGGCGCAAAAGCCGGCCCGCGACCGCAACGAGATCATCGTGGTCGAGGGCTATATGGATGTGATTGCACTTGCCGAGGGCGGCTTTCCCCATGCCGTGGCCCCCCTCGGCACGGCACTGACCGAGGACCATATCCAGCTGCTCTGGCGCTTTGCCGCCGAGCCGATCCTCTGTTTCGACGGTGATGCCGCCGGACGGAAGGCGGCGGCGCGCAGCGTCGAGCGCGTGCTCCCCATCCTCAAGCCCGGTCTTTCCCTGCGCTTTGCCTGGCTGCCCCAGGGGCAGGATCCGGACGATTTGATCCGCGGCGCCTCCGGCCTCGGCGACGGGTCCGGCGCCATGCGCCAGGTGCTGGAAAAGGCACAGGCCCTGGTGGACGTGTTCTGGGCCGAGGTGCTGGCCGGACGGGTGCTCGATACCCCGGAACGGCGCAGCGGCTTCCGCCGCGACCTGCTGGCCGCCATCAGCCGCATCGCCGACAAGGGGGTGCAGGAGGATTACCGCCGGGAAATCCTCGCGCGCCTCGACCAGGCCTTCGGCGGTGGCGGCCCCGCCCTCCGCAGTGGACCCCGGCCGCCCCGGCTTGGCCGGTTCGGCGACGGGCGCACGGTGGGAACCCCGTTCCAATACCCCAATCCCGGCGGCGAGGCGGCCAGGCGCGGCACCGCCGGCGTCAGGCGGCTGCCCTATGAGGTACTCCTGGCGGTCGTCATTAACCATCCCGATCTGCTGCACCGCCACCATGAGAGTGTGGCCCTGATCGCTATTCCCGACCGTCAACTTGACAAGCTGAAGGGGGCCTTGTTAGACCTCGCCACCCGGCATCCGGACCTTGACGCCAACGAGTTCAAGAACCATTTGATGGACTTAGGTTTCTCTGGCGCGATCGAGACCTTGGTCCGGCACACCGGAACGATCAGATTCGCCCTTCCTTCGGCCGGGCTAGCCCAGGCCGAGGCGGGGCTTTTGCACGTTATGGCCATCCTGCGCGAGACCGAGATCGAGGTCGAGCTGGCAGCGGCGGCCCGGGCCCTGGAGGAAGATATGTCTCAGGACAACCTGGATCGCTTTCAGGCCGCCCAGCAGCAGAAGCTGGAGGCAGAGAGCCGGCGCCGGGACCTCGACCTCGCCGATTTCGACCCCCTGCTGAAAACGTGACGGTCTTGCGGAGAATTGAACGGCCTTTCAGAAGTTGAACGGGCTTTCAGGAATTGAACGGGCCGGCGACCGGTCGGCCCCGACCAGATGACGCTCAAAGAGCTCAGGTGAAGTAGATGGCAACCAAACCGACCGCGAAGCCCCAGGCCGATGCCGCCAAGTCCAAGGACGAGACCGCCGAGGGTCCGCTGATGGACGCGATGAATGCGGCCGTCCGCAAGATGCTGGCCAAGGCCAAGGAGCGGGGCTACGTCACGGTCGACGAACTCAATGCCGTGCTGCCGCAGGAGCAGATGTCCTCCGAGCAGATCGAGGACATCATGGCGATGCTCAACGACATGGGCATAAACGTGGTCGAGAACGACGACAGCGAGGAAGCCGAGGACGAGCCCCAGGCCGAGGCCGAGAGCGAAGAGGAAGAGGGCAAGGCCGCCGGCAACCTCAACGACAGCGAGGTCGGCCGCACCGACGATCCGGTGCGCATGTATCTCCGCGAGATGGGTTCGGTCGAGCTGCTCTCGCGCGAGGGCGAAATCGCCATCGCCAAGCGCATCGAGGCCGGTCGCGACATGATGATCGGCGGCATCGGTGAAAGCCCGATGACCCAGCGCAACATCGTCGAATGGCGCGACAAGCTGAAGGCGGGCGAGATCCTGCTGCGCGACATCATCGACCTCGACGCCAGCATGCCGAGCGTGCCCGGCACGGAAGAGGAGATGGCCCGCGCCAACGAGGAGGACCTCGAGGGCGACGAGGCCGAGGAAGGCGAGGAGGCCGAGGGCGAGAAGAAGGAAGGCGAGGCTGCAAGCCAGGATGGCGATGAGGGCGAGGAAGCCGCCGTTTCGCTGGCCTCGATGGAAGCCCAGCTGCTGCCACAGGTGCTGGAGACCTTCGACAAGATCGCCGCCCTTCACAAGAAGATCGACAAGGCGCAGTCGAAGCGCCTGGAATCCATCCTCGGCGGCGAGGATCTCAATCCGCGCTCGGAAAAATCCTACGAGAAGCTCAAGGCCGAGATGGTCGAGCTGATGTATTCGGTGCGCCTCAACAACAACAAGATCGAGGCGCTGGTCGACCAGCTCTACGGCCTCAACCGCCGCCTGATGACCCTCGAGGGCCAGCTGCTGCGCCTCACCATGAAGGCCGGCGTCAAGCGCGAGGAGTTCCTGCAGAAGTACTACGGCGCCGAACTCGACCCGAAATGGATGACGCGCGTCGGCAAGCTCGCCGGCAAGGGCTGGAAGAAGTTCGCCACCGACCACAAGGACGAGGCGAGGAAGATCCGCGCCGAGATCGCCGCCATAGCCGGGGCGGTCAACCTGCCGGTCGGCGACTTCCGCCGCATCGTCAACACGGTGCAGAAGGGCGAGCGCGAGGCATCGCGGGCGAAGAAGGAAATGGTCGAGGCCAATCTCCGCCTCGTCATCTCGATCGCCAAGAAATACACCAATCGCGGCCTGCAGTTCCTCGATCTCATCCAGGAAGGCAATATCGGCCTGATGAAGGCGGTCGACAAGTTCGAGTACCGCCGGGGCTACAAGTTCTCGACCTATGCCACCTGGTGGATCAGGCAGGCGATCACCCGCTCGATCGCCGACCAGGCGCGCACCATCCGCATTCCGGTGCACATGATCGAGACGATCAACAAGCTGGTCCGCACCAGCCGCCAGATGCTGCACGAGATCGGCCGCGAGCCGACGCCGGAGGAACTGGCGGAAAAGCTGATGATGCCGCTGGAGAAGGTGCGCAAGGTCCTCAAGATCGCCAAGGAGCCGATCTCCCTCGAAACGCCGATCGGCGACGAGGAGGACAGCCATCTTGGCGATTTCATCGAGGACAAGAACGCCATCCTGCCGCTGGATGCCGCCATCCAGGCCAATCTGCGCGAGACCACGACCCGCGTGCTGGCGACGCTCACCGCGCGCGAGGAACGCGTACTCAGGATGCGCTTCGGCATCGGCATGAACACCGACCACACACTCGAGGAAGTCGGCCAGCAATTCTCGGTCACCCGCGAACGCATCCGCCAGATCGAGGCGAAGGCGCTCCGCAAGCTGAAGCATCCCAGCCGCTCGCGGAAGCTCCGCAGCTTCCTCGATACGTAAGAGGTCAGTCTGCCACCCTCCCTTGTCATGGTCCGCGAAGGCGGACCATCCACGAGTTTGTTGGCAACAGCATGATCTCCGGATAGAAACTCGCGGATCCCCCGCCTGCGCGGGGGATGACAATATGGGGGAGCCGAAAGCCACCCCGGGGGCCCGTAGTTCAGCGGTTAGAACGCGCCGCTCATAACGGTGTTGTCGGGGGTTCGAGTCCCTCCGGGCCCACCATTTCTCTGCGCCGCCAGCAACTGTCGCTCCCGGCTCATGGCGGGCCGTGCTGCCCTCGCGACTCCGGTCAGCGTCGTGCCGTGTGCCGATCCTGGCGTGGCCCTCCGGCCGTCGCCTGCTACCCCATCAGCGACAGCACGGCGACATAATGGCTGCCCGATCCCGCCAGCACACAGCCATGCCACACCGGGTCGGTCCAGTTGCCGATATGCCGCCCGTAGATGACGGCGCCGACGGTATAGGCAAGGCCGCCGACGGCAAGGAACACCAGCGCGACCAGCGGATTGAGATCGACAAAGGGCTCGATCGAGAAGAGGAACAGCCAGCCCAGCAGCAGGTAGAGGCCGACGAAGGCGCGGTCATATCGACAGCGCAGCACCACCTTGAGTGCAATGCCCACCAGTGCCAGAGCCCAGACCCAGACCAGCAGATCGATGCCGAAGGGGCCGAGGACGCCCTGGATGACAAAGGGTGTGTAGGTGCCGGCAATCAGCAGAAAGATGGCGCCGTGATCGCAATAGCGCAGGAACGGACGGAAGCGCGATGTCTCGTACATGTTGTAGAGAAAGGAGAACAGCGAGCAGATCAGCAGCGAAATCGCAAAGACGATCGCGGCGAGATGGCCGGCGGTGGCGTGTGGCGTTGCCGCCAGCTGGAGGATGCTCAACAGGGCGACGACGCCGAGGCCAAGCGTCGCGGTCAGGAGTGCTCTGTTTACCTGGCGGGCCCTGCCGATCGGCATTCGCGGCATGTTCATCGACCTCATTATACACGGTGGCCGGCGAGAACCCGCAAAAAGATTGCCTGGGCCGGGCAAGGATGCTGGCGAACCGGTCAGCGTGCCCGCGGCGGCCCATCCGGCCGCGTCAGGATGAAGGCGCCCATCGCCACCAGCACGGCGCCCTGCAGGGCCAGCACCCAGAGCGGGAATTGCATGGCGATGCTGAGAGCGAAGGCGGCGGCCATCATCAGGATGGCGATCCGCTTGGCGCGCCGGTCGATGCCGCCATGGCGGCGCCAGTTTTCGATCATCGGGCCGAAGCTGCGGTGATTGAGCAGCCAGGCCTCAAGCCGGGGCGAGGAACGGGCGAAACAGAAGGCCGCCAGCAGGACGAAGGGTGTGGTGGGCACCAGTGGCAGGACGATGCCGGCGATGCCGCAGGCGAGCGACGTGAGACCGGAAACGATCCAGAGCGGCCGTGTCACAGGGGAGCCATCGCCATGTCATCAACGGCGTCGATGGCCGACATGCGGCAAAGTGAGTGGCGGGGAAGGATTGTTCGGCTAAGGTTCATGCGCGAGCATTCTAGACAGTCCCGCGCGACGAGGAAAAGCCTGCATGACCGATCTTTCCGCCTTTCCGATCACCCGGCGCTGGCCGGCCGGGCACCCCGACCGCCTGCAGCTCTATTCCTACCCGACGCCCAATGGCGTCAAGGTGTCGATCATGCTGGAGGAGATCGGCTTGCCCTACGAGGCGCATCTCGTCGACATCGGCCAGGACGAGACCTGGGGGCCCGACTTCCTCTCGCTCAACCCCAATGGCAAGATCCCGGCCATTCTCGATCCCGCCGGCCCCGGCGGGCAGCCGATGGGCCTCTTCGAATCCGGCGCCATCCTGCAATACTTGGCCGAGAAGACCGGCCAGCTCATTCCGGCCGATCCGGCGCTGCGCTGGCAGACGGTGCAATGGGTCTATTTCCAGATGGCCAATGTCGGGCCGATCTTCGGCCAGGTCGGCTTCTTCCACAAATTCGCCGGCCGCGACATCCCGGATAAGAGGCCGCTCGAGCGCTATGCCAATGAATCGAAGCGGCTCCTTGGCGTGCTGGAGCAACGGCTGCACGGGCGGCAATGGATCATGGGCGACGATTTCACCATCGCCGACATCGCCCATCTCGGCTGGGTGCGCAATCTGATCGGCTTCTATGGCGCCGGCGATCTCGTTGGCTATGACAGGCTCCGCCATGTGCCGGACTGGCTGGCGCGGGGCCTGGCACGACCGGCGGTCCAGCGCGGGCTCAACATTCCGGCAAGGCCGGCATGAGCGGCATCAGCATGCAGCGGGGGCGGGTGCGGGAATTCGGCATCACGATCGGCCGGTTCCCGACCGGGCCCCACAATGCCATCACCGACGTACCGGGCGTCGCCATCGGCCATGTGACGCTGATCGAGGGCGCGCGCATCCGCACCGGCGCCACCGCGATCCTGCCGCATGGCGGCAATCTCCATCAGGAAAAGATCCCGGCGGGTCTCGCCATCCTGAACGGCTATGGCAAGCTGGCCGGTGCGACCCAGGTGCTGGAACTGGGCGAGATCGAAACGCCGATCATCCTCACCAATACCCTCGCCGTGGGCCGCGCCATCGAGGCGGTCAATCGCTGGACTCTGGCGCAAGACGGCAATGCGCGTGTCACCTCGGTGAATGCCGTGGTGGGGGAAACCAATGACAGCCGCCTCAACGATATCCGCGCTGGCCGACCATCGGTCGAGGAGATCCTGCAGGCGATCGATTGTGCCGCGACCGGCCCGGTCGCGGAAGGCGCCGTGGGGGCCGGCACCGGCACGGTGGCCTTCGGCGTGAAGGGCGGCATCGGCACCGCCTCGCGCCGCATCGGCGATCACCATCTGGGCGTCCTGGTGCAGTCGAATTTCGGCGGTGTGCTTCGCATCGACGGCCACACCCTGCCGGAGGGCGATCCGACCCGTGACGTCGACGGCTCGATCATGATCGTGGCAGCGACCGATGCGCCGCTCGCCGACCGCAACCTGCGCCGGCTCGCCGCGCGCTGCTTCGGCGGATTGGCGCGCACCGGCGCCGCCCTCAGCAACGGCTCGGGCGATTATGCGCTGGCCTTCTCGACCGCCGAAAGCCAGCGCCGCACGCCGGCGCGGCGCCGCTTCCTCGCCGACTATGCCGAATTGTCCAACGAGGCGGCCTCGCCCTATTTCGAGGCGGCCATCGAGGCGACCGAGGAGGCGATCCTCAACTCCCTCTTCATGGCCGGGGACATGACCGGCTTCGACACGGCGAAGGGGCGCGAAGCCAGCGTCGCCGCGCTTGCCCTCGGCGCGCTTCCCATCACCGCCGTCAGAGCCGCTCCCTGACCGCGTCGCGGGTCAGCGGGGTCGACAGGTAGCAGCCGAATTCCTTCGGAAAATCGGCGCCGATGCGTGCATGCACGCGGCCCTGGCGGCCGAAGCAATCGAGGCTGTCGACCACCGGGCAGAGGGCTTCGTGCCAGATACCGGGATGGATGTAGAGACCCTGGCCGCCGTCGAACCAGAAGCCGACAAAGCTCTCCGGCGTGATGTCGTCGCCGGGCAAGGCGAGGGTGGTGACGAAGGGGCCGGGGGTCAGCGGAAAGAACAGCTGCCCGCCATCGGGGTGGTAATTGGCGCGCCACATCAGCCATTCTTCGCGCGGCGCATTGGCCTCGTCCTCGCGGGCAAGGGAGGGCTGGCGCGACCAGCCCAGCACATAATGATCGTCGACCGCGTCGTTGCGCGCGCGGAGCACGCTGCCCTTCCAGCGGAAGGTGAAGGGTCCCTCGGTGGTGCCGCCCTGATCGCCGGTGCCGGGCTCGACCTGGCGCCAGCCTTGCGCCGGCCAGCGCACGATCTCGACCTTCTGGGCATCGGGATGGTCGATGAGAATGCCAAAGCCCTTGACGGTCTCGGATGTCGCGCGGACCAGCGGCACAGGATGCACCGGCAGATCCGGCATCACGCGGGCTTCCGGGCGCAGGTTCGGAATGGTCTCGGCGGCATGGTCCATGGCGGCATCTCCGGGCTGGGCTGGCGACGAGGATCGGGTGTCGCACGCCATAAATCAAATTTAAAACAATGTAATAATCTCAAAATGAAACTTATAATGACATCATGCGCTACAGCCAGCTTCGCGCCTTCGACGCCGTCGCCCGCAGCCTCAGCTTCTCGCGTGCGGCCGAGATCCTGGGGGTGACGCAGCCTGCCGTCTCGCTGCAGGTGGCGGCGCTCGAACGCGCCTACCGCACCGATCTGATCGCGCGCCATGGCAGCCGCATTTCGCTCACCGGCGACGGCGAGGCGCTGTTCGCACTCACCCGCCAGATGTTCGGTGCCGAGGCGGAGATCGAGGATTTCCTCGCCTCCTCGCAGGCGCTCCGGCGCGGCCATCTGCGCTTCGGCGCCGATGCGCCGCATATCGCCCTCGACCTCGTCGCCGCCTATCGCGCGAAATATCCCGCGGTCACGCTGGAACTGGTGCTGGGCAATGCCACCCAGACCTGGAACGCGGTGCTGCAATCGGTGGTCGACATCGCGGCCCTGGCCAACCCGCCCGAGGATCCGCGCCTCGGCTATCTGCCGCTCGCCACCCAGGGCATGATGTTGCTGGTGCCGCGCGGGCACGAGTTCGCCAGGCGCCGCGAGGTCTCGCTGCGCGAGATCGGCGACCGGCCGGTGATCTTCCGCGAACACGATTCCAACACCCAGCGCACGCTGGAGGCGAAGCTGAAGAAAATGGGCCTGGCCCTGCGCCCGGTCCTCGTCCTCGGCAGCCGCGAGGCGATGGTGGAAGCCGTCTCGCGCAAGATCGGCCTCGGCTTCATCTTCACCCGCGAGAAGAACGACGACCCGCGCAGCGTCGCCATTCCGCTCAAGGAGCTGAAGGGTTCCAGCCGCAACATGCTGGTCTACCTTAAGCCGCGCCGGCGGCGGCGTGCCGTCGCCGCGCTGATCGAACTGGCGGGCAGGCCGGAACGCCAGTCACGCTAGCGCAGCGCCGCCTTGATGGCCCGCGTCGCCTGGCGGATGCGCTGCTCGTTCTCGACCAGGGCGAAGCGGACATGATCGTCGCCATATTCGCCGAAGCCGATACCTGGGGCAGCGGCGACGCCGGCCTTCTCGATCAGCAGTTTGCAGAAATCCAGCGAGCCCATGTCGCGATAGCGCGCCGGGATCTCGGCCCAGGCGAACATCGAGGCGGCGGTCGCCGCCACCTGGATCGGGGTGAAGGCGCCGTAATCGAGATAGGATTTGACCCTGGTGAGGGCGCCGATCAGCCGCTCGTTGCCGACGCAGAAGCCGATCCGCCAGCCCGGCATGGAATAGGTCTTGGAGAGCGAGCTGAACTCGACCGCGATCTCCTTCGCTCCCGGCACTTCCAGGATCGAGGGTGGCGGTTTGCCGTCGAAATAGACCTCGGCATAGGCGATGTCGGAGATGATGAAGATCCCGTGCCGGCGGCAGAATTCGACCACCTCGCGGTAGAAATCGAGGCTCGCCACCTCGGCGGTCGGGTTGCTGGGATAGTTGACGATGACGGCCAGCGGCTTCGGCACCGAATGCCGCACGGCGCGGTCCATGGCGGTGAGGAATTCCGGCCCCGGCTGGAACGGGATCGAGCGGATCGCAGCACCCGCAATGATGAAGCCGAAGGCATGGATCGGATAGGAGGGATTGGGCGCCAGGATCACGTCGCCGGGACTGGTGATGGCCTGGGCGAGGTTGGCGAGCCCCTCCTTCGAGCCCAGGGTGACGATCGCTTCGCGCTCCGGATCGATCGCGACATCGAAGCGCCGCGCGTAATAGGCGGCCAGCGCCTTGCGCAGCCCGGGAATGCCGCGCGAATTGGAATAACGATGGGCGCGCGGATCGTTCAGCGTCTCGACCAGCTTGTCGCTGACATGGCGGGGCGGCGGCTGGTCCGGATTGCCCATGCCGAAATCGATGATGTCGCGCCCGGCGGCGCGCGCCTCGGCCTTCAGCTTGTTGACGACGGCGAAGACATAGGGCGGCAGGCGCCGGGTGCGGTGGAAATCGGCATCCATGGATGGGCGGGTCTTTCCAGCAGGAGGATGTGAGGCGCGCCAGAATGCCGTGGCCGTGGCGCCTGTCAATCGCCGGATGTCATTGGCGCGCCGGCGGCCGCATTGCTGTGCAAGCGTGCAGTTGCGCCGGCCTAATCCTGGCGCAGGTTGCGGGTCGCCCCCTGGGGCACCGGCACCATCTGCGGCGCCGGCCGCTTCTTGCGCGCGCGCACAGGCTTTGCGCCATAGACCTGCTTGGTTGCTTCGACCAGGATGGCGCCGGCAAAGCCCGGCAGCCAGCGCCGCGCCAGGCGTTCCCAGCCCGGTGCCGCCTTCAGCCAGGAGCGGTTGCGATAGGGCAGGAAATAGAGCCCGCTCATGCTGCGGATCGGGGTGAAGGAATGGCTGCGCAGCAGGCGCGAGACCTGGCCCGAGGAATAGGGCTGGCCGAAACCGAAGGGCGTCCGTTCGACCTGGGCCCAGAGGCTGCGGCGATTGGGCACCACCAGCAGCAGGCGCCCGCCGCCGGCCAGCACCCGCCACGCCTCGCGCAGCATGTCGCCCGGATGGTCCGAGCCTTCGAGGGCATGCACCATCAGGATGCGGTCGATCGAATAATCCTGCAGCGGCAATTCGGTCTCGTCCGCCAGCGCAGTCAGGTTGGGGGCCGAACCGGGCCAGTGGATAACCCCCTGGCCTGCCGGCATGATGGCAAGGACGCGTTCGGCCTCCGGCATGAACTGGCGCAGATAGGGGGTGGCGAAGCCGAGGCCCAGCAGCGATTGTCCGCTGAGGTCAGGCCACATCTCGCGGATGCGCTGGCGCAGCAGCTGCCGCGTCACATGGCCGAGCGGCGTCTGGTAGAAATCGCTGAGATCGACGACGTCCTGGAACACGGGAATGGCTGGACTCCTGCTGGCTCGCGGCGACGGCTTGATTATGGCATATGCGCTGCTAACTTGGTCCAGTCAATCCGCCGGTCACTGAATTGGTTGAGAAGGGGAAAGCGATGGCGCCGAAGCCAGCACCGCTCGACATCGTGGTTTTCCCGATGCTGTCGGACAATTACGGCTTCCTGCTGCACGATGCGGCGAGCGGCGAGACGGCGGTGGTCGACCCGGCCGAGGCGGAGCCGACCCTTTCCGCCTGCGCGCAACGCGGCTGGCGCTTGAGCCATATCCTCAACACCCATCACCATGGCGATCATGTCGGCGGCAATCTGGCGCTGAAGGCCGCGACCGGCTGCAAGGTCGTCGGCCCGGCCTATGACCGCGACCGCATTCCCGGCATCGACATCGCGGTGGACGAAGCCAGCGGCGCAGATTTCGGTGGCCGGCATGCCCGGGTCTTCTTCGTGCCGGGCCATACGCGCGGCCATATCGCCTATTGGTTCGCCGAGGACAAGGCACTGTTCTGCGGCGACACGCTCTTCGCCCTCGGCTGCGGCCGGCTGTTCGAGGGCACGCCGCAGCAGATGTGGTCGTCGCTCATCAAGCTGCGCGCGCTGCCCGACGACACGCGGGTCTATTGCGCCCACGAATACACCCAGTCCAATGCCCGCTTCGCCTTGACGGCGGAACCGGACAACGCCGCCTTGCAGGCCGAGGCCGCGCGCGTGGCGCAGCTGCGCGCGGTCGGCAGCTTCACCATTCCCAGCCAACTCGGCGTCGAGAAGGCCTGCAATCCCTTCCTCAGGGCCGACCAGCCGGCGCTGCGCCGCCGCTTCGGCAGCGCAGGCTGTTCGGATGCCGAGGTGCTGGGCGCCATCCGCGCCGCCAAGGATCGCTTCTGAAGCGGATCCGAAGCAGAGGAACCGTTTCCGAGGCCCCAAGGGCCCAGCCTGACGCTCAGTCCCGGGCGAGGAAATGGTGGGAATAGGCGATGATCATGTCGATCGTCACGCCATCGCTGGAGAGCGGCAGCAGGACCGATTCCTCGTTGCCGACCCGCCCATCCGCCGTCACGAAGCGGCGGCGCTCGAAGCAGGGAGCGCGCTTGTCGACCACGGCCTGATAGGCCGCCAGCGACTGCTCCGCCGTGGTGCCGAAAAACCCCTCGGCGACACCCTTGCCGGTCGGGTCGTTGTCGCGCATCGCCACCTCACGCGTTCCCACCAGGCGATAGACGAAGCGGCGCGCATCCGGCACCACGTCGATCAGCGTGATACCGGGGAGGTGCGCCTTCATCTCGGCCGGATCGAAATCGGCGCGGGCGGGCAGGGCGCGGCCCAGCAGCTTTCCCTGCCAGATGCCGTGAAAAGCCAGGACGTCGTCGCAGAACGATCCCCATTCGGCATCCGCCGCGGGGAAACCTGCCGGCCGGTCGGCTGATGCTCGGCTGATTGCCATGCTCGTTCCTGCTGTCGCGACCGGCTTGCGCCGGTTCCCAGCCGTCGCGGCCGCCTCCCACTGCCGGGACGCCGGACATGCAGGCCACCGCGCTGCAAGCCTATCCGAGCAAGGCGGATGTTCCAAGCCGCGATATCGGCGGAACCGGCAGGTGCCGCGGGTGTTGCGTTTCCGCCTGGCCGGAAACACGCGTGCAGTGTGTCCGGCTTACGGTCGCCATGGCGTGCGACATCCGGTGCCGATTTCGTGGGTTGACCCTCATTTCCATGGCGTCAATAATGCTTCCCATGACATTTCAGCGGGACATATCTGACCCGCCGCTGCCCGATCATGCCACGCTCGGCGAATGGGCGCTCTTTCTGGACCTCGATGGAACCCTGATCGACCTGGCGCCGACGCCGGATTCGGTCGTCGTTCCGCCGGATCTGATCGAGACCTTGGCGGTTCTGGAGCAAACGATGTCGGGAGCGCTGGCCATCGTTTCCGGCCGCTCGCTGGGGGTGATTGACCGCCTGCTGGCGCCGTTGCGCCTCGCCGCCGCGGCCGAGCATGGCGCCGTGATCCGCGCGGGCGCGCATGACGCCGCCGAGGCAGGTGGTGACATGGCGGTGCCCGCTTCCTGGCGCCGGCAGTTGCGCCAACTGGCGCAGCAATGGCCGGGTGCCCTGGTCGAGGAAAAGCCCAACGGCATCGCCGTGCACTACCGTGCCAATCCGGCGCTGGAGGAAATGGTATCGACGGCGCTCGCCGCCATGGTGGCGGGCGATAGTTCTTTCGAGGTGCTGCCGGCAGCCATGGCGCGCGAGATCCGTCACCGCGATGCCAACAAGGGTGCCGGCCTGCAGCGGCTGATGCGGCGCATGCCCTTTGCCGCGCGCCGACCCCTTTTCATCGGCGACGACGTGACCGACGAGGACGCGATCGCGGCCGCGCAGGCGCTTGGCGGAATCGGCCTGCGCGTGCCCGATCATTTCGGCGGCGCGCCGGCCCGGGTCCGGGCCTGGCTATGTGAACTTGCAGGGAGAGGCTAGGCATGGCGCAACTTGATCTCGGTGTCATCGGCAACGGCACCATCGCCAGCCTGATCGACCGGCACGGCCGCCATCAATGGTTCTGCTATCCGCGCTTCGACGGCGACCCGCTGTTCAACGCCCTGGTGAACAGCGATGCGCCGGATGCCGGATTTTTCGATCTGGCCGTTGCCGATGGCGAGGTTGTCGCCCAATCCTATCGCCGCAACACCGCGATCCTCGAGACCGAGATCGCGACCGTCAACGGCGCGCGCTGCCGCGTCATCGATTTCGCGCCGCGCTTCACCCGCTTCGGCCGGGTCTTCTGCCCGGCCATGATCATCCGCCGCATCGAGCCGCTGAGCGGCCGCTGCTGCGTCAAGATTCGCCTGCGCCCGACCTTCGGTTACGGCGCGGCGAAGCCCGAGCGGTCGGTCGGCAGCCATCACATCAGCTATCGCCATGGCGAGGCGGCGATCCGCGTCACCACCGACATGCCGGTCAGCTATCTTGCCGACGAGGGCGAGTTTCTGCTCGATCGGCCGATCAATCTCATCATCGGCCAGGACGAATCCTTTCCCGAATCCCCCAACGCCCTGGTGGCCGAGTTCCTGACCGAGACCGAAACCTATTGGCGCGACTGGGTGCGCGGCCTTGCCGTTCCGTTCGACTGGCAGGACGTGGCGATCCGCGCCGCCATCACGTTGAAGCTCTGCACCTATGAGGATACCGGCGCCATCGTCGCCGCGCTCACCACCTCGATTCCCGAGGCGCCGCATTCGGGGCGCAACTGGGATTATCGCTTCTGCTGGCTGCGCGATTCCTATTTCACCGTGACGGCGCTCAACCGCCTGGGTGCGCCGCGCACCATGGAGAACTATGTCCGCTTTATCCTCAATGCCGTGCTGGCGCTCGGCCTCACCCCGGACATGCCGCTCTATCCGATCGGCCCGGGCGGCAATCTGACCGAGCGCGAGGCGCCGGCGCTCGCCGGTTTCAAGGGCATGGGACCGGTGCGCATGGGCAATGCGGCGGCGGTCCAGCGCCAGCATGACGGCTTCGGTTCGGTCATTCTGACGGCTGCACAGATGTTCTATGACGCGCGCCTGCCCAATCCCGGCGATATCGACCTCTATCGCCAGCTGAGGCCGATCGGCGAGATGGCGCTGCAGGCGGCGCTGCAGCCCGATGCGGGGCTCTGGGAATATCGCGAACGCACGGCCATTCATACCCATTCCGCCGCCATGTGCTGGGCGGCCCTGCATCGCCTCGGCCTCATCGCCGGACGCGTGGGCGAAGCGGCGGACCGCGAGATGTGGCTGGGCGAAGCCGAGGATCTGCGCACCACGATCCTCGCCCGTGCGACCGCTGCCACCGATGGCTGGATCGCCGGCGCCTTCGAGAGCGAGATTGCCGACGCCGCCGTCCTGTTGCTGCCGGAACTCGGCCTCATCAAATACGACGACCCGCGCTTCCTGCGCACGCTCGGCGTGGTCGAGGAACGGCTGATGCATAACGGCTTCATCATCCGCTATGACGAGCCGGACGATTTCGGCCGGCCGGAAACGGCCTTCCTCGTCTGCAGCCTCTGGTATATCGACGCCTTGGTGGCGGTGGGCCGGAAGGAAGAGGCAGAGGGGATGTTCCGGCGCATCCTGGAGAGGCGCAACCATCTTGGTCTCCTCTCCGAGGATGTCGACGCGCGCGATGGTGCGCTCTGGGGAAATTTTCCGCAGACGTTTTCAATGGTTGGCATGGTCTTGTCTGCCATGCGGCTGAGCCGCTCATGGGAGGAAGGTCTATGGCGCGCATCGTAATCGTTTCCAATCGCGTTCCCAGCCCGACCGAGCGTGGCCCCCGGGCCGGCGGCCTTGCCGTCGGCCTCGCCGACGCACTGAAGGATGGCGGCCTCTGGTTCGGCTGGAGCGGCGAGATATCGGCGCAGGCCGACGGCACGGTGAAGCGGGTGGAAGCCGGCAACATCACCTATGCGACGATCGACCTCAGCCAGGCGGATTACGACCGCTTCTATGTCGGCTATGCCAATTCGACGCTCTGGCCGCTGCTGCATTTCCGGCTTGGCCTGATCGATTTCCGGCGCGAGGATCTGGAGGGCTATATCGAGGTCAATCGCCTCTATGCGGCAGCGCTGGCGCGGGAACTGCAGCCCGACGACCTGGTCTGGATCCACGACTATCACCTGATTCCGCTGGGCCAGGAACTGCGCCGGCTGGGCGTCAAGAACCGCCTCGGCTTCTTTCTCCATATCCCCTTCGTGCCGGCCAGCCTGTTCACCGCCCTGCCGCAGGGGAACACGCTGCTCTGGGCCTTCTGCGCCTATGACGTGGTCGGATTCCAGACTGAGCAGCATCGCCGCGATTTCGTCGACTGCATCGAGCAGCTGCTGGGGCTTACCGTGCGCGGCGACGGCACCGTCGTGGCCGGCGCTGTCTCCATGCGCGCGATCGCCAACCCGATCGGCATCGATGCGCGCGGTTTCGCGGCGCTGGCCGCCAAGGGCGAGCGCTCGGCCGAGACCCGCCGTCTCAAGGAAAGCCTGGTCGGTCGGTCGCTGGTGATCGGCGTCGACCGGCTCGACTATACCAAGGGATTGCCGGCGCGTTTCGACGCCTTCGGCCGCCTGCTCAACGCCTTTCCCGAGCATCGCCAGAAGGTGAGTTATCTGCAGATCGCGGCCAGGAGTCGCGAGGATGTGAGCGAATACCAGGCGCTCAGGCGCGAGCTCGATCGCAAGGCCGGGAACATCAACGGCCGTTTCGCCGAGTTCGACTGGGTGCCGCTGCGCTACATGACCCGCGCCGTCAGCCGCAACACCCTGGCGGGATTCTATCGCGCGGCCCGGATCGGCCTGGTGACACCCTTGCGCGACGGCATGAACCTGGTGGCGAAGGAATTCGTGGCGGCGCAGGACGAACGCGACCCCGGCGTCCTCATTCTCTCGCGCTTTGCCGGGGCGGCCGAGAATCTGACCGAGGCGCTCATCGTCAACCCCTACGATCCCGACGAGATCGCCGAGGCGATCCACACCGCCCTGGTCATGCCGGCCGACGAGCGGCGCGACCGCATGGCGCATCTGCGCGCCCGCGTCTTCGACGTGACGGCCGAAACCTATTGCCGCAATTTCCTGGCGGTGCTGAAGGGCTAGCTATTCCGCGGTGGCGAGGGCCACGGGGCAGCTGACGCCCGTGCCGCCGAGGCCGCAATAGCCGTTCGGGTTCCGCGCCAGATATTGCTGGTGATAGCCTTCGGCGAAATAGAAGGCTGGTGCTGGCGCGATCTCGGTGGTGATGTTGCCGGGATGGCCGGCCCTGGCGAGTGCCGCCTGATAGGCATCGCGGCTGGCCGTTGCCGCCTGCATCTGCGCATCCGAATGCGTGTAGATGGCGCTGCGATATTGCGTGCCGACATCATTGCCCTGGCGCATGCCCTGGGTCGGGTCGTGGCTTTCCCAGAACAGCTTGAGGAGGGCCTCGTAGCTGGTAGCCGCCGGGTCGTAGACCACGCGCACCGCCTCGGTATGGCCGGTAAGGCCCGAGCAGACCTCCTCATAGGTCGGGTTGGGCGTGATGCCGCCCTGATAGCCGACGGCGGTCACATGGACGCCAGGCGCCTGCCAGAACTTGCGCTCGGCGCCCCAGAAGCAGCCGAGGCCGAAATCGGCGATGGCCATCCCGGCGGGATAGGGGCCGGTCAGCCTGTGCCCGCTGACCAGATGCGGCTGGGTGATCGGCATGGCCTCGTTCCGGCCGGGCAGGGCGGTCGCTGGTGTCGGCAACTCGATCTTCTTGCGGGCGAAACCGAACATGCTGGTGTCTCCATTCTGGCCGGGTTGATATGGGCCTCTATCCCGGTCTTGCCAAGGGGATACGCCGCTCGCCGGCGAAAGTTACGGCCAGACGGGATGTCAGTGGAAGTCCCGGCTGCGGCTGGCAAGCGCCGGCTTTCCCCGCGAAACCGGTGGGGCTTTGCGCTCCCTGGCGTCGCCGCCTTGCGGCCGCGTCACCTCGTCGGCCCGGGCCGGCTGGTGGGCCAGTCTCTCGCTGCCGCCATCCTCGCGCAGCCGGTCCAGCAGACCGGTCATGTCGACGAGGCGCTCGGCCACCACATGTACCACCTGGTGCGGCGCCTTGCCCTCGATCTGCACGCGGCCCTGGCAGCCGACCAGATGCGCCCCCATGACGATGGCGCGGGCCTCGGAAAAGAGGCGCGGCCAGACCACCAGATTGGCGATGCCGTATTCGTCCTCCAGCGTCATGAAGATGACGCCGCTGGCCGTACCCGGCCGCTGCCGCACCAGGACGAGGCCGGCCACGAACACCTTCTGCCCGTTCCTGAGATGGCCGAGCTGGTGGCAGGGGGTGACGCCGCGCCGCCGCAGGATCTCGCGCAGGAAGGCGAGCGGGTGCTTTTTCAGCGACAGGCGCAGGCTGCGGTAATCCTCCAGCACATGCTGCGACAGCGGCATCTCGGGCAGCGGTGCCGGTGGTGCGGGCGCCAGGTCGAGCTGGCCGAGGAGCGGCAGCGGCGCCGTCCCCAGGGCCTTCACCGCCCAGAGCGCCTGACGCCGGTCGAGGCCGAGCGAGCGGAAGGCATCCGCCTCGGCGAGGCGCGCGAGGGTCGCGGGCGAGAGCCGGGCGCGCTGCCACAGATCGGCGACGCTGCGATAGCCCGTGCCGCGCCGCGCCGCCAGCTGGCGCATCTCCGCCTCCTTGAGGCCGGTGATCTGGCGGAAGCCCAGTTGCAGGGCGAGATGGCGGTCGAGGCGCACGCGCGCCGCCAGTGCGCGGCGCTCGTCCTGGCGGTCGCGCAAGGGGCGCTGTTTGGGCGCGGCATCCAGGCGCACGACATCGTTGTCCCAGTCGCTGACATTGACATCGACCGGACGGATGACGACGCCATGCTCGTCGGCGTCGTGGACGATCTGCGCCGGGGCATAGAAGCCCATCGGCTGGCTGTTGAGGAGGGCGGCGGCGAAGATCACCGGGTAGTGGCACTTCAGCCAGGCTGAGACATAGACCAGGAGGGCGAAGCTGGCGGCGTGGCTTTCCGGGAAGCCGTAATTGGCAAAGCCCTCGATCTGGCGGAAGCAGCGATCGGCGAAATCGGGCGCGTAGCCGTTCCGCAGCATGCCGGCCATGAAGCGGTCGCGGAAGGTCTGGATCGTGCCGACCTTCTTGAAGGCGGCCATCGAACGCCGCAGCTCGTCGGCCTGGGTCGGGCTGAAGCCGGCCCCGTCGATGGCGATCTTCATCACCTGTTCCTGGAACAGCGGCACGCCATGGGTCTTCCTGAGGATGTGCTGCAAGCCCTGCGGCGATTCGGAAGGCTCCTTGCCGTCGCGGCGGCGCAAGTAAGGATGCACCATGTCGCCCTGGATCGGGCCGGGGCGCACGATCGCCACCTCGATGACGAGGTCGTAGAACGAGCGGGGGCGGAGGCGCGGCAGCATCGACATCTGCGCCCGGCTCTCCACCTGGAAGACGCCGACGGAATCGGCGGCGCACAGCATGTCATAGGTGGCCGGATCCTCGGCCGGCACATTGGCGAGGGTGAGGACGCGCCCCTCATGCCGGCGGAGGAAGTCGAAGGCGCGGCGGATGCAGCTCAGCATGCCGAGCGCCAGGATGTCGACCTTCATCAGGCCGAGCGCCTCGAGATCGTCCTTGTCCCACTGGATGACGGTGCGGTCGGCCATCGCCGCATTCTCGATCGGCACCACCCGGGAGAGCGGCCCTTTCGAGATGACGAAGCCGCCGACATGCTGCGACAGATGCCGCGGCATGCCGGTGAGCTCGCGGGCCAGATCGAGGGTGAGGCGCAGGCGCCGGTCGGCGGGATCAAGCCCGGCCTCGCGGATCTGCGCGTCGCCCACCGCCGCCTGCGACCAGCCCCAGATGGTCTTGGCGATGCGCCCGATCGCATCCTCGGACAGGCCCATCACGCGCCCGACATCGCGCAAAGCCGCACGGGAGCGGTAGCAGATGATGGTGGCGGCGAGGCCGGCGCGGTGACGGCCGTATTTCCCATAGATGTACTGGATGATCTCCTCGCGCCGCTCATGCTCGAAATCGACGTCGATATCGGGCGGCTCGTTGCGCGCCGTGCTGATGAAGCGCTCGAACAGCAGGTCGGACTTGACCGGATCGATCGCGGTGATGCCGAGGCAATAGCAGACCACCGAATTGGCGGCCGAGCCGCGCCCCTGGTGCAGGATGCCGAGGCGCCGCGCCTCGCGCACGATGTCGCGCACGGTCAGGAAATAGCGCGCGTAATCCATCTCCTCGATGAGGGCGAATTCATGCTCGATCTTGGCGCGGATCGCCGGCGTGACCCCGTCCGGATAGCGCCAGGCGGCGCCTTCCCAGGTGAAGCGCTTGAGGCTTTCGAGCGGCGTCTCGCCGGGCGTCACCACCTCTTCCGGATATTCGTATCTGAGCTCGCGCAGGGAGAAGGCGAGCTTGCCGGCGATCTCGGCCGAGCGTGCGACCGCCGCCTCGAAGCCGCGGAACAGGCGCCGCATCTCGGCTGCGTCCTTCAGGTGCCGCTCGGCATTCTTTTCGATCCGGTAGCCGGCATTGTCGATGGTGCAGCCCTCGCGCACACAGGTCAGCACGTCATGGAGCGCCTTGCGCGCCGGCACGTGATAGCGCACCTCGTTGATGGCGACGCTCGCCAGCCCGGCCGCATCGGCCAGCCCCTGCAGCAGGATGAGGCGCCGGAGATCGTCGCCGCGATAGAGATGGGCGAGGGCGAGATAGCCGTCCGCGCCGAAATCCGCGCGGAAGCGGCGCAGGAAACCGGCGAAATCGTGGTTGCTGTCCGCCAGATTCGCCGGCGGCACCAGGATCGCGACCATGCCCTCCCGCGCCGCCGCGAGATCTGCGTAATCGAGGTGACACGCGCCCTTGGGCGCGCGGCGGCGCCCCAGCGTCAGCAATTCGGAGAGGCGGCCATAGGCGGCGCGGTCGCGCGGATAGACGAGGATGTCGGGCGCGTCGCGGAAACGGAGGCGGCAGCCGACCAGGAGGCGGATGCCGGCCTTCTCGCAGCCCACCAAAGCGCGCACGATGCCGGAGAGGGAATTGCCATCGGCGATGCCCAGCGCATTCATGCCAAGGGCGGCGGCGGCCAGAGCCAGTTCCTCGGCATGCGAGGCGGCCTCGAGGAAGCTGTAATTGGTCATCGCGGATAGCTCGACGTAAGGCGGTGACGCTGTGCCGCGCGCCGTGCCGCCGCGATCTGCGGGGGTTTCCGGAAAGGCCACGACCGGCATGCGGCACCTTCAGGCGAAGATGCCGTGCAGGAACCAGCGCGGCGGCGTTTGCCGCCCTGGTTGCACCCGGCCCGCCTGACCCCGCCCCGCCTGGTAAAGCCCGCTGCGATAGAGCCAGAAGCGGCGGCCGTCCTCGATTTCGACCCGGTAATAGTCACGTGTCTCGGCAGCGTCATCCGCCGCCTGCCACCATTCCGGGCGCAGGCGCTCCGGCCCTTCCGCCCGGGCGACCCGGTGCAGCACATGGCGCCAGCGGAAGGAAAGCGGCGGGTCGTCCGGCACTGGCGCCATGGCATCGATCGGCTCCGGCGGGCTGAGCAGGCGGATGGGGCGCGGCGGCAGGTCGGCCTGCCAATCCGCTGCTCTCTTCTGCAAGGGCGGCACGAAGGCAACGGCCCGTTCCGGCAGGTGGCCGGCGATCGCCTCCGGCCGCGCGATCGCCTGCGCGCCGAAACGGTTGCCGAGGCGGTCGATCAAGGGCGCGATATCCGCCATCTCGCCGAGGGCGCGGCCCATCATCTCTGCCTGCCGCCGCGCCATCGGCTGGGTGGCGAGGGCGGCCAGGCTCATGCGTTCGATCCCCGGGCCGGGGTCGAGGGCTTCCGCCTTCTCCAGCAGCAATTTGAGGAGGTGCTTTTCATCCTGGCTGGGCTGCGCCGTGCCGATGATGCAGCCCGGCGCCGTGTCGTCCAGGCGATGCAGCACCAGGCCGAGGCGGCGCAGGCCGAGATCCCGCGTGACCAGATCCGCGAGCAGGCGCTTCAGCAAATTCCCGGCCGCCAGCGCCACCTGTTCCGGCGTCGCGATCGGCTCGGCGAAGACCAGGCTGACGCGGTGGTCGGGCTGGGGGAGGAGCGGCGACAAGGTCTCCGCCGCCTGGCCCAGGGCCTGGTCGAGGCGGGTCAGCAAAGCCGGGCCGAAGCGCTGCACGATATCGGCGCGGGGCAGCGGATAGAGCGCGCCGATGCGGCGCAAACCCAGCCGGTCGAGGGCGGCGGCGGTGGCATCGTCGAGGCGCAGCGCCCGCACCGGCAGGGCTTCCAGCGCCGCCGCCACACTGCCCGGCGGCAGGATGCTCTCCTCGCCGCCGAAACGGGCGCAAGCCCAGGCGGCGCCGATCGTCCCCGCGATGGCGCCGCGCGCAGCGAAGCCCTGGCGCCGCAGCCGGGCGAGGGCATCGCGCAGCAGGTTGGCCTCGCCCCCCCACAGATGCGCGCAGCCGGTGATGTCGGCGAGGATGCCGTCCGGCGCATCCGCAGCGGCATGGGGCGAGAAGCGCGTCGCCCAATGCGCCAGCTGGTGCAGGGCAGCAAGATCGCCGGCGGGGTCGGCCGCCTCGACCAGCGCCTCCGGCACGCAGGCCAGCGCATCGGCCAGGCGCTGGCCCGGGGCAAGGCCGCGCGCCAGGGCGCGCGCATCGGCGGCATGGATGAGGCGCAGATTGCCATCGCGCCGCACCAGCAGCAGCGGCCGCGTCTCAGCCGGTTCGGCGGCGTTCGCCGCGCCCGTTTCCTGCAAGGGGCCCGTTTCCTGCAAGGGGCCCGTCTCCCGCATCCGGCGGCGCCACCAGCGGTCGCTCGGCCAGAGCGGCAGAAAGAGGGAGAGATAGCGTCGCTTCGCGCCATCCATGTTCGGTCTCCTCCAGAAGCCAATGGCCCGGCCGCCCGCCGCGGCAGCGCGTGAGTTCGATCTGCCAGCGTGCTGGGCCGGGGAGTGTCGCCTGCCGGTTGGTCGCCGAAGACAGCGCTGCCGAGGGTTGCGGCTGGATGCGCCAGCGCGTCTGCGCCGCGATCGGCTGGGCGAGCCAGGTGCGCATCCGCGCGGCCGAGCGCCCGCGCCGGATGATGCAGGCGGGGACGCCGCTCTTCTCCGCCGCCAGTTGCAGGCGCCGGCTCTGGGTGAGGTCGAGCGGCCCCACCTCGCCCACAAGCAGGCAGAGGCCCGGCACCCGCAACGCCTCCTCCAGCGCCCAGAGGGTCTCCTCGTTACGCCGGGTGAGCAGGTGGACGAGGCGCGCGGGATCGCATCCCCCTTGCGGCAGGGCGCGGGCATAGAGATCGCGCTGCGTGGCCACCCACAGCGTCTGGCCCGGCCGCGCCACCTGCGCCCGGCCGAGGAGGCGCATGACGATGCCGGCGGCAAGGCCCGCCTCCTCGAGATCGCCATCCGCCCCGGCGAATTCATGCAGCGCGCCAAGCTCAAGCCCGCCCGCCGGCAGATGCCGGTCGATGGCGGCGACCCCCCAATTGAGCGTCGCCATGCCGGCTGTCGTGCCGGCATCGGCTGTCGCTCCCCGCTCCAGCAGCCCGATCCGCCGCCGCAGCGCCGCGAGGCCGGGCCGTTCGGCCGGGTCCGGTTTTTCGGGCTGGGGTGGGGCTTGCCGCTGCTTCATATTCTTTTTTTGTTCTCTATCTGGGCAGAGTCAAGTCATGAGAACATTTAACGAACATTCTGGTTGACGTATGGAGAAAGCGTGTGGTATTTTACGTAAAACAAGTCCTGGAGCGTTTCCCGATGCGTCGCCCCATACCCAGTGTCTCTCTTCTGAGTAAAAACCTGAATCGCCCGAAAACGGGCCAGGAAACGTCGGTGGAACCCCCACCCGAGCCAGATCCGGATTATGAGAAAAAGCTAAATCTGGCGTCCCATCTCCACAGCCAGGGCGTCAACCCGCTCCGCTGGCAGGAGGCGGACCCGGCGCCCCATGAGGCGCAGCGGCGCTATCGCGAGACAGGGCAGGTGCCGGAGGAGATGTTTGTCGCCAACGACCGGCTCTATCGCCGGACGCCGGCCATCGCCGCCACCAGGGCCCAGGGTCAGGATGCGCTCGACGTCTATCTCGGTGCCGCCCCCAAGCCGGTTGCCGAATTGGTGCCGGTCGGCGAGGTGCCTCTGCGTCACCCGCTCGGCAACCGGCCTGACAGGCTGCCCGACGGCGACGCCGCCCTCGACCGCTATCGTCGCTATGCGGCCCTCGGCATCGATCCCGACTCCGGCCATGACGGCGATGCCATCCCGCATCACCTGCAGGATGGCCTGAAGCGCGCCGTGACCGATGCCGCGGGCCGCGAGCGGCCGCTGGGCATTCCCGGCGTTTACCGCAACCCGGATGACGGCTTCTTCTATCTGGCCCACAGCGGCACAGAGGAACGCGCCGCAGTCAAGGAACTGCGCCGCCGCCTCGCCACGGAAAAGATGGCGCGAATGGGCGGCGCCGAACCGATCGCTGCCAACGACAACGATCCCGAGATCGACGAAGAAGTGGCGCAGTTCTACTGGCGGGAGGGGGCGCAGCAATCGGAAACAAGAGACGGCAATGGTACCAAAGACTCCCCCACGAAATCGTCCGGAAATCCCACGCAAGCCGCTGTTGAAACAAGGGCGCGTCTCGAAGAACTGATCCAGGCGATCGAACAGCACCAGAAAGGCGTTACCCTTTCTTCCCGACAGGCCAAGCTCCTGGGAATCGTTGATCGGTCATTTGCCCAGCACAGGCTCGAAATCGACCTGGCTGCCGTCGATACGGCTCGGTTGCGCCGCATCATGAATCTCCAGGAAGATTCGGAAGAAGAGCAGGAAGCGCCACTATCGGCTGAAGAGGAAAAAATCGCCACCAATGCGGTAACCCGTGCCGCTGCGATGGGCAGCATTGCCGAAGCTGCACACCTCGGAAGGAGTTCGATGATACCGGCGCGGACCATCACGGCTCTTGCTGCCGATGCCGTCAAGGGAACGGCGGCTGGCGCCATAGCCTTGCCTGCCGCAGTCGCCGGCCTTCTTGTTGCCATGACAAAACCGGCTGGTCCTGAACACGAAGCCATATGGGAAGCGTTGACGGAGGCTCAATGGCATGCCGCCCAGCCGGAATTTCCGGATTCTGCCGATCAAGGCGAAGAAGCGGGCAGTGTTCCGTTGCATGCCGTCAACGACAATCAGCCCGACCCGGCAAACGACAACGACCCGTCGCGGGGACCGAACCTGACCGCGACCACGGCCGCCACCGTGGCCACCGGGCTGCTGGCAGATGAGGTGAGCGAGCCCGGCTTCACGCCGCCCGAGAAATTCGATCCGGATTCGCAGGACATGCGCGACTTCCAGGAGGATTTCGCCCATGCCATCCTGCAGGGCCAATTGCCGGAGATATGGCTGAATGGAAAGCGGCTGACAGCGCCCAATCCCGGGGGGATGCTGGGAGGAGAGGCCGCCAGAAATCTCGACCAGAAACTTGCTGTGGAAGTCGCCAAGGCCTTAAATCAATGTCGAAATGTCACCGACATTAAGCAGGCTGGCGGATGGCCAAAAGAGAAGCAGTTCCGAATCAAGGACATCGAGACAAAAGGCAACCTAAACAGCGTCAGTCTTGATGTCTCCTTCACCTTCAATCACGGAGCATTCACATGCATGTATCACCTCAATGGCGTTGATACAAACGCCAAGGGACAGCCAAATTCTCGAGAAAGCAAGGTGCCTATTCGCATGCGAGAGAATATCGAAAAAATTCATCGCTTGTCCGACAGCATCAGCCGGAGATTTGCACATGAAGATGTCTTAAAGCGGGCCGGTTACGCATACGACTGGATAAAAAAAGCAACTCAAAATGATGACGCCGAGATCGACAGGAACATCGCAGATTTCATGAAAAATGTATTTAGCTGTTCCAGAATCGTACGAGAGTGCTGGCGTACACAACCAGTCAAGCGAGGCCGCGAGTAGGCAAATGCCAGCAGTGCCCAATTGAGAGGGGTACAATGCCCGATAGATTCAAATCCACCTGGGTACCAGTCCCACGCAGCCCCACAGAACGTTGGAAACAGGCAGTATCCTATGAAGTTGGCATGCTGCCCGACGAACTCGATGACTTTGGCGTCGCTTTGAAGCGCAAGTTTCCAGGCGGGATCATCTATGTCGCGCCGATGCACCCGCCACCAAAGTGGGAATCTGCGGCACAACCGATTCAGGACAATCTCGAATTTTCAGTGAAGGGAAAACGATTCGACTCGTTTATGGAAGCAGGACTTGCCACGAACCAGGCGCATGCCCTCTTTCGCTTCCCCTGGCCGGACGAATTTGAAACCGGGGATAAAGACAGCATGCTGAATGACCGCGAAGCAATAGGGCGTGGATCACATCAGGACTACCGAAGAATGGGACGCTGCTTTCAGATTTCCTGGAGTGGCAGGAATACCGAATTTTCTCCCCATCGGTTCAGGGAGCACCGCGACAGTGGCGAGACTCTCGACTGCGAGTTTCGTTTCATTACGTCGTCCATCAAGATCAGTATCCATTATGACGCCGAAGATGCCGAGGTTGTGTCATTCTTACACGACGTGGAAAACGTCCTCTTGCAGAATACCACCTGCGACTTCGCCAGCTATGATCCCTGTACACACGAGATCATTAACCCGAATCGGCAGGACGCAACGCAGCGCCGGAGTCTCGGTATGGTTCGCTATGCTTCCCTCAACGACCATACCTATTTCGGGTGGTGCCATCGAAATGGCAGACCGCCCGAAGTCATGGGCCCGCGTCCCGAGGTGCGGGCAGCGTTCCGGCGCGAGGCGGGGTTGGAGCCCTGAACGATGCAACGCGCGCTGGCCGAGCAAATGATGGATGCCCTGTTGCGGCTAGGGCCGGGTTTCAACGAGATCGATGCCCTCGCCCGGGAGATCGAAGATGCCGACGAGCGCGGCCGTTTCATCCGCAAGCTGGCCGAAGGGATGAGCGTCATGGGCTACGAACTCGTCATGCATATCGTGCGGCAATATCCGGATCTCGATCCGGACAAGTGAGTGGCCGGACAAGCGAGCAGCGGGACAAGTGAGCGGCCGGTGGGGCGAGAACGGGCTCACCAACAAGGACCTGCCGAAACAGGCCCGGCAAAACGCATCTGTGACCGCCGTCGTTACATCCCCGCTTGACCCCCGGCGCGATGGGGTGAAAATGCGACCCTGAGAATTTGGCCCGCCATCTACCCGCGGAGTCCCCGGGCCGAGGCCAAACCCGCAAGCGGAGACCGCATCCAGACATGGCGCGCATCGTCGATTTCTATTACGCCATCGGCAGCCGCTACTGCTATCTGGCGCAGAGCCAGGTGGCGCAGCTGGAGGCGCTGGGCAATGTCGTGGTGCGCTGGCGGCCGCTCCTCTCCGAGGTGCTGATGCGGGCACGCGGCCTGACGCCCTTCCAGGACAAGGCAGTCTCGGTTCAGTACCTGCCGGAATACCGTTCCGAGGATGCGGCGCGCTGGGCCGCCTTCTACGGCATTCCCTATCGCGAGCCGGAATGGCCGGCGATCGACTGGCGCCGGGTCAATCTGGCGGCGGTGGCGGCCGCACGGGTGGGCGACGTCGCCGCCTGTTCGCGCGCCCTTTTCGCCTTCGCCTTCGGCCTCGGTGCCAAGGCGATCGGCGATGGCGACATCGCGCGCCTCGCGCACGAGGCCGGGCTCGACGGCCGGCGCCTCGTCGCGCTGATCGACGATGCGGAGACGATGGCGCTGCATCAGCGCAATATTGCCGACGCGGTCGCGGCCGGCGCCTTCGGCGTTCCCACCTTCGTGGTGGATGACGAGGTGTTCTGGGGCAATGACCGGCTCATCCTGCTGCAGCATCATCTCCGCCAGGCCGCGGCATGACCGCCGAAGCAAACACCTATCCCCGCACGACGGATGTCGCCGAGATGCGCCGGCGCGCAACGCCCGCCACCCAGGCCTTCTACGATTACTGGGACGCCAAGCGCGCCGGCCGCCTGATGCCGGCCCGCGCCGATCTCGACCCGGTCGAGATGAAGGCCTGGCTGCCCGGCATCCAGCTGATCGACGTGCATGAGAACCCGCGCCGCCTCGTCTACCGTCTGGTCGGCGAAGTCGAGGTCGAGATGCGCGGCTTCAGCCACCAGGGCCGCGAGGTGGGGGATGCCTATTTCGCGGTCAGCCGCGAGGAGGCCCTGCGCAACTACGGCCTCGTGATCGACGGGCGCAGCATGGTTTATGACTGGGCGCGCTACAAGACGGCGAGCGGGTTCCACGTATCGCAGGAAACCATCTTCCTGCCCCTGTCGGATGACGGCGAGACCGTCAACAAGGTGATCACCTTCACCGTCGTCGCCCAACAGTCATGATCCGCGTCGCCAGCATCGCCGAGCTGGGATCGGAACCGCTCTCCCGGCTTGAATCCTACTGGCTGGAGAAACGCGGATCGCGGCCGCTGCCGGCCAGGGCCGATCTCGATCCGGCCGACATCAAGGACCTGCTGCCGCAGATCATCCTGACTCGCATCGAGCACGATCCGCTGCGGGTGAAGTACACGGTGGTCGGCACGGCGAGCGCCAAGGCGGCGGGTTTCGACTATACCGGCCGCTATCTCGACGAACTCGCCTTCGATTCCGAGGTCGATACCGACTGGCCGGCGATCTACCGCGAACTGGTGCGCGAGAAAAAGCCTATCGCCGGCGTCTGCCAGTTCAAGCTGAGGGCGGTGGCCAGGCCATACCGGGTCGCCGTCTTCCCGCTCTCCAGCGATGGCGTGCTGGTCGACCACGCCATCTCCTACGAGCACCTCAACCTCAACCTGCTGGAACTCGACCAGATCCTGCCGGTAAAGCCGCGCCGGGATTGAGGCCGCACCCGCTAACCGACGATCCTGAGGGGCGTCACGCCGCGAAAGAGTTCGCTGCCGATCACCTCCTTGGCGGCGGCAATGTCGGGCGCCATCTCGCGGTCGCTCGACCAGAAGGCGACGCGCGACCGCAGCGCCGCCATTACGTCGCGCAAGGGGGCGCTGGTCTCGACCGGCTTCCTGAGGTCGATGCCCTGCGCCGCGCAGAGGAGCTCGATGGCGACGATGCCGGCGGTGTTGTCGGCCATGTCGAGGGTGCGCCTGGCGCCATGGGTCGCCATGCTGACATGGTCCTCCTGATTGGCCGAGGTGGGCAGCGAATCGACGCTGGCCGGGTGCGCCAGGCACTTGTTTTCGGAGGCGAGTGCCGCCGCCGTCACATGGGCGATCATGAAGCCGGAATTGAGGCCCGGTTCCGGCACCAGGAAGGCCGGCAGGTTGCTCATCCGGGCATCGGTCAGCATGGCGATGCGGCGCTCGGAAAGGGCGCCGATCTCGGCCACCGCCATGGCGATGCAATCGGCGGCGAAGGCCACCGGCTCGGCGTGGAAATTGCCGCCCGAGAGCACGTCGCCCTCCGCCGCGAAGACCAGCGGGTTGTCCGAGACCGCATTGACCTCGCGGCCGATCACATTGGCCGCATGGCGCAGCAGGTCGAGGACGGCACCCATCACCTGCGGCTGGCAGCGCAGCGAATAGGGGTCCTGCACCCGGTCGCAATCGACATGGCTGGCGCGCAAGGGGCTGCCCGCCATCATCTCCTTCAGGGCTGCCGCCACCTCGATCTGGCCGGCTTGTCCGCGCACCGCATGGATGCGCGGGTCGAAGGGCGTATCGGAACCCAGTGTGGCATCGGTGGTGAGGGCGCCGGCGGCCAGTGCCGCCAGGAAGACGTCTTCCGCCGCGAACAGGCCGGCAGCGGCCAGCGCCGTCGAGACCTGCGTGCCGTTGAGAAGGGCGAGGCCCTCCTTGGCGGCGAGGGCGAGCGGTTGCAGGCCGGCGCGCTGCAAGCCTTCCGCGGCCGTGATCACCTCGCCGCGATGGCGCACGGCGCCGACCCCCAGCAGGGCCTGCGCCAGATGCGCGAGCGGCGCCAGGTCGCCCGAGGCGCCGACCGAGCCCTTGGCCGGGATCAGCGGATAGATTTCGGCATTGAGCAGCGTCACCAGGGCTTCGATCACCACGCGCCTGATGCCGGAATAGCCCCGCGCGAGGCCGTTGATCTTGAGGATCATGATGAGGCGCACGAGGGCGTCGTCGAGCGGCTGGCCCGTCCCGGCGGCATGGGAGAGCACTAGGCGGCGCTGCAACTCGGTCACCTGGTCGTCGGGGATGCGGGTATGGGCGAGGGAGCCGAAGCCGGTATTGATGCCATAGGCGGTTTTCCCCTGGTCGAGGATCGCCTGCACCGTCGCCGCCGAGGCGTCGATCGCCACGAAGGCCGCCGGATCGATCGTGAGCGCAGTACCCGAGCGCCAGACCTGCCGCAGGGTGGCAAGGTCGAGTTGGCCTGGTTGAAGGGTGAAGGTATCGCTCATGGCTTGGCTCCGGCTGGCAGTCTGCTTTACTTGTATATACAAGTCGGCCGGGCGGCTCGCAACCGTCTGCGTGACGGCTACATGAATTCTTCTCCTGCGCTGATGATCCCGGCTGATCGACCGGCGGGGCAGGGCGCGCATGCGTCATTCCGCTGTCGTTCCCCGGATAATCGGTGTCGCGGCGGCGCGGCCCGGAAAACCGGAAAGTCGTTACGCCTGTTGCGAAATTCAGCATGAAGGGGCAGTTTACCGCCCGTTCTTAACCGGGACTTAGGAAGCGCGGTGAGAGATTACCGCTTTCCGCAGCCACAACCTGCCACAGGCGAAGGTGTCACCATGGCCAACGACGGCGATCTTGATCTCAACGCGCTGAACGACGACGAACTCGTCCAGCAGATGCATGACGACCTCTATGACGGTCTCAAGGAAGAGATCGAGGAGGGCGTCAACATCCTGCTGAAGCGCGGCTGGACGCCCTATGACGTCCTCACCAAGGCGCTGGTCGAGGGCATGCGCATCGTCGGCATCGACTTCCGCGACGGCATCCTGTTCGTCCCCGAGGTGCTGCTAGCCGCCAACGCTATGAAGGCCGGCATGTTCATTCTGCGCCCGCTGCTGGCCGAAACCGGCGCGCCCAAGGTCGGTAAGATGGTGATCGGCACGGTCAAGGGCGACATCCACGACATCGGCAAGAACCTGGTCTCGATGATGATGGAAGGCGCCGGCTTCGAGGTGATCGACCTCGGCATCAACAACCCGGTCGAGAAGTACCTGGAAGCAATCGAGGAGCACCAGCCGGACATCCTCGGCATGTCGGCGCTGCTCACCACCACCATGCCCTATATGAAGGTCGTGATCGACGCGATGATCGAAAAGGGCATCCGCAATGATTACGTCGTGCTGGTCGGCGGTGCGCCGTTGAACGAGGCCTTCGCCCAGTCGGTCGGTGCCGATGCCTATTGCCGCGATGCGGCCGTCGCCGTCGAAACCGCGAAGCAGTTCATGTCGAAGCGCCAGGGTTCGGCCCTCGCCAAGAAATAGGCTGCCACCCACGCAGCTGCGCAAGAATCCGCCGGTGGCGACACCGGCGGATTTTTTCGTTCCGGCAACCGCCGCTACTGGCGGCCGATCTTCTCGATGTCGAACGGTGTCGTCTGGTAGATCTCGTTGATCCAGTTCGAGATGAACAGATGCCCGTGCGGGCGCCAGCGGTTGAGCGGCTCCCGCGTCGGATCGTCATCCGGAAAATAGTTGTGCGGCAGCTTGATCGGCACATTGGCAGCGACGTCGCGCGCATATTCGTCGCCCAGCGAGGTCGCATCGTATTCCATGTGGTCGAGCACGAAGAGCCGCCGCGTGCCGCGGCTCTGCGCGATGCACAGGCCCATCTCGTCGGAATAGGCCAGCACCTCGACATCGGGCTTGGCGGCCAGATCGGTCATCCGGATCTCGGCCCAGCGCGAGATCGGGATCATGAAATCGTCGGAGAAGCCGATGAGATAGGGCGATGACGGCTTCATGATCTTTTGGGCGTAGACGCCGAAGGCCTTTTCCGGCAGCTGATGCTTCGGCACGCCGTGGAAGTGATACAGCGCCGCCATGGCGCCCCAGCAGACATTGATCGTCGAATGGCTGTGGGTCGTGGTCCAGTCGAAGATCTGCTGCATCTCCGACCAATAGGTCACGTCCTCATAGGGGATCGTCTCGACCGGTGTGCCGGTGATGATGAAGCCGTCGAACTTGCGGTGCTTCGCATCCTCCCAGGTCTGGTAGAAAGTGCGCAGATGGTCCTCCGCCGTGTTCTTGGCGACATGGTTGCCGATGCGGATCAGCGAGAGCTCGATCTGCAGCGGCGTGGCGCCCAGCAGGCGCGCGATCTGCAGTTCGGTCTTGATCTTGTTGGGCATCAGGTTGAGGAGGCCGATCTGCAGCGGTCGGATGTCCTGGCGTATCGCTACGGCCTCGGTCATCACGCGCACGCCCTCGTTCTGGAGGGCCTGGAAGGCGGGAAGCTTGTCTGGAATCTTGATCGGCATCTGCGTTCACCCAAAGATCGGATAATCACCCGCCTCGGGTCCGCGGCCTTGAGGTTCTTGACTGGCAAGTCCCAGGCGGCCCTTTAGCGAGTTTTTTTACGTGGCTGCAAGCCGGCCGGCCAAATCACCACGGGATGCCCCATATCTAGCCGAACCGGATGCGCGGCGCCAATAGCATTTATCGACCCGGTGTCGGCCCCGCGCCGCGCCAGGCGGCCAGCCAGAACCCGGCTGCCATCACGGCCGTGCCGGCGATGCCATAGATGAGCGGCTGCTGGTAGGAACCGGTGAGCGACCAGAGCTGCGCCGCCAGGAAGGGGGCCGCCCCCTTGGCCAGCGTCGCCGGCAGGCTGATGGCCCCGTTAAGGGCGCCATAGCCGTCGCGGGTCAGCAATTCCGGCACGGCAAGCCCGCGCACGATGGTGAGAATGCCGTTGGCGGCGCCCAGCAGGATGGCGAAGGCGGCCAGCCAGCGGAAATCGGCCGGCATCCAGGCGGCGATGGCGAAGGCCGCCGGAAACAGCGCGATCACGATGCTGCCGATCAGTCGCACCGGGCGGTTGCGCCCGAACAGCCAGACCAGGACCCGCCCGGCCACCTGGGCGGGACCGAAGATGGCGATGCCGGCGACGGCCGTCGCCGGGTCGAAGCCGCGTTCGATCAGCAGCGGATAAAGATGATAGGTGAGGGCGATATAGGTGGCGGCATAGCAGACATTGGTGACGACGAGACCCCAGAAGGCGCGCCGCCCCAGCGCCCAGCGCAGTACCGGCCAGCCGGTGCGGGCGCGATGCGCACTTGCCTCCGCCACCGCCGGCGCGGCGGGTCCGCGCACGGCCAGGGCATTGCAGCCGCCGCCGATGACGATCTGGATTGCTGCCAGGACCAGTACCGCCTCGCGCCAGTCGAGTCGGTCGAGCAGGAACTGGTCGAAGGGGATGAAGACCGTGCTGGCAAAGCCGCCCCAGAGGGTGAGCGTCGTGATGGCCGCCCGCGCCTGGCCGCCCAGGCGATGCACCAGCACGGCGAAGGCAGGCTCGTAGAGCGACATGGCAAGCGCGAGACCTACGCCGACGAAGACCAGATAGAGGCCGGCCAGGCTGTCGACCAGGGCAAGGGCGGCGAACATGCCGCCACCCAGGACCGAGCCGCCGAGCAGTACCAGCCGGCCATGGCCGCGATCGATCGCCGCGCCGAGGGGATAGGCGGCAAGACCGCTCACCAGCAGGGCGAGGGTGGCGGCGACATAGACTTGGTCCTTTGCCGCCGTCAGGTCATGGCCGATGGGGCCTGCCAGCAGGGGGAAGGTGTAGAACAGAATGCCCCAGGACACGATCTGGGCCACACCAAGGGCGGCGATCATCAGGTGATAGGGCATGGTTGCGGCGGCAAGGGCTGAGGAGGGGGCTGGAGCCGCGGCCGGACGGCAGGACCCGACCCGCGGTGACCGGATTTTGCTTCTGCGGCGTTTCCTTTGTCGATCAATAAGTTGTCCGGGTACATCCGGCGGCGGCGATGATACGGCCCAAGGTCCTGAAACCAGTGGCCTTTTTTGCCAAAGGCCTAGCAATTGTGCGTTTTGCGCCCCATTTCTGTCATCATTGGCGCCGATCCTGGCTTAGCCAGCAGCAGGTTGCCCGGCCACAGGCTGACGGGTGCGCGCGACCGCAGGCTGGCCATCAAGGGGTAATTTCTGTATCTGTTCCCGCGCCAAGGAGAATCCACGTGCCGCAGACGATTGCGCTGGTTGACGACGACCGCAACATCCTGACCTCGGTCACCATGACCCTGGAGGCAGAGGGTTTTGCCGTGCGCACCTACAGCGACGGTGCCGAGGCGCTGCGCGGCCTCACCAGCCAGCCGGTCGATCTTGCCGTGCTCGACATCAAGATGCCGCGCATGGACGGCATGGAGCTGCTCGAGAAGCTGCGCAAATCCTCGGCCCTGCCGGTCATCTTCCTCACCTCGAAGGATGACGAGGTGGACGAGCTGATGGGCCTGCGCATGGGTGCCGACGACTATATCAAGAAGCCCTTCTCGCAGCGCCTGCTGATCGAGCGCATCCGCAGCATCCTGCGCCGCGAGGAAAGCCGGGGCGCCGCCGCCGGCGCCAGCGACCAGGCGCTGCTGCGCGGCCCCCTGATGATGGACCCCACCCGCCATCTCTGCACCTGGGAGGGCAAGCCGGTCGAGCTGACCGTCACCGAATTCCTGCTCCTGAAGGCGCTGGCGCAGCGGCCCGGCCATGTGAAGAGCCGCGACCAGCTGATGGACGCCGCCTATGGCGAGAACATCTATGTCGACGACCGCACCATCGACAGCCACATCAAGCGGCTGCGCAAGAAGTTCAAGGCGGTGGTCGACGATTTCAATCAGATCGAGACCCTCTATGGCGTCGGCTATCGCTACAAGGAAAGCTGAACCTGGCCCGCATGCATGGCGGGCTGGATGAGCGAGGCCGCCCGCGACGCGGAGACCGATCGCTGGCGCCTGCCGCTGTCATCCGACCGGCATGCGCGCAAAAGCGAGAAGCATTCCGGTAAGCCGGATTCCGGCAAGCAGGATTCCGGCAAGCAGGATTCCGGCAGGCAGGAGGCCGGCGCTGGCCAATGGTCGCGGCCGGCGGTGCGTGCCGCCGAGGGCGAATCGCTTGCAGCGCCGCTTGATGCCCGGCCGGCACCCGCCAAGTCGCGCCGAGCTGCCGCCGCAACCGCTGAAAAGCCCAAGCGCCTGCCGGCCTCGCGCCGCTCGCTGTGGCAATCGCCGCTGACCCGGCGCATTCTCGCCCTCAACGTCATGGCATTGCTGGTGCCGGTGCTGGGCCTGCTCTATCTGCCGACCTATCGCGACAGCCTGGTGCAATCGGAGCTGGAACTGCTGAAGACCGAGGGCAAGCTGTTCTCCGGCGCGCTGGCGGCAAGCGGCGTGGTTACCGGGCCGCTGGGCGACGAGAAGCTGCTGCCCGAGACCTCGCGCCAGACCATCCGCCGCCTGGTCGACGTTTCCAAGACGCGGGCGCGCCTGTTCACCCCGGATGGTACCCTGATCGCCGATTCCTTCATGCTCTCCGGTCCCGGCGGTATCGTCACCATCACCCCGCTGCCGCCGCTGGAGCCCGACCAGAGCCTGGTCTGGAGCTGGATCTCCGGTGCCTATGACTGGGTGTTCAATCGCCTGCCATCGAGCCGCGTGCTGGAACCCTACCAGGAAGCCGCGGTGCAGAACGCCTTCGACTATAACGAGGTGGTCAAGGCGCTGGGCGGCGAGGCGGCGAGCTACGTGCGCGATGCCGGCAAGGGCAAGATGATCCTCTCCTCCGCCGTGCCGGTGCAGCGCTATCGCCAGGTGCTGGGCGCACTTCTCCTCACCAAGAGCGGCGATGACGTCGAGGCGACGCTGCGCGATACGCGCCTCACCATTCTCGGCATTTCAGGCGTCGCCCTCGGCATTACCGTGCTGCTCTCGCTCTATCTGGCCAGCACCATCGCCCTGCCGATCCATCGCCTGGCCGATGCTGCCGACCGCGTGCGCCGCGCCAAGGGAAGGCAGCAGAACATTCCCGACCTCTCGCGCCGCAGCGACGAGATCGGCGATCTCTCCGGTGCGCTGCGCGACATGACCGAGGCGGTCTGGCGCCGCATGGACGCGATCGAAGGCTTTGCCGCCGATGTGGCGCACGAGATCAAGAACCCGCTTACCTCGCTCAGGAGTGCCGTCGAGACGGTGGCCCGCGTCGAGGACCCGTTGCAGCAGAAAAAGCTGATGAGCATCATCCTCGACGACGTGCAGCGCCTTGACCGGCTGATCAGCGACATTTCCGATGCGTCGCGCGTCGATGCGGAGATCTCGCGCGCCGAAGCGGGCCCGGTACCGATGCGCGACCTCATCCTGGCCCTGGTCGACATCCACGCCGCTACCGGCGATCATGGCGAGGCGGAACTGCGCCCGCGCCTTGTCGCCCATCTGCCGGAGGGCGACAAGCTCGCGGTGCTCGGCACCGAAGGGCGCCTCGGCCAGGTGCTGCGCAATCTGGTGGCGAACGCCATCTCGTTCAGCCCGCCGGGCGGCACCATTACGCTTGCCGCCCGCCGCCGCGCCGACCGAATCGTCATCACGGTCGAGGACGAGGGACCGGGCATTCCGCCCGACAAGCTGAAGGCGATCTTCGAGCGGTTCTATTCGGAACGACCGCGCGGCGAGAAATTCGGCACCCATTCCGGCCTCGGCCTGTCCATCTCCAAGCAGATCGTCGAGGCCTATGGCGGCAAGCTGAGCGCCGAGAACCGCACCGACGCCGAGGGTCACGTCCGGGGTGCGCGCTTCGTCATCGATCTGCTGCGGGCATAGTTGGCAGGGCGCGCATGGACGGGCAATTGCCGAGACTGAGGATCGACGGTGTGGCGGTGGCGATCGGCGAGCATGCCCTGCTGCTGCGCGGCCCGGTCGGCAGCGGCCGGTCGGATCTGGCGCTGCGCCTGGTCGACGAGGGGGCGCTGCTGATCAGCGACGAGCAGGTCGAATTGCGGCGCGCCGGCGACGCGTTGCTGGTCGGCGTGCCGTCGGCCATGCCGCCGCATCTGGTCGGCCGACTGGAGGCGCGCGGCCTCGGCATCGTGCCGCTGCCGCATGAGGCGCGGGCACTGCCGCTGCGCTGGGTCGCCGATCTGATGCCGCAGGGCGAGATCGAGCGCATGCCGGCGGCGGAACAGGCCGCGTATCTGGGCGTCGCCATACCGGTGGTCAGGATCGATCCGGCGGCGGTTTCGGCCACGGCGCGGCTGCGGCTTGTCATGCGCTGCGCGCCGGACCAGATTCTTGGCCGGATGTGAAACGGCGGATGGCATGAACCGGCGGATCGGGACGGCAAGGGCATGAATGACTTCACGAGCGGCGCGGAAAAGCAGGTGGCCGACAGCAACCCGGCCAGCCGGCACATCCTGCTGGTGACGGGCCTCGCCGGCGCCGGCCGCTCGACGGCACTCAAATGCCTCGAGGATCTGGGCTTCGAGGCGGTCGACAACCTGCCGCTCGACCTGCTGCCCTCGCTGCTGGCCGGCCTCGGCCAGGACGCGCTGGGCCAGGCCGCCCTGCCCGAGATGGCGAAGCCGCTGGCGCTCGGCATCGATTCCCGCACCAGCGGATTCTCGCGCGACCGCTTCATCGACCTGGTCGAGGCGATGCGCGGCGACCGCGGCTTCACCGTCAGCCTGCTGTTCCTCGATTGCGAGGACGAGGTGCTGCAGCGGCGTTATACCGAGACCAGGCGGCGCCATCCGCTGGCACCGGACCGCCCGGTGGCAGACGGCATCCAGCGCGAGCGCAGCCTGATGGCGCCGGTGCGCGACCGGGCCGATCTGGTACTGGATACGACCGATACCGCGATCGGCGATCTGAAGGCGCTGCTGGCCGGGCATTTCGGCCGCCACGCCGCTTCCGCCCGCGAATCCGTCCTCGCCCTCACCGTGCTGTCCTTTTCCTATCGCAAGGGATTGCCGCGCGAGGCCGACCTCGTTTTCGATGTCCGTTTCCTCGAAAATCCGTATTACAATCAGGACCTTAGGCCACTGACAGGGGAGGACCAGGCAGTCGGGGCGGCGATCGCCCGCGACCCGGCTTTCCCTGGTTTCTTTGCGGCGCTGACTTCCCTATTGTGGCCGCTCCTGCCGGGCTACGAGGCGGAGGGGAAGAGCTACCTCACCATCGCCATCGGCTGCACGGGAGGCCGTCACCGCTCCGTCTATGTCGCCGGCCGGCTTGCCGCCTGGCTGCGCGAGAGGGGGCGTGCGGTAACGCTGCGGCATCGTGATCTGGCGCAGAGCCTGACCCAAGGCCTGACCCAGGGCGCCCGCAAGTGAGGCGGTCGCGCAAGAAGAAACGTATCCAGGGGGTAACGGGTGGGTGATACTTCGTTGATCGGCATCGTTCTCGTGACACATGGCAGACTGGCCGCCGAATTTCTCGCTGCATTGGAACATGTCGTGGGCCGGCAGGTTGCCGCCACGGCAATCTGCATCGGTCCGGAGGACGACATGGAGATGCGGCGCCGCGAAATTCTCGATGCCGTCGCCGCTTGCGACCAGGGCAAGGGTGTCGTCCTTCTGACCGACATGTTCGGCGGCACGCCGTCCAATCTCGCCATCTCGACCCTGGACAAGGCGAATGTCGAGGTGGTTGCGGGCGTCAACCTGCCGATGCTGATCAAGCTGGCCAGCGTCCGTGGCACGCTGCCCCTGGCCGGCGCGGTGGTGGCGGCCCAGGAGGCCGGCCGCAAATACATCAATGTCGCCTCGCAATTGCTGAAGGCGAGCGAGTCCTAAGGGGGCGCGGGCACGACATGTCGGGGGAGAACAGGATCACGGCGCGCGCGCGGATCTGCAACCAGAAGGGTCTGCATGCGCGTGCGGCGGCGAAGTTCGTCAAGACGTCAGGTGGTTTCGACGCGGACATCCGCGTTGCCAAGGGCGAGATGGATGTCAGCGGCGGCTCGATCATGGGCCTGATGATGCTGGCCGCCGGCATCGGCTCGGAACTGGAGATCCAGGCTTCCGGCCCGGAAGCCGATCGTGCCGTCGCCGCGCTGGTCGATCTCATCGCGCGGAAATTCGATGAAGAGTGACGCATTATGAGCACTGAAGGCCCGGTGCAGAAGCGGCGCCGGCCCAGGTCGGGCGCTAAACCCGCCGGCACCGACAATCCCGCGGCGACGAAGAAGGCCGGCGCCAGGACGGAGAAGCTGCTGGAAGGTCTGGCTGTCTCCAGCGGCATCGTCATCGGCGAGGCACATCTGGTCGAGATCGGCGTCGTCAACGTACCCGATTACGAGATCGGCGAGGACGCCGTCGAGGCCGAGCTTGCGCGCTTCGCCTCCGCCCTTGCCAAATCCGAGCGCCAGCTGAAGAAGCTGAAGAAGAAGAGCGCGGAACTCCACGGTGCCGCGGCCGAGGAGCTGGAATTCCTGCTCGACGCGCATATGCAGATGCTCTCCGGCTCGCGCGTCGTGCGCGGGGTCGAACGGCGCATCCGCAGCGACCGGCGCAATGCCGAGGCGGCGGTGCTGGCCGAGATCGGCGCCGTTGCCCACGAATTCGAGAATCTGAACGACCCCTATCTCTCGGCTCGCGCCAAGGATGTGCGCGAGGTGGGCGACCGGCTGCTGCGCAACCTGACCGAGACGCCGTTCGAGGCGTTCAAGCACCTGCCCGACGGCGCCATCGTCATCGCCGAGGAACTGACCCCGGCCGATACGGCGCTGCTCGACCCCAGGCGCATCCGCGGATTCGTCACCGAACTCGGCGGCGCCGAAAGCCATACCGCGATCATGGCCCGCTCGCTGGCGCTGCCCGCCGTCCTCGGCGTGGCCGGCCTCACCAAGACGGTGAAGACGGGCGATACCCTGATCGTCGACGGCTCCGCCGGGCGGCTCTATGTCAACCCGACGGCGGCGCGCCTGGCAGAATTGCAGCGCCGCCAGGTCGAACTGGAAAAATCCGACCGCATCCTGGCGCGGCTCCGCAAGGTGCCGGCGATCACCCGCGACGGCCAGCGCGTCGGTATGCTGGCCAATCTGGAACTGCCGCGCGAACTGGACATGGCGCTGAAATCCGGCGCCGAGGGCGTCGGCCTGCTGCGCTCCGAATACCTCTTCATGAACCGGGTCGACCTGCCCAGCGAGGACGAGCAGGCCGAGGCCTATCGCGCCATCGTCGAGGGCATGGCGGGGCGTCCCGTCACCATCCGCACGCTCGATGTCGGCGGCGACAAACTGGCGCCGTCCTTGCGCGAGCGGCTCGGCGATGCCGCCAATCCGGCCCTCGGCCTGCGCGCGATTCGCCTCGGGCTGCAGGAGCGCGCGCTGCTGGAGACCCAGCTTGCCGCTATCCTGCGCGCCGCCGCCCATGGCGAGGTGCGCATTCTGCTGCCGATGATTTCGTCGCTCTCCGAGGTGCGCCAGGTGCGCGAGATCGTCACCCAGGTGGCGAAAAAGCTGAAGCGCCGCGGTGTGAAGCTGGCCGACGAGTTGCCGCCGATCGGCATCATGATCGAGGTGCCGGGTGCCGCCCTCGCCGCCGACGCCCTGGCCCAGGTCGCCGATTTCTTCGCCATCGGCTCCAACGACCTCACCCAGTACACGCTGGCCATCGATCGCGGCGAGGAGCAGGTAGCGCATCTCTACAACCCGCTGCACCCGGCCGTGCTGCGCCTCATCCAGTTCGCGACCGAGGCCGCCTTGCGTGCGCGCATCCCGGTCAGCGTCTGCGGCGAGATCGCCGGCGACCCTCGCTTCGTGCCGTTGCTCCTTGGCCTCGGCATCCAGGACCTCTCCATGGCGCCGGTCAATTTGCCGCGCGTCAAGCAGCGCATCCGCTCGATCGACTATCTCGCCGCGACGCGCTGCGCCCGGCTCATCATGGAGCAGTGGGATAGCGGCCGCATCGCCATGATGCTGGACGATTTCAACGCGCTCGCCGTCTGAGGGTGGGCAGTGTGAGCGGGATGCGCGTCCTGCGGCGTGGCCTGGCAATGCTGCTGGCGACGCTGCTCGGCCTCTGCCTCGCCTATCTCTTCGCCGCTTTTGTGTTGACCATGATTCCGCGCCGGGCACTGCCGCACGGGATCGACGACTTTCGCTATTTCGCCTGCGACAACGGCGTGCATGTCGACATCCTGCTGCCGGTGGTGGGTGGCGGTCGCGACTGGCGGTCGTTCTTTCCGCCGGCCGATTTCGCCGGCGATGTCGCCGGTGCCAGCCATATCGGCTTCGGCTGGGGCGCGCGGGACTTCTTTGCCACCACGCCGCATTGGCGCGACATGCGCCCGTGGCCAATCCTCAAGGCGCTGTTCTGGCTGGACGAGAGCGTCCTCCATGTCAGCTATCACGGCAATCCCGCCGGCGCGGCCGGGTGCCGGGCCCTGGTCGCCGACGCCGCCGGGCGGGAACGGCTCTTCGCCTTCATCGATGCGACACTGGGCGGCGCGGCGCGGCGCGTCGACCTCCCCGGTTATGGCCCCAACGACGCCTTCTATGCGGCGGTCGGTCGCTATTCCCTGTTCCGCACCTGCAACATCTGGTCGGCCGACGCCCTGCACCAGGCCGGTGCGCCGACGGGGCTCTGGTCGCCTTTTTCCTTCCAGGTCATGGACCGTTTGTCGCAGGACGCGCCCGGTTGATCTGCGTCAAGGCCGTGCGCCGCTGCCGCTCTAGGCTGACCCCATCACGGACGCAACGGGAGCAGGACATGATCAAGTATGTGAGCGGCGACATCCTGATGAGCCAGGCCGATGCCATCGCCCATGGGGTGGCGCCGGGGGATCACTTCAATTCCGGCCTGGCGCTGGCCCTGCGCGAAAACTGGCCGGCCATGGTCAAGGATTTCCGCCACCATTGCCAGCAATCGCACCCCGAGGCCGGCGAGATCTTCGCCTGGAAGGGAGCGGACAACCGCCTGGTCGTCAGCCTGCTGACCCAGGAAGCGGCCTATGGCCAGGGCGGCAAGCCGGGCAAGGCGACACCGGAATATGTCGGCGCGGCACTGAAGGCGCTCGCCAAATTCGTCCGCGCAGAGGGGGTGAAGAGCCTGGCCCTGCCGCGTCTCGCCACCGGCGTCGGCGCCCTCGACTGGGACGAGGTCAAGCCGCTGGTCGAGAAGCATCTGGGCGCGCTTGATATCCCGGTCTATGTCTATGCCGTCTACCACAAGGGGACGGCGGCCCTGGAGGCTGCCTGAACGCGCCTAACCGCTTGCGATTAGGCCAGAATTCCGAGGCCGGCCTGGGTTCCTCAGGCCGGCCTTGCCACGTCTGCGCCACCCTGCTATACGGCGGCACATAAAAATTTCCTTATCTCATCTGTTCCACGCGCATTGGAGAACGAGAATGGCTGCCGCCCAGGATTTCAAAGTCAAGGATATGAGCCTCGCCGAATGGGGCCGCAAGGAGATCGCCATCGCCGAGACCGAAATGCCGGGCCTCATGGCGCTGCGCGAGGAATTCGGCAAGCAGCAGCCCCTCAAGGGTGCGCGCATCGCCGGCTGCCTGCACATGACCATCCAGACCGCGGTCCTCATCGAGACGCTGGTGGCACTGGGCGCCGAAGTGCGCTGGTCCTCCTGCAACATCTTCTCGACACAGGACCACGCGGCGGCCGCCATCGCCGCCAAGAACATCCCGGTCTTTGCCTGGAAGGGCATGAACGAGGAAGAATTCTGGTGGTGCATCGAGCAGACCGTGCGCGGCCCCAATGGCTGGGTGCCCAACATGGTGCTGGATGACGGCGGCGACCTCACCATCCTGCTGCACGACAAGCATCCGGACCTGCTCAAGGACATCAAGGGCATCTCGGAAGAGACCACGACCGGCGTTCACCGCCTCTACCAGATGCAGAAGGACGGCTCGCTGAAGGTGCCGGCGATCAACGTCAACGACAGCGTCACCAAGTCGAAATTCGACAACAAGTATGGCTGCCGCGAAAGCCTGGTCGACGCCATCCGTCGCGCCACCGACGTGATGATGGCCGGCAAGGTCGCGGTAGTCGCCGGTTTCGGCGATGTCGGCAAGGGCTCGGCGGAAAGCCTGCGCCATGCCGGCTGCCGCGTGCTGGTGACCGAGGCGGATCCCATCTGCGCGCTGCAGGCGGCGATGGAAGGCTACGAGGTCACCACGATGGAAGACGCCGCCACCCGCGGCGACATCTTCGTCACCGCCACGGGCTGCGTCGACGTCATCACCGTCGACCATATGCGCGAGATGAAGGACCGCGCCATCGTCTGCAACATCGGCCATTTCGACAGCGAGATCCAGATCGCCGGCCTGCGCAATTTCAAATGGCACAATGTGAAGCCGCAGGTGGACGAGGTCGAGTTCCCGACCGGTCGCCGCATCCTGGTGCTGGCCGAAGGCCGCCTCGTCAATCTGGGCTGCGCCACCGGCCATCCCAGCTTCGTCATGTCGGCCAGCTTCACCAACCAGGTGCTGGCCCAGATCGAACTGTGGAACAACCACAAGGCCTACAAGAACGAGGTCTATGTTCTGCCCAAGCATCTCGACGAGAAGGTGGCGGCGCTGCATCTGGCCAAGGTCGGCGCCAGGCTGACCAAGCTCTCCGACAAGCAGGCGGCCTATCTCGGCATCACGCCGCAGGGTCCGTTCAAGCCGGAACATTACCGCTACTGATCCTGCGATCAAATCGGCTGGGGGCGCCGCGGCGGAAGGGCTGCGGCGCCCCTTTCCTTTGCCGCTCGCTTGTCAGGCGGTAAGGCGAAACGTAGATTGTTTCCTCATGGGGGAACGCGAACACCCGATGGCAGGGGAACCGGTGAGGACAGAACCGGGCCGGATGGCGCCTCGGCGGCGGCCGGCGAGGCCGGGGCTGCGCACCGCGCTGGGCGCGATCGGCGCGCTGGCGCCGTCGCCCGCGCTGGCGCAACAGGCGGCGGCCATGCCGGGGCATGCCGGGTGGTGGGCCGCGGCGGCGGCCGCTGCAATCGCCGCCGGCGCCTTCTGGCTGGTCTGGCGCTGCGCCGGCCGCCAGCGACACCTCGCCGCCGAACTGGCGGAAGAACGGCGCCGCCGCGAATCGGTCGAGCAGCGTCTGGACCGGGCGCTGCAGCATTGGGCGACGGCGCCCACCGGCCACATTCACTGGCAACCCGGCGCCGCAGCCATCGCCGACGACAAGACCCGCCTCGCGCTCGGCCTGCCGGAAGAGAGCATGGCCGTGGCGGCGCTCGCCGACGGGATCCATGGCGATGATCGGGAAATGTTCGCGGCCAATCTCGCGGCGCTCGACCGCGAGGGAACGCATTTCGTGCTGATGCCCAAGCCGGCCGCCGGCTATCCGCGGCTGCGCTGGGTCGGTCGCGTCGCCACCGACCAGTCGCGCCACATCTGGCTGACCGAGATCGACGACATCCTGGCGCCGGTGGAGGCGGCCAGCGCCCATGCCCGCAAGGTCGCCGCCTCGCTCGCACAGCTCCTCGACCAGCTGCCCTATCCGGTCTGGCGCCGGCAGGCGGATCTCGCCATTGCCTGGTGCAATCCCGCCTTCGCCCAGATCTTCGACATGGCCCCGGAGCGCATCATCGGCGAGCGGCGCGAGATAAACGCCGCCGCCAAGGCTTTGGCCAAGCGCGCCCAGCGCGTCGGCCTGCCGCAATCGGAAAGCCAGCAGCTGATCGTCAAGGGCCAGCGCAGGCTCTACGATCTCACCGAGGTGCCGCTGCCGGACGGCACGGTGATCGGCTTCGCCCTCGACCAGACCCAGCTCGAGGAAAGCCATGCCGAGCTCAGCCGCCACATCGCCGCCCATGACGACGTGCTGCAGGCGCTCTCTACCGGCATCGTCATCTTCGGGCCCGACCGGCGGGTGAAGTTCTTCAACGGCGCCTTTCGCGAGCTGTTCAATCTCGACGCGCCGTTCCTGCGTCAGGAGCCGACGGTCGACCAGTTCCTCGACAAGCTGCGCGAGCGGCGGCAGATTCCGGAACAGGCCGATTTCCGATCCTTCAAGCACGAATGGACCCGGCATGTGATGTCGGTGATCGAGCCGTTCGAGGAACTGATGCACATGCCGAGCGGTGCCACCTATCGCATGATGGCGGCGCCGCATCCCTTCGGCGGCGTCATCCTGACCTTCGAGGACGTGACCGACAACCTGACGCTGGAGCGCAACTACAACACGCTGATCGAGGTGCAGAAGGAGACCATCGACCACCTCTATGAAGGCATCGCGGTCTTCGGCAGCGACGGCCGGCTGAAGCTGCACAACCCGGCCTTCGAGCAGCTGTGGAACCTGTCGCCCGAGATCCTGGCGTCCGAGCCGCATGTGGCGCAGATCGCCGATGCGGTGAAACCCTATTTCGAAAGCCGGGCGAACTGGCAGGAACTGCGCCAGCGCATCATCACCGAAGTTGCCGACCGCGCCCTCAAGAACGTGCGGCTGGAACGGATCGACGGCAAGATCATCGACATCGCCGCCATTCCCCTGGCCGATGGCGGGCGCCTCTTCAAGTACACCGACGTCACCGACAGCATCAACATGGAGCGCGCACTGACCGAGCGCAACGAGGCGCTGATGGCGGCCGACCGGCTGAAGTCGGAATTCATCGCCAATGTCTCCTACGAGTTCCGCACGCCCTTGAATGCCATCATCGGCTATGCCGAGCTGCTGGCCCGGCAGTATTTCGGCGAGATGAACGAGCGCCAGCTGGAATACGCCTCGGCGATCCTCGATTCGGCGCAGAACCTCATCCTGATGATCGGCGACGTCATCGACGTGGCGGCGATCGAGGCCGGCTATATCCAGCTGGAACCGGCGCTGGTCGACATCCGGCAGATGACGGAATCGATCTCGCGCCTGTTCCAGCAGCGCGCGCGCAGCCGCAACATCGACCTGGTGATGGAGGTGCCGGCCGATATCGGGGTCATTCGCGCCGACCCGCAACGCCTCAAGCAGGCGCTCGGCAACCTGCTTTCCGCCGCCATCGGCGCCGCACCCGCCGGCCGCTCGGTCGTGGTTGCGGCGGAGCGTGCGGCCGACCAGCTGGCGGTCAGCGTCGCGGTGCGCGGCGCGCCGGACGATTTCGGCCTCGACATCGGTCCGGAATCGGATTCCGCGCAGGCCCGATCCTCCACGCGCGGTCTCGGCATCGCGCTGGCCCGCACTCTGGTCGAGATGCATGGCGGCCATATGGACACCGAAAGCACGCCGCAGGGTCGGCGCATCGTCTGTGCCCTGCCGATTTCGGCCGACGCGCCCTGAGGCTTGCGAACGCCGATTCCGGCGGCCGGTGCCGTCAGGGCAGTTTGCGCCCGAGCAGCGCCGATTCCAGCGCCGTCACCAGGATCGGCCGCGTGACATTCGACTTGGTCAGATAGCCGCTGATGTCGTAGCGCCGGCGTACGGCGCTTTCCGGCGCCCGGCCCGGCTGTCCGGTATGCAGCAGGACCGGCAGGTCGCGGGTTGCCGGTTGGGTGCGAATCTCGTCGAGCAGGCCGAGCCCGGCATCTTCCGTCTCCATCACGACATCGAGCAGCACCAGATCGACCCTGGGGCTTTCGGCCGCCAGCATTTCATGCGCGGCAGATGCCGAGTGGCAATGCTCGATCCTGAGCGCCCGGCCGTGAATGACGGCGTTGCCGAGCGCCAGGTCCATCGCGTGGTGGACTTCCTCGTCATCGTCGACCAGCAGGATGTTCCAGGGGCGCTGGTTGGCCGCACTGCATTCCTCGGCCGATTCCTCGGCGAACAGCGGGTCGTCGCCGTGCGACAGGGCACTGAGGCAAAGCACCATCCATTGCGCCGGCGTATCCATCGCCTGCTGCGTTCTGTCCGGTGAGGTGGTCATGGCTTCCTCTGCTCCGGTTGATTCATGAGTCGACCTGTCTCGCCTGCGGGGCGACCAGCGGGATCGTGACGGTGAAGGTCGTGCCGGCGCCTTCCTCGCTGGCGACCGCAATATCGCCGCCCAGGATATCCGTCGTAATGTTGTGGACGATATGCAGGCCGAGGCCGCTGCCACCCTGGCCCAGCTTCGATGTGTAGAAGGGGTCGAATATGCGGCCGCGCACGGCGGCCGGAATGCCGATACCGTCATCGGCGACGGCAAGCGAAACCGAGGCGGGCGCCCGTGGGACGGCGCTCAGGCGGATGACACCTGCGCGACCGCCGGCAAAGGCGTGGACCAGGCAGTTGTTGATGAGATTGGTGAGCACCTGCCCGAGCGGACCCGGATAGGAATCGAGCACGATGTCGCCGGGTATGGCAGCCTCGAGGTGGACCTTGCTGCGCTTCAGGCTGGGATGCATCGTGGTGGCGATCTCGTCGACGATCTCGGTCAGGTGGAAGCTGCGGCGCTGGGCGCTGGTCTGGTCGACCGCCACCTGCTTGAAACTCTGGATCAGGCCGGCGACGCGCTCGATGTTGCGGTTGGCGATCTCGGTACCGAGCCTGATCTGCCTGACAAAGGCCTCAAGTGCCGTCCGCGTCAGCTTGCCGTCCATCAGGCCCTCGAAATCGGCGATGCTGCCGCTCATTGTAGAGGTGGCGAGGCTGGCATTGCCGACCGGCGTGCTGATCTCGTGGGCGACGCCGGCGACGAGGCTGCCCAGCGAGGCGAGGCGCTCGGCCCGCATCAGGCCTTCCATCGCCGATTTCAGTTCCGCCGTGCGCTCGGCGACCAGGCGCTCGAGATCCTCCTTGAGGCGACGCTGCGCGTCCTCACTGGCGCGCCGCAGGGTGATGTCCTCGATTGTCGACCAGACATATTGTTCGCCGTCCGCATCGGTCACCATGGAGCCGTTCAGGCTGACCGAGATCCGGCTGCCGTCCTTGCGGATGTATTCCTTCTCATAGGGGCCATAGCGGCCGGTCTGGGCCAGGATATCGGCATGTACCTGGTCCGACCGCGCATATTCCGGCGCCGAGATCGCCTGGTAGGAGAGGGTGGGCAAGGCGGCGCGGTCATAACCGATGATGCGCAGGAAGGCGTCGTTCGCCTCGACGAAGCTTCCGTCGATGCGCGACAGGGTGACGCCGAGCGGGCTGTGCTCGAACAGCGAGCGCAGCTTTTCCTCGCTGGCACGAAGCTTTTCGTGCGATTCCCTCTGCTCGGTTACGTCATGCTGCAGGCCGAGGATGCCGGTGATCTTCCCTTCGCTGTCGCGCAAGGGCATCTTCATGACATGCATCCAGTGCTGGCTGCCGTCCGGCATGACGAATAGGCTGGTTCGCTCCGGGCTCGGCAAACCGCTGGCGATAATCTGTCGGTCGGATTCCAGCACGCTCTCGGCTTCTGCCAATTGGGCCGGACTGCGGCTGGTCAGCAGATCGTACTCGATCAGGCCGACGATCTCGGCTGGGTCGTTCAGACCGTTGTCGAGGGCAAAGCGCCGATTGCAGCCGAGATAGCGCGAATCGGGCCCCTTCCAGAAGACATGGGAGGGCAATGCGTCAAGCACCGTGCGCAGCATGCGCTGTGATTCCTCGACCGCCTGCGAGGCGAGGCGCAGATCGGTCACGTCGTGCACCACCGAGAGAAGGGCGGGCGCCCCGTCATAGGTAAAGGAGCGGGCCCACATCATGCAGTGGCGCACGCCGCCACTGCGCCGGTTGACCCGGATCGGCAGGGAGGAAACCTCGCCGCTCTGGCGAATGGCCGCGATCATCGCCTCGCGCTCGCGCACGTCAGCCCAGATGCCGAGCTCGACGGTGCTGTGGCCGATCGCCTCCTCGCGCTCGATCCCGGTGATCTCGCGGAAGCGCGGGTTGGCCTCGAGGATGCGGCCGTCCTTCAGCGAGGTAATGAGGATGACGTCGGGCGATTGCAGCAGCACCCGCGCGGCGATCTCCTCCGACTGGCGCAGGCGCTTTGCCAGCTGGGTCTGCTCGGAGACGTCGGCGGCGATGCCGAGGAAGCCCTCGATCTCGCCCGCTCCGTCGCGGATGGCCGTGACGGACAGGCGCACGGTCAGCTTGCGCCCGTCCTTGCGCACATAGATCCAGTTGCTTTCGTTCTGCTGGCCGCTGACGGCGTCCAGCGTGAAGATCTCGAACGGGTAGAGGATCTCGCGGCCCAGCCTTTCCTTGGCGCTCGCGATCCGCGCCTGTACCTGCGCCAGGTCGTGGAAGGCAAGCGGCGTCTGGATGCCGACCATCTCGGCGCTGCCGTAGCCCAGCATTTCCTCGGCGGCGCGGTTGAAAAAGGTGATGGTGCCCTTGGCGTCGGTGGCGATCACCGCATAGGCGGTATTGTTGAGGATCGCCGCCTGCAGCGACGCGGTCGCCCTGGCGGCTTTCTCCGCCAGGCGCTGCTCGGTGATGTTCAGCAGCACGCCGTCGAGCCGGCGGCTGCCGTCGGCGCCGAGCGTGGCGCGCCCGCGATCCTGCACCCAGACCTCGCCCCCATCGGCGCGGCGCAGGCGATAGTCGAGGCTGTATTCCGCACCGTCCCCGGCCAGGTTCAGGGTTGCCTTGACCGCCTCCCGGTCGTCGGGATGAATGAAATCGTCCCAGGGCGGGGCGGCCGGGCCGAGCAGGGTACCCGGCGGGTGACCGGTCAGGATCTCGATTCCGGAGGAGAGAAAGCTGATCTTGCCGGTCGCGCCGGGCTGGCGCTGGTAGACAGCACCCGGCAGGTTGTCGGTCAGCAGGCGCAGCCTCGCCTCGGACAGCCGCAGGGCGCCTTCCGATTTGCGGCGCTGCTGGTTGACATAGGTCAACGCCAGATAGCTGCAGATGCCGCGCGCCAGGGCCATCTCCGGCTCCAGCCAGGGTGATTTGTCCCCGCAGCGTTCCATGCTGAACAAGCCGACATCCTCGCCGGAGGCGCGAATGACGTGGTCCAGCATCGAGGTGATGCCATTCGGGCCGAGATAGGAATCGCGGATGTCGGCCAGCCGCGGATCGTCGAGCGCGTTCGCGGAGGCGAGCAGCGACGCCTCGCGCAAGGCCGCGAACTCCCCCGCCATCTGCGCGGCGGGAATGCCGACGGGCGGGCAATGGCGCATGGTTCGCGTTTCCAGGCGCACGATACTGCGCAGGGAGGCGCTCTCGGCATCGAACATCCAGATGCTGACGAAATCCATGCGCGCCAGTTGTGCCGCGCGATGGACCACGAACTCGGCGATGGTGTCGATGTCGCCTTCCTGGACGGCGGGATGCCGCGACAATTCGCCGAAGAACGAGACGGTCTCTGCCGAGACCTGCGGCGCCGTGGGGGCCTCGCTCTGATCCGCCGCGCGCATCTGCGTCACGTCAGGCCGATTGACTGGGAAGGATGACCGACACGGTCGTGCCGCCGCCCTCGCGATCGGCGATGGCGATGCGGCCGCCCATCATCGTCATCAGATGCCGGCAGATGGTAAGGCCGAGGCCGAGCCCGCTCGCATCCTTGGTCAGGACCTCCTGGCCGATCGAGAAGGGCTGGTCGAGATTGCTCTTGATCGCGCCGGGCACGCCGGGGCCGCGATCGCCGATCTCGATATGCAGCTGGGCCTCCAGGACGCGCCAGGAAATGTCGACGCTGGCGCCCTTGGGCGAGTAGCGCAGCGCGTTGGCGATGACATGGCCGAGTACCTTGCTGAGCGCGCTGCGGTCCAGTTCGCAGCTGCGCGCCTCCGCGCCCTCATGCAGCACCAGGGTTATGCCAAGGCGGGCCGCTTCGTTCGTGTATAGCTCGCACTGGTACTCCAGCAATTCCTTGAGGTCGGTCGGCTCCCAGACCAGGCGGCGGCGGCGGGAATCGAGCTGGCTGAATTCGAGGATGTCATCGACCAGGGCGGCCAGGCGGCGGCCGGCATCGAGAACGTCCTGGAGATAGGCGGGCGGCACCTTTTCGCCGTTGTCGAGGGCGCGCAGCGACAATTCGCTGAAGCCGATGATGGCATTGAGCGGGGTGCGCAGCTCGTGGCTGACATTGGCGAGAAAGCGCGACTTGGCATGCGCGGCGGCCATCGCCGCCTCGCGCTGTTCGAGATAGTCGACATTGAGGATCTCGAGGTCGCGCGTCATCGCCTCGAGGCGGTTGTTGGCCTCCTGCAGCTGGCGCAACCGGTCATAGGCCCTGATCGCGGTGGCGACCGAGGTGAACAGCCGGGCGCGGGAGAGCTCCGACTTGGTGCGATAGTCGTCGATGTCGTAGTCGCGGATGACGTCGCGTTCGGGCGCATAGCCCGGATGGCCGGTGCGCAGGATGATGCGCGGCACGCTGAGGCCCAGCTGGTCGCGGATGAAGCGCACCAGCTGCAGGCCGGCATCGTCGGTCTCCATCACCACATCCAGCAGGATGACGGCCGTCTCGTTGGGTGCTGCCAGCATGCGCTGCGCTTCGGCCGCGGAATAGGCGTGCAGGAAACTGAGCCCGCGCCCGTTGATGCGTTCGGCGCCGAGGGCGAATTCGGTCGAGAGATGAACGTCCTGGTCGTCGTCGACGATCAGGATCTGCCATGGTTCGGCGCTGCCGCCCGCGGGTTCGGCGGCAAAGACGTCCCGGGCGTCAGAGTTGTCTTGGAGTGCCGCGCTCAAGATCGCGTCCAATCCTCTGATTGTTTTCCTAGGTCGCTGGCGACCTCCCGCCGTTACGATGGCAAAAGTTCGTTAACGCAAACTAAACGTTTGCGCCAATGGCGGGATCGAGGGGGCGGCTGTCACCGAAGAAAATCCTGCGGTAACCGGCCGCAGGAGCGCCGGATCACCGCATCAATGGCCGGTATCAGTTGTATTTCAGCTCCCCGGCACGCCCTTCGAGGTGGAATATTCGAAATGCAGGGCCTCGCCCGGATGCACCAGCGGGTGGGCGGCATGGGCCGCCATGGCGGCTTCCGAGAACCCGCACAGGATCAGCTTCAGCTTGCCGGGATAGGTGGCGATGTCGCCCACCGCGAAGATGCCCGGCGTATTGGTGGCGCAATTCCTTTGGTCGACCGCGATATGGCTGTGCGACAGGTTGAGGCCCCATTTGGCGATCGGCCCCAGATCCATCGCGAGGCCGAAGAAGGGCAGCAGCATGTCGGCCTCGAGGCGCCGGATCTCACCTTCCAGCGTGGCGACGTTGACGGCCGAAAGCTGGCCGTTCTCGCCTTCCAGCGAGTGCAGCTGATAGGGCACCACCAGTTCCACCTTGTCGGTCTTGGCGAGTGCCTCCATGCGGGCGACCGATTCCGGCGCGCCGCGGAATTTCGGGCGGCGGTGGATGACATAGATCTTCTCGGCCAGTTCGGCGAGCGAGATGGTCCAGTCGAGGGCGGAATCGCCGCCCCCCGCGATGACCACGCGCTTGCCGCGGAAATCCTCGCGCCGCTTGACGAGATAAAAGACGCTTCGGCCCTCGAATTCGGCCAGGCGCTCCAGCGGCGGCCGGTTCGGGCCGAAGGCGCCGCAGCCGGCGGCGATGATGACGGCGCGGGCGTCGATCCTTGTCCCCGTGCTGGTTTCCACCAGCCAGCGCTCGCCATTGGGAGTCAGTTTGTCGACCTGCTGGCCAAGGTGATAGACCGGATGGAAGGGGGCTGCCTGTTCCTCGAGCTTCCGGATGAGATCGGCGGCATCGATCGCGGGATAGCCCGGAATGTCGTAGATCGGCTTTTCCGGATACATGGCGACGCATTGGCCGCCGGTCGATTCCAGCGCGTCCACCACATGACAGCGCATTTTCAGCATGCCGCATTCGAACACGGCGAAGAGGCCCACCGGTCCGGCGCCGATAATGACCACGTCCGTCTGCTGAATGCCGCTCATGCGATCCTCCCGAAGTGACTGCCCGAAAACCCGGCCGGGCCTCCTTTAGCACAATGTATTTTCGTGGCAAATCCATGCTGACAATGCGCATTGCGGCGGCGTCGCAAGGGGGCTACAAACCGGCGCCATGACGCCAGTTCCGGGATCTTCCATCGCCGTGATAACGCTTGCAGACGAGGCCGCCACGCGGCGGGCCGCCGCCCTGCTGGCGCAGCTTGTCCGGACCGGCGACGTGATTGCCCTCCATGGCGATCTCGGCGCCGGCAAGACCACATTCGCGCGCGGGTTTATCGCCGCCCTGGCACCCGCGGAGGAGGCTGTGCCGAGCCCCACCTTCACCCTGGTGCAGACCTATCCCTCGGCGCGGGGCGAGATCTGGCATTTCGACCTCTATCGCCTGAAGCGGGCCGACGAAGCCTGGGAGCTTGGCATCGAGGAAGCCTTTGCCGCGGGCATCTCGCTAATCGAGTGGCCGGAACGACTGGGGTCGCTCTTGCCAAGCAACCGCCTCGACGTGACTCTGGCGCCGGGCGTGGGTCCCGAGTCGCGCCGTCTGCTGCTCGCCGGCGCGGGCGACTGGCGGGAACGGCTGGCCGGGATCGAACAGGCATGGGCGACAGCAGCGAGGCAGGCATGAACCAGATCACCCCGAACGCTTCCGAGCGCGCGGCCCGGCGCGACCGCTTCCTGGCCGATGCCGGCTGGGGCAAGGCCGAGATCAGGCTGCTGGCGGGCGACGCCTCGTTCCGCCATTACGACCGCCTCACGCTCGACGGCCGCACGCGCGTGCTGATGGACGCGCCGCCGCCGATGGAGGATGTGCGCCCCTTCCTCCGCATCGGCCGCCTGCTGAAGGATCTCGGCTTCAGCGCACCGGAGATCTATGCCGCCGATACCGAGGCCGGCTTCCTGCTGCTGGAGGATCTCGGCGACCGCACCTATACGCGCGAGCTCGATGCCGGCGGCGATGCGGAGGCCCTCTATGCGCTCGCCACCGACACGCTCATCGCGCTGCACGACCGGATGCCGCCGGTCGAACTGGATTCGCTGCCGGTCTTCGACGAGGCGCGGGCCTTGCGCGAGGTGCAACTGCTGCTCGACTGGTACTGGCCGGCCCATTTCGGGGCGCCTGCGCCGGAGGCCGTGCGTGCCGAGTTCGTCGCCGCCTGGCGCGAGGTCCTGCCACGGCGCCTCGATGTGCCGCAGAGCATCGCCCTCTTCGATTTCCACGTCGACAACCTGCTGGTGCTGAAGGAGCGCAAGGGGATCGAGGCCTGCGGCCTGCTCGACTTCCAGGATGCCGTGCTGGCGCCGATCACCTTCGACCTCGTCTCGCTGCTGGAAGACGTGCGCCGCAACCTGCCCTGGGATCTGATGGGGCGCATGATCGACCGCTACCTCGCCGCCAATCCGGCAATCGCGCGGGAGAGGTTCATGGCCGCCTACGCCGTCATCGGCGGCCAGCGCAACACCCGCATCGCCGGCACCTTCGCGCGCCTGCTGAAGCGCGACGGCAAGGAGTGGTACCAGCGCTTCATGCCGCGCGTCTGGGAACTGATCGCCCATGACATCGCGCATCCCGCCATGGCACCGGTCGCCGCCTGGTATGCGCGCCACCTGCCGCCCGGCGAGCGCGGCGCCATCGCCGCCCAATGATCGACCGCCTGATGATCGACCGCCCAATGATCGACCGCGTGATGATCGACAAGGAATTCCCCGCTTGAGCAAACCATCCTTCACCGTCCCGCACACCGCCATGGTCATGGCGGCGGGGCTTGCCACCCGGCTGCGGCCCATCACCGATTCGCTGCCGAAGGCGCTGGTGCCGGTGCTGGGTGTGCCGATGCTGGATGTCGTGCTCAACCGTTTGCGGGATGCCGGTGTGAAGCGCGTCGTCATCAACCTGCATCACCTCGGCGAGCAGATCCGGGCGCATCTCAAGGACCGCGCCGATCTCGAGATCCTCTATTCCGAGGAGACGGAAATCCTCGAGACCGGCGGCGGCATCGTGCAGGCCCTGCCGCTTCTCGGTGACGATCCCTTCTTCACGGTCAATGCCAAGATCATCTGGCTCAACGGCAAGACCGATGCCCTGCATCGCCTTGCCGCCGCCTGGGACGATGCCCGGATGGACGCGCTGCTCCTGCTGCAGCCGACCGTGACGGCGGTGGGCTATGACGGCATCGGCGATTTCACCCTCGACCAGGAGGGCCGCGTGCGCCGCCGCCGCGAGTGGCAGGTGGCGCCCTTTCTCTATGCCGGCATCCAGATCTGCCATCCGCGTCTGTTCCGCGATGCGCCGCAGGGCAAGTTCTCGACCAACCTTCTCTGGGACCGCGCCATCGAGCAAGACCGGCTCTATGGCCTGCGCCATGACGGCGAGTGGTATCACGTCTCGACCCCGCAGCATCTCGCCGAGGTCGAGCGGCATTTGAGCTTTCACGGCATCAGATTCTAGGCCAAGCTTCCCGCGACATGGGGAGCCCCTCTTGACTCTGTTCGACCGACCCTCGCGCATCTGCAGCATTCCGACCGGCACCAGCTTCGTCGATGCGCTGGCGCACGGCCTCCTCGTCGAACATGCGGCCGATCCCCTGGCGCTCGCCCGCGTTACCGTGCTGCTGCCCAACCGGCGCGCCTGCCGCGCCATGCAGGAAGCTTTCCTGCGCTTCGGTGCCGCCGGCGAGTTCGGCCTTGGCCGGCCGCTGATGCTGCCGCGCCTGATGCCGCTCGGCGATCTCGACGAGAGCGAGATCGGCCTGCAGGGGCTGGCGCTCGATCTCGCCCTCGGCGACGCGCTGGCGGACGAGTTGCCGCCGGCGATCTCGCCCCTGCGGCGGCAGATGCTGCTGGCCGGGCCGGTGCGGCGCGCGGCGGAAAGGAGCCTCGGCACGGTCATGCCGCTCGAGCAGGCGGTGCGCCTCGCCGGCGAGCTTGCCCGCCTGCTCGACCAGGTCGAGACCGAACGGCTGGATTTCGCGGCGATCGAGGCCGTCGGCCCGCTCGAAGGAAACCTGGCCGAGCACTGGCAACTGACCCTCGAATTCCTGCGCATCCTGCTCGACCACTGGCCGGCGATCCTGGTCGAGGAGGGGGCCACTGATCCCGCCCGGCGGCGCAACCTGCTGCTGGCCCGTCAGGCCCGGCTGTGGCGCGAACGGCCGCCCGCCGACATGGTGATCGCCGCCGGCAGTACCGGCTCGATTCCCGCCAGCGCCGATCTCATCGCCACCATCGCCGCCCTGCCGCGGGGGCTGGTCGTGCTGCCGGGGCTGGATCTCGCCGTCGAGGCGGAAACCTGGAGCGGCATCGCGGCCGATCCAGCGCATCCGCAATTCGGCCTCGCGCAATTGCTGGAGCGCCTCGCTGCCGCGCCGGGCGATGTCTGGCTGTGGCCGCATCGGCCGCCGGATACGGCCGCGCGGGCGGCGCCCGCCAGCCGCGCGGCCATTGTCAGTGCCGCCCTGCTGCCGGCCACGGCCACGCATGACTGGCCGAAGATCGCGGCCGGTCTGCGCCAGCCGGAAGGGCGCGCGCAGCTCGCCTGGGCCGAGGTAACGCGGATCGACTGCCAGACCGAGCAGGAGGAGGCGGCCACCATCGCCCTGCTGCTGCGCGAGGCAGTGACGCAGCCGGCACCCTATCGCGCCGCCCTGGTGACGCCGGATCGCGGCCTCGCCCGGCGCGTGGCAGCGGAACTCGGGCGCTGGGGCATCGTCATCGACGATTCCGCCGGCACGCCGCTCGGTCAGACGGCGCCTGGCCTCTATTTCAACCTGATTGCGGCGGCGCTGGCCGAGGAACTGGCGCCGGTGCCGCTGCTGGCCCTCCTGAAGCACCCGCTGACGGCGCTTGGCCTCGATCACGCCGCATGCCAGGCGCTGGTGCGGCTCCTCGAGCGGCACGTGCTGCGCGGCGTGCGGCCGGGGCCGGGCATGGCCGGGCTGCGCGCGGCCGTCGCCGCCGCCGAATGCGCCGACGAAACCCGGCAGGCGATCGTCGCCTTCATCGACCGCCTTGCCGCCGCGCTGGATGGGCTCGGCGACTGGCAACGCGATCTTCCCATCGATCTGCGGATCGAACGTCACCTGCACTGCGCGGAAGCGCTGGCGGAACGACCGGGCGAAAGCGGCGCCGCGGCGCTCTGGCGCGGCGAGGCGGGCGAGGCGCTGGCCGGCTTCGTCGACGAATGGCGCCGCGCCGCCCGCGGTCTCGATGCCGTGCCGGCGGCGAGCTATGCGGCCCTCCTTGCCGAATTGACACAGGCGATCGACGTGCGGCCGCGCTACGGCCTGCATCCCCGGCTCTTCATCTGGGGTCCGCTCGAGGCCCGGCTGCAGCAGGTCGATTTGATGATCCTCGGCGGTCTCAACGAAGGCATCTGGCCGGGCGAGGTGCCGGTCGATCCCTGGCTCAGCCGGCCGATGCGCCGCGCCTTCGGCCTGCCGGCACCCGAACGCAAGATCGGTCTCGCCGCCCATGACTTCCAGCAGGCGCTGGGTGCCCCGCGCGTCGTCATGACGCGGGCGCAGCGCGTCGGCGGCAAGCCCAGCGTGCCGTCGCGCTGGCTGCTCCGGCTCGACGCCTTCCTGCGCGCGCTCGGCATCGTCCTACCGGTCGAGGGGCCCAGCCTCTATCGCGGCTGGCAGGCACGGCTCGACCGGCCGGAAGCGCCGGCGGTGCCGATCGCGCGGCCGGCACCCCGGCCCGGCGCCGCCTATCGCCCCAGCCGGCTCTCGGTCACCGAGATCGAAACCTGGATGCGCGACCCCTACGCGCTCTATGCCAGGCACATCCTGAAGCTGCGCGCGCTCGATCCGCTCGACCAGGAACCGGGTGTCGCCGACCTCGGCTCGCTGTTCCACGAGATTCTCGATCGCTTTCTGGGCGATGTCGGCCTGCCGCTGCCGCCGGATGCCGAGGCGCGGCTGATCGATCTTGGCCGGCAGCATTTCGCTGAGCACCTCGCGCGACCCACCGCCTGGGCCTTCTGGTGGCCGCGCTTCCTGCAGGTGGCGCAATGGTTCGTGGCCGAGATGAAGGAACGCGAAGCCGGCATCGCTGCCATCGCCACCGAGACGCGCGGCCGCCTCGAGATTGGCGAAGTGACGCCACCCTTCACCCTTACTGCGAAGGCCGACCGCCTCGACCGGTTGGCGGATGGCAGCCTCGTCCTCATCGATTACAAGACCGGCGCCCTGCCGAAATCGCCCGACGTCGTTCTCGGCTTCGCTTCGCAATTGCCGCTCGAGGCGGCGATGGCACTGCGCGGTGCCTTCCCGGGTCCGGCCGTGACCAGCGTGGCGGCACTGGAATACTGGCATCTGAAGGGCGGCCGCGAGGGCTGCCGGACCGAGCGGCTGAAGCTTCCCAATCGCGGCGGCGAGGCCGACCCGATGCAGCTGGCGGCCGAGGCCTATGCCGGCCTCGTCGGTCTGGTCACCACCTACGGGCGGGATGATGCCGCCTATATGGCGCAGCCGCGCGCCGCCTTCGCCCTGCGCTACAACGACTACGACCATCTGGCGCGGATCGCCGAATGGGCCAGCGAGGCGGACGAATGAACGACGCCGCGCCGATCGATCCGATCAAACTGGCGACCGCCGAGCAGCGCCGCGCCGCCGATCCGGCGGTCTCCGCCTGGGTTTCGGCCTCGGCCGGCTCCGGCAAGACCCAGGTGCTGCGCGATCGCGTGCTGCGCCTGCTGCTGGAGGGGGCGGCACCCGAACGAATCCTCTGCCTCACCTTCACCAAGGCGGGGGCCGCGGAAATGGCCAACCGCATCGCCACCACGCTGGCGGAATGGGCGGCCATTCCCGATGCCGAGCTCAAGTCGGCGCTCACCCGCCTGCTGGGCAATGCCGGTCTGGCTCGCTACATGGTGGTGGCGCGCGGCCTCTTTGCCCGCGTGCTGGATGCGCCGGGCGGGATGCGCATCGAAACAATCCACGCCTTCTGCCAGTCGCTGCTGCGGCGCTTCCCGCTGGAGGCGCGCGTAGCACCGCATTTCCGCCTGATCGAAGAGCGCGATGCCGCTGCCCTGCTCAACCAGGCGCGCGAGGCCCAGTTCGAGGCGGCGCGCGCGAGCGGCGACGCCGATCTGGCGGCCGCACTTGCCCATCTCGTCGCCGGCAGCGGCGAAATGCGCCTCGACAAGACCGTCACCGCGCTGCTTGCCGACCGCGCGCGCTTTGCCGGTTTCATGCAGCGCATGGCCGATCTGCCCGCCTACCGCCGGGCGCTCGCCGGCCTGCTCGGCATCGATCCCGCTCTCGACCGCGACGCCTTTCTCGAACGCCAGCTGGCCGACGCGGCATGCGATGCCACCAGCCTGCGTCAGGCGATGCAGGCGTTGATGCAGGGCAGCGATTCGGACGCAGAGCGGGCGCGGATCTTGGCTGAATTCCTGGCGGCGGATATTGCCGGGCGTGTGGCGCGGTTCGACGCCTATTTCTCGCTTTTCATCACGCAGAAGGGAGCAGTCAAGGACGACAAGTTTCTGGCGACGGCAAAGGCCGCCAAGGCCATGCCGGGCATCAAGGAGGTGATGAAGAGCGAAGGGCAGCGCCTGCTGGGCGTTGCCGCGCAGCTCAACGCCATCGGTATCCTGGCCGATTCCGTCGCCCTGGTGACCCTCGGGAGTGATCTTTACCGGCGTTTCCAGCAGCTGAAGGCGGTGACGGCGGCGCTGGATTTCGACGACCTCATCCTGGCGGCGCGCGATCTCCTGCGGCGGCCCGGTGTCGCTCCCTGGGTGCTCTACAAGCTCGACGGCGGAATCGATCATGTGCTGATCGACGAAGGCCAGGATACCAGCCCGGTGCAGTGGGAGATCATCAAGGCACTGACCGACGAGCTGATCGCCGGCAGCGGCGCCGAACGCAGCGCCGATGGTGTTGCCCCGATGGCACGCTCGATCTTTGCGGTCGGCGATTTCAAGCAATCGATTTTCAGTTTCCAGGGGGCCGAGCCGCAGGCCTTTCTCGCGGCGCGCGCGCATTTCCGCGAGCGCCTGCGCCCGGCCGATGACAAGCGCGACACCCGGACCCGCTTCGAGGACGTTCCGCTCATCGTCTCGTTCCGCTCCAGCCCGGCGGTGCTGCAGCTGGTCGATCGCGTCTTCGCCGGTCCCGCTGGCGCCGGCGTGATCGCGCCCGGCACGCAAGGCCGGCACATCCCGGCGCGAGCCGGCGCGGCGGGCCTGGTCGAATTATGGCCGCGCGCCGTACCGCTCGCCGCCAGCCAGCCCGAACCCTGGGCGGCCCCCAGCATCGATGCCGATCCCGGCGATCCGGCCACCCGGGTGGCCCACGCGATCGCCGATCATGTGGCCGAGATGCTGCGCCGGGGCGAGATGCTGCCCTCGCAGGATCGCCCGGTGGCGCCGGGGGACATCATGGTGCTGGTGCGCTCGCGCACCGGCTTCGTGCCGACCCTGGTGAAGGCGCTGAAGGCGCGCGAGGTGCCGGTCTCCGGCATCGACCGCCTGGCGCTGCTCTCGGAACTGGCGGTGCGCGATCTGGTGGCGATGATCGATTTCCTGCTGCTGCCGGAGGACGACCTCAACCTCGCCTCACTGCTGAAAAGCCCGCTCGTCGGCCTCGGCGAGGATGACCTCTTCGCACTCTGCGTCGCCCGTGGCGAGTCGTCACTCTGGTGCCGGCTGGAAACTGCCGCCGCGCGCGATGCGCGTTTCGCCGCGGCGCGCGATTTCCTTACCGGCTATCTGGTCCGGGCCGAGACGCTCACCCCCTACGGCCTGCTGGCCGATCTGCTCTCGGCCGGTGGCGGACGGCGCAGGCTGTTCCAGCGGCTCGGCCTGCAGGTCGGCGAGGCGATCGACGAATTGCTCAACCTCGCCCTTGCCTTCGAGGCGAACAACCATCCCGCATTGCAGGGCTTCCGGCAATGGCTGGAGGCGGGCGAGGCGGTGGTGAAGCGCGAACTGACCGAGGATGGCGGCGGCCAGGTGCGCATCATGACGGTGCATGGCGCCAAGGGGCTGCAGGCGCCGATCGTCTTCTTGGCCGATGCGCAGCGCCAGCGGCCGGCGCATAGCGGCGTCTTCTGGCTGGGTGCGGCGGATGCCGGCCTGCCGGCCTGGGTCCAGCGCAAGGAGCTGGATGTGGCGGCGACGGCGGCGGCCCGCGCCGCGATCGACCAGCGCGCACAGGAGGAGGAGAACCGCCTGCTCTACGTCGCACTCACCCGCGCCGAGGACCGGCTCTATGTCTGCGGCTGGCGCGGCCTCAGGGGCGGGAGCAATCCATGCTGGCACGATCATGTTGCGGCGGCGCTTGGCGCATTGCCGGGTGTCGAAACCGCGCCGGCCGATTCCTGGCGGCCGGAAGCGGGCTGGGAAGGGGCGTTCCATCGCTTCGCCAATCCGCAGCAGGACCCGCCGAAGATGGCTGGAACCAAGGCAGGTCTGGCACTTGATCTCGTTACCCCACTGGCGCCCTGGGCGCATGCACCCGCCGCCGCCGAGCCCGACCCGCCGCGTCCGCTCATCCCGACCCGGCCCAGTGCCGCCCTGGAGGCGGTATTGGGTGCCGAGCCGCCGGTCATCTCGCCGCTCGACAATGCGGCCGATGGCGGCCGCTTCCAGCGCGGCATCCTCATCCACAAGCTGTTCCAGATGCTGCCGGATATCGATCCCGCAATCCGGCGCGGGGCGGCGCGCCGCTGGCTCGACCAGGTCAACCGGCCGAGTGGCCTGATGGCCGGCGCGGAGGTGCTGGACGCGATCGTTGCCGAAGTCATGGCCGTGCTGGAAGACCCCGTCTTCGCCTTCCTCTTTGCGCCGGGATCCCGCGCCGAGGTGCCGATCGTGGCCGACCTGCCGCGCGCCGATGGCGGGCGCGACATCCTCTCCGGCCAGATTGACCGCCTGGTGGTCGCGGAATCGACCTGCCATATCATCGATTTCAAGAGCAACCGGCCGCCAGCCATGCAGCCTGAGCAGGTCTCGCGGCAGTATCTCCGGCAGCTGGCTCTGTACCGATCGGCGATCCAGGGAATTTATCCAAATCATACAATCCATTGCTACCTGCTCTGGAGCGCCTTGCCGCGCCTCATGCCGATCCCCGGCCACCTCCTGGAAAGTCATGCGCTGGGCGCAGGCCTGGGGTCCGGCAGTGTGCCCGCGCCTTGACGCTCGGCGGGGGGCTTCATAGATTCGAAGCGATCGGGCGCCGGAATCACAGGGATCATGGCGCCCTTCATGTGTCTAACCGGACGGGTCAAGGTGCCTCTCGCGCCGACCGGGTCCAATGGGAAGGAAGACGGGATGAGCACGACCCATGTCAGCGACGCCAGCTTCGAGGCGGACGTCCTCAAATCCAGCGAGCCGGTGCTGGTGGATTTCTGGGCCGAATGGTGCGGCCCCTGCAAGGCGATCGCGCCGGTGCTGGAGGAGATCGCCCAGGAAATGGGCGGCAAGCTCAAGATCGTGAAGGTCGATATCGACCGCAATGCGCAGACGCCGAAGAAATACGGCATCCGCGGTGTCCCCACCCTGATGCTGTTCAAGGACGGCCAGGTCGCCGCCACCAAGGTCGGGGCCGAGCCGAAGCGCAAGCTGCTCGAATGGGTGAATTCGAACATCTGACGGCGCCGATACCGGGCTGCCAATGAACCCCGCCGGGACTGGCCCGGCGGGGTTCTGTTTTTGGGCGATTGCATGCTTTGGCCGCTTGCCGGCCGCCACTTGCCGATTGCACCGGCGCGGCGCAAGCTCGGTTCGGGGCACGGATTGGCAAAAAGACGGCGGTCGGGCCATGCGATGCGGCGCCTGCAATGCCGAGAACCGGGAGGACCGTCGCTTCTGCGCGGCCTGCGGCGCGCCCCTGCCGTTTCCCTGTCCCGCCTGCGGCTTTGCCAATGATCCCGGCGACGGCTTCTGCGGCGGCTGCGGGCGCGGCCTCCTTGGTGCCGGCGCCGCGCACGAGATGCCGGCCGAACGGCGCCCGGTCAGCATCCTGTTCGCCGATCTCGCCGGCTATTCGGCCCTGGCGCAACGCGCCGATCCGGAGGACGTCCACGCCCTGCTGGCGCGTTTCTTCGCGGTCGCCGACGATATCGTCCTCAGGTTCGGCGGGCGCATCGACAAGCATATGGGCGACAATGTCATGGCGCTGTTCGGGGCGCCGGTGGCGCATGGCGACGACCCGCGGCGCGCGGTCGGCGCGGCGTTGGCAATCCACGCCGCCATGCCGGCCCTGGCGGCGGAAACCGGCCATGACCTCAAGGTCCATATCGGCATTGCCGTCGGCGACGTCCTCGCGAGCGGCCTCGGCAGTGCGGCGCACAGCAGCTATACGGTCATCGGCAATGCGGTCAATCTGGCGGCGCGGCTGATGGAACTGGCGCCGCCGGGCGAGACCCGGGTCTCGGCCGAGATTGCCGCCGCCGTGGCCGGCCATTGCCAGGTGACGCCGCTCGGCCGCCAGGCGGTCAAGGGCATCGGCGCGGAGGTGGAAATCTTCCGGGTGGCCGAGGCGGCGCCGGTGGAAGGACAGGATGCGCGCGACATCGTCGGCCGGCGTGCTGAGATCGCGCAGATCGCCGGGCTGCTGGCAGCCTGCCGCCAGGCCATGACCGGCCTCTGCCTTCTCATTCGCGGTGTCCCCGGAATCGGCAAGTCGCGCCTGCTGGAAGAGGCCCTGCGCCAGGCCGGCGTGCTGGGCTATCGACCGGCGCTGGTCCGCATCCTCGATTTCGGCGCCGGCCGCGAGCGCGACCCGATGTGCCAGCTGGCCCGGGCGCTGCTCGATCTGGTGCTGCTCGACCTGGCGCCGGCCGCATCCGCCCTCACCCCCTTGCAATTGGCCCTGATCCGCGACCTCGCCGACCGGCCGCTCGCGGCCGAGGAACAGCAACTGGTCGCGGCCATGGACCATGCCGCCCGCGCCGGCTTGCGGGTCGAGGCGCTGGCCGCCCTGCTGGCCGGCCTGGCCGCGCCGGTGCCGCTGCTGCTGGCGGTCGAGGACATACACTGGGCGGATGCGGGCGTACTCGATCTCCTGGCGGTTCTCACCGAACGCGTGGCTGGCCTGCCGGTCGTCATCGTGCTCACCAGCCGCCTCGACCCCGATCCGATCGATGCCGCCTGGCGGGCCCGCCTCCATGACGGCCGCATCGTCACGATCGATCTCGCGCCGATGACCGAGGCGGAGGCGCTGGAGATGTCGCGCCAGATCGCCGCCGATCTCGACGCCTTCGCGCGCCAGTGCGTGGTACGGGCGGAGGGCAATCCGCTGTTCCTCGAGCAGTTGCTGCGCAGCCGGCTGACCGGCGAGGCCGACGACCTGCCGGCATCGCTGCGCAATGTCGTGCTGGCGCGGCTCGACCAGTTACCGGAATCCGAACGCCTCGCCTTGCAGGCGGCCTCGGTCCTCGGCCAGCATTTCGATGCTGCCGATCTTGCCCTTCTGCTCGAGCGGCCGGCATTCGATCCGGCGCCTATGCTGCGGCGCCAGCTGCTGCGCCCGGTTGCCGGCGGCTATCTCTTTGCCCATGCGCTGGTGCATCACGGCATCTATTCGACCCTGACGCGAGAGCGGCGCCGCGCCCTGCACAACCGGGCGGCCGGGCTCTTTGCCGAGCGCGATCCGGTGCTGCATGCCGAGCATCTCGACCGCGCCGAGGCGGCGGGGGCCGCCCTGGCCTATGCCCGCGCCGCCGAGAATGAAGCCGCCCGGTATCATCTCGACCTTGCCAAGCGCCTGGCGGCGCGCGGCCTCGAACTGGCGCAGGACGACGCGGAGCTGGTCCGCCTCGGCCTGGTCGCCGGCCGCTGCCATCTCGACATCGGCGAGGCGCTGCCGGCGCAGGCGGCCTTCGGCCGCGCCCTGGCGGCGGCAATGGCACCGCTTGACCGCTGCCTTGCACTCATCGGCCTTGCCGCCAGCGACCGGCAGCTCGGCAATCTCGAGGCGGCACTCGCCAATCTGGCAATGGCCGAGCCGGTTGCACGGCAAGCGGATGACGCATCCCTGCTGGCCGAGATCAGCTATCTGCGCGGCAACCTGCATTTTGCCGTCGGTGCTGCCGATTCCTGCCTGCAGGCGCATGAGATGGCACTCGCCGCGGCACGGCGCGCCGGGGCGACGGAATGGCTGGCGCGGGCCGAAAGCGGCCTCGGCGACGCCAATTACATGCTGGGCCGCTATGCCGAGGCGGAAGGACATTTCAGTGCCAGTGTCGCCACCGCCGAGGCGGCCGGGCATTTGCGCATCATCTGCGTCAATCGCTGCATGATCGGCAATTGCCACGTCTTCGCCTGCCGGTTCGACGAGGCGCTGCAGCATGTCGCGCTGGCGCAGGAGGCGGCCGCGCGGATCGGCGACCGCTTCGGCGAGATGTTCGGCCTGGAATGCCGCGCCTTCATCCTGATGGCGGCGCATCGCTGGGCCGAGGCGGCGGCACCGGCGGAGGCCGCGATGCAACGCGCCGCCGCGATCGGCGCGCGCCGCTTCGAATCGATCACCGCGGCGATCCTGGCGCGGGCGCGTCTGGAGGCGGGCGAGCGGGATGCGGCGCTGGCCCTCTCGGCGCGGGCCCTGGAACTGGCCGAGGCGACCGGCATCGGTTTTGCCGGCGCCATCATCGAGAGCATCCGCGCCGGCATCCTCGGCCCGGGGGCCGACGGGCGCGCCGCCGTCGACCGCGGCGAGCGCCTGCTGCTGGCGACCAGCATGGCGCACAACCACATCTTTTTCCGGACCTTTGCCATCGACTGGGCGATCGCGGCCGGCGATTGGCCGCTGGTCGGGCAGCATGCCGAGAGCCTGGCCGCATTCACCGCGTCCCGGCCGTCGGCCTATACCGATATCGTGATCGAACGGGCGCGGCTGTTCTCGCGTTTCGGGCGCGACGCGACCGCGGCAGCGGCGCGCGAAGCCCTGGCGGCGCTGGCCGTGCGCACGGGCGAATTGGGTTTCGCGCTGCGCTTTCCCGCCTAGGGCAGAACACGCCCAGCCGGATTCACGGCAAGTCGTTCAAGTTGTCATGGCCCGCTTCAGGCGGGCCATCCACGAGTTTGCTTGGCGACAAAGAAAGCAATTCGTGGATGCCCCGGCCAAGCCGGGGCATGACAGAGAAAATGGCCCCATTTCCATCGGAGCGGGAAACACGCTAGGACTCAGCTATTCTCCGCCAGCACCGTGCCGGCGAGGTAGAGCGAGCCGCAGATGAGGATGCGCCTGGGCTCGGTACTGCCGTCATGGGCATCGATGATGGCGCGCAGGGCCGCCTCGACCGAGCGGTAGCCATGGGCGAGCAGCCCGACCTGGGCCGCCGCGGCGACGCATTCCTCGACCGACAGGCTGGCATGGTCGCCCGGAATGGCGACGGCGGCCAGATCCTCGGCATGCGGCGCCAGCTGCGCCAGGAAGGCAACCGGGTCCTTGGTGTTCAGCATGCCGAAGATGAGATGCGCCGGCTTGCCGTCGGTGATGCGCCAATCGGCCAGCATGCCGGCGATCACCTCGCCGGCTTCGGCATTGTGCCCGCCATCCAGCCACAATTCCCAGGTGCCGTCGGGCAGCATCTCGACCAAGGGTCCCCGGGTCAGGCGCTGCATGCGCGCCGGCCAGGTGACGTCGCGCAAACCTTGCGCGATATGGGCGTCGGAAATCTTGAAACCTTCCAGCACGCCGGTGGTGGCGACGGCGCAGCCGGCATTGCGATACTGGTGCCGCCCGGCAAGGCCCGGTGCCGGATAGAGGCGCGGGCCCCGCGCATCGAAATAGCGCAGCTGCGATTTGAGGTCGCCGTCGCAGTTCCATTCCCGGCCGAAGCGGTAGAGCGGCGCCTGCAATGCGGCGGCGCGTGCCTCGAACACCGCCATGGCCTCGGCCGGCTGCGGCGAGATCACCACCGGCCGATGCCGCTTGATGATGCCGGCCTTGGCGGTGGCGATCTTGGCAAGGCTGTCGCCGAGGAACTGCATGTGGTCGAACGAGATCGGCATCTGCACGGTGGCGAGCGGCGCGTCGATCACATTGGTGGCGTCGAACTCGCCGCCGAGCCCGGTCTCCAGCAGCAGGATGTCGGCCGGCTGCCGCGTGAAGGCGAGGAAAGCCGCCACCGTGGTGATCTCGAAGAAGGTGATCGGCGTGCCGCCATTGGCGCGCTCGCATTCCTCCAGCAGCGCGATCAGCGCCTCCTCCGCGATAAGTTCGCCGTTGAGCCGGATGCGCTCGTGGAAGCGCACCAGATGCGGCGAGGTATAGACATGGACGCGGTAGCCTGCCGCCTCCAGCATCGCGCGCAGATAGGCGATGACCGAACCCTTGCCGTTGGTTCCGGCCACATGGATGGTGGGCGGCAGGCGCCGCTCCGGATGCCCCACCGCCGCCAGCAGATTCTGGACGCGGGTAAGTTCCAGGTCGATCAGCTTGGGATGCAGCTTGTTGAGGCGTTCGAGGACGATATCGCTGGTTTGACCCATGTCGTGCGGGCTCACGCGGCCTCGTCGCGCTTGGTGAGGAGCGAGATGATGCGGCCCATCTGCTCGCGCAATTCCTTGCGCGGCACCACCATGTCGATGATGCCGTGGTCGAGCAGGTATTCGGCGCGCTGGAAGCCCTCGGGCAGCTTCTCGCGGATCGTCTCCTCGATGACACGGGCGCCGGCAAAGCCGATCTGGGCGCCGGGCTCGGCGATCTGGATGTCGCCCAGCATGGCGAACGAGGCCGAGACGCCGCCGGTGGTAGGATCGGTCAGCAGCACGATGAAGGGCAGGCCCGCTTCCTTCACCTGGTCGACGGCGATGGTGGTGCGCGGCATCTGCATCAGCGAGAGGATGCCCTCCTGCATGCGCGCCCCGCCCGAGGCGGGCACCGCGACGAGGGCCGCCTTGCGCTCGACCGCGAGGTTGGCCGCCGCCACCAGGCCTTCGCCCACCGCCATGCCCATCGAGCCGCCCATGAAATCGAAATTGAACGCGGCCACCACGGCGGGGGCGCCCGCCATGGTGCCGAAGGCGACGACGATGGCGTCCTGTTCCTCGGTCTTGGCCTGGGCTTCCTTCAGGCGTTCGGTATAGCGTTTGCGGTCGCGGAACTTGAGCGGGTCGGTGGCGACGCGCGGCGTCTCGGCGCGCTCGTATTTGCCCTCGTCGAACAGCAATTCCAGGCGCGTCTTCACGTCGATGCGCATGTGATGGCCGCAATGCGGGCAGACGCGCTGGTTCTGGTTGAGCTCGCGGTGGAAGATCATCTGGCCGCAGGAGGGGCACTTGTCCCACAGATTCTCCGGCACATCGGTCTTCTGCACCAGCTTGCGGATCTTCGGCCGCACGAAATTGGTCAACCAGCTCATCTTCTTGTTCTCCGTCCGGCCGCTGCCCGGCCGATCCTGTTCCGCAGGCCCAATCCGCAGGTCGTCAGGCGCGGGCGCCGCGCACGCCGGCGGCCAGTTCCGTCACCAGGTCGAGTGTTGCCCGCACCGTCTCGGCCTGCGGTCTTCCATCCCGGTCGAGCGAGCCGGCGATGCGCCCGACCACGGCCGAGCCGACCACCGCGGCATCCGCCACCCTGGCCACCGCCGCGGCACTCTGCGCATCGGTGATGCCGAAGCCGACGGCGACCGGCAGATCGGTATGCCGCTTCAACCGCGCCACCGCGGCGCCAATATCGGTACTGCTGGCCGAACGCGTGCCGGTGATACCCATGATCGAGACATAATAGACGAAGCCCGAGGTGTTGTTGAGCACCGTGGGCAGGCGCTGGTCGTCGGTGGTGGGGGTAGCGAGGCGGATGAAATTGAGCCCGGCCTTGAGTGCCGGCAGACACAATTCCTGATCCTCCTCCGGTGGCAAATCGACCACGATCAGGCCATCCACCCCGGCATTGCCGGCATCCTTCAGGAACCTGTCCACGCCATAGGAATAGATCGGGTTGTAATAGCCCATGAGGACGATCGGCGTGTCCTGCTCCCGGGCCCGGAAGTCGCGCACCAGCTGCAGCGTCTTCTTCATGTTCTGCCCGGCCTTCAAGGCCCGGAGCGAAGAGGCCTGGATCGCCGGGCCGTCGGCCATCGGGTCGGTGAAGGGCATGCCGAGCTCGATCACGTCGGCGCCCGCTGCCGGCAGGCCGAGCACGATCTCGCGCGAGGTTTCATAGGCGGGATCTCCGGCGGTGACGAAGACGACGAGGCCGCCGCGGCCCTCTGCCTGCAACGCGGCGAAGCGCCGCTCGATACGCGTGCTCATAGTTTGGTGCCCAGCCTTTCGGCGACGGCGAAGATGTCCTTGTCGCCGCGGCCGCACAGATTCATGACGATGATGTTGTCCTTGGGCCGCGTCGGCGCCAGCTTCATGACATGGGCCAGCGCATGCGCCGGCTCCAGCGCCGGGATGATGCCCTCGACCCTGGCCAGGTGCTGGAAGGCGTCGAGCGCCTCCTGGTCGGTGGCCGAGACGTATTTGACGCGCTTCATCTCATGCAGCCAGGAATGTTCCGGCCCGATGCCGGGATAGTCGAGCCCGGCCGAGATCGAATGCGCGTCGATGATCTGCCCGTCATCGTTCTGCAGCAGATAGGTGCGGTTGCCGTGCAGAACGCCCGGCCGCCCGCCGGTGAGAGAGGCGGCGTGGCGCCCGGTCTCGATGCCGTCGCCGCCGGCCTCGACGCCGATGATCTCGACCTCGCGATCGTCGAGGAAGGGATGAAAGAGGCCGATCGCGTTGGAACCGCCGCCGATGCAGGCGACCAGCGTGTCGGGCAGGCGCCCTTCCGCCTCCAGCATCTGCGCCTTGGTCTCGGTTCCGATCACCGACTGGAAGTCGCGCACCATGCTGGGATAGGGATGCGGGCCGGCCGCGGTGCCGATGATGTAGAAGGTGTTCTCGACATTGGCGACCCAGTCGCGCAGCGCCTCGTTCATGGCGTCCTTCAAGGTCGCCGTGCCGCTGGTCACCGGAATCACCTCGGCACCCAGCAGTTTCATGCGAAAGACGTTGGGCTGCTGCCGGGCGATGTCGGTCGCCCCCATATAGACGGTGCAGGGCAGGTTAAAGAGGGCGCAGAGGGTGGCGGTGGCGACACCGTGCTGGCCGGCGCCGGTCTCGGCAATGATGCGGGTCTTCTTCATGCGCCGCGCCAGCAGCGCCTGGCCGAGGCAATTGTTCACCTTGTGCGAGCCGGTATGGTTGAGCTCGTCGCGCTTCATATAGACCTTGGCGCCGCCCAGTTCCCTTGTCAGGCGCTCGGCGAAATAGAGCGGGCTCGGCCGGCCGATATAGTGCTTGCGGTAATACTCCATCTCGTCGGCGAAGCCGGGATCCGCCTTGGCGGCCTTATAGGCCTTCTCCACCTCGAGGATGAGCGGCATCAGCGTCTCGGCGACGAAGCGGCCGCCGAAAATGCCGAACCTGCCATGCTCGTCGGGTCCGGTGCGATAGGAATTGGGCTGCGCGGCGGGGGCGGTACTCACGGTGTAAGGGCTCCGAAAAGCTGGGAAATCATGCGGATATGCGCAGGATTCGCTCAAGGCGCGCAATCAACCATAGCGGCGGGCAAAGGTCAAAGGCCGAGAGTCCGGGGTAGGCAGCCTAGAGGGAATGCGCGACTGCCAGGAATTCCTTGATCTTGTTCACATTTTTCTCGCCCGGCCGGTCCTCGACCCCGGATGAGGTGTCGACCGCCCGGGCCCCCGTGGCCTGGACCGCCTCGGCCAGATTGCCGGCATGGAGCCCGCCCGCCAGCATCCAGGGCAGGCGGAAGGCCGCGCCCTTCAGCAGGCCCCAATCGAAGCTGATGGCATTGCCGCCGGGCAGCGCATTGGCCAGGGATTTCGGCGGCTTGGTGTCGAACAGCAGCCGGTCTGCCACATCCTCATAGGCGCGCGCCGCGGCCACATCCCCCACCTCGGCCACACTTACCACCTTCATGACAGGAAGGCCGAAGCGCGCCTTCACCGCCGCGACCCGGTCCGGCGTCTCGTGGCCGTGGAGCTGCAGCAGGTCGAGCGTTGCCTCGGCCAGGATGGCGGCGATCTCGTCGTCGCCGGCATCCACCACCAGCCCGACCCTGGCGATCGTCGGCGGCACGCGCTGGCCCAGTTCGCCGGCGAGGGCAGGCGACAGCGAGCGCGGGCTCCTGGCAAAGAAGTTGAAGCCGATCATGAAGGCGCCGCCCGCGATGGCGGCATCCACGGTCTCCGCCGTCTTCAGCCCGCAGATCTTGGCCGCGACCATGGCTAGACCGTCTCCGACACGAAGCGCGGATAGGCCAGCACGAAGACCGCGCCGATCGCCGCGAACATCACGAACTGGATCACCACCGAGATGAAGCTCAAGGCCAGCGGCGCCGCGTCGACGACGCCCAGATTGAAGGACAGGCTGAGGAACAGCGACTGCATGAAGAACAGCGCAAAGGACACCACGATGAAGGCGACGGCCAGCCGGATGCCCTGGCCGGCGGTTCGCTGCCAGGCCTCGCGCGGGCGCATCGGCGCGTCGATGGCGATGCCGATCCAGAACGGCGTCAGGCGGACGGCGACGATCAGGATCCAGATCGCGAAGATGGTGGCGGCGGCGAAGACGATCGCCACGCTGGGCACGATCAGCAGGACGACGGAGATGCCCGCCATGAAGGCAAGGAACATCGCGACCTGGAATAGCAGCAGGGACAGCCACATGCGCAGGTGATGCCGCCGGAACAGGAGGCCGAGGCCCGGCGCCGCGGCATTGCCGAGAGCCAGCGCACGCATCCAGTTGACCAGGAACACGGCGATGATCAGCCAGTTGACGGCCCAGAACAGGAAGGTCGGGCCCTGCACGCTGGCGATCTGCGCCATGTCGGGTTCCCGGCCCGGCTGCAGCGCGCCGAAGAACGTCTCGGCATAGGGCTGGAACCAGATGTTGAGGGCAAAGGTGGCGATAACGGGCGCGACGGCAAGGCGCAGCCAATCCTCGCGCCGTTCCCACACGCGCCTGACGGCGCCGATGGCGAGTGGCCACGGCTCCAATTCGGTCGGATTTCCAGGAGTCATCTTGTCAATCGTTGCTCGAACTCAATGTGACCTCAAGGCGACGTCACTACCGCCTGGCCTGGGCCGGCGCATGGCCGATGGCGGCGTCGATCTCGGTGGCGATACGGCAGGCGGCGTCGCGCGGATCGGCGGCGGCGGTGATCGGCCGGCCGATGACGAGGTAATCCGCCCCCGCCTTGGCGGCGTCGCCCGGGGTGCGCACCCGCTTCTGGTCGCCGCTGGCGCTGCCCTCGGGGCGGACACCCGGCACCACCAGCAGGAAATCCTCGCCCAGTTCCTTGCGCAGCGCCTCGATCTCGTGCGGCGAGCAGACGACGCCGTCGAGCCCCGCCGCCTTGGCGAGGGTGGCCAGGCGCTTTACCTGGTCGCTGGTCGAGCCGCTCTGGCCGACCGCTACCAGATCCTTGTCGTCCAGGCTGGTCAGCACCGTGACGCCGATGATCTTCGGCCTCTTCACGCCGCGCTTGGCGGCTTCTGCCTCGGCGGTCTCGCGCGCCGCCTGCATCATCGCCTGGCCGCCGGCGGCATGGACGGTGACGATGCTGGGCGACAGCGGCGTGATCGCGCGCAAGGCACCCGCCACGGTATTGGGGATGTCGTGCAGCTTCAGATCGAGGAAGATCGGCATGCCGACCGCGGCGATACGGCGATAGCCCAGCGGCCCGTTGGCCAGGAAGAATTCGAGGCCCAGTTTGACGCCGGCCACGGTGCGGTCCAGGCGATGCGCCCAATCCACCGCCTGGTCGATGCTGACCGTGTCGAGTGCCGCCAGAATCTGCCCTTTGCTGCCCACGCGCTCTCTCCTCGGATACTGGCTGCGGCTACCGGCCAGCGGCGCCAAGCCAAGTCTGCTCGCCGGATTGGTCCCCCGCCGAACTGGTCCCCCGTTGAGCCGAGACGGCTCCTGCAATGGTTTTTATCCTAAGTTTCGCCCAGCGTCACCCGAATGCTGGCGCGGAACCGCCGAATCAGGCTCTTTAACCGCTCGCCGCCGCCGGATAGTCTCAACGGACAGTCTTGCCAGTGTAAACCTTTAAGACGGAACGAGCCGGGCCGGTCCAGATGCAATTGACGCAGTTCACGGATTTCTCGCTGCGGGTCCTGATTTATCTCGGGCTGCACCGGGACCGGGTCTCGACCATCGAGGAGATCGCCTCGGCTTATGGCATATCCGAAAGCCACCTCACCAAGGTCGCCCACCGGCTCGGTCGGCTGGGGCTGGTGGAAACCCTGCGCGGGCGCAACGGCGGCATGCGCCTCAAGGAGGAGCCGGCCCGGATCAATGTCGGCGCCACGGTCCGGCTGATGGAGACCAACATGGTCATCGTCGAATGCTTTGATCCGGCGCACAATACCTGCCCGATCGCCCCGGTCTGCGCCCTGCAGCGTGTCCTTGCCGATGCGGTCGAATCCTTTCTCGCGGTCCTCGACCGCTACTCGCTGGCCGATATGCTGGAGAACCGGCAGGAACTGGCCGTCTTGCTTCGCCTGCCCGTGGAAGAGAATGATTATGGCGCCTGATCGAAATCCGTTGCCCGGGGACCAAGCCGGTCTCGGGCCCTTCCTGCGGCGGTCCGGCTTCGGGTTCGTCCTGCTCGCCGCTCTCGCCGCCTGTGCCACGCCGGTCAGGATGGTCGACCGGCCGAGCGGACCGCTGCCCTGGTCGGCTGCCATCGGCCGCATGGATTCTGAAGCCGCCGGCGGGTCCTGCTCGGCGACACTGGTGCAGCCCGACGTGATCCTTACCGCCTCGCATTGCCTCTATGGCCAGGGCGACAACGTCCGCATCATCGATTTCGCCTTCACCCCGGCTCTCGATGCCGGGCGCGAGCGCATCCGGCCGGTCAAGGTCGCGTCGCTGATCGCCATGGGCTGGCCGATCCAGCCGGAGAAGGGCTGGGAGGAGAACGAGCCGCCCCGGCTCGACTGGGCGCTGCTGCGCCTGACGCAAAGGATCGACTTCGTCTCGCCGCTGCCGGTCGAGAAGTTGAGCGTGGCCGAGATCGACAAGCGCCTCGATGCCGGCGCCACCCTGTCCCATGCCGGCTACGGCGTCTATGGCCTTGGCTCTGGCAAGCGCCTGCAGGTGCGCGACAATTGCCGCCTGCTCGACGATCGCCGTGTCGGCGGTGACGTGATCAAGAATTCCTGCCCGGTCATCCAGGGCGACAGCGGCGGTCCGATCCTGCTGACCGAGCCGGACGGCACGCGCAAGGTGGTGGGCATCATCACCAATTTCTGGCGCTCGGAATCGGGCGACCAGCAGGCAAGTTTCGGCCCCAGCTCGGTCAATTTCGCCGCTGAATTGCCGGCCTCCGGCGGCGCGCTGCCGACCGCCGCCAGCGACAGCCAGATCAGCCCGTGACCCATGGCGCTGTCGGTCGGCCGGGTTGGCGGCCGGTTGGCCGGCGCATGATCGGCCGTTTCCTGTCGCTGCTGCTCCTCGCCGGGCTCGCCGCCTGCGCGACGCGAGCGCCTGTCACCATTCCGCCGCCGGCACCGCCGCCGCCGACGCTGCCCTGGACCGCCGCCATCGGTCAGCTCGATATGGGGCCCGGGGCCCGTCCCTGTACCGCCGTGCTGGTGGCGCCGGACCTCATCGTGACGGCGGCGCATTGCCTGTTTCAGGGCAACAGCCCGGCGCGCTTCGACCAGATCGCCTTCCGGCTCAATTTCGGCGCGGCGCCCGATCTCGGCCGCTTCGGCATCCAGGCGGTGCGCGCCTATGGCGGTGCGATCCGCGAGAACCAGGTGCGCAAGGCCGCCGACGTCGCCGCCGATTGGGCGCTGCTGCGCATCGCGCCGCCGGTCGCCGGGGTGGCGCCGGTACCGGTCGTGGCCCTGACCCCGACGCAGATCATCGCCGAGCTTGCCGGCGGTGCCCGGCTCTTCACCGCCGGCTATGGCTATGGCGCACAGAAGACCCTGAAGCCCCATGGCAGCTGCCGCATTATCGACGGCGCCGCCAACGGCCTCGGCCGCGACCCCGGCATGCTGGTGACCGATTGCATCATCCGGGTGGGCGACAGCGGCGGGCCGGTCGCCCTCGTCTATCCCGATGGACGCCCACGCCTCGTCGGCATCTTTTCCGGCTTCGGCGTCAACGGCCAGACCGGGCTTTCCTTTGCCAGCAATGCCGGCAATTTCGCCGCCTATCTCGACCGCCTGCTGGTCTCGCATTGGCTGGGGTCATAATGGCTGGGGGCATAGTGTTGCCTGCGACGCCGCCCGATTGACTCTCCTCGCCAAGCTGTATACAGCTTAAATCAATCACCTGATCCCTGATCTTTCGCCAGCGGGGCGGGCCCCTGTGTCCGCCTGCCAGCATGGCCCGGACATCTCGCCTGGGAGGCCACCCGATCGTGCCGCGCAACCCCCGCTACGACATCCTGTTCGAACCCGTGAGGATCGGCCCGGTGACGGCCCGCAATCGCTTCTACCAGGTGCCGCATTGCACCGGCATGGGCTATGACCTGCCGCATTCGGTCTCGCGCCTGCGCGAGCTGAAGTCGGAAGGCCTCTGGGGTGTGGTCAACACCGAATACTGCTCGATGCACTGGTCGTCCGAGGACGCGCCTTACCGGCTCTGCGCCCTCTGGGACGAGAACGATGTCAAGACCCAGTCGCTGACCGTCGAGAAGATCAAGCGCCACGGGGCCCTGGCCGGGGTCGAATTGTGGCATGGCGGCAATCACAGCCCCAACAAATGGAGCCGCGAGACGCCGCTCTCGCCCTCCGGTTCCACCCAACACGCGGTCTTCCCGATGCAGACCCGCGCCATGGACCGCGCGGACATCCGCAACTTGAGGAAATGGCAGGTCGATGCCGCTAAACGCGCCAAGCGTGCCGGCTTCGACATCGTCTATGTCTATGCCGGCCACGGCTATCTGCCGTTCCAGTTCATCACCAAGCGCTGGAACCAGCGTGGCGACGAATATGGCGGCGCCATCGAGAACCGCGCGCGCCTGCTCCGCGAGATGATCGAGGATACCAAGGATGCGGTGGGCGATACCTGCGCCGTCGCCGTGCGCCTCGCGGTCGACGAATTGATGGGGCCCGATGGCGTGCAGGCGGCGGAGGAGGGCGAGGCGGTGATCTCGCTCCTCGCCGAACTGCCCGACCTCTGGGACGTCAACATCTCCTATGTCGAGAACGATTCCATGTCGTCCCGCTTCGGCGCCGAGGCGCATCAGGAAAAGTTCACCGGCTTCGTGAAGAAGCTGACGACGAAGCCCGTGGTGGGTGTGGGGCGCTTCACCTCGCCCGACACCATGGTCGACCAGGTCAAGCGCGGCATACTCGATTTCATCGGCGCCGCGCGGCCTTCCATCGCCGATCCCTTCATCCCGCTCAAAATCAACGAGGGGCGCGAGGAGGACATCCGCGAATGCATCGGCTGCAACATCTGCCGCGCCCAGAACAATTCCGGCGTGCCCATCCGCTGCACCCAGAACCCGACCATCGGCGAGGAATACCGCCGCGGCTGGCATCCCGAGATCATGAACCCGAAAAACGGCTTCGCGGACGAGGCCGTGCTGGTGGTGGGTGCCGGCCCGGCCGGCCTCGAATGCGCCATGAGCCTGGCGCGGCGCGGTTATGACGTGGCCTTGGCCGATGCGTCGCGCGAGCTGGGCGGCCGCCTCAACCGCGAGCCGAAGCTGCCCGGCCTCGCTGCCTGGGTGCGGGTGCGCGACTATCGCCTCGGCCAGATCGCCAAGCTTTCCAATATCGAGATCTTCCGCGAGAGCCGCATGGACCGGGACGCCATCTACGAGGCGGGCTTCCCGCATGTCATCCTGGCGACGGGGGCGAGTTGGCGGCGCGACGGCATCGGCCACAACAATTTCCTCGCCGTGCCCGGCATGGATCAGGGGCGCGTACTGACCCCCGATGACATCATGGCCGGTGCCGCGGTCGAAGGGCCGGTCATCGTCTATGACGACGATCAATACTATATGGGCGGCGTCATTGCCGAGAAGCTGCGGGCGGAAGGCCATGACGTGACCCTGGTGACGCCGGGGACCGACGTTTCCAACTGGTCCTTCTTCACCGACGAGCAGTTCAAGACCCAGGCCAAACTGATGAAGATGGGGGTCAGGCTGCTGCTCACCCACCGTCTTGCCGCCTGGGCCGGCGATCACGGCCTCTTTGCCTGCAACTATACCGGCGAGCAGAAGCGGCTCGCGGCTGCGACCCTCGTCAGTGTTACCTCGCGGCAAGCCAATGACGCCCTGTTCCTGGAGCTGAAGGCCGATGAGGCGGGGCGCGAAGCCGCCGGCATCAAGACCATCCGCAACGTCGGCGACAGCGACGTGCCGGGCGCCATCGTCCATGCCGTCTATGCCGGTCACAAGGCGGCGCGCGAATTCGGCGAGGTGATCGATCCGGACCAGTTCCCGTTCAAGCGCGAACTGGTCTTCGTGAAGTAGCAGGCAGGGAGTCACTCATGGCACGGGAAGCAACCAGGCGACGCGAAAGGCGGCCGACCAGTTCCGGGCCGCGCCAGATGCGCTTCGGCGCCGTGCGCAACCGCTATCCGCCGATCGCCATGCTGAGCGCCGACGAGGTGGAATCGATCCACCATGCCTCGCTCCGCCTTCTCGCCGAGATCGGCATGGAGGTGATGCATGACGAGAGCCGAGGGCTGCTGAAAGCGGCCGGTGCCGAGGTCGACGAAGCCACCCAGCGCGTGCGCTTCGACCCCGCCCTGATCGAGGAGCGGATCCGCACCGTGCCGGCGAGCTTCACGCTGCAGGCGCGGGATCCCGCCAAGAACCTGACGGTCGGCGATGGCAGTCTCATCTTCGCCGCGACCGGCGGGCCGGCCTTTGCTCATGACCTCGACCGCGGCCGCCGCCCCGGCAATTACCAGGACATGTGCGACTATATCCGCCTGGTGCAGAGCGTGAACGTGATCCACCAGGAAGGCGGCTGCCCCTGCGAGCCGACCGATTTGCCGGCGGATTCGCGCCATCTCGATTTTTACCTGGCTGCCATTCGCCTCACCGACAAGAACTGGCAGTGCTGGGCGCTGGGCGGCTACCGGGTCGAGGATGCGATCGAGATGCTCTCGATCGCCCTCGGCCAGACGCGCGAGCAGCTGCGCGCCAACCCGGCCACCCTCACCATCGTCAATTCGAACTCGCCCCTGAAACTCGACGTGCCGATGGGCGAGGGGCTTTGCGCCATGGCGCGGGCCGGCCAGCCGGTCGCGATGACGCCCTTCACGCTCTCCGGCGCCATGAGCCCGGTCACCATCGCCGGGGCGCTGGCCCAGCAGAACGCTGAGGCGCTGGCCCTCATCGCCTTGTCGCAGATCGTGGCGCCGGGGGCGCCGGTCATGTATGGCGGCTTCACCTCGAACGTGGACATGCGCACCGGCGCCCCCGCCTTCGGCACGCCGGAATACGCCAAGGCGCAGATCGCCTCCGGCCAGCTGGCCCGGCGCTACAACATTCCCTACCGCTCCTCCAACGTGACCGCCTCCAACGCGGTCGATGTGCAGGCGGCCTATGAGGGCGGCATGTCGCTCTGGAGCACGATCATGGGCGGCGTGCACCTCATCGAGCATGCGGCCGGCTGGCTGGAAGGCGGCCTCACCGCCTCCTTCGAGAAACTCATCCTCGATGCCGAGATGCTGCAATTGATGCGCAGCTTCCTCGAGCCGCTCAAGGTCGACGAGGCCAATCTCGCCTTCGAGGCGATGCAGGAGGTGGGGCCGGGCGGGCATTTCTTCGGCGCCCAGCACACGCTGGCGCGCTTCGACCACGCCTTCTACGAGCCGCTGCTCTCCGACTGGCGCAATTTCGAAAACTGGAGCGACAGCGGTGCCCGGACCGGGACCGAGCGCGCCAATGCGATCTGGAAGGAGCTGCTCAAATCCTACGAGCAGCCGCCCCTCGACCCCGCCGTGGACGAGGCCCTGGAGGCCTATGTGGCGCGGCGCAAGGAAGAGATCCACGCCACGCGTTAGGTCCGGCGCTAGGCCGTCCGCACCTTCGCCAGGAAGCCGCCGACCTCGTCGCGCAGCTGAGCGGCCAGGCGCGACAAATCCTCGGCCGAGGCCAGCAATTGCCCGGCCGACTGGCCGACCAGGCCGGAGGCATCGGTCACCGCGGCAACGTTGCGCGACACTTCGTTGGTGCCGTCGGCGGCCTGCTGCACGCTGCCGGCGATCTCCTTGGTGGCGGCCCCCTGCTGCTCGACCGCGGCGGCGATGGCGCTGGCGATCTCGTTGATCTGCTGGATGGTGCCGGCGATGGTGCCCATGGCGGTGACCGCCTCGCTGCTCACCCCCTGGATCGCCGAGATCTGCGTGCTGATCTCGCCGGTCGCCCCTTCGGTCTGATTGGCCAGCGCCTTCACCTCCGATGCCACCACGGTGAAGCCCTTGCCGGCATCGCCGGCCCGGGCCGCCTCGATCGTGGCGTTGAGCGCCAGCAGGTTGGTCTGCGCGGCGATGCTCTGGATCAGGCTCACCACCTCGCCGATGCGCTGCGCCGCCTGGGCCAGGCTCTGCACGGTGGTGTTGGTGCGGTCGACGCCGGCCACCGCATCGCCGGCAATGCGGCTGGAATGGGTCACCTGGCGGCTGATCTCGGTGATCGAGGCTGCCAGTTCCTCGGCGGCGGCGGCGACACTCTGCACGCTGCTGGTGGTCTCCGCGGCGGCGGCCGAGACGGCGACGGCGCGCTGGTTGGTCTCCTCCGCCGTGCTGGAGAGGCGCCCGGCCGCGTGCTGCATGTCGCCCGCCGCCTTGGCGACGGCATCGACGATGCCGCCGACGCTCTGTTCGAACATGTCGGCCATGCGGTTGAGCGCCGCGCGCTGCTGCTCGGCCGATTCCGCCTTCATCCGTTCCTGTTCGGCGGCAAGACGCTCCATCTCGATCGCATTCTGCTTGAAGACATTGACGGCGATCGACATGGCGCCGATCTCGTCGCGGCGGTCGGTTCCCGGAATGTCGACCGTCTTGTCGCCGGCGGCGAGGCGGTTCATGGCGTCGGTCATGGCGACGACCGGCTTCGAGACCAGCTGCCGCACGACCAGCCACAGCAGCACCAGGATCGCGGCCACCGCCAGCACGGTCGCCAGGATGGCGGTATTGCGGAATTGGGTCAGGCTGGCAAAGGCCGCCGGCTTGTCGATATGCAGGCCGACATACCATTTGACGGTCGGCAGGCCGGGGACGGCGATGAAGGAGAACAGGCTGTCGCCCTGTTCCTGCACGCCTTCGCTGACCGTCGGCGCGTTGCCGGGATAGGCCTCGGTCATCGGCTTCAGGGTCCATTGCGGGTCCTTGTGGGCGATGATGACGCCCTCGCCGTTGACCAGGAAGGCCTCGCCGATGCCGCCGAGATCCAGCGTGTTGACGATCTCGGCCAGGGTGGTGATGTCGAGATCGCCGCCGACCACGCCGAGCGCCTCGCCATTGCGGAACAGCGGCGTCGCCACGGTGACGATCAGCTTGCCGCTGGCCGCGTCCTGATAGGGCTCGGTGAGCGTGCTGGCCTTGGCGGCGACGGCGTCCTGGTACCAGGGGCGCTGGCGCGGATCATAGCCTTCCGGCAATTCGTCGGCCGGCCACATGGTCATGACGCCGCCCTTGCTGCCCAGATAGGTGAACATGAAGCTGTCGTTCAGCACCTTCTGCTGCACCGTGCGGTCGACATTCACCTGGCTGTCGTCATTGGCCAGGGTCTGGGCCACGTTCTCGACCAGCAGCACGCGGCCGCCGAGCCAGTTGGCGATGGTGCTGGCGGTGAGATTGCCGATCTCGGCAATGCGGGTGTCGAGGGCGGCGGCGATGTTCTTCTGCTGGTTGCCGTAGATGTAGAAGCCGAACCCGGCGAAAGCGATGATGATGACGGCGGTCGCCGCCAGCAGGATCTTGTGGATGAATTTAAGGCCGAAGCCGCCGGCTGCGGATGCCTGGGTCGCCATGCAAATCCTCCCCCATAGTGTGAAACTATCCCGGACCCGGTAACGCGATTTCCTCAATCCCCCCTCTACTATGGGCGATTTCGGACAGGACCGGGTATCGGATTGAATTCCGGGGGGTAGAAGGTGCAATCTGGTCGCGGAATGTTCTCGTATGAACGAGTGTAGCGTGCCCCGGCGGGCTGGTATCAGACGGGAATGACGGCAGCGGAATCCGGATATCCATGAGCAAGGACAGCGAGAGCAATTCCATCTCCGGACGGGTCAAGCGCTATGCCAGGGTGGGCCGCGCCGTGGGCGGGCTTGCCGCCAAGGTGGCCGGCCAGCGTTATCTCGGCCTGAAGCTCGACCGCGCCGAGCATGCCTCGGAACTGAAGGCGGCGCTCGGCGGCTTGAAAGGGCCGCTGATGAAGGTGGCGCAGATCATGGCCACCATCCCCGACGCGCTGCCCAAGGAATATGTCGAGGAACTGCGGCAGCTGCAGGCCAACGCGCCGTCCATGGGCTGGCCCTTCGTCAGGCGTCGCATGGCGGCCGAACTCGGCCCCGATTGGCAAAAGCGCTTCCGCGACTTCGCGCATGAGGCGGCGGCGGCGGCCTCCCTCGGCCAGGTGCACCGCGCCGTGGCGAAGGACGGCCGCGCGCTCGCCTGCAAGCTGCAATACCCGGACATGCAATCGGCGGTCGAGGCGGATCTTGCGCAATTGAAGCTGATCTTCCGCCTCTACGAGCGCTACGACCGCGCCATCGCCACGGCGCAGATCCATGCCGAGATCGCCGACCGCCTGCGCGAGGAACTGGATTACGACCGCGAGGCGAAGGCGATGGCGCTCTACCGCCTGATGCTGAAGGGCGAGGCGGCGGTCAATCTGCCTGAACCGCTGCCGGAGCTTACCACGAAGCGCCTCCTCACCATGACCTGGGTCGAGGGCGAGCCGCTGATGCGCTTCCTCGAACAGAAGCCGCCGGTCGCCCTGCGCAACAAGGTCGCCTACAACATGTTCCGCGCCTGGTATGTGCCGTTCTACGGATACGGCATCATCCACGGCGATCCGCATCTCGGCAATTACACCGTGCGGCCCAGGGGGGCGGCGGACGAAGGTGCGGTCAATCTGATGGATTTCGGCTGCATCCGCATCTTCGAGGCCAAATTCGTCAAGGGCGTCATCGACCTCTATTGGGCGCTGGAGCGCGACGACCGCGATCTCGCCGTGCATGCCTATGAAAGCTGGGGCTTCAAGGGCCTCAACAACGAGGTCATCGACGTGCTCAATCGCTGGGCGCTCTTCGTCTACGGCCCGCTGCTCGAGAACCGCCCCCGCAAGATCCAGGAGCATGAAAGCGGCATCTATGGCCGCGAGGTGGCGGAGGGCGTCCATGCCGACCTGCGCCGACTGGGCCCCGTCACGCCGCCCAAGGAATTCGTCTTCATGGACCGGGCCGCGATCGGCTTAGGGTCCGTCTTTCTGCATCTCAAAGCCGAGATCAACTGGTACCAGCTCTTCCACGACCTCATCCGCGACTTCGACGACAAGGCCCTGGCGAAGCGGCAGAAGGCCGCGCTGAAGGAAGTCGGGTTGTGACGCGGTCATCCGACTTTTCCGCGTTTGCGTAAAGCGCCTTGTCACTCTTCGCTCGGACAGGCAATCTTGGCGCCATTCGAGGGGCAGGGCGGACTCGTCCCGCCCTTAAGGAATTACAAGCCGAACCAACGGCTTAGCTTCTTACCGGAAGTGGGGAAGGCATGAAGATCGCGATTCTGAAGGAGCGCCGCGCGCAGGAGAGGCGCTGCGCCGCCACGCCGGAGACGGTGAAGAAATTTATTTCGCTCGGCGCCGAGGTGGCGGTGGAAAGCGGGGCAGGTATCGGTGCCTCGATCCCCGATGCCGCCTTTGCTGCCGCGGGCGCGCAGATCGCCACCGATGCCGCGGCGGCCCTGGCCGGAGCCGAGGTTGTCTTGAAGGTGCAGCGCCCGCTGACCGCCGCCGAGGGCGAGGATGAACTGGCGCGGTTGCCCAAGGGTGCCACCCTCATCGCCATCCTCAACCCGCATGGGGCGAAGGAGCAGATCGCCGCCTATGCGAGCGCCGGCATCGACGCCATGGCGATGGAACTGGTGCCGCGCATCACCCGCGCGCAATCCATGGACGTGCTTTCCTCCCAGGCGAACCTGGCCGGCTACAAGGCGGTGCTGGATGCGGCGGCGGAATATGGCCGCGCCTTCCCGATGATGATGACGGCAGCCGGCACGGTCGCCCCCGCCCGCGTCCTCGTCATGGGCGCCGGTGTCGCCGGCCTGCAGGCGATCGCGACCGCGCGGCGGTTGGGCGCCATCGTCTCGGCCACCGATGTGCGTCCCGCGGCCAAGGAACAGGTGGCCAGCCTCGGCGCCACCTTCGTCGCGGTCGAGGACGAGGAATTCAAGCAGGCCGAGACGGCGGCGGGCTATGCCAAGCCGATGTCGGAAGCCTATCAGGCCAAGCAGGCCGCCCTCATCGCCGAGACCATCAAGAAGCAGGACATCGTCATCACCACGGCGCTCATTCCGGGGCGCAAGGCGCCGGTGCTGGTGACCGAGGAGATGGTGAAATCGATGAAACCGGGCTCGGTCATCGTCGACTTGGCGGTAGAGCAGGGCGGCAATTGCCCGCTTTCCGAGGCGGGTGCCGTGGTCGAGAAATTCGGCGTCAAGCTGGTCGGCCATCTCAACGTGCCGAGCCGCCTCGCCGCCGATGCGACGGCGCTCTATGCCAAGAACCTGCTCAATTTCGTGACTCTGCTGATCGACAAGGACAGCAAGTCGCTCAAGGTGAATTGGGAAGACGAGATCGTGAAAGGCGTCGCCCTTACGCGCGCCGGCCAGGTGATCCATCCCAACTTCCAGGCCCAATAGAAAATTCAGGCTGAGGGGATACGCCATGGATGAACAGATGCCCTTCGTGCAGCTTTTCACGGTCTTCGTGCTGGCCTGCTTCGTCGGTTATTACGTGGTCTGGCGGGTGACGCCGGCGCTGCATTCGCCGCTGATGGCGGTCACCAACGCGATCTCGTCGGTGATCATCGTCGGTGCCCTCATCGCCTCGGGCGCCGTCGCCTTCGGCCTCGCCCAGGGCTTCGGCCTCGTCGCCGTGGCGCTGGCCGCGGTCAACATCTTCGGCGGCTTCCTGGTGACCTACCGCATGCTCTCGATGTTCAAGAAGAAGGATGCGCCCAAGGCGGCCGCCAAGAAGGAAGGCAAGTAAGATGAGCCAGAATCTCGCCGCCTTCCTCTATCTGATCGCCTCGGTCTGTTTCATCATGTCGCTGCGCGGGCTTTCCAGCCCGGCCACCTCGCAGGGCGGTCTGCGCTACGGCATCGTCGGCATGGTGATCGCCATCGGCACCACTTTGGCGCTGCCCGAAGTGCCGGCCTCGGCCTATCTCGGCATCATCGTGGCGCTGGTGATCGGCGGCGCGGTGGGCGCCGTGATCGCCCAGCGCATCCAGATGACCGCACTCCCCCAGCTGGTCGCCGCCTTCCACTCGCTGGTCGGCCTTGCCGCCGTCGCCGTGGCCGCCGCCGCCTTCTATGCGCCGGACGCCTTCCATATCGGCCAGCCCGGCGCCATCCATGCCGGCAGCCTGATCGAGATGGGCCTTGGTGTCGCCATCGGCGCCATCACCTTCACCGGCTCGATCGTGGCCTTTGCCAAGCTGCAGGGCCTGGTCTCCGGCGCGCCGCTGGTGTTCAAGGGCCAGCATCTGCTCAATGCGGCCTTGGGGCTGGCCATCGTCGTCCTCATCGTCGCCCTCATCATGGCGCAGTCGCAGCCGCTCTTCTGGGCGATCGTCATCGTCTCGCTGCTCTTGGGCTTTCTGCTCATCCTGCCCATCGGCGGCGCCGACATGCCGGTCGTCGTCTCGATGCTGAATTCCTATTCCGGCTGGGCCGCCTGCGGCATCGGCTTCACCCTGGCCAACCCGCTCCTCATCATTACGGGGGCGCTGGTGGGCTCGTCGGGCGCCATTCTCTCCTACATCATGTGCAAGGGCATGAACCGCTCGATCTTCAACGTGATCCTGGGTGGCTTCGGCACGGATTCAGGGGGTGCCGCGGCAGCCGGCGGCGGCGGTGCCGACCGTCCGGTCAAGGCCGGCAGTGCCGACGATGCCGCCTTCATCATGAAGAACGCGGCCAGCGTCATCATCGTGCCGGGTTACGGCATGGCGGTGGCCCAGGCGCAGCACGCCTTGCGCGAAATGGCGGATCTTCTGAAGGCCGAGGGGGTCAAGGTCTCCTACGCCATCCACCCGGTGGCGGGGCGCATGCCGGGCCACATGAACGTGCTGCTGGCCGAGGCCAACGTGCCCTATGACGAGGTGTTCGAACTCGAGGACATCAACCGCGACTTTGCCCAGGCCGATGTCGCCTTCGTCATCGGCGCCAACGACGTCACCAACCCGGCGGCCAAGACCGACCCCAAGAGCCCGATCTACGGCATGCCGATCCTCGACGTCGAACAGGCCAAGACCGTGCTCTTCATCAAGCGCTCGATGGCATCGGGCTATGCCGGCGTAGACAACGAGCTCTTCTTCCGCACCAACACCATGATGCTGTTCGGCGACGCCAAGAAGATGTGCGAGGACGTGGTCAAGGCCTTCGGGCATTGAGGCTGGGGGCACTGATCCTGGCGCCTGTTTGTCGGTTCAGGCACTTCGTGTCTGGCGGCAATATAACGACCTCGCTGTCATGCCCCGGCTTGGCCGGGGCATCCACGAGTTGCTTTTAGTTCGTCGACCATTTCGCGGACTGCCAGCCCAAAGCCGGACATGACGCCGATACCGGGGCGACCCGGTTTTTTTGGGGGGCTTCTAACCCCGCCGCCGTGTATTCGGCGTGCTTTCGGTGAAGACGAGGACGCGGTTGACGCTCTCGCCGTCATCGGAGAGGGGCAGGAACAGGGTGGCGTCGTTGATCCATTTGCAGTTGGTCGAGAGATAGGGCCGGGCGTCGAATTGCGGCGTCATCGTACGGACCGTGCGCTCGTACCAGGAGAGCGCGTCCTCGCGGCTGGGGCCGATGAAGTCCTCGCCAACCGACTTGCCGGTCGGATCGAAGCCGCGCACCTCGACCTCCTTGGTGCCGACCAGGCGATAGACGAAGCGGCGCTCGTCCGGCACCAGATCGACGATGATGAGGCGCGAGAGCAGGCGCGGAATGTCGAGCGGATCGATATCGGCGCGGCGCGGCGGGCGGCCGTCGCGGCAGCGCGCCAGCCAATAGGCGTAGATTTCGCGGAGCCGCGGCCCCGCTCCCGGCAGCCAATCCGGCTCCCTGTTGATGCTCTCGACGCTCACCATCGGCTCAGCCCCGCCGCCGGACAAAATCATCATCTCTACGAAACAGCCGGGCGGCCGGTTCTGCAAGGGCGACGAAATGCGTGCCCCCAAAAGTCATCGCCCCCGCCGGCGGGGCCGGCAGGGGCGAGAGCAAGGTGCGTGATCTCGTCGATTAGGCCGCTCTTCCGAGCGGGAAACGGAGGCCTAGAAGCCCTCGCGCTCCATGCGCTTGCGCATCAGCTTCCGGTAGCGACGCACCGCCTCGGCCGCTTCGCGCGCCTTGCGCTCGGACGGCTTTTCGTAGTTACGGCGCATCTTCATTTCCCGGAAAATCCCTTCGCGCTGCATCTTCTTCTTCAGCGCGCGCAGGGCCTGATCGACATTGTTGTCACGGACGAGCACTTGCACGGTTGACCACGGCTCCTTTCGCCGGTTGGAGTTGGTTTAAGTGAAAACGAAAAACAACGTCGGGCCGTCGCAAAACGGCCCGTCTGGGGCGATGCTGTAGCACAGGGGCGCGGGCTTGTGAAGCCCCGCCGGTCAAACGGTCGCGCTGACCCCTCTTTCTAAACTCTTGTTTTATGGCCATATTCTTCCCGGCAGCAAAGTGGAGCAGGCATGGCCATCCTTAAGATCGCGCGCATGGGCCACCCGGTGCTGAAACGGGTGGCGGATCCGGTGCCGGACCCGACCGCGCCGGAAATACATAATCTTATCAACGACATGCTGGATACGCTGGCGGATATCGGTGGGGCTGGCCTGGCCGCCCCCCAGGTCCATGTGCCGCTGCGCGTGGTGATTTTCCATGTCCCCGGCGCCAGAATCGCCACCGAAGAGGGGACTGATCCGGCGGCGACCGCAGGCGTTCCGCTGACCGCCCTCATCAACCCCGAAATCACGCCCCTCTCCGACCAGATGGCGGAGGGGCTGGAAGCCTGCCTCTCGGTGCCGGGCCTTGGCGGAAGGGTGCCGCGCCATACCCGCATCCGCTACCGCGCGCTCGCCCCCGATGGCAGCGTCATCGACCGCGAGGCGACCGGCTTCCATGCCCGGGTGGTGCAGCACGAATGCGACCATCTGGACGGCATCCTCTATCCCATGCGCATGCGCGACCTCTCCAGCCTCGGCTTCGTCGAGGAATTGCGCCGCTTCCAGGGCCAGGAAGCAGCCGATTAGCGTCGAGAGGCAAACTGCGCCACAATGCCGGGAACGGACAGAACCGCAGAATGTTGGGTGAGATCATGAGTTACGACCGCGACGACGACCGCGAGAGGCTGGCGGCGGCAATCCTGCCGCATGTGCCCTTCGACGGCTGGAGCGAGACCGCGATGAAGGCGGGGGCGGCCGATCTCGGCCTCGATCTCGCCCGCGCCGTCAATGCCTTCCCGGGCGGCATGGCCGAGGTGCTGGCCTTTGCCCATCGCCAGGCCGACCGGCGCATGGAAGCAGCATTGGCCGACGAGGCGACGCGCACGCACCGGCGCCTGCATGAGCGCATCGCCCATGCAATCCGCCTGCGCCTCAGCCTGGTCGAGGGCGAGCGCGAGGCGATCCGCGCCGGCCTCTCCTTCCTGCTGCTGCCGGAGAACGCGACGCTGGGGCCGAAGCTGCTCTACGGCACGGTGGATTCGATCTGGCATGCGGTCGGCGACCGCTCGACCGATTTCAGCTTCTATTCCAAGCGCGCCATCCTGGCCGCGGTCTATTCGGCAACCCTGCTGCACTGGCTCGGCGACAAGAGTGCCGGCCATGCCGCCACCTGGGCCTTTCTCGACCGGCGCCTCGCCGAGGTGATGAAGATCCCGGCGGCGAAGCAGCGCATCAAGGGCCTCTTCGGGCGCCTCCCCAATCCGCTCGCCCTGCTGCAGCGGGACGCTGTGCCCGGCCGCCCGGCGCTGCGCCGCCGGCGCATGGCCCGGCGTTGATGCACAATGTTGACGCGCGGCGGCCGGACGATGACCGGGATGCGGTGAGCCGATGGACGAAACCCTGAACCAGGCGCTGACCAGCGGACCGTCGCCCGAGGCGGTCGACCTCGACCTCAGCCATATCGACCTCGGCATCGCCGTCAACCTGGTGGTGGCGCTGGCCATCGGCCTTCTCATCGGCCTGGAGCGCGAATGGCGCAAGCAGGGCGAGGAGGGCGAGGCGGCGGGCCGCATCGGCATTCGCACCTTCGGTATCATCGGCCTGTTCGGCGGCCTCGCCGGCACGCTGCAGGCGAGTTTCGGCCCCTGGCTGGCGCCCGCCGCCCTCATCGCCATCACGCTCCTGCTGGTTGCCGACCGGCGCGCCGACGGCGCTTCCCGCTTCGGCGCGCTGGCCGAGGACATGACGACGCTGGTGGCGGCGATCACCACGGCGTTGCTCGGCCTTCTTGCCGCGACCGGTGCCGCGGAACTGGCGGTGGCGGCTGCCGTGGTGGTGGTGACGCTGCTCTATCTGAAGCCGATCCTGCACGGCGCGGTGGGCAAGCTGACCGACAAGGAGCTGAAGGCGACCGTCCGCTTCCTGGTCATCTCGCTGGTCGTGCTGCCGATCCTGCCCAACCAGGATTTCGGCCCCTACCGCTTCTTCAATCCGCGCGAAACCTGGCTGCTGGTGGTACTCATCTCGGCGCTTTCCTTCATCGGCTATTTCGCCATCCGCTATCTGGGGGCGGCGCTGGGCTGCATCGCCACCGGGCTCTTCGGCGGTCTGGTCTCGTCGACGGCCACCACCATCACCTTCGCCAGGATGGCCAGCGACCAGCCCAAGCAGGGACGCATGCTGGCGACCGGCGTCGTCATCGCCAATGCCGTCATGGCGGCGCGCATCCTGGTGGTGACCGGCCTGCTGGCGCCAAGCCTCGCCATGGCGCTGGCACTGCCGATGGGGCTGTTCGTCCTCACCGCCCTCGGCATGGTCGTGCTGATGTGGCATCTCGGCCGCAACGGCCAGGGCGCCGGCAAGGTGGGCGGCGAATCGCTTGGCCTCGACAACCCGTTCGAGCTCAGGCAGGCGATCAAATTTGCCCTGCTGCTGGCGGCCATCGGTCTTGCCGAGAAATACCTCAGCGACCAGTTCGGCACCAGCGGCCTCCTCGTCCTCGCCGCCATCGCCGGCCTCGCCGATGTCGACGCCATCACCATCGCCGTTTCGCGCGATGCCGGCAATGGTGCCGCCATGACGCCACTGGTGGCGGCGATCCTGATCGCCGCGGGCAGCAACACCATCGTCAAGGCGGCGATCGTCGCGCGCAGCGGCGGCGTCTTCGCGCGCTGGGGCCTCGGCGCCCTTGCGGTGATGGCCCTGGCGGCGGCGGCCGGCGCGGTGCTGCAGCAGATGCTCCTGGCAGCGCCCGGCTAATCGTCCTGCGTGCTGTCGTCCTGCGGCGGGTTCGCGCCCGACTCCAGGTTCCTGTCCGACTCCCGGTCCCCGCCCGATTCCTGGCGCCGCGCGGCGTCCAGATTCTGTTCCCGCCGCGCGGTTTCGTCCCGGTCGCTGGCCTTCTCCGCCTTGCTGCGGCCGAAGCGCACGCGGTTTTCCGCCGCGCGCTGCTGTGCCTCGCTGCGCTGCTTCGTCTTGCGGAACCGGTTCAGATTGACGATTTCGGCCACGCCCAGCCTCGCGCAATTGTCACTTGCGGCCGGTGATTCCGACCTTGCCCCCCATTCTTTCCAAAGGCGATAATGCGGGCAAGCGGCTTTCGGATGAACAATCTTGCCGCATGGATGGCCAGGTCTTCGGACTGGCCCGCGACCGGGAGTGACGGATCATGAAGATGGCGTTGAAAATCGTCGGCGGCGTACTGGTGCTGCTCATCGTTGCACTGCTGGTAGCGCCCTTCTTCATCGACCTCAACAGCTACAAGGGCATGATTGCGGAACAGGCCAGGGCCGCCACCGGCCGCGACCTCGCCATCGAGGGCGACATCTCGCTGTCGCTGCTGCCGCTGCCCTCGGTCACGGTCGAGGGGATCAAGTTCGGCAATGCGCCGGAAGGTGCCGCCGCCAACATGGCCGAGATCGAGCGGGTCGAGGTCGAGGTGGCGCTGCTGCCGCTGCTGTCGAAGAGCGTCGAGGTCAAGAAGGTCTCGCTGGTCAAGCCGGTGATCGTGCTGGAAAAGCTGCCGAGCGGTGCCGGCAATTGGGAGATCGCGCCGGCTGGTGGCGCTGCCGCGGAACCGGCCGCACCGGCCGATGCCGGCGGCGGCATGAACGTCTCGGTCGACGGCGCCAGCATCGAGGACGGCACGATCGTCTATCGCGACCTCGCCACGGCGGCCGAACAACGGGTCGAGAACCTCAATGTCGATCTCTCGCTGAAAAGCCTCGAGGGACCGTTCAGCGCTACGGGCGGACTCACCGCGATGGGCATGCCCCTGGGCTTTGCGGTCGATGTCGGCCGCCTCGATCCGGCACAGCCGATGCCGATCAATGTCACGCTCAGAATCGACGATGCCAATGCCTCGGTGGGTTTCTCGGGCCAGGCCGACCTCAAGGCGGCCGAAACTGCCGACCGGCCGATCGTCACTGGCAAGCTGACCGGCAAGGGCGACAGCGTCGCCAAACTGATCGCGGTCCTGTCCGGCGCGCCTGCGCAGGAAGGGCCGCTCGCCCAGGCCTTCGCGCTCGAGGGCGACATCACGGCGGCGCAGACCCGTGCCGAGCTCGGCAATTTCACCGCCAGCCTCGGCGACATGACGGCGCGTGGCGGTGTCGTCGCGTCGATGGGCGAGACCACCGATGTCGACCTCACCCTCGCCATGGGCCGGCTCGATCTCGACGCGCTGCTGCCCCAGGCGCCGGCCGGCGCGGCGGCGGAACCGGCTGCGCCCATCGCCACGCCGCAGAACGGCGCCGGCGGCTTCACGCTGCCCGAGGGCATCAATGCGCGCGCCAATGTCACCATCGACCAGGTGGTGGTGCAGGGAAATGCCATCGACCAGGTCAAGCTGGTGGCGGCGCTGGCCGATGCCAAGGTCAACCTGACGGAGCTCTCGGCGCAATTGCCCGGTGCCACCGCGGTCAAGCTTGGCGGCACGCTCGAGGCGCAGAGCGGCCAGCCGGTCTTTGCCGGCGGGCTCGACGTCGATTCCAGCAATCTGCGCGCCCTCATCGACGCCTTCGCCAAGGGTGCCGTGGCCGGCGTGCCGGGCGATCGGCTGCGCGCCTTCGCGCTCAACAGCCGCGTCACCGTGACCCCGACCCAGGTGGCACTCTCCGATCTCGCGGCCAAGCTCGATGCGACGCGGATCGGCGGCGGCGTCACCGTGGCGCTGCCCGACGGCAAGCTGCGCCAGCGCATGGCCTTCGGAATCGGCCTCTCGCTCGACAAGATGAATCTCGACGGCTATCTGCCGCAGGGCGGTGCCGCGGCGCCGGCCGAACCGGCGGCCGCCGGGGCGGAGCCGGGCGGCAATCCGTTGAAGGCGCTGGCCCCCCTCGGCGATCTCGACGCCAATATCGAATTGCGCGCCGGTGCCCTCACCCTCAACGAGCAGCAGATCCAGAAGCTGCATGTCCTGGTTGGTCTCGCCAACGGCACCCTCACCATCGAGGATCTCTCGGTCGGTGATCTCATGGGCGGCAAGGGTGCGGTCAAGGGCCAGGTGACCGACCTCAAGGGCGATCCGCGCTTCGATCTCGATTTCGATGTCACCGCCAAGGACGCCAACAAGCTGGCGCGCATGGCCGGCAGCGAGCCGACCGGCAAGCTGGGCGCGCTCACGCTCAAGGGCAAGGCGCTGGGTGGCGGCGACGAGGTTTCCTACGACGTGGCGCTGGCCATGACCGGGATCGGCCTTGACGGCACCGCCAAGGGCGGCGCTGCCGGCCTCACCTCCGGCGGCATCCCGCGCATCAACTCGACCTTCGACGTCAAGGTGGCGAAACTCGCGCCGCTGCTGGCCCTCGGCGGCACCGCCGATCCGACCCAGCTGAAGGCGGCCGACAATCTCGGCGCCGTCAGCTTCAAGGGCAACGCGCAGAGCGGCACCGACGACCTCGCCTATGACGTCGATCTTGCCATGTCGGGAATCGGCGGCGCCGGCAAGCTCTCTGGCAAGATCACCGGCATCGCCGGCACGCCCCAGGTCGACACCGCGCTCGATCTCCGCGCCGACCGGCCGGCTGCCTTGCTGCAACTGGCCGGCCTCGCCGGGCCGAAGGCGCAAAAGATGGGGGCGCTCGCCGCCAAGGGCTCGCTGAAGGGCGGCGCCGACGACATGAATCTCGATCTTGGCCTGCAGGCGGCCGGGGCCGATGTCAAGCTCGCCGGCAATGTGAAGGCCAAGGCCGAGCCGATGGCCTTCGACATCTCGCTCACCGCCAACCATCCCGAATTCACGCAATTGCTGGCGCTGGCCGACCTGCCATCGTCGGGTGCCAAGGCCGGGCCGCTGGCGCTCCAGGCCAAGGCGGCGGGCACCACACAGAAGGCGTCCGTTTCCGGGCTCGATTTCCGCTGGGGCGATTCCAGCCTCGCCGGCAGCGCCGATTACGACGCCACCGGAGCCAAGCCGATGGTGACGGCCGCGCTGGTGGGCGGCACCGTCAATCTGGTGCCTTTCATGGGCGGCGGTTCCGGCGGCGGCGGTGAAGGTGCTGGCGGTGGCGGTGGCGACGGCTCGCCCTGGTCGAACGAGCCGCTCGATCTCTCCGCGCTCAAGGCCCAGGACGCCGACATCGATTTCAAGGCGGCCTCGCTCATCATGCCGGACCAGCGCATCGACGACCTCGTCGCCAAGGTCCTGCTGAAGGACGGCGTGCTCACCATGAACACGCTTTCCGGCCGCATCTATGGCGGGGGCTTCAATCTCTCCGGCACCTCAGTCGATGCGCGGGCGACGCCGCAGATCATCGCCAAGATGGCGATCGACCAGATCCAGCTGGGCGAGGTGCTGGGCGGCGGCATCGCCGGCAACCAGATCAAGGGCCCGCTCTCGCTCAACCTCGACCTGACCGGCGCCGGCGAAAGCCAGGCCGCCATCGTGCGCTCGCTCGCCGGCAAGGGCGATCTCGGCGGCACGATGATGATCATCGGCAAGGTCGAGCAGACGGTGGGCTCGGCATTGCTCGGCGTGCTCGGCCAGAAGGTGAAGGAGGTGAAGGGCATCGCCGACAGCATCAACGGCGTGCTCAGCTCCTATACCGGCGTCGACAACCAGCTCTCCGGCACCTTCGACATCACCCAGGGCGTGCTCGACACGCAGGATTTCGCCTTCACCAACCCGCGCGCCCGCGGCACGGCCAAGGGCCAGGTCGATCTCGGCGCCTGGGCGCTCAACATGCTGGTCGATCTCTTCGGCCAGCAGGCGGAGGCCGCCTTCATGAGCATCAATCTGACCGGCCCGGTGAACAGCCCGCGTCCGGCCTTCTCCGGCAGCGGTGCCGCCGGGCCGGCCAGCGGCCTTGTCCCCGGCCTCAATCTGCCCGGTCTCAATATTCCGGGTGTCGGCGAGATCCCCGGCCTTGGCGGCGCCGGTGGCGAGGGCACGGGCGTCCAGCTGCCCGGCGGCGTCACTATCCCCGGCCTAGGCGGGTCGGGTGGCGGCTCGGCCGAGCCCGGTGCCGCGGCGCCGGCCGGTGGTCTCCTCAACCAGGTGCCGGGCATCGGCGATCTCCTCGGCGGTGGCCAGCAGCAGGCGCCCGCCGCGGCACCGGCAGAAGCACCGGCCGCCGCCGAACCCGGCGCCACGCTGAATGCGCCGGCCGAAGCCGCCCCGGCTGAAGTTGCGCCGGCGGAAGCGGCCCCGGCGGAAGCGGCCCCGGCGGAAGCAGCCCCAGCCGAAGCCGCACCGGCGGAAGCGGCACCAGCCGAAGCGGCTCCGGCTGAAATGGCTCCGGCTGAAATGGCTCCGGCCGAGCCTTCGGCCGAACCCGGCGCCACGCTGAATGCGCCGGCGGAAGCAGTGCCGGCGGAAGCAGTGCCGGCTGAAGCTGCACCGGCTGAAGCTGCGCCGGTGGAAGCGGCCCCGGCGGAAACCGCGCCGGTCCAGGAAGTGGCGCCTGCCGAGGCTGCGCCGGCAGAACCCGCCCCTGCCGAGCCGGCACCGGCGGAATCGCCGATCGAGGAATTGCTGCAGGAGCCGGGCGCCCTGGTGCAATAGGCGCCACCACCCGTTCCGGCCCGATCCACGCCCCTCCGTCATTCCCGGGACTTTGCCCGGGAATGACAGTTGTGCCGGGTGGGGACAAATAGTTCCATTTTTGTTCTTGACATTCATACGCCGACAGCGTATATGACGCATTGTGCACACAAAGGCGGGGCCGATTGATCACCGGCGCCGCAACCTAAGAGCCCGATAGATGGCCCGGCGGCATTTGCCGCCATAGTTGGCCCGGCGGCATTTGCCGCCATAGTTGGCCCGGCGGCATTTGCCGCCATAGTTGGCCCGGCGGCATTTGCCGCCATGGATGGAATGACCTGGTTGTCCCAGGGGCAAGCCGGCTTCAACCCTGCCATTGAGCGGGGCGCTCCGAGGTTCGAGAGTCCGAGATTCGAGAGCGGGCGGCGCATCCCGGAACCCTCGCGCTGGGGGGTGACGGCTTGTGGGTCCAGCCGCGAGGGAGATCCCCTCGCGCCTGCACCCGGGGAGCCACAGCGCCTACAGGCCGGCAGCAGCCGGTCCCCCGGAGCCAGCGGGTCAGCGGCTCCCCTCCGGGCCGGCGGGTTGCCGGCGTCCCCTCGGCGCGTGGCATGCCCATGTTCGCCCCTGCCGGTCGATGGCGGCGCGTGATCGCCCCCTCCGGCCGGCAGGCCCGGCATGGCGGTGAACGCGCCCCTCGCGGCGTGAG
>NZ_SNYW01000008.1 GCF_004363235.1 Dongia mobilis
GTCTTCGGCATGGCGAATTCCATCTGCCGCAGGATGTTTTCCGCCGCCACCCCTTCGATATCGACATCGGCTTCCTTGCGGATATCGGCATTGACCGGGATCAGATAGTTGAAGCCGTTCACCTGCAGGCCGTGGCCGGCATAATAGAAGAGCGCGGTGGTTTCCGGACCGGCCTCTTCCAGCGCCGAGCCGAAATCGGCGATGGCGCGCTTCATGCTGCGCTGGTCGGCATCGTTGAGCAGCGTCACCTGGAAGCCGAGGCGCTCGAGGGTCTGCCTGACCAGTGCGCCGTCATTGGCCGGGTTGACCAGCGGATCCATGCCGCCGGTATATTTCGAATTGGCGATGACCAGGGCGAGGCGCGGCGCATCGGCCGATACGGTGTTCACCGAGATCAACAGGCCGGCGATCATGGCCAGCACGGCAGTGAGACGGCGCATTTTTCCCCCGAAAGCTATGCTGCGTCGTGGCGCCGCCCGCTCGCAGCCGGCACCGGATCCGGCGAGCCGGATCGTTCTCAAGCAATTATCCTAGGTGCTATATCCCGGTGTGACAACCAGGGATGGAAGCAGGCGTGACCCCCGTCACGGTGATACTGGAGTCGCGGTGAAACTGGAGTCACGGGTGATGCTGGCCGGGCGCGCCGGTGCTGCGCGGCCGCCGGCCTGCCATCCCCAGCCGGAAGCGCGGGTCAGCCTTCCGTCGGCGTGAAGTTCATCGCCACACCGTTGATGCAATAACGGAGATGCGTGGGCGGCGGGCCGTCCTCAAAGACATGGCCGAGATGGCTGCCGCAGGTGGCGCAATGCACCTCGGTCCGGACCATGAAATGGCTCCGGTCGGTGCTGGTCTCGACGGCGCCGGACAGGGGGTCATTGAAGCTCGGCCAGCCGGTGCCGCTCTCGAACTTGGTGCCGCCCGCGAAGAGCGGCTGATCGCAGCCGGCGCAGGTGAAGGTACCGGCCCGCTTCTCGAGCAGCAGCGCGCAGGAACCCGGCCGCTCGGTGCCATGCTCGCGCATGATGCGGTACTGCTCCGGCGTCAGGCGCTGGCGCCATTCAGCCTCCGAGCGGGTGACGGGAAAACTCTTGGTCGCGGTGCTCATGTCTGTCTCCCGTGATCGATGGCTTCCATTATCTGGCGTCGACGGGTCGCGAAACAAGCCCGCCGCCGCGATCTCCTGCACCGGTATACGAACATCGCCGCCCCTTTGTTGCAGCCTGCCGTGCTGAGGGGTCAGGTCAATTCCCGCAAGCCCGCCGGGGTTTCAATCAGGGCGTGGTAGCGCAGCGTCGCACCCTGCCGAAGGACCGGCGGGTCTATGATGGCGAGGTCGCGATAGAGGACCGCGATCATCGCCGGGTCGGGATGTTCCAGGGTGAGCGCCTGCAGGCGGGCGCCGAGATCGGGAATATCCTCCATCGAGGTGGGATCGCCGAGGTGGTCGATCAGCGAGGGGGCGGCACCATCAAGCGGCAGCCTGCCATCCGCCGGAATGGCAAAGCAGAAGCTCGGTTCGGCAAAGGGCAGGGCGACCTTGTCGCCGAAGATCCCGCGACGCCCGTGGAGAACCGCATCGATCGCCGCGGTACTGGCAACCCAACCGCGCAGCCGGCGGCCTTCCTTCCAATCGGCCCGGACCCTTTCCTGGTCGTCGAGACCGAACCAGCGCGCTCGGGGCGGCCTGGTTCCCGCCGGATCAAGCGCCACGATTTCAAGATAGCGGTTGGCGCCCAGTTGCAGCCGGTGATTGTGCGTGCCCATGTAAAGGTGGCGCGTGCCGAAGGGCACGTCGAGACCGAGGCAGTCGCGCACATGCGCCACACCCTCGGTGAGGGTCGGCGCGATGATGGTGAGGTGGTCGAGCTTCAGCACGGTCCGCTCACCAGATTTGTTCCGGTCGCTTCGGCACGCGGTCGAGATTGAGCGCACCCATCACCCGCTGCCGGACGAGGGCGGCCGAGACCAGCGCCTCGGCCGCGTCGAGGCAATGCAGCAGGCGCGTCGCCGCATGATCGGTGAGGAGCCGGCGGGCGAGGCGCTGCTCCCCGGCGGCAAGCAGGATCTCGGCACTTTTGAGCACGTCAGCGAGCTCGGCGGCAAGATGCTGCTCGGTCCGGCGCCAGTGGTCGAAGGTCTCGGCGAGGAACGGCGCGGGGGCCTGGAAGCAGAGCTGCATCAGCCTTTTGTAGACATGGACCGCCGACCGCGTCGCCTCCACCCCCTGTGGCACGTGGGACAGCGTATCCGGCCGACTGACCGCATGGCGCTCGTCCTGGAAGCGGGCTGCCTCGCCATCGGTGAGATAGCGATGCTGCGCGAATTCCGCCGGCACCTCGGTGATGCCAAGGGCCACCGGCACCAGCGGTGCCGTCACGGCACCCACGGGTGCATGCCAGAGGATGCGGAGATCCGGATGCACCGGTGTCGCCAGCGGCACGATCTGGCCATAGCCGGCCGTGTCGCCGGTCAGTTTCTCGGTGGCAATCGCCCAGGCGATATCGGCAAGGCCGATCTTTTCGGGGCGCGCGGCGCGGCGCGCCATTTCGCCCTCGATCCATTGGACACCGTCCCAGCGCCCCTTGCCATCGCCATAGACCGCGTTCACGTCGAAGGGACCCTGCGCCGGGTCGTACCAGCCGAGTGCCACGGCCGTCTCGATGAAATGCGGCGGGAACAGGAAATCGGCATTGGGTGCCGCCGGGATCACGCCGACATAGCCGGGGCGCGAGGCACGGATGCTGTCGGGACCCAATCGCTCGGCCACCCAGAGTCCCTTGCCGCCCGAGAACTCGATCACCACCCAGGCCTCGTCAGCGTCCGCGATGAGATGCGAATTGCCGCCGTAATCGGCATAGCCATGCTCGGCGATGAGTGCGGCGATGAGATCGACGCCTTCGCGGGCCGAGCGCGCGCGTTCGAGGACGAGCCGCGCGAGGTCGGAATAATTGGGACCCGTCTGGTCGGCCGGCGTCAGCGCGATGAGCTCGTCGCGCGAGCTCGACCAGATGTCGCGCACGGCGACGCCATGCTCGTTGAGCCCGCCATTGGTGAGCGGCGCCGGCACACCCAGATAATGTGAATAGCTGACGCGCAGATGGCGGAAGGTGTGCGCCACCTGCGGGATCTCGCTGAGGCTGCCGGGAAGGTCGGCCTGCGGCGTCACCCCAACCCTGATGCCGGCACCCGGCGCATGATCGGCCGCCGGCACGATCTCCAGCCAGTGGCTCGATGGCTCGTCGCCATAGCCGGCGAGATAGGCGATGCCGTCGGCGGTATGATTGCGCCCGATATAGAGTCCATAACTCATGGAATTGCGTTCCGCCCGCGCTGCCAGGGATGAGTGCGAGGCCGCAATCTATGGGAAGCGGCGGGCGCTGTCACCCGCCGCCCGGGTGATCGCCGGCTCCTTCAGATCCTGGCGGTGGCGGCCGGAGACATGGTCAGCCGGCCGCCGGCGATCGCGATTGCCGCCAGCATCATTCCGCCGGCCAGCAGGAAGGTGAGGTTGAGGCCCGTCGCGATGGCATCGGGTGCCGTGTGGGTGAAATCGCCGCTGCCGATTGCCGTGCCGGTGCCGAGGGCAAAGACCGCCCCCATCAGCGAGGCGCCGGCGATCAGCCCGATATTGCGCGCGAGGCCGAGCAGGCCGGAGACGGCACCCCGCCGCGCCGCCGACACGCCCGCGAGGGCCAGCGTGTTGTTGGCGGCCTGGAAAAGCTGATAGCCCGGCGTGAGGACGAGAATGCCGAGGACATAGCCGCCGAGGCCAAGAGCACCCGGCAGCATGGCCAGCAGGAAAGCACCCGCCGCCAGCAGGACGAGCCCCAGCATCACGACGCGCCCGGCGCCCCAGTGATCGACCAGGCGGCCGGAAGGAATGCCGCCAAGGATCGAGACGACGGGACCCAGCGAGAGGACAAGGCCGACCAGCAGCGCGGAAAGACCCAGGCCGAAATCGAGATAAAAGGGTCCCACCACCAGCGTCGTCATCATCACGGCGGCGACCAGCAGATTGGCGACGAGATTGGCCCAGATCGGTGCACCGGACGGCGCGTGGGTTCCTGATTCCGGGCTTTTTGCCGTCGCCTCACCCGATTCCCGCGGCAGCAGCAGGAAAACGAGGCTGAGCGCCAGCAGCGCCAGCGGTACCTGCACCAGAAAGATGCCGCGCCAGCCGAAGAAGGGCAGCAGCAGGCCACCCAGTGACGGGCCGAGTGCCGTCCCCAGTGCCGAGACCGAACCGAGCATGCCCATGGCGCGCCCGATCCGCCCTTGACCGGCATGGGCGCGCATCAGCGCCAGCGGCAGCGTCATCAGGAAGGCAGCGCCCACACCCTGCAGGGCGCGCGCGCCGATCAGCAGGGATAGGTCATTTGCGAAACCGCAGAGCAGGGAAGCGGCGGCGAAGAGGCCGAGGCCCAGAAGCAGCATGCGCCGCAGCCCGTAGCGGTCGCCGAGACGTCCGGCGATGACGACCGCCACCGTCAACGCCGCCAGATAGGCCACCACCACCCCCTGCACCTCGATGAAGGGGGCACCGAAAGCCAGCGTCAGGCTGGGCAGCGCGATATTGGCGATGCTGGTGCCGAGCGAGGCCAGCAGCATGGCGAGCGCCAAGGCCGCCGTGATGCCCCGCTTGCTGTCTGTCTTTCTGTGTGCCTCGCTGCTTGCGTCTTTTGTCCGTAATTCCGGCACCTGGGCCGGCGCCAATGCCTGTTCCATGATGATGACCTCTTGTCTTGATTTCGTCTTGCCTGATGGGCGTTTCGGGTACAGGCTACGAATTCAAGTCAACTTGAGGTCAAGCATGAAATTGCTCGATATTGGGGAAGTTGCGGAAATAAGCGGGCTGCGCCCCTCGGCGCTGCGCCATTACGAGGAAGTCGGGCTGATCACCTCGGTCGCGCGCCGCGGCCTGCGGCGGGTCTTTCCGCCCGAGGTGCTGCTGCAGCTCAATCTCATCGCCATGGGAAAGGCCGCCGGCTTCTCGCTCGACGAGATCGCCGGCATGTTCGGCCGCAACGGCCTCCCCGATCTGCCGCGCGCGACGCTTGAGGAGAAGGCCCTGGAACTCGAGCAGCAGATCCGCAAGCTCACCGCCTTGCGCGACACGCTGCGCCACGTCGCCCACTGCCGCGCGCCTTCGCATATGGAATGCCCGAAATTCCGCCGCCTGGTGTCACTGGCCGGGAGAAAGGCTGCCAAAAGCGGCGGCAAGAGGCGCAAGCGGGTGGCGGTGAAGCGGGCTGTGCGGCGATGATTGGAGAATTGGGTGGCCTGCCACCCGAAGCCCGCAGGGCGAAGGGTGGCGGAGAGAGTGGGATTCGAACCCACGATAGGTGTTACCCTATGCACGCTTTCCAAGCGTGTGCCTTAAGCCACTCGGCCATCTCTCCAACCTGTCGGAGCCTGGCGGTTCCGGGGCATGTGGCTGATGCGGGCGGGAAACTAGCGAAGGGGGGGCGGGCTGGCAATAGGGCAGGTCCGGAAATCCCGCCAATGCGTCTCAAATGCCGGTTACGTGTTGATTCCTATGGCGAAATCCCCGCGTTCGGGGCATGCTGGCCCGGTCCAGAGGGGATCCGGGGAGGATCCGGAGGGGACGGAAGTTGCGGGGCACCAGCCCCCTGGGACGAGATCCATGAACCCGATCCGCATCGCCGGTCTTGCCTGCCTTGCCGCCGCTTTGGTGATGCTGGTGCTGGACCTCTCGCTGGGTGCCCTGAAGCCCACCTGGCAGACCATCTCGCTGGCCCGGCTCTGGGCCATGATCCATGCCGGCAGCCTGATGTCGCTGCAGAGCGTGGTCGGCGAATTCTCCAGCCTGCTGTGGAACGGCATCCTGCTGCCCTTCATCAGCCTGCCGCTCTGGCTGACGCTGGCCTTGCTCGCGGTGGTGCTGGTCGCGTTCGGGCGCAGCAGCAGCAACTGACCCGCTGCCGCCGCGGCGCCATCCGCCCTATTCGTGGATCTTGAGGGCGGCGATGAAGGCGCTTTGCGGGATCTCGACATTCCCGTATTGGCGCATCTTCTTCTTGCCTTCCTTCTGCTTCTCGAGAAGCTTGCGCTTGCGGCTGATGTCGCCGCCATAACATTTGGCGGTGACGTCCTTCCTCAAGGCGGCCACGGTCTCGCGGGCGATCACCTTGGCGCCGATCGCGGCCTGGATCGCGATCTTGAAGAGCTGGCGCGGGATGAGATCCTTCAGCTTCTCGCACAGCACGCGGCCGCGGCTGTCGGCCTGTGACTTGTGGACGATGCAGGAAAGCGCATCGACCGGATCGCCATTCACCAGGATGTTGAGCTTGACGAGGTCGCTCTCCTCATAGCCGTCGAGGTGATAGTCGAAACTGGCATAGCCGCGGCTGATCGATTTCAGGCGGTCGTAGAAATCGAACACCACCTCGTTCAAGGGCAGGCGATAGACCACCATGGCGCGGCTGCCGGCATAGGTGAGGTCGATCTGCAGGCCGCGCCGCTCCTGGCAGAGCTTCAGGACCGAGCCCAGATATTCATCCGGCACCATGATGGTGGCCTTGATCCAGGGCTCCTCGATGCGGTCGATCTTGACCACGTCGGGGAAGTCGGCCGGGTTGTGCAGCTCGATCATCGAGCCGTCATTCATATGGATCTTGTAGACCACCGAGGGCGCCGTGGTGATGAGGTCGAGGTTGAACTCGCGCTCCAGCCGCTCCTGGATGATCTCGAGATGGAGGAGGCCAAGAAAGCCGCAGCGGAAGCCGAAGCCCAGGGCCGCTGAGGTTTCCATCTCGTAATGGAAGCTGGCGTCGTTGAGGCGGAGCTTGCCCATGCTTTCGCGCAAGGTCTCGAAATCGGCGGCGTCGATCGGGAAGAGGCCGCAGAACACCACCGGTATCGAGGGCTTGAAGCCGGGCAGGGCCTGGGCGCAGGGCTTCTTGTCATCGGTGATGGTGTCGCCGATCTTGCAATCCGCCACCGCCTTGATGCCGGCGGTGATGAAGCCGACCTCGCCCGGGCCCAATTCCGCGACCTGGGTCTGCTTCGGCGTGAAGCAGCCGACGCGGTCGATCTCGTAGACCGCCCCCGCCGCCATCATGCGCGCCTGGGTCTTCACCTTGACCACGCCGTCGATGACGCGCAGCAGGATGACGACGCCGAGATAGGGGTCGTACCAGCTGTCGATCAGCATCGCCTTCAAGGGCGCGTTGCGGTCGCCCTTGGGTGCTGGCAGGCGGGTGACGATGGCTTCCAGCACGCCCTTGATGTTGAGGCCGGTCTTGGCCGAGATCTCGACTGCTTCCGATGCGTCGATGCCGATCACGTCCTCGATCTGCTGCTTGATGCGGGCGGGCTCGGCCGCCGGCAGGTCGATCTTGTTGAGGACTGGCACGATCTCGTGGTGGTGGTCGATCGCCTGGTAGACATTGGCCAGCGTCTGCGCCTCGACCCCCTGGCTGGCATCGACCACCAGCAGCGAACCCTCGCAGGCGGCGAGGCAGCGCGACACCTCATAGGCGAAATCGACATGGCCGGGCGTGTCCATGAGATTCAGCTGATAGGTCTCGCCATTGTCGGCCTTGTAGTTGAGGCGCACGGTCTGCGCCTTGATGGTGATGCCGCGCTCCTTCTCGATCTCCATGTTGTCGAGGACCTGTTCGGTCATCTCGCGGTCGGTCAAGCCGCCGCAATACTGGATCAGGCGGTCGGCCAGGGTCGACTTGCCGTGATCGATATGGGCGACGATGGAGAAATTGCGGATATGCGCGAGGTCGGTCATTTGGCCACGAAAAAGCGGGGGGTCGGTCCCGGCGGGTCGGCCCAGGGGGGGTCGCCCCAAGGGTGGGTCGCCCCACGGGATTGATTGGCGCGCAAGATAGGGGTGACCCCGGACTTAATCAACTGGCGAAAAACCACGTGATGTCAAAACGTTAGTGGGTCGCGCCAGTGGAATGGGCGCGCCGGTCGTAATCATCGGCCAGAGCGAGCAGTGCCGCGCGGCCGTCACCCTCGAAACTGGGGCCGTGCATGAGGGCGAGCTTTTGCGGCCGCAGGGCGGCGAGGCGGCGCAGCAGGGCACCCGATTCCGGGTGCAGGCTGGAGGCATGGAACATGTCCTCGGCGGCGATGGCGGGGCCGAGGATGTCGCCCCCGGTCAAGGCCGGGCCGTCGCCCACCTGCGAGAAGAGATCGCCGCAAAGCAGCGTTCCCGTCGCCTCCTCGTGGAAAAGCCCGGCCTCCCAGCCATGGGGGAGGTGCGGGGTCGGCAGAAAGCGCAGGCGCTTGCCGCCAAGATCCAGCACGGCATCCTCTTCCAGCATCCGGGGCGGCCGGTCGGCGAGGTCGTTGAGCGAGACGAAACAGGCGGTGGCGCCATGGGTCACCTCGGCCCGTTGTGCCACCCCCAGCCAGTCGTTCATGGCGCCGCATTCATCCGCCTCGACATGGCCGAAGCTGATCCAGCGCAGCTTTTCAGGCGGCATGATCCGTGCCACCGCCGCCTGGACCAGCGGGAACATGCGCCGGGGCCCGGTATGGAACAGCAGCGCCTCCTCGCCCTTCACCAGAAACTGGTTGAAGGTAAAGCCGTCGGGCGGCGCCACTTCCGGCACCAGGGTGGAGAGGCGGTAGATGCCATCAGCGATTTCGGCAATTTTCGTCTCCATGGGGACCTCCTTCAGGCAAATCTCAATTGAATACACGGCGATGTGTATCTAAAATGCCGGCACCGGTCAATTAAAGAAACACAAGTGTGCACCCAAATATGACGGACGTCACAGGTCCCGCCGAAACCCATCCGGGCGCGAAACGCCCCTATCGCCAAGCGCGCCGCGCCGCCCTGACAGCGGAAACACGCAAGCGGATCGTGGCGGCGACGGTCGAACTGCACGGCTCGGTCGGCCCCGCCCGCACCACCTACAGCATGATCGCCGAGCGAGCCGGCGTACAGCGGCACACGCTCTATGCCCATTTCCCCGACGAGGGCAGCCTGTTCGAGGCCTGCTCCGGCCTGGTCCTGGAGCGCGACCCCCAGCCCGATCCCAATGCCTGGGCGGGGATCGAGCGGCCGCGCAAGCGGCTGAAGGCCGGGCTTGGGGCCCTCTATGACTGGTACGGGCGCAATGCCGGGCTGCTGGCCGCCGTGCTGCGCGATGCCGAGTGGCACGCGCCGACGCGCGAGATCCTGGCCCGCCGGCACGGCCCGATCATGGCCGCCTATGCCCGCATCCTGGGGGAAAGACTGGACCGGCACCAGTTGGCCCTGCTCCATCTCGCCCTCGCCTTCCCCACCTGGCGCGCGCTGGTTCTCGAAAGCGGGCTCGATCCTGCAACGGCGGTCGAGCTGATGGCGGAGGCGATCTTCGGGAAGAAGTGAGCGCCGCCGCGGAAAGTCACCCCGCCAGCACGAAATCGCGCAGGGCGGCATCGACTTCCGGCGCGCGGCCGAACCAGGCCTCGAAGCCGGGTCGGGCCTGGTGCAGCAGCATGCCGATACCGTCGACCACGACATGGCCGCGTGCCCGGGCGGCAGCCAGCAGCCCCGTTTCCAGCGGCGCATAGACGATGTCGTCGACCACGGCTTCGGGTGCCAGGGCGCCCAAATCGATCTCCAGCGCCGGCTGGCCGGTCATGCCGAGCTGGGTGGTGTTGACGAGGAGGGCGGCGTCCTTCAATGCCGCGCCGCGCTCCTCCCAGGCGACGACCTCGAGCGCGCCCAGTTCCTTGGCCAGTTCCTCGGCCCGGCTGATGCTGCGATTGGCGATGACGACGCGCCTGACGCCCTCATCCTGCAGCGCCACGGCAATGGCGCGCGCGGCGCCGCCGGCACCGAGGATGACGGCACTGCCGGCATCGGCGCGCCAGGAGGGGGCACTCGCCTGCAGATGTTCGAGGAAGCCGAAGCCGTCGGTATTGTCGCCGAGGATGCCGCCGTCCTCCTGGACGATCAGCGTATTCACGGCGCCGATGCGCCGCGCGCGCGGGCTGATGTCGTCGACAGCGTCGAAGGCCGTCTCCTTGTGCGGCAACGTCACATTGGCGCCACGGAAACCCAGTTTAGGGAGTGCCCGGATCGCCTCGACGATGTCCTCGGGCGTGGTCGCGAAAGGGAGATAGGCGCCGTCGATGCCGTATTTCCGGAGCCAGTAGCCGTGGAGGCGCGGGGAACGCGAATGGCTGACCGGCCAGCCGAACACGCCGGCGACCCTGGTCCGGCCGCTATGGGTGAAGATCTCGCCGCTCATGAAGCCACCATGCCATGTTCGCGGAGGATCGCAAGCACGGGGAGAAGCGGCAGGCCGAGGATGGTGAAGTAGTCGCCGCGCACGCGGGCGAATAATTGCGCGCCCAGGCCTTCCAGCTGATAGGCGCCGACGCTGCCCAGCACGTCGGCGCCGGCGCGGGCCAGATAATCCTCGAGAAAATCGTCCGAGAAGGCGCGCATGGTGAGCTCGGCCCGGTCGACATGGTGCCAGATGCGGCTGCCGTCCTTCAGCAGCACGACAGCCGACAGGAGGACATGCGCGCGCCCGCGCAGGGCACGCAATTGTTCCCGCGCCGCGGCCACATCCGCCGGCTTGTCGAACCAGGCGCCGTCGCATGCCAGCATCTGGTCGGATCCGAGGACGAAGCAACCGGCAGGGCAGCGCCGCGCCACCGCAGCGGCCTTCAACCCCGCCAGCAGGGTGGCGGTTTCCTCGACCGAGGCATTCTCGGCGCGGCAGCTTTCCTTCACCGCCGCCTCGTCGACGGCGGGCTTCATGATCTCGAAATCGAGGCCCGCTTCGCACAGCAGCCGAGCCCGCGTCGCACTGCCGGAGGCGAGGATCAGCTGCGGCATGCTCACTTTGCTTCGGCGAGGCGCTTGTCGCGGTGTTCGGAGAGCATCTGGATGATGGTGGCGGCCGTTTCCTCGATCGAGCGGCGGGTGACGTCGATCAGCGGCCAGCCATGTTCGGAACAGAGCCGCCGCGCCTGGGCCACCTCGTCGCGCACCGATTGCGGATCGATGTAGTCGGATTGCTCGTCCTTGGCGATCATGGCGAGGCGGTTGCGGCGGATCTGCACCAGCTGGTTGACATCCTTGGTGAGGCCGACGATGAGCGGCTTCTTCACCAGAAAGAGTTCCGGCGGCAGCGGGCAGCCGGGCACCAGCGGCACATTGGCCGCCTTGATGCCGCGATTGGCAAGATAGATGCAGGTCGGCGTCTTCGACGAGCGGCTGACGCCGAGGAGAATGACATCCGCCTCGTCATAGGTGCGGGCCGATTGGCCGTCATCATGGATGAGGGCGAAATCCATCGCCGCGATGCGGTCGAAATATTCGGCGTCGAGCGCATGCTGGCGGCCGGAGAGGCCGCGCCCTGCCTGGCCAAAATGTTCCGTAAGCGCCCCCATGATGGGATCGAGCACCGAGACATGCTTGACGCCGAGGCGCCGGCAGCCATCCAGCAGATGCTCGCGCAGGCGGTCATTGACCACGGTGAAGAGGACCAGGCCGGGATGCGCCTCGATGCCGGCCAAGACCTTGTCCATCTGGCCGGTGGTGCGGATGAGCGTCCAATGATGCTCGATCGGATGCGCGCGCTCGAACTGCACCAGGCAGGCGCGCGTCACCGAATTCAGCGTCTCGCCGGTCGCATCCGAAACCAGATGCAGGTGCAGCTGGGCCGCAACCGGCGGCACCAAATTTTGCTGGTCACTGGTGGAGGTCGTCGCAGCCATTCCTTGCCTGCCGGTCTTGCGGCGCCGATACTTTGCCGCACGAGGTCAATCATTCACTCGTCCACAGGGCAGCCGTTGATAAGCGGCCGGAATTCTGTGGATAAAAGGGGTGCACCGGATCTGTCCCCGTTGCCTCTCGACTCATGACATTGCTTTTCCCGCCTGACAAGCCTGCTGCCTGCCCGGTTCGAGTCACGTGGATAAGTGTGGCAGCACTGTTCTCGACCAGCCGATCCCCGTTATCCACGTCATTCCCGGTGACAGGGAAGTGGCGAACCAGGCGGCATTCCAACCGATTTGTCCCGGGACTTTTGCCGGGGTTGCGCCATCCCGCGGCCGGGACCGGATTTCCCCAGGCGTTTGTCGAGGATGCCGGGAATTCCGGGGATTCAACTGATTCACCGCACATCATCATCTTCCACCTAGAGTCTTATCTATTAGAGTTGTAGGAAGGGAACCGGATCGGGAAAGGCGGAAACTCATCATGAAGACGGCCGACAAGCTGCTGATACGTGCCCTGCGCGGCGAGACCCTGTCCCGGCCGCCTGTCTGGCTGATGCGCCAGGCCGGGCGCTATCTGCCGGAATACCGGGCGACGCGGGCGAAGGCCGGCAGCTTCCTCGACCTCTGCTACAGCCCGGAACATGCGATCGAGGTGACGCTGCAGCCGATCCGCCGCTTCGGCTTCGATGCGTCGATCCTGTTCTCGGACATCCTGGTGGTGCCGCATGCCCTCGGCCAGAAGGTTGCCTTCGAGGAAGGCCGTGGTCCGGTGCTGGAGGCGCTGGCCGATGATGCGGCGGTGGCGCGCCTTACCATGGACCAGTTCCATCAGCGCCTGAAGCCGGTCTATGAGGCGGTGAGCGGGATCCGTGCCGCACTGCCGGCGGAAACGGCACTGATCGGCTTTGCCGGTGCCCCCTGGACGGTAGCGAGCTATATGATCGAGGGTGGCTCGTCCAAGGATTATGCCAGGATCAAGGCCTGGGCCTATGGCCGGCCGGATTCCTTCCAGCGCCTCATCAATCTGGTGGTCGAGGCGACGGCGCAATATCTCAATGCCCAGATCGAGGCGGGGGCCGAGGCGCTGCAGCTGTTCGACAGCTGGGCTGGGTCGCTGGACCATGCGGGTCTGCTGCGCTGGTGCTATCAGCCGATGAAGGCGATCATCGACCGGGTCAGGATGAGCCATCCGGACGTGCCGGTGATCGTGTTTCCGCGCGGCGCCGGCGCCGGCTATCTCGATTTTGCGCGGCAGCCCTTCATGCATGGCCTTGGCCTCGATACCGGCGTGCCGCTGGACTGGGCCTTCACCCAATTGCAGGGTCGCCTCGCTTTGCAGGGCAATCTCGACCCGCAATGGCTGGTGGTGGGTGGTGAGGGCATGCGCCTTGCTGCGACGCGCATCCTCGATACGCTCGGCCATGGTCCCTTCATCTTCAACCTTGGTCACGGCATCGTGCCGGAAACGCCGCCCGAGCATGTCGCCGAGCTGGTGGAACTGGTGCGGAACTGGCAGCGATAACGCGCCGGCGGGACATGGTGGCCGTGGCAAGTTCCGAACCCGCATTCGTCCCGACCGGCGCGATCCTCCGCACGGCCATCGGCTGGATCGACATCCGTGCCGATGAGGAAGCGGTGACTCAGTTGCACTGGCGTGCGATCGAGCCCGGGGTGCTGGTATCCAATCCCTTGGCCGAGGAAGCGAAGCGCCAGGTCGAGGCCTATCTTGCCGGCCGGCTTACCCGCTTCGACCTGCCGTTGCGCTATGCGGGCAGCGAGTTCGCCCGCCATGTCTGGGACATGCTGCTGCGCATTCCCTATGGCGAGACGCGGCGCTATGGCCATCTTTCGGCCCTGATCGGCGGCGAGGCCACCGGCAATGACGCCCGCGCCATCGGCAGCGCCTGCGGCCAGAACCCGATCGCCGTCATCATTCCCTGCCACCGCGTCATCGGCGCCGCGGCGCTGGGCGGCTATAGCGGCGATCTCGGCCTCACCGCCAAACGCTTTCTGCTGGATCTGGAAAAAGGCCAGGGCCGGCTGTTCTGAGGGGATGATTTGGCGGAAATCCGTCATTTCAGGCCGCCGCGGCGCCTTGACGCCCCTGCTTCCCGCCTGCCATGGTGCCCCCGTCAATACGTCTTCAGGGCGGGGTGAAAGTCCCCACCGGCGGTAGGATTTAGGGGCGACCCTGGATCGAGCCCGCGAGCGCCGGCAGGAACTGATCCTGCCGGGTCAGCAGATCAGGTGCGCTGCGCCAGCGGCAATTCCTGGGCCGACGGTCATAGTCCGGATGAAAGAAGACGAGATCGTGACGGCCGCCCTGGCGGTCCCGCGCCCTGCGCGCGGGATTCTGCCCAGGGCTCATTTCACGAGATCGCCCTGGAACGTTTGTCGCAACCCTTTGCGAGGAGCGTTTCACCATGCCGAAACTGATTTCCCAACTTGAACTTGGTCGCGTCCGGGCGCGTGTCGCCGCCGGCATCACCGCCATGCAATCCGGCCTGCCGGTGGTCATGGCCGATGACGACGACCGCGAGAACGAGGCCGATCTGGTGGCCGCCGCCGCCACGCTCAGCCATGACGTCATGGCCCGCATGATCCGCGATTGCAGCGGCATCGTCTGCCTGTGCCTCGACGGCGCCACGGTGGAGCGGCTGGATCTGCCGATGATGGCGACCAACAATGACAGCCGCTTCGGCACACCCTTCACCGTATCGATCGATGCCAGGTTCGGCACTACCACCGGTGTCTCGGCGGCCGACCGCCTTGCCACCGTGAAGGCCGCCATCGCGCCACATGCCAAGCCGGGGGATTTCGTGCGCCCCGGCCATATGTTCCCGCTGCGGGCGCAGCCCGGCGGCGTGCTGACCAGGCGCGGGCATACCGAGGGCTCGGTCGATCTCGCGGTGCTGGCCGGGCTGGGTTCCGCCGCGATCCTGTGCGAGCTGATGACCAGGGATGGCGAGATGCTGCGCGGCCGCCAGGCCAAGGCCTATGCCCGGCGCAACGGCTTTCCCTATCTCACCATCGCCGACCTCGTCGCCTATCGCGAGAACGAGCTGGCCCAGGCGGCGTAGAAGGGTCGGCGTAGCGGGGGAAATGGCTCGCCCGATGCTTGTTGTCATCCCCCGCGAAGGCGGGGGGTTCCACGAGTTGTTTTTTCACGTGCTGACAAAATCGTGGATGGCCCGCCTGCGCGGACCATGACAACTGATGTGATCGCGCGTGGCCATCGCGCGTGGCCATCGCGCGTGACCGGGGATGACGTTCGCCGATACGCCCGCTATGCTTTCCAGCAAACCGATCCGCGGAGCAAGACCCCATGACCATTCCTACTGAAACCCATGCCATCCGTTTCGCGCAGACTGGCGGACCCGAGGTGATGCGCTGGGAGAAGGTGAAGCTCGAGGCGCCGAAGCCGGGCGAGATCACCATCGAGAACAAGGCCTGCGGCCTCAATTTCATCGACACCTATCATCGCAGCGGGCTCTATCCCTTGGCCCTTCCCTCGGGCCTCGGCCTCGAGGGCTGCGGCATCGTGCGGGCGGTTGGTGACGGTGTCAGCGCGCTCAAGGTCGGCGACCGCGTCGCCTATTGCGCGGCCCCTGCCGGCGCCTATGCCGAATGGCGCAACTATCCCGCCGACAAGGCGGTCAAGGTGCCGGATGCCATCGACGACAAGACCGCTGCCGCGATGATGCTGCAGGGCATGACCACGGAATACCTCATTCGCCGCACCTATCCGGTGAAGGCGGGCGACTGGGTGCTGTTCCATGCCGCGGCGGGTGGCGTCGGCTCGATCGCGGTGCAATGGCTGAAGCATCTGGGTGCCACGGTCATCGGCACCGCCGGCGGGGCCGAGAAATGCGCCAAGGCGAAGGCGCTGGGCGCCGACCATGTGATCGACTACCGCGCCGAGGATTGGGTCAAGCGGGTGCGCGAGATCACCGACGGCAAGGGCGTGCATGTGGTCTATGACGGTGTCGGCAAGGATACCTGCATTCCCTCGATGGATTGCCTCAGACCCCGTGGTTATCTGGTCACCTTCGGCAATGCCTCGGGGCCGGTGCCGGCGATCGAGCCCCTCACCCTCTCGCAGAAGGGATCGATCTTCCTCACCCGCCCGACGCTTGCCGCCTATACCGGCACCCGCGCGGAACTGGAATTGTCGGCCCATGCGGTGATGGATGTGGTGGCGAAGGGCATCGTCAGGATTGCCGTCAACCATACCTATCCGCTGAAGGACGCCGCCCAGGCGCATCGCGATCTCGAGGGCCGGAAGACGACCGGCTCCGTCGTGCTGCTGCCTTGAGGGAGGCGGCCAAGGGGCAGGGCCTCATGGCCGCCCGCGTCATCTGCTGGCAGCCCGTTTGGAATGCGCGGTTTCCCGGCATCGGGATGGAGCGCCTGGTGCTGCAGGAAGGCCCGCAGGAAGGCTGGGCGGAGAGCGTCATCCTCGGCATGACCGAAGGCGGCGTCTCGTTCCGGGTCGATTACCGCCTGGAATGGGACGCGGCCTGGTTCCTGCGCAAGGCGGCGATCGAACGGCGGATGGGCGCTACGTGCCAGTCGCTGGAACTGGCGCATAATGGCGCCGGCAACTGGCGCGACGGCAGCGGTGCCGCGCTGCCGCATCTTGCCGGTTGCATCGATATCGACATCTGGCCGACGCCCTTCACCAATACCTTCCCGATTCGCCGCGCGCCGCCCGCCGCCCCCGATAGCCGCGCCGAATATGCCATGGCCTGGGTCGATGCGGTCTCGGGGCCGGAGATCACCGTGAAGCCGATGCGCCAAGGCTATACGCTGCTGCGCGACGGGCGCTATCTCTACGAAAATCTTGACGGCAATTTCCGCGCGCATCTGCCGGTCGATGGCGACGGCCTCGTGCTGGATTACGAGGGCGTCTTCCGCCGCGTGCCGGCGACGGCAGAAGCGCCCTAGATCGTTTCACGTTTTCCTGAAACAGCCGCCTTCATCCTCATCCCCGGGCGAAGTCCCGAGGATCCAGTGTCGCGGCCGCTGAACTGGATGCCCAGGACAAGCCCGGGCATGACGAGAACAATCTGTCGAATCCAGGCAATATTGAAACACGCTAGACCGATCGTTGCAGATCCTTGTGCCAGGGCAGGCGCACGGTGACGGTGGTGCCCTGGCCCTTCTCGCTCGCGATCTCCAGCCTGCCGTCATGCAGCTTGACGAGGCCGTCCACCAGGGGCAGGCCGAGGCCGGTTCCGGGGGTCGATTTGGCGAGCGAGGAATCCGCCTGGCCGAAGCGTTCGAGGGCGATGCGGATCTCGTCGGGCGACATGCCGATGCCGGTATCGGCGATGGTGATGACGGCGCCGGCGTCGCCATCGCTGCGGATGGCGACGCGGACCTCGCCGCCTTCCGGGGTGAACTTGACCGCGTTGGACAACAGGTTGAGCAGGATCTGCTTCAGCTGCCGCTCGTCGGCATGGAGCAGCGGGCAATCCTCGATCACCGGCGGATGCAGGGTGATGCGGCGGCTGTCGGCCAGCGGCTGCACCATGCGCTGGGCCTGGGCGACGGCGTCGTCGGTCGGGATCGCCGCGATCCGCAGCGACATCTTGCCGGCCTCGATCTTCGAGAGGTCGAGAATATCGTTGATGAGATTGAGCAGATGCGCGCCGCTCTGGTGAATGTCCTCGGCATAGTCACGGTAGCGCGCGGGCGTGATCTGGCCGAAGAGTTCGCGGCGGATGATGTCGGAAAAGCCGATGATGCCGTTGAGCGGCGTCCTGAGCTCGTGGCTCATATTGGCGAGGAACTGCGACTTGCTGATATTGGCCTGTTCGGCGGCAAGATTGGCGGCGCGCAACTCCTCGGCCAGCAGGGTCAGCGCCTGCGCCTGCTGCTGCAGGCGGATATTGGCCTCGGCGAGGTCGCTTTCGCGCGCCTTGAGGTCGGTGATGTCGGTATAGATGTTGACCGAGCCGCCTTCCGCCGTCGGGCGGTGGCTGACCAGGACCCAGCCGCCGCCGGCAAGTGGCGCCGCGCCCTGGAAGGGCGTCTTGTCGCGGAAGCGCCCTGACCATTCGGCGACGAAGGCGTCGATCTGTTCCGGCGTATCCAGGTGCGGATACTCGCCCGCCTCGGCGCCCTTGCGCAGGGCCTCGGCGAAGGAGCCACCCACCGCGACATGGGGCGCCGTCTTCGGGTAGAGCTTGAGCAGTTGCGAATTGAAGACCACATAGCGGCCATCGGCATCCAGCAGCAGGAAGCCTTCGTTGATGCTCTCGATGGCGTCCTTCAGGCGCTGCTCGGCGCGGCGGAGTGCGGTAATGTCGGTCCAGGTGCCGACGGTCCCGCCCTCGCCAGTGCGCCGTTCGAAGACGCGCAGCACCCGGCCGTCCGGCATGGCCACTTCGAAGGGGTCGGGTGGCGGATTGCGATGCAGCTCGAGGCGCCGTGCGAACCAGGTCTCGAGCGCCTCGCCGCTGAAGCCGAGTTCGATCTCGCCATAGGCGCGGTAGAGCTCGGTGAAGCTGATGCCGTTGACGCGCTCGCCGAAATGCCGGCGCATGGTCGGTGTTATGAAGGAATCATTGGCGATGATCAGCCGGTCTTCGGCATCGTAGAGGGCGAAGCCGTCGGTGATGGTGCCGATCGCCGCCTCGAGACGCTGGCCGAGCCGCTTGATCTCGGTGACGTCGGTCCAGATGCCGACATAGCCGCCATCGCTGGTGCGCCTTTCGCTGATGCGCATGATGCGGCCGTCGCCCCAGGTGACCTCGATCGGCTCTTCCGGCGGATTCCGGTGCCGTCCCAGACGCTGCTCGATCCAGGCCTCGCGATCGAAGGCGGGATCGGTTACCGGCATGTCGTTGTAGGCGAAGGCACGCAGGATCTCCTCGAAGGTGTGTCCGGTCGGGTCACCGATCACCTTGCGCGTGCCTTCGTCGATAAAGCGATCGTTGTAGAGGACCACGCGGTCATCGGCATCGAACAAACCAAAGCCATCCTCCATCACGCTGATCGCATCGCGCAGGCGGATTTCCAGCTGCTTGACTAAAGTGATGTCGGTATCAACGCCGATCACGCGCACGACCTTGCCGTCGGCGTCGCGCAGTGACCGGCAGCGTGTCTGGACGTAAAGCGGGCGGCCATCACGATGCCGACAGCGGAAGACGGCATCGATGTCATCCCGTTTCCCGGCGACCAGTTCGTCATATTGCCGTCGGAAATCGGCATAGGTCTCGGGCCCCATTACCTGTTGCCAGAATTCCCAGTAGCGGTCCCTGATATCCTCGTGGCCCCAGCCGTAGAGTTGCGCCATGCGCGGGCTGGACCAGATCTGGTCGGTGCGGATGTTGTGGTCCCAGATCACGTCCTGGCTGCAATCGACGGCGAGTTCGAAGCGCTCATTGGCAAGGGCGAGGGCGGCGCTCATGCGGTCGGCGAAATACTGCGCGCGGTCCTTCTGGCTGAGGAGGGCCGCGACGAGGGCCGCAAGCAGGGAAGCGAAGACCAGTCCGCCGGCGCTGAGTGTGGTCGGGATGAAGGGGTCCTGCCGGTCGAAGAGCGGCGATTCCTGCCATTCCAGGGTGAACTCGTGGCCAAGCAGGTACATGCGGCTGCGATGGCTGGCGCGAAAGGGAGCGGCCGGATCGGTGCCGCTGTCGAAGACCAGTTCGGCCGGATCGGCATCCGGCCCGTCATGGATGCGCAGGCGCAGTTCGGCACTTTCGGTGATCATCGCATGGCTGAAGAAATCCGCGGCGAGGAAGGGCGCATAGATCCAGCCGTGGAAATACCAGCGCAGGGTCTCGATATCTGTGGCACCGCCTGGCTGGCGGTAGATCGGCACGAAGACCAGGAAACCCGGCTGTCGCTTTGCGTCCTGCACCAGGATGATGCGCGCCGTCATCGCCGGGTTGCCGGAATCGCGCGCCTTCAGGGCGGCGAGGCGGCGGTTGGGCTCGCTGGCAAGGTCGAGGCCGATGGCGGCCTGATTCGGTTCCTCCGGCACGATATAGACGATGGTGAAGTGCTGCGTGTAGGCGGCTGCTTCGGGATCCACGCCCGGCACCGGGTGGATGGTGAAATCGGGCCGGCCGTCGCGGCGCATGGCATAGGTGAAGGAAGTGGCACTGGCCTTGTCGCCGGGCAGTACCACGCCGATGCCGAGGACGCCCGGATAATGCCGCGGCATGTCGAGGGATTGGGCATAGTCGCGCCATTCCTGGCGGTTGACCGAGCGCGAGGCGGCATAGAGGCTGGCCCCGCCGCGCAGGGCGTTGACATAGATCCCCATGCGGTTGGCGATCTGCTGCTGCACGCGCTCGGCGACATTGATGAGATGCCGCGCATCGATGCGCTGCTGTTCGTAGCGCAGGGCGGCAAAGGTGATGCCGGCGATGACGCAGCCGAGCGTGAAGACGAGGAGGGGCAAGGGCGACCTGACCGCGCGCAACTCGGCGAAGGTCATGGTGCCGATGGCGAAGCCCGCCAGCAATATCTGCGTGTCGATGATGGCGGCATTGAGGTCGTGGCCGGTGAAGGGACCGAACGCCGAGCTGCTGGTGGCGACCAGCCAGATGGCGGCGAGAATGAGAAGGGCAAGATGCGCCAGGAGCCCGCCGGCCAGCCAGGCCACGAGGGCGAAGGCCGGCAGGGCCAGGAAGAGGGCTGGCGCGGCGACCGGATGGATGACGACCAGGAGGGCAAGGGCAAGAGCGAAGAGGAGGGCGGCAGCAATGACGCTCCGGCGGCCAGCAGGGATGCGGGACAGCCATGATTGCGCCGGGATCGCGTCACCCGGCATCGGCACGGCGCGCGCACCGTTTCGTTCCGCAAGGGCCAGCAGCAGGGGTGTCAGCAGCAGGATGCCCAGCGCATCGCCGGCCCACCAGGTGAAGGCGATGGCGCTCCGCGAGAGGTCGTCGAGCACGCCCGCCAATGCCAGGCTGGCGGTGCCGATCGCGGCGGAAACAAGGGAGGCCAGCAGTGCTGCGGCGGTGATTCCGGCCATTCGCGTCAGGGGCAGGAGATCGCGGTCGATCCGGCCAAGACGGGTAATCAGCCAGGCGCCGGCGAGTGCCTCCAATGTATTGCCGAGAGCGATCGGAAGGGCCGTGACGAGCCCGCCGGTGAACCAATTGGCAGCGAGGGCAGCGAGGAAGATGGCCGGGGCGAAGCGGGGCCCAAGCAGGGTGAGGGCTGCCACGGCAAAGCCCGAGGCCGGCCAGATCGGCGAGGCGCTTTCCTGCAACTGGGCGAAGGCGAGGCCGGCGCGGGCCAGAAGGAAATAAATCCCGACCACCAGGAACGCGCCGACCCCGAAGGGCATTCTTCGGCCGGCTAGCTCGACTGGTGCTGTCCAGTCCGACCGGATCATGCGGTGCGGGTCTTTCCCGGGGGCTGTCGTGTTACGAGGAATAACTCCTCAGCAATACGACGATGCGATTAAGGTTCCCTTAAATTTCAAGGCAAATGTGGTCACCCGTCGCTTAGCGCAAGCTCAGCGCACGGCCAGGGTGACGAGGTTCCAGATCGAGGCGCTCTGGAAGCGGTCGCCCAGCAATTGCGGGTCGCTGTCATAGTCATAAACGATCCAGAGCGGGCCCTTGTCGGATGGCAAGGCGGCGCCGTTCTGCTGATAGGCGAGGATGCCGCCGTAATCGGTGACATCGCCCGCTGGAAAGGTCACCTCGTAATCATTGCTGGCGATGGCATGAAGGCGATCGCCGCTGGCACCGACATGGGCCAGCAGATCGGCCAGCAGGACGCCGGTGAAGGTCTGCGGACCTTCGGTCCAGGGCGTCGTCGTTTCGATGGTCCGGGCCGGCAGGGATTCCAGCATGGCGAGGTCGAGTGCCGCCTTGCCGTCCGCGGTATTGCTATGGGCGATGCCGCCCTCGATGGTGAGAATAACGGGCCCGCTGGGTGCCGGCAGCGGGTTCGCCGCCGCGGTGAAGACCGGCAACAGCGCCAGCAGCAATATCGACAACAATATCGGCACGGCGTAACGACCGGCCCGACCCGGAACGAGATTCATGTCTGCCCCCCACAATCCAGCCCGATTGCAACAGTGGCGATCGGCGCGGGCCTTGGCATGCGCCGTCGCCTTACGTAATTATCCGTCGCTGGTGCTGCCGAAGCCAGCGGAAATAGGTAAACGAAAAGAGGCGTGGCGGGCCCGACAGCCCGCCACGCTCCCTACCCGGTTTCGCCTTGGCGACAGGGTTACATCGGCGGCAGGATCACCTTGTCGATGACATGGATGACGCCGTTGCTGGCGGCGATGTCGGCGGTGACGACGGTGGCGTCGTTGACCATCACCTTGCCGCCCTCGGCGGTGATGTCGATATCGCTGCCCTCGACCGACTTCACCATGTCGAGGCCGACCACGTCCTTGGCCTCGGCCTTGCCGGCGACCACGTGATAGGTGAGCACCTTCACCAGCTGGTCCTTGTTCTCGGGCTTCAGCAGGTTGTCGACCGTGCCGGCGGGCAGCGCCGCAAAAGCGTCATCGGTCGGCGCGAACACGGTCAGGGGGCCGTCGCCCTTCAGCGTCTCGACCAGGCCGGCGGCGGTGGCGGCGGCCAGCAGCGTGTTGAACTGGCCGGCCGAAGCCGCGGTGTCGACGATGTCCTTCGGCGCCGAGCCTGCCTGCGCGGCGCAGGCGCCGATCACGGGGGCGAGGATGGCGGCAAGCAGGGTGGTCTTCAGTTTCATCTTCAGTCACTCCCAAATGGTTTGGCGGATTGCGGGATGGCAATCCGCGTCGCTTTGTCGATGGACGGCAGCGAGAACCCGGCCGGGGTGATCCGTCGGCGGAATCTACGGCAGGGGCGGCCCGGGTGGTTCACGGGGAGCGGCAAAAAAAGAAATCGCGGCGGGCCGTGATCCGGCGTGGCGACGGCGCGTAAGAGAGGCCGAATCGTCGCCGGTATCGCTCTGCCGGCAGGCCTGCCCGGCACGGACCGTCAGGATTTACACGGCGCGCCTGGCGTGAGAGCGTCGGGCGCGATGCTGTCCCGCGCCGGAGGCCGTCATGCTGAAATTCTATTTCGCGCCGCAGACCTGCGCGCTCGCCTCGCATCTCGCCCTCGAGGAAGCGGGGGCCGTCTATGAGGCGATACGGGTGGACTTCGCCAAAGAGGAGCAGCGCAAGCCCGACTATCTGAAGATCAACCCGAAGGGCCGCGTGCCGGCGCTGGTTACCGATCGCGGCATCCTTACAGAGACGCCCGCCATCCTGTTCTACATCGCCCAGACGCATCCCGCGGCGAACCTCGCCCCGCTCAACGATGCTTTCGAGTTGGGCAGGATCCAGGCCTTCAACAGCTATCTCTGCTCGACCGTGCATGTCGCCCATGCCCACAAGCCGCGCGGCTATCGCTGGGCGGATGACGCGGCCGCCATCGCCGAGATGAAGCGCAAGGTGCCGGAGAATATCGCCGCCTGCTTCGCCCTGATCGAGGACGAGATGTTCGCAGGGCCGTTCGTGATGGGCGACAACTTCACCATCGCCGACCCCTATCTGTTCACCATCGCGACCTGGCTCGAAGGCGACGGTGTCGACCCGGCGCAGTTCCCCAAGGTGCTCGCGCATCGCAATCGGATGGCGGCGCGGCCGGCGTTCAGGAGGGTGCTGGCGGCGCAGGCCTAGCGGGTCATCGCCACATGGAACAAGGGCCGGGGAAATTTCCCCGGCCCTTTTCCTTACTGGTTCATCGACTGGAAGAAGTCGGCATTCGTCTTGGAATGCTTCAGCTTGTCGAGCAGGAACTCCATCGCATCGGTGACACCCATCGGCATCAGGATGCGGCGCAGGACCCACATCTTGGAGAGCGTCGCACGGTCGACCAGCAGCTCTTCCTTGCGGGTGCCGGATTTGGTGATGTCGATCGAGGGGAAGGTGCGCTTGTCGGAGAGCTTGCGGTCGAGGATGATTTCGGAGTTGCCAGTGCCTTTGAACTCTTCGAAGATCACTTCGTCCATGCGGCTGCCGGTATCGATGAGGGCGGTCGCGATGATGGTGAGCGACCCGCCTTCCTCGATGTTGCGGGCGGCACCGAAGAAGCGCTTCGGCCGCTGCAGCGCATTGGCATCGACACCGCCGGTCAGCACCTTGCCCGATGACGGCACCACGGTGTTGTAGGCGCGTGCGAGGCGCGTGATCGAATCCAGTAGGATGACGACGTCGCGCTTGTGCTCGACCAGGCGCTTGGCCTTCTCGATCACCATTTCGGCCACCTGGACGTGGCGCGCCGCCGGTTCGTCGAAGGTGGAGGAGACGACCTCGCCCTTCACCGAGCGCGACATGTCGGTGACTTCCTCCGGCCGCTCGTCGATCAGCAGCACGATGAGATAGGCTTCCGGATGATTGGCGGCGATGGAATTGGCGATGTTCTGCAGCATCACGGTCTTGCCGGTGCGCGGCGGTGCCACCACCAGGGCACGCTGGCCTTTGCCGATGGGGCAGATCAGATCGACGACGCGGCCGGTGATGTCGACCCGGTTCAGTTCCTTGCTCTCGCGCGCCTTAAGCGCGCGCCGGCTCATCTCGACGGTCCGTGCCGCCTCGTTCTTCGGCAGCGCCTCGGGCTCGGGCATCTTGTCGTCGCCCTTGCCCTCGAGCTCCATTTTCAGGCGCTCGTCGGGGTAGAGCGGGGTGAGGTTGTCGAAATTGATCCGGTGGCGGATCTTCTCCGGCTCCTCGAAATTGATCGTGTTGACCTTGAGGAGCGCGAAATAACGTTCGCCATCCTTGGGGCCCCGGATCTGGCCCTCGACCGTGTCGCCGGTACGCAAGCCGAAGCGGCGCACCTGGGAGGGCGAGACATAGATATCGTCGGGGCCGGGCAGGTAATTGGCCTCCGGCGAGCGCAGGAAGCCGAAACCGTCCTGCAGGATTTCGAGGACGCCGGCGCCGAAGATCGCCGTGTCGTTGTCGGCCAGGCTTTTCAGGATCGCAAAGAGCATGTCCTGGCGCCGGAGCGAGGAGGCGTTCTCGATCTGCAGGCTTTCCGCAAACTCCAGGAGTTCGGCTGGCGATTTGCGCTTAAGTTCTTGAAGGTTCATGTGATTTTCAAAGTTGTGGAATGTGGGGCTGAGGGTCGCTTAATGCCCTGGATGGGCGGGATGCGGGCGGATGTGTCTGCAGGCGATCTCGATGGGGAATGTCGCTGGCTGAACGCTGCCGGATTCGGGCTGTCGAGCGCTTCTTCGCAAACTAGTCGCCGGGCTGGTCGCCGCTATACCTGACAATCGGCCGCCTGTCGGCGGGTCTTGGCGAGCACGGTCTGGCGGAGGATTTGCGAAGAAAAGGCTGGCTCGACCTGGGAGGCGAAGCCGGACCTCAGGTAAAAGCCCTATCGGAATCACCGATACTTGTCAAATCCGAGGTAGGCATCCGCCTGACCTGGCGCAAGAGGCAGCGGATGAAATTCGCGTGTCGGCCGGACGGCAAGGGTCAGAACGGCTTCACGATCACCAGGATGACGATGCCGATCATGAGCAAGGTCGGCACCTCGTTCATGATGCGGTAGAAGCGCTCGGGATGGCGGTTGGTGTCCGCCGCAAAATGCCTGCGCCAGCGCGCCATGCCGGCATGGATGAGCTGCATGCCGAGGAGAAGTGCGAGCTTCCCGTGGAACCAGGCCTCGCCCCAGAGATCGCCGAGCCAGGCCATGGAGAGGCCGAACACCCAGGCGGCGATCATGGCGGGATTGATGATGGCGCGTAAGAGTCGCCGTTCCATCACCTTGAAGGTCTCGCTCATCTCCGAGCCGGGCTTGGCCTTGCAGTGATAGACATAGAGCCGCGGCAGATAGAGCATGCCCGCCATCCAGGCGATGATGGCGATGACATGAAGCGCCTTCAGCCAGAGATAGAGGTCCATCGTCGTTACGCCCCCGCCTGCGTCATGGCGCATTGCTCGCGGCCCTTGCAGGCGTCGCGCGTGCAGCCGGGCCGGATGGGTGCGGTTGTGCCGAGGGCATCCCGCGCCAGGCCGGCGAGGCCGGCGATGAAGCGTTCATGCGCATCGACCGTGGGTGCGCGAACATAGGCGGCGGCGCCCGCCTCATGGGCGAGCTCGCCATATTCGATGTCGAGCTCGACCAGGGTTTCGGAATGTTCCGAGACGAAGGCGACGGGCACCACGACGATCGCCTGGCCGGCCCTGGCCGCCTCTTCGATCACGACGTCGGTGGCCGGGCCGACCCATTCCAGCGGCCCCACCCGGCTTTGATAGGCGATGATCCAGTCGTCAGCGGCGAGGCCCAGCTTCGTCACCGTGGCGGCGACCGTGGCCTCGACCTGGGCGACATAGGGGTCGCCCTTGTCCACGATCTTCTTCGGCAGGCCGTGGGCCGAGAAGATGACGCGGAGCCTGGCCTGGGGCGCTTCTGCCCGCGCCTTGGCGATGGCGCCAGCCGTGATGTCGGCGAGGGCGGCGACAAAGCCGGGCTCGGCCGGATAGCAGCAGACGAGGCGCTGCGGTGCCTTGAGGCCGAGCTTCCGCGCCGCCGCTTTCCAGACGCGGTAGGAGGAGGCGGTGGTGGTGGTGGAGAATTGCGGATAGAGTGGCAGCAGGACGATTTCGTCGGCGCCCCATTGCAGCACGGCCTTTGCTGCCTCCTCGGTGAACGGATGCCAGTAGCGCATGGCGATGAAGCATCCGACCTCTGTGCCAGGGCCGAGATCGCCCAGCGCCGCCTCCAGCGCCCGCGCCTGGACTTCGGTATTGGGCAGGATCGGCGAGCCGCCGCCCATCTTCTGATAGACCGCGCGGGCGACCGGCGCGCGGCGCTTGGCGATCAGTTTCGCCAGCAGATAGCGGAACGGATTGGGCAGCGCGATGATATTGGGGTCGTTGAACAGGTTGAACAGGAAGGGCTGGACGGCCTCCTGCCGGTCCGGTCCACCGAGGTTGAAGAGAACGATGGCGATGCGGCGCGCGCCCGGCATGGGGTCTTCCTGGGGGCTGATTCGGCGGGAACGGGTTGGGCTCGATGCCAAGGCTAGCGCCTCGGCCTTGCTGCCGTCTATGGATTTAGACCTTCCTACGCCGCGCTGCGACGATTGGATGCCAGGAGCCGCGCCAGTTCCGTCGGTGCCGTCACCGGTGCCGAGCAGCTCTGCTGGCGGCAGACATAGGCCGTAGCCTTGCCGTCGACGGCCGTCTTGCCGGCGGCGGGGTGGAAGTCGGGCAGTGAAGCGGCATCGGCCAGGACCGAGACGATGAGATTGACCTGGGGCCCCGCCTTGAGGGCGGCCAGCAAGGCGGCGCAGCCGGCTTCGTCCCGCTGGCCGATGATGACCACATCGGTGACATGGGCGCGGAAATCGGCGGCATTGAGGAAGGTGGCGAGGGGGAAGAAATTGCGCTCGACCTCGCCGGCGAAGGTCTTCAGCAGCTCTGCCGCGCGCGCCTCATAGGCCGCATCGCCGGTCAGGTGATGAAGTCGCGTCAGCACGTCCAGCATCGTGCCGTTGCCCGAAGGTGTCGCATTGTCGCCGGCCGATTTGGTCCGGATGATGACATCCGTGGTGTCGTCGGCGGTGAAGAAATAGCCGCCGGCATCGTCCCAGAAATGCGCGTCGAGATCGGCGACGAGGCGTTTCGCGGCGGCGAGGTAGCGGCCGTCGCCGGTGGCCTCATGCAGGGCCAGGGCGGCGCGGGCGAGGTTGGCGTGGTCGTCGAGGGTCGCGGGATGCGCCAGCCGGCCCTGCGGCTGGTCGGGCGTGGCGCGCCAGGCATGTTTGAGGCGCCCGTTGCTGTCGCGCATCGTCGTCTCGATGAAGGCGAAGGCGTCTTCGGCGCGGCGCAGCCAGTCGGTCCTGGCAAAGACCTGGGCGGCCCTGGCGAGGGCGGCGATCATCAGGCCGTTCCAGTCGGCCAGGACCTTGTCGTCCCAGCCGGGGCGGATGCGGGTGTCGCGCCGTGCCAGCAATTTTGTGCGTGCCGCGGCGAGGCGCGCCTCGTCCTTCGGCGACAGCAGGCCGGATTGATGGCCGCGGGAGAGGATATTGGTGTCCTCCCAATTGCCCTCGGCTGTGACACCATAGACCTGCTTGAAGAAGGCGGCCTCGTCGCCCAGCACGGCATCGATCTCGGCTTCGTCCCAGACATAGAACTTGCCCTCGATGCCTTCGGAATCGGCATCCAGCGAGGCGGCGAAGGCGCGGTTGCCGGCCTCGTTCGGGGCGGCCAGCATCTCGCGCGTCAGCCAGCCGACGATCTCGGCTGCGCGCTCTTCATACAGCCGCTCGCCGGCATCGATCCAGGCATCGGCGAGCAGCGAGAGCAACTCGGCATTGTCATAGAGCATCTTCTCGAAATGCGGCACCAGCCAGGCGGCGTCGGTGGCATAGCGCGCGAGCCCGCCGCCCAGATGATCGTAGATGCCACCCTGCAGCATGCGCGTGAGACTGAGATGGACCGCCTCGCGATAGCGGCCGTCGCCATTCCTGAGATAGGCGCGCCACAGCAGGTTGAGGATCGGCGCCTGCGGAAATTTGGGCGCTCCCTCGATCCCGCCATGGACGAAATCGATCCGTCCCAGGAGATGTTCGGCGATACGGTCCAGGATCTCGGCCTCGATTGCCTCGCCTGCGGCGGGGACGGCCAGCCGGCGCATGGCCTCGGCGAGGCCGCCGACATTCTTCGCCACCTTCTCCTTGTCGTGGTGATAGGCGTCGGAAAGTGCCACCAGCACGTCGCCGAAGCCCGGCCGGCCGTAACGCGCCTCCTTCGGGAAATAGGTGCCGCCCCAATAGGGCTCGGCATCGGGGGTCAGGAACATGGTGAGCGGCCAGCCGCCCTGCTGGCCGAGAAGGGCCAGGGCCTGCTGGTAGATCTGGTCGAGGTCGGGCCGCTCCTCGCGGTCGATCTTGATGTTGACGAAACGCTCGTTCATCAGCGCCGCGATGCCGTCATCCTCGAAACTCTCATGGGCCATGACATGGCACCAGTGGCAGGCGGCATAGCCGACCGACAGCAGGATCGGCTTGTCGCTGGTGCGGGCTTCCTTGAGGGCGTCGTCGTTCCAGGCCCGCCAGTTGACGGGATTGTCCCGGTGCTGGAGCAGATAGGGGCTGGTCTCGTGGACCAGCAGATTGAGGGGATTGGGCTTGGCGGGGCGGGTGGGGGCGGCATGTCGGGTCATGGGGCTGAAGGTGGCAAGCGGCATCGCCTCAATCAACCGCATTGTGCTAATGGGTAAGAAGCGGTGGACCGGCGGCGACATGCACGGCGCTGCCAAACGAGCCAATCAGCCCACCGGCAGCGCCGGCAAGCAGGGTGTTCGAATGTCCGGGGACGAGCAGCAAGCCTTCTATGACGATGCGGCGGCGCTGCGTTCCGAGCGGCTGCGGGATTTTCACCGGCAATGGGTCGAAAGCTGTGGCGGCGCGCCCTATCCGGGCCTCGCCGCGATCGATCCCGTGCGCTTCAAGCCTTTCCTGGCCGATCTGGTGCTGGTCGACGTGCGCGATCCGAAGGAGCCGGTCTTCCGCCTGGTCGGCAGCGGCTTCAATGATTTCTTCACCCGGCCCTTCAGCGGGGAAAAGGTGCGCAACGCCGCCTTTCCCGAGCGGGAGCTCATCCTCGAGAGTTATCGCCAGGTGGCGCTGAGCGGCCGGCCGTTGCTGGGCTGGTATCGCTGGCACTCTGAGGAGGGAGTGACCTATCACTCCGAATTCGTCGTACTGCCCTTTGGCGATGGCAAGGTCGAGCGCCTGCTGGTGATGGAGGATCTCGATCCCGCCCGCCAGGGCCGCACCACGCAGCCGGGCTGAGCGCCGCGAGGCTGTCGGGGGCGTCGCATCACTCGCCGATCCATGCCCTGCCCGAACCTGTTCAGGTCAGCCCGTTTTCCGGCCAGACGATCGGATCAACCGCAATTTCCGGATGGCAATATTTAATGCGCGGCCATGGATTAGGACGGGGTCATGGCTCGTTGGACTCTTCATGACGACAAATCTGCATTCGGCTGTGCCAGTACTCGTTTCCGTACCAACACCGGCGCCGGAATCGACGCGCCTCGATGCCCTGCAGAAAAAATGGCAGGAAGACAGGGGCGCGCGGGCATTTCCGCCTTTGGCGGCGATCGATCCGATCGCGCTGAGACCCTTCCTTGGCGATCTGGTGGTGGTCTGTGTCAGTGACCCGGCGCGGCCGCAATTCCGCCTGTTCGGTTCCGGTTTCCGGGAGTTCTTTGGCCTCGATTGCAGTGGAATGGCAGTGCTGGATTCGCCCTTTCCGGAGCGGGAGGCGATGGCGGCCGCCTATGCCCGGGTGGCGCTTTCGGGCCGGCCGGAACTGGGCCGTTATTGCTGGCGCTCGCAGACCGGCTGCACCTATCAGTCGGATTATGTGATCCTGCCCTATGGCGACGGCGACAAGGTCGCGCGCCTGCTGGTACTGGAAGATCTTGACGAGGCGCGCCGGGCGCGGCGCCGGGCGATGGGCTGCCTCCTGACCTGACCGAGCCAGAGCCGAACAGACCCGACCTGGCCCGACCTGGCCCGCTTGGCCGAGGCGGGAAAAGGCCGGCGGCCTGGCGGAAGCCGTTTCCTGCCCTAATTCCGTTGCTGACCTGGATCCTCCCGGCCGAGATCGATCCGGTAGGTGACTTCGAGGATGTGGTCGACCGTCTTGCCATCGGCGGCGAAGGGGAACTGGATGCCGACGATCTGGCGCAGGGAATTGTCGAGATGGTGCTCCTCGGCATAGCTGCGCGGCCTGCCGCTCTTGCGCACGATGTCGTAATCGCTTTCCAGCATGGTCTGGAATTCGGGCAATTCGCTGATTTCGTCGAGATAGCGGCCGGTCATGTCGAAACCGAGTTCCGCCGCGGTTCCCGGACCATCCTGAATGATGAAGTAGCGCGGGCCCTTGCGCCCCGGCTCGTGCCGGATCTGGACGATGCAGAGATGATCGCTGGCCGGCGCGAAGGCCGCCTGCGCCGGCACGTCATAGGCCGGCAGGGTGTCCGCCGCCGGGCGCAACCGCTCCCAGGCCTCCAGCAGATCCCGCAATCTGGGATCGAGAGGCAAATTCAGATAGTTGATATAGCCTGTCATATGGGCGCTCTAGCACAGAAGCGGGCGGATGTGCACTCCCCCTCCCGGTGGGGTGGCAATGTCACCGGATCGTCACCGGCAGGACCTGGTCGGCCGCGCGCCTTCTGCTGCCGGCCTTTAGTTGCGCGGCGCCATCGGCTAGTGTCGCCACCGAACCCAAGCTGGTAAATCCACGCCGGCGAACCAAAGCTACGGAACGATGTCATCTTGTTGACGGGACTGCGGGAGGCCGGATGAAGATCCATCTCGATATCGATTGCACGCCGGAGGAGGCGCGGGCCTTTTTCGGCTTGCCCAATGTGGCGCCGATGCAGGAAGCCGTGATGCAGGAGATGCAGGACCGCGTCATGGCGGCGATGCGCGGGACCGATGCCGAGACGCTGCTGAAGACCTGGCTGCCGGCGGGTGCCGCCGGGCTCGAGCAGATGCAGAAGATGTTCTGGCAGGGCTTCACCGGCGGCAGCGACAGCAAGAAGTAGCCCCATGACGGACCGATCCCGGCCGGGCGATCCGGCACCCTATTACCAGGCCCATGTCTTCTGCTGCGTCAACGAGCGACCGGCAGGCCACGCCCGCGGCTGCTGCAAGAGCCGCGGCGCGGAGAAGCTCAGGAACTACATGAAGGCGCGCGCCAAGGAACTCGGCCTCGGCGATCTGCGCGTCAACCAGTCGGGCTGCCTCGACCGCTGCGAACTCGGTCCCACCCTCGTCATCTATCCGGAGGGCGTCTGGTACACCTATCACTCGATCGAGGATGCGGAAGAGATCATCCAGCGCCACCTGATCCGGGGCGAGCGCGTCACGCGCCTGATGCTGCTGCCGGAAGACCGCCTGCCGGAAGACCGCCTGCCGGAAGACCGCCTGCCGGAAGACCGCCTGCCGGAAGACCGCCTGCCGGAAGATCGCCTCGCCAAAGCGGGGCAATGAGCGCGGATACCATCTTCGCCCTGGCCACGCCGGCGGGACGATCGGGCGTCGCTGTCTTTCGTCTTTCCGGTCCGCGTTCTGGAGAGGTGCTGGAAACCCTTACAGGACGGCCGCTTCCGCGGCCGCGCGAGGCGATCAGGCGGCGGCTCTTTTCATCAGCTGCCACCGACGAACATCGCATCCTCCTCGACGACGCGCTCGTCATCTACTTCAGGGCACCCGCCAGCTTCACCGGCGAGGATGTGGTCGAACTGCACGTCCATGGCGGGCCGGCCATCATCGCGGCCATTGGCAAGGCGCTGAGTGCTGCCGGTCTGCGCCTCGCCGAGGCGGGCGAGTTCACGCGCCGCGCCTTTGATCACGGCAAGCTGGATCTCCTCGAGATTGAGGGTCTCGCCGATCTCATCGCCGCCGAGACGGAAGCGCAAAGGCGCCAGGCCCTGCGCCAGGCGGAGGGAGAATTGTCGGCGCTCTACGAAAGCTGGCGCGGCGCGCTCATTTCGGCGCTCGCCCGCATGGAAGCGGCGATCGATTTTCCCGACGAGGACCTGCCGGTCGATCTCATCGCCCTGGTGGACGAGACCCTGCGCGTGCTGGCGCGCGAGATCGAGACGCATCTCGCCGACGATCATCGCGGCGAGATGCTGCGCGAGGGATATTCGGTCGCCATCATCGGTGCACCCAATGTGGGGAAGTCATCGCTGCTCAATCGCCTCGCCGGTCGTGAGGCCGCCATCGTCTCGGCCCGCGCCGGGACGACGCGGGATGTCATCGAGGTGAAGCTGGACCTTGCCGGCTATCCGGTGCTGGTGGCCGATACGGCGGGCCTGCGCGAGAGCCCGGACGAGATCGAGCAGGAGGGGGTGGCCCGTGCCCTCAAACGGGCCGAATTCGCCGATCTCAAGCTGATCGTTTTCGACGGCGCCGTCTGGCCCGATTTCGATCCCGCCATTGCCGAGCGGATTGACGAGGCGGCGATTGTCGTATTGAACAAGGCCGAATTCGTGGCCGATCCCGATCCCGCCATTGCGGGGCGGCCGCTCCTCAAGGTTTCGGCGAAGACTGGCCTCGGCCTCGATGCCCTGGTGGCGGCGCTGACGGGGCGGGCGGCGGCGGCGCTCAACCCGGGTGCCCAGCCGGCGCTGACCAGGCTGCGGCACCGGGCGGCGCTGGAGAGGTGCCTCGGCGCCCTCAACCGGGGCCGGACCGCGCCGGTGGTGGAATTGAAGGCCGAGGATCTGCGTCTCGCCGTGCAGGCTTTGGGCCGGATCACCGGACGGGTGGAAGTCGATGATGTTCTCGATTTGATCTTTCGGGAATTCTGCATCGGCAAGTGATCAAGCTATTGAAATATATGTAAATATTGAACTGTTTCACGTGAAACATGAGCGCTGAGCAAAAATTCGATGTGATCGTGGTGGGCGGCGGCCATGCCGGGACCGAAGCGGCGGCAGCGGCGGCCCGCGCCGGGGCCCGCACCCTGCTGCTGACCCATGATCCGCAAAAGATTGGCGAGATGTCCTGCAACCCGGCCATTGGCGGCCTCGCCAAGGGCCATCTGGTGCGCGAGATCGACGCCCTCGACGGGATCATGGCCCGCGCCATCGACCGGGGCGGCATCCAGTTCCGCATGCTCAATGCCTCCAAGGGCCCGGCCGTGCGCGGCCCGCGCGCCCAAGCCGACCGCAAGCTCTATCGCCAGGCGGTGCAGGCGCTCCTCGCCGAGCAGGCGAATCTCAGCATCCAGGCGGGGGCTGCCGCCGATCTCGAGATCGGCCGCGATGGCCGGGTGGCGGCGGTGATCACCGAGGCGGGCGCGCGGCTCGCTTGCGGCGCCGTGGTGCTGACCACCGGCACCTTCCTCAACGGCCTCATCCATTGCGGCACGGAACGGGTGCCGGCGGGGCGGGTGGGGGAGCAGCCTTCCCTGAAGCTGGCCGAGACCCTGAAGCGCCTCGCTCTGCCGCTGGGCCGGCTGAAAACGGGCACGCCGCCGCGCCTCGATGGCCGCAGCATCGACTGGAAATCCCTGGATTCGCAGCCCGGCGACAACCCGCCGCTGCCGATGTCCTATCTGACGGCCGAGATCACCACGCCGCAGATCGCCTGCGGCATCACCTATACCGGCGCCGCCGGCCATTCCGTCATTCGCGACAATATCCATCTCTCGGCCGTCTATTCCGGCCAGATCGAGGGGACGGGGCCGCGCTATTGCCCTTCGATCGAGGACAAGGTGGTGCGTTTCGCCGACAAGGACCGCCACCAGATCTTCCTGGAGCCGGAGGGCCTCGACGACGACACCGTCTATCCCAACGGCATTTCCACCTCGCTGCCCGAAGCGGTGCAGCGGGATCTCCTCAGGACCATTCCGGGCCTCGAGCAGGCGGTCATGCTGCGGCCGGGCTATGCCATCGAGTACGATTTCGTCGATCCCCGGGCCCTCAGACCCAGCCTGGAGCTGCGCGCGCTGCCGGGTCTGTTCCTGGCCGGGCAGATCAACGGCACCACCGGTTACGAGGAGGCGGCGGCGCAGGGCCTGATGGCCGGGCTCAATGCCGCCAGGCTGGCGGGTGGGGCCGGGGCAAATGGCGGGGGGGAGGGCGTCAGCCTCGACCGTGCCACGGCCTATATCGGCGTCATGATCGACGATCTTGTTTCACGTGGAACATCCGAGCCCTACCGCATGTTCACCAGCCGCGCCGAATACCGGCTGCAGCTCAGGCAGGACAATGCCGACCAGCGCCTGACCGGCCTGGGCGAGGCCTGGGGCATCGTCGGGAGTGCCCGTTCCCGGGCCTTCGCCGGGAAAATGGCCGCCCTGGCGGCGGCGCGGGGGGTCATGGAGGGCCTTTCCGCGACGCCCAGCGAACTGCGCAAGCTGGGCCTTGCCGTCAACCAGGACGGCCAGCGCCGCACGGCCATGGGGCTCCTCGGCTATCCAGACATCGATCTCGCCCGGCTCGGCCAGATCTGGCCGGAGATCCAGGGTTTCCGCCCGGAAATCGCCGAGCAGATCGAGATCGAGGGCCGCTATGCCGGGTACCTCAAGCGCCAGGAGGCGGATATCCTGGCCTTCCGCAAGGACGAGGCGCTGATTCTGCCCGAGGATCTCGATTACGATTCCATCCCCTCGCTCTCGGCCGAGGTGCGGGAAAAGCTGAAACAAGCCCGCCCGGTTTCCCTCGGCGCCGCCCAGCGCATCTCGGGTGTCACCCCCGCCGCCCTCACCATCCTGCTGCGCCATGTGCGCCGCCGGAAGGACGAGCGCCGGGAAAGCGAAAGACAGAGTGCCTGAGGCATCCGTGACTCCCGCCGAATTTTCCGCAGAAATGAGCCGGATCGGCCAGGATGTTTCACGTGAAACATTAGCCGCCCTGGAGACCTATGCCGCTTTGCTGGTGAAATGGCAGGCGCGCATCAATCTGGTGGCGAAGGATACGCTGCCCGACCTCTGGCGGCGGCATTTCCTGGATTCGGCCCAGCTGCTGCCCCTGCTGCCGCCGGGGGAGGCGCCGATCACCGATCTCGGCTCCGGCGCCGGCTTCCCGGGGCTGGTCCTCGCCATCATGACCGGGCGGCAGGTGCATCTGGTTGACTCGGATGAACGCAAGGGCGCCTTCCTGCTGGAGGCGGCACGCCAGACCGGGGTGCTTGGCCGCGTCACGATCCACACGACGCGGATCGAGGCGGCGACAGCCTGGCCCGCACCCATCGTGACCGCCCGGGCGCTGGCCAGCCTGCGGCAATTGCTGGACTGGGCCGAGCCCTATCTGACACCCGCCAGCACCTGCCTCTTTCTCAAGGGGGCGCGGGCGGATGAGGAATTGACCGAGGCCGCGCGCATCTGGACAATGCAGGCGAAGCGCCATGGGAGCCTCACCGATTCCAGCGGCGTCATCCTGGAACTTTCTCACCTGCAAAGACGGGGTAGGGCGTGAGCGACGGCCAACAGAACCATCAGCCGCGGATCATGGCTGTCGTCAACCAGAAGGGTGGCGTCGGCAAGACCACGACCGCGGTCAACCTGGCGACGGCCCTGGCGGCCTGCGGGAAAAAAGTCCTAATAATTGATCTCGATCCCCAGGGCAATGCCTCGACCGGGCTCGGCCTCGAGGCGGCGCAGCGCGAGACCGGCGCCTATGAGGTCCTCATCGATGGCGCGAGCCTGAAGGACGCAACACAACCGACGATTGTCCCCAATATGTGGATCGTGCCGACCACGCCGGATCTGGCCGGCGCCGAGATCGAGCTGATCGATCTCGACCGGCGCGAATACCGCCTGAAGGACGCGCTGGCAGCCGATCCGCTCCTCTATGATTTCGTCCTCATCGATTGTCCGCCCTCGCTCTCGCTCCTCACCTTGAATGCGATGGTGGCGGCGGATTGCGTGCTGGTGCCGCTGCAATGCGAGTTCTATGCGCTGGAAGGCTTGAGCCAGCTGATCAAGACGGTCGAGCGCGTGCGGCAAAACCTGAATCCGGTGCTGGAAATCCAGGGCGTCGTGCTCACCATGTATGACAAGCGCTCGAGCTTGAACGAACAGGTGGCGGCCGATGTGCGCGCCTATTTCGGCGACAAGGTCTATGAGACCGCGATCCCGCGCAATGTCCGCATCGCCGAGGCGCCTTCCTATGGCAAGCCCGCCTTGCTCTACGACATCCGCTGCGCGGGATCGCAGGCCTATATCCACCTCGCTTCCGAATTGCTGCGGCGGGAGCAGGGCCAGGCGGGTAAATCGCTGAAGGTGGCGTAAGGCCGAGAGGCCACCCCCCACCCCGACCCTCCCCCTCAAGTGGGGAGGGGGTTCAGATCGAATGGTCGCAAACGCCACGCTCCAATCCTCTCCCACTTGAGGGGGAGAGTTAGAGAGGGGAATGGCAACTGAAGATTCCAAGCAAAGAAGACGAATATGGCGAAGAAACATCTGGGACGGGGATTGTCGGCGCTGCTGGGCGGCGATCCGGCGGTGGCGGCGGCAACGGCGCCGCATGCGGGCGAGGCAGCGGCGGCGGCCGTGGCCGGCCAGCGCCAGGTGGCGATCGAGCTGCTGCATCCCGGCAGGTACCAGCCGCGCGGCCATTTCAACACCCAGGCGCTGGAAGACCTCGCGCAATCGATCCGCAGCAAGGGCGTGCTGCAGCCCATTCTCGTCCGCGCGCATCCCAGTCGCCCCAAGGGCGAGTTCGAGATCATCGCCGGCGAACGCCGCTGGCGTGCCGCACAGCTGGCGCAGCTCCATGAAGTGCCGGTGGTCGAGAAGCAGCTCACCGACCGCGACGCGCTCGAGATCGCCCTCATCGAGAACATCCAGCGCCAGGACCTCAATCCGCTGGAGGAGGCCGAGGGCTATCACCGCCTGATGCAGGAATTCGGCTATACCCAGGAGGAGCTGGCCGAGCGCCTGGGCAAGAGCCGCTCCGCGCTCGCCAACAGCTTGCGCCTGCGCGAGCTGCCGGGCCAGGTGCGCTCCATGCTGGTGGATGGCAGGCTCAGTGTTGGCCATGCGCGCGCGCTGCTGACCTGCGCCGATCCGGTCGCGGTGGCGAATGAGGTGGTGGCGCAGGGCCTCAACGTACGCCAGACGGAAAAGCTGGCCCGTGATTTCAAGCCCGGCGCGTTGCTGAAATCGACGAAGGCGAAGAAGGCACCAAAGGAAAAGGATGCCGATACCAAGGCGCTCGAACGTGACCTGGCGCTCAAGCTCGGCCTCAGGGTCGAGATCGATTTCGACGGCAAGGGCGGCAAGGTCACCCTGCACTACAAGACGCTCGCCCAGCTCGACGGCCTGATCGCGAAACTGGGCTGATCGCGAAACTGGCGCCGTCTTAAGGGGGAATCATCCCCGGGCCAAGCCCCGGGGATGACGGGAACGATCTGGCGTCGATTCCCTCAGTACACCTTGGCCGTGTCGAGGCCCAGGGCGACGCTGCCGGCATAGAGCGCCTGCTGGCCCTGCTGCATCGGGTGGTAGCGCGCCCCCTGCACGTCGCGGAAATGCCGCTCCAGTTCATTGTCGCGATAGAAGGCGCCGCCGCCCGCCGCTTCCATGGCCAGCTCGGTGGCGGCGATGGCGTGGCGCGCCACCAGCGCGCGGCCGATCATGATCTCGTTGGTGGTCGCCGGCCCGGGCTGCGCCGTCTCGGCCAGAGCGACCATGGCGGCTTGGGCCAGCTGTGCCGTGCGCAATTCCGTCTCCATCCGCCCCACCAGGGCCACCACCTCGTTGCTCTGCCGGCGCTTCGCCGCGAGTTCCAGGGCGCGGGTGCGGGCCGCCTCGGCGACGCCGAGATAGGCCGAATAGATCAGCGGGAAGGCGATCATCGAGATGATGTGGAAGAGGGGATGCCATTCGCCCTGCTTGCGCTTGAGGGCGACGGCTTCCTCCGGCACCACATGGCCGTTGATGACGACATCGTTGGAACCGGTGCCGCGCATGCCCATGGTCTTCCAGCTCTGGATGATGCTGACATGGGGCGATTTCATTGGCACGCCGAAATGCAGCACCATTGGTCCTTCCGGCGCTTCCTCCCAGACCGCACCGGTCATCAGGATGTCGCCGGCCTCCGCCGCCGAGGTGAAGACTTTCCGTGCGGTGATGCGATAGCCGCCCTCGACCTTCTCCGCCTTGCCGGAGCCGGCGATCCAATCGGAGCCGCCGGAGGACAGCAGGACGAGGTTCTCGGCGGCGACCCGCTTCAAGAGCGGGGCCACCGGGGCCGCCTGCTGACGGGTCCAGCGCCAGGCCGGGATCGCCACCTGATGCGTGTGCATGGAAAAGGCAAGCGCGGTCGAGCCGCAATGCTGCGCCAGTTCGCGCACCATGCCGGCCAGCGCCGAGATGCCGGCGCCACCGCCGCCGAGATCGGCCGGCACGCCGGCGGTAACCAGGCCGGCCGCCTTCAGCTCGGCAAAATTCTGGGCGACGAAGGCGTCAGTGTCGTCGGCCGTCCGGGCGCGGGCGGCAAAGCCGGGGCCCAGTTTCCTGACGATGGCAATGGGGTCGATACCCGTTTCGGGCGAGATGTTAACAACGGCTTCCGCCTGGCTGGTCCTGCTCATGATGCTCTCCTGGATCGTTTCTTAGGGGCAATGATTGAGGTCTCGACTCCGCCGCCGGCTCCTGCCCGGCCTCGGATGGCGCGTTCTCTCACCAGCCCTGCGATCCGTTCCAGTCCAGTTTGTGTAGCGGCTCCGCTGGCATTCTCACCCGCTCCGGTGGTACAGATTCTGGAGCTGCATGCTGGCCCGGCCGGGTCTAGGCTCGCCGGCTTTTCGAACGGGGACGGTTCACCTTGTGAGGAGGGAGTGGCGTCATGGACATGCAGACAAGCTATGCGAGCTATGGGCAGTTCTGCCCGATCGCCATGGCCGCGGAGATATTCTGTACCCGCTGGACGCCGCTGATCCTGCGCGAGCTTCTCTGCGGCAGTCACCATTTCAATGACATCCGCCGTGGCGTGCCGCGTATCTCGCCGACCCTGCTCTCGAAGCGCCTCAAGGAATTGCAGCAGGCCGGCATCGTCACCTGCCAGGAACAGGCGGGCGGCACTGAATACCACCTGACCCAGGCCGGCGAGGATCTCCGCGGCCTGGTGATGGCCCTGGGCTTCTGGGGCACACAATGGGTCGACACGGGCAAGGCGCTGGCGAAGCTCGACCCCAGCCTGCTGATGTGGGATATGCGCCGCAACCTCAACCCGACGCCGCTGCCGCCGCGCCGCGCCACCATCCAGTTCCATTATCCCGAGCTGCCCAGCCGGCGCGATTGGTGGATGCTGGTGGAAAAGCGCAATGTGGATCTCTGCCAGACCGATCCCGGCTTCGAGATCGACCTATATGTCGAATGCCCGCTGAAAAGCATGACGGCGATCTGGATGGGACTCACCACGGTCAAGAGCGAGATGGCGGCGGACCGCCTGACATTAACCGGCGACCGGGAGCTTGCCCGCTCGATGCAGGCCTGGCTCGGCCTCTCGCCTTTCGCGCCCAACCGGGCCAACTAGCCTCAGCACCAGTTCCGGCGCTTGCCGCCGTCATAGGGGCGCGCGAGACCGGCGCGGATCAGCGTGTCGCCCAGCGACTGGCCGCCGATCGAGACATGGGCATCGATGCGGCCGCCATATTTGTCCCAGCCGATTGCGGAAAAGACGATCGCGTCGCCGCGCCGCTTCGCCTCATGGATCAGGAAGCGGGTGAGGGCGGTGGCCTTGGCGCCGAGGTCGCGCTCCAGTGCGCATGCGGCACGGCCGCCGGCCTCCGGCGTGTCGATGCCAAGGACGCGCACCTTGATCGGCTGCAATTCGGGCGGCAGGCCGGGCAGTTCGACGCGAAGGGTATCGCCGTCGACGGCGCCCAGCACCAGCCAGCGATAGCCGTCATCGGGTGCCGCCAGCGCCGCCGCGGCAAGACCGAGGTGAAGCAGTGACAGGAAAACCAGTAGCGGAAGATGGCGGCGCCCGATCATGGCGTCATCGATGCGCCGCCGGTCCGAGTCGCCACAAGCGACGCGCGGCTGCAATGGTGGCGGCTTTCTCGCGCTAGCTTCGGCCCGCCGCTTTTCCCGGCGCGCCCTTGTCGGCGAGGCTCGCCACTTCCATCAGGCCGCGGCGGATCAGGGTTTCCGCCATCTGGTGATAGCGCATCGCCTCGGCCTCAAGCTCGGCAAGGCGCAGCAGCGCCTGGGCGATCGAACCGGCCTGCCAGCGGCGGCACTGGTTCTTGAAGCCTTCCAGCGCCTTCCAGAAGACGCGCGGCTGCAGGCTGTTCATGGCGGCATCCAGGCTCTCGCCGCGCTGCATGCGCGCCACCACCTGGTGGAGGCGGAGGAAATGCCGCGACACCATCTTCACCAGCAGGACGGGATGCGTCTCGGCCAGATTGCGGTCCAGCTGACGCTCGAGCGATCTGAGATCGCCGAGGCCCACCGCCTGGCAGAGGTCGTCGAGGCCGACCGCCGCCTGGTCGGCGACGCAAGCCTCGGCATCCTTCAGCGTCACGCGCTTCTCGTCGCCCATATAGAGGATGAGCTTGTCGATCTCGGAGCGGGTGACGCCGCGATCGCCGCCCAGATTGGCGGCGAGGTAGTCGACGGCATCGCGCGCGATCTCCAGCCCGGACGCGCGCAATTGCGCGGTGACGAGGGCCGGCAGATCGGCCGCCTCGTCGCGATAGCAGGCAATGGCGCCGGCATGGGGCAGGGCCTCGAACAATTTCTTCAGGCTGGACTTTCCGCCGATATCGCCGGCCTCGGCCACCACCAGGCATTGCCGGCTGTCGCGATGTGCCGCCAGCAATTCGGCAAAGACCGGCTCCAGCGCATCGGCGACGCGGCTGACCCGCACCACCCGCCGCCCGCCCATCATGGCGATGGCATGGGCCTCGTCGGAGAGCCGCGCCGGATCCGCCTTGATATCGTCGCCGGTCATTTCGGCAAGGCGGAAGGGGTCGTCCGCCTCGCCCAGCACGGCGCGGGTCATCTGGTTGGCGCGCTCGCGCACCATGCCCTCGTCGGGGCCGAAGACCAGCACCGCCGCCACTTCCTCGCCGGGCTGGCGCAGGAATCGCTCCAGGGCCTGGCGCTCCAGCTTCATGGCGCCGCCGGCGCCTCAGCCATTGGCGACGAAATAGGTCGACAGGCGGAACTTCAGCATCTCGGCCAGCTGCTTGGCGGCGCGCTCGCGGGCGTCGTTCTGGGCGACGAGGTCGAGATAGGGCTCGCGCACCTTGTTGAAGGAGGAATAGACGAAGACGTCCTCCAGCATCAATTCGGTGCCGTCGACCCTGCCGAGGCGGAAATGCGATTTGAGGCGCAGATCGTAGCGGTCGATCTCGCCGTCATCGGAGGCAAGGGTCGGATCAACCTGCTCGCTCAGCTCCATGCTGAGCTCATAGGCCGGATTGGTCGGCTGGCCATAGGGGTTGAGGGCGTTCCTGAGCGCGTTGTGCAGCACCTGCGCGGTACGCGCATCGTATTTGGCCTTGCCGGCGGCGTCATAGGGGCTGGCCGAGCGTTCCCAGACCGGCGCCTTGATCTTGATCGCGGCGAGGTGCGAATCCACCGTGGCGCCCGATTGCGCCGTGGTGCTGGTCTGGCCGTAAAGCGGCCGGAAGCCGCAGGCGGAAAGCGCCGCACCGGCACCGCCAAGCGCGATGCCGCTGCCAAGCGACTGCAGAAGAGCGCGTCTAGACCACGACATTGACGATCCTGTTTGGCACCACGACAACCTTCTTCGGCGACTTGCCGTCCATGGCGCGGATGACCGCATCCTCGGCCAGCGCCCGGGCCTCCGCCACCGCCCGGTCGCAATCGCGCGGCAGCTGGATGGTGGCGCGCAGCTTGCCATTGACCTGGATGGCGACGGTCGCCTGGTCGTCGATGATAAGCTGCGGATCGGCTTGTGGCCAAGCGGTCTCGGCCAGCAGGGTCTGGTGGCCCAGGCGCTGCCAGATCTCTTCGGCCAGATGCGGCATCATCGGGCCGATCAGCTGAGCCAGGGTGTCGAGAGCTTCCTTGCGGGCGAACAGGCCCGGCGCGTCTGCCAGCTTCTCGGTGCCGAGATCGGCCAGGAAATTGACGAATTCATAGATCTTGGCGACGCCGCGGTTGAAGCGGAACTTCTCGATATCGTCCGAGACGGCGGCGATCGCCTTGTGGGAAGCGCGGCGCAGATCCAGCGCCGGGCCCTCGGCCACCGCCGGCGTGGCGCCCGCGATGCCGGGCAGCGCCTCCAGCCACTGGTCGGTGAGGCGCCAGATGCGCTGGGTGAAGCGCCAGGCGCCGTCGACCCCGGAAGCGGTCCATTCCATGTCGCGCTCGGGCGGGCTGTCGGACAGCACGAACCAGCGCGCGGTATCGGCGCCATAGGCGCCGATGATGACATCCGGCGCCACCACGTTCTTCTTCGATTTCGACATCTTCTCCGAGCGGCCGATCTCGACCGGCGCGCCGCTGCCGACGCGCACCGCCTTCTCGCCCTGCTTCTCGACCTCGGCCGGGTTCAGCCATTCGCCGGTCTTGGGGTCGCGATAGGTTTCGTGGCAGACCATGCCTTGCGTGAACAGGCCGGCAAAGGGCTCGTCCAGCTTCACATGGCCGGTCTTCTTCAACGCCCGGGTGAAGAAGCGGGAATAGAGGAGATGCAGGATGGCATGCTCGACGCCGCCGATATACTGGTCGACCGGCAGCCAGTAATCGACCAGCGTCTGATCGACCGGCTGGTCGTGGCGCGGCGCGCAGAAACGCGCGAAATACCAGGATGAATCGACGAAGGTGTCGAAGGTGTCGGTCTCGCGCCGGGCCTTCTTGCCGCATTTGGGGCAATCGACATGCTTCCAGCTCGGATGGTGGTCCAGCGGATTGCCGGGCTTCTCGAAACTGACGTCATCGGGCAGCAGGACGGGAAGATCCTCCTTCGGCACCGGCACGGGCCCGCAGGCATCGCAATGGATGATCGGGATCGGGCAGCCCCAATAGCGCTGCCGGCTGACCAGCCAGTCGCGCAGGCGGAAGATCGTGGTGCTCTCGCCGTCGCCCTGTTCCTTGAGCTTGGCACCGGCCTTTTTCTTGGCGCCCTCGCTGTCGAGGCCGTCGAGGAACCCGGAATTGTAGATGACGCCGTCATCGGTATAGGCGGTATCGCCGACCGCAAAGGTCTTCGGGTCGGCATCCGGCGGCAGCACCACCGGAATCACGCCGAGGCCGTATTTGCGGGCGAAATCGAGGTCGCGCTGGTCGTGGGCGGGGCAGCCGAAGATGGCGCCGGTGCCGTATTCGATGAGGACGAAATTGGCGATGTAGACCGGCAGCGTCCTGCCCGGCATCAGCGGATGCTCGACCTCGAGGGGCAGGCGATGGCCCTTCTTCTCCTGCGTCTCGACCGCGGCTTCCGAGGTGCCGGCGGCGCGGCATTCGGCGATGAAGGCGGCCACCTTGGGATCATGCTGCGCCGCCTCTTCCGCGATCGCATGGTCGGGCGAGACGGCGATGAAGCTGGCGCCGAACAGCGTGTCGGGGCGCGTCGTGAAGACCTCGATGCGCTGGTCGCTGCCCTTGATGCGGAACCGCACATAGGCGCCGGTCGACTTGCCGATCCAGTTCTCCTGCATCAGCCGGACCTTCTCCGGCCAGCGCTCCAGCGAAGAGAGCGCCGAGAGCAGGTCATCGGCATATTCGGTGATCTTCAGGAACCACTGGCTGAGCTTGCGCTTCTCCACGGGTGCGCCGGAGCGCCAGCCCTTGCCGTCGATCACCTGCTCGTTGGCGAGCACGGTGTGGTCGACCGGGTCCCAGTTGACGAAGGCCTCCTTGCGGTAGGCGAGGCCGGCCTTGAAGAAGTCGAGGAAGATCGCCTGCTGGTACTGGTAATAGCCCGGATGGCAGGTGGCCAGCTCCTTCGACCAGTCGAGGGCGAGGCCCATGCGCTTCAGTTCGGCGCGCATATTGGCGATGTTGTCATAGGTCCAGGCGGCCGGGTGGACTTTCATGTCCCTTGCGGCGTTCTCGGCGGGCAGGCCGAAGGCATCCCAGCCCATGGGGTGGAGGACGTTGAAGCCCTTGGCGCGCTTGTAGCGGGCGACCACGTCGCCCATCGTGTAGTTGCGCACATGGCCCATATGGATGCGCCCCGACGGATAGGGGAACATCTCAAGGACATAGTATTTCGGCAGGGTCGTGTCGGCAGAGCTGGCAAAGCAATTGCGCGCATTCCACGCCGCCTGCCATTTGGTCTCTGCTTCCAGGAAGTTATAGCGTGACATGGTGGGTTTTCTGTTCGGGACATTAAACATGTCATGCCCCGGCTTGGCCGGGGCATCCACGAGTTTGATCTGTTGCCTGCCAACTCGTGGATGGCCCGCCTGAAGCGGGCCATGACAACGGAACTAAAAAGGCGGCTGCCCCTACTCCTGCTGCCCGGACTGGCGCAGCTGCCGGGCGCGGGTCAGGATGGCGTTCTCGAGGTCGGTCGCCGTGTTGAGCGCCACCGGCGCATCGATCCACTGGCCGCCCATGTCCTGCTGGCGGAAGACCGAGGCGCGGATGCCGTCGGCGCGCAAGGCGCGGCCCAGGATATAGATATTGACCTTGAAGCGCTCGCCCGGCGTCGCCGGCGGGGTGTACCAATCGGTGATGATGACACCGCCGAAGGGGTCGGCCGAGACCAGCGGCATGAAGGACACTGTGTCGAGGCTGGCGCGCCACAGCAGCGAATTGACGCCGACCCCGCCGCCGCCGGACCCGTCATCGGGGGCCGCGGGGCCGCCGAACAGGCCGCCGGGACCGAAGACCGTGGCGCCTTCCTCGTATTGCGGACCGGAATCGCCCTTCTGCCGGCGGGTCGGGTATTGCTCCTCGCCGCCCAGATCGGCATTGCAGGCGCCAAGGACAGCCAGTGCGGCAAGGCCGGCGAGGGCGCAGGACCAGCGTTTCCCGAGAATACCGCCGGACGGGGGCCGGCCAGTGCGATGATGTGGGAGTTTCATATTGACGGCCTGACGCTCTTGCCCCTAAAGCCACCTTCTTGAACGAGCCGGTCACGGCGCGGGATGGGCCGGTTCTCAATGGCTTATCCGCGCTGCGCCGGATCTCAGGCGGCGGCCCATGACTGGTAAGCGAAATCCGGCCCCGCCGTCAACCAAATCGCTATCGGCAGATCGCTGCCGGCAGCTCGCAGCCGGCGGCGCGGCAAGAGGACCAATGGGCAAGATTCTGTGGCTGGCCAGCTATCCCAAATCGGGCAACACCTGGCTCCGGGCGTTCATCCACAACCTGCTGCGCCAGGCCGACCCGAAGGCCGGCGCGGCGCCGGTCGACATCAACGACATGAACCGGCTGACCACCGGGGATTCCCTGGTGCAGTGGTTCCGCCATCTCGACCCGCGCCCGCCCCTGGCCTGGAGCCGCCAGGACGTCGCCGCCATGCGCCGCGGTGCGCAGCTGGCCATGATGGCCTCGAAGCCCGGCACGGTGATCGCCAAGACCCATAATGCCCTCCTCGAGCTGCACGGCCACCCGACCATCAATATGGACCTGACCGCCGGCGCCATCTATGTGGTGCGCAACCCGCTGGACCTCGTCATCTCGCTGGCCGACCATTACGGCGTCGACATCGACAAGGCGATCGAGGTCATGGGCGACACCAATAATGGCGGCCTCGCCGACGGCAACATCGTGTTCGAGATCCATTCCTCCTGGTCGGTCCATGTCAAAAGCTGGACCCACCAGGCGCATCCCGGGCTCCATGTCGTGCGCTACGAGGACATGCTGGCCAAACCCCGCGAAGCCTTCGGCGGCATCGCCCGCTTCATGGGGCTGAACCCGCCCCGGGACAAGCTGGAGAAGGCGATCGAGCTCTCTTCCTTCAAGAACCTGCGCCAGCAGGAGGAGGCCAAGGGCTTCCAGGAAAAATCGCAGAAAGGCTCCCGCTTCTTCCGCGTCGGCAAGGCCGGGCAATGGCTGGAAACCCTGACCCCCGCCCAGATCGAGCGGATCGTGGCCCAGCATCAGGAGCAGATGGCGCGGTTCGGCTATTGGCCGCTGCCGGGGGCGAGGGACAGCGCCAGGGCCGAACCGGCCGGCGAAAAAGCCGAGGATATCGTCCGACACTGAGGTTTTTTCAGGTAGGAATTCCCAAACTCCGTCACCTCTGGCTGGAAGACAGGGCAGTTGTCGAGGCTTGTGGCTTCCCGGCCTGTTTCCGTCCGGCAACGGCCCTGCCAGGAACCTTGGGCAAACGTCGCAAGTATGGGCGGCGAAACGCATTTCCGCCCGTTCCGTCCTTGTGGCTTTTGCGCCACAGGGGCGGGAAAATGCCACAGTGTTCGGCTCAAATGGTTTGACACCCCCCCACCCATTCCAGGAATGTATCGCTGGTTCCGGACTGCCCATGCAGTTTGAGTCGTTTGCGTTAAGGACTTAACCCAACCGACTTGGCAAGGTGGACCGCGGACGAGGGGCATCCGGCCCCGCCTTCAAACCGATACGGCGCAGACCGACGGAGAAGGATGGTGCCGGTGGCAATCGCAAACTTAGGGAATCTCGAGATGAAAAAAGTTCTCCTGGGGACCTCGGCTCTGCTCGGCGTCGGCCTCCTGGCCGGTACCGCTCAGGCGTCCGACGGTGTCAAGCTCAGCCTGGGTGGTTACATGACCAACCAGATGGGCGTCGCGTTTGACGACGACAGCGCTGGCGAAGCCGGTGACAACATCAACGCCTTCGGCGTTGGCACCGATGCCGAAATCTACTTCATCGGCAGCGTCACGCTGGACAATGGCGTGACCGTCGGCGTCCGCTTCGACCTCGAAGGCGGCGACGAAAACAACGACCAGATGGACCAGGCCTATGCCTACTTCAAGGGCGGCTTCGGTGACATCCGCATCGGCTCGCAGGCCGGTGCCGCCGGCAACATGTACATGCTGCCGCCGGGCTCGACCGCGAACTTCGGCCCGTACTCGCCGAACACCACCGGCTCGGCGCTGAGCCCGGGCGTGTTCGATCCGGAAGGCATGCTTGCCAACCAGGACAAGTCGCAGAAGCTGGTCTACTACTCGCCGAACTGGAGCGGTTTCAGCTTCGGTGTGTCGTTCACCCCGAACGACAACGAGAAGGACTACAACAACGGCGACAACGCTGACGGCCAGTGGCGCGCTGCCAGCGCGCAGGGCGATTCCGACAACAACATCGGTCTCGGCCTGCACTACACCCACGAGGGTGACGGCTGGGGTCTCGACCTCGGCGCCGCCGCCTATTGGGAAGGCGACGTGCAGCAGAAGGTTGCTGGTCAGGATGAGCAGGCCGGTTACAACGCCGGTATCAACCTGAGCTTCGGTGGCTTCGCCTTCGGTGTCGCCGGTACCTATCTCGACGACGGCAACGGCGCCGGCCAGGATATCTGGTCGATCGGCACCGGCATGACCTACAACGTCGAAGCCTGGACCGTCGGTCTTGGCTGGGCGCATGCCGAGCTCGAAGTTGCTGGCGCTCGTGACGCTTCGGCCGACCGCGTCGGCGTCACCGGCAACTACGCCATGGGTCCTGGCATCGATCTCGATGCCGGCATCTTCTACACCTGGGGCGAAGACGCCGTCGGCGAAGGCGACTACGACTCGATCGAGTTCGGCGTCGGTTCGTCGATCTCCTTCTGATTTCGTCCAGCGCAAGCTGGCGATACCAGGTATGGAATGGAAAGGGCGCAGGGAAACCTGCGCCCTTTCTGCTTTCGCGGTCGGGGTTGCAGCGCCGACCAGCCGTTGACCACGGCACTTCCCCGCGCCGATCGCCCCCCCTATATTCGGCGCCATCATGACTGGCCATATCGCTGAGAATCTGCGCGCCGTCGGCGCCGCCATCGCGTCTGCCGCGCGCGCGGCCGACCGCGATCCCGCCGCAATCACCCTGATCGCCGTCTCCAAGACCCATCCGGCCGAGGCCGTGGCTGCCGCCATCGCCGCCGGGCAGATGGTTTTCGGCGAGAACCGCGTGCAGGAGGCGCAGGCCAAGTTTCCCGCCCTCAAATCGGCGCATCCCGCTCTCGAGTTGCACCTCATCGGCCCGCTGCAGACCAACAAGGTGAAGGAGGCGGTGGCGCTTGCCGACGTGATCCAGTCCCTCGACCGGCCGAAGCTGGCCGAGGCGCTGGCCGCCGAGATGGCGAAACAGAACCGCCGCCCGCGCCTCTTCATCCAGGTCAACACCGGCGAGGAGCCGCAGAAGGCCGGCATTCATCCGGGCGATGTCGACGGTTTCGTCATGCTCTGCCGCGACCAGCTCAAACTCCCCGTCACCGGCCTGATGTGCATCCCGCCGGTCGATCAGCACCCGGCGCCGCATTTCGCGCTGCTCAGGAAACTCGCCGCGCGCCACGGCTTCGCCCAGCTCAGCATGGGCATGAGCAGTGATTTCGAAACCGCCATCCAGTGCGGCGCCACCCATGTCCGCATCGGCACCGCGATATTCGGGAAAAGGGGGTAGTGGAATAGCGGCGATGGGTGGTTGGGCCGGAGCACCCACGCGTTCCTTCAATCACTCACGAACAAACTCGTGGATGGCCCGCCTAAAGCGGGCCATGACAGTAATGGGGAATGGCGCACCGTGTTCGCCGCTGTTTACATCATGACCGACGGGCCAAACGGCACGCTCTATGTCGGCGTTACGACCGATCTCGCCAGGCGCGTGAGCCAGCATCGTGCTGGCGAGATTGTCGGTTTCACGAAGCGGTATGACCTGAAGCAGCTGGTCTATTTTGAACCACACGAAGACATCAACGCGGCAATCCATCGCGAGAAGCGATTGAAGAAATGGCCGCGTGCCTGGAAGGTCCGACTGATAACACGCGAAAACCCGGAATGGCGGGACCTCTACCACGACCTGTTTCGCTGACGGCATTTCCCAATTGTCATGGCCCGCTTTAGGCGGGCCATCCACGAGTTTGTTGGTCACTGAAGAAGGCAACTCGTGGATCCCCCGCCTGCGCGGGGGATGACAGGCAAATATGGCTGGCCTTTACGAGGCCGCCCCTACGACGTCCCCTTACGACGCCTGGGCGGCGGCGGCGGCTTCGGCGGCTTTTTCGGCCTTCTTGCGGTCGTTGGGATCCAGGATCGCCTTGCGGATGCGTACTGCCTTCGGCGTCACCTCGACCAGCTCGTCATCCTCGATATAGGCGAGCGCCTGCTCGAGGCTCAGCTTCATCGGCGGGGTGAGGCGGATGGCCTCGTCCTTCGAGGTGGTGCGGATGTTGGTGAGCTGCTTCGACTTCAGTGGATTGACCTCGAGGTCGTTCGAGCGGCTGTTCTCGCCGATGATCATGCCCTCATAGACGGGGACGCCGGCATCGATCATCAGCTTGCCGCGCTCCTCGAGATTCCAGAGGGCATAGGCGACGCTGTTGCCATTGGCGTTCGAGATGAGGACGCCGTTGCGGCGCCCCTCGATCGGGCCCTTATAGGGCTGATAGGCATGGAACAGGCGGCTCATCACGCCGGTGCCGCGCGTATCGGTTAGGAACTCGCCGTGATAGCCGATGAGGCCGCGCGACGGCACCAGCAGGACAAGGCGCGTCTTGGCGCCGCCGGAAGGGCGCATCTCGACGAGCTCGCCGCGGCGCTGGCCCAGCTTGTCGATGACGACGCCGGAAAATTCCTCGTCGACATCGATCACCACTTCCTCGATCGGCTCCAGGCGCTGGCCGGTCTTGGGATCGGTCTGGAAGATGACGCGCGGCCGGCTGATGGACAGTTCGAAACCCTCGCGGCGCATGGTCTCGATGAGGACGCCGAGCTGCAACTCGCCGCGCCCCGCCACCTGGAAGGCGTCCTTGTCGGCGGTCTCGGTTATGCGGATGGCGACATTGCCCTCGGCCTCGCGCATCAGCCGGTCGCGGATCATGCGGCTCGTCACCTTGTCGCCATCGCGGCCGGCGAGCGGGCTGTCATTGACCGAGAAGGACATGGCAAGCGTCGGCGGATCGATCGGCTGCGCCTTCAGCGGCACCTCGACCTCTGGTGTGGCGATGGTGTCGGCGACGGTGGCGTCGGTCAGGCCGGCAATGGCGATGATGTCGCCGGCCTCGGCCTTCTCGACCGGGGTGCGCTCGATGCCGCGGAAGGCCAGCAGCTTGGTCAGGCGCCCGACCTCCACCTGGGTGCCGTCGGGGCGCATGGCGCGCAGCGGCATGTTGACGGTGGCGGTGCCGGTCTGGATGCGCCCGGTCAGCACGCGGCCCAGATAGTTGTCGTATTCAAGCGTGGTGACCAGCATCGAGAACGGCTTGTCGTCCTCGACCTTCGGCGCCGGCACATGGCGCACGATGAGGTCATAAAGCGGCGAGAGGTCCTTGCGCTCGCCCTTCTCCAGATCCTCGGTCGCCCAGCCCTGTTTCGAGGAGGCGAAGAGGGTCGGGAAGTCGAGCTGTTCCGGCGAGGCGTCGAGGGCCGCGAACAGGTCGAAGACCTGGTCATGCACCGCATGCGGGTCGGCATCCGGCCGGTCGCATTTGTTGATGACGACGATCGGGCGCAAGCCCAGGCGCAGCGCCTTGGTGGTGACGAATTTGGTCTGCGGCAGCGCACCCTCGGCGGCATCCACCAGCAGCACGACGCCGTCCACCATCGAGAGGATGCGCTCGACCTCGCCGCCAAAATCGGCGTGGCCCGGGGTGTCGACGATGTTGATCCTTGTATCCTGCCACTGGATCGAGGTGCATTTGGCCAGGATCGTGATCCCACGTTCCTTTTCCAGGTCGTTGGAATCCATCACCCGCTCGGCCACCTGCTGGTGGGCGCGGAAGGCGCCGGATTGTTTCAGCAGCTGGTCGACCAGGGTAGTCTTGCCGTGGTCGACATGGGCGATGATGGCGATATTGCGCAGTTTCATGACGTCGCTTTTCGAAAATTGCGTTGGCACCCATCATCCCATGACGATTATTACAATCGTCACCGACCCCCCTCTCTAACTCACCCACTCGAAAGGGGGCGAGGACTGGAACGAGGCTGTTGCCGCCGCTCGGATCGACTCCCTCCACCCTTAGCGGGGGAGGGTCGGGGAGGGGGGTGAAGGGCGCTTTTCTCGCCGCGGCTTGTACAGGATTAGCCGACCTGCTGCAACAGAAGCTCGGCCAGGGGGGTCTGCGGCCTTGCCCCAAAATGGCTGATGATCTCGCCGGCCGCCAGTGCCGCGATGCGGCCGCTATCGGCATGCTCGCGACCCTGGGTATAGCCATAGAGGAAGCCGGCGGCATAAAGATCGCCCGCCCCGGTCACATCCACCACCTTGTCGACCGGCCAGACCGGGATCTGGATCACTTTCTTGTCGGTGGCGATGAGCGAGCCCCTGGCGCTCCGGGTGATGGCGGCAAGGCCGCAATGCCGTTGCGTGATGCGGACCGCCTCGTCGAAATCGCTGACCTGCCACAGCGCGGTGATCTCATGCTCGTTGGCGAACAGGATATCGACATGGTTCTTGACCAGGTCCTGGAACTCGGCCCGGTAGCGCTCGACGCAGAAGGGGTCGGAGAGGGTAAGGGCGATCTCGCGCCCGGCGCCATGGGCGATGTTGGCGGCCTTCAGGAAGGCCTGCTTGGCCAGCGGCGGGTCCCACAGATAGCCTTCCAGATAGGTCACCCGGGCGCGGGAAATGACCGCGGGGTCGACATCCTCCGGCGTCAGCTCGACGCAGGCGCCGAGATAGGTGTTCATGGTGCGCTCGGCATCCGGCGTCACGAAGATCATGCTGCGCGCGGTCGGCGTGGCACTGGTCGCGGTGGCGGTCTCGAAATGCACGCCCAGCGCCTTCATGTCGTGGCGGAAGATGCCGCCCAGTTGGTCGTTGCCGACCTTGCCGATATAGGCGCCGCGCCCGCCGAGCGACGCAAGGCCGGCAATGGTGTTGCCGCAGGAGCCGCCGGAGGCCTCGACCGCGCTGCCCATCGCCTCATAGAGCTCCTCGGCGCGGGCGGCGTCGATCAGGGTCATGGTGCCCTTGTTGAGCTGCATGCGGTCGATGAAATCGAGATCGCAATGGGCCAGCACGTCGACAATGGCATTGCCGATCCCGCAGACGTCGAAAGGCTTGTCGGTCACTTCATCCCCGCATGTTGCTCCCCGGCCCGGCGCCGGGCCGTCAATGGCGCGGGAGTATAGGGATCGGCGGGCCCGGGGCAAGGTTGCCGGTCATGACGTCGGACGAAGCGGCGCAAGGCCTGCTCCGCTGATCGGCGTTTCAGCTGATCGGCGTTTCCGGGCAGCGGGTGAGGTCGATGGTGGGGCGGAAGCCGATTCCGGGTCCCTCGCAATGCTCGCGGGCGCGGTCGGGGCCGGTGAGGGTAAGGGAACAGGCGATGAGGCCGATCTCGGGATAGGCGCTCTGCCGGAAATCCTGGGTATAGACGGCGATATTGGCGGCAAAGGCCAGATCGGCGCCGGCCGGCGGGTCCTCCACGGCCTGCAGGTCGCGGAACCAGATGGCGCTTTGCGTCAGGTTGAGCTGATAGCCGGTGTCGTCGCACCAGGAGCCCATCAGGGCGGCCGCCTCATGCGGTCCTTCGGCGCGCAGCGGCAGGGCTGCCGCCATCAGGCCGAGGACGAGGCCGAGTTGACCCAAGCGGCGCCGCAGCAGGCGATGCCTGCGCGGGGTGGGACCGGGTGGCGGGGGGGAAGGGTCGTCGTTGCACATGGCCCGATCATCCCCTACATCTTGGCAACAATCAGGCAGAATTGGAAAAACAAGGTGTTGAAAGCCCTTTCCCTGGCCTTCGGCCAGCTTGGCGACCCCCGCATCCAGAAGGTCATCGGTTTCAGCGTCGGCTTGGCCATCGCCGTCTTCGCCGGCCTCATTGCGCTGACCTGGTACCTGATCGGCGCCTTTTCCGGGCTTGACGGCTGGTGGGGCTCGGCGGCCCAGGTGCTGGGCGGCTTCGCCGCCTTCGTGGTGGCCTGGTTCACCTTCCCGATGGTGGCGGTGGCAGCCGCCGCCCTCTTCTCCGATCAGGTCATTGATGCCGTCATGGCGCGGCATTATCCGGAAAGGCCGATGCCGCACAGCGTGCCGGTCGTCGGCGCCATTCTGGACGGTGTCAAGATGGCGCTGGTGGCCCTTATCGGCAATATCGTCATCCTGCCGCTGCTCTTCGTGCCGCCGGTCTACGCGACGGTGGCCTATGTCCTCAACGGCTATCTGCTGGGGCGCGAATATTTCGAAATGCCGGGTTTCCGCCGCCTGTCCCGGCCGGCGGCACGCGACATCTTCCGCCGCCATCAGGGCCGCTTCATCCTCGCCGGGATCATCATCGCCTTTCTCTCGACCGTCCCTGTGTTAAACCTGATCGCACCTGTTCTTGGCATCGCTTTTATGGTGCATATCTTTGAATCTGTGGTAAATCTGGAAACGCGCCGGGGGTGAATCCTTCTCCGTCCGCCGCCCCGAGTCGAGGTCCTGCCGCTGGCGGGGGGGCCAAGGGTGGCGCCGGAGGGGCAGGGGACCGGTCACGGGGGATGATACGCGCGGCAACGGATCCCTTGCGGGCCCGCGTCGCAACAGACACACAGGTTCCGGGATCGCAAGGTCCGGACCGCAAGATTCAGGCTAGGGACCAGCACCTCATGTTTGGCAGAAAGAAAGACGAGCAACCCGCCCCGGGCGCCGAGACCAAGAGCGAAGGCGAGGCCAAGAGCTACGCCAAGCCGGAAGCCCCGGCAGCGCCGTCGCGCCCGGCCATGAACCCCGAGATTCCGCGCCGCAGCCCGGATATGAGCGCCTATGCGCGCCCGTCCGCCTCTTCCCCCGCCGCCCCCCGGGCCGGCGAGGCCGAGCAGAAAAAGCTGATCGTCGGCCGCGACATCTTCCTCAATGGCGAGATCCGCACCTGCGACAGCCTGGTGGTCGAGGGCAAGGTCGAGGCGGTCCTCTCCGATTGCCGCGCCATGGAGATCGCCGGCTCGGGCGAGTTCCGCGGCTCGGCCGAGATCGAATCCGCCGACATTTCCGGCCGGTTCGACGGCGATCTGGTGGTGCGCCAGCGCCTGACCATCCGCGCCAGCGGCAAGGTCATGGGCAAGATCCGCTATGGCCAGCTCGAGGTCGAGCGCGGCGGCATCATTTCGGGCACCATCGAGGGCCTGGCCGAATCCCAGGCCGCTTCCGGCAGCAATGCGGGCGGAAACGGCGACAGCGGGTCAAATTCTTAACAATTTCTTAGGGTTGAGTCTTTAAGACGGGATTGCCGGAGCAGGTCCGGTCCCGTTTCTGGGGTGCGTTTGGGGGAGTAGGGAACGTGTATCGTTCCGGTGCAAGTTTTAACCGCCACCCACGCCGGCAGTCCGCCCGGGCCGTCGCCGCGCCCCACCCTGTGATCCATCGCATTATCCCGCTGCTGGCCGTCCTGGCGACGGTCCTGCTGCTGGCCGCTTGCGTGCAGCCCGGCCACCAGCTCGGCAAGGATGCCGCGAACCCGGCCAAGACCGCGCAGAAGGCCCAGCCCGGCACGACACCCGGCGCGAAACCAGGTACTGCGCCCGATCCGGCTGCGGAACCGGCGCCGGAAGCGGCGCCCGCCACCGTGGCCTGGAGCGATGCCGACCAGCTGATGGGCCTGGGATCGGAAGACATCCGCGCTGCCCTGGGCGCCCCGGCGCGCATCCGCGAGGAAGAGCCGGCGCAGATCTATCAATATGTCGGCGGCGATTGCGTGCTTGACCTCTTCCTCTACCAGGAGGCCGGCATCTACCGCGTCACCTATGCCGAGGCGCGCAGCGTGAAGGCCGAACACAAGCCGGTCGAAGCCTGCCTCCGCACCCTGCCGGCCCCGATCGTCGCCGCGAACACGCAGCCCAGCACGTAAACGCGCCGCTTTCCAGGCGAATTGTCCCCAGTGATTTGTCCCCGGTGAATTGTCACGGCTGAGTCGTCGCGCCAGCCCTGCGCGGGGAATGACGGCTTCTGTCAGCGCCCCTTGCGCGCCGCCTTCTCGGCGATACCGGAAATGCCTTCGCGAGCCTTGAGGGCGGCCCAGACCTCTTCCGGCCTCACGCCGCGATCGGCCCAGAGCACCAGCAGGTGATAGAGCAGGTCGGAGGATTCCGCGACCAAAGCCGCATTGTCGCCGCGCATCGCCTCGATCACCGCCTCGACCGCTTCCTCGCCCAGCTTCTGCGCGATCTTGGCCGTGCCCCGGTGGAACAGCTTGGACGTGTGCGAGGTCGTGGGGTCGCTGCCCCGGCGGCTCTCGATCACGCCGTAGAGGCTATCCAGTGTTGTCCCGTCGAGTTTGCGATCGTCGGCCATAACTCACATCGCTTGCTTGTGCGGCTCAACCCGCATGGGAAGTCCGGCAGCCAGCATATGCGCCTTGGCTTGCGCAATGGTAAACAGGCCAAAATGGAAAATCGATGCGGCCAGCACAGCGGTGGCATGGCCGTCGCGGATGCCCTCGACCAGATGATCGAGCGTGCCGACGCCGCCCGAGGCGATGACCGGCACGGTCACCGCATCGGCGATGGCGCGCGTCAGCGGAATGTTGTAGCCGGCCCGGGTGCCGTCGCGGTCCATCGAGGTGACCAGCAATTCGCCGGCGCCGTTCTCGGCCATGCGCCGCGCAAAGGCGACCGCGTCGATACCGGTGGGCTCGCGCCCGCCATGGGTGAAGATCTCGAACCTGCCGGGGGCGGTTTCCTTGGCATCGATCGAGACGACGATGCATTGGTCGCCGAAGCGCGTCGCCGCCTCCTTCACGAAGTCCGGGTCCTTCACGGCGGCCGTGTTGATCGAGACCTTGTCGGCCCCGGCCAGCAGCAGTTTCCGGATGTCCTCGACCTTGCGCACACCGCCACCGACGGTCAGCGGCATGAAGCAGGCCTCGGCCGTCTTCGCCACCACGTCGTAAAGCGTGTCGCGGTTCTCGTGGCTCGCCGTGATGTCGAGGAAGGTCAGCTCGTCGGCACCGGCCGCATCATAGATCTTGGCCTGTTCCACCGGATCGCCGGCATCGACCAGGTCGACGAAATTGACCCCTTTCACCACCCGTCCGTCCTTCACGTCGAGGCAGGGTATGACGCGCATCTTCAGCATTCCGCCTGCTCCCTCAGCAATTGCAGCGCGGCGCGAAGGTCGAGGCGGCCGTCATAGATGGCGCGGCCGGAGATGACGCCGACGATGCCGCCGCCGCCGGCGCGCGCTTGCGGCAGCACGGCGAGGAGTGCGGCAAGATCGTCGAGTGCCGAGACGCCGCCCGAGGCGATCACCGGGATGGCCAGTGACGCGGCCAGTTCCGCCGTCGCCGCGACATTGACGCCCTGCAGCAGGCCGTCGCGGTCGATATCGGTATAGATGATGGCGGCGACGCCCGCATCCTCGAAGCGGCGCGCGAGGTCGAGGGCAGTCAGTTCCGAGGTTTCCGCCCAGCCTTCGACCGCCACCTTGCCGCCCTTGGCGTCGATGCCAACGGCGATCCTGCCGGGAAAGGCGCGCGCGGCCTGGCGCACAAGCTCCGGATTCTTGAGTGCCACCGTGCCCAAGATGACGCGAACCACGCCCTTGTCCAGCCAGGCCTCGATGGCGGCCATGTCGCGGATGCCGCCGCCCAGCTGCACGGGCAGCGCCGTCGCCGCGAGGATGGCCTCGACCGCCGTCGCATTGACCGCCTTGCCGGCGAAGGCGCCGTCGAGATCAACCAGGTGCAGCCATTCCGCACCGGCCGCCGCGAACTGACGCGCCTGGTCGGCCGGGTCGGTATTGAACACCGTCGCCTGCGCCATGTCGCCCTTGACCAGGCGCACGCATTGCCCGCCCTTGAGATCGATCGCCGGGAACAGGATCACGACTCGCCCTCCACCAGCGATTTCCAGAAATAGAGGCCGGCCACGAACTGGCCGTCGACCATGGCATAGCGCGGATGCCGGCCGATCTCATGAAAGCCGAGGCTGCGATAGAGCTGGATCGCCGCACCCTGCGTCTCGCGCACATCGAGATTGAGCACGCGCGCGCCGCGGGTGCGGGCTTCCCTTTCGACCGCCAGCGTCAATTGCCGTGCGAGGCCGTGGCCGCGCGCCCAGGGGGCGACGAAGCTGGTGGTCAGCTGCGCCGAATGCGCCTGCGCCTCGTTGTTGCGCGTCGGCCGAACCAGTTGCGCCGAACCGGCGATGATGCCGTCCAGCTTGGCTACGAAAAGGGCGCGGTCGGGCACCAGCGTGACCCCTTTCCAGAACACCTCGAGGATGTTCCGGTGCGGCGGCTTCAGCCAGCCGAACCCGCCGCCGGCGGCGATCGCCGCCTCGGTCGCCTCGCACAATTCCTCGAGCTCGCCGCGCTTCAACTCGCTGACGATCTCGATGGCGATATCGGCCCCTGCCTCTGCGTTCATCGCGCCGCTCATGGTTTCCAGGCGAGGAAATTGGCCAGCAGCCGCAGGCCCACCTGCTGGCTCTTCTCGGGGTGGAACTGGACGCCGGCCAGGTTGTCGCGGCCGATCGCCGCCGCGACCCTGCCGCCATACTCGACCTCGGCCAGCAGATGCGCCGGATCCTCCACCAGGTAGTGGTAGGAGTGCACGAAATAGCCGTGCACGCCGCTGGCAAGGCCGGCAAAGAGCGGGTGCTGCGGCCGGCGCAGCACGAGATCGTTCCAGCCCATCTGCGGAATCTTGAGCGCGGGATCCTTCGGCGTCAGCCGGACGACGCGGCCCTTGATCCAGCCGAGGCCCGGATGCTCGCCATATTCGACGCCGACACTGGCCATCAACTGCATGCCGACGCAGATGCCGAGGAAGGGCCTGCCCCGCTGCAGCACCGCCTCGCACAGCGCCGCGACGATTCCGGGCTTCGATTCGAGGCCGCGCTTGCATTCGGCAAAGGCGCCGACACCGGGCAGCACGATGCGATCGGCCTTCGCCACCTGATCGGGATCGGCAGTGACGACCACGTCCGTGTTGCTGGCGCGGCCAGCGAAAGCAAGCGCCTTCGCGGCGGATTTGAGATTGCCCGCCCCGTAATCGATGATCGCGACGCTCATGACTTCCTGGCCGCCGGTTCTTTTTCCAGCGAGCCGCCCAGCGTCCCCTTGGTCGAGGGAATGGCATCCGATTTCCGGGGGTCGATCTCGACCGCCTGGCGGAGTGCGCGCGCCAGCGCCTTGAAGCTGCTCTCGACGATATGATGGTTGTTCTCGCCGTAGAGATTCTCGACATGGAGGGTGAGGCCGGCATTCTGCGCGAAGGCCTGGAACCATTCCTTGAAGAGCTCGGTATCCATCTCGCCCAGCTTGTCGCGGCTGAAACCGACCTTCCAGATGAGATAGGGCCGGTTCGAGGCATCAAGCGCGACACGGGTCAGCGTCTCGTCCATCGGGATGGTCGCCTCGCCATAGCGGGTGATGCCCTTGCGGTCGCCCAGCGCCTTGGAAACGGCCTCGCCCAGGGCGATGCCGGTATCCTCGGTGGTGTGGTGATAGTCGATATGGAGATCGCCCTTGGCCTTGCAGGTGATGTCGATCAGGGAATGGCGCGCCAGCTGGTCCAGCATATGGTCGAGGAAGCCGATGCCGGTGGCGATGTCGGAACGGCCCTGGCCGTCCAGATTCACTTCCGCCATGATCTCGGTTTCCTTGGTCCTGCGCTCGACTCGGCCGGTCCGCATCATCCTGATCCCTGCAAGAAAGGGTGAAAAAGGCGTGAATTGGCGGGTTCTTAGCAGCAGAAACCCGAAATGGCCAGTCTTTCGGGCCGCTTCTCCTGCGGCAAGGCCGCCCGCCCCGGATTCCGGCTTGATCCGCCGCTTTCGTTAACCTATCTCCGGGTGGCATGGAATTCAGGTGCCGCCTGCCACCCGGGCGTCATCTCGGGCGTCCGTCCCGGGCGAGGCCCGGGGGCGGCGCTCTCAATTGGGCCAAGAGCCGCCCCGTCCGACAAAGGAACCTTCATGGCCGAGGATCGCGACAACCGCCACGGAATGGCCCCCTGGCATGGCACCACCATCCTGCTGGTGCGCAAGGAGGCCGAGGTCGTCCTGGCCGGCGACGGCCAGGTGACGGTGGGCCCCACCGTGATGAAGGCCAATGCCAAAAAGCTGCGGCGCCTCGGCAAAGGCCAGGTCATAGCCGGCTTCGCCGGTGCCACCGCCGACGCCCTCACCCTGTTCGAGCGGCTGGAGGCGAAGCTGGAGCAATATCCGGCGCAGCTCGCCCGCGCCTGCGTCGAACTGGCCAAGGATTGGCGCACAGATCGGTATCTGCGGCGGCTGGAGGCGATGATGGCGGTGGCCGATGCCAATGTCAGCCTGATCCTGACCGGCAATGGCGATGTGCTGGAGCCGGAGGACGGCCTCATCGGCATCGGCTCGGGCGGCGCCTATGCGCTGGCTGCCGCGCGTGCCCTCATCAATGTCGACGGCTTGCCGGCCGAGGAGATCGCGCGGCGTGCCATGAAGATCGCCGGCGACATCTGCATCTACACCAACCACAACGTCCTTATCGAAAAGCTGTGATCCCCATGACCGAGAGCGCCCGCCAGACCATGGCCGACCAGGAAGAACCGGTACAGAACTCGGCCCTGACGCCGCGCGAAATCGTCTCCGAACTCGACCGCTTCATCGTCGGCCAGAACGACGCCAAGCGGGCCGTCGCCATCGCGCTCAGGAACCGCTGGCGCCGCCAGCAACTCGACGCCGCCATGCGCGAGGAAGTGAACCCCAAGAACATCCTGATGATCGGCCCGACCGGCGTCGGCAAGACCGAGATCGCGCGCCGCCTCGCCAAGCTGGCCCAGGCGCCCTTCCTCAAGGTCGAGGCGACCAAGTTCACCGAGGTGGGCTATGTCGGTCGCGATGTCGAGCAGATCATCCGCGACCTGGTCGAGATCGCCATCGGCATGGCCAAGGAGAAGATGCGCCGCCAGGTCCGCGCCAAGGCCGAGGTGCTGGCCGAGGAACGCGTCATCGACGCGCTGGTGGGCGAAGGTGCCGGCCAGGAGACCCGCGCCAAGTTCCGCCGCATGCTGCGCGCGGGCGACCTCGACGCGCGCGAGATCGAGCTCAGCGTCAAGGATGGCGGCGGCGCGCTGCCGACCTTCGAGATCCCCGGCATGCCCGGTGCCTCGATGGGCATGATCAACCTGAACGAGGTGCTCGGCAACGCCTTTGGCGGCCGCACCAAGACCCGGCGCATGAATGTGGCCGAATCCTACAACGTGCTGCTGGCCGAGGAGAGCGACAAGCTGCTCGACCAGGAGAAGGTGACGCGCGCCGCCATTCAGGCGGTCGAGCAGAACGGCATCGTCTTCCTGGACGAGATCGACAAGATCTGCGCGCGCTCGGAACGCGCCGGCGCCGATGTCAGCCGCGAGGGCGTGCAGCGCGACCTCCTGCCCCTGATCGAGGGCACCACCGTCGCCACCAAGCACGGGCCGGTCAAGACCGACCATGTCCTTTTCATCGCCTCCGGCGCCTTCCACCTCGCCAAGCCCAGCGACCTGCTGCCGGAGCTGCAGGGGCGCCTGCCCATCCGGGTCGAGCTTGATGCCCTCACCCGTGCCGATCTCCGGCGCATTCTCACCGAGCCGGAAGCGAGCCTCCTCAAGCAGTACATCGCCCTGATGCAGACCGAATCGGTCGACCTGGTCTTCACCGAGGATGCGGTCGATGCCCTGGCCGATCTCGCCTCCGAGATCAACGGCACGGTCGAGAATATCGGCGCGCGGCGCCTGCAGACGGTGCTGGAGAAATTGCTGGAAGAGGTGAGCTTCGGCGCCTCGGAAATGGGTGGCAAAAAAGTCACCATCGACGGCGCCTATGTGCGCGAACGGGTGGCGCCGCTGGCCAGGAACACCGATCTTTCCAAATTCATCCTCTAGCCCCCGCCTCTAGCCCCGCCTCCAGCGCCGCCGCGCGCCCGTATACAGCTTGGGGGACGAGCATATCGGGCCGGGCGAACCCGGGATAGCGCGCCGCCAGGTCCGCAACGGACAATTGCGCAATCCCGCCTTTCCGCTCATATTCTGGTTTCATCGATTTGTTCAGGATTTTGGTTCGCAACGATGCACAGGATGTAGGCTTTGGCGGCGCAGGGGAAGCAGGGGGGAGAAGTGGCCAGGCCGACCGCCGCGGGTGACGCCGCGATCGAGCGCGAGCGCCTCGACTCGCTGCACCGCCGGCAGATCCTCGACACCGCGCCCGAACCTTCCTTCGACGATCTCACCATCCTCGCCAGCGAAATCTGTGCGATGCCGATCGCGGTCATCTCGCTGGTCGATGCCGACCGGCTGTGGTTCAAGTCGCGGGTCGGGATCGAGATCAGCGAGATGCCGCGCGAAGGCTCGTTCTGCGACTATGCCATTTCGGATCCCGACTTTGTCGAGGTCCAGGATCTGGCGGCCGATCCGCGCTTCGCCGGCCATCCGATGGTCGCCGGCACGCCGCAGCTGCGCTTCTATGCCGCCGCCCAGATAAAATCCGGCTGCGGCCTTGCCTTCGGCACCCTGAGCGTGATGGATGTGACGCCGCGCCGGCTCGATGCGCGCCAGCGCGCCTCCCTCATCCGCCTCGCCAACCAATGCTCCAATCTGATCGAGCTCAGGACTGTGGCGCGTCAACTCGAGAACGAGATCGCCCACCGCACCGAGGCCCTCAACACCGCCGAGGCGCAGTTCCGCGGCTTCCTGCAGAACGCGCCGATCAACATGTCGGTGAAATGCCTGGACGGGCGTTACATGATCGTCAATCCGGCGATTGGGCGCTTCTACGGCGTCCATGAATCCGAACTGATCGGCAAGCATATCCGCGACATCGCCGCCCCCGAGATGGCGGCGGTGGTCGAGGCGGCCGATGCGACCGTGCTCGGCACCGGCAAGCCGCTCATCCGCGAGAGCCGCTATCTCTGGCGCGGACGCGAGTTGTGGTTCCACGAGATCAAGTTCCCGATCCGCGATGCCGAAGGCAGGACCGCGACCATCGGCAGCATCGGTATCGACATCACCGACAGCAAGCTGGGGCAGGAGGAGCTGATCGAGGCCAAGGAGCGGGCCGAGGCCGCAAGCCAGGCCAAGTCGCAATTCCTTGCCAATATGAGCCACGAATTGCGCACGCCCTTGAACGCGATCCTGGGTTTTTCCGAGATCATCGCCCAGCAGGCGATCGGCCCGGTCAGCCTGGAGCGGATCCGCGCCTATGCCGCCGACATCCACCAGAGCGGCCAGCTGCTGATGAAAATCATCAACGACATTCTCGATCTCTCCAAGATCGAGGCCGGCCGCGTCACCCTCACCGACACCACCTGCGATCTCGGCGAGATCGTGCGCACGACGCTCAACCTGATCGACAATGCGGCGCAGACCAAGAATTTGCGGGTCAGCAATTTGCTGCCCGGCAATCTGCCGCCGATCCGCGCCGACGAACGGGCACTGACCCAGGTGCTGCTCAACCTGGTCAACAATGCCATCAAGTTCACTCTGCCGGGCGGCGAGATCACGGTGGAGGCGACCCTGCTATCGGACGGCATCGCCCTCTCGGTCACCGATACCGGCATCGGCATCGCCGCCGACGACATCCCGCTGGTCTTCACCGCCTTCGGCCAGGTCGAGGACGCCTTTGCCCGCGGCCATGAGGGCGCCGGGCTCGGCCTGCCCATCGCACGGGCGCTCATCGAGCTGATGGACGGCAAGCTCGATCTGCATTCCCGCCTCGGCATCGGCACCCGGGTCACCATCTGGCTGCCGGCCTCGCGCCTCCTCGCCAGCAGCGCCGCCTGAGCCCTGCCGCCAGAACCCTGCCGGCTGAACCCCGACACCTGAGCCCTGCCGCCAGCAGGCGCCAAGTCCGAGTTAGACAAGCGGGGGCCGATCCGCTATCAGGGCGGCCATGTCGCCGCAGGACCCGCCGAATCCAGGAAACCCCGCACCGGAAAAGTCCGCACCGGAGCGGGCCGATGCTGCTGCCGGTCCGACATCCGCCGCGCCATCATCGGGGGGCGACGGATCGCCGCTGGTTTCCGCGCGTTCGATCTCGCTCGATCTTCTCGACGCCATCTTCCGGCGGCGCAAGCCGCTGGACGAGGCGCTCGCCGAACATGCCGAGCTCGACAAGCTGGCGCCGCGCGACCGGCAATTCGTGCGCGCCCTTGTCACCACCACGCTCCGTCACATGGGCCAGATCGACCATGCGCTGGGTCAATGCCTGGAAAAGCCGCTGCCGGCCCGCGCCCTCCTGGTGCGCAACATCCTGCGTCTGGGGGCGGCCCAGATCATGTTCCTGGCGACCGCCCCGCATGCCGCCGTCGACACCATGGTGACGCTGGCGGCTACGCGCGGCGAAACCGCGTTCAAGGGTCTCATCAACGCCGTGCTCCGGCGCATCGCGCGCGATCCGCAGGCCTTCCTGGCGGCGGCACCGGCCGGCGCCGTCTCGCTGCCCGACTGGCTGTGGCAGAGCTGGGTCAAGGCCTATGGCGTCGCCAAGGCGACGCAGATCGCCACCGCGCATCTATATGAACCGCCGCTTGATTTCTGCTGCCGCCGCCCGGCCGAGGCGGAATACTGGGCCGGGCAATTGCATGCGCGGCTGATGCCGCTTGCCGGCACGCTCAGGCGCCCGGTTGCCTCGGAAGGCGGCGACCGGCTGCATCAAAGGGTCGAGGATCTGCCGGGCTATGCCGAGGGCGCCTGGTGGGTGCAGGACATGGCGGCGCAGATTCCGGCCCGTCTCCTCGGCAATGTCGCCGGGCAACGCGTCATCGACCTCTGTGCCGCTCCCGGCGGCAAGACGGCGCAGCTGGCCGCCGCCGGCGCCCAGGTGACGGCGCTCGACCGCTCGCGCCCGCGTCTTGCCCGGGTGAAGGAGAATCTGGAACGCCTCAAGCTGCATGCCGAGCTCGAGGTGGCGGATGCCGCCCTCTGGCATGGCGGGCGCGATTTCGATGCCGTACTGCTGGATGCGCCCTGTTCGGCCACCGGCACCATCCGCCGCCATCCTGACGTCGCCTGGCTCAAGGACCCGCGCGATTTGCCGAAGCTCACCGGCACCCAGGACCGCCTGCTCGACAAGGCGATCTCGCTGCTCCGCCCCGGCGGCACGCTCATCTACTGCACCTGTTCGCTGCAGCCCGAGGAAGGCCCGCTGCGGATCGAGGCGGCCCTTGCCCGCCATGCCGGGATGAAGCGCGACCGCGTGCACACGGAAGAAGTGGGCGGCCTGTTCGAACTCATTTCCCCCGCCGGCGATTTCCGCTCGCTGCCCAGCCATCTCGCGGCGGAGGGCGGCCTTGACGGCTTCTATGCAGCCAGATTACTGAAGGCGGGTTGACGGGAACCCTTCATACCCGCCGCCGTTTCGTCTCCATCAAGACATGCCGCCGCCTTCACCACCGCCCTTCGGCGGCGGTGATTTGCCGCGCGGATGAGTTGCCACGCGATGGAGGTCGATCATGCGTTATGCGCTGCTCTGGCTGCTGGGCGTGCCGATCCCGGTGCTGATCCTCATTTATTTCCTGTTCAGTTGAGGAACCCGATCAGCGCCGCTGCCGTTCCACCCGCCGGAGCGCATCAGATGGAGGTGCCTGATATGACGAAAGCTGTGATGACGAATGCCATGCCGAAAGAGGAATTCGAGACCGCCATGCAGGATGTGGCCAAGGCCTTCGGCTCGCCGGCCGAATTGCTGGCCGACGAGCGCCTCAGCCGCGCGCAGAAGCTGAAACTGCTGCAGCAATGGGATTACGATCTCGGTCTGCTGCTGGTGGCGGGCGAGGAGAACATGGCAGGTGATGGCAGCCAGTCCGCCGCCGAGCGCCTGCGCCTGGTGCGCGCCTGCATAGATCGCCTTGGCGGCGCGGCGGATGCCGAGAAGGACCCGACCGGCAAGGTCGGCGGCGCGCAGATCATCGCGCTCGACCGCAAGCCGCCCCGCGCGTCATAACGCGACTTCCCCTAAGTCGTGCCGCCCCACGTGGCGCCCCACAGGCGGGGCCCTTTTTTACGGCCATTCCAGGATCACCTTGCCGGACTGGCCGGAGAGCATGGTCTCGAAGCCCTCGACATAGGCGTTCAGGGGATAACGATGGGTGAGGATCGGGTTGAGGTCGAGGCCGGATTGCAGCATCGCCACCATCTTGTACCAGGTCTCGAACATCTCGCGGCCATAGATGCCCTTGATCTCGAGTCCCTTGAAGATGACCTGGTTCCAGTCGATCGCGGTCTCGGCCGGCGGGATGCCGAGGAGCGCCACCTTGCCGCCGTGATTCATCACCTCCAGCATCTGCGTGAAGGCCGAGGGCACGCCCGACATCTCGAGCCCGACATCGAAGCCTTCCACCATGCCGAGCTCCGACATCACATGGGTCAGCCGCTCGCGCGCCACATTGACGACACGGCTCGCCCCCATCTTGCTTGCCAGGTCCAGGCGATAGTCGTTGACATCGGTGATGACGACATGGCGCGCGCCGACATGGCGGGCGATGGCGACGGCCATGATGCCGATCGGCCCCGCCCCGGTGATCAGCACGTCCTCGCCCACCAGGTTGAAAGACAGTGCCGTGTGCGTCGCGTTGCCATAGGGATCGAAGATGGCCGCGAGATCGTCGGCGATGTTGTCGGGAATCTTGAAGGCGTTGACCGCGGGCAGGCTCAGGAACTCGGCAAAGGCGCCGGGCCGGTTGACGCCGACCCCCACCGTGTTGCGGCAGAGATGCCGCCGCCCGGCGCGGCAGTTGCGGCAATGGCCGCAGGTGACATGGCCTTCGCCGGAGACCCGGTCGCCCAGCTGGAAGCCGCGCACCTCCTCGCCCATGGCGACGATCTCGCCGACATATTCGTGACCGACATGCATGCCGATCGGAACCGTCTTCGCCGCCCACTCGTCCCATTTCCAGATATGGATGTCGGTGCCGCAGATGGCGGTCTTGCGGATGCGGATGAGGACATCGTTATGCCCCATTTCCGGCTGCGGCACTTCGGCCAGGGTGAGGCCCGGCCCGGCTTTTTCCTTCACCAATGCTTTCATGTCCCGTTTCCCTTTTAGGCCGTCATCGGATGGCGCCCAATGCGCGCCCGACCGTGGCGAAGGCCGCCACGGCGCGGTCGATATCCTCTTTCGTATGCGCGGCCGACATCTGGGTGCGGATGCGGGCCTGGCCCTTCGGCACCACGGGATAGGAAAAGCCGACCACATAGACGCCTTCCTTGAGCAAGGCATCGGCCATGGCCGAGGCAAGGCGCGCATCGCCCAGCATCACCGGCACGATCGGGTGTTCGCCCGGCACCAGGCGGAAGCCGAGCTTGGTCATTTCACCGCGGAAATGCGTGCCGTTGGCGGCAAGGCGGCGGCGCAGTTCGGCGCCCTCCGCGCTGTCGATAAGGGCAAGGCAGGCCAGTGTCGCTTCGGCGATCGCGGGCATCAGCGAATTGGAAAAGAGATAGGGCCGCGAGCGCTGGCGCAGTAATTCGATGGCTTGCCGGCACCCTGCGACATAGCCGCCCGAGGCCCCGCCCAGCGCCTTGCCGAAGGTGCCGGTGAAAAGATCGATCCGGTCCTGCACACCGCGATACTCGGCCGAGCCGCGGCCATGTGCGCCGACGAAACCGACGGCATGGCTGTCATCCACCATCACTAGCGCGTCATGGCGCCGGGCAAGGTCGGTGATCCCGGCCAGATCGGCGATGATGCCGTCCATCGAGAAAACGCCATCGGTGGCGATCAGCTTGAAGCGGGCGCCGCCGGCATCGGCTTCCTGCAATTTCGCCTCGAGATCGGCCATGTCGTTATTGGCATAGCGGAAGCGCCGCGCCTTGGAGAGGCGGATGCCGTCGATGATCGAGGCATGGTTGAGCGCATCCGAGATGACCGCGTCCTCTTCCGCGAGCAGCGTTTCGAAGAGGCCGCCATTGGCGTCGAAGCAGGAGGAATAGAGGATCGCGTCCTCGGTGCCGAGGAATCGCGCGATCGCTGCCTCCAGCGCCTTGTGCAAATCCTGGGTCCCGCAGATGAAACGGACCGAGGCCATGCCGAAGCCGTGCTCGTCGAGTCCGCGCTTGGCGGCTTCGATCAGGCGCGGATCGTCGGCAAGGCCGAGATAGTTGTTGGCGCAGAGATTGAGCACCCTCTGTCCGTCGCCGAGGCGGATATTCGCCTCCTGCGGCGTGGCGATGATCCGTTCCGATTTCCAGTACCCCTCGGCGCGGATGCCGGCGAGGATGCCGTCGAGATGGGCGAGATAGGCTTGCATCATAGGAACTCCGGCGGGGCGGCTGGCGGGCGGCGGACGGGGCCCGCGCCTCTGCCATCCATGATCCCGCATCACCGGGTGCCGGCAAAGTGACATTTGCGAAAGCCCGGGCCGGCGTTGATCTCATCCGGTGCGGTCTGTATGGAGAATGGCATGGAACAGCGTCCCTATCCCCGTACGACCGATGTCGAGGAAATCCGCCGCCGCTGCCGGCCGGCGACCTGGGCCTTCTACTGCTATTGGGATGCCAAGCGCCGCCGTCCCGACGGCAGCCAGCGCCGCATGCCGGCGCGGGCGGATCTCGATCCCGTCGAGATGCGGCCCTGGCTGGCGCATCTGCAGCTGATCGACGTGTTCCACAATCCCCGGCGCCTGATCTATCGCCTGGTCGGCGAGACCGATGTCGCCTTCCGCGGCTACAACCCGACCGGGCGCTCGGTCGAGGAAGGCATGATCGGCCAGAGTCTTTCCGAGACGCTGCGCAATTACGAGCTGGTGGTGGATCAGCAACTGCCGGTGTTCGACTGGGCCGAATATGTCAGCCGCTCCGGTTTTCTCCGCAGCCAGGAGGGCCTGCTCCTGCCCCTCTCGGATGACGACCTCGTGGTCAACATGGTGGTCACCTTTGCCCAGGTCGATCTGACGCCGCGCCAGGGGTGACGGGCCGGGGTTGGGTCGCTGGCTGCTGATTGACTTTTTGCCACGGCAGAACTACCGTCGCGTGTATTTCCCGCGATGCCAATCGCCCTGCCGCCGGCAAGTCCGGGCCGGCGACCTTTCGGGGTGGAGTGTGCCATGCCGGATCTAGCCGCCCTGCGCGAGCCGCACGGCTTCAAGGACAGCCAGGTCTGGTACCTGACGCCGATGGGTCTGCTGGTGGGCGGGGAGAACGTGCCGCGCACCAGCGGCGGGCCGCCCAGGACGGTGCGCAACATCTGGCAGAATTTCGGCGCCGACATCGCCGCCGCCGCGCGCAAGCATGACGTGCCGGTCGAACTCGTCATCGCCACCATCGCCACGGAATCCCGCGGCAACCCCAATGCCGAGCGCACCGAGCCCGGCTTCGTCTCCTATCAGGCGACGCCCGGCCGCGTTTCCATCGGCCTCATGCAGACGCTGATTTCGACCGCGCGCGAGGCCAGCGGCAATCCTGCGCTGGGGCCCGCGGATCTGCGCATGCCCGCGGTCTCGATTGATGCCGGCACCGCCTATATCGCGCGCCAGGGCGGAATCACCGGCTTCGATCCGCCCAAGGTGGCCTGCGCCTATAATGCCGGCGGGCTCTATCACAATACCGGCAGTGCCAATCGCTGGCGCATGCGCCAGTATCCGATCGGCACCGGCGCCCATGCCGACCGTTTCGTCGCCTGGTTCAACGATTGCTTCCTGCTGTTCGACGATCCCGCGCAGGCGCCGCAGCCGGGCTTCGTCCGGGCACTGCAGGGCTGATATCCGGGCGATATTTGCTGCGGCGGAAACAGTACTGGAAGGATTCCTGCCATGGCAAAGCCAGCTGCGAAGAAACCGGCCGCGAAGAAACCAACCGCGAAAAAGGCCTCCACCGGAGAGCCCGCAACCAGCGCAGCCGCGGCGGCAGCGACCGAGCTGCCCTCGATCCTGGTGGTCGACATTGCCGGCGCCAATTTCCTGCCCGGCATCGAGCAGGGCTTGGCACCCTATCTGGGCGAGGAGGCGGGCCACGCCTTCAGCCAGATCGGTGCCCGGAGCTATGCCCTGTCGCGCGCCGTCTATCGCCGCCTGCGCGCCGCCAAGGGCACGCCGAGCGCGCTTTCTCATGTCGCCAATCTGCCCGGCGTCGCCAGGGCCTATCTGGAAGAGGCCGATGCCGTGGTCGACGCCATGCAGGCGAAGCTGCACGAGGTACAGCCGGCGGCGGCGCCCGACAATTTAAAGACCGGCTGGAATCTGGCGCGCGTCAATGCCGCCGCGGCCTGGGACATGTTCAAGGGCGGGCTTGCCGCCGCGCCCTGGTCGCATATGCGCATCGCCCAGCTCGATACCGGCTACACACCCCATGCCTGTTTCGGCTTCGACAAAAACGGCGAGCCGACGCCGGCCACCTGGATGCGCGCCGATCTTGGCCTCAACCTGTTCGACGGCGCGGGCCGGCCGCTCGACCCGCTGCCCAAATCCGGCACACCCGGCCACGGGACCAGGATCGGCAGCGTCATCTGCGGCATCGACGGCAAGCGCATTACCGGTGTGGCACCGCGCGTCACGGTGGTGCCCTATCGCATCACCGATTTCGTGGTGATCGGCACCGGCAGCACCCCCAATCTGGTGGCGCCGGCGCTGCGCCATGCCGTCCGCCACGCCGCCTGCGACGTGGTCAATATCAGCCTCGGCGATCCCTGCCTGCCGGGGCGCGAGATGGGCCGCGCCATCGACGAGGCCTATCTGGAAGGCATCCTGGTCTGCTGCGCCGCCGGCAACATCACCAGCGAGGTGACCTATCCCGGGCGCTATCGCCGCACCCTGACCGCGGGCGGCCTCGCCAAGCCGGGGAAGAAGCCCTGGGCGGGCAGTTCCCGCGGCCAGCGGGTCGACCTGGTGGCGCCGGCGGACGAGATCTTCCGTGCCCAGGCGCCGGCCGGCTATGGCGACGAGGATGCCGACGGCACCTCCTATGCGACGGCGCATCTCTCCGGCGCCGCGGCGCTGTGGCTGGCCTATCACGGCAAGGCGATCGAACAGCGTTACGGCCGCACCTGGCGCCGGGTCGAAGCGTTCCGCCAGGTGGTCCGGGCCAGCGCCCACCGCCCGGCGGACTGGGCGCGCTACGAGAAGGATTTCGGCGCCGGCATCCTGGACGTCGCCGCCCTGCTCAAGGCCAAGCTGCCCAACCCCGACGATCTGCGCATGATCGAGACGCCGGCCGAGGGCGAAGTGGTCTAGCGCCAGACCCCAGACGGGGGGCAGCCGCCCGCCCGGCGCCTTTCCCCGCCCGGCGTTTTTCGTTGCTTTTGCCCGGCTTGTCACCGCGCTTGCCTTGATCGCGGCGCGGGCCGGGTGCTAGGTAGGGCGCATGCAGCAAAGGACTAAAATCGCCCCCTCGATCCTTTCCGCCGATTTCGCACAACTGGGCGCGGAAGTGGCGGCGATTGCCGCCGCGGGCGCCGATTACGTGCATGTCGACGTGATGGACGGGCATTTCGTGCCCAACATCACCATCGGGCCGATGGTGCTGAAGGCGCTCAAACCCCATGCCGGCATCCCCTTCGACGTCCATCTGATGATCGCACCCGTCGATCCCTATGTGGTCGAATTCGCCCGCGCCGGAGCCGACATCATCACCTTTCACCCGGAAGCCGGACCGCACCCCCACCGCACCGTCCAGCTGATCAAGGCGGAGGGCAAGAAGGCCGGGCTCTCGCTCAACCCGGCGACGCCGCTCTCGGTCCTCGACCACCTGCTGCCGGAGCTCGACCTCGTCCTTGTCATGAGCGTCAATCCCGGTTTCGGCGGTCAGGCCTTCATTCCCTCGGCGCTGGAGAAGATCGCCGAGATCCGCCGCCGCATCGATGCGGTGAGCGCCAGCCAGAACGGCCGCCCGATCGATCTCGAGGTGGATGGCGGCATCAATCTCGAGACCGCGCAGGCCGCGGTCAGGGCCGGCGCCGACGTGCTGGTCGCCGGCACCGCCACCTTCAAGGGCGGTCCCTCGTCCTATGCCGGCAATATTGCCGGCCTTCGGGCCTGACGGGCCCCGGCCGGCGCGGCGGTTCGCGATGGCGGATGGCGGCAGCGACAGCAAGCCGAAACAGGGCGCGCGGCGCGGCAACCAGCGCCCGAAGCTGCTGGCACCCCGGCTGCAGACCTTCTTCGCCCTGCCGGCCGGCCTGATCTGGCAGCGTTTGAAGCGCCGGCTGCGCCAGCCCTATTACCAGAGCGGCCTCTATCACATGTCGCTGGGCAGGCGCTCGGCCGGCGAGATGCGCCTGCCGGCACCGGAAGCCTGGGGCGGCGACGACCAATGCGGCCTCGCCTTGCTCTCGGACGAGTTCCGCTTTGCCGGCGAGGCGATCCGCGCCCCGGCGCCGCTCGGCAACCCGATCGGCGCCGGAATTGGCTGGCGCACGGTGATGAATTCCTTCGCCTGGCTGAATGATCTACGCCTGGTCGGCGGCCCCTATGCGCGCCAGCGCGCGCGCGCCCTCACCCAGCGCTGGGTCGAGGAGAACGAGCGCTACGAGCCCTTCGCCTGGCGCGGCGACATCCTGGCGGCGCGGCTGCGCAACATCCTGCTCAACCATAGCTATCTCGACGTCAACAACGACGCGCTGTTCCGCTCGGCGCTGCTGCTCAGCCTCTCGCGCCAGGCCGAGCATCTGTCCCGCGCGCTGCCCGACGCGCTCTCGGGCGGCGCCTATATCAAGGCGGCGGCTGCGCTGATGCTGGCCGGCATGATGCTGCCTCGGGGCGAGAAATGGCTGGGCCGGGGCGAGGCGCATCTGCGCGCCGCGCTTGCCACCCAGATGCTGGCCGATGGCGGCCATGTCGAACGCTCGCCGCAGCTGATGCTGGAGGTGCTGCAGCATCTGATCGACCTCCGCGATTGTTATCTGGCGGCGGCCAGGCAGCGCGGCGATGCGGCGCCGAAACTGCCCGCCTCGCCGCTTTCCAGCAGCCTCGAACTCACCATCAACAATCTGGGCTCAGTGCTCCTCATGCTCAGCCATGGCGACGGCATGCTGGCCGGCTTCAACGACACGCCCGAGATCGACCCGCAGGAACTGGTGCGCACCATCGAGCGCGTGGGCGAGAAGCTGCGCCCCTTGAACCAGCTGCCGATGACCGGCTTCCAGCGCCTCGACCGCGGCCGCACCACCATCATCATGGATTGCGGGGCGCCGCCGCGCCACGGCCTCGATACCCATGCCCATGCCGGGACGCTCTCCTTCGAGCTCTCGCATGACGGCGAGCGCATGCTGGTGAATTGCGGCGCGCATCCCTGGGCCCATGACTGGCGCCAGGTGCAGCGCACCACCGCCGCCCACAACACCCTCGTCGTCGACAACACCAATTCGGCCATGCTGCTGCCCCATGGCGGGCTGGCGCTGCGCCCGGAAGTGGTCACCTGCCGGCGCGAGGAGACCGACGGCCAGATCTGGCTCGACACTTCCCATGACGGCTATGAGGAAAGCTTCGGCCTGGTGCACCGGCGCAAGCTCTATCTCTCGGCCGACGGGCACGAATTCATCGGCGAGGAGCATCTGGTGGGGCCCGGCGGCAATGCCTATGCGCTGCGCTTCCACCTGCATCCGCAGGTCTCCGTCAGCGTGACGCAGAACGGCCAGGCGGCGCTGATCCGCATGCCCAAGGGTTCGGGCTGGCGCCTGCGGGTCGACGGCGCCGAACTGGCGCTCGCCGAAAGTGTGCATATCGCCGAACTGGGCCAGGTGCGCCGCAGCCAGCAGATCGTCGTCATCGGCACGATCGAGAGCGACCGCACCGAGATCCGCTGGCTGCTGCAGCGCGAGGGCGGCAAGAAGTAGCGCACCCGCCAGATAGCACTCGCCTGAAAACACCCGCCTGAAAACACCTCCCTGACGTCCAGCGCTTGACGTCCCTCGGTCAACCCGCCATGAAAGATGCGGGGACGGTCGCGAGGGAGGTCCGATGGACGGCGACCAGGGCGGAAACAGGCAGTTCAGGAGCATCGACACCAACGATCTGCCGCGTGGCACGCGCATGGGAACCCTGCGCGATTTCCTGGCGCGCGAATTGATGGGCGTCGAGATCACTCCCATCCGCGAGGAAGGCTTTTACGTCAGCGTGCATGCGCTGACCCTGCCCGACCTCCTCATCGCCTATGGCCGCTCGGACGAGCTTTCCTGCGCCCGGCTTGTCGACCGGCTAGGCGACGGCCAGGACGATTTCATGCTCGACGTCATGAACGTGCCGATGTTCCTCTCGGTCGAGGGGCGCTGGGAAATCGAGGTCAAGGCCGGCGACGGTCTCATCTATCCGCTCGACCGGCCCTGGCGCCTCGACCACAAGCGTTCCGAAGTGCGCTGCATGCGCCTGCCGCGGGCACTGCTGGCCGGCATCCTGCCCGATCTCGACAGCCAGCCCTGTCATGTCATCCCGCGCGAGGGGGGTGCCCTCGACCTGTTGCTGGGCTATGCCGAACTGGTGATGAAGCGTGCCGCTGCCGTGCCGGAACTGCAGGCCGAGATGTCGCGCCATCTCGTCGAACTGGCGGCCCATGCCTTCACCCGCCGCCAGCCGGTGGTGGCCATGCCCGAGACCCGGCGTCGCGCGCTGGCGCTGGCGCGGCTCGACCTCATCAAGGCGGACATCTGCCGCCGTCTCGGCGATCCGGCGCTCAGCGTCGGCGACATCGCCGCCCAGTACCGCATGTCGCCCCGGAACCTGCAGGCCCTCTTCGCCGCCAGCGAGACCACCTTCACCGCCTATCTGCGCGACCAGCGCCTGCTGCGCGCCTGGCGCCTGCTGGAGGATCCGCGGCGCCGCGATGCCAGCATTGCCGCGATCGCCGCCGAGGCCGGATTTTCCGATCTGTCGCATTTCAACCGCGCCTTCCGGGCGCGCTTTGCGGCCAGCCCGCGCGATGTGCGCGACAAGGGCCCGCGCGACCTGCGCGACAAGGAGCTCCGCCAGTTGCGCGATAGGTGTGAGTCCGGCGGGAATTGCACAGGGTCCGGTCAGGACCTGACCTGACGTTGACCGATTCTTCGTTTTTCGCCCGGTTTTTGCGCAAGCCGCCAAGACAGCAGGCCATCTGGCGGCTAGGTTCCGCCCGACCGCGCCGGTGCCTCGCCGGCCCGGTCGAGATCTCGATTTTCCGCGCACAAGTCTTATCCGGGTTCGTTTCGGCCGTCCCCTGAAACAGGGCCCTGATAAGTGTCTGCCGGCCCCTGTGGCCGGCAGACTCGCGCGCCGCCTTTCCTTTTTCCTTGCCGGTGCCCGGCGCGGCGGATTAATCCCTGCCCCATCGCTACCAGAGCCAGGGAAGCCCCGATCATGAGCCAAGACGCGCGCCCGATCCGCCGCGCCCTCGTTTCCGTCTCCGACAAAACCGGGCTGGAAGAACTCGGCCGCGCCTTGGCCGCCGCCGGGATCGAAATCCTCTCCACCGGCGGCTCGGCCAGGGCACTTGCCGCCGCCGGCATCGCGGTCAGGGAAGTGGCCGCCCATACCGGCTTCCCCGAGATCATGGACGGGCGCGTCAAGACGCTGCACCCGAAGATCCATGGCGGCCTGCTGGCCAGGCGCGACCTTCCCGCCCATGTCGAAGCGCAGAAGGCCCACGACATCCCCGATATCGATCTGCTGGTGGTCAACCTCTATCCCTTCCAGGCGACGGTGGCGGCCGGCAAGGCCTGGGCGGATTGCATCGAGAACATCGATATCGGCGGCCCCGCCATGCTGCGTGCCGCCGCCAAGAACCATGATTTCGTGACCGTCGTGGTGGACCCGGCCGATTACGCCGGCCTGCTGGCCGAACTCGCCGCCCATGGCAACGGCACCACGCCGGGTTTCCGCCGGCGCCTCGCGCAGAAGGCCTATGCCCATACCGCGCAATATGACGGTGCCATCGCCAACTGGATGGCGGCGCAGGATGGCGAGGCCCTGCCCGAGAGCATCAGCCTCAACGGCACCCGCGTGCAGATGCTGCGCTATGGCGAGAACCCGCACCAGCAGGCGGCCTTCTATCGCACCCAGCCGCCGCGCCCCGGTGTGGCGACGGCGAAACAGCTCCAGGGTAAGGAACTTTCCTACAACAACCTCAACGACACCGACGCCGCCTTCGAACTGGTGGCCGAGTTCGAGGCGCCCGCCATTGCCATCATCAAGCACGCCAATCCCTGCGGCGTCGCTATCGCGCAAACGGATGGCGAGCTGGCCGCGGCCTATGCCCGGGCGCTGGCCTGCGATCCGGTCTCGGCCTTCGGCGGCATCATCGCGCTCAACCGCACGCTCGATGCCGCGACCGCCGAGGCGATCGTGAAACTCTTTGCCGAGGTGGTGATCGCCCCGGCGATCGATGCCGGCGCCAGGGCCGTGCTCTCGGCCAAGCCCAATGTGCGCGTGCTGGAAACCGGCGCGCTGCCCGATCCCGCTGCTCGCGATGTCGTCGTGAAGTCGCTGGCCGGCGGCTTCCTGGCGCAGGACCGCGATGGCGGCCGCATCAACACCGCCGATCTCAAGGTGGTGACGAAGCGTAGCCCCAGCGACCGGGAACTGGCCGACCTCCTCTTCGCCTTCCGCGTCGCCAAGCATGTGAAGTCGAACGCCATCGTCTATGCCAGGGACGGTGCCACGGTGGGCATCGGCGCCGGACAGATGAGCCGAGTCGATTCCTCGCGCATCGCCGCCTGGAAGGCCGAGGAAGCGGCCAAGGCTGCTGGCGCTGCGCAAAGTTTCGCCAGGGGATCGGTGGTCGCCTCCGACGCCTTCTTCCCCTTCGCCGACGGCCTGCTGGCGGCCGCCGCCGCCGGGGCCACGGCGGTGATCCAGCCCGGCGGCTCGATGCGCGACCAGGACGTGATCGCCGCCGCCGATGAGGCCGGCCTCGCCATGGTCTTCACCGGCATGCGCCATTTCCGGCATTGAGTATGCAAGGCGGCCCCCTCACCCCCTGAAGGTGGCGAGGGGGCGGTTGCATCGCACCGACAAGTGGTCATAGTTTCCAAATGACCCGTGCCGAGATCGACCGCGCCCTGCTGGCGCTGCGCCAGCGCAAGATGGCGCAATCCGCCTTCGCCCATTTCCGCGGTACGGGTGAGGATTTCCATCGCCGCACGCTGCCGGAGCTGCTGCGGCTGAAGGCGCCCGCGGTCTGGCTCAACGGCGATCTGCATCTGGAGAATTTCGGCACCTATCGCGGCGACAACCGGCTCACCTATTTCGACATCGGCGATTTCGACGATGCCTGTCTGGGGCCGGCGGTGATCGACCTTGCCCGTTTCCTCGGCGGCATCATGGTGGCGGCGCCCGAGATGGGCCTCAGCTTCGCCGAGGCGCGCGGCGAGGCGCGGCAGGCACTCATGCGCTATCGCGCGGCGCTGGTCGACGGCAAGGCGCGCTGGATCGAGCGCCGTGTCGCCTCGGGTGCCATCGGCGATCTGCTGCGCGAGCTCGAGGGTCGCAGCCAGATCGATCTGCTGGCCAAGCGCACGGTACTGAAGAACGGCAAGCGGCGGCTGCGCTTCGACACCGGCAAGGCGCTGAAGCTGGAGAAGGCCGAGGCGGCGCGCGTGGTGGCCGCCCTCGACCGTTTCGCGCGCGACCGCGCCGCCCCCGGCTTCTTCCGCGTGCTCGACGTGGCGCAGCGCGTCGCCGGTCTCGGCGCCCTTGGCCGCGCGCGTTATGTCGTCCTTGTTGCCGGCAACAGCAAGAACGGCGGCGGGCGCCACGGCCCGGCCCTGATCGATCTCAAATTGCAGCCGGGCTCGATCCTCGCCCCGCTGCTGGTGACGCGCCGCCAGCGCCAGCCCGACTTTGCCAACGAGGCCAGGCGCGTGGTCGAGATCGAATACCGCCTGCAGGCGGCGGCCCCCGCCTTTCTTACCGAACTGGCGATCGGCCGGCGCCCCTTCACCTTTCGCGAATTGCAGCCCGACCAGGACAAGCTGGAAGCGCGGCACCTCGCCGGCGACCCGGCGCGGCGGCGCGAGGCCTTGGGCACCATGGCCGAACTCATCGCCTGGGCGCAGCTGCGGACGGGCGGCTGGCGCGGCAGCGCCACGATCGATCAGCTGATGGCCTGGGGCGGCAATCGCGACTGGCCGGCACCGCTCCTCGCTTTGGCCACCAGGGCGGCCAAATCCGCCATTCAGGCCTGGGCCGGGGCACAGCCGGCGACAAATTAGCAGCTCGCGGAAACCCGTTTTCCGCGCAAATCCGCGGTTCCGAAAAATTGCCTCAAATGCTTGATATTACAGAGATTGCCCGATTCCATGGACATGAGTATAAGCTGCCGGAGCCAGCGTGATCCGCAGCTGATCCTGGAAGGCGCCAAGTGATCGACGGCACCGCCCATAGCCTTTTCCTGCCCCCTGCCGCCGCCCTGGCGAGCCTGGTTTTCATGCTGGCCGCGCTCGCCCTCTATCCGGCGCTGCGGCTGGAATCCTGGCGCGCCTATGGCCGGCTGGGGCGCGCCGGTGCCGGTTTGGCGCTGGGCATGCTGCTGGCGCTCGCGCAACTTCTTGCAGCAGCCCTGCTTTCCGCCGGAAACCTGCAACCGGCAGCAGCAACCGCCCCCGCCCATTCCCTCGCCCTCTGGATCGGCAGCTATTGGGCCGTGCCCGCCTTGCTCGCCGCCCCCGCCTGCCTCGGCCTGGCGCTCGCAGCCCGGCAGGATGCCTGGCTGGGATTGGCCGCTCTGCCGGCCGGTCTGGTGCTCTTCAGCCTTGGCGGCATCGCCACGGTGCCGGCCCTTCCGCTGCTGCTGGTTGCGGCGCTGCTGCCGCCGCTGCTTTCCCGCCGTCGCCTCCTGCGCCCGGATGCACGCGGGGCCGCCCTTCTTGCCCTGCCTTCCGCCCTCGCCTTGCTGCCGCTGTTGATCGGACAGTCATTGCCGGATGCCGCCCTCACCCTGCTCGCGGTGGTGCTGGCGCCGCTTTCGGCCATTGCCGGCCAGCGCCTGCTGGGTGAACCGCCGGCGCCGTTGGCCGGCGACAGCGAAGCTGCCGCGGCGGGGGCCGGGGCCGGTGCCCTGGCCGGCGGTGCCCTGCGCGCCGCCCCGCTCATCAACCGCACCATCGCCGATCTGCCGGAAGGGGTCGCGGTGTTCGATTCCGCCGACCGCCTGATCGCCTGCAACGCCACCTACCGCCGGCACAATGCCGCCATCGCCGATCTGCTCGAGATCGGCGCCGCCTATCCCGATCTGGTGCGCGCCGAGTTCCTGCGCCAGGGCGGCGGCGCCGATCCGGAAGGCGCCATCGCCGAGCAGCTCATGCGCCACCGGCAATTGCCCTGGCGCGCCGAACGCCCATCGCCCGAAGGCGGCACGCTGCTGGTGATCGAATCGCAGACCGCCGAGGGCGGCACGTTGCGCCTCAGCACCGACATAACGGCGATCAAGGGGCGCGAGACGCGGCTCACCGAACTGGCGCAGCGCAACGAGGTGCTGGCAACTGCGGTCGGTGCCGTCACCAGCGGCATCGTCATCTGCGACGCGACCCAGCCCGGCTATCCGGTGACCTTCGCCAACCAGGCCTTCACCCGCATCACCGGCTATGCGCCCGACGAGATCATCGGCCGCAATTGCCGTATCCTGCAGGGCCGCGACACCGACCGGGAGGCGCTTGATCGCCTGCGCCGCGCGCTCAGCCAGCAGCGCGCCATCAACATCACGCTCCGGAACTATCGCAAGGACGGCCGCACCTTCTGGAACGAATTGTCGATCAGCCCGGTGGCCGACGAAAGCGGCCGCGTCGTGCAATTCGTCGGCATCATGAGCGACGTGACGCAGCGCATCCGTTCCGAGGAGAGCCTGCGCGAAGCGAAGAACCAGGCCGAATTCGCCAACCGCTCGAAATCCGAGTTTCTCGCCAATGTCAGCCACGAATTGCGGACGCCGCTCAACGCCATCATCGGTTTTTCCGACGTGATGAAGATGGAGCTGCTGGGACCGCTCGGCACGCCGCGCTACCAGGAATATATCAGGGACATCTTCGACAGCGGCAAGCTGCTGCTCTCGCTCATCGAGGACATCCTCGATCTCTCCAAGATCGAATCCGGCAAGATGGAACTGCATCCCGAGCCCGTCTCGGTGGCCGAGGTGTTCGACACCGCGATGACCCTGATGCGCGAACGCGCCAAGAATGGCGGCATCACCATGCGGACCGAGGTGGCCCCCGATCTCCCCGACCTGATGGTCGATCACCGCGCCATGAAGCAGATCGTGGTCAACCTTGCCTCCAATGCGGTGAAGTTCACGCCCAAGGGCGGCGAGGTGACGCTGACTGCGCGGCGGCTCGACGACGCCCAGGCCGAGATCGTGGTCAGGGATACCGGCATCGGCATCGCCCGGCAGGATCTCGACGAGGTGGTGAAGCCCTTCGTCCAGGTGGATTCGGCGCATCAGCGCCGGCAATCCGGCACCGGGCTGGGCCTCCCCATCGTGAAATCGCTGACCGATCTCTCCGGCGGCGCCTTCCGCCTCGAGAGCGAGCTCGGCAAGGGGACCACCATCACGCTGCACCTGCCTCTGGCCGGCGCCGATTCCGCCCGATCGGCGGCGGAATAGCCACGCAGCTCAGCGTCCCTCCGCCGATGGCAGGACGCAGCTGCAGCCCAGGAAGCGTGCCGCGCCATCCGCGGGCGCCAGCGGACAGACCAGCGCCTCCAGCTCGATCCAGTGCCGCGCGGTCAGTTCCAGATTCCCGATCGTGCGAATGGGGCGGCCGGCCTGGGCCACCAACTGCATCAGCCGGGCCGAATCGCGCATCACCGGATCGGGCGAATCGAAGCGCCACACCCAGCCCTTCTTGAGGCCGAACAGGCGGATGTATTCCTCGCCGGCAAGGCGCAACTCGAACCCTGCTGCGATTTCCTCGATAAGGTAGAGATTCTGGGCAATATCGGCGAATTCGAGGATGTCAAAATCGGTGCGCCGCGGCAGGTCGGACCCGGCCCGGGCGCTCCACCACGCGAAGATGCGCTTGAGCGGCTGGGTGACGAAATCATCCGCGCGCGCCCAGGCGATCCGGCGCCCGGCCAATCCGGGCAGAACCGGGATCGGCATGTCGGGATGGTGCATCATGCGGCGATGCTAGGCGCGGGCCGGTTAATTTTCGGTTTGATCCAACCGGCCGGACCGGTCTGCGGCGGGCGCTGCAGGAAAAAGAAAAACGGCGCCGCGCTTCCCGATGGACACAAAGGATCGCGCGACGCCGTCGAGCATGCCAAAGGCAACCGCCGCGCGCCTGGGGGATGGGGGATGGCGCGCGGCGGCCTTGCCCTTCACGCCGCGCCATTCGGGGGTAGGGACTGGCGCGGACCTCGGCCTTGGACCTGGTACCGCCGGTCGCGCGGGCGCCGACGAAACCCCAAGCCCATCGAGGGGCATCCGGACGAATGGGCCGACCACCCGTCTGGGTCGCGGATCGGAAGGGGGGATGGCCATTCCGACCCGTCCGGCACTGTCATCGTGCCCTGTGGCCCGTTTAGGACCGGAATGTGGCAAGAATAAGGTATCTGCCCAGAAGCGGCAGAAGGCGCGCGGCAACGACCCGGGCCCCATGCCGCTGGCGGGCGGGGCCGGCGCTGTTCGCCGTTTCGGCGGACCCCAACAATATATTGGCCTAGGCCGATCGTTTGGCGCCTGACGCCCACCGATCCATCCCGGTTAAGAGGAAGCAATTCTGGCGATGGGCGCCGGGCCGGCCGGGGTCGCCCGGGGCCGGGTCAGCCGGGGTCGGCATGGTCCGATGCAGGCAATCCCACTCGCTGGTGCCGGGCCTTCGTGTTAATCTGCCGGCCAGCGTCCAGCACCAGAAGATCAGGTTCTCCAGCCCCGGTCGGCAGCCCAAGGCAAGATCCCGTCCCGCGCGCCGCCAGCCCGGCGGAAAGGATTGGTTAACGCCGGCAGGCGAACATGCGGGGAAAGCCGCCGCCGGCTCGTTGAGCCGCCAGAATTCAGTCGCCAAGCCGCCCGGTTTCAGGGCGCAAAGCCAAGTGGGAGTGTCTCCGTGTCCGGATTGAACAGCCTCAAGACCCGCAAGAGCCTCAAGGTCGGGTCGAAAGCCTATGACTATTACAGCCTGAAGGCCGCCGAGAAGACGCTGGGCGATCTCAGCCGCCTGCCCAATTCGATGAAGGTGCTGCTGGAGAACCTGCTGCGCCACGAGGATGGCAGCAGCGTCAAGGCGGCCGACATCAAGGCGATCGCCGCTTGGCTCAGGAAGAAGAGATCCGACCGCGAGATCGCCTACCGCCCGGCGCGCGTGCTGATGCAGGACTTCACCGGTGTCCCCGCCGTGGTCGACCTTGCCGCCATGCGCGACGCGATGGTGAAGCTGGGCGGCGATCCCACCAGGATCAATCCGCTGTCGCCGGTCGATCTCGTCATCGACCATTCGGTGATGGTCGATTTCTTTGCCGGTCCCGGCGCCTTCAAGAAGAATGTCGATCTGGAATACGAGCGCAATGGCGAGCGCTATGCCTTCCTGCGCTGGGGCCAGACCGCGTTCAACAATTTCCGCGTCGTGCCGCCCGGCACCGGCATCTGCCACCAGGTGAATACCGAGAACCTGGCCCAGGTGGTCTGGACCATGAAGGAGCCCGCGCAGACGGTGAAGGGCAGGCGCGTCGCCGGCAAGACCCTCGCCTATCCCGACACGCTGGTCGGCACCGACAGCCACACCACCATGGTGAACGGCCTCGCCGTGCTGGGCTGGGGGGTGGGCGGCATCGAGGCCGAGGCCGCCATGCTGGGCCAGCCCATCTCGATGCTGATCCCCGAAGTCATCGGCTTCAAGCTGACCGGCAAATTGCGCGAAGGCACCACCGCGACCGACCTCGTCCTCACCGTGACACAGATGCTGCGCAAGAAGGGTGTCGTCAACAAGTTCGTCGAATTCTACGGCCCCGGCCTTGACGACCTGCCGCTGACCGACCGCGCCACCATCGCCAACATGGCGCCGGAATATGGCGCCACCTGCGGCTTCTTCCCGGTGGATGCCGAGACCATCCGCTATCTCAAAGCCACCGGCCGCAAGGCCGACCGCGTGGCGCTGGTCGAGAAATACGCCAAGGCACAGGGCATGTGGCGCGACAAGAAGACGCCGGATCCCGTCTTCACCGACTCACTCTCCCTCGACATGTCGACGGTGGAGCCGAGCCTTGCCGGGCCGAAGCGCCCGCAGGACCGCGTGCCGCTGGCTTCCGCCGCCGCCATGTTCAACAGCGCACTGACCGACACCTTCGGCCGCAAGGGCAATGAAAGCGCGGTTTCGGTAAAGGGGGCGGATTACGAGCTCGGCGACGGCGCCGTGGTGATCGCCGCCATCACGTCGTGCACCAACACCTCGAACCCGTCGGTCATGCTGGGGGCCGGCCTCGTCGCCAAGAAGGCGGTGGAAGCCGGGCTCAGCGTGAAGCCCTGGGTAAAGACGTCACTGGCGCCGGGTTCGCAGGTGGTGACCGATTATCTGAAGAATGCCGGCCTCAACAAGTTCCTCGACAAGCTCGGCTTCAACCTGGTCGGCTATGGCTGCACCACCTGCATCGGCAATTCCGGCCCGCTGCCGGACCCCATTGCCGACGCCATCGTCAAGGGCGATCTGGTGGCGACCTCGGTGCTCTCCGGCAACCGCAATTTCGAGGGCCGCGTCAACCCGCATTGCAAGGCGAACTACCTCGCCTCGCCGATGCTCTGCGTGGTCTATGCGCTGGCGGGCTCGATGAAGATCGACGTGACGCGCGACCCCATCGGCTACAACAAGAAGGGCAAGCCGGTTTACCTGAAGGACATCTGGCCTTCGACCAAGGAGGTGGCCGATACGGTCGCCAAGGCGGTCAAGCTCAAGGATTTCAAGAAGCGCTATGCCGATGTCTTCAAGGGCGATGCCAATTGGCGCAAGGTGAAGACCTCGAAGGGCCTCACCTATGCCTGGCCGGCCAAATCCACCTATGTCGCCAACCCGCCCTATTTCCAGGGCATGACCATGGAAACCGGCAGCATCCGCGACATCCGCGCGGCGCGGCCGCTGGCCATCCTCGGCGATTCCATCACCACCGACCACATCAGCCCGGCAGGCTCGATCAAGAAGGACGGCCCCGCCGGCCAGTATCTCATCGCCAATGGCGTCGAGCCGAAAGACTTCAACTCCTATGGCGCCAGGCGCGGCCATCACGAGGTGATGATGCGCGGCACCTTCGCCAATATCCGCCTCAAGAACGAGATGGTGCCGGGCACCGAGGGCGGTCTTACCAGGCTGATGCCGGTGGGCACGCAGATGTCGATCTATGACGCCGCCATGCAGTACCAGAAGTCGAAGGTGCCGCTGGTGGTGGTGGGTGGCAAGGAATACGGCACCGGCTCATCCCGCGACTGGGCGGCCAAGGGCACGGCATTGCTGGGCGTGAAGGCGGTGCTGGTGGAAAGCTTCGAGCGCATCCACCGCTCGAATCTGGTCGGCATGGGCGTCCTGCCGCTGATGTTCAAGGATGGCATGACGCGCAAGAGCCTCGGCCTCGACGGGTCCGAGATCTTCGACATCACCGGCCTCGAAGGTCCCGGCAAGGCCGGCAACATCAAGCCGGGCATGGATGTGAACGTGCGCATCACCCGCGCCAATGGCAAGATCGACGAGATCAAGGTGCTCTGCCGCATCGATACCGCGGAGGAGGTCGAATACTTCCGCCATGGCGGCGTGCTGCCCTATGTGCTCAGGAACCTGGCGGCGTCGTAACGGCGGCTTGTCATCGCATAACGGGGGCCGCAGCCGGATGACCGGATGCGGCCCTTTTCTTGTCTGGCGGACCGCATTGATCCGCGCATCGGCATGCGGCAACATCCGGCGGACTTGCCGCCGGATGCCAGGCTCCGCTATCTGGGCCTGATGCCGCAATCGGCCGCCTGAATCCATTGCCGAAGGAACACCTCCATGCCGCTCAAGAAGATCCTCTGCGCCGTTGATGACTCCAAGGTGACGAAGGCGGTCGCCTCCTGCGCCGTCGAGATCGCCGCGGGTTCCGGTGCCACGCTCACCTTCCTCTCGGTCGAGACGATGGCAGCACGGCTGCGCCGGGCACATTTCTGGGACCCGCGCCGGCTGGATGCCGCCGATGCGGCGCGGCACAAGGGCTTCGCCCCGGCCCTCAAGGCGGCGAAGGCACAAGGCTTCGACGGCTTCGACTGTGTCAGCGTGCTTGGCAGCGACGTGGCCGATGCGATCATCGCCTATGCCGACAAGATGAAGGCCGACCACATCGTCATCGGCACCCATACCACCAGCCAGCTCGCCCGCATCTTCGTCGGCTCGGTCGCCACCGCCGTCCTCTCTCATGCGCGGGCGCCGGTCACGGTGGTGAAATAGAAGCGGCGCGTTTTACCTGCCGCGTTTTTTTCGTCGATTTTCCGGTCGAGTTCTCCGCGACCGACGCAAACTGCTCCCCAATCGGCGCCGCCCCGATCCGGCGTTTGATCTGGCGCAAGGATTGCGGATTTGCGGGCTGCAATTATAATCCCAGGCAACAAAGATAAACCGGAGGAAACAAAACCATGGCCATCAAGAACATTCTCTGCGCGGTGGACGGCTCCAAGAATACCGGGCGGGTGGCGGAATGCGCCATCGACCTGGCCCGCGCCACCGGCGCCAAGCTGGTATTCCTCAATATCGACATCGTGCCGGCCCGCACGCGCCGCACCTATTTCTGGGATGCCGAGCTGATGAACGCGGCCGACGCCCAGTCGCACAAGCAATTGGCGCTCGCCGCCAAGGCCGCCCGGGCAGCCAAGTTCGACGCCTTCACCTGCGTCAGCGCCACCGGCCACAACGTGGCCGATGCCATCGTCGCCTATGCCGACAAGATGAAGGCCGACCACATCGTCATGGGCACCCATACCACCAGCGAGCTTGCCCGCATCTTCATGGGCTCGGTCGCCACCGCCGTCGTCTCCCATGCCAAGGCGCCCGTGACGATCGTGAAGTGACGATCGTGACGTGACGATCGTCAAACAGGCGCCATCGACAGCCGGAAATCGACAGCGGGAAATCAACAACGGAAAAGGGACGCTGCTTGTCCGGCGCCCCGGCAACGGCTAGGAAGGGGCGCCGCCTGTGGGTGGCGCATCTTTCCTTTGCCGCTTTTCCCATCCGCGACGTGATCCATGCCCAACCCGATTCTCCCCGCCGGCTATTCGCCCGTGAAGCCCGGCCAAATTGCCAATGTCGTCACCTGCCTCGAGATGCTGGCGCCGCCGCCGCAAGCCCCCGCGCATCCGGGCGACGCGGATTTCGTGCTGGAGGACTGGCGGGGGGCGAACCTCGCCGATTACCGCGACCTCTTCCGCGCCATCGGCACCGACTGGCTGTGGTATTCGCGCCTCGTCATGGCGGATGAGAGGCTGGCGGCGATTCTCGCCGACCCCCGGGTCGATCTCTATCGCCTGATGGATCGCGCCGGTCGGGTGCTCGGCCTGCTGGAACTCGATTTCCGCGCGGAAGGCGAATGCGAGCTGGCCTTCTTCGGCCTCGTCCAGGCGGCGATCGGCAAGGGTGCCGGGCGCTTCCTGGTGGGCGAGGCGACGCGCCTCGCCTGGGCGAGGGATGTGGACGGGCGGCAGATCCGGCGCTTCTGGGTGCATACCTGCACGTTCGACCACCCGAATGCCCTCGCCTTCTACCGGAAGGCCGGCTTCAAGCCTTACGCCTTCATGGTCGAGGTGGCCGACGACCCGCGCCTCACCGGCCTGCTCCCGCGCGACGCCGCCCCGCATCTGCCGCTGATCGAGCCAGTCTGACTGAACTCTGCTGGTCGATCTCTCCTGATCGCCCTTTCCGGCGCAACGACGCTCCCTTGACACTGGACCGGGCGCGGTCGCATCGTGGCGGCGCTGTCTCAATTTCCGGTCGTGGCTGGATGAACGCCGCGGTGTCCCCCCGACCCGCCGGCGCGTTTCGCGTTTGCCCGCCCCGTGCGGCAGGCGCGTCCGCCACCCGTCACCAATGGAGACCAGCCATGTCCAGCGCTGTCCTGGGTCCCGTCTTCCGCAATCTCGCCAATGCCATGGAGGCCACGATCAAGGCCTTCGAAAGCGCCATCCGCGCGCTGCGCCAGAAGATCCGCGCCAACCTCAAGGGCAAGCCCAACGACCGCAGGCGCTTCGACGACGAATGGCAGAAGGCGAAGACCACCAAGTCGCGCCTGCGCGCCGCCGTGCGCGCATTGGGGCGCTTGGTCGACGATCTGGAAGATCTCGGCGATGCCGCGGCGACCGAACTCACCGATGCCGAGCGCGAACTCTGGGCCCTCATCGACCTCCTGCGCGCCCTGCAGGGGCTCGAGGATTTGCGCGACCATTACGACGGACTCGCCAAGGGCATGGGGTATTGAGGGAGGGGTCGCCCGGAATCCTATTTGCGCGACTTGGCCGCCACTGGTCGAATTGGCGATGGTTGTCGCGCAAAACCCACCATTGATTTCCCGATCTGCACATGCAGGCGGTGCCGCTGGCGCATAGCCGGCATCAATGGGGATCAATCATGGAAATGCGAAAGACCTGTACGCGCAACAACCCGGCCGCGCCGCATCTGGTCCAGAAAAACTCCGGCAAAAGGATTCCGGCCGCGCAGGTGCAGGATGTTCGCCATGTCATCCAGGAACTGGTGCGCGAGGTGACCCACGACCTCGCCACGCGCAGCGGCAATCCCGGCGTTCTTCTCGACACGGAGCTCAATTTCGAGGCGCAGGCGCGAGTACTTCGCAATGCTTTCAACGCTAAGCTGGGTGCTTAGGCTTGATCTTCGCTGATCTTGGCAACGGCGGACGGTGAGACATCCGCTGTCCGTCAGCCGCAGCACCTTGCGGAGTAGGCATTTGCCTGATTCGAACCACAGCTGCTTCACGAAATTTTGCAGCTCACACTTGCCGCAATCGCCCCGTAATTCTCTCCTTATATGGACTCAGTTCTCTCGGCAGCTTGTCAAGGATTGCAATCATTTCAGAATCGAAATCCGAAGGCTCAATTTGATTCTTCGTCTGTAGCTCCTCAATCTTCTTCAGAGCCCTCTCGGCGTTCCAGATATACCCAATTTCTAACGCATGACTGACAACTTCCATCGAAGTTGTGAGTACATTAGCGGGAACATCTCTTTGTTCCCACAGGAACACCTCAAACTCAGTGATCTTAAGTAGCATCTCCTTTTCCAACTTCGAATTGCGATCTCTAAGTGAAGCAACTCGCTTTTGAATTTCCTGTAACTCCTTAGAGACCGAAGCGATCTTTCCTTCAACTGAATTTGTAATAGCAGAGTCAATCGCGGCCATATGTATTTCATGAAGCTTCTGCAAGTCGCCGCGAATTTCCGCAGCTTTGCTCTGAACTTCAGCCAGCAGAACTGAACTCAAAGCTTGTTTATCTCGCTCATACACCCGGTAATTTGTAAACCAACTATAGCCGACCAACGCCACCATCGTGCCAGCTACAACCCCCAATGCCCAATAGACTGTAGCAATCATTCGATCATTTGACTGACCTAAGATTGCGAACCACTGTTGTATCAGAGCGTCATTCTCAATTGATGAGGTATTTTGCTTATCGACTGACAGCCCCTCCGTTGAGCTCATGTTAGATTCATCGGCAACCTGTGCTTTAGCGGTTACCAAAAAAGAAACCGTTGTAAAGAAGAGCAAACTCCAGAAAATAAAAAAGGCACGGACCAGTTTCACTTAACGTCTCCTGTGTCAAACTCCTGCTGAACGTTCAGCATGCGTAGAACTAAGCCGCCCTTGCCGGCGCCACGCGGCGGTAGCCGAGTGCTTCGGCGATGTGCAGCGCGCGGACGTCCTCGCTGCCCGCGAGATCGGCCAGCGTGCGGGCGACGCGCAGGACGCGGTGATAGCCGCGGGCGGAGAGGCGGAATTTCTCGATGGCCTGCGTCAGCAGCCGGCGGCCTTCGGCATCGGGGGCGGCGAGGTTTTCGAGGAGGTCGCCATCGGCTTCGGCATTGGTGCGGATGTTGAGCTCGGCATAGCGCGCCGCCTGGCAGGCGCGGGCGGCGGCGATGCGCGCCGCCACCTGCGCGCTCCCTTCCGCCGGCGGCGGCAAAGTGAGGTCGGCGGCCGAGACCGCCGGCACGTCGACATGGAGATCGATGCGGTCGAAGATCGGCCCCGAGATGCGCGCCTGGTAATCGGCGGCACATTTCGGCGCCTTGCCGCAGCCCAGCGCGGGATCGCCGAGATGCCCGCAGCGGCAGGGGTTCATCGCCGCCACCACCTGCACGCGGGCCGGATACGTGACATGCGCATTGGCGCGGGCGATGGAGACGCGGCCCGTCTCCATCGGCTGGCGCAACGCCTCCAGGGTGCTGCGCTGGAATTCCGGCAGCTCGTCGAGGAAGAGGATTCCGAGATGGGCGAGGCTGATCTCCCCCGGCCGCGCCCGCAAACCACCACCCACCAGCGCCGGGAGCGAGGCCGAATGATGCGGGTCGCGAAAGGGCCGGCGCCTCAGCAGCTTGCCCTCGGAAAGATTGCCGGCGAGGGAATGGATCATGGTGACTTCCAGCGCCTCGGCCGGCGAGAGCGGCGGCAGCAGTCCGGGGAGGCGCTGCGCCAGCATGGATTTCCCCGAGCCCGGCGGACCCACCATCAAGAGATTGTGCCCGCCCGCCGCCGCGATCTCGAGCGCGCGCTTGGCGCTCTCCTGGCCCTTGATGTCCCTAAGGTCGAGCGCCTGGCCCTCATCCGCGGCGATTCTCGGCTCCGGCGGGCTCAGCAGCTGCTCGCCCTTGAGGTGATGGATGAGGGCGAGGAGATTGGCGGGTGCCAGCACCTCGATCTCGCCCGCCCAGGCCGCCTCGCCACCCTGCGCCCGGGGGCAGATGAGGCCGAGATCCGCCGCCGCGGCATGAAGCGCCGCCGGCAGCACGCCGGCCACACTGGCGACCGAGCCGTCGAGGCCAAGCTCGCCCAGCACCACATAGGGCTCCAGCGCCTTCGCCTCGATCACCCCCATGGCGGCGAGCAGGCCGAGGGCGATGGGCAAATCGAAATGAGAGCCCTCTTTCAGAAGATCGGCCGGGGCGAGATTCACCGTGATGCGTTTGGGCGGCAGCGCCAGGCCGATCGCCGTCAGGGCGGCGCGCACCCGCTCGCGACTCTCCCCCACCGCCTTGTCCGGGAGACCGACGAGGGTCCATGTCAAGCCCTGGAGACCCAAAATGACAGGGTAGAACGAGTCTAAAGGAGAAGGTCACAGTCACCGAGAGTGGTCGGGGTCGAATGACGACGCCTTAGACAAATGAAATCACCCCCCTCTGCATCGGCCAAGGCAACTTCCCGCTAGCGAGGGGGGGCGGGGGAATCCATATGCGCACGGAGGGAAATACATGCTCGCGAATCACAGTCCCATTTTAAAGCGGGGATTCATCGGCTTCTGGGCAACTCTAATGCTTACCGTTACTTCGTCTCGGGCTTTTGCTTCTTGTTGGGGAAAAGCGTGTGATGACGACCTTCGCATGGGTGCATTCGGGGCGATCCTTACAGTCGTCATGTTGCTGGTCGGGCTGTTTCTCCATCTGCGCGATAGGTAGCTGCCAGCCGTCAGCTTTGGCGAGGATTCGAAAAGTCGTTAGCCAATTACACTCTGCCACCTTGGCGAAAGCGTTGGTATCTCGGGGAAACCGCACGAGCACGAGATAATTCCTTACGATGAACCTGGAAATCTTGTCAGTCCAAGCATTTAGTCGCAACCGACCAATCGCTCGGACTCTTGACTTCTTGGGCGTAGAGCGCACCCTATTCTCCGAGTCGCGTGCGCGTCGGGGAGAGGCTATTCCACACACCGTTCCACTGCCGGACATAGTACCGGAGGGGGAAGGAGTCCCTGGTGAATCGCGGCGGTCGGACAGACTACTGCCTATAGAGGAGCAATCATGCATACCAACGGCGCGCAACGACGGAACGATTCCCGGATTGCCTGTCGCGACAACCTCTCGTTCATGCGTTCGTTGGCGGATGAGTCAATGCGGCTGATTGTTACGTCACCGCCGTACAATATCGGGAAGTCATATGAAACCCGAATCACGTTGGACGACTACATTGCGGGCCAGGATAAGGTCATAGGCGAATGCGTCCGATTGCTCGACAAGCAGGGTTCTCTGTGCTGGCAGATTGGGAATCACGTTCAAGGGGGCGAAATTTTCCCGTTGGATGTCGTTCTTTATCCCATCTTCCGCAAATACAATTTGAAGCTCCGAAACCGAATTGTCTGGCACTTTGAGCACGGACTGCATTGCTCGAAACGCCTCTCGGGTCGCTACGAAACCATTATGTGGTTCACGAAGTCAGATGACTACGTATTCAACCTCGATGCTATTAGAGTGCCGCCCAAGTATCCTGGGAAGAAGTACTATAAAGGCCCGAAGGCGGGCCAACTGTCCTGTAATCCTCTCGGCAAGAACCCTGGTGACGTATGGATTTTTCCGAACGTTAAAAACAACCATGTTGAAAAGACCATTCACCCCTGCCAGTTCCCGGTCGAATTAGTCGAACGTCTCGTCCTATCACTTACGGAACCGGGTGACGCAGTGCTCGATCCTTATATGGGCGTGGGTTCGTCAGCGGTTGCCGCCGAGATGCACGGGCGGGCGGGGTATGGTTGTGACGTCGTTAAAGAGTACGTTGAGATCGCGAAAGACCGATTGAAGCAGCTTAGGAACAAGACACTGAAGACGCGCCCCATGACTCGTCCGGTTTACGATCCGGCAAAGCCTCGTGGCGGACAACCTGACATGGATCGAGAAGACAATGTCGTGTCGATGGCGGCGATGGCCGCAGAATGAAGTTGTCGGTCTACAGCTATCGATACGCGCAGGAAATCCTCGAACACCCAAACAATGTGGGCGCCTGGAACGAGATCAAGTCGGTTCTTCAGGAGGCGCCGGTCTTTATCTATCCGGGGAAAAGCACCAAGAGCAAAAAGCTCAAAATCGTTCAGCAGCTAATGAACACCTATTTCGACAGGCGCTTCGCTGTTGATCTTGGGTGGAAGTATCATCCGCTCGCTACCGCAATTAAAAACTCCAACTTGGCAGCGGACTTCCAGAAGCAATTCGGGAACCTCACCATTCAGGCTGAAATTCAGTTCGGCAACATGGCACGGTGGTACTCCGATATCTTCAAGCTACAGGCGGCATATTCCAACTCGCTTATTCAGCTTGGGTTGCTTGTCGTGCCAATGGCCGAAATGGCTAAGGTAACAGACTCCAACGTGGCGCAGTTCGAGCGAGCTTCTCGTGAACTACCAGCGGCAAATCTGTCGATCACACTGCCAATCATGTTGGTCGGGCTTGAACAGGATGCTCACACGCCGGAAGTAGACGTTCGCGAGTGCGCTTTCGCAAGCCTCAAGGATATCGTCGGCAAGGGGAACACTGAGAATCGCTGGCGAATCATCAATGGTTATCTCGCGGGCGTACCAATGAAGGACATTGGGCCTCACAGCCCAACAGGCCCCATGCTAGAAACCGCACCCGAGGAAGAGGAAGAAGAAGCGAGCGGTAGCGCACCTTAGACCACCGATTTACGATCAGCGCCCATTTTACCTGCTTCGCCGCCGCTGCTTCCACAATGTGGGCTTTGCTGTCGCCCTCTAAGCTGCCGATTTCTCTTCCGATGCCGTTACGGCTGGGCGTCTGGAATATCCCCGTCCGACCGTTAGGTTGTCCCGTCGAAGATTGAGGCCGTTGCCGTCGTGGTACGTGACGCGCTGGCCCCTCTTGGCTTGGGTGAGAAGGCGGGCGATGGGAACTTTCCGGCCATCAACCCACCCGACCACATAGAGGTGCCCCTGCCCATCGCTGTTCAAGCATGGGCGGACGATGCCGAATTGGTCGCGGAGGGCCGCGAGGTCAGCGGCGTAAATCTGGAACGATCCACCTTCGACCTCTACGATTGCCACCTTCCGCCCATTGGGGCTGCTGAAGAGGCGGTAGGGGGCAGGGGAACGGGGTCGGAAGGTTCGATTTGGATGGGTCATAGAGGGTCCTGTCAGGAATGAGTCCTCGCTGCCCGTGCGGGAGTCGCTGGGCAGGGGGTGCGTTGTTTCGGGTAGGGGTGGTGCGGAAGCGCCCAGAGGCCGCCAGAGGAGTCCTGAGGGGCCGTTGTGGCGTTGGTTAGTCTAGGGGCCACGGGTTGGTATCGAGCAACCCTTCCAAGGCCCCCAGCACTAACGCCGCCTGAAGCCCAGCGAGATTACCCCCAGGTCAGAACTGGGGGTAATGGTGGAGGAGGGGTTGGCGGGACGCTCTCTATTTGCGACTGACGAACTCATTCATCAATTCATCAGCCAGGATGACCGCAGTGTCCTTCGGGTCCGGCAGGGGGGTCTCTCTCGACTTGGGAAGTCTCACCCCTTCCAACATGTCCACCAACAGCCCTGGGTCAAAATCGTCGATCATGATGGCGGCCCGCATAACCGCTCGGATCACGCCGGGCCGGGAGGGGCGGCTGCCGTCCGTGGTCAGGGGGCGCAGTGTTTCTTGGAGCTTATGGAACATGGCCACGTCCTCGACCGTCGGAGCCATGATGACTTCTCGGTTCTGAGTGCGGCGGGTGGCATGTTTGGGCGTTGGGTAGGTGATGGGCTTCAACCCTTCGGCCCCTGTGAGATCGTATAGGTCCCAAGACCTCATTGTTTCCCCTTGGTGCCATTGGGGGACAAGAGGGACTCGACGTGGTCGAGAAGGTTACGACCCACCAGCCCACCCACAAGGTCTAGGGCATATCGGATAGCGGATGACCTGTCGGGATAACGAATGCTGTCGCGCTGGGAGAGGGCGCTGGTGATGGTCTTAAAGACGGCCATCTCGGGATTGGACATCCGCACATTAAGGACGTGCGGTCGCACTGAGTGCAGTTAAGCCTCCTAGTGTATGACGGTAAAACGGGGGGTGAGGAGTACGTCTCCCCAGAAAAAGCCGTGGCTGCCCCTAGGTATCGCACGGGGCCTAGCGATAGGTGGATTTGAAAGCGCACCCTACCCTCAGGTATCGCAGGGGGTCCTTCCGTTAGGTGGATTTAAATGTCCAGAGACGGTCCTGCCTCGGGTTTTGAGGCATCCTGCCTGTCACTGAGCGGCGGCTGGGGCTTTCAGGTATTCCTCGTCGGGCCAGCCGTATTGTAGTTCTGAGGTGCCCCCATGGTGCCAATGGAGCACCACCTTACCCCACCGCCAATCGACCTCCACCCCCTCCACAAGCTGTCGTAGCTGGTGATTGGTGGCGGGTATGTCGAGCGAGGCGGAGACTAGAAGGGACACGAGGTTGTCCACCCGCTTGATCAGGGTTGGGGCGCTGGCCTGGGCGCGAGCGGTAAGGAGCGTGTCTCGACGGGCCTTGTTCAAGCCGATTGCGCTTTCTAGCGACCGGATGCGTTCTCGGATGGACGGTGAAGAGGTGTGGGTTAGCTGGTCGAGCAAGACATCAATGTTCTCTTCCGCCCCCGCTATAGCCATCTCCAACGAATCCAATTCATCGTCGATCTCGCCTTCCCGCTGTGCGGGCGCGGGCATCGTCTCCCGCAGTTGTCTCGCTCGATCTACGAGGCACCTTTCGACTTCACTGAGGACAACACTACGATAGACGCAGCCAGCGCCGGTCTTGGCACGGTTGCAGACCAGATAGGGATTCCCGTACTTCCCATGCTTCTTTCCGTGAGACTTGCGGGTCATGGTGCCACCACACAACGGACACCGCGCGAGACCAGCCAGGATGCTTTGGACCTCGTGGGCCGCATGGCGACCGCGCTTAGGAGACTTGGTGTTGGCGATAGCCTGAACAGTTCGATACGTCTCAACGTCCACCACGGCGGGATAGTAGTTTTCGACGGGGTCGAGAGGCTTCCGAACCTTCTTGTTGTTGTCGTATTCAAGCTCGTGCGGCACGTATGTTCCGATCACCGCAGGGTTAACCAAAATCTTCTTCACGTAGCTTTCGTACCAGCGGTCGGCTTTCCGATCCGCAGTCTCGAAGACTGGCACGTTCTCTCGATTCAAAGTCTCTGTGATCGTGAGATAACCGGCCCCCGCTGCTCGCATCTCGTAAATGCGCTTCACCACCTCAGCCCGAGCCTCGATAACTGTCCATTGGCGCTTTTCACGGTCGAGGATTAACCAGCTTGGACCCATTGCCGTGAGGACCCTTTCGGCTGCCTTGGCGCGGCGTCCCTTCCAAGATTCCTTTACCCGCACCCCCTTCGACACGCTTTCTTCGTTGGCGCGGATCATGATCCCCAGCGAGATGAAAAGCTGATAGGGATTGGCGGCAATGGATTCCTTTGAATAGACTTGCTTGTCTGTCAGGGTAACGATCACCACGCCGCTCTCTATGATCATCGTGAACAGACCGAGTGCAGACATCACCTGTTGACGGCTCACGCGGTCCAGCGATTCCACTATCAAATAGCTGCCAGCTTCAATCCGCCCTTCTTCGACAAGATCGAGAAAGGCTCTCAGCGCCCCACGATTCGCGTTCCGGCCCCGGTAGGCTGAAACCCCGAGGTCCTGGAACGTCAGTGTCACGTCAAGGTCAAGACCGTGCTCTCTGGCGTAGCGAGCCGCATTTTCCGATTGTCGGCGGAATGAATCCCCCTGCATTTGCTCCGGGGTCGAGAATCGAAGATAAGAGTAAGCCTTCGGCATGGGGTTCCTCGTGGGGGCGCGGTAGATATCACGAGGTCTCTACAGCCGCAACAGGGTAAAGGCCGGCATCCCGCCCGAGACCTGCACCTGCACATCCACGGGACGGACATCGACGCCCTCGAATGCCACCGTGCGGATGCGCGCGACCATGGATTTGTTTGATCCGACCTGGGGTTGTTGAGGTTAGGAGAAAACAATCATGGCGCGCAGCATGGCAAAGCAAGCCCGCTTTGGCAACCGGGCGCGCCGGCAACCTCTTCTCCGGCTATGCCTCCATCCGCCCCAGCGCTTGAGCCAGCAGGGGCGGCCATCTACAAGACATGGCTCCAACCGAGCGATGATGAGGTTTGCCGCCTTGGCCCTGCTGCAGACAACGCGCCTGACGCTTCGTCCCTCCATGCCGGCGGATGCCGCCGATTTCAGGGCACTGGAGCGCGATCCCGAAGTGATGCGCTATCTCAATGGCGGACATCCCGTCGACCAGGAAGAAGCCGATCCAGATGCGCCCTTCCTGATGCCGCGCGGGACCGAGCCGCATGTGTGGACGGCGCGCCTTGCTGCCGGCGAAGCCTTTGTCGGCTGGTTCTGCCTCTGGCCGGAGGATGACGGGCTGGCCGAACTTGGCTATCGCCTCGCGCGGGCCTTCTGGGGCCGGGGCCTTGCCAGCGAGGGTGCTGCCGCCCTCATCGCCTGGGGCTTCACCGCGGCCGGCTACGGGAGGATCGTTTCCACCACCATGGTGGTGAACCAGGGGTCGCGCCGCGTCATGGAAAAGATTGGCATGACGCACACCCGCACGGTGCCCTTCACCTCGGGCGATCCCATTCCGGGGAGCGAGCAGGGCGACGTCTGGTACGAATTGACGCGCGCGGCCTGGCAAGCCGGCAGGGGGCATTAGGGCCGGCCGGTTTCACCCCGATCAGGGCAGGGTGTGGGAAAATTGTCGCCCGTCGCGCGCTTGCTTGCGGGCGTTCCGGAATTGGGACAAGCTTCCGTTCCAGCCGCAATGAGGGGGGATACGCATGGGACGGACGCGAAAGGCACTGGAACGGGCAGCCATCTTTCCCGTTCTCCTCGCCCTGTCGCTGCTCGCCGCCTGCGCCTCGCCGCCGGAGCGCACGCTGTCGCTGCAGGCCCCGGCCTATGCCACGCTTCCGAACGGGTTCGAGCCGCTGGACCCGACACGAATCTCGCATCTCTATGCCGATGTGGCGGCGGTGCCGGGCAACAACCTGATCCGCCATCTCGAGCAAAAGCGCGGCCATGCGCTCAACCTCCTCTCGCTCTCCGGCGGGGGCCAGAACGGCGCCTTCGGGGCTGGCTTCCTGAACGGCTGGCGCGAGGCCGGCACCAGGCCGCAATTCGATCTCGTTGGCGGCGTCAGCACCGGGGCGCTGCTTGCCACCCATGCCTTTCTGGGGACACCGGAAGACGACGCGCTGCTCGAGGAGATGTATACCGGCATCTCGGCCGAAGACATCTACGAGGATCGCGGCCTCCTCGCCCTGCTCTCGGCCGATTCGCTCCGGGACACCGCACCCCTGCGGGCCTTGCTGCAGAAATACATCACGCAGGAGACGCTGGCGCGCGTGGCTGCGGCCTATGACGACGACCGCATGCTCTTCGTCGGCACCACCAATATCGATTACGGCCAGACCTGGGTCTGGAACATGACCCTGATCGCCAAGGCCGGCAAGCTTGACCTCTATCGCGACGTGCTGCTGGCCTCGGCCTCGTTCCCCATCGTCTTCCCGCCGGTCGAGATCGACGGGCATCTCTTCGTCGACGGTGCCGCCCGCTCCAACCTGGTGATCCCGGGCATGGGCGGCACGCAGAAGCCGAACCCGCCGCTGCATGGGCCGGGCAACCTCTACCTGATCGACAACGGCAAGGTCACCCAGCCGCCGGAGGCGCTGATCCGCGCATTGGGCAAGATTGCCGCCACCACCATCAGCGTGATGATGGAACAATCCATGCAGACGGCGCTGACGCGCTCCTATGTCGGCACCAAACTGCTCGGCTATGATTTCAACATGGTCGGTATTCCGGACGGCGTCGATATCGGCAATGACGTGCTGGCCTTCGATCCCCAGCAGATGCGCGCCGCCTTCGATTCCGGGCGCGAACTCGCGGCACAGCAGAACCCCTGGTTTCACAGCCCGCTCAATTCCGGCGACATCCCCGCCTGGCTGCTGCAGGAAACGACGCCGCTGCCGGAGGCCGGCAGCACGCCCTAGGGCCGCCGCCGCCATCCGTTTCCCTCACGCCGCACCCGGATCCGGGATGCCCAGTTCGGCAAGCGGCAGTTCGTGGTGCAGCTCCACGAAGTCATTCCAGAAGGGATCGCGGTCGGCGCTGGTGAGGATGCAACCCAGCACGCCGGTGGCATGGATTCCATCCTCCGAAAGCGGCAGCATCAGCCTCGCATAGGCGATGAACTGGCGGTCATAGGAGGTCATGCGGTCATGGGTGTAGGCGACGATGCGCCGGGCCGCCACGTCATGGGTCTGGCGCGAGGTTTCGTCGAAATCGGCATGGGCAGCGGGCGCCACATGGCGCTGGCGGATCTCGGCCCTGGTCAACCCCCTGGGCTCGAAGCCGAAGGCCTGGCAGATGGCGCCGCCGGCGAGGCGATAGCGCAGTTCATCCGGCGTTGCCCCCACGTCGAGGAGGTTGATATGGGGGAGCAGCGGCCCGAGGGCGATGGCGTCGATGTCGCGCCGGCGCGGCAGGCGGCCTTCGACCACCAGCCCGCGCCAATAGAGATAGAGCGCGCGCAGGCGCGGATGAAGGATGACGGCGGGGACGGCACCCGTTCTCATGCCGGCGCGCCCTGGGGCAGGATGACGCGCGCCTTTTCTACCGCGTCGAGTTCGCGCCATTTTCCTTCCGCCAGATCGCCGAGATCGATCCCGCCCACCACCGAGCGGTGCAGCGCCTCGACATGATTGCCGGTGGCGGCGAACATGCGCCGCACCTGATGATAGCGCCCCTCATGCAAGGTGAGGCGGGCATGGATGGGGTCGATCACCACCAGCTCGGCCGGGAGCAGCGGCTTTTCCTCGGATTCCAGCATCATCGTGCCGCTGGCGAAGAGCGCCGCCTCGTCGCCCTTCATCGGCCGCGCCAGCGTCACCTCATAGACCTTGGGCACGTTGGATTTCGGCGAGATGATTCGGTGGAGAAAGGCGCCGTCGGCAGTCAGCAGCAGCAGGCCCGTCGTGTCGCGGTCGAGGCGCCCCACTGGCGAGATTGCGGGTTTTCGCAGGCGCCAGCGCATGGGCAGGAGGTCGTAGATGATGCGACCCGGATCCCTGGTCGAGCAGGTGAAGCCCAGCGGCTTGTGCAGCATGATGACGGCTTGCGAATCGGGATCGAGCGGGGCGCCGTTGAGGCGGATATCGTGATGCGCGACCTCGCTGTCCGCGTCGAGTTCGTTGCCGGCGGCATCGGTGATGCGGCCGTTGCGCAGCAGGGCCGCCACCTCCTTGCGGCTGCCATAGCCGAGATTGGCGAGGTGCTTCACCAGTTTCATCGCGCCACCGCCTCGATCACCTTGTAGCCGCCTTCCTCCGCCAGCACGCGGAAATGGGCAAAGCCCGCCACGAGGCCCTGCTCATAGGGCAGGTGCCGGTTGGCGACCAGCAGAAAACGCCCGCCGGGCTTCAGCGCCCTTGCCGCCGCGCCGATGAAGGCCTGGCCGAGATCGGCGCGGTCCGCGCGCGAAACATGGAAGGGCGGGTTGCTGACGATGAAATCATAGTCCCGCCGGCCATCGGTTTGTTGCCCAGTTTCTTGTTGCCCGGTGATGTGCGAGAGACCCCGCGTCACGTCATGCCAGTAGAATGCAAGACGCCGCCCGCCTGCCAGCGGGACCAGATTGCGTTGCGCAAGTTCCAGCGCATCCTGTTCGGCCTCATAGAGATCGAGCGCCGTGACGCCGGGGCGGCGCGAGAGGATCACGGCGCCGAGATAGCCGGTGCCGCAGCCAAGATCGGCGCCATGCCCAGCGAGATCGGTGGGGAGGTGTCGGGCGAGCAGGGCGGAGCCGGCATCGACCCGGTCCCAGGCGAAAAGGCCGGGCCGGGACCAGAATTTGCCGCCGGGAAATTCGGCGGATGCGATCTCGCGCGGGCTGACGCCTGCCTGCCATGACGCGACGCGGGCCCGGTCGATGCGCGATGGTTCGATCCGCGCCCAGAACACGCGGCACTTGTTCTTGGAGCGGCTCTCGACGCCGCCGGCGAGGGCGGCGAGATCGTCCTCGACCGACTTCGCTCCCTCGGCATTGGCGAGGGCCGCGACCACGATGCCGCCGGCTTCTGCCGCCATGACCGCCTCGGCGAGGAGCGCGCGCGCTTCCGCGCGCTGGCGCGGCGGCAAGACGAGGATGAGCGGGAAGGAGCCGGATGCCGGCGGCGTGGCATGGTCCAGGGTCAATCCCGCCGCCGACAGGCCCTGCGCGAAGGGCAAATAGCTTTGCCGGCATAGCAGGCGCGCCCGCGGCGCCTTGCCGAGCGCCGCCCCGGCGCGCGCCCGCAGGAAGAGGATATTGCCGCTTTCCGGCCAGGCGAGATCGCCTGTCGCAAAGGGCAGCAGCAGGGTGTCGAGGACGGGGTCGGCAAGGGGTGCGGCGGTCATGCAGCGGGATGTAGCCGATTGCGGGACTTGCGTGAAGGCATTGGGGAAGCTAGTCTGCCGGACATGAGCAAGTCGCATTCCACCGCCGCCCCCCTGATGGGCCGATTTTGGTACCGCTGGTATAAGCCAGCGGCCTGAGGACCTGCGCTTCCTCGCTTCTTTCTGAAAGATGGCCGCCTTCGCAAACTGGCGGCCTTTGTTTTTCCACCCTCCATCCCGGAACGAGCAGAGATCGACAGTCGCGCAAGGCGGTCCAACCACCGCCCAAGGAGAGACTGTGATGACCAGCTTCGATTTCGACGTGATTGGCGATACGCCGCAAAGGCCGCTGCCCAATGTGCAGGCGCCCAATGCACAGGTGCCCAATGCGCAGGTACCTGGCGCGCAGGTGCCGGCTTCACCGGTGTCTGCGGCGCCGGAAGTGCCGCCTGACAACCAGGCCAGGGCAGAGACCGGCAAGGTGGCCAGCAAGGCAGCCTGATCGGCAATCGCCGGGTCATGCCGTGTGGCGGTCGCCCTTGATATAGGCGCCGGGCGTTTCGCCCATGGTCTTGCGGAACATGGTGATGAAGGTGCTGGGATTGGCAAAGCCCAGTTCCAGCGCCACGTTCTTCACCGCATGGCCGTTGGCGAGCAGGGTGAGGCTTTTCAGCACCCGCATCTGCTCGCGCCAGCGATGGAAGGTCATGCCGGTCTCGGCCATGAACAGGCGTTCGATGGTGCGGTCGCTGGCACCCACCACCTTGGCCCATTCCTTGAGTGAGCGCCGGTCGGCGGGATCGCCGGTCAGCGCCTGGCAGATCGGCTTCAGGCGCCGGTCGCGCGGATAGGGCAGGTGCAGATCGCTGGTGGGCTGCGCCACGATCTGGTCGAGCAGCACTTCGGTGATATGCGCCATCGGTGTTCCCGGCCGGTAGAGGGCCGGGTCGGGCGGCCCGATGGCGACATGCGCCGCCAGGACCAGCTCGCGCAGCAAGGGGGTGACGGCGAGCGCGAAGGGCCGGGTCGGCAGATTGGCGCGCGCATCCTGTGCCACGTAGACCGTGCGCATCGCCGCCGCCTGGTTGATCAGAATCTCGTGCTCGATGCCGCCCGGCACCCAGATGCCGCGATTGGGCGGCGCCACCCATTGCCCGTGTTCCGTCTCCACCGTCATGACGCCGGAGATGCAGTAGATCAGCTGCGCCTTGCGGTGCGCATGACGCTCGATCTGCCAATCGGTCGGGTAGTCGATCGGCACGATCATGGCCGGCACCGGCACGGCATCGACATCGAACCAGCGGGCATCGATCTCCTCGCGGATCGCGGTCGGAAACTTGCTGGGGTCGAAGGCTTCCATCGGTAGCACGCGGGGTCTCTCCTGCTGCCGCCGGCATTGCGCCGGGCCAAGTGTCACCACCCGATCGAGTGTGCCGCGCCGCTGCCGGTGATGCAACTTCCGCCTATTTTACGGCTGAATCACGACACTCGGCGTACTATCGCATTTTGCCCGCATAGGTTGTGGCAGGTTACTTGACCACACGCTATGGTAACACCTGCTTCGCGACCGTTCCACCAGCAGGAGAATGCCATGAGCGTGACAGCAGCGACGCAATCACCCCATCCAGCCACCAGTCGGATCGCGCGCACGGCCATCGAATCGTTCGCCCGGCTCCCCTTCAACGACGAAGCGCAGGCAGATGAGCTGCAGATCGACGGTAATCCCTTCCGCCGTCCGAGCCGGGCCAAGGACCTGCCCTTCATCCCGCTCGGCAAACCGCTGCCGCTTGGCCAGCTCGCCGGCAATTCGGCATTGGCGCTGCATCGCCTGCTCCTCAACATCTATGAAGCGGACCAGCTCGTACTGCCCGTAGCCGCCGGTGACGCAACTGCCTGGGACGGTTTCGATGCCTTCTATGGGCCCGCGGCGATTGCCAGGGGCGAGCGGGCAAGGCCCTGTCTCGAACACATCCTCTTCGCCGCACTCGATGACGAGATCGAGATCAGCGGCAATTGGCAGGACGCGACGCTCGGCGCCTATTTCGACGACTTCCTGGCCGAGGAGCGGCGCCAGGCCGGCGCACCGGCCGAGGCCGATCCGCTGCTGGCGGCGATTCTCGCCGCCGCCGACCCAACCGCCGCGGCGAAGCATTATCTGGTGCAGATGGCGCCCGACTTTCTCTCCGAGGCCTCGGCCATGGCGCGCCTCGCGCCGGGCGCCTATGGCCCGCTGCAATCGGCCCTCTTCAATGTGCTGATCGACGAATACGGCGCCGCCGTGCACCGCGCCAAGCATTCGACCCTGTTCGAGGCGACGCTGGCCTCGCTCGGCCTCGATCCCAGGCCGCATTGCTACTGGCAATTCTACCAGCCCTCGGCGCTGATGCTGACCAACTACTTCCACTACATCACGCGCAACAAGGCGCATTTCTTCCGCTATCTGGGGGCGCTGTTCTACACCGAATCGACCCTGGTCAACGTCACCGCGCGCCAGAGCGCGCTGCTGGAACGCGTCTTCGGCAATGCCGTCGACACGCGCTATTTCGACGAGCACCACCATATCGACCGCCATCACAGCGAGATGGTGCGCCACCGCCTGATCGAGCCCGCCATCGCCGCCTATGGCCAGCGCGCCATCCGGGGCGTGCTCAGGGGTTTCGAGGAACTGCGCCTGCTGCAGCGCCTCGCCGATCAGGACATGGCGGACCAGCTTCTCTGGGCAGGGCGGCTCACGCCCAATGCGCCGGATGTCGCCGCGCATGTATCGCGCTGGCGCGCGGCGCAGGCAGAGGGATCAGGTAACTCCTTCCCGTCCGAAACCTTCCACGAAGCGCTGGACGAACGCTCGACCACCCATATTCATCCCGATGACCGGCTCCTCGTGCTGGAATCGGGTGAGATGGATTTCTTCCCGCTCTGCGGCGTCACGCTCCGCCTCCGCGCCGGCGATTGCCTCCTCATTCCGCAGGGCCGTCTGCACGGCTCCATCGTGCGCTCGGCCAGCTCGACCTATCACCAGCCGATCCTGACGCCGCAGGAAGCCGCGCCACTCTGGCGGCCCGGCCCGGAAATGAATGCGGGGGCTCGATCATGAGCTGCCCCGGCCAGGCCGGCACCCGCTTCCCGGAATGCGCCCCGGCCGAGATGACAAGCCTGCTGCAGGAGGCGGCCGCGGCGATCGTCGCCCGCATCGCGACGCCGGCCGCCGCCACCGTGCCGGGGCTCGATCGCGGCGCCATCGAGGCGCTGCTGCCCAGGGCGGCACCGCGTCGCGGCGGCGGGGCCGCACGACTGCGCACCATCCTGCTGGACGAGTTCCTGCCCACCTTGCGCGACTATCGCCATCCGCTGCATCTCGGCCACCAGCGCCCGGCGCCCGGCTTCGCCAGCCTCTATGCCGACCTGGCCGCCGCCGCCTTCAATCCCAGCGTCACCATGTTCGAGGGCGGGCCCTATGCGGTCGCGGTGGAGGGCCGCGTCCTCGCCTGGATGAAAGAACTGGCCGGCTATCCCGCGGACGCCGTGGCGACCCTGGTCAATGGCGGGGCTGAATCCAACCTGACCGCACTCATGGTGGCGCGCGACCAGGCCATCGCGGCGGGGGCCGCGCACGGGGATCTCCGCATCCTCGCCGGCGAACATGCGCATTACAGCATCGCCCGCGCCCGCCATGTGCTGGGCCTGCCGGCGGAAGCCCTCGTCGCCATTCCGTCGCGTGCCGATCTCGCGATGGATGTTGCCGCCCTCGCCGCCACGGCCGCGCGTGAACAGTCGGGCGGGCACCGCATCATGGCGATCGTGGCAGCGGCGGGTGCCACCGCCAATGGCGCCTTCGACGATCTCCGCGCCCAGCGCGCCATCGCCGATCGCCACGGCGCCTGGTTCCATGTCGATGCGGCCCATGGCGGTGCCGCCCTGCTTGCGCCGCGCCTTGCGCCGCTGGTGGCGGGAATCGAGGCGGCGGATTCCCTGGTCATCGACCCGCACAAGATGTTCTTCGTCAGCGCCCCCTGCTCGGTACTGCTGTGCCGCCGGCGCGGCGCCTTCGCCGCCTCGCTCGGCATCGGGCTGGAGCATGCCGATTACGTGATACCTGATCCGCAGACTTCCCTCATGCAATCGGATGGCGACGAGCCGCTGCGCTGGACGCTGGCCTGCACGCGCTTCTTCGCCGCCTTCCGCCTCTATGCCGCCATTGCCGCCTATGGGCTGGACGGGCTCGGCGTCAGGGTCGAGCGCTGCTGTGCCGCAGCCGGCGATCTCGCCGAGATCCTGCGCGGCGCGGACGATTTCGAGCTCCTCGCCGATCCCGCCTTCAACATGGTCTGCTTCCGCCACCTGCCGCCGGGCTGTGCCGATGCGGACGCTCACAATCGCCGCCTGCGCCGGCAGATCGCCGCCGGGCCGGAGGCCTATCTCACCGGCTGCCTGGCGCGCGGCGCCTATTGGCTGCGGGCGCAGATCATGAGCCCCAACACCGACCGGGCGGCACTCGCGCGGCTGCCCGAGATCATCCGCCGCAACGCAGCCGAGCTCAAAGGGAGGAAAGCATGAACGCAACCGAAGACAGCGAGGTCAAGCTGGCCGAGATGTGGTCGGTGAGCGGCCAGCTGCTGCACACCCCCGCCTACCGCGCCCGCCATGCCGGCCTGCTGGCGGCGGCTCTGGGCGATCGCGACGCCGCCATCCTCGATGCCGCCTGCGGCACCGGCTTCCCGCTGCTCGAGCTCATCGGCCTCGGCTTCCGCCACCTCACCGGCAGCGATGCCGATCCTGATCTATTGGCGCGCTGCCGGCAGCGCCTTGCCGCCTATCCGCGCCTGCGCGCCCGCCAGCCGCGCCTGATCGAGGCCAGCTGGCAGCAATTGCCCGATCGCATTGCGGAAACCTTCGCCAACGTGCTCTGCGTCGATGCCGCCATCGGCTTCATGGATTCCTGGGTGACCGGCGAGATGCGCCAGGGTCCCGCCAACATCTTCGCCCGCGTCACCGAGGTCCTGCGCAACTTCCATGCGGTGACGGCGCCGGGCGGGCGCTTCTTCATCGGCCTGCAGAAGAACAACCACAAGGGCAACCGCTTCTATCCGATGAAGGTGGGGGCGATGGAACTGGACGGAATCACCGCCGAGGCGCATTGGCACATGACCTATGACTGGGAGCGGCGCATCAAGACCTGGCGCAATATCGTGCGCGTGGGGGCGCGCGAGTTCACCCAGACCCGGCACTCCTATCTGTTCGATCTCGACGAGCTGGCCGGTTTCCTGCGCGATGCCGGTTTCGCCCGGGTCGCGCGCCTGCCGACACCGGATGATCTTTATGAGGACATCCTGGTGGCACATCGTGCGGGCTGAGGCGCCATGAGCAGCCTCGTCCCACCGCCTAGCTTTCGCTTCCTGCGCTTCCGGGCGCCTGCGGCCGATACGATCTGGCTCGGCGATGCGCGCGCCTTCCTGCTGGCGACGCCCGACGCCAGGCCGGCGCTGATCGACGGCATCTGCCCGCATCGCGGCGGACCGCTCGCCCTCGGCAGCTATGATTGCCGGACGCAGACGCTGCGCTGTCCCTGGCATGGGCGGCGGCATGCGCGTCGGCAATTGCTGGCGCGGGCCTGGCCAGCGATCCGCATCGGCAAGGACTGGGTCGTCGCCGTGCCGGGGACGGCTGGCAGCGGCATCTGCTTTGCCGGTGCCCGGGTCACGCTGTCAGCCGCCGCCGGGGCGCCGGGCGATTCCGACATCGGCCGACCGATCGCACCGTGAAGTTCGACCAGGCGGTTGAAACGTGGCGGCGTTCTACAACCGTCTGGCCCAATCCCATGATCGATTGTCGCAATCCCACGACCTTACAGGCTCGGGACCGGGCCGCCCCCATGCCAGTATCGATCGATGCTGGAAGCTGTATACAGACGCGGATCAAGCGCATGAGTTCGACCGCCAACGGCACCGCCGCGGCGCAAGGCACCCGGGCGGGCGCCATGCCGGCGCGCCGGCGCGCCGGCATCCTGCTGGTGACCGGGGCGGCCCTGGCCTGGAGCAGCGCCGGTTTCTTCACCCGCGTGGTCGAAGCCGATCTCTGGAGCATGCTGGTCTGGCGCGGCGGCCTCGGTGCCCTCGTCCTTTTCGCTTTCCTGCGCCTACGCGACGGCCGCGACTGGCTGAAATGGTGGCGGCCATCGCTGCAGCCCCAAGGCCGCGCCTTCTGGACCGCCAGCCTGCTCGCGGCCCTCGCCATGGTCGCCTTCATCGCCGCCCTCGCCAACACCACCGTGGCCAAGGTCTCGCTGATCTATGCGGCGGTGCCCTTTGCCGCTGCCCTGCTCGCCTTTCTGCTGATCGGCGAAAAGCCGGGCCGCCGCGTCCTTGCCGCCAGCAGCATCGCCGCCCTTGGCATTGCCATCATGGTCGCACCAGGCCTGGTCGGCATTTCCCTCGGCGCTGGAACAGGCCTGGGCGGCTCGCTCGGCGGCGACGCGCTCGCCCTGCTCATGACCCTGCTGATGGCGCTGCTCACCGTCCATGTCAGGCGCTATCCGGATATCCCCATCGTCGCGGTCGCGGCGGTCTCCTGCCTGTTGAGCGCGCTCATCGCACTCCCCTTCGCCGATCCCTTTGCCGTCCGCGCCGGCGACATCCCCTGGCTGTTGCTGTTCGGGCCAGTCACCACCGGCATCGGCTTCGTGCTCTACACGCAAGGGGCGCAGCGCCTGCCCTCAGCCGAGGCGGCGTTGCTCTCGGCGCTGGAAACGCCGCTGGCGCCGCTCTGGGTGTGGCTGGCCTTTGCCGAATTGCCGGACCTTGCCACCTTCCTCGGCGGCGGCCTTATCTTCGCGACGCTCATGATCTATATCTGGCGCGACCGCGCGGCGCCGGCCTGACGGCACGCATGACAATCATATGAACGTAAAACAGGATGCGCCGATGAGGCGCGATCCGTCACGCGACGGGCGGCAGCAGGACCGACAACACATCCTTAGGTACGTTGTCGGATTTCCGTTGTTGAATGGCGACAAAGAGACATCGCGAATTCTTCTGTTCAGACCCCCACCCATACGATGCTGTATGGGCCGGCCATGATCCATTGCCGGCATTCACCTGGGGGCCAAGATGCAAAAAAAAGCAAAGGTCGGAGACAAGAAGATCATCCGCCGTCTCGACATGAAGCGGTCCGTTCGCCGCGCGCGGCCGGCGGCCGGTATTTCTGGCGGAATCAATCCGCTTCTGGCGATGCGGGAATTGCCGCGGATCTATGAACGCATGGGCGATTGCCTGCTGGACCGGATGCATCGCCATGCGGGCAATCCCGGCGTCACGCGCTCGCTCTCGCGCCAGCTCGACTGGGTCGGCACGCGGGCGCAGCTGGTCAACAGCTTCATCGCTGCCGGGGATGGCGCGCTCGGCTATCTCTGCGCCGAAAGCCTGTCGCCGGAACGGCTCGCCTCGCTGGTCGAACTGACCGCGCGGCATGTCGCCGAGGAGCGCCTGCCGGTGGCCCTGTTCCTGATGGAAAAGATCGACGAGGAACTGCGCCTCGCCTGAAGTACCCGGCGTGGCGCGGCACTCCCGCCAGTGCGGGCAGTGCAACTGCGGGCGGTGCAAACGGGGCCAGGGCAATCGGGGGCAGCGCAACCGGGGACGGCGATCAATCCAGGTCGACGATCACCGCGACATGGTCGGATGGCTGGGTCCAGCCGCGCATGTCCTTGAGGATGGTGGCATGGCGCACACGCTTGGCCAGTGACGGCGTCACCCAGATATGGTCCAGGCGCCGGCCGCGGTCGTTCTTCGTCCAGTCGGCCGAGCGATAGCTCCACCACGAATACAATTTGACCGGCGGCGGCGTCACCTGGCGCACGGCGTCGACCCATTTCCCGGCCTGCTGCACGGCGGCGAGCTTCTCCACCTCGATCGGTGTGTGGCTGACCACCGAGAGCAGCTGCTTGTGCGACCAGACATCCTCCTCCAGCGGCGCGATGTTGAGGTCGCCCACCAGGATCGCCTTGCCCTTGGCCGATCCGCCGGCCCTGGGTGCCGCCGCAAAATGATCCCGCATCTCGTCGAGGAATTGCAGCTTGTGGGCGAATTTCGCATTCGCCGCCGGGTCGGGGATGTCGCCGCCGGCCGGGACATAGAAATTGTGGAGTTCGACATCGCCCGGCAGCACGACGCGGGCATGGCGGCAATCGCCCTTGCCGCACCAATCGGTGGGGTCGAGCTCGCGGAACGGCAGCTTCGACAGCGTCGCGACGCCGTTATAGCCCTTCATGCCGTGGAAGCGCACATGCGGATAGCCCAGCGCGTGGAGATCGGCCAAGGGAAAGAGGCTGTCCTCCACCTTGATCTCCTGCAGGCAGATGACGTCGGGACCCTCCTGCTGCACCAGGCGGCGCAGCAAATCGAGGCGCAGGCGCAGCGAATTGATGTTCCAGGTGGCGACGCGCATGACGTGATTTCCGGCGCTGTTGAGGACGCTTCTTCCTGACACGCCGAATCGTTCGCCGTCCAGCAAATGACGACCCATGCATACCGCGATAAAGTCTTCGCTTCCGCCAAGGGCAGGTTGCGCACCAGCATTTCCGGAGAGAGGTTGATGGAGCTGTGACGCGGGATCCGATTGAAACGGCGCGCCGGCTTCGCCGCGACATGACCGCCGCGGAGAAAGAGCTCTGGCGCGCAATCCGCAACCACCAACTCGAAAATGCACACTTCCGGCGGCAGTTTCCGATCGGTCCCTATGTTGCGGATTTCTGCTGCCGCCGGGCCAGACTGGTGATCGAGGTGGATGGCGGACAACATGCCGACAATCTGCGCGACGACCGGCGCTCGCGCTATCTCGCGACGCAGGGCTACCGCGTGCTGCGCTTCTGGAACAATGACGTAATCGAGAATATCGGAGGCGTCGTAGAGAAGATTCGCGCTGACCTTCGGCTGCACGACCCCCACCCTAACCCTCCCCCTGAAGGGAGAGGGGATTAGCGGCGGGATACGACGAGCGCGTGCGCCCGCTTGCCCCCTCTCCCCGCTGGCGGGGGGAGGGTTAGGGTGGGGGGTGATGCCAAATATGTGGTCTTATGAACCAGAAAAAGTGAACGCCCGGCCAGGGGAGGACCGGGCGTTCGTTACTCCTCATCGGAGTCCGGTTACGGTGGGGGAGACCGCTTCCGGTGCGACTGCCGCCATTGCAGCGACCGTCATTCGCATAAACTCTAGATGAGGTTGATACACCCGAATTCAAGGCCTCGGATCGCAAAAGAATGCAGATCAGAAACCGCCCGCTTGCATGGCTCGGAAGTGCTTGGAATCGCCGCGTGAATCAGGCCTTCACGACAAAATGATCAGGACTCGGCGCTGTATACATCGCGCGCCAGCGGTCTTTGGTCCCAATCCGCGCGCCTATGCCGCGCGGCCGGCATCCCGCGCACTGCGACGCGCCGTCGCATAGACCCGCACGGCATCGCCGAAGGCACCGAACAATTTCATCGAATCCGCATTCTCGATGCAGCGATATTCCGGATGCCATTGCACGCCCAGCGCGAAGGTAGCACCCTTCACGCGCACCGCCTCGATGACGCCGTCGGGCGCGCGGCCCTCGACGACGAGCCGATCGGCCGGGCGATCGATCGCCTGCCAATGCACCGAATTGATGGTGATGCGGGTGGCGCCAAAGATCGCCGCGAAGCGGCTGTCCGCCTCCAGGATCAGGTCATGGGCCGGCTTGTAGATGTCGTCATAGGGGCCGTCGCTGCCGCGATGGTCCATCTTGCCCGTCTGCTTGTGGATGCGGGTGTGCAGCGTGCCGCCCAGCGCCACGTTCAATTCCTGGAAGCCGCGGCAGATGGCGAGCAGCGGGATGTCGCGCTGGAGGGCGGCACGAATGAGGGGCAGGGTGACGGCGTCGCGGCCGGGATCCTGCGGGCTGTCATCGCGATCGGGATCGCCGCCGTAATGGCCGACGGCGATGTTGCTGGGGCTGCCGGTCAGCAACAGGCCGTCGACATGGTCGAGCAGCGCCTCGACCGGCAGGACGGTGCCCAGCGCCGGAAAGGAGAGGGGATAGACCCCCGACCCGTCGATGAGGGCGGTCAGGTACTTCTCGCCCACCGTGTGATAGTTCTGCCCGTCGATATGCTTGACGCACATCGGCACGGCGACGACCGGCGCATGGGCCGGCAGCTGCTGGGTCTTCAGGGTCGGTTGCGGCGGCGTGATCATGGGTGCATCCCGGCGGCGTTATGGCTGGTATCTTGGCCGAACTTGTGGCTGTCCCAAAATCTAGCCAGCGCCTCCGGGCCCCACAAGCCGCCCCCGTTGCAGGGCCGACCCCGGTTTGCTGCAGGGGGGGCTATCCCGTAAGGCCGAGAAACCGCCAAACAAAAAGGCCCGCGCGAGGGCGGGCCTTTTCGGGTCTTGATCGTTTTTTCCGATCAGGCGGCCTTCTTGGCGGCGGCCTTCTCGATGCGACGCTTCAGGCGCTTCGCCTCGGCGGTCAGGTTCTTGTCCGCCGTGTTGGCGAGGAACGAATCCAGGCCGCCATTGTGCTCGATCGTGCGGATGGCATTGGTCGAGAGCTTCAGGCGCACCTGCTGGCCGAGAATGTCGGAAAGCAGGCTGGTCTCCTGCAGGTTGGGCAGGAAGCGCCGGCGCGTCTTGTTGTTGGCGTGGCTGACATTGTTGCCGCTCTGCACGCCCTTGCCGGTGATGTCGCAGCGCCGTGACATGACGGTAATCCTTCCAGATCAAATACTTGACGAAAACAAAGGGGCCGGAAACAGGGGCTTCCGGCCGGCTCGGGCGGGGTTTTACGGGCTAAGCCTCTCGCCGTCAAGGCGATTCCGGGGTTTCCCGGCGCCGCCTGTCGGCCTTTCCCCGCCCGGATTCAGGCGGCCTGGCCGCGGCCGGCGGTCTCGATCAGGCGGCTGAGGAAGCCCTCCACCACGGCTTTGAGGTCGCCCGCCTGGCCGCTGACCGAGCCGGCGACGTCATGGACCCGGTCCGAGCGCGCGCCGGTGGTCTCGGCCGCCGATTTCACCTCGGTGATGACGCTCGCCACCTCGCGGGTCTTAGCGGTCGCTTCGGTGACGTTGCGCGCGATCTCCTGCGTCGCCGCCGATTGCTGGGTGACGGCGGCAAAGATGGCTGCGGTCGACTGGTTCATCCCCTCGATGATGGTCGCGATCTCGGAGATGGCGCCGGCCGCTTCCTGGGCCGCCGATTGCACCCCGGCGATCTGGCTCTCGATCTCGGTGGTGGCGCTGGTGGTCTGGGCGGCGAGGTTCTTGACCTCGGTCGCCACCACGGCAAAGCCCTTGCCGGCCTCGCCCGCCCGCGCCGCCTCGATGGTGGCGTTCAAGGCCAGCAGATTGGTCTTGCCGGCGATGTCGCGGATGAGGCCGAGCACGCCCGAGACCTTGGCCGCGACCTCGGTCAATCCCCCGACGATGCGGCTGATCTCGCCGGCGCGGCCGACCGCGGTGCCGGCGGTCTCGGTCGCACTTTCCGCCTGGCGGCCGATCTCCTCGAACGAGGCCGACATCTCGGTAACGGCGCTGGCGATCGATTGCGCATTGCCGGCGGCGATCTCGGCCAGCTGCGCCACATTCTCCGATTGGCGGCCGGAGATCTCCGCCGCCTGGCGCATGACGCCGGATTGCTGCTCGAGATCGCCGGCGCTGCCCATCATGGCGCCCACCGCCGCCACGAAGCGCTGCTCGAAATCGCCGCAGAGCGCCTGGATGTCGCGGATCTGCGATTCGCGCCGGGCCGTCTCCTGCCTTGCCGCCGCTTCCAGCTCCAGGCGCCTTGCGACACCGGCGCGGAAGGTCTCGACATGGCGCGCCATGCGTCCCAATTCGTCGCCGCGCGCGGTGAGTGCCACGGCGATGTCGGTGCGGTCCCGGGCGATCGCCTCGATGGTCACGGCCAGCTGGTCGATCGGCCGGGTCACATTGCGGCGGATGAAGAAGATGACGCCGAAAATGGCGAGCGCGAAGAGCAGGGCGGTGGTGGCGAAGACGACGATCCGGTCCTGCTGGAAGCTGGCGATGCGCGCCGCCAGCAATGCGTCGAGGGCGGCGTGATTGGCATCGCCGAAGGCGATGACGGCATCCAGCGCCGCGTCCCGCGCCGCGCCGATGGCGGCGAGGTCGAGGGCGGCCTCGCCGGCGGAAAGTTGCGACCCGGCATAGCTCGCCTTGAAGGCGGCGAGGGAGGCGAACATCGCCTCGGCGCCGGGCTGCAGCAGGCCCGGCAGCAGATCGACGCGGTCATAGATGTTGCCGCTGCTGCCGTCATAGGCCTGCCCGATCGAGGCCTGCGTGCCGCCGACCAGCGTGTCGAAGGCGCCGGTCATCTGCAGGAAGCCGGCGACATCGGCGATGCTGTAGCCCGTACCGCCGGAGGCGGCATGGCTGGCGGCATAGGCGGCGACATTGTCGACCTGGTCCATCAGTTCGGGAATCTTCAGCAGCACCAGATCCATGACATAATAGCTGTCGAGATCGGGATCGAGGATCAGGTTCGACTTGTCGCCGACCCGGGTGATGAGGGCGCGGATGGCGGCCCGCGCCGCGGCCGCATCGCCGGCATCCAGTGCCGCCTTCAGTGCCGCATGCTGCTCGGCCGATTCCATGCCCGGGCCGAACTGTGCCCCGGCCCGGTCGATTCCGGCGGCAATGGCGGGGAGATCCCTGCCTGCCAGCAACGCACCATGGGCGGCGCGCAACTGGCCGAGATAGGCATTGCCCTGGGCTTCCTTGGTGCCGAAATCGATCGCGATCTGCTGCGTGCCATAGAGCTGGTAGATGGTATAGCCTACGGGGAGCAGGAAGAGCGCGATGGCCAGCGCCAGTTTTGCCGCGATTCCAAGAGAGCGTTGCATCGCCTGTTTCTCCGCTTGCGGCGTCGCACGACATGACCCTGCGGGACCATCCGGCCCCGGTGCGAAACGCTGCTGATTAATCATATGATAGGCGAAGTGTTAGGTGCGGATGCTTAACGAACGATGAATGTCCTGCCCAGCCGGCGATTCGGCGGCATAGAATCCTGATTTCCAGGATGAAAGGCGGCGCCTAGCCGCCGAGGAAGGCCGCCAGCACCTGGCGCGCCGCACTGGCGGGGGCGATGCGGCCGGCCGCCACCTTGTCCTCAAGCTCGACCAGGCGCTCGGCGACGGCGGGATGCGCCTTCAGCGTCTCGAGGAGATTGTCGGAGAGTTCGTGCCACAGCCAGGCCTTGGCCTGGATTCGGCGCCGCGCGGGCAATTCGCCGCTGGCACCCATGGCGGTGGCGAAGGCCTGGGCGCGATCCCAGACATGGTCGATGCCGATATCGCGCAGCGCCGAGCAGCGCAGCACCTCGGGCGACCAGGATTTGTGCAGGGGCTGCATCAGGCGGAGCGCATTGGCGACATCGGCGGCGGCGCGTTCGGCCGCCGGGGCGAGATCGCCATCCGCCTTGTTGACGACGACAAGGTCGGCCAGTTCCATGATGCCGCGCTTGATGCCCTGCAGGTCGTCGCCGCCGCCGGGCAGCAGCAGCAGCAGGAACAGATCCACCATCTCGGCCACCGCCGTCTCCGACTGGCCGACTCCCACCGTCTCGACGATGATGAGGTCGAAGCCCGCCGCCTCGCAGAGCAGCAGGGCTTCGCGCGTGCGCCGCGCCACGCCGCCCAGCGTCAGCCCGGCAGGCGAGGGGCGAATGAAGGCCTGCTTCATGCGCGACAATTCCGACATACGCGTCTTGTCGCCGAGGATCGAGCCGCCGGAGAGGCGCGAGGAGGGATCGACCGCGAGCACGGCGAGCTGCTTGCCGGCGGCGATGGCATGGCGGCCAAAGGCCTCGATGAAGGTCGATTTGCCGACGCCGGGCGGCCCCGATATGCCGATGCGCAAGCTGCGCCCGGTCTTCGGCAGCACCTCTTCCAGCAGCACCTCGGCCTGGCGGCGGTGATCGGCGCGGGTCGATTCGATGAGGGTGATGGCGCGCGCCAGCGCGCGACGGTCGCCGGCGAGCAGCTGTGCGGGCGTGATGGCGGCGGCATGGTTCATGCCGGCACCTCGACCGCGGGCACGGCAGCCCATTCGCGCCGCGCCGCCTCCTGCTGGCGCCGCCACATGGCGGCATAGGCGCCCTCGGCGCGCAGCAGCTCGTCATGGCGGCCGCGCTCGACCACGCGCCCGGCATCCAGCACGATGATCTCGTCGGCATCGATGATGGTGGAGAGCCGGTGCGCGATGACCAGCGTGGTGTGGTTCTTCGCCACTTCGGCGAGGTTGTCCTGGATCTCGCGCTCGGTATGCGAATCGAGCGCCGAGGTCGCCTCGTCGAAGAGCAGGATGGGCGGGTCCTTGAGGATGGTGCGGGCGATGGCGACGCGCTGCTTCTCGCCGCCAGAGAGTTTGAGGCCGCGCTCGCCCACCATGGTCTTGTAGCCGTCGGGCAGCGCGCTCACGAAGTCGTGGATATGGGCAAGGCGCGCCGCGTTCTCGATCTCGGCCGTATCGGCGCCCGGCCGGCCATAGGCGATGTTGTAGGCGACGGTGTCGTTGAAGAGGACGGTGTCCTGCGGCACGATGCCGATGGCGGCGCGCAAGGAGGCCTGCTGGACGTTGCGGATATCCTGGCCGTCGATCAGGATGCGGCCGCTGCCGACGTCGTAGAAGCGGTAGAGCAGGCGCGAGATGGTCGACTTGCCGGCACCCGACGGGCCGACGATGGCAAGCTTCCTGCCCGGCGCCACGGTGAAACTGACGCCCTTCAGGATCGGCCGCCGAGGGTCGTAGCCGAATTCGACATTCTCGAAGCGGATCTCGCCCGCAGTGACATCGAGCGGTGCCGCACCCGGCGCGTCGGCGATCTCGACATCGACCCGCAGCAAGGCGAACATCGCCTCCATGTCGATCAGCGACTGCCGGATCTCGCGATAGACGAAGCCGAGGAAATTCAGCGGCAGATAGAGCTGGATGAGATAGGCGTTGACCAGCACGAAATCGCCCACCGTCATGTGGCCCTGCGCGGTGCCCCTGGCCGCCATGCCCATCATCAGGACAAGGCCCGCGGCGATGATGAAGGCCTGGCCGACATTGAGTGTCGCGAGCGAGGTGCGGCTCTTGACCGCCGCCTTCTCATAGGCCTGCAGCGCCACGTCGTAGCGCCTCGCCTCGTGCTCCTCATTGCCGAAATATTTCACCGTCTCGTAGTTGAGCAGCGAATCGACCGCCTTGGTATTGGCCGACTGGTCGCTCTCGTTCATTTCGCGGCGGAACTTGATGCGCCATTCGGTGACGAAGAGCGAATACCAGATATAGACCGCGATGGTGAGGAAGGTGACGGCGGCGAAGGTCCAGTCGTAGAGCGTCCAAAGGATGATGCAGACGAGGCCGATCTCGAACAGGGTCGGCAGCACGTTGAAGAGGATGAAGAAGAGCAGGAACTCGATGCCCTTGGCACCGCGCTCGATGGCGCGGTTGAGTCCGCCGGTCTGGCGCTCGAGGTGGAATTTCAGCGACAGGCTGTGCAAATGGCGGAAGGTGTTGAGCGCCACCTTGCGGATCGAGCGCTGCGCCACCTTGGCAAAGATGCCGTCGCGGAATTCCGCGAAGGCCTGGCTCATGACGCGGGCCGCGCCATAGGCCAGCAGCAGGCCCAATGACACGCCGGCCACCGACACCGCCGCCGTCGCCGTGGTGCCGGCGACGGTGCCCAGGCTGTCGACCATCTGCTTGAACAGGATCGGCACATAGACATTGGCCAGCTTGGCGACGATCAGGCAGGTGACCGAGGCAATCACCCGGGCGCGCAAATCCCATTCCCCTTTCGGCCACAGATAGGGCAGCAGGGTGCGCAGGGCCTCTAGCTGCGGGTGACGCGGCGCGGCGGGTGCCTTTTGGGGCGCGGCAGTGGGTTGTGCGGGCGACACGGCCATGAACGACTTTCGATGAACGGACTTTCGGTCCGCGCAACATGCGGGGACGGTCTCTTTGCGACAGCATTAACGGATGCGGCGCGCCGGAGCAATCACAGGGGGCAATCGCAGGGGGCAATCGCAGGGGGGCAATCACGGGGAGCGTAATCGCAGGGCGGGAGACGGTCAGGCAGAAGGCGGGAGGGAGCGAGGTTTCTCCGCCCTAATGCCGTGCGAGCCCGGCGCGCCACCTGCGGGGCGAGACGCCGGACCAGCGGGTGAAGGCGCGGGTGAAGGCGGAAAGCTCGGAATAGCCCAGCAGCAGGGCAATCTCGCTTAAGGGCAGGTGCAGCTGGGCGAGATAGTGCCGGGCAAGCTCGAAGCGCACATGCTCGACCGCCTCGCGGAAGCCGAGGCCCTCGGCGGAAAGCGCCTTCTGTATGGCGCCGGGGGAAAGGCGCAGGGTGGCTGCGATTTCCTCCAGATTGGGTGCACCTTCGGCAAGGCGCTGGCGGATGGCACTGAGGATGCGGTCGGCGAGGCGCTCGGCCTGGGGATGCGAACCCATGGATTCGAGGCAGGAACGCATCATGGCGAGGAGCTTCGGGTCGCTGCCCGGCATCGGCCGCGCCAGCAGCGCGCGTTCGAACAGGATGGCGTTGCTGGCGGCGCCGAAAAAGACCGGGGCGCCGAAGGCCATTTCATGCTGGCGCCAGTTCTCCGGCCTCGGATGCTCGAAATGCACCTCGAGCGGCGACCAGTGGCGCCCGCAGCATTCGCGGATCACGTTGGTGAACTGGCCCAGCGACAATTCCGCATCCTGCCGCCGCGCCAGGATGGCCGGGGCCTCGATGCGGTATTCCAGGCGCATATGGTTGGCGCCCGCCGGCGCCAGGCGCATGACCGAGGAGCCCTGCTGATAGCGGAAGAGGTCGACGAAATTGCCGAGGGCCGCCCCCAGATTGGGCGAGGAGAGGGCGGCATAGCCCCACATGCCGAGATCGCGCGGGGCGAATTGCTGGCCGAACCACAGGCCAAAATTGTCGTTTCGGGTCTGCCTGGCACCTTCCTCGAACAGCGCGCAGAAGGTGTCGAGCGGCAGCTGCAGGGTCGGCGCATCGGTCATTTCCGGGGCGATGCCGCAGCGGCCGAAGATGGTGTCGATATCGCCGCCCTGGGCGGCGATGAAATCCACCAGGCCGGCAGCGGCGGCGGCCAGCACGACCGGAACTTCCGCGCCCGGCATCTCCGCCACCGGGCCTTCCCTTCCATCTTGACCCGGCTGAAGCATGCCGATACCGACCTCGCAAGCGGCTGCGGATGACGATGTTGCGGGGCGCAATGATGGCATGGGGCCTGCCATGCTGCAAGGCAGCATCCCCAATCTGTCAAGCCAGCCCGGGTTTCGGTCAAGCCGCCGGTTTTCCCGGGGGAGTAAGGTCGGCTGGCGCAGGAGAACTGGCGCAGGAGAACTGGCGCAGGAGAACTGGCGCAGGAGAACTGGCGATGTGGCAGTCATGAGCAAGTCAGTGAGCGGTGAAAGCGGCAAGACCAGTGCGACCGACCCGAGAAGCGGGGGTGCCAATCGCTGGCGCCGCTTTGCCGATTGGGACGAACGGCCGCTGCGCCTCGACCGCTTCGCGATCGAGGATCCGGAGAACGGCTTTGCCGCCTTCAAAGGGGCGAAGGACCCGAAACCGGGCATCGAGATCGCGGATGGCCGCATCCTCTCGATGGACGGCATCCCGGCCGCCGATTTCGACATGATCGACCATTTCATCGCCACGCATCACCTCGACCTCGATCTCGCGCCCGAGGCGATGGCGCTGCCCTCGCGCGAGATCGCGCGCATGCTGGTCGACGTCGCCGTGCCGCGCACGGAACTGGCGCGCCTCGCCCACGGTCTCACTCCGGCGAAGCTCGCCGAGGTGGTGGCGCAATTGTCGGCGATCGAGCTGGCCTTCGCCTTTTCGAAGATGCGCACGCGCAAGACCCCCGGTAACCAGGGCCATGTGACGAATGCCAAGGACGATCCCCTGCAGCTGGCGGCCGACGCCGCCGCTGCCGTCGCCTTCGGCTTCGACGAGATCGAGACCACCATGCGCGTTGCCCGCAACTCCTGGTCGAACGCGCTGGCCTGTTCCGTGGGGGCCGCGATCGGGCGCTGGGGTACCCTCTTCCAATGCTCCAGCGAGGAGAACGAGGAACTGCAGATCGGCATGGCGGGCTTCACCTCCTATGCCGAGACGGTCTCGGTCTATGGCACCGAGAAGGCCTTCACCGATGGCGACGACACGCCCTGGTCGAAGGCCTTCCTGGCCGCCGCCTATGCCAGCCGCGGCATCAAGATGCGCTGCACCTCCGGCGCGGCGTCCGAATTGCTGATGGGCTTCCACGAGGCGAAATCGCTGCTCTATCTGGAGGCGCGCTGCCTCTGCCTGCAGCGCGCCATGGGCGTCCAGGGAACGCAGAATGGCGGCATCGACGGGGCGCCGCTCGCTTCCACCATGCCGGGCGGGGTGCGCGAATTGATGGCCGAGAATCTGATCGCGGTCTGGCTCGATCTCGAATGCGCCACCGGCAACGATGCGCGCCATTCCGAATCCGAGATCCGGGTCGGCGCCAAGATCCTGCCCTTCCTCATCGCCGGCTCGGATCTGGTCTGTTCCGGCATGGGTTCGATCCTGAAATACGACAATTCCTTCAACCCCTCCTCGTTCAACGGCGAGGAGATGGAGGATTTCCTGGTGCTGCAGCGGGATTTCGAGGCCGATGGCGGCTTGAACTCGGTCGACGAATCCCGCGCCCTCGAGCTGCGCCGCCGGGCCATCGATGCGCTTTGCGCGGTCTTCGCCGAGCTCGATCTGGGCTCGCCGACAGCCGCCATGAAACAGAGTGTGGCGATCGCCTCCGGCTCGAACGAGACCGCCAGCTATACCCCGCGCGAGGTCAGCTTCATCAGCGAGAAGATCAAGGCAAAGGGCATAAACGTGCTCGACGTCATCAAGGCGCTGGCCCGGCGCGGCTTCCGCGAGGAGGCGGAGAATCTCCTCCAGGTGGTGCGGCTGCGCGTCTCCGGCGACTACCTGCAGACGGCCGCCGTGGTGCGCCGCGGCCGCGTCATCTCGGCGGTCAACGATCCCAACGATTACGGGGGGCCCGGCAGCGGCTATCGCCTGTCGCCGCAGCGGCGCCAGGAACTGGCCGCAATCCGCGACGTGCTGACGCGCGAGGAAGTGCTGCGCACCGAGGCCACCTATGCCGCGGCGGAAAACCGGCGCATCACCTACCGCGCCCTCGGCACGGCGCCGGCGGCGGGACCCGAGAACGAGGTGGTTGTCGGGGTCAGTCCCGCCTTCGGCATCAAGCTCTACCGAACGCTGGCGGGTCATCCGCTCTCCGCCGTGCTGCGCGCGATCGGCGACGGCATCCGGGCGCGCGGCGGAGAGCCCCGCTTCGTGCGCCTGCGCCACACCGCCGACACCTCCTTCCTCGGCCTCTCGGCGGCGCGGCTGGCGGGGTCGGGGATCGGCATCGGCCTGCAGGCCAAGGGCACCGCGGTTATCCATCAGAAGGACCGCCTGCCGCACCACAATCTGGAACTTTTCTCCAACGCGCCGATCACCACGCTCGACCATTACCGGGGGCTGGGCGAGAATGCCGCCCTCTATGCCCGGGGCGAGATGCCGGAACCGGTGGTGGTGCCGACGCAGGGCCAGGCCCTGGGGGCCCGCTATCACGCCCAGGTGGCCCTCATCTATGCGATCGAAACCTCGCTGACCCAGGACGGCGCCAAGCCCGAGGCGATCGAGATCAGCTTCCAGGAGGCGGCGGAATGAGCGGGCCGGCCGACAGGAACGGGCGCATCCGCGGTATCGCCGACTATCCGCTCGCCGAGAAGCGGCCGGAGATCGTGAAATCGGCGCGCGGCAAGCCGCTCAAGGACCTCACCCTGGCTGCGGTCGAGGCCGGCGAGGTGACGCTTGAGGATCTCGGGATCACGCCGCAGGCCTTGCTCGACCAGGCGGCGATCGCCGCCAAGGCGGGGCGGCCCACCCTCGCCCGCAATTTCGCCCGCGCCGCCGAACTGGTCGAGGTGCCGCAGGACGTGCTGCTTCGCATCTACGAATTGCTGCGGCCCGGCCGGGCCGGGAACAAGGACGAGGTGCTGGCGGCGGCGCGGGAGTTGCGGGAAACCTACAACGCCCCCACCATGGCGGCCTTCGTCGAGGAGGCGGCCGAGATCTACGAGCGGCGCGGCCTGTTCACCTTCCGCTATTGAGGAGAACCACGGTATTGAGGGGAATCATGGTGGATCATCGGCCCGGCGGAACAGCATGAGTTGGAAGACCCGCAACCGTTCCTTCTATTACCAGGACGCCCCCGAGCCGGAGGATCTCGACTGGAAGCCGGCCGAGACGGCCTTCCTCGTCATCGACGTGCAGAACACCTATCTGGCGCGGCCCGACCGCGCCGGCCTCGATCCGGCGGGCCAGGCCGCCTATGACGCGTGGACGCCGTTTCATGAACGCATGAACGGTATCGTGATCCCGCGCATCAGGGACATGCTGGCATTCGCGCGCGCCCGCGGCATCGAATGTCTGTTCGCCCGCATCGCCTGCCAGACCGGGGATGGCCGCGACCGCTCCTTGAGCCAGAAACTGCCGGGCTGGAACAACCTGCTGCTGCCCAAGGACGAGCATGCCTCGCAGCTCGTGCCGCAATTGCAGCCGCAGGGCGACGAGATCGTCGTCACCAAGACCACGGATTCCGCCCTCACCGGCACCAATCTCCGGCTCATCCTCCACAATCTCGGTATCCGCAACGTGATCTGCGCCGGCATCTTCACCGATCAATGCGTCGCTTCCACCGTGCGGTCTCTGGCCGATGAAAGCTTCCGCGTGGTGGTGCTGGAGGATTGCTGCGCTGCGGGAAATGATGCACTGCACCAGCAGGAACTCGCCATCATCAACATGATCTACTGCCATGTGATGAATGCCGCGGAATTGAAGGCGCAACTGGCACCCGCCTGATGCCCGGCCATGCCGGATCCCAGCTGGATACGGGCTGAATCCGGGCTGAATGCTGACCGATCGTCCAGAAAGCCGCCGCTCACGCGCTCGTGGCTGGCGGTGGCGCGCGATCGGGTGTGGGATGGGTCTGTCAAGATTATCGCCCGAAATGTCAAGACCGGGTGGCAGGCGGGGCCTATCGTCGGCATCCTGCGAAGAACAGATGAACTCGCGCCAAGCGAGCCTGACCCCGATACGGGTCGAGATAGGTTGGACCAACAGGGCTGATTCAACAGGGAAGCGGCCGACGGCGGCAGTCACGCGCCCAGGGCCGCGGCAACGGAGAGGGAAGATGAGCTATTTCAAGCAGACGCGTCGCGATTTCCTGAAGCATTCCGCGCTGGCGGCCGGCGGTCTTGCCGCGGGCGGCCTTACCGGCCTCGGAGCCGCCTCGGCGCGCTCCAACGAACTCAACATCCTGTGCTGGGAAGGCTACAACTCGGCCCAGGTGCTGGATCCGTTCCGCTCGGAACACGGCATCACGATCCGCGCCGAATCGCTCACCAACGATCCCACCATGATCAACCGCCTCAGGGCGGGCGAGACCAATGTCTGGGACCTGATCAACGTCAACAATCCCTGGGCGCGCAAGATCATGTATCCGGAAGGCTTGATCAAGCCGATCGACCGCGCCCGCTTCGAGCCCTATTTCGACAAGATGTTGCCCGAGTTCAAGGCGCCCTATAAATGGGCGATGGACGAGAAGGGCGAGCAGCTGCTCGGCATGGCGCAGCGCTTCGGTCCGTTCTCCTACGTGGTGAACACCGACAAGATCAGCCGGGCGACGGCCGAGGACCAGGGCTGGGATCTGTGGAACGATCCGGCCAATGCCGGCAAGTACGGCGTGCAGGCCTCCGATGACTGGAACGTCTTCGACATTTGCTGCATTGCCGGCTTCGACCCCTTCAAGGAGCATTCGGACGAGGAAGTGGCGAAGTTCACCGAGACCGCGGCGAAGGTCTTCAAGGGCGCCAAGATGGTGAGCGACCTCGCCACCCTCAACCAGGGCCTGGTCTCGGGCGAGATCGATTTCTACCTCACCGGCGGCACCTATACCGCCTCGCCGGCGCGCGCCGACGGCGCCCTCAACATCCGCGCCATCACGCCGCTGCGCGGGCCGTTTGCCGACGGCAAGGCGGGCATTTCCTGGATCGAGATCACCTCGGTGGTCAACAACCCGGATATCTCGACCCATGCCGAGAACTTCCTGGAATACGTCCAGTCGCCGGAAATGTCGCACACGGTCGCCTTCGCCGAAGGCACCTTCAATCCGGTCACCCAGATGGGCAACAAGGCCTGTTTCGATCTCTTCACCAAGGAAGAGCTCGACATCATCCAGTGGGACAGCCTGGAAGAGGAAATGGCGCGCTGCGTCGAATATGATATCGTGCCGGATTATGACAAGCTGCTCGACATCATGACGGCGGCGAAGCGCGAAGCGTCCGGCGGCTGACGCAAGGCCACAAGACCACACGCGGGTCGCCCCTTTCGTCACGGATCGGGCGGCCCGCGTCGTTTTCGTGCTAGCGAGAACTGACTTCACGAGACTCCATCCAGGGAACCATGACGGGGATCATGACCGGCCGTTCGCCCATCCTGCAATTGCGCAACCTCACCAAGACGTTCGGCAGCTTCGCCGCTGTCAACAGCATCGATCTCGACATTGCCGAGGGCGAGTTCTTCACCATCGTCGGTCCGTCCGGCAGCGGCAAGACGACGCTGCTGCGCATGCTGACCGGGATGGAATTCGCCAGCTCCGGCGACATCCTCCTGCGCGGCGAGCGGATAAACGATTTGCCGGCCAACAAGCGGCCGACCTGCATGGTGTTCCAGTCGCTGGCGCTGTTCCCGCACCGGACCGTCGGGCAGAACATCGAGTTCTCGATGAAGATCAAGGGAATCGACCCGGCCAGGCGCAAGGCCCGCGCGCTCGAGCTGATGGCGCAGCTGCGCCTGCCCGAAAACTACTATGCCAAGAATGTCACCAAATGCTCGGGCGGCGAGCGGCAGCGCGTGGCGCTGGCTCGTGCCCTCGCCTATGAGCCGGACATTCTCTTCTTCGACGAGCCGCTTTCGGCCATCGACTACAAGCTCCGGAAGACGCTGGAGAAGGAGCTGAAGGACATCCACCGCGAGACCGGCAAGACCTTCATCTACATCACCCACAGCCTCGAGGAGGCGATGGTGATGAGCGACCGCATCGGCGTCATGCGCGCCGGGCGGCTGGTCCAGGTCGGCACACCGCAGGAGATCTACACCGCGCCGAAGACCAAGTTCGTCTCGGAATTCATCGGCGACGTCAACATCATCGCCGTCTCCGTCAACGGGTCCGGCGTCACGGCGCCGACGCTGGGCGTCGGCCTGAAAAGCCCGCCGGCACCCGCCGGCTTTGCCGCCGGGCATCTGGTGGTGCGGCCGGAATCGCTGCGTTTCCTCGAGCATGCCGGCGAGGCGGACAATGCCCTGAGCGGCCGGGTCTACAACGAATATGTGCTGGGCTCGCGCATCCAGTACCAGGTGCGCGTCGGCGAGCAGGTCTTCATCGTCGAGAAGCTGCGTCAGCAGGCCTTCGCCGGCAAGCTCGACGACAACGTGCTCATCGGCTGGGATGCCAAGGACAGCATCCTGGTGACGGATTGAGGGTGGGGCGCGCCATGTCGATCCTCTCCCGCCTGCTGCCCCCGGGCCGCCGCCACGCCCTGCCGCTGATCCTGTTCATGGCGGTGGGATTTGCGGCGCCCCTCTTCGCAGTCATCGCCTACAGCTTCGTGCCAGCCCGCACCTTCGACCTGTGGGCCGATTGGAGCTTCGACAACTATCTCGAGGTCTTCAATTCCACCAGCTACATCGCCTTCGGCTGGTCGCTGGGCCTCGCCGCCGCAACCGTCCTTATCCTGGCGCTGGTCTGCTATCCGGTCGCCTTCGGCCTGGCGCGCGTCTTCGGCAAATGGGCGACGCTGATCACGCTGCTCTTCACCCTGCCGCTTTTCGTCTCGGAGAATGTCCGCCTCTATGGCTGGATCATGGTCTTCATCAAGAACGGCGTGCTGCTGGGAACGCTGAAATCCTTGTTCGGCTGGGAACCGGACAGCATCGTCTTCACGCCGGAACTGACCCTGCTCGGCATGGTCTATGTGTATCTGCCCTTCATGTTGTTTCCGATGACGCTGGGCGTCTCGATGGTGCCGCAGCAGACCCGCGACGCGGCCTATGACCTCGGCGCCAGCCGCTGGCAGGTCTTCCGCGAGGTCGATCTGCCGCTCTCCATGCCGGGCATCGTCATCGGCTTCCTGCTGACCTTCGTCCTTGCCGTGGGTGCCATTGCCGAGGCCAAGGTGCTGGGCGGCCAGCGCATCATCCCGATCGCCAACGACATCGAGGTGGCCTTCACCTATGCGCAGAACTGGCCGCTGGGCTCGGCGCTGGCGGTGCTGCTGATGCTCCTGGTCGGCTTCCTGGTCCTGATCGTGCTGCGGCGCTTCGACCTCGACACCATCCTGGGCCGGAGGTGAGATCATGAACAGCCGTTCCGACCGCATGATCCGCGCCCTCATCTGGGCCTGGGCCAGCGCCATCATCCTCTTCATGTATCTGCCGGCCATCGGCCTGCTGCTCGCTTCCAGCACTTCTTCGCGCTATTTCATCTTTCCGATCCAGCGCTGGGGCTTCGACTGGTGGCAGAAGACCTTCGTCTCGCTGGAGATCCACCAGCTGTTCAAGACTTCCTTCGCCATTGCCGGCTCGGTCACCGTGATCGCCGTGGTGATCGCGCTCTTCGGCGCGCTCGCCTTCGCCCGCTATGACTGGAAGGGGCGCGGGATCTTCCAGAAGATCGTGCTGCTGCCGATCTTCTTTCCGCAGACCGTGCTGGGCCTCGCCCTCCTGCTCTGGTTCAACGCGCTCGGCCTGCAGATGTCGTGGCAGACGGCGGTCTTCGCGCATCTGGTCTGGATCATCCCGGTCTGCACGCTGGTCATTTCGATCCAGGTCTATTCCTTCGACCCGGCCCTGGAAGAGGCGGCGTTCGATCTGGGCGCCAGCCGCTTCCAGGTGTTCCGCGAGGTGACGCTGCCGGTGCTGTTTCCAGGCATCTTCTCCGGTGCGCTTTTCGCCTTCCTGCTCTCCTGGGGCAATTTCCCGCTTTCGCTCTACACCACCGGCGCCGACACGACGCTGCCCGAATATCTTTATTCCAAGATGATCGCCGGCTACACGCCGGGCGTCCCGGTGCTTGGCACCGCCTCGACGCTGGGCGCCGGAATCCTGCTGCTCTGCGGCTATCTCCTCATCGTCTACCTGCGCCGCCGCCGCTCGGCGGATGGCGCCTGACCAGCAACTGGAAACCGGAGGTCTCGACCATGTTGGGTGCATCGCTCAAGGACAAATCCGTCATCGTCACCGGCGCCAGCAAGGGCATCGGCAAGGGCATCGCGCGGGTCTTCGCGCAGCATGGCGCCAAGGTGCTGGTGGTGGGGCGCGACCTCGCCGCGGCCGAGGCGACGGCGAAGGAATTCGTGGCGGCGGGCGGCACGGCCAGCGGCTTCTCCGCCGACGTGACCAAGCTTGCCGACATGGAGAAGATGGCCAAGGTTGCGGCCGAGCGCCATGGCGGCGTCGACGTGCTCTGCGCCAATGCCGGCGTCTTCCCGCAGGTGAAGATGGAGGAAATGTCGCCCGAGACCTGGGACGAGGTGATGGCGACCAACCTCAAGGGCACCTTCCTCTCGGTCAAGGCCTGCATTCCCTATCTGAAGAAAAGCGGGGCGGGGCGTATCGTCATCACCTCCTCGATCACCGGCCCGGTCACCGGCTTCCCCGGCTGGACCCATTACGGCGCCACCAAGGCCGGGCAATTGGGCTTCATGCGCACCGCCTGCATGGAGCTCGGCAAATACGGCATCACGGTGAATGCGGTTCTCCCCGGCAACATCGTGACGGAAGGCCTCAAGGAACTCGGGCCCGAATACATGAAGGGCATGGCGGCGGCGGTACCGCTCGGCCATCTCGGCGAGGTCGAGGATATCGGCCATGCCGCGCTCTTCTTCGCCACCAAGGAAGCGGGCTACATCACCGGCCAGACCATCATCGTCGATGGCGGCCAGATCCTGCCCGAATCGCCCGACGCGCTCGCTCAGATGTAAGCGATAGAGGGTGGGGCCCGGTCGCGCCACCCGCTCACCTCATCCCCTCTCCCCTCGCGGGAGGGGGTCAGGGTGAGGGGGCCGACGTGAAGACTAGTGCGCCTGTTTCCGGTATGCCCGCGGGCTCACCCCGGTCCACCGCGTGAAGGCGCGGGTGAAGGCGGAGAGCTCGGAATAGCCCAGCAGCAATGCGATCTCGGTCAGCGGCAATTGATGCTGGTCGAGATACATGCGGGCGAGGGACTGGCGGGTCGTTTCCACCGCGTCCTTGTAGGTGAGGCCGGCCGCCGCCAGTTCCCGCTGGATGCTGCCCGGTGAGAGGCGCAGATCCTGGGCGATGCGCTCCAGCGCCGGATAGCCGTTGGGGAGAGAGACGCGGATCGCGGTCTTCACCCGCTCCACCAGGCCTTCATCGCCGCTCCTGTGCGAGCCCAGGGATTCGAGGCAGGTCCGCATCATGGTCATCAGCTGCAGGTCGGAGCCCGGCATGCCGCGTTCCAGCAGTTCCGGACGGAAGACGAGGGCGTTGGTCGGCTGGCTGAAATAGACCGGGGCGTCGAATGCCGCCTCGTGCTCCTTCCACAAGGCCGGGCGCGGATGCTCGAAATGCACCTCCAGCGGCGCCCAGCGCGGCCCGCAGCATTCGCGGATCACATTGGCGAACATGCCCAGCGACAATTCCGCATCCTGCCGCCGCTCGACGATCTCGGAGGCGTAGATCTGGTATTCCAGGCGCATCATGCCGTCATGGCCGCGCACCATGCGCATGCCGGAGGATTCCTGGTGGTAGTGGAAGAGGCGCACCAGATTGTCGAGGGCCACACCCAGGTTCGGCGCCGAGATGGCGGCATAGCCCCACATGCCCAAATCACGCGGCTGGAATTGCTGGCCGAACCACAGGCCGAAATTACCGGCCTCGCGGCGGTCGCCGCCGATCTGTCGGGCCGCCTCCTCGAACAGGCGGCAATAGGAAGCCAGCTTCACCTTGAGCGTCGGCGCCCCCGCCATGTCCGGCGCGATGCCGGAATTGCCGAAAATGGAATCGACATCGCCGCCCTGGGCGCCGATGAAATCGACGAGGCCGGTCGCGGCCGCGGCCAGCACCACGGGTGCGGCATCGCCGCCGCGGGCGGAAGCGGAAAGATCCATCAGGGCGGAGGTCATGGCGAACGTCCTTCCTGCCGGGGCCAGGCCGGCCGTGGATAAGCGGGAATGATGGCACGCCCGCATCGCCCGCTTCAAGGCCGATGGCTGCCACGCGCCGGCCGGGCGGGGTCAGCTGTCAAAATCATCCTGCCACGGGTCAAGCACATGGCTGCCCAACGGGACTAGCCTCACGCCTGAGGTGGAAACATGCCGTCCGCGGAGCAGCAGCCGGCCGGTCGCTCCTGCACGAAATACCGCCAGACGGCGGATCGGACCGGGATCGGGCGGACGAAGCAGATACGGCCATTTTTTCATCCCCGGGCGAGATGCCCGGGCTGGGAGCGAGGATCAGGCTGATGAGCGGTGCGCTCACGACGGAACAATTGCTGAAGGCGGTCGACGAGGTGGCGGCGGCGAGCCTGCCCTGCTGGGGTCTGGAGGGTGCCGATCTCAGTTTGATCAACCATTCCGAAAACTGGACCTACCGCGTCACCCCGAAAGGTGCCGCGCGGCCGGTGATACTGCGCGTGCACCGCGAGGGCTATCACACCATCAACGGCATCCGCTCGGAACTGGCCTGGATGCGGGCGCTGCAGGCGGAAGGCGGCGTCAAGACGCCCCAGGCCATCCCGGGCCGCAATGGCGAGGACATCCAGTCGGTATCGCATCCGGCCCTGAGCGTGGCCCGGCAATGCGTCCTCTTCGAATTTATCGACGGCATCGAGCCGCCGCAGGACAATCTGGTCGAGCCCTTCAAGCAATTGGGCGAGGTCACCGCCCGCTGCCACAATCACAGCGAGACCTGGAAGCGTCCGCCTTATTTCGAGCGCCTCGCCTGGGATTTCGAACATTCCTTCGGGCCCAATGCCAATTGGGGCTCGTGGCGCGACGGGCCGGATTGCTCGCCGGACCGAGCTAAACTGCTGCAGCGCGCGGTCGACCTCATGGAACGGCGCCTCGCCCGCTTCGGCCAGGCGCCCAACCGCTATGGCCTCATCCATGCCGATTTCCGCCTCGCCAACCTGCTCCTCCACAATGGCGATGTGCGCGTCATCGACTTCGACGATTGCGGCCTCGGCTGGTTTCTCTATGACGCCGGCACCGCGGTCTCGTTCTTCGAGGACCGGGCCGATGTGCCGGAGCTGATGGAGGCCTGGAAGGAAGGCTATCGCCGCGCCCGCGTGCTTCCCAAGGAGGACGAGGACGAATTGTGGACCTTCATCCTGATGCGCCGCATGACGCTGTTCGCCTGGATGGGCTCGCATAGCGAGACCCTGCTGGCCCGGACCGAGGGGCCCGGCTATTCGACCGGCACCTGCGAACTCGCCGAGCGCTATCTCAGTCAATATTCCTGAATCCCGGAGCAATCCCATGCCCGATCACATGCCGCAGAGTCCCGAGAAGCGCGAATTCATCGCCAAGTCGAAGCAGTTCTGGAACCCGGCCAAGACCCAGGCCTGGCAGGACATGGGTGTCGACCTGGTGATCGACCGGCGCGAGGGCTACCTGCTCTGGGACATGGACGGGCGGCGGCTCATCGATCTCCACCTCAACGGCGGCACCTACAATATCGGCCACCGCCACCCCGAGCTGATCGAGGTGCTCAATCGCGGCATGCAGCGCTTCGACATGGGCAACCACCATTTTCCCAACCAGGGCCGCACGGCGCTCGCGGAAATGCTGGCGCGGATCTGCGGCGGCGACATGCACTACACGATGTATGCCTCGGGCGGCGCCGAGGCGATCGACATCGCCCTGAAGACCGCGCGAAACGCCACGCAAAGGCGCAAGATCGTCTCGATCATCAATGCCTATCACGGCCATACCGGCCTGGCCGTCGCTGCCGGCGCCGACCGATTCAAGAAGATCTTCCTCTCCGACCAGCCGGAGGATTTCGTCCACGTTCCCTTCAATGACCTGAATGCGATGGAGGACGCCCTCAAGGGCCGCGACGTCGCCTGCCTGATCATGGAGACGATCCCGGCCACCTATGGCTTCCCCATGCCGCTGCCCGGCTATCTCGCCGAAGTGAAGAAGCTGTGCGAGAGATACGGCGCGCTCTATGTCGCCGACGAGGTGCAGACCGGCCTCATGCGCTGCGGCGAGATGTGGGGCTACCAGCGCTATGGCATCCAGCCCGACATCATGGTGACCGGCAAGGGCATCTCGGGCGGCATGTATCCGATCGCCTGCGTGGTGGCGCGCGAACCCTATGCCGGATGGCTGAAGCAGGACGGCTTTGCCCATATGTCGACCATGGGCGGGGCCGAGCTCGGCTGCCTCGTCGCCATGAAGGTGCTGGAGATCCTCGAGCGCCCGACCATGAGGCCGATGGTGAACTACATCGCCGAGACCTTCCGCAACGGCCTTCACGAGATCATGAAGCTCTATCCCGACTTCTTCGTCGGCATCCGCCAATGCGGCCTCGTCATGGGTCTCGAATTCGACTATCCGGAAGGCGCCAAGCCGGTGATGAAGCATCTCTACGAGAACGGCGTCTGGGCGATCTTCTCGACCCTCGACCCGCGCGTCCTGCAGTTCAAGCCGGGCGTCCTCATGACCGCGGATCTCTGCGCCGAGGTGCTGGAACGGGTCGAGCGCGCGGTGGGCCTTGCCCATGCCGAATGCATGGAGCGCGGCCGCCACAAGACGCGCGCGGCATGAAGGGGTAACGCGAGATGACTGCAATCGTTGAAGCCATCCTCGCCGGCGACCAGCGCGCCACCGGTGAAGCCGACATGATGCTGGAGAGCGCCGAATGGGCCGCCGCCGCCTTCGCGCGCTTCGACCGCGCCCGCATCGCCCGCATCGCCCGGGCCGCCGCCGATGTGGCCTATGCCCATGCCGGCGAGTTGGCGGACGCCGCCGTCGCCGAGACCGGATTCGGCGTGGCCGCCCACAAGAAGATCAAGAACGAGCTGACCTCCAAGGCGCTCCACGATCTCTACGCGGCCGAGGATTTCTGCTCGGCCCGCATCCGGGCCGAGCTCAAGATGGTGGAACTGCCGCGCCCGGCCGGCATCGTCTTCGCGCTGACCCCCTCCACCAACCCGGTCTGCAGCGTCTATTACAAGGTGCTGATGGCGCTCTTCACCAGGAACGCCATCATCCTCTCGCCGCATCCGATGGCGAAGAAATGCTCGGTCCGCGCGGCGAAGCTGATGGCCGAGGCGGCGGAAGCGGCGGGCGCGCCGCTCGGCGTCATCCAGGTAATCGAGCAGCCCAGCCTGCCCCTGATCGAGCATGTGATGAAAAGCCCGCGCGTCGGCGTCATTCTCGCGACCGGCGGCACGCCGATGGTGCGCGCGGCCTATTCATCCGGCAACCCGGCGATCGGCGTCGGCCCCGGCAACGCCCCGGTCCTGGTCGACGACACCGCCGATCTCAATGCGGCGGCAAAGCGCATCGTGGAATCGAAAAGCTTCGACAATTCCATCCTCTGCACTAATGAGAGCGTCGTCATCGCGGTGGAGAGCATTGCCGACCGCCTGCTGCAATCCCTGAAAGCCGCCGGCGCCCATGTGGCGAAACCGGAGGAGGTCGCAGCACTGCGCGAGCTGCTCTTCGGGCGCGGCACCTTCAATATCGACGTGCTGGGGAAATCGGCCATCGAGATTGGTGCCAAGGCCGGGCTCAAGCTGCCCGCCAATACGAAAATCATCCTTGCCGAGATCGACCGCATCGGCATCGACGAGCCCCTGTCGAAGGAGAAGCTCTGCCCGGTGCTGGGCTTCCTGCGCGTGCCGCATGCGCAGGCCGGCATCACCCAGGCCCGCGCGCTCGTGCGCCTATCCGGCGCCGGCCATTCGGCGGCGATCCACAGCAAGCACGCCCCGACCATCCTCGCCTATGGCGCGGCGGTGAAGGCGCTCCGCGTCGTCGTCAACGCGCCGTGTTCCCAGGGGGCGGCCGGCTTCGGCACGCATCTCGCCCCCGCCTTTACCATCGGCACCGGCTATTTCGGATCGTCCTCGGTGGGCGAGAATGTCGGCCCGCAGCATCTCGTGAACTGGACCCGCATCGCCTACAACGCCGACGCCGCGGAAGCCTTCGGCGGCTTCGACGGACTCGACGCCTGGGCCGGCGGGCCGGCGCTGGCGCTGGGGCGCGAGGCGCCGATGACCCTGGGCCGCCTGCAGGAAGGCGCCGAGGCGGTGCAGAACCCGCCGCCGCAACCGCCGGGACGCGCGGGCGATACCGACGAGATGGCGCTGATGCGCGAAGAGATCCGCCGCATGGTGCTCGAGGAATTGCGCGGGGCGCTGCGCTCGTGAGGAACAGCTAGCATCATGGCCGAGCTCCGCTCCTTCATCTTCATCGACCAGCTGCAGCCGCAGACGCTCTGCTATATGGCGAGCGGCATGCGCGGCCGCCTGCCGCGTACCAACATGGCAGCGCAGATCATCGAGGTCGCGCCCGGGCTCGACATCGAGGCGCTGACCGACGTGGCGCTCAAACACGCCGATGTCTCGGGCGGCATGCTGGTGGTGGAACGGCAATACGGCTATCTCGAATTCCACGCCCGCTCGACCGCGTCCGTAAAGGCGGCGGCCGAAGCGGTGCTGGAGGAGCTGGAGGCAAAGACCGCAGATGCGACCCCGCCCAGGATCCTCGCCTCGAAGATCGTGACGCGAATCGACCATGGCCACGCCTTCCTCATCAACCGCAACAAATCGGGTTCCATGATCCTCCCCGGCGAATCGCTCTTCGTGCTCGAGATGCAGCCCGCCTCCTATGCCATCCTCGCCACCAACGAGGCGGAGAAGACGGCGAACATCAAGGTGATCGACTACCGCATGTTCGGCGCCACCGGCCGGGTCTATCTCTCGGGCGAGGAATCGGACGTGCGCATGGGCGCCGAAGCGGCTCTTGCCGCGCTGAACGGGTGATCGCGATGCTGGACAAGGACATGATCCGCCACCTCATCCGCGACGTGATCGCCGAGGAAGTGCGGCACCTGAAGGCGAAACAGGCGGCGTCCCCGGCCGGCGAGACGGTCAGCATCCGCAGCGATGCCGATCTCGCCGCCTTTGCCCGCCGCGTGCTGGAACTGGCCGAGGATCCGAAGACCCGCGCCGCCATCGCCGCCGGGCGGCATCCGTTCCACCTCGCCGGCGCGGCACCGTCACCGGCGTCATCCGCCATGTCATCGCAGCGCATCGACACCCACCGGGTCGACACCCACCGGATCGACAAGGGCGTCGTCACCGAAGCCGTGATCGGCAAGCTGCCGAAGGGGACCCAGCGCCTGGTCCTCGCGGCGGGGGTCAGCATCACCCCGCTCGCCCGTGACAAGGCCAAGGCGCGCAACATCAGCATCGAAAGGATCGGACCATGATCAGGGGCAAGGTCGTCGGCCGGTACTGGGCGACGAAGCGCATCGAGCACATCCCCTCGGGCGCCTTTCTCGAGGTGGAGAGTGCCGGTGGCGCGCGCATGGTCGCCTTCGATGTGCTCGGCTGCGGCGAGGGCGAGGACGTCCTCATCGTCACCGGCTCCACCGCCGCCTCCTGGCTCGGCGGCGGCAAGATCCCGATCGACGCACTCATCATCGGCTCGCTCGACGAGACCGGCAAATCGAAATCGAAATAACCAACCCATCCAGCAAGCAAGGAGAGCAACATGTCCAACGCCATCGGAATGATCGAGACCAAGGGTTTCGTCGCCGCCCTCGCCGCGGCCGATGCCATGGTGAAGGCCGCCAACGTCACCGTGGTCGGCCGCGAGGAAGTGGGTGACGGCCTGGTCGCCGTCATCATCAACGGCGATGTCGGCGCCGTGAAGGCGGCAACCGAAGCCGGCGCGGAAGCCGCCAGCAGCGTCGGCACGCTGGTCTCGGTCCATGTCATCCCGCGTCCGCATCCCGATCTCGGCAAGCATTTCTCGACCGTCGCCGGGAAGTAACGGGAGCAGCCTTCAATGATGCTGTCATCCCCCGGCTTGGCCGGGGGATCCACGAGTTCCTTTTCGGTTGCCGACAAACTCGTGGATGGCCCGCCTGCGCGGGCCATGACAGCCAGGGGTGAGCAATCACCGAACCACGGAATGCCATGACCGAACTTCGCGTCTATCTGCTGGTCGAGGACCTCGGCCGCCAGTTTGCGGCCTATATGTCGACACCGACCCGCGCCCGCGGCTATCCGCCGGTGGAGGGCGAGCACAGCCTCATCATCGAGGTGGCGCCGGCGCTCGCCATCCATCGCATCTGCGACCTTGCGCTCAAGAAGATGCCGGACATGGAGCCGGGCCTGCTCTATACCGAGCGGCAATACGGCATCCTGGAGCTGCATTCGCGCGATCTCGCCCAGCTGCATGCGGCGGGAAAGGCGATCCTGGAGGGCATCGGCCGCAAGGCCGAGGACCAGCTGAAACCGCGCACGCTCTATGCCGACATCATCGACGATGTCTCCGACCAGCATGCGATCATCCTCAACCGGACCCGGGAAGCCTCGATGCTGCTGCCGGGGAAATCGCTGCTGCTCTACGAACTGGAGCCGGCGCTGTTCGCCTCGGTCGCCGCCAACGAGGCGGAGAAGGTGGCGCCCGGCATCACCCTCGTCGACGTGCAGATGATCGGTGCCAGCGGCCGCCTGTTCCTGGCCGGCACGCATGCCGAATGCGAACGCGCCCGCGACCGCATCGACGAGGTGCTGGGCAAGGTCATCGGACGCCCGGGGAAGGGGTAGGACGTCCCCGCAAGTTTCATGTCGTCATGCCCGGACTTGTTCCGGGCATCCAGTGCCGCCATGGATGGGCTGGGTCCCCGGGTCAAGCCCCGGGATGACGGTTACAAAGGGCGCCTACAGCACAAACCTTTGCGGCCCGGCGAGGAAGCTGCGCTGGTGCACCACCACCAGCTCGGCATCGATCAGCACGACACCGTAATGCGGCGCCTCGGGCGAGCCCCAGACGGTATCGTCGGGTTCGTTGAGCGCCCGCTCGATCGAGAGATAGGGGGTGAGCTCCAGCGCCGTCTGGTGGTTGGTGCCGAACAGGGTCGAGAAGGGCATGCCCCGCCAGGAGCCCGAAATCGGCCGGTGGATATGGCCGAAGAACATGTGGCGGATGCGGCTGCGGTGCGGGGCGATGGCGCGTTCGAAGGGCGCGCGCTCGAGGATCGCGAGGCGGTCGTCGCCGGCGATGCCGACCGGGAAGGGCGGGTGATGCTGGCAGAGATAGACCGGCTTCTCGCCGCCTTTCGCCAGCGCCTCACTGAGCCAGGCCGCACGCCGCTCGCAGAAGGCGCCGTGATGTTTCATCGGTTCCAGCGTGTCCAGCATCAGGAAATCGCCGAGCGGAGTCTCGATCCGCCCCTGCACGAAGCCATTGCCGTCATCGAAGGCATCCGGAAAGGCGGCGCGCAGATCGGTGCGGCTGTCATGATTGCCGACCAGCAGATGCACCGGCATCGGCAGGGGTGACAGGATCTCCTTCATCAGTTCATAGACCGGACGCCCGCCGCGATCGGCGAGGTCGCCGGTGATGATGCAGAAGGCGGCATCGCCATGGGCGGCCAGGATGTCGTCGACGCAGGCGCGCAAGCGCCAGGAGGGGTCGGTGCCATAGAGCGCCTCGCCGCGCCCGACCAGATGGGTATCGGTGAGGTGAATGATTTTCAGCATGCTGCACGGATTGCCGGGGATTGGGCCGGCATCCTATCCCTGCGCGGGCAAATCCACCAGCGGCTGCGTGTTACAACGCCCGCACGGTGCCGAGGAACTGCTCCACCTCGGATTTCAGCGTGACCCCGTTGCGGGCCAGCTCGGCCGCCGCGGTGAGGACCTGGCTCGCCGCCTCGCTGGTCTCGCGCGAGGCGGCGGTGACGCCGCCGATATTGCCGGAGACCTCGCTGGTGCCGGCGGCGGCCTGCTGCACGTTGCGCGAGATTTCCTGGGTGGCGGCACCCTGTTCCTCGACCGCCGAGGCGATGGCGGTGGAGATCTCGCTGACCCGGGTGATGGTCTGGGAGATCTCTCCGATCGCTGTCGCCGAGGATTGCGTTGAATCCTGGATGGCGCGGACCTGTTCGCCGATCTCGTCCGTCGCCCGGGCGGTCTGGGTCGCCAGGTTCTTCACCTCGGAAGCCACCACGGCGAAACCCTTGCCGGCCTCGCCGGCGCGCGCCGCCTCGATCGTGGCGTTCAAGGCCAGCAGGTTGGTCTGGCTGGCGATCGCATTGATGAGGCCGACCACATCGCCGATCTTGGCCGCCGCCGCTGCCAGGCTCTGTACCTGGTCGTTGGTGACGCCGGCCTGGGCGACCGCCTCGCCGACGATGCGGGTCGATTCCGTCACCTGGTTGCTGATCTCGCTGATCGAGGAGGTGAGTTCCTCGGTCGCCGACGCCACCGTCTGCACGTTCTGGGTCATCTCCTCGGCTGCCGCGGCAACGGCGTTCGATTGCTGTGCCGTCTCCTCGGCGGTCGCCGACATCGATTGGGCGGTGGATTGCAATTCGGTCGCGGCGGCGCTGACCGCATCGATCACCGCGGCGATCTTGGCGTCGAACTGGGTCACTTCCTGCTCCAGCCGGCGCCCGCGCTCGATCTGGCGCGCCTGTTCGGCGGCCTGGGCGGCGGCCAGCTCGCGCCCCTCGATCAGCTTCTGGCGGAACAGTTCGGTGGCCTTGGCCATGTCGCCGATCTCGTCGCGGCGTTCGGTGGCCGGCACGCTGACGTCGTAGACGCCGCCGCTCATCTCGCCCATGACGCCGGTCAGGCGGGCCAGCGGCGTGGTCAGCGAACGGGCGCCCAGCACCCCGGCGACAGCGCCCAGGATAAGCGCCAGCACGGCAAAGCCGATGATGATGTTGCGGGTCAGCGTCACGGGGGCGAAGATCTCGGCGCTGTCGATCTCGCCGATGACTGCCCAGCGCGTGCCATGGAAATCCAGCGGGCTGAAGGCCGAGACCACCTCGACGCCGCGATAATCCTCGATCAGCCGGATACCGTGCTCGCCGCCCAGTGCCGCGACGCTTGCCGGTGTCTCCACTTTGGTGGTCAGGATCGAGGTCTCGCCCTCCTTCAGGAAGCGGGAATCGCTGCGCATAAGGTAGTCGGCGCCGACGATATAGGTCTCGCCGCTTTCGCCCATGCCCTCGGCGCGCTGCATCAATTCGTTGATGCGCCCGACCGGCATCTGGAAGGCCAGCACGCCCAGCAGTTTGGAGCCGCGCAGGATGGGGGCGGCGATGAAACTGGCCGGCGCATCCTTGCTGGGGCCATAGGGGGCGAAATCGGCGAAGCCCGCCGTCACCTTGCCCTCGCCCTCGACCACCTGGCGCCAGGCCGCGGCGAGGCCGGAATCCTGCCATGGCCCTTCGGCCAGGTTGGTGCCGAAATCGGGTTCCTTGGTGACCGAGTAGACCACATCGCCACTGGCCGAGATCAGGAACACGTCGTAATAGCCGCGGCCGAGCGAGAAGCTGCGGAAATTGCCGTGCAGGTTCTGGTGCGCCTTGCTGTAATCCGAGCCGTCCATGGCGTTGTCGAGGGCGCCGAGATCGGACGGGTTGGGATTCCGCTCGACATAAAGCTGGCGCAGGGCCTCGCCGCCGAGGACGGCATAGGTGCGCTCGAAGGTGGACATGGCGAGGACCGTCGGCCCCGCCTTCGCCATCAGCGCCAGATCCTCGTCGATCGCGCGCAGGTAATCCGTGAAGGCGGCGGTCCGGGCATCGACCAGCGCCATCAGCCGGTCGTCGGTGGATTTGCGCAGCGCGTCCTGGGCGAAATAGACGGCGACCGTCCCGAGGATGGCGACGACGACGGCGATCAGGGCGGCGATCGCGAGCGGCACCTTGGCGACAAGCTTCATGACTGGATTCTCCCCCTCTGCCGGAATCTGTCGGATGGCGCGGATCGCACCGGCAGATTCCAGTTATCGAGACATGCTGTCAGAAGAATCTGAGCAAAAACTTAACCAAAATCAGTCGGGAGCCTGAAAACGCAATCATCATCCATATGCGCCCGGCTGCGGGATCGTTTCGAAAAGGTCAACAATGAATTGACCGGCTGGGTGATTGGTTCGCGGGTTGCCCACCCCTAATCTTGTCCGGGAAAGGGAGCAGCGATGCCATGAGCCAGATCCGCCAGACCATTCACGTCATTCCCGGCCAGGAGACCTCCGACGGCGCCGGGGTGAGAATGAAACGCCTCTTTCCGGTGGCGGGCATCGTGCAGATCGACCCCTTCCTGCTGTTCGACGAATTCGGCTCGGACGATCCCGATGCCTATATCGGCGGCTTCCCGGACCATCCGCATCGTGGCTTCGAGACGGTCACCTATATGCTGGCCGGACGCATGCGCCATTTCGACAGCCGCGGCAATTCCGGCCTGCTCACCGCCGGCGGGGCGCAATGGATGACGGCCGGGCGCGGCCTCGTCCATTCGGAAATGCCGGAACAGACCGACGGGCTGATGCGCGGCTTCCAGATCTGGGTCAATCTGCCGGCCGCCGAGAAGATGACGCCGCCGCGGTACCAGGATTATGCGCCGGAGGAAATTCCCGAGGTGGAACTGGCGGGCGGTATCCAGGTGAAGGTGGTGGCGGGCAAGGCCGCCGGCATCGCGGGGCCGGTCAACGGCGTCTCGCGCCAGCCCCTGCTGGTGGATGTGGCGCTGCCGGCGAATGCGGCCTGGCAATGCCCGGTCGATCCAGCTGCCACCGTCCTCGTTCATGTCTTCGAGGGGGAGGTCGCGGTCGGCAACGAGACCCTGCCCGCCGCCCATATGGCGGTGACGGCCGAGGGCGATACGATTGCCCTCAAGGCCGGCGCCGCCGGTGGCCGTGCCCTGATCCTGGCTGCACGGCCGATCGGCGAGCCGGTCGCCCGCGCCGGTCCCTTCGTCATGAACACCAGGGCCGAGATCGAGCAGGCCTTCATGGATTACCAATCCGGCCGGCTGGCCTGAGCGGCCTTTTCTCGCGATGACCTCAGCGCACTGAGCTTAGGGCGATGATCCCAGCGCATCGCCCTAGCGCAATTTCTTGGCCCGCCCCGCCGCCGCGTTTCGCTAGACTTCCCGGGGCTTCAGTTCTGTCGTCCCCGGGCCTGGCCCGGCCCTGGCGACGATTCACGGCGGGAAGAGAGCATGGATGAACATCGCGGCGGCCACCCGGAAAGCGAGAGCGGCGCGCGGGTAGCCCGGCGCCGGCGCGGCGTGGAGTCGGCACGCCGCCCGCGCGAGAGCGGCGTGCCGCAGGTGAAGTTCCCGGCGATCCTGCGCCGCGCCCTCAAACCCATCGAACCCTTGCGCGACGACCAACTCGAGGACATCCACCAGGCGTCGCTCACCATCCTGGAAGAGATCGGCATCGAGTTCATGGGGTCGGCGGCGCGCGCTCTTTTCGAGCAGGCCGGGGCCCGGGTCGACCATGGCAGCGGCCTCGTCAGGATCCCGCGCGCGGTGATCGACACGGCGCTGAAGACCGCGCCGGCCTGCTTTCGCCTCACCCCGCGCAACCCGGCGCGCGCCATCGAACTGGGCCATGATGCCGTTGCCTTCGGCCTCGTCGCCGGGCCGCCCAATGTGCATGACTGTGTCATCGGCCGGCGCGCCGGCAATCTCGCCGATTACCAGCGCCTAGTCTCCCTCGCGCAATGCTTCGACATCATCCACCTCCTCGGCAACCAGGTGACGGCGCCGCAGGAATTGCCGGTGGCGACACGGCATCTCGATTGCTACCGCGCCAATGTGACGCTCACCGACAAGGTCTATCACTGCACCGCGATCGGCCGCGAACGCGCGCTCGACGGCATCGACATGATGGCGATCTCGCGCGGCCTCACCCGCGAGCAGATGGTAGATGATCCCGGCGTGCTGACCATCATCTCGGTCAATTCCCCGCGCCGCTTCGACGAGGCGATGAGCGACGGGCTGATGGCGATGGCGGAATGGGGCCAGGCGGTGGTGGTGACGCCCTTCACCCTGATGGGCGCCATGGCGCCGGTCTCGATCGCGGCGGCGCTCGCCCAGCAGAATGCCGAGGCGCTGGCCGGCATCGCCCTCACCCAGTTGACGCGCCCGGGATCGCCCGTCGTCTATGGCGCCTTCACCTCGAATGTCGATCTGCGCTCCGGGGCGCCGGCATTCGGCACGGCCGAGAATGCGCGCGCAACCATGGCCGGCGGGCAATTGGCGCGGCGCTACAATCTCCCCTACCGCGCCAGCAATGCCTCCGCCTCCAACATCGTCGATGCGCAGGCGGCCTATGAATCGCAGATGTCGCTGTGGTCCTCGGTCATGGGCGGCGCCAACCTCGTCTATCACGGGGCCGGGTGGATGGAGGGCGGCCTCACCGCCTCCTTCGAAAAGATCGTCCTGGACGTGGAGATGCTGCAGATGATGGCGGGCCTGATCCAGCCCTTCGATACCAGCCCGGCCGAACTTGGCCTCGACGCCCAGCGCGAGGTGCCGCCGGGCGGGCATTTCTTCGGCGCGCAGCACACGCTGGAACGCTACCAGCACGCCTTCCAGCAGCCGCTGCTCTCGGACTGGCGTTCCTACCCGGCCTGGGCCGAGGATGGGGCGAAGGATGCCACCCAGCGAGCCACCGCCATCTGGCAGCAGGCCTTGGCGCATTTCACCCCGCCACCCCTCGATCCCGCCATCGCGGAAGCGCTCGACGCCTTCGTGGCGAAGCGCCGGGAAGAGCGCAAACACGCGTCGGACTGAGCCGCTCCCCCCTGCCGATCCCGGCTAGCTTTCGCCCCCTGCTTCGTGCATCACTTGACGCGTCACGGGGAACAGCGAGCACATGATGAAAGTCTATATCAGCAGCGACATCGAGGGTACGGCCGGCATCACCAACTGGAACGAGGCCGAGAAGGACCACAAGGATTACACCGAATTCCGCGACTTGATGACGGGCGAGGTGCTGGCGGCGGTGGATGGCGCGATCGCGGCGGGAGCCAGCGAGATCGTGCTCAAGGACGCCCATGATTCGGGCCGCAATATCCTGACCGGGGAACTGCCCGATTGTGTCCGGATCGTGCGCGGCTGGAGCGGCCATCCCTTGAGCATGGTGCAGGAGATCGACGCCAGCTTCGATGCCGTGATCTTCACCGGCTATCATTCCCGCGCCGGGGCGGAAGGCAATCCGCTAGCCCATACCATGAATCTCGATATCGGCGAGTTGCGCCTCAATGGCGTACCGGCTTCGGAATTTCATCTTCACGCTACGGCAGCCGGCTATTACGGCGTGCCGGCGGTTTTCCTCTCGGGCGACGCGGGCATCTGCGCCGATGCGGAGAAGCTCAATCCCGGCATCGAGACGGTGGCGACCATGGAAGGCATCGGCCGCTCGACCTTTTCCATCGCGCCGAAACTGGCGCGGGCGAAGATCAAGGAAGGGGTCAAGCGCGCGCTCAGCGCCAGCCGGGCCGGCAATCGCACCGCCTGCGTCATGAAGCCGGCAGCGGAAACGGTGATGGAGGTCTTCTTCACCAATCCGGTTTCGGCCTACAAGGCGTCCTTCTATCCGGGTGCGACGCATGTCGGAAACCGCACGGTCCGTTTCGCGCACAGCGATTTCTTCGAGATCATGCGCGCGCAGAAATTCATCCTGGGGGCGTGACAGTCTCAATTCGTCATGCCCGGGTTTGACCCGGGGATGACGCAAGAGGAATCGAGAGCAAAGCCATGACCGAACGACGACCCGTCACCATTTCCATCGCCCAGTTCAATGCCCAGGACGACGACAAGGCCGGCAACCTTGCCAAGGCCGAGCGCTTTTTGGACGAGGCGGGGGCCCGGAAGAGCGATATCGTGGTGCTGCCGGAGCTCTTCACCGGCACCGGCTTTTCCGGCGGCAACGCCCATGAGGCGCTGGCCGAGCCGATACCAGGCCCGACCTTCGAGATGATGGCGGCGGCGGCGCGGCGCTACGCCATGTATGTGACCGGCTCGTTCTACGAGAAGGGCGCCGACGGCAGATTCTACAACACGGCCCCCGTGGTGGCGCCGGGCGGGGATCTGCTGGGTTGCTATCGGAAGACGCATCTCTTCGATGTCCCCAACCGCACCGACCTGCCGCCGGGCATCATGGAATCGAGGAAGGTCTCACCGGGGTCGGAGCTGCAGCTCTACGATACCAATCTCTGCCGCTTCGGGGTGGGCATCTGCGCCGATATCCGCTTTGCCGAGATGTTCCGCGCCTATGCCAAGGCCGGGGCCGAGCTGATCCTGCTGCCGACCGCGTTCCTGAGCCCGCGCTTCGATCATTGGGATTTCCTGCTGAAGGCACGCGCCACCGACAACCAGATGTTCATCGCCGCCTCCGGCATGACGGGCAAGGAAAAGACCACCGGCATCGGCTTCATCGGCCGCTCCACCGTGGTCGATCCCTGGGGCGTCATCCTGGCCGGGGCGCCGGACGAGGAGGCGATGCTGACCACCACGATTGACCTTGATCAAGTCAGACGCGTGCGCAACTGGTGGCCGCTCAATGATCAGCTGCGTGACGATCTCTACCGACATGTTAAGGTGAGGGCACAACAGAGCTGAAGGGCGGGCGATGCAGTGGCGCGGGCGATGGCGGCAGGGTTTGCTTCTGTTCATTCTGCTTTTCCTGCCCGGCCCATTTTCCGTCGCCGCTGCGGACCGGGCCATCACCATCGTCGCCGAGAACGACTGGTTCCCCTATGCCAGCGACCAGGATGGCCAGCCCGTCGGCATGGCGGTCGATTTGGTGCGGGCGGCCTTCGCCGCCGCCGGCGCAGAACTCGAGCTGGTAATCCAGCCCTATGCGCGCTGTCTCGAGGGACTGGAGCTCGGCAGGCAGGCCGGTTGCTTCAACACCATCCGCGAACCGGCCAACGAGGCGCGCTTCCTGTTCCATGCCGCGCCGCTGTTCTCGGCCCGCATCCTGATTGTCGCCCCGGCCGATTCGACCGCCAGCGGCCTCGGCCCCCTCGATCTTGAAGGCCAGGCGGTCGCCGTCACCAACGGCTATACCTATGACGAGCCGTTCCAGAGCAGCACGCGTGTCGACAAGGACGTGGCCAGCTCGGATCTGGCCGTGCTGCGCCTGGTGGCCCTGAAGCGCGTTCCCTATGGCGTCATCTACGAGCAGGTGATGGCGCATCTGATGAGTCAGCATGGCGGGGAGCTTGCCGGCAATATCAAGGTCGTCGGCGTGCTCAGCCAGCCCGACCTCTACGTCTCCTTCTCAAGAATCCATCCGGATACTCCCCGCGCCATCGCCGCCCTGGATCGTGGCCTGGCGCTGATCCGGGCTGACGGCACCTATGACGAAATCACGCGGCGCTGGGCTACGCAATTCAATCTTGTCGGCGGCAACTGAGGTGCCCCGCCGGCAATCAGCAAGCGCTGGCTAGAAATCCTGGCGCGCGACCGTGAAGTCGCCCCCGCCGGCCGGGGGATAGATCGCGACGAAGCCGGCGGCCAGCAGAGCGGGGAGGCCGCCCGCGACGCGCACCACGCGGGGATGGCCGAGGCGGCGGAGCGCATCCGCGATGGCTGCGTCATTGCTGCCGGCATCGGCGGGATCGCCCACCACCACCACCGGCTGCATGGCCGACACGCCATAGGCGCGCAGGCCCGCGGTCAGAGTGGCGTCGTCGCTGGAAAGGTCGATGCCGTCGATCGGCAGCACGTTGGCGATCGGTTCGGCGAGGCGCCGCGCGGGCGCCCGCGCATCCAGCACCAGGGCGCCGGAGGCGATGAGGGCGCGGGCTTCCTGCACGCCGATGACGGGGTTCTCGGCAAAATCGATGACGTCGAATTTGGTCGGCGCGATGCCGGCCGCCGCATGGCCGGCAAGGCCGGCGAGGTGCGCCAGCAGTGCAATGAGGATCGCCATCGCCGCCACCACAGCGGCAAGGCCCGGCAACTTGCGCAGATTGAGCTTGAGGAATTGAAACGGGGGCAGACTGAACTGGTCGGCGACGCTCTTCATGATCCCATCCGATCGGCGTTGACGCGATTAATAGTCTATCAATTTGATAGACTAAATAGCCAATTAACCGGGAAATGTCAAGCTAGCTGTCTTATCTGCGATCTATTGGGCGGCTTGCACGAGCAGGAAATCGCGCAATGCGCGGGCTGCCGCCGGCAATTTTTCACCCGCCCTTTCAACAAGATAGAAGTTCTCAGCGCATTTGATCTTGGTGCCGAAGGGGGCCATCAGCCGGCCCGATTCCAGATGAGGATCGACAAAGCAGGAGCGCCCGATCAGCACCCCTTCACCGGCAAGCGCCAGATCCAGGGCGAGGCTGGCCGTGTCGAAGACCGATCCGGGCGGTGGCAGATCAACTCCGGCGCCGCGACCCCATTCCCCCCAGCCTTCGGCAAAACCCTCGATTTGGATAAGCCGCTGCCGCCCCAGGAAGGCGGCATCCAGGGGTGGCATCGCCCCGGCCAGCAGGGTGGGCGCGCAGACCGGAAACAGCCGGTCGCGGGTGAGGGGATAGGCGGCGAGGCCCGGCCAGGCGCCGATGCCGCAGCGGATTTCGAAATCGGTCGCCGCGTCGAGTTCAAGCGGCGTCCAGAGAGAGGTGAGCACCCGCACTGGAATCTCGCGCTCGGCTGCCAGGAAGGCCGATAAACGCGGCATGAACCAGAGATGCGCAAAGCCGGCGGTGACGCGGATCGTGACCATGTGCCGGTCGCGACCATGGAACAATTCGTCGGTCCCGGCGCCCAGCCGGTCGAATGCGTCGCGCACCACGGTCAGATAGGAGAGGCCCCGATCAGTGAGGGCGAGGCCCTGGGCGCGGCGCAGGAACAGGGCCTGGCCGAGATGCTCCTCCAATGCCCGCACCTGCTGGCTGATGGCGGCGGCGGTGACGCCAAGCTCCGCCCCGGCGCGGGCAAAGCTGACATGGCGCGCGGCCGCTTCGAAACTGCGCAACATGGCAAGCGGCGGCAGCCGGCGCATCTTCTCCCTCCATCAGGCTAAGCTAAATTTAGCCTCCGGGGTCAGAATTTATCGTTTGTAGCGTTAAATGACAAATATGACACTTGGCCTCGATGCCAACTCAGCCAGGGAATTCCCAATGCCCGCCAAGCAGCCCAATTTCGTCATTTTCATGCTCGACCAGCTGGCACCGCAATTCATGCCGACCTACGGGCACAAGCTGGTCAAGGCGCCCCATCTGCAGAAATTCGCCGAAGAGGGCGTCGTCTTCGACGCGGCCTATTGCAACTATCCGCTCTGCGCACCGGCGCGCTATTCCTTCATGGCCGGGCAGTTGCCGACCAAGATCGGCGCCTGGGACAATGCCGCCGAGTTCATGGCCGAGATCCCGACCTTCGCCCATCACCTCTCGGCGCTGGGCTATGACACCACCCTGTCGGGCAAGATGCATTTCTGCGGGCCGGACCAGCTCCATGGCTTCCACCGCCGCCTCACCACCGATGTCTATCCCTCCGATTTCGCCTGGGTGCCGGATTGGGAGCACCCGGAAAAGCGCCTCGACTGGTTCCACAACATGAACGTGGTGCACGAGGCCGGCATCTGCACGCGCTCGGCCTATCTCGATTTCGATGACGAGGTGGTGTTCCTGGCCAAGCGCCATCTCTTCGATCTCGCGCGCCAGCAGGACAACAAGCCCTTCTGCCTGGTGGTCTCGCTGATCAGCCCGCACGATCCCTATCTGACGCGCCAGGAATACTGGGATCTCTATCGCCATGACGACATCGACATGCCGAAGCTCGCGGCCGGCGACGTCACGGATGATCCGCATTCCCGTCGCATCAAGAACGGCATCGGCATGGACGATCCGGCGCCGACGCCGGAAGCCGTGCGCAATGCGCGGCATGCCTATTACGGCTCGGTCTCCTATATCGACGAGCGCTTCAACGACCTGATGACGGCGCTCAAGGAAAGCGGCTTCGCCGACGACACCATCACCATCGTCACCGGCGACCATGGCGACATGCTGGGCGAGCGCGGCCTGTGGTTCAAGATGAACTGGTTCGAGAATTCGGCGCGCATCCCGATGATCGTGCATGCGCCCAAGCGCTTCCGCCCACGCCGCGTTTCCGCCGCCGTCTCGCAGATCGACATCATGCCGACCCTGCTCGACCTTGCGACCGGCGGCAAGCTGCCGCGTCCGGAAATGTCGATCACCGATGGCCGCTCATTGGTGCCGCATCTCGAAGGGCATCAGGGTCATGACGAGGTGATCGGCGAATACATGGGCGAGGGCGCAAGTGCCCCCGGTATCATGATCCGCCGCGGCAATCTCAAATTCATCCATTGCCCGACCGATCCCGACCAGCTTTACGATGTGGCCAACGACCCGCTGGAGGTGAACAATCTCGCGGGGGCGCCGGAACATGCCGCCTATGTGGCGGCCCTCCGCGCCGAGATCGCGAAAGGCTGGGATCTGGAGGCGATCCGCCGGACGGTCATCGCCAGCCAGCGCCGGCGGCGCTACTTGAACGACATCATCCGCGCCCAGAACGTAGCCTGGGATTACCAGCCGCATTTCGATGCGCGCGGGCAATACATCCGCAACACCGTGCCGATCTTCGAGCTCGAAATGCGCTCGCGCTTCCCGGTCTACAAGAAGGCGGCGGAGTAGCTAGGCGATCTCGACAACCACTTTGCCCAGAGCCGCGCCGCTATCGACGGCGGCATAGGCAAGTTCGGTTGTGGCAAGCGTGTAGCGCGCGGGATCGAGATGCGGCTTGATCTGACCGCTCTCGACCATTTCGGCGGCAGCGGCCAGAATTTCGCCGTGCCGCGTGCGCCCCTGTCCCGACAGCAGGGGATAAAGTGTGAAGACGCCGCTATAGCTGGCGCCTCGGAAAGAAAGCGGCGCCAGCGCATGGGTGCCCCAGCCGAGGCAGGAAACGACGCGACCGGTATAGTGGCGCACGGCGGCAAAGGATGCGTCGAGAGTGGCACCGCCGACGGTGTCATAGATGATGTCGAACCCGGCACCATCGGTGAGCCGCGCCAGGTAGTGTTCAACGCTATCGGCAAGGTAGTCGATGGCCGTCGCCCCCATGGACTCGATTGCGGCGCGGCTCTGGGCGCTACCAGTGGCAAAGACTCGGGCGCCCTTGGCGATCGCCATTTGCACCACCAGCCGACCGACTCCACCGGCCCCGCCATGGACCAGCACCGTATCACCGGGATTGACCTGGGCGCGATCGATCAACCCTTCCCACGCCGTGATTACCACGAGCGGCAGAGCCGCCGCCGCGCGCATGTCGATGTTGGTCGGCTTCCGGGCCAGCAGGTTGGCGTCGACGGTCGCATATTCCGCCAGCGAGCCCTGCAAACCGCCAACACCGCCGATCATCCCATAGACCTCGTCACCGACCCGGAATCGGCTTTCGCCCGGGCCAGTTGCGATGACGGTCCCGGCCATGTCGAGGCCAAGCACCGCCGGCAGTGGGTGTCGAGCATGGGCTGCTACCCCCGCCCTGATCTTGAGATCTAGCGGATTGATGCCACTGGCCGAGATACGCACCACGACCTCGTCCGGTCCGGGTTGGCGCAATTCAAGCTCCACCGGTCGAAAGGGGGTCCGGGGTCCCTCGGCCAGGATGGCCCGTGTTTTCGTCGGCATCATTGTCATCTCCTGCAACGGTTCGGCAGTTCAACAAGCCAACAAATAATTGATCCGTGCGATATTGAATGAGAAGGAACAAGTATGTTCAAACTCCATGCAGAAATGTATGATAGAGCATGAACTGGAGCGACCTCCGGATATTTCTGGCGATCTCCCGAACCGGAACCTTGGGTGCAGCTGGGCGCCATTTGGGCCTGACGCAGCCGACAATGGGCCGCCGGTTGCGCGCTCTCGAGGCGGAAACCGGTCATAGCCTCTTCCAGCGTACCAGCGATGGTTTCGTGCTGACAGATGAAGGGCAAGCCTTGCTCGCTCCAGCCGAGCGCATGGAGGAGGCTGCCCTATCCGCTGAGCGCATACTGAGTGGCGGCGACGCTCTCTCGGGTCTGATCCGCGTTTCTTCTTCCGATTGGTTCGGACTCCATGTTCTCACGCCGGTCTTTACTGAGTTCATCAAGGTACACCCAGGGCTTTCCTTGGAACTCGTCACCGATGCGCGCCTGTTCAGCCTGGCGCGCCGGGAAGCGGACATTGCCTTTCGTATCTCGCCCTTCATGGAACCCGAGATCATCCAGCGCAAATTGCTGCGGATGGAGTATGCGTTCTATGGCAGCCGTGATTGGTCGGGCGACCTGCCGGAAGACGGTGACGGTCTGAGCTTGGTCACAATGGATACATCCTTTGGCAACCTCCCCGATATGCTGTGGCTGCAGCGGAAATTGCCCCGGGCCCGCATAGCCTACCGCAGTAACAACCGAGATGTTCAAGCCAGGGCGTGTGCCATGGGTGCGGGCTTTGCCGTGCTGCCGAGGCCATTGGGTGACAGTATGCGCGAGCTGCGTGTATTCCACCTGGGCGAATCGCCGCCCGGCCGCGATGTCTGGGTTGGCTATCATCGTGACCTGAAACGCACGTCGCGGTTGCGGGCGCTTCTGGACTTCACATTGCAGCGCCTCGCCTGAGCGTCACTCCCGCAAACAATCCACCAGATAAAGATTCTCGCCGTTCTTGCCGGTTTCGAAGCGGATCCCGTGGATGTCGATTTCGAAGCCGGGGAAGCGGCGGTCGAAATCACGGGCGAATTTCAGGTAGTCGAGAATGGGCTCGGCGCCCTCGCCGTAACGCTCCCCCGGCATGATGAGCGGAATGCCGGGCGGGTAGGGCACCAGCATCACGGCGGCCACGCGCCCCGCCAGATTGTCGATGGCAACCGTTTCGTATTTCCCGTGCACCAGCCGGTCATAGGCTTCGGCGGGCTTCATCACCGGTTCGGGCAGGCCGCTGAACATCGCATTCATGCGCGCGGGGATTTTGTCGCCGCGATAACAATCATGCAGACGCTGGCAGAGATCCTTGAGGCCCAGCCCCTGATAGGCATCGCCATGCTTCGCCATGATCGAGGGGAGGGCGCGTTCCAGTGGTTGGTTCTCGTCGAAGGCGCGCTTGAAGGCGAGGAGCTCGGTCACCAGCGTGTTCCACTTGCCCTTGGTGATGCCCATCGAGAACAGCACCAGGAAGGAGTAGAGGCCGGTTTTCTCGACCACGATGCCGCGTTCGCCGAGGAACTTGCTGACCACTGCCGCCGGGACGCCGAAGGCCGGCATGCGGCCGTCGATCTCGAGGCCAGGCGTACGGATGGTGACCTTGATCGGATCGAGGGTGACGAAATCCTTCGCCACCGCGCCATAGCCATGCCAGGCGGCGCCCGGTTTCAGCGTCCAGTCGGCATTGCTGGTCGGACGGTCGAGATCGATGCCGTCCGGCTGCCAGACCGAGAACCACCAGTCGCGCGCGCCGAGGCCGCGCCGCACATCGGCCATGGCGGCGCGGAAGCCGCGCGCCTCCTCATGCGTCTCCTCGACCAGAGAGCGGCCGGCGGGTCCTTCCATCATCGCCGAGGCGACGTCGCAGGAGGCGATGATGCCATAGGCCGGCGAGGTCGAGGTATGCATCATGAAGGCTTCGTTGAAGCGCGCCCAGTCGAAGCGCGGCTTCTCGGCATCCTCGACATGGATCATCGATGCCTGGCTGAAGGCCGCCAGCAGCTTGTGAGTCGATTGCGTGGCGACCACGATAGGATGGCCGGCGCGGGGAAAGCCGTGCCGCCGGCCCATGCCGTGGCGCCCGGCATAGAATTCGTGGAAGGCGGCATAGCCGTACCAGGCCTCGTCGAAATGCAGCACGTCGACGGCGCCGTTGATGGTTTCCTTGATGGCTTCCGCATTGTAGCAGAGCCCGTCATAGGTCGAGTTGGTGATGCTGGCGAGGCGCACGCGCGCCTTGCCCCGACCCCGCGCCTGGCCAAGCCCGCGCGTCAGCGGATTGGCGGCGATGCGCTTCTGGATCGCCTCGGGGCTGAATTGCTCGCGGCCGATGGGACCGATGATGCCGAGCGCATTGCGCTTCGGCTCCAGATAGACCGGTGTCGCCCCGGTCATGATGATCGCGTGCAGGATCGATTTGTGGCAGTTGCGGTCGACCAGCACGATGTCGTCCTTGCCGACGAATCCCTGCCAGACGATCTTGTTGGCGGTCGAGGTGCCGTTGGTGACGAAGAAGCAGTGATCGGCGCCGAAATTGCGCGCGGCGCGCGCCTCGGCCTCCTTCACCGGGCCGATATGGTCGAGCAGCGAGCCCAGCTGCGGCACCGAGATGGAAAGATCGGCGCGCAGCGTGTTCTCGCCGAAGAAATCGTGAAAGGCGCGGCCGACCGGGCTTTTCTTCAAGGCGACGCCGCCGGCATGGCCCGGCGTGTGCCAGGAGAAATTCGAGCGCGAGGCATGTTCGACCAGCGCCTGGAAGAAGGGCGGCAGCAGGCCCTGCAGATAATTCTCCGCCACGCGCTCGATCTGGCGCGCGACGAAGGCCACCGTGTCCTCGTAGAGATAGATCACCTGGCGCACCTCGCCGAGGAGGCCGCGCGTACCTTCCTGCCGCCGCGCCGGCGCCTTGCGGCCGGCGCCACGGGACCTTGCCGCGGGCGGCGTGACCGGTGCCGCATGGGTCTCGGCCAGGGCGATCATCGGCAGGCCGGGTGCGCGCTGGCGGATGCCGGCGACGATCTCCTGCATCCGGGCCTGGGCCGATTTGTCGCCGGCCAACGCCGCCTCGCCGAAGAGGAGCGCGGAGAGGCCGCGATGCGTGGCGGCGACGATGGCGGCATCGGCATAGTCGCCGGTGGTGATGGTGGCAAAGCCGTCCGCCTCCAGATGCCGCGCGATCTCGGCCAGGCGCCGCCCCGCCGCGCTGGGCTGGCCCACCTCGCGGTGCACGATGAGAATTGGAAAGTTGAGATGCTGCACCATCTATCCGACCCCGCAATTTTTCCGCCCGGAGTGTCGCGCGAATCCGTGCCCGGTTGAAACTGGCAGAAAGCCGGGCAGCCCTATCAAGTCACCGACCAATCGCCGGCTGGACTGGCGCTTTGCCGCGACGGACTCCCTATCCCTTGACAGCGGCCAATATATTCGCATATTCGAATGTATGAATAAACGGAACGCCCAGCCGATGCGGGACACCGCTGCCCTGGCGGCCGGCGACATGCTGGCCAAGGCCGCCGAGGCGGCGCGGTTCCTGCGCTCGCTGGGCCAGGAGCATCGCCTTGCCATCCTATGCGCGCTGATCGAGCAGCCCTGCCAGGTGGGCGAACTGGCGGCACGGCTGGGGCTTGCCCAGCCCAAGGTCTCGCAGCATCTCGCCATCCTGCGGGCGGAGGGGCTGGTCAGCGCCACCCGCAGTGGCACGCGCCAGACCTATGCCCTTGCCAACGGCACGGTGGCGACCATCGTCACCGCCCTGCAGGGTGCGTTCTGCCCGGCGCCGGCAATGCCGCCGCGCCAACGAAAAGGAACCGACTGAGATGGACTGGATTGCCTTCGACCCCTTGCGCGCCCTGCTGGGCGGCGCCCTCATCGGCTTTGCTGCCTTCATGCTGATGCTGCGCCTCGGGCGCATCGCCGGGGTGAGCGGTATCCTCGCCCAGGGCGTCTTCGGCGCGGGCGACGAGCGCAGCTGGCGCCTCGCCTTCCTCGGCGGCATCGTACTGGGTGCCATCGCCATGGCCTATGCGCTGGGCGGCTTCCAGCCGGTCTTCAGCGGCGGCTGGCCGGTCCTTGTCATCGGCGGCCTGCTGGTGGGCTTCGGCACGCGGCTGGGCTCGGGCTGCACCAGCGGCCACGGCATCTGCGGCCTGGCGCGCTTCTCCAAGCGCTCGCTGGCGGCGACCCTTACCTTCATGGCCGTCGCCATCGCGACCGTCTTCGTCATGCGCCACGTCATCGCTGGGTGATCATCATGCTGCGTCTCTTTTCCGCTCTCCTTGCCGGTTTCGCCCTCGGTGCCGGCCTCGTCCTCTCCGGCATGGCCAACCCGCAGAAGGTGCTGGCCTTCCTCGACCTCGCCGCCATTGCCAGCGGCGGCTGGGATCCCAGCCTCGCCCTGGTCATGGCGGGTGCCCTCGCCGTGGCCGTGCCCGGCTTTGCCTGGCTGCGGCGCCTGGAGAAGCCGGCGCTGGCCGACAGCTTCGCCTGGCCACAGGCGACCCGGATCGACCGCCCGCTCATCGCGGGCAGCGCCATCTTCGGTCTCGGCTGGGGTCTGGCCGGCATCTGCCCGGGTCCGGCGCTTGCCATTCTCGGCCTCGACGGCTATCAGGCCCTCGTCTTCTTCGCCGCCATGCTCGGCGGCATGGCGCTCCACCGCCTGACCGCCAATCGCCCGGCCCTGCGGCAGGGTTGAGCCGGCCGCATTTCCGGAGCCTTGCATGTTCTATGAACCGCGCCTCGACAACAGCGGCCTTGCCATCGACCCCCTGAAGGCGCTGGTGGTGCCGCGGCCGATCGCCTGGGTCAGCAGCGTCGACCTCGCGGGCCGCGTCAACCTGGCGCCGTTCAGCTTCTTCAACCTGGTGGCCGAGGCGCCGCCGATCGTGGTCTTCGCCCCCTATGGCCGCAAGCGGAATGGCGAGATCAAGGACACCAAGGTCAATATCGAGGCGGTCGGCGCCTTCGTCGTCCACCTTGCCACCTGGGACCTGCGCGAGGCGATGAACGCCAGTTCGGCGCAGCTTCCCCACGGCACTGACGAGGCGGCGCTGGCCGGCCTCGAAATGGTGCCTTCGCGCCTGGTCGCGGCACCGCGCCTTGCCGCAGCACCGGTCGCGCTCGAATGCCGCTACCTGAAGACGACCGATCTCCCCAGCCTTGATCCCGATGAACCCAATGGTGTCATCTTCGGCGAGGTGGTCGGCATCCATATCGATGACGGGCTCATCACCGCCGAGGGGCGCGTCGACATCGCGCGGGCCAAACCGATCGCGCGGCTGGGCTATTCACTCTATGCCGCGGTGACGGAAACCTTCCGCATGACGCGGCCGGACTGAACGCCGCTACCGCCCGCGTCCGCCATCAGTCCAGCCCGCTACCAAACAAGATAGGGCAGTGCATGGGTAGGGCTCGGCGCCCCCGCCGTGATGCGCGCCAGTGCGGCGCGATCGATGGCGCCATCGCGCAGCAATTCGCCATGATGGATGCCGCCGGCGATCAGCAGCGAGCGGGCGCCGATGCCGGCAGCCCCCGCCACATCGGTGCGCAGCGCATCGCCGATACCAAGGACGCAAGCCGGATCGCTGATGCCGAGATCCGCCATGACGCGGCGATAGATGCCGGGATAGGGCTTGCCCTCGATCAGGATGGTCCCGCCCCGCCGGCGATACTCCTCGGCGATGGCCCCGGCACAGATTTCCTCGATCCCGCCGCGATGCACGATGAGATCCGGGTTGGCGCAGATCATCGGCAGTCCGCGCGCCAGCGCCCGCGCCAACAGGGAATCGAAATCCGCCACCCGCACGCTTTCGTCGGCAACGCCGAAGACGATGGTGAAATCGGCCATCTCGATGTCATCGGTAAAGGCGCAATCGGTGCCGCCGAAGTAGCCCCTGTCCTCGACCGCGCCGATGGCAAGGGCGCGGCGGCCCAGCGCGCGATAGGCTGCCTCCGCGCGTATCGCCAGATGCCGCCAGATCATCTCGCCCGAAGTATAGATGCCGGCATAGAGATCCGCGCCGATGCCCATCTCCTCAAGCCGCGGCACCACGCGCGCGATGCGCCGGGGCGCATTCGAGACCAGCGCCACGGCGATGCCCCGCTCTTTCAGGCGACGGAGCGCGTCGAGGGCGGCCGGATAGACCCTGACCCCGTCATGCATGCAACCCCATAGATCCATGACGACAAGCTCGAGGCCGTCGGCAATGGCGCCGAGCCCCGTCGGAAAGGTGGTGGCGGGATGGGCAATCGTTGAATCTGTCATGATACCTATGGTGCGATGTTGGCGCCGCTGCGGGCGAGGCGCGGCTCGCCGAACAGATAGCCCTGGCCGAAATCGAGGTTGAGGTCGAGCAGCTCGAGCAGCATCGGCTCGGACTCGATGTGGTCGGCGATGAGATCGACAGCGAAGGAATCCAGCATGCGCTTGAAATCCTCGGGGTCCTCGCCCAGCGCCCCGGCGCGCGCCGCGGCGATGAGGCGTTCGGCCTCGATCTTCATGAAGCGGAAATGGCGGCTGGAGAGCACCGCCGGGTTGATGTCGAAATGCGTCACCTGGTCGAGGCTGAAGCGATAGCCGAGCTGCGCCAGGCGCTCGAGATCGCCCAAGAGCGCGTCGTCGGCCGAATCCATCGTCCGCTGCGAGAACTCGAACACGATGGCCGGGGCCAGTTCGGCATTCTGCGCCATCAGGTTGATGAATTCGCGGAAGAAGGCGCGGTCGGCCAGGGTATGGTGCGAAATGTTGAGGAAGAAGCCGACGGCGGCATTGGACTTCCTTATGCGCCGCAGGGTCTGGATGCAGCGGAACAGCAGCATGTTGTCGATCGCCGTTACCAGGCCGTGGCGCTCGGCCAGCTCGATATATTGTTCGGGAATGAGCACGCGGCCATCCGCCACGCGGATGCGCGAGAAGCATTCGAAATAGCGCCGCTTTCTCTGCGGCAGGCTGACGATGGGCTGCAGGGCAAGCTCGACGCCGCTCTCGCGCAGCCCGTCGCGCAGCGCATCCAGGATCTCGCCCTCGCCAAGATCATAGGCGACCGGCGGCATCGGCAGGCTGGCATTGCTGCCGGCACCGGCGCCGGTGCCGGCAGTTGGTGGCGGCGCTGGTTGGCGCAGCGGCTGGTCGAGGGGGATGGCCCTTTCTTCCTGTCCGTCGCCGCCGTTGCGCGCCTTCTCAACCACCAGCTTCGGCCCCGGTGCTGCCGGTATCGCTGCCGTCGCCTGGGCGGCCTGTGGCTTCGACGCGCCGGATGCGGCCGATGCCGCGCCCGGCCTGGTGCGCGAGCTGTAGAGCTGTTCGATCAATTGCTGCAGCACCTTCACCTCGGCGACGACGCCGCCGACATCCTGCGCCGGTTCCTTGGCGAGGTTGGCAAGCGTCGCGCGCAGCTGCAGCAGATCGTCCTCGATGCGTCGCTGGTCGCGCAGGATCGCCTCGAGCTGGCGGGCGAGGGTGGCAAGCGAACTCTCCTGCCGGCGCGCGCGGCTGCCGGCGAGGGCCGATTGATGCGAGAGGCCGCCGGCCAGGAAGACGAAGCCGCCGGCGATGGCGCCGAGGATCGGCGAAACGCTGGGCACGAATTGCGGCAGCCAGATGGCAAGGCCCACGGCCGCCAGCACATAAAGCAGGAAAAGCAGGAAGTTCCCCGAGCGCTTCATGGCTCTAGACCTATCCCGAGGCCGGGGGCGAAGCCACCGAAAAGTTGGCTGGCCCGGGGGTATCCGGCGGGTGCCTCAGCGATGGTCGGCACCGACCACCTCCGCGACATGGCCGAAGCCGTCCTGCGCCAGCAGCGCCGGCAATTCCCTGGCGATGCGCGCCGGCAGGCCGGGCCCTTCATAGACCAGCGCCGAATAAAGCTGCACCAGACTGGCGCCGGCGCGGATCTTGGCATAGGCCTCGGCCGCACTGGCGATGCCGCCGACGCCGATCAATGGCAGCCGACCTTCGGTCAGGCGATACATATCGCGCAGCAGCGCGGTCGAGGGGCCGAACAGCGGCGCTCCGGAAAGGCCACCCGCCTCGTTCTGCCAGGCCGCGCCAATCTCTGCCGGGCGTTCGATCGTCGTATTGCTGATGATGAGCCCGTCGAGGCCGCGACTGGCATGGTTGCCACCGTGACGGCCGAGGGCCACCTCCGCGATATCGACGCGGTCCTCGGCGGTGAGGTCGGGTGCGATCTTCAGGAGCAGCGGCGGCCGCCCTCCGTTCGGCGCTACCGGCAATGCATCGCGCGCGGCACGCGCGCGATCGATCAGGGCGGCGAGCGGGGCGCGCCCCTGCAATGCGCGCAGCCCTGGCGTGTTGGGCGACGAGACGTTGATGACGAGATAATCGGCAAAGGGGCCGAGGCAGGCGATTCCCTTCTCGTAATCGGCGGCGGCATCCGCGGTTTCCTTGTTCTTGCCGAGATTGACGCCGACAATGCCCCCGGCGCGGTCGCGCGCGGCGAGGCGCGCCGCCACCGCCTCCATGCCATCATTGTTGAAGCCCATGCGGTTGACGACGGCGCGCGCCTGCGGCAGGCGGAAGAGTCGCGGCCGCGGATTGCCGGCCTGGGGTAGCGGCGTGACACTGCCGATCTCGACGAAGCCGAAGCCGAGCCCGAGCGCGCCGGCATAACATTCCGCATTCTTGTCGAAGCCGGCGGCAAGGCCGATCGGATTGGGGAAATGCCGGCCCCAGATACGCTGCGCCAGCATGGTATCGGCCGGCCGTTGGCCACCGGATCCGCAACCGGCCAGCGCGCGCACGGCGAGGCGATGCGCGCGTTCGGCGTCGAGCCGGAACAGGAGCGGCCGCAGCAGCGGATAAAGGTCGGAAAGGCGGATCATCTTTCTGCTGCCCGGATTGGATCACGCGGCACACCCGCCGCTGGTGGCAGGGCGGCGGATGCTGGTGCGGCCTGGGCGATGCCCGGCGGCCGTCCGCACGAATGTTTGTATTCTAACATGTAGTGAAATTCCCAAGCAGCGTCGGTCTGCCGCGATCGCCCAGTTTTTTTTGGCTGGTTTCCAGCGTCGTCCAGTAATTCGGCTTTTCTTCCCATCATGCCTGCGAGTTATTTACAACCAATTATCAGTAAATACCTTGTTCTTTCCTTGGGCGACCTGGGATAAAATGATTTTTGTCTTGGTTAGGAACGGGCATCGCTTCGGGGGGAGCGATGTGCGACAGGACAGCGAGCATACCCAGGTGCCATGCCTGAGTCGGACGCGGATCGCGTATGTCGGACAGGCGCAGGCAACAGGGATGCAATACTGGGAGAAGGCTTAGAAACGCTCGGAAACTGGGGCTGCAGGAAGCGAGTCGTATTCTGACGTAACGTTAGGAGACGCCATCGTGACAGTTCCCATGCTGCAGCATGCCGATGTTTGGCGCGGTATCGACCGGCTGGCCGCCAAGCACGGCCTTTCCGCTTCCGGTCTTGCCCGGCGTGCTGGGTTGGATCCGACCGCTTTCAACCCGTCAAAGCGCATCACGCGCGAGGGACGGCCGCGCTGGCCCAGTACCGAATCCCTGTCGAAGATCCTGGCCGTCACCAGTGAACCCTTCATCGACTTCGTTCTCCTCACCGGCGCGCATGGCGGTGACGCGGTCAGCAACGGCCATGGCGGCGCGGAACTGGCGGAGCGGGGTGCTGCTGCGCGCGGCAGCCGCATCGTGCCCGTCCTGCCGCTGGAGCGGCTGGCCACCGAGCATTTCTCAGCGGCGGGGCAGCCGGTCGGCGCCGGCTGGGGCCATCTCGATTTCGACGGCAGTATCGGCCGCGATGCCTTCGGCATCGAGATCAGCGGCAGCGAGTTCGATCCCGTCTACCGTGACGGCGATACGCTGATCGCCAGCACCGGGGCCGAGATCCGCCGCGGCGACCGGGTGGTGCTGGGGCTCGGCAGCGGCGGCATCCTGATCCGGCGGGTGGCGCGGCACGATGCCGATGGCTACTACACCGAATCGATCGGCCCGTCCGGCCGCGCGCAATTCCTCACCAATAGCGAAGTCCGCTTCGCCGCCCGCATCATCTGGGTCAGCCAGTAACGCCGGACACTTTCATCCGACGCGAGTTCATGATATGTTCCATTCGGCCGCAAATGAGGATCCAGCGGCCGAAAGGGGGCAGGTCATGCCGAACGACCATCCGATCGCCTTCAATCGCCCGGCAGCAGGGCCGACGGCAGCAGGGCCGATAGTGGCCACCCCACCGGCGCCCGGTCCAGCGACATCGGGCGACAGCGCAAAGTGCTACCCGGGCGCCATCGATGCCGGACTGGCTTTTGACATCCTGCCCTGGCTGGCTCGGCGGCAGGCCAGATTCGGCTCCGACGGCGCGGCGCGGCTTGCCGAACTTCACGCCCGGCGGCACGAGATCGACGGCATCAGCCGCCGCCTCGCCGCGGCGGCGCAAGATCGCTGCCGCGATGTCATGGCGGCGGAGGTGCAGGGCGCGCTGCGACAGCTGCGCCAGGCTAGCCTCACCCTCCTGGCCGAGATCGCCCGGTCGGGGAAATAACCGCAATCGCACCCCCCACCGGCGGCACCGGCAGCATCGTTGTCGCCCGGGCCAGGGATCCGGCATCCGGCGGGAATGCTTGACGGCATCCGAACGCCCGGCCTAGCGTTTTACCTGTCAATTCCACCGCGCCGGCCCGTCATGCCGGCCCGCCATGCATTCATGGCGGTGATGTGGCGGCGGGGCAGAACGAGGTGCGCCATGGATCAATGGCATTTCATCGACGGCAAATGGGTGACCGGCAATCCACCCCTGATGCGGGCCTTCGACCATGCCACCTGGCTGATGGGCGGCATCTTCGACGGGGCGCGCGCGTTCGACGGCGTCACCCCCGATCTCGACCTGCATTGCCGCCGCGCCGTGCGCTCGGCCGGCAATGTCGGCCTGCGCTCGCCCCTTTCCGCCGGCGAGATCGAGGAGATCTGCCGCGACGGCATCGCGCGTTTCCCGCGCGGCAGTCATCTTTACCTGCGCCCCTTCATGTGGTCCGAGGATGGCTGGATGGCGCCCGACCCGGCCAGCACGCGCATTTGCATTTCGGTGACCCTGACGCCGCTCCCCGAACCGAAACCCTGCCGTGTCATGATCTCGCGCTTCCGCCGCCCTTCGCCGGAAACGGCGCCGACCGATGCCAAGGCGGTCTGCCTCTATGCCCAGGCGGGGCGTGCCTCGGGCGAGGCGCGCGCCGCCGGCTTCGACGATGCGGTGATGCTGGACCCGCTCGGCAATGTGGCGGAATTCACCGGCTCCAATCTCTGGATCGCCAAGGACGGGGCCGCCTATACCCCGGCCCATAACGGCTGCTTCCTCAACGGCATCACGCGCCAGCGCCTCATTCGCCTGTTCATGGCCGCCGGCATCCCGGTCTATGAGCGCACGCTGTCGCCGGCCGATCTCATGGATGCCGATGAGATCTTCTCGACCGGCAATTTCGGCAAGGTGCTGCCGGTGACCGGCATCGGCGATCGCGATCTCGATTTGGGCCCGCTCTATCGCCGCGCGCGCCAGCTCTACATGGATTTCGCCCACGGCGATCTGCGCTCGGCGGCGTAGACAGGCACCCCTCATCCCAGCCCCGCGCCCCGCACCATACCTGCGCCCCGCGATAGCGGGGAAAAGGTGCGGGCGAAGGGTGGTGGCAACCGCCAGTTCGTCGGCTTTGATCTACAGCGTCATGTGGCGCGCGCGGGCGCCGCGTTCGATGGCGGCGGCGACCAGCTTGCCGACCTTCAGCTCATAGCGGATGAGGTCCAGCATGCGGGCCTCCTCCTGGCTAACCTTGCCATCGGCGGCGGCGACATCGCAGGCCAGCGCATAGGCGGTTTCGCGGAATCGCTCCGGCAGGTGGTCGGAAATGGCCTTCAGCACACCGTCAAGGCCGTTCTTGCCGTTCAGCAGGTCGACGCAGGAGGCGGCGGTCTTGGCGATCTTGGCCTTGTCGAAATCGCGGAACACCGGCAGGTGTCCGACCATGTCGCCGATCGACTGCATCTCGGCATCGGTCATGTCCCGATCCGCCGCCGACACCAGGATCATGGTGTAGATGAGGGCGGTGTGGTGGTTGATGCTCGCCATGGCGAAAATCCTGTCGGCTGAAAATGGGAAGGCTCGCGGCGGCTGCCGGAACGGCGCCACAATAGCGGCGGGCGGATATCCGCTCAAGCCCCCGGAAAACGGCCGGAATCAGGCAAAATCCGCGACCTACGCCGGACCCAGGAAGGCGCGCACACCGGCGATCGCGTCCTTGAGACCGATCCGCTCGACCGTGATCTCCGCCGGAAAGGCCGAGAGCAGGCGGCTCGGCATCGCCTTGTCGAGGAGCACGAAGACGCCGCGATCATCGGCCCGCCGGATGAGGCGGCCGAAGGCCTGTTTCAGCTTGAGGCGAGTCAGCTGGTCCTCATAGGCGGTGCCGCCGAAGGCCTGCTTGCGCGCCCGGTGGAGGAGGTCCGGGCGCGGCCAGGGCACACGGTCGAAGACGATGAGGCGCAGCGCATCTCCCGGCACGTCGACGCCGTCGCGCACCGCATCGGTGCCGAGCAGGCAGGCATCGCGGTCGCCCCGGAAGATGTCGATGAGGGTGGCGTTGTCCATCGCATCGACATGCTGGGCGAGCAGGTTGAGCCCGGCCTGTTCCAGGGCGGGGGCGATGCGCCGATGCACCTCGCGCAGGCGCTGGATCGCGGTGAAGAGGCCGAGCGCGCCGCCCCTTGCCGCCAGGAACAGGGTGCGATAGGCGGCGGCCACCTGCGCCATGTCGTCCTTGTCGAGGTCGGTGACGATGATGACCCTGGTCTGGCGCGCATAGTCGAAGGGCGAGGGCACGCGCAGGCGATAGGCGGGCAGCGGCAGATGCACGGTCCCGGCGCGCGCCTCAGCCCCCGCCCAGGCCAGTTCCGAGCCGCTGCCATCGGTCAGCGTCGCCGAGGTGACGACGATGCCGTGGGCCGGCTTCATCACGGTTTCCGCGAAGGGCAGGGTGGGATCGAGAAAATGCCGGTACATGCCGAGATCGAGCTCGCGCCCGTCGCTGCGTTCGAGCCCGAACCAGTCGACGAAGGTTTGTTCCCGCTCGTCCTCGGCCATCGGTGCCGTGAGTGCTGCCAGCATGTGGCGCCAGGCGCCGGCCTCGCCATCGGCGCGGCGCACGAGGCCGCGGGCGAGCGCATCAAGGCGCTGGCGCTGCGCGCTGTCGAGGGAATCCGCTTCCTCGTCCAGGCGCCGCATCAGTCTTGCGGCCAGCGCCAGCATCGGCTGGGTCAGTTGCTTCAGGCCGCGTTCCAGTGTCACCGCCGCCAGCGCGACCGCATCTTCCAGCGGTGCGGTCGCACATTCCAGGCTGTAGCCGCTGCGCGGGCTGGCACTTCGCGCCAGCACCTGGTGTCTGACCGCCAGCAGGAAGCGCTCGCCAGCCCCCAATGGCTGGCCGTCGATCACGCGCTGCTGCCAGCCTTCGCCGGCGAGGAGTTTCGCGGCAGCCAGCACGTCCTCGACCAGTTGCGGCATCTCGGCATCGTCGAGCAGCAGGTCGTCGAGGCGGCGCTTGAGGCCCCGCGCGCGGCTCGACCGGCCGCCCTCGGCGCCCAGCAGCCAGCGCCTTAAGTCCGTCATCTCCTGCCCGGTCAGATGCGCGGCAAAGGCGCTGTCGGTGGCGCTGAACAGGTGATGGCCCTCGTCGAAGACATAGCGCGTCGGCAGGCGCTGTTCCTCGCTCTGCTCCGCGCCACCGTTCAGCGCCGCCTGGATCATCACCAGCGCATGGTTGGCGATGACGATCTCGGCCTTCTTTGCGCGCCTGACCGAGCGTTCGATGAAGCAGCGCGTGTAATGCGGGCAGGCGGCATAGATGCATTCGCCGCGCCGGTCGGCCAGCGAGAGGCTGCGGCCCGGGCCAATGAGATCGGGCAGCCAGCCCGGGAAATCGCCGCCGACCATGTCGCCGTCGCGCGTCGCCATGACCCAGCGCGCGGCGAGGCCGAAGCCGACCGCATCCACGGGGCGCGTCGACAATTGCGCGCCCATCTCGGCCAGATTGAGCAGGCAGAGATAGTTCTCGCGCCCCTTGCGGATCACCACCTTCTGAGCCTTCTGCGCCGGATTGGGGTAGAGGCGGTCAAGCTCTTGGTCGATCTGGTGCTGCAGATGCCTGGTATAGGTGCTGATCCAGACCGGTCCCTGGTTGCGTTCGGCCCAGAGGCTCGCGGGGGCGATGTAACCCAGCGTCTTGCCCACCCCCGTGCCGGCCTCGGCCAGCACCACTTGGGGTGCCCCTTCCTCGGCGCGCGGCGTGAAGGCGGGGACGAGGCCGGCCGAAAAATCCGCCTGTGCCGCACGCTGCTCGGCATGGGCGCCTGTCAGTTCGGCCAGGCGCCTTCGCGTCTCCTCGGCCTGGACCGGCTGGTGTCCGGGCTCCGGCGGCGGCGCGCCATCCGCCCATTCGGGGAGGTCGTCCCAGACGCCGATACCCGGGGCAGGCTTGCCGTCGTCGCGCCGGAAATCGAGCGCGGCCAGCACCAACGGTGCCCAGGCCCAGCCGGCCCGCGCCATTGCCCAGGCCAGACCGATTACGCGCCGGCGCTGGCGGTTGAGGGCGCGGAGTTCGCCCAGCAGCAGCCGTGCCGATTCATGCAGCAGGCGGATCTCGGCGGCGGCATCGTGATGCGTGGGGACAGCGAGGCCCAAAGCCTCGGCGAGACCCTTGGCCGTCGGCAGGCAGAAGCTCGCCGGCCGCACGAAGGCATAGAGCTCCAGCAGATCGAAGGCGGCGAACCGATCGGTGCGCAGGCGCCTTGCGCAGGCCGGCCCGTGCACCAGCAGGGGCGCGCGCGCGCGGGCACTGAGGGCCACTGTCGCCTGACTGACATGCTCGGGCGCCGCATCGCCCCGCTCCAGCCAGAGCGCCGCGCCATGCAGGGCGAGCAACGCCGGCAGATCGGCGAGTGGGACAATCCGGTCGGGAGATGTACCGCTTTCGTTCATCACCGCGCTTTATGGCGCAGCCATGCGGCGATGGCAATGTGGGCTTGGGATGCGGGTGCGGAGTGGTGTCGCCGGCGGCGTCAGCCGGCCGGCTGGATCCTGGCGCCGATCGGCCAGGGGCGATCGAATTGCGGGCGGCCGTAATAATAACCCTGCAGGTAGTGGACGCCGGCATTGATGAGGACGCTGGCATCGGCGTCGTTCTCGACGAACTCGGCCACGGTTTCGAGGCCGAAGGTGCCGGCGAGGCCCATCAAATTGCGGATGAACAACTGCTGGTCGGCATTGTTGGCGAGGTTGCGTACGAAGGAGCCGTCGATCTTGACCAGGTCGACGGTCAAGGCCTTCAGGTGCCGGAACGAGGTGAAGCCGGCGCCGAAATCGTCGATCGCGACGCGGCAGCCGACATCGCGCACGACATTGACGAAGCGGGCCGATTCCTCGATGTCGTGGAGTGCTGCCGTCTCGGTGATCTCGACGATCAGCCGCTCGGCGATCGAGGGCGTCGCCTTCACCGCGGCGATGAGGGCGCGCAGCCAGGATTGGTCGGTGGCGGTGAGGCCGGAGATGTTGAGCGAGAGCACGGCAGCCGGGTCGCGCCGCAACTCGCCCACCGTCATGTCGAGGACATAGCGGTCCATCAGGCGCGTCATGCCGAGCTGCTCAACCACCGGGATGAAGGCGCCAGCCGGCAGGATCTTGCCGTCCTCGTCGCGCATCCGCAGCAGGCATTCGTATTTCGAGACGGTCAGGGTCTGTGCCGCCACGATCGGCTGGTAGGTGAAGATCAGGCGCTCCTCGCGCATCGCCTGCTGCACCTGGGTGCCGATGTCGAGCGTGCGGCGATAGAGCAGGGTCTGCTGTTCCGAGGGGCGGTAGACATTGGCGCAGCAGCGCCCCGCCTTCTTGGCATAGGCGAGGGCCGATTCCGCCTTGGTCATCACCTCATAGGCGGTGTTGACCAGGCCCGGGAACAGCACGCAGCCGATCGAGACGGTGACCGGGATGGACTGGCCGTTGATCTCGATCGCCTGGTTGCGCATGGTCTCGATGATGCGGTCCATGCATTGGGTGACGCATTCCTCCGGGCAATTGCCCAGCAGCACGCCGAAGCGGTCGCCGCCGAGGCGCCCGATGATGTCGCTGGCGCGCAGCACACGGTCGAAGCGCTGGCCGATCGCCACCAGCACGGCGTCGCCGATCTCGTAGCCATAGGCGTTGTTGACCATGGCAAGCTTGTCGACGCCGATCACCAGGAAGGCGCCGGCAAGGCCGAAGCGGCGCGCGGCGGAGAGGGCATGGTCCAGCTCGTCGCGCAGGCGCGCGCGGTTGAAATGGCCGGTCAGCTCGTCGTAATTGGCGATGCGCTCGAGGCGCGCCTCGTTCTGCTTCCTTTGCGTGATGATGCGCATGGTGCCGGACATGGCGCGCGGCATGCCGTTGGCGTCCAGCTCGACGCGGCCGCGGTCATGCACCCAGATGACGATGCCCTGGGCGTTGCGGACGCGGTACTCGCAGTCATAGGTGTCGCCCTGGCTGAAATGGTCGGAGAGCGCCTTGAGGCGCCGCGGCAGGTCCTCGGGATGGATGCGGTTGTTGAAGCCATGGCCGCTGGCGATGGCCTGCTCGGCCTCGCCCAGCACCTCTTCCACGTCGCCGGCCCAGTTGAGCCGGTCGGAAAGGATGTCCCAGCGATAGAGAATGTCGCCCGAGCCGCGGATCGCCTGTTGCAGCCATTCGGGTGCCGCGCGCGGGCTGTCGGAATCGCCGGCGATCGCGTCCAGAACCGAATCCGGCGACAAAGGATCAACCTCTTGCTCGTTCCTCAGGGCCGTCACGAGCGCTCCTCAATCGCCACCGCCTGCCAACAGACAGAGACCCTAACGCCGAGAGTCTAAACAAAGTCCTAAAAGTTGACTCATCGGCCATATTACGGGGCCATGTCGCGGGCCATATTCCGGGCCGGTTCCGATCCGACCGGCCTGGGGCCATTCTGTGACATCGCCGACCAGAGATATGGTAAACATTTGTTTACCATAAATATTTCGCCCCGCGGCCGGCCGATCACGGATCTGGATGTGTGCTTCCGGCGGTTTCTGCCGGGGCGGGGGCTTGTGCCTCAATCGAATTTATCTAAAATTCTATCTAATTCTCCAGCCACCCCCCGAACCGAAGCGGATTTGATGGCCGAGATCGGTCGCCTGCTCTTTCTGCCGCCACCGGCCGTTCCCGGCCGGGCGGGAACGATTCAGCCGGGCGGTTCGCAGCCTGCCCAGATCTCGCCAAACCGGTATCCGGCGAACCAGTCTCCCGCGGCGGGGGGGATCGGTGCCGCGGAGGGGGCGGCGGACCGACAGGAAAATGCCCGCGCCAAGGCCTTCCGCTTCCGGGTCTATGACGGCGGCAGGCCGGATGAAAGCCTCTCCGGCAATGCCGGCGTGCCGGCGCGGGATGCCGCCGCGAACCGCGCCGCCGGCGCCGAGGCGCGCCGCGAATCGGCCGCTGCCGGCGAATCGCGCCGGGTGCCGGCAGATGCCGTTACCGCCAGCGGGTTCTCAGCCCCCTTTCTGGCCCAGCTCATCGCCCAGGAGCAGCTGCGCCCCGGCCTCTACGATCCGCCGCTGCAGCAAGCCGACCGCGCCTACCGCCAGGCCGGCGGCGAGCCGGCGCTGGCCGATGGCAGCGGCGCGGCACGCTTCCGGCTGGCGGTCTAGCCGTCCTGTTGCCGGCGACTCCGTCCCTCCCGTAATCTCGCCGCCGCATGACACCCTTCGGACAGAAGCTGCGCGAACTCCGCCAGCAGCATGAGCGCCAGCTGAAGGACATGGCGAGGGCCCTCAAGGTCTCCTCCGCCTATCTCTCGGCGCTGGAGCACGGCCATCGCGCGCGTCCCAAGGCCGGCTTCGTGCAGCAGGTTGCCGCCTATTTCAACCTCGCTTGGGACGAGGTAGACGAGTTGAAGGCGCTGGCCGACCTCTCCGACCCCAGGGTCACGATCGAGACCGGCGGGCTGTCGCCGCTGGCCACCGAGCTTGCCAACCGCCTTGCCAGGCGTATCGCCGATCTCGACGCGGACACGCTGGGCGAGATCAACGAGCGGCTGAAGCGCTGACATTGCGGCCCACGGCAATCTGATTCAGCATGGCGCGCGATCAAGGACCCCGAGTCGCCGGTGAAGGACAGAGCATGAGCGTCGAACGTCAGGTCGGTTGGTGGGAGGCCATGTCGGTCTATCTGACGCGCCGCCAGATCATCATCCTGGTGATGGGATTTGCCAGCGGCCTGCCCTTGCTGCTGACCTTGTCGACCCTGTCCTATTGGCTTTCCAAGGTCGGCGTCGACAAGACCACCATCGGCCTTTTCACCCTGGTCGGTATTCCCTACACGCTGAAATTCGCCTGGTCGCCGATCATCGACCATCTGCGCCTGCCGCTCATCGGCCGCATCGGCCGGCGCAAGAGCTGGCTGTTCCTGTGCCAGGCGGGGCTGGTCGCGGTCATCTTCCTGATGGGGCGGACCGACCCCACCATCGATCCCGAGTTCACGGCCATTCTCGCCATCCTGGTCGCCTTCTTCTCGGCCAGCCAGGACATCGTCATCGATGCCTATCGCATCGAAATTCTGCGCGACGACGAACAGGGCGCCGGCGCCGGCACGACCCAGGTCGGCTATCGCATCGGCATGCTGCTGGCCGGCGCGGGCGTCACGGCGATGTCCGATTTCATCGACTGGCCGACCATCTTTGCCATCCTCGCCATCGCCGCGGCGCTTTGCGCCGCCTTCACCCTGTTCGTGCCGGAACCGCAACGGCGCGGCGTTGAGACGGCCAAACGGAAAAGCTATGCCGACTGGCTCAATCAGGCGGCGGTGCGGCCCTTCGCCGATTTCATGGGTCGCCGCGGCTGGATCGTCATCCTGCTCTTCATCCTGTTTTACAAATATGGCGACGCCTTCGGCGGCGCCATGGCCAACCCCTTCTATGTCGAGCTCGGTTTCACCGGCACCGAGATCGCCGCCATATCCAAGCTCTATGGCGTCATCGCCACCCTGGTGGGTGGCGTACTCGGTGGTTTGATCGTCGCGCGCTACGGCCTGTTCCGGACGCTGCTGGTCGGCGGCGTGCTGCAGGCCGTCACCAATCTGCTGTTCAGCTACCTGGCGATGATGGGCAACGACCTCCTCTGGCTGGGTGTTGCCATCACGGCCGACAATCTGGCGGGCGGCGTCGCCGCGGCCGCCCTCGTCGCCTATCTCTCCGGCCTCTGCAATGTCGCCTTCACGGCGACGCAATATGCCCTCTTCAGCTCCTTCATGGCGCAGGGCCGCACGATCCTGTCCAGCGGCAGCGGCTGGTTCGCCGATCATCTGGACTGGGTCACGTTCTGGGCGCTGACTACGGTGATGGCGATCCCGGGACTGCTGCTGTTGTTCTGGATCGCAAAGCTCTATCCCCAGGGCATGACCGCAAAGCCGCCGACGGCGGCCGGGGCAGCTGTCCTGCCGACATGAAACCAATCGTCACCATCACCTATTGCACGCAATGCCGCTGGCTGCTGCGGGCCGGTTGGACGGCGCAGGAATTGCTGGTGACCTTCGAGGAGGAATTGGGCGGCGTGACGCTGATCCCCGGCAGCAGCGGCATCTTCGAGGTGCGGGCGGCGGATCAGATCATCTGGTCGCGCAAGGATGAGGGGCGGTTTCCGGAATTGAAGGAGTTGAAACAGCGCCTGCGCGATCAGATTGCTCCCGACCGCGCACTCGGCCATTCCGAGCGGCAGCCGGAATAACACCATTCTCCAGCTGCCGCGGTTCCCCACCTGATAACGGCGCCAATGACAATTGTCATCGGTCTGCAAGACCGGCGTCAGCCTGTCGTCATCAACCCTGTCCTAGGTTTTGTCGGACAATTCCGGGACGGGGAATCGGGCGATGACTGATGACAAGGCGCTGGCGGCGCCGGATATGCGTTTGCCATTCGACCTGGCGCAAGGCCAATTGCCGGGAAAGCCGCCGCTGGTCTGGCTGCTGCAGGGGCCGCGCCTCGGCGACAACGAGCAGGTGCTGGCGCTGGGCGCTGCCTTGGCCCGGCGTTTCGGCTGGCCGGCCGAGGTGAAGCAGATCGCCTATCGCCATGCGCCGGCAGCACGCGTGCCGCTCGAACACGCCCTAGACCATGTCGACCGCGCCGCCAGCGCCGATATCGGCGCCGCCGATTCTACGCCGGCGCATTTTTCCTATCCCGATCTGGTGGTTTCCATCGGCCGCCGCGCGGCGCCGGTCGCGCGCTGGATCAAGACGCGGAAAAACCCCGCCGCGATCCATGTGCAGCTCGGCCGCTACCAGGACCACTACCGCGATATCGACCTGCTGGTGAGCACGGCGCAATACGCACTGCCCGCCGCACCCAATGTGCTGCACCTCACCCTCCCCGTCACGGCACGGCCGGAAGCGTCGCTGGCCGCCGCAGCCACCTCCTTTGCCGGCCGGTTCGCCGCCCTCCCGAGGCCCCTCATCGGCGTATTGGCGGGCGGCCCTTCCCGGCCGATCGATTTCGGCGAATCCGACGGGCGGCAGCTGCTGGAGCGGGCCCTCGGCCTGGTACGGGCGACCGGCGGTACGTTGCTGGTCGCCGCCTCGCCGCGGACCCCGGCCGCGGTGCAGGATCTCTTCGCCCGCGACCTGCCGGCGCCGCATCAGTTTTTCCCCTTCCGGCGCGACCGCACAGGCCCCAATCCCTATCTTGGCCTGCTCGCCCTGGCCGATGCCTTCATCGTCACCAGCGACAGCATCTCGATGCTGGCCGATGCCGCCCTCACCGGCCGTCCGCTCCGGCTTTTCGCGCTGCCGGCGACGCCACGCCCGCCCCTCTGGATGCCGAGCCGGCCGCTGCACTGGCTGGGCCGCCGCCGGCTGCAAAGGCTGGAGCGGGGCAGCCCTGCCGATTGGCTCGACCGCCGCTTCGAGGCCGCGGTCCGCCGCGGCCAGGCGCAGCCGATCCGCCATGTGCCGATTCTGACCAACCGGCTGCTGCGCAACGGGCTGGTGGCGCGGCTGGACGCCGAACAAGCGGGCGGGGATCAAGCAGGCGCGGAGCAAGCAGGCAGGGGGTCGGCGGGTCTGGCTGGTCCGGAGCCGGTCAACCGGGTTTTGGCCGATCTTTGCGCCTGCGAACTGGACATGGTGGCAAGCCGCATCGCGGCGCTGCTGGCCGAGCGGCAGGCGCGAATCGAGGCGGAGAATCTGGGAATCCGAACGGCCGCTGCCGCGGCCCCCGCCACCGGGATGCTGGCCGGGGGGCGCCTTGCGGCCCTAGCCCCGGCGGCCGAATAGCTCGAAAAAGACCAGCAGGACGAGGCCGCACAGGGCCAGCCCCCCGCCGGCCAGGGCGATCGCCTGGTCCTGCAGCACGCCGAGGCCGACGGCCGCGATCGTGGCCCCCATAACGATGTCGAGGGCCATCAGGATGACGATGGCGCGGTGGATGCTGTCCTTCCGCCGGTCGCCCTCGCGCCTTTCCAGCGGTCGCATATCCTGGTGACCGCCAACCGGGCGGCTGTTGTCGGGCATCTCGCTGTCGGACATCTTGCTGTCGGGCATACTGCTGTCACTGGGCATTCGGTCTCCCCTCCAGCGACATTCTATCCGGTTTGCCGGCCGGCGCCAGAAGCCGCCCTGCACCTGCCCGCATCAAAATCCGAGTAATTTACTGGGACAAGGCCGGCCGCGACAGGTTGTCGGGGTATCCGCCGGACCATTAAGAATCTCGGCGGCGCGACTTGCGCGGCTTTGTGGACCGCCTATATAACCCCTCGAAACCAATGCCTAAACGGCGACTGCCCGGCCCCGGGATGGATTTGTTGGGGAAGCCGGCTCCGGTCGCCAGGGCATGACTTCGCAGCAACTGTCAAAGTCGGGGGTCCCTGGAGCTTCCATGCTCCGGTCGGGTGCTTCATGGGAAGGCCCAAGACAGGGATCTGCCGCAGGAAAGGATGAAGACTCATGGCCAAAGTAATCGGCATCGACCTCGGCACGACCAATTCCTGTGTCGCCGTGATGGAAGGCAAGGACGTCAAGGTCATCGAGAATGCGGAGGGTGCCCGCACCACCCCCTCGATGGTGGCCTTCACGGATAGCGGCGAGCGCCTGGTCGGCCAGGCCGCCAAGCGCCAGGCGGTGACCAACCCCGAGAACACCCTCTTCGCCATCAAGCGCCTCATCGGCCGCCGCTTCGACGATCCGACCACCAAGAAGGACATCGACCTCGTCCCCTACAAGATCACGTCGGGCGACAATGGCGATGCCTGGGTCAACTCCCACGGCAAGAATTACAGCCCCAGCCAGATCTCGGCCTTCATCCTCGGCAAGATGAAGGAGACGGCCGAGGCCTATCTCGGCGAGAAGGTGACCCAGGCGGTCATCACCGTGCCGGCCTATTTCAACGACAGCCAGCGCCAGGCGACCAAGGATGCCGGCAAGATTGCCGGCCTCGACGTGCTGCGCATCATCAACGAGCCGACGGCGGCCGCCCTCGCCTATGGCATGGACAAGAAGAATGGCGGCGTCATCGCGGTCTATGACCTCGGCGGCGGCACCTTCGACGTCTCCGTGCTCGAAATCGGCGACGGCGTCTTCGAGGTGAAGTCGACCAATGGCGACACCTTCCTCGGCGGCGAGGATTTCGACGCGCGGATCATTGATTACCTGGCCGAGGAGTTCAAAAAGGAAAACGGCATCGACCTGAAGAAGGACAAGCTCGCCCTGCAGCGCCTCAAGGAAGCTGCGGAAAAGGCGAAGATCGAGCTGTCCTCGGCGATGCAGACCGAGGTCAACCTGCCCTTCATTACCGCCGATGCGACGGGTCCGAAGCACCTCCTCATCAAGCTCACCCGCGCCAAGCTGGAGGCCATCGTCGACGACCTCATCGAGCGCACGATGGAGCCCTGCCGCAAGGCGCTGAAGGATGCCGGCCTCAAGGCCTCCGACATCCAGGACGTGATCCTGGTCGGCGGCATGACCCGCATGCCCAAGGTGATCGAGAAGGTGAAGGAATTCTTCGGCAAGGAGCCGAACCGTTCCGTGAACCCGGATGAAGTCGTGGCGATCGGTGCCGCGATCCAGGGCGGCGTCCTGAAGGGCGACGTCAAGGACGTGCTGCTCCTCGACGTGACCCCGCTCTCGCTCGGCATCGAGACGCTGGGCGGCGTGTTCACCCGTTTGATCGACCGCAACACCACGATCCCGACGAAGAAGTCCCAGGTCTTCTCGACCGCCGAGGACGGCCAGACCGCGGTCACCATCCGCGTCTTCCAGGGCGAGCGCGAGATGGCGGCGGACAACAAGCTCCTCGGCCAGTTCGACCTGGTCGGCCTGCCCGCCGCCCCACGCGGCGTGCCGCAGATCGAGGTCACCTTCGACATCGACGCCAACGGCATCGTCAACGTCTCGGCCAAGGACAAGGCCACCGGCAAGGAGCAGCAGATCCGCATCCAGGCCTCGGGCGGTCTCTCGGACAGCGACATCGAGAAGATGGTCAAGGATGCTGAGGCGCATAAGGCCGAGGACGAGAAGCGCAAGAAGCTGGTCGAGGCGCGCAACCAGGCCGACGCCCTGGTGCACAATGCCGAGAAGCAGCTGAAAGATGCCGGCGACAAGGTCTCGGCCGAGGACAAGTCCCTGGTCGAGGGCGCCATCGCCGATCTGAAATCGGTCCAGGATGGCGAGGATGTCGAGGCGATCACGGCCAAGACCCAGGCCCTCACCCAGGCCCTGATGAAGGTGGGCGAGGCGCTCTACAAGGCGCAGGCCGAGGCGGCCGGTGCCGAGGGCGGCGGCGCGGAAGCCGATGCCGGCTCTGCCCAGGCCTCCAATGACGAGAAGGTGGTCGACGCCGATTTCGAGGAAGTCGACGACCGCAAGGGCAAGAGCGCCTGAGCGGGTGGCGTCCCGGATGGCGCCCGACCCACGGATGACGTGACAGCGAGGTCGGGTCGGGTATCTGCTTGATACCCGACCCGGCCTCGGTTCTTATCAGCGCGGCACAAGTGCTGCAGACCCGAATTCAGACGATTGCATCATGAAGCGCGATTACTACGAGACGCTGGGGGTGGAGAAGGGCGCGGATGCGGAAGCCTTGAAAAAGGCCTATCGCAAGCTGGCCATGCAATACCATCCCGATCGCAATCCCGGCGACAAGGAGGCGGAAGGCAAGTTCAAGGAATTGAACGAGGCCTATGACGTGCTCAAGGACGAGCAAAAGCGCGCCGCCTATGACCGGTTCGGCCATGCCGCCTTCGAGAATGGCGGTGGCGGCTTCCGCAACGGCCAGGCGCATGGTTTCAACGCGTCCGGTTTTGCCGACATTTTCGACGAGATGTTCGGCGATTTCATGGGCGGCGGAAGGCGCGGCCAGGGCCGCGGGCGCGGCTCGGATCTCCGCTTCAACATGGAGATCAGCCTGGAGGAGGCCTTTGCCGGCAAGCAGACCACCATCCGCGTGCCAAGCTCGGTCGTCTGCGAGGCTTGCGACGGCGCCGGTGCCGAGAAGGGCTCGAAACCGGTTACCTGCCCCTCCTGTCATGGCCATGGCAAGGTGCGCGCGACCCAGGGCTTCTTCACCATCGAGCGCACCTGCCAGCATTGCGGCGGCGCCGGCAAGGTGATCGAGAAGCCCTGCAAGACCTGCCACGGTTCCGGCCGCACGGCCAAGGAGAAGACGCTCCAGGTCAACATCCCGGCCGGCGTCGAGGAGGGCACCCGCATCCGCCTGGCCGGCGAGGGCGAGGCGGGCATGATGGGGGCGCCCGCCGGCGACCTCTACATCTTCCTCTCGATCAAGCCGCACCGCCTGTTCGAGCGCGACGGCGCCAACATCCACTGCCACGTGCCGATCATCATGACGACGGCAGCCCTTGGCGGCCAGGTCGAGATCCCGACCATCGATGGCGGCCGCGCCAAGGTGACGATCCCGGCCGGGGCCCAGACCGGGCAGCAATTCCGCCTCAAGGGCAAGGGCATGTCGGTGCTGCGTTCGAGCGCCCGCGGCGACATGTATGTCGAACTGGTGGTCGAAACCCCGGTCAACCTTTCCAAGAAGCAGAAGGAATTGCTGAGCCAGTTCGAGGCCGAGGGCAAGAAACAGGGCAATCATTCCCCGCAAAGCGAGGGCTTCTTCGCGCGGGTGAAGGAATTCTTCGACAATTCCCGCGACTAGCCCCGGCAACTCGACAGGAACTTATTCAACAGGGAAATGCCCGCCCGGCGGACGGGCACCGGGCCCTGGGTGCCAATTCTGAGGACTTGACGCCGGGCCCCCGGTGTCTTTTCCTGCGCGTGGCCGGCGTTCCGCAGCGTCGCCACAGATCACCCGAAAAAACTTAACCGGCTTTTCCGGTCCGGTGCCGGATCTGCACTGGCACCGGGGAATGACGCCAATCCGGCGTGATGCCAATTGGGGGGTAGCGGCGTGACAGGATTCCCGGGATTGCCGGTCGATCGGCTGAAGACGGCGTTATGGGTCTTCGATATCGACCAATCGCGCGTGATCTGGGCCAATCGTGCGGCCCTCCGCATCTGGCGTGCCGATTCGCTCGCGGAACTCACCGCGCGCGACATGGGCGCGGACATGTCGCCCGCGGTGGCGGCGCGCCTCCGGCAGTACCAGGAAGATTTCAACGCCCGCGATGCCAGCTTCACCGAGATCTGGACCATCTATCCGCAGGGCGAGCCGGTCACGGTGAATGCCGTGTTCAGCGGCGCGCGCCTACCGGACGGGCGCATGGCGATGCTGTGCGAGGCCTCGGCCGAACATCGCAACACACCGGAATCGCTCCGCAGCGCCGACGCGCTGCTGCACACCTCGGTCATGATCACGCTTTACGACCTGGATGGAAGACCACTCTACCGCAACCCGGCGGCGCGACTGGCGGTGATTGGGGTGGGCGCGGGCGCCGATGTCGATCTTGCCGCGCGTTTCGACGACGCGGCGGATTACCGCCTGTTCGCCGCCGCCATCGCCGAAGCGGGCGAGGCGCGCCAGGTGGCCCGCATCCGCACCATCGCGGGGCCGCGCTGGCACGAACTGACGGCGCGCACCTGCCGCGATCCGGCCACCGGCGCCCCGGCGCTGCTGGTCAGCGAGACCGACGTGACCGCAGTCCGCGAATACCAGGTCGAGCTGGAGGAAAACCGTGCCAAGCTGGAGGAACAGGCGCGCGAGTTGCGCGAACTGCACCGGGCCGCCGAGGCCGCCAGCCGCGCCAAATCGCAATTCCTCGCCCATATGAGCCATGAATTGCGGACACCTCTGAACGCCATCATCGGCTTCTCCGACGTGACGCGGCAGGGCACCTTCGGCCCGGTCGAGCCGCCGCGCTACCGCGATTACGCGCAGCTCATCCATGAAAGCGGCAATCTGCTGCTGGACCTCATCAACGACATCCTCGACATCTCCAAGATCGAGGCCGGCAAGTTCGAGCTGAAGCCTGAATTGCTGGAGGTGCGCGCGGTGATCGAGCAGAGCTCGCGCCTCGTCTCCGGCCTTGCCAAGGAAGCGGGGGTCAAGCTGCTGACCGATGTCGAACAGGGCATCGAGACGCTCTATGGCGATTCCCGCGCTATCAAGCAGATCATCATCAACCTGCTTTCGAACGCGGTGAAGTTCACGCCCAATGGCGGGCATGTGGCCCTTTCCATCGGCCCCGGGCCGGGCGGCGCCAGTGCCATCACCGTGCGCGACAACGGCATCGGCATGGACCCGCAGGAGATCGGCCAGGCCCTGGACCCTTTCCGCCAGATCGATTCCGCCGTGGCGCGCAACCATCGCGGCACCGGTCTTGGCCTCGCTCTGGTCAAGAACCTGGTCGAAATCCATGGCGGCACCCTCGATATCGTCAGCCGCCGCAGCGAAGGCACCGCCGTTACCGCCGTGCTGCCGCCCGCGCCCCAGGACCTGCAATAGCGGCCGGTCTCGCCGGGCCCCCATCCCTGCCGCGACGAAACTCGGGCCCAGCCTGTTGCCGAGGCCGCGCAACGTCGTCTAGATTTCACGGCGATAAACGTTAGGGGGAAAGATGGCGGGGAAAGCTCAGGCCAAGCGGCCCAAGCCCAAGGCGGCGCCAGCACCGGCGGCAAAGTCCAATGCCAAGACCAAGCCATTGCCGAAAAAGGAAAAAGCGTCTGCGAAGCCAGCCCGCGATAGCAGGGCGGCCGTGCCGCAATCGGCAAAACCGGCGGCGGCAAAACCGGCGGCGGCAAAACCCGTGACAGCAAAACCCGTGACAGCAAAACCGGGCGGCGGCGGCCTGCGGCCCAAGCGGCCGGTCAACGGTGCCATCCGCGTCGGCATCGCCGGCTGTGCCGGGCGCATGGGCCAGATGCTGCTAAAGACCCTGGCGGCGGTGCCCGGCGTCCTGGTGGTCGGCGGCAGCGAGCGCAAGGGCTCGCCCGCCCTCGGCATGGATCTGGGCGCACTGGCCGGCACCGAACCCTTCGGCATCACGGTGGGCGACGACGCCTCCGCGCTGTTCGAGGCGGCCGATGTGGTGATCGATTTCACCAATCCGGCGGCGACGGCGCAGCATGCCGGCTTTGCCGCCCGCACTGGCACCGCCCATGTCATCGGCACGACCGGCCTCGATGCCGACCAACTGGCGGCGATCGGCCGGGCGGCACAGAAGGCGCCCATTGTCATGGCCTCCAACATGTCGCTGGGCGTCAATCTGCTGGAACAGGTGGTGGAACAGATTGCCCGCATCCTGGATCCCGATTGGGATATCGAGATTGTCGAGATGCATCACCGGCACAAGGTGGATGCGCCCTCCGGCACGGCGTTGACCCTGGGCGAGGCGGCGGCGCGTGGCCGCGGCGTGCCCCTGCGGCGGGTCGCCAGGCGCGCCCGCGACGGCCATGTCGGCGCCCGGGTCAAGGGCGAGATCGGCTTCCAGGCGCTGCGCGGCGGCGATGTGGTGGGCGACCACACGGTCATGTTCGCCGCCGATGGCGAGCGGGTCGAGATCACCCACAAGGCGTCATCCCGCGAGATCTTCGCGCGGGGTGCCGTGAAGGCGGTGCTGTGGGCCGCCGGCAAGGGGCCCGGCCTCTATTCCATGAAGGACGTGCTGGGGTTCAGCGTCGGCGGCAGCGCGACCTAGCGGTCATCAACTGCCGCCCTGGCGCTTCCAATCGTCGGTCAGCATCCCGGCAAAGCCCCAATCCGCCTCGTCGATCTCCTGGATCACGATATGGGTGTGCTCCGGCTTCTTGCCGAGGTTGCGGACGAGGGCGTCGGTGATCTCGGCCACCAGGGCCGATTTCTGGGCGCGCGTCGCGCCGCGGGTGATCTGCACGTTCACATAGGGCATGGTCTTCCTCCGTCATGATTGCCTGCGCCCGAGGCGCAGGCGCGGCAGGGCCAGCCCGATCAGGATGAGGACGAGGGCCGCCACCGCGTTCCATCCCGGCACTTCGGCATAGCCGAAATAGCCCCAGCCGAGGCCCATGATCGGCACCAGGAAATTGTTGGTCGAGGCGAAGCTGGCGCCGGCGCGGCGCATCAGCGTGAAGAACAGCCAGTTGCCGAAGGCGGTCGAAAGCAGCCCCAGCCAGAACGCGGCGAAGACCGCCTTGCCGTCGGGGGCAAGGTTCCAGGGCTGATCGACGATGAGCCAGATGGGCGCCATGGTGACGAAGCCCAGCACCAGGATGATGCCGACTGTCATCTCGGCCCCCATCTGCGGCAGGCGGCGCGCATTGACGCCGTAGAGGGAATAGCTGAGGCAGGCGCCGAGGATGGCAAGCTGGCCCACGACCTGCGCCCCCAGCCCCTTGAGCGCGTCGAAGCCGACCAAAGTGACGACGCCGGCAAAGCCGCACAGCACGCCGGCGATCTTGGGCAGCGACAGCTTCTCGTCATGGGTCATGACATGGGCGATCACCACGACCAGCAGCGGAATGGTCGCCATCAGGATGGCGGCCAGCTGCGAGGTGGTGAATTGCTCGCCCCAGCCGATCAGGAAGAAGGGCAGCGAATTGCCGATGACGCCGAGGAAGGTGAGCCTGGCCCACAAGCCCGCCCCGCGCGGCCATTCCTGCCCGCGCCAGCGCGCGAGGCCCACCAGGATGACGGCCGCCATGCCGATGCGCAGGATCGCCAGGCTGAGCGGCGGCAGGCCGTGATCCACCGCCACCTTGATGAAGAGGAAGGACGAGCCCCAGACCAAAGCGAGGAGGCCGAGGAGGCCGAACTCGGCAAGGCCGGGCGCCTGGATCGCCGGCGGCTTCTGGTGCTGTGCGGTCATGGATCAGGCCGATGGCGCTGGCTGTGCGCCTTCGCGCAGATGCGCCCCGTCGCGGTGGCGCGCCAGTACGGCCTCCAGTTCCTCGGCAAAGCCGCAGCGTTCCGGCCCGGAAAGGAACGCGCCGATCTCCACCGCCCTGCCGTGGGAACCCAGATAGAGGCTGGAATCGGCCTCGCCGGCGCGCTTCAGGATGACGCGCAGCCAATAGGGCTGCAACGCCAGCGTGGTGTGGCGCCCCTTGGCATCGAGCTTGTCGATCACCAGCCGATCGGCATAGAGGCGCAGGCGCTCCGCCCGCCGGTCGCCGCGCAGATGGCGCGAGAAGAGATACCAGAACAGCAGCCATTCGGCGCCGATAAAGCCGAAGATCGGCCAGGCGCCGAGGAGGAGGAAGGTGAGGCCATAGAGCCCCATGATGATCGCGGTGCCGGCGATGAGGATGGTATAGCCGCGCCGGCCGAGCGAGCGGTGCGGATAGAGGATGGCCTCGAAGACCGGCGCCTCGCCGGTTTCGGCCGTCGCGTCATGGGGCGCCGCCGGCCCGCCGCTCTGGGTCTCGCTCATCCTGGCCATGCTTCCGTTATGGATGCGCCCGAGTATAGTCGGTGGCGGCTTTCCCACAACCGCGCCGCCCGCCCGCACAGCCGCCAAAATGACAGGCCAGCCATGCTGAAACGCGACCAGATCGAGACCTTCTTCGCCCGCCTCCAGGCGGCCAACCCGGCGCCGAAGGGGGAACTCAACTATGTCAACCCCTATACCCTGCTGGTGGCGGTCGTGCTCTCGGCCCAGGCCACCGATGTCGGCGTCAACAAGGCGACGGAAAAGCTCTTCCAGCGCGTGGATACGCCGCAGAAGATGCTGAAGCTGGGCGAGGCCGGGCTCAAGGAGCACATCAAGACCATCGGCCTCTTCAACACCAAGGCGAAGAACGTCATCAGGCTCTCGGAGATCCTGTTGCGCGACTTCAAGGGCGAGGTGCCGCAGGACCGCGACATCCTGCAGACCCTCCCCGGGGTGGGCCGGAAGACCGCCAATGTGGTGCTCAACATCGCCTTCGGCCTGCCCACCATCGCCGTCGACACGCATATCTTCCGCGTCGCCAACCGCACCGGCCTCGCTCCCGGCAAGGACGTGCTCAAGGTCGAGGCGGCGCTGGAGAAACGCGTGCCGGAGCCGTTCAAGCTCCACTGCCACCACTGGCTGATCCTGCACGGCCGCTATGTCTGCAAGGCAAGGAAGCCCGACTGCGGCCGGTGCGTCGTGCGGGATCTCTGCCAGTTCAAGGAGAAGAATGTGTGAGCGGGGTGGCAGCGCGTTCCGCTTCCCGTGCCTGGATATAGGCGGACAGCGCGTCCTGGTTGACCTGCCTGCACCGGGGGAGCCGCCGTACCTGCCGACCCTTGCGAACAACAAGGATTCCGGCCGGTCATGTTTTTCCGGATAGAAGTGGCAATCGTTTCCTCGGATAGATGAAGTCATAGGCGTCGAACGGTTCCAGGTCGGGGGAAAGCAGGGCGCGCTTCGCCTGCTTTGCCGCCGGCCCGGTCGCGTAGAATCTGTCCTCTTTTCGATCGGGCACGACGGTGAGGAAATGGCGCTTGCCGCTGATGCCATGCTTCAGCACGTTCCACCCATATCGGGCTTCGTAGTTCTTGTGTTCAGGTTTCAGAACTTCACCGGTGACGGCATCATAAAGTCCGGAGAGATCAGTCGAGCATTTGCGCCACAAATCGAGAAGCAACTCGCAGAAGAAGGCTTTGTCTGTGTCTTCCTGTACATAGCTCGCATTGACGAAGCTGGCGCAACCGAAACGAAACACCCATGATTCTGGAACGCGCTCGGCCAGGCGCCGCCCACTCTCGTCAAGCTTCGTACCCCAGAAATCCTTCCCTTCCCATTGCGTAATTTCCTGGAGACGCTGATAGCCGCGGAAATGAATCGTTATGCTGGCGCGGCGCCCAGCCCGTCGCCGGCGACTCCAATTCGTCGGTAACCGCCACGGCGGATCGAACCAGGGAGATGTCGACCCGTAGATATTGCCGGCGAGAATGTCCGGGTTGTCGCTGTCGACCTCGTCCGGCCAGGGCCACCGGATCGATATCTCAACAAGGACGCCGTGTGTCGAATCTTTCAGGCAGTCGACTAGAGTCCGGTAGATCGGAATCGGTTGGTTGGGCGGTGCCTCATTGTTGAGCCCGCCGCCCACATAAACCGAGGGGAAATAGACCAAATCCGGCAGAAGCATTTTCAGAGCGTCGGAGAAGACACGCAGGTCCGACCAATTCATGTAAGCGGACAGCCCCCGCTTCCTGTGACTGAGCCTCGCGGGATCATGCGAAATGTCCTCGGCTCGACGCGGTCGATGCTGATCGCATTCAGCTTTCTTGCTATGAATCCACTTCTGTTTCAGGACCGTCACGCAGAGTGTCCGCCGTCAGCGATTGTGGCTCTTCAGTGGAAGAAGGCGACCGGAAAGGCCAGGTCTTTCATGGCCGGGCTTTTGTCCAAAAAGCGGTTAAGCGGCGAAACCATGGACATCTCCCTGCCCAGCGCAGATTTTCATACTAATCCTATTTTTCATGAAAAAATTAAAAATGATACGATTTTAGGTTGTAGTCGACTCAACGCTGTGGGCTCCGGCGCCAATCCGCCCGGCTCTGGCCGCCGCTATTTCTTCAATGCGGCGACCCAGTCTTCCTGGGTTTCGATGATCTTCAATTCGTCCGAGCCGGTGGCGGCCGTCTCGCCGACGATGATGGCCATGGCGGCCACCGCGCGGTCGAGGGTGGATTGCAGGTGGGGGTCGCGGCGGTAGCTGGCGGTGAAGAGGGCGGTGAAGGCATCGCCGGTGCCCGAGGCGAAGATCGGGTGGCGCCGCGTCGTGGTCATGGCGACGGGGGCCACATCATGGCCATGGGCGCGGGCGAGGGCGAGGACGGCAAGCTCCTCCGGGTGATCCGGGTCCGGGATTCCGGTGCCGATGACGATGCGCGCGGCCGAGCGCGCCGCCAGCGCATGCAGCGCCTCCACGGCCTGCGCGCGCGATCTCACCTCGCGCCCGGTGAGGTGGCCGAGCTCATAGACATTGGGCGAGAGCACGTCGGCGATGGGGACCAGGATCTCGGCCAGGGCCTGCGCCAATTCCGGCTTCACATACATGCTGCCCTGGTCGCCGATGACAGGGTCGCAGATGAAGAGGGCGTCAGGGTTCGCGGCCTTCACCTCGGCCACCACCTCGGCCACCAGTGCTGCCGTCTCGGGTGCCCCCAGATAGCCGGTGAGGACGGTGTTCGCCTGCTTGAGCACATCCAATTGCCGCAGCCCGTCGATCAGCTCCCGCACTTCCGAAGCCGGCAGCACGCGCCCCGTCACCGTCTTGTGGCCGAGATGGTTCGAAAAGACGACCGTCGGCGCCGCCCAGACCGGATGGCCCATGCGCTCCAGGATGAAACGCGAGGCCTGGTGGCCGACATGGCCATAGACGACTTCGGACTGGATCGAGAGGATGGGCATGATCGGTGGCGTTTCTGGATGACGGATTTGTTGCGGCCGCGAGCCTAGGCAATCGGCCGGCCCCACGCAACGCGGATCATGTCTCGATACGCTTGTGGTGCCTGGCTCTACCGCCCGCCGGTCACGTCGATGATGGCGCCGTTGAGATAGGACCCCTCCTCGCCCAGCAGGAAGAGGATCATGGCGGCGACTTCGTCCGCCGTGCCGGGGCGACCCAAGGGCACCTGGGTGGCGAGGCGGAAGGCGCGGTCGGGGGCGCCGCCGCTGGCATGGATCTCGGTGTCGATGAGGCCGGGGCGGATCGCATTGACGCGGATGCCGCGCGGGCCCAGTTCCTTGGACAGGCCGATGGTCATGGTATCGATGGCGCCCTTGGACCCGGCATAATCGACATATTCGTTGGGCGAGCCGAGGCGTGCGGCAGCGGAGGACAGGTTCACCAGAGAGCCGCCTTTGCCGCCGCGATCCGTTCCCATCCGCCTTGCCGCCTCGCGCGCCACCAGATAGGCGCCCAGCACATTGACATTGAACATGCGGGCAAGGCGCTCGGCGCTCATCTCGGCCAGCGCCATGCCCGGTGCCACGATGCCGGCGTTGTTGACCACACCGGCGATGGTCCCAAAAGCCTTCTCGGTTGCCGCGAACATGGCGATGACATCGGCCTCGACCGAGACGTCGCCCCGGATGGCGACGGCCTTGCCGCCGGCCTTTTCGACCAGCGCCACGGTCTCCTGCGCCGCTAGCTCGTTGCCGGCATAATTGACGCCCACCGACCAGCCGCGCTTGCCGCACATGATGGCGGCGGCACGGCCGATGCCGCGGCTGCCGCCGGTGATGAGAATGGTCTGGGTCATGCGATTGGTCATCTGTCTCCTCGCTTCTCGCCGATCCGATGGCTGGCAGAGTGTCGCGGCCGATCCGGCTGCGCAAGCTGCGGTGGCGGGACCACCGAATGCACGGCGCGCATGGCATCAGCCCTGCAATTGTTGCCTCACAATTGCGCGCTGTTGCCGCCTGTGTCATATCCTGCCCGCGACTGGCGCAGGGAGCATTGTTGGATGAACGGGCCGAAAACCAATCCGGGCAATTTCTTCGAGGATTTCAGACTGGGGCAGGAGATTCAGCACGCCGTGCCACGCACGGTGACGGAGGGCGATGTGGCGCTCTATATCGGCCTCACCGGATCGCGTTTCGCGCTGCCTTCCGCCGATTCTTTTGCGCAGAGTGTCGGCCTGCCCGGGGCGCCGATCGACGATCTGCTGGCCTTCCACATGGTGTTCGGTCGCACGGTCGCAGACATCTCGCTGAATGCCGTCGCCAATCTGGGCTATGCCGCCGGCCGCTTCGGCGTGCCGCTTTTCCCCGGCGATTCCATCACCGCGCGCTCGACCGTGATCGGACTCAAGGAAAACTCCAACCGCGAGACGGGCGTCGTCTACGTGCACACTGTGGGGACGAACCAGGCCGAAGAGGTGGTGCTGGATTACGTGCGCTGGGTGATGGTGCGCAAGCGCGACAAGGCGGCACCTGCCCCCGATCCACTGGTGCCGCAGCTCCCCGACAAGGTCGCCTATGCCGATCTCGACGTGCCGCTCGATCTCGACCTCTCGGGCTACGACCTGGTGCTCGGCGGCTCGCCCCATCTCTGGGAGGACTATGCATTGGGCGAGAAGATCGACCATGTCGACGGCATGACGCTGGAGGAATCCGACCACATGACGGCGACGCGGCTCTACCAGAACAATGCCAAGGTGCATTTCAACCAGCATACGGAAGGCCAGGGGCGGTTCGGCCGGCGCCTTATCTATGGCGGCCATATCATCAGCCTCGCCCGCGCGCTTTCCTGCAACGGCCTCGCCAATGCCTTCAAGATCGCCGCCATCAATGGCGGGCGCCATGTGAACCCCAGCTTCGCCGGCGACACCATCTATGCCTGGTCGGAAGTGCTGGAAAAGGCGGAGCTTCCCGACCGGCGCGATGTGGGGGCCCTGCGCCTCCGCACCATCGCCACCAAGGACCGGCCCTGCCATGACTTCCCCGGGCCGGACGCGGCCGGGAAGTATCCGGAGAACGTGGTGCTCGACCTCGACTACACCGTGCTGATGAAGCGGCGGGGGTAAATACAGCCCTTTATGATTTCTTTCATTGTCATGGCCCGATTTAGTCGGGCCATCCACGAGTTTGCCGGCAATTGATGAAGTGAACTCGTGGATCCCCCGGCCAAGCCGGGGGATGACAGGAATAATGGCGGGGCGGCTGACGAAGCACGACCCATGCGATCCCTGCCGCTCCCGCGCAATAAAATGTCGCTCCTTGTCGCTGTTTCGTTGACCTTAAGGTAACCATTAGGTATCAAGATCGCGTTTTCTGCTGCATTGCGGCAGGCCACGCGCTCCCCCGCCGGCGCTCGCCCGGCGGTCCGGAACCTGACCCGACCACCGTTCTGCAGCGTAATACCGCAGTGACTTACCCAAGGGGGCGCCGCGCCCCCGAGGCAACCCAACTGCGTGACGCCGGGGGGATGATCGCGGGCGAAAACCTGCGGGGCCCGGCCGCGCAGGCGATTCGGACGGGAAACATCATGGCCGAAAGCCAGTCCAGCGGAGCCCGGCGCCACTCAAGGCCCCTAAGCCCGCATCTGCAGGTCTACAAGCCGCAGCTCACCTCGATTACCTCGATCCTTCACCGCTTTTCCGGCATAGCGCTCGGGCTCGGCCTGCTCTATCTGGTCTGCTGGCTGGTGGCGGCGGCGCAGGGCATGGCGGCCTTCGACGCGCTGCAGGATTTCAACGGCAGCGTCATCGGCCGCCTGCTGCTGTTCGGCTGGTCGGTCGCCTTCTTCTATCATCTGCTCAATGGCATCCGGCACCTCGCCTGGGATGCCGGTTTCGGTTTCGAGCTGCCGGCGGCCTATCGCTCCGGCTATGCCGTCCTTATTGGCACGGGTCTCCTCACCATCGCCGCCTGGGTCTATGCCTATTTCCAGATGGGGGTGCTGTGATGGCCGGCCGCGACGAGAACGCGCTCCGCTCGCATCTCGGCCGCGCCCGCGGCCTCGGTTCCGCCCATGAGGGCCTGCACCATTGGTGGGCGCAGCGCCTGACGGCACTCGCCCTCATCCCCTTGAGCCTCTGGTTCGTGGCCTCGGTGGTGTGCATGGCCGGCGCCGATTACGCGGCAGTCAGCCAATGGCTGTCGCAGCCCTTCACCGTGGGTGCCCTCAGCCTCACCATCCTCGCCGTCTTCTATCACGCGGTGCTGGGCCTGCAGGTGGTGATCGAGGATTACATCCACGGCAAGGCGCTCAAACTCGTCCTCCTGGTCGGCCTGCAATTCGCCGGTTTCGGCCTTGCCGCCGCCGCCATCGTCTCGCTGCTGGTGATCGCCTTCGCCGGCTGACGCGTACAATTCATAGAGTGACCCATCATGGCTGACACCACCAGCAACAGCGCCACCGAGGCTTCCCCGAAGATCAACGGCCAGGCCTATCCCTTCATCGACCATGTCTATGACGTGGTGGTGGTCGGGGCCGGCGGGGCGGGGCTGCGCGCCACCTTCGGCATGGCGGAGAAAGGCCTGAAAACGGCCTGCATCTCCAAGGTCTATCCAACCCGCTCCCACACCGTCGCGGCCCAGGGCGGCATCTCGGCCTCGCTCGGCAATATGGGCCCGGACGATTGGCGCTGGCACATGTACGACACCGTCAAGGGCTCGGACTGGCTGGGCGACCAGGACGCCATCGAATACATGTGCCGCGAGGCGGTACCCGCCATCATCGAGCTTGAGCATTACGGCGTGCCCTTCAGCCGCACCGAGGCCGGCAAGATCTACCAGCGCCCCTTCGGCGGCATGACCACCGAATACGGCAAGGGGATCGCGCAGCGCACCTGCGCCGCCGCCGACCGCACCGGCCATGCCATCCTGCACACGCTCTACCAGCAGGCCTTGAAGCACCGCGCCGAGTTCTTCGTCGAATATTTCGCCCTCGACCTCATCATGGACGAGGAGGGCGCCTGCGTCGGCGTGGTCGCCTGGAACCTCGATGACGGTACTATCCACCGCTTCCACGCCAAGCTCGTGGTGCTGGCGACCGGCGGCTATGGCCGCGTCTTCTTCTCGGCGACTTCGGCTCATACCTGCACCGGCGACGGCAATGCCATGGCCTTGCGCGCCGGCCTGCCGCTGCAGGACATGGAATTCATCCAGTTCCACCCGACCGGCATCTATGGCGCCGGCTGCCTCATCACCGAGGGTGTGCGCGGCGAGGGCGGATACCTGACCAATTCCGCGGGCGAGCGCTTCATGGAACGCTATGCGCCGTCGGCGAAGGACCTCGCTTCGCGCGATGTCGTCTCCCGCGCCATGACCATGGAAATCCGCGAGGGCCGCGGTGTCGGCCAGCACAAGGACCACATCCATCTCCATATCGAGCATCTCGACCCGAAGATCATCCATGAGCGCCTGCCCGGCATTGCCGAGACGGCGCGAATCTTCGCCGGCGTCGATGTGACGCGCGAACCCATCCCGGTTCTTCCCACCTGCCATTACAACATGGGCGGCGTGCCGACGAACTATCGCACCGAGGTCGTCACCAAGAAGGACGGCAATCCCGATGCCGTGGTGCCGGGCCTGATGGCGATCGGCGAGGCGGCCTGCGTCTCGGTCCATGGCGCCAATCGCTTAGGGTCCAATTCGCTGCTCGACCTCGTCGTCTTCGGCCGCTCGGCTGCCATCCGCGCCGCCGAGATCGTGAAATCGGGCGAGAAGCACCGCAACCTGCCAAAGGGGGCGGGCGAATTCGCGCTCGAGCGCTTCGACCGCCTGCGCCATGCCAAGGGCGATATCCCGACGGCCAAGCTGCGCCTCGACATGCAGAAGATCATGCAGAACGATTGCGCGGTCTATCGCACGGGGAAGACCCTCAAGGAAGGCGTCGACAAGATCCGCGATGTCTTCGGCCAGCGCCAGCGCGTGAAGGTCGAAGACCGCTCGCTGATCTGGAACAGCGATCTGGTCGAGACGCTGGAACTCGACAACCTCATGTACCAGGCCCTGGTCTCGATCGAATCCGCGCTCAATCGCGAGGAGAGCCGCGGCGCTCAGGCGCGCGAGGACTTCCCCGAGCGCAATGACGAGAAATGGATGAAGCACACGATCTCGTGGATCGACGAGGCGGGCAAGGTGACGCTCGACTACCGCCCGGTCCACATGACGACGCTCTCCAACGACGTCCAGGTCTTCCCGCCCAAAGCCCGCGTGTACTAAGGACCGCAAAAATGGCCGAACTGACACTGCCAGCAAATTCGAAACCCGTGACCGGCAAGACCTGGAAGGCGGCCGCAGGGGCGAAGAACATCCGGAACTTCAGGATCTATCGCTGGGACCCGGATACCGGGGCCAATCCCCGCATCGACACTTACGAGGTCGATCTGGATACCTGCGGGCCGATGATCCTGGACGCCATCATCAAGATCAAGAACGAGATCGATTCGACCCTCACCTTCCGCCGCTCCTGCCGCGAGGGTGTGTGCGGGTCGTGCGCCATGAATATCGACGGCACCAACACGCTGGCCTGCACCAAGTTCATCGCGGAGGTGAAGGGCGATGTGAAGATCTATCCGCTGCCGCACATGCCGGTGGTGAAGGATCTGGTCCCCGACCTCACCCACATCTTCGCGCAGTACGAGACGATCGAGCCCTGGCTGAAATCGGACACGCCGCCGCAGACGCGCGAGCGGCTGCAGACGCCGGAGGAGCGCGCCAAGCTGGACGGCCTCTGGGAATGCATCCTTTGCTTCTCCTGCTCGACCTCCTGCCCCAGCTATTGGTGGAACGGCGATCGGTATCTGGGCCCCGCCATCCTGCTGCAGGCCTATCGCTTCATCGCGGACAGCCGCGACGAGGCGACCGGCGAAAGGCTGGATGCGCTCGAAGACCCGTTCCGCCTCTATCGCTGCCACACCATCATGAACTGCACCAAGACCTGCCCCAAGGGATTAAACCCGGCCAAGGCCATCGGCGAGATCAAGAAGCTGATGGTGGAGCGGCGCTGAGGCGCGGCGAGGCCAATCATGACTAAGCGCTGTCCGATTGTGCGGCGCCTATCCCCTTGTTGTCATCCCCCGGCTTGGCCGGGGGATCCACGCGTTGTTTTCGTCAGTTGCCGGCCTACTCGTGGATGGCCCGCCTAAAGCGGGCCATGACAATACACTTGGGCTGACGAAGGCAGTACTACCGCCGCAGTCCCTTCGTCCGCAGCCCCAATCCCGGGATCTCGCCGGTCTTGGTGTCCGCGATTTCCAGTCCGCGCTGATGCGCGTCGGAGAGATCGGCGCCGCGCATGTCGGCGCCGCTGACATCGGCCTCGGTCAGGTTGGCGCCCTTGAGATCGGTGGCGAGCAGCCAGGCGCGCTTCAGCTTGGTGCGCGTCAGGCGGCAGCCGACGAGACGGGCGGCGGCGAGGTTGCGGCTGGAGAGATCGAGACCGGAAAGATCGAAGCCTTCGAGTTCGAGGCGCCTGCCGGTGCGGCCCAGTGAATCGACCCAGCGCGCATGCTGGCCGAGGCGCTCGTCCATTTCGTCATCGCTGATGCGCGGCGCCGAGCCCACCGGTAATTGCGCCGCCCGCACCTGGTCGCGCGTCGCCTGGTCGACGACCGCATGGCTGAAATCGGAGCCTTCCAATTCGGCGTTGTTGAGGCGGATCGCCTGCAGATCGGCGGCGGCGAAATTGCATTTTCTGAGATCGGCGCCGGAGAAATCCGTCTCCAGCATATAGGCGCCGGAGAAATCGACGCTGACCAGCCGCGCATCCTTGAACTTGGTCTGGGCCAGCTTCGCGCCGCGGAAGCGGCAGGCCGGCGCCTCCTCCCATTCCGTCTCCTTCTCCGGACCCTGCCGCAAATCGGCGGCGGAGAGCGAGGAGCGGGTGAGGTCGGTGCCGTGGAAGACGGCACCGCGCATGTCGGCGCGTTCGAAATTCGCCCCGGTCATGTCGGCCTCGTCGAAGACCGAGCCGGTCAGGATGGCGCCGCGGAAATTGGTGCCGCGCAGATTGGCACGCTCGAGATTGCAGCGCACCAGATAGGCATCGGTGAAATCCATCAGGCTGAGATCGAGCCGCGCCAGATTGCATTCTCTGAGCATCAGGCGCTGGCCCTGGGCCCGCCCGAGGCGCCAGTTGCGGTGCAGTTCCGCCAGCCGCTTCAACGCCCCGGCGTTGAGCGTCAGCTTGTTCAGCACCTTGGGCGTCTGGGCATTCATCGGGGCAAGCGGACCGGCATGCGACTCGGGATCACCCGTCATGGTGACCTTGCCGCAAGCCGGCCACAAGCCCCGGCTTCCAGCGGAATCACATCCCGGTGGCGGAAGTCAGGCTGATCGGCCGCCTATCTGAGCCCAGCTATCGCTTCAGGCCGCAGGTATTGATGCCGATGAGCCGATAGGCCGGGCAGAAGCCGACGAGCGCCGTCGCCAGCGGCACGATGCCGATCCAGCCCCAGGGCGTCTGCGGACCGACAAAGACCAGGGCGATCAGCACCAGGCCCACCACCACCCGGAGAATCCGGTCAACGTTACCGACATTTTTTCCCATGGCACCCTCCAATTGATTGAACGCTTTGCAGCCTAATCTAGCCGCAGCGCGGCAAGCGCTCAGTGACTTGATCACCCTGGGACTTGATCACCCTGGGACTTGGTCACCCTGGAACTTGGTCACCCTGGCGCTTGCTGCGTCAACCCGCAGCCAATTGCGCCAGGGCTGGGCGGTCCACCAGCTCGATCGTGCCGCGGCCAAGGCGCAGCCAGCCGCGCCGCTCGAACTCCTTCAGCTGCCGGCTGACCACCTCGCGGGCGGTGCCGAGTTCGGTGGCGATTGCCTGATGGGTGAGGGAAAGCGGGGCGCCGGATCGTTGCGTGAGAAAGGCGGCGAGGCGCCGGTCGATGCGCTGGAAGGCGATGTCCTCCAGCAGCGCTACGATCTCGCGCAGGCGCTCGGCGAAATTGGCGAAGACCAGGCGGCGAAAGGCGGGGGCGCCGGCCACCAGTTCCTGGAAGGTCGCGTCGGGCAGGGCAAACCCCGCGACGTCACTCTCCGCCACCAGTTCGGCCGACAGGGCCGTCTGGCCCAGCAGGCAGGCGCTGGAGAGCACGCAGGTCTCACCGGGCCCGACCCGGTAGAGCACGATCTCGCGGCCGCCTTCGCTTATCCCACTGACGCGGACGACGCCCCGGGTCAGCAGCACGAAATGCGGCAGCGCCTCGCCCGGCCTCGCGAGGATGGTGCCGGCGGGTGCTGCGATGGGGCGGGCCGCGGCCGCAATGCGCGCGACCGTTGCGGCATCGGCATCAGCCAGCAGAGGAAAACTTGCGAGGAGATCGGTGCCGATCATCGCGCCATCCGCCCGTGCGCGCTCAGGCCGGCTCGAACAGAATGTCGATACGCCAGTTTCCCGCCCCCATCGGCGGCCGGAAATGGGCCAGCGCGGTATTGCGGATGTCGAGGGCTGAGGGCAAGCCGAGAAGATGCTCCAGCGCCCAGACCAGACCGCCATGGGCGACGATCAGGACCGGTTCTTGCCCTCGCATCGCCTCGGCCGGTTGCAGCGCCCGGGCGATGCCCTGGGCTACCCGCTTGGCGAAGGCGTCGAGGCTTTCCACCCCCGACACCGCCTGGCCGCGGCGCCAGGCGCCGAGCCACGCATTCTCGGTGAGGCCGGCGTAGGGCCCGACGTCAAACTCCATCAGGGCATCGTCGAAACGGATGGGCAGGCCGAGCCCAGCATTGAGGATCTCGGCCGTGCGCCGCGCGCGGGCAAGGGGCGAGGCGACGATTCTGCGGAAGCGATAGGCGCCGAGCCGCGGCGCCAGCGCCGTCGCCTGGGCCTCGCCCCGGCTGTTGAGGGGAATGTCGCTGCGGCCCTGGAAGCGACCCTCCCGATTCCAGTCGGTCTCGCCGTGGCGCACGAAATGAAAGGGAATGGCGGGCAGCATGCGATCCAATCCATTGGTCAAGGGCCGGCGCGGTCCTGATGCGCGGCGGGCGAGGGAAGATAGGCGAAGCCCCGCCGCCGCTGCAACCCAGCCGCCCGTCAGCGCATGGACGACCGGGCTTGACCATGGCCGTCGCCGCGCTAGAGTGACATCTATGTCCAGGCGCAAGCATACCGCCGCCACGGCGCACGTATCCGGGTCGCGAATTAGCAACCCGGCCTGACCTGTTCAGGCCGGGCTTCACGCCGCGCGCCGACCGCCATTCCAGCTTTCTTTGCCTCGAGTTCGGGTCCAGGAACCCGACCGGGCAGGCTCCCGCAAGGGGCGGCGCCGCGCAGATCGCCAGAAGATTTGCCCAGGATTTCGACCCATGCTGAACATGCTCTCCCCAGACCGAACGCGCCACAACGCGCGTCCCCAGGCGCCGCGGCCGTTCGCCGAGCGCCCGCTCAGCGAGGATGCGCGCGCCGAATTGCAGCGCCTCTTCAAGGCATATGATGCCGCCTGCCTCGACCTCGATGCCGAGGCGGTGGCGGCGATCTATGATCTCCCCTGCCTGATCTCGACCGCTTCCGGCAGCACGGCCTTTTCGGCGCGCGGCGAATTGCGCCAGGCGCTGCTCGGCCGCTTTGCCGGCTATCGCCAGCACGGCATCGTCGCCGCCAGCATCACCGCGCTGGAACTGGAATCGGTGGCGGCGGATTTTGCGACGGCGCGGGTCGTCTGGACCCTCGCCGACCGGCGCGATGTCGCCATGGTGAGCGTGCCGCGCCGCTATACCCTGCGCCGCTCGGCCACCAGTCCGGGCCGGCCCTGGAAGATCGCCCATGTGGTGAATCTGGCCGACCCCGCCTCGCGCCTGGCAGATGGCGGCCGCGCCCTGCTGCGGATCGCGGGGACGTGACGGCCGGTGGCCCGTATGCCTAGAGACCCTGCGTCGCCGGCGCGACCACGTGGCGGCGCAGGCGCTCCAGCAGCACCTCGCCCAGGGGCCACGGGCCGAAGCCGGTTTCGCTGTTGATGTGGCCGGCGGGGCCGATATCGACAAACTCGCTGCCCCAGGCGCGGGCGAAGGCTTCGGCACGGCCAAGCGCGACATAGGGGTCGTCGCGGCTGGCGACCACGATGCTGGGGAAGAACAGGCGCCGCTGCGGCATCGGCCGGAAGACATGGGCCTCCGGCGGGGTGTGCGAATCCGAATCCGTGTCGGCCGGCGCCACCAGCAGGGCGCCAGCGATGTCGCGCCGGTGCAGTCCCGCCCAATGCGCCACCAGCGCGCAGGAGAGCGAATGCGCCGCCAGTACCGGCGGGTTGTCCGCGGTCGCGATCGCGGCGTCGAGGGCGGCGATCCAGCCGGCGCGGTCGGGCCTGTCCCAATCAGCCTGCTCGACGGCCCGTGCCACCGGGCCGAGACGCACCTGCCACAGGCGCTGCCAATGCGCCGGGCCGGAATTGCCGAGGCCCGGGATGATGATGACGGGTGCGTGCAGGATATCGGCATCCATCGCTAGACGACCTCGCGAAAGGGGTCGGGGCCGCGGTCGACGAAATCATGCCAGATGTCGAGAATCGCGCGCCGCTGCCCGGCGAAATGCAGCAGGGTGAGCGCCTCGTCGCGGCCGCACCAGCGGAAGTCATCGCTGCCGTGATCCAGCGTGATCTCGCGCCGCTCCTGCACGAAGGCGACGAAGATGGGCATCAGTTCGATGACGTTGTCGGGGCCGAAATAGAAACTCTCGGTCAGTCCCGACGTGTAGAGGCGCCCGATCTCCAGCCCGGTCTCCTCGCGGATCTCGCGGCGGATCGCCTGTGGCGCCGTCTCGCCGGGCTCGATGCTGCCGGTGACGATGCCCCAGGCGCCGCCGGCGACCGGACCGACGCGGCGCAGGACCAGCAATCCGGCCTCATTGCCGCTGCCGGCAATGAGTGCTGCCGCGACGGCGCGGCAGCGCAGGGGAATCTCGCCGTAGCGCGCGCTCATCGCGCCTTCTTGGCCGTGTTGCGTGCGCCCCGCTGGTCCTGCGGGGAGCGGTCCTGCAGGGGCTGGTCGAGCTTGTCGAGCATCTCCTTCGGCACCACCTGCCAGAATTTCAGGCGCTCCTCCGCCCAGTCATTGAGGAGTCGCCCGGCCCATTTCGACTGCGTCTCCCTGGCATGCTCCTCGATGAGCGCGCGCAGGCGCCCTTCCCAATGGGTACTTTCCAGCCGCTGCCAGAGTACGCTCTCCGGATTGACCCGCAGGGGAAAACGGCCGTCGGCATCGTAGACGAAGGCCGTGCCGCCCGACATGCCGGCGGCGAAATTGTCGCCGACAGGCCCCAGGATCGCGGCGGTGCCGCCGGTCATGTATTCGCAGCCATTGGAGCCGCAGCCCTCGATCACCACATCGGCGCCGGAATTCCTGACCGCGAAGCGCTCGCCGGCCTGGCCGGCGGCGAACAGCTTGCCGGCGGTGGCGCCATAGAGCACGGTATTGCCGATGATGGTGTTGCGATTGCTTTCCAGCGGCGAGGAGGGCAATGGCCGCACCACGATGGTGCCGCCCGACAGCCCCTTGCCGACATAGTCGTTGGCATCGCCGAAAACCTCGAGCTTCAGTCCCTGCACGGCGAAGGCGCCCAGCGACTGGCCGGCGCTCCCGCGCAGCCGCACGGTCAAATGATCAGGTTTCAGCCCCGTCATGCCGAAGCGCTTGGTGATGTGCGAGGAAAGGCGCGTGCCGATGGCGCGGTAGGTGTTGCGGATGTTGTACTGCAGCTGCATCTTCTCGCCGGCCTGGAACAGGGCGGCGGCATCCTCGACCATGCGTGCATCCAGCGTGTCCGGCACCTCGTTGCGGCCGGCGAGGGTGCAATAGCGTGCCTCGTCGCCGGGATCGGCCTGGGCCAGGATCGGGTTGAGGTCGAGGTCGTCGAGATCGGCGGCACCGCGGCTCACCTGTTCAATGAGCTCGGTGCGGCCGATCACCTCGTTCAGCGATCTCACGCCCAGCTGCGCCAGGATCTCGCGCACCTCCTCGGCGATGAAGCTGAAAAGATTCACGACCTTTTCCGGCGTGCCGGTAAACTTGGCGCGGAGCTTCGGGTCCTGGCTGCAGACGCCGACCGGGCAGGTGTTGGAATGGCATTGCCGCACCATGATGCAGCCCATGGCAACGAGCGACGCCGTGCCGATGCCGAATTCCTCGGCGCCGAGGATGGCGGCGATGACCACGTCGCGGCCGGTCTTGATGCCGCCATCGGTCCTGAGCTTCACCCGGTGGCGCAAGCGGTTCAATGTCAGCACCTGGTGTACCTCGGCGAGGCCCATCTCCCAGGGGATGCCGGCATATTTGATGCTGGTATGGGGCGAGGCGCCGGTGCCGCCGACATGGCCCGAGACCAGGATCACGTCCGCCTTGGCCTTGGCGACGCCGGCGGCGATGGTGCCGATGCCGGAGCGGGCCACCAGCTTCACGCATACCTTGGCGGTCGGGTTGATCTGCTTCAGGTCGTAAATGAGCTGCGCCAGGTCCTCGATCGAATAAATGTCGTGATGCGGTGGCGGCGAAATGAGCGAGACGCCGGGCGTCGCGTGCCGGAGCCTAGCGATCTCCAGCGTCACCTTGAAGGCCGGCAACTGACCACCTTCGCCGGGCTTCGCCCCTTGCGCCACCTTGATCTCGATCTCGCGGCAATTGGTGAGGTATTCCGCGGTGACGCCGAAGCGGCCCGAGGCGATCTGCTTGATCGCGGAATTGGCGTTGTCGCCATTGGGCTGCGGCCGGAAGCGGCTGGGATCCTCGCCGCCCTCGCCGGAATCCGATTTGGCACCGATGCGGTTCATGGCGACGTTCAGCATGCCATGGGCCTCGGGGCTGAGGGCCCCCAGGCTCATGCCGGGCGTCACGAAGCGCTTGCGCAATTCCGTGATGCTCTCGACCTCGTCGGTGGAAATTGGCGTCGTGCCCGGCACGAAGTCGAGGAGGTCGCGGATGGCGACCGGCGGCAGCTTGGCGACCGCCTCGGAATAGCGCTTGAAGGCCTGGTAGGATTCCGTCGTCACCGCCTGCTGCAGCGTGTGGATGAGGTCTGGCGCCCAGGCATGGGTCTCGCCGGATTTCCTGAACTTGTAGAAGCCGCCGACCGGCAGGGTCACCACGGCGCTGCTCCAGGCGCGGGCGTGCAGTTCCTCGACGCGATGCTGGATGCCGGTCATGCCGATGCCGGAAATGCGGCTCGGCATCGCCGGGAAATATTCGGCGACCAGGGTGCGGGAGAGGCCCAGCGCCTCGAAATTGGCGCCGCCGCGATAGGAGGAGATGACCGAGATGCCCATCTTCGACATGACCTTAAGCAAACCCTGGTCGACCGCCTGGCGGAAATTGTCGAGGCATTGCTCGAGGGTGAGGTCACCGAAGAGGCCGCGCCGGCGCCGCTCCTCGATCGCCGCCTCGGCAACATAGGCATTGACCGTGGTGGCGCCGACGCCGATAAGGACGGCGAAATGATGCACGTCGAGGCACTCGCCCGAGCGCACATTGAGACTGGTGAAGGTGCGCAATTGCTGGCGCAGCAGATGCACGTGAACGGCACCGGTCGCGAGAATCGTCGGGATGGCGGCGCGGGTGGCACTCACCTGCTCGTCGGAGAGGATGAGATGCGTGGCGCCGCCGCGCACGGCATCCTCGGCCTGGCGGCGGATCAGCTGGATCGCCTCTCGCAGCGCATTATCGCCGCCACCCACATCGAAGGTGCAATCGATCTCGGCGGCACTCGATCCCATATAGGCGCGCATCGCCTGGAACTCGGCGGTGGTGAGGACCGGGCTTTCCAGCTGCAGCAGACGGCACTGGCTCTCGTCCTGGTCCATCACATTGCCGAGATTGCCGAGGCGAGTCTTGAGACTCATCACCCGCTTCTCGCGCAAGGAATCGATCGGCGGATTGGTGACCTGGCTGAAATTCTGCCGGAAGAACTGGTGCAGGCCGCGATACTGGTCGGAGAGCACGGCCAGCGGCGTGTCGTCACCCATCGAGACGACGGCTTCCTTGGCTTCCTCGACCATGGGCTGGAGGACGACCTCCATGTCTTCCATGGTGAGGCCGGCCGCCACCAGACGGCGGCGCAGATCATCCTTCTCGAAGATCGCGGGCTCGCCGCGCTTCTTCTTGATGAGGTCGTCGATGACGGTGATGCCCTTTACCCAGCCCGAGAAATCGGCCGTGGCCGCCAGCTGGTCGAGGATCGTGTTGTTGTCGTAGAGACGCCCTTCGGCCAGATTGACCGCCAGCATCTGGCCCGGGCCAAGGCGCCCCTTGGTCCTGAGGCGCGTCTCGTCGAGGCGCACCATCCCGGTCTCGGAGCCGGCCACCAGCAGCCCGTCCTCGGTCACCGCGTAGCGCAGGGGCCGGAGGCCGTTGCGGTCGAGCCCGGCCACCGCCCAATGCCCGGCAAAGCCGCAGATGGCAGCGGGGCCGTCCCAGGGCTCCATCACCGAATTGCAGTAGGAGAACATGTCCTGGATGTGCTGCGGCATGGTCACCCGCCCCGCCCAGACATCGGGAATGAGCAGGCATTTCACCATCGGCAGCGGCCGTTCCTGGGTGGTCAGGATCTCGAACACGTTGTCGAGCGCCGCCGAATCCGAGCCGCCCGCCTGGATGACGGGTTTGAGATCCGCCATGCGTTCGCCATAGATGCCGGAATAGAGCCGCGTCTCATGGGCGGCCATCCAGTTGACATTGCCCTTGAGCGTGTTGATTTCGCCGTTATGGGCGATGACCCGGAAGGGCTGGGCGAGCGACCAGGTCGGGAAGGTGTTGGTCGAATAGCGCTGGTGATAGATGGCGAAGTTCGAGATGAAGCGCTCGTCGAGGAGATCGGGATAGAACGCGGTGAGCTGTTCGGCCAGGAACATGCCCTTGTAGATGACCGAGCGGCAGGAGAGCGAGCAGATATAGAGCTCCGGCACCTGGGCGGCGATGGCGGCCTTCTCGATGCGGCGACGGATCACGTAGAGATCGGTCTCGAACTCCTCCTCCGAGACACCCCTCGCATTGGCGATCATGATCTGCTCGATCTCGGGGCGCGTCGCGTTGGCCTTCTCGCCGATGACGCTGATATCGATCGGTACCTGGCGCCAGCCATAGATCGTGTAGCCGGCGTTGAGGATTTCCTGCTCGACGATGACGCGGCAGCTCTCCTGCTTGCCGAGATCGGTGCGCGGCAGGAAGATCTGCCCGACGGCGAACTTGCCGGGCTGCAGGGTTTGTCCCGCGCGGCGGATGAAATCCTCGAAGAAGGCGTGCGGAATCTGCACATGGATGCCCGCACCGTCGCCGGTCTTGCCATCGGCATCGACCGCCCCCCGGTGCCAGACGGCCTTCAGCGCCTCGACGCCCATGAGGACGATCTCGCGGCGCGGCCGGCCGTCGATGGCGGCGATGAGGCCGACGCCGCAGGCATCGCCTTCATCGGCTGGGTCATACATGCCGGTCGCGGCGAGGTGCGCGGCATTGCGGCGGAAGAGGTCGATTTCCTGGCTCATGATTCTTACTCCGCCGCCGCCTTGCGCGCGTTCTCTTGCAAATAGGTGTCGATCGCCGCCGCGGCATCGCGGCCGTCGCGGATCGCCCAGACCACCAGCGAGGCGCCGCGCACGATGTCGCCGGCCGCGAAGACGCCGGGAATCGTCGTCGAGAGGCTGCGCCAGTTGACGCGGATGGTATTGGTCTTGGTAACCGACAATGCCGGCGCCTTCAGGCGCTGCGGCAGATCCTCGGGCTCGAAACCCAGCGCCTTCACCACGAGGTCGGCCTCGAGGTCGAAGGCCGAACCCTCGATCACGCGCGGGGTCTGGCGGCCGGTGGCATCGGGGAGGCCGAGATGAATGCGCTCGGCCCGCACCGCGCGGACACGGCCCGCACCGTCATCGAGGAAGGCGGAAGGGGCCGATTGCCAGATGAACTCGACGCCCTCCTCCTCGGCATTCCGCGTCTCGCGCTGCGAACCCGGCATGTTGGCGCGGTCGCGGCGATAGAGGCACTTCACCGATTTCGCCCCCTGGCGCACGGCGGTGCGTACGCAATCCATCGCCGTGTCGCCGCCGCCGATGACGACGACATGCTTGTCCCTGGCATTAAGCTCGCCGCTCTCGAATTCCGCGACCTGGTCGCCGAGGCCGTGGCGGTTGGCGGCGGTGAGATAGGAGAGGGCGGGGACGATGCCCTTGGCACCGCTGCCCGGCCCGCCGAGGTCGCGCGCCTTGTAGACGCCGGTGGCAATCAGGACGGCATCATGACGCTGGCGGAGTTGATCGAGGCTGGCATCGCGCCCGACCTCGAAATTGAGCTCGAATTTGATGCCGCCGTCGCGCAGCAGCTGCTCGCGCCGCTGCACCACCTGCTTCTCTAGCTTGAAATTGGGGATGCCGTAGATCAGCAGCCCGCCGACGCGGTCATGGCGGTCGTAGATGGTGACCTGGTAGCCCTGGCGGCGCAAAGCCTCGCCCGCCGCCAATCCCGCCGGCCCCGCGCCGATGATGCCAACCGATTGCGGCAATTCCCGCACCGGCCGCACCGGCTTCACCCAGCCCTGCGCGAAGGCATTGTCGGTCACATGGCGCTCGATGGCGCCGATGGTGACGGTGCCATGGCCGGATTGCTCGATCACGCAATTGCCTTCGCACAGGCGGTCCTGCGGGCAGATGCGGCCGCAGATCTCGGGGAAGGTGTTGGTGGCGGCCGAAATCTCATAGGCCTCCTCGAGGCGGCCCTCGGCGGTCAGTTTCAGCCAGTCCGGGATGTTGTTGTTGAGCGGACAATGCACCTGGCAGAAGGGCACGCCGCATTGCGAGCAGCGGCTGGCCTGGCCTTGCGCGGCACGGGCGGCGAAATCGGCATAGATCTCGGCGAAGTCGCGGGTCCGTTCCTCGGCCGGCCGCTTGTCCGGCATGGCGCGCCCCAGCGACACGAATTTCAGCAGCTTTTCCGCCATGGCAACCTCGCTTTGGCCGTCTTTGGGGCGTGAGTGGTGACCCGTTTCCGCCAGCCGCGTTCCGGTGCGGTGGCGGGTCCGTGCGCCGGAAACAATAAGGCGGGAATTCGGGCACGCAATCGGAAACTGGCATTTAAGTCATACATACTGACTTAAATATGGTCAAATTATCATCTGACGATGTCTTGCAGGCGCCGATCTGCCGGCGCGGGCTCTGATTTGGTACCATTTCGGGACTAAATCTGCATTCGGCTGGACTCGAGACCCATGTTATAAGCCAAGGCACTGATTCTCTTGGGTCATTCGGCCAGATCGCCGGACCGGCCCACCTGCCTGAGGAAGTGCCGTTGCCCAATATCGACATCCTGGTCCTGGCCATCGTCCAGGGCATCACGGAATTCCTGCCGATCTCCTCCTCGGGCCATCTCATCCTGGTGCCACAGATGTTCTGCTGGCCCGACCAGGGGTTGACCCTCGACGTCGCCGCCCATGTCGGCACGCTGCTGGCCGTGCTGGTCTATTTCTGGCGCGATGTCGGCTCCATGGCGGGTGGCATGATCCGCCTCGCCCAGGGCAAGCGCGATCCCCGTGCGCGCCTCGTCTGGCTGCTGCTGGTGGCCTCTGTCCCGGCACTCATCATCGGTTTCCTGCTCGATACCTGGGTGGGGGACGCCCTGCGCGACTATCGCATCATCGCCGGCACGCTGATCGGTTTCGGCATCCTGCTCTATGTGGCCGACCGCTTCGGCCTGACGGTGCGGCGCATGGAGCACATGAATACAGGCTCGGCACTCGCCATCGGCTTCTTCCAGTGTCTCGCCTTCATTCCCGGGACCAGTCGCTCCGGCATCACCATGACCATGGCGCGCTTCATGGGATACGAGCGGCACGAGGCGGCGCGCTTCTCCTTTCTGCTCTCGATCCCGACCATCTCGGCGGCCGGACTCTACAAGGGACTGCAGCTATTCCAGGAGGGCGACACGGCCCAGATCGAACGGGCGGCGATGATGACCGGCTTCTCGGCCGTGGCCGGCTTCCTTGCCATCGTCTTCATGATGTACTGGCTGAAACGCGCCAGCTTCGCACCCTTCGTGGTCTATCGCATCGGCCTCGGCATCCTGATGTATGTCGGGCTCTATCTCGGCTGGTCGGTGGGCTGCGCCTGAACAACGCGGTACGTGACGGCTTCACGTCCGCCTTGCCGCTACATCTCGAGGAACCACATGGAAGACGTCAAGGACAGCAACGGCACGATCCTCAAGGACAGCGATTCCGTCACGCTGATCAAGGATCTCAAGGTGAAGGGGAGTTCCGTCACCCTGAAGCGCGGCACGCGCATCAAGAACATCCGCCTGACCGGCGACCCGGCCGAGATCGAATGCAACGCCGACAAGGTGAAGGGCCTGGTCCTGCGCACCGAATTCCTGAAGAAGGCGTGAGCGCCGTCACATCCGGGCATCGAACCGGCGGCGGCGGCACCGCGACAGATCGCTGGTAGCTGCTCCTGCCGGCCGTCCCCCGTGTCGGGGCGACTACCATCGGGCGCTGCCGCCGGTCGCCTCCGGGGGAACCGGCGGCGGCGCCCGAACCTTACTGCGCCGCCCGCGCGCCGCGCAGCGTCGCCTGCATGAAATTCTCGTAGAGCCGTTTCGCCGCCGCGTTGAATTGCGGCATCAGCGCCGCCGCCTGCTTCTCGAGACGCGGCAGCGAACCCGGCCCCATCACCGCATCAAGCGACTGCGCATAGGCCGGCACCTCGCCCCATTCGGCGACCGTGCGGGCGGTAAGTTCGACATGGTATTGCAGGCCATAGGCATGGGACCCCACCCGCATCGCCTGCACCTCGCAGAGCGGCGAGGAGGCCAGCACCACCGCTTCCCGCGGCAGTTTCGTCACCTCGGCGCCGTGCCATTGCAGTGCCTGCTGCTTGGGGGCAAGGCCCGCCATGATGGAATCCGCCTTGCCGGCCTCGGTCAAGGCGACATCGAGGATGCCGACTTCGGCCTGTCGCATCTTGCCGACCGCGCCGTCCAAGGAACAGGCGAGCAATTGATGGCCGAGGCAGAGGCCGAAATAAGGCATCTTCCTTTGCCAGACGGCCTCGCGGATGGCGGCCTTCTCGGCCGTCAACCAGGGATGGATGTCCTCTTCCCAGACATCCATCGGCCCGCCCATGACCCAGAGTGCGTCATAGTTCTCGAGCGGCGGGATGGTCTCGCCGGCATCCAGTTCCACCGCGTCGTAGGCAATGCCGTCCGCCGCCAGAAAATCGCGGAAGATGCCTGGATGCTCGCAGGCGATGTGCTGGAAGACCAGGAAACGCATGCGAGCCTCCGTGTTGCCGGAACGGGTCAGTGTGTCGTGCTGTAATGGCCGCGCGGGCGATAGCGGTCGAGATAGCTGGGCAGCACGGTTTCCACCGGCGTCGCCGCTATCCCCAGGTCCTTCAGCGTCAGCGCCTGGGGCGAGACGACATTGTCATGCTTGAGGAGACGCACCTGGTCGACGGTGAGCGGCGGCACCGGCAGCAATTGCAGCACGCTCGCCTTCAGGGTCGCGAGGGCGAAGGGGGCGGGAATGAGCAGGCGGCAGCGGCCGATCTCGGCCAGCATCAGCTTCAGGAGTTCGCGGAAGCTGTAGACCTTCGGCCCGCCCAGTTCGTAGGTCTTGCCGGCGGTGGCCGGGTCTTCCAGCACGCGCAGGACGGCGGCGGCAACATCGCCCACATAGACCGGCTGGAACTTGGTGTGCCCGCCGCCGATCAGCGGCAGCGCCGGCGAGATCATCGCCATCTTGGCGAAGCGGTTGAAGAAGTCGTCCTCCGGCCCGAACACGATCGAGGGCCGCAGGATGGTGGCGCCGGGGAAGGCGTTGATGACGCCCTGCTCGCCCAGCGCCTTGCTGCGGGCATAGTGCGAATCGGATTGCGAATCGGCGCCGATGGCCGAGACCTGGATCAGGCGCCGGGCGCCGGCCGCCTTGGCGGCGGCGGCGACCCTGGCCGCCCCTTCCGCCTGCACGGCGGCGAATTTCTGCCGCCCGCCCTCGTAAAGGATGCCGACCAGATTGATGACCGCATCGGCGCCGGAAACGGCGGCGCGGACCGAGGCATCGTCGCGGATATTGGCGGCAAACGGCGTCACCTGGCCGACATCGCCGGCGGTTTTCAGGAACAGGGCCTCGTCCGGCCGGCGGACCGCCACCCGCACCTGCCAGCCGGCCCGCGCCAGATTGCGCACCACATACCGGCCGATGAAGCCGGACCCGCCGAACACGGTCACCAAGCCGCGTGCCATACCAATCACCCTGAAAAAGCCATGCCATGTGCCCGGGCCAGACCGCGCAGCGTCGCGGCGCCGGGCTGATTTGCCCGGCTAAAATAGGGAAATTCCGGGCAGATTGGCAATCCATTCGGCACCGCAACATGGGTGCCACAATCGGGGTTGACTTTCCGCCGCTCCTGAACAGAATGCGCGGGCTTTCGGCCCCTGCCCAGGTGGCGAAATTGGTAGACGCGCAGGTTTCAGGTACCTGTGGGGCAACCCGTGGAAGTTCGAGTCTTCTCCTGGGCACCATCCGACGGAACGCCGTCGGATTCATCCTGGCCGTTCTGGCTACCAGCCGTTTGGGTTTCCCGCCCCTTGGTGATATGCGATAGGCATGCCCGCGCGGCGTGCGCAGCCCGGCCATCCGTTGCCAGGTCCTGTCGCGCCGGGCATCTACCGAGGGAGTTCCCGCCATGAGCATCCATCTCCACCAGGGCGACCTGCCGGAAGGCCTCGATTTCGGCAATGCGGTCGCGATCGATACCGAGACGATGGGCCTCAACCCGGCGCGCGACCGGCTCTGTCTGGTGCAATTGTCGGCCGGCGACGGCATCTGCCACATGGTGCAGATCCCGCTCTGCCGCCCCGACCGGCCGCACCGGGCGCCGCGCCTGCAGGCGCTGCTGGAAGATCCGGCGGTGCTCAAGATCTTTCATTTTGCGCGCTTCGACCTCGGCGTACTGACGCATTACCTCGGCATCGACTGCCGCCCGGTCTATTGCACCAAGATCGCAGCCAAGTTGACGCGCACCTTCACCGACCGCCACGGCCTCAAGGATTTGTGCAAGGAATTGCTCGGCGTCGAAATCTCGAAACAGCAGCAGAGCTCCGACTGGGGCGCCCCTCAGCTCAGCGAGGAGCAGCTGAAATACGCCGCTTCCGACGTGCTGCACCTCCATCGCCTGCGCGAAAGGCTGGACGAGCTGCTGGCCCGGGAAGGACGTATCGAGCTGGCTCGGGCTGCCTATGATTTCCTGCCCGCGCGCGCCCGGTTCGACCTCCTCGGCTACGAGGATCCGGACATCTTCGCCCACTGAGGGTCCCGCCGGCGCGAGCGCTATTCCCGGCGGAAGGCGGCTAACCCATTGCCGGGATTGGGGGCTTTTCCTTGACAGGGTGCCGGGCCGGCCATAGTTAGGACAACCCGGCGCAGTCTGTGGATTCGCTCCCGTTTTGGCGCTAGGTTGGGGTTCTATCAGCCTCAATTTTCTGACTTTTCGGTGTCCAGGATGACCCAGGCGCAGGCCACTCAAGCAGCCCCCGATGCCATGGCGGCATCGGCCGGCGCCAATCGGACCACCGAAGGCGGTCCGACCGCCGAAAGCGGCCTCAGGGCGGCCCTGCATGTGCTGGACCACGAGGCGGGTGCGCTGCGGCAATTGCTGGCCAATCTCGAGGTCGAGCCGGACCGGTCGCGGCTCGGCCAGGCCCTTGATATCCTGCTTGCCGTCGCCGGCCGGGTCATCGTCACCGGCATGGGCAAGTCGGGTCATATCGCCCGCAAGATCGCGGCGACCCTGGCCTCGACCGGCACGCCGGCGCAATTCGTCCATCCCGGCGAAGCCAGCCATGGCGACATGGGCATGATCACCGCGGCCGATGCGGTCATCGCCCTTTCCAATTCCGGCGAAACGTCGGAACTGGCCGATCTCATTACCTATTCGCGGCGCTGGCGCATCCCGCTCATCGCCATCACCAGCCGGCGCGAAAGCACGCTGGGTGGCGCCGCCGACGTGACGCTCGCCCTGCCGCCGACCGGCGAGGCGGGGGCACTCGGCCTGGCGCCCACCACCTCGACCACCATGATGCTGGCACTGGGCGATGCGATCGCGGTCGGCCTGCTCGAGCGCAAGGGCTTCTCGGCCGCCGATTTCCGCCAGCTGCATCCCGGCGGCAAGCTGGGCCAGCAATTGCTGCGCGTCGCCGACCTCATGCATGTGGGTGCGGAATTGCCGCTGATCGACACGACCGCACCGATGTCGCAGGCGATCATCGAGATGAGCGCCAAGACCTTCGGCTGCGTCGGTGTCACCGATGCCGCGGGCACCCTGGTCGGCATCGTCACGGATGGCGATCTGCGGCGCCATATGGGCGCCGACCTGTTGGCGCAGAAGGTCGCCGACGTCATGACGCGCCAGCCGCTGACCATCACCAGCCAGGCCCTGGCCGCCGAGGCGCTGCGCGTCATGAACGAAAAATCGATCACCTCACTCTTCGTCGTCGACGGCAAGCGTGCCGCCGGAATCATCCGGCTGCATGACTGCCTGCGCGCCGGGGTCGCCTGAGGTGGATTGATGGCGATCGGCGAGGACAAGACGGGCAAGAGCGACGCGGCCCAGGCGACATCAGGCCAGGCCACATCAGCCTCGGCGACATCGGGCGGCATCCAGCGCCTGCGCGGCGAAACGCGCGGGCCGGTCGTCTCGCAGCCGCGCGCCCTGTTCAATCGCCGCCGCCCGCGATTCGTCTGGCTCAAGATCCTGCTGCCGATCGTCGCCATCGCCACCGTCGCCTATCTCGGCCTCTGGTCCTACCGGCAGATCTCCGAGACGCGGATCACGGTCGAGGCGGTGGAGACCCCGCCGCTGGTCGATACCGGCATGAAGGTCAGCGGCATTGCCTTCGAGGGCCGCAACAAGAGCGACCGGCCATTTTCCGTCACCGCCCTCACCGCCACCGAGACCACCGACAACAAGGACCTGATCCGGCTGGAAGAGCCGCAAGCGCAGATCGAGCTCTCCGAATCGTCCTGGTTTGCGGTCACGGCCCGCAGCGGCATGTTCGACCGGCAGCACGAACGGGTGGAACTGGACGGCGCCGTGACGATCTATCACGACAACGGCATGACCTTCGTGACGGAGAAGGCGCTGATCGACCTCACCACCAATGACGCCAGCTCGCCGGTCCGGGTCACCGGCTCTGACGAGCGGCGCGAATTGACGGCGGAAGGCTTCGAACTGCTCGAGAACGGCCGCGTGGTACTGTTCAAGGGGCAGTCGCATATGAAGATCATGCCGAAGCAAAGGGAAAGCGACGGATGAAGTGGCAGGGTAACCCGGGCGCCGCCGGCGGCTCGATCTGGCAGGTGCGGCGCGGCGGCGCCGGTGCGGTCATCGCGCTTCTCACCGCGCTTTCGTCAGCGGCGGTCTCGGCGCAGGAAGTGCCGCTCGATATCGGTATCGGCGGCGCGACCCCGGCGGTTGCGGTACCGGCCGAAAGTGGCGGAGCCAGTGGCGGCAGTGGCGGTGGCGGATTGGGCTTCGGCGATGGTTCGACGCCGTTCGAGCTGAGCGCCGGCCAGGGCATCGAGTGGCGCGAAAGCGAGCGCACCTATACCGCGCGCGGCAATGCCATAGCCACCCAGGGCGATTCCTCGATCGCCGCCGACAAGCTGGTCTTCTATACCGGCGCCGACGATTCCTCCTTCGAGCGCATCCTGGCGACCGGCAGCGTGAAGGTGACCGCCGGTTCCTCGACCAGCTATGGCGACCAGGGCGATTACGATGCCGAGCAGAAGCTGCTGGTGCTGACCGGCAGCAATCTGCGCATGGAAAGCGAAGGCGACATCATCACCGCGCGCGACCGCATCGAATACTGGAGCGGCGACAAGGCCGTGGTTGCCATCGGCGATGCCGTGGTCAAGCGCCAGGATAGCGAGATCCGCGGCGACCAGGCCGTGCTCTATTTCGCCGCGAACGCGGCAGGCGACGACGAGTTGAGCCAGATCGAGGCTTCCGGCAACGTCAAGGTGCTGAACAACGGCCAGACCATCCTCGGCAACAATTTCGCCTACAACCCCGATACCGACATCGCCGTCGTCACCGGCAACGTGCTCATCATCGATGGCGAGAACGAGTATCGCGGCGCCCGCGCCGAGATCGACAACAAGAACAAGGTCAGCCGCATCCTGGCCGGCGAAGGCAAGCGCGTGCACACCTTCATCAAGCCGAAGCAGTCGACCGGCGGCGGGACGGCGCAATGATCGGCGGACGCATGCAGGCGGCAGCCGATTCGGGTGTGCCGGATCCCACCCCCGGCGATGCCGGCGACGACGGCATCGCAACGGGTGGAGCGGCCGCGGTGAACGGCCATGGCGGTTTCATCGTCAACGGCGTCGCCGTCGATCCGGTTACCATGCCGGGGCTCATCGCCTATCACCTCGGCAAGCGCTACAAGAAAAAGCCGGTGCTACGCGATGTGTCGGTCGGCGTGCAGCGCGGCGAGGCGGTCGGCCTGCTGGGGCCCAACGGCGCCGGCAAGACCACCTGTTTCTACATCATCACCGGCCTGCTCAAGGCCGATGCCGGCGCCATCTATCTTGACGGCAACGAGGTGACTGATCTGCCGATGTATGAGCGCGCCCGCGGCGGCATCGGCTACCTGCCGCAGGAGGCCTCGATCTTCCGCGGCATGTCGGTCGAGGACAACATCATGGCGGTGCTGGAGATCGTCGACCGCGACCCAGCCTCGCGCGATGCAAGGCTCAACCAACTGCTCGACGACTTTTCCATCGCCCATCTCAGGAAGGTGCCGGCGCTGGCGCTCTCGGGCGGCGAAAGGCGGCGCTGCGAGATCGCCCGCGCGCTGGCGACCAGACCCAGCTATATCCTGCTGGACGAACCGCTGGCCGGCATCGACCCGATCGCGGTCAACGACATCCGCGACATCATCTCGCATCTGAAGGATCGCGGCATCGGCGTGCTGATCACCGATCACAACGTGCGCGACACGCTGGAGATCGTCGACCGCGCCTACATCCTGCACGAGGGCGAGGTGCTGCGGGAAGGCACACCCGCCGACATCGTGTCGGACGAGGATGTGCGCCGCGTTTACCTTGGAGAAAGGTTCTCGCTGTAGTACGCTTGATTTCATGGCGATAACGCAACGGATGGACTTGCGCCAGGCGCAGAGCCTGGTCATGACGCCGCAACTCCAGCAGGCGATCAAACTGCTGGAGCTGTCGAATCAGGAACTCGCCGCCTATATCGAGCAGGAGCTCGAGCAGAACCCGCTGCTGGACCGGGAAGAGGGTGGCCGCACGGCCGATACCCCCGCCGCCGAGGGCGACCGTCTCGCCAGCCTCGAGGCGATGACCAGCGAGCCGGCGACGCCCCAGGAATCCGAGCGCCTGCTGGACGCCAGCGAATATGGCAGGGACGGCGTTCAGAGCGAACGGCAGTCGCCGCTCGATACCGATTACGACAATCTCTACAACACCGCCGAAGGCGACCGCGGTGCCGAGGGGCGCGGCGAAGCGGGCTTTGCCGAAAGCTGGAGCGGCTCGGGCGGCGGGCGCAGCGATTTCGGCGATGACGAATTCGGCCTCGAACAAACGCTGTCCCGCCCCGAATCCCTGCGCGAGCATCTCGAGCAGCAGCTCTATCTCGACATCCACGGTCCGACCGAGCGCATGATCGGCCTGCAGCTGATCGACCTCATCGACGACGCCGGCTATCTGACCGGCGATCTTGCGGAGCTTGCCGAGCGCCTGGGCTGCAGCGCCGCGGCGGTGGAGAATGTGCTTGCCAGGATGCAGCAATTCGACCCCTGCGGCGTCTTCGCGCGCAACCTCGCCGAATGCCTGGCGCTGCAGCTCAAGGAACGCAACCGCTTCGACCCGGCGATGGCGGCGTTGCTGGCGCATCTCGACCTGCTGGCAAAACATGACCGCAACCAGCTGATGAAGGTCTGTGGCGTCGATGCCGAGGATCTGGCCGAAATGGTCGGCGAGATCCGCGCCCTCAACCCGAAGCCCGGCGCCAGTTTCGAGCCGGTCGAGATCCAGGCGGTGGTGCCCGACATCCTGGTCTGGCGGCGCCCGGACGGGTCCTGGTCGGTCGAACTCAACAGCGAGCAATTGCCGCGCCTGCTGGTCAACCAGCATTACCATGCCCAGGTGCTGCCAAAGGCGCACAACAAGGTTGAGCGCGATTACCTGAACGAGCGGCTCGCCACCGCGAACTGGCTGGTGAAGACGCTGCACCAGCGCGCCACCACCATCCTCAAGGTGGCGACCGAGATCGTGCGCCAACAGGAGGCCTTCTTCCTGCATGGCGTGCAGCATCTGAAGCCGCTCATCCGCCGCGACATCGCGGAAGCCATCGGCATGCATGAAAGCACGGTCAGCCGCGTCACCACCAACAAGTTCATGGCGACGCCGCGCGGCATTTTCGAACTGCGCTACTTCTTCACCGCCGCGATCCAGGGCGCCGACGGCCAGAGCAGCCATTCGGCAGAATCGGTCCGGCAGAAGATCAAGGAACTGATCGATGCGGAACCGGCCGACGATGTGCTGTCCGATGACCGTCTGGTCGCCATCCTGCAGGGCCAGGGTGTCGACATTGCCCGCCGGACGGTGGCCAAGTATCGGGAATCCTTGCGAATTTCATCATCGGTGCAGCGCCGGCGCGAGAAGGCCTTGCGTTCCGCCTGAGATGGGCCACATCATGAATGAGGCGCCGCGCAAGGCGGCGCAATGGGATCGCGGCGGCATCGCGGGAAGATTGTTTCAATTCCACCAAGCAATTGAAAAGAGGAGGGAATCCATGCGCATTCCACCCGATCCTGACCATTTCCGGCACCGAACCGACGGCGCCCCTTCCCGCCCGGCCGTTGACTTCCGCGCGAACCTCGCTATGGTCCCGGCCGCGCCGCCGGCCTGACCTAGCCCGGCGGCGTGGTGCTTCCGGGACAGGCGTTCCCGCCGGGCGCAGCCCGCCACAGCGATTATCGGCGCGCCACGGCCAATTGAAGTATCGACAGGGTCCGGCCGACCGTATGACTGCCCCCTGAGGCGGCATCCGGCGGCCAAACCCGAGTTTGCAGGACCAAATCCATGAATCTGACCGTCAAGGGCAAGAACATCGATATCGGCGATGCGTTGAAGACGCGCGCCCAGGAAAGCCTCGACCACATCTTCGGGAAGTACTTCTCGAACCCGATCGAGGCCAGCGTCACGATGTCCAGGGAAACCTATTTCTTCCAGGCGCAGATCGCGGTCCATGTCGGTCGCGGCATCCTGCTGCAGGCCGAGGGCCAGGCCGACACCGCCAATGCCGCCTATGACGCGGCAGCCGAGACGCTGGCCAAGCGGCTGCGCCGCTACAAGCGGCGCCTGCGCGACCATCACCGCGCCGCCACCGAGAGCATGCGCGCCCAGGCCTATATCCTGGCGGCCGAACCGGAAGAGGCGGAGGAGCCGGAAGCGGCACCGGCCAATGGCGAGGCACCGCCGGTGGTGGTGGCCGAGATGCAGACCGACATTCCGACCCTGACGGTCAGCGAGGCGGTGATGCGGCTCGATCTTGCCAACAGCCAGGCGATGATGTTCCTCAACCGCGCCCATGGCGGGCTCAACATGGTCTACCGCCGCAATGACGGCAATATCGGCTGGGTCGACCCGCAATTGCGGGCCGGCGCCTGAGTGTCCGGCGGCATGATGTCGGGCTCCTGATCAAACGCGAACAGCATTCGCAGCATCGCCGGCAGCCATTCCGCCGGCGATGACGCGTACGAGGCGAAAGATGGAAATTGAAGATCTGCTCCGCACCCCGGCCCATGTGATGGCGCGGTTGAAGGCCGGCAACAAGAAGCAGGCCCTGCAGGAAATGGCGCGTCGTGCGGCCGAGCTCTCCGGCCTGCACGAGCGCGCCGTCTTCGACGTGCTGCTGGAGCGCGAGCGCCTCGGCACCACCGGTGTCGGCAACGGCATCGCCATTCCCCATGGCAAGCTGGCCGAGGCCAAGGGCATGTTCGGCCTGTTCGCCCGCCTCGATGCGCCGATCGATTTCGATGCCATCGACGAGCAGCCGGTCGACCTCATTTTCCTGCTGCTGGCCCCGGAAGGGGCGGGCGCCGATCACCTGAAGGCGCTGGCGCGGGTGTCGCGCCTGCTGCGCGACCGCAGCATCTGCGAGAAGCTGCGCGGTGCCGACCAGGCCGATGCCATCTATGCCCTGCTGACCGACGGCGCGCATTCCCACGCCGCCTAAGCATCTGGCTGAACCGAGCGTCTGGCTGAACGGCGCCCCGGGACGCCGGCCCGGCATCCACATACGAAAAAGCGCGGCCATCGCTGGCCGCGCTTTTTCATTTCGGTCGGCGGCATTTGTTCAGTGAAGCGTTACCGGCGCCAGGCCGTTCTCCCAGGCGGCGGCGATCGCCGTCTCGCGATCGGGCACGATGGCGAGGCGCTCGCCATTGGCGGCGAAGATCGCAAAGGCGGTGCCGCCGTCGATCTCGGTTTCCTTCACATAGGCGAGGTTGTTGAGGCCGAGTGCCGCCAGCTGCTGTGCGCTGATGGCATGTACCGCCTGCCTGGTATCGATCTTGTTGGCCATGATCCGTCTGCCTTTCCCTAGCCGCACTCAGGACGCCTTGCCGTCGATGGTGACCTGCGCCTTGCCGGTATCGCTCTTGCCGTTCTCGCCGCTGCTCTTGGCGATCGGCACCTTGCGCACCTTGGGTTCGCTCTTCGGCCGCGCGAGGTCGATCGCGAGCAGGCCGTTATCGAGTGTCGCGCCCACCACCTCGATCCCCTCCGCCAGCACGAAGCTACGCTGGAACTGACGGGCGGCGATGCCGCGATAGAGATAGACGCGGGATGGGTCGTCCTGCTGCTTGCCGCGCACGGAAAGCTGGTTGTCCTCGACCTGAATGTCGAGATCGCCGAGACCGAAACCGGCCACCGCCAGGGTGATGCGGAGCTGCTGGTCGGAAATCTGCTCGATATTGTAGGGCGGATAACCCTCGGCACCGGCCTTGGCGACGCGGTCGAGCGTGCGTTCGAACTGGTCGAAACCCAAGAGCAGCGGGCTGTTGAAAAGCGACAGACGTGACATGGCCCCTCCTTCCGAGCGAGCGGATCGTTGCGACGCTGGCAGACCCGGTGGCGGCGCCTGTCAGTCCAGCCCATTCCGGGTCCGGGTGCCGGTCCGCCGGCCGCCCGATCCCCATGGCGCTTGCTTCAAGACATAGTAATCTAGGTTAAGAAATCAAGCCGGCCCGGGCCGGCGCCGTCTTGCAGGAAACGGTGCCCTTGCTAAACTGTTCAGCGAGACGGGAAATTCCGCAAACAGGGGGATCTTGATGTCAGTCGTGTTGAACCGGCGCCGCTTCGCCGCTCTTGCCGCCATGCCTGCCCTGCTGGCCGTTTCCCCCCTGCTGACCGGCTGCGCCGGGCCGGGCGGCAGCGCGGCCACCGCCGCCAATAGCGGCGAGGGCCGCCTCGACATCCCCGAGACGCCGGCCAGCGAGGCGACCAAGGCGCTTTGGGCGGCGGCGAAATCGGGCGATGTGGCCGGCATCGAGGCAGCACTTGCCGCCGGTGCCGATATCGAGGGCATCGATTTCAGCGAGAACAGCAACGGCCGCCGTGCCCTCAATTACGCCGCCCTCAACGACCAGGCCGATGCGATCGAGGCCCTGCTGGCGGCGGGCGCCAACATTGAATCGCAGAACCGTACGCGCTTCACGCCGCTGCACCACGCCGCCGAAGCGGGCTCGATCAAGGCCATCAAGGTGCTGCTGAAGCACGGTGCCAACAAGAAGGCCAAGATGTATCGCGGCGGCATCCCGCAGCAGATCGCCGAATTCAAGGGCCATCGCGACGCGGCCCTGCTGCTGGTGCCCTGAAGCGCCCTCAGGCTTTCGTGGTCAGCTTCAGCCCGGCGATGCCGAAGACGATGAGGGCGATGCAGAGGAGGCGCAGCGGCTCGGCCGGTTCCTTCAGCACCAGGATGCCGAAGATGACCGTGCCGATCGTGCCGATCCCGGTCCAGATTGCATAGGCGGTGCCCAGCGGCAGGTGCCGGAGCGCCAGGCCCAGCAACGCGATGCTGGCCAGCATCGAGATCACGGTGAGGATGGAAGGCAGCGGCCGGGTGAAACCCTCGGTGTATTTGAGCCCCACCGCCCAGCCCACTTCCAGAAGACCGGCGATAGCAAGAAGTATCCAGGACATGACGGACTCCCGATCGATGTCGGGGTCGTCCCCGGTTTGCATGACGCTGGCCGCCGGGTCGTCCCGGGGCCCCTCTATTTGGTTCAGGATCGGTCCCGCTGCAAGAGCAGTGGATCATCAGGTCACGCCCGGACGTTAAGAAGATTCACCTATTTCTATAACCAAGCTCATTAATCAAGTTTTAGTTCCCGGGACGTAGGCTCCTCGCAAATCAGTCATCTCTTTCAGGAGATACGCGAGATGCGACTCAAGGATCTACGAATCGGCACGCGCCTGGGCGCGGTCGTCCTGGCGGCCATCATCGGTATGGTCGCGATCGGTACCTATTCCGCCTATGCGATCCGCGAGACTTTGCTCGCCGATCGCAAGGTCAAGACCCAGCATGTGGTCGAAGTGGCCTATGGCATCATCGCCAATTACGGCGAGAAGGCGAAAGCCGGTGCCATGAGCGAAGACGAAGCGAAGGCCGCCGCCATGGCCGATTTGCAGGCGCTCCGCTACGACGAAAAGGAGTATTTCTGGATCAACGACATGACGCCGCGGATGATCATGCATCCGATCAACGCCAAGCTCGCCGAGAAGGAGACGCTGGCCGACATGGCGGATCCCAACGGCAAGCATCTCTTCGTCGAGATGGTCGACGTGGTGAAGGCGCAGGGCGGCGGCTTCGTCGATTACATGTGGCCGCAGCCCGGCAAGGAAGAACCGGTCGCCAAGACCTCCTATGTGAAAGGCTATGCACCCTGGGGCTGGATCGTCGGCTCTGGCATCTATCTCGACGACGTCAACGCGATCTTCGGGGAACTGATCGCCATCCTGGGCGGCGTCATCCTGGTGATCATCTTGGTCACGTCCGGCGCCAGCTATCTCATCGCGCGCAGCATCTCGAAGCCGCTGGCGCGCACGACGCTTGCCATGCAGCGCCTCGCCGAGGGCGACAAGAACATCGATGTCGAAGGCACCGACAACCAGGCGGAAATGGGTGCCCTCGCCCGCGCCCTCGCGGTCTTCAAGGAGAACGCGCTGGAGATGGACCGCCTCGCGGCGGAGCGCCATGCGCAGGAGGAACGCGCCGCCGCCGAGAAGCGCAAGACGATGCTGGATCTGGCCGATAGTTTCGAAAGCTCGGTACAGCAGGTGGTGGCCCAGGTTTCCTCGGCCGCGGTCGAGTTGCAATCCTCGGCCGAATCCATGGCCGGCAATACCGAGGAAACGACCGGCCAGGCGGGCATCGTCGCCAGCGCCTCGGAACAGGCCTTCGGCAATGTGCAATCGGTTGCCGCCGCGACCGAGGAACTGTCCGCCTCGATCACCGAGATCAGCCAGCAGGTGGCGCAATCCACCTCGATCGCCTCGCAGGCGGTGGCCGAAGCCAGGCAGACCGACGCCACCATCAATGGCCTTGCCCAGGCCAGCCAGAAGATCGGCGACGTCGCCAACCTCATCCGCGACATCGCCAACCAGACCAATCTGCTGGCGCTCAACGCCACGATCGAGGCGGCGCGCGCGGGTGACGCCGGCAAGGGCTTCGCCGTGGTGGCTTCCGAGGTGAAGAACCTCGCCAGCCAGACGGCGCGCGCGACCGAGGAGATCACCGGCCAGATCACCGGCATCCAGAGTGCGACCGGCAATGCCGTCCAGGCCATCCGCGGCATCACCGATACAATCACGCGGATCGACCAGATCGCCGCCACCATCGCCGCGGCGGTCGAGGAACAGGGCGCCGCCACGCGCGAGATCTCGCGCTCGATCCAGCAGGCCGCCGACGGCACCCGCGATGTCTCGCAGAACATCTCCGGCGTTTCCTCGGCGCTCTCCGAATCGGCCAAGCTCGCCGACGGCCTCCTCGGTGCCGCCTCCGATCTCTCGCGCCAGGCGGATGTCATGCGCGGCGAGATCACCCGCTTCCTGGAGCGCGTCCGCGCCGCCTGAGGCGATGTCACGCAGATCAGCCGATCAAAGCAAAACCCCCGCGCCGGGTGTTCCGGTGCGGGGGTTTTCATTTGGTGGACCCAAGCGGGATCGAACCGCTGACCTCCACAATGCCATTGTGGCGCTCTCCCAGCTGAGCTATGGGCCCGAAACTCGGGGGCGACCGCGGGATGGCTAGTAGGCCGTCTCTGGGTGGGCGGTCGAACGGGCAGGAACCTAAGTGGCCGCTGCCCGGAATTCAAGCACAAAAAAAGCCTGAAAAATCAACGAAAGCAGAAGGACCTGCGCCGGCTTGCGTTCAGCGCTCTTCCTCGTCGCCGGTTTCGACGATCTCGATATCCTCGTCGTCCTCGCCCAGCTCGGAGGCGTCCTCGAGGACGGAATCATCCTCCTCGTCGCCCAGCGCCTCCTCATCGGCCTCGACATCGGGGAGAATCGGTTCCTCCTCGGCTGCCTGCTTCACCGGCGTCATCTTCTCGGCGACCCGGCGGCGGCTCTTCATCACCGCATCGGGATCATAGACCGTCTTGCATTTCGGGCACACGATCGTGGCTTTGCGCATGTCGTAGAAATGCGCGCCACAGCTGCCGCAAACGCGCTTGGTGCCCCATTCCGGTTTGGTCACGAGTCTCTCCGAGTGATACCAGTGATGCGAGGTGCCAATTGCCATAGCGCCCGGCACCTGTCAACGGCCCGGAATTGTGGAAAAAACCCGCATCCTTGGCCGGACCGGCCGAGGATCGCGGGAAGACGGGAATGCCCGCAAAATCCGGGTTTCCGTGGGCGGGCCCGCCTGTGCTAGAGAAGCGCCGCCCCTCCGCTGCAACCGCCCTGGACCCCGTTTTCATGAGCAAGCACGGCGCCATCCCCCGCCCCCTCACCTCCGGTACCGGTACCGGCCTCAAGGGGCGCATCCGTGTCCCCGGCGACAAATCGATCTCGCATCGCGCGCTGATGCTGGGCGCCCTTGCCCTCGGCGAGACCGAGATCCACGGCCTGCTGGAAGGCGAGGACGTGCTGCGCACGGCCGCGGCGATGCGCCAGCTGGGCGGCTCTGCCGAGAAGGGCGCCGACGGCATCTGGCGCGCGCGCGGCCGCGGCAATGGCGGGCTCGCCGAAGCGAGCGATGTCCTGGACCTCGGCAATGCCGGCACCGGCACGCGCCTCCTCATGGGCCTGGTCGCCGCCTATCCGATGACCACCTTCTTCACCGGCGACGCGAGCTTGCGCTCGCGCCCGATGGCGCGGGTCGCCGACCCCTTGCGGCAGATGGGCGCCAGCTTCGTCACGCGCAGCAATGGCCGCCCGCCGCTCGCCGTCATCGGCACCGCCAACCCCGTCCCCATCACCTACAAGCTGCCGGTGGCAAGCGCGCAGGTGAAATCGGCCATCCTGCTGGCCGGGCTCAACACGCCCGGCAACACCACGGTGATCGAGCCCGAGCATACGCGCGACCATACCGAGCTGATGTTGCGTGGCTTCGGCGTCGACATCCGCGTCGAAGAAACGCCGGAGGGACGGGCTTCCTCGATCACCGGCCAGCCGGAACTGAAGGGCCGCCGCATCATCGTGCCGGGCGATCCCAGTTCGGCCGCCTTTCCGATCGTCGCCGCCCTCATCCTGCCCGGCTCCGACATCGTCATCGAGAATGTGGGCCTCAACCCGCATCGCATCGGCCTCATCGACTCGCTGCTCGAGATGGGTGGTGCCATCGAGATCCAGAATGCGCGCGTGGAGGCGGGCGAGAAGGTCGGCGATCTGCATGTCAGGCACAGCCATCTTCGCGGCATCACCGTGCCGGCATCGCGCGCCCCCTCGATGATCGACGAATACCCGATCCTCTCGGTGGCGGCCGCCTTCGCGGAGGGCGAGACGAGGATGCTGGGCCTCGCCGAATTGCGCGTGAAGGAGAGCGACCGCCTCGGCGCCATGGCGCGCGGCCTCGCCGCCTGCGGTGTCAGCGTCGAGGAAGGCGAGGACTGGCTGGGCGTCACCGGCAATGGCAAGAGGCCCAGGGGCGGGGCCCATATCGCCGTCAACCTCGACCACCGCCCGGCCATGTCCTTCCTGGTCCTCGGCCTCGGCGCCGAAAAGCCGGTCTCGATCGATGACGGCTCACCCATCGACACCTCCTTCCCCGGCTTCAGCGATCTGATGAACGGCATGGGTGCGGCCATCAGGCTGCAGAACCGATGAAGCCTTTCGTCATCGCGCTCGATGGGCCGGCGGCGGCCGGCAAGGGCACGCTGGCCAAGCGCCTCGCCGCCCATTACGGCTTTGCCCATCTCGATACCGGGGCGCTCTACCGCGCCGTCGGCCTGGCGGTACTCAGGGCGGGCGGCGACCCGACCGACCCACAAGCCGCGACCAGGGCCGCCGAGACTCTCGACCCCGCCAGCCTGGCCGATCCGGAGCTGCGCTCGGCCGCGGCGGGCGATGCGTCGTCCAAGGTCGCCGCCATACCGGGCGTGCGCCGGGCGCTTTTCGAGTTCCAGCAACGGTTTGCCGCCCATCCGCCGACCGGTTCCGGTTCCGTTCTCGACGGGCGGGACATCGGCACGGTGATCTGCCCGGAGGCCCCGGTGAAGATCTTCGTCACCGCCAGCGCCGAGGCCCGGGCGGGCCGCCGGCTCAAGGAGTTGCAAGCCAGGGGCGAGGCGGCTATATACGCGCGGGTTTTGGAGGATATCAGGGCCCGGGACGCGCGCGATGCTGCGCGGGCCGACGCTCCGATGAAGCCGGCGGAGGACGCCGTTCACCTCGATACCTCGGACCTCGACATCGATCAGGTTTTCGACCGCGCCAAGGCCATCGTCGACCGCGCGATCGCCGACAGCAAGCGATCCTGAAGAGACCGTTCCGTCATGCGTACCCGATTGCAGACCGCCGGAGCCAACCGGCTGGCCGGAAAAATGAACTTTGGAAAGGACTATCCCCGTTATGGCTAAATCAGCTGCGGCCCGCGTGGCCACTCATGAAATTCCCGCGTCGAAGGAAAGCTTCGCCGCCCTCCTCGATGAATCGCTGGGCGCTGCCCAGGGTCTCGAGGGTTCGGTGCTCAGCGGCACCGTCGTCTCGATCGAAGGCGAGTTCGCCCTGGTCGATGTCGGCCTGAAATCGGAAGGCCGCGTGGCGCTGCGCGAGTTCAGCGGCCCGGCCGGCAAGGCCGAGCTCAAAGTCGGCGACGTTGTCGAGGTCTATCTCGAGCGCATGGAAGACAAGAACGGCGAAGCCGTTCTCTCCCGCGAGAAGGCCAAGCGCGAAGAGGCCTGGACCGCGCTCGAGAAGCAGTTCAAGGACAACCAGCGCGTCACCGGCGTGATCTTCGGGCGCGTCAAGGGCGGGTTCACCGTCGATCTCAACGGCGCCGTGGCCTTCCTGCCGGGCAGCCAGGTCGACATCCGTCCGGTGCGCGATGTGGGCCCGCTGATGGGCACGCCGCAGCCCTTCCAGATCCTGAAGATGGACCGCGCCCGCGGCAACATCGTCGTCTCGCGTCGTGCCGTGCTCGAAGAGAGCCGCGCCGAAGCCCGCAGCGAACTGGTCGCCAACCTCAAGGAAGGCCAGGTCCTGCAGGGTGTCGTGAAGAACATCACCGATTACGGTGCCTTCGTCGATCTCGGCGGCGTCGACGGCCTGCTGCACGTCACCGACATCGCGTGGCGGCGCATCAACCATCCCTCGGAAGCGCTCCATATCGGCCAGACCGTGAATGTGCAGGTGGTTCGTTTCAATCCGGAGACGCAGCGCATCAGCCTCGGCATGAAGCAGCTGGAATCGGATCCGTGGGAAGGTGTCGCCGCCAAGTATCCGGTCGGCGCCAAGCTCAAGGGCCGCGTCACCAACATCACCGATTACGGCGCCTTCGTGGAACTGGAGCCGGGCATCGAAGGCCTGGTCCACGTCTCCGAGATGAGCTGGACCAAGAAGAACGTGCATCCCGGCAAGATCGTCTCGACCAGCCAGGAAGTCGAAGTCATGGTCCTCGACGTTGATCCGACCAAGCGTCGCATCAGCCTCGGCCTGAAGCAGTGCATGGACAATCCGTGGTCCAGCTTCATCGACAAGCACCCGGTGGGTTCGGAGCTCGAAGGCGAGATCAAGAACATCACCGAATTCGGCCTGTTCGTCGGCCTGCCCGGCGATATCGACGGCATGGTGCACCTCTCCGATCTCGACTGGGATCGCTCGGGCGAGGAAGCCGTGCAGGACTACAAGAAAGGCCAGATGGTGAAGGTGAAGCTGCTCGACGTCGACGTCGAGAAGGAGCGCATCAGCCTCGGCATCAAGCAGCTGACCAAGGACAATTTCGCCGAAGCCGCCGGCAGCCTGAAGAAGGGCGAGGTGGTGACCTGCACCGTCTCGGCAATCACCGATGGCGGCCTCGAGGTCACGGTCGGCGACGGCGTCCCCGGCTTCATCAAGAAGGCGGATCTGGCGCGCGAGCGGGCGGAACAGCGCCCGGATCGCTTCGCGGTGGGCGAGAAGGTCGACGCCAAGATCACCCAGGTCGACGCCAAGACCCGCAAGCTCACCCTCTCGATCAAGGCCCGCGAGGTCGAGGAGGACAAGCAGGCGATGGCCGAATTCGGGTCGTCCGATTCGGGCGCCAGCCTGGGCGACATCCTCGGTGCCGCCCTGTCCAAGGCCAAGAAGGGCAAGAAGGGCGATGACGAATAAGTCGTTGACCTTGTAATATTATTGCGAGTTGCGCGCTGTTGCGGCGCGGAATCGGGTTGAGATGGGCCGGGAAGGGCAACCTTTCCGGCCCATTCTTTTGTCCACCACCGACTTTCGTCAAAAAACATAGAGAAATGAGCGGCTTATCCTTGACGGGGCGGATTTTTCCCGGCACGCTTCCCGCACAAATGGGCTGGGGATGCGCCCATGCCCCTGCCGGGCTTTGAAAATTCGGCTTCCAGGGCAAAGAAATCCGGCCCGCGCGGCCGGAAGGAACCAAGGGGGCCGGCTGGCGGGGACGACGGGCGGATGGGGACCGGAAGATGACCAAATCGGAATTGATTCTGCGCATTGGCGAGCTGAATCCACATCTCTATCACCGCGATGTGGAGCGCATCGTGACCGCGATCTTCGAGGAGATCACCGCGGCGCTGGCGCGCCAGGACCGGGTGGAACTGCGCGGCTTCGGCGCCTTCTCGGTCAAGCAGCGTGACGCCCGCAAGGGCCGCAATCCGCGCACCGGCGAGACCGTGGCGGTCGAGGAAAAGGTGGTTCCCTTCTTCAAGACCGGCAAGGAATTGCGCGACCGCCTGAACAACCGGGCAGAAGCCGCGCCGCGGCCGGCCGCAGCCCCAGCCGCGGCACCGCTGCCCGGCCAGCCCGGCAAGGAGCCCGGTTCCGGCCAGTAGCCCCCTGTCGGGGCCGGCGTCTGGTCGCGATCCGGCGGAAGAGAGCAAGTAGCTGACATGAGCCGTCTCGTCTGGATCGTCACCGCACCCATCGCCATCCTGGTCGTGCTGTTCGCGGTCATGAACCGCGCCGAGGTGACGCTGAGCCTGTGGCCCTTCCCCTGGGAGATCACGGCACCGCTTTTTCTCTTCACCCTCGGCGCCATCGTCTTCGGCTTCCTGTTCGGTTCATTGGTCACCTGGATCTCCGGCGGCCGCGCCCGCCAAAAGCTGCGCCTCGCCCAGCGCGAACTGGCCGAGGCGCAGGGCGCCCTGCAGCGCGCCGAGGCAGCCCGACAGCCGGCAAGCCGGAGCACGACCCAGGGCCCGACCCAGGGCACGCCGCCGGCGACCATGCTGCCACCGGCGGCGTGAACGGCTGGCGTGCAGGGAAACCGATATTAACCTTAAGGCAATTGCGCGATGTTGAGGCAGGGGCGGGGTGGCAACGCTGTCCCCGCATCGGTCGCAGGGGCGAAGCTGGACAAACCGGAACTCGGGTCGCCAATTTTTCCGGCGCGCAGATGGCGCGACGGCCGCTCTGTATTTCGGGCTGGTTCTAGGTGTGCCGATGACTAACCGCGAACCGCCAGCCTCTGCCCTGCCGTCAACGGCCATTGTGCTGCTGGCGGCGGCTGCCGGCTACCTGCTGCAGAGCTTCACCTATCTCAATCACGACGTGAGCTGGTTCCTGTGGGGTGCCCGCGAGATCCTGCACGGCGCGCAGGTCGGCCGTGACATCATCGAGCCGAACCCACCTCTCGCATGGTATCTCTCGCTGCCGCCGGCTTGGGTGGCTGAACGAACCGGCTGGGCACTCGAGATTGTCTTCCGGCTTTACGTCCTGCTGGTGGCCACGTTGGCGCTGATCTGTATGCATTGGCGTCTATCGCGACATCCTGCAATCGCGACTCCTGCCACCCGCCTGCTTCTCGTCACCATCGCCAGCTTGTGGCTATTCATCTTGTGCGGCCGCGATTTTGGACAACGTGAGCATCTGGCGACTGCCCTGCTGCTGCCTTACGTGGTCGGTACGGCAATCAGGTTCGGGAACAATGATCGGGGCGGTGTCGTTGAGCCTGTGGCAGCATGCCTGCTGATCGGTCTGATGGCCGGCATCGGCGTCACCATCAAGCCCTACTTCTTCCTCATCCCGCTTCTGCTGGAAGGCGCCATCCTGCTCAGATGGCGCCGCCTTCAAACACTGTTCCGCATCGAGACTTGGGCCATTCTTGCCGTTGCGGCTGTCTATTTCACCCATCTGATGATTTGGGACCGGGGTTATATCGATGTCGGGATGGCATTGGCACTCCCGGTCTATTGGGGTTTCAACCTGCCCTTCGGCGATTACGCGCCGCGGATCCTGTTTCAGGCGACGGCCCTCGCGGCAATCCTCTTCCTCCATTTCCGGGGAGTGCGGTCGCCGCTCTCGTCAATGCTGGGCGCGGCCTCCCTTGGCTTTCTGGTCGCATTGCTGTTGCAGCAGAAGGGATACACCTATCATGCCTACCCGGCTTCCGCGTTCGCGACCTTGGCGGTTGCGGCGCTATTCATGACGTCGCGCGCCAGTCGCCTGGCGTCGAATGTCCTGTTTGCGCTGCTTTTGCTGCTGCTCGTGCTGGGCGGTACAGCAACCGCATTCTGGTGGCGGAATTTCAACACGGTAACCGGAAGTGATGGTCGCCTCTTTACCCGGTTAATCGACGCGATCGATGCGCGGCCGGACGGCTATCTCGCCATATCCACACATCCTACCCCTGGTTTCCCGATGGCACTCTATGCCAAGACTCGCTGGACCAGCCGAACCAACAGCCAGTGGTTTCTGCCGGCTGTTGTCGCCTTGCGCGAGGGGCGAGTGCCGATGGATGCAAGCCTGCTTGCCTTCGCCGAGGAAAAGGCGCGGAGTTTCATACTCCACGACTTGGCCGGAAAACCCGGCATCGTTGTTCTTGATGCCGGCCAGAGACGCCACGCCATCGAGGCGAGCAACTTCGACATTCTCGCCTTCTATAACGAAGACCCGGCCTTTCGCGAGATCTGGCGCAACTATCGGGAAGCCGAACCGATTGGTCGCTTCCGGATTTTTCTGCGTGCCCCGGAACCGGCATCGCCGGCCAATTGAGCGGGGCGTCGTCGAAGAAACCGGTCGAACGACCGGCGCAGCACCGCCCGACCGCTAGCCGGTCCGCGCCTCGCCCAGCACCTGCAGCACGATGCCGCGCAGCGTCAGATCCTCGTCCCAGGCGCGGGGGCGAATCTCGGTCTGGGAACGCAAGGTGTCGACCAGGGCCTCGTCGAGGGCCTGGCGCATGGCCGGCTCCATCTGGCGAAAGCCGCGCACGCCGCTGCCGGTGACGAGGATGAGGTCGGGCCCCAGCAGCGCGATGAGGTTGGAAAGCCCATAGCCCAGCGCGCGGCCTGCCTGGCGGAACAGGCTGACCGCCACGGGGTGCCCGCTTTCGGCAAGATCGGTCAGCGCCTGCATCTGCTCCTCGGAAGGGTGCAGCGCATCGGTATTGGGCAAATCGAGCATCGAGCGCGCATCGCGATAGAGCGCATAATCGCCGACGAAGCTCTCGATGCAGCCGCGTCGCCCGCAATGGCATAGCGGGCCGTCGATCTGGTACTTGGTGTGGCCGAATTCGGCGCCGAGGCCGGAACTTGCCGCATGCAGCTTGCCGTCGATGATGAGGCCCATGCCGACACCGGTGCCCAGCATGACCACGGCAAGGTTGTCGATCGCCTGCAATTCGCTGTGCTGGCGGATGGCGAGAGCGATGCAATCGGCGTCGTTCATGGCGATGGCCGGCAGGCCGAAGCGCGCCGCCAGCGGTGCCGCGATGTTGACGTGGCGCAGCGACAGGGCCGGCGACCAGATGATGGTCGCGGCGCCGTGGATCAATCCCTGCACGGCGATGCCGATCCCCATCAGCCGGCCGGCCGATGCCGGCAGGGCCGCGATCTCCCCGGCGATGAGATCGCCAAGGGCGGCAAGCAGTTCGTCCGCGCCGAGTTCCAGCGTGTTGAACGCCCGCGCCGTCACCGGCCCGGTGCCGCCGGCGAAATCGCCGCGCGCAACCTCGATGCGGTTGATGGTGAGTTTCACGGCGATCATGCAGGCCGCTTCCGGCGCCAGTTCGATGAGGACCTTGGGCCGGCCGCGGCCGCGGCCGGGCTCGGCGCCGCCGCTTTCCGGCACCTCGCGCAGAAACCCCTCGCGCAGCAGGTCGCTGGTCAGGCTGGAGATGCTGGCCGGGCTCATCTCGAGCAGCGCACCCAGATCGACCCGGGCGAGCGGCCCGTGCCGGCGCACCGCCTGGAGCACCCGCTGGGCGCTCGACCGCTGGCCGTGATCGCCGTCGCCGCGCTCGCTTATGGGCCCGTCTTTGCGCAAGGGCGTCCTCCCATGGCCGCTCCGGACTCGGAAAAGTGCCGTCGCCGGATCATGTTTATTTCATGTCGTGAAAGAAATCGACCGATATGATTATGCTGCATTTGCGAAATGAACGAAAATCTTGACGGCTATCCCGAAAGCTGGCGATATTAAATTCGTTTTGTGAAGTTAATAGATTGGTGCCAAGCCAACCTGGAGAGCCGATCGGCTTTCCGCCTTCACAGGAATGCCAACCGGGAGGACTTATCTCATGACGAATTCCGCGAGCCGCGTTGTCACGCGGCGCGTTGCCAACAGCCTGTTCGGTCTCGCCCTTGGCGCAGCCGTGCTGGGCGGAAGCCATTTCAGCGCCGAGGCGCAGGACCTTGTGGTCGGCGTCAGCTGGTCGAATTTCCAGGAAGAGCGCTGGAAGACCGACGAAGCGGCGATCAAGGCGGCCCTCGAGGCGGCCGGCGCCAAATACATCTCGGCCGATGCGCAGAGCAATCCCTCGAAGCAATTGTCCGATGTCGAAAGCCTGATCGCCGGCGGCGCCAATGCGCTCATCGTGCTGGCCCAGGACTCGGCCTCGATCGGCCCGGCCATCACGGCGGCCAGCAATGCCGGCATCCCGGTGGTGGGCTATGACCGCCTGATCGAGGATCCCAATGCCTATTACCTCACCTTCGACAACAAGGAAGTGGGGCGCATGCAGGCGGCGGCGGTCTTCGCCGTGCAGCCCAAGGGCAATTACGTCTTCATCAAGGGAAACCAGGCCGATCCCAATGCCGATTTCCTGCATGAGGGCCAGCTCGAGGTGCTGCAGGCCGCGATCGATTCCGGCGACATCAAGGTGGTGGGCGAGCAATATACCGAGAATTGGGAGCCCGCCGTCGCCCAGCGCAACATGGAGCAGATCCTGACCGCCAACGACAACAAGGTCGATGCGGTGGTCGCTTCCAATGACGGCACCGCGGGCGGCGTCGTCGCGGCACTGACGGCACAGGGCCTCGCCGGCATTCCGGTCTCCGGCCAGGACGGCGACAAGGCAGCCCTCAACCGTGTCGCCCTCGGCACGCAGACCGTGTCGGTGTGGAAGGATGCGCGCGACCTCGGCAAGGCGGCGGCGGAAATCGCCGTGGCCCTCGCCAAGGGCAGCAAGCTTGCCGACGTGCCGGGCACCGTCAAATGGACCAGCCCGAAGGGCGTCGAGATGAACGCCACTTTCCTGAAGCCGGTACCGGTGACCAGGGACAACCTCAATGAAGTGATCGATGCCGGCTGGATTTCCAAGGCGGAAGCCTGCCAGGGTGTCGCCGCCGGCAAGGTCGCTGCCTGCGACTGATCCCGTCGGGCCGGTTCCTTCAACCCCGGCCCCTCGGCCCTGGTCCCTCGGCCCTTCAGTCCTGGCCAATGGACCGGATGTTCTCAGCCCTGGGCCGTGACTGCACCCTGCGGCAGTCACGGCCGCTTTTTTCCCACCCCCTTGCCATCGGCGGATTCTGCCGCATGATCCACCCGACATGACCGGTTTTGCGACATGACGCATCTGCGCAACCTCATGGCGCGGCTCGAGATCGACGAGCGCCTGCTCGGCATGATCTTCTGTCTCGCCGCCATCTGGATCGGCTTCGACATCCTGTCGGACGGCCGCTTCGTGACGCCGCGCAACCTCTACAATCTGTCGCTGCAGACCACCTCGGTCGCGATCATGGCGATCGGCATGGTGCTGGTAATCATCATCCGCCAGATCGATCTTTCGGTCGGTTCCATGCTGGGCGTCACCGCCATGGTGGTGGGCGTCGTGCAGGCCTTCTGGCTGCCCAATGTGCTGGGTGCGGGCCATCCGATGATCGTGGTGATCGCGGTCGTCTGCGGCATCGTGCTGGGTGCCGCACTTGGCGGGCTCAACGGCCTGCTCATCGGCTATCTCGGCGTACCCTCCTTCGTGGTGACGCTGGGTGGCCTCCTCATCTGGCGCGGCTGCGCTTGGTGGGTGACCCAGGGCCAGACCGTGGCGCCGCTCGACGAGACCTTCACCCTGCTGGGTGGCGGCGTCTATGGCACGATCGGCGAAACCGCCAGCTGGGTCGTCGGCATCATCGCCGTCCTCGCCATCGCCATCGCCGCCCATCGCCGCCGCCGCCGCCGCATCGCCTATGGCTTTCCCGTGCGACCGCTCTGGGCCGAGCTGCTCACCGCCGGTTCGCAATGCGCCCTCGCCCTCGGCTTCGTCGCCGTGATGAATGCCTATGAAATGCCGGCGGTGGCGGCGCAGCGCCTGGCCGAGATGGAAGGCTGGGAGGTGCCGGCGGAGGGATTGCAGATCTTCATGGGCATTCCCATCCCTGTCATCATCCTCATCGCCCTGGCACTCGCCGTTTCGCTGCTGCTCAACCGCACGCGTTTCGGCCGCTATGTCTATGCCATGGGCGGCAATCCGGAAGCGGCCGAGCGTGCCGGCATCAACACCAAGCGCATGACGGTGCTGGTCTTCACCTTGATGGGTGCCCTCGTCGGCATCTCGGCCATCGTGGCGTCGGCGCGCCTGCAATCGGCCGGCAACTCGATCGGCAGCCTCGACGAGCTCCGCGTCATCGCGGCGGCGGTCATTGGCGGCTGTTCGCTCGCCGGCGGTGCCGGCACCATCGCCGGCGCCATTCTGGGCGCGGTCGTCATCCAATCCCTGCAGAGCGGCATGTCGCTGCTCGGCTATGACGCCAGCCTGCAGAACATCGTCACCGGCCTCGTCCTGGTACTGGCGGTCTATGTCGACCGCCTCTACCAGCAGCGCCGGCCCTATTGAGCGGAGAGCGCACCATGGCAACACCGCTTGTCGACATGCGCAACATCTCGATCTCCTTCGGCGGCGTGCGCGCCGTCGACGACGTCTCGGTCGATCTCTATCCGGGCGAGGTGGTGGGGTTGCTCGGCCATAACGGCGCCGGCAAATCGACCCTGATCAAGATCCTGTCGGGCGCCTATGAGGCCGATCACGGCGAGATCTTTATCGACGGCGAGAAGGCCGCGATCCGCAACTCGCGCGACGCGCGCGACTACCGGATCGAAACGATCTACCAGAACCTGGCGCTGGCCGACAATCTCGACGCCTGCGCCAATCTTTTCCTCGGGCGCGAGATCGTGAATGCCGCGGGCCTGCTGGACGAGCCGGCGATGGAGGCGGCGGCGCGCGAAGTGATCGGGCGCTTGAACCCCAATTTCCGCAAATACCACGCGCCGGTCGCGGCCCTCTCCGGCGGCCAGCGCCAATCGGTGGCGATCGCGCGTGCGGTGCATTTCAACGCCCGCATCCTCATCATGGACGAGCCGACCGCGGCCCTCGGCGTCCAGGAAACCAGGATGGTGGCCGAGCTTATCCAGCAATTGAAGCGCGAAGGCATCGGCATCTTCCTCATCAGCCACGACCTCCACGACGTGTTCGATCTCTCGGACCGCTTGTCCGTGATGAAGAACGGCAAGCTGGTGGGGACGGTGAGGACGCAGGACGTCACCAAGGACGACGTGCTGGGAATGATTATTCTGGGGAAGATGCCGGGTCAGGCGGCGGCGTGAGGCCCAGCGCCTTCTAATAATGATACCGGCACTGTGCAATCAGCACGGTATCGCCATCCATGGCGTAAACCAGGCGATGCTCTCCGTCGATGCGCCGGGACCAGAAGCCCGCGAGGTTGTGCTTCAGCGGTTCGGGTTTGCCGATCCCGGCATAAGGCTCACGCTGAATCGCCTTCACAAGTTCGTGGATTCTTTTGACCATGCGCTTGTCGGTCTGCTGCCAGTAGAGGTAATCCTCCCAGGCGTGGTCGGCGAACTTGACCGGCATTGAGAAGTCCCGAAACCGGCTCAGGCCCTAATCGTTCTCCGCCCCATCATCGTCAAGTGGCAATGCGACCGTCCTGCCTTCGCCCCTGCGCAGCTGTGCAGTCGCTTCGATCAATCGCTGGGCATTTGCTGCCCCCCGCAACAGATGAGCGGTTTCCTCGAGGGCGTTGAACTCCTCCAGCGACATGACCACGACCGGCTTGCCGCTTTGCCGTGTCACCAAGATCGGTGCCTGATCGTCATTTACCTGATCCATCACCTTGGCGAGGTTCTGGCGCATATAGGTGTAGTTGAGATTGTTCATGGTGATCTGATCCAGTCCGAAGTTCGAGCGCCTATGCGTACAGAAATATGTACATCTATCTCGGCGACGTCAATAGTTGCCGATACTCCCCTTCACATTGACTCTTCCGCTCGAAGCGCCTAGTTTCCGGCCCGCTTTACCGGTTTTTGGCAGAGCCTTGGCCCCGAGGGGCCCCGTCCGTCGGCGAGTTTCGCTCACGGGCGCGTTTTCGCTTTGTCGCTAACCTGTTGGAAAACTGACGGAATCTTCATGTTCGAGAAGCTCTCGGAACGGCTGAACGGTGTGCTCGACAAGCTGACCAAGCGTGGTCAGTTGGGCGAAGCCGATGTCGACGAGGCGCTGCGCGAGGTGCGCGTGGCGCTGCTCGAGGCCGACGTTGCCCTGCCGGTGGTGAAGGATTTCGTGGCCGCCGTCCGCGCCGAGGCGGTGGGCGAAAGGGTCGTCAAATCCGTCACCCCGGGCCAGATGGTCATCAAGATCGTCCATGACGAACTGGTGAAGGTGCTCAAACCCGCCAATGACGCGGGCGGCGTCGCCGGGGCGGGCCTCGACCTCAACCACCCGGCCCCGGTGCCCATCCTGATGCTGGGCCTGCAGGGCTCGGGCAAGACGACATCCACCGCCAAGATCGCGCGCCGCCTGGCCGAGAAGCAGGGCAAGAAGGTGCTGATGGCGTCGCTGGACACGCGCCGCCCGGCAGCGCAACAGCAGCTTGCCATCCTCGGCGAGCAGACCGGCATCAAGACGCTGCCCATCGTTCCCGGCGAGCCGCCGGTCGCCATCGCCAAGCGGGCGATGAATGCGGGCCGCCTCGAAGGCTATGACGTCGTCATGCTGGATACCGCCGGGCGCCTGGCCATCGATGACGAGTTGATGGCCGAGCTTGCGCAAGTGCGCGATGCGGTCAAGCCGCATGAGAGCCTGCTGGTGGCGGACGCCATGACCGGCCAGGACGCGGTCAATACCGCCAAGCATTTCCAGGACAAGATCGGCATCACCGGCATCATGCTGACCCGCATCGACGGCGATGCGCGCGGCGGTGCGGCACTGTCGATGCGCGCGGTCACGGGCCGGCCGATCAAGCTGCTGGGTACCGGCGAGAAGCTGGACCAGCTCGAGGATTTCCATGCCGACCGAGTCGCCGGTCGCATCCTCGGCATGGGCGACATCGTCTCCCTCGTCGAGAAAGCGATGGAGGCCACCGAGCAGGAAGAGGCCGAGAAGCTCGCCCGCAAGATGCAGAAGGGCCAGTTCGACCTCAACGACATGGCCCAGCAATTGAAGCAGCTGCAAAAGATGGGCGGGCTGGGCGGCATCATGGGCATGCTGCCGGGCATCGGCAAGATGCAGAAGCAGCTCGAAGGCAGGATGGACGAGAAGGTGGTCGGCCGCACGCTCGCCATCATCAACTCGATGACGCCGAAGGAACGGCGCCTCCCCGACATCATCAAGGCCTCGCGCAAGACGCGCATCGCCAGGGGTGCGGGTGTGCAGGTGCAGGACGTCAACAAGCTTCTGAAGCAGCACCAGGAAATGGCGCGCATGATGAAGCAGGTTTCGAAGCTGGGCCAGAAGGGCCTGATGCGCCACGGCCTCTCTGCCCTGATGAAGGGTGGCCCCATGGGTGGCGGCGGCATGGGCGGCATGGGTGGCGGCGGCGGTTTCGGGGGCATGCGATGATCCTCGATCACGTCTCGATCGGCGTTTCGGATCTCGCCAGGGGCCGCGCCTTCTACGATTCCGTGCTGGCGACGCTCGGCTATGCCCGTGTCTATGATGTCGACATACCGGGCCAGGGCCTGGTCTCGCATGGCTATGGCGCTGCCCCGGAGAAGCCGGAATTCTGGATCGGCGCCTATGGCCGCCTCGACGCCGCCCTCAACCGCGAAGGGGCGACGCATCTCGCCTTCGTCGCGAAGTGCCGCAAGGACGTCGATGCCTTCCATGCCGCGGCGCTCCAGCATGGCGGCCGCGACAACGGCAAGCCCGGGCTGCGGCCCGAATACCACCCGACCTACTATGGTGCCTTCGCCTTCGATCCCGACGGCAACAAGATCGAAGCCTGCTGTCACCATCCGGAATGACCAAAACAATTACCGAAGTTCGAATCTGAAAGGAGAACTACCCTCATGTCGTTGAAAATTCGTCTTGCCCGCGGCGGCGCCAAGAAGCGTCCGTTCTATCGCATCGTGGTGGCCGAGAGCCGCTTCGCCCGCGACGGCCGTTTCGTCGAGCGCATCGGTTCCTACAACCCGATGCTTTCCAAGGATGACGACAAGCGCATCGTGCTCGACCTCGAGCGCGCCAAGCACTGGCTCTCGAAGGGCGCCCTGCCGACCGAGCGCGTGCAGCACTTCTTCGCCAAGGCCGGCCTGATGGCGGCCCCGGCACGGCACGGCCAGACCAAGCAGGACAAGCCGAAGGCAAAGGCCCAGGAGCGCGCCAAGGCTGCCGCCGAAGCCGCTGCCGCCGCTGCCGCGCCGGCCGAGGCCTAAGCACCAGCAGTGGAGGGCAAGCGGGCCATGGTCCTCATGGGCGCCATCATCGGTGCGCATGGCGTGAAGGGCGAGGTGAAGGTGAAATCCTTCGCCGCCGAGCCCGCCGCCATTGCCGCCTATGGCGCGCTGACGGACAAGGCGGGCCGGTCCTTCGAGCTGGCGCTGGTGGGCCGCGCCTCGCCCCGGAAAGCGCCGGGGGGCAAGAGCCAGGACATCCTCATCGCCCGCATCAAGGGCGTGGGCGACCGCAACGCGGCCGAGGCGCTGAAGGGCGTCGAGCTGTTCGTGTCGCGCGACCGCCTGCCGGCGGTGGCCGATGCGGAGGAGTTCTACCTCGCCGATCTCATCGGCCTTGCCGCGTTTGATCGCGACGGCCGGCCGATGGGCCGTGTCGCCAGCGTCGACAATTTCGGCGCCGGCGATGTGCTGAGCCTGGAGGGCGGGCCGCAGGGTGCCTTCGACGTCGCCTTCACGCGGGCATTGGTGCCGGTGGTGGATCTGGCCCAGGGCCGGATCGCGCTCGATCTGCCGGATGATTTCTTCGCGCGCCCGGAAGGGTCGCCCGAAGGGCCGGAAACCGTGAACTAGGGCAAGTGGAGGTGACGGAACCGAGCGCTGACACCTGGACGGCACGCATCCTGACCCTGTTCCCGGAGATGTTTCCGGGGCCGCTGGGTCAGAGCCTCGCCGGCAAGGCGCTGGAGAAGGGCATCTGGCGGCTGGAGACGATGGATATCCGGGGCTTTGCCACGGACAGGCATCGCACGGTCGACGACACACCCTTCGGCGGCGGTGCCGGCATGGTGATGCGGCCCGATGTGGTCGATGCGGCGCTGGAAGCGGCGACTGCGGATGGCCTGAAACCGGCGATCTACCTGACCCCGCGCGGGCGCCTGCTGAAGCAGGAGCTGGTGCAGGAGCTGGCGGCGGGGCCGGGATTGGTGGTGCTGTGCGGCCGCTATGAGGGGCTGGACGAGCGGGTGATCGAGGCGCGGGGATTGCTGGAGGTGAGCCTCGGCGATTTCGTGCTCTCGGGCGGCGAACCGGCGGCCCTCGCGCTGATCGATGCCTGTGTCCGGCTGTTGCCCGGCGTGATGGGTGCCGAGGCCACGCTGGCGGAGGAGAGTTTCAATACCGGCCTCTTGGAATATCCGCATTACACGCGGCCGGCGGAATGGAGCGGGCGGTCTGTCCCGGAAGTGCTGATGTCGGGTCATCACGAAAAGATCCGGCGCTGGCGCCAGGAACAGGCCGAGGAGACGACAAGATTGCGGCGCCCGGATCTCTGGGACGCCTATCGGAAACGCAAGGCCTGACGGCCTTGCAGAAGAGTTGAAAGAAGAAAGGACGACGACAATGACCATGTTACACGAATTCGAAGCCGCCCAGCTCGCCAAGCTGCAGGGCGCCACCAGCGTGCCGGACTTCCGCCCGGGCGATTCGGTGAAGGTCTCGGTGAAGGTCGTGGAAGGCGACCGCGAGCGCGTTCAGGCCTTCGAGGGTGTCTGCATCGCCCGCAAGAATGCCGGGGTGAACTCCTCCTTCACGCTGCGCAAGATCTCCTATGGCGAGGGCGTCGAGCGCGTCTTCCCGCTGTTCTCGCCGCGCCTCGTGAAGATCGAGGTGGTGCGCCGCGGTGACGTGCGCCGCTCCAAGCTCTATTACCTGCGCGGCCTGCGCGGCAAGGCGGCCCGCATCACCGAGCGCGCCTACAACCCGGCCGACAATTCCGGCGAATAAGCGATCCGGCAATATTGTTTCCCGCCGCCCGCCTGACAGCGGCCGGCTGGAAGCGTAGGACCGGAGCACTTATGTCATTACCTCGTCCCCGACCTTCCGCCGCGCCGATGGGTGCGGTGGAAGCGGGGGGCGGCGGCAACACAGACCTCGCCCGGCATCGTTGAAGCCCGGTGCAGGTTCATCGGCAGGATTGACCATGGCGAAGACGCTGTTCGACAAGATCTGGGAAAATCACCTGGTGCACCGGCAGGATGACGGCACCTGCCTCATCTATATCGACCGGCATCTCGTCCACGAGGTGACCAGCCCCCAGGCCTTCGAGGGTCTCCGCAATACCGGCCGCAAGGTGCATCGCCCGCAGGCAACCCAGGCGGTGGCCGACCACAACGTGCCGACCTCCGATCGCTCCAAGGGCATCACCGAGGAGGAAAGCCGCATCCAGGTCGAGACGCTGGAAGCCAATTGCCGCGAATTCGGCGTGCCCTATTTCTCGATGGACGACATCCGCCAGGGCATCGTCCACATCATCGGCCCGGAGCAGGGCATGACCCAGCCGGGCATGACCATCGTCTGTGGCGATTCCCACACCTCGACCCATGGTGCCTTCGGCGCGCTCGCCTTCGGCATCGGCACCTCCGAGGTTGAGCATGTGCTGGCCACCCAGACGCTGATCCAGAAGCCGGCCAAGAACATGCGTATCACGGTGGACGGGCAATTGGGCGCCGGCGTCACCGCGAAGGACGTGGTGCTCGCCATTATCGGCAAGATCGGCACGGCGGGCGGCACCGGCTATGTGGTCGAATTCGCCGGCTCGGTCATTCGCGGCCTTTCGATGGAAGGGCGCATGACGGTCTGCAACATGACGATCGAGGCGGGTGCCCGCGCCGGCCTGATCGCGCCCGACGAGACCACCTTCGATTATTTGAAGGGTCGGCCGATGGCGCCCAAGGGTGCCGCCTGGGAACAGGCCGTCGCCTTCTGGAAGACGCTGCCCTCGGACCCGGGTGCCAAATACGATCTCGAGGTTGAACTCCGCGCCGAGGATATCGTGCCGCAGGTCACCTGGGGCACCAGCCCGGAGGACGTGCTGCCCATCACCGCCGTGGTGCCGAACCCGGCCGAGGTGGCGGACGAGCACAAGCGCCGCGCCATGGAACGCGCCCTCGACTATATGGGCCTGAAGCCCGGCACGCCCCTTGCGCAGGTCAAGATCGACCGCGTCTTCATCGGCTCCTGCACCAATGGCCGCATCGAGGATCTGCGCGCGGTGGCCGCCATCGCCAAGGGCCGCAAGGTCGCCTCCCATGTCAATGCCATGGTGGTGCCGGGCTCCGGCCTCGTCAAGGCGCAGGCCGAGGAAGAGGGCCTCGACAAGATCTTCGTCGAGGCGGGCTTCGACTGGCGCGAGCCGGGTTGCTCGATGTGTCTCGCCATGAACCCCGACCGCCTATCGCCCGGCGAACGCTGCGCCTCCACCTCGAACCGCAATTTCGAGGGCCGCCAGGGCCGCGGCGGCCGCACCCATCTGGTCAGCCCCGCCATGGCGGCGGCGGCGGCTATCGCCGGCCACCTGACCGACGTGCGCCAGCTGGGCTGAGTGGCGCGGGGGGCGCGACAGCCCCTCGGGACAGGCCCTAGCCGGCCTGCTGGCCGGTCCCGGAATCAGGGCCGGCGTCAGGCACTGGCGCCGGGGCCAGGATTCTCGCCAGCGCCGGGCGCTGGTAGGGCGAGAATTTTCAGCAGCGCTGCGCCGTGCTCGCCCCCCATGCCGCGGATGTCTTTCGAAAGGATGACCCGCAGCGCCTCGCATTGCGCCAGCGCCCGCTTGTCGCGCGCTGCCGCATCAGCAGCGGTTTCCATATCCTTGGCCGTCAGGTGCCGGCAGAGCGCGTGCGCGATGTGCGAGACCAGTTCGAAGCCGAAACTCGCCCCCTGGCCCTTGAGGTCATGGGCCATGCGATAGGCCTCCGCCTCCCATCCCGCCGGGCGTTGCGCCACGGCGGTGAACAGCTGCCGCAGCCGCTCGAGGTTCTGCAGGCTGGCGCGGATGAAGGGCTCGCGCAGCTCCGCCACGGCGTCGCCGGCATCGCGCGCCATCGCCTCCAGTTGTGCAGCGGGCAGTTTGCCGACCTTGTCGCGCAGCGATGCCATTACCGGGTTTTCCCCTTGCCGCTTCCCTTGCCACGCCGTTCCCCGGCGATTGGTGCGGCCTTCTTGCCGCGCCGCTCCGGCCCGACATAGGCTTCCGAGCGGACGAAGGGGCGGTCGTCCTCGACCACGCGGACAAGGGCGCCATAGAGGCTCTTGAAGGAGACCGGCTTCGCCAGCACCCAACTGACCCCGGCATCCCGCGCCGTCAGCACCCGGTGCGCCTCGGTATGGGCCGTCAGCATCAGGATCGGCACTTCCGGGCAGGGCGAGTCGATGCCGCGCCGGACCAGCCGGATGAAATCGATGCCGTCGAGCGGGATCATGTTCCAGTCGAGGATGATGAGGTCGGGCGGCGCCGCCTTCATCAGGGCGAAGGCGGCCGCGGCATCGGCGGCGAGGCGCACATTCTTGATCCGCATGGCGAACAGCAGCCGCTGCACCAGATGCAGCATGTGGTCGCTGTCATCGACAATGAGAACGCTCACCGCGCTGAAATCATAGGCCTCTTGCGGCTCAAGCTTGCGGGTCGCCATGATCTTGCGGCACTGGACTCCATGATGCAGCGGCCATGGTTCGCGTCTTGCGGCGAATCTGTCAAGACGGCGCTGTTGCCGCACTCCCTGCCCTGGCTGCCCCGGTGCCCGGGTCGCTGCGGTGCATTTTCCGGGCGAATGCGGGCGACTTGGCCCGGCGGGGCTTTCGACCGGATTGCTGAAGCGTTCGATTCCCTGTTAAATCCGCACACACTTTGCACACACCCATGCGAAGCGGGATGGGATGGGGATGCGGACAGGGTCCGTCAGCGTTTATCTGGCCGGGCGGCGGGTGCGCCTGTTCAAGCGGCGCGACCGCCCCTCGCGCTTCTGGCAGGCCGCCTTCCGCCTCGATGGCCGGGCCAGGCCGCTGGTGAAGAGTACCGGCCAGGCGGAACTGGCCGGCGCCCGGCGCTGGGCGCTCGATTTCCTGGCGGGATTGGGCGGCGGCGAAGCCGTCGCGGCCACGGACGGCGACAACGGGCTCCGCCGCGAGGATCTGCTGGCCCCCTATCCCTTTCCCCATATCCGCCAGAAAAAGCGCCATGTGGAGCGCGAGATCGCGCTCAGGACGCTCAGCGCCTATGCCCGCAACCCCCTGATCGCCCAGCGTAGCCTGGCGCGGTCGCTCGATGTCTCCCTCGCCGTGGTCAATGCCTATACCAAGCGCTGCGTGCGCGAGGGCTGGCTGCTGAAACTGGAGCGGCCGCAGACCCGCGGCCGCGGCTATCGCTATGTGCTGACCCAGAGCGGCCGGAACCGGGTCGGGGAATTGCTGGCGGCCTTTCTCGCCCAGGAGCTCAGCCTGTTCCGCGTCCTCGCGGCTGATTTCCGCACCCTCCTGGCGAGGACCGGGCCGCGCCCGGTGGTCCTGCTCGGCGGCGGCGAGATGGCCGCCATCGCCCGCCTGGTCCTGGCCGAAGTGGCGCGCCGGCCGCTGCTCGAGATCGACCGGCCGCCGAAAGCCCGCGACCGGGCGCGGCTGCGGCGCCATCGCGATGCCGTCTTCTGGCTGACCGCGCCGGACGGTGTGGCAGCGATCAGGGCGGCAGCTTTCGGGCCGCTCATCGCCCAGGCCGACATCATACGCCCCGCCTTCCTGGAGGAATTTGCAAGCCCGCTCTCGCCGCGCGAACGCGGCACAATCGATGACAGAACCGGGTCGGTTGTTTGAAATAAAAACATTGCGCGGTTTTCCTGCGCGCCTACCCTGATTGCCAACAACCGGAACATCCGCCAAGCGGATAACGCACAGCAACGGAGGCCGACCATGTCGATGACGCTCGATCGGATGCAGAAACTGGCGCGCAAGGGTCGCATGGGGCGGCGCGACTTCATGCAGCTGGCCCTGGCGGCGGGCCTCACCGCCACGGCGGCGCAGACCCTCTTCGTGAAGGCGGTGCGGGCCGAACCGAAGAAGGGCGGCAAGTTCATCGCCGGCATCGGCCACGGCCAGTCATCGGACAGCCTCGATCCTGCCACCTGGGCCAATGCCTTCTCGGCCGATGTCGGCTTCGTCACCGGCAACTGCCTGACCATGATCGACCAGAAGAACAACGCGGTGCCCGATCTCGCCGAGAGCATCGAGCCCTCGCCCGACGCCAAGACCTGGGTGTTCAGGCTGAGGAAAGGCGTCGAGTTCCACAACGGCAAGACGCTGACCTCGGCCGATGTGGTGGCGACCTATGACTATCACCGCGGCGAGGCCTCGAAATCGGCGGCGAAATCGGTCCTGGCCGACATTGCCGAGGTGAAGGCCGACGGACCCGATACGGTCATCTTCACGCTGGCCTCCGGCAGCGCCGACTTTCCCTACATCACCTCGGATTACCACTTGCCGATCTACCAGGCCAGGGATGGCGGCGGCATCGCCTGGGAGGAGGGGATCGGCACCGGCCCTTTCATCCATACCAATTATGAACCCGGCGTGCGCTTCACCGCCCGGCGCAACCCGAACTACCACAAGGAGGGACCCTGGTTCGACGAGATCGAGATGCTCTCGATCGTCGACGTGGCGGCGCGGCAGAACGCCCTCATCACCGGCGACATCCATTACATGGATCGCTGCGATCTGAAGACGCTGAGCCTCCTGAAGCGCAATCCGGAGCTCGAAATCACCGACATCACCGGCTTCTCGCATTACGTGGCGCCGATGGATGTGCGCGTCGCTCCCTTCGACAATGTCGATGTGCGCCTGGCGCTGAAATGGTCGATCAACCGCGCGGAGATCGTGCAGAAGGTGCTGCTCGGCCACGGCATCGCCGGCAACGACAACCCGCTGGCGCCTTCCATCAAATTCGCCACCAATCCCGAGCCGGTCTATGCCTATGATCCGGACAAGGCTAGGTTCCATCTGAAGAAGGCCGGGCTCTCCAGCCTCTCGGTCGATCTCTCGGCCGCCGATGCCGCCTTTGCCGGCGCCGTCGACGCCGCCGTGCTGATGAAGGAATCGGCCGCCCAATGCGGCATCAACATCAACGTCGTCAAGGAAGGCAATGACGGCTATTGGGATTCGGTCTGGATGAAGAAGCCCTGGTGCTTCTCCTATTGGAGCGGCCGCCCGACGGCCGACTGGATGTTCACCACCGCCTATGCGGCAGAAGCGGAATGGAACGACACCTTCTGGAAGCATCCGCGCTTCAACGAGCTGCTGGTCAAGGCCCGCGCCGAGACCAATGACGAGATCCGCGCCGGCCTCTATGCCGAGATGCAGCAGATCCTGCACGACGATGGCGGCATTGTCGTCCTCATGTTCAACAACTTCACCTCGGCCAACAGCAGGAAGGTGGCCCATGGCGAACTCAACAGCAATTACGACCATGACGGCGGCTATATCTTCGAGCGCTGGTGGTTCGCCTGAGCTGACGGCGCCATCGGCCTGTTCCTGACCGGCCCGGTGACAAGGGGCTGAACCGCCGCAGCCGGAAGAAGCGGAGCGGTCCGCAGCGACCGCTCCTTTTTCGTTTGTCCGTTTTTCATTTCGCGCCGCGTCTTCCGCAGCGTCGGCTTCCGATCATTGCTGGCAGCGGTAACAGGCGATGCGACAATTTCAATGTCGCGCCAAGATCGCGCCGCCGGCCCCCTTGCTAAATTGTCGCGGCTCGGATATGTTCCGCTCCCTCGACGGCAATCGCGCCGTTCGACCACCAGCCGGAGGCACAGCATGACTTACATGCTCGCGTTTATGAGCCCCGGCCTGGCCGCGCCCATCGCCCACTCCTAGGTCGCAAGATCTAGAGTAGCAGGAGCGCCGGACAGGCCCCAGCGGGGTCCTGTCCATCTTCGATTAATTCCAGTTCATGACATAACCGGGTCGCCCAGCGGCCGGGATGCGTCTTCGGCCCCGCCGCCCATCCGCGCCGGGCCGGATCATCACCGCTCCCGCCGCTTCCGCCATCCGGAAAACAGAGAGAAGGCGGCCGTTTCCGGGCATTTCCGATGCCCCGCGCGGCCGGGCAACAGATGACCGATCTATCCCTTTCAACCGTCGGCGCGGCTCAACCCACCCCGCAGAAGCGCAGCGCCTTCGCGGCGGTGACGCGCTTCACCCTCGGCTACTGGCGCAAGGAATGGCCGCTCGCCTGCCTCACCGGCGGCGCCATGATGCTGGCGACATTGATGGACATCTGCATCCCGCTCTTCGCCGGCGCACTGGTCGATGCGGTCAGTGCCGGGCGCAGTGCGGAATCGCTCGATGCTGCGCTCTCGGCGCTTGCCGCCATCGTCGGCCTCGGCCTTGCTGCCGTCGTGCTGCGCTTCTGCGGCTTCCTCGGCATCGTGCGGTTGACGCTCCGCCTGATGTCGCGCGTCGTCGCCGACAGCTTCCAGCGCGTGCAGCGTTTCGCCACCGACTGGCATGCCAACACCTTCGCCGGTTCGACCGTGCGCAAGGTGACGCGCGGCATGTGGGCGCTCGACAGCTTCGACGACACGGTGCTGCTCGCCTTGCTGCCGGCCTGCGTGGTGCTGGTGGGCTCCAGTGCGATCCTGGCCTGGCACTGGCCGCTGATGGGGGCGCTGGTCCTCGGCGGCTCGGCCTTCTACGTCTTCATGGTGGTGACGCTGTCGCTGAAATATGTCGGCCCGGCGGCGGCGCTCGCCAATCAATGGGACACGCGCATGGGCGGCATGCTGGCCGATTCCATCACCTGCAACGCCGTGGTGAAAAGCTTCGGCGCCGAGGTGCGCGAGGAGGCGCTGCTCGGCCGGGTGATCGCCAAATGGCGCCGGCGCAGCCAGCGTTCCTGGATGCGCATGACCCATAACGGCACGCTGCAGGCCATGATGCTGCTGGCCCTGCGCGTCAGCATCATCGGCATGGCGCTCCTGCTGTGGTGGCAAGGCGAGGCGACGACGGGCGAGGTGGTCTATGTGCTCACCGCCTATCTGGTGATCCACGGCTATCTCTTCGACATCGGCTTCTACATCCGCGACCTGCAGCGCGCGGTCAACGAGATGGAGGAACTGGTCGAGATCAACGAGACCACGGCCGGCGTGCGCGACTGGCAATGGGCGCAGCCCATCGCCATCACCAGGGGCGAGATCGTGTTCGACCGCGTCACCTTCCATTACGGCAGCCACGCGACCCCGCTCTACCGCGATTTCTCGGTCACCATCCGGCCGGGCGAGAAGGTGGGGCTGGTGGGGCTGTCGGGCTCGGGCAAGACGACCTTCGTCAAGCTGGTGCAGCGGCTCTACGACATCCAGTCGGGCGAGATCCGCATCGACGGGCAGAACGTCGCTGCCGTGCAGCAGGCGAGCTTGCGCGCGCAGATCGCCCTGGTGCAGCAGGAGCCGATCCTGTTCCACCGGTCACTGGCCGAGAACATCGCCTATGGAAGGCCGGGGGCGACCATGGCCGAGATCGTGGCGGCGGCGAAGCTCGCCAATGCCCATGATTTCATCGCCCGCCTGCCCAAGGGCTATCTGACCCTGGTGGGCGAGCGGGGCGTCAAGCTCTCGGGCGGCGAGCGCCAGCGCGTGGCGCTGGCCCGCGCCTTCCTGGCCGATGCGCCGATCCTGATCCTGGACGAGGCCACCTCCAGCCTCGATTCGGAATCGGAGCACCTGATCCAGGAGGCGACGGCGCGCCTTATCGAGGGACGGACGGCGATCGTCATCGCCCACCGCCTCTCCACCGTGCGGGCACTCGAGCGCATCCTGGTCTTCGACCGCGGCCGCATCGTCGAGGAGGGCCGCCACGAGGAACTGGTGGCGCGCGACGGCGGCATCTATCGCCGCCTGTTCGAGCGCCAGGTCCTCGGCCTGATCGACGAGGCGGCGGCATAGCGAAGAAGGCCATGCCCGTCTCTCCCAACCCCTCTCCCCTTGCGGGAGAGGGGGTGGGGTGAGGGGCAGCCGAATGAAGAAGAAGAAACGGACAAAGCCATGCTTACTTTTCTTGTCGGTGCCGGTGCCGCTAGGATGCCAGATCATCCAGCGGAGCCCGCGAACATGAACCAGCCGATTGCCCAGCCCCCGATCCCCGTCCGGGGCGCCGAACCGACCGAGCCGCTGCTGCCGCAGGCCGACTGGCCCCGGGTCTATCGCGACGGCATCGTCTGGGACGCCCATGCCTGCCTGCCGCTGCTGCCCAATTACGATTGCCGGGCGCTGCAGCGCCACCGGGCGGCGGGGGCAACCTTCGTCTCGGTCAATGTGGGGATGGATTTCAACCCGCTCGCGCAATGCATCCGCGTCATCGCCGGTTTCCGCGACTGGATCGGCAAGCATCCCCAGGATTTCATCCTGGCGGAAACTCTCGACGACGTGCGCCGCGCCAAGGCCGAGGGGAAATTGGCGGTCGCCTTCGACCTCGAAGGCTCGATGATGCTGGACGACGATCTCGCCATGCTGGGGCTCTATCGCGATCTCGGCGTGCGCCAGATGCACCTCGCCTATAACCGCGACAACCCGATCGCCGGCGGCTGCTTCGGCCGCAACCAGGGCCTCTCCGATCTCGGGCGCGAAGTGGTCAGGGAATGCAACCGGGTCGGCATCGTCATGGATTGTTCGCATTCCAGCCGCCAGACCAGCCTCGACGTCATGGCGGTCTCGTCAAAACCGGTGGTCTTTTCGCACAGCAATGCGAAGGCCCTCTGCGACCACCCGCGCAACATCGATGATGTGCAGATCAAGGCGGCGGCCGCCACCGGCGGCCTCGTCTGTGTCACCGGCATCGGCCCCTTCCTGGGGCGCGACATCGCGACCGAAACCCTCCTCGCCCATATCGATCACATGGTGAAGCTGGTGGGGGTGGCCCATGTCGGCATCGGCATCGACTATTCCTTCGACACCGAGCACAGCGATCTCCCCGACGGCGAGGACCCCAAGGATTGGTGGCCCCCGGTCGAGGGCAGCGACTTCAACTTCTCGGAAGTCCACTTCATGCCGCCCGAGCGCCTGCCTTTCATCGCGCTCGCCCTGCTGAAACACGGCTACAGCGAGGCGGACACAGCCGCCATCCTGGGCGGCAATTTCATGCGCGTGGCGGGGGAGGGGTGGTCTTAAAGATGAAATTTCTTGATGGTGATCTTACATTGACTAAAATCTAGTAAAAGTAGAAAAAAGAAGAAATAACCGATTTGCTGCGAGCTAGGTGAAATTGGATGCCAGCCATGATTCCCGTTACAGTATTTGTCGATTGGACAGCTCAGTTTCACAACGCCGGGACTAACCGCATAGAAGACGCAAAGACGCGTAGTAAGCTCACTCTTCGAAAGACTGCGGACGCAATTGCCGACGTTCTCAGCAAAGTCGACAAAAAATCCCGTTATCGAGTTAAGCTTCGCTTCTATCATGGATGGCATGCCGGACTGTCTCCAACTGCAAATCGTCTCGTCCTGCAGTTTCTCGATAGCGAGTATGATTTGAGTCCGTCCACTTATCCTAACGTAAGATTTGAACATCCGTTTAGTTATGGCGACCGATTACTTGCTGCTCTTCCTCATCGATTGAGGCAAAAAAATCCAATTATACATCTACCGGATACATTGAGGTCATCGTTGGACGATTCGGGTCGGCCGAGGGAGAAGATGGTGGACACCGCGCTTGCTTGTGACTTGTTAGTACACGCCCGAATGGAAGCCGACGAGTGGCGGATAGTATTTGCCGAAGACGACGACTTAGTCCCAGCTTTGTTTGTCGCTGAAGCGTGGTCTAAAAGCTCTGGGGGAAAAACGTTCTTAGTTCGCAAGAGGCCTGGAAGTAAACACTTGGCTCTTGATGGATTAGTCAAGGAGTATCTAGCGTGAATCTATCGCTTGAACAGCTGACGGACGAGCTGGGCGTGTTCTCCGATATGGGTACCAGCTCTCCCAAGGTGTCTGATGGTCCGAATTACATTTCATTTGAGATTGTGCGAAATGGACAGCGGCAGTTGATCAAATTCGATAAAAAATCTTCAATAGTAACTCTAAGGACAGAGAATGAGGCGGAGAGAAAGCATGCATCATACCGGGCGCTTCTCGCCTCAGCAACCTTCGCGAACTTGCGAGAATGGGCCGGAACGCAACGTAGAGTATTGATGCAGACAATCAAGGACATAGAAGAACTAATTCCAATCGAGGGGAATTTGTCCAATTTGTCCATTGAGTCGACGGGTACTGCAAAAGAACTCATGAATGGGTACCTGGAATCTAACGAACATGGCTCCCCTGGAGTAAGGGTACTGCTAATTGATGGCCCGGCCGGTATTGGAAAGACACGGCTCATAGAATCAGTTGCTTTGAACAGGGCCCAGAATTTTGCGAAGCAGCAAAAGCCGCTGATCCTTCACGTAAAGAGTCGGGGCCGAGTGCTGACATACTTGCAGGACTTAATCGCGTTTAGCCTCCAAACTATCCGAGCGCAAGTTACCTACGATCAAGTACCAATCTTAGTTCGCCACGGGCTCATTCAGTTAGCAATCGACGGGTTTGACGAACTCGGCGACCCAAATGGTTACGATACTGCTTGGGCCCAAGTGCGGGATCTAGTTCAAGAGATTGAAGGGCAGGGGGCACTAATTCTAGCTGGACGAGAGACGTTCATCGGCCGGGAAAGATTACTTAAAGCGGTGCCCAGGCTGTCTCAGAAGGGTCACAATGTCGCTGTGCTGAGCTTGGTTGCCGTTCAGCCAGCGACGGCAAAGAAATGGCTGCGAAGCAAAGGTTGGTCGGAACAGCAATTTTCTGGCGCAGATTATTGGGGGTTGTTTGAAGAGGGCTCATATGCATTGCGCCCCTTTTTCTTAAATCGACTGGAAGAGATCTATAGCGATCATGCGGATTTTGTCTCAAATCCCCCGCTGATAATGCTTGTTAATAGAATGATAGAAAGAGAGGCGGAGAAATTTGGAGATCAGGTTGCGGCTACTTTTGGCGAGCATCAAAGGCGGACGATAGTTGCATCAATACTTTCCGAAGTTGCGAGAGATATCTCCGAAAACCAATCAGACTCTATTGATGAAGAAGCTTTGGTCTGGATAGTAGATGCTGTATTGGGAGATGAAGCGGATCCAACAGTTGCCAATCTGCTAAAGAATAGAGTGTTGGCGCTGGCATTTCTTCAAAATGATGACAGAAAGGGCAGGCGTAGCTTTGCGCATTCAGAGTTCTTCAATTTCTTTCTGTCAACTTCGGCAATTGATGCACTTAGCAAAGGTGAAATCCCAAAATTTCTTCGTCGAAATATTATCGGTGCGGACTTCTTGGTCACTTTTGGTTTGGTTCTGGAGTCAAAAAATGCAGATCAGATCCGAGATTTCCTAGTCTCAGCCAGCGAGCTTTTGCATGCTTCTCCGCTGGATAGGAGCAGTCGAAATATTGGCGCTTTAATGATCTCAGCTATTCCGATCTCTGACGGAGTGCCAAACTTTGCCATAAAGAATGTTGATGTAGATGATGCGGTAATAAGAGGAAAGGGGCAGAAATCTTCGTTGATTAACGTTACTATTAACCAGCTTGACATTCGGGAAGCTGATATTGCGCAAGTAGTTTTTGAGAGTGTTCAGATAGGGGTCTTGATTTCGGATGCTACGACTCGAGTGAGTGCTACATTTCCCAATGTATCATGGATTGAGACACTTCAAATTGATGGAAAGGAGCTAACCCTTTTGGATTCAGATGCACTCGACTGGCTAGACTCACACGGTAGAGTTGAGAGTTCTGGATTGAAGGAGAACCTCGTTCTTGACCAACTGCGCACATCACCTCTCTACAATCTACTTCAGAAGGTATGCAGAACAATGCTCCGACAGCATTGGATACGTAGCGAGGGCGATGACAGAGCGACGCTACTTGTCGACGATGAGCGATGGGAGGAGCTGGTCCAATTGTTGGCGCGACATGACTTGCTAGTAGTTGATACGTCCAAGCAGGTGGGCGGACGTCCATCGAAGTTTTTCCACGTTAGGCAAGCACGTTCGATACTAGCTGAGGAAATGGAAAATCAAAAAGTAAGAGGGCTTCTGGACGATGTGGTGGCCGCATCGACGCATCACTAGGAAACCCCTGAGAGCTATTACCTGCTTTAGAAAGACCTCACTCACATCTAAGTGACCGCGCTGACTCTCGACGCGCTGGCGATTGTGGCCGGCGGGCGCGTCGTTGATGCCAAGACCAGTCTGCTGCAGCAACAGCACGCCGCTCTCACCCAGCTGGCGCCATAGGGATGGTGGAATGGGGGTCTCGTATTCCCGCCCTGCATTTTTCGTCCAGGCGCGTTTGGCTTTCGCCTGGTTTCGGCTGTCTTTCGTCCTAACGCATCATATTTTTCCGCGCTGGCCCGATCTGGTTAATGATGGCTGCGGCCGCAGCGTCGGGGATGAAGCTGCGATGCGGCCAAGCCTCTGGCCTGGCGTGATCTTTTCCACAGGGCCGGGTGCCGCCAGCCGGCGGGCAGGGTTAATTCCTGTTGCGGCGCATTTTCTTCAACTTGTCGGTAACGCATTAAAATAATTCTAAGATAAGATGTGCTGACCTATATGGAGGGCATGACATGGCCGTTAGGACAATTCTGAAATGCTCACACCATTGAATAGATTTGGCGCCGAGGTGCCGGCCGCGCGCGGGCGCCACGTCCATCATCGAGTCCGGCCATGATTGAGGTGACGCCGCCGGGCGACCCCGACTGGCTGGTGCAGATGCCGGCCGATGTGCAGGCGCTCTATCGCTATTGGGATGCGCGACGCGGTGCGCGCCGGATGCCGGCGCGGAGCGATCTCGACCCGGCCGAGATGAAGCCCTATCTCGCCGGCCTGATGCTGATCGACGTGGTGCCGGATGAGCGGCTCTATGTCTATCGCCTGGTGGGCACGCGCGAGGTGGCGCTGCGCGGCATGGATCCCACCGGCCGGCCGGTCGAGGGCAACACCATCCATCCCGATTCCAGCCATGCCCTGCGCAATTACGACCAGGTCGTGCTGTCGCAGGCACCCTGGTACGACAACACGCCCTTCCTCGCCGCCGACCAGCGCATCATGAGCCTGGAGGCGATCTTCCTGCCGCTCTCGACCAATGGCGAGGATGTCGACAAGATCCTGGTCTATGCCGCCTATCAATCGGTCGACCCGATGCCGGACGTCTCGCTCTCCTGGTGAGGCGGGCGGCCAGCGCGTCAGCGCAGCGTATAGACCGTGGCGGCGCCGCGCAGGTCGAGGAGTTCGGTCTGCAGGGATTTCAACTCGCCCTTCCAGACATTGACGATGGCGATGGCGCCGCGGAAATCGACGCTGAGCAATTGCGCGCGGTCGGCGAGGCTCATATCCCAGAAGCCGCGGAACTGGTCGGGCGTGAAGGCGGCGGGCGAGGGCAGATTGCCGGCGATGCGCTGGCGCTGGTCCTCGGGCAATGCCTTGTCGACGAACAGCAGGATGGCGCTGCCAGAACCCTCGGCATCGACATAGAGCCGGTCGGCGACGCCGAATTGCCGTTCGAGTTGCGGCAGGACCGCATCGGCACGGGCACCTGCCGGCAGCGGACCGGAATTCACCCGCACCCAGAAGATCCGCTCGCCGTCCTCCTTGTTGGTGAAATGCAGTTCCATCTTCTCCTCGCCCGTACCGTCGGCGCGGGCGAGCGTGGTGTGGATGTGATAGGCCGGCCAGGGCAGGCCGACGCTGTCGATGACGCGGGGACCCAGCTTCTCCTGATAGATGCCTTCCAGATATTCGCCGTCGAGGGCGTCTTCCAGCGGCATGTCGAGCGGCACGTTGTTGAGCCGCCAGCGCTGGGTCGCATCGGCGCCGGCAGGGACCGCCGCCAGCAGCAGCAGGACGAGGGCGAGGAGAAGGGCGCGTGGCGACATCATGACGTGGCGGCTCCGGTGGCTTTCTGGAAGTCCTGCATCTGGCCGAAGATCCAGTCGCGGAAGGCCTTCACCTTGGCCTGTTTGAGCCCGCCCTTGCCATAAACGATGTAATAGCCGGTATCGAGCTTCACGCTGTCGCGGAAGGGGCGCACCAGATGTCCCTTCTTGAGGTCGTCGCCCGCCAGCATGGTATTGCCGAGGGCGACGCCGAGGCCGTCGATCGCCGCCTGGATCATCAGGTTGGAATAGTTGAAGGTGAGGTTGGTCTTGAGCTCCAGCGTCGGCGCGCCGACGGCGGCCAGCCAGCGCGGCCAGAAATCGAAATGCGCGCGGCGCCAGTCGAGGTCCGAGATCAGCTTGAAATGGGCGAGGTCCTGCGGCGTGCGCAGCGGATGCGGGCCTTCCATCAGCTTCGGCGAGCAGACCGGGAACACCTCGTCCTGCAGCAGCAGCTCGGCATCGAGGCCGGGCCATTGCCCGCGGCCATAGCGGATGCCGATATCGACATCGCCCTCGCCGATGGGGTCGAGCCGGTCGGTGGCCGAGATGCGCACCTCGATCTCGGGATGGCGCGTCTGGAAATCATGCAGCCGCGGCACCAGCCATTTCGAGGTGAGCGAGGGGAGGGCGCTGACGGTGAGCGGCCCGCCGCCGGGGAAGAGCCGCATCTCGGCCGAGGCCTCGGCCAGCTGCTGGAAGGCGGCGCGCACCGGCGGCAGATAGCGCCGCCCGGCCTCGGTCAGAGAGAGGGCGCGCGCGCCGCGCTCGAACAGCAGCACGCCCAGCCATTCCTCCAGCGCCTTGATCTGGTGGCTGATGGCGCTGTGGGTGACGGCCAGTTCGTCCGCCGCCTTGGTGAAGGAAAGGTGGCGCGCGGCGCTTTCGAAATAGCGGACGGCTTTGAGCGGGGGCAGGCGCAAGGGGGCCAACTCCGATTGTCAGAAAGATTCACAGAACAAGTTAGAAACGATCGTTTGTTTGTCACTCAATGCAAGCATAACTTCATCCCAACGGCAATGCCGCCGGTTAGAAATTTGTGAGGATACAATGAGCCAGACCAGTTCCTTTGCGGGTTTTTCGTCGGCTCGGCGCACCCGCTTCGCGACTCCCATCGAATTCACTTCTCTGCTGGTCGCCAGCCTGCAGGCCTGGCGCGAACGGGTCCGGTCGCGCCGCGACCTGATGCGGCTTTCGGAACACCAGCTGAAGGATATCGGCCTCTCGCGCCAGGATGCCGAGCAGGAATGGCAGAAGCCGTTCTGGCAGGCGTGAGGCAAGACCATTGCGGCGCCCCCTGCCGCAGACCGTTCCGGCGGAGCCTCTCCCCCGGAAGCCCTTTCGCCGGTGCCCGCCGGCGAAAGGCGCCTGGGCCGAACCCCATTCGGCCCAACCTGGATAACTTGCGCCATCGGTTCCATTGCGGAACCGGTGGCGGATTTTCCGGGACGCCCTGATTCGATCTGGGACGCATCAATTCCTTGCCGGAAGTTCCTTGCCAGAAATTCCTTGCCAGAATCAGTTTCCGGATCGCTTTCCACCTTCGCATCTGTGACAACATTAGAAATTTGACGAGCCAGAGAAGCCACGGGTTCACGCCATGCTCGATTATTTCCTGACCCTCGCGCGCTATAACCAATGGGCCAATGCGCGCCTCTATGCCGCCGTGGGCCAGCTCGACGCCGCGGCGATCGCGGCACCGCGGGTGGGCTTCTTCCCATCGCTCTTGAAGACGCTCAACCATCTGATGGTGACCGACCGCATCTGGCTGGGGCGCCTCACCGCGACGCCGGATGCCGCGATCAAATCCCTCGACGACATGCCCTATCCCGATTTCTCCGATCTGCGCGCGGCGCGGGCGGCGCTTGATGGGCGGATCATCGAGGTGGTGGGCGGGCTGGCGCCGGCCAGGCTCGGCGAGGTGCTGGTCTACAAGACCATGGCCGGCCAGCCGCACGAAACGCCGATGGCCCTGGTCCTCGGCCATCTCTTCAACCACCAGACCCATCATCGCGGGCAGGCCCATGCCATGCTGTCCGGCACGGCGGTGCCGCCGCCGGTCCTCGACATCATCTATTTCCTCAGGGATACCGGCGCCGCCTAGTCGGTGCAGCCGGGGCGGCGTGCCCGCTAGGCGGCGTGATCCAGGCGCGGCCGGCCGCGCAGGCCGAAAAAGTGGCGCGGCTTCTGCGGCAGCGCCGAACGCGCCCGCTTGGTATAGCGCCAGACGCTGGCCGGCGGCAGGTTCTGCAACACGCGTTCCTCGACCTCGCCCTCGATGCCGAGGCGCTCGCGCGGCAGCGGCGAGAAGATGCCGTAGGTGAACTGGATGAAGGGCGCACCCGGCTGCAGCAGGGCGAAAGCCTGGGCACCGATGCGCAGCTGGATCGACCGCTTGAAGGTCAGCAGCGGCAGGCTGGAAACGATGGCCGATACCGGCAGCAAATTGTGCCGCCGCAGCAGGGCGGCCAGATGCAAGGCATCGCCGAGCAACACGCGCACGCCGGGAAAGCGGTCGCTGAGATAGCGATGCAGCACGGGATCGCGCTCGACCACCACCAGGCGGTCGGGGGCGACGCCGCTGGCGAGCAGGGCGCGCGTCACCGAGCCGGTGCCGCCACCCAGTTCGACCACATAGCCGGCGGCATCGCGCGGCACCTGCCGGGCCATGGCGGCGGCCAATTCGGGGCTGGAGACGGCGACCGCGCCGATCGAGCGCGGGTTCTTCAGCCACAATTTGAACAACAGGCGGGAATCTTTGAGCATGGGGTTCCGCAGGTTATGGGACCTGATCCGGCCAGCAGGATAGGGTCCCGTAGCTGACGCCAATCTGTCACCTTGCCCGCGTTCCGGCAATGGCTGCCTTGCGGCAGGACCGCCTCACGGGGTGAGCACGATCTTGCCGGTCGAGCGCCTGGCCAGCAGGGTCTCGAAGGCCTGGCGCCACGCCGCCAAGGGCAGGATTTCCGATATATGGGGCTTCAGCTGGCCCTTCGCCACCATGGCGCCCAGGGCCTCGAACCCCGCCGCCAGCAAATCGGGCCGGTGCTGCCGGTAGGAACCCCAATAGAAGCCCAGCGCGTCGACATTCTTCACCAGCAGGATGTTGGCGGGAATCTGCGGCACCCGCCCGCCGGCAAAGCCGATCACGATGAGGCGCGCGTTCCAGGCGACCGCGCGCAGGCTGGCATCGAACACGTCGCCGCCCACCGGGTCATAGACCACATCGGCACCGCGCCCGCCGGTCAGCGCCTTGACCCGCTCGCGGATGTCCTCCTCGCGGTAATCGATCGCGTCATCGGCGCCATGGGCGATGGCGATGGCGCATTTGTCCGGCCCGCCCGCGGTGGCGATGACGCGGGCGCCCAGCGCCTTGCCGATCTCGACCGCGGTCAGGCCGACACCGCCCGCCGCCCCATGCACCAGCAGGGTCTCGCCCGGCTGCAGGCGGGCCTTCCAGACGAGGGCGCCATAGGAGGTGCCATAGGCGATGGGAAAGCCGGCGGCCGCGGGGAAATCGAGGCCGGGCGGCAAGGGGAAGACGTCACCCGCCCGGCAGAGTGCCATCTCGGCAAAGGCGCCCTGATCGACCATGGCCATGACCTTGTCGCCAACGGCGCGGCCGGCAATGCCGGGCCCCAGGGCATGGATGATACCGGCTAGTTCCAGACCCGGCACGAAGGGCGGGTTGGGCTTCACCTGATACTTGCCGGCAGCCATCAGCGAATCGGCGAAATTGAGCCCGGCGGCCTTGACCGCGACGACGATCTCGCCGGGGCCCGGTTCCGGTGCCGGCAGCTCGCCCAGGCGCAACGATTCATAGCCTTCCGGCGCATCGCAGATCAGGGCCCGCACGCTCACCTCCTCGCATTCCGCATCCGGCTACATGCCTAGCCGGATGCGCCATGCGCGGTAAAGCCCCGAGACGCGTTCCCTGCGAAGCGGCGGGCGCCGCTCAATCGAAGATCGGCAGCACGATGTTGATGGTCGGGCGCTCATAGCGCACCGGCCCCGGATGGTAATAAACCGGCGGCGGCGCGACATAGACCGGTTCGTAGACATATACCGGACGCGGCTTCACATAGATGACCTGCGGGCCATGCTGGTGAAAATGGCCATGATTGCCGTGCTTGCCGTGATGCTTGTGCTTGTGGTCGGCCATGGCGGGCGTCGTCGCGACGCCGAGGGCGCCAACGATTGCAAGGCCGGCGATGATGCGGCGCATGAACCGCCTTGCGTTCGTCCAGTCTACTTTCATGTCCCCTTCTCCTTTTGTCCTGGCGCGGGATTCGCCCGGCCTTTCGGCAAAAAGGATAGTGGCGGGGTGGTCGATTGCGTTGTGATGAGGCTGTGGCGACACGAAAGCGTGATCGGCCCTCAGAACGGGGCGGAATCACGCAAGCCCGCGGCGGGCTGGATGCTGCCCACCTCGGTGCCCGCCCAGTTGCGCAGGGTGGGCGTCAGGCTCTGCCGCAATTGTTCCGCCTCGCCTTCGTCGATGATTCCGAAATGGCGCAGCAGATGCCCCATCACCAGTTCGGCACCGCGGCCGTTGCCGTCCTCGATCTTGAGGCAGAGGCCGAAGCCGAGTTCGGGCAGGGCGGCCATATAGACGCCTTCGGCACCGGTCTTGATCGCGGCCCTGGCACCCGTCACGCGCATCACCTCGGTGCAGAAACGACCGGTCCCGGCGACATACCATGGCTCGGCCGTCATCGCCTTGAGGACGCGCGCACTGGCCGCGGCGCGGGCGGGCGAAAGGTCCTTCGGATCCGCCATCTTCGCCATGCCGAGGGCGTGATGGCCGACCGGAATGGCAATGGTTGGGATGCCGCAGCCATCGATGCCGCGCGGCACATCGCCCAGATCCTGACCGCACATCTGCTCGAGAATGCCGAGCAGTCGCTGCTGCACCTGGTGCTCGTAGCGCACGTAATCCTGCGTCGGCTCACCGAGATGCACGGCGGTGGTGAGAAACCCGGCATGCTTGCCGGAGCAATTGTTGTGGGCGCGGGTCGGCATTTCGCCGGCGCGCAGCATGGCATGGGCGGCTGGTTCGAAATAGGGATAATGCGGGCCGCATTCCAGGTCCTCGGCGGAAAGGCCGATCCGCGCCAGCCAGGCATTGACCGCCTCGACATGGCCGGGTTCGCCGCTATGCGAGGCGCAGGCCAGCGCGATCTCGCGGTCGCCGAGGCCGAAGCGGTCGGCCGCCCCCGATTCCACCAGCGGGATGGCCAGCAGTGGCTTGATCGCCGAGCGGCCATAAATCGGCCGTTCGATATCGCCCCAGGCGCGGACCACGTCGCCATCGGCATCGACCACGGCGGCGATGGCCCGGTGCCGGCTCTCGACCAGATTGCCGCGCCAGACCTCGACCAGGATCGGGCTGTCGCCCTGCGGCAGCTCGGCATGGACATGGTGATGATGCTGGTTCATGGGCAGGCACTCGGCAGGCGTCGGATTTGGCGCGCACAATGCGCCGCGCCGGGCGCAATGGCAACAATCAGCTAGAAGCCGGCGTCGGCGTGGCGCCGCCGCGCCCGGAAGCCGCGCACCTTGGCCCTGGTGCCGCAATCGGCCATCGCACACCAGCGCCGCCTGCCGTTGCGGGTGGCATCGAAAAAGAGCCATTGGCAGGTCTCACCGGGGCAGCGCTTGATGCGCGTGATGGCGTCGCCGCGCAACAGGTCGACGGCATCGGCGGCGATGTCGGCATGGAGCTGCGCCGCGGCGTCGGCAGCCGCCAGCGGGATTGCCCGCCCGCTGCCCGCATCCCAGCGCAGCCCGGCAAGCTGCTGGCGTGCCGCGGCGGCGACGGCGTCGAGATCCGCCTGTGCTGGCGCCGATCCATTAAGGATTGCATCGAACAGCCGGCAGAGGCAGTCGCGCAGGGCGCGGAAGCGGGCAAGGTCGGTTTTTCCCGGCGGCGCGGCCAGCGGGTGCCCGCCGCGCGCCGCCCAGGCGGCAAGGCCGGCCGCGTCCGCCAGCCGGTCGCCGCCGGTGGCGCGGGTATGCGTGTTGCAGAAATCCAGCGACAGACGGCCGGCCAGGAACTCGAACCGTGGCAATCCGGCGGTCGCGCTGTTTGATGTCCTGTCGATCTCGCTCACCTCTGTCACCAGTTAAATTCAATTGACTGGTTACGTGGTCGAACTATCCTGTAACCATTAAAACAAATCAAGATGGTTTCGATGCAACAGCGCGCCATGTTGGCCCTGCTCGCCGGCGTCCTGCTTTCGGGGCTGAGCCCGATCCTGGTCCGCCTCAGCCCGGTCGATCCCGGCGCCACCGCCTTCTGGCGGCTGGTCGCCGCCGCAATCATGATGCTGCTCTTTGCCCGCTTCCAGGTGCGTCTGCCCCTGCGGGTGATCGGCGCCGTCGCCGCGGCCGGCTTCCTGCTGGCGGCCGACCTCGTCCTCTGGAACATGGCGATCGTCAGCACTACCATCCTCGAGGCGACCCTCCTCGTCATGCTCTATCCGCTGCTGGTGGCGGCGGCGGAGATCCTCTGGCTGAAGCGGCAGCTGGGCTGGCCGCTGGTGGCGGGCGGCCTCATCGCCTTCGGCGGTGCCGCGCTGATGAGCCTCGGCCCCAGTACCGGCCAATCCAGCCTCGCCGGCAACGCGCTTGCTCTCACCGCCGCCTTTTTCTATGCCGGTTCGCTCCTGATCATCGCGCGTTCCTGCCGCGGCCATGACGTGATGGCGGTGACCTTCTGGCAGATGCTGAGTGCCGCCCTCTGTTCACTGCCGACGCTGTTGTGGGAACCGAATTTCTTGCCCGCCGATGCTGCGGCCTGGCGCTTTGTGGGCATCTATGGCCTCGTCACCGTCGGCGGCTATCTTCTCATCAATATCGGGCTGCGTCGGATCGCCGCTAGCATCGCCGCCATCCTCGGCTATGCCCAGCCGGTGATCGCCACCGTGATCGCCTATTTTCTGCTGGCCGAGATGCCGAGCCACATTGCCCTGCTGGGCGGCGCCGTGGTGCTGGCGGGGCTGTTCCTGGCGGGCGCCGCGCGCAAGCCGACACCGGCCGCCATCGCAGCAAGTTGAAGGCTGGAAATGGCCGGCGGCTTTGGCTAGGGTCCGGCCCATGAACAGCAACCCGGTCAATCGCGGCTATTTCGGCATCGGCGTCGAGGGCATCTCGAAGCCGATGAATCTCGGCGCCGTACTCAGGACGGCGCACGCCTTCCATGCCAGTTTCTGCTTCACCATCGGCGCCGGTTTCAACGTGCGCGAGGTGCTGGCCTCCGACACCTCGGCGGCGGTCGACAACATGCCGGTCCACGTCTATCCCGACCTTGCCGCCTTCACCCTGCCGCTGGGTTGCCGGCTGGTCGGGATCGAGATCACCGATGATGCCATCGACCTGCCCAGCTTCACGCATCCGCCCGCCTGCGCCTATGTGCTGGGGGCGGAAAAGGATTCGCTCTCGCCCGCCTTGCAGGCGCGCTGCGACTTCATCGTCAAGGTGCCGACGCGGTTCTGCGTGAACCTGTCCGTGGCCGGTGCCATCGTCATGTATGACCGCATGATCAGCCTGGGCCGCTTCGCCGAACGCCCGGTCCGCGTCGGCGGCCCCGCGGCGCCCCTTGCGGCGCATAAGCGCGGTCTCCCCGTCTGGAAACAGAAGCAGCTGAAAAAGCAGAACAATTCCGCTTGATCCACAGGCCCGGGCGCGGCCCTTTGGGTGGATTTTGCGACCGATCCCTGATAGATCATGGCCCAGACAAGTCATGCGCCCAGGGCGGCCGGCCCCTATGCCGGCGGCCGGCGTTCGAAGACAGGATGAAGATGCAGCATTGGTTCGATAGGGTGTCTGGCGGATGCAACCCGGCAAGCCGGCGCCGCGGCCGGTTCGTGGCGCAGGTCGTCGTCCCGGCCCTGATTCTGGCCGGGATTCTGGCTGGTATCGCCGCCGCGCCGGTTCTGGCCGACACGCCCAAGAATCTGGGTGCCTTCGAGAAATGGCGCGCGCTCACGGCCACCGCCGACGGCAAGCGCACCTGCTATGCGATGAGCATTCCGGTCGAGAAGAAGGGCAATGTCGCGGGGCGGGGCGAAGCAGCCGCCATGGTCACTCATTTCCCCGAGATCGGCGCCCTCGACCAGGTCTCGATCGTGCTCGGCTTCGAGCCGGCTTCCAACAATCCGGTGATTGCCAAGATCGGCGGCTTCACCTTCACGCTGGACGAGGTGGCGGGCGATCGCGCCTGGGTCAAGGGCCGTGCCAATGACCGGGCCATGGTGCAGGCACTGAAGAAATCGAACCGCATGGTGGTGACGGCCTCGACCGCCAAGGGGCTGAAGGTCGTGGATACCTATGACCTTACCGGCTTCACCAAGGCCTATGGGGCCATGAGCAAGGCCTGTTCGTGAGGCACCGGTCATGAGCACGGAGAAGCACGCCGCCACCTTCGCCCCGCCCGCCGTCAACGCGGACGGCAAGCGCGACCTCATCGGCCTCGACCGGGGCGAACTCGAGGCTCTGATGGCGGAGGTGGGCGAGCCCAAATTCCGCGCCCGCCAGCTGTGGCACTGGCTCTATCACCGCGGCGAGCGCGATTTCGCGCAGATGCACAATCTCTCCAAGGAATTCCGCCAGCGCCTCGGCGAGAAATTCTATGTCGGCCGCCCCGGCATTGCGGTCGATCTGGCGTCGAAGGACGGCACCCATAAATGGCTGCTCGAACTGCGCGACGGGCAGAAGGTCGAGGCCGTGCACATTCCGGAAGAGGATCGCGGCACGCTCTGCGTCTCCTCGCAGGTCGGCTGCACGCTGACCTGCAAGTTCTGCCATACGGGCACACAGCGCCTTGTGCGCAACCTCGCCGCCGACGAGATCGTCGGCCAGGTGATGATGGCGCGCGACCATCTCGGCGAATGGCCGAGCCCGAAGGACGGGCGCATGCTGTCCAACATCGTCATGATGGGGATGGGCGAGCCGCTCTACAATTTCGAGAACGTGGCGAAGGCGCTGAAGATCGTCATGGATGGCGAGGGCATCGCCATCTCGAAGCGCCGCATCACGCTTTCGACCGCCGGCGTCGTGCCGCTGATCGAGCGCTGCGGCGCCGAGCTCGGCGTCAATCTTGCCGTCTCGCTGCATGCGGTCAATGACGAGCTGCGCGACCAGATCGTGCCGATCAACAAGAAATATCCCATCAGGGAATTGATGGCTGCCCTGCGCAATTATCCCGGCCTCAACAATGCGCGTCGCATCACCTTCGAGTACGTCATGCTGAAGGGCGTCAACGACAGCAAGGCCGATGCCCATGCGCTGGTGAAGCTGATCAAGGGAATCCCGGCCAAGGTCAATCTCATCCCGTTCAACCCATGGCCGGGTGCGCCGTTCGAGCGCTCGACGCCGGGCGCCATCCGCGACTTCTCGGACATCGTCTTCGATGCCGGTTATTCCAGCCCGGTCCGGACGCCGCGCGGCGAGGACATCATGGCGGCCTGCGGCCAGCTGAAAAGCGACAGCGTCAAGCAGCGCCGCAGCGCGCGCGATCGCGAAGCCGCGGCCTAGTGGCGCCGCCGCCCATGCGTCTTCCGCTTGTCGCCTTGCTGCTCTCGCTGGCCGTGATGCCGGCCGCCATGCCGGTGCTGGCCGACGACAAGCCGGCGGAGCCGCCGGCAGATGCGCCGGCGGCGACCGAACAGGCGCCGCAACCGCTGCATCCGCTGCTGGAATCCTGCGTCAGTTCGCCGACCCCGGATGCCGCCACCATTGCCTGCAGCAGCGCGATCGACAGCCGCCAGCTGCAGGGCGACGCGCTTGCCATGGCACTCTATGCCCGCGGCATGGCACAGGCGCGGCGCGGCCAGATGCAGGCCGGCATCCTCGATTTCACCGCCGCCATCGACCTTGCTCCCGATGCGACCGACGCCCTCTATGCGCGCGGCTCCGCCCAGGCCCAGATCCAGCGCCACGACCTCGCCGTGGCCGATTACGACCGTGTGCTGAAGATCGAACCCAGGGATCTCGATTCGCTCTATCGCCGGGCCTGGTCGCTCACCATGCTGGGGCGCGACAAGGAGGCGGTGGCCGATCTCACCGCCGTCATCCAGCAGGTGCCGGACGATATCGATGCCATCATGGATCGCGGCGGGCTCCTCATCCGCCTTGGCGATTTCAAGGCAGCGATCGCCGATTTCGACCGCGTGCTGAAGTCCGAAAAGGACGCCGCCGCCGCCCATTACAATCGTGGCCGCGCCCATGCCCTCCTCGGTGATGCCGCGGCGGCGCAGCGCGATTTCGCCGCCGCCCGCGCCGCCCGGGCGGAAAACCCCTATGCCGCCTTGCGCGAATATCTGGCCGCGTCCCAGGCGGGCAAGCCAGAGCAGAAACTGCTCGAGGATGCCATCCAGCACTTCCCGATCGACCAATGGCCGCTGCCGGTCCTCGCTTGCCTCGCCGGCCAGATCAGCGAGAGCGACCTGCTGGCCGCTGCCGGCACGGTCAACAAGGTGACCGCCCAGCGCCTGGCTCAGGAGGCGCATTTTTATCTGGGCGAGGCGGCATGGGCGAAGAAGGACGCCAAGGCGGCGCGCGCCCATTTCGAGGCGGCGGCCAAGGGCGACCGCACGGTGCCGGAAGTGATCGATGCCGGCTGGCGCCTCGCGCAATTGAAGCCCTGACATGGAAGCCCTGGCATTAAAGACCTGGCATTGAAGACCTGACCCGGGGCCGGGCCAGGAGGGTGCGCCCGGCACAGCGGGGGGCCTAGCGGCGCCGCGACGTGCGGGTTACGGGCGTGCCGGCGAGATGTGCCAGCAGCCTGTCGCCGAGGTTCTCGAAGCATGCGCGGTTGAGCGCCAGGTCGCGCCGCTGGCCGATGCGCGTCTCCACGATCAATCCCGCCTTGCGCAATTCGCCGAGGTGATAGCTGATCGCCGGCGGCGACAGATCGAGCCGCCGCCCGATCTCGGCCGCGCTCAATGTCTCGCGTGCCAGAAGCTGCGCGATGCTGCGGCGGCTGGCGTCACCCAGGGCAGCGCAGAAATGGGCGATCTCGCCATCGTCGTTTCTGCCGACAGCATGCCGGGCCCCGGCTGCCCTGGCGGGAATTGCGGGCAACGACGCCGCTATCTCCAGCGCCAGTTCCGGATCGTGACAGGGCAGCAGGACAATGTGGCGTCCGCCCGCGGCCGCCCGCCGGTGCCAGAAGCCGCCGGCATCGAAGGCCGTCGCCACCAAATCGATCCGTTCCAGTCGATTGGCGGCAAGGCGCCCGCCGCCCGCGGCGGCGTGCATGTCGCCTGCGGCCGGCCGCAGGCCGCGCCGATAGGGTTCAAGCGACAGATTCAGTCCGGCTAGGCTGCCGAGGTCGACGTCCCGCCGCTGACTGGCGCGCATCAGCCGATCCTCGAGTCGGGCGACAGCGGCGTTGTAGCTGCCGGCCTTGGTCTCGAAGGCGGCGGCAAAGCGGGGCAGGAAGGCGACGAGTTCCATTGCGAGGCGCCGCCGCTCTGCCTCGCTGAAGGTCTCCGTGGCCGCCTTCTCCAGCGCGGCCGGCAGGTGCGCAAGATCCGGCCCCTCTGCCAAATCGCAGACCAGGATGGCGGCGCGATGCCAGAATTCGCGCTCGCCTGATCGATTTGCCAGCGCCAGGCAGATTTCCAGGCGGGGATTGATCCCGGTCAGGAATGTGGCAGGCATGAAGAAATTCCATCACTATCGAATATTCAATAATAATAAAATATATGTGCAAGTCCATATTGCCGATGCCATGGCCAGGATGCCAGCCTGCCGGCAGCAATCAGGCGGACGATGTATTTCCCCTCATCGAGGAATAATTTGGCTTTCTGTGTGAAAGGGGCGCCCGGCAGACCGCCTGCACGATGGGGGGAGGTGCAATCTGGCGGTCTGCCGGGTGCTCTTGAGAACTGGCCCGGGGCTGCGGGCCAGGACCCAAGTTGGCGCGTGCCGGGGACGCAATCGGCTTAGCCAAGTGGCTCGATGCCGGTACGGTCCGCCGCCACGGAATGGATCAACAGCACGACTCTCCGCCCGGTCCAGGGGGACTCGCGCAGATTGCATCAAATCTAGATAAGTAAAGGTTACCAAACCCTGAAGAACGGCCCCGAAGAACGAGACCGAGAGCGGATACTGTCGATGCGGAAAAATGTCCTAGTTCCCTGGCCGCGCTGCCTCCTTCCCGCCGCGGCGATGCTGGCGCTGCTGGCGCAAATATCCGCCGCCGAGGAGCCGATGAAACGGCATGTCGCCTTTGGCGACTGCCTCGGCTTCGACCGCGCGGCCTGCGATGCGGTCGCCCGCGACGAGCCCGACAATCTCACCGCCTTTTTCCTGCGCGGCCTCGCGGCCGAACTGGCTGGCGACGGCGCGGCGGCCCTCGCCGATTTCGACGCGGTGGCCAGGCGCGAACCGCGCCATTTCGGCGCCCAGCTCTGGCGTCACATCGTGGCGGCGCGCCTGCACCGGGCGGAGGGAGACGGCTTCCAGGACTATCTCGACCAAGCCGCTCTGCCGCCCTGGCCGAAGGCGCTGGGCGAGCTGTATCTCGGCCTCGCCACGCCGAAGGATGTGCTGGCGCTGGCCGGGAAACAGCCGGCAGCGGCCAGGGCCGAGGCACTCTGCGCGGCCCATTTCCATATAGGACGTCAGGCCGAACTGGCCGGGGACAGCGCCGCCGCCATGGCCGCCTATCGTGCGGCGCTGGCCACCGGCACGACCCATGTCTTCGAATACCGGGCGGCGATGCTTGCCCTTGACGCGGCACCCTGATGCGGCCACCCGTACCCTTGCCACCTCGCCCCAATTCCCCTAGGGTCGCGCCGCTTTTGCAAGCCTGAACGAGGGTTCCATGACGCGCGATATCAAGAAGGTGGTGCTGGCCTATTCCGGCGGCCTCGACACGTCGGTCATCCTGAAATGGCTGCAGGAGACCTATCGTTGCGAGGTGGTCACCTTCACCGCCGATCTGGGCCAGGGCGAGGAGCTGGAGCCGGCGCGCAAGAAGGCCGAGATGCTCGGCATCAAGGAGATCTTCATCGAGGATCTGCGCGAGGAATTCACCCGCGACTTCGTCTTCCCGATGTTCCGCGCCAACGCGCTCTATGAAGGGCAGTATCTGCTCGGCACCTCGATCGCCCGACCGCTCATTGCCAAGCGCCAGATCGAAATCGCGAAGCTGACCGGCGCCGATGCGGTGGCACACGGCGCCACCGGCAAGGGCAACGACCAGGTCCGCTTCGAGATCGGCTATTACGCGCTCAACCCGGAAATCAAGGTGATCGCCCCGTGGCGCGAATGGGATCTGACCTCGCGCACGCGCCTCATCGAATATGCCGAGAAGCACCAGATCCCGGTCGCCAAGGACAAGCGCGGCGAGGCGCCGTTCTCGGTCGATGCCAATCTGCTGCACTCCTCCTCGGAAGGAAAAGTGCTGGAGGATCCCTGGGTCGAGCCGGAGGAGATGGTCTATCAGCGCACCATCTCGCCCGAAGCGGCCCCCGACAAGGCGAGCTATATCGAGATCGGTTTCGAAAAGGGCGATGCAATCTCGATCGACGGCGAGCGCCTGTCGCCGGCGACACTCCTCACCAAACTGAATGCGCTCGGCAAGGCCAACGGTATCGGCCGGCTGGATCTGGTCGAGAACCGCTTCGTCGGCATGAAATCGCGCGGCGTCTACGAGACGCCCGGCGGCACCATCCTGCTGGCGGCCCATCGCGGCATCGAGAGCATCACCCTCGACCGGGGTGCTGCGCATCTCAAGGACGAGATCATGCCGCGCTATGCCGAGCTGATCTACAACGGCTTCTGGTTCAGCCCCGAACGCGAGATGCTGCAGGCCCTCATCGACAAGAGCCAGGAGCATGTCGAGGGCATCGTGCGCCTGAAGCTCTACAAGGGCCATGCCACGGTGGTCGGTCGCAAGTCGCCGAAATCGCTCTACAGCCTGAAGCACGTCACCTTCGAGGACGATGCCGGCGCCTATGACCAGCGTGACGCCCAGGGCTTCATCAAGCTGAACGCACTGCGCCTGCGCCTCCTTAAATACGGCCGCGGCTGAACGCCGGCCAATTCCCGGGAATCCATTGCCCGGCCCGTGACGGCAGTCACAGGCCGGGCGTTCTATTTGTGACCCGGGCGAACCGCATCCGGCATGGCGGCGACGAAGGCAATGTCAGTCAAAATCATTGTTTTTGGAGATCATCATGCGTTTTGCGACCGTCGCCGGCAGCAAGCTTGTCCTCGCCAGCCTGATTACCCTCTCGCTTGCCACCCCCGGCCTTGCCGCCGAGCAGACCCTGCGCCCCGGCAAGTGGGAAGTGCTGACGACCGGCTCGATCGACCAGGCCGGCCAGAAGACGGAGATGCCGGAAAGCCGTGCCGAGATGTGCGTCGAGCCCGCGCCGGAAACCGTTGCCGAAACCCCGGCCGATTCCGGCTGCACCATCGAGACGCTGGAAAAATCCAGCGGCAAGCTGGTGACGCGCGCCACCTGTGGCGAGGTCGTCACCGACAGCGCCATGACGTGGAACGACGAATCCTATGAGAGCGTCAGCCACATGGTGATGACGAGCGGCGGCCAGACCATCATGGAAAGCGATACGAAATCGACCGGCCGCTATCTCGGCGCCTGCGGCTGAAGCGATCCGGTCATCCGCTTCGGGCGGCGCTACCCAGCAGAGCGGGGCCGAGATTCTGCTTCAGGTGGTGTGACATCAGCATGCCCAGGCGCGCGCTGCCCAGCGGGCGCCTGGCGGTGCGCTGGATGATGTCGAGATCCGGGGCGCCATTGGCCTCGATGATGCAGGGGCCGTCGGCCAGGATCGCGATGTCCCAGCCGATCACGGTGAAGTTCTCGAAGGCGGCATGGGCGTGCAGCGCGAGGTCGCAGACCGCCGGCCAGCAGGGCAGGGTCCGGCCCGCAATGGTGCCGCCGCTGGTCGGGTGATGGCTGAACCAGGCGGATTGCGGCGACAGTCCCATATCCGTTGCCGCCCCCAGCGCACCGCAGACGATATCGACAGCCGCCGCGATGCCGCCGGCGTGGAAATTGTCGACCACGGATTTCTCCGAACGCGGCATGCGAAAGGCGGCGCCGGTCACCTCGAATCCGCCGCGTTCATTGCGGCAGGTCACGACCCGCACCGTCGCCAGAGCACCGCAACTGAGATCGGCCAGGTCCGGATGATTGCGGAGGCGCGGCTGCACGATCAGGCCACGCGCATGCGAGCGACGCAGGATCTCGGCGCGCAGTTCCGCACCAGACCGCCTTGAACCGTCACTGCCGCGATAGCCGGGCTGCGGCTGGGCCTCGTAGAGCCAGCGGCTGGCCCCGTTGCCGCCGCAGCCCTTGCGCGGCTTGATGAAGAGGTCGACTGGCGGCAAATCCGCCGCTGCACCCGTCACCATCTCGACCTTTCCGGCGCTGGCCGCGAAATGGATCGGCACGGTCCGCAGGCCGAGCTGCCGGCAGCGATTGTGAAAGGCCAGCTTGTCGCTGAGCCGCTGTTCCGCATCGCTTCCGCCGATCGAGTCGCGCCGCAGGATTTTGTAAGCTGCCCCCTTGGTCTCGCCGCGTTGCAGGAAATCGCCAGCCTGCGTCGCCAGAGACGGCCGCCACAATTCGAACATGTAGTAGTTCTTCGGGATCAGCCGATGGCGGCGCATCAGGCCGAACTGCTCGCGCAGCTGGATCCAGCGCGACTTGCCCGACAACCGCGCCACCGCCCGGCCGAGGCGCCAGGTATAGGCAAGGGCGGCCAGCCAGCCACCGATTCCCGCACCGGCACCCAATGCCAGAACCGCCTGTTGGCGGCGGCGCGGACTGAACCGTTCGGTCGTCAGGGTGGCGGTGGCAAAGGCCATCTGCGCGGCATGAATCGTGGCGGCGCCGTCCGGCGCCACCTCGGCCGCGGCAATCTGGGCACGCAGCGCCTGCTGCCCGGACAGTGCCGTCGCCAGCATGATGAAGGCCAGCAGGTACAGCTCGAGGCAGACGAATTCAATGAGGTCGGCGAGATTGTCGAAGCGTTGCGCATCGACCCCGAGGAGGCCGCGCAGCCGCGTCTCGCCGAGATCGAGGCCGAGGCTCAGGGTATGCAGGGCGAAGCCGATGAGCGCCAGGGTCACCACTGGCGCCACTGCCGTCCGCGCCTGCGGCCGCCGCCACAGGGTGAGCAGAATGAAGCCGCCGGTCAGCGCCCAGCAGAACAGATCGCCGATCCAGGCCGGCCAGGCGGCCAGAGTGCCGTTCTCGGCCAAATCGCCGCCCAGTTCGAAAATGCCGAAGGCCACGCAGGCGAAAGCCAGGGACAGCCAGAGCAGCCGGTCGGCATATCCCGGCACGTCCAGCCGGGCCAGCGCCAGGGCCACCCAGGCGGCGAGGCCATAGACCAGGCAATTGACGGCATCGACCATGTCGAAGGGGACGAATTCCGCGACCACGAAGGCCAGCAGGGCCAGAGGCACCATCAGACCCCAAAGGGTCACGGCGTGGATGAAGCCGCCGGCGCCGGCGGAGATGGCCATTCCCGGATAAGTCAGATCATGAGTGCTGGACTTGAACATGCGGTTCGGCCTTCGGCGGATCCCCGGCCCGAATCGGCCGGAACGGCATCCTAAGGTCCCGATGATGACGGCGCGCTGACGGGGCGATGTCAGCGCGGCGACAGGTCGGCCTCGACCGAGGGGCGGCATGGCCGGCGATCACGGCGATTTGTTACCGCGGCAGGCACCGATCCATGACTCTTTTGTTAAGTTCGGATAGAAAGTCGGCCGGAACCGGCAAGGCGGCGCCATGGCCGGGCAAATGGTGGCTTCGGCAATTTCAAGGCTTTGGCAGTCAAGGCTGTGGCGGGCAGATGACGGGTTCCTTCATTTCGGCGGCGCTGCGTGGCAGCAAGCTTCTTCCCCTGCTGGCCGCCAATCTGGTCTATGGACTGGCGTTGCTGCTTGCGGCCCTGCTCTTTGCGGTCGCCGTCGCGCCGCTGGCGGTCCTGCGCGACCTCGTCCTCTTCAACCTGATTGCGATCCTGCTGCTGGCCTGCGCCCGGCGCATCTGGGCCTGGCTGCTGCTCGTCGCCTTGCTCTCTGCCGTCTTCGTGCTGGGCTCGGCTGCCAAGATTGCGCTGCTCGGGCGCCCGATCATGCCCGAGGATGCCCACAGCGTCGTCGCCCTGACCCGCATCATGGGGCCGATGGGCTGGGTCGTCGTGGCGCTGCCACTCGGTCTCATGGCGCTGCTGCTGATCGGCAATCTGAAGCTGGACACGCGCCGGGCGGCATTCTCCCTCGCCCTGCTTGCCGCGGCACCGCTTTCCCTGGCGCCGGTGGCCGAGCCGGCCCTGCGCCTTGCCGACCGGCATATCGGCAACGCCCCCTGGGACCAGCGCGAGAACTTCGTCGGCCGCGGTCCCGCGACGCATATGCTGCAGGAAACCCTGCGAGCCTATGCGCTGATCCAGCCGCCACCTGATGCCGAGGCGGTGACGGCGGCGATCGAGCGCCTGCGCCAGCGCGCGGGTGCCTTCTCGGCCGATCTGGCATTGCTCCCCGCCATTCCGGTGGGATTCGACGGCGATGTCTATGCCGCCGGCCAGCGCCGCAACGTCCATATCCTGTTGCTGGAGAGCTTCTGGGATCCGACCCCGCTGCTGGATGCCGAGACGCCGATCCTCGATCCGCGCTTTTATGCCCTCTGGGACGAGACCGGCCGCTCGACGGCACTCTCGCCCACTTTCAGCGGCGGCACCGCCAATGCCGAGTTCGAGGTGCTGTGCGGCTTCCCGGTGGATTCCTGGGCGGTCAAATTCGAACTCGGCTTCAATGCCGTGCCCTGTCTGCCAGCCCAGCTCAGGGATCAGGGCTATCGCACCATCGCCTCGCATCCCAACGATGCCGGCTTCTGGAACCGCGTCAGCGCCTATCCGCGTCTTGGCTTCGAGCACTTCTGGTCGAAGCCGGATTTCGTCGCCGACGAGATGATTTCCTGGATGCTGTCCGACCGCTCGCTCTATCGCCAGATAGCGGAAAAGATCGCGGCGGACGAGACGGCGGCGCCGGTGCTCAACTTCGTCGTGACACTCTATGGCCACTGGACCTACGACATGGTGCCGGAGCGGCCGGCCATCCTGCCGATCGATCCCGCGCAGGCCGAGCTCGGCCAGTTCGCGACGGCGATGCATTACAAGTCGATCGAGCTGATGGACGAGATCGAGCGCCTGCGACGTGCTGATCCTGATGCCCTCATCATCGCCTTCGGCGATCACCTGCCCAATCTCGGCTACAATTGGGGTGGCTACAAGAACAACGGCTTCTTCAAGGGCGGTTGGGGCGACTTCCCGGCCGAGATGTATCTGCGCTCGCGCGAGACGCCGCTCATCGTCATCGACGGCCGCAACGGGCCGGTGGCGGTGGGCCGGCAGCCGCTCTATCGCCTGAACGGCCTCATCCGCCAGCGCCTGCATCTGACGGGTCCCGCCATCGCCGATCTGCTGCCGCAGCCACACGGCCTCACCCTGCGCCCGGTGCCGGATACGCTTCTCGGCCTCGATCAGGCCGGTACGCCTTTCCTGTGCAAGCCGGGGGAAAGCAGCGGGCCCTGTGCGATCGCCACCGACTGGCTCGCTGATGTGAAGCTTGTTGCCCAGGATTTGTTCGACGGCAGCGGCCATGCGCTTGGGGCGCTGTCGGCGGAACGCTATCCCGTCAGCGCCGCGCTGAGATGAGCCAGCCGCGCGGTTTCTGGCGTGGTCGCTGGCTGATCCCCATCGCCAGCAGCCTTGTTCTTTACGGATGCTTCTACCTGCTGCAAAGCGTCCTCTTCAATGTTGCCATCGTGCCCGTCCGCGTGCCCGCAGATCTCGCCCTCTTCACGGCGCTGTCGCTGCTGCTCTTTGCGCTGGCAAGGCGGGTCTGGCCGTTCCTGATCCTGCAGGCCCTGCTCGCCGCCATGCTCTATCCGGGCAGTGCCGCGAAGATCGCCATCATGGGCCGCCCCTTGATGCCCGAGGACATCTACAGCCTTGAGGCCTTCATCCGCCTGATGGGTCCGCTTGGCTGGGTGCTGGCCGGCATTCCGCTTTTCCTGATGGCGCTCCTCTTCATCGGCAATCTGCCGCTCGGCCGCCGCCTGGCACTTTCGGCCGTGATCGTGCTGCCCGTCGGCTCCGGCATAGCGGGGGGTGGCATCGCGGGGGGTAGCCTGGCGGCACCCACCCTGCTTGCCTGGATGGACGATATCTGGGGCGACAAACCCTGGGACCAGCGCGAGAATTACGTCTGGCGCGGCGGCACCATCCACATGGCGCAGGAATTGCTGCGCGTGGCGGCCATCGCGCAGCCGACGCCGGCGCGCGATGATGTTGCGGCGGTCCTTGTCCGCCATGCGCCCGCGCCCCGGCCCGGCGGCCTGCCGGTCGCGACGCCGCGCAACGTGCATCTCGTGCTGGAGGAAAGCTTCTGGGATCCCGCACCTCTCACCGCGACGGGGCTCGCGCAGTCGCCGCTCGATCCGCGCTTCCTCAAACTCTGGGATGCCGCCGGGCGCTCGACCGCGCTCTCGCCTGCCTTCGGCGGCCAGACCGCCAATGCCGAGTTCGAGGTGCTGTGCGGCTTCCCGCTGGCGCAGGGCGCCGTGCGCTTCGAACAGCCGCTCAACGACGACCTCCCCTGCCTGCCGCGCCTCCTCGCCGGTTACGGCTATCGCAGTATCGCCTCGCATCCCAACACGCCGGGCTTCTGGAACCGGGCCGCCAGCTATGACCGGCTCGGCTTCGAGACCTTCTGGTCGTCGGGCGATTTCGTCGCCGACGACATGACCTCGATCTTCCTCGCCGATGCCTCGCTGCACCGGCAGGTAGGCGAAAAAATCGCCGCCAGCGCCGATCCACGGCCGGTCTTCGACTATACCGTCACCTATTACGGCCACTGGCTCTACGACCTCGATGCGCGGCGCCCGCAGGCCTTCGCGACCAAGACCGCGGTCGAAGAACTGCACCGCTATGTCAGCGTGATGCACTGGAAATCGCGCGACATGATGGACGCGATCGAGCATTGGCAGCGGACCGACCCGGATGCCCTCATCGTCGTCTTCGGCGATCACCTGCCGCTGCTGGGCCAGAACCTCGCCGGCTATGCCGAATCCGGCTTTCTCGGCAATGGCGGGGATAGCGAGGATGCCGCCATGCAGATGCGCAGTGCCGAGACGCCGCTGCTCGTGATCGACGGGCGCAACGGGCCGGTGAAGCTCGGCCGCGTGCCGATGTACCGATTGCCGCACCTGGTGCTGGATCTCCTGGGCATACCCGATGCCGGGATCCATGCCCTGGCGACACCCCCCGATGACTTGATCCTGCGGCCGCTGCCCGGCAAGGTTGTCGGCATGGATGCCGCAGGCCGCGACTTTCTTTGCCAGGGTGGCACGCCCATTCCGCCCTGCGACCGGGTGGCTGCCTGGCAGGCCGATATCGACCTCCTCGCCCGCGACATTTTCAGCGGCGATGGCCATGCCCCGATTCTGCTCGACCGCCCGCAGCGCCATCCGCCGGGTGTTCCCATCTCCGCCCTGCGGCAGTAGAACGGCACATGGTCAGGATCCGGAAACTCACCGCTGGGGATGTCGACGCCGTCCAGACGATGGTGCGCGCGTTCGGCGCCTATCTGACGGCGCTCGGCGATTCCTGGACGCACAACTTCACGTCTGAGCGCTATCTGACCGATGGTTTCGGGCCCAACCCCGCCTTCCATGGCCTCATCGCCGAGGATGATGGCGGGGCGCTGGGTTATCTGCTGATGTCCCCCAATTACGACGTCGATCGCGGGATCAGGATCGAGATCGTGGTGGACCTCTGGGTCAACGAACGTGCGCGCGGCAAGGGAATCGGCAAGGCGCTGATGCGGGAAGCGGCGGATCTGGCGCGGCAGCGCGGCGCGCGGCAATTGCTCTGGGCGGTCTTCAAGCCCAACAAGCTTGCAGCCGATTTTTACCGCGGCATCGGCGGCAGGCTGGTCGACGATCTCGACTGGATGTACCTGCCGCTCGACTGAGCGGCAGGAGTCTCGCCCCTACATGCTCAGCGTCTTGCCGGTAACGGCGATGGCCGCTTCCTTGACCGCCTCGTTATGGGTGGGGTGGCCGTGGAAGGTGCGGGCGATGTCCTCGGCCGAGGCCTGGAATTCCATCGCCGTCACGATCTCCTGGATGAGGGTACCGGCACCGGGCCCCAGGATATGGCCGCCCAGTACGCGGTCGGTCCTGGCATCGGCCAGGATCTTCACCGTGCCGTCGGTCTCGCCCGCCGCCTTGGCGCGGCCGTTCGCCATGAAGGGGAACTTGCCGACGCGGTATTCGATGCCGGCCGCCTTCAGCTCTTCCTCGGTTTTGCCGACACCGGCGAATTCCGGGCTGGTATAGACGATGCCGGGGCAGGTCCCGTAATTCACATGGCCCTTCTGCCCGGCCAGGATCTCGGCCAGGGCAAAGCCTTCCTCTTCCGCCTTGTGGGCCAGCATCGGCCCGGCGATGACATCGCCGATGGCATAGATGCCCTTCACATTGGTGGCGAAATGGGCATCGGTCCTGATGCGGCCGCGCTCGTCGAGGGCGACGCCCGCCTTGTCGAGGCCGAGGCCCTCGACATAGGGCCGGCGCCCGATGGAAACCAGCACCACGTCGCCGGCGACGGTCTCGGCCGTCCCGCCCTTGGCCGGTTCGACGCTGAGCTCGACCTTGGCGCCCTTCGCCTTGGCGCCGGTCACCTTGGCGCCCAGCTTGAACTCGATGCCCTGCTTGGCCAGGATCTTCTGGAACATGCCGGCCAGTTCGCCATCCATGCCGGGGACGATGCGATCCAGGAACTCGATCACTGTCACCCTGGCGCCGAGGCGCCGCCAGACCGAGCCCAATTCCAGGCCGATGACGCCACCGCCGATGACGACCAGATGCTCCGGCACCTTCTCGAGTGCCAGCGCGCCGGTCGAGGTGACGATCTTCTTTTCGTCGATGGCGAGGCCGGGGAGCGGCGTCGAATCCGAGCCCGTGGCGATGACGATATTCTTCGCCGCGACCACCTGGTCCTTGCCGTCGGCACCGGTCACCTTGACCTTGCCCTCGCCCAAGAGCGATCCGGTGCCCTTCAGATGCGTCACCTTGTTCTTCTTGAACAGGAACTCGATCCCCTTGGTGAGGTCGCCGACCACCTTCTCCTTGCGCGCCATCATGGTCTTGAGGTCGAGGGAAACGCCGTTCACCTTCACGCCATGGGCGGCCAAGTGATGCGCGGCCTCCTCGTATTTCTCCGAGGAGGAGAGCAGGGCCTTCGAGGGAATGCAGCCGATATTGAGGCAGACGCCGCCGAGGGTCGTGCGCTTCTCGACACAGGCGGTCTTGAGGCCCAGCTGTGCCGCCTTGATGGCGCCGATATAGCCGCCCGGCCCGCCGCCGATGAAAATTACGTCGAAGCTCTCTTCGGCCATCGCCTCTACTCCAATTGGATGGTTACACCTGGGGACCGCGGATCAGCACCACGGCGCGTTCCGCCCGCGGTCCGCATTTCGCCATGTCCATGAACGCCTTGTGGGTAGCCGGGCGCGCCGTCTGCGAGCGCGCCGTCTGGCCCTTCTCGCGCGAGATCCAGGGGTCGTTGATATAGACCTTCTCGGCATCGGCCCCGGCGAAGATGACCCAATGCGGGGTATTGTCGCCGTGGAAAGCACGGGTATTGACCAGGACGATCGGCACCGCGCCCTCGTTCCGAGCCTGCGCCAGATCGGCGACATCCCATTTGCGACGCAGGATAGGCAGGCCGGTGTCGCGCACCATGCGCTCGTCGGCCTCCTGCATCATGCGCCCGACCTTCAGCCAGTCGGGGTTGCTCTGGTAGTAGGAGAGGATCGGCCCCTTGTGGCTGAGCCAGATCTCGGCATGGAAGCCGCGCCGCCAGGCAGCCAGCGCGATGCCATAGGGCGAGGAGCCGGCATGGCCCTTGCCCATGAAGACCGTGTTGGCCTCGCGCCAGATCTGCAGCTCGTGCAGCCGGTCGAAGGGTGTGGCCTTGTCCAGCGTCTTCATCGCCATCAGCAGCGAAGCCGCGCCGCAGGTGAAGCCGGTGCTCTGGTTGTAATAGGGCAGGCGCTTCGGCTGCGCCGCCTTGCGTGCGGCCTTGGCTGCCGGCTGCCGCTTCGCCGCATTGGTCCTGACCGCGGATCTCTTGCGCAGAGCCGCCTTCTTCACGCTTCTTGCCATGGCATCACATCTCGATCAGCAGGCGCTGCGGATCTTCGAGGCTTTCCTTGAGGCGCACCAGGAAGGTGACCGCCTCGCGGCCGTCGATGATGCGGTGGTCATAGGAAAGGGCGAGGTACATCATCGGCCGGATCTCGATCTTGCCGTCGATCACCATCGGGCGCTGCTGGATCTTGTGCATGCCGAGGATGCCGGATTGCGGCGGATTGAGGATCGGCGTTGACATCAGCGAGCCATAGGTGCCGCCGTTCGAGATGGTGAAGGTGCCGCCGGTCAGCTCCTCGATCGAGAGCTTGCCGTCGCGTGCCTTCCTGCCCAGCTCGGCGATCTTCGCCTCGATCTCGGCAAAGCTCATGGCATCGACATCGCGCACCACCGGGACGACCAGACCCTGCTCGGTGCCGACCGCGACACCGATGTCGTAATGGTTCTTGTAGATGATGTCATTGCCGTCGATCTCGGCATTGACCGCCGGGATCTCCTTCAGGGCCTGCAGGGCTGCCTTCACGAAGAAGGACATGAAGCCCAGCTTGACCTTGTGCTTCTTCTCGAAGCCTTCCTTGTACCTGTCGCGCAGGGCCATCACGGCGGTCATGTCCACCTCGTTGAAGGTGGTCAGCATGGCGGCGGTGTTCTGCGCCTGCTTCAGCCGCTCGGCGATGCGGCGGCGCAGGCGCGACATCGGCACCCGCTCCTCGCGCGGGGCGAGGTCGCGCGGCACATGCGGCACCACCGGCGCCGGGGCAGCAGCCGGTGCCGGCGCCGGTGCGGCGGCCGGTGCTGCCTTGCGCTTTTCGAGGAAATCGATCACGTCGCCCTTGGTCAGGCGCCCGTCCTTGCCCGAGGCCGGAATGGCAGCTGGGTCGAGGCCGTTCTCCTCGACCAGCTTGCGCACGGCCGGGGCGAGACCATCGGTTGCAGCACTTTCGGCCGCCGCCTGCTTCACGGCGGGTGCCGGCGCCGCAGCCGCGGCGGCTGGCTTGGCGGCGGGTGCTGCCGCGGCGCCGCCGCCGGCGATGTGGCCGATGACCGAGCCCACGGCGACCGTGGCGCCGGCCGGGGCGACAATCTCGCCCAGCGTCCCGGCGACAGTCGCATAGACTTCCTGGGTGACCTTGTCGGTCTCCAGTTCGACCAGCGCCTCATCCTTCTTCACGGGGTCGCCGACATTCTTCATCCATTTGGCGACGGTCGCCTCGGTGACCGATTCGCCCAGGGCCGGAACCGTGATCGGGGTCGTCATCTGTTCATCCTCCAGATACCTTGTCTGCCGCCTTGCCGTGGAGACGCGTTCAGCCGAGGCTGAGCGCCTCGTCCACCAGCTTGGCCTGTTCCTTGATATGCCGCTTGTAGAGTCCGGTCGCGGGTGAGGCCGCGGCCGGGCGGCCGACATAGCGCACGCGGCGCTGTTTCGCGTTCATCTCTTCCAGCACGGTGTCGATCTCCGGCGAGACGAAGAACCAGGCACCCATGTTCTTCGGCTCCTCCTGGCACCAGACCACCTCGGCGCCGGCGAAGCGATTCAATTCACCCTGCAGCGCCTTGTGCGGGAAGGGATAGAGCTGTTCGACGCGCATGATATAGACGTCCTCCAGGCCGCGCTTCTCGCGCTCCTCGAAGAGGTCGTAATATACCTTGCCGGTGCACAGCACCACGCGCTTGATCTTCTTGTCCTGAAGCTGGGTGTTGTCGTCCCACAGCACGCGGTGGAAGGTGGTGCCCGGACCGAATTCGCTGAGCTTCGACACCGCCAGCTTGTGCCGCAGCAGGGATTTCGGCGTCATCAGGATGAGCGGCTTGCGGAAGTTTCGGTGCAGCTGGCGCCGGAGCGCATGGAAGTAGTTGGCCGGCGTGGTGATGTTGGCCACCTGCATGTTATCCTCGGCGCAGAGCTGCAGATAGCGCTCGAGCCGGGCCGAGCTGTGCTCCGGCCCCTGGCCTTCATAGCCGTGGGGCAGCAGCATCACGAGTCCCGACATGCGCAGCCATTTGGATTCGCCCGAGGAGATGAACTGGTCGATGATCACCTGGGCGCCATTGGCGAAATCGCCGAACTGCGCCTCCCAGAGGACCAGTGTCTTTGGTTCGGCCAGGGAATAGCCGTAATCGAAGCCGAGCACGCCCGCCTCCGAGAGCGGCGAGTTGATCACCTCGAAATAGGCCTGGCCGTCGCGGATATGGTTGAGGGGGACGTATTCCTCCTCGGTTTCCTGGTCGGTGAAGACGGCATGGCGCTGGCTGAAGGTGCCGCGCTTGCAATCCTGGCCGGAGAGGCGCACGCCGAAACCCTCGTCGAGCAGGGTGCCGAAGGCCAGCGCCTCGCCGGTTGCCCAATCGATGCCCTGGCCCGACTTGAACATCTCTTCCTTCTGGTTGAGCTGGCGGGCGATCTTGCGGTTGAGGTTGAAGGTGCCGGGCACCGTGGTCATCGCCTTGCCGACCAGCTGCAGCTTGTCCTGCGTGACGGCGGTGTCGCCGCGCCGCTCCTCGCCGGACGCGATGGCGAGGCCGGCCCAGGCGCCCTCCAGCCAGTCCGCCTTGTTCGGCTTGTAGGAAGCCGAAGCCTCGAACTCGGCCTCGAGCCGCGCCTGGAAGGCGTTCATGATGCCGTCCGCATCCTCCTGGCTGATCGAGCCCTCGTCGACCAGCTTCTGGGCATAGATCTGGCGCGTGGTGGGGTGCGTCGCGATCTTCTTGTACATCAGCGGCTGGGTGAAGGCCGGCTCGTCGCTTTCGTTGTGGCCGAAGCGGCGATAGCAGAACATGTCGATGATGACGTCGTGATTGAATTCGTGACGGAAATCCATCGCCGTCCGCGCCACATGCAGCGCCGCCTCCGGGTCGTCCGCATTGACGTGGAAAATCGGCGCCTGGATGGCCTTGGCGATGTCCGAGCAATAGGGGCCGGAGCGCGAGGCGGTCGGGCTGGTGGTGAAGCCGATCTGGTTGTTGATGATGAAATGGATGGTGCCGCCGACCTCGTAGTCGAACAGCTGGGAAAGCTCCAGGCATTCCGGCACCAGGCCCTGGCCGGCAAAGGCGGCGTCGCCATGCAGCAGCAGGCCCATGACCTGCTCGCGCTTCTTGTCCTTGCGCTGGTCCTGCTTGGCGCGGACCTTGCCGAGGACGACCGTGTTGACGCATTCGAGATGCGACGGGTTCGCGGTCAGCGACAGATGCACGACACGGCCGTCGAACTCGCGGTCGGCCGAGGTGCCGAGGTGGTATTTGACGTCGGCCGAGCCCTGCACATCCTCGGGGTTCGAGGCGTTGCCCTGGAATTCCGAGAAGATCGCGGCATAGGGCTTGTTCATGAAATTGGCCAGCACGGAAAGGCGCCCGCGATGGGCCATGCCGATGACGACCTCCTTGAGGCCCAGCTGGCTGCCGCGCTTGATGATCTGTTCGAGGGCCGGGATCAGCGTCTCGCCGCCGTCGAGCCCGAAGCGCTTGGTGCCGGTGTATTTCTTGTCGAGGAAGTTCTCGAACATCTGCGCTTCGGTGAGGCGCTCCAGGATGGCGCGCTTGCCGCGTTCGGTGAAGTCGCGGTGGTTGCGGCTGCCCTCCATGCGCTGCTGCAGCCACTTGCGCTGGTCGTTGTCCTGGATGTGCATGTATTCGACGCCGATCGAGCCGCAATAGGTCTCGCGCAGCGCGCGGATGAGCTGGCGCAACGTCGCCGTCTCGAAGCCCATGGCGCCGTCGAGGAAAATCTCGCGGTCGAGGTCGGCATCGGTGAAGCCGTGGGTGCGATAGTCGAGTTCGGGATGCCGGGCGCGGGGCTTGAGGTCGAGGGGGTCGAGATTGGCCTCGAGATGGCCGCGCACACGATAGACCCGCACCAGCATGATGGCACGCAGGCTGTCCCGTGCGGCGAGGCGCTGGTCGGCGGCAGAAAGGGTGCCGATGCCCCGCGCCGTCCCGGCCATGGCCGGTTCGGCCAGAGCGGCGCCGTTGCCGCCGCCGTTGCGGCCGATTTCGATCGAGCGGTCGCGCGGCGCCCAGCTGGCGCCCTTGATGTCCTTCAGGGCGATCTGTGCCTCTTCCTTCAAATCCTCGAAGAAGCCGCGCCAGGAAGCGTCGACCGATTGCGGGTCGACCAGGTATTTGGCGTAGAGTTCCTCGATAAAGGGGGCGTTGGGGCCGGACAGGAAGTTGGTGTGGTTCTGATCCATATTCCACCCATTGGGGCCGCTGGGCCCGGTCTTTGAAAGGTCAGCCTCTGAGAGGTCAGCCTCTGAGAGGTCAGCCTGCCGGGCGGGAAGCTGGCGACGGCGCCCGGCGCCCCGCTCGGCTCCCCGATTCCGGCTGGTATGGCCGATGTCGGGATTCCGTTAAAGTGATTCGTTGCGGCACAAGCATGGCCGGCGATCTGTCACCGTCGGCCGAGGTTTCAGTCTGGGCGTTATGTGGCAAATCGGTCGGCCGGATACCTGCGCCATTTGCGCATGGGATGGTTACCCAATCGTTACTGCTGGCCCGGATGTTGCGGCTGGCACCGGGGATCTCTCGCGGGGCCGGCATCCTCGTTGCGGAATTCATGTGGTTCAGATGGCGCCAGGGTGGCGGGTTATCAACCCGCGATGCCGCGCAGGATTGACCATCGGGCCAGCCGGCCAAATACGACTTTGGTCGATGTTTCGCCGGCTGGGCATATTCCGGCTGGGCCTCCACCGGTCGGGTCGTCGGCGGGCCGGGTAGCGGCTGGCGGGAGTTCCGGTAGCGGGAGTTCAGGTAACGGGGCCCCGCATTCCCGCCGGCCGCCGACAGGCGGGGGCCGGGATCAGGCAGTCGCGGGGCCCGCTGCAACGACCTACTTGCCCATGGCTTTCAGCATCGACGAGCCCAGGCTGGCGGGGGAATCCGCCACCAGGAAGCCGGCCGATTTCATGGCCTCGATCTTGTCGCCCGAGCCGCCCTTGCCGCCGCTGATGATGGCACCGGCATGGCCCATGCGCCGGCCCGGAGGCGCGGTGACGCCGGCGATAAAGCCGACAATCGGCTTCTTCTTTTTCGCCGCCTTGTAGAACGCGGCGGCATCCTCCTCGGCATTGCCGCCGATCTCGCCGATCATGACGATGCCGGCGGTCTCGTCATCGGCCAGGAACAGCTCCAGGCAGTCGACAAAATTGGTGCCGTTGACCGGATCGCCGCCGATCCCGATGCAGGTGGTCTGGCCGAGGCCCGCGGCGGTTGTCTGCGCCACCGCCTCATAGGTGAGGGTGCCGGAGCGCGAGACGATGCCGATCTTGCCCTTGCGGTGGATATGGCCCGGCATGATGCCGATCTTGCATTCTTCCGGCGTGATGATGCCCGGGCAGTTGGGGCCGATCAGGCGCGTGCCGGAATGGCCCAGAGCCCGCTTCACGCGCACCATGTCGAGCACCGGGATCCCCTCGGTGATGCAGACCACCAGCGGGATCTTCGCGTCGATCGCCTCCAGGATGGCGTCCGCCGCGAAGGGCGGCGGCACATAGATGACGCTGGCATTGGCGCCGGTCTTGGCGACCGCATCGGCGACCGTGTCGAAGACGGGGAGGTCGAGATGCCTGGTGCCGCCCTTGCCGGGCGTCACGCCGCCGACCATCTGCGTGCCATAGGCGATCGCCTGTTCGGAATGGAAGGTGCCCTGCGCGCCGGTGAAGCCCTGGCAGATGACCTTGGTGTTCTTGTTGACGAGTACGGACATGGCTATCAGGCCTCCTTGACCGCCTTGACGACCTTTTCGGCCGCGTCCGCCAGGTTGTCGGCGGACAGGATGGGCAGCCCGGACTGAGCCAGGATCTTCTTACCCAGTTCGACATTGGTGCCTTCGAGGCGCACGACGAGCGGCACGTGCAGGCTGACCTCGCGCGCCGCCGCCACCACGCCTTCCGCGATCACGTCGCAGCGCATGATGCCGCCGAAGATGTTGACCAGGATGCCCTCGACATTGGGGTCGGAGAGGATGATCTTGAAGGCGGCCGTCACGCGTTCCTTGGTGGCGCCGCCGCCGACATCGAGGAAGTTCGCCGGTGAGCCGCCATAGAGCTTGATGATGTCCATGGTCGCCATGGCGAGGCCCGCGCCGTTCACCATGCAGCCGATCGAGCCGTCGAGCTTGATGTAGTTGAGGCTGTGCTTGGCGGCCTCGAGCTCGGCCGGGTCTTCCTCGTCGGGATCGCGCAGTTCCTCGACATCCGGATGGCGGAAGAGGGCGTTGTCGTCGAAATTGATCTTGGCGTCGAGCGCCAGTACCTCGCCCTCGCCGGTCACCACCAGCGGGTTGATCTCGACGATCGAGCAATCGAGGTCGGTGAAGGCCTTGTAGAGCGCCAGGATGAACTTGGTGGCCGAGCCGATCTGCTTGCCGCTGAGGCCGAGACCGAAGGCGATCTGGCGGGCATGGAAGGGCTGGATGCCGGTGGCCGGATCGATCGCCACCTTGAGGATCTTCTCCGGATGCGAGGCCGCGACCTCCTCGATATCCATGCCGCCTTCGGTAGACGCCATCACGGTGACGCGCGAAGTGGCGCGGTCGACCAGCATGCCGAGATAAAGCTCGCGCTTGATGTCGCAGCCGGCCTCGACATAGATCCGCTTCACCACCTTGCCGGCGGGGCCGGTCTGGTGGGTGACGAGCGTCATGCCCAGCATCTTGCCGGCGAAATCCTTCACCTCGTCCAGCGATTTCGCGACCTTGACGCCGCCGGCCTTGCCGCGGCCGCCGGCATGAATCTGCGCCTTCACGACACAGAGACCGCCGCCCAGTTTCTTGGCTGCATCGACCGCCTCGTCGGCGGAATAGGCGACATGACCGTCGGGGACGGAGACGCCAAACTTACGGATCAGGGCTTTGGCCTGATATTCGTGGATGTTCATCCCAGGGTGACCCGCTATGTGCGTTGCGAGGGACTGCACCCCGGCAGCGCCTTCAAACGGGGCGCCAAACGCTCGTCAGCCACCGGGGCCGCGCGATTTTCCGGAAAGATCAAGACGTTGAAAGTCTTGAGAAAAAAAGCGGGCGACAGCGACAGCCGACGAAATGCTGTGGTGCAGCAGATCGCACTCTACCACCATGCCGGACGGGTTCAAGCCAATTGAACTGGAAACCGTCGCTACAACAGGGCGATAGGACTGTCGCCGTCGCAGGCCGTTTGGTCTTCCGAAAAAGACCGAGAAGGTTACTTCTTCTTCGCAGCCTTCTTCGCGGTCTTCTTGGCGGTCTTCTTGGCAGCCGGCTTCTTGGCAGCGGCCTTCTTGGTGGTCTTCTTCGCCGACTTCTTGGCGGCTTTCTTGGCAACCTTCTTGGCCGCCAGTTCGATGGTCTTCTTCATTGCTTCTCTCCTCTTTGAAGCTTCCTCACCACATCGATGAGGCCCCTTACGGCCGCGACCGACTTGTCGAACATGGACTTTTCAGCCTTGTTGAGGTCGATCTCGACCACTCGCTCTACGCCGCCCGCGCCGATCACGACCGGCACGCCGACATAGAGTCCCTTCACCCCGTACTGGCCAGTGAGATAGGCCGCACAGGGAAGCACGCGTTTCTTGTCCTTGAGATAGGATTCCGCCATCGCGATCGCGGAAGACGCCGGCGCGTAGAAGGCGGAACCCGTCTTCAGCAGGTTGACGATCTCGGCCCCGCCGTCGCGGGTGCGCTGCACGATCTGGTCAAGCTTGGCCTGGGTGGTCCAGCCCTTCTTGACGAGATCCGGCAGCGGAATGCCGGCGATGGTGGAATAGCGCACCAGCGGCACCATGGTATCGCCATGGCCGCCGAGCACGAAAGCGGTGACGTCCTCGACCGAGACCTTGAATTCCTCAGCCAGGAAATAGCGGAAGCGGGCAGAATCAAGCACGCCCGCCATGCCGACGACCCGGTTCTCCGGCAGGCCCGAAGCCTGCTGCAGCACATAGACCATGACGTCGAGCGGATTGGTGATGCAGATGACGAAGGCCTTCGGCGCATACTTCTTGATGCCCTTGCCGACCGCGTCCATCACCTTGGCATTGGTGGCGATGAGATCGTCGCGGCTCATGCCCGGCTTGCGCGGGATGCCGGCGGTGACGATCACGACATCGGCGCCCTTGATCGCCTTGTAGTCGGAGGCGCCGGCATAATGGGCGTCGAAACCCTCGACCGGGGAGGCCTCGGCGATGTCGAGCGCCTTGCCTTGGGGCACACCATCGACCACGTCGAACAGCACGACGTCGCCCAGCTCCTTGATCCCGGCGAGCAGCGCCAGCGTGCCACCAATCTGTCCAGCCCCGATGAGGGCTATCTTCTTTCGCGCCATTCTGTGCTAATCCTGGTATCCCTTACGCATTGCCCGATTCTGATTAGGCAATGCCCCCTGCGCTCAAAGCGCACTCCTCTAGATGTTGAGTTAATAACCCGAAATTGCCACAAGAGCAAGAGGCATTAACTCTTCGCGTGAAAATCCTGCCGCACCTCACGTCAAATGCGGTCGGGTCAGATACTCGACCGACTGCATCTCGTTGAGGCGGCTGACGGTGCGCTCGAACTCGAACGCGCCATCGCCTTCCGGATAGAGCCGCTCCGGCTTGTCCGCCGCCGCGATGATCGTCGTCACCTTGTGTTCGTAGAGCGCGTCGATGAGGTTGATGAAGCGCCGCGCCTCGTTGCGCCGCTCGGCCGAAAGCTTCGGCACACCGTCCAGCAGCACCACGTCGTAATGCGTGGCGATGGCCAGGTAATCGGCAGCTCCCAGCGCCTTCGCGCACAATTCGTCGAAATCGAACCAGGCGACGCGGCCATGGACATTGGCGACCTGACGCTGGATCTCGAGCCGGCGACCCTGCACCGTCAGGTGGCTCGCGATCGGTGGCTCGTTGTCGGTCATGCGGGCGAAGGCCTCGCGCATGTGGCGCGCGGCCAGATCGCCCAGTGGATAGTGGTAGACGCTCATGTCCTTGAGGCGTGCCAGGCGATAGTCGCGGGCGCCATCCAGTTCGAGGACGTCGAGCCGGTCCTTGAGCAGGGCGATGAAGGGCAGGAACTGGTCGCGCTGCAATCCGCCCTTGTAGAGATCGTCCGGTGCCCAGTTCGAGGTCGCCACCATCACCACGCCGCGCTCGAAGAGCGCGGTGAAGAGCCGGCCCAGGATCATCGCGTCGGCGATGTTGGTGACATGGAACTCGTCGAAGCAGAGCAGCGTCACCTCCTGGCCGATCTTCTCGGCCAGGGTGGGGATGAGGTCCACCTGTTTCGGCTTTTCCTGCCGCCACTGATGCAGTTGCTCGTGCACCTCAAGCATGAAGGCATGGAAATGGACGCGGCGCTTCTTCTCGACCGGTGCATGGGCGAAGAACAGATCCATCAGCATCGACTTGCCGCGACCGACCCCGCCATAGAGATAGAGGCCCTGGGGTGCAGTGACTTCGCCCGCGCCGAAGATCCGCCGCGCGAGACCCAGGCGCGCGGCCCAAGCCTGGCCGATGGCCTGCAGGCCGGCCTGTGCCTGCGGCTTGTAGTTCCGGAGCGCGTTGTGGAGCGACTGCAGCTTCTCCGCCGCCAGCTCCTGCGCGGCATCGTGGTGCAGGCGACCGGCGCGATGCATCGCGCGATAGGCGGGGAGAGGCCCGTCATCGATCATGGATGCGGCCGACATGTGCATCGTTGCGGAAGGCGCGACTCGGTCAATATGCATATCGCAGATATGACAACACATTTTTTTTCACTTATCCACCGCGAAGTGATTCGCGCGTGTTTTCCCGATCACGGATTCCCGCCTCACTGAGTCATCGCTGCAACAGGTGACGACGCCATGCGATCGAGACACAGACCGTGACGCAAGCCGAAATGCAAACCGCGCCGGCTTTGCTCAAGCCGGCGCGGCAGCATCGGGATTAAGACTCTGTTTACGTTCGCCGGCGGCAATCACATGGTTGCCGTTGCCGCAGGTTGCACCGTCACATGCCGGACAGCGAGACGCCGTTGACCTTGGTGTCGCCGGTGGCATCGACCTCGATCTTGAGCCTGTCGACCGGTTTGCCGTCGCTGTCCGCCTCGCGCTTCGCCAGCGACTGGATCATGGCAAGGCCACCGACGATCTGCGCCGCATCGGCCGAGGTTTGCGCCGCTTCGGTTGCCATCTGCATGGCGCCGTCCAGGCCGAACACGTCGACATCAAGCGCACCGACCAGGCCGAACACCGCCTCCGGCAAGACGTCGAAGGTGCCGGCAGCGCCCACCTGCAGAACCTCCGCACTGAGGCCCGACGGGCCCATCTTCAGCTTCATCGGCGCCTGCTGCAGCAACTGACCCATGGCGATGAACATGACATTCATCGCCGCCTCGGCCTGGTTCTGGTCGCCGGCCACCAGGGCCGGGAACTGGTCGCCGATCAGCGACCACAATTCCTTGGTCGGCACGTCGCTGAGCGTCAGCGCCAGTTCGCCCTTGCCCGGCAGCAGCTTCTCGAACAGCGGCGTCGCCGCGATATCCGGATCCCGGATGACGAGGCCGTCATGGCCGAGCCCGAAATTCAGGCTGGCCTTCTCGCCGTCGAGGCCGCTCATGCCGAGCTGGAAGCGGCCATTGCCGAGGCGGAATGGCTCGCTGCCATCCGCTTCCTTGAAGCTCGCCCCGCCGATCTCGACGTCATAGTCGATGCTGGCCATGATGGCGCCCATGCCCTTGATCAACTCGCCCATCCTGGCGGCCTGCTCGGGCGTCAGGGTCGGGTTGCCGCCGGATGCGGCATCCGGCGCGGTGTCGGGTGCTGCCGTCGCCTGATCGGCCAATGCCGCGGTCAGGGTCTGCAACTCGCGGGTCTTCTCGACATATTCTTTCAGCTTGACCTTGCCGAGGCCGAAGCGACCGGAGAGCTTGTCGAGACCGAGCGAGCCGCCGGTTTCATCCTTGGCGACCAGGCCGGCCAGTTCGACCGTGCCGGTCTGATCGAACAGGCCGCCGCCCTTGTCGTCGCTGGCCACGGTCACGGTCAGGCTGCTGGCCCGCATGTCGCCGCCGCGTTCCCCGCTATCCGTGGCGACGATATCCGCCGCCTGCCAGTTGAGGGACAGCAGCGATTGCAGGCTGGAGGACCATTCGCCGGTGAAGCTGGTGGTCTTCAGCGACAGGCTGCCTGTCTCCTTGCCGGCGCTGTCCCGGTTTGGGAAGCGCGGCGCATGCGCGAGGTCGCTGACGATATAGCCGTCGCTGCCCTGCGGCGTCAGGCGGTAAGTGATGGTGCCGATCTCCATATGCTCGGCTTCCTTCGCACCCACCCGAACGCCATCGACCGACACCGCGAAGGCATTCTCCTCCGGCGTCACCTTGATGGCGTCATGATGCAGGACCCGCTGCTCGGCTGGACCTTCCATCAGGGCAAGGTATTCCTCGATGCTCTTCTGGATGAGCGGCGCCTCGGCCGGGTCGATCTTGACGGCGGCCGTTTCGACGGCACTGCTCTCGGCATTCTGTCCTGACGCCTGATCCTTGGCGTCATCGCCGCAGGCTGACAGGAACAAGAGGGCGACCACCCCGCCGGCTGCCAGATTGGTCCGCAACATCTGGCCCGATTTCCACCAACGCCCCATTTTCTCCTGCTCCTTGATTCCGATTGCGAAGTAAATTGCCAAAATGTCCCCGGCCGCCGCCCCGCTGGCGGGTGGCGCCCGCGCGCGCCCTATATCAGATCGGCCTCCGTCCCGGAATGCGGCTTGGCCCATCCTGTGACGCGGCGCACAGCATCAGGACAGGACAATCTGGCCAAAGCATGGCGGCTAACAGGGCGCCGGTTTCCCAAGCCCGCGGATGTTCAGGGCGGCGGAATGTAGGGCTTCGCTCCCGTCGGCGCCCCGCCAGGCAATTGCGGGGTCAGTTGCTGCAGGTTGAAGGGGTCCTGGGCGAAGGGGTCGAAGGGCTGATTATCAAGCAACGGCTCAGCCGCTGGTGCCGCCGGCACCGCCGGTGCCTGAGTCTGCGCAGCCGGAGCTTGAACCGCCGGAGACTGGGCTGCGGGGGCTTGGACTGCGGGGGCCTCAACCACTGGCGCCACCCATTCCAGCGCCGTCGGTGTGCTGGCGGGCAGTGGCGCGGGTGGCGTCGGTTCGGCCACGGGCGGCGCGGCCATGTCGGGTGCCGCCAGATTGGAATCCGGAGCAACGATATCGGGCATGGCTGGCGCAGGCGTTGCGACCCCGGGCGTCGGCGTTGCAATTCCGGGCGCCGTGGCCGGCGCCATGCCGCCGTCCGGCGGCACGATCTCGGCGCCGGTATGCAGCGGTACCCCACCGGCATTTGGTTGCGCCGTGGCCACCGGCTGCTGCGCGTCGCCGCTGGGCATCCAGGTCTCGGCGCGGCGCTTGGCCTGCGCCTGTTCCTCCGGCGTCATGCCGGCGGCCAGCATCTCGCCCCGCTTGCCGCCTTCCGGCTGGCCATAGAGGGCGGCCAGCTTGTACCAGGTCAGCGCCTGCACCTTGTCCAGCGGCACCCCTTGGCCGTTGGCGTAGAGATCGCCCAGCGCCACCATGGAGGCGGATTCCTTGCCATTGGCGGCACGCTCGAAATGCCGCACGGCGCGGATAAAATCCGGCTGGCCGGCAAAGCCCACGCGATAGATCGAGCCCAGCGAATAATCCGCTGTCAGGCTGCCGGCATCAGATGCCTTCTGGAACCACTCGGCGGCGATGCGCGCATTGGCCAGGACACCGTCGCCGGCGAGATAGGCGCGGCCCAACTCGTTCATGGCGGCGACATTGCCGAGGCCGGCCGCCTGTTCCAGCCACGGCACCGCCTTGGCCGCATCGGCGGCGATGCCGGCATCGCCATCGGTCCCGGGCAATCCCTCCTGATAGATCACGGCCAGCTTGAGCATCGCCTGTTGCAGGCCGAGATCGGCGGCGCGGGTGTACCAGAAGACGGCTTCCCGGGGATCGCGCGGCACACCCTGGCCGGTTTCATAGAGGCGACCTAGGGCGAACTGGCCGTATTTCTGTGCCGCCGCAATCAATTCCGAGCCCTGCGGGCCGAGGGCAGCGCCGTTATAGCGCGGTGCCGTGTCGATTTCGGCGGCGATCTTGTAATAGGTCGCGGCCTGGGTGAAATCCTGGACCCCGCCCGAGCCGTCCTCATAGATCTTGGCGAGGTTGAAGGCCGCCACCGGGTTGCCCAGCTTCGCTTCCTCGGCCAGCAGCGGCATGGCTCCGGCGACGTCACCCGCCTGCAGCTTCTCCTCCGCCATCTTGTAATCGGCCCGTGCCGGCGTCGCTTGAAGAACTGGGGTCGCCAGCAGCAGGGCGGCGGTGGCAAGCAGGAGAAGGCGCATCTATCCCGGTCCAATGCGGTGTTGCTGGTTCGCAATCTACCGAAAAGCGGGCGCCATGGCCAGCTTGGGCGGCGCGATGCGCATGTCAGAACTGCAATTTGGGATCGGCGAGAACTGCCTGCTCGGCTTCCGTGGTTTCCCGACCCAGGGCGGCGTTGCGGCCCGGAAAGCGACCCGCCCGCCGGACCACGTCGCGATGGCGATGGGCATAATCCAGCTGGATCTCGGCGAAGGCCTTCGATTCCGGTGGTGCCTCGGCAAGGTGCCGCGTGAACAACTCGACGGCACGCTCCTGATCGGCCAGCGCCTCGCTATGCTCGAAAGGAAGATAGAGGAAATGCCGCCGGTCAAAGGGCAGCATCCGGTCGAAGCCCTGGCGCAGGGCATCATCCGCGATCAGCCGCGCCCGTGCATCGCCCAGGAACGCCTTCGCCTCGCCCCGGTATATATTGCGGGCCATCTGGTCGAGCAGGAGGAGAAGGGCAAGGCAGCCATCGGGCGATTGCCGCCAATCCTCGAACGCCCCCTGCTGTGCCCCATGCACCGCCGCGCCGAAGCGCCGGGCGATCTCGGCATCGAACTCGCGGTCCCGTTCGAACCAGACCTTGCGGGCCCGGTCCGAGAACCAGAAATCGAGAACCGCGCGTGGATCGGTCATGCCTGAAACCCGGACGATGTTGCGCGGTGAAAATTGATCTGGCGAACCAAATCCCTGGCCCTGTCGACATGTGCCGGAAAGATGGGCAACTCGACTTCACGGCCGTCGCGGTCACGCTCCAGAAGCACCATCATGGTCTTCGGCTGTAAGCCAAAGACGCGACGCAAGCGATTGTCCCAGGCCTTGTCGGCAACTTCCTGAACCGCCATCTGCTCAAGTGTTTCGAGACCGAAGACCCAATCCAAGTCTATTCCGTTCGCGGTCGCTCGATCTGAAACAACGAAGCGAGCCAGTTGATGCATCGGATCAAATCCGATGGCAATGCCCCGATTCCTCAACCAGATAGCGCCCTTGGGCGAGAATCCGCCCTTGCTGCCATCATTGAAGACGAGGTTGTTGGCCGGGCTGCCGGCCAGCTCCAGAATGACGTCGCTCTGCCTCGTCTCTCGAATGCCGGGAAGACGGAGTTCGCGGTACCAGAACGTCAGTATGGACGCGGCTCCGGCCGGAATGAACGCGTAACCGATGTCATCAAGGCCAAGTGCCAAGTTGATGACCACGCCCAAACCGAAGCCGATCGCACCTGCTGCAAGCAAGGTCAGCAAGGAAAATAGTTGACGCAACTGTTCCCTCAGCATTGCCCAGCCGGGATTTCGCCGACTGGGCTGCTGAAGATAGGTTTCGCGAGGCTGTCGTCTCGCCGGGCTCTGCCCGGGGACAGGGCGCTCCGCCGTCACGCCGCGACCGGCCCCACATGGTTGAATTCGGCCACGCGGGCGATGGCGGGGCGGGCGCGGACCTTCTCGGCAAGGCGCTTCAGATGGGGGAAGCGCTTATAGGTGTCGGGACAGCAATCCTGCCAGGTGGAGAGCATGAAGCAGAGCGCATCGGCGGCCGAGAAGCGCTCGCCCAGCAGGAAGGGGCCGTTCTTGGCCAAATGCGCGTCGATCCGCGCCCACAGCTTCTCGATCTCGGCTTGGGCGGAAGCCTGCACGCCGGCAAGCCCGTTCGCCTCGGTGGTGATGCGGTCTGGATAATAGAAGCGCAGCATGGCCGGCTGCAGCGTGTTGTTGAGGTGGAAGAGCCACATGAGGAATGCGCCACGCTTCGGGTCGTCAGCTGCCGGGGAGAGGCCCGCTTGCGGAAAGCGGTCGGCGATGAGCAGCGAGATCGCCGCGCATTCGCTGATGACGCTGCCATCAGGCAGCTTCAGCGCCGGCAGCTTTCCGGCCGGGTTGATCTTCAGATAGTCGGCCTGCTTGTGCTGTTCCTTGCTCATGTCGATGAGCACGGCATCGTATTTCGCTCCCGATTCCTCCAGGCAGTAATGCGCCGCGATCGAGGCGGAATTGTGCGACCAGTAGAGCGTGTACATGGATGATCCTTCGTTTGACGATCTCAGTAGCGACTTTCTTCTATACTGTCATGGCCCGCGCAGGCGGGCCATCCACGAGTTTTTTGCCAACCGAAGGTGACAAGTCGTGGATGCCCCGGCCAAGCCGGGGCATGACAATGCTAAGTGGCGCCCCCCGCTCACCCTGCCGGCTTCCTGCCCCGGCGCAGCAGGACCTGCGCCGTGATGAGGGCGGTCAGCGAGAACAGCATGACGGCGGTGCCGATGGCGTTGATCTCCGGAGTGACGCCGCGGCGGATCGACGAGAAGACATAGATGGGCAGTGTCTGCTGCGAGCCGGCGACGAAGAAGGCGATCACGAAATCGTCGAAGCTGAAAGTGAAGGAGAGCAGGAAGCCGGCGACGATGCCCGGCATCAGCTGCGGCAGGGTCACCTGGCGGAAGGTGGCGACGGGATCGGCATAGAGATCGGCCGAGGCCTCGATGAGGGAGCGGTCCATGCCGGCGATGCGCGCCCGCACGATGACGATGACAAGGGCCATGGCGAAGAGCGTGTGGGCGGCAATGATCGAGCCATAGCCGAGGCCGAGTTTCGGCGGCGCCTCGCCCGGCCAGATTCCGGCGATCAGCGCATTGGCGGCATCGAAGGTGGTGACGAGCGCGATGAGGGTCGCAATGCCGATGACAATGCCCGGCACCATGATGGCGACATAGGTAAGGCCGTCGAAGATCGTGCGCAAGGGGCCCCTGACGCCTTGCAGCGCCAGCGCCGCCATGGTGCCCATGACGGTGGCAAGGGTGGCGCTGGTCGCGGCAACGACAAGACTGTTCTTGAGCGCCCCCAGCATCAGCTTGTTGTTCGCCGCCTTGACATACCAGCTGAAGGCAAAGCCCTGGAAATCCGACGCGTTGTTGCCGCTGTTGAAGCTGAACAGCACGATGAGAGCGATCGGCGCATAGAGGAAAAGATAGACGAAGGCCGCATATCCGCGCAGCATGGCCCGCACCCCCTACATCAGCGAGACGTCGCGGCCACCGGTGCCGCGCGTCGCCTTGAGGTAAAGCGTCACCGTCACCACCATGATGACGACGAGGGCCATGGCGCAGGCCGAGCCGAACGGCCAGTTGAGGCTCTGCAGGAACAGATCGACCAGGGCATTGCCGATGAAGAACACCTTGCCGCCACCCAGCATCTGCGGAATGAGGTATTCGCCCATCAACAGGATGAAGACCAGCATGCAGCCGGTGATGACGCCGGGGGCGGAGAGCGGCAGTGTCACCTGGCGGAAGGTGGCGAAGGGGGCCGCCCCCAGATCCTCCGAAGCCTCCAGCAGGCGCTTGTCGAGCTTCTCCAGGCTGACGAAGATCGGGAAGACCATCAACGGCAGATAGCCATAGACAATGCCGACCAGTACGGCCAAGGGCGTGTTGATGAGGCGCACACCCTCGATGCCGATATAGTCGAGGAGCTGCGGCAGGCCGCGTCCCCCCAGGATGAACATCCAGGCATAGGTGCGGATGAGAAAGCTGGTCCAGAACGGCACCACCACCAGGATGAGGAGGAAGAGCCGCGTCTTCGGACTGGCCTTCACCGCGAGATAATAGGCCAGCGGATATCCGGCCAGCAGGCAGATGAGGGTCCCCGCCGGGGCCAGGGTCAGCGTGTTCTGGAACGCGGTCCAGCGGGCACCGAGGTTGAGGTAGTTGTCGAACGTGAAGGCCGCCTGGTAGCCGCCCGTCTCCGCCCGTTCGCCGACGGAATAAACCAGGACGACGATGAGCGGCAGCACCAGCAGCGCCAGATACCAGAACGCACTCGGCGCCAGCAGGACATAGGCCCAGCGGCGGCGCGAACGTTCCTGGATGACGGCGGAATCGGTCATGGAAACATCCTGCAGCGGCAAGAGTGGTTGCCCGGGTCAAGCCCGGGCATGACGGTCACAGAAAAACCCGTCATTGCCGGGCTTGACCCGGCAATCCACTCTCTCCGCATTGCGCGCCCTTACGCCGATTTGAACCGCGCCATGATCTCGGCGCGCAAGGGATTGGTCAGCACGTCGCTGGCGCCGAATTCCAGCGGGGTCAGCAGTTCCGCCGCCGGATACATGATGGGATCGTTGGCGACATCAGGCGGCAGCTTGGCGATGACCCGCTTGTCGGCAACCGGATAGCCGTGGAACAGCAATTCCTTCGTGTTCACTTCCGGGTCCAGCAGATAGTTGATCAGGGCATAGGCGCCCTTCTTGTTGGGCGCCGCCTTCGGGACGGCGTAGAAATCGGACCAGATCTCGCCGCCTTCCTTGCCCAGCACATAGACGATCTCGGGGATGTCCTTGTGCAGCTGCTTGCCGTCGCCGGTCCAGGCCACCGACATCCAGGCATCGCCATTGCGCATCGAGGGCTGGTAGTCGCTGTTGATGGCAAAGAGATGCGGCTTCGCCTCGATCAGCAGCTTTTCGGCATCGGCCAGTTCCTTCTCGTCGTTCGAGTTGAAGGAATAGCCGAAATACTTGAGCGCATTGCCGATGGTGGTGAGCTGGTAGTCATGCACCATGACGCGGCCCGAGGCCTTGTCCTTGGTGATGTCCCAGAATTCCTTCCACGAGGTGATCTTGTCGGGCAGTTCCTTGGTGTTCTGCACGAAGCCGGTGGTGCCCCAATCCTTGTGCACGGCATAGACCTTGCCGCCGATCGAGCCGGGCTCGGTCATGCGCGGATCGGTCAGCGAGGCCGGGTCGTAATTCGGGATCTGTGCGAGGTCCAGCGGGTCGATGAGGTCGGCATCGACATAGTTCTGGATCGTGTAGTTGGTCGGCACGAAGACGTCCCAGCCGGTGCCGCCGGCCTTCAGCTTGGCATACATCTCCTCGTTCGAGCCGAACACGGTGAGTTCAACTGTGGCGCCGGTCATTTCGGCGAAGGCATCGAGATTGGCCTGATCGTGATAGTTCGGCCATGAGGTGAGCGATACCTTGTCGCCGATTTCGCCGGCGGCAAAGGTGGGCCGCGGGCGCAGGCCCGGCACGGCGCCTGCCAGCACGGCCATGGCGGTGCCGAGGCCGGTGACGCCGAGGAAATGCCGGCGCGAGATCGAGCCCATCTGGTAGCGGCGCAGCTGGGCGATGAATTCCTTGCGTGGATCGGTCATAGCAACGACTCCCTTTCGATGATGTGAGGCCCCAGTTTCGTCGACCGGATTCGTCGACATGACGCGGTATGGTTCTTGTTCTTCCGCTGCTTCCGCCGGCGTCATCGGCGCATCGGAATATCCCTTGCCGCCTCAGCTTTCTGCCAGCATCAGCGCGCGCTCGTGCTGCCAGCCCAGCAACACCTGGTCACCCGGCTCCAGCCCTTGGGCATGGGTGGCCGATTTCGGCAGGCGCACGAGGACGGGGCCCAGCCCCTCCGCCTCCACCTGGAACTCGCTGTGGTCGCCGAGATAGATGCGATTGGTCAGCCGCGCCGGGCGCGCGACATCGAGGCCGGCCGGCGGGGAAGTGGGCCGCCACAATCCGATCGCCTCCGGCCGCAGCGCGATGACGGCGCGGTCGCCGGTCTTGAGGCGCGCACCCAGGCGGCTGAACGGCGCCTTCAGCGTGAGGCCGCTCGCCGTCACCAGCGTGCCGCCGGTATTGTCGCTGCCCGCCACCTGCCCGGCGAAGAAATTGGATTCGCCGACGAAATCGGCGACATAGCGGTTGACCGGCGCGTCGTACAATTCCTCGGGACTGCCCAGCTGGACGACCTTGCCGTCCTTCATGATGCCGATCGTGTCGGACATCGAGAGCGCTTCCTCCTGGTCATGCGTCACCAGGACAAAGGTGATGCCGACCTCGCGCTGCAGGTTCTGCAGTTCGATCTGCATCTCGCGGCGAAGCTTGCGGTCAAGGGCGGCCAGCGGTTCGTCCAGCAACAGCACGGTCGGCCGGTTTACCAGCGCGCGGGCCAGCGCCACGCGCTGCTGCTGGCCGCCGGACAATTCCCAGATGCGTCGCCTCGCCAGTTGCGGCAGGCGTACCAGCTCGAGGGCTTCCGCCACGCGACGGTCGATTTCGCCTTGTGCCAGGCGCGGCCGCCCGGGAACGCGCTGCCGGAGGCCATAGCCGACATTGGCCGCGACATCCATGTGCGGGAACAGCGCGTAATGCTGGAACACCATGTTGACCGGGCGGCGATAGGCGGGGACGCCCACCACCGATTGCCCGGCGATCTCGATCGAGCCGGCGCTCGGCTGTTCGAACCCGGCGATGAGGCGCAGGGAGGTGGTCTTGCCGCAGCCCGAGGGGCCGAGGAAGGAATGGAACGAGCCGCGCTTCAGCGCGAAGCTGACATCGTCGACCGCTCGAACCTCGCCGAAATACCTGGCGACCGAACGGAACTCGACGTCAAACGAACCGGTCTCCGCCGCTGCTGCTGCCACGAATGCCGCACTCCCCAAGTCACGGACCGGCGCTCATTGGCTCCTGGCGTCGGTTCCACCTCTCACTCGTAGCGCGTTTGCCACTCAATGAAAAGTGGCTAGCAAATTTTCATTTCTGGTTGCGCACAAAGAAAAACGGCGGCACCAGGTGGTGCCGCCGTCGGTCTGATTGAAGCCGGCCTACTCGCGGTTGCCGAGGAAGCGCAGCATGAACAGGAAGAGGTTGATGAAGTCCATATAGAGGACGAAGGCGCCGAGGATCGACTTCTTGGTCGCCACCTCGTGGCCGTCGGCTTCCCAATAGAACTCCTTGATCTTCTGCGTGTCATAGGCGGCAAGGCCGGTGAAGACCAGGACACCGATGATCGAGATCGCGAATTCCAGGGCGCTCGACTGCATGAACAAATTGACCAGCATGGCGATGACCAGGCCGAACACGCCCATGATCAGGAAATTGCCCATACCGGACAAATCCTTCTTCGTCGTGTAGCCCCAGAGGCTCATGGCCAGGAAGGTCGAGGCGGCGATGAAGAAGGTCTTCACGATCGAGGCCGTGGTGTAGACCGCGAAGATATAGGAGAGGCTGAGCCCCATGATGCCGGCAAAGGCCCAGAACAGGATCTGGGCGGTCGACATGCTCATGGCATGGATGCGCATGCCGAAGAACAAGGCAAAGCCCAGTGGGGCCAGCATCACCACCCAGGCGAGCGGCGTACCATAGATCAGGCCCAGCATCGCCTCGTTATTGCCGACAAGATAGGAAATAATTCCGGTGAGCGCCAGGCCACCGCCCATATAGGCGTAGACCTTCTGCATATGGGCGCGGAGGCCTGCGTCGATCGCCGCCGATTGGGCGCTGGCATAGCCCTGCGTCCGGCTGGTGGCATATTCATGGTTCGGTCCGGTGACCATTTTCGTTCACTCCCCGTTCTATCCAATGCCGCTGAAGCTTGCGGCTAGCTGGCAATGTAGGGGTGAGTTGCCAAAAATCAATAGCTGCCGGGCCCTTGGCGGGAAATCGGAAGCACTGCGCGGCCGCCATCGAAATCAATTGCGGAACGACGGCTTAGGCCCCATAAACCGGCCCGGAACGGGCAGTTTTCAGGACAATATTCAGGATCCGCGCATCATGAAGGGCCGCATTTTTTCCGGCGTGCAGCCGACCCACACGCTTCATCTGGGCAATTACTTGGGCGCGGTGCGCAACTGGGTGCGCATGCAGAAGGAATTCGAGTGCATCTTCTGCGTCGTCGACATGCATGCGATCACGCTGTTCCAGGAGCCGCAGGCGCTTCGCCAGAACACGCGCGAGGTAACGGCGGCCTTCATGGCGTCGGGCATCGACGTCTCCCATTCGATCATCTTCGCCCAGAGCCAGAACCGGGTGCATGCGCAGCTTGCCTGGATCCTCAATTGCGTGGCGCGGGTGGGCTGGCTCAACCGCATGACCCAGTTCAAGGAGAAGGCCGGCAAGGACCGCGAGAACGCCTCGGTCGGCCTCTACACCTATCCGGTGCTGATGGCGGCCGACATCCTCGGCTATCGCGCCACCCATGTGCCGGTGGGCGAGGACCAGAAGCAGCATCTGGAACTCGCCCGCGACATCGCCCAGAAATTCAACAATGATTACGGCGTTGATTGTCTGGTGCCGCCGGCGCCGGTCATCGGCGGCCCGGCGGCGCGCGTCATGTCCTTGCGCGACGGCACCAAGAAGATGTCGAAATCGGACCCTTCCGACTATTCCCGCATCAACATGACCGACGATGCCGACACGATCGCCCTCAAGCTGCGCAAGGCAAAGACCGACCCGGCGCCGCTGCCGGGCGCGGAAGTGCTGGACGCCAAGGGCGCGGTGACGGCCGAAGCCGAAGCGGCGCGGCCGGAGGCCTATAACCTGCTGGCGATCTATGCCGCCCTTTCCGACCGCGAGATCGGCGATGTCATCAACCAGTTCGCGGGAAGGGAATTTTCCGCCTTCAAGCGCGAATTGACCGATCTCGCGGTTGCCGTCCTTGGGCCGATCGGCGCCGAGATGAAGCGCCTGCTGGCGCATCCGGGCGAGATCGATGCGGTGCTGTCGCAAGGTGCCGCCCGCGCCCGCGCCCTCTCCGAGCCGGTCCTCAAGGAGATCGAGGAGGTTGTCGGTTTCCTGTCGGCTTAAAATGGCCGGCCGGGTAGCCATCCTTGATCGCCACCCCATCTCGTCATCCCCGGCATGACGCCGAGTGGATGGAAGATGGGCCGGCACCTGCACACATTGCGGTCATGCCAATGCCTCCCTATCTGCTAGGGGCATTGCCATCGCAACCAGCCGAGGGTCCGCCTGCCCATGAGTGACGAGTTCATCGCTGACCAGCCTGCTGGCGACCGATCTGGGAATGATACCCGGCGAACCGGCTGGCGCCGCTTCCTGCCGCGTATCGGCGGGCTTGCCCTGTCCCGGCCGCACGAAGATGGCGAGCGCAGCCGCTGGGTGACGGGGTTGCGCTGGGGCGGCTCGGCGCTGCTTGCCGTCATGCTGCTCTATTACCCTGTGGGTGCCGCCCTGGTGCACCGGATCAATGACGATCCCGCCTTCAATCCGGGCGTGGTGCCGGCCGAGGCCAGCAACGCCGTGGCCATGGCGGCCGCCATCATTGACCGCGAGGTGAACCAGACCGGCTGGCCGTCCAATGATCCCTGGTTCTTCCCCGGCGCGGTACTCGACAACATGCCGAATTTCCAGGCCGGCGAAATCCAGGCGCTGCAGCGGGTCATCACCGAGCTGCGCGACCAGATCGGCCGCTCGCGCGGCACCTCCTCGATCGATCCCGGCCTGCAGAACGCCGCCAGCGCCATCAATACGCGGCCGGACATCTGGTATTTCGACCTCAACCGGTCCTGGGCGCCCCTGACGCCGTCGGACAATTACTATCGCGACGCCATGCGCTCGCTGATCGATTTCAATACGCGTCTGGTCGCCGGTCAGGCGGTGTTCGAGCGCCGCGCCGACAACCTGCTCTCTACGCTCGAGCGCATCTCGCAGGACCTCGGCGCCGCCTCCAACAAGATCGACCAGGAGATCGACGCCGAATCTGCCGCCTGGTTCGATACCGGCGCCGACGACATCTTCTATTTCAACAAGGGCCAGCTCTACGCCTATGGCCTGTTGCTGCGCGCCCTCGGGCGGGATTTCCAGCCGATCCTGGCGGAAAAGGGGGCCAGCACGATCTGGCAGCGCATGGTCGATTCGATGCTGGAGGGCGCCGTGCTGCAGCCGCTGTTTGTCGTCAATGGCGAACCGGGTTCGGTGGCGCAGCCCAATCACCTGGCCGAGCAGGGCTTCTATCTGCTCCGGGCCCGTGCCCAGCTCGACGAATTGCAGGACATCCTGCGCAAGTGACGGGGCCCTGCCGCCGGCGGGTGCAGGCAGTGGATTCGATGGGGCCAGCGCCAGCCGCCGCATGAAATCTCCGCGAAATCGGCGTGATTTCGGCGCGGATAGCTTCCCCTTGGAATCACAGTGATTTACAGTGACCTCCTGGCGTTGCGGCACCCGAGTCGCGGGGCCGCAAATCCGGCCGAATTGGCGACGGCGGCGTATCCTGGTCCTGGCTTCGGTCACGCTCCCGTCTTCTGGGGGAAATTGTGACCTGGGCGAGCGCCGTCCTCGATTGGTTCCTCGGTCTGCAGATCTATCTGCCGATCGCCGAGGTTGCCCTCAATGTCTTCCTGCTCCTCGGGCTCGGCGCCGGCGTCGGCATGCTTTCGGGCCTGTTCGGGGTGGGCGGCGGCTTCCTGCTGACCCCGCTGCTGATCTTCGTCGGCGTGCCGCCGGCGGTCGCCGTCGCCACGCAATCCAACCAGGTGGTGGCCTCCTCGGTCTCCGGCGTGCTGGCCCATTGGGCGCGCGGTAACGTCGATTTCAAGATGGGTGCCGTCATGCTGGCGGGCGGCATCGGCGGCTCCAGCCTCGGCGTCATCATCTTCACCGTGCTGAAGGAGCTGGGCCAGATCGATCTCTTCATCGCGGTCGCCTATGTCATCACGCTTTCCTCGATCGGCATCCTGATGGCGATCGAATCGGCCAATGCCCTGGCACGCACGCGCCGGCCCAACCGCCTGCCGACCAAGCTGCACCAGCACAACTGGGCGCAGGGCCTGCCCTTCAAGATGCGCTTCAGGAAGTCGCGGCTTTACATCAGCGCCCTGTTGCCGGCCGGGATCGGCTTCGTAGTCGGCATCATGTCGGCCATCATGGGTGTGGGCGGCGCCTTCCTGCTGGTCCCCGCCATGATCTATCTCCTCGGCATGGCGACCAGCGCCGTCGTCGGCACCTCGCTGTTCCAGATCATCTTCGTGCAGTCCTGGGTCACCTTCTGGCAGGCCAACAACAACCAGACGGTCGACATCCTGCTGGCCCTCATCCTCACCATCGGCGGCGTGGTGGGGGCGCAGATGGGCGGGCGCCTCGGCGCCAGGCTGCCGGGCGAGCAACTGCGCTTCCTGATGGCGATCATGATCCTGGTCACCGCCGGCGGCATGCTCTATGAGCTGGTGGCAACCCCGGCCGATCCCTTCACCCTCGTGATCGGTGGCTATTGATGCGGGCGCTGCTCCGCGCGCTGGTCCTGCTTCTGGGTCCGTTGCTGGGCGCCGTGCCGCCGGCGCAGGCGCAGGCGCCGCTGATCGCCGATCTCGATGACCATCTCATCGCCATCACCACCGGTTTCGCCGGTGCCGATGTGCTGCTGTTCGGCACCACCGACGGGCCGGGCGACGTCATCGTTGTGGTAAAGGGGCCGGTCGACAATGTCGACGTGGTGCGCAAGGAACGCGTTGCCGGCATCTGGATCAACCGCAAGAGCCTGGGTTTCCAGAATGTGCCGGCGGTCTATATGACCGCCAGTTCCAAGCCGATCGAGGACCTGCTGCCCGAGCCGCTGCGCGCCAGTTACCAGATGGGCATTCCCAATATCCGCATCGTTCCGGTCGATCCCGCCGATCCGGAACTGGGCGAATTTTCCGCCGCCCTCATCCGCAACAAGCAGGCCAGCGGCCTGTTCGCACCGCAGCCCGCCCGCATCCTGTTCATCGGCGACCGCCTGTTCCGGGTCAATCTGCGGGTTCCTTCCAGCGTGCCGACCGGCACCTATCTGGCCGAGGTCTATCTGGTGCGCGAGCAGAAGGTGGTGGGTGTTCAGACCACGCCGCTGGTGATCAGCAAGATCGGCTTCGGTGCCGATATCTATGACTTTGCCCATCGCCATGGCGCCGCCTATGGTGTCATCGCCGTCCTGGTGGCGCTGTTCGCCGGCTGGCTGGCGCATCTTGCCTTCCGTCGCCGCTAGGGTCAGGCTGACGAGGGCACAACAGGGATCGACGGGGATGAGCGAAGCAACCAATGCCAAATCCGGCGACGGCAAGCCCGGGGAAACCCGGGCGGGCGAGGACAAGCCCGGAATGGGCCGGGTCTTCCTGGTGGTGGTGGACGAATCGCCGGAGATGAAGGTGGCGCTGCGCTATGCCTGCCGCCGCGCCGCCCGCACCGGCGGCCGCGTCGCCATGGTCTATGTCATGGAACCGGCCGACTACCAGGAATGGGTCGGCGTCTCCAACCTGATGCGCGAGGAAGCGCGCCAGCAGGCCGAGGCGATCATGCAGAAGATGGCGGGCGAGGTGCAGAAACACGCCCAGTCCTTTCCCATCCTCTATTTCCGCGAGGGGGAGCGGCAGGACGAGGTACTGAAGCTGATCGACGAGGAACCCGCCATCTCGATCCTGGTGCTGGGCGCCGCCACCGGCCCCAAGGGACCGGGGCCGCTGATCTCGTCGCTCACCGGCAAGCAGGTCGGCAAGCTCAGGATTCCCATCACCATCGTTCCCGGAAACCTCTCCGACGCCGATATCGAGAACATCGCCTGATGCCAGCGCGCGCCTGACAGGCTTCACGCGCCGCAAACCCCGCACCGGAATGTAAGCCCCGATGGCGCCGATGTGATCGTCGTCATGGTCGCGCGGCGCCTCGCTCTCCACTATCATGGCAGATGATTTTCGGGGCGCGGCGACCGGCGACGGGCCCGTCGCCGCCGTCAGGGGAGGTACCCGTCATGAAGGATTGCAACATTTCGCGGCGACATTCCCTGCTGGGCGGCCTCGCCCTTGCCGGCGGATATGCCCTGATACCGCTGCTGGTGGCTCTACCCGCCAGGGCAGTCGACGGCATCGGCACGGTCGAGCGACTCAAGGGGTCCGCTTCCATCAATCGCGGCGGCAGTCAATCGGTCCTCTCTGCCGGGGACCCGGTCATGGTGGGCGATGTGGTCACCACGCTGGCCGAGAGCCGCCTGCGCATTGCCTTCGCGGATGGCTCGCAGGTCAATCTGGGCGAGCTTACCCGCATCACCATCGACGAATTCAACTTCACCCGCGAAACGCTGTCGCGCCAGGCCGCCTTCGACCTGCAATCGGGTCTCATCCAGGCGATCACGGCCAAGTCCGGCGCCGGTTCCAGCTTCGCGATCCGCACCGGCAACGCCGTGGCGGCCAGCCGCTCGACGCAATGGATCGTCGAGGCAAGGAAGGCCGAGACCACGGTGCTGGTGCAGGAGGGAAAGGTCGATGTCCAGGAGGCCAGCCTCGGCTTCCGCGCATTTTCCAGCGCCGAGCAGGACAAGGCGATCCTGCTTTCGGCCGGCCAGGTCACCACCATCGGCAAGCTTGGCGGCGGGCTCGGGCCGCAGGTGGCGGAAGAACAGAAGCTGGCCGCCTACCTCGCCGCCCTGGCGATGGATTGAGGCGGGTTACCCGTCCCTCGGGTTTGCTCCCGCCTACGTCCCCAGGCTGGCGGGGTCGACATTGCCGCCGCACAGGATGACGGCGATCTTCTCGCCCGGGACCGGGCGATAGGCGCCGCTCGTGAGGGCGGCGAGGGCGGTGACACCGCCCGGTTCGCTCATCAGGCGGAAATCGCGCCACAGCAATTCCTGCGCAGCGCGGATGGCCTCGTCTTGCACCAGCACCACATCGGCGACATGTTCCTGCGCGATGGCAAAGGGGATGTCGCCCACCCGCTTCGCGCCCAGCGAATCCGCGGCCAGGCCACCCACCGCCACATCGACCGGATGGCCGGTCCGGCGTGCGCTGTGCAGCGTCGGGCATGAGTCGGGCTCGACGCCCACGACCTTGACGCGACCCTGGAACCAGGCGGCGACACCGCCGATGAGACCGCCGCCGCCAACCGCCACCAGCACGGTATCCAACATGCTCAGCTGTGCATCGAGTTCGCGGGCAAGTGTGCCCTGTCCCGCCACGGTTGCGGGCGCGTCATAGGCATGGATGGCAAGCGCCCCGGTTTCCGCGGCACGGGCTTCCGATGCGGCCAGCGCGTCGGCATAGGCGCCGGGAACCACGTTGACCGTGGCACCGAAACTCTCGATCCGCGCGACCTTGGCGGCGCTGGCCAAGGCGGGAACGAAGATCTCGGCGCGGTGGCCGAGGGCGCGCGCCGCGAAGGCGACGGCGGCGCCATGATTGCCGCCTGATGCCGCGATGACCCCGGCCGGCGACACGTCCTGCGAGAGCAGCGAGTTGAAGGCGCCGCGTGCCTTGAACGAGCCGCTGTGCTGCAGCAATTCAAGCTTGAAGGTGAGGGCGGCGGGGACCCCGCAGGCACCCAGTTCCAGCGGCATGACCGGCGTGCGCCGGACATGGCCATGGAGGCGGCGCGCCGCCGCCTCGATCGCGTCCGGCGACACCATCAATGCCGCTCGACCAGGGTCGAAAGCAGGATCGAGGAGGTGGTGCGCTGCACGCCGGGCAGATGGCCGATGCGGGTCAGTATCTCGTCGAGATGGGCGGCGTTGCTGGCGCTGACGATGGCGACCGCGTCAAAGGAACCGGAGACGGTATAGGCGCTTTGTACCTCCGGCAGCTTCTTGAGGGCCGCGACTGCCTGGTCATGGCCCTTGGGATCGACCGAAAGCAGGACATGGGCGCCGACACCCGGCGCCTCGCCATCCTTGCCGACCACCAGGGTATAGCCGGCGATGATGCCATCCCGCTCCAGGCGCTTCAGGCGCTCCTGCACCGCGGAACGGGAGAGGGAAAGCTGCCGCCCGAGCGCCGCCGTGGGCGTGCGGGCATTGCCGCGCAAGAGGGAGATGAGCTTGCGGTCGGTGTCGTCCAGGCTGCGTTTCGCCATGTTGTCCCGTCGAATTGCCGGTAAGTTTGTTTCTTGTCGCGCTTTTGACGCAGGAAGGCAAGGAGCAAGGCCAGCGGATTGTCCCGGGCGGATTGTCCCGGGCGGTTGTCCCGGGCAGTCGTCCTGGTCCGGCCGGCAGCCATGCCGAATTTCCGCGAAAGCCATGCCGCATCCGCTGGGGCGCGCAAACGGCCGGTGTGTTAAGCATCTTCCCGGGTTGCCGCAACCCTTATTTTGCCCCCTCCCGCCCGAGTTCCAGCGCCACATGGCCGTCGATTACCCGCCCCTCCCGGTTTCCCGGCGCAAGCCGGGGGCGATCGTCTTTGCCGTGCTCTACATGCTGGAATCGACCACGCGGTCCTTGGCCCTCACCGTCATGCCGCTGCAGGCGCAGAAGATCTTCGGCGACGACGGCGCGGTCTCGGCGGTCTATTTCGGCGTCACCATATTCGGCCTGCTGGCGGGGTTCGGCGTGCCGCTGCTGATCCACCGCTATCGCCGCCGCTGGGTCTATTCCGGCGGCCTGGTGCTGGGTGGCCTCGCTTTGGTGGCACTGTCTTTCGAAAACCCCCTGGGACAAATGAGCGGCCAGGTGATGCGGACCCTTTCCGGCACCGCCTGCATCATTGCGCTGACGCTCTATGTGCTGGATTTCATCCCGCGCGGCGACCTTGTGCGCTACGAACCATTGAAACTGCTGCTCGGCTGCCTTCCCTGGGGCCTCGGCCCCTGGCTGGGGATCGAACTCTACAAGGTCTGGGGTCCCGCGGCGGTCGCCGCCCTCGGCCTCGCTGCCGCCCTCGTTGCCGTGGCCTTCTTCGGCTATCTACGTCTGACCGAGAACCCGGCGGTCGCCGCGGCGACCCGGCCGCCGCCCAATCCCTTGAAGAGCATCGGCCGCTTTTGCGCCCAGCCGCGCCTGCGCCTCGCCTGGCTGGTCGCCTTTTGCCGTTCCGGCTGGTGGTCGCTCTTCTTCGTCTATCCGGCGCTCTATTTCAGCGCGCAAGGGGTCGATCCCAGCTGGGCCGGGGCGCTGGCCGGCGGCGCCAACCTGCTGCTCGTCCTCTCGCCCTTCTTCGGCTGGCTGGGCCGCCGCTTCGGCATCCGGCGGCCGATCATGGTGGCCTTTTTCTGCGCTGGCCTCATCACCATGGCGGTGCCGCTTTTCTTCGACTCACCCATCATGGTGGGGGTGCTGCTGATGCTGGCGGCGGTCTTCATCGTGCTGCTGGATTCGCTCGGCAACATCCCGTTCCTGCGCGCGGTCAGGCCGCTTGAGCGGCCGCAGATGACCTCGGTCTACCGGACCTATATCGATCTCGGCAACCTGCTGCCCTTCGCCGTCTTCACGGCCTTGCTGCACTATTTCGACCAGCGGGCGGTCTATGTCACCTATGGCCTGCTGATGCTGGTGGTCGGCGCCACCGCGCGCTATTTGCCGCGCCGCCTGTAGCGATGATCCTCCCCGCGCGGTGGTGACTCTGTTCACCCCCGCGCGAAACAGCTACATTGCCCGACAGCAAGGATTTGGAATTGCCGGGCCGATGAGCATCGGAAAACACGACGACGGAAAAGACGACGAGCGGGAGGAAGGCGGCCACATGGCCCGCATGATGGCGAAGGCCGAGGCCGCCGTCGCCGATCTTGCCAAGGGCTACACCGCCTGGGCCAGCGCCGATGTCGAGAAATGCGCCGTGCATCTGGCGGCGGCCCGTGCCGCTGGCGGCGACGGACGCACCGAGCATGCCCGCGATATCCATACGGTCGCCCACAACATCAAGGGCCAGGGCTCGTCCTTCGGCTATCCGCTGATGACCCGGCTTGGCCAGTCGCTCTGTCAGCTCACCCGGCGCAAATCGTTTTTCTCCGATGCCGATCTCGATCTCGCCCAGGCGCATGTCGATGCCATGCGGCTGGTCCTCGCCAAGGAGATCCGCGGCGATGGCGGCGAGCTTGGCCAGAAGCTGGGCGACCGGCTGGAGGAAAAAGTGCGCGCCGCACTGGAAGCCGGATGAAGGTTCAGACCCGTTCCGCCAGCCAGATGGCGAGGCGCGAGCCGGTCTTGATGGCGCGGCTGAGCAGCGGATAGGCCGGTGCCTCCTCGGCGCCATGGGCAAGCCCGGTGTCGCGGTGCTCGACTTCCTCGGCGCGGAACTGCTCGATCTTCGCTGTGATCTCCGGCTCGGCTTCGCCCAGTGCCAGCTTCTGCTCCCGGTAATGCTCGTCGATCACTTCCTCGACGGCGACGGTGCAGGCCATGGCGGCCTTGGGCCCCATCAGCGCCGTGGCGGCGCCCAGCGCGAAGCCCGCCACATGCCAGACCGGGAACAGCAGCGAGGGGCGTGCGCGCCGTTCCACCATCAGCTTCTCGAAGGCGTGCAGGTGGGTGAGCTCCTGTTCCAGCATGTGCCGGATGACCTTGCCTTCCGGCTTGGCGCCCAGCACCGCCAGCTGCCCCTCATAGATGCGCTTGGCGCCGTACTCCCCGGCATGGTCGACGCGGATGACGCGGTCAAGCAGGGCGTCCGGCGTCAGATCGCCCGGCAGGCGTCGCCTCGGTTGGGCCTGACTGGGTTGGGCCTGGTTGGGTTGGACCTGATTGGGTTGGGCCCGATCGGTCATCGCTTCCTCCCGGCCAGCAGCTGTTTCGCCCCCCAGGCCGCGAACAGGGCCAGGGCCAGCGAGAAAAGACCATTATAGCCGGCCATGGAAATGCCGAACATCTCGAAGGCGACCTCGTCGCAGCGGGTCACCGGCGCGTTCATGATGGCCGCTTCCAGTTCGGCGCCGCTGAGGCCGCCGATCCCGGCACCGACGCAGGCGCCAGTCCCTTCCCACCAATTCTGCTCGACGCCGACATGGAACAGGGAAATGGCGGCGCCGGCGAGGCAGGCGAGGGCGGCGAGGCCCAGCGCCAGCCCGCTGCGGCGGGTATGGCGCGCAAGGGCGATGGCGCCGATGCCGCCGGCGATCGCCGCCCAATGCGCATAACGCTGCCACAGGCAGAGTTCGCAAGGGGCAAGGCCGAAGCCATATTGCGCCAGCCAGGCGACGCAGAGGGCCGAGAGGCCGAGACCCGCCACCAGCCAGGGCACATGGGCGGGCGCGATGAAGCTTTCGGCGCGGGGCGGTCGGGTATTCACGGCAATGCTCTCCGGTTTTTGGCGCGTCAGCCTAGCGAGGCTAGAACAGATAGCGCAAGGCGACGAAACCGCCCACGATCGCCAGCACGAACAAGGTCGTGACCAGCGTCAGGCGCCGCTCGATGAAGTCGCGTACCGGTTCGCCGAAGAAATAGAGCAGGCCCGCCACCAGGAAGAAGCGCGCACCCCTGGTCGCCACCGACGCGGCGATGAAGACCTTGAGGTCGAAACCCATCAGGCCGGAATATATGGTCACCACCTTGTAGGGGATGGGCGTGAGGCCCTTGATCAGGATGAACCACAGGCCCCAATCGGCATACCAGGCCTGCAGATTGGCCATGCTCTCGGGCTTGGCATAGAGCGCCAGCAGCCATTGCCCCACGCCTTCCAGCGCATAGCCGATGAAATAGCCGAACACCCCGCCGGCGACCGACGCCACCGTGCAGACGGCGGCAAAGATCCAGGCCTTGCGGCGCTGGGCCAGCACCATCGGCACCAGCATCGGGTCGGGCGGAATGGGGAAGAACGAGCTTTCGGTGAAGGAAACGGCCGCCAGGGCCCAGAGCGCCTTCGGGCTCTCGGCCAGTTCCATGATCCAGTCGTAGAGGCGGCGCAGCAAGGATTGTTACCGGTCGGGAATGGGCTCGGAGTCGTGTCCTATCAGTTCGCGCGATCGGGCACAATCGTTGCCATATGGCTGCCAGCCGTTTGGCCATCAGGCAGGGTTTCGCCGCGCGGCAGGAGCAGAGTGAAGGTGCTGCCCATGCCCGGCTGGCTTTCGACGGCGATGCTGCCGCCGAGTGCGGTGGCAAGGCGCTGGGCAATGGCCAATCCCAGGCCGAGGCCGCCCTTGGCGCGGGTATAGGTGTCTCCGGCCTGGAAGAATGGCTCGAAAATGCGGCCCAATTCGGTCAGGGAAATTCCATCGCCCCTGTCACAAACCCGGATCGCGGTCCTGCCTGGGCCCGCCATCGACACCTCGACCCGAACCGCGGCGCCGGCCGGCGAGAATTTGATGGCATTGTTGATGAGTGCAATGAGGATCTGCCGCAAGGCGCGCGGGTCCGCCATGACCGTGATCGGCTCGGTCGCGGTGTGGAGCACAACGCCTGCCCGGTCCGCTTCACCTGCCAGCATCCTTACGCACTCTTCGGCCATCTTGTCGGCCGCCATGGACTGCGGCACAAGGCTGTCGCGACCCGCCTCGATGCTGGCCATATCCAGCAACATGTCAACGAGGCCCAGTTGATGGCGTCCGGCCTGCAGGATCAGGCTGCCGTATTGCTGCGACTGCTGCAATGTCGGTGCAAAGGCGCGGCCTTCGACCATTTCGGCGAAGCCGATGATGGCATTCAGGGGCGTGCGCAATTCGTGGCTCATATTGGCGATGAACTGCGATTTCGCAGCACTGGCATCGGACGCGGCCTGGCGCGCATCGTCCAGCTCAGTCAGGATGATGCCGAAGCCCGTGGCGGCAATGAAGATGACGTTCAGGATACCAATCGTGATGAAATACTGCTGCCCGGCCAGCGTCGGCGGCAACAGGGCCAGCACCAGCGTCATGACGGTCCGCAACAGCCATGTCGCGCCGGTCAGCTTGTAGAAGGCAGTGCGTCCTTGCAGGAACAGGACGCCGGCGACGAGGGCCGAGCAGACGTTGAGAATCATCGCCCCGCGAAAGGCAATGTCGGCGCCGACGCCAAGGCCGAGCCCCACCAGAATCAGATAGGCAATGCCGATCGCCAGGACGAATCTGCGCTGGAAGCGGAGCCGGTGGTCGATCGCCCAAGCCCCCGCCAGCACGCAGGCGGAGGACGCGACGACTCCCAATGCCAATAGATAGGCGAAGGGCGAGGCAAGGGCGGCGCTTAACTGCGGGCCGGGTGGCAGGGGGATGATCAGCAGATAGACGATGCCGTTGATCAGGTGCGCGCCGCCGAAAAAGGCGAGGCCCTGACGTCCGTCGCGAAAGCGCCGCACATAGTAGCAGATCGCGGCGATGATCAGATTGATGGCGCAGCCGGAAACGGCAACCGGCGAGAACTGGATATCCGGCAGCATGGCGACCTTTCACCTGCGCGATCAATCTGCACCATCCGCGTCCGTTAACCTAGTTGACGGCAGGGTGCAGCGCCATAGGCGATAAGTTCGGCCGGTGCCAAGGCCACGTGGCGCGAGGCTCAGTGCAGGCTGAGCAGCGCCTCGGCGTTGCGCCAGCGCCCGGGCGTGATGATCTCGGTTTTCGCTACCTTGATGGAATGCAGCTTGCCGTCGAGGTTGCGGCTCCAGAAATCGAGGAATTTGTGCAGCACGGGGAGGCGCGGGGCAAGGTCGTAATCCTGCCAGATATAGCTCTGCAGCAGGCCCGGATGGTCCGGCATGTGATAGAGGATCTCGGCCGTGACCAGTCGGTAGTCGTTGAGTTGCAGATTCAGCGCGCGCCTCTCCATGGGACCTCCTTCGATGATGGACCGGCTAAGTGAACCCTTCCTGAAATGCGTGACCCGATTCGTTAACGACAGAATGCCGCAGGAATTGCTAACAGAAAATAAAAATCTGCGTGATTTCAGGTAGTTAGCACTCAGATCAATAGATTGCTGCCAGTTCAGCCACCTCATGCTGCGTCGCAGCATCCGCGTCGCTGCCAACTGACTGAAAAATTTCGGGGTTTGAGCCCTTGACGGGATTGGGGGCTTGGCCTACATCGCTGGCACTCGCTTGGGCTGAGTGCTAACAGTGCCTCAGAAGAGGGCTGTCCCGGCATCTCGTCAGGCCCGGCGCGCTTAGGGAAACGTTTCACTTCTTTCAAAGATCTACGGAGGACCACCATGAAGTTCCGTCCGCTCCACGACCGCGTTCTCGTGCGTCGTATTGAGGGCCTGGAGAAGACCGCTGGCGGCATCATCATCCCCGACACCGCCAAGGAAAAGCCGCAAGAGGGCGAAGTCATCGCCGTCGGCGCCGGCACCAAGTCCGAGGACGGCAAGGTCACCCCGCTCGACGTGAAGGCGGGCGACCGCATCCTGTTCGGCAAGTGGTCGGGCACCGAGGTGAAGGTCGACGGTGAAGAGCTCCTCATCATGAAGGAGAGCGACATCCTCGGCATCATCGAGGGCACCGTCGCGAAGAAGAAGGTCGCCTGAGGCATCAACCGCCTTCTGGCGCCGCTTCCATCGACAACCCAATTCCGGAGTTAAGCTAACATGGCTGCTAAAGACGTACGTTTTTCCGCTGACGCCCGCGAGCGCATGCTGCGCGGTGTCGACATCCTCGCCAATGCGGTGAAGGTGACGCTGGGCCCGAAGGGCCGCAACGTCGTCATCGACAAGGCCTTCGGCGCGCCGCGCATCACCAAGGACGGCGTCACCGTCGCCAAGGAGATCGAGCTCGCCGACAAGTTCGAGAACATGGGCGCCCAGATGGTGCGCGAAGTGGCCTCGAAGACCAACGACCTCGCCGGTGACGGCACCACCACCGCGACCGTGCTGGCCCAGGCCATCGTGCGCGAAGGCGCCAAGGCGGTTGCCGCCGGCATGAACCCGATGGACCTGAAGCGCGGCATCGACCTCGCCGTCGAGGCGGTGGTCGAGGACGTGCGCAAGCGCGCCAAGAAGGTCTCGACCTCGGAAGAGATCGCCCAGGTCGGCACGATTTCCGCCAATGGCGAGAAGGAAATCGGCGACATGATCGCCAAGGCGATGCAGAAGGTCGGCAATGAGGGCGTCATCACGGTGGAAGAGGCGAAGGGCCTCGACACCGAGCTCGAAGTGGTCGAGGGCATGCAGTTCGACCGCGGCTATCTCTCGCCGTACTTCATCACCAACGCCGAGAAGATGATCACCGAGCTCGACAACCCCTACATCCTGCTGCACGAGAAGAAGCTCTCGAACCTGCAGTCGATGCTCCCCGTCCTCGAGGCGGTGGTGCAGTCGGGCCGTCCGCTGCTGATCATCTCGGAAGATGTGGAAGGCGAAGCGCTCGCCACCCTCGTCGTCAACAAGCTGCGCGGCGGCCTCAAGGTCGCGGCCGTGAAGGCGCCGGGCTTCGGCGATCGCCGCAAGGCGATGCTGGAAGACATCGCCATCCTCACCGGCGGCCAGGTCATCTCCGAAGACCTCGGCATCAAGCTTGAGACCGTGACGCTCGACATGCTCGGCAAGGCCAAGAAGGTCGTGATCGAGAAGGAGAACACCACGATCGTCGACGGCGCCGGCAAGAAGAAGGAAATCGAGGGCCGCTGCGCCCAGATCCGCGCCCAGATCGAGGAGACCACCAGCGAGTACGACAAGGAAAAGCTGGCCGAGCGTCTCGCCAAGCTGGCGGGCGGCGTTGCCGTCATCCGCGTCGGCGGTGCGACCGAGGTCGAGGTGAAGGAGCGCAAGGACCGCGTTGACGACGCCATGCACGCCACCCGTGCGGCGGTCGAGGAAGGCATCGTCGCCGGCGGCGGCGTCGCCCTCCTCTATTCGGTCAAGGCGCTCGACAAGCTGAAGGTGGACAATGACGACCAGAAGGTCGGCATCGACATCATCCGCCGCGCCCTGCAGGCCCCGGTCCGCCAGATCGCCGAGAATGCCGGCGTCGACGGTGCCGTGATCGCCGGCAAGCTGCTGGAAGGCAAGGGTGCCAATTGGGGCTACAATGCCCAGACCAACGAGTTCACCGATCTGGTGAAGGACGGCGTCATCGACCCGGCGAAGGTCGTGCGCTGCGCCCTGCAGGATGCCGCCTCGGTGGCCTCGCTGCTGATCACCACGGAAGCCATGATCGCCGATCGTCCGGAGAAGAAGGCGGCCCCCGCCGGCGCTCCCGACATGGGCGGCATGGGCGGCATGGACTTCTAAGTCCAGGCCCTCCAGGCTCGAAGCTAACTGAAACCCCGCGGCAGCGATGCCGCGGGGTTTTTGTTTGGCCCGGCCGCGGCTTGACTCCGGGTACCGTTTTTGTTCTATTTCTACTTAACAGAGATATTCACTCAATCTGGACAACCTGATGCCAGTCTTTGGCCTTGCGGTTCTCGCCCTCGTCATTGTGCTCTCGGTCCATGTCTGCCAGACCGGCCGGTCGATGATGTGGCTGCCGGTGATCTGGCTTCTGCCGGTGCTGGGCAGCCTCATCTATGTGCTGGTGGAGATGCTGCCGCAGCTCTTCCGCGGCGAGGGCGTGGTCTCGCTCGAGGCGGCGCGCGAGGCGCGGCAGCGCGATGTCACGCGGAACCGCCGCGACGATTTGCAGTGGCGCCGGCGCGGTGGCCAGGGGGAATTGTCGCCACCGCGGAGCGGGGAGGCGCACCGGGCGGCGCGGATGTTCCGCCCGCCCAAGGATCCTTTGCGCGAGGGCATGATCCACGACAAGCTGAAGCGGGCCGAGGAGGCGCTCGCCACCCATCGCTATGATGCGGCGGTCGATCTCTTCGCCGCGGCACGGCAGGGCTTCTTCGCCGATTCGCCGGACATCGTCTTCGGCCTGGCCCGCGCCCATTTCGGGCGCGGCGACCTGGACGCGGCTCTCAATCTGCTCGACGAACTGGTGACCGGGCGCCCGGCCTTCCAGCCCCATGCCGTCGCCATCCTGAAAGCGCGCGTGCTGGCAAAACAGGGTGATGTCGCGGCGGCGGTGGCGCTCCTCGATGCGATCCTCGGCCAGACCGGCAATCTCGAAGGCCGGCGCCTGGAGGCGCAATACCGCCGCGCCGAAATCCTCTGGCAGAGCGGCGCCATGGATGAGGCCGTCGCCGCCCTCACCGAACTCACCCGCCACGAGCAGCTGTTCCGGGTCAATGACGACGAGCGCCAATGGGTCCGCCTCGCCGGACAGGCGCTGCAGGCGATTTCGTAGATCGCTTCAGGTCATCTTGGAAACAACCTAGGGGCGCGTCGCATCGGCCCCGCCGGGGGCCGTCCCGAATTGGTCCTGCAGCCTGTGCACGTCATGGGTGACGACACCGCTGCCGCCCTTTGGCCGTTCCAGCCAGTCCGGATGTTTCAGCGTCTCGCGGATGTCATGGAGCCCGGCCTGCCAGTGTTCGCGCATGGTGGTGAGGCTGAACTCGTAATCCTTGGAATGCGTCTCGAACTGCTTGTCGCGATAGACCAGCTGGATGGTGTTGTAGACCTTGGTGCAGGCGAGTTCCCGCAGGGCGGCGGCTTCCGGTGATTCCTGCGCTTCGGCCGGCAACAGGTCGAGTGCCTGGCGCAAGGCATGGCGCAGCTTCTGCATCTCGTTGGCCACGTCCGTAACGAGGCGCGTGCGGCTGGAATACTGGATGTCCTTCTGCCGTTCGGCGACGTCGAACAGGTTCCGCGGCAATGGTCCCCGTGCCGACCACAGATCGACCTGGAAGGCCAGGGTGTCGCGCCGGGGCGGGCGCGCCAGCACCTCCATCAGCGGCGTGTTGGAGACGAGCCCGCCATCCCAGTAGAAGCAACCCTCGATCTCGATCGCCGGAAAACCCGGCGGCAGCGAGCCCGAGGCCATGAAATGCTCTGGCGCGAGCGTGCGGTTGGCATTGTCGAAATAGGTGAAATTGCCGTTGGTCACATTGACCGCGCCGACCGAGACGCGCACATGGCGGCTGTTGAGGAGGTCGAAATCGACCAGGCGCTCCAGCGTCGCCTTCAGCGGTGTCGTGTCGTAATAGCTGGTGGCGCCGGCCGGCGTCGGCGCCAGATAGGGCGGCGGAAAGCGCGGCGTGAAGAAGCCGCGCTGGCCCTCGATGAGGGCCCGCAGCGAGGCAAGGGCACCCGCCCAGCCGCGCACCTCGCCATCACCCAGGATGGCAGACAGATCGGCATCGAAGGGCAGGGTCGGCAGCAGGGCGGACTGGCAGATCGTTTCCCAGAATTCGGCGAGGCGCTCGAGCCGCCGCTCCAGCGGATTGCCGGCGAGGATGGCGGCATTCAGCGCACCGATCGAAATGCCGGCGAACCAGTTGGGCTCGATCCCCGCCTCGTGCAGGCCCTGATAGACCCCCGCCTGATAGGAGCCGAGCGCCCCGCCGCCCTGCAGCACCAGGGCCACGGTCTCATAGGGCGGCAGCGCGATCTTGCTCGATTCAGTCACTGCATGTGCCAGCCATGGCTGACGGTGATCGACTGCCCGGTGAGGGCCGCACTCGGGAAGGCGGCCAGGAACAAGGCGGTCTCGGCCACGTCCTCCAGCGTCGTGAAGACGCCATCCACCGTGTCCTTCAGCATGATGGTCTTGATGACCTGCTCTTCCGTGATGCCGAATTCCCTGGCCTGTTCCGGGATCTGCTTGTCGACCAGCGGGGTGCGCACGAAGCCGGGGCAGATCACATTGCTGCGCACATTGTATTCGGCCCCTTCCTTGGCGACGACGCGGGCAAGGCCAAGGAGGCCATGCTTCGCCGCCACATAGGGCGCCTTCAGTTTGGAGGCGAGATGCGAATGCACCGAGCCCATATAGAGAATCGTGCCGCCGCGTCTGTCCTTGTACATGTGGCGGAGCGTGGCGCGGGTGGTGAGGAAGGCGCCGTCCATGTGGATGGCCAGCATCTTCTTCCATTCGGCATACGGGAAATCGACCACCGGCTTGACGATCTGGATGCCGGCATTGGAGACGAGGATGTCGAGCCCGCCCAGCTCCTGGATGCAGCGCGCGGTGCCGGCATCGACCGCCGCCTCGTCGGTCACGTCCATGGCGATGCCGATGGCCCTCCCGCCCTGCGCCGTGATCTCGGCGGCGGCGGCATCGGCGCCCTGCTGGTTGAGATCGGCGATGGCGACGGCTGCCCCGGCGCGGGCATAGGCCGTGGCGATCGCCTTGCCGATGCCGCTGGCGGCGCCCGTCACCAGGGCCACCTTGCCGTGAAGCTGAGCATTCGCTTGCATGATATGGTTCCTTTGCTATCCGGGATGAGCGCCATCATATGAGTGCTTCCGGGCAGGTTCCAAACCGAAAATGTTGCGCTGCGGCAGAGTGTCGTTGACGGAGCCGAAAACCTTCCTCATACCAAGGTCTAAGCCCGTGGCCGGGCATGTGATTTGCAGGATCGGCACCCAGCCAATATGGTTGCCCATCCATGCACCGCCCGGCGCGCGCCGGGCCGCAAGAAAAAAGACCCTGCTCATTCGACTTACTCGGGAGGAAAACGATGACCCTGCTCAGCCGTCGCTCATTCACCGCCGCCGCTGCCGGCCTTGCCGTCGCCGCCCCCTTCGTGACGGCGGCCCGCGCCAGCACCTTCATCAATGTTCTGGCCGGCGGAACCAGCGGCGTCTACTACCCGCTGGGCGTCGCACTCGCCAAGATCTATGGCGACAAGATCGCAGATATACGCACCCAGGTGCAGGCGACCAAGGCATCGGTCGAGAACCTCAACCTGCTGCAGCAGGGCAAGGGCGAGATCGCCTTCTCGCTGGGCGATTCGGTCAAGCTTGCCTGGGAGGGGAACGAGGAGGCGGGCTTCAAGGCCAAACTCGACAAGCTGCGCGGGATCGCCGCCATCTATCCCAATTACATCCAGATCGTGGCGGCGCAGGAATCCGGCATCAAAACGCTCGCCGATTTGAAGGGCAAGGGCCTCTCGGTGGGGGCGGCGAAATCCGGCACCGAACTCAACGCCCGTGCCATCCTGGGTGCTGCCGGCATCTCCTATGACGACCTCGGCAAGGTCGAATACCTGCCCTTCGGCGAATCGGTCGAGCTGATCAAGAACCGGCAGCTGGATGCGACGCTGCAATCGGCCGGCCTCGGCGTTGCCTCGATCCGCGACCTCGGTACCTCGCTTCCCATCCAGATGGTGGCGGTGCCGGAAGACGTGATCGCCAAGATCGGCTCGCCCTACGTCGCCAAGGTGATTCCCGCCGGCACCTATGAGGGCCAGGCCGAAGACGTGCCGACCGCAGCGGTAATCAATTTCCTCATCACCCATGACGGGGTCGATGACGAGATCGCCTATCAGATGACGAAGCTGCTGTTCGAGAATCTCGACGCCATGACGGCGGCGCACAAGGCGGCCAGCGCCATCAATCTTGCCGATGCGGCCAAGGACATGCCGGTGCCGCTGCATCCGGGGGCCGAGCGCTTCTACAAGGAACAGGGCCTCATCTGACGGCCCGTCCAAGCAGCGCGGGATGAGCGACGAACTGAAGCAGCTGGGCGGCGAGCACGCCGGTGCCGCCGCCCTTGCCGCACCCTTCGCGGAAAATCGCGAGGGGCGGGCGCTGTTCCTGATCGCCATCGCCTTCTCGACTTTCCAGTTGGTGACGGCAGCGCATCTCATCAACCTGTCCAGCCAGGTCATCCGGTCGGTTCATGTCGGCTTCCTGATCCTGCTGGCGCTGCCGCTCATCACGGCGGCGACCGGCGGCTCGCGGCCGGCGCGGATCCTGGCCTGGGGTCTTGGCCTGCTCGGCGTCGCGGTGGCGCTCTATCAATGGGTCTTCTACGAGGATCTGCTGCTGCGTTCCGGCGATCTTCTCGCCATCGACGTCTGGCTCGGGATTCTCAGCCTGGTCCTGCTCTTCGTCACCGCCTGGCGGGTGATGGGGCCGGCGCTGCCCGTCATCTGCGGCCTTTTCCTCTTTTATGCGCTGTTCGGCGAATACCTGCCCGCCCCCTTCGACCACCGGCCCTATGACCTGTCGCAGGTGATCGAGCAGATGGCCTTCGGCACGGAAGGCATCTACGGCACGCCGACCTATGTGTCGTCCAGCTACATCTTCCTTTTCATCCTGTTCGGCACGTTCCTGGAACGCACCGGCATGATCAAGCTGTTCACCGATGTCTCGCTGGGTCTGGTCGGCCATGCCAAGGGCGGTGCCGCCAAGGTATCGGTCATCGCCTCCGGACTCATGGGCACGATTTCGGGATCGGGTGTCGCCAATGTGGTGACCACCGGCCAGTTCACCATCCCGCTGATGAAAAGCTTCGGCTACCGGGCGGCCTTTGCCGGGGGGGTCGAGGCAACCGCCTCGATGGGCGGCCAGATCATGCCGCCGGTGATGGGCGCCGTCGCCTTCATCATGGCCGAGACCATCGGCGTCCCCTATGCCGAGGTGGTGAAGGCGGCGATCATCCCGGCCGTGCTCTATTTCGTCTCGGCCTTCTGGATGGTGCATCTCGAGGCCGGCCGCGCGCATCTCACCGGCCTGCCGAAGGAACAATGCCCCTCCGCCTGGAATGCCCTGCGCCAGGGCTGGGCGCTGGTGCTGCCGCTGGCGGCGCTCGTCTATCTGCTGTTCGACGGCTACACCCCGCTTTTCTCGGGCACCGTGGGCCTGGCTCTCACCGTCTTCCTCCTCTTGGGCGGCGGCATCATGCGCGGCGTCCCGCAGGTCATGCTGCGCTATGTCTTCTGGGTGCTGCTGGGGCTTGCCGCCGCTGCCTTCATGAAGTTCGGCATCTGGGTCCTGGTCGGCGTCCTGCTGCTGCTGGTCGGCCTCTGCGCCCTCAGCCGCGGCGGGCGCGAGACGCTCATCATCGCCCGCGACAGCCTGGCGGACGGCGCCAAGACCGCCATTCCCGTCGGCATCGCCTGTGCCATCGTCGGCATCATCGTCGGCACCATGACGCTGACGGGTGCTGCCACCACCTTCGGCGATTTTGTTGTCTCGATCGGCGAGAAGAGCCTGTTCCTGAGCCTCGTCCTCACCATGGTCACCTGCCTCATCCTCGGCATGGGCATCCCGACCATCCCCAATTACATCATCACCTCGTCGCTGGCGGGGCCGGCGCTGCTGGAACTCGGCGTGCCGCTCATCGTCAGCCACATGTTCGTGTTCTATTTCGGCATCCTCGCCGATCTTACTCCGCCGGTGGCGCTCGCTGCCTTTGCCGCCGCCCCCATTGCCAAGGAGGCGGGGTTGAAGATCGGCCTCCAGGCGGTGCGCATTGCGCTCGCCGGCTTCGTCATTCCCTTCATGGCGGTCTATACCCCAGCCCTCATGCTGCAGGATGGCGGGCCGCTTGCCGCCGAGATCGGCTACCTGCCCGCGGTCGTCTATATCGTGGTGAAGGCGCTCATCGCGATCGGCCTCTGGGGAGCGGCCGGGATCGGCTATTTCCTCGGCCCGCTCCTCTGGTGGGAACGCCTGCTGGCGACGGCCGCCGCGTTCAGTCTGGTGCTGGCCCTGCCGGTCACCGATGAGCTTGGCTTCGCGCTGGTCGTTCTGTTTGTCGCCCAGCATATCTGGCGCCGTCGCCGCGCGACCGCTGCATGAATGTCTGCCTGATCGACGGGCTCAGGGAAATCGTGCTGGCCGCCGGCAGCTTCACCCTGGCCTGGTCGCATTCAGTAGAAAAGACCCGCTGGGAGGAAGACTGGCTGGTTGGTGTCGCGGGCTTTCATCTGGTGGAGGCGCGGATCGAAGGCTCGGGCGCCGGCATGGAACCGCCGGAGGGGGCCGTGTTCGACGGCCGCGTCTGGCGCTGGCAGCCGCAGATGCGCTTTCAGCAGGACCAACTGGTTCTCGCCCGTTCAGGCGCCACCGGCGGAACGTGGCAAATCTGCAGCCAGGGCGATTGTCGCGCCATTCCGGAAACCGGCGGGGAAGGCCCGGCGATCCTGAAGCCCTGCCCGTGATCTAAACCCAGCCCGCGATTCAAGCTTCCACTGGCTAAAGCCGCCCGATCAGCTCCGGTAGTTCCCCGATCGATGCCAGCTTGCGGAAGCGCGGGGCTTCGACCGGTTCCTCGGCATGCTCCAGCGCCCAGGTGAGGTCATGGGGTACGAAGATTCCCCAGGCTCCGGCATCAAGTGCCGGGATGACATCGGATTTCAGCGAATTCCCCACCATCATCGCTGCCTCCGGCCCGTCGCCGTGCCGGGCGAAGAGGCGGGCATAGGTGGCGGCATCCTTGCCGCTCACGATCTCGATCGCGTGGAAGAAATCGCCGAGGCCGGATTGCGCCAGCTTGCGCTCCTGGTCGAAGAGGTCGCCCTTGGTGATCATGACGAGACGGAAGCGGCCGGCGAGGCGCTCCAGCGTTTCGGCCACCTGCGGCAGGGTCTCGATCGGGTGATGCAGCATCTCGCGCCCCGCCAGCAGGATCTGCTGGATGACGCTGGCCGGCACCTTGCCCGCCGTCACTTCGATCGCCGTCTCGATCATTGATAGGGTGAAGCCCTTGATGCCGAAGCCATAGAGGGCGAGGTTGCGCCGCTCCGCCTCCAGCAGGTGCCGTGCAATGACCTCGTGGTCGCCGTAATCCCCGAGCAGGTCGGCAAAGCGCTGCTCGGTCAGGCGGAAGAACTGCTCGTTCTGCCACAGCGTATCGTCGGCGTCGAAGCCGATGGTGGTTAGCTGGGTCAAGGCCGTCACCCCAACCGGATCTCGACGTCGCGGATGACGCAATCCTTGCCGTTGATCGGCAGCAGGTCCATCGGACAGCAGGAGAAGACGGCGACCAGATCCATCTCGGCGCGCAGGGTGACGGCGTCGCCGGCCATGCTCATCGGCTCGTTCCAGAAGAGATCGCCGTTGAGTTCCCAGGGTATGTTCATGAAGAGGTTGAGCGGGGAGGGCGTCTCCGGCGGCGCCAGGCCCAGCGCCTGCAAGGCAGCAGCCAGATTCTCGGTGCAATTGTCGTGATGGCCCTGATGGCCCAGCTGCCGGTAGCGATGCACGTCGCAGGCCGCGATCAGCGTGTCGTGGCGTCCCGGCGAGGTGTCGTCGGCCAGCATCAGGATCGGCCGGCGCCGGTTGCTGAGATAGGCGTCGCCGACGCGCGCGCAGAGCCGCTTGAGGCCGGCGCGGGTATGCTCCATCGACATGAACTCGCCCATGTCGGCTTCGTTGAAGGCCCAGGTATCGACCACCTGGGTGCCATGGGTGTTGACCACGCTGAAGCTCTGCCCAGCGGCGATCCTCAGGGCAAGGCCCTCGCGGGCGGGAACGGTATGGCTCACGGGCATTGGATTTTTCCGGCATGCATTGCGACATTTGGGCGCGGTTGATTTGAATCAAGAAGCAGCGGCCGGTCAACTGTCATGGTGATGCCATGATCGATACAGCTCTCATTGCCCGGCATGATCGCCCGGTGCCGCGTTATACCTCCTATCCCACGGCGCCGCATTTCCATGCCGGCATCGACCAGGCGGCCTATGCCGGGTGGCTGGCGGCGCTGCCGCTCGGCGCACCGGTCTCGATCTACATTCATGTGCCGTTCTGCCGCGAGATGTGCTGGTATTGCGGCTGCAACACCCAGATCACCGCGCGCCTGCAGCCCGTCGCCGCCTTCGCCGACAATCTGGTCGCCGAGATCGAACTGGTCGGGCGGCAGATCCTGTCCGGCCCGATCGCCAAGCGCCGCCGCGTCACCTCGATCCATTTCGGCGGCGGTACGCCGAACACGCTCGCGCCGGACGATCTTCGGCGCATCATGATGGCGCTTGGCCATGTCTTCGACCTTGATTCAAACCTCGACCTGGCGCTGGAGCTGGATCCGCGCCGACTCGACGCCGCCTTCATCGAGGCGATGCAGGATTGCGGTGCGACGCGGGTCTCCCTCGGTGTGCAGGATTTCGATCGCGAGGTCCAGTTGGCGATCAACCGCCTCCAGCCCTATGACATGGTGGCGCGGGCGGTCGAGCAATTGCGCGCTTCCGGCATTCGCGCGATCAATTTCGACCTCATCTACGGCCTGCCGCGGCAATCGGTCCGCAGCATCGCCCATACCGCCCAGGCGGCGGCGGAATTGCGGCCCGACCGGGTGGCGCTCTTCGGCTATGCGCATGTGCCCTGGATGAAGGCCAACCAGCGGCTGATCGTGGAAGCCGACCTGCCCGATGCCACGCTCAGGGCGCAGCAATTCGAGGTGGCGGTCGATGTCCTGGTCACCCATGGCTACGAGCAGGTCGGCCTCGACCATTTTGCGCTTCCCGGGGACGGCCTTGCCCGTGCCCTGCATACGCGCCGCCTGCGCCGCAATTTCCAGGGCTATACCGACGACCGGGCGGAAACGATCCTCGGTCTCGGGCCCAGTGCCATCTCGGCGACGCCCCTGGGTTATGCGCAGAACCAGACCGACAATTCGCCCTGGGCGCGCGAGATTCGCGCCGGGCGCCTTGCGACCGCGCGCGGTATCGCGCTCAGCGACGAGGACCGTCGCCGCCGCGCCCTCATCGAGGAGGTGATGTGCTACGGCACCGCCGATCTCACCGTCCTGCCGCTCAACGCCAAGTCGGAACTTGCCCGCCTGGCGCCGCTTATTGCCGACGGGCTGGTGACGCTGCAAAGGGGGCAACTGGCGCTGACGCCGCGCGGCGAGCCGTTCCGCCGCGTCGTGGCCGCAGCCTTCGACGCCTATCTCCAGCCCGATGGGCAGCGGCACAGCCGCGCGATCTAGCGGCCTCTAGCCGAAACAGGCGGCGATGAACTTGCGGAAAGCGACGGCGCGGTGGCTGATCTCGTGCTTCTGCGCGGGATCCATCTCGCCGAAGGTGACATCGTGGCCGTCCGGCCGAAAGATGGGGTCGTAGCCGAAGCCGCGCGATCCCCGCGGCGCATCGACGATCGCGCCCCAGATATCGCCCTCGAAGGCATCGCAATGTCCGTCCGGCCAGGCCAGCGCCAGCGCCGAGACGAAGCGCGCGCGGCGATCCTGATGGCCAGCCAGAAGGGCGAGCACCTTGCCCATGGCAAGACCGAAATCCTTGGCCGGCCCCGCCCAGCGCGCTGAATAGATGCCGGGGTCGCGGTTGAGGGCCATCACCTCGAGCCCCGAATCATCGGCGAAGGCGGGCAGGCCGCTTGCTCGAGCCGCCGCCAGGGCCTTGAGGCGCGCATTGCCGATGAAAGTCGTTTCCGTCTCCTCCGGCTCGGGCAGGCCGATCGCCCCGGCCGACACGATCTCGACCTGATGGGGCGCCAGCAGATCGGCCATTTCCCGCAGCTTGCCCGGATTGTGGCTGGCAAGGACCAGTTTGCCGCCGCTGAAGTGCCGCGCCATCACCTGGCCGCAGCCGCTGCCAGGGCTGCCCGCTGCAGGCCAAAGAGTTCACCCGTGCCATGGCGGGCGAGATTCAGCAATTCGGCGAACTGAGCGTCGGTGAAGGCGCGTTTTTCGGCAGTCGCCTGCACCTCGACCATGCCGCCTTGCGCGGTCAGGACGAAATTGGCATCGGCCTCGGCATTGGAATCCTCGGCGTAATCGAGGTCGAGGACGGCCTGGCTGTTGTAGAGGCCGCAGGAAATGGCCGCCACCTGGTCGATGAGCGGGATTGCCCGGATCGCGTTCATCTCCTTCATCAGGCGGAAGCATTCATGGAGCGCGATATAGGAGCCGGTGATGGCCGCCGTGCGCGTGCCGCCATCGGCCTGGATTACGTCGCAATCGATCTTGATCTGGCGCTCGCCGAAGGCGGTCAGATCGGTGACGGCGCGGAGCGCGCGGCCGATCAGGCGCTGGATTTCCTGGGTGCGGCCGGATTGCTTGCCCTTGGCTGCCTCACGCTCGCCGCGGGTATGGGTGGCGCGCGGCAGCATGCCGTATTCCGCCGTTACCCAGCCCTTGCCGGAGCCCTTCAGGAAGGGCGGCACCTTCTCGTCCAGCGAGGCGGTGCAGATGACATGGGTATCGCCGAACTTGACGAGGCAGGAACCCTCGGCATGGCGGTTGAAGCCGACATTGAATTCGACATTGCGCAGGGCATTGGCGGCGCGGCCGGATGGACGCATGGCGGTGCTGTCTCCAGGATTGGACGAGTTGGGGCGGACCCTACACGCGCGCGCCATATCCGGCAAGAATGGCTAGCTGCCGCGGCGCGCCCGTGTCCATTTGCTGCGATCCTGGTAGTCGGCCGGCCGTCTTGCCACCCAGCGAATGAAGCGGGCGATACCCGGATGCGCCCGGAGTGCCTCGATGGTGGCGAAATCGCGCGCCAGTTCTGCTTCGCTGAGATGAGCATGGATCGCCTGGTGGCAGATCTTGTGCAGGCGCAGCTGAGCCTTGCCGCCATGGCTGCGTGGCACCAGGTGATGCCAGTCGGTCGCCGGCCCCGCCGGCAGGGGACGGCCGCACAGGGGGCAAGGGTCGGACCCGTCGATCTCAGCCATCAGGATCGTCTCGCGGCAATGCCGGCCGGCAGTTCCCGCTGCTCCGCGGCGGCACAGGAAACCATGACTAAATTCGGGTTATTATAAGATTTTGTGCCGTGACAAATACAGCCCCGCATAAATCGACTAACCGATCGTTAGCATTTCGCACCCTAACGTAAAGAATCGCCGCAAAGGCTCTGCCGCCAATCGCCGGAAAAGGTATTACCGGGCAGCAGCTTGAACGGTCCGGTGGCCGCTGGCGGCGCGGCCGGCATCGCGGAAGGGAATTGGGCGCAGCATGGGACACCCCGATTGACCAAAGCAGCGCAGGTGACACAAGGCCATACCCAGTTGGGCGATGATGGCGACTCGCTGTTTCGTGCCATTTTCGAGCAGGCGGCGGTCGGCATCTGCTATTCGGATTTCGCCGGCAATTTCATTCGCGTCAACCAGCGCTTCTGCGACATCACCGGCTATTCCGCCGAGGAATTGCAGGGGCGCAATTTTGCCACCATCACGCATCCCGACGATGTCGCCCGGGACGAGCAGCAAGGCAACGCGCTGATCGCCGGCCAGCGCGGCCCCTACACGATGGAAAAGCGCTATCTGAGGAAGGATGGCGGCGTGATTTGGGGGCGCATGACGGTGGCGCTGGCGCGCACCCGCAGCGGCGCGCCGCACCGCCTGATCGGCGTTGTCGAGGACATCTCGGACGTGATCCGCACCGAACAGGCGCTGAAACGCAGCGAGGCCCGGCTGCAGGAGGCCCAGCGGATCGCCCGGATCGCCGCCTGGGAAATCGACCATCAGGACGGCAGCCGGGTCTGGTCCGACGAGGTTTTCGCCATCCTCGAGATCGAGCGGCCGGGCGACGGCAATTTCTACCTCGCCTTCGAGGAGGCGATCCATCCCGCCGACAGGGAGCGGGTGGCGCGCGTCTATGCCAAGGCGATCGAGGAGCACGCCCCCTTCGACATGACCTATCGCATCGTCATGCCGGACGGCCGCGTCAAGCATGTCGAGGTGCATGGCCGTACCTTCTACGATGACGACGGCCGGCCGGCGCGCTCGATCGGCACGGTGCAGGACGTCACCCAGCAGAAGCTGAACGAATTGGCGCTGCGCCAGGCCAAGGAGGCGGCCGAGACGGCGAACCGCGCCAAATCGGATTTTGTCGCCAATATGAGCCATGAATTGCGTACGCCGCTGAATGCCGTGCTGGGCTTTGCGCAGCTGCTGGAGACCGAGATTGCCGGGCCGGTGACCGAACGGCAGCGCTCCTATCTGGCCTCGATCAAGGCTGGCGGCGAGCATCTCCTGGAGCTGATCAAGGACATCCTGGAATTTGCCAAGATCGATGCCGGGCGTATCGGCCTCAAGATCGACGCGACCGATACGCATCAGGTCATCGCCGCCGTGCTGCCGCTGATCGAGCGCATGGCGCAGGCACGCGACATCACGCTCAACATGCCGGCGCCCGATGCGGCCGGCTGGGTCATGGCCGACAATGTGCGGTTGCGGCAAATCCTGCTCAACCTGGTCAGCAATGCGATCAAGTATAATCGCCGTGGCGGCCACGTGGACATCGCCTGCCGGGACGTCGGCGGCGGTTTCATGCGCATCAGCGTTGCCGATAACGGCCAGGGCATTCCGCCGGAGCGCCAGGCCGAGCTATTCACGCCCTTCAACCGCCTCGGCGCCGAAACCCAGGCGATCGAGGGCACCGGCATCGGCCTCGCTTTGGCCAAGCGCCTGACCGAGCTGATGGGCGGCCGCATCGGCTATCGCAGCGTGTTTGGCGAGGGCAGTACCTTCTGGGTCGAACTGCCGGCGGCACGTCAGGTGGTGCCGGGCCGGCCTGTTGCCGAGGCAAGAGCTCCAGGCCATCACCCTGCCGACCGGCGCCTTCCCGACACGCGCCCTGCCACGCCCGACCGCGCGGCGGCCCCGGGCAAGCGCCGGCGCATCCTTTATGTCGATGACAACCCGGCCCATGTCCGCCTGATCGAGGAGGCGCTGGGTGCCCGGGACTGCCTCGACCTCAATGTCGTGCATACGCCGGAACTGGCCCTCGAGGCCCTGCGCACGCTGCGGCCGGATCTGATCCTGATCGACCTCGGCGACCCGACACTGACCGAGGGTGCCTCGCACCGGCGCCTGCTCGCCATGGCCGGCGCGCGGCAGATCCCGGTACTCGATCTCGGTGCCAATCCAGCGGGCGGTGATGGCCTCGACCGCATCGATCTGCCGCGCCTGCTGGCCGAGATCGCCAGGCTGACAGCCTAGCGGGGGGCGGCCGGGTCGGCGACCATCCCGGAACCACCCCGCAACCTCGACAAAGCGGCAGCACTTCCTATATCTGTGGCTCGACCCTTTTCGCCCGTTTCCGGAGGCCCCGCGCCATGTCCAGTCTTGCCACCACCGATACGTTGTTCTTCGAGCGTGCCGGCCTCGACCTCAAGAAGACCGAGCGACTGGTGGCGGATTCCCTCAACGGCGCCGATGACGGCGAGCTCTATCTGGAATACGAGCAATCCGAGGCGCTTGCCTTCGACGACGGCAAGCTGAAGAGCGCCAGTTTCGACACCACCCAGGGCTTCGGCCTGCGCGCCATTGCCGGCGAGGTTTCCGGCTATGCCCATGCCAGCGACCTGTCCGAGGCGGCCCTCGGTCGCGCCGCGCAGACGGTGAAGGCAGTCCATGCCGGCCATGACGGCCGCATGGATGTGGGCCCGGTCGGCACCAACCGGCAGTTATACGCCCCCGACAATCCGCTTAACTCGCTTGCCTTCGGCGCCAAGGTGAAGCTGCTGGAGGAAATCGACGCCTATCTGCGCGGCAAGGACCCCCGCGTGCGCCAGGTGATGGCCTCGCTTTCCGCCTCGTGGTCGGCCATCCAGATCATCCGCGGCGACGGCCAGCGCATGGCCGATGTGCGCCCACTGGTGCGGCTCAACATCTCGGTGATGGTCGAGGAGGCTGGCCGCATGGAAACCGGTTCCTTCGGCTGCGGCGGCCGCGTCTCCTATGAGGGCGTCGTCGCCGAGGGCAATTGGAAGCAGGGCGCCGACGAGGCGCTGCGCCAGGCAATCGTCAATCTCTCTTCCGTGCCGGCGCCTGCGGGCGAGATGCCGGTGGTCCTGGGTCCCGGCTGGCCCGGCATCCTCCTCCACGAGGCAATCGGCCACGGCCTCGAGGGCGATTTCAACCGCAAGCAGACCTCGGCCTTTGCCGGACTGCTCGGCCAGCGCATCGCGGCACCGGGTGTCACGGTCGTCGATGACGGCACGCTCACCGACCGCCGCGGCTCGCTCACCATCGATGACGAAGGCACACCGACCCAGTGCACCACCTTGATCGAGGATGGCATCCTCAAGGGCTATATCCAGGACCGGCAGAATGCGCGCCTCATGGGGATGAAACCGACCGGCAACGGCAGGCGCCAGAGCTTCGCCCACAACCCGATGCCGCGCATGACCAACACCATCATGCTGGCGGGGAAACATGATCCGGCCGAGGTCCTGGCCAGCGTGAAGAAGGGCCTCTATGCCGTCAATTTCGGCGGCGGACAGGTCGACATCACCTCGGGCAAGTTCGTCTTCTCGGCCTCGGAAGCCTATCTCATCGAGGACGGCAAGCTGGGCCCGGCGGTCAAGGGGGCCACCCTCATCGGCAACGGTCCCGACGTGCTCACCAAGGTCGGCATGATCGGCAACGACATGAAGCTCGATACAGGTGTGGGCACCTGCGGCAAGGAGGGCCAGGGTGTGCCCGTGGGTGTCGGCCAGCCGACGCTCCGTGTCGACGCGCTCACCGTGGGTGGCACGGCGGCGCAGGGTTAAAACATTGAAGCGAATACTATTTGACGGGGCGAAGAGCGGAAACGTGCTTCTATACTTCTAATTTGTAGAAAAAGTCACTCTACCATAGATTGCTACCAGCGCGATCAGTGGCTAGGCTTCTGCCAGTCCTGCGGTGGAGCGTGCAGTGTTCGAGAATATAATTTTTCGCCAAGCGATGAGGTCGGAAGATCAGTTGGATCTGGGGGCGATCGCTGAAGCACTGTTGTTTTATCGGCAAGTCCATCTCTTTGCTGATCAACGAATTCTGAGACAACTCGTCGACGGAATGGGAATCGACAATATTGTCGAGTTGATCGACGAGGGGAGCTTGCTTTTGTCTTTTCTCACGGATCTTCCCGCCATAGAGACTCGTACTAAAGGCAACACCCAAACCTATAAGCCGATACTAACTAGCCTAGTTGGTCATCAGGGCAGGGGAGAATACTCCCCCGATGAACTATTTGATCGTGCCCTCAACGGGAAGACTAACGTTCTAAAAATTCACGAAGATGATCAGGCGCAATTGATCAAAAGAGTCCCTCACGAAAAGCTAATCAACTGCGCATTTGGAAATAGTAACCCATTTAACGCTTTCGTGGATGAACTCAAGAATCGAGAATATGGCTCCCCAATTGCGATAAGTACCATTCTGCATACGGCCCCCTATATCCAGCTTCCGCCGAATCTTTATTTTAGATGGCTGCGGGAGCGTGATGATTACCGTATCGACAGTAATATTCCGTTCTCTAAGCTTAGCGAGCTTACCGGTGGCAAAGTTACAGAATCAAAAATACTTTCTAGCGCATTCGAAGCATACTGTGACACGGTACTAGCATCCTTTCACGTGTCAGAATTAGCAACTGGTGCACTTACCTCAAGTCTTTTTTCAAACCGGATTCACAACATTCAGGAAAAGCGTGAGCGAAACTCTCGGCAGATTTCTTCATTTCAACAAATGACAATCGGTGGATCATTTGCAATTCGCGAATGTATTAATTCTCGAGAACAATCATTTCACGACTTTATGCCAATCCTTAGGAAGTCGCGGTCATTTAGATCGTGGTTGCAAGCAAGTAATCCGAGCATCGACCTAGTGACGGAGTATTTGACGAGAACGGCAGAGCAAACTTGGCTTACAAAACTACCTGCAAAATCTGCGCGTTTCTTAATAGCCACTGGAGTCGGCGTCGGTATTGAGGCTGCCATTCCTGGTGGGCTGGGAATGGCGGTAGGAATCGGAGCCAGCGCATTAGACAATTTCTTGTTAGATCGCATTCTGGGCGGTTGGAAGCCAGGACAGTTCGTTCAGGGGCCATTAAAGAAATTCGTGACGTAGCCGCGTCACTGATGGCAAATTCGGTGCGACACTACCGCCAGCTGGCGTCGTAATATTCCGCGACGCTCTGCTGGCTGCGGCTCTTCAATTGCCGTTTCAGCAGCACCAGCACGACAATGCCGGTCGCCATGGCGAAGAGGACCGGGTGGATGAACCAGCCCAGCCAGGCCATGGCGAAATAGAAGGCGCGGATGCCGCCATTGAAGCTCACCACCGCCAATGACATGACACGCGCCGCATGATCGGCGAAGCGATCGCGGGTCGCCGGTTCCGCCGGTGCCAGCGGCGCCGCGCCGATCAGGGTGCAGGCGAAATTGAACTGCCGGAGCGCCCAGGTGAATTTGTAGAAGGCGACGATGAAGAGGATGACGAGGCCTAGCACCTTGATCTCGAACATGACGATGTCGGCGCGCATGACGAAGCCGAAGGACTGGATCACGGCGTGGGCCGCCGCCGCATTGCCGAGCACGCCGAGGAGGCCGGCGATGATCAGCATCGAGGTCGAGGCAAAGAAAGTGGTGGAATTCACCGAGTGGCCGGTGAGCCCGGAATCGACGATGCGGTCGTGGCGGTCGATCATGCGCCGCATCCAGGAGCGACGCAGGTGATGCATCATCTGGTTGAGGTTCCTGGGCGCCACGTCGTCGGGCGGCAGGAAATCGGCAAAGCGGCCATAGACGAACCACAACAGCAGCATCCAGAGGAGTGCGAGGCCGTCGGGCCAGGTCCAGTGCTGCAACAGGATATCCGGCATCGGTTCAGCAGGGGGTCAGCGGGAGGGGGTCAGCGGGTCGAGGCCTTGGCGCGCTGGAACCGGCGGTTGAAGCCGCGCTCGAAGAAATCGTAGATGGCCGGGCTCAGTTCGTCGAACTTCACCGCCAGCAGCTTCTTGGTTCGATCGTTGCGCACCACCTTGGCGTTGATCTTCATCGAGAACTCGGCCGATTCGTCCTTGATCTTGATGGCAATCTCGACCGGCATCTCGACCAGCAGGTGGCCGTCGTAATTGCCGATCAGCAGACCGCCCAGTGACCAGTTCACCGTGTCGGCTTCCTGGCCGTCGACCATCACCGTGAAGATCGGCAGAGGCAGGCGCTTGTCGCGGCGGTGCTCGGGACCGCGCACGTGGCGAAAGCCCATGGTAAAGCTGCTCATGCCCCCAAACCTCACAATTTCCGGCTCAATCGCGAGCAATGTAACAGATGCCGCGGCACCTGTCCCGGCCCTTTGCCAGCATGCTGGCGCGATCGCCGCCGCCCGATGTCAAGGATGCCGTCAGAAATGTTGCCCGAGCGCGCCACCCTCGGTCGCCAGCACGGCGCTCGCCGGCCATACCGCGACCCAGCGGTCGCGCGCGACGCCGCGGTAATAGGGCAGGGCTGGCAGGCGCAGCGGCGAACCGTCAAAGTAGGAAACGATGATGCCGGCGGGATGCGCGCGCGCCCAGGCAAGGGCGGCGGCTTCGTCGGGCAGGCTGGTCGGTGCATCGCCGAGTCGGCCGTAGAAGTCGAACTCGCCGCGATAGCGGCCATAGACGGCGATCGGCTGGCCGGCATCCTGCAACTCGCGCAGCCGCTCCGCCACCGGCTTCAGATCGAAGAACTGGCGCAGGTTGTTGGGAAATTCCAGGTTGATCGAGGTCAGCACCAGGACCGGCAGGATCGCCACCTGGATGGTGCGTGACAGCAATTGCATGGGTGACAATTGCGCGATGCCATAGCCCGCCACCAGCAGCACCAGGCCCGACGTCATGCCCATGCCGCCCAGCCAGATCGGCAGCGAGACGTCGAACAAGGCACGCCACAGCACATCGAGATGCGCAGTCGGGATGATGTTCATCAGGAAGAAGCAGAGGCCGAGCAGCAGCGCCCAGAGAGCCGGCACGACGGCATGGAAGTCGCGCGCGCGGATCTCCTGCGTCGCCAGCAGGCGGGCACCCAGCAGGGCCAGCGGCAGCACGACGCAGATCTGGCCCTGCATCTGCCAGCCGCTCAGCAGACCGGCAATCACGCTGGCCATGAGCAGGGCGAGGCAGAGGCGGAAGCCGCGCCCGACCGGCTGGCGCATCTGTCGCCCGAGGGCCCGCCACAACGTCTTCCAGCAGATCCAGGGATAGAGCAGCAGCGGCACCAGCAGCAGCGACCACCATTCGCGCCGGCTGGCCTCGGTCGCCGGGTCGAGGAAGCCGTTGCCGAAGGCGAGCAGGCTGGCCTGTGCGCCCTGCGCTTGCATGTACTGCGCCCAGAGGAACCAGGCGGCGAGCGTGGGCAGGGTGGCAAGGAAGAGGGCGACATGCCAATGCGGCACGAAGCGCAGGCCGAAGCGCAGGCTGCCGCCGCGAACCGGGCCCTTGAACGGGCCGGCAGTCAGCTGCGGGCCGATGCCGTCGGCATGATAGGGCGGCAGCAGGGCGGTGAGCGGCAGCAGCAACAGGGCCGTGCTGCCCTGGGTGAAGAAGGTTGCCAGCAGGCCAAAGGCGAAGGCGCCCCACCAGCCGACATAACGCAGCCGGCGACCGGGGCCGGGCGGCGGCCCCTGCCAGAGATGTGCGAGGCCATGGAAACCCAGCGCCGCGAACAGCAACGCTAGCGGCTCCGGCTGTACCATGGTGGTGACCAGGGCGAAGCCGATCGTCCCGATGAGCAGGATGCGGACATATAGCTCGGTCAGCCGCCGGTGCGGCCACAATTGCAGGGCGGTGCGACCGACCAGCAACAATGTGCCGACACTGGCCAGCACCGAGAGCAGCCGCGGCCACAACTCGCCGAGGCCGAACAGCTTCCAGCCGGCCATGATCGCCCAGAGATGCAATGGCGGCAGGCTGCCCATGGCATCGTGGCCGCGCTGCGGCACCAGGCTGGAATCCTGCCACATATGCCAGGCGGCGGCGAGGCTCTCGAGTTCGATGGGTGCTGTCGGCGGCCGGCCGGTGAGGGCGCCAGCGACGATCACCAGCCACAACAGGAAGGGCACCACCAGCGCCCAGCGCAGGAGTGCCGCTCCCGGCGGCACGCTTGCCGCGGCCTGGATATTCGCCTCCGCCTCGGCAATCTGCGCCTCGAGCAGCCGCACCTCCGGATTCTCCGGCAGCGGATCGAAGCCGCGTTCCGTCGCGGCCGGATCGGTTGCCGCAAATCTGCCCGGTGGCGACGCCACGTTCAGTCGGCCTTCTGGAACACGTCGAATTCGATCACCGCCGTCTCGGTCAGGGCCGCAGCCTCCCATTCCTTGAAGGCGGGCCAGGCCAGGATCGCCTCGCAATAGGCGGCGGCCTGTGGATCAAGGCGTACCCCATAGGTGCGGAAGCGCGTCGCCACCGGCGCATACATCGCATCGGCAGCCGAGAAGCCGCCATAGAGGAAGGGACCGGTGCCGTGCGCCGCCTTCTCGCCGAAGCGTGCGCGCGTGTCATGCCAGATGGCGAGGACACGGTCGATGTCCTCCTTGGCCAAATGGGCGCGCGATTCCGCATGGCGGTCATGGGTGATGTCCATCGGCAGGTTGCGCCGCAGGCTGGCGAAACCGGCATGCATCTCGGCGGAGATGGCCCGGGCGTGGGCCCGCGCGGCGCGATCCTTTGGCCAGAGGCCCGCCTCTGGCGCCAGTTCGGCCAGGTATTCGCAGATGGCGAGGCTCTCCCAAACCACGATGTCGCCGTCGACCAGGGCCGGTACCCGGCCCGAGGGCGAATGCGCCAGGATGCGGCTGCTGGTGTCGCCCATGCGCAGCGGGATGACCACCTCCTTGAAGGGCAGTCCGCTCGCCTTGGCGGCGAGATAGCCGCGCAGCGACCAGGAGGAATAATTCTTGTTGCCCAGGATCAGGGTCAATCTCGACATCGCGCTCGCACTCCCTCCCCTCATTTTCCGTCGGGGCTATCCGCCGCAAATACCTCGCGCACCTTCACATCATAGGCAATTGTACCTTCTTGCCAACTATCCTGGCCGGCAAAGCCCCGCTAAAATCCGTGCTGCGACCATCCATTCCAGGAACCATCGACGCCAGCTTCCAATACCAGCTTCCAATGCCAGACCCCCGAGGAAAGCCATCGTGCTCGACCATCTGATTGCCCGCGCCACCCGACCCACCCGCATCCTGGTGCTTACCGACAAGACCTTCGCAGCCTGGCTGAAGGATCGCCCGGCCGCCCTGCAGGCCTGGATCAAGGCCTCCGGCTTCAGCGCCAAACCCGGCTCCTGGTTGCTGCTGCCGGCAGCAGCCGGGGCCGGCGGCGACACCGCCCGGGGCCAGATTCGGACCCAGAGTCAGGCCCATATCCTTGCTGGCGCCGAACCCGGTATCGACCGCTGGTCGCTGGCCGCCCTGCCTTCCGCCCTCCCCGAAGGCAATTATGCCCTGATCGAGGACGACCTCACGCCGGCGCAATGCGACGCCCATGCCTTCGCCTGGGCCATGGGTTGCTACCGCTTCGCCCGCTACCGCAGCGACAAGAAAACCTTTGCCCATCTGGTCTGGCCGAAAAGCGCCGATCGTGCCGCGGTCGAACGGATCGTGCGCGGGATCGCACTCGGCCGCGACCTCATCAACACGCCGGCCGAGCACATGGCGCCGGCCGACCTCGCCAAAGCGGCGCATGACATTGCCCGCGCCCACAGGGCCGGCTATCGCGAGGTGATGGGTGACGACCTGCTGAAGCAGAACTATCCCACCATCCACGCGGTCGGCCGCGCCGCCGCGACCGCGGGGCCGCGCGCGCCGCGCCTCGTCGACATCGTCTGGAAAAGCCCCGCCAGCAAGAAGGGTGGCGGCGACAAGCTGCCGTTGCTGGCCCTGGTCGGCAAGGGAGTCTGCTTCGACACCGGCGGCCTCGATCTGAAGCCGCGCGGCGGCATGATGATGATGAAGAAGGACATGGGCGGTGCCGCCACCGTGCTGGCGCTTGCGCAGATGATCATGGAGGCCGACCTGCCCCTGCGCCTGCGGGTGATGATTCCGGCGGTGGAGAATTCCGTCTCCGGCAATGCCATCCGCCCCCTCGACGTGGTGAAGACCCGCAAGGGCATCACGGTCGAGATCAACGACACCGATGCCGAGGGGCGCTTGATCCTCTGCGATGCCATGGCCGATGCCGATGACGACAAGCCGGATCTGATGATCGACATGGCGACGCTGACCGGTGCCGCGCGCGTGGCGCTGGGCCCGGATCTGCCGGCGCTCTTTGCCAATGACGATGATCTCGCCGAGGCGCTGCTGCGCCACGGCCGCAACGAGGGTGACCCGTTCTGGCGCCTGCCCTTGTGGAAGCCCTATCGCAAGATGCTGGACAGCAAGGTGGCCGACATCGCCAATTGCGAGCCCGGCAGTTTCGCCGGCGCCATCACCGCGGCGCTCTACCTGCAGGAATTCGTCAGCCCCGCGACCCGATGGCTCCATATCGACACCTGGGGCTGGACCCAGGGCAAGGGCGCCGGCCGCCCCGATGGCGGCGAGCCATTGGGTCTCAGGGCACTCTTCGCCTTCATCATCGAATGGGCGGCAAAGGGCGGCAAATCCGGCGCCAAGATCCTGGCGAAACGTCCCGCGCCGCGACCGCGCCCGACGCCGAAGCGGCCAAGGGGAAGAAGATAGGCCCTATTTCTCCCGCTTCAGCAGTACATAGAGCGCGCCGGCACCGCCATGTTCGGGGCGCGCCTCGGAGATGGCGAGGATATGCCGGCGCAGCGATGGCTCGTTGAGCCAGCGCGGCACGTTGGCCTTCAGAATGCCGCCTTCAGATTTCATCGCACCCTTGCCGGTGATCACCAGCAATTGCCGCTTGCCGGCCTTGTGGGCACGCTCGATGAAGCGGTGGAGCGCGTCATGGGCCTCGGCCTGGGTGCGGCCATGGAGGTCAATCCGGCCCTCGATCGGAATCTGGCCGCGACGGAATCGCTCGGCCTGGCGCTTGTCGATGCCGGGGAGCGGCCCCGGCGCAGTGATGAGGGGGGCGGGCGGTTTGACGGCTGGTGTCTTCGCTGTCGGCGGCGGTGCCGGTGCCTTGCTGGCCCTCGGGCGTTTCGCCGGCGGCGCGGCGGCCTTCTTTTCCGGTGCGGGTGACGGCTCTGTCGCTGCCGGCGCCTTCTTGCGGCGCCGGCGCTTCAGCGGGGTGACCGATTTGGCGACGGCCTGCCACAGGGCCAATTCGTCGGCACCGAGGCCGCGTCGGCCGATCTTGTCACCCCCAGCCATCTGCGGCGCTGCCGCGCGGCGGTCAGGCGTTGCCGATTGTGGCGGCGCCCTGCGCCGCCTTCTGGGCCTCGGCCTGCTTCAGCAATTCCTCGCGCTTGTCGCGATAGAGCGCGACGAAGTCGATCGGGTTGATGAGGAGCGGCGGGAAGCCGCCGGCCTGCACCGCATTCGAGATGAACTGGCGCGCGAAGGGGAACAGCAGGCGCGGCGCCTCGATCATCACCAGCGGCAGCACATGCTCCTGCGGCACGCGACCGAGGCGGAACGAGCCCGAATATTCGCATTCCACCAGATAGACCGACTTCTCGCCGATCTTGGCATCGACCGACAGGAACAGCGTCACCTCGATATCGGGGGGCGTCAGCGGCTTCACCTTGACGTCCACCCGGATCATGCCGGTGGGCGCTTCGGTCATGCCCTGGGGGGTATCGGCACCCAGCGGGTTCTCGAACGAGAAATCCTTCAGGAACTGGTGCAAAACAACCAGCGCCGGGCCGGCTTCGCCCTGATTCTGCGCCTGATTCTGGTCGGAACCGGCTGTACCGGCCTTGTTCTCTTCAGCCATTCTACTGCTCCTGGTGCTCCTGGAAATGGGTTGCGGTTCCGCTATCACCCTTCCCGGCGCTTGGCAACCGGCTAGCCGCCCCTTCAACCGCCGCACAGGCGGGTCGGCTGCGCGCCCGCTTGACCATGCTCAGCGCGCATGGGCAATCTGCGCTTCGCGCGCATGGGCAATCTGCGCTTCGCGTGCAGGGGCAATCTGCCGCAGCCTGTCAGCGGCAGATCGGGGGAAACATGAGCCGTTATGCGATCATCGTCGGGGCCGGTGCCGGCCTTAGCGCAGCCCTGGCCCGGGCCTGTGCCGCCGACGGCATGAAGCTGGTCCTGGTGGCGCGCGATATTGCCAAGCTCGCCCCCCTGGTGGCTGAACTGGGAGCCCGCGCCATGGCTTGCGATGCCGGCGAGGCCCAGGCCGTCGACCGCTTGTTCAGCGTGGCCGAGCGCGATTTCGGCATTCCCGAACTGGTCGTCTTCAATGCCGGCTACCGCGCTCGCGGCCCGATCGCGGAGATCGACCCGCAGGAAGCGGAACTGGCGCTGCGCAACAATGCATTGGCCGGCTTCCTGACCGGGCAGGGGGCGGCGCGGTTGATGCTGAAGGCGGGGGCGGGCTCGATCTTCTTTACCGGCGCCACCGCCGGGGTGAAGGGGTTCGCCGGCTCGGCGCCCTTCGCCATGGGCAAGTTCGCGCTGCGCGGTCTTGCCCAGAGCATGGCGCGCGAATTGGGGCCAAAGGGAATCCATGTCGCCCATATCGTCATCGATGGCGGCATTGCGACGCCGCGCAATGCCGGCGAGGGAGACAAGCTGCTCTCGGCCCAGGCCATCGCCGCCGCTTATCTCACGCTGCACAAGCAGCCGCGCAACGCCTGGACCCAGGAACTGGACCTCAGGCCCTGGTCCGAGACGTTCTAGCGGCGCGCCAGCGTCAGGTAGACGCTGTCGAACCACTTGCCGCCGATCTCCAGGGTCTTCTCGGCAAAGCCGGTGCGGACGAAGCCGAGGCGTTCCAGCACCCGGAGGCTCGGCGCATTGTCGGGATCGACATCGGCGCGGATCTCGTCGAAGCCCAGCTGGTCGAAGCCGAAGCGGCAGAAGGCGGCCAGGGCCTCGGCGGCATATCCCCTCCCCTGATGTTCCGGCCCGAAGAAGAAGCCGATCTCGTTGCCCTGCCAAAAGGCGACGCGACCGATCACCGTCTGGCCCTTCAGCACGACATAGTCCCGGGCGCGACCCGCGGCACCTTCCTGGAGGCTGAGTTCCACCCAGCGCACGGTCTCCTCGAGGTCGCGATGCGGCAGGGTCGACCAGTAGCGCATGACGAGGGGGTCGGAGAGCCAGGCGTGCAGCGCCGCGGCATCATCGCGTTGCATCGGTCGCAGGCGCAGGCGTTCGGTTTCCAGTTCGGGCCGGGTCATCCTGCCGATGTCATCCCGTCTTGCTGACGCGGCGCGGGCGGGTGGGGTCGAAGGGCACCAGTTCCGCGTTCTGCGCCGAATGGCCGGTCAGTTGCAGAATGAAGGCCCAGTGGCTCGCCACCACCACATGCGGCCAGTCCGGCATCGCCGCGGCACGCGCCTGGAAATTGACGCAGCGCTCTTCCACCTGCTCGTGGGTTTCATCAAGGTCCGGCCACCATTTCTCCGGCAGGTGTTCGAAGGCAAGGGCCGGCCAGGTCTGGGCCAAGTGGCTCCGCGGGCTGCCGATGTCGCATTGGTAGAAGGCGCGCTCATGCACCAGCGGCTCTACCTCGATCGGCAGGTCGAGGATGCGGGCCACGATCTCGGCCGTCTCGATGGCGCGGGTGTAGGGGCTGGTCAGCACGCGCTTCAAGGGTGTCGGATGGTCCTTGAGGCGCGTCGCCGCATCCGTCACCTGGCGCCGGCCGAGGGATGTCAGGCGCGGATCCGGGATGCCGGGATCGCGCCCGGTGCGGTCGTGATGGGCGTTGAATTCGGATTGCCCGTGGCGAATCAGGATCATGTCTTCTGGTCTTTCGATGAATCGTCTGCCGTGAGGTCGATGATTTGCGGCGGCTTGCGCCAGGGTGAGTCGGTTCCGGCGGTCCCGGTGCGGCGTGGCTCCGCCTGATTGCCGCTTTCCGGCTCTACCACCTCGAATTCGCCTTCGATGATGGTGGTGCGCCGGCCGGCTTGCCGGTTGCCGGTATAGACCCGGGTCTCGAAATGGTGCGCCATGCGCCGCAGCAGAAGACCCCGCGTCCAGGGCAGCAGCAGGACCAGGGCCAGGAAATCGCTGACGAAGCCCGGCACCACCAGCAGCAGCCCGGCCACCACCAGGACCGCGCCGTCGATCAGGCTGTGGCCGGGCTCGCGCCCCTCGCGCATCTCCAGTTGCAGCTTAGTGACGGCGTTGAGCCCGCCCTGGCGGATGAGGGCAATGCCGCCCAGGGCGGCCGCCAGCACCCAGAGCAGGGTGAAACCCAGCCCAATGCGCCCGCCGATCACCACGAAACCGGCGATCTCCAGCAGCGGCAGGAACAGGATGAGGATGGCGAGGAGGCGCGTCATCGGTCGATATTCCCTGGAATCATGCCCTTACCCCTCGCCCGCGACCCCGCCCGGGCCGCTCACCCGGCGTTCTGGCCAGCAAGTTCCGCGCCACCGGCCGGATGGCGACGATGCCTTGCTGACATGCGGCGCTCTTCCTATGTAGAATGCCGGATCAAGGCTTTAGCGCATGGGATGGGGCAGGTCCAGCAGCCCCCCGGGCTCATGGCGGGTAACCATGGGCGCATAACCAAGGATTTGGCTTCTTGCAGCATCTCGACATCGTCTTTTTCGCCATCGTTGCCGTCATCCTGGGCTGGAAGCTCTATTCCATCCTGGGGCGCCGCACCGGCCACGAACGCCAGATCGACCCCTTTGCCCGCCGGTCCCGGCCGGACAAGGCCGGCGAGGGCGAGGCGCCCCAGCGCGGCCGCACCATCGAACGCGACGAGCCGGAGGCGCCGATCCAGATCGGCAGTCGCCGGCCCGATGGGCGCCCCAATCTGCGCCCCGTCGAGACGCGACCCGAACCGACCGGCCCGGGTGCCGCGATGCAACCCCGCGACCGCCGCCAGTTGGAAGCCGAGATCGCGGCGGCCCCGCAAAGCCTGCGCGACGGGCTGGAGGCCATCCGCCGCGCCGATCCGGCTTTCAATCCGGTCGATTTCGTCGCCGGCGCCAAGATCGCCTTCGAGATGATCCTGATGAACTTCGCCGAGGGCGACGCGAAGTCGCTGCAGCCGCTGCTGGGTCCCGAGGTGCTGCAGAGCTTCACCGCCGCCATCGAGGAACGTCGCCGGCAGGGTCATCGCCTGAAGACCAATCTGGTCGGCATCACCCATGTCGAGATCATCGAGGCGGCGCTGAAGGGTTCGCAGGCCCTGGTGACGCTGAAATTCACCAGCGAGCAGATCGACGTCACCGAGGACGCCGCCGGCCAGGTGATCGACGGTGATCCGACCCGTGTCGATACGCTGGTCGATATCTGGACCTTCGCCCGCGACTCGCGCTCGCGCGATCCCAACTGGCAACTCGTGGCGACACAGAGCCCGGCCTAGGGCATTCCGGGCCTTTCGACCGCATCAGGAGAGCGAGCATCGGGGGATGCAGGGGATGATCGGGGATGAGCGCAAGCGGTATCGGTGCCGGCCCTTCCTGGCCGCGCTGTCGCTGGGCGCTCTCGCCCTCGCCCTGGCCGGCTGCGCGCCACCACCGACGCCCAGCGGCCTCAAACTGCGGCCCGCCGCCTATTCCATGCTGCCCGGCTGGGAGGACGATGCCCTCGACGGCACCCTGCCGGCCTTCCTGAAATCCTGCCAGGTGATCGGCAAGAAGGCACCCACGGAACCGATCGGTCCCGAGGGCCTCGGCGGCACCGCGGCCGATTGGCAGGCGCCCTGCGCCGCCGCGCGGGAGATGGGTGCCGTCGATACCTTGCGGGCGCGTGCCTTCTTCGAGCGCTGGTTCGTGCCCTTCGTGGCAGAGAATGACGCAGGAAATGAGAGCAGCCAGCAGGGTCTCTTCACCGGTTATTACGAGGCCGAGATCACGGCGGCCCGCGCGCCGGACGCGGCGCACCGCTATCCGCTCTATCGCGCGCCGGAGGGTGGCACCAATCTGACCCGCGCCGAAATCGAGGCGGGTGGCCTCAAGGGGCGTGGCCTCGAATTCCTCTGGCTCAAGGATCCGGTCGATGCCTTCTTCCTGCAGGTCCAGGGGTCCGGCGTGGTGACACTCAATGACGGTGGCATGATGCGGGTCGGCTATGCCGGCAATAACGGCCATGCCTTCGTCGCCATCGGCAAGCTGATGATCGAGGAAGGCATCATCGAGCGCTCGTCGGCCTCGATGCAGTCGATCCGCGACTGGCTGCGCGCCAATCCGGAAAAGGGGCGCGAGTTGATGAACCGAAACCCGCGCTTCATCTTCTTCCGCGAGGTGAAGGATGGGCCGATCGGCGCCATGGGGGTGACGCTGACCGCCGGGCGCAGCCTTGCGGTCGATCCCGCCTTCGTGCCGCTGGGCTTGCCGCTCTGGCTCGACACCACCTGGCCGATCGATCATCCGCCCTATCGCCGCGGCGATCCGCTGCGCCGCCTGATGTTGGCGCAGGATACCGGCTCCGCCATCAAGGGGCCGGTGCGCGGCGATTTCTTCTGGGGCAGCGGCGAGGAGGCGCTTCGTTTCGCCGGCGCCATGAAAAGCCCCGGCCGCTGGTATCTGCTCTTGCCTGTGGCAGCCGCGGCGCGCAAGACTCTCGACGTGACCGATGTCGTGAGTTCCCTCCAGTAGACATAAGGGCCCGCCCTTGACCAGCCAGCCCAGCAGCAAAGTCGACACGGTCGCCCTCTTCGTGACCTGCCTCGTCGATCTTTTCCGCCCGTCGATCGGATTTGCCGCGGTCAAGCTGCTGGAGGATGCCGGCTGCCAGGTCGTGGTGCCGCCGGGCCAGACCTGCTGCGGCCAGCCCGCCTACAATTCCGGCGATCGGGAATCCGCGATGGCCATCGCGCAAGGGACGATCCTGGCGCTCGAAGCCCATCCCGCTATTGTCGTGCCGTCGGGCTCCTGCGCCGGCATGCTGAAACGGCACTACCCCGAACTGCTGGCCGATGACATGAATTGGGGCCCGCGCGCCCGCTCGCTCGCCGACCGCGTCTTCGAACTCACGCAATACCTCGCCGCGCGCGGTCTGCGCATCGATGCGCAAGTGGCGGCGCGCGCCACCTATCACGATTCCTGCTCCAGTCTCCGCGAAATGCAGGTGAAGGAGGCGCCACGCGACCTTATTTCCCAGGTGCGTGAATTGAGCCTCGCCGAAATGGCCGAGACGGAAGCCTGCTGCGGCTTCGGTGGCACCTTCTGCGTCAAGTTTCCGGATGTCTCGGACGCCATGGCGCAGCGCAAGGTGGATTGCATCAGGGCGACCGGGGCCGATCTGCTGCTGGCCGGCGATCTCGGCTGCCTGCTAAACCTCGCCGGCAAGCTGAAGCGTGCCGGTTCTACCATCGCCGTCCGGCATGTGGCCGAGGTGCTGGCCGGCATGACCGCGCAACCGGCCATCGGGGAATCCGGGACAGGCGATTCCCGGATGGGCGATTCCGGGGTTGGCGGCAAATGACCGTTCTTCACGACAGCAACGCGTTCAAGGCGAATGCCGCGACGGCATTGCACGACGCCTCGCTGCAGGAGGCACTCGCCATCGCCCGCGAGCATTCCATCCCGACCCGTGCCCGGGCGATTGAGCGACTGCCGGAATTCGAGCGCCTGCGCAATTCCGGGCGCGACCTCAAGAACCATGTCATCGCCCATCTCGACCAGTATCTGCTGCAATTCGAGCAATCGGTCGTGGCGCGCGGCGGCCATGTGCATTGGTGCCCCGATGCCGGCAGCGCACGCGCCAGGGTGCTGGAGATCTGCCGCAGTGTCGATGCCAGGACCGTCACCAAGGGCAAGTCGATGATCGGCGAGGAGATCGGCATCAATGCCTTCCTCGAGGCAAATGGCATCGAACCGATCGAGACCGATCTCGGCGAATACATTATCCAGCTGCGCCGGGAGACGCCGAGCCACATCATCGGCCCCGCGCTCCACGTGACCCAGGCCCAGGTCGAGGAAACCTTCCGCAAATCGCATGACGGGCTTGATCCCGCGCGCAACCTCGACGATCCGGCCGCCCTCATGGCCGAAGCCCGCGCGCACCTGCGCGAGGGATTTCTGAAGGCCGATGTCGGCATCACTGGCGCCAATTTCCTCATTGCCGACGAGGGCGCCAGCGTCATCGTCACCAATGAGGGCAATGGCGACCTGACCCAGACCCTGCCGCGCATCCATATCGTGCTCGCCTCGATCGAAAAGGTGGTGCCGGATATGCATGATGCGATGACGCTGCTGCGCCTGCTGCCGCGTTCCGGAACGGGGCAGGAACTGGCCGTCTATGTCACCTTCTCGGCCGGGCCGCGCCGCGCGGCGGATCTCGACGGGCCGGGCGAGTATCACGTCATCCTGCTCGATAACGGCCGCTCCGCCTATCTCGGCACCGAATTCGAGGAGATGCTGCGCTGCATCCGCTGCGGCGCCTGCCTTGATCACTGCCCGGTCTATCATTCGGTGGGTGGCCACGCCTATGGCTGGGTCTATTCCGGGCCGATCGGATCGCTGCTCAACCCGGCGCTCAACGGCATCGAGAACGCCAAGCCGCTGCCCCATGCCTCGACGCTCTGCGGGCGCTGCGAATCCGTCTGTCCCATGCGCATCCCGATCCCGAAGATGCTGCGCCACTGGCGCGAGAGGGAATTCGCGGGCGCCATCGCGCCGATGCCCGAGCGCCGCCTCATCCGTCTCTGGGCCTTCTTTGCGCGGCGGCCATGGCTCTACCGCCTGGCGGCACGGCTTGCGGCGCGTGGGCTCCATCTGCTCGCCCGCGGGCAAGGTCGCCTGAAATCCGCCCCCTTCGCCGCCGGCTGGACCCGGCACCGCGACCTGCCGGCGCCGCAGGGTCGCACCTTCCAGGAACAATGGCGGGCGCGCTCATGACGGATCAACCGCGACCGGATACGGGACGCGCACGCATGCTGGCTGGCATTCGCGCCGGCATGGCGCGCCAGGCGGATCGCCGCCGCGGCGCGCCACCGCCGGCGAAGCCCATCCCCGTCATCCCGGCGCGCGCGACGGCACCCGGCATTGATGTTGTCGATCTCTTCCACCGACAGGTGCTGGAGGCGAAGGCGACGCTGGAGGTTGTGGCAAGCAGGTCCGATGTGCCGGCGGCTGTTGCCCGCTATCTGACCGCCCGGAACGCGCCGGCGCAGATACGCCTCGCCCCCGACCGGCGCATCGCCGACCTGCCCTGGGCCAACGCGCCGCTGCTGGAAACCGCCACCGGCCGTTCCCATGGCATGGATGCGACCAGCGTCACCCCCGCGGTGGCGGCGGTGGCCGAGACCGGGACCCTGGTGCTGCAATCCTCGGCCGAGACGCCGACGACGCTGCATTTCCTGCCCGACCATCATGTGGTGGTGATCGGCCGCGACCAGATCGTCGGTACCTATGAGCAGGCTCTTGCCCGCATCGTACGCGATGCCGATGGCGGCCTGCCGCGCACCATCAACTTCGTCACCGGCCCCTCGCGCAGCGGCGATATCGGCAAGGTCCTCCTCATGGGCGCCCACGGGCCGAAGCATCTCCATGTCATCCTGGTGGACGAGGCATTGTGACGAAGCCTGTCCCAGACACAGTCCGGCACAGCGCGGGCGAAAGCCCCGGCCATCGCTGGCAGGCCGCGACCCGCGTGCCCGATCCGCGCCTGGCCGCCTTCGTCATCGGCGATTACCAGGGCTGGCGCGAATGGTCGGCCGCCCCGGTCTTCCGGCCGCAACTGCCGGTCATCATGGTGCCGGTCATCCTCAATCTGGGACCCGGCTGGCGTATCGGCGCGCCGGACGTGCCCTGGGGCGCACCGCAGGCGTTCGATTCCTTCACCGCCGGCCTCCATGACGGCATCGCCACCACCTGGTCGGGCGGCGATGCTGCATGCCTGCAGATCAATCTGACGCCGCTGGCGCTGCATCATCTCGCCCGTCAGGACATGCAGGGACTTGCCAACCGCACCTGCGATCTTGCCGATCTCCTCGGCCCCGATGTCCTCGACCTGGTCGCGCGCCTGCGCGGTACGCCTGACTGGCCGGCGCGCTTTGCGCTGGTCGATGGCTGGCTGCTCCCACGCCTTGCGCCGCATGCGCCGGAGAACGAGGTGACCTGGGCCATCCGCCGCCTCCGGCGCAGCCATGGCCGCGCCGCCATTGGCGATCTCGCCGCGGATCTGGGGTGGAGCCGCAAGCGCCTCATCCAGCGCTTCCGGACGGAAGCCGGCCTGCCGCCCAAGGTGATTGCGCGCATTCTGCGCTTCAACCGCATGCTGGCCTTGCTGGAGGATGCGAAGGGCCGCTCCCTCGCCGAACTGGCCGACATTGCCGGCTATTGCGACCAGGCGCATTTCAACCGCGATTTCCGCGCCTTCGCCCGCACCACACCTGGCGAATATCTCGCCGCCCGCCGCCCGATGGCCCATTAGGGAAAATTCCGTCCAAGACCCGGCAACCGGCCGCTGCCTAGACTGTTGCCGTTCCGATGATGACAACGACAGGGAGGCAGGTCCCATGAGCGAGACGAAAATTTATCCCGCCCTCAAATATGACGACGCCCCGGCGGCGATCGACTGGCTGGAAAGGGTCTTCGGCTTCTCGAAGCATATGGTGGCCGAGGGCGAGCATGGCAGCATCGCCCATGCGGAACTGCGCCTGGGCGGCGCCATGGTCATGCTGGGGTCGTTGGGCAAACCGGATCCAGCCAATCCCTGGGCCGATGCGCGGGCGGGGACCTATGTGCAGATCGCCGACATCGAGGAACATTATGCGCGGGCGCGGGCAGCCGGGGCCGAGATCGTGCGGCCGCTGGCCGACACGCCCTATGGCGCGCGGGAATATTCGGTGCGCGATCCCGGTGGCCATCTCTGGTCGTTCGGCACCTATGATCCCTTCGCGCCGCAGGAATAGGGCGCCTAAAGCGTCCAGCCGAGGCGGCGCAGGAAGGCCTCGACCGCCTCGGTATAGGCGCCGGGCAGGCCCAGTTCCGAATTGATTTCGCCATGCGTCTTGGCCTGCGGCAGGATCTCGACGCTGTTGCCGATACCCTTGGCCCGGGCGTTGTAGGCGCGGGCTTCGAGGCAGGGGCTCTTTCCCTCGCGGCAGACAATGAGGGCGGGTGGCACCGCGCCTTTCAGGCGATGATAGGGCGAGGCGGCTTCCCAGGCTGCGGGATCATCGCCGAAGGCCTCGTCATAGAGCTTGAAATGGCGCTTTTCCATGATCGCCGGCACGTTGAGCGCGCCTGAATCCAGCGACACCGTGCCCTTCCACAACCTCGCGCCCTGTGCCGTCGCCAGGGTCGGATCGGAATTCAGCAGCATGACCAGATGCGCCCCCGCCGAATGCCCCATCAGCACGACATTGTCGGCATCGCCGCCGATCTCGGGCGCCATTTTCTGGAGTGCCGCCAGGGCCCGCGCCACATCCTCGGCCTGGGTCAGGGGTGGTGCTTCCGGCTGCATGCGGTAATTGACCGAAACGAAGATGATCCCCTTGGGCGCCCAGCGGGCCAGCTTGTTGTCGACCACGCGGTCCATCGCCTTGTCGCCGCGCTTCCAGCCGCCGCCATGGGCCATCAGCAGGATGGGCGCATTGGCGGCATTCGCCGGCAGATAGATGTCCATCCTCTGGTCGTCATCCGGCCCATAGGCGACATTTCTCTTGAGGGTCACACCGGGCGGGAGGGAATCGGCCGCAGCCGTGAACGGAACCGCGAGGAACAGCAGGCAGGCAAGTGTCTGCAAAAGGCGCGTCACGGCAGGATCTCCAGGTCTGGGTTCCCCAACTTGCACGCAGGACCCGTGCCAATCCTGCGCGGCACCAGCTCAGCTCCGCAAGCTCAAGTCCATGAGGATCTCGCGGATCATGCGACCGTCATCCGGCAAGTGCCGCGACTGGCTGCCGGTCTCCCGGAAGCCGTGGCGCTCATAGAGCGCCCGCGCCCCGTCATTCTCGGCGACGACACTGAGGCCAAGGGTCTCGACCAGGTCGCGCGCATGATCCATCACCGCCGCCAGAAGCCTGGCGCCGATGCCCTGCCCCTGCCGGTCCGGCCGCACATACATGCCCCAGACCAGACCCCGGCCCGGGTTCTTCTCCGAGAGGGAAAACCCGGCCATCCCGATGACGTCGTCACCGGCGAAGGCGCCGAACACGGCATTGCGCTGAAGTCGTCCAGCGAATGCCGCTGCGGGTTCCGCCGCCTCGACATCATGGCTGGCGCAGAAGGCGAGCGGGGTCGTGCGCAGCGCCTCCAGCCGGATCGTGCGGAAAAGGTCGGCGTCATCCGGAGTCAGGCGCTGGATGCGGATCGTCTGGTCGTTCCGCCCCGGCATGGTTCATACCGCCGTATTGCCGCCATCGACCAGCAGCGAGGTGCCGGTGATGAAGCTGGCCTCGTCGCTGGCCAGGAAGGCGACGGCCGCGGCGATCTCGCGCGGCTGGCCGACCCGGCCCATGGGAATGGCCGCGCCATTCTTCTTGAGGCCTTCCTCGGCCGTATCGCCGCGGTGGAGAATGCCGCCCAGCAGCATCGGCGTCTCGACATCGCCGGGGCAGACCGCGTTGACGCGGATGCCCTGTTTGGCGTGATCGGCCGCCATCGCCTTGCCCATCTGCACGATGGCCGCCTTCGAGGTGCAATAGGCAAGCTCGCCGAGGCCCGCCACCACCGCCCAGTCCGAGGCGATGTTGACGATCGACCCGCCGCGCCCGTCCTCTTCGAACTGCTTCACCATCTGGCGGATGGCGGCGCGGGCAAAGCGGAAGGGGGCGTTGACATTCACCTCCATGACGCGGGCGAAATCGGCGTCACTTGTTTCCAGCGCATTGCCGCGATGGATGATGCCGGCATTGTTGACGAGGATGTCGAGCCGGCCGAAGGTTGCGACCGCCTGCGCCACCAGCGAATCGGCCAGTCCCGGCGCCGTCACGTCGCCCGGCACGAATACCGCCTTCAATGCCTTGGCAACGGCATTGCCCTCGGCTTCGTTACGCCCGGTGATGAAAAGCTGCGCCCCCTCGGCCGCGAATTTCTCGGCAATCGCCCTGCCGATCCCCGAGGTCGCCCCGGTGATGAGCGCCACCTTGCCTGCCAATCGTCCCGCCACCGCCGCCTCCCTTTGCCAACCGAATTGCCGGTGGTCTTAGCACTGCTTCGCGCACCTGTCAGGTACCGACGTACGACTTCCGCGCCACGGATTCCCGGACCACCAGTTCCGGGGCGAGGGTGATCGCTTGCGGGGCGCCGGGCGCTTCGCCCGACCAGCGGCGGCGCAGCAAATGGAAGGCCTGCGCCGCGAATTCCGCGACCGGCTGGCGGGCAACGGTGAGGGCGGGGCGGAAGGCCTCGGCCCAGGGGAAATCGTCGATCGAGGCGACCGAAATGTCGTCGGGCACGCGGAGCCCGGCATCATGCAACGCGCGCATCGCGCCGATCAGCATGTTGTTGTTGGCGACGAGGAAGGCGGTCGGGCGCGGCGACGAAGCGGCCAATATCTCCCGTGCCGCCCGGTAGCCGCCTGCCTCGCGGAAATCGGCGTGGCGCAGGCGCGTCTCCTCGAGGGCGATGCCGGCCGAACGCAGGGTGTCCGCGATGCCGGCGAGGCGCCGGTCGCTGGTGCTGTTGCCCCTGGGACCCGCGATCACGGCGATGGCGCGATGGCCGGCTTCGAGCAGGTGGCGGGCAAGCGCCTGTCCCGCCGCCGCATTGTCGAGGCTGACGGAATCGAAGGGGGCGCCGGCCCAGACATTGTCGACCAGCACGATGGGCGGGTCCTGCGGCCAGCGGCGATGGGCATAATCGGCGGCATTGCCGGCGGGGCAGAGGATGATGCCGTCGACGCGCTGGGTGCGCATCAGGTTGAGCATCCTGAGTTCCGTCGCGACGTCGAAATGGCTGTCGGCCAGCATGGTGGCGAAGCCCTGGGCGCGCGCCAGCGCCTCCACGTCGCGCACGAATTCGGTGAAGAACGGGTTGCCGATATCGGGAATGACGAGGCCGACGAGATCGCTCGAGCCCTTGCGCAAGCTGCGCGCGACGCCGTCGAGGTGATAGCCGAGATCCTCGATCGCGCGTTCGATGCGGGCCTTCAGTTCCGGGCTGACATAGCGCTTGCCCGTGACGAAGGCCGAGACCGTCGCCACCGAGACCTCGGCCGCCGCCGCCACGTCCCGCATCGTGGTCATGGCTGGCGGCCCCTCACCGCCACCAATCGTTGGTCGTGCCCGGCGCTCTGGCCGATTGCAGGATCGCGGCGCCATCGGGCAATGGCTCGATGTCGAGGAGATAGCGGTGGACGGGGCCGAGGCGGTTATAGGTCGCTTCCGTCAGATATTGCCGCTGCACCAGCTGCTGCGGCAGGTCGCGCCTGGTATAGGTGAGGTGCAGCACGCGGCGGCGGTCGCCGGAAAGGTTGCGCGTGCCGCCGTGCCAGATGGCGGAATTGCAGATGATGAGCGAGCCCTTCGGCGCCTCCACCAGCACCTCGCCGGGAAAGGAGGTGGCGAGGTCGTCGGGCAGCATCGCCTTCTCGGCCTCGCTGAGCGAATCCGGCGACCAGTCGAAGCGGTTTACGGCGGCGACATTGAGCGGCGGCCAGTGATGCGAGCCGGGCACGACGCGCGTCGGGCCGTTGTCGCGGCGCATGTCGTCGAAGGTGATGATGACGTTGAGGACCCACCAGTCCTCCGGGAAATGCTTCGGCACGTCGACATGGAGGTCCTGGTGCCCCTGGCCCCTGGCCGGCTCGCGCAGATTGGCGCCATGCACCTTGATCTCGCCCAAGAGGTAATGCGCGGCGGCCAGCACCGGCCTGGCTTCCAGGCAGCGATCGAAGGCCGATGATTTGTTGAAGATATTGGAGACGCGCGGGGCGCCGGGCTCGACATGGACCTCATGGCCACCCCGGTCACCCTCCAGTGCGGAGAGACGGTCGAACTCCGCTGCCATCTCGGCGCAATCGGCGGTCGAAAAATAGCCCGGCCGCACGAAAAACCCATCCCGATCGAGCCTTTCCCGTTCGGATTGGGTGAAATCGGCGCCGGTGACACCCAATTCGAACAGAGCCCGCTTGGTGTACATGGCATTTCCTCCAGAAAACGGCCTTCAAGGGCCGACTAATCGTTTAGCTAATCGATTAGCTAAATTGAACACCGCATTCGCGCGGGTGGCAAGGCGGATTCCGCCGGCTGACCGGACAAGCGTCATCGAACAGCGCTATGCACGGGTTTCATGTGCCCCGGCGTTTCTGGTCTGACTTATTAACTTTTGCGATTTTGCTGCATGTGCGAGATTGCCTGACATGAACCAGCCCTCTACCCAAATGCCCCCCACCAGAATGCCCGTCGCGATCCTGGCGCTTGCCGCTGGCTGTTTCGGCATCGGCACCACCGAATTCGTGGTGATGGGCCTCTTGCCCGATGTCGCCGGCGATCTCGGTGTCACCATCCCGCAGGCCGGCCTGCTGGTCACAGCCTATGCGGTGGGGGTCGTGATCGGCGCGCCGCTGATGGCGATGGCGACGGCGCGCCTGCCGCGCAAGGGCGCTCTCCTTGGCCTGATGGGGGTCTTCATCCTCGGCAATCTTGCCTGTGCGGCCGCACCCACCTACGGGCTGATGATGGCGGCGCGAATCTTCACCGCCTTCGCGCATGCGGCCTTCATGGGAATCGGCGCCGTGGTGGCGGCCGATCTCGCCCCACCCAACAAGCGCGCCCAGGCCATGGCGCTTACCCTGACCGGCCTCACCATCGCCAATGTGCTGGGGGTTCCCGGCGGCACCGCCTTCGGCCACTGGGCCGGCTGGCGCATGACCTTTGTCGGCGTGGCCGGCATCGGTGCGGTGGCCGGCCTTGCCGTGCTGCTGCTGGTGCCGAAGATGCCGGCCTTGAAGGTGCAGTCGATGGCGCGCGAATTCGCGGTGCTGAAGCGGCCCCAGGTGCTGCTCGGCATGGCGATGAGCGCCATGTCGGCGGCCAGCCTCTTTTCCGTCTACACCTATATAACGCCCCTGCTTGCCAGCAATGCCGGCATGGCGGCCGCCGCCATCACCGCGGCGCTGGTGCTGTTCGGCGTCGGTTTCACCCTGGGCGGCCTCATCGGCGGGCGGCTCGCCGACTGGCACCAGATGCGCGCCATGCAGGGCGGCTTCGTCGTCGTGGCGCTATTGCTTGTCCTCTTCACGGTGAGCTCCGGCCATATGGTCACCGCGATCGCCACCATGATCCTCTGGGGCATCGCCTCCTTCGCCGTGGTGGCGCCTTTGCAGATGCGCGTCATCGACAAGGCCCATGGTGCGCCCAACCTTGCTTCCACCATCAACCATGCCGGCTTCAATATCGGCTGCGCCTCGGGTGCCTTCCTGGGCGGCATCCCGCTCAGCCTCGGTGCGGACTACACCACCGTGCCCTGGGTCGGTGCCGGCATTGCCCTGCTGGCCTTCGTGACGGCACTGCTCGCCGAACGCAGCGACCGCGCCGCGCCATTGCCGGCCGCGGCCGAATAGTTCAATCCCGGGTGACGATCCGCGCCGTCAGCGGCACGACGATCATGGCGGCACCGACCAGCGCGAAGGCGATGGAAAGGCTGGTGGCATGGGCGATGAAGCCGATGAAGGCGGGGCCGATCAGGATGCCGGCATAGCCGAGCGCCGTCACCGCCGCGATGGCGTGGCCCGGATGCATCGCCTGCTGCCGGCCGATGGCGGTATAGAAGACCGGCACGATATTGGCAGCACCCAGACCGATCGCCATGAAGCCGGCCAGCGCCGCCCAGGGCGATTCCACCAGCACGGCCAGGGCAAAGCCCGCCATCACCACAATCCCGCCAAAAACCAGGATGCGCCGGCCGCCGAGTGAGGCGACGACGCGGTCGCCAGTGAGGCGTCCCACCGTCATGGCAAGCGCGAAGGCGGCATAGCCGAGACCGGCGAGGCCCTTCTCCAGCCCGCGTGCGTCGATAAGGAAGAGGGCGCTCCAGTCCAGCAGCGCACCCTCCACCAGGAACGCGATGAAGCAGAGGCCGCCGATGAAAAGCACGAAGCCCCGGGGCAGGTGGAAGAGCCGCACGCGCCCGCCCGCCTCGCCCGGATGGTCGCTGCCATAGGGCAGCAGATGCGGCGCGGCGAGTGCGACCTGCAACAGGATCAGCGCCACCACGATGGCGGCGGCGCCGACCGGATCGAGGCCCAGCTGGATGAGCAGGCTGACCCCGCCGGCGCCCGCGATCCCGCCGACGCTGAAGAGGCCGTGAAAGCCGGAGAGCAGCGGTTTGGGTGCCGCCTTCGCGACGATGATGCCCTGCACGTTGACGCCGACTTCGGCCAGACCGATGACAAAGCCGAAAAGAAAGAGCGCAGCACCCAGCAGGAAGGGGCTGGCGACGAAGCTCAGGAACGGAAAGACCAGGGCCGTCGCCAGGGCGGAAAGCACAATGGCAAAGCGGCAGCCGAGGCGCGCGGTGACGGCGCCGGCGATCGGCATCGAGGTCAGCGAGCCGAGGCCGAAGGCCAGCAGCAGCAGGCCGAGACCCGCATCGTCAAGCCCGGTGCGCTCCTTGGCAAAGGGAATGAGCGGCGCCCAGGAGGAAAGGGCGAATCCCAGAAAGAAGAACATGACGCGGGTCGCATGCTGCTGCGCGCGGCCGGGAATTGGGTGGGAGATTTGCGGGGCGGATGCGGACAAGGGGAATCTGTTCGTGCGATCTGAAGGGAGCGGCGGCGCAGTCTAGTGGTGCCCACCGCGCCGGGCAATCTACGTCAACGGTTCCCGGTGCGCCCCGGCCTTCGCGCGCCGTCTGGCGCCGATGAAGGCGGCCCACAGATCGCGCAGCACCGCGCGCCAGCCGAAGCGACGTGCCGCCATGCGCAGCATGGGGCCAATCTCGAAGCCAACCAAACGCATCACCGGCTGCCCGGCCGCGCGCAGGCCGAGAAGGCGCGCCGGCGCGCCCAGGCGCCGGTCGAGATGGTCGCCATGCATCGCGTAGAGTTCCTCGACGCTGAAATCCTCCAGTACCAGGGCGCCGGAACCGGCCGCCGATCGCAGCAGCGCTGCCCCTTTTTCCGTGCGCGCGATCGCAATATTGACCCCCGGCGCCTCGTCATGGACCGGCTGGCCGTCCCGCATCACCCAGCCATCGGGGGCGGCGATATCGGCCACCGAGCCGATGGCATCCGCGCAGATCTTGCAGCGGAACTGCATGTCATAGGTCCAGGGCACATCCGGCGTATAATAGAGCTGGTCATAGGTGAGGTCGGCCACGCGGCCGTCCGTCGTCTCCAGATGCGTGGGGCCGGGCCAGCCATTGCCGCGCCAGCGGAACAGGCTGAGCTCCTCGCGCCTGAAGCCCACATGGCGGGCGACCACTTCCGGAAAGATCGTCGAGGGCACGCCGCCGCAGAAGATGGTGAGGCAATATCTGATCTGCGCCCTGGCCCGCGCATCCACCTGCTGCAGGTGCCGGATGGCGGCGATGTCGCAGGGCTTGGCAATGACCGCGAAGACCGTGCCGGTATCCAGCAACTCGGCAACCCGGGTGAGGGCAGCACCCGGGCCATAGCGCGATTGCGCGGCGGCGATCACCTCCTCCGGCGAGCGGCTGACCTGTGCTTCCGTGTGCAGCGGATCGGCGGCGCTTGCCTTCACATGCAAGATCGCCTCGACTTCGCCCGACCGCAGCAGATGACAGCCCAGCGCGGTCAGCGTCCCGCCCGCCGCCGCCCACTGACGGATGGCGGAATCGCCCGACCAGGACCGATGGATGGCCGCGACCGGTCCCCAGATCGGGTCATGGGGTTTCGCCGTCTCGTCGGGCAGCATCGCCAGCGGCCCGCCCAGAACGGCGCCGGGGCAGACCGCCATGATCTTCGCCAGCGTGTCGGCATCGGGTGCTGCCGTCACCTGCGGGCGCAACTGCCCGATGGCGGTGTAATGCATCGCGATCCGGTCCCGTCCGCCCAAGCTCTCGCACAGCCCGCAACCGGTGCACAATCCGTTGGCGATGATGGAGTGGACATCCTGCGGTTGACTGACGGCTGGCATGGCGTTGGCCTGGAAGGGAAAACCGAAGGATGCCCGGTCGCTGTTCAGGCGGCAACCGGCTTGATCGACTTCAGATCGGCGGCAATTTCGCGCCGCCGTTCCATCAGGTCGAAATCGCGCTGCAGGTTCAGGAAAAAGCCCTCCGATACCCCAAAGGCGCGTGCCAGGCGCAGATCGGTGTCGGCGGTGATGCCGCGCTTGCCCAGCACGATTTCGTTGATGCGCCGAGGCGGTACGCCGATGGCACGGCCCAGCGCATTCTGCGACAGATCGAGGGGGCGCAGAAACTCTTCCAGCAGGATTTCGCCGGGATGCGGGTTGCGCAGCCCTACGCCGGATTTGCTAGTGGTAATCGACGATTTCGACATCGCCCGGCCCTCCTTGTTCGGCATTCCACTGGAAGCAGATGCGCCACTGGTCGTTGATGCGGATGCTGTAGCGCCCGCGCCGATCGCCCTTGAGCGCTTCCAGCCGGTTGCCCGGCGGCACCCGCAGATCCTCCAGTCGCAATGCCGCATTAAGCAGGCGCAGCTTGCGCAGGGCGATATCCTGCATCGTGGGCGGAAATCGCCGCGAGCGGACACCTTCCCATATGCGCGCCGTCTCGCGACAGGCGAAGCTGACAATCATCCGGGCGGCACCACATCCGTCATTCACGATCTTTATAACGAAATTCGTTATATAACGCAATTCGTTATGATCGGGGGTTGTTGATCACCGCTTCCAGCCGGTGGCCATCGGGATCGATCACAAAGGCGGCGTAGTAATGGGGGCCATAATCCGGCCTCATGTCGGGCCTGCCGTTCGAACGTCCGCCATGGGCCAGCGCTGCCGCATGGAAGGCGTCGACGGCAGCCCGGTTCGGTGCCGCGAAGGCGACGTGCTGGCCATCGCCCGGTGCCAGTGCATCGTCGCACTGCTTGAGGGCCAGCTTGTCGTGACCGCCCGGCGGGCCGTAGCCAACTGCCTGACCCGCCTCGCCCGGCCGGATGTCGGACCAGACCCGGGCATAGCCCAGCGGTTCCAGGATCGCATCGTAGAAATCCGTCGCCCGAGCGATGTCGCGGACGGCGAGCGAGAGATGGTGGAGCAACTCACCTCACCTCGATGGAATCCACCCGGTCCGCATAGAAAGCCATGAAATCCTTGATCTCGGCCATGGCCGCCGGCGGCTCTTCATAGGTCCAGACCGCGTTCCGGCCCTTCTCGCTGCCCTTGATGCTGTAGTAGTGGCAGACGCCCTTGTAGGGACACCAGGTGGTGTGGTCGGAGCGTTCGAGGGCGCCGAGATCGACATCCTTCCTTGGCACATACCAGACCGCCGGGTATTGCGCCTCGTGCAGCAGGATGGGATGCGTCGTGTGGGCGACGACATGGCCCTCCGCCGTCACGACGATGCGCTCGCGCGGGTGCTCGATCGAGATCGGGTGTTCGGGGCCGGGGTCGCGGGCGGTGCGGGCTTCGGCGGCATTGGACATGGCGTTCCTCCCGGTTTCTTGTGCTTATCCGGGAATGCTGCACCTTTTGCCGGCGCCGGGGAAGGGGGATTCCGGCGCCCCCGCAATCGGGTGACGCTGCCTGTGCCTTGACGGCCCCTTGTGCCTTGACACCGCCTATTCCTTGACGGCGCCCGTCATGGAGGAAACGTAATGCTCGACGAAGAAGGAATAGAGGATGACCACGGGCAGCGAGCCGATGAGGGCGCCTGCCATGAGCGAGCCCCATTCGTAGACGTCGGAGCGGACCAGTTCGGTGAGCACGCCGACCGGCACCGTCTTCACCTCCGAAGACTGGATGAAGGTGAGGGCATAGATGAACTCGTTCCAGGAGAGGGTGAAGGCGAAGATGCCGGCGGAGATCAATCCAGGCACCGCCAGCGGCAGCACGATCCGGGTCAGGATCTGCCAGCGCGTCGCCCCGTCAATGAGCGCGCATTCCTCGAGCTCGAACGGGATCGAGCGGAAATAGCCCATCAGCAGCCAGGTGCAGAACGGCACCAGGAAGGTGGGATAGGTGAGGATGAGGGCAAAGCGCGTATCATAGAGGCCAAGCTGGAACACCATGACGGCCAGCGGAATGAACAGGATCGAGGGCGGCACCAGATAGGCAAGGAAGATGGCAAGGCCCACCTGGCGGGCACCCTTGAAGCGCAGGCGCTCGATCGCATAGGCGGCAAAGACCGAGGCCGCCAGCGAGAGGAAGGTGGCCGCAACGGAAATGAGGATCGTGTTCCACAGCCAGCCGGGATAGGAGGTCTCGAAGATCAGGTATTTGATATGGTCGAGGGTCGGCTCCACCACCCAGAAGGGGCTGAAATCCTTGTAATTGGTGAGCTCGTTATTGGGCTTCACCGCCGTGACCGCCATCCAGTAGAACGGGAACAGCAGCACGAAGACGAAGACCAGCAGCGGCAGGTAGATCGTCACCACCCGCCGCGGCAGGCGATTGAGATATTTCATCCCGCCTTCGTCGCCGGCCTTCGCGTCGACATGTTCGACCGCCATCTCAGTTGTCTCCCCCCTGCTGCCAGCGCCGCCGCTGCAGGCCGAAATAGCTGAACAGGATGGCCGCCAGCAGGAAGGGGATCATGGCGACGGCGATCGCCGCCCCCTCGCCCAGATTGCCGCCCGAGATGCCGCGCTGGAAGGAAAGGGTCGCCATCAGATGGGTGGCATTCACCGGCCCGCCCCGCGTCAGCACATAGATCAGCTGGAAATCGGTGAAGGTGAAGAGGACCGAGAAGGTCATCACGATGGCGATAATGGGGGTGAGCAACGGGAAGGTGACGAAGCGGAAGCGCTGCCAGGAGGTGGCGCCGTCCAGCGTCGCCGCCTCGTAGAGCGAGGGCGGGATGGTCTGCAGCCCGGCCAGCAGCGTGATGGCGACGAAGGGAATGCCGCGCCAGACATTGGCGGCGATGACGGAAGCGCGGGCATTGGTTGGATCGCCGAGGAAGTTGATCGGCTGCTCGATCCAGCCCCATTCGATGAGGACCCAGGAGAGGATCGAGAATTGCGCGTCATAGATCCACCAGAAGGCGATGGCGGACAGCACGGTCGGCACCACCCAGGGCAGCAGCACGATGGCGCGGAAGAAGGCCTTGAACGGCAGATGCTCGTTGAGCAGCAGCGCCAGCCACAGGCCTAGGCCGAATTTGAGAATCGAGGCGACACTCGTATAGAGGATGGTGTTGAAGACCGACAGCCAGAAGACGTCGTCGTCCCAGAGGTAGGCGTAGTTCTCGAGGCCGATGAAGATGCCGTCGCGGCCGATGCGCTCGTCGGTGAAGCCGAGCCAGACGCCGAGCCCCAACGGATAGGTCAGGAAGAGCAGCAGCAGCACCGCAGCCGGCAGCATGAACAGAAAGGCCAGTGCCCCCCGGCTCTCTTCAATGCGGGCGAGAAGGGGGCGGCTGCCGCCAATGCTGCTGCTGGTGGTCCGGTTTGCCGTCATCGCGAAGGAATGCCTCGATTGATCCAGATCCTGCCGAAAGGCCCCCTCACCCCTTGAGGCAGGGTGAGGGGGATCCGCCAGTCAAGCGACAGGTCAGACGCGGTAGTAGCGGTTGATGCGCTTCTCGGCCTTATCGATCGCCTCCTGCGGCGTGGCGGCGCCGGTCACCGCCTCGGCGAACATGTCGACGAGGACGTAATCGGCCATCACTGCAGCCGAGGCATAGCCCAGCGGCCCGGCATAGCCGTTCGGACGCAGGGTGGCCGAGGCCTGGGCATATGGCGCGTAGTTCGGATCCGAGGTCCAGATCGGATTCGATTCGTAGGCCTTCAGCGTCTGGCAGCAATAGGCCGAGGAGCCGGAGATCCAGTTGTCCATCTGCGCCGCCTCGAACATGAAGCGCAGGTATTCGCGCGCCGCGTTGGGGTACTTGGTGTACTTGAAGATCACCGTCGAGGTCACCTGGAACAACTCGATCTGCTTGCCGACCGGGCCGACGGGTAGCGGGCAGGTCCTGATATCGGCTGCCAGTTCCGCCTGCGCCGGGTCGTTCTTCGGCGTGTAATAGGCCGAGACGCCATTGGCGATGACCGAGAGTTCCCCGGCCAGGAAGGCGCGGTTGTTGTTGACGTCAAGCCAGCCCTCGGTGCCCGGGATGAAGGTCTTGTAGAGCGCCTGGGCGTATTCGATCGCCTTCATCGTCTCCGGGCTGTTGATGGTGCACACCCCGTTCTCGTCCACCATCTGCCCGCCATGGCTCCACAGCAGCCAGTGGGCATAGTTGTTGCCGTCGCCGACGCCATGGCCATGGGTGAAGCCGACCGGATGGCCGCTCTTCTGCATCGCCTTGCACAGTTCCAGGAAATCGTCGGTCTTGGTCGGGAATTCCGACCAGCCCGCCTCGCGCACCCAGCTGTCGCGATAGACGATGGCATTGCCGATGGTGGCGGTGGGCAGGCCGATGAACTGGCCGTCCTTCGAGGCATAGTTCTTCGGCCCCTCATACCAGCCGCCGTATTTGTTGCCGAGATAATCGGCAAGCTCGGTCACGTCGAGCAGCTTGTCCGGATATTGATGCGGGTCGTCGAACCAGACCATCATCAGATCGGGACCGGAGCCGACATTGGCGGCCACCGCCGCCTTCGGCCGGATGTCCTCCCAGCTTTCCTTGTCGACCCGCACCTCGACGCCGGTCGCCTCGGTGAACTTCTTGGTATTGGCGAGCCAGGCATCCTCGTCGCCCTTGACGAAGGGCGACCAGCGCAGCAGGCGCAGGCTGGCGCCTTCCTCGGGCTTGTAGGACAGTTCCTGGCCGAACGCCTTGTTGGCGCCCAGGGGCAGCATGCTGGCAGCACCGATGCCGGCGCTGGTCTTCAAAAGGTCGCGTCTGGTAAAGCTCATCTGTCGTTTCCTCCGTCTGTCGCGTTTCCCGCCTGTTGATCTTGTTGTGATCGCCCGGTCCGCTCCCCCGCGGCTGGTTCCCTGCGGCGCCGGGCCGTGGTCAGAGTCGCTCCCCCGAAGCCGCGTCGAAGAGGTGCACAAGGCCGGGCCGGGGCCTGAGGCCGATCTTCTCGCCGGGGCTGAAAAGATGCCGCTCGCGGAAGACCGCCACGATCTCCTCGCCCGAGGCGAGGCGGGCATTGACCTGGACCTCGGAGCCGGTGGGTTCCACCACGACGACCTCGGCGTCCAGGCCGCCCGCGCCCAGTTCCAGATGTTCCGGCCGGATGCCGAGGGTAACGGCGCGGCCCTGCAGCGCGGATGCGGCGCCGTCGAGAGCAAGGTCGATGCCGCCGCTGCCGCTGAAGCGCGCGCCCGGTTCGATCCGCCCCTCGATGAAATTCATCGCTGGCGAGCCGATGAAGCCGGCGACAAAACGATTGCCGGGCCGGTCATAGAGATCGAGGGGGGCGCCGATCTGCTCGACGCGGCCGTCATGCATCACCACGATCTTGTCGGCCATGGTCATGGCCTCGATCTGGTCATGGGTGACATAGACCGTGGTGGTCTTCAGACGCTGGTGCAGTTCCTTCACCTCGGCGCGCATGGCGACGCGCAGTTTGGCATCGAGGTTGGACAGCGGTTCGTCGAACAGGAACACCTGCGGATTGCGCACGATGGCGCGGCCCATGGCGACGCGCTGGCGCTGGCCGCCCGATAATTGCCTTGGATAACGGTCCAGCAGATTGGCAAGGCCCAGGATGTCGGCTGCCTGCTTGACCCGGCCTTCGGTCTCGGCCTTGGGCGCCTTCTTGAGCTTCAGCGAGAAGCCCATATTGTCAGCTACCGTCATGTGGGGATAGAGCGCATAGTTCTGGAACACCATGGCGATGTCCCGTTCCTTCGGCGGCACGTCGTTGACGACCCGGTCGTTGATCCGGATCTCGCCGCCGGTGATGCTCTCGAGCCCGGCGATCATGCGCAGCAGCGTCGACTTCCCGCAGCCCGAGGGACCTACCAGAATGACGAATTCGCCATCCGCAATATCGACCGACACACCGTGAAGAATTTGCGCCGGGCCGAAGGCCTTGCGCACGTCGCGGATTTCGACTGACGCCATCCGTTCCCTGTCCTCCCTCGTCCGGCGCTTCTTGCGTCGCCGGCTCGTATTCTTGCCGCCCCTGATTCTCACCACCCCCGACGCGGGTGGAAACCCCGTTTCAGGTTCGACGGCTGAATGTTAAGTATGACAATAGGAACGAAAGAATGACAGCGCAACCAAAGAAGGGATTGACGGCGAATTTTGCTGCAGCGCGGCAAGGACGGCCGAAACGGCCTTCGACCGATGCCCTTGCTGCGCATACCCATTTGCCGACAAGCGATCCTGCTTTTGCGACGCGTTAGCATCTTGTTAAGAGATGGGCGCAGATCATCTCCGCCCATGGAGCAGATTCCGGAAACGACGCGGATACTGGAGCGGGTGCCGGCCCATGAAGGAGCCGAAGCGGCGCAGATCGGCGAATGTGATGAGCGGCTGATCTCGATCTATACCTATTGGAACGAGAAACGGGGCACCCGCGCCATGCCGGGGCGCCCCGATATCGATCCCGCCGATCTGAAGGCACATCTGCCGCTGCTTTGCCTCATCGACGTGGTGCCGGATGCGCGGCGCTATGTCTATCGCCTGGTCGGCACAAGGGAAGCCGAAATGCGCGGCCGCGATCCAACCGGCAAGGCGGTGGCCGAGGCCTATTATGCCGAGCGCGCCGGCGACACCACCGACTATCTCGATCGGGTCCTGGCGACCGGGCGGCCGCTACTCTATCGCGGCACCTATCACCCCTTGCCGACCCGCACCGAAACCGGCGAGGTGCTGTTCCTGCCGCTGTCAAGGGACGGCCATGCCGTCGACATGATCATGCTCTACAGCCACGTCCTGTGGCTGAAGGACGAGCGCCGGTCGCCGCTGGTCGCGATGCGCCGACGCGCCTGATCCGGCGCGCTCAATCCGACATGGTCGAGGCGTTCGCCGGCGGTGTCTCCCTGAGCGCCCGCGCCAGACGCTGTAGCCGGTCGCCGGCCGAGTTGTTGGGCACCTCCATATAGAAGCTGTGCACGGCATCCCAGCCGGGGACACCCTGCATGTCCGGCAATTGATGGGCGATGCCCTTGTGGCAATCGATGCAGGTCTTCTCGCCGGCGGCGAGATAAGTGGAATGCGCCTCGGCGGCGCGCGCGTTCTGGCGCGTGAAGTCCATGTATTCGAAATCGTGGCAGTTGCGGCATTCCAGCGAATCATTGGCCTTGAGGCGCGCCCATTCGTGCTCGGCCAGCTCGCGGCGCTTGTCGAGGAACTTGTCGCGGGTCGAGATGGTGCCGAAGATCTTGCCCCAGACCTCCTTCGAGGCCTGCATCTTGCGCGCGATCTTGTCGGTCCAGTTGTGCGGTACATGGCAGTCGGGACAGGTGGCGCGCACGCCGGAGCGGTTGGTGAAGTGGATGGTGGTCTTCAGCTCCTCATAGACGTTGTCCCGCATCTCGTGGCACGAGATGCAGAAACGCTCGGTATTGGTGACCTCGAGCGCGGTGTTGAAGCCACCCCAGAAGACGATGCCGGCCAGGAAACCGCCGATGGTGAGGAATCCCAGGCTGAAATGCACGCTGGGCCGCCGCAGCACGAACCAGATGTCGCGGACGAGGCCCCAGCCCCAGTGCCACAGGCGGCCGATCATGGATTGGGCTCCTCGCCATCCTGTTCACGGAAGGCGCGCAGGATCTCCTCGATCGGCATGAACTGGTTCTCGACCAGGTCCGGGGCATCCGCCTGAGTGACATGGCATTGCGTGCAAAAATAGCGCCGCGGCGTCACGGTGGCCAGGATCTGGCTGTCGCGGTCCATGAAGTGGGTGATGCTGATCATCGGCGCCTGCGATTGCGCGGTGAACTCGCGGGTGTGGCAGGTGAGGCATTTGTTGGCGTTGAGGGTGATCGGATAGTCGCGGATATTGTGCGGGATCACCGGCGGCTGTTCGGGATAGTTGCGCGCGCGCCGCTTGTCGTCGTTGATCTCGTTGAAGATGGGCGGCGGTGCCGCCTCCTCGGTCGGCGGCACGCCGTCGCGCAGGTCACTGACCGCGACCTCCTGCGCCGCCGCGATGCCGATAAGGGCGATGCCGCCGATGAGCGGGATGGCAGCCGCCAGGAGCCCGGCGGCGAGGATCGGCGAAAACCCGCGAAGCCGGCTCATGACGTCACCTTTTCGATGCGCACGGCGCATTTCTTGAAATCCGTCTGTTTCGAAATGGGATCGGTCGCGTCCAGCGTCACCTTGTTGATGAGGCGCCCTTCATCGAACCAGGGGACGAAGACTAGGCCCCGCGGGGGCTTGTTGCGTCCCCGGGTCTCGACGCGCACGCGAATTTCACCCCGGCGCGAGATCACGCGGACTTCTTCCCCGCGGCGCACATTGCGCGCCTTGGCGTCATCCGGATGCATATAGCAAAGTGCGTTCGGCACGGCGCGATTGAGTTCCGGCACGCGCCGCGTCATCGAGCCGGAATGCCAATGCTCCAGCACGCGCCCGGTCGACAGCCACATGTCATATTCGGCATCGGGGGATTCCGCTGCCGGTTCATAGGGCAGGGCGAAGATGAGGGCGCGCTTGTCCTTGTAGCCGTAGAACTGCACGGACCTGCCGGCCTCGACATAGGGGTCGTAGCCCTCGCGATAGCGCCAGCGTGTTTCCTTCCCGTCCACCACCGGCCAGCGCAGGCCGCGCACCTGGTGATAGGTATCGAAGGGCGCAAGGTCATGGGCGTGGCCGCGGCCGAAGCCGGCATATTCCTCGAACAGGCCCTTCTGCACATAGAACCCGAAATATTCGGATTCGTGGTTGGCGTATCCTTCCTCGATATCGCTGACCGGGTATTTGTTGACCGAGCCATTGCCGAACAAGACGTCGAACAGCGATTTCCCCTTGAAGGCCGGATTGGCGTCGAGGAAATCCGCCGGCCAGACATCCTCCATGGTGAAGCGGGTGGAGAATTCCATGATCTGCCAGAGGTCCGAGCGCGACTCGCCCGGCGCCGTCACCAATTGGTGCCAGAAATGGGTGCGCCGCTCGGCATTGCCGTAGGCGCCTTCCTTCTCGACCCACATGGCGGTGGGCAGGATGAGGTCGGCCGCCAGCGCCGTGACGGTCGGATAGGCATCCGAGACGACGATGAAGTTGTCCGGGTTGCGATAGCCCGGCCAGCCCTCCTCGTTCATGTTGGGGCCGGCCTGCATGTTGTTGTTGACCTGCACCCAATAGGCGTTGAGCTTGCCGTCCTTCAGCATGCGGTTCTGCAGCACCGCGTGGTAGCCGGGCTTTTCGGGAATGGTACCTGCGGGTACCTGCCAGATCTCCTCCGCATGCTTGCGGTGCTCGGGATTGGTCACCACCATGTCGGCCGGCAGGCGATGGCTGAAGGTGCCGACTTCGCGTGCCGTTCCGCAGGCCGAGGGCTGGCCGGTCAGCGAGAAGGGCGAATTGCCCGGCTCGGCAATTTTTCCGGTCAGCAGGTGGATATTGTAGATCATGTTGTTGGCCCATACGCCGCGCGTATGCTGGTTGAAGCCCATGGTCCAGAACGACACCACCTTGATGCCGGGATCGGCATAGAGCTCTGCCAATTCGATGAGGCGTTCCTTCGGTACGCCGGAAAGTTCGGCCACCTTGTCGACGTCGTATTCGGCGACAAAGGCGGCGAATTCCTCAAAGGTCATCGGCTCGGAATCATTCGCCTTGTCGGCATTGGCCGCCGCCGCCTCGCGCGGGTGCTCGGGCCGGAGGCCATAGCCGATATCGGTGGCGCCCCGCCGGAAACTGGTATGCGCATCGACGAAGGCGCGGTTGACGCGGTTGGTCGAAATGATGTGATGGGCGATGAAATTGAGGATCGCAAGATCGGTCTGCGGCGCGAATACCATGGGGATGTCGGCCAGGTCGAAGCTCCGATGTTCGAAGGTCGACATGACGCAGACCTTGACATGCGCCGCCGACAGACGGCGATCGGCGACGCGGGTCCACAGGATCGGATGCATCTCGGCCATGTTGGAGCCCCAGAGCACGAAGGCATCCGCCACCTCGATATCGTCATAGCAACCCATCGGCTCGTCCATGCCGAAGGTACGCATGAAGCCACCCACGGCCGAGGCCATGCAATGGCGCGCATTGGGATCGATGTTGTTGGAGCGGAAGCCGGCTTTCATCAGCTTCAGGGCGGCATAGCCTTCCCACACGGTCCACTGGCCGGAACCGAACATGCCGACGGCCGTCGGCCCCTTTTCCTTGAGCACACGCTTCCACTGGACCGCCATCTCGTCGAAGGCCTGTTCCCAGGTAACCGGCGTGAACTCGCCGTCCTTGGCGTATTTGCCATCCTTCATGCGCAGCAGCGGCTGGGTCAGGCGGTCGGCGCCATACATGATTTTGGAAAGGAAGTAGCCCTTCACGCAATTGAGGCCGCGATTGACCTCGGCATGGATGTCGCCATGGGTCGCCACGACGCGGTTGTCGCGCACCGCCACCATGACGCCGCAGCCGGTGCCGCAGAAGCGGCAGGGCGCCTTCGACCAGTCCAGCCGCGCCTCATCGCCGGGGATGATGCCGTTGGCAGCCTCGGCCACCGGGATGCCGGCGACGCCCGCAGCGATGGCGGCGGCCTTCGCCTTGATGACCTGGCGGCGGGTGAGCTTCAGCGAACCGGATTCAGGCATCGGTTACCTCCTCTTGATCCGGGCTTTCAATCCCGTGCCCCGCGTCGGGGCGATCGATTTCGTGATAGATGAGCGATGTGGCGATGATACCGGGGATGTCGTTGATCGCTGCGATATGGCCGAGGATCTCGGCTTCCGACGGCGTCTCCAGCACCAGCACCATCTTTCCTTCGGCGTCGTCGCCATGGATCTCGACGCCGTCGCGCGCGGCGATATCGGCGCGCGCCGCCTGATGGCATTCCGGCCGGACATGCACGATCAAGCTGGAGATGTGCACCTCATCCGGCATCGGCCATCTCCCCTTGCGGCGCCTCCATGCGCTGGAACGAGACGGCCCCCGCGGGACAGGGTGCCTGGCAGGCGCCGCAGCCGGTGCATCCGGTCAGGTCGATGACCGGCACCGCGACACGGCCGCTTTGATAGGCGAAGCGAATGGCGCCATCGCCGCAGGCATCCTTGCAGCTCTGGCACATGATGCCCTGCCGCGCCAGGCAGGCATCGCTGATGGTCGCGGCGAAACTCCAGGGCGCCGACGTCGCGCGGGCCTCGGAAGCCAACAGGGCGCCGGTGCTGCAGGCATCGGCGCAGCGGCCGCAGAATGTACAGGCACCGCCGCCAGGTTCCATCTGGCCGTGGGCGAAATCGACCACGGGCATGGCGCGCGCATCGGCGACAAGGATTCCCTCGGGGCAGGCGTCAACGCAATCGCCGCAGCCGCTGCAGGTTTCGAGGAATGTTTTTTCCGCCAGCGACCAGGGCGGGCGCTGCGGTGCCGGGGATTGCGTTTCCGGACGCGTCCGGCCCGCGCCCAACAGAAAGGCGCGCCGCGACGAATGGGAGGCCTGACCAGCCAAGCTGCCGCACCTCACGCTGCCGGCGGGCCCGGCGGCCCGGCGATCATCTGATAGATCCAGATGAGGAACCCGTAACTGCCCACGACCGCCACCGCGATCATCGGCGCCAGGATCACGGTCAGGAACAGGAAGGTCAGCCATTCACTGCGCTGGCGCGGACGTCCGCTCGGCATCGCGGTGTCGCTGTCTGATCGCGTCTGCTGCATCCGGCTCTCCTGATTCGTCAGGTTGGCTTTGTCAGGCTGGCGTAGTGAAGATTGCCCACATCCCTTAAATAGGCATGCTACATGACTCTATTAGGTTTATCCCTACATAATTTGGGGTGGTGCGACGATTTGGCTGTTTGGTCAGATACCGACTCTAACAAGCAACCATGACGTTCGAAAGACCCATGGCCGCAATCCGGTTAACTTGACTTGGCAGGATTCCGCGCCCTATTCCTTTGCCCGATGGTTCCCCGACGGATGAAGTCCAGGGGATTAATAGGGAACACGGTACGGACGACCCAGAAGGGGCCAAAGCCGTGACTGCCCCCGCAACTGTGAGCGGCGAGCGACCCGTCATTGAAGGCCACTGGAGGCGAAGGCTCCCGGGAAGGCCGACGGCATGCAGCGACCCGCAAGTCAGGAGACCTGCCATCGCGACGTGATGATGCAAACCGGGCGGGGTGCCCGGAAGGAGCATGCAGGATGGCCAGTTTCATCTGGGGCCGGACGACCGGCCGTCTCACCGGTATTCCATCAGAACGACGCGCGCGGCCGGGCTGCCGCCCGTGATCCGGCACGACAGCCGCGTGTCACGGCCATGCAGCCGGTTGAAATTGTTTAATCTTATATGTAATGTTATAACATTGCATTCTGCAAAAGGGGACTACCGATGACAAAACGTCTTCTTGGCGCCGGCGCGCTCGCCGCGCTCTTTGCGCTGTCCGTGGCCGATGCCGCAGCCGACGCCACCCAATATCCGCTGCAGATTGAGAATTGCGGCGAGACCCTTACCTTCGAAAGGGCGCCCGCGCGCGTCGTCTCGGTCGGGCAGAACAGCACCGAGATCCTGCTGGCGCTGGGTCTTGCTGATAAAATTGCCGGTACCGCCGTCTGGTTCTCCGACGTGCCGCCCGCGTATCAGGCGGCGAATGTGAAGATCGAACGCCTGGCCGACAACGACCCCAGTTTCGAGAGTGTCGTCGCCAAGGAACCCGAATTGGTGACCGCCCAGTTCGAATGGCATATCGGCCCCAATGGCAGTGTCGCAAAGCGCACGCAGTTCCACGATCTTGGCATTCCCACTTATGTCTCGCCGGCCGATTGCGTCGCCAAGGACAATTCGGTGAGCGGCGACGGCGTGCGGCTCGAGCTTTTCACCATGGACCTCGTCTATCGCGAGATCGCGGAGTTGGCTGCCATCTTCGACGTCAAGGATCGCGGCGACGAACTGGTCGCCGACCTGCGGGCGCGCGAGGCGGCCGCGAAGGAAAAGGTGAAGGGGGCGGGTGAGGGCCTCACCCTGGCCTTCTGGTTCTCCAGCCCCGAGGTCAAGGGCGATGCCTATATCGCCGGCCGCAACGGCCCGCCCGCCTGGCTGATCCATGCCCTGGGGGCGAAGAACGTGATTGAGACCAATGAGGAATGGCCGCTCGTCGGCTGGGAGACCATCACCGCCGCCGATCCGCAGGTTCTGGTGTTGGCCGACATGACACGCCGCCGCTACGGCGCCGACGATGTCAATGTGAAGATCGACTTCCTGCAGACCGATCCCGTGGCCATCCACCTCACGGCTGTCGAGAAGCGCCATTGGGTGATCCTCTCGACCCAGGAGATGGATGCCGGCATGCGTACCATCGACGGGCTGGAAAAACTCGCCAATGCGATCGCCGGATTCGGGCTGGTGAATTGACCGGCCTTGTCGCAGGCATGGAGGCGAGGGGCCGGTGGCGGCAGCGCATGCCGCTGGCCCTCGTCGTCGCGGCATCGCTCGCGGCGCTCATCCTCGCCGTGGCACTCGCAGTCGGCATCGGCGAACTGGCGGTCTCGTTCGCCGATGTCTTCCGCGCCATTGCCAACCGCCTGTTCGCGGCGGGTTACCCCGTGCCGCCGATCCAGGAAGGTGTCATCTGGGATTACCGCCTCGCCCGCGCGCTGGTCGCTGCTTGCTGCGGCGCCGGCCTTGCCCTCTCCGGCGTCATTCTGCAGGCACTGCTCAGGAATCCGCTCGCCGATCCCTATGTGCTGGGCATTTCGGCCGGCGCCTCGACCGGCGCCGTCGCGGTCGCGATCCTGGGGCTGGGCGCCGGCGCGCTCACGCTGTCCGGCGGGGCTTTCTGCGGTGCCGTGCTTGCCTTCCTGCTGGTGGCATTGCTGGCCGCCGGCACCGGCGGCGGCACCGAGCGCATTATCCTGGCCGGCATTGCCGGCTCTCAGCTCTTCCATGCGCTGACCGCCTATATCGTGACCGCCTCGGCCAATGCCGAACAGTCGCGCGGCATCATGTTCTGGCTGCTGGGCAGTCTGGGTGGGGTGCGCTGGGGCGATGTCGGCCTCGCCGCCCCGGTGGCGCTGCTGGGATTCCTCGTCTGCCAGTTCCATGCCCGCGCCCTCGATGCCTTCGCCTTCGGTACGGATGCGGCGGCCAGCCTCGGCGTGCCTGTGACGCGCGTCCGCCTGGTCCTCTTCGCCGCCACGGCGGCGATGACCGCGACCATGGTCAGCCTGGTGGGCGCCATCGGTTTCGTTGGTCTGGTGATTCCCCATGCGGCGCGCTTTATCGTCGGCCCGCATCACGCGCGTCTGCTGCCGGCCGCCATGTTGGTGGGTGCCGTCTTCATGGTGCTGGCCGACATTGCCAGCCGCATGATGGTGCCGCAGCAGGTGCTGCCGATCGGCGTGGTGACTGCCCTTATCGGCGCGCCGGCCTTCGCCCTGCTGCTCTACCGGGCTCGAAAAAAAGGAGTGTGACGACCATGAGCATCGCCACCCATAACCTGCGCTGGGAAGCGGGCGGCCGCCTGATCGTCGACGGCGTCACCCTCAACGCCGTGCCGGGCCGTATGCTGGGCCTGGTTGGCCCCAATGGCTCGGGCAAGTCCAGCCTGCTGCGTCTCATCGGCGGCCTGCGTCGGGCCAGCGCCGGCCTGGTGACATTGGGTGATTGCGACATGCGCACGCTGCCGCGCCCGGCCATCGCCCGCCGCATCGCCTTCGTGGCACAGCAGGCAGCGACCGAGGAGGATGTGACGGTCGAGGATGTAGTGCGCCTCGGCCGCACGCCCCATCGCGGTCCGCTCGCCGGCTGGACCGGCCGCGACCAGCAGGCGGTCGACCAGGCGCTGATGCAGACCGGCCTCGCGGCGAAGCGCCGGCAAAGCTGGCACACGCTCTCGGGCGGCGAGAAGCAGCGCGCCCAGATCGCCCGCGCACTGGCCCAGGCGCCCACCGAATTGCTGCTGGACGAGCCCACCAACCATCTCGACGTGCAGCACCAGCTGGAAATCCTGGAACTGGTGTCGCATCTGCCGCTCACCAGCATCGTCGCCCTGCACGATCTCAACCTCGCCGCCCTCTATTGCGACGAAGTGGTGGTGCTGATGGCCGGCCGCGTGATGGCGGCGGGCGCGCCCCTCAAGGTGCTGACCCCCAGTCTGATTCGCACCGTGTTCGGCGTTGCCGCTGCGATCGGCCGCTCGCCGATCGACGGGCGCCCGCATCTTTACCTGGCGCCCGTCGCGGCTGCGGTCCAGCCTGTCTCCGAGCATCTGCGTCAATCAGCCTGACGGTGGAAAAGGTCGTACCGCTGCTGTAGGCAGCGGGTTTTGTCGACATCCTGACCGGGAGCCGCGACGCCATTGCGCGTGCGCAGCGGCGCGAAGCGGACCTTCGCAACCGGCTGCGCACGCTGGTCTTTCGCCGCTTCACCCTACGGGCGTCGAAACCCTGACGCGTCGCCGCCGATTTCCGCCGCCACGCGCTGCGGGGTCAGGGCCGAGAGGAAGTCGAGCAGGCCGCCCGGCTGCTGCCGGCGGTGCTGCCGCTCTGCCTTTAGGTTATTCGCCAGTTCGCGCACCATTTCGGCCTGTCTGGCTTCGGCGGCGCGGATTTCCGGGATGCTTCGTCTGCTCATGCTCCGATCTCCTCTGTTGAGGATGGAGATGGGGCAGGGGTGGCATTCGCGGAATACCGGGATCTCGGCAATGCTTGCCTGATCCTCCCGACGGTTGGGATTCCGGGCAAAGCGCGTCAGGCGGCACTCAGCTTCAGCCCCGCCACACCGGCGACGATGGCGACGGCCGAGACCAGCTTCACCGCCGTGAGCGCCTCACCCAGCATCAGCCAGCCGAACGCCACCGTGCCCAGCGTGCCGATGGCGGTCCAGACGGGATAGGCGATGCTGACCGGCAGGGATTTCAGGGCCAGCGTCAGGAAGCCCACCCCGCCCACAACCGCGACCACGGTAACGAATGTCGGACCCAGCCGCGTGAAGCCCTCGGCATATTTCATCGACAACGCGAAGATCACCTCGAAGATCGCGGCGGCACCCAGATAGACCCAGGCCATGGAAGGTTCCTTTCTGATGAATGAACTACATTGATGTATGATTCCGATATGGCCTTGACCAATGCGCAGACAAACGCGAACTTCTCAGCCGATGACTGAGTCAGATTCATTCATGGGATATTCTGTCGGATGAGCCGGCGCCTGCCGCCGCTGGCCGCCCTGCGCGCCTTCGAGGCGGCGGCACGCCTCATGAGCTTCAAGCGCGCGGCGGCCGAGCTTGCCGTCACCCCGACCGCGATCAGTCACCAGATCCGCCAGCTCGAGGACGGCCTGGGCGTCGCCCTGTTCCAGCGCCGTACCCGCCAAGTGGTGCTGACCGAAGCCGGCCGCGCCCTCCATCCCGACCTCGTCCGGGCCTTCGACCTGATGGGCGACGCGGTCGCAAAAGTGCAAGGCGGGTCCCGCCGCCAGGTGGCCACCCTTTCCGCCACCCTTGCCTTTACCGCGAAGCTGCTGGTGCCGCGCGCCGGCGCCTTCCCCTTGCGCAATCCCGGCTGGGATTTACGCCTCCATGCCTCCGACGATCCGGTCGATCTCGCCGGCGGCGAGGCGGACGCCGCGATCCGCTACGGCCTCGGCCGCTATCCGGGCTTGACCACGCAACCGCTCCTCGCCGATCACTTCGCGCCGATGGCGAGCCCGCAACTCGGCCCGCTAGCAATCGCGGATCTGCGGCGACTGCCGCTGATCCATTTCGAATGGGGCGCCCAGGCGACGAAGATCAGCGTCCCCACCTGGCGCGCCTGGATCGAGCATGCGGCGGCCGCCGGATTCGATGTCGCCGGTCTCGACCCGCAAGGCGGCATCACCTTCAATGACGAGAACAGCGCCATCCAGGCAGCCATCGCCGGCCAGGGTGTAGCCCTCCTCAGTACGGCTTTGGTCGCTGCCGAACTGAAGGCGGGCCTGCTTGCCCAGCCCTTCGGCCCGGTGCTCGACGGCCTCCGTTTCGATTTCGTGCATGTGGCCGGCCAGCAGGACCGCCCTGCCATCGCCGCCTTGCGCAACTGGATCGTGGCAGACGTGGCTCCGTTCTTGCCTCAAGCGTGAACCGCTATCCGAATTCCCTTTGCAATCTCGCCAGCTTGTCGGGATTGCGCACGATATAGAGGCGGGTGATGCGGCCATCCTCGATTTCGAAGGCGGTGGTCTGGATGAGGCCGTCCTTCTCCAGGCTGACAAAGCCGGGCAGGCCATCGATCATGACGTAGCGCAGGAAGGTCGATGGCCCGCCCTTCTCCGGCACGGCGATGCCGGCGAAGAAGCGGGCGATCTTCTCCGCAGTTGCGATCGGGTTCAGGGCCGCGTTGCGCTTGCCGCCACCATCGGTATAGAGAATGGCGCTTTCCGCCAGCAGGGCCTTGAGAGCGGCGACGTCGCCGCTGCGTGAGGCGGCGAAGAAGGCGCCGGCGATAGTCTCGCCCTCGCCGGCGGGCAGCGTATATCGCGGCTTCTCGGTACGCACATGGCTGCGGGCGCGGGAAGCCAGCTGGCGGGCGGCGGCGGCGTCGCGCTCCAGCGCCTCGGCGACCTCCGCGAAGGAGAGGCCGAATACGTCGTGGAGCAGGAAGGCAGCGCGTTCCAGCGGGGTAAGCCGCTCCAGCGCCAGCATCAGCGTCACGGTAAGGTCGTCCTCCGCCTCCATTGCTGACTCCGGCAGCACGATCGGCTCCGGCAGCCAGGGGCCGATATAGGTCTCGCGCCGGGCGCGGGCCGATTTCAGCTGGTCGAGGCAGAGCCGCGTCACGATCCGGGTGAGGAAGGCTGCGGGCTCGCGCACGGCCGTGCGATCCGCGCCCAGCCAGCGGAGGAAGGCGTCCTGAACGATGTCCTCGGCCTCGGCCATCGATCCCAGCATGCGATAGGCGATGCGCTGCAGGCGTTGTCGATGCGGATCGAAAATGGCCGCAGCTTCGGTCGCCGCCCGCCCCTGCTCTTCCTCAGCCATGTTGCCGCTGGTCGTCCTTCCTGACCGGGTGCTGGGCGCGGAAACCGACGGCGAAGCGGTTCCAGCCATTGATGGTGACAATGAGAAGCATCAGTTCCACCTGTTCCTGGGGACTGAAATGCTCGGCCATCGCCGCGTAATCGGCATCCGGCGCCCCCGTCTCGGCCAGCCGCGTCATCGCCTCGGTCCAGGCCAGTGCGGCGCGCTCGCGCGGGCTGTAGAGCGGCGATTCGCGCCAGGCGGGAAGGAGGTGGATCCGCGCCTCGGTCTCGCCGGCCTTGCGGGCATCCTTTGTGTGCATGTCGAGGCAATAGGCACAGCCATTGATCTGCGAGGCGCGGATCTTCACCAGTTCCTGCAGGCTGTGTTCGAGGCCGCCTTCGTCCACGCGCTGCTGCAGCTTCAGCATCGCCTGCATGGCATTGGCATTGACCTTGAAATGGTTGAGGCGGGCTTGCATGGCTTCATCTCCGTCGTCTGGTGGGTTGTGCCGGGATGACGAGGCGGCAGGCGCCCGTGTGACGCCACGTGCGAAAAAAATTCAGGCCCCTGCCATGCGCAGGGCCCGACGGCTCATCAGCAGCCAGGCGGCGATCCCCATATTCAGGAAATTCCAAGCGATCCCGTGGGCGAAGGCTGCCTGGTAGGAGCCGGTCCAGTCGAAAATGAGCCCCGACAGCCAGCCGCCCAGCGCCATGCCGACCACCGTTGCGGTGAGGCAGAGCGAGATGCGGGTGCCGGCCTCCCTGGCCGGGAAATAGTCGCGCACGATAAGGGCATAGGAAGGCACGATGCCGCCTTGCGACAGGCCGAACAGGGCCGAAACGATATAGAGCGACATGAGCCCGTCGAAGGGCAGATAGAAGAACAGGGCGAGACATTGCAGCCCGGAGCCGAGAATAAGGGTGCCGACGCCGCCGATCCGGTCGGCGATCAATCCCGAGACGAGGCGGCTGACCACGCCGAATCCCAGCATCAGCGACAGCATCTCGGCGCCCCGTGCCGGGCCGTAGCCGAGATCGCCGCAATAGGCGATCATATGGACCTGCGGCATCGCCATGGCGACGCAGCAGGCCAGCCCCGCCAGCAGCAGCATGGATTGCAGATGCGGCGACGGCAGCGGCAGCAGGGCCGCGGCCGTCCGGCTTCCATCGGCCGATACCGGCTCCTCCGGCAGGCGTTGCCGCAGCACGAGTGCCAGCGGCAGCATGGTGATGAGGCAGAGCAGGCCGATCGACAGATAGGTCTCGCGCCAGCCGATCGTCGTGACCAGATGCGTGATGACCGGCGGCCAGATCGTGCCGGCCAGATAGTTGCCCGAGGCGACGATGGCGATGGCGATGCCGCGCCGCCGCTTGAACCAGTGCGAGATGTCGGCGACCAGCGGGCCGAAGGTTGGCGAGCAGCCGAGGAAGCCGATGAGCCCGGCCTGGATGGCGACGAATTGCCAGTAGCTCGTCGAGAAGGAGGCGAGCACGAAGCCGGCGCCGAGCAGCAATGTACCGAAGACGACCGGGCGGAAGATACCGAAGCGGTCACTGAAGCGGCCCATCAGGACGCCGCCCAGGGCGAAACCGATCATGGTCGCCGTATAGGGCAGCGAGGCGCCGCCCCGTCCGGTGCCGAATTCCGCCTCGATCACCGGCAGCACCACGACCGGCGACCACAGCCCGATCCCGCCCATCACGGCGATGCCGAGTGCCGCCCAGAGGCGCGTCCAGGCGCGCGGTGAATCCAGCAGGGCGTGTGCGCTCGTCATTTCGGTTCAGGGCTCGAGGTAGGGTGTGGTGTTGACCGGATTGGCGCCCTGCGGCTCGTTCTCTTCGGCAAGGTCGTCGGCATGGAGGATCGGCAGGGGGGCGCCCAGCCAGAATGCCCTTTCCAGGTGATCGTCCCGTTCCGCCGCCGTGTTGGGATGGATCAGGATCGAAAGACCATCCCGATTGAGCATCAGCCAGGGAATGAGGGTGGCGAAGACCGGCACGGCAAAGCTCACCTGGTACATCGGCCTGGCATGCGGGCCGACCAGCCGGTCATGGACCCGCCCCATGGCCACCGGAAAGCGCGCCGCGATCTCCTCGCGCAGCCGCAGTGCCGCCGCGCGCTGCGCCGTCCCGTCGAAATAGACATGGGCGTGATAGGAGACGATGCTCGCCACCGGCAGGGTCGATTTCGCCATCAGAGGTCAGCGCGCGGCGATCGCGGCGGCGACGCCGGCCAGCAATCCGCCGGTGGCACGGTTCACGATCCGCATCTGCCGGGGTGAGGCGATGATGCGCCGCGCCCGGTCAGCGAGGATGGCATAGCAGAACATGATCGCGGCCAGGATTGTCGCCATCAGCACGCAAAGCTCGGCAATGGTGAGCCCGCTCATGCGCTCGACGCTCACTACCTGCGGCAGGATGGCTACGAAGAAGATCATCGTCTTCGGGTTGCCCAGCGTCATGGAGAGGCCGGCGAAGACCAGGCGCAGCCCCTCGCCCTTCACATAGGTCTGGTTCTCGGGCATGGCGGCCGGTGCTGTCCACAGCTTCCAGGCGAGGAAGGCAAGATAGGCGGCGCCGGCATACTGGATGACGCGGAAAACGATCTGGAAATTCTGCGCCACTGCGGCAAGGCCGCCTACCACGAAGCCGAACCAGACGAGGTCACCCAGCACGATGCCGAGGATGAAGGGCAGGGTGCGGCGGGTGCCGGTTGCCATGGCCCGCGCCACCACGGCGGCGACACCGGGCCCCGGCGAGAAGACCGCGACGGCATAGATCCCGGCAAAGACAAGCAAGGCGGCAAAGGTCATGACGGCGTTTCCCCGGCTCGGATGCCCGAGAGAATGCCGCAAAGCGCCCGCCGCGACCATCGCAGGGGAAGCATGGGGGTCATGCAGGCGGGCAGCCGAGCCGCAGATTTCCTGGCCCGATTGTCGCAAGACATTGCGTCGGGCAGCATCGGCACGTTTCCGGGACCGACCCGTGTGAACCCCTTCACAGCCGGTTTGAACCGAAAGCGGCATATCCCTTCCGACGCGCCGCTCTGGCGCCCGATTCGATTGGGAGATCAACCATGACCGAGCTTGTCCAGGGGAAGTCCCGCCTCGCCGCCGCCGCCGCCGCGGCGCAGCCATACCTCTGGCGCCTGCTCTGGCGCCGCTGGCGGCAATGGCGCGATGCGCGCCTGACGCGCCGCGCGCTTGAACACCTGGATGCGCGCATGCTGAAGGATATCGGCATCGAGAGATGGGAGATCGACAGTCGCGCCCGCCAGCTGGCCGATCGGCGCAGCGGCTGGTGGCGGTCCTGACGGTCGCCTCCCCTGACGGTCGTCACCCCGATCATCAGGTCAGCGCGGCGAAGGCCTCGACCAGCTGGGTGGGACCGGAGACGATGAGGAGATCCCCGGCCTCGATCATGGTGTCGGGCTTGGCATAGGTGAAATCGGTCCTCGGTCGTTTCACGCCGACGATGGTGATGCCGTACCTGCTGCGCAGGGCCGATTCCGCCAGCGTCTTGCCCGCCGCATCGCGCGGGGCGCGGGTCTTGGCAATGGCAAAGCCGTCATCGAATTCGATGAAGTCGATCATGCGGCCGGTCACCAGATGCGCCACCCGCTCACCCATCGCCATCTCGGGATAGACCACGTGATGGGCCCCGGTGCGCTCCAGAATGCGACCGTGGCGCAGGCTCAGCGCCTTCACCCAGATATCCCGGATGCCGAGTTCCACCAGGCTGAGAACTGTCAGCACACTGGCCTCGAGGTCGTTGCCGATGCCGACGACGGCGCTCTCGAAATCGGCGACGCCGAGCCGGCGCAGCGTATCCGTGTTGGTCGCATCGGCCTGCACCACATGGGTAAGTTGGTCGGCCCAGCGCTGAACCAGTTCCGCGTTTTCGTCGATGCCGAGCACATCATGGCCGAGGCGGACGAGCGAGTCGGCGACCGCGCCGCCGAAGCGGCCGAGGCCGATCACCACCACGCTGTTGCTGGTGGGCGTGAATGACTTAGCCAACGATCGGGCGCTCCTCTGGATAACGATAGGGCCGGGCACGCGCGCGCAGCGCCAGGCCGGTTGCGATGGTGATGGTGCCGATGCGGCCGACGAACATCAAGCCGATGATGATCACCTGCGCCGCCGCCGGCAGCTGGCCGGTGATGCCGGTCGAGATGCCGGTGGTCGAGAAGGCCGAGATCGCCTCGAACATCAGGAAGGTTAGGCTGAAATCGCTGAGGCCTAGCAAGGCGAGGATGGCGAGGCTGACCAGGCCGATGGCCAGAAGCACGACGGTCACGGCCTGGCGCAGGACATCGCCCGAGACCCGGCGGCCGAAGGCGTTGACATCTGCATCGCCGCGAATCTCCGCCCAGACGGCGAGGCCGAGGATCAGGAACGTGCCCACCTTGATGCCGCCGGCCGTGCCGGCGCTGCCGCCGCCGATCATCATCAGCACATAGGATACGACGAAGGAGGAGGGCGTCATGGCGGCGACGTCGACCGTGTTGAAACCGGTGGTGCGCAAGGTGACGGAATGGAACAGGGCATTGAGGAACTTTCCGCCGATCCCGAACTGGCCGAGGGTCGCCACATTGTTCCATTCATAGAGAAGAATGGCCACGAACCCGGCCGGCAGTAGGATCGCCGTTCCCAGCAAGGTGAGCTTCGTGTGCAGCATCCAGCGCCCAGGGCGCCAGGTTTCGCGACGCAGGTCGTGCAACACGGGAAAGCCGACCCCTCCGACCAGGATGGCGAACATCATCGGCACCAGGATCATGGGGTCTAGGGCGAATCGGATCAGGCTGTCGGAATAGCTGGAGAAGCCGGAATTGTTGAAGGCCGATGCGGCCTGGAATATGCCGTGCCACAGCGCCGTGCCCCAGTCCTCGCCATAGCCGTAGTGAAGCCGGAGGGTGAGGATAACGGCGACGATCGCCTCGACCGAGAGAGTGACGGCGAGAACCATGCGCAGGATGCCGAAGACATCGCCCATGACCAGGCCCCGGTTCTCGGTCTGTGCCAGCAGGCGCGTGGCAAGTCGCAGGCGCCGCGTTACCAGGATGCCGAGCAAGGTGGCGCCAGCCATGATGCCGAAGCCGCCGACCTGGAACAGGAGCAGGATCACGACCTGGCCGAAGCCCGACCAATAGGTCGGCGTGTCGACAACAATGAGACCGTTGACGCAGGCCGCCGAGGTGGCGGTGAAGAGGGCGACCAGGAAAGGCGCCGAGCCATCCCCGGCTCGGGCCATGGGCAGCATCAGCAGCGCTGTGCCGATGGCAATGGCGACAAGGAAGGCAAGCGGAACCAGGCGGGTCGGGTGCTGCAGCGAATCGCGCAAGGGAAATGCTCCGGATGGGCGCCGGATCGTCGCACCGGGGCCGGTTCATGTCCAGCCTGCCGACATCAAGGGCATGACGCCTGTAACGTCCGGCCGGTGGCCAGCGAAAGCGCTAGAGATCAGTCGAGCACAGGTCATTCGAGCACTGGTCAGTCGAGCTGGGAGCAATGTCATGGCCGGATCATGTCTTGGCGCCATCGCCGCCGTTGCGCTGGTTGCTGCCGCTTTCACCCGGCCGGCGGTGGCTGCCGACCTCACCGTCGTCGAGCTCTTCACCAGCCAGGGCTGTTCCTCCTGCCCGCCGGCCGATGCCAATCTCGGTATCCTTGCCGGGCAGGACGGCGTCCTCGCCCTCAGCTTTGGCGTTACCTACTGGGACAGCCTCGGCTGGGCCGATACCTTCGCGCAGCCCGCCTTCACCCAGCGCCAGCGCGACTACGCGGTCGCCCTCGGCAATTCCCATGTCTATACGCCGCAGATGCTGGTCGACGGCCGCATCGAACTGGTCGGCAACCGCATGGGGGCCATTGAGGCGGCGCTGGACCGGGCCGTCGTGGAAAAAGCCGCGGCAGTCCGGCCGTCACGTCTGGTACTCGGCGCCGACAGCGTGACGTTGGGCGACGGTGCCGGCTTGCCCGAAGGCGGCGCGGAGGTCTGGCTGGTCCGCTACACGGCCGGCCGTGTCGACATACCGGTGGCGCGCGGCGAGAATGGCGGCCGCACCCTTGCCATCACCCATGCGGTGCGCGAGCTTGCCCCTCTCGGCACCTGGACCGGCGCGGCCATCACTCTTCCCATTCCGCCCGGCGATCCGACGCTGAAGCGCGCCATCCTGGTCCAGCGGAAGGGTCCCGGGGCGATCCTGGCAGCCGTCACCGACTGATCGGGGGATGCCGTTTGGGCATGTCTGGGACCATGAAAATCCGCATTGCCGGGCGGCCGCCGGCGCGGCACCATCGGCACCGATCCTGCTTACCCCGTCGCTCGAGGTTGCGCCATGGCCGAGGCCGCTTTGCTGGAATTGCCTGCCGTTCCACCCCAGGGTTACCCGCCGCTGGAAAGGGAGCCGGCATTCGACCCGGCGCGACATCTGCAACTCGAAAGGCCGGACAGGATCACGACACTGGCCGAGCTAGGTTATGGTGCCAATGAAATCGCCGCCTGCCCGAGCGATTTCGGCATCACCAGCTGCTTCCGCATCCTGAGTGACGAGGGCGCGGCGGCGCTGCTTGAGGTCTGTCGCGCGCTGGCCCCCTATGCCACCAGCAGCGGTCGCATCCCCAGGAAGGTCCGCGGTGCGGTGTTCCAGTCGAAATTCCTGCGCGATCTCTGTCTCTCGCGAGAGGTGACCGATTTCCTCGGCGAGGTGGCGGGGCTGAAGCTGCTGCCCCATTCCATCCCGCACCACCTCGGCCATATCAACCTCAATCCGCTCGAGGTGGGGCAGAATGTCGACAAATGGCATGTCGACACACTGCGCGTCGACTACGTCCTTTTCGTCACCGATCCGGCCACGATCCGGGGTGGCGAGTTCCAGTTCTTCAAGGGTACCAAGCACGAGATTGCGGAACTGCACCGCGATGGCAAGGCGCCGCCGCCCGAGCGCGTGGTGACGCCGCGGATTCCGGGGCCGGGCTATGCCGTCCTGCAGCAGGGGAACATGGTGGTGCATCGCGCCGCCGCCCTCAAATCCGCCGGCGAACGCATCACCATGGTCAATGGCTATGTACCGCGCGATGCCGAGTTCCCTGATTACAACCGCTTCGACCAGATCTATCATGCTGATCCCGCCCATGTGGCGGCGTCCGAATATGCCCGCCACGTCGCCTGGACGGGACGTGAAAGGCTGCAGGCCTTCATCGACCAGGGAATCTATACCGAGGACCGCGCGGCGCTGGCCGACCGCCTGGAAAAGGTGGCCGACTACCTTGCCAGGGCCGGCGCCGATATCCGCAATGCCGGTGCCGGCAAGCTCGAGCATTTCGGCGACGGCTGAAGGGAACGAGGTCGATGCGCTTGGTTCGCCGCCTTGCCGCGAGTGCGGCACTCTTTCTGCTGGCGGCCTGCACCACTCAGGCCGAGCGGGCGGCATTGCTGGCCGAGAAGCGCGCCGCCAGATTTGCCACTGAATCCCCTGCGCCGGATTGCGCGGGCGTCGACGGGCGGAAGTATTCGCTTGGCGCGGCGGGATTCCGATTCCCGGCAAGCATGCAACCGGCACGTACCGGCGGCGGGGTAACAATGTCCTTCGTTTCCGATGATGGCCCCGAGAAATTTACCCTTCTGGCGCCGCATATGGGCAACGATGATGCGGACATGGTCAGATTCCATATTCCGGCGCTGAAGGAATACCGGTTCGATGGCAAGGGGCAGGCACCGAACGTGTTCTATAACCGGCGGCCCGATCGGGTTCATGAGACTGGTCTCAGTTTAGTATCTCCCGGTACACCCACGGGTGCACCGCACGATCTTTTCTTTGCGGATATTTCCGGCGTCGAGGTCGCGACATTGATTCACTGCCCGGTCAACCCCACTGCTATTGCACCGATGCACTGGTGTACATTGCATGGCAATGACGACCGCGCCGATCTCGGCTATCAGGTTGAATTCCTTGCTGCCGACCTCAAGCTCTGGCGGCTGATCGATGACCGCGCGCGGACCATCATCGCGGATGCCAAGGCCTGCGGCAGATCCTGAGTCGACGGTCGGTTCAAGATGCCGCCAGGATGACGGAGAGTTGGAATGACGATGCGAACAGCCGAGGTATTGCGCAAGTTGACCGGATTGGCAGCATTGCTGCTGCTGACCGCCTGTGCGGCCGGCAGCGTCGAGGAGGGGGCAGAGCCCATGCCGGCGGACGAACCGACGGCTGCGGCCTCGAATCCCCCGCCGTTCACCTTCCGGGTTGCCGGCGAGGAATTCGCCTTTGCCGAAGGCGCGCTGCTGCAGACCTGGCCCGTGATGTTCGGCCCGCGTGGCGATTTTGCCCGCCTGGCGGTGCAGATGCCGGCCGAGCAGCTGGCGCCGGCGGAACTCGCGGGGCTTGCCGATATCATTCAGGTCGATGTCCTGCAGGCCGCATCCGTGCCTGACCTGACCCCGACTCTGGCCGGGGCCTTCGCCGATTGGACGGGGCGCGAGGCAGAGCCGGCGGGCAGTACCTACAAATTCACCATCACCTCGCAGCGTGCTGCCACCGGCACCAGGGTGGCCTATGTGCGGCAATGGCAGAAGGCGCTCGACCTGCATTCCCTGGCTCCCTTTCAAACGCTGCCGGGGGCGCCGATCTTCGTCTTCGGCCTAGATGACAAGGAGGTCACCACGCTGATCGTCTGCGAGCCGCTGCCTCTGGGTTATGACGGGCCCGACCATTGCTCGCTGCGGCGGAAACTCGATGACGAGATCGGCTATCGCGTGCTGTTCCCGCAGGATCTGCTCGTCTACTGGCAGATATTCGACGAAGCGGCGCGTGATTTCGTCGAAAAGGCGCGGATCTAGCGCCTAGCCCTGCGCCGCGAGGTCAGCCAGGGCATCGCGCAGTTCCGCGATACCCATGCCGGTCTCCGCCGAGGTGACGAGAATCTCGGGATGTGCCGCCGGGCGGCGCCTGATCATCGCCTGGAACGTCGCCTGGTTGGCGGCAAGCTCGGCGGGTTTCAGCGTATCGGCCTTGGTCATCACGACCTGATAGGACATGGCCGATTGGTCGAGCAGGTCCATCAGCTCCTGGTCGCTCTCCTTGAAGCCGTGGCGGCTGTCGATGAGCAGCAGCAGGCGGCGCAGATTGGCGCGGCCCTTGAGATAGGCCTCGATCAGATGCTGCCAGTGATGGATGGTCTTCTTGGAAACCTTGGCATAGCCATGGCCCGGCATGTCGACCAGGACCAGTTCGCCATGCAGGTCGAAGAAGTTGAGCTGCTGCGTACGGCCCGGATTCTGCGAGACGCGCGCCAGCGCCTTGCGGCCGGTGAGAGCGTTCAGGAGGCTGGATTTGCCGACATTGGAGCGGCCGGCGAAAGCCACCTCGATCGGCCCCATCGGCGGCAATTGGTCGATGGCGGCAGCACCGGCCACGAATTTGCATTCGCGCTGGAACAGCCTTTCGCCCGCTGACCTGGTATCGCCCGTTCCGGCGCTCATGTTCAGGCGCCAGCCTTCTGCGCCTGCTTCTCCTTCGCCTTCTCCAGCTTCCACATGATGAATTTCTGCTGCGCGATGGAGAGGGTGTTGTTCCACGCCCAGTAGATCACGAGGCCGGCGGCGAAGGGCGCCAGCATGAAGGTGAACATGAACGGCATGATGGCGAAGAGGCGCGCCTGGATCGGGTCGGGCGGGGTCGGGTTGAGGCGCATCTGCGCCCACATGGTGAAGCCCATCACCAGCGGCCAGACGCCGATCGAGAGGAAGGAAAGAATGAGGCCGAGGATCGGGATCGAGAAATAGGCGCTGGGATCCCAGGGAATGAGGCCGAAAAGGTTGAGGACGGTGGTCGGATCCTTGACCGAAAGATCATCGATCCAGCCGAAGAACGGCGCATGGCGCATGTCGATGGTGACGTAGAGCACCTTGTAGAGCGCATAGAAGACCGGGATCTGGATCAGGATCGGCAGGCAGCCGGCGGCCGGGTTGACCTTCTCCTTCTTGTAGAGGGCCATCATCTCCTGCTGGAAGCGCTGCTTGTCGTCGCCATAGGTCTCCTTGAGCTCCTGCATCTTGGGCTGCAGGGTCTTCATCTTGCTCATCGAGACATAGGATTTGTTGGCGAGCGGGAACATCACCGCCTTCACCACGACGGTCAGCAGCAGGATGGCGATGCCCATATTGCCGACGAAGCGGAAGATCCAGTCGAGGAAGGCATGCAGCGGCTGGGTCAGGAAGAAGAAATAGCCGAAATCGACCGCCCGCTCGAACAGCGGGATGTTGAAGGTGTCGCGGTAGTGCTCCAGAAGTGAAACCTCCTTGGCGCCGGCAAAGATCTTGTGGTCGAAATCGACGGCCGCACCCGGCGCTACCTCGCGCGTGCCGGCGGTGTAATCGACCTGGTATGAATCGTCGATCGTGCCGTAGAACATGCGCGCCTTCACCGGCGCGTCTGCCGGGATCACCTGGGCCGCCAGCCAGTACTTGTCGGAAAGGCCCAGCCAGCCGCCGGTGGTGCTGGCGGTGACGGCGGCGGCGGCGAGATCGCCCACCGGCGCCTCCAGCGCCTGGTCGCGGATATCGCCATAGGTGTGCTCGTTGAGCGAGCCTTCCAGCACACCCATCGGCCCTTCATGCAGGATGTAGATGCCGTCGAGCGGCGGCAGGCCGATGCGCTTGACGCGCGAATAGGGGGCGAGGCTGACCGCAGCACTGCCGTTGTTGGTGACGGAATCGACGATGTCGAACATGTAGTCCTGGTCGACCGTGATGCGGCGAGTAAAGACCAGCCCTTCGCCATTGTCCCAGGTGAGCGTCACCGGGCTGTCAGGCGACAGCGTGTCGCGATCTGCGGTCCAGATCGCTTCCGCATCCGGCGTCTTTACGTTGCCGACAGCAACCCAGCCGGTTTCGGCGAAATAGCCGAGATCGGCGCGGGCCGGTGAAAGCAGCACGACGTTGGGCGAGTCGAGTTCGATCGTCTCGCGGTAGTTCTTGAGGACCAGATCGTCGATGCGCCCGCCCTTGAGCGCGACCGAGCCGCGGATCTTCGGCGCGTCGATCCTGACGCGCGGACTGAGGGCCAGCGCCTCGTCGCGCGGCAGCTTGGCGGTGGCGGCGGCGAGGTCAAGGGGGGCGCCACCCGTCGCATTCCCTGCGGCGTCTGCGGCTGCCGGCTGCTGCGGTGTCGCGAGCTGCCCGGCCTCGGTCTGCTGGGCGGCCTGCTGCTCGGCCAGCAGGGCCTGCTCGGCGCGCTGGCGTTCCATGCGCGGCATTTCGAAGAAGAACTGCCAGACGAAGATGATCGCCATCGATAGGGCGATGGCGATGACCATGTTCTTCTTGTCGATCTGCGGATTCATGAGTTCGGCGGTCCCGGATTTGAGATCTTGTCAGGCGGTTTCAGCGGTGCTGGTGGGCGTGATCGCGGCACTGGGCGTGCGATCTGGTCGGTTCGACGGGCGGCACCGGTTCGAAGCCGGAACCTCCCCAGGGGTGACAGCGCGCCAGCCGGCGCAAGGTCAACCAGCCGCCCTTGACCAGCCCGTGGCGCGAGATCGCCTCGATGCCATAGGCCGAGCAGGTCGGCTGGAAGCGGCAGTGATAGCCGAGCCAGGGCGAAAGCAACAGGCGGTAAGTGCGGATCAGCAGAATGCCGCAGACGGCGGGCAACCCTGCAAGGCGCCGGATCAGCCGCCTCATCGCGGCGTTCCCGCGGCGGCGGCGATGACGCCAAGCTTACTCAGCCCGCGGCGGAAATCCTGCTTCAGGCTGCGATAGTCGCGGTTGATTGTCGCAGGCCGGGCAATGAGGACGAGGTCGGCCGCTGCCGTCACCGCCTGGCCGTCCAGGATTTCGCGCAGGGTCTCGGTGGCAGCCGCGCGCAGGCGTCGTTTGGCCCGGTTGCGCAGGACCGCATTGCCGACCTTGCGGCTGGCCGTAAAACCCAGGCGCAGATCCGGCTGTGTCATGGTGGAATGGGCGGTCGTCGCGGCTGCGGCCCCGCCCGTAACCTCCCGGGCAACGTCACGGGCGTGTGCCTGCAGCACCAGGCCTGGGGCGACCCATTTGCGGTTGGCGGCGGCGGCGGCCAGGAATTCGGCGCGCCGTTTCAGGCGGCCGATGCGGGTCATCGCGCGGAAATCGAAGCGGTGGAGGCGGCGCCGGAGCTCAAGCGACCCGCGCCCGGATCAGGCGCTGAGACGCTTGCGGCCCTTGGCGCGGCGCGACGAGATGACCTTCTGGCCACCGTTGGTCGCCATGCGCGAGCGGAAGCCATGACGGCGCTTGCGCACGAGCTTGCTCGGCTGATAGGTGCGTTTCACGGGTATTCTCCACGGAATTCAGTCGGTTGCGCTTTGGCGCGGCTATATAAAGAAAGCCTGCTCCAGAGTCAAATAATTGCCCGCCGGCAACCGGCGGAAGGCGCGGTTTATAGGGGATTATCGCGCTGCCGTACAGTCCCGAAGATCGAAAATGTATTAACACAATAATGTATCTTTCGAGGTAAAACATAAAACGCTGCATCGGCATGGTCCTTGACCGGGGATTGATCTAGGTTCGCCCGGCCATTCCCGGCAGATGTTCTACCAGACCCGAACACTCACGCCCGTGCCCGCCGCCCCCCGTCTCACCATCATCTTCAACCCCATTGCCGGGCGCCGTCGCCGGGGCTTCCTCGAGGATGTCACCGACCGGCTGACGGCGCGCGGCTGGGCGATCGAATTACAGGCGACGGCGCGGCGCGGCGATGCCGAGCGCCTGGCCCGCGCCATCGTGCGGATGCCGAAGCAGGACCGCCCCGATCTGCTGGCCGTCGCCGGTGGTGACGGCACGATCGGCGAGGCGATCAACGGACTCGTGACCGCCGTGGATGCAGATGCGATGCCCTTCGGCATCATCCCCATGGGGACGGCCAATGTGCTGGCGGCGGAAATCGGTCTCGCGGTCGATGCGGCGGCGATCGCCGCCACTCTTGACGCGCGCCAGGCGCGCCGGGTCCATGTCGGTCTGGCGAATGGCCGCGCCTTCTCGCTGATGGTCGGGGCGGGATTCGACGCCCATGTCGTGGCCGGCGTTGATCCCGCAATGAAGAAGCGCCTCGGAAAGCTTGCCTATATGTGGCAGGCGCTGCGCGAGGCACGCCGCTTTCCCTACCCCACCTATCGCGTCAGCATCGATGGCGGCGACCCGATCGAGGCGGCGTCGGTGATCGTGGCCAAGGGCCGGTATTACGGTGGCCGCCATGTGGTGGCACCGGCGGCCGACCTCGGCAAGGCGGGTTTCGAGATCTGCCTGTTCGAGCGCCGCGGCATTTTCCAGGTGCTGCGCTATGGACTGGCTCTCGCTCTCGGATGCCTGCCGCGGACGGCCGGCTATGCCATCGCCAGCGGCAGCCGGGTGGAGATCACCGGGCCAATCGACGACCCGGTGCAGGGCGATGGCGACATCATCGGCCGCCTGCCCATGCGGATCGCCCTGGCGCCGATAAGGCTGCGCCTCATCATGCCGCGGCGGGATCCGACCGGCACCAGACCGGCTTGATCGCCCTCCCCCATATCGGCCATGCCGGCAAGCCAGGGGAGTGCCGAGATAACCCTGGTCCCAATCAATGACGCCGTGCCGTCGCGTGGCGAAATTCTAGCGTTTCCGAACCATAACAGCGCGGGCGCCGCATGACTGCATCGCAGCGCACGCTAGGCCTTGGATGGGGTTCTGCTGTTGCCCTCGGTCGATGAAATCGGGTGGTCCGCAGCCTTGCTATGCGACGTTTCCGTCGCGCCTGTACCCTTACCGCGACTATCCAGAATAGCTTTCTGTGCATCGGCCAGCGAGCGCAAGGGAAGCAGCAGATAGTTGCTGACAAAGGGAACATTGAAAAGTCGACCTCGACGTTCAGTCATGCCAGTTCTCCGCTCGCTCCAGCAGTCCGGCGCGCAAGAAGGAGCCGTGTCAGATGAGGTAACCGTGCCAGATGGCGCATCTCAACAGGATGCATGTTGTGGCAGGCGCGTCTGTTCACATTTGAACAGGCGCATTCCGTATCGGAATGACCAGGCACGAACAATCAGTCGTGAACGATGATATTCAGGAGGGAGGTGTGAACCTTCAAGCCGCCATTGTATTCGATGAAGCCGAGCTTCCGGAACTTGTTCATGAAAAAGTTAATGCGCGAGCGCGTGGTACCGACCTTCGCCGCAAGGATATCCTGATTTATCCGTGGAATGACGGCCTCCATCTTTCCTTCCTTGCCGAAATTGGCCAGCAGCAGGAGCAGGCGCGCCAGTCGACGTTCGCTGGAATTGAATAGCTGGTCGATGAGATCTGCTTCGATCTGTATGTTGCGAGAGAGCAGGAATCCAAGGAACATTTCCGACATGGCGGAATTCCGATGCAGCGCATTGATCATGGCGCGCTTGTCGATCCGGCGGATTGCCGACTTTGCCATGGCGGAGGCTGACGCCATGTAAACGGGCTGGCCAGCGAGGCAACCCTCGCCAAAAAAATCCCCGGCCGATAGCATCGCGATCACGCCCTCCTTGCCGTGCGCCGAGACGACCATCAGCTGCACCTTTCCGGATTCAATGTAGTAGACGGCGTCTGCCGGATCACCTTGCCGATATATTATTGATCTGGGCCGGTAATTCGCCGGGGAACGACCATCGCCAAGCGTGCTGAAAAAGGCTTCGATGTCAGTGGCCGTCGACGGGGCCAATCTTGCTGCACGGATGAGGGGAGATTTTTTCTTGGCAATCGGCGGCTTAGCGCTTGGCAAGTCGACTGGTGATTTTTCTGCTTTCCCACCGCGAGCCCGCCCGGCACTCTTGCGGCCATCGGTTGCCACTCCGGACTTCTTTCCCTGCGCTTTTTGTCTCGCTCGGATGACCGAAACTCCCTCAATGCACGGCAGCAGGTGTTCAGTGGCGCGCCACCTGACGGATGGTCCGCGGGAACCCCGCTCTATTCAGTGTATCACCGGCTTCGGCAGTCCAGTCTACATGTTCTCCGGCTTTGTTCCATGCGAAGATATCCGGGTTTCTACAAGGGCAACAGACTGAAACCGCCCCTGGTCCGACTTCAGCCCGCGGCAGACCTGGCGAGGGCACTTGCGCAGGCTGCGGCCAGTTCGCGATTTGGCGCATCCGTCGCCGGCATCGTCGCCCAACCGGCCTTCATCACGAAGTCTCGTTGTTCATAGGCTGTTTTCATCGCGGACAGTTCGGCAAGCTTGCCACTGGAATTTGGATCGACCTGCTGGTAGCTGACGCAGATTGGCACCAATGCCTCGATGACGGCCACTTTCGAGCGGGCGTTGGCCAAAGTTTCCGCCGTGCTGCCAAGATACCAGCCGCCGACGGTGAATCCGATCGACAAGGTCACTATGCAGCCGATCAAGGCACCATAGAGTCCCGGTCTCAGTTGCGAGGGGCTGTCCATCACTAGTCTCCCGGGAATCGCCCGCATCGTTGATGCGTCGACCCTCTGTTTTCGTTGTTTCGCCGGCCTCCGGCGCCTGCCATTCGATGGCAAACCCCTGGCTCAGACTCTGTTGTTGTCTCTGTTGCCGCTGCTGGAAAGGACCAGAGCTACAGCGCATTGTCATTATAATCCGGCTTGCAGCTGACGCTGTTCAAAACAGCACATCTGCCCGGCGATATGTGGCCTAGGCTTTCTCAAGGTACAGAGATCAAGACAGTTCTTGTGATCTTGCCCCCGGGTGAGCCAGACGTCCTATCCGTCCAGACACTGATGGCAAGCCTGAGACGGTTCGATCCAGGGCAGGTATGCCCTGCTCGCGCCCGAGGCTTGACCTGCTTCTTTGTGCTGTTTGGCCATGAAAAGTCGCTGTCGCGCGGTTCTCAGCGCTTGCACGAACCGCGGTGACGTCGAAGCGGCCGGCATTGATTGCTGTCGCGGCACATTTGTTCCGTGGTTCCAATGCGACAAAGCGAAAGGCAATCATCATGAGCATTATCGTTTCGACCCGAACCGGTCCCAATCCGTTGTGCGACGAGCCCCCTATCGATACTCGACCCTTACGGCTACCAGTCCAGGCCGTCGCCGGCGCAGCAGACGCTGCGTCGCATGGGGAACAGATCCGGGACCTGGTTATGAGGCACGAGAATAGCTTGCGCATCTTTGCTCGCTACCTCACCGGGAACCGCGACCGGGCCGACGATCTGGTGCAGGACGCCATACTTCGCGCTATCGGCAATGCCGAGAAGTTCGCAGCAGGAACAAATTTTCGGGCATGGATATGCACCATCGCTCGCAATATCTTCTACTCGGAGCAACGCCGCGCACGGTACAGACATATCCCGATTCATGAAATGCTGCACGAGCCGTCGACTCCTGCAATACAGGACGACATCCTGCATTTTGCGGACTTCCGCCGCGCCTTCCAGGAGTTGTCTCGGGAGCAAAGTGAGGCCCTGATACTAGTGAGTGTCAGCGGACTCAGCTGCGTCGAGGCTGCGTCGTCTCAGAACTGTGCAGTGGGCACTATCAAGAGTCGTGTTTCGCGCGCACGTGGTGACCTGAAGCGGTTGATAGCGGAGGGCCCGATCGCGATGCCGCGCCGTGATATCGAACCATATCGGGGCTGCATGGCGACGGCCTTTCTAGCCTCCATCAGGCGCACGCCAGACTGCCTCGCGGTCCGCCGGGAAGTTCGCCCGGAGCTTCCGTCCCATAACGACGCGGAATTTCAGGACGTGGACGAACTTGGCCGCTGGTGCGATGATGGCGGCAGAACAGTCGAGGGATGACCGCGGGTCGATAGCCGATCGCGTTCGCAACAGCCTTGCTCGAAAGAGGTTGCGCGGCTGCCATCCGATCCTTGGCCTAACCTGACTCGCTAGGCGCTGAAACCTGCCCAATCATGCCCCTCGGCCAGAGGGGTGAGGGGTGGCAGCGCGACCGCATCGGCCACGTCATCGCCGATCTCAGCCAAGGCGAGGGCGATCGCCAGCATGAGGGCGGCAAGGGCGATGGCAACGCCGACGGCATCTGCAGGATCGGGCCGGTGCGCCGGTTGATCCGCGCCCCGGTAGGCAGGCGATACTTCCGCCCGCATCAGGCGGGTGACGATTTCAGGGGCCAGTTCACGCATGGCGGGCACTCCTATCCAGTTGCGATGCCCCAGATCTAAGCCGCCTCGATAATTTTAAATAACGGGTAGTTCTGATATTATGCTTTTGATTATCGAAAGTATTAAAGGAGCCCGCGGGCGCCATGCGCATCACCAACCTCGACATGGACGTGTTGCGGACATTCGTCACCGGCACGGAACTGGGCAGCTTCGCGAAGGCCGCCCAGCGCCTCGGCCGCTCGCAATCGGCGGTCAGCCTGCAATTGAAGAAACTGGAAGAACAGGTCGGCGAGGCGCTGCTCCGGAAGGAAGGGCGCGGCCTCGCGCTGACGGCGCCGGGCGAGATCCTGTTTTCCTATGCGCGGCGCCTGCTGGAACTCAATGACGAGGCCGTGGCCGCAACGCGGGGCATCGCACTCGAGGGCTGGGTGCGCCTCGGTCTGGTACAGGATTTCGCCCAGCACTGGCTGCCGGCGCTGCTCGGCCGATTTGCCCGCGCCCATCCCGGCATCAAGGTCGACGTGGTGGTGGATCGTGGCGTGCTGCTGGCCGAACAGGTGGCGAAAGGCGAGCTTGACCTCGCCTTGGCCTGGGGCGACTACCCCAGTCCCTATCGCCGCCGCCTGGCCGAGATTCCCTTATGCTGGGTGGGCCGCGCCGATTTCCGCGTGACGGCGGGCGAGCCGGTGCCCCTCATCGTCTTTCGGCCGCCCTGCACCTTCCGCACGCGCGCGATCGCAGCGCTGGACGCGGCTGGCCTGGCCTGGCGCATCGCCTTCAACAGCCCGAGCCTTGCCGGCCTCTTTGCCGCGGTCGAAGCGGGGCTGGGCGTCACGCCGCGCACCGCCGAGGGACTCCCGCAGCAACTCGTTGTGCTGGGCCGCGACAGCGGCCTGCCCGCCATGGCGCCGCCGGTCGAGCTTTTTCTCCATGCAGCACAGGAGCGCGGCGCGCCCGCCGTCGAACGCCTCAAGGAAACCCTGCTGGAAACGCTGCGCAGCGATCTGGCCTCGGCGCGGTTCCAGGATTGACGCGCCACTGACGCGCCGCGAGCGCGCCTAGCGCTTGCTGAGGAAGCGCGCCACGTCGGGCGGGTTGCCGGTGGCCGGCATCTTGCCGTCGATGGCAAGATGCGCATAGCCATGGGCGCTGGCCCAGATGAGCCGCTCAAGCTCGCGCCTGTCCGTCTCGCCCGCGAGGCCCAGCAGATCGGCAAAGGGCGCGCTGATCTCCTGCAACTGGCGGAACGCGGCAGCACCCGCCGCTTGCAGCGCCTGATCCTGCCAGTCGAGATCGCCGGCGGAGAACATCAGGCGGAAGAGGGCGGGATGGCTGCGCGCAAAGGCAAGATAGCCGCGCCCTGCGGCGCGTACCTGGGATTCAGGGTCTGGTTTCGCCCGGGCCCGGGCGCGGGCCATGGATTGCGTGAAGCGCTCGAAGGCGATGGTGGCGAGCGCCGTCAGCAGCGCCTGCAGATTGGGAAAATGATGTGCCGGCGCTGCATGCGAGACGCCCGCCTGGGCCGCCACCCGGCGCAGGGTCAGGCCGGGCAGGCCATCCGCTTCCAGGATGGCCAGCGCCGCCTCGACCAGTGCTGCCCGCAGATTGCCGTGATGATAGCCCGCCTTCTTGCCCATCTGTCCTCACCGCCCGCCCGCTTCCGTTCCTAGGCTGATCCGGCGGCCCGCGTCAACTCAAACTTGACAGTGACAAGATTCGGCTCTAGAGAAATCTAGTCACTGTCAAGATATCGCTGCCGGGAGAATTCGCGTTGGATTGGTCGCCTGACTGGGAGGATTTGTTTTCGGCATCAGGTTCGCTCGCCATGGCCGGCTGGGCGGCACTCATCCTGCTGCCGCGTCGGCCATTTCTGCTGCTCGTCCTGCGGCAGGGTGTCGTGCTCCTGCTCTCCCTGTTCTATGCCGGACTTATCCTGGCCTATTTCTTCACTGTCCCCGGCGGCTTCGGCTCGCTGGCCGAATTGCGGCAGCTCTTCGCCAGCGAGCCGCTGCTGCTGGCGGGTTGGGTGCATTACCTCGCCTTCGATCTGTTCGTTGGCGGCTGGATCGCGGCGCGCGCCGATGCGCTGGGGGTCAGCCGCCTGGTGCAGGCGCCGATTCTCCTTGCCACCTTCCTGTTCGGGCCGATCGGCCTGGTGCTGTGGTGGGGCGCCGCTTCGGGCCTCGCCATGCGGGCGCGCCGGGTGCCGACATGCTGATCTCGATGCTGGCTGCCCCGCAAATCCGCGCCACCACACTGGCGCCGGCTGCGCCGCAGCGCCGGCCGCTTGATCCGGTGGCGCTGGGCTTCCTTGCCAGGGGCCTGATGCTGGTGCTGCTGCCCGTCACCCTGGCTCTGGCCGGGATCGACCCGCGCCAATTGAACGGCGCCAGCGTCTGGTCGAAGCCGATCAAGTTCCAGCTTTCGCTCTTCGTGCATTTCGCGACCCTGACCTGGCTGGCAGCGCTGCTCGATCCGGCGGCCGCGGCGGGGCCCTGGCTGCGGCGCGGTTTCCTCGCGGCGGTGGTCGCCGCCTTCGGCGAGGTCCTCTACATCACATTGCAGGCAGCGCGCGGCCGGGCCTCGCATTTCAACCTGGAAACACCGCTCGAGGCGGCGCTCTACAATGCGATGGGCGTGGGCGCGCTGCTGATCGTGCTCAACGCCATGCAACTCGGCTGGGTCCTGCGCCGTGGTGCCCGGGCGGAAACAGGCGAGGGGCTCTGCCTCGGTGCCGTGCTGGGCCTTATCCTCGGTGGTGCTGCGACGCTGGTCGTGGCGGGCGCGCTGGGTTCCGGCGAACTGGTGGCCGACAAAGGCCATTGGGTGGGCGGCATCCGCAGCGATTCCGGCGGCTTGCCCCTCTTCGGCTGGTCGCAATCCGGCGGCGACCTCCGGGTGCCGCATTTCTTTGCCACCCATCTGATGCAGGCCCTGCCCCTGCTGGGCCTGCTGGCCGACCGATACTGGCAGCGCCGGGCGCGTTTTGTGGTCCTGGCGGGCGCCCTGCTTGGCCTCGGTCTGGTCGGATTTACCTTCGCGCAGGCGATCCGCGGCCAGCCCCTCCTCACACTCTGATAAAGTCACGCCATTCTGCTTCGGGCCCTGCCTGATAATGTGGGCTGCAAGACCTAGCACTGGCTTGATTTTGGCCAAAAAATTGGATGCGGACAGGAATTCTGTCAATTCCTGCGCCAACAAACACTTATGTATGTTCTCTTTAACCGCTTGATAAGATTCGCAGCGCTAAAAATAAAGCCAGTATCGATGGTCGGTGGCCGCGGGGAGCGAAGTCGCCGGTCAGTCAGCCGGTCATTCAGGGGCGCCGGACGGTGCTGGCCCAACAAGGCCACGAAGCGACCAGAAGGGCAAATGGGCGGAAAGGGTGGACGGGTGCCAGGATGACGCGAACACTTTATATGCCGGCCGCGCCGACAGGGGCTGGCTTGATTACCGCCGACCGCCGCGGCCCGACAGCCTAGCCGCATGATCGCCAGCCTGACCCAAATGCTGCCAACTATTGCCGCCCTCGCCATACTCGGCCTCGGCGCCACCTCGGTGTTGTGCTGGCGGCAATGGCAGATGACGCGGGCCGCCAAGCGCCTGGCGCTGGGCGAGGCCGCGCGCCTGCGGGTCAGCGAACAGCGTTTCCGCCATCTGGCCGATGCCGCCTTCGAGGGCATCGTGATCCATCGGCGCGGCGTCATCCTCGACGTCAACGCGCGGCTGGCGCGGATGCTGGGCTACCGGCCGGAGGACCTCGTTGGGCGCAAGCTCCATGACCTGACCGATCCCGCCATGCACGACATCCTGACGGCTCATTTGAAAGCCCTCGAGGCCGGCGAACAACAAGGCGATTCCGCGCAGGTCGCGCAGCCGAAGGAATCGGAGACTCTTCTGCGCCACGCCGATGGCAGCGTCATCACCGCCGACATCTATGCCCGGCCGCTGCCCTATGAAGGCGGCGATGCGCGCGTCATCATCGTGCGCGATACGCGCGAGCGGAAGGCGGCCGAGGAGCGGATCCGCCACCTCGCCCATCACGACGGCCTCACCGGCCTGCCCAACCGGGCATTGTTCCGCGACCGCCTGATCCAGGCGGTGGCGCGCGCCAAGCGCAGCGGGACCACGGTCGCCGTGATCAGCCTCGATCTCGACAAGTTCCGCACCGTCAACGAAATCGGCGGCACCGAGGCCGGCGATGCGCTGCTGCGCGAGGTCGCCCTGCGGCTCGGCGACAGCATCCGCGCCGACGATACCGTGGCGCGAATCTCCGGCGACGAATTCGCCATCATCCAGGTCGGCGTATCGCATCCCGACGGTCCGGCAGTTCTGGCCAACCGCCTGGTCAAGGCCATGGCGCAGCCCTTCGCCCTGAAACAACTGGCCGAACCCCTGGTCGTCGGCGCCAGCGTCGGCATCGCCCTCTTCCCCGAGGACGGCGCCTGCGGCGATTCGCTGATGCGCGCCGCCGAGGAGGCACGCGCCCGCGCCAAGGAAGCCGGCCGCGGCACCTATCGCTTCTTCGAGCCGGAGATGGACCGGCGCTTGGTCGAGCGGCGCAAGCTGGAAGCCGATCTGCGCCAGGCCCTGGCCGCCGACCATCTCGAACTCTTCTACCAGCCGCTGGCCGATTGCCGGAGCGTCTCCGTGCAGGGTTTCGAGGCGCTGCTTCGCTGGCGCCATCCCGAGCGCGGCATGGTCTCGCCCGCCGAATTCATCCCGCTCGCCGAGGAATGCGGCCTCATCAACGCCATGGGGGCCTGGGTCCTGCGCACGGCCTGCCGCGAGGCAGCAACCTGGCCTGCCCATATCAGCGTCGCCGTCAATCTCTCGCCGGTGCAGTTCCGCCAGCCGGACCTTGCCGCCGAGATTCTCGCCATCCTGGCCGAAACCGGCCTCGTCCCGCAGCGCCTCGAACTCGAGATCACCGAGGGTGTCCTCATTGTCGAGCCGGAACGCACCCTGGCGACGCTCAATGAGCTCAAGGCCGCTGGTGTCCGCATCTCGCTCGATGATTTCGGCACCGGCTATTCCTCGCTTTCCTATCTGCAGCGCTTCCCCTTCGACAAGCTGAAGATCGATCGCTCCTTCATCCACGCCATGGAAAGCCATGCGGGGTCGATGGCGATCGTGCGCGCGGTCATCGCGCTTGGCCGCTCGCTCCATCTCGCCGTCACGGCGGAAGGTGTGGAGACCGAGAAGCAGTTGGTCCTGCTGCAGGCCCAGGCCTGCGACCAGGCCCAGGGCTATCTCCTCGGCAAGCCGGTGCCGGCCGCCGAGGCGCGGCACCTCATCGCCGACAACCGCCCGCTTTTGCCACGGGTGCAAGCGGCGGAATAGCGTCAGCTCAACCCAGTCAAGCCGCCCATTGTCCGCTACAAGATTGACAACTATAAGTTATCGTCTTGTCGGATTTCTCGCGGGCTTCCTGATGAAACAGCACTATTCCCAGCCAAGCTGGCGGTGGCGATTGCCGGGACAGAGCATGTGGCGAACTGCCGTTCTGGTCTGCGCCGGCCTTTCCCCGATCCTTGCTGCGAACCCGGCGATGGCATCCGATTGCGAAGTACTCGACAAGGCCATGTCGGAACTGGTGGCCGATCGGAACAGGTATACGGGGCAATCGCCCAAGGAAATCCTCGACTACATGACCCATGCCGATGCCGAGAGACAGCGGCTGACGCCGGTCGAATGGTATCCGGACAAGAAGGAAGCGGCGGATCATCGGGAATTGACCGCCTGGGCCGCGCCGATGAAGTGGTCGCCACGAGCGATGGCCGCCCTGACGGATTTGGGGAAACCCCTTTACTGGTTCGATCTGCGGGTGAAGTACGACCGCATGATCGTCGCCAGTCGGACCGATTCAACCGGCGACACCTGCGGTCAAATCCAAACCTTTACGCTGGACCGCGCGCGCAATCTGGTGGAGGCCGCAGGTCCTGCCCGTGACTGCGCCGGCATGCAGGTCGATTTGCTGCGCTTTCCCGAAATCGGCAATTTCATCCTCACCCAATCAAGCGAACCGAGACGCGACGCAGACGGTCTCCAGATTTTCGATTGGCATTTCGCCGGCGCGGAACTGGCCAACGAGTTTATAAAATGCGACTACGCGATTGCCATCAAGACGACAACAAGCCTGACAAAGAGGCAGGTTGCCGGGCGCCGGGATATCGTTATGGGTGCCATGATAATGCCGGATCCATCCTGGAACGACGAAGCTATCGTCGGGTGGCTGGAACAACATGCGGCCGATTTGGCCGAAAGATTGCCGGTTTCGGCAGCGATGAAAGAGCCCGCATTCGTTGCCTCCACGAAGAATTGCTGGGTGGAGGATGCATTGCCGCGCGCCGATGCTGAACGCCGTGTCTTCACGGCCGCCGGCGATTTGTTCGGCATTCGCTGCGCCGATCTGGCACCCTCCCAGGTGAATAACGACACCGTGACACTCGATGGGACCGTATATCTTTTGGTCACCTGGGCCGCGTCGGAATTTGTCGGTATCACGGCCCATCGTTTGAACGCCGCTGGTACGGAAGCAAGCATCGCCGCCGCCGCGAGCTTCGATCTTGCCGAGGAAGCTGTCGCGATAGAGCTGATCGCCAAGCAATTCTAGCCGGAACTTGGCGCTGCACTCACGGCTGCATGGCGCCGTCGGAGATCAGTTTATAGGCGACATAGTATTTGTAGATGTTGGAGACGTATTGCACTGTCTCGGCGCCGACGATCTTGGCGGCGGCCACCTCCACATTGTCGAACCAGCGATTGGGGTCGCGCCCTTCCTTATCGGCCAGACGCCGGAACTTCCTGAGATTGCCCGGGCCCGCATTGTAGGCGGCGAAGGTCATCAGCGTGCGCGAGCGCTCGTCAAGGTCCGGGTCGTCGAGATATTTCGCGCGCAACACCGACATATACTTGATGCCGGCATGGATGTTCTTCTCGGCATCTTCTTCGATGCCGGTGATGCCAACAACGGGGTCGGCGGCGGTCGAGGGCAGCAATTGCATGATCCCGACGGCACCGCGCGGGCTGCGCGCCGCCTGGTTGAGCTTCGATTCCTGGAAGCCCTGGGCCACCATCATCAGATGGTCGAAGCCATACTCTCCGGCATACTTGCGAAACAGCCCGACAGTAGCGCGGAATTGTGCCAGCGCCTCTTTGTCATAGGCGTTGTTGAGCGCCTTGGTGCTCTTCAGATAGCGCTTCACGACCGTGTTGCCGAAGGTGGTACCGACGCGGTGGTCCTGCATGAAGGTGTTGATCTCGGCCGCAAGCAGCGGGCTGTCCTTGCGCACAGCCCAGGCGATGTTCCCGCCCGCATTGACGACCAGGTCTTCGCGCACCTTGAGATCGGTCAATACCTGGGCCCAGAACAGGCCCTTGTAGCGATCGACCACGGCCAAGGGCAGCAGGCCGACATTGACCATCTCCATGATGCCCTCATCCTCCAGATCCTCGTCCATGATCTGGATCTTGATCGGCGCCTTGCCTGCCGCCACCAGCCGGTCGCTCAGCGCCCGGACATGGGTGTAATAGGAGCTGGACTTGCGCAGCGGCACGGTCTGGCCGGCAAGATCGTCGATGCTGGAAAGCGGCGGCGATTTCGGCCCGGTCACCACCAACTCGGAAATGTTGGTGGCAACCGGATCGGTGAAATCGACCACGGCGGCGCGACCCGGCGTGATGGTAAGGGCGCCGGCAGCGATGTCGCCGATACCGTCGACAAGGCCGCTCAGCAGGCGGTCGCGCGGCACCGGCACCAGCGCCACGCGCAACTTCAACGCCTTGGTCTTGAGCTTCTTGTTGAGCCAGGCCTCGAAGGCGCGGGCATATTCCGCATCGATGCCGCGCTCCATGCCGCGGTCGTGGAAATAAAGCGTCTTGCTGTGCGCCACGAGGATGCGCACCAGGCGCCGCTCGCGCATGCCGTCGAAATCGCCGGTCCAGGGCGGCGGCAGCGGCAGCGCAATGGCATCGACCTCGGCTTCCTCGGCGGCGGACAGTTCCGCCGGCGGCAACGCCGTGTCATCGGCATTGGCCGTGGGCGCGCCGAGAACAAGCAGTAACAGCAGTGAAAGCAGCCAGTTCCGCATTTCGTGGCGCACTCCCGGCGCGAGGTCATCGCTTCATTGGCCTGATATTATTGCGACCCGGCGGTATCTGGCAATGCAGGCGGCAGGAGGGCGGGCCCGCCTATCCTCGGATGAAGGCCAGCAGATCGGCGTTGAAGCGGTCCTGGTGGGTCTGGGCGAGGCCGTGATCGGCGCCTTCGTAAATCTTGAGAGTGGCGTTTCTCAAAATCTTCGCGGAGAGAAGGGCCGAGGCGCCGATGGGGACGATCTGGTCGTCATCGCCATGGAGAACCAAAGTGGGGATGTCGATTTTCTTCAGGTCCTCTGTGTAGTCGACCTCGGAGAACTCGCGGATGCAGTCGAGCTGGCCCTTGAGCCCGCCCATCATGCCTTGCAGCCAGAATGAGTCGCGGATGCCCTCCGACAGGGTCTTGCCCGGGCGGTTGTAGCCGTAGAAGGGTGTGACCAGATCCTTGAAGAACTGGGCGCGGTTGTCATAGGTGCCCTTGCGGATCCCGTCGAACACCTCGATCGGCAGGCCGCCGGGATTGGCCGCCGTCTTCAGCATCAGAGGCGGCACGGCGCCGATGAGGGCGGCCTTGGCGGCGCGGCCGGTACCGTGGCGGCCGAGGTAATGCGTGACCTCGCCGCCGCCGGTGGAATGGCCCACGAAGACCGCCTTCCTGAGGTCGAGGTGATTCACCAGTTCGGCGAGGTCGTCGGCATACTGGTCCATATGGTTGCCGTCCCAGGTCTGGTCCGAGCGGCCATGGCTGCGGCGGTCATGGGCGATGACGCGAAACCCCTCACGCCCGAAAAAGACCATCTGCGCATCCCAGGCATCGGCCGAGAGCGGCCAGCCATGGGAGAAGACGATCGGTTGGCCGTCGCGCTTGCCTTCATCCTTGTAGAAGATGCGGGAGCCGTCCTTGGTGGTGAGGTAGCCCATCGCGTTTTCCCTTTCGTTGCCGCCGCTCAATCTAGCCGTCGCACCCTATTCCATCGGCACGCGACGGCAAGATAGCCCTTGGTCGGTGTCGAAGAGATGACAACGGGCCGTTACCGGCGGCTCTTGCGCCGCCTATTCAGGGCGCAAGGTTGCACGTTCCAGATAGTCGCGATCGATCTGCGGCAGCGGCTGGTTGGCGATCGCCGCCTCGAAAGCGGCGAGGCGCTTGTAGATCGACATCAGTTCGACGATCGTGGTCCAGGAATTGACCAGGAAGCGGAACGAAGTCTCGACCCGCCCGAAGGCGCGGATGATCTGCTGCATGACGCCCAGCGTCACTGTGCCGGCGACGATCGTCGGCGCGAGCGCGATATAGGGCACCAGCACGCCCACCTGGAGATAGGCGTAGCGCACGACGTTGAAATAGAGATAGTTGAAATAGAGCCGGAAATAGTTGCGCCGCACATTGTCGAAGAGGTCGCGCACGGTCGGCGGCTGGGCGCGGTCGGCATATTCCTCGCCCAGTACCAGTTCCTTCCGGTAGGCGGCCTCGACCCGCTGGTTGCGGAATTCGAGGCCAGGCAGGCGCACGCCGACCAGCGCCAGCAGCGCGGTGCCGAAGATCGACCACAGGATGGCGACAAAGACCAGCGGCTGCGGCACCTGGCCGATCAGCGGCAATTCGGTGATATGGCCGGAGAGCACCCAGAGGATCGGCAGGAAGGCGATCAGCGTCATCACCGAATCGATCAAATTGACGCCGAGTGTCTCCATGATGGTGGCGAAGCGCATGGTGTCTTCCTGCACGCGCTGCGAGGCGCCTTCAATATGGCGCACCTTGTGCCACATCGACATGTAATGATCGTTCATGGCCGTGCGCCAGCGGAACACGAAATGGCTGACAAAGAAGCTGGTCAGAACGGCGATGGTGATGAACAGCAGGGCGATGCGGCCGAAGGTAAAGAGCTGCCCGTAATAGTCATCGGCGGCGACGCTGCCCGGCGAGCCCAGCGCCTTCTGCACCAGATCATAGAAGGTGCCGAACCATTCGTTGATCATCACGTCCAGTTGCACCTGATACCAGGTGAGGAAGACGATGAGGGCGGAGCCGGCGACCGACCAGCGGCGCCAGCGGTGCCGCGAGAGTAGATACCAGAGGCCAGTGAAGAGGCCATAGCAGAGGGCCAGGTACTGGTAGAACCAGAAGGTTTGCGCCGGTTCCTGCGCGGCGGCGAAGGCCGCCTGGGCTGCCTCATCGGCGCCCACGGGCAGGGCGTCGGGAAAGGTGAGGCCGAACAACGAGCCGAGACTCAGCCGGGGACCCCATCCCTCGACCAGGGTGAACCACAGCACCACGCAGGCAATGGCATAGAGGGCGAAGCTGGCGAAGAACAGCTTCGGACGCGGAAAGAAGGAATGGAACACGGGGGCTGTACTCCCAAAAGGGCACCGGCGCGGAAGGGTCCGGCATATCGACGCCAGTCGAATCGGCGCCAATCGAACCGGTGCCAGTCTAGGGGCGGCCGCTTCGGCGCGGAAGCGGGGCAAAACGGGAAAATTGTAACGTTCTGTGTCGCCGCAATGGAAAACCCCCGCACCGGTATGATGCGGGGGCAGCTTCCTGTCCGGTCACCTGTCGGCAATCTGCGGTCGGTGGATGTCGTCCTCAGTGATTGTCCCGGGGCAGACCTTTTTCCTGGGCGATGCGTTGGTATTTCACCGCCGGCTTCAGCACCATGCCCTGGTCCAGCTGGTCGACGATGCCGCGCTGGATTTCCTGCCAGGGTGTCTGGTGGTCGGGGAATTTGTAGCCGCCGGCCTTCCTGAGGGCGTCGCGGCGGGCCTGCAACTCGGCCTCCGCCACCAGCATGTCGACGCGGCCCTGCCTGAGATCGATCCGGATCGGGTCGCCGGACTGCACGATGGCGAGGCCGGAATTCACCGCCGCCTCGGGCGACGCGTTCAGGATCGAGGGCGAGCCGGAGGTGCCGGACTGGCGCCCGTCGCCGATGCAGGGCAGGGACGAGATGCCCTGCTTGATGAGATAGGCGGGCGGACGCATGTTGACCACCTCGGCCGCCCCCGGATAGCCCACCGGCCCGACGCCGCGGATGATGAGGACCGAATTGGCGTCGATGCCGAGGGCGGGATCGTCGATGCGGCTGTGGTAATCCTCCGGCCCGTCGAAGACCACGGCCTTGCCCTCGAAGGCGTCCGGGTCCTTGGGGTTGGAGAGATAGCGCGCGCGGAATTCCTCGGAGATGACCGAGACCTTCATGATGGCGCTGTCGAAGATGTTGCCCTTCATGACGACAAAGCCGGCACGCTGCTTCATCGGGTTGGCGAAGGTCTTGATGACATTCGTATCCATGATCTCGGCGCCGCGGCAATTCTCGCCGATGGTGCGGCCGTTGACGGTGAGCGCGTCCTCGTCGATCAGCTTCTGTTTCATCAGTTCGGCCACCACGGCGGGCACCCCGCCGGCATGATGATAATCCTCGCCGAGATACTCGCCGGCCGGCTGCAGGTTGACGAGGAGGGGAATGTCGCGGCCGAGATCCTCCCATTCCTGCACATCCAGCGGCACACCCATATGGCGCGCGATGGCATTCAGATGCACCGGCGCATTGGTCGAGCCGCCGATCGCGGAATTGACCCGGATCGCGTTGCGGAAGGCCTTCTTGGTCATGATGTCGGAGGGCTTCAGATCCTCGCGCACCATCTGGACGATGCGCCGCCCGGTCTCGTAGGCCATCTGCTGGCGCTCGCGATAAGGTGCCGGGATCGAGGCCGAGCCCGGCAGCTGCATGCCCAGCACCTCGGCTAGCGAGTTCATGGTGGTGGCGGTGCCCATGGTGTTGCAATAGCCGGTCGAGGGCGCCGAGGACGCCACCAGCTCGATGAAGCCCTGATAGTCGATCTCGCCCGCCGCCAGCAATTGCCGCGCCTTCCAGACGATGGTGCCGGAGCCGGTGCGCTCGCCCTTGAACCAGCCGTTCAGCATCGGACCGACCGAGAGGGCGATGGCGGGCAGGTTGACGGTGGCGGCCGCCATCAGGCAGGCCGGTGTCGTCTTGTCGCAGCCGATGGTCAGCACGACGCCGTCCAACGGATAGCCGTACAGCACTTCGACGAGACCGAGATAGGCGAGATTGCGGTCGAGCGACGCCGTCGGGCGCTTGCCGGTTTCCTGGATGGGATGCACCGGAAACTCGATGGCGATGCCGCCCATGTCGCGGATACCGTCGCGCAGGCGCTGGGCCAGGACAATGTGGTGGCGGTTGCAGGGCGAGAGGTCTGAGCCGGTCTGGGCGATGCCGATGATCGGCTTGCCCGATTGCAGCTCCTCGCGGGTGAAGCCATAGTTCAGATAGCGCTCGAGATAGAGCGCCGTCATGTCGGCATTCTCCGGATTGTCGAACCAGGCGCGCGAGCGTAGCTGGCGGCCAGCCCCGTCCTTCTGGCCGGCGCGCGCGCCGCCGCTGCCCTGGGTGCTGTTGCTGGAACTCATCGCGCGTTACTCCTCGTTGTCTTCAGCATGAGATCACTCGTCGGCTTGCGCCGCGTCGAGCTGTTGTTGCAGTGCGGCCGCGCGCCTGCGGCGGCCGGTTTCGATGACGTCGGTCATGGCCTTGGCGGCGGCGACGGAATCGCCCGCCGCGATCGCCCCGACGATGGCTTCATGTTCGCGCGCCGATTCGGCCAGCCGGTTCTCGTCGGTGGGGGCGGTGTCGGTGAAGCTCGCCACCAGGGCCGCCTCGATGATGGCGCCGACGGCACGCATGAAGGGGTTGCCGGAAGCGGCGGCGATCTCGAGGTGGAGGGCAAGGTCGGCCTCGGCAAAGCTGGCGCGGCTATGGCCGGGCTGGGCCAGGGTCTCGATCAGCGCATTGAGACGCGCCAGCTGCTCGTCGCTGCGGCGCAGGGCGGCGAGCGCGGCAGCGGCCGGTTCCACCGCAAGGCGGATTTCATAGAGCGCGTTCAGGAAACGCAAATCCATGCCGAGTTCGACCCGCCAGGAGAGCAAATCGGGGTCGAACATGTTCCAATCGACCTGGTTGCGTACACGCGTGCCGACCCGGGTCCTGGAGACGACCAGGCCCTTGGCGGCGAGCGTCTTCAGTACCTCGCGCAGCACGGTGCGGGAAATGCCGAACCGTGCCATCAAATCGGCTTCGCCGGGCAGCAGGGCACCCTCCGCGAACGCGCCGGACAGGATCAGCAGGCCCATGGCGCGGACGACATGGTCCTGGCCGGTCCGGGCGGCGCCGCCCCGCGGATGGCCCAGGCGGCTGCCGGAGATGCCGGTTCCGGCCAGTCCCTTGCCGGGCGAACCGCCTCCGGCCGCGCCGGATTGCGGCGCCCGGACGACGCGGTTCCTGTTCTGGTCGGTGATCATGCTGGCTGCTCCCTGACTCCCGCGGCGCCCCCCGCGGCGATCCCCGCGGCGCGGCGGGCCGACAGGTAGACCAGAATTCTATGCAGCAGGATGAAGGCGAACAAGAGCAGGCCGACCACAATTTTGGTCCACCAGCTGGAAAGCGTGCCGTCGAAGGTGATGTAGGTCTGGATGAGGCCCTGGATGAGGACGCCGGCAAAGGTGCCGAGCACAAATCCCTGCCCGCCCGAAAGCAGCGTGCCGCCGATCACCACGGCGGCGATGGTGTCGAGCTCGACACCGACCGCTGCCAGGGAATAACCGGCCGAGGTGTAGAGCGAAAAGACGATACCGGCGATGGCGGAGAGTCCGGCCGAGAGGGCATAGACCAGGATGGTGGTGCGGCCTGCGCGAATGCCCATCATTCGCGCCGCCTGGGCATTACCGCCCAGGGCATAGACTCTGGCGCCGAAGCGCGTGTAGTGCAGCAGCAGGATGCCTAGGGTTACCACCCCCAGCATCACCAGGGCGATGAGGCTGAGGCGCCCGCCGCCCGGCAGCCGGAAATAGAACCCGGTCAGTGTGCCATAGAGCGGATGCGTCACAGGCACCGAATCGGTGGTCAGCAGGAAGCAGGCCCCGCGCGCCAGGAACATGCCGGCCAGTGTCACGATGAAGGGTGGCGTCTTCAAATAATGAATCACGGCGCCCATGCCGGCCCCGAACAGCAGGGCGATGGCGACGATCAGGGGGAAGGCAAGACCCGGTGCCAGGCCCCAGGAATCTAGGGCCACGGCGAGGAAGACGGTGGTGAAGGCGATGACGGCGCCGACCGATAGATCGATCCCGCCGGAGATGATGACGAAGGTCATGCCGACGGCGGCGATGCCCAGAAAGGCGTTGTCGGTCAGCAGATTGCCGACGACGCGGAAGCTGAGCATCTTCGGGTATTGCGCGGCGCAGAGCGCATAGACCAGCACGAAGACCAGGATGGTGACGAGCAGTGGCAGGTGGCGGCGGTTCATGAAACCTCCTTGCCCTCCGGCGCCAGCCGCGGGCGGCTGCGGATCAGCGCCAGCCGATCGAGGAGGGCGCCGCTGGCGCCCGATTGCATCAGCAGCAGAACCAGGATCACGAAGGCCTTCACGATCAGGTTGAATTCCGGCTTGAAGCCGGAGAGCAGGATGCCGGTATTCATCGCCTGGATGATAAGCGCGCCGACGAAGGAGAGAACGAGGCGGAAGCGACCGCCGAACAGCGAAGTGCCGCCGATCACCACGGCGAGGATGGCGTCGAGTTCCAGCCACAATCCGGCATTGTTGGCATCCGCCCCCTTGATGTCGGCGGCGGCGATGATGCCGGCCAGCGATGCGGTCAGGCCGCACCAGGCATAGGCCACCAGCAGGACGGCGCGGGCATTGACGCCGGCATAGGCGCTGGCGCGGCGGTTGATGCCGATCGCCTCGGTCAGCAGACCAAGTGCCGTGCGTCGATAGAGGAAAAGGGTGACGCAGAGCGCCAGGAAGGCGAGGATTACCGGCATGGGTATGCCGGCGATGGCGCCGGAGCCCATGAAAATGAGTGCCGGATCGACAAAGGTGACGATCTGTCCCTCGGTGATCAACTGCGCGATGCCGCGCCCGGCCACCATCAGGATGAGGGTGGCAATAATCGGCTGGATGTCGAGCAGCGCCACCAGGATGCCGTTCCACAACCCGCAAAGAAGGCCGACGGCAAGGGCCGCCGCGATCGCCGTCATCGCGCCATGGCCGTCATTGACCAGGGTGGCGGCGGTGGCGCCGGCGATGGCCATGACGGCACCCACCGAGAGATCGATGCCCCTGGTCGCAATCACCAGGGTCATGCCGATGGCGAGCAGCGCCACCGGCGCGCCGCGGTTGAAGACATCGACCAGCGAGCCGTAGAGCCTGCCATCCTGAACGCGAATATGGAAAAACTCCGGAAACACGATCCAGTTCGCCAGCAGCACCAGGAACAAGGCTGCCAGTTGCGGTGCCGCCGCCTTCAAGTGGCGGGTCATGCCGGTCGCTCCTGTTGCGCCACCGGTGCGTCCGTACCCGCGATTGCCGCCATGATGCTCCGGGGCGAGATTTCGGCAGCACGCAGTTCCCCGACATGGCGCCGGTCGGCCAGCACCACGACGCGGTCGCTGTAGACGGTGATCTCGTCAAGCTCGGACGATATCACCAGAAGCGACATGCCGCGCCCGCACAATTCGCGAATCAGGCGGATGATCTCGGCATGGGCGCCGACATCGATCCCGCGCGTCGGCTCGTCCAGGATGAGGATGCGGGGATTGGTGGCGAGCCAGCGCGCCAGCAGCGCCTTCTGCTGGTTGCCGCCGGAAAGCAGCTCGATCGGCTTCTCTATATCGGTGGTGCGGATGTCGAGGCGGCGGACGAATTCCTCGGCGATACGCTTCTGCTCGGCAGCAGGAATTGGCTTGATCCAGCCCCGGCGCGCCTGCAGGGCGAGAATGATGTTCTCGCGCACCGACAATTCGCCGACGATGCCCTCGGTCTTGCGGTCCTCCGGGCAGAAGCCGAAGCCGAGGGCGATGGCGTCGCGCGGTGCGGCAAGGCGGGCACTGGCGCCATCGACCAGCACCTCGCCCCGGTCGGCGCGCTCGATGCCGAAGATCAGCTTGGCCGTCTCGGTGCGGCCCGAACCCAGCAGACCGGCGATGCCGATCACCTCGCCCTCATGGATGTCGAGGTCGAAGGGCGCGAGATAACGCCGCTTGCCGAAATCCCGGAAGCTGGCGCACAAGCCCCCGCGGCCCGGACCATGCGCGTGATCGGCGGACTCTATTTCGGCCAGTTCCTTGCCCAGCATGAGGCGCACCAGGTCGAGGCGCGGCAGATCAGCTGTGGCATGGCTGCCGACCAGGCGGCCATTGCGCAGCACCGTGATGCGATTGGCGATCTCGTAGACCTGGTCGAGGAAATGCGTGACGAAGACGATGCCGAGGCCTTGCGCCTTCAGCTGCCGCACCATCGCGAACATGGTGGCGACTTCCTGCGCATCGAGGCTGGCGGTGGGTTCGTCGAGAATGAGGATGCGAGCGGAAAGATCGGCGGCACGGGCAATCGCTACCAACTGCTGCACGGCGACCGAGAAGTCGCCGAGCGCTGCATTGACGTCAATGTCGAGCCCGTAGCCGGCCAGCAGCGCGCGGGCATCCCGCGCCATGCGCCGCCGGTCTACGAAGCCAAGGCGGGTCGGCTGGCGGCCGAGATAGATATTCTCGGCGACTGTCAGATTGGGCAGCAGGTTCACTTCCTGATAGACGGTGCCGATACCGAGGCGCTGCGCGTCGGCGGGGTCATGCAGGTCGATCGGCTGCCCCTCCAGATGCATGGTGCCGGCATCGCGCCGATGGATGCCGGTCAATACCTTGATGAGGGTTGATTTGCCGGCGCCGTTCTCGCCGAGAAGGGCGTGCACCTCGCCCTTGTGCAGGGTGAAATCGACGTCACTCAGCGCGTGCACGCCAGGGAAGGACTTGGCGATGCCGCGAAGGTCGAGAAGCGCTGGCTGCCGGGCTGAATTCATGATGCGACCGTAACGAGGTTCCCGCGGCCCGGCGCGCCGGGCCACGGGATACGGAAGTTCAATAGAGGTCCTTGCGGGCGTCGTATTCCGCCGCCGCGGTATCCGGCAGATAAAGCCTGGATTCCGTCTGGATCCATTTCGGCGGAACGGTGCCGTCCTTCTTGTAGGCGATGATGGCATCCAGTGCCGGGCCCGCCATGTTCGGCGTCAGTTCGACGGTCGCATTGGCCTCGCCATCGGCCATCGCCTTGAAGATGTCGGGCACGGCATCGATCGAGATGGTGAGGATGTCGCTGCCCGGCTTCAATCCGGCTTCCTTGATCGCCTGGATGGCGCCGATCATCATGTCGTCGTTATGGGCATAGACGGCGCAGATATTCTTGCCGCCGTTCTCGGCCTTGAGGAAGCTTTCCATCACTTCCTTGCCCTTGGCGCGGGTGAAGTCGCCCGATTGCGTGCGGATGATCTTCATCTCCGCATGCACGGCGATGGCCTCGTCGAAGCCCTTCTTGCGGTTGATCGCCGGGCTGGAACCGACCGTGCCCTGCAGTTCGACGATGGCACACTTGCCGGCGGTCTTCTCGGCCAGCCACTCGCCGGCAACCTTGCCCTCATAGACCGTGTCGGAGGTGACGGCGGTGAGGTAGAGCGATTCGTCCGGGGTGTCGATGGTACGGTCAAGCAGCACCACGGGGATCTCGGCCTCCTTCGCCTCGGCCAATACCGCATCCCAGCCGGTGGCGACCACCGGGGCGAGGAAGATCGCATCAACGCCCTGTGCGATGAAGGAGCGGATCGCCTTGATCTGGTTTTCCTGCTTCTGCTGCGCATCGGCGATCTTCAAGTCGATACCGCGCTTGTCGGCTTCGATCTTGGACACCTTGGTTTCGGCGGCGCGCCAGCCGGATTCCGACCCGATTTGCGAGAAGCCGATGGTGAGGTCCTCGGCATGTGCCGCCGACAGGGCGACGGCGGAAAGGGCGGTCGCGGCCAGCAGCCGCCTCAGCGAACGTATCAATGTCATGCGTGTTTCTCCCGTTTGGATCCGCCGGTTCGCGGCCTCAAGCGGGCCGCTTCAAAGCCGGCGGGTGCCCAAACCCATGCCACAGGCCGGGAAGCTTGGGAAGGGATATTATAATACAATATGATTTATTGCAGATGCAAACTGCCTTCGCATGTGCGGAATAGGTCGGCTGCATTCCGCTCTCGTGCAAAAAGCCTGTCGCCAGCAATGCGCAAACCATCCGCCGCCGCAAAGAAGAGGGCGCGCCGTCGCCGGCGCGCCCTCTCTCGCCATCGCCTACTTCTGGATGCAGGTTTCGACCGTGTCCTTGGTGCATTCGTCAAGGCCGGTGAAGACCGGATCATCAACCTTCTTGCCGGCGATGAGGTCCAGCATCACGCTGGGCGCCTTGTAGCCCATCTCGAAGGGCCGCTGGCCGACCAGCGCCGTCACCAGGCCTTCCCGGGCGATCGCCACTTCCTCGCCGATCGTATCGGCGGCGGAGATGACGAAATCGCCGCTGGCGATGCGGTCCGCCATCGGCCGGAACAGATCGCGATAGGGCTGCGGCGCGCCGAAAAGCGGCCAGCCTCCCTCGATGGCAAAGGCATCGAGATCCGGATTGGCGGCCAGGATGTCGGTCATCGCCTGCACACCCCTGGCGCCGTCGTCATTGGTGAAGACGGGACAGCCGGCGACCTCGGTCCAGCCGCCTTCGCCCTTGAGTTCGGCAAGGCCCTTCTGCCCGCTCAGTGCATCGCGTGTGCCCTGGGCGCGGCGCAGAATGTTGTCGGCGCCGGGATTGCCCTGGATCGTGCACACCTTGCCGCCATTCGGCTTCTTCTCCTTGATGTACTCGCCGATCCGATAGCCCATCAGGTAATTGTCAGTACCGAGATAGGTCATGCGAAGCGCTGAATCCTCGGCCGCGAGATCGGCGTCGAGCGTCATTACGGGAACCGTCGGATTGGCGTTCCTGATCGCCTGGGCAATCAGCTTGGCGTTCGACGGCGAAATGGCGATTGCCGCCGTATCGGGCTTGCCCAGCATGTCCTGCACGATCTGCGCCTCGCCGGCTTCATCGGAGGTCGAGGCGGGGCCGGTGTAGAAGCATTCATACTCGGAATCGGGATTCTCCTTGTTCCACTTCTGACAGCCCTGGTTGATGGCTTCGAAGAAGGGATTGTCGAGGCCCTTGACCACGATCACCAGTTGTTTCTTGGCCAAGGCCGGGCTGGCGGAAAGCGCCAGTACGATCGCGGCTGCAAGCATCGGCAGTGTTCTCATTGTTTCCTCCCATTGCTCCAGATCAAACCCACGGAATGACATCCACGGACTTCCCGTCCGTCACGCGCGACAAGACCGATCGATCGAGGCCAGTCGCGCTTTCTCCTGAGCGCCCGACTGAGTCAGGCGGCATCAACACGGCGACCCAAAGATGCGCATTGCCTCAATCGTCGTGGCCGTTCCGGCAAAGCAGCCGCTTTGGTCCGGCTGCGATCCACCCTCCCTCGCATGTAAATCCGGTGCACACTTCTCGGGCCTGCGTTCGCTCAGGCTTATGCTTCTCTGGCCCGCATGTCGTTGGCTCGCATTCCGCCCTGCTCGAGCTGCTATACGCGGTGCCGTTGCCGGATTCATTCTCCCGCAGGAAGCTAATCGCGGCTGTTTTCCACCGTCAATAGTTTTGTCGTACAAATAGAATCTTTTGTACGATAATAATTAACGATTGAGGCGTTTGAGGTGTGCAGTGCGGCAGGCAGCACAGATCACAGCGCAGACAATTGACGCCTTGGAACAAGGCTGCCTAGAGTTGCGCGGCTGCGTTGCGGAATCAAAAAATCGCACACTCGAAAAACAAGTGCCGCCCCGCAGCAACGGTCGATCACGCGGCCAAACGCATCGCTGCAAGTGGCCTCGCTGCAAGCAACCGCCAATCTGCCTGGGGAGGGCGACGATCACGTGCCGGTTCTTGAACTGCAGAACATCTCGAAGCATTTCGGCGCCATCCATGCCGTCAGCGATGTATCCTTCTCGCTGGAGGCCGGCGAGGTTGTCGGCCTGATGGGCGACAACGGGGCCGGCAAATCCACCCTGGTAAAAATGATCGCCGGCAACTTCCGTCCCAGCCACGGCAGCATGCGCCTGGATGGTGCGGAATTGGTGATGCACCGCCCGGTCGATGCGCGGCGCCACGGCATCGAAATCGTGCACCAGGACCTGGCCTTGTGCGACAACCTGACGGCCGCCGCAAACGTCTATCTGGGGCGCGAGTTGCGGCGCGGTTTCGGCCCGTTCAGCGTGCTCGATTACGCCGCCATGTATCGCCGCGCCGCGCAGATCTTCGCCGAGCTGAAATCGGAGACCCGGCCGCGCGACCTGGTGAAGCAGATGTCCGGCGGCCAGCGTCAGGCAGTGGCCATCGCGCGCACCCGCCTCTCCGACCCGAAGATCGTGCTGATGGATGAGCCGACGGCGGCGATCTCGGTACGCCAGGTCGCGGAGGTCCTCAATCTCATCCGCCGATTGCGCGATCACGGCATCGCGGTCGCCCTCATCAGCCACCGCATGCCGGACGTGTTCACCGTGGCCGACCGTGTCATCGTCATGCGACGTGGTCGCAAGGTCGCCGACAAGCGCATCGCGGACAGCTCGCCAGAGGAGGTGACCGGACTCATCACCGGCGCCATCGAAACGGCATGACCCCCGCCGAGACGCCAGATCACCGCACCCGCAGCTCCGACGAAGCAAGATCGCCCATGACCGATTCGACCAACTCGCTCGACCAGTCGATTGCCCAGAAGCAGCACACCAGGCTCGCCGCCCTGCTATCTAGCCAGACCTTCTGGGTATTCATCGCCGTCATTCTCGCCTGCCTCTATCTTTCCTTCGCGACCGATTCCTTCGCGACGTCGAAGAATCTCTACAACATCACGCGCAACGTCACCTTCGTTGCGATTATCGCGCTGGGCATGACGATCGTCATCATATCCGGCGGGATCGACCTCTCGGTCGGCTCGGTCCTCTGCCTTTGCAGCATGGTGCTGGCCGTCACCATGCATGCGGGCTACAGCATCGAGATCGGCATCGCGGCTGCGATCGGCACGGCGCTGGTAGTCGGTGCCTTCAATGGCATCCTCATCGCCTATCTCGGCTTTCCGCCCTTCGTCGTGACGCTGGGCATGCTCTCGGTCGCCCGCAGCCTTGCCATGGTGGCATCCAACAACACCGTCGTCTTCGAGTTCGGCCCCGATCACGACAAGCTGCTGGCACTGGGCGGCGGCGCCTGGCTTTTCGGCATCGCCAATCCGGTGCTCTATATGCTGGTGCTGGCGGCGCTCACCGGTTTCGTGCTGCGCTGGACCCGCTTCGGCCGTCACGTCTTTGCCATCGGCGGCAACGAACAGGCCGCCATCCTGACCGGTGTCCCGGTGCGTCCGATCAAGGTCGCGGTCTATATGATCTCGGCCCTTTCCGCCGGCATCGCCGGCATCGTCCAGACCGGATGGCTGGGCGCCGTTACCACCAATATCGGTGCCGGCATGGAACTGCAGGTTATCGCCGCCGCCGTCATCGGCGGGGCGGATCTGGCCGGCGGGGTCGGCACGGCGCTGGGCGCCCTGGTCGGCGCCGCGCTGATCGAGGTGATCCGCAACAGCCTGGGCCTTCTCGGCATCAACGCCTTCTGGCAGGGTACCTTCATCGGCGGCGCGATCATCCTCGCAGTACTGTTCGACCGGATCAGGAATATCAGGCGGCGCGACTAGAGATGGCCCGACCAGAAGCGCCCCGACTGGGGACGGCGCTTCACTGCAGGTCCGGATCGAGTGGATAGATCGGGCGGCGAACGTGCCTGAAGTCGAGCTGGCTGTAATCCGAGGTGCAGACGCCGACACCTTCGCATTCGACGATGCCCTTTGCGAGATCCTGGAAGCCGGCGCGGAAATGGACGCGGCTTTTCAGCATGATGAATTTCTTGCGCATGGGGTCGATGCCGAGGCTCATCAGGCATTCGATATCATAGGGTTCGACGTGGTTGGAAAGGATGACGATGTCGACCCTTCCGGTGTCCAGCACCACGGTGGCGCCCATGTCCTGCAGGACGCCGCGCTCCATCGGGCCCTGGTTGCGATAGCGACCGTCGGAAATGAGCTTCACGCGGCCGGTCACCGTCAGCGGCTCGCCCTTGGCCTTGATACTGGGAAGGTCGTTCCAGCCGCCGATCGGCAGGGTCACCGTGGCGCCGATGCCGGCCTGGACCATCTTTGTTACCGCGGCCGGGTCGTGAATGGCGAAGGCCGCGACATCGTCCAGACCGGAATCAAGGATCGCTTTCAATACCCGGGTCGTGTCCATGGTGCCGCCGGAGGCGCAGTTGTCATAGTGGTCGAGGAGGATGACCGGGCCGGCGCCCGCACCCTCGGCTAGTTCGCGGGCGCGGGCGAGGGACTTCCCGATTGGCTCCGGCCGATAGACAAAGGCGGCGCGGTCGCGCCAGGCCATGTCGAGCAATTCGTCGCGCAGCTGCTGAGCCTTGGCCGGATCGTTGTCGGTGACGACGATGGCGGACAAGCCCGCATGATAGACATCGGCATGGGGAAAGCCGGCAAAGACCGTGGCAAGCAGTGCCTCGCCCCTGGCTTCCATCTCGCGCGCCCGGGCCTGGATCTCGCGATTCGGGAAGGCATGGGTGCCCTGGCGCATGACATGGGGCAGCATCGGCCGGTTGCCCCAGGCCTTGGTTGGCGTTACCTCGCCCTTCATGGCGCGCATCAGCGTGGTGCCGGCCCGCCATCCCGTCTCGTAGACATCGACATGGGGATAGGTGCTGTAGCCGGCGAGCACGGTCGCATTGTCGACCATGGCCGGAAAAAGATTGGTATGCATGTCGAGGGCGACGGCAATCGGCGTTTCCGGTGCGATGGTGCGGATGCGGGCGAGGAGGGTACCTTCCCCGTCCTCGACCTCCTCGGTCACCATGGCGCCGTGGAGGTCAAGCATGATCGCATCGCAGCCCTTTTCGACGGCGGCGCAGATCTTGTCGGACATGTATTTGAAGGCATCTGCCGCGACCGGGCCGCTCGGACTCGCATCGGCGGCAAGCGGGATGACCAGCTCGGCGCCGGCGCGTTCGGCAATGTCGATATAGGCCGCCAGCGCAGCACCCGTTCCCTTGAAGGCGTCATGGGCTGCCTGGCCTTCCAGCGGAAAGCCGCTGCGACCGGAAAAGCGGCGCAAGGGTGTCGGCACCGGCGAGAAGGTGTTGGTCTCGTGCTTCATCTGGGCGGCGACGATGCGCATGGTTTGAAAATCCTCGGGCTCTGATCTTCCGGCTGTGCCCGACTATGCCAAAGGCCGGGCATCGCGTCAGGATGAAAATCACAGATTGGCGCGGTTCCTGCTTGCCCATTCGATGCGTTCGGCAACGCGATGTCGCATCGACGCGCCGGATCGGGAGAGAGTGTCATGAACATCAATGGGTTGTTTGGCGGATTGCCGCCAGGCGTTACCGTCGCATCCGGCAAGGCTGACCCTCTGGAACGGGGGCCGCGGGCGGAATTTCTTGCCTATATGGAGAAGTCCCCGGCTGAACGGATGCGCGACACTTGGCTGAAAGCCCATGGCCTCAGCGAGGACGATCTGAAGGCCATGGCGCCGGCCGAGCGTGAAGCGGTCGAGCAACAGATCGCTGCCGACATCAAGGCCCAGATGCAGGAGGACGCGCAAGAACAGGCGGCTTTGCAGGCCCGGAAACAGGCCCTGCAATCCGGCCGCATCACCCTGCCGACCGCAAGCTTCCTGGTGCTGGTGACCGAACAGGATCCAGCCTAGCCGGCGCGGACACGGGCAATGAAGCTGTCGACCTCGTGGCGCAGGGCTTCGGCCTGCTTGGCCAGTTCGCCGGACGCCTCCAGTACCTGACCCGCAGCACTCCCGGCATCGTCGGCAGCGCGGCTGACGCCTTCGATCGACCGCGCCACCTCCTCGGTGCCGCTGGCGGCCTGGGTGGCGTTGCTCGAGATCTCCGCCGTGGCGGCGGTCTGTTCCTCTACCGCCGCGGCAATGGCCGAGGAGATCTCGCTCACCTTGGCGATGGTCGCCTTCACGGTACCCATGGCCTCGACTGCTGCATTGGTGGTGGTCTGGATCTTCTGGATGCGGCCGGTAATCTCCTCGGTCGCCTTGGCGGTCTGGTTGGCGAGGTTCTTCACCTCCGACGCGACCACGGCAAAGCCCTTGCCCATATCGCCCGCGCGCGCCGCCTCGATCGTGGCATTCAGGGCCAGCAGATTGGTCTGGCTGGCGATCTCGCCAATGAGGCGCACGATGCCGCCGATCTCCTCGGCTGCGGCGGCAAGCTCGCTCATCGTTTCGCCGGTCTTGTCGACCTCGCCCACCGCGTCATTGGCGGTGCGGGCGGAATCGCTGACCTGGCGGCTGATTTCGCCGATCGAGGCCGACAGCTCCTCGGACGCAGCTGCCACCGTGGTAACGCTGGTCGAGGCCTCGGTGGTGGCTGCTGCCACGGCCTGTGCCTGCTTTGTCGCCTCTTCGGCCACGCTCGACATGGATTGCGCATTGGCCTCAAGCTCGACCGCAGAGGACGAGACGGCCTGCACCACGCCCTTGACCGAGGCCTCGAAGGAATCGGCCAGTTCCAGCATGCCGCGCCGGCGCGCCGCTGCGGCTTCCGCCTCGGCCGCCTGGGTCTGCTGGCGCAGGGCCTCGATCTCGATCAGCTTCTGGCGGAAAATCTCGATCGCCTTGGCCATCACGCCCAGTTCGTCGCCGCGCGCCGTACCGGGAACCTCGACATTGGTGTTGCCCCCGGCCAGCTGCTCGACGGTGGTGGTCAGTCGCTGGACCGGCTTTGCCGCGAGGGAGCGCACCAGCAGGATCATCACCAATGTCAGGGCCACCACCAGCACACCGGACGAAATCAGAACGATCTGGGTGATGGCATCGGTCGGTCGATTGACCGTCGGCATCCGCAAATTCGTCATCACCACCCAGGGCCGCGGTGCTTCCCCCAGGGCAACCGGCGACAGGATCCGCAGGACATCGACCTGCAACGCATCGGAGAATTCGGTCAGTTCCAGCGCCTCACCGCCGACCGCCTTCTCGACATGCTGCAGCAAATCGGGGCGCGTATCCTTGATTGTCTTGCCGACGAAATCCGGATCTGAGTTTGCGACCCAGGACCCGTCAGCCGAGGCGAGAAACACCTGACCATCTCCCAGCGGCATCTCCTTGGCGAGTTGCTCGCCGAGTGAATCGAGGGCGAGATCGACGCCGGCGACTCCGATCGGCTTGCCGTCCTCGATGATCGGCACGGTGACGCTGGTCATCAGAACGTCGACGCCATTCACGGGGTAAACATAGGGCACCGAGATATATTCCTGGCCGGAATCGAAGGCACCCTTGAAGTAATCCTGGTTGATGGCCTCGTTTTCGCCTTCGGAGGGCGGTGCAACATCGACATCGCCGTCCTTGTGGACGGTATAGATCGAGATTCGGCCACCAGCGGTCATGCCGGTCGTGCCCTTGTATTCCTCGGCCTTGTTGTCATAGCCGTCGGCGATGATCTCGATCCAGGTGCCGACCAGGTCCGGGTTGGCGCGCGTTGCGGCCTTGGTCGCATCGATCAAGTCCTGGCGCGGCTTGTTGGCTTCCTTTGCCGCCAGCGTATTCTCGGCGAGGACGCGGGCTACCTCGAACGCCGTGTTGAACCGCAACTGTACCTTGGCGGCGGCAGCCTCCGCCGTGGCGCGCCCTAGATTGATCGACAGCGTCTGCGTTTCAAATGCGGATCGGTCGCGTACGATATAGGTCGAGACGCCAAGACCGATGATAAGGGCAAGGCAGATCGGCAGCAGCAGCTTGCCGGCCAGCGACAGGCGATTCCACAGATTCATGATCCCCACCCCCCTTTTCGCAATGTCTCGGATTTGAGAAGCATTTTAGAGATGGGCGATTAAGAAGCGCTTAAGCGCATCAGTCTTGGCTTAAGAACATCGTCCTTTGCTAGGAAAATTGGGCTCTCTGCCAGTTCATGATCCCAGAAACCCGTGGCCCCAGGAAGGAAATGGATTTGTGCCGTCCTGGCAACCCCAAACGAGCCCGTCGGAGAGATCTGTTGGCTGCAGCCGGAGATTGCCCCCAGGGAAATGACCAAGGGCAATCTCCGGGATAGAGAGGTGAAGCGCCTCTCTATTTCACCATTCTGACTTTTGTCACCATCCCGCCGGCATAGTGACCGGGCATCTGGCAGGCCAATTCGATCTGCCCCTTGATCGGCTTGGTAAAGGCCCAGATCAGCTCCTTCGTCTCGCCGGGCTCCAGGGTGATCGCGGTGGCGTCGTTCTCGTGCTTCATATCGGGCATCTTCTCCATCATCAGCGCATGCGCGCGTTGACTGGGCGAATCGCCGACCGAGAACTCATGCGGCATGGTCCCCCTGTTGGTGACGACAAACTTGACGACGTCTCCCTGCTTGATCGTCAGCGGTTCGTGAACAAATCGCATTTCGCCATTTTCATCAACGGCATCGACCAGCACTGTCTTGGTGACGTTTTCCGCCTTGCCCGGCTCGCCGAACTCGTAGTGCCCGCCCTCATGGGTTCCGGCCGCATTGGCGGCGACCGTGGCGCTCATCAGAGATGCGGCGGCAAGCAGGGTGACAAATATCGCTTTCATCATGGTTTCTCTTCCTGGATTGACGTTGATGGTGGTGTGGTCAGGGCTTGTATTCATAGGCGACGGTTCCCTCCGGATGCTCGTACCAGCCGGGGTCGCTGTAGTCGCCGGGGGCGACGTCCTTGCGGACCTTCAGGACGGTGAACATCCCGCCCATCTCGATCGGCCCGAAGGGACCCTCGCCGGTCATCATCGGCAAGGTGTTCTCGGGCAGGGTCATGCCCATGGCGACCATGTCCTGCATCTCGGCCATGCCGTTCTCGCCCATCGGCATGTACATGTAGTCAGGCAGCAGCTTGGCAATCTTCGGTGTCGCCTTTTTCTGGTCGACGCCGATCATGTTCGGGACATCGTGACCCATCGGCCCCATCGTGTGGTGCGATTTGTGGCAATGGAATGCCCAATCCCCTTCCACATCCGCCACGAACTCGAACGCCCGCATGGCACCGACCGGAATATCCGCCGTCACCTCGGGCCATTGGGCGGATGGCGGAACCCAGCCGCCATCCGTGCCGGTGACCTTGAACGTGTAGCCATGCAGGTGGATCGGGTGGTTGGTCATGGTCAGATTGCCGACGCGGATTCGCACCCGGTCGCCCTGGCGGACCACCAGCGGGTCGATGCCTGGAAACACGCGACTGTTGAAGGTCCACATATTGAAGTCGGTCATCTCCGCGGTATTCGGCGTGAAGGTGCCGGGATCGATATCCCAACTCGCCAGCAGGAAACAGAAATCCCGATCGACCCGGTGTGAACCGTCGCGCGGATGCACGATGAACATGCCCATCATCCCCATGGCCATCTGCACCATCTCGTCGGAATGCGGGTGGTACATGAACGTGCCGCTATGCCGGACGGTAAACTCGTAGACATAGGTTTTACCCTTGGGGATATGCGGCTGGGTCAACCCCCCGACACCGTCCATGCCGCTCGGCAGCAAAATCCCGTGCCAGTGAATGGTGGTGTGTTCCGGCAGCTTGTTGGTGACGAAAATACGGACCCGGTCGCCCTCGACGACCTCGATCGTTGGACCAGGCGACGAACCGTTATAGCCCCAGCAATTGACCACCATGCCGGGCGCGAACTCGCGCTGCACGGGCTCCGCCACCAGGTGGAACTCCTTGACCCCGTTGTTCATGCGCCAGGGCAGCGAGCCGCCGTTGAGGGTGACGACGGGCGTGTAGCTGCGACCGTCGGCCGAGAGTGGCTGGCGGGTGGCCGGGTCGGTGAAACTCTCGGGCTCGGCGGGGGCTGCGATGGCACGGGAGATCAGGCCGGCGCCGGCAGCGAGGCCAAGCCCGGAGGCAGCGAAGAATTGTCTGCGATTCATTTTCTGGGTTCCTCAATTGGGCAATGCGCCGCCGACCGATTGCACCAGCTCGGCCTCGGCAATCCAATAATCCCGCAGTGCCGCCACATATTCGCGGCCCGCTTCGACCTGACCGCGCGTGTCATCGATCAGGTCATAGACGCCCATCAGCATGCCGTTGTACTCGAGCTGGGTTTCACCCAGCACGACGTCGGAGAGCGGCAGCACGGTGTCGCGCTGGTACTTGGCGATGTCGTAATGGATCTGCAGGGCGGCATAGTTTTCCCGAACCTCGGAGCGGACATCGACGGCACTGTGCCAGAGTGCCCAGGATTTCCGTTCGCTGAGGTGGTCGAGGCGTCGCTCGAGGGCGAACTCCTCCAGGCCGTCGAAGACCGGGCGCGCCTCCGGCAATGGCGGCAAGGTTTCCGGCGCCGTCCAGTTGGCGTCGTCCCCCCAGAGGCCGAGCAGGCGATTGAGCGTCTCGCGCGTGGATACGGCCTCCAGCTTGGCATGCGCCAGCGCCTTCACCACTTCGGCATGGGTCATGTGGTGCAAGGCCTGCGCGCGCCGGTTTGCCGTACCGGCCTGGTATTGCGCATTTGCCAGTTCGGCCGCCGCCTGCGTGGCGGTGGCCGCATGCTCCAGCATGTTCTGCAATTGCTGTGCCGCGACTGCCGCGAAATAGGCCTTGCGCACGTCCTCGCCCACTTCGACGAAATCCTCGACCGTATCGAAATACTCCTTCGGGAAGTCGAAACGGTCGACCGTATTGACCGATTTCATGAGGGCTAGGCGTGCGGCCGTCCAATCCATCTCGGTATGGTTGACGTCGGTTTCGGTTGCCGCGGCCTCTGCCATGGCGAGGACCAGGTCCTCGTCCCAGATCTGCTGCGACTGATAGACCTGCTGCAGATGCGGCGTGTTGAGCATGGCGATCTCGACCGCCGCACCCACCGTCATCGGCCGAGTCAGCAGGTTGCGGACACGTTGCTGCGCGGCCACCTGATAGTCGCTGAGTGCAGGCAGCGGCTTGCGGTCCAGATAGTCGGCGCGCGCCACAACCCGGTTGGTGTCGGGAAAATTCGCCAGTTCCGTGGCCGAACAGGCGGAAACCAGCAAGGCAGTCCCTGCCATCAGCAACCATTTGGAATGGCGAGCCGCGACCTCGGCCAGGGGAAAGGGAAGCTTCATTGCACCCTCCCCTCAGTTGCCGGGCATGGCCGGCATGTGATCATGACCAGCACCATGCATGTTGCCGTGATCCATGCCGTGCATGTTGCCGTGATCCATCCCCGGCATCATGTCGGTCCGGCCGGTTGCCGGCTGACCGCTAGGCGCGGTGACCCCGCTGTAGGAAGGGATTGGCGCCTCGCGGTTTAGCAGCGGAACGGCGAGTGCGAAGGGATCGATGGTGTCGGCTTGACGATCGGCTTGCGCCGGATCGGCGGGATGGGACGGGGCGGCCACTTCGTCCGTTGCTGGCGCCGAAATCGGCCAGACAAGCCCGAGAAATGCCGCCGCCAGAATGGGCAGATTTTTCTGCATGATGTGCTCCAGTTGCATAAGGTCCTGCGCCGCCAGCTATAGGCAGCGATGCTTTTCAGCCGGATGCGCCTGCCATGATCACCGCGACCGTCACCGGCGCGGGATTGCAGGAACAAACCGCTGATGAGAACTCAGGCGAACTGGGGCGGGTGCAAATGACCGATCGGTTCCAGGGAACTGCCGTCAACCGGTGCATACCGGAAGAGGATTGTCGTCAATGCCATGGCAGGCAAGTCCCCGATCGTTGCAAGGACGCAGCCCGGGCAACCGGCACTGCCATGGCAGTGGCTCGGCAGCGCATCGCTGATCCCTTGGTCCGACTGGCCGTGATCATGCGATGGGGCCTTCGCGGCGGTGATCTGCAGGTGGTCGTGGCCGAGCGCCGCCTGGGGGCTCACTTCATCCCGGTTCTCATGCCCATGACCGTTCCCATGGTCATGCCGGGAATTGTGTTCGTGTCCGGATGCGTGCCCGGAACCTTGAGAGAATTCATCTGTCGATTGTCGGCCGGCCAGTACGTCCGACCATCCCCCGCACAAAGCGTGCGCACTGGCCGACGTTCCCGCAACCGCGGTGACCAGGAACATAATCGCCATCAGGAGGCGTGTCAGCCTTGCCATTTGCACGCTTGTTTGCCGCCGCAATAAACGAGGGAGACGTCTTCGTCTCTATGCGAGATATTGTACTTCCGGTCAAGCGCAAGGCGACGCCCAACATCCATATAAGGCAGGATTGGTACGTTCTTGTGGCACCTTCTTGGCGCGACCGAGACACGTCCCTGAACCTTCCCGCGTGGCAAGGTTCGACATCGCCAAGGCCGGATATGCAGCCGCTAATCCGACCAGAAGGTGCGTGGCATGATGCCGTCGTCGATCACCAGCACCAGCAATGGCCCCTCCCTGGTGCCGCTCATGCCCGGCGATCCTGGCGGCATGCCGGGAAGCGCAATACCCTTGATGGCCGGGCGCTCGGCCAGCAGCTTGCGGATCGCAGCGGCGGGGACATGGCCTTCGATGACATAGCCTTCGACGAAGATCGAATGGCAGCCGGCGAGATGATCGGGAATGCCCCGCTGGCGCCGGATCTGGTCGAGATCGGTCGATTCCTCGATCGTGACCGCGAAACCATGTGCCTGCAGATAGGCCGCATGATCCGTGCAGCAGCCGCAATTGGGATCCTTGACCAGGTGCATCTGCGGGGCACTGGCCTTGGGAGATCTGAACGAAACAAGAACAAAACCCAACCCAATCAGGCTGGCAAGGGCTGCGCGTCTGTTCATGGCGAAGCACTCCTTGGCTTGAGCTTGACCGGGCGCCGTTTGGCGACCTTGCCGCCATCCACGATCCCGGCGCAGTGCCCTGTCATCTGTTGCTCAGGTGGCGACAGCGTCGAGATATGGCGTCCCCGAGAGGATTCGAACCTCCGACCTACGGTTTAGGAAACCGACGCTCTATCCTGCTGAGCTACGGGGACGCATGCCATGCAGCCCTGGGCGGGCAGCGGGCGCGGACCTTATAGCAAGCTTGCCAGTGCGTTGCAAAAGCCGGCCGTTTCAGAAGCCAAGCGGTCGGGCGCCGCTCAATTTGCCCAGCTGCCGTGCCACTGCCATTAGCGCAATGACTGGCGCCGCGGCGGCCGCAGGGCCCGATTACGGACTGACTTGATGATCCGCAAAGCGCCCATTCGGATGTTTCCCGCTTGGTTGCCAAACCGGGAGGCCTGCGCGCCGCGTTGCCACCTCATGGTATCGCCCTTGCCGTCAGCGACCGGAAAAGTGGCGCCCGCCGGAGCGGACAGCCCGCAGGCCTTGCCGAACGATTGTGATCAGGCAAGATCTTCAACGGCAGCGAATCGGCCATCCTGGCCTGGGAAGGATAATGCCATCGCCCCTGGCCGGATGATCGCCTGCCAATGATGCGCTCTCGAACAAGGAACCGTCCCATGGCCCTCTGGCGTCACCTGGCATTCGCGGCACTCTGCGTGGTCATGCTCGGCCAGATCCTTGTTGCCGCGCCGGCGATTGCCCAGGAAGCGCCAACGGAGGTCGCCCCACCCCCGCCGGTCACGCTGACCTTCCTCAACCGCGAGATTATCACCTTCCGGGACTCGGTGGGTCCGCTGACGCCGCAGCAGCGCGCAGCACTCTCGCATCGCCGCCTGTCGGAAATCGACGACGCGCTGCTGGAAAATGAAATCGAGCTCGAACAGATCACCCTGGGCAACCGGACCGGGCTGGTTCTCACCCTGGACGGCCGATTGCTGTTCGGGATTTCGCCGGGGGATATCGACCCCGAATTGCCGACCACAGTCGAAGAGCTTGCCCTCGACGCCCGGGAAAAGCTGAAGGAGGCCTTCTCGGCAAGGCTGGAGCAGCGCCGGCCGCAAGTTCTGGCGCGCGCGATCGGCTTCAGCATTGGCGCCGCGATCCTTTGCGTTGGCTTGATCTGGTTGGTCTGGTTGCTGCGCATCCATATCCTCGAATGGGTCAACGGTATCATCGCGCGCAGCATCGAGCGGGCAACCCATGCCGGTTTCGACTGGCGACGCTATGGCTATGCCTTCACCGCCCGCATCGTGCAGTTGTTGACCACCTTCACGATTCTCCTGCTGGCCTATCTCTGGATTACCTTCGCCCTAAGCCAGTTCCCGGTCACCCAGCCGCTCGGCAGCCGGATGGGCGGTATCGTCCTGCAGCTGATCGAGGACCTCGGTGCCGGCATCCTCGATGCAATTCCAGGTATTCTGACGGTCGCCGTGATCATCGTGCTGGCCCAGGCGGTCAATCTGACCTTGGGCAATGTCATTCAGGCGGCCGAAGAACGCCGTCTCAGGGTGCCGCTGGTCGATCCGGAGACAGCGGGGGCTACGCGCAAGATCCTGCGCATCCTGATCTGGGGCATCGCCCTGGCGGTCGCCTATCCCTACATCCCCGGTTCCTCCAGTCTCGCCTTCCAGGGTCTTAGCGTTCTCTTCGGCCTCATGGTTTCGCTGGGTTCGACGGGCGTCGTCTCACAGATGATGAGCGGCACGGTCCTTGCTTATTCGCGATCGCTTCGCCCGGGCGATTACGTTCAGATCGATACGCATGAAGGCACCGTTTCGGAAGTCGGAGCGATATCCACCAAGCTCATCACCCCGAACAATGCGGAGGTGACCATTCCAAACTCCGTTCTGGTCGAAAACACGGTCATCAACTATTCACAGCGCCTGGGGAACGGCGCCTCGCAGATTTCAACGAAGATCACCATCGGCTATGACACGCCCTGGCGCCAGGTTCATGCCATGCTGCTGATGGCGGCCGAACGCGTGCCGCAGATCGCCGTCACGCCTGCACCCTACGTCTACCAGCGGGCCCTGACGGACTTCTATGTCGAATACGAACTATTTGCCGTGATCTCGACACCGGCCGAGCGCGTCCCGGCCCTCTCAGCTCTGCATGGGGCGATCCAAGACGTGTTCAACGAGTATGGCGTCCAGATCATGTCGCCGCAGTTCTACGAACAACCGCCGCAGCCGCTGGTCGTGCCGAAGGAACGCTGGTTCACTGCTCCGGCGAAGGAATAATTCCCCGGCACTGGATCGCCGGTGGTGGTCCTGCTTCTGGCGTTGCGAAAGCCGGGCGTTCAGGCGCCGGTCAATTCGCCCAGCCGTCGCCGTGGGCGGCCGGTCAGGTCGAAATTCTCCGGTGCGAGCCAAGCCTCGAAGCCGGCTCGCAGGCGGGGCCAGTCGCGGTCGGTGATGGCATACCAGGCGGTGTCGCGATTGCGGCCCTTGTAGATCACGGCCTGGCGAAAGGTTCCCTCATAGGTGAAACCGAGCCGCCTGGCCGCCGCCTGGGAGGGCGCGTTGAGGGCATCGCACTTCCACTCGTAGCGGCGATAGCCAAGCTCGTCGAAAACCCGCCGCATCAGGAGGTACATCGCCTCGGTGGCGGCGCTGGTGCGCTGCAGGGCGGGGGCATAGGCGATATGCCCCACTTCGATGACGCCGTTGGCGGCATCGATCCGAAGGAAGCTGGCCACACCCCGCGCCTCGCCGCTGGCGCGGTCGATGATGGCATGAAAGAAGGGATCGGTCCTCGACGCCATGTCGGCGGCCCAGTTGCGATAGGCATCGAAATCGGCAAAGGGCCCATAGGGCATGTAGGTCCACATGGCGTCGCTGCGGTCGGCGGCATTGGCAGCAAACAGGTCTGCGGCATGGCGGCTTGGGTCTAGGCGCTCGATCCGGGCGAAGCGGCCCTCGATCGGCGTTAGCGGCGGCAGCGGCCGGGCCTGCCAGCCAGGTACCGGGAAACCGACCGGCTGGCCGAGCGCGTTGCAGATGGGGCCCTCGTCGGGCGACGTGGTTCCGGATGTGGTCACGCTTGCAGCTCCTGATGGCAAATGCCGGCCCATCGGGACCGAATCTCCGGCGAAATCTAGCCGCCGTAGTGCAGCAATGCCATGGTTGGGAATCCCGCCGCATGTGATGGCGGTCAATTTTCCGCGCAGGTCCGGCCCCTGGCGGCGGCGCACCTGTGAAGCCGGTCACTTGCCGCAACCCGGCCCATGGCCTAGTTGATGGACAACGCGACCATTAATGATGGGAGTCATCGTCATGCGAACCCGACGAAACCAGGTTGAAACCGGGACCGGCTGCGCCGGCAGGGCCAACCCGACCCGCCGCGGCCTGCAATTCGGCATCGCCTTCCTGGCGGCGACGCTTGCCGGCTGCGCCGCCCCGCAGGCGGCGACGACGCCAGGCGCGGCCCCGCTGGTGATCAGTCAGTCGACGGCAGAAGCGCTGCAGGAATATCTCGGCAAGCTGGATCCCATGCGACGCGGCGCCTTTGCCGTCAGCGTCGACGGCCGCAACTCATATGGCGTCTACTGCCCGGAGATCAGCTGCCAGATCAACGTGTTCGGCGGCACCGCGCTGTCGCAATGCCGGAGCCTCAGCGGCCAGGAATGCCGGCTGCTCTACGTCGCCATGGAACCGCGCATCGCCTTTACCGTCGCTACGGCCAAGGGTCCCGCCGGCAAGCATGGCCTGAAGCGCGCCCGGCCGCTCGATGAATTGCCGGCATTCAGGGAATAGTCCCCGGGGCGGGGGCGACCGGTCGTCTCCGCCCCGATCCGCCTTGCCCTAGTTGCGCTGGCCCGCGCGCCCGGATCGGATTGCCAGCAGGATGTCGCTCAGGGCGCCATCCGGCGCCGCCCGCAGGACCGGCTCGGGCGCGCCGGTCAGCAGCAGGTTGATGGTGCGGTCATAGGCGGTCATATCGAGCCGGCCAGTGACCTCGCCATCGGTCGGCAGGGCCGCGGCAATCCCGCCCAGCGCCTCGGCGATCACCGCCCCGCCGATTTCGGCATTCTCGGGCAGGCCGGCCAGCAGCCTCTCCGCCTCGCGCGGATTGTCGAGCACGACCTGCCAGCCTCGGAGCGCAGCCGATAGAAAGCGCGCATAGGCATCGACCCGCACCGGGTCGGCAAGCGCCTCGCGCCGGACGTAGAGCCCGTCTTCGAGCACGCCGAGGCCGAGCTCCTCATATTGCCAGGTGACCAGCCGGGCGCGCTCCTCGCCCAGTGCCGCCAGTTGCATGGGGGCAAGATAGGTGGTGGTCGTCATGCAATCGGCCTCGCCAGCCAGGAACAGCTCCGCATCCTGTCCCTGGCGCAGCACGGTGACACCGCCACCGCTGGCGAAATAGCTGAGACCGAGGCGGTTGAGCCAGGCATAGAAGGAGCTTTCCCACCCGCCCAGCCAGACGCCGACATTCTCGCCCGCCAGTTTTCCCGGCTGGTCGATCGCCGGCCGGCAGACCAGGCTGAGGGTCGCGCGCTGGAACAACTGCGCCACATGCACGACATCGCGGCCTTCAGCGCGGGCGCGCAGGGCTGCCGGCATGATGTCGATGGCAAGGTCCGTATTGCCCTCGTCCAGGCGCACCACCGGCGATTGCCCGGGAGCGGATTGCTGCAGCACGACGTCGATCCCGGCGGCGGTGAAATAGCCGCGCCGCGCCGCCAGCAGCAGGCCTATATGGCGCAGGCCGGGCCCGGGCGGCAGCTGCACCGAGACGACCGGGCGTGCCGCCTGGGCAATGGCGGTCTCGGCCATTTCGGGCGATTGCGCCGAGGCAGGAGAGGCGGGCAGGATCGCCAGCGAGAGCGCCGTCAGGCAGGTCCCGAGCAAGGCCAAGGCGGGCCGGGTGCAGAATATGCGGTTAGTCGGATGCTGGGGCATGGTCCGGTCGGTTGCAGGGCGGCGCCCCGGCGCGTGGCGCGGGCTTGCGCCGGGACCGGATTTCAGACTACAGGCGATTGGGCCGGACGCGAAAGCGCAAACCGGCCAAGGCGGACATGGTTCGAGGCGACGGAGTTGGGCGTGTCGGAATCCGGCAGGATCGAAGCAGGCGACATTCATACGGTCGAGATGCATACCGGCGGCGAGCCGGTACGCATCGTGACGGCTGGCTATCCCGAGATTCCCGGCCGCACCATCCTGGAGAAACGACGCTATGCCCGCGACCATCTCGACCATCTGCGCCGGCGCCTGATGTTCGAGCCGCGCGGCCATTACGACATGTACGGCGTCCTCCCCGTCGCGCCGGACATTCCGGGTGTCGATATGGCGGTGCTGTTCATCCATAACGAGGGCTACAGCACCATGTGCGGCCATGCCACGATCGCCCTCGGCCGCTATGCGCTGGATCAGGGTATCATTCAGCCGGAAGGCGACGGCTTTGCCCGGCTTCGGCTGCAATGTCCCTGCGGCCTGGTCGAGGTAACGGTGGCGGCACGGGGACCCGAGCAGGGCCGCGTCAGTTTCGTCAGCGTGCCGGCCTTCGCCTTCGCGCTCGATTGCGCGGTCGAGGTGCCGGGCCATGGCCGGGTGCTGCTGGATATCGGCTATGGCGGCGCCTTTTACGCAATCCTGCCGGCGGCGGCCTTTGGCCTTGATGTCCGGGGCGCGCGTACGCGCGACCTGGTGGCTGCCGCTGCAGCCGTTACAGAGGCGGTGAAAAAGGCCGTGGCGCTGGATCATCCCGACGATGCAGATCTCGCTTTCCTCTATGGCACCATCCTGACCGATGGCGGTGATGGCAAGGCGGCGCCATCGGCCAATATCTGCGTCTTTGCCGCCGAGGAGGTCGACCGCTCGCCCACAGGCAGCGGCGTCACCGCGCGCCTTGCCCTGATGGCGGCGCGCGGGCAGGTGGCGGATGGCGAATGGCGCCGGTTCGAAAGCGTCACCGGCGCGCTGTTCGACGGTCGCGTCGTCGGCCATGAGACGAGCGGCCGCTTCGATTGCATCCGCGCCGAGGTGGCGGGACGCGCCTACTATACCGGCCGGGCGGTCTTCACCGCAGAGGCCGACGATCCGCTCAAGGACGGGTTCCTGCTGTCATGACCCTTGCACAGGTTTCCGTCATCGGCGCCGGTGCCTGGGGCACGGCGCTGGCCCTTATCGCGACAAGGGGCGGCTGCCGCGCCTTCCTTCATGCCCGCCGCCCGGAACTGGCGGCCACCATCGCGGCGACGCGGTGCAATGCCGCCTATCTTCCCGATATCGAATTGCCGGCGGAACTTGCCGTGACGGCCGATTTTGCCGCGGCGCTGGATGCCGATGCCGTGCTCTATGCCCAGCCGGCGCAGCACTTCCGCGCCTTCTGCCAGAAGGCGCGCCCGCTCTGGCGGATCGGCGCGCCGCTGGTCCTCTGTGCCAAGGGAATCGAGCAGGAGAGCGGCCTGCTGCTGCACGAGATCGCGGCCGAGGCCCTGCCGGGCGTTGCAGTCGCCGCCCTCTCCGGGCCCAGTTTCGCGATCGATGTGGCGCGCGGCCTGCCGACCGCCATTGCCATCGCCGCACCCGATGGTGCCCTGGTCGAGCGCCTGATGCGAAGCCTCAGCCACGGCGCGCTGCGGCCCTATGGTTCGGAGGACCTGGTCGGGACCGAGGTCGCGGGCGCGGTGAAGAACGTCTATGCCATCGCCTGCGGCCTCGCCATCGGTGCCGGGCTCGGCGACAATGCCCGCGCGGCCCTCATCACAAGGGGCCTCGCCGAGGTGACGCGCCTGGCGCTCGCCAAGGGCGGTCGGCAGGAGACGCTGATGGGCCTCGCCGGCCTCGGCGATCTGGTGCTCACCTGCTCCAGCCCGAAATCGCGCAACATGTCGCTCGGCATCGAGATGGGGCAGGGGCGCCCGCTCGCCGATATCCTGGCCGGCCGCCGCAGCGTCGCCGAGGGCGTCACCACGGCGCCGGCCGTCCTGGCGCTGGCACGGCAATTGGGCGTAGAGATGCCGATTGCGGCTTCGGTCGAGCGCATTCTCCATGGCGGCGGCAGCCTCGCCGCCGAAGCGGAAAATCTGCTGGCGCGGCCGCTCAAGCGGGAGAGTTGAGCGACCCGGGACGCTTCGGGCGCGCCGGCTGATCGCGGGAGGATTGAGGCGGGGGCGGCGATCGGTGACAATGTTTGGCGGGCGGGCAGCGGCAGGCCCGAGTCGCGGCAACGGCAAAAGGAAGCGACATGAGCGTCACCCTCGACAAGATCCTGTGCGCGACCGACGGATCGGCCCCGGCCCAGAAGACCGTGGTCTTTGCCGTCGAGCTTGCCCAGCGCCTCGCGCTGCCCCTGAGTTTCATCACCATCACTGACCCCAAGGACGACCCGGCGCCGATCGTCTGGGATGCGGAAGCGATCCATGCCGGCCGCCTGCCGCCCGACCGGGCATTGCTGGAGGCGCTCCAGGTGGCGCTGAAGGCCGGCATCCGCCGCATCGCCGCGGTGCGGGCGCCCGGCGATGAAATCGCCCAGGCGATCGTCGCCTATGCCGAGACCAACTCCTATCACCACATCGTCATGGGTTCGGAAGGGCGCACCGGCGCCAAGCGGCTGCTCCTCGGCTCGGTTGCGGCCGACGTGGTGAACCTCGCCCATTGCCCGGTCACGATCGTCCGGTAGGCGAAGCGCCGCCAGTCGAAGCGTCGGCAGTCACCGCGGCAACATGCAATTGTCATCGGCCTGCCCGCAGATTTTTATGGATTTGGCGGCCGCCTTGCCCTATATCGCCCTACATCTGCAACAGCCGGAAGGCTCGTTCGATGTGCAACCTCAGTCTCCGACGACGATCGCTGACCACCGCTGACGGCATGGCCGGGCGGGTGGCGGTATCGGCTGTGCGCGAGGCCTAGGGTTGCAAGGGTGCGGGACGGGGTCCCACAGGCACCCGAGAGATCCGAAGCGGAAGGCAAGGCCGGTACCCGGTCCTGCCCAAAAACGAGAACCGCTTCATCCAAGGATCTCCATCGATGAACCAGAGCAATACCTCGCAGTTTGCGTTCACCATCAAGCCTGAATCCGCCGCGCTGGCCGCCGGCGTCGAGCAGTTGCTCGACGCGGTGTTCGGGCGAGCGCGGTTCGACAAGGCTTCCTATCTCTACCGCGTCGGCGTCGAGCCGGTGGCGGAACTTTCCTGGATCGCCGAACACCGCGGCGAGATCGTGGGCACGATCCGCTATTGGCCGATCCATATCGGGCCCGAGGCCCATCCCGCCCTGCTGCTGGGGCCGCTCGGCATCGCCCCCCGCCTCGCCGGCAAGGGGATCGGCCGCACGCTAACCTTCCGCACCCTCGAGATCGCGGCCGAGCTGGGCCACGATCTGGTGCTGCTGGTGGGCGATGTCGACTATTACAAGCGCTTCGGCTTCGTACCGGCGGCCCCCCACGGCTTCGTCATGCCGGGCGAAGCGCGGCCGGAGCGCCTGCAGGTGGCACCGCTGAAACGCGGCCTCCTCGGCCAGGTTCAGGGCGAGATCCGCCATGTCCACGGCCTGGAGCCGGCGGCCATCGCCAGCGGCATCCAGAGTCCGCTGACGGCGATCTTTGCCAGCCAGGCCGCAATGCCAGGGCAGCAGCCTCTCGACCAGCACTGATGCCGCGACCGGCGCCGGTGACTGCGCCAGTGACTGCGCCGGCCATCACTCTGGCTGGAAGCAGGTCACCAGCACGGTAAAGCCGGCGAGCCGGGCGTCGAGATCGTTCCGGCTCATCGGTGCCTCGGCAGCCGCGCTGCGAAAGGCGATCTTCTGCTCGTCCAGAAAGCCCTTCAGCGCAGCAAGCCGGATCGCCATCCCCTCGTGGCCGCCCTTTGGCGCCGATTTCTTGACGATGCCGGTGATCGGCAGCGAGGCGAACACCACACCGCGCACCAGACCGGCCTCGTCGACCAGTGGGCCGCCGCTGTTGCCGGGATCGATCTTGTTGGTGAGCAGCCAGAAATCGACCTCGTCCTTGTGGCTGATCTTGCGCTGCGACAGGCTGCCTTCGGTCACCGTATAGGTGGGCGCGTTGTCCCCGGCCCCCGGATAGCCCCCGGTCAGCAGCGGCTTCCCGGTGGCGATGTCCGGATCGGCCGCAAGGGTCGCAATTTCGCCGGCGCGAATCCTGGTACGCAGGATGGCGAGATCGCGCTTGGCATCCGCGGCAACCACCTTGGCCGGAATCCCGGGGGCAACCGTAACATTGGTGCAGCCCTCAACCACATGCTCGTTGGTGACAACCACGTCCTCGGCGATGACGATGCCGGAGCCGGTGGCATGGACGTCGCTCAGTCCGCCAAAGCTGTCATCAATGGCGATGGCGCGCATGTTCGCTCGCCACATTTCGTCCGGCTTGAGCGGTTTCAGGCGCAGCAGCGACTGGGCTGCCGCCTGGTTCCGGCTCAGTGCCGCCTTGGCATACCAGGCCAGCGCCCAGTCGGGGTAGTTCGTCTTCTCCGACAGGCGACCCATGGCCAGTTGCGCCTCGGCATGGCCCTTGTTGGCAGCGCGGCGATACCAGGCCTTGGCCTTGTCGGAATCCACCTCGCGGCCAATACCCCGCTCGTAGATCAGCCCGGCCATGTATTGCGAGGGCGGATCCTTGCGCTGCTCCGCAGCCGCCAGACAGGCCGCCGCCGTGGCATCGGCATCTGCCCCCTGGCGCAATTCCCCATCGAGGCCGAGGGATGCGCGGCAGACACCGTTGTCGTCTGCCAACGCAAGTCGGCCAGCCGGTATCGCAGCCAGCAGCAGGACCAACAAGGGGGCCAGCGCAGCGGCCCTGACACATTGCCTGACGTTCAAATCCGACCTCGCGTCCAATTGCTTCGCCTCAATTTTATGTCGCAAGGCGGGTGTCACTGCAACCATGCCGATTTGCCCCAACAAAAAGGGCGGCAGGTTGCCCTGCCGCCCCCGTCATGCGGACGGAATATCGCTCAGCCGAGATGCATCCAGACCGATTTGGTCTGGGTCACCGTGGTCAGCGTCTCCAGGCACTTGTCGCGGCCCATGCCGGATTGCTTGAAGCCGCCCCAGATCGAGGTCATGTCGCCATGGTCGAAGCAATTGACCCAGACGATGCCGGCCTCGATGTCGCGCGCCGCCTTGTGGGCAAGGCTGACATCCGAGGTCCAGATCGAGGCAGCAAGGCCATAGATCGAATCATTGGCGATCTCGATCGCCTGGTCGATCTTCTTGAAGGGGAGGATGGTGCCGACCGGGCCGAACACTTCCTCGCGCGCGATGCGCATGTCGTTCTTCACGCCGGTGAAGAGAGTGGGCGCCACATAGCAGCCCTTCTCGAGCCCCTTCGGCACGGCGCCGCCCAGGGACAGTTTGGCGCCTTCCTTCTTGGCGATGTCGATATAGCCAAGGACACGCTTCTGTTGTTCCTTGGTGACCAGTGGGCCCATCGTCGTGGCGGGGTCGAGCGGATCGCCCGGGTTGAAGCTGGCCTTGGCCTTCTCCAGGAACTTGGCGACAAACTCGTCATGCACCTTGGCGTCGACCAGGATGCGCGAGCCGGCATTGCAGACCTCGCCCTGGTTGCCATAGATGCCGTTGACCGCATATTGCGCCGCCATGTCGAGATCGGGGGCGTCGGCGGTGATGATCTGCGGGGTCTTGCCGCCGCATTCGGTGGTGACTCGCTTCATGTTCGACTGGCCGGCATAGACCATCATCAGCTTGCCGACCTCGGTCGAGCCGGTGAAGCCGATCTTGTCGACATCCATGTGGAGGGCGAGCGCCTTGCCGGCCTCCTCGCCGAGACCCTGGACGACGTTAAGCACACCGGCCGGGCCGCCCGCTTCCATGAACAGTTTTGCAAGCAGGCTGGCCGAAAGCGGTGACTGCTCGGCCGGCTTCAGGATCACCGAATTGCCGGCCGCCAAGGCCGGGGCGATCTTCCAGGCCGCCATCATCAGCGGATAGTTCCACGGCACGATGCAGCCGATGACGCCCAGTGGTTGCCTAAGAATGTAGTGAAACTCGGTCGATGCCGTCGAGGTCACGGTGCCTTCGATCTTGTCGATGGTCTCGCCGAAATATTGGAAGGTCATCACCGCGCCGGGGATGTCGATGTTCAGCATCTCGCTGATCGGCTTGCCCATGTCGGTGGAATCGAGGAGCGCGAATTGCAGCGCATTCTCCTCGATCAATTGCGCGAACTTGTAGATCACCGTCATGCGGTCGCGCGGCGCCATCCTGGACCAGACGCCCGATTTGAAGGCCTTGCGGGCGGCCTTCACGGCCAGATCGACGTCGCTGGCGTCGGAACGCGCGACCGAGGCGATCACCTCGCCGGTGGCCGGGTTGATGGTTTCGAACTTCCGGCCCTTCCTGGCGTCGACGAACTTGCCGTCGATGAAGTTGCGGGTCTCCAGTTTCAGCTTGTCGGCGTATTTCCGGAACGACTTCTTGTCCAGTTTCCTGGCTTGATCGAGATTCATGGTGTTCACTCCCTTGTGTTGCGGCGCGGGGAAATTCCCCCGGCTTTCATCCTGGTTCCTGGCTTCGGGGCTTTCGGCCTTGCTGCCGGATTGTTTTGGCCAGCCCTGGCTCGGGCTAGCTTATAGCACCGGCGCCATTGCGCCCGCTAGACGCTGCCGATTTGCAGGACCGCTGACATTCTGCAGCGCCGCTACCCCTTTTGGGATAGGGCTTTCTGTCGCGCGCGCACCCGCTCGCGATGCGCGGTATAGATGCCGGTGGCGATGATGATGCCGGCGCCGATCCAGGTGGTGAGGATGGGCCAGCTGTCGAACCAGACATAGCCGATCGCCATGGCCCAGAGCAGCTGCACATAGATGAAGGGCGCGACAATCGAGGCCGAGGCGAAGGAGAAGGCGCGGATGACCAGGGTATGCGCCGCCCCGCCGGTTACCCCAATGGCGCCCAGCAGCAGCCATTGGTCCCAGCTGGGCGCCTGCCAGACGAAGGGCATGCAGGCGGAAAGCACCACGCAGCCCACCAGCGCCGAATAGAACAGCGAGGTGGCGTTACCGTCATGGCGCGCGGCGATCCTGGTCAAGACGTTGTAGCCGGCACCGCAACTGGCCGAGAGGACCGGCAGCAGGACCGCCGCATGGGCCATGCCGAAGCCCGGCCGGACAACGATGAGGACGCCGACGAAGCCGATGATGACGGCGCTCCAGCGGCGCAACCCGACCGTCTCCTTGAGGATGAGGAAGGAGAGGATGGTGATCACCATGGGCTCGACGAAGGCAATCGCGGTCGCCGTGGCGAGGTCGATATAGGTAAGCGCCAGGAAGAACAGCAGCGTCGTCGCCAGCATCAGCAGCGAGCGCAGGAACTGGAGGCCCGGCCGGCGCGAGCGCAGCGAGTTTCCCCAGCGCTGCGACCATGTCAGCGGCGAGCCCAAACCGGTCATGCGGGCCGCAATGGCGGCATAGCCGAGGGCGAAAACCAGATGGAAGACATAGCGGCCCCAGGCTACCTCCAGCACCGGCAATTCCTGGCCCAGATGCTTCACGATCGCATTGAAGACCGAGAAGATCATGCCGGCGCCGATGAGGCAGAGAATGCCGTAGAGCGGCCGGTCGGCGGCCAGCTGCCGCTCGCGCGCCGAGGGCAGCGGCGGCAGGGGGGCGGGGGCGGGATCCGGCGACAGCGGTTTTCCGGCTTCGCCGCCGGTGACATCCATGTCCGGGCGGTCAGTCACGCCTCAGCCGCTCCTTCGCCACGTCCTCGATGCGTGCCTTCAATCCCGCATCCTGCAGCAGCAGGCGCTGGAAGTCCCGCGCCTTCAGGGCGAGAAGCTGGCAATAGCCCATGGCAAGCACATCGGCGACGCGCGGCTGGCCGGTGAGCAGGGCGAGCTCGCCGAAGAAATCGCCACTGCCGAGTTCAACCTCTTCTCTCTCCAGCAGCACGCGCACGGCACCGGAGGCGATGAAATACATCGCATCGCCGCGGTCGCCACGCTTGACGATGACGGCATCCGGCAATTCCAGCTGCGGCTTCAGCAAGGCGGCGATGGCCTGCTGGCGCTGGATGTCGAGATCGCGGAAGATCGGCACGCGCTGCACCAGATCGATGGCGGAGAGCCTGGCATCCAGCCGCGGCCGGGAATCGAGACCCTGCCAATAGGCCTCGACCTCGTCGCGCAATTCGCGCTCGACCTCGCCGCTCACCACCTGGTTCTCGGCCAGCACACGGTAGGCGAGGCCCTCGCGCTGGCGGGCGATACGGGCCAGGAACTGGCGCTGCAGTTCCGCCGCATAGGCCGGATATTGCAATTTGAGGGCGATCAGCGAGCGCTCGACGATGGCGGCCCTGGCAGCTACCAGATCGACCACGGCGCCGGTCACGTCCTCGCCCACCAGGGGCTGCAGGCGGTCGCGGCAGAACGGCACCAGGCTGGTCAATATCCGGTGCTGCACCATCAGGAACTCGAACCGATCGGCCAGGGCTGCCGCCAGCGGCCGGTCGAAGCCGAAGCGGCGATGCAGCGCCAGGCGCCAGCGGAAAGTCGGCGAGAAGCGGACCGACTGCCCGGCCGCCTGCAGATAGGCCGGGCGTCCCAGCGCGCGCACCGCGTCGCGCACACGCTGCGCCTCGCGCAGCAGCATCTCGGCCACACGCCGGTCGACGATGCGGGCGTTGAGCAATTCGTAGCAGCGGTCGATCTCGCGCGCGGTGGCGACGGTCAGCGCCACCTTGACGACATCCTCGCCCGGCAATTCCGCTCCCTGCACCTGGCTGCGGGCGATATTCTGGCGCCGCTCGATCTCGGCCAGGGTCGTATTCACGACCTCGCGGTCGATACCCTCGGCCTGGGCGATGGTCTCGACCTCGTGGGCGATGTCGGTCAGCGTCATCAGCTTGGCCCGGTCGCGCACTCCGCGCGCCACCGGGCTCAGGCGGTTGAGGTGGAAAAAGCCGACCAGGGTGCGCAGGGTCGTGGCATTGACCAGCAGTGTCGCCAGCACGAAGCCGCATACCACGGTGCCGACGAAATCGCGCAGGCCCGGGGGCAGCGCCGTGTTCTCGACCACGGCGAGGGCAAGGGCCAGCGAAATGGCGCCGCGCATGCCACCCCAGACGATCACCGTCTTGATGCGGTGGTTGATGCCCTGCATCAGGCCGATCCGGGTCAAGACCGGCATCAGGCCGAAGACGGCAATGCCGCGCGCGGCCAGGGTCGCCAGGAAGACGACGGCGACATAGCCCAGTTCGCGGAGCGTGGTGTCTTCCATGATGCGCGGCACCAGCATGGCGGCCAGCAGGAAGATCAGCGAATTGGCCCAGAAGCCCAGCTGCGCCCAGACCCCTTCCATCTGTTCGAAGGTATGGCCGCTGACGCGGGTCTTGCCGATCGAGCCCAGGACCAGCCCGGCGGTGACGCAGGCGACGACGCCCGAGACGTGGAAGTAGTGTTCGGGAATGACGAAGCTCAGATAGGCCAACGCGATGGTCAGCGTGATCTCGGCCCGGGGCCAGCCGCCCATGGCGGAAAGGAGGGCGCAGGCGATTCGCCCCATGACGAAGCCGGCCAGTCCGCCACCCAGGAAACTGGTCAGGAAATGGCCGATCGTGGCGAGGATGCCGGCGCGGCCCTCGCCCAGGAGGATCGGCAGCAGCAGGCCGAAAAGGGCGATGGCGGCGGCGTCGTTGAGCAGGCTTTCGCCCTCGACCAGCGTGGTGAGCCGTTTCGGTACGCCCACCTCTCGGAAGATGCCGATGACGGCGGCGGGGTCGGTAGTGGCGACGATCGAGCCCAGCAGCAGGCAGGCCACCAGGCCGAAGGGCGAGACCATGGCGAGGGCGACGCCGACCGTGACGGCGCAGATGACGACGGCCAGCACCGCCAGGGTCAGGACCGGGGCGATATCGTCCAGCAGCCGCCGGACGTCGATGGCGATCGCCGTTTCGAACAGCAAGGCCGGCAGGAAGATCAGCAGGAAGGATTCCGACGACACCTCGACGCTGGCCAGGGCCTCGATGATCTCGTGCAGGGCGGGAGAGGGAACGCCGAGATCCGGCCGGAAGGTAACGATGAGGCCGAGGCCGAGGCCGACCAGTGCGAGGAGGACGGAATAGGGCAGTCGCAGCCGCGCCGCCAGCGGCGGCAGCAGGCTCATCAGCCCCAGCAGGCTGACCAGCCCGAAGACGACTAACCCGATGCTGGTCATGAAGCTGGGATACCCCGTGGCGGACGGATGCGAGACCCCCTTATAGACCGGAAGCCGGCCGGCGGTCCAAAGCCGAAGCGGGCTGCGGTGATGTCGGTCACGGTGGCGCTAGTTGCATGGCGCCAGTCGCATGGCAGCTCTCTCCACCTCGCTTTCCGGCCGGCCGTTGCCAGCCAGTTTCCTCCCCGTCGCTTGACAAGAATCGGGTCCTGCCGCCATCCCAGGACATGCATATCCTGGGACTCACCGGATCGATCGGCATGGGAAAATCCACGGCGGCCGCCATGCTGCGACGCCTGGGCGTGCCGGTGCATGACGCCGACGCCGCCGTCCACCGGCTGATGGGACGCGGCGGCCAGGCGGTCGCAAGGGTTGCCGCCGCCTTCCCCGGAACGGCGGTCGGCGGCGCCATCGACCGCGGCGAACTGGGCGCCCGTGTCTTCGGCCGCCCCGCCGAGATGAAGCGCCTGGAGGCGATCCTGCATCCGCTGGTCCGGGCCGAGGAGACCGCCTTCCTGCGGCGCTGCCGGGCGGCGCGGCGGAACCTGGTCGTGCTCGACATCCCACTCCTGTTTGAAACCGGGGGCGAGAAACGCTGCGATCGCGTGGTCGTGGTGACGGCGCCACAATTTCTGCAAAAACAGCGCGTATTGAAAAGGCCGGGCATGACGCCCGAGCGCCTCGCCCAGGTTCTCGGCCGGCAGATGCCGGACCGAGAGAAGCGCCTGCTGGCCGATTGGGTGGTGGAAACGGGGCTGGGCCGGCGGCCGACATTGGTCGCCCTGCAGAAGGTGGTGCGCAGCATGCGCAGGACAGCATGAGCCGGGTTGCATGATCGGGGTGTTCGATTCCGGCCATGGCGGCCTCACCATCCTCTCGGCCCTCAGCCGCCGCCTCCCACGGCAGCGCTTCATCTATCTGGGCGACCATGCCAATGCGCCCTATGGCCAGCGCTCGCCGGAGGAAATCCTGGCGCTGACCCAGGTTGGGGTCGCCCGCCTGTTCGGTCTTGGTTGCACTTTGGTGATCCTTGCCTGCAACACGGCTGCCGCCGTGGCGCTGCGGCGCTTGCAGCAGGAATGGCTGCCGCTGGCCTATCCCAACCACCGCTGCCTTGGCGTCCTCGTCCCCATGATCGAGGAGATCGCACAAAACCCCTGGCATGCGGTGGCAAGCCCAGCCGACGGGCTGCGGCGGCGCGAGGTGCTGGGCGTATTCGCCACCCCCGCCACCGTCGCCTCGGGCGCCTATCTCCATGAGGTGGCGAAGCGGGCGCCGCATCTCGCCGTTTTCCAGCAGGCCTGCGACGACCTCGCCGGACTGATCGAGGCGGGGGCGCCCGAGGACCGGCTGATGCAATCGGTCGCCGCCCATGTGGCGGCCCTCGATCGACAGCTCGGTGGCGTGCCGGTCGATACCGTCGTGCTCGGCTGCACGCATTATCCGCTGGTCGAGCACCTGTTCCGCGCCGTCCTGCCGGATCGCACCCGCATTGTCTCGCAACCCCAGCGCACCGCTGACGCGCTCACCGCCTATCTCTTCCGCCATCCCGAGATGAAGAGTTTCGGCCCGGTACCGGCCGCCTTGCGCTGCTTCACCACCGGCGATCCGGCGCGCGCCACCCAACTTGCCAGCGCGTTCCTGGCCGGGCATCCTGCCGGGAACAAGGTGGCGTTCGAATCGTTGCCGCAACATCTGACCGGGCATGTCGAATATGCGTGAGATCGTCCTCGATACCGAGACCACGGGCTTCGATCCGCTGACCGGCGACCGGCTGGTCGAGATCGGCTGCATCGAACTCATGAACCACATCCCCACGGGGAAAAACTTCCACCGCTATCTCAATCCCGAGCGCGAGATGCCGGAGGCGGCCTTCCGCATCCACGGCCTGTCGACCGAGTTTCTCGCCGACAAGCCGAAATTCCCCGAAGTGGCTGAGGATTTCCTGGTTTTCCTCGATGCGGCGCCGCTGGTCATCCACAATGCCGAGTTCGACATGAAGTTCATCAACTTCGAACTCGAGAAGGCGGGGCGCCGGGCGCTGCCCATGCAGCGCGCGGTCGATACGGTGACCATGGCGCGCCGGAAATTCCCGGGCGCCCCCGCTTCGCTCGACGCGCTCTGCAAGCGGTTCAACATCGACAACTCCAACCGCACGCTGCACGGCGCACTGCTCGACGCGCAATTGCTGGCAGACGTCTATCTGGAATTGCTGGGCGGCCGGCAGACCGGCCTCACCCTCGGCGCCGAGGAGACGGCCAGCGGCGACATGGATTTTGCCCGCCGCGCCGGCCCCAAAGGCGACCGCCCGGCCCGCCCGCCGCGCCCGCATGCGCCGACGGCAGAGGAACTGGCAGCCCATGCCGCCTTCGTCGCCAAGCTGAAGGACCCGCTCTGGCTGCAATAGCGGCGGCTGGGGGGTCAGGCCAGCGGCGTCAGTCCGTGCCTGGTCCGGGCGATCGCACAGGCGTCATCGCCGGGCTGGCAGAGCCGGCAGACATCGGGGCGCAGGCCGTAGATGGTGCAGGTAGTGGCTCGCCCTATTTCGCCGGCGAGTGCCTTGCAACGATCGCCTTCGCAGGCCATGCCGCTGCCATCCGGCTTCACCAGATCAGGTGGAATGAGGGCGAGATCCGCCTCGTCCTCCAGGCTGAAGCGCGGCCAGGCGGCATCGGTGGCGCAGCAGGCGCCACAGGTCTGGCAAAGGTGCGACAGGTCTAGCGACATCGGGGGACCGGGTTGGGTGCGATGGCGCAGCCATGTCATGCCGGCGGCGCATTGGCAAGCGGGGACGTGCCGCCACAGCCTTGTCACAAGTCCCGGGCATTTGACACAAAGCTTGTTTGTTGGTGCGCGCCTGCACGCAGGCTATGCTGGCAATCGCTTCGGGTGACCTTGCTGGGGTGAAGTGACGTTGCCGCATCTCGATTTCGTCTATGGCGTCGTGCCGCTGCTGATGCTGGCGGCCTATCTGTGGCTGCAGATTCGGGCCCTGCGCCGTTTTCGGCGCGGCTGGCATCGGCTGGCTTGCGTCCCGGCCGCCGCGATGGCGATCACGCTGCTGATCGGCATCGTCGGCGGTTTGCAGGGCGCCAATCTGGCGCCGCTCTGGTTCTTCCTCACCTTGCCGGTCGCACTCCTCTTTCTTCTGGCGCTCTACGCGGTCAAGGCAATCCGGGAAATGCGGCGCTGGGGAATCATCGCCGATAGGGGATGATGTCGCCGGAGACCGGGTCCAGGCGCAGCTTCATCTTGGCGCCATGGCGGTCGCGGCCTTCCAGTTCGATGCAGCCATCGTCAATCTCGAATTCCGTCACCTGGTAGCCGAGGCCTTCGGCGATCTGGATCGCCCGGCTGCTGTCGATCCGCTGGGCGCCGGCGGTGACGCGGCAATCGTCGCGCTCCCAATCGTCATCCGCGCCGGCCGGACCGGCGGACAGGGCGAGCGGCGCGGTGAGTGTCAGGATAAAGGCGAATTTCGCGGCAGTGATGGACGGCATGGACTTGGCTCCTTGAATAATGTTCATGGAAAGGATGGCCCCCAAAGATGGCAACGGGGGTGGCGATCCGTTACGGTGCAAGCAGAATAGGAACCCCGCCCTGAACGGCCCCTGACGACCCCTGTCAGCGAACTGTCAGGCCGGATTTGCGATGACCGCTGGATGAAAAAGTCGATTTTCAAGCCGCTTCTCGCCGCCGGCACCCTGCTGCTCGCCGCCGTCCTGGCAATGGCGCCGGCGCCGGCGCTGCGTGCCGAAGACGACGATGAGGATCATGAAACCGCGCGCAAGGCGCTGGAACAGGGGGAAATCCTGCCGCTTGGCCAGGTGCTGGCGCTGATTGAGCGCGATTTCCAGGGCGATGTGGTCGAGATCGAGTTGGAGCGCAAGACCGGCAACTGGATCTATGATATCGAGATCATCGACGCGGATGGACGCGTGCGCGAGGTCGAGATCGACGCCAAGAGCGGCGATGTCCTAAAGGTCGAGTTTGACTGATGCGGGTGCTGCTGGTCGAGGATGAAGGGCGCATCGCCGAGGATGTCACCCAGGCCCTGAAAGCCGCCGGCTATGTCGTCGACGTGACCGGCGATGGCGAGGACGCCTGGTTCCTGGGCGATACCGAGGAATATGACGCGGTGATCCTGGATCTAGGCTTGCCGGGTCTCGACGGCCTCTCCATCCTGAAACGCTGGCGCGGCAACCACCGGCGCTTTCCAATCCTCATCCTCTCGGCACGCGGTTCCTGGAGCGAGCGGGTCGAGGGGATCGATGCCGGTGCCGACGAGTACCTGCCGAAGCCCTACCATATGGAGGAATTGCTGGCGCGGCTCCGGGCCATTATCCGGCGCTCCACCGGGCAGGCCAACAACCTGCTGCAGGTGAACAGCCTGATCCTGGACCCGAAGCAGATGCGCGTCACCAGGGACGGCGCACCGCTCAATCTTTCACCCCAGGAATACCGCCTGCTCTCGTATCTGATGCATCATGCCGGCCGCGTGGTAACCCAGATCGAACTCACCGAGCATCTCTACGCCCAGGATTACGAGCGCGACAGCAACGCGATCGAGGTGCTGGTCGGGCGCGTGCGCAAGAAGATCGGGCCGGAATTGATCGAGACGCGACGCGGTTTCGGCTATGTGATGAGCGGGGCCGAATTCAGCGGCCCGGCATGAAGCGCCGGTCGCTGCGGCTGCGGCTGCTGCTGGCGGCCGCCATCTCGATCAGCCTGGCGCTGGTCCTGGCCGGATTTGGCCTGGTGGCCCTGTTCGACCGCCATGTGACGCGGCGGGTCGATGCGGAACTCCATACCTTTCTCAACCAGATCGTAGCGGCCCTGGAATTCACGGCCGATGGCCGGGCCGAGATGCGGCGACCCCTGGCCGATCCTCGTTTCCAGCAACCCTATGGCGGGCTCTACTGGCAGATCGTCGATCCGGCCTCGGGCGACATGCAGCGCTCGCGCTCGCTCTGGGACGTGGCGCTGGACCTGCCGCCAGCGGCGGCGGAACCGGGGCGACCGCAGATCTATGACCTGGCCGGGCCGAACGGGACCACCTTGCGGGTCTATGAGCGGCGTCTCACCTTCGAGCGCGGCGCCGGGCAGGAATTGCGCTTCGCCATCGCCATGGAGGAGGGCGAGATCGCGCTGGCGCGGCGGGAATTTGCGGCCGAGATCGGCCCGGCCCTGGTGTTGCTCGCCCTGGTGCTGACCGCCGCCTTCTGGGTCCAGGTCAATATCGGCCTGAAGCCCCTGGAGGCGATGCGCCGCGCGGTGCAGGCGGTGCGCACCGGCCAGGCCCAGCGCCTGGATGCCGAGATGCCGGACGAAATCCAGCCGCTGGTGACCGAGGTCAATGAACTGCTCAATGCCCAAGAGGAGAACGTGGCGCGGGCCCGGGCGCGGGCCGGCGACCTCGCCCACGGCCTGAAGACGCCGCTGACCGTGCTGGCCAATGACGCCCGCAAGCTGCGCGAATCCGGCCAGGGCGAGATCGCCGGCGAAATCGAGCAGCTGGTCGCCCGCATGCGCCGCCATGTCGATCACGAACTGGCGCGTGTGCGCCTCGCCGCCCATGCCGGCACCCGTCGCCCGGCTCGGGATAGCGGCCGGGCCGATCTCCTGCGCGCCGTCACCGGCCTGGCCGAGGCGCTGAAACGCAGTCCAAAGGGCGAGACGCTGACCTGGGAACTGGCATTCGAAGCGCCGGCGATGGTCGCGATCGACCCCCATGATCTCACCGAGCTGCTCGGCAACTTGATGGACAATGCGATGAAATGGGCGCGCGAGATGGTGCGGGTGGAAACCGCGGGCAACGGTGCCGAGGTCGTCATCCGCATCCTGGATGACGGGCCGGGCGTGCCGCCGGCCGCCCTCGCGGCGCTGGGCGAACGCGGCTTGCGCCTCGACGAGCAGGTGGCCGGCACCGGCATCGGCCTCGCCATCGCCCGCGAATTGCTCGACGCCTATGGCGGCAGTCTCATCCTCGCGAACCGATTGGAGGGTGGTTTTTCGGCCGAGGTCAGATTGCGCAAGGCTCACGACCTCTGAAGGCGCGGGCCGAGACTCGCTTGCAATAGGCCGAGATTCTGGCCGCGTGTGAACAATCGGGGGATGGTGTAGGTGTCCCTCGACGGAAAATCGATCGCGGAGGCGGCGATCGAATCGATCAGAACGGCGAGGCAGACCATGGCCAGCCACGCCGCCAGGAGAAGGGGCCATTCGAGCGCCGCCCAAAGCCAGGATCTGATGCGCAATCCGCCCCTGGCGCGCAGAGCCGGTCGACCGAACGGCGATTTTGCCTGGGTGATCGCGTCGATTTGCGCCCAGTCCGCCGCATACACCGACATGCCGAGGCGAAAGGAAAGCCCGTTTTCGTCGACGACCAGCCGCCGCCGGGCCGGAAACACCAAGGCCACCAGCACCGAGAGCCAATGCGGCAGCAGGGCAAGACCGAAGATTGCGGCCAGGATGGTTGGGATGGAGGTGTGAAAAACTGCCTCGGCCACCCAGCCTAGGGCTTGCAGCACCAGCCAGAGCATCAGCAGAAGGGTGAGCCCAAGGAAGCGGGGGAGCAGATCGAGGAAGCCGGCTTGAATGACCGTCGGCAATTGCGATGTCGCTGCGGCAGAACTCGCATCTTCAATCATTGAATCAACCGGCGGCAGGCAAGGGTGGAGAACCGAATGGACCTTGTAGCGGGCATGCCTAGAGCGCGTCCAGTTTGCCAATCTTGGCCTCGTCCCACGAGAAGCCGAGCCCGGGACCTTCCGGCGCAATGGCGCAACCGTCTGCGATCCGCATCGGTTCTTCGAGTATGGCGTCTGCCCAATCGACATATTCCAGCCAATGTCGGGTCGGGCTGGCGGCGAGGAGATGCGCACTGATTTCCGGCATCAAGTGTGACGACATTTCGATCGCCTTCGCAGCAGCAATGCCTGCCGCCTGCATCCAGCCGGTAACGCCGCCGATCCTGGCGACATCAGGCATGACATAGGTGCAGGCGCCGGCTGCAATCGCGTCGAGCATCGCGTATGGCCCGTTGAAATTCTCGCCGATTTGCAGGGGCACCTTCACGGACCGTGCAATCAGGGCATTTCCGGGGTAGTCGTCATGCCGAATCGGCTCCTCCAGCCAATAGATTTTCTCGCCGGCCAGGGCATGGCCGCGTTGCACGGCCTCAGCGGGCGACAGCGCCTGATTGTAGTCGACCATCACGGGCATTCCCTCGGGTAACACCTGTCGTACCGTGCGCACCGCTGTCAGGTCTTCCGACAATGTAGGGTAACCCAGCCGCAACTTGACCGCCCGCAACCCCTTTGCGCGAAGAAGCTCAGTCTCGGCGGCGAGGGCTTCCGGCGCCATCAAACCGAGGCCGCGGCTGTCATATGCCGGGAGCGGGCGCAAATTGGCGCCAAGCAGGGTGGCGAGCGGCTGTCCGGCCAGCCGGCCCAGCGCATCCCAAAGCGCGATATCGATCGCGGAAAGCGCCGCACGAACCGAGCCGGTGACGCCGATGAGGGCGAATCTGCGGCCAAGCTTGCGCGCAATGTCGGCCGGCGCCGCCGGCTGGCCGCGTACCAGTTCGACCGCATCGGCGATGAAACCGGCGATGGCGCGCGCATTTGCTGGCGAGTAGCAGAAGATGTAGGATTTCCCGACAACCCCTTCGCCGGTGGCGAGGTCCAGCAGAAGCAGCGGCACGTTTCGCACTACGGCGGCACTCGTTCCCAGCGCGATCGTCAATGGAACCAGGACGCAACGCGTTCGCGCCGATCTGACGGCAAGGCGGCTCGTTTGCTGCGAAGCGGGCATGGCGGCCTCCCCGTCAGGGCCGTTGAAGGGTCAAGCCTAGGCACCGTCTCCTTCTGGCTTCAACGGATAAATCCGGCGAAACGGGGTATCCGCACCGAACCCGAATCCCCTTGCATCCCGGCTTGAAATGCCTATAGTCCGGGCCAAATCCCAGGATCCAATGAGATCCGGTCAGAAGGGTGGGCCAACGGCCCGCCTTTTTTATTGGCCGGATTTCGGCGGTGCCCTGGAAAATCCAGCAATTTCAATAAAGTAATCGGAAAACCGCGACCGCATGTCACTGACCGACCAGATCGAGGCCATGATCCGGCCCAGCATCGAGGCGCTGGGCTATGAGGTCGTGCGCGTGACGCTCGCCGGGTCCACCCGCAAGGTGCTGCAGGTCATGGCCGAGCCCGCCGATGGCCGCGTTATGTCGGTCGAGGATTGCGCCCGGGTTTCCCGCGCCATCTCGGCCGTGCTCGACGTCGAGGATCCGATCTCCGGCGCCTATTCGCTCGAGGTTTCCTCGCCCGGCATTGATCGGCCGCTGACCCGGCCCAAGGATTACGACCGTTTCGCCGGCCACGAGGCCAAGTTCGAGACTCATGAGCCGGTCGATGGCCGCAAGCGTTTCAAGGGCGTGCTGAAGGGCGTCCGCAACGACGCGGTCGAGATCGAGAGCGAGGGCGAGATTGTCGTGCTGCCGCTCGCTTCCATCGCCAAGGCCAAGCTGGTGCTGACCGACGCGCTGATTGCCGCCCACCAGGCGCAAGAAGCCGCGACCCTGAACTGAACACCGAAATCCGTATCCAACGAGGATCCCAACCGAGGACACCATGGAAACCATTGCCATCCCCCGCATGGAGCTTCTGCAGGTCGCCGACGCGGTCGCGCGCGAAAAAAGCATCGACCGCGACGACGTGCTCACCGCCATGGAGCAGGCCATCCAGAAGGCCGGCCGCTCGAAATACGGCCATGAGCATGACATCCGCGCCCAGATCGACCGCAAGACCGGCGAGATCAAGCTGATTCGCGTGCAGGAAGTGGTGGAAAACGTCGAGAACGAATACACCCAGATCCCGGTGAAGGCGGCGCAGCGGCGCAAGCCCGACGCCAAGTTGGGCGATCTGCTCATCGACGAATTGCCGCCCATCGATTTCGGCCGCATCGCCGCCCAGACGGCGAAGCAGGTGATCGTGCAGAAGGTGCGCGAATCCGAGAGGAAGCGCCAGTTCGACGAGTTCAAGGACCGCAAGGGCGAGATCGTCAACGGCCTCGTGAAGCGCGTCGAGTTCGGCAATGTGACGGTCGACCTCGGCCGCGGCGAAGCCATGCTGCGGCGCGACGAGTTGCTGCCGCGCGAGACCTTCCGCACCGGCGACCGGGTCCGCGCCATCATCTATGACGTGCGCGAGGAACAGCGCGGCCCGCAGATCTTCCTCTCCCGCACCCATCCCGAGTTCATGGCCAAGCTGTTCGCCCAGGAAGTGCCGGAGGTCTATGACGGCATCATCGAGATCAAGTCGGTGGCCCGTGACCCCGGCAGCCGTGCCAAGATCGCCGTCATGTCGAACGACAGCGGCATCGACCCCGTCGGTGCCTGCGTCGGCATGCGCGGCAGCCGCGTCCAGGCGGTCGTCCAGGAGTTGCAGGGCGAGAAGATCGACATCATTCCCTGGAGCCAGGACCCGGCCACCTTCGTGGTCAACGCGCTGGCCCCGGCTGAGGTATCCAAGGTCGTCATCGACGAGGACACGCAGCGTATTGAAGTCGTGGTGCCGGATGACCAATTGTCCCTGGCGATCGGCCGCCGCGGCCAGAATGTGCGCCTCGCCTCGCAGCTAACCGGCTTCGACATCGACATCCTGACCGATGCGCAGGAATCCGAGCGCCGCCAGGAAGAGTTCAAGACCCGCTCGCAGATGTTCATGGACGCACTCGACGTCGACGACGTCATCGCGCACCTCCTGGTGACCGAGGGTTTCGCCTCGGTCGAGGAAGTGGCCTATGTGCCGGTCGAGGATCTGGCCGAGATCGAGGGCTTCGACACCGACGTGGCGACCGAGCTGAAGGCTCGCGCCGCCGCCTGGCTGGAGGCCGAATCCGAGCGCGCCACCGAGCGCCGCAAGGAACTGGGTGTCAGCGACGAGGTGGCCGCCATCGAGAAGCTGACGCCCTCCATGCTGGTGGCTCTGGGCGAGAAGGGGGTGAAGACCCTCGACGATCTCGCCGATCTCGCCGCCGACGAACTGATCGACGAGAATGACGGCATCCTCAAGGATTTCGACCTCTCGGCCGATGACGCCAACGCCGTCATCATGGCGGCGCGCGCGCATTGGTTCGAGGGCGACAAATAGGCGGGGACGGGAAGTAGCTTGGACGGGACGATGATGCAGCCGGCCGACAATGCGGTCGCGGGAGAAGTGCCGGAAGGCCCGGTTGAGGAAACCGGGCCGCAGCGCACCTGCATTGTCACCCGGGAATTGCACGACAAGGCGGCGATGATCCGCTTCGTCGCCGCGCCCGACGGGCGCATCGTGCCAGACCTCAGGGGCGATCTGCCCGGTCGCGGCTACTGGGTGACGGCCGATGCGAGCGTGCTGGCCGAGGGATTGAAGCGGCAGGTCTTTGCCAAGGTGAGCCGCGGCAAGGCGCGCGCCGCGGCCGATCTGGTCGAGCAGGTGCGGGTGCTGCTGGAACGGCAGATCCTGGACCAGCTGGGCCTCGCCAAGAAATCCGGTCATCTGGTGGCCGGTTTCGAGAAGGTCGAAGCTGCCCTGCGTGCCGGCAAGGTCCAGCTGCTGATCGAGGCCAGCGACGGCGCCGCCGACGGCAGGGCCAAGCTGGCGCGGCTTGCGGCGGCTGGAGTGCGGGCCGGTTCTGGGGTAGAGATATGGGCGCCGCTGCCGGGCGAGGCCTTGGCGCCAGCCGTGGGCAGGCTGACCGCCGTGCATCTGGCGGTCCGGCCGGGCGGCATGGCCGAGAGATTGGGTGTCACCTTGCGGCGCTATGCGGGTTTCCAACCCGCACCGGCGACGGGCGGTACCCGGTAAGGCACCGGCAAAGCCCTGGGAAATCCCCGGGCGAGCCTTGAATGGTATGAGTTGTAACGAAGTCTGACGAACGGAAACACGCGAAGCATGTCCAGTGATACCGAAACGCCGACCCGCAAGCCGCTGAAGCTGTCTTCGCCGGGCAAGCTCGAGCTGAAGAAGACGGTGGATGGCGGCCAGGTGCGACAGAGCTTCCCGCACGGCCGGACGAAGACCGTCGCCGTCGAGGTCAAGAAGAAGCGCACCTACACCACCGGTGCTGGCGGCAAGCTGGAAGTGGCGCCGGAAGCCGAGGCGCCGAAGCCGGCTGCTGCGGCGCAAGCCCAGGTCACCACGGCGGCGCCCGAGGTCGAGGATCGCCACTACAGCCTGACCGAGCAGGAGCGCCAGGCCCGGCTGAAGGCGCTGGAACAGGCAAAGAAGGACGAGGACAGCCGCAAGCTGACCGAGGCCGAGGAAGCGCGCCGTGCCGCCGAACGCAGCGAGCGCGAGCGAGCGGAACTGGATCGCCGCCGTCGGGAAGAGGAAGAGCGCAAGGCTGCCGAGGAGGCCGCCCGCAAGCAGCGCGAGGCAGATGAGGCGGTCAAGGCTGCCGCCCCGGCCAAGGCGCCGGCTGCCGGCGAGGCCGAGGGGGCCCACCCCCATACCGGCCGCATGCACCTGTCCAAGGCGATCGCCAAGCAGGGCGAGGAAGAAGACGAAAGCGCCCGTCGCCGCACCACCACCGGCCATCGCCCGCCCGCCGTCAAGACACCGGTGCGCGGCAAGGACGACCAGCGTCGCCGCGGCAAGCTGTCGGTCACCCAGGCCCTCGATTCCGAAGGCAGCGAACGCCAGCGCTCGGTCGCTGCGTTCCGCCGCCGTACCGAAAAAGAACGCCGCGCTCACATGATGAGCGGGCAGAACCAGGCAAAAGTGTTGCGCGAAGTCATTCTCCCCGAAGCGATCACCGTCCAGGAACTTGCCAATCGTATGGCCGAGCGCGGCGCCGATGTCATCAAGGCGTTGATGAAGATGGGCGTGATGGCGACCATCAACCAGACCATCGATGCCGATACGGCCGAGCTCATCATCGGCGAATTCGGCCACACCGTGCGCCGCGTTTCCGCGGCCGATGTCGAGCTGGGCCTCGAGGGCGAGGCGGATATCGACGATCATCTGCTGCCGCGCCCGCCGGTCGTCACCATCATGGGCCATGTCGACCACGGCAAGACCTCGTTGCTCGATGCGCTGCGCCAGACCGACGTGGCGGCGCACGAGGCTGGCGGCATCACGCAGCATATCGGCGCCTATCAGGTGACGCTGCCTTCGTCCAAGAAGATCACCTTCATCGACACGCCGGGCCACGCCGCCTTCACGGAAATGCGCGCCCGCGGCGCCAATGTGACCGACATCGTCGTGCTGGTCGTGGCCGGCGATGATGGCATCATGCCGCAGACGGTCGAAGCCATCCATCACGCCAAGGCGGCGAAGGTGCCGATCCTGGTCGCCATCAACAAGATGGACAAGCCCGACGCCAACGCCAACCGCGTGCGCCAGGAGCTTCTCAGCCACGAGCTGGTGACCGAAGAAATGGGTGGCGACGTGCTCACCGTCGAGGTCTCGGCCAAGACCAAGATGAACCTCGACAAGCTCGAGGAAGCCCTGCTGCTGCAGGCCGAAATCCTCGACCTCAAGGCCAATCCCGACCGCTCCGCCGTGGGTGCCGTGGTCGAGGCCAAGATGGAGCGCGGCCGCGGCTCGGTGGCAACCCTGCTGGTGCAGAAGGGTACCCTGAAGGTGGGCGACATCTTCGTGGCCGGCGCCGAATGGGGCCGTGTGCGCGCGCTGCTCGACGATCGCGGCCGTAACATCGACAGCGCCGGCCCCGCCATGCCGGTCGAGGTGCTGGGCCTGCAGGGCACACCGCAGGCGGGCGACGTGTTCGTCGTCGTGGAATCGGAAGCCCGCGCTCGCGAGATCACCGAGTTCCGTGCCCATCGCGAACGCGAGAAGCAGGCGGCGGCGGGTGCCCGCTCGACCCTCGAGCAGATGTTCTCCAAGATCCAGGCCGGCGAGGCCAAGGAAGTGCCCGTGGTCATCAAGGCCGACGTGCAAGGCTCGGTCGAGGCCATCGTCTCCAGCCTCAACCAGCTGGCGACCGACGAGGTCAAGGCGCGCGTGCTGCACGCGGCGGTGGGCGGCGTCAACGAAAGCGACGTCACCCTGGCCCGCGCCTCGGGCGGCATGATCATCGGCTTCAACGTCCGCGCCAACCCGCAGGCGCGCGAGATGGCCAAGCGCGACCATGTCGACATCCGCTACTACTCGATCATCTACAACGTGGTCGACGACATCAAGGCAGCGATGTCCGGCATGCTGGCGCCGACGCTGCGCGAGAAGTTCCTGGGCAATGCCGAGATCCGCGAGATCTTCAACATCACCAAGACCGGCAAGGTCGCCGGCTGCATGGTGACCGAAGGCCTGATGAAGCGCGGCGGCAAGGTCCGCCTGCTGCGCGACAACGTGGTCATCCACGAAGGCACGCTGAAGACGCTGCGCCGCTTCAAGGACGAGGTCCGCGAGGTCAAGGAAGGCTTCGAATGCGGCATGGCCTTCGAGAACTACGACAATATCGAGAAGGGCGACGTCATCGAATGCTTCGAGGTGGAGGAAGTCGCCCGCGCTCTGGCGTAAGGGCCTGGACTTCCACGTTTGAATTCGTCATCCCCGGGCTTGGCCCGGGGATCTACGAGTACCTTGGTGAAGCCGGATGATCGCTTGCAAACTCGTGGATGGCCGGGCCAAGCCCGGCCATGACGATTTGTAGTCAACGAGCAAGAACGAGATGCCACGCAAGAAAACAGTCACCCCCCATGCCGGCCAGCGCCAGTTGCGCGTGGGCGAGGAATTGCGCCATGCACTGGCCGCGATCATCGCCGAGGACCGGCTCTCGGACCCGGATCTGGCGGGGAAGATGGTGACGGTAACGGCGGTGAAGATCAGCCCCGATCTGCGCAATGCGACCGTCTTCATGACGCACTTCGGGCTTGACCAGTCGCATGAGGGCGCCGAGCGGCTGGTGCGGGCGCTCAACCGTGCCGCCGGCTACTTCCGCGGCGAACTGGCGCGCCATGTCGAGATGCGCGTCTCGCCGCAGCTGCGCTTCAAGATCGACGAAAGCTTCGAGGCCGCGAACCGGATCGAACAATTGCTGCACGATCCGGTCGTGCAGGCCGATATCGCCAGGCAGCAACCGGAAGCCGACGAAGACTGAGCATGGCGAGGCGCAAGAAGGGCGACAAGGTCGACGGGTGGCTGATCCTCGACAAGCCGGTCGGTGTCACCTCGACCCAGGCCGTGGCGATCGTCCGCAAACTGTTCAACGCCCAGAAGGCCGGGCATGGCGGCACGCTGGACCCGCTGGCCGACGGCCTGCTGCCGATTGCGCTGGGCGAAGCCACCAAGACGGTTCCTTACGTCATGGACGGGGTGAAGACCTATCGCTTCACACTGAAATTCGGCGAGGCGCGCGCGACCGACGATGCGGAAGGGCCGGTGACGGCTCGCTCCGACAAGCGGCCTGGCGATGACGAGATCCGCGCGGCACTGCCCCATTTCATCGGCGAGATCTCGCAGGTGCCACCGGCATTTTCCGCCATCAAGGTGGATGGCGAGCGGGCCTACGACCTGGCCCGCGAGGGAGAAAAGGTGGAACTGGCCCCCCGCATCATTCGCATCGAGGATTTCCGTCTTATAGCCCGGCCGAGTGCCGACGAGGCCGTGTTCGAGGTGCGCTCCGGCAAGGGTGCCTATATGCGGAGCCTTGCCCGGGACCTCGCTCTATATCTGGGGTCGGTCGGCCATGTTTCGGCCCTGCGGCGCCTATCTGTTGGGGGTTTCACGGAAAAACAGGCGATTTCACTGGACTCCCTCAGGTCTTTGGGGCATGGTCCGGCCGCTTTTGAGCATTTGTTGCCGATCGAGACCGCGCTGGACGACATCCCGGCGCTGGCCTTGTCGGCCACCGAGGCGATTCGCCTTCGGTCCGGGCAACCGGTTGGATTACTCCACCGCCAAGACCGCGATCGAATCCGGGGATTCACCCCGGGCGGCTTGGTTTGCGCCATGGCCGAGGGCAGGCTGGTAGCGATTACCCGCTACGAAGCTGGTGAAATCGTCCCGGTGCGCGTCATCAACCATTAGGACCAAAGGAGAAGGTCGATGTCGATCACTGCGGAACGCAAGCAGGAAGTCATCAAGGAATTCGCGAAGGCCGCCAACGACACCGGTTCGCCGGAAGTGCAGATCGCGATCCTCACCGAGCGCATCAAGAATCTGACCGAGCACCTGCAGAGCCACGACAAGGATTTCCATTCCCGTCGCGGCCTCCTGGTGATGGTCGGCCAGCGCCGCCGCCTGCTGGACTACCTCAAGAAGACCAGCAACCAGCGCTACCAGGACATCCTGGGCAAGTTGGGTCTGCGCCGCTAAGCCATCCGGTCGATCCCGCCCCGGTCGTAAAGTCCGCGGGCGGGATTGTCCTATCCGGGGGCATTGCTTCCGGATGAAAGAAGCGGCTAGCGCGGTTCATCGACCGCCGCACCAGCCGCCAAGAAAGCCGGGCCGACGCAAGCAACGCCACCATTTCGCATCGTGCGTTGCTTTCGCGGGTCCGGCAACCGCAAGGGTCGAGTGACCGATTCCGGCCGTCTTGCGGGTGCATTGGCACCCGGGGGTCCGGAATCCATGAAGGACCAGGACATGTTCAAGATTTTCAAGAAAGAAATCATGTGGGGCGGCCGCAAGCTGACCCTCGAGACCGGCCGTATTGCCCGTCAGGCCGACGGCGCCGTGCTGGTCACCTATGGCGAGACCGTGGTGCTGTGCACCGCCGTCGGCGCCAAGTCGCCGAAGCCCGGCGTCGATTTCTTTCCCCTGACCGTCAACTACCAGGAGAAGACCTTTGCCGCGGGCAAGATCCCCGGCGGCTTCTTCAAGCGCGAAGGGCGCCCGACCGAGAAGGAAGTGCTGACCAGCCGCCTGATCGACCGTCCGATCCGCCCGCTGTTCCATGCCTCCTATCGCAACGAGACCCAGGTCGTCTGCACGACCCTCTCGCATGATCTCGAGAACGATCCCGACATCGTCGCGATGGTCGGTGCCTCGGCGGCGCTCACCATCTCCGGCATTCCTTTCCTGGGCCCGATCGGTGCGGCGCGAGTCGGCTATGTCGACGGCGCCTATGTGCTCAACCCGAAGCGCTCGGACCTGCCGAACTCGAAGCTCGATCTCGTCGTCGCCGGCACGGCCGAGGGCGTTCTCATGGTGGAATCGGAAGCGCAGGAGCTTTCCGAGGAAGTCATGCTGGGGGCCGTCAATTTCGGCCACAAGGAATTCCAGGCGGTGATCAATGCCATCATCGAACTCGCCGAACTCGCCGCGAAGGACCCGCGCGAGCTGACCCCCGCCGATCCGGCAGCCGAGGAAGTGGCGGCGGCGCTCACCGCGCAATTCTCCGAGAAGCTGGCCGAGGCCTATCGCGAGACGGCGAAGCAGGCGCGCACCGACAAGGTGGCGGCGGTAAAGGAAGCGGCCAAGGCCGCCATCGGCACCGACGACAAGAAGGCCGAACTGGTCGGCAAGCTGTTCAAGGACCTCGAGAAGGACATCGTCCGCGGCAACATCCTTAAGACGGGTGTGCGCATCGACGGCCGCGACACCAAGACCGTGCGCCCGATCGTGGCGGAGGTGGGCGTGCTGCCGCGCGCCCACGGCTCGGCCCTCTTCACCCGCGGCGAGACACAGGCGCTCGCCGTGGCGACGCTCGGCACCGGCACCGATGAGCAGATCATCGACGCGCTGGAAGGCGAGTACCGCGAGACCTTCATGCTGCACTACAATTTCCCGCCCTATTCGACCGGCGAGGCCGGCCGCATGGGCTCGCCGGGCCGCCGCGAGATCGGCCATGGCAAGCTGGCCTGGCGCGCCATCCACCCGCTGCTGCCGGCGAAGGAGAAGTTCCCCTACACCATCCGCGTCGTCTCCGAGATCACCGAATCCAACGGCTCGTCGTCGATGGCGACGGTCTGCGGCACCTCGCTCTCGCTGATGGATGCCGGCGTGCCGCTGGAACGCCCGGTGGCTGGCATCGCCATGGGCCTGATCAAGGAGAAGGACGGCTATGCGGTCCTCTCCGACATCCTCGGCGACGAGGACCATCTCGGCGACATGGATTTCAAGGTGGCCGGCACATCCCAGGGCATCACCGCCCTGCAGATGGACATCAAGATCACTTCGATCACCGCCGAGATCATGCAGATCGCCCTCACCCAGGCCAAGGACGGCCGCCTGCATATTCTGGGTGAAATGGCCAAGGCGATGACCGGTGCGCGCGACGACGTCAACCAGAACGCGCCGCGCATCACCGTCATCAACATCCCGAAGGACAAGATCCGCGAAGTGATCGGCACCGGCGGCAAGGTCATCCGCGAGATCTGTGAAGTGACCGGCGCCAAGGTCGATATCGAGGATGACGGCACCATCAAGGTGGCAGCAGTCGACGGCAAGGCCGCCGAGGCCGCCATCAACTGGATCAAGGGCATCGTCGCCGAGCCGGAAGTCGGCGTCATCTATGACGGCAAGGTCGTCAAGATCATGGATTTCGGCGCCTTCGTGAACTTCCTGGGCAGCCGCGATGGCCTCGTCCACATTTCGGAACTGGCGGCGCACCGCGTCAAGCAGACTTCGGACGTGGTCGAGGTCGGCCAAGCGGTGAAGGTGAAGGTCCTCGGCATGGATGATCGCGGCAAGGTGAAACTGTCCATGCGCGTGGTCGACCAGGCGACCGGTACCGACATTTCCGACGAGGTCGCCAAGGCCGATGCCGAGCGGCGCGCGCAGCGCAACGCCGAGCGTGCTGAATAGGCAGGGTTACGGGGGCGGCCGTTTGGCCGCCCCGGCTCCTTATCGTTTTCAGCAGGTCATCCGATGTCGCTGAAACTGACGCTGCCCCGGGTGATTGGCCATCGCGGCGCCGCCGAGGCGGCGCCGGAAAACACGCTTGCCGGCTTCCGCGAGGCGAAGCGCCAGGGTGCCGTCTGGGTCGAGTTTGACGCCAAGCTCTCGGCCGACAACCGGTGCTTCCTGCTGCACGACGACACGGTCGATCGCACCACCAATGGCAAGGGTGCCGCACGCGCGAAGACATGGGACGAGCTTGCCCGCCTCGATGCGGGATCCTGGAAGGGGCCGCAATTCGCCGGCGAGCGGTTGCCGCTGCTAAAGGAAACGCTCGCCCTCTTTGCTGAACTCGACCTGGCCTTCAATCTCGAACTGAAGCCCTGCCCGGGCCGCGAGATCGAGACGGCCCGCCTCGTGCTGGCGGAGCTCCGTGAATCCTGGCCGGTGTCCAGGCCCAGCCCCCTCGTTTCCAGCTTCGACCTGCCTTGTCTCGAGGTGGCGCGCGACGAATTCCCGGAATTTCCCCGCGGCCTTCTGCTGGAGGAACATCCGGCGGATTGGGCGGCCATTGCCCGACGTCTCGACGTTGCCACGGTCAACATCTGGGACCGGGACGCCAGCGCGGAATGGGCCGGCGAGATCAAGGCGGCGGGCTATGGCCTGCTGGTCTACACGGTCAACGATGCCGAACGCGCGGCCCAGCTGATCGGCTGGGGCGTCGATGGCGTATTCACCGATGCGCCCCGGCGCGTCGGCGCCCGAATCTTGGATTTGCCCGCACAATAACGATATAATTCAACAAGGCGGGAACCCATCGGCCCGCCACGGGAGGACGTTTTGAAGGCATTGAAGCCGCTGCTGATTTCGGGGGCCGAGGTATTGCCGCTGGTGGAAGGCGGCAAGGGCATTTCGGTCTCCAACGGGCAATCCTCCGGCGCCTGGGCGCTGGCCGGGGGTGTCGGGACCTTTTCCGGCGTCAATGCCGATTCCTATGACGAGAATGGCCACCCCATTCCCCAGATCTACCGCGGCAAGACGCGGCGCGAGCGCCACGAAGAATTGCTCGATTACGCCATCAAGGGCGGTATCGCCCAGGCGAAGATCGCCCGCGATGTCATGGGCAAGGCCGGCCGCCTGCACATGAATGTGCTGTGGGAAATGGGCGGCGCCGAGCGCGTATTGCACGGTGTGCTGGAAGGCGCCAAGGGCCTCATTCACGGCGTCACCTGCGGCGCCGGCATGCCCTATCGCATTGCCGAGATCTGCGCCCAATACGGCATCCATTATTACCCGATCGTCTCCTCCGCCCGCGCCTTCCGCGCCCTCTGGAAGCGCGCCTATCACAAGTTCCATGACCTTCTGGGCGGCGTCGTCTACGAGGATCCGTGGCTGGCGGGCGGCCATAACGGCCTCTCCAACGTCGAGGACCCGACCAAGCCGCAGGCGCCCTATGAACGCGTGCGCGAATTGCGCAAGACGATGCGCGAGGAATGCGGCCTCGCCGACACGCCGATCATCATGGCGGGCGGCGTCTGGGCGCTCGAGGAATGGGAGGACTGGATCGACAACCCGGAACTGGGCCCGATTGCCTTCCAGTTCGGGACGCGGCCGTTGCTGACCCAGGAAAGCCCGATCTCCGATGCCTGGAAGAAACGTCTGTTGACCCTGGAAAAGGGCGACGTCTTCCTCAACCGCTTCAGCCCGACGGGCTTCTATTCCTCGGCCGTGAACAACGCCTTCATCCAGGAATTGCGTGATCGTTCCGAGCGGCAGGTGGCCTTCTCCCACGACAAGGTGGGCGAGCATGAATGGCCCTTCGCCGTCGGTGCGCGCGGTCGCCTGGTCTATCTCACCGCGGCCGACAAGCTCAGGGCCGAGGAATGGGTCCGCCAGGGTTTCACCGAAACCCTGCGCACGCCGGATTCGACCCTCATCTTCGTTACCCGGGAAAAGGCCAACGAGATCCTGAAGGACCAGATCGATTGCATGGGCTGCCTTTCCGCGTGCAATTTCTCGAACTGGGCGCAGAACGAGGAGGGCACCACCGGCCGGAAGGCCGACCCCAGGAGCTTCTGCATCCAGAAGACTCTTCAGGAGATCAGCCATTCCGACAAGCTGGAGGACCAGCTGATGTTCGCTGGCCACAACGCCTATCGTTTCAAGGACGATCCCTTCTATGCCAACGGCTTTATCCCGTCGGTGAAGCAGTTGATCGAGCGGCTGGTGACGGGCAAGTAGGACGCGGCGGGTGTCGGCCGCGCCAATGGTCCCGTCGATCGATCCGCGCATCGCCGAATTGGCGCCGGATTTCCGTGCCTTCAGCATCGTCATGGAGGCGGGCGGTCCCAACATCGGCTCGGTTGCCGAAATCGCCCTCGATGACGCTTACAAGGCAGCAGCCCGGAACCAGCCAGACTGGGCCGGGGTGCATCTTGCCGCCTGGGCGCAGGTGTTCCAGCGCTTCGGCGCCAAGCCGCAGCGCACCCCCTGCTCGGCCGAGGCGCTCCGCAAGCGCTTCCTGCGCGACGGCGCGCTGCCGCGCGTCAATCCCGTGGTGGATCTTTACAACGCGATCAGCCTGCAATTTGCCGTGCCGGTCGGCGGCGAGAATCTCGAGGCCTATGTCGGGTCGCCGCGCCTCACCATCGCCGACGGTACCGAGGCCTTCGACACGATGAAGGATGGAAGCCCCGTCATCGAGGCGCCGGAACCCAATGAGGTCATCTGGCGCGACGATCTCGGGGTCACCTGTCGCCGCTGGAACTGGCGGCAGGGGGTGCGGACCCGGCTCGATGCCGATGCGCGCTGCATGTGGTTCATCCTGGAGAGCCTGTCGCCCATGCCGCTTGAGGCTCTGCAGGCGGCAGGCGCGGCACTTGTCGCAGGCTTGCAGGCAATGTCACCGGACGCGCGCATCCGGGCCGACTTGCTGACCTTGCCGGGCCTGTAACGGGCGTTCGCCTCGCACCCGTGTTGATATGGCCATGGCCGCTGTCCTGCCATGCGTGCGCGGCATGCGTGGCCGCAATACTTGGGTCTGTGGCCCGACGGGAAATGCGCTAGGCTGCCGCGCAAGCCATTTCCGGGACGATAGATTTGGACCGAACAGAACCTGCCGGCAAGGGCGACCGCTCGAGACCTGCGCCCCTCAAACCCTGGCAAGTCGCCGCCCTGATCGCGACGCTGTCGCTGGTCTGGGGCTATAACTGGGTGATGATGAAGGTGGCGACCCATGATGCGCCGCCTTTTGCCTTCGCCGCCTTGCGCTTCCTGGGTGGTGCCATCGTGCTGATGGCCACCTTCAAGCTGATGGGGCGCAATCTGCATTGGCGCCTGATGGCCGCGCGCTGGAAGACCGTGGCGCTGGTTGGCCTGTTCCAGACCGCCTGCTGCTTCGGCCTCATCACCTGGGCGATCTCGACCGGCACGGCGGGGCGCGCCGCCATCCTCAACTACACCATGGTCTTCTGGGTGCTGGTCTTCTCGGCGGCATTCCTGCACGAGAGGGTGCCGGCCGTGCAATGGGCGGCGGCGGGGCTTGCCCTCATCGGCATCGGATGCATCGTGTTCCAGGGCGGCGGCTCGGGCGATCTTTTCAATATCGCCCTTGGCCTCGCTGCCGGCCTCACCTGGGGGATCGGCGTCATCGTCACCAAAAGGGCGATGAAATTCGGGGCGATCGATTCGATGGCGCTCACCGCCTGGCAGATGCTGGTGGGGGCCATCATCCTCTGTCTCGTCGCCCTGCTGGTGCCGGAACCGCCGATCGACTGGACGCCCGCCTTTATCGCCGCGATCCTCTACAACATCGGCCCGGCGACGCCCTTGGCCTATGTCATCTGGTTCACCCTCATCAGCCGGCTCTCGGCCGGCCTCGCCTCGCTCAGCATCATGCTGACCCCGCTCCTCGGCATCGTCCTTTCCGGCTTGCAACTGGGTGAGAGGCCGGGGCTTGTCGAGGGGGTGGGGATGGGGCTTATCCTCTTGGCCATTGCGGGGCTGGGGATCGTCGGCAACCGGCGGAACGGCACCCGCCGCGCCTGAGGCGGGGGATGGCATGGGGTGGCGACAGGCCGGTCTCGGTGTTCTGCTGATGCTGGCGCCAGGGATCAATGCGGGCTTCGCCGCGGACAGCGCCGCGCTGGAGCAGCGGGCGCGCGAGCAATACATGGACGGCCTTTACGGCGCCGCCGACGAATCGGTCCGCGCTGCTATCAATGCGGCCCATCCGGAGGATTTCAACCGCCTCATCTTGCTGCAAGGGCTGATCGCAAGCCGCCTCGCCGCCGACGGTGCCAATGCCGCCGATGGTCGTGCCATCCTCTCCATGGCGGTGGAACACAGCCGCGACGGCGCCTGGCCCCGGCCGGTGATCGACTATCTGCTCGGCTTCAAGCAGTTGCAGCAGGTCGCCAATGCGATCAGGGGTGCCGGCATCAGCAATGAGGGCAAGCTGGCGCGGCTCTGCGAACTCTCCTTCTATGCCGGCGCCTTTGCCATCAATGACGGCGACCGCGGCTTCGCCCAGCGCCTGCTCGACAAGGCGGAAGAATCCTGCGCCGCCGATGATCCCTATCGCCTGCTCACCGTGATCGAGCGCGAACGCCTGGCCATGCCTTGAACAACGCCGTGCCCGGATCGGTCCCACCCTCTGAACTGCGGGGCGCCGGGCTCTGCGCTACGCCCTGTCGGACATCGCAGGCCTTTGGAATCCTTGCCTGAATTCCGATATCGAATGTCGGCAATCGGCTATTTACAGCAGCGCCCCATCCTGAACATATAGAGAACAGAAAGGATGGGTCGCATGTTCGACGAAGAGGCCAGGCTGAACCACGACGACAAGATGCGTTTCATCGCCGCGGTGATGAAGGTGGACGAGGCCGATGCAGCGCTCAAGGCCGGCGATATTGCCGGTGCACTCGCTCTCTACCGTGCCGCGATCGGGGTGTGCCCGCCCTGCCAGACGCGCGGTGATTTCCGCGTCCTTCTCGGCGGACATCTCTTCGACCAGGGCGAGGCGGCGGCCGCGGAGGGCGAGTTCCGCGCTGCCCTCGCGGATGGCTGCGGCTACCCGCATGAGGCCCTGCGGCGCCTCGCCTTTGCCTGCGCCGCCCAGGGTGCCTTCGACGCCGCCGTGGCGGCAATGCACCGGGCGGCGAAGGAAGGCGAGGATCTGGCTTTCGCCAGCCAGGCGATCGTCGCCTTCGGACTGGCGCTGGGGCGAATCGACGAGGCGCGCTCGGTGGCGGAAGACGGGCCGGAATTGGCCGATTGCCAGCCCGAATTTCGCCGCCGGCTTGCCCTCGCCGCGGCGGAACTGGCGCTGCTGGCGGGTGACCGGGCGCGGCTGCGCGCCTCCCTCGACGCTGCTGCGGCATTCCGGGCCGAGGATGGCGCCCATCCAGGGTCTGACGAAACCCTTCGCCAGGCGGTGCTCGACCGCGTCGCCGGGTGGCTGGAACCGCGACCCGTAATCGAGGCGGCCCTTGCCGCCAATCCGCAGGACTGGGCGACCATCGCCTGGGATGTCCTTTGCGGTCGAGCCGTCCCGGCCGATCTGATGACGCGTCTCGAGCAACAGCCCTGGGGCATCCGCGCGGAATCTCTTGCGCTCTACCGGCGCCTCGCCGGCCTGCTGGCGGAACGGGCCGGCAATGACGTGGCGGCGCGGCACCATTACGACGCCGCCCGCATCGAGCCATTCACACAATGGTGCCTCGATTATCACCTGGCCGGGCTCGGCCTGGAGCGGCTGCGGCCGGAACGGCCGGGATTGGAACGGCCGGGATTGGAACGGCCGGGATCGGAGCCCTCGGAGCGGGATCCGCTGGAGGCGGAGCGGGTGCGACTGCCATGATCGGGCCGGTCGAGGAGGAATCCGCGCGACCGCCTTTCCCGGCGCGATTGCAGCGCGAGCAACAGGCTCTGGGCCTCATTCTGGGCCTGCGCAGCCGCAGCCTTGCCATCTGCGTGACCGCCGCGGCGTCTTATCCCGCCTATCTGGCCTGGTCGAGGGCGCCACGCCTATCGTCGTACTTTCTGCCGCCTCATTTGCCGAGGGCGAAGGGGCTGAAATTGGTGTCGCGGTCATAGACATCTATGCCTTCGGCGCGCTTCAGCCTGTTTACCACCAGATAGGTGAGCGGCGTTGCCAGCGCCTCATAGGTGATCTTGAACAGCCACTGGCTCAGCATCACCGAGAAGAGAAGATCGTTCGGCCACAATCCATAAAAGGCGATGGTCAGGAAGATCGCCGTGTCGAAGCCCTGGCCGATCACAGTCGAGCCGATCGTGCGCATCCAGAGGTGGCGGCCCTCCATCCAGACCTTCATCTTGGCAAGGATGGTCGAGTTCATGAACTCGCCGACCAGATAGGCGGCGAAGGAGGCGGCGAGAATGCGCGGCTGGCTGCCGAGGATCGCCTCGTAGGAAGCCTGGTCGGTCCAGTCGGGATGGGCGGGCAGCGCCTGGCCGAGGCTGATGGCGGTCACCGCGAAGACGTTGCAGGCAAAGCCGATCCAGATCACGCGCCGCGCCCGCTTGAAGCCATAGACCTCGGTCAGGATGTCGCCGAGGATATAGGAGATCGGGAAGATAAGGTCGGCCGCTTGCAGGGGATAGTCGAAGATCAGGATCGCCTTGGCGGCGATCACGTTGGAGATCAGCAGATTGGTGACGAACAGGGCCACCACGACCACGAACAGGGTCGAATGGCGCGTGAGGTCGGATTGCGGGCCGGTCGCGGGCATGGCGATGTCTCGGAAAATGGGCGGATTTTGGCGGGGTTATAGACCCATGGGGCAGGGCCAGCAAGGCCGGGCACTGCATGGCGCCATGCTTGCCGCAGGCAGGCGACCGGATCACGGCGGACCATGACAAGTGGGCAGGAGAAAGCTAAAACCCCGGCCATGACCGGTCCCCGAACTCCGTTAACCTTATCCGATTTCGATTTCGCGCTGCCCCCGGAGCGGGTAGCGCTCTATCCGGCGAACCCCCGCGATTCCGCGCGCCTGCTCTATGTTCCGGCGGTGCCCAGCGGCGTGGGCGATGGTTTCGGTGATTTCCGGGTTCGCGACCTGCCCGGGCTGCTGCAGGCAGGCGATCTCCTCATCAGCAACGACACACGGGTCATTCCGGCGCAGCTGGCGGGGAAACGGGGCACGGCCGGGATCGAGGTGACGCTGATCGAGGATGCACGGGTCCGGGATGCCCGGGCGGCTGATGCCGTGCGCTGGTGGGCCTTTGCCAAGCCGGGGAAGAAGCTGAAACCCGGCGATACCGTGACCTTCGGTGAAAATTTTGCGGCGACGGTTGTCGAGAAGAAGCCGGAAGGCGAGATACTGTTCGATTTCGGCAGCGACCCCGTTGCCTTCCAGGCCAACCTCGCGCGCTTCGGCGCCATGCCGCTGCCGCCCTATATCCGGAAATCCCGCGCCGTTGGCAGCGCCGATGCCAGCGACTACCAGACCATTTTCGCCGCGCGCGACGGGGCGGTGGCGGCGCCCACGGCGGGTCTGCATTTTACCCCCGAGTTGCTGGCGGCCCTCGAGCGGCGCGGCGTCGAGCAGCATCGCGTCACCCTGCATGTGGGCGCCGGCACCTTCCTGCCGGTCAAGGTGGAGAATATCGCCGAACATCGCATGCATGCCGAATATGGCGAGGTGAGTGCCGCAACCGCCGATGCCGTCAACCGCGCCCGGGCCGAGGGCCGGCGAATCGTCGCAATCGGCACCACATCATTGCGCATCCTCGAAAGCGCCGCGAAAGACGGCCGCCTTTTGCCCTTCGCCGGCGCGACCGATATCTTCATCACGCCCGGCTACCGGTTCCAGATCGTGGATTTGCTTATGACCAATTTCCATCTGCCCAAATCCACTCTCTTCATGCTGGTCGCGGCCTTTGCCGGCCTGGAGCGCATGCGCGCGGCCTATGCCCATGCCATCGCCGGCAGCTATCGCTTCTTCTCCTATGGCGATGCCAGTTTGCTGGAGTGCCGCCGATGAGCGGCCGGTTCGATCTTCTTGCCACCGACGGCAAGGCGCGGCGCGGTCGCATCCACACCGCCCATGGCATCGTCAACACGCCGGCCTTCATGCCGGTGGGGACGGCCGGCACGGTAAAGGCGATGCTGCCGGAATCGGTGAAGGCAACCGGGGCCGAGATCGTGCTGGGCAATACCTATCACCTGATGCTGCGCCCCGGTGCCGAGCGCGTCGCCTCCTTTGGCGGCCTCCATAAATTCATGAACTGGCCGGGACCGATCTTGACTGATAGCGGCGGCTTCCAGGCGATGTCGCTTTCCGATCTCAGGAAGATCAGCGAACAGGGCGTCGAATTCCGCTCGCATATCGACGGCTCGAAGCACATGCTGACACCCGAGCGCTCGATCGAAATTCAGGACCTCCTGGATTCCAACATCACCATGGTGCTGGACGAATGCACACCCTTTCCGGCAACTCCCGAACAGGCGGCGGAATCGATGCGCCGCTCGATGCGCTGGGCGGCGCGCTGCCGGGAGGCGTTCCGCGACCGCGACGGCTATCTGCTGTTCGGCATTGTCCAGGGCGGCATCTATCCGAATCTGCGCCGGGAATCGGCTGAAGCGCTGGTCCGGATCGGCTTCGACGGCTATGCCATCGGCGGCCTTGCCATCGGCGAGGGCCAGCAGCAGATGTTCGGCGTACTCGACTACACGCCGGATCTCCTGCCCCGTGAAAAGCCCCGCTATCTGATGGGCGTCGGCAAGCCCGGCGACATCGTCGGTGCCGTCGCCCGCGGTATCGACATGTTCGATTGCGTGATGCCGACGCGCTCCGGCCGCACCGGCCTAGCACATACCCGCTATGGCGACATCAATATGCGGAATGCCCGCCACGCCAGCGACGACCGCCCGATCGATCCCAAATGCGCCTGCCCGGCCTGCAGCGCCTATGTGCGCGGCTATATCCACCATCTGATGAAGACCAAGGAGATCCTGGGGGCGATGCTGCTGACCTGGCACAACCTCCATTATTATCAGGAGTTGATGCAGGGAATGCGCGCGGCGATCGAGCAAGGCAGGCTCGCCGATTTCATTGCCGAGTTCGAGCGCGGGCAGGCCCTGGGGGACCTGCCGGGCTAGGAGGAAGGGCATGCCAGTACCTGGCCAGGCAGCGGGCAGCAGCCGCGACCCAGCCGCCATAAGGGCGGCGCTGCGGGCGCAGGCCCTGGCCGAAGGCTTCGACGCGGTGGGCTTCGCCCCGGCGGCACTCGCTGACGCGACCCGGGAAAATCTGGCGCAGTTCCTCAAGGAAGGGCGCCATGGCGGGATGGGCTGGCTGGCCGAGAAGGCCGACCGGCGCGGCGATCCCAGGGTGCTGTGGCCGGATGCGCGCAGCATCATGGTGCTCGGGCTGAATTATGGACCGGACGAAGACCCGCTTTCGGTGCTGGCGCAGAAGGACAGGGCCGGAATCTCGGTCTATGCGCGGCACCGCGACTATCACGACGTGGTGAAGAAAAAGCTGAAGCGTCTCGGCCGCTGGGTCGCGGAAACCTACGCGACCGAGATCAAGGTCTTCGTCGATACGGCGCCGGTGATGGAAAAGCCGCTGGCCCAGGCAGGCGGCATCGGTTGGCAGGGCAAGCATACCAACCTCGTCTCGCGGGAACTGGGCTCCTGGCTGTTCCTGGGAGAAATCTATCTGGCGCTTGATCTGCCGTCGGACGCACCCGAGATCGATCACTGCGGCTCGTGCCGTGCCTGCCTCGATGCCTGCCCGACCGGTGCCTTTCCGGCGCCCTATCAGCTCGATGCCCGGCGCTGCATCTCCTACCTCACCATCGAGCATGCCGGGCCGATTCCGCGCGACTTCCGCCGGGCGATGGGCAACCGGATCTATGGCTGCGATGACTGCCTGGCCGTTTGCCCCTGGAACAAGTTCGCCGCCATCGCAAGCGAGGCACAACTGGCAGCAAGGGACGATCTGCGGGCGCCGGCGCTGGCCGATCTCGTGGCACTCGACGATGCCGGCTTCCGCGCCCTGTTTTCCGGCTCGCCGATCAAGCGCATCGGCCGCGACCGCTTTATCCGCAATGTCCTCATTGCCATCGCCAACAGCGGCGAGCCGGCCCTGCTGCCGGCGGTGGAGCGCTTGCTTGGGGACGCCAGTCCGATCGTCCGGGGCGCTGCCATCTGGGCCCTGCGGCAATTGGCGCCCGCGCGCTGGTCGGCAATGGCGCAAGCTGCCATCCCTTTCGAGCATGACAGTTCAGCGCGTTCGGAATGGCTCGCCTGATGCCTCGCCAGGTTCATTTGTAAAGCTTCCAGATTCAAGGGGATGTCGTTGCCGCCATGGGCAAAAACATGATCTGACAAAGGCTCGGTCGAGCGATCGCGGCAATTGACGGCATAAACTATCCTTTCCTATTCTTAACCACGTTGAGAGCTGCAAAATCACCAGAGCCGGTCTCTCGGGGATGGGAGCGAAGCCGGCTTCGAAGGGGGCAGGCATGTTCGCGCGATTGTTGCGGGCCGGCATCCGGACCGGTCGGATCTCCGTCATCGACCACCTTGGGCGGCGCCAGGATTTCGGCAGTGGATCGCCCGCCGTTACCCTGCGGCTGCACGACCCGAAGGTCTCGATGGAAATGGGGCTCAATCCCTGGCTGAAGGTGGGCGAGGCCTATATGGATGGCCGCCTCACCATCGAAGAGGGGTCGCTCTACAATCTCATCGAGATCGGCATGGTCAATACCAGCGGTCTCATGGGCGCCAAGATGCAGCGCGTGATGGGCGTCTTCAACAAATTGCTGCGTTGGTGGCACCAGCACAACCCTGTCGGCCTGGCGCAGCGCAATGTCGCGCATCACTACGACCTGTCGCGCCAGCTGTTCGAGCTCTTTCTCGACGAGAGCATGCAGTATTCCTGCGCCTATTTTCAGCGTCCGGAGGCGAGCCTTGCCGAGGCACAGCAGGCCAAGATGCGCCATATCGCCTCCAAGCTGCTGCTGGAGCCGGGACAGAAGGTGCTCGATATCGGCTGCGGCTGGGGCGGGCTCGGCATCTATCTCGCCAAGACGGCCGGCGTGAAGGTCACGGGCGTCACCCTTTCCAGGGAACAGCACGAGGTTGCCTGCCAGCGTGTGAAGGCGGCGGGTTTGGAAGGCCAGGTCGAGTTCAAGCTGCAGGACTACCGCCTGGAGCCGGACCGCTTCGACCGCATCGTCTCGGTTGGCATGTTCGAGCATGTGGGCCTGAAGCACTTCCCGGAGTTCTTCGGCAAGGTCGAGGAATTGCTGGTCGAGGGCGGCGTCGCCCTGCTGCATGCGATCGGTCGGCGTGACGGCCCCGGCCACACCAATCCGTGGCTCCGGAAATACATCTTCCCCGGCGGCTATTCACCGGCCCTCTCGGAGGTGCTGCCGGTGATCGAGCGCACCGGACTGTGGGTCACCGATATCGAGATCCTGCGCCTGCACTATGCCGAGACGCTGCGTTGCTGGCGCGAGAACTTCAACCGCAACCGCGACAAGATCCGCGCCCTCTATGACGAGCGCTTCTGCCGCATGTGGGAATTCTACCTGATCGGCAGCGAGGTCTCGTTCCGCTATGATTACAACATGGTCTTCCAGATCCAGATGAGCCGCGGCATCAAGGCGGTGCCGATCACCCGCGACTACATGTTCGACTGGGAGCGCCAGGAAGCGGCGGCGCCGAAGGCGAAGATCGCCTGGAAGAGCGGCGAGGCAGCGGAATAGGCCAGGCCCTGCCTTAACCCGCCTGGACGCAGGATCAAGCGCCGGCACTGCTCCGGCCGGGGCGCAATACAGCGCTTTCCGGCAGGCAGACCGTGACCGTTGTGCCGCGCTCCAGTTCGCTGTCGATCTCGACCACGCCGTCATGGGCGCGCAGTAACTCGCGGCTGATATAGAGGCCGAGGCCGCTGCCGCCATATCGACGGGAATAGACCGCCTCGCCGGACCGGAACGGCTTGCCGATCTCCCTGAGGACGTCCGGTGCAATGCCGGGCCCGCTATCGCTCACGACGACGCGCAGGCCCGGTGGCGTCGCATCGACAGAAATGCGGATGGCGCCGGTCGGGGGCGTGAACTTTGCGGCATTGCCGACGATATTGAGGATCACCTGGCGCATGGCCCGCGGATCGGCCTGAATCTCCGGCAGGTCGCCGGCATCGGCGATGACGATCGTCGCGGCACCCGGAAAGGCATGCCGTACCAGATCGACCTGCTCGGCGATGATGCTGGAAATGTTGCAGTGCTGGCGGTTGATCCGGGTCGAGCCCGCCTCGATGCGCGCGACGTCGAGGATGTCATTGATGAGGTCAAGCAGCTGGCGACCCGAGCGGTTGATGTCGCGCGCGTATTCCTTCGCCTTTTCGGGCGTCAGTTTCTGCGTGTCGATCAGTTCGGAAAATCCAAGGATCGCATTGAGCGGCGTGCGCAGCTCGTGGCTCATATTGGCGAGGAATTCCGACTTAGCGCGGTTGGCAGCCTCGGCCTTTTCCTTTTCGGCAATCAGTTCCTCGTCCAGCTGCTTGCGCTGAATGGCGATGGCGACCGAGGCAGCAAGACGCCGGGCGACATCCAGCTCGCGCTCGCTCGGAGCGCAGGGCAACCGATGATAGGTGGCAAAGGTGCCCAGCACCTTGCCGCCGTCTCGCTCGACGCTGAGGGGAATCGACCAGCAGGCACGCAGCCCATGCGGCAGGGCGAATTGCCGGTAATCCTCCCATAACGGGTCGGTGGCGATATCCTCGGCGATGACGCTCCTGCCGATGAAGGCGGCGGTGCCGCAGGACCCGGCCTTGGGGCCAATCGGCGCGCCCTCGATCGCCGCACAATAGGCCGCCGGCAGATTCGGCGCGGCGCCATTGGTGAGGCGGAGGCCGTCGGGCGTCAGCAGCAGGATTGAGCAGAATGAATCTGGCAGGACCTGTTCCAGGGCGCGGCAGGCGGCATCGAGGATTTCCGGCAGGGCCGTGCCGGCCACAATGGCCTGCAGGATTGATTGCTCGGCACCGCGCAGGGATTCCTCCTGCCGGCGTTCCGCCATCAATTCGATGAGCTCGCTGCTCGCCGCCATTGCGTCGTACTGCCCCCGCCCACACGCCCGCGTTACCGCGCCGGCTTGCCGGCGCGCCCCAGGCGATCTTCGGATGCAACAAACATGCAGCGGGAAAGGCGCTGGGCTCTTCCCGGCGGTCTGCCGTCGCTCTCCGGTTGGGGACTTCACTAAGCCATGACGCACCGATCAACAAGCGTCGAGAATGGTGAATAAATCGTAAAACTCGCGCAAGACGTGTTAACGAATTGCCGTCAGGACGCCGAGGAGCCCGGATCGGCCGGCAGCAGTACCCGAACGCGCAAGCCGCGCACGGCCTCCCCCGCGTCCTTGCGATTCTGCAGTTCGATCGTGCCTCCCTGGGCCAGAATCGCTGCCCGGGCGATGGCGAGGCCAAGGCCGGTCCCGCCCGAGTTCCGGTTACGCGACTGTTCCAGCCGATAGAAGGGATGGAAGACCCGTTCCATCTCGCCTTCCGGTATGCCGGGTCCGTCATCCTCGATGAGGATCTCGAACGCCTGTCCCTTGCGCGACAGCGCAATGGCGGCGCGGGCGCCGTAATGGATGGCATTGTCGATCAGATTGCCGAGCGCGCGCTTCAGCGCCAGTCGCTGGCAAATCGTCATCCACGGGCCGTCACCGGCAATGTCGAGTGTGGCGGCCGACTGGTGTTCCGCGGCTTCCCGCAGCAGAGCGCGCAGGTCGATTGCCGCCGCCGGCTCCGGATTGCCTTCCGCGCGGGCAAAGGCCAGGGTGGCGCCGATCATCGTCTCCATCTCGTCGAGATCGGCCAGCATCTTTTGGCGCAGCTCGTTATCGGCCATGAATTCGGCGCGCAGGCGCAGTCGCGTGATCGGCGTCTTCAGGTCATGCGAGATGGCGGCAATCATCTGCAGCCGGTCCTCGATCAGGCGCGCGATCCGTGCCTGCATGGCATTGAAGGCGCTGGCGGCGCGGCGCAACTCGCCGACACCCTGTTCCGGCAGCCGTTCACCGCCCTGGCGGACCAGGCGGCCGCCGGCATCGACCCCGGCACGGCCGAGGGATTCCGCCGCGCGCGTCAGCCGATTCAGCGGCCGCATCAGTCGCAGCACGGCATAAAGACAGAGCCCGAGCACGGCGACGACGCTGCCGATCGTGAGGCCGATCAGCTGCGGGCTGGCCCATGGCAGATCGGCCACCATGGGGAACTCGAAATTAAGCCAGCTGTCATCGGCAAGCCGGATCGCCACCCGGACCGGGACGACGGCGCGGGCTGCATGGCGAGCCTCGATGATCCCGGCTCCCACCCTGATCTCGCGCCAGGCAACGCGCTGCAGCCGGTCCGCCAGTGCCGTGGCCAGCGGTACGAGGTCGCGCGGTGGCTGCGGCTGCGCCACCAGCGGCTCGGGCCCGACGCGGACATCGAGTGAGGGCCCGCTCATCGCGTCGGCGACACCTCGCCGCAGGATCGGTGCGGTGTGGTCGAGAAAGGTGGCCAGGGCGGCGATGCGCTCTGCGGCACGCTGATCCTCGAGGCGCAGCAGCACTTCGTTGCGGTTGATATTGTGGAGTAGGACGGTGACTGCTTGCGAGGCCAGCACGGCGGTTACCAGGATCAGCAGCAGCCAGGCGAGAATCGAATCTGGAACGAAGCGGCGCAGGTTCATGATGCCGCCGCGGCTTCGACCCGGCTGACGGCGGCGGCGAAGAGATAGCCCTCGCCGCGCACGGTGGTGATCAGCTGCGGGTCGCCCGGGTCCACCTCGATCTTGCGCCGCAGGCGGCCGATCTGCACATCGATGGCGCGATCGAAGGGCTGCGCGGCACGGCCGCGCGTCAGGTCCAGCAGCTGATCGCGGCTGAGCACACGGCGTGGCCGCTCGGCCATTGCCACAAGCAGGTCAAATTCGCCGCTGGAAAGGTCGACCGGTCCAGCCGGCCCCACCACCCGGCGCGCGCCAAGCTCGATCCGCCAGGCACCGCCATCGGGCGCCGTGAACTGCAGCTCGGTGCCGCCACCCGCGACCGGTGCCGCTTCGCCACCGCGCCGCCGCAGCACGGCGCGGATCCGGGCCAGCAATTCCCGCGGATTGAAGGGCTTGGGCAGATAATCGTCGGCCCCCATCTCCAGCCCGACGATGCGGTCGGTCTCGTCGCCGGCAGCCGTCAGCATGATGATCGGTATCAGCCGGTTGGGCCCGCCCTCGGCCCGCAACTGAGCGCAAAGGGAAAGACCGGTCTCGCCGGGCAGCATGATGTCGAGGACGATGAGGTCGATGCGGGCATCGCCCAGCACGCGGCGCATCTCGCGCCCGTCGGCGGCCGTGCTGGCGCGCAACCCGTGCTTCTGCAGGAAGCGCGAGAGCAGGTCGCGAATCTCGCGGTCGTCATCGACCACCAGGATATGGGGCGTCTTGTCGGTCACGTCTCGTCGCCGGAATTTGGCCGGAAAAATGCATTGCGCCACTGCAATGTGCCAAGCGCGCGTCGGCGCGCACTTCCTATTTGGTAACAGAACGTAACAAGGCAAGGCCCGGTCATGATCCGTTGCCAAACAGGGGGCGGGCCGACATTTCGCCGTGGCCGGCCCGGCCCAATATCGGTGCCAGAGGGGATACCGATCGTATCCGCCCATAGAGCCCAAGGGAGAACCGACATGAGCAACGCAGCAAAAGGCGAGGCCGCGTCAGGTCGCCACGCCGATCTGTTCCGCCGCACCGCCCGCGCCGCCCTGATCCTGGGGGGCCTCGCAATCATTCCGCCCAGCATCGCCCTGACCCAGATGCACCCCGCCAATGCCGACCAGCCGGCGCTGTTGCAGGATGGCCGTCCGGCCAGTTTTGCCGATCTGGCGCAGAAGGTGGCCCCGGCAGTGGTCAACATCTCCTCGACCCACCGGATGGACGGGTCTGGCGCGGACGGCATGGGCCCGGACGGGCCGGGCGACCTGCCCTTCGCATTTCCGCCGGGCTCGCCCTTCGAGGAGTTCCTGCGCCCCTTCCTCGAGCAGCATCGCCGCGGTTTCGGACAGGACGGACAGCGACCGGTACGACCGCGCAATGCCACCTCGCTCGGTTCGGGCTTCATCATCGACCCCGCCGGCTACATCGTCACCAATAACCACGTGATCGAGGGGGCGAGCGAAATCACGGTGACGCTCAATGACGATACCGAACTGCCGGCCAAGCTCATCGGCACCGATCCGAAGACCGATATCGCGCTCCTCAAGGTGGAGACCGAGCGCAAGCTGCCTTCGGTCGCCTGGGGCGATTCCGACAAGGCGCGGGTCGGCGATTGGGTAATGGCGGTCGGCAACCCGTTCGGCCTCGGCGGCACGGTGACAGCCGGCATCGTCTCGGCCCGCGGCCGCGACATTCAGGAAGGCCCGTTCGACGATTTCATCCAGATCGATGCCGCCATCAACCGTGGTAATTCCGGCGGGCCGACCTTCGATCTTGCCGGCAATGTGGTTGGCATCAACACGGCGATCTATTCGCCCTCCGGCGGGTCGGTCGGCATCGGCTTCGCCATCCCCAGCAATCTTGCCAGGGATGTGGTGGCGCAGCTTCGCGAGAACGGCACGGTCGAACGCGGCTGGCTGGGCGTCGAGATCCAGCAGGTGACACCCGACCTCGCCCAGGGCCTCGGTCTCGACGAACCTCGGGGCGCCCTCGTCGCCAATGTCGATCCGGCAAGCCCGGCCGGCCAGGCCGGCATCGAAGCGGGCGATGTGATTCTCGGCTTCGACGGCAGTGCGGTGAAGGAACTGCGCGACCTGCCGCGCCTGGTGGCGGCGGCGAAACCCGGTGACAAGGCCGAGATCCTCGTGTTGCGGGGCGGGCGCGAGCAAACGCTCAATGCCACGATCGGCCGCATGGAGAACGATGCGGTGGTGGCGAGTGCCGGTCCTGCGCCGGAATCCAGCGGTGGCATCGTGGTGAGCGACGTGCTCGGTGCGCGCCTCGCCCCGCTCGACGATACGGCGCGGCAGCGTTTCGGCCTCGCCGATGACGCCGCGGGCGTGGTCGTCGCGGATCTTGCCGACAATTCGCCGCTTCTCGAACAGGGCATCCGGCCAGGCGACGTGATCGTCAAGGTGGGAGATCGCCTGGTCAGCAAGCCAGCCGAGATCGCCGAGGCGGCCTTGAAGGTGAGGGACAGCGCGAAGCCGGTCCTCCTCATGCTCGTCAACCGCGACGGCCGCGATCGTTTCGTGGCGGTCAATCTGAAGGACGCCTAGGCTGAAGCACGCCCAGGCTGAAGGACACCCAGGCCGAAGAACGCCCAGGCGAGGCGTCGCAATGCCTCCGGCCTGACTCCAGCGCCAGACGGGGCGTTCGTTCGGGAACGCCCCGTTTTTCCCGCGGCCGCGGCGGGGAGCCCTAGGCCCCGACTTCCTTCAGATAGTCCTCGCGCATCTGCCGCGTCAGCGGGCCGACCTTGAACTTGTACTCGCCGATCTGGCCGACCGGGGTCACCTCGGCGGCGCTGCCCACCAGAAAGACTTCGTCGGTTCTGCCCAGTTCCTCCGGCTGGATCGCGCGCTCGATGACCTTGATCTGGCGGCGCTGGGCAAGCTCGATCACCGTCTGGCGGGTCAGGCCGTTGAGGAAGCAATCGGGCTTCGGCGTGTGCAACTCGCCGTTCTGCACAAGAAAGACATTGGCGCCGGTGGCTTCCGCCAGCAGGCCGCGGTAATCCAGCATCATCGCGTCCTGGAACCCTTCCTGCTCGGCCTCGTGCTTCGAAATGGTGCAGATCTGGTAGAGGCCGGAGGCCTTGGCTGCCGTGGGCGCGGTGTCCGGGGCCGGTCGCTTGTACTTTGCCCATTTTAGGCGGATGCCGTTGGCGAGCAGTTCAGGCGAGAAATAGGAGGGCCATTCCCAGGCGGCGATGGCGACATGGATCTTGTTCTGCTGGGCCGAGACGCCCATCATCTCGGACCCGCGCCAGGCGATGGCGCGGACATAGCAGTTCTGGAACCCGGTGCGTTTCACCAAATCGGTCTTGGCCGCCTCGATCTCGTCCACGGAAAAGGGCAGGCGATAGCCGACAATCTCGGCCGATTTATGCAGGCGCTCGGTATGTTGGCGTGATTTGAACACCTTGCCATTATAGGAGCGTTCGCCTTCGAACACGGCTGAGGCATAATGGAGCGAATGCGTGAGGACGTGCAGCTTTGCCTCGCGCCAGGGAATGAACTTGCCGTCCATCCAGATTTCACCGTCTCGATCGTCGAAAGGCACCAGGCTCATGAATTCCTCCTACGCGAACCCTTGTGTCGGGTTATAAAGAAACCCGAATTGAGGGTGGTTTTAAAACATTCGACCAGATAAGTCAACAAGCCTGACATAAAATGATGACGGATTCCAAGTCACAGCCTAACCCCTTGTTCCTGCGGGACGATGAACTCCGGCAGGGGATCGAGATGCTGTTCTTCGGCTATCGCGATTTCACCGCCAAGGCCGACCAGACACTGGCCGCCTATGATTTCGGCCGCGCCCATCACCGGGTGATCTATTTCGTCGGCCGCAATCCGGGCATGACGGTCTCGGACCTCCTCGACATCCTCAAGATCACCAAGCAGAGCCTCTCCCGTGTGCTGTCGCAGCTGGTGCGCGAGGGCTTCATCGTGCAGAAGCCGGGCACCACCGACCGCCGGCAGCGCCTGCTCTCGCTCACTGAAAAGGGGGCTGAGCTCGAGCGCAAGCTGACCGAAGACCAGCGGGCGCTGGTGGCGAAAGCCTACAAGGCGGCCGGCGCCGAAGCGGTCGAGGGGTTCAAGAAGGTTCTCCTCGGCCTCGTCAATGAAGAGGACCGCGCGCGCTTTCGCGGCCCTGCCGGCCCCGGTGGCGGGCGTTGACGCCGTGATCGTGACGGTGGCCAAGGCGGGCGCCGTGGCGGGCGGCAAGACGGGCGGTATTCGGGCATGAGCCAGCATCCGGCGCATATCCTCATCGTCGATGACGACAAGCGGCTGCGCGAGTTGATCGGCCGTTACCTCACCGAACAGGGTTTCCGGGTGACGCTGGCCACCGATGCCGCCGATGCCAGGGCCAGGCTCGCCTCGATCAGCTTCGACCTCATCGTTCTAGACATCATGATGCCGGGCGAGACCGGGCTCGAGCTCACGCAATCGCTGCGGCTGGACAATGCCGTGCCGATTCTGCTGCTGACCGCCATGGGCGAGGTGCAGGACCGCATCAACGGCCTCGAACGCGGGGCCGACGACTATCTTTCGAAGCCGTTCGAGCCGAAGGAACTGGTGCTGCGCATCAATGCCATCCTGAAGCGCGCCCAGGCCGTCGCGGTGAAGCCGACCCCGGCCACCGGCACCGTCCGCTTCGGCGCCTTCGCTTTCGAAATTGCCCGCCGCCGCCTGTTGCGCAGCGGCGAAATCGTGCACCTGACCGAGGCGGAGTCCGACCTGCTGACACAATTGGCGCGCCGGGCCGGCGAGGCGGTGAGCCGCGACGAATTGCTGGCCCGCAACGGCGAGGCGGGTGGCGAGGTTGCAACGGAAAACGGCCATGAAAACGGGGCCGAATCCAATGCCTCGCGCCTGGTCGATGTGCAGATGACGCGCCTCCGGCGCAAGATCGAGGATGACCCCAGGTTTCCGCGCTATCTGCAGACGGTGCGCGGCATCGGCTATGTGCTCAGGCCGGATTGAGCCGGGCGGGCGCAACGATGCACAATCCCTTCCGCGACTGGCTGACCGGTTTCGAGCGCATGCTGCCGCGGAGCCTGCTCGGCCGCTCGATCCTCATCATCGTGACGCCGATCGTGCTGCTGCAGGTGGTGTCGGCCTGGGTCTTCTATGACAGTCACTGGGAAACGGTGACGCGCCGCCTCGCGCAATCGGTGGCAGGCGAGATCGGCGCCATCGTGCAGATGATGCCGCGCCACCCGACGGCAGAGGAATTGCAGCCGCTCTTTGCCATCGTCGATGACGATATGGGCCTGGAACTGACGTTCAAATCCGGCGAGATCCTGCCCAACGATCCCACCATCATGCGCCAGAACCTGGTCGACCAGCAGCTGGCCCGTGCCCTGGAATCGCGCGTCGAGCGGCCCTTCATCATCGACAGCCGCAGCCTCGAGAAGCTGATCGAGATCCATGTCCAGCTGGCGGACGGGGTGCTGCATGTGGTGGTGCCGCGTCGGCGGTTGTTCTCATCGACCACCTATGTCTTCCTGCTGTGGATGGTGGGGACGTCTCTGGCCCTGCTGACCGTCGCCACCTCGTTCATGCGTCACCAGGTACAGCCGATCAAGCGCCTTGCCCAGGCGGCCGAGGATTTCGGCAAGGGTCGCGAGATGGCGCCGTTCCGCCCCGACGGTGCCACCGAGGTTGCACTGGCCGGCCAGGCCTTCAACCTGATGCGCAACCGCATCCGCCGCCAGATCGTGCAGCGGACCGAGATGCTGGCCGGCGTCAGCCACGATCTGCGGACGCCGCTCACGCGCATGAAGCTGCAGCTTGCCATGATGGGTGACGGACCCGACATCGCCGATCTCAAGAAGGATGTCGCCGACATGGAGCGCATGATCGGCGCCTATCTGGCTTTCGCCCGCGGCGAGGGAACCGAGCACCCGCAGCCGACCGACATCGCCGCCCTGGTGGCCGATGTGGCGGGTGACGCCCGCCGCCACGGCGCCGACATCGAGCTTGCCCTGCCGGCCCGCGGCATCGTCGTGCCGTTGCGTCGCGATGCCTTTCGCCGGGCGCTGGGCAATGTGGTCGGCAATGCCCAGCGCTATGCCAGCCGGGTGGCCGTGACACTCGATCTGAAGCCGCGCCATGTCGAGGTGATGGTGGACGATAACGGTCCCGGCATTCCGGCGGGCGCCCGCGAGGACGTGTTCAAGCCGTTCTTCCGCCTGGAGCAGTCGCGCAATCCGGAGACGGGCGGGACCGGTCTTGGCCTCACCATCGCGCGTGACATCATCCGCGGCCATGGCGGCGATCTGGAACTCCAGGATGCGCCGGGCGGCGGCCTGCGAGCGGTGATTCGGGTGCCTTTGTAGCCCGGTCCGACTAGGCTTCCGCTTCGATCAATTGCACCGGCCGCGCCAGGACCAGGCGGACACGCCCGCGCCCGGCCTTGTCGAGGGCGATGTGGCGGCAGCGTTCCGCCAGGCGCTTGCGCAGCAGGATCAGGCGCGCCTCGAGATTCTCCGAGAATTCGGGCAGGCGGATCTGCGGCGACAGGCGCAACTCCTTGTTGCTGAATTCGGTGCGCCCGCCCTTGGCATACTCGCCCAGCAACAGCCACAGGATCGAGCCGGCAACGCCCTTGATGACATATTCGTCCTCGACGAACACGCTGTCATCCGCGGCGTAGTGGCGGATTACCAGCGGCGCACCGCTGTCCAGCGGCCGGGCGGTGCCGGCGGGCGGCGTGGCTTCCTCCGTTTCGCCGGACAGGCGGCAGATCGCCTCGGCGAGATGCCCGGCGAGGATCGCCAGCGCATCCTCCTCGTCATAGCCGAAGCGGCCCTCCTCCGGGCTTTCCGCGTAGAGGATGCCGAGGAGGCGGCCCTCCTGCAGCAGCGGCAACGCGATCTGGCTGGCACTGTGGCCGAGGCCGGGCAGGGGGATCTCGGTCTCCAGGCGATGTGCCAGCGGACTGGCGCGGAGCGCGTCGCGAATGGCGCGGCCATAGAGGTAGTCGCGCGTCGCATGGGCGATGCGAATCGGGGTCCGTTCGCGTGCCGCCACGCCGATGACGCCCTGGCCCGGCAGGATCTCGGCGCCGACGCCGGATTCCGGATAGCCATGGCTGGCCACGGTATAAAGCCGCTCGCCGCCGGCATCGGACATCAGCAGCATCACATGCGGCATCTGGAATTCTGCGGCCAGTTGTTCCATCAGGCAGGCAATCAGGCTGTCGAGGTCCCTCGCCGCCGCCAGCCGCGCCAGCGTCTGGCGCAAGGCGGCAAGCAGCGGTGTGCGTGGCAGCGGCGCCGGCAACTGATCCGGGCGCACGGTGTCGATCCGGATGACCTTGTAGACGTCGGCTCCCAAAAGGCGGAAGACGCCGGCCATCCCCTCATGGGAGGCGATGCCGGCCAGTTTGGCCTTCATCGCCTCGAACAATCCGCCCTCGCTCTCGGTCCGCAGGTAGTGGAGGTGCAGCCGGTGCTGCGCGCAGGTCTGCGGGTGCTTGAGGAGCACGGTGGCGCGCGGGTTGACCAGGATGTTGGCGCGGGTCTTGCTGAAGAACTGGTAGGAGATGGCGACGTGCTCGGCATCGACATAATGCACGTCGGAGATGACGCTGACATTGGGGATGCCATCGGCATCGCAGGTGGCAATCTCGGACGGAATCGTCCCTTCCAGGCTGGCGCGCAGGGCTGTCAAGGTGACCTCGCTCATGCCGCCGCGGCGGCAAAATCCGCCAGGTCGGTCAGGCGCTGTCCGGCGCCGGGCCCGGGTGTCTGCTGGAAAACGTCGCGTGGTCTGAAAACCAGGGTCACGAAGGGGCCGGATTCCGGCGCGCTGAAATAACCCTGGGCCGGCCCTTCGGGATAGCCGAGCGCCACCAGCTCGGCCGATGTCTGGCGATAATGGCGCGCACGCTCGCGTGCATCCTGCGCGTCGAAGGGAGCAGCGCGGCCGTCATTGCCCTTGATCTGCAGCGAGCGGAAACTGCGAACGTCGCTGAAGACGGCGGCGATCTCGCCATTGGCGGCAAGATCGGCCAGCAGCGGCTGCGCCTCGTCGGCGAGGACGAACAGCCGCAGGACCTGTTCCTTTGCCTGCCAGCGGCAGCCATAGGCGTGGCACAGGCTGGGCACATGGGTGGCGTCGCGGGTCGCCACCGACATGGCGACCGGTCCCTTGATCAGGGCAAGGATGGCGGGGTCGAGTTTCATGAGGCTTCGGCACCAGATGATGTGTCCGTTGCCTGGGAAGATAGGATCGGCACCGAATCCGGTCGAGTGCGCGCCGTCACGGTCGGGTCCGCCGGCTTGAACCGGGAGCCGGCCCAAACCGACACATTCGCCTGCCGCCGGTCAATAGAGCCGGCCGCCATTGGGCACGTCGAGGCTGGGTGCCACCAGCACCACCTCGCCCTCCGCATCCGGAAATCCCAGCACCAGTACTTCGGACATGAACTTGCCGATCTGCTTCTTCGGAAAATTCACCACCGCCGCCACCTGCCGGCCGGGCAGTTCATCAAGGGCATAGCGCTTCGTGATTTGGGCCGACGAGCGTTTCATTCCGATCTCGGGCCCGAAATCGACGGTCAGCTTGTAGGCCGGACGCCGCGCCTCCGGATAGGGCTCGGCGGCGACGATCGTGCCGACCCGGATATCGACCTTGCGGAAGTCGTCATAGCTGATTTCGGCGGCAATCGGTTCCGGCTGGCTGGTCATGGATTCCGTCTCGGGTCGCGCAGGTTCCTGCCAGCGATCTAACCGGGGAGCGGCGTCGTGCGCAAGGCATCGCGGAAGATTGCCGCGACAATATCCAGGACCGACTCGCGGCCGAGATGGCTGGCGAGCGAGGTCGCCGCCCCGGGGCGCCAGCGCCGTTCTGGCATGAATGCATCCTCGAAGGCGGCAAGGGCATCGAAGGGGCGGGCGAGTTCGCCTTCGACCAGCAGGCAGGCATGAGCGAGGATCGCCTGGCCGCCGCCTGTGGCGCGCTTGCGGCGCTGGGCGACGCCGGCGATCTTGCGACCACCCAGCGCAAGGTCATAGCGGCCGGGGCAGAAGGCATCGGCGATCTCGCCCGTCTCGACTGCGAGGCCGAGTTCACCGAGGGCACGGGCGAGCAGATCGGCCAGGTGCCGGTAGGCATCGTCGATCGACCATGGGTTCCCAGGGCCAATGCGATAGGCGAGGGCGATGTTGAGCATGCCGTGAAATTGCGCCACCGGGGCGCCGCCGGTCGCGCGCACAAGGACCGGCCAGCCACGCGCAAGGGAAGCCGCCGCTGCCGGCTCGAAGCCGGCGAGGGCGGCCACCCGCGACGGCACGATCAGCGCCTCGTCCATACGCCAAAGGCGTGCAGCGGCCTGGGCACCGGCGGCAACCCCGTCCAGCAATTCGGCTTCTCCGGCCAGCGCCGGTTCCGCTGCCGCCGGTACCAGGTTGTCGATCAATCGGAAGATGGCGGCAACCCGTCAGGCGATGGCGGCGATGATGCTGCCGCGCTTGAAGGGCTGTTCCGCCGGCACGCGGATCCGCAGGATGCCGGCAGCCGGGGCCGTCACGTCGAAACTGGTCTTTTCCACCATCACCTCGGCAATCAGATCGCCTGCGCGCACCGCATCACCATCGGCAAAGAGCCAGGCGGAGACGGCACCCTCGATCTCACCTTCCCAGAGATCGGCGGGAATCACCACCGGAATCATCGGCCTGCCCGCACGATCTGCCGGGCTGTGGCGACAATCTTTGCCGCGCTGGGCAGGGCGGGATGCTCCAGCGCCGGGCTGAAGGGGATCGGGATGTCGGGAAAGGCGATGCGCCGTGGCGGCGCCTTCAGTGCAACGCCCGATTCCACCACCGAGGCGATGATCTCGCCCGAGACGCCGAAGCTCTGATAATCCTCGTCAACCACCAGCAGGCGCCCGGTCTTTGCCGTCGAGGCGATGATGGTGGCGCGGTCGAGCGGCACCAGGGTGCGAAGATCGACCACCTCCGCCGCGATGCCTTCTTCGCCGAGACTCTGGGCGGCGTCGAGCGCCAGATGTACGCCGGCCCCCAGGCTGACGATGCAGATGTCGTTGCCGGCCCGGCAGATCGCTGCCTGGCCGAAGGGGATCTCATAGGCATCCTCGGGCACGTCGGTGATGCTGCCCTGCACCGTGCCGAGCCAGCCCATGCCCTGCAGCGCCTTGTGGAACATGAAGATCACCGGGTTGTCGTCGCGGATGGCCCGGATCATCAATCCCTTGGCGTCATGTGCGTTGCTGGGGACCACCACCTTCATGCCGGGGAGATGGGCAAAGGTGCCATAGAGGCACTGGCTGTGCTGCCCGGCATCGCCATAGCCGCCGCCGACCGAGGTCATCAGCACCAGCGGCACCGGCGACTGGCCGCCGGAGAAATAGCAGTTCTTGGCGGCGAGGTTGTAGATCGCATCCATGCAGACGCCGAAGAAGTCGACGAACATCAGTTCGACCACCGGCCGCAGGCCGACCGCCGCCATGCCGACGGCGGCGCCAATGAAGCCGGTCTCGGAAATAGGCGTGTCGCGCACCCGTGCCGGACCGAATTCATCAAGCAGACCTCGGGTATTGCCGAAGACGCCGCCGAGGGCGGCGATATCCTCGCCCAGCACCAGCACCGAATCGTCGCGGCGCATCTCCTGGGCGATCGCCTCGGCCATCGCCTTGGCGATGGTGAGGTTGCGCCGCGTCCGGTTGGGCAGGATGGTGGCGGTTGCGGTCATGACACTCTCCCCTCAGGCGAAGACTTTTTCATAGGCCTGCTCGGGCACCGGATAGGCTGCCGCGCGCGCCTTGGAGATCGCCCGGTCGACCAGCGCTTCCGCCTCATCGGTGAGAGCACGGTCCGCCGTCGGGTCCAGGATGCCGAGGCCGAGCAGCTTCGCGCGCAGCTGCGGAATAGGGTCGGTCAGAGCCTCCTTCTCGCCCTTGGGCCGATAACCTTCCGCATCGCCAATGAAATGTCCGGCCAGGCGGTGGGTCTCGATCTCGATCAGGCTGGGTCCCTCGCCAGCACGGGCCCGGGCGATGGCGGCGCCGGCCACGGCGAAGATCGCCTCCGGATCGTTGCCGGCGACGCGGTGCCCCGGCATGCCATAGGCGGCGGCGCGGGCATCGTTTTGCGGCACTGCCGTGGATTGCGCCTTGGCGACCGAGATCCCCCAGGCATTGTCCTCGATCACGATGACCACCGGCGCCTGCCAGATTGCGGCGAGGTTGAGCGATTCGTGAAAGGCGCCCTGATTGGCCGCCCCTTCGCCGATGAAGGAGACGGCGACGCGCCTTTCATTGCGCAGCTTGAAGGCGGTGGCAGCCCCCACCGCCGGCCCCATCCCTTGCGCGATGATGCCGGAACAACAGAAATTCACCGCGGCGTCGAATATGTGCATATGGCCGCCACGACCACCGCTCAAGCCCGTTGCCTTGCCGAAGATCTCGGCTGCCATGGCGTCGAGATCGACCCCCTTGGCGATGGCAATGTGGTGCGGCCGGTGGGTCGCGGTGACGAAATCGCCGGCATCGAGATGCGCACAGACGCCCACGGCGCAGGGTTCCTGGCCGTTGGAGAGGTGCATCTCGCCCGGAATAGGGCCATTCGCCATGTTGAAGACTGGCGACTTGCCCTCGAAATAGGCGGCGGCGATCCGTTCCTCGAAAATGCGGGACTTCACCATGGTCTGGTACATCCAGAGCCATTGCTTTGGACTCGGGCGCATCGGACGCCTCCCCTGATGTGATGCCGGTTGAGGTGTTGCCAGGACGAAGATGTCAGGCGGCCAGGGCTTGTTTCGCCTGCGCGTCGGCAAAGAATTTCCAGTCGAGCATCATGATGATCGACTTGTCCGGGTTCACGAAGGCAACCGGGCCGTGATTGGCGAACCAGAGAACCGTGTCTTCCAGGAATTCGGTGCGCTCGTGATAGACGCCGAGCGGCTCATAGCCGTAATCGCCGGCGCGGGCGATGCCGGCGCGGTAGTCCATGACGCCCTTCAGCATCAGATATTCGCCGGCGCCGTAATGGAAATGCGGCGCGAAACTGGAGCCCTTGTCGCATTTGAAAAGAACGGTCCAGGTGCCGGTCTCGGGGCTGACCCGCAGCACCTTGAAGGCGATGGCATCGGTGAATGGAATCCACGCCATCTTTTCGGTTTCGCACAGGATGTCGGCGGGATTGCTGTCCGCCGGAAGCGCATCGGCCATTGTCGGTTTCCTTCCAGTTTGTTCCAGAAACTCGTTGATTTGACTGGTTCCGGATTCTGCAGGACAGTATGGCGATGCACTGCCGCTCAGGTCTTGCCGGAGCGGGACGCAAAACTTGCTCCAGCCTGCCAAGCCCTCGAAGAGGCCAGCCATGCAGCCGGGTATCCAGGAAAGCATGATCCAGTCGACCTCCGTCCTGCCGCCGGCGCGGCAATATGACTGGTGGCGCGAGGCGGTTTCCGACACGCATCTCGGCTGGGACCTGCCGCGCCGCGACGCCGGCGATTTCCGGGCGCGCTTCCGGCACCAGGATTTCGGCCGGGCGCAGATCGTGCACTGTGCCTGCGACCCCTGCCATGGCCGCCGCGGCCGTCACGAGATCGGGCAATCGCATGAGCCGTCCTTCGGCCTGCTCTATATCCTGAAAGGCCGCGAAAGCCTCAACCAGGCGGGCCGCGAGATCGTGCTCGAAGCCGGTTCCTTCACCCTGTGGGATTCGACCCGGCCGATCGAGTTCGGCCTGCCGGACGAGTTGGAGAAGATTACCCTGCTGGTGCCGCAGGAGGCCGTGACCGACCTGCTGCCCATGGCGGCCGATCTGGTCATGCGGCCGATCAGCGGCAGGCGCGGTCGCGGCGCGTTGCTGACAACCCATCTGCGCGCCCTGGCCCGGGAAGGAGCTGCCCTGCCGGCTGGGCTGCAGGCGCCGGTCCTGCGCGCGACACTCGACCTGCTGGTCGCGGCGATCGAGCCGGAAGCGGAATCAGGCGAAGGTGCCTATCAGCGCGCGCTCCGCGCGCGCATCCAGGATTTCGTGCTCGCGCGCCTCAACGACCCTGCCCTGGGGCCGGAACTGGTGGCGGCATCGCTCGGTCTCTCGGCGCGGCAGGTGCATCGCCTGTTCAATGCCGGCGGCATCACCCTCGACCGCTGGATCTGGCGCCAGCGCCTGCAGCGCTGCCGCGACGAGTTGAAGGCGCGACCGCACGCCTCGATCAGCGAGATCGCTTATCAATGGGGCTTCAGCGATTCGGCCCATTTCAGCCGTGCCTTCAAGGCGGCCTTCGGCCTCTCGCCCAGGGCCTTCCGCAAGGATCCATAGGGGCCGCATCCGCCGGCGATGACGGCCCCCGCGGCTATTCCGCCGCCTGCTTGGTTTCCTCCGGCTTCCAGCGCAGGATCGGCTGGCGCGCGGCCAGCGTTTCATCCAGGCGCCGGCGCGGCGTGTGATAGGGGGCGCCGCGGAAATACTCGGCGTCGCCCATCTTGGCGCGCTTGGCGAGGCCCTTCACCACGCCGATATAACGATCGAGGCCGATCTTGCTTTCGGTTTCTGTCGGCTCCATCAGCAGGGCGCCATGGACGACCAGGGGGAAATACATGGTCATCGGGTGATAGCCCTCGTCGATCATCGCCTTGGCGAAATCGAGGGTGGTGACGCCGGTGCCTTCGAGGAAGTCGTCATTGAACAGCGCCTCGTGCATGCAGGTGCCGGGGAAGGCGGCGGTGAGTTCGTCGCGCAGGCAGGCGAGGAGATAGTTCGCATTGAGGACCGCATCGCCCGAGACCTGGCGCAGGCCGTCGGCGCCGTGGCTCAGCATGTAGGATAGCGCGCGGGTGAACATGCCCATCTGGCCATGGAAACCCTTGAGGCGGCCGAACGACCCCTTTGGTCCATCCGGACCGTCATCATGCTCGACCAGATCGAAGCCGTTGGCGCCGTGGGTGACGTAGGGCAGTGGCGCATAGGGGGCGAGCGCCGCCGACAGCACGACCGGGCCGGAACCCGGCCCGCCGCCGCCATGGGGTGTCGAGAAGGTCTTGTGAAGATTGATGTGCATGGCGTCGACGCCGAGATCGCCCGGCCGCACGCGGCCGACGATGGCGTTGAAATTGGCGCCGTCGCAGTAGAAGTAGCCACCCACTCCATGGATCGCATCGGCGATGTCGACGATGTCGTTCTCGAACAGGCCGCAGGTATTCGGGTTGGTGATCATGGTGCCGGCGACATCGGGGCCGAGCTTCGCCTTGAAGGCGGCAAGGTCGACGCGGCCGCGCTCATCCGCCGGGACCGGATCGACCTCGTAGCCAATGCTGGCGGCGGTGGCCGGGTTGGTGCCGTGGGCGGATTCCGGTACCAGGATGCGCTTCCTGGCGTCGCCCTTGGCGAGATGCGCGGCGCGGATGGCCAGCATGCCGCAAAGCTCGCCATGGGCGCCGGCGGCCGGCGACATGGCGACGGCCGGCATGCCGGTCAGGGTCTTCAGCCAGTGTGCCAGGGTATCGATCAGTTCCAGCGCCCCCTGCACGGTCGAGACGGGCTGCATCGGATGCAGGTCGGCGATTCCTTGCAGGCGCGCCATCTTCTCGTTGAGGCGCGGATTGTGCTTCATGGTGCAGGAGCCCAAAGGATAGACCGACATGTCGATCGCGTAGTTCTTCTGGCTCAGCTTGGTGTAGTGGCGCACCACCTGCGGCTCGGCGAGACCCGGCAGGCCGATCGCGCCCTTGCGCTTCAAGCTGCCCAGGCGTTCCTTGTGCTGCGGCACGTCGGGCAGGTCGACGCCGGATCGGCCCTTTACGTCCATCTCGAAGATCAGCGGCTCCTCGATCATCAGGCCGCGATTGCCCGAGATGGTATCGGTGTTCACGTTCACATTGGCGGGCGCGCTCATGCCAGCACCTCCTTGAGGCCGCTCTCGAGCGCGGCCATGTCGTCGTCGCTATTGAGTTCCGTCGCCGCCACCAGCAGCAGGTTCTCCGCCTCCGGGGCGGGATGCAGGCGGAAGACCGGTACGCCGCCGAGGATGCGCTTCTTCGCCAGCGCCTCGACCACCGGCACGGCCGGTTTCGGCAAGGCCAGGGTGAACTCGTTGAAGAATGTGTCGTTCAGCAGCTTGACGCCGGGCAGGGCGGCAAGTCGATCGGCTAGCCGGCTCGCCTTGGCGTGGTTGAGAGCGGCCAGCTTCGCAAGCCCCGCTTCGCCCAGCAGGGTGAGGTGCATGGTGAAGGCCAGCGCGCAGAGGCCGGAGTTGGTGCAGATGTTGCTGGTCGCCTTCTCGCGCCTGATATGCTGCTCGCGGGTGGAGAGGGTAAGGACCCAGCCACGCCTGCCATCGACATCGACGGTCTGGCCGGCAAGGCGCCCCGGCATCTGCCGCAGGTATTTTTCGCGCGCCGCAAAGAGGCCGACATAGGGCCCGCCGAAGCCCAAGGGATTGCCGAGTGACTGGCCTTCGGCGACGACGATGTCGGCACCCATCTCGCCGGGCGGCGTCACCAGCCCGAGGGAGACGATCTCGGTCACGGCAACGATCAAAAGGGCGCCCGCCGCGTGGACCGCCTCGGCGAGCCTGGTGAAATCCGAGAGATGGCCGAAGAAGCTGGGATTCTGCACGACCACGCAGGAAACATCCGGCCCCAGTTGCGCAACCAGATCCTCCTTGCCCTTTGCATCCAGCGGCGCCACCACGGTTTCGAAGCCGGTGTGGTGGCCGTGGGTGACGACCACGTCGCGATAATGCGGATGCAGACCGCCGGAGAGCACGGCCTTTTTCCGCCGCGTGACGCGGTTCGCCATGGCGACCGCTTCCGTTGTCGCCGTGGCGCCGTCATACATCGAGGCGTTGGCGACATCCATCGCGGTGACGAGCGCCACCTGGGTCTGGAATTCGAACAGGTATTGCAGCGTGCCCTGGGCCACTTCGGGCTGGTAGGGCGTGTAGGAGGTGAGGAATTCGCCGCGCTGGATGAGGTGATCCACCGCCGCCGGGATGTGATGGCGATAGGCGCCCGCACCCAGGAAGCTCGGCGCCTCCGAGGTGCCGAGATTCTTGCGCGCCATGCCGCCGATGACGCGCTCCACCTCCATCTCCGGCAGATGATTGGTAAGCCCCGCAATCGGCTGGGCCAGCAGTTTTTCCTTTGGCACGTCGCCATAAAGGGCGTCGATCGAGGGAACGCCGATCTTCGCCAGCATCACCTGGCGGTCGGCATCAGTCTGCGGCAGGAAGCGCATGATGCGTCCGATCCTCTCTCTGGCTCAATGCAGGCCGTCGCAATAGGCCTTGTAGGCGGCCTCATCCATCAATTCGTCGAGCTCGGCCTTGCTGGCGATGCGGAGCTTGGCAAACCAGCCCTTGCCCAGCGCGTCCTCGTTGACCGTGCCGGGCGCGTCGCCGAGGGCCGCGTTGACCTCGACCACCTCGCCGCCCACCGGCGCATAGACCTCGGAGGCTGCCTTGACCGATTCGACCACCGCAAGCTCCTTGCCCTTCTCGACTTTCTTGCCGATGGCCGGCAGGTCGACGAACACCACATCGCCCAACTGCTCCTGGGCATAGGGGCTGATGCCCACCGTGGCGACATCGCCCTCAAGCTTCACCCACTCATGTTCCTTGCTGAAGCGAATACCGCTCATCCCTGATATCTCCTCTGTTTTCGCGCGCGTCCTGCTGGGATCGTCGCGCTTTTCTCCGGTGAAACTGACCATGATGACTTAGCCGCGATGGTAGCGATGCGGCACGAAGGGCATCGGCGCCACCTTCGCCGGCAGGGCCTTGCCGCGCACCATCAGGTTGAGTTGCGTGCCGTCGGCGGCCTGTGCCGTCGCCACATAGCCCATGGCGATCGGCGCGCCGAGGCTGGGCCCGAAGCCGCCGGACGTGACCTCGCCGATGGTTGCGCCGTTCTGGTCCGAGATTTCGGTATGGGCGCGGGCCGGCGCCTTGCCCTCGGGCAGGATACCGACACGGCGGCGTGCTGGACCGTCGCGCAATTGCTGCTGCACGATGGCAGCACCGGGGAAGCCGCCTTCCTCGCGGCGGCGCTTCTGCATCGCCCAGACTAGGTTCGCCTCGACCGGATTCGTGGCCGGGCCGATGTCGTTGCCGTGCAGGCAGAGCCCGGCCTCGAGGCGGAGCGAGTCGCGCGCACCCAGCCCGACCGGCCTTACCGCGGCATCGGACAGCAGGCGCTGCGCCAGATCGTGCACGGCGCCGTCCGGTACCGAGATCTCGAACCCGTCCTCGCCGGTATAGCCGGAGCGCGTGGCGAGGCAGGGGATCCCGGCCACATCCAGCGCGGTCCCTTGCATGAAGGTAAGTGCGGCGCTGCCGGGTGCGTGGCGGATGAGGACCGCCGCCGCCTGCGGTCCCTGCAGCGCGATGAGCGAGCGGTCGGCGATCACCTCGATGTCGCAGGCCTTGTCGAGATGCGCCCTGAGATGCGCGATATCGGCCAGCTTGCAGCCGGCATTCACCACCATGAAAAGATGGTCGCCATCATCGCCGGCACCCATCCTTGTCACCATCAGGTCGTCGAGGATGCCGGCGCGGTCGTCGAGAAAAAAGGAATAGCGCTGCTGGCCGGGTTTCAGATTGATGAAATCGGCCGGGCAGAGCTTCTCGAGCGCCGCCGCCACGGTCGCGAAATCCTTCGCCCGGAGGCGGATCTGGCCCATATGAGAAACGTCGAACAGTCCGGCGGCCGCGCGCGTGTGCTGGTGTTCGGCCAGGATGCCGGCGGGATATTGAACCGGCATGTCATAACCGGCAAACGGCACCATCCTGGCGCCCAGAGACAGGTGCAGGTCATATAGGGCGGTGCGATGAAGGGCCTGGTCGGTCCCGCTGATGGCGCTCACGCTTAGAATCCTTCCGACAGATGGCGACCGCGACCGGGCGTCCTTGCCGGACAGCCCGCGCGACCCCCCTCTGTCTTCGGAACCTGAGAGATTGGCCGTCGGCCCCGCGCGCCGCAACCGGGCGCGCCTGTAGGAAGGCTGGCGGTTTACTCCTTCGGTGGGATGAAGCCCAGGTGTGGGGCCATCCGCTTTCCAGAGTTTTTCCCCGCATCGGTCCTTTTGCCTGAGAGTTTCCGGGGGCGGTTGCTCCTTCGGCGCTCATCGCTGGTCACTCTGGCCAGTCCTGAGTCTCTCCCGACGCGGGTTTTGCCGCCGGCAAGATGGGCTGGCGGCGGATGTTCCGTCAAGGACTATCCGCTGGGCGCCATATTTTTGTGCAGTTGCGGCACGAACTGCCACGGCTGCTTCATTGCAGCGGGTTGCGGCGATTGTAATCGAGTTCCTGAGGCGTCAGCTCCAGGCTGATCCAGATGCGATAGAAATCGCCGTTCTCGCCCTGGTTCAGCGGCGTATAGACCAGGACCTCGTCCTGGATGGTTCCCTGGACCCGCGAGGCGGTGAAGGGAATCTCGACATCCATCAGCTGGTCGCCTGGCAGCAGCTGGCCGCCCGGACCGGTGACGCCGACCCGATAGCGGAACCGGGCAGCGCTGTCCGGGTTGTTGGGGCCGCGGGAAGCGCCGAATTCCAGCTGTATCTCGGAGCGTATCGTGGTGGCGCCGGTCGAGCGGTTCTCCTCGTAGTAGCAGAGCGATTTGGAACGCGTGATGCGTGCCTCGAACGAGGTATTGGTCAGGTCCTCGGCTGGCCCGGCAAAGCGCGTGAGATAGGACGCGTCATTCACCACGCGTACCTGCGGACAGGGCCGGCTGCGCGGTGAACCCTCATCGCTGCTGCAGGCGGCGAGCAGCCCGGCCCCGGCGAGGAGCGCCAGAACCGGGGCGGCAAGCTTCCTGGCCGGGCGGAGCTGCCATGCGAGTCGTTTGGTGCCGAGCATCTTTGTCCTTTCCGAGGTTCCGCGACCGCTTGCGGGTATGCAGGCCGTTCGGGTGCCTGTCAGAGCCTGTTGTGGGTGCCATCGCAGAGGGGTTGTTTTGCGCTGTTCTTGCAGCCGCAGAAGAAGACCGTCTTGGCGTCGCCGGCCTGGAACTTCACCGGCGAAAGGCCGGTTCCCTGATGCGAGCCGTCGCAGAAGGGTTGCTTGCTGCTGCGGCCGCAGGCGCACCAGAAATAGGTTTTGCCGGCCTCGACCTCGACCTTGAAAGGCGCCTTCTGCGCGATCTGCGGCTCGGACATGCGACTTTCTCCTTTCTGACGGTGGATGCGGGCCAAACACTTGATGTGCCGGGGCCAGTATCTACCGGGACCGGCATTTACCAGCACCAGGAATTACCGGCAGCAGGAATGTTAAATTCCGATTGCCGCGACGATGCTAGGTCGGTGCCGGACTTTAGTGAAGCCGGCGCGATCGGACAACCGGTACGGCGCTGCCCCGGCAAAACCGCGCCATCGCCGCTACCGCCGCGCATTAGACATTGCCTCGCAAGTCCAAAACCCTATATTCCGGGAAAGAGCGACACATCCCGGCGCCGGAAACCAAGACCCGGAAGACATGACAAAGTCCAAACTGACCGTCTACCTGGCTGCGCCGCGCGGCTTTTGCGCCGGCGTCGACCGCGCCATACAGATCGTCGAGCGCGCATTGGAGCGCTATGGCGCCCCGGTCTATGTCCGCCACGAGATCGTCCACAACCGCCATGTGGTCGAGACGCTGGAGCGCAAGGGTGCCGTCTTCGTCGAGGAACTGGACGAGATTCCGGGCAAGTTCCCGGTGGTCTTTTCTGCCCATGGTGTGCCGAAATCGGTGCCCGAAGATGCCGAGCGGCGCGAACTCATGTATCTCGACGCCACCTGCCCGCTGGTCTCCAAGGTGCACCGCGAGGCCGAGGGCCATCATGCCGCCGGCCAGCACATCATCCTGATCGGCCATGCCGGCCATCCCGAGGTGATCGGCACGATCGGGCAATTGCCGGACGGCGCCGTCACCCTGGTCGAGACGGCCGAGGATGCCGAGAGGCTGTCCGTCGGCGATCCGGACAATCTCGCCTATATCACCCAGACAACCCTTTCCATCGACGACACCATCGGCATCATCGCCGTCCTGAAGCGGCGTTTTCCCAACATCCACGGACCGCGCAAGGAAGACATCTGCTACGCCACCACCAACCGCCAGCAGGCGGTCAAGGCGATCGCGGAAAAGTGCGACCTGATGCTGGTGATCGGCGCGCCGAATTCGTCGAACTCGCGGCGCCTGGTCGAAGTCGCGGTCTCGGCCGGATGTCCCTCCGCCTATCTGGTGCAGAAGGCGGCCGAGATCGACTGGCGCTGGTTCCAGGATGTCCGCACCGTCGGCATCACGGCCGGCGCCTCGGCACCGGAGATCCTGGTGCAGGAAGTGATCGCCGCCCTCAGGGACCGGTTCGAGATCGATACCGACGAGGTGTCGGTAACCACCGAGACGACGCATTTCAAACTGCCCCGCGCCCTCACAGCCTGAGCCCCGATCGGAAGCCTAGTCCATGGCCGTCTATACCGAAGTGCCGGATGGCGAACTGGCGGCCTTCATTGCCGCCTATGACATCGGCGATGTCGTCTCCTGCAAGGGGATTGCCGAGGGCGTCGAGAACTCCAACTACATCCTGCACACGACCGGTGGCAGCTATATCCTGACGCTCTATGAAAAGCGCGTGCACAAGGAGGACCTGCCCTTCTTCCTCGGCCTGATGGAGCATCTGGCGGAAAAGGGCCTCAACTGCCCGACGCCGATCAAGGCCAGGGACGGCGTGGCGCTGCGCGAATTGTGCGGCCGGCCGGCGGCCCTCATCTCGTTCCTCGAGGGCATGTGGCCGCGCCGACCGACCGAGAAGCACTGCCAGCAGGTGGGCGTGGCGCTGGCCGATCTCCATCTGAAGGGCGCCGATTTCCCGATGCAGCGGCCCAACAATCTGTCGGTCGAAGGCTGGCGGCTCCTGGTTGCCAGTACGAAGGACCGCGCCGACGAGGTGAAACCGGGCCTCGGCCAGGTCATTACGGCCGAGCTCGATCATCTGGCTGGGAATTGGCCGACCGGCCTGGCACGCGGCGTCATCCATGCCGACCTCTTTCCCGACAATGTGTTCTTCATCGGCGAGCGGCTGTCCGGTCTGATCGACTTCTACTTCGCCTGCACCGATTTCCTCGCCTATGACCTTGCCATCTGCCTCAACGCCTGGTGCTTCGAGGCCGCAAGTGGCGGCAGGGCGGGCGAATTCAACGTGACCAAGGCGCGGCTCATGATCGAGGGCTATCGCCGCCTGCGACCCCTCTCGGATGATGAACTTGCGGCCCTGCCGCTGCTGGCGCGCGGTTCGGCGCTGCGCTTCCTGCTGACGCGCCTCTATGACTGGCTCAACCATCCGCCGGGCGCCTTCGTGCAGCCGAAGGATCCCCTGGAATACCTCAAGAAACTGACCTTCCATCAGCAGGCGCGGAGTGTCGCGGCCTATGGCTTGTGATGTCTGATCTCAAGACCGTCGACATCTTCACCGATGGTGCCTGTTCCGGGAATCCGGGGCCGGGCGGCTGGGGCGCCCTGCTGCGCTATGGCGCCACCGAGAAGGAATTGTCGGGCGGCGAGAAGGAAACCACCAACAACCGCATGGAACTTATGGCGGCGATCGCCGCGCTGGAGGCCCTCAAAGGGCCGGTGCGGGCGCGGCTCCATACCGACAGCCAGTACGTGAAGAACGGCATCACGGCCTGGATCCATGGCTGGAAGAAAAACGGCTGGCGGACCGCCGACAGGAAGCCGGTCAAGAATGTCGATCTGTGGCAGCGCCTGGATGCGGCGCTGAAGGATCACAAGGTCGAATGGATCTGGGTCAAGGGCCATGACGGCCATGTCGAAAACGAACGCGCTGACGCGCTGGCACGCAGTGCCATTCCGGGGAGATCAGCATGACCACGGCCCTCGTCATCATCGATCTGCAGAAGGACATCCTGAAAGGCCTGGGATCGCCGCAACGGCAGCCCGTGCTGGACAGCGCGGTGGACGCTGTGGTGGCGCGCATGGCTTCCCTGCAGCGACTGGCCCGCGAGACGAACGTCCCGGTCGTCGTCGTGCAGCATGACGGCAGGCCGGACCATCGCCTGGGCCGCGGCAAGCCGGGCTGGGAATTGCGCCCGGAAATCGCGCCGCTGGGGAACGACACGCTGATTCACAAGCAGGCGAGCGATTCCTTCTTCGAGACGGGGCTTGATGCCGCGCTGAAGGCGAAAGGAGTCTCCCGCATCGTGCTGGGCGGCTGCATGAGCCAGTATTGCATCGATACGACCGCGCGCCGGGCGGTGACGCTGGGCTATGACGTGACGCTGGTCGCCGACGGCCATGCCACTGCTGATGCAGGGGCGCTCAGCGCGGAACAGATCTCTGCGCACCACAACCTGCTGCTCGACGGTTTTGGTGCCGGCGGCCGGACCATCAGCGTGATGAAGGCCGACAAGATCGGCTTCTAGGCCACCGTGTCGACGTGGGGCGGCTGGTCGCCAGCCGGCTTCGGCTCGCCTTTGGCGACGCCGACCAGTGCCGGGCGCAGCAGGCGATCGTGCATGACATAGCCCGCCTGCAATACCTGGACCACGGTGCCCTGCGGCTTGTCGGTGCCCGGGACCTCGAACATCGCCTGGTGCAGATTGCTGTCGAACTTCTCGCCTTCCGGCCAGATGCGCTTGATGCTCTGCCTCGTAAAGGCGGCGTCGAGCTGACGCTCGGTCGCCGAGACGCCGTCATAGAGGTTCTTCAATGCCTCGTCGCTGGCCAGCGCCTCGGCGGGGATGGCGGCAAGGGCGCGGGCGAGATTGTCGGCGACCCCCAGCATCTCCTTGGCGAAATTGCTGGCGGCGTACTTCGCGGTCTCGTCGCGCTCGCGCGTCAGGCGCCGGCGGGTGTTCTCGGTCTCGGCCACGGCGCGCAGCAGCTGGTCCTTGAGCGCGGCGATCTCGGCCTGCAGCCCGGCGACGTCGCCGACGGCATCAAGATTGATTTCGGCACCCGGATTGACCGGGTTGTCGATCGCGTCTGTTTCGGGCGCGGTTTCGGCAGTCTTTTCGTTCTGGGCCGACATGACGGTTGCTCAACTCCTGACCAAGATGCTGTGTCGCTATGCTGCGTCTTCCTTAGCCGAGAATCCGGCCGATGACCTTGGCGGTATAGTCCACCATGGGGATGATGCGCGCATAATTGATGCGGCTGGGGCCGATGACGCCGATGGCGCCGATCAGCCGGCGCTGGCTGTCGCGATAGGGGGAAATCACCGCCGAGCAGCCGGCTAGACCGAACAGGTCGCTCTCGGCGCCGATGAAGATTTGGACCCCGTCGGCCACCTCAGCCGCCTCGACCAATTTAAGCAATTGCTCCTTGGCTTCAAGGGCGGCGAAGAGCGAGCGCAGGCGCTCGAGATCGGCCACGCCGGTGACGTCCTCCAGCAGATGCGCCTGGCCGCGCACGATGAGGGCGCCCGAATTGTCCTCCCTGGACCAGGACGCAAGGCCCGCCTCGACCACTTTCTTGGTGAGGGCGTCGAGGGCGGCGCGCTCGCTCTCCAGTTCCTGCAGGATCTGGTCGCGGCCGAGCGCCAGCGTACGGCCGGCGAGGCGCGTGGTGAGGTAATTGGTCGCCTCGATCAGGGCCGAGGGTGGCAATCCGACCGGCACGTCGACGATGCGGTTTTCCACCATGCCGCCTTCCGTCACCATGACGACGAGGGCGCGGCCGGGGGCGAGATGCACGAACTCAAGGTGTTTCAGCGGCCTGTCGGTCTTCGGCGCCACCACCATGCCGGCGCAGCGCGAGAGGCCGGAGAGCATCAGCGTCGCCTGGTCGAGGACCTCGGGCAGGGAGCGGCCGGCCGCGGCACAGCGCGCGTCGATCGAGGAGCGCTCGTCCTCGGTGAGGCCGCCAGTCTCCATCAGGCCATCGACGAACAGGCGCAGGCCAAGTTCGGTCGGCAGGCGGCCGGCCGATGTGTGCGGCGCGAACAGCAGGCCAAGTTCCTCGAGATCCGCCATTACATTGCGAATCGTGGCCGGCGACAACTGGCCGCCGGTCAACTGGCCCAGCCGCCGCGACAGGGTCCGTGAGCCGACCGGCTCGCCGGTCTCGACATAGGCCTCCACGATGGTCCGGAAGATATCGCGCGACCGCGCCGACATCTCGCTCAGCACCGGCCGGTGCTGGATGCTCGCGGAAGTCGACTGGTTGCCTGAATTCTGTCGGAATTGCATGTGGTTACCGCTCGGGTTGAAACCATCATGCGCCAATTTAAGGTGCCTTGCGATGGCATTCAACGCCGCGCCGCGTGAAGGCGGTGCCCGGGTGGCGCGTCGGTTGGTTCCCGGGTTGGCGCCGGGGGTAGTCCCGTGGGTTGGTCCCGGGGGTTGGTGTCGGGTCATTCACCAGAGCGTCGCGGATTAATCTAAGTTAAGATCAGCTCTTGCGGCACATTGCCGCATTGGCGGAGGGGAAATCGGGAAGCCCGACCCGACAAGGCCTTGGCGCCCGCCGGGCCGCCCTGTCCCGGGGCCGACATCCCCTTGGCAATGCTTGAGTTAGCGCAAGGTCCCGTGTAGTTTCAGCCTGCTTTGTGGGGGGCCGCATGGCTTTCCATGCGCAGCCAATGCGCCGGCAGTGAAGGCACAGCGACATCCGGACCGGGCGGAATGCCCGATCCCCGGGGCGGCGCTTGTCGGCAGGGCCGGTAGATCAGCCGGGGATGGCGGCAGGTGCGTTCAGGATTTGTTCCGTTACGCCCGCGTCGCCACTCTTGCCATAACGGATGGGATCGAGATGTTTCTGATGCAGAAGTGCGGCCGGGTAGTGGCGCAAGCGGCCGGTGCGGTGACGATGGCTGCCGGTTCGCTGGCAATGGCGGGCGGTGCCCTGGCCCAGGAAATCCTGGGGGCGCCGCAGGACCGGCAACTCGGCCTGCAGGAACCGGCCACCTCGATCGCGGTCGACCTCAATCACTTCCACAATTGGGTGCTGATGCCGATCATCACCGGCATTACCATCTTCGTGATGCTGCTGCTGCTCTGGGTGATGATCCGCTACAACGCCAAGCGCAACCCGGTGCCCTCGAAGACTACCCACAACACCACGATCGAGGTGCTGTGGACGGTCATCCCGATCCTGATCCTGATCGGCATCGCCGTGCCCTCGTTCAAGCTGCTCTACAAGCAGCTCGACCTGCCGGAAACCGATCTCACCATCCGCGCCATCGGCAAGCAATGGTACTGGACCTACGAGTACCCCGACGACGGCAAGTTCACCTTCGACGCCAACATGATCCAGACGGCCGATCTCCAGCCCGGCCAGCTGCGCCTGCTGGAGACCGACAACGAGGTCGTCCTGCCGGTCGGCAAGAACATCCGCATCCAGATCACCGCGGCAGACGTGATCCATGCCTGGACCGTGCCTGCTTTCGGTATCAAGCACGACGCCGTGCCGGGCCGCGTCAACGAAAGCTGGTTCAACATCGACCGGCCAGGCATCTATTACGGCCAGTGTTCCGAGTTGTGCGGCACGCTGCATGCCTTCATGCCGATCAAGATCCGCGCCGTCAGCCCGGAGGAATATGCCGCCTGGCTCGAGGAGGCGAAGGCCAAGTATACGCCGCTCGAGGAGGAGGCCGTGCCCACCGCCGAGGTCGCGGTGCCCGCGGCCGGCACGCAGATGGCCGCCAACTGAACCAGCCAGCTAATCCGAGTATAGGGACAAAGCCATGAGCCCCGTCAGCACCACGCATCACGACGCCCACGATCACCACGACCATCACCCGACGGGCCTCAAGCGCTATCTGTTCTCCACGAATCATAAGGACATCGGCACGATGTACCTTATCTTCGCGATCTGCGCGGGCCTGATCGGCGGCCTGTTCTCGATCTACATGCGCATGGAGCTGATGGAGCCAGGCATCCAGTATTTCGGCACCGATGCCCAGGTCGACGGCCAGCACTGGAACGTGATCATCAGCGCCCACGCGCTCATCATGATCTTTTTCACCGTCATGCCGGCGCTGATCGGCGGCTTCGGCAACTGGTTCGTGCCGCTGATGATCGGCGCGCCCGATATGGCGTTCCCGCGCATGAACAACATCAGCTTCTGGCTGTTGATCCCGTCCTTCGCGCTGCTGATCGGCTCGGCCTTCGTCGATGGCGGCGTGGGTTGCGGCTGGACGCTCTATCCGCCGCTCTGTTCCGACGGCCAGCCGGGCATGGCGGTCGACATGGCGATCTTCTCGATGCATCTGGCCGGCGCCTCGTCGATCCTCGGCGCCATCAACTTCATCACCACCATCTTCAACATGCGCGCTCCCGGCATGACCCTGCACCGCATGCCGCTGTTCGTCTGGTCGGTGCTGGTGACGGCCTTCCTGCTGCTGCTGTCGCTCCCCGTTTTCGGCGGCGCCATCACCATGATGCTGACCGATCGCAATTTCGGCACCGCCTTCTTCAAGCCGGAAATGGGCGGCGATCCGATCCTGTTCCAGCACCTGTTCTGGTTCTTCGGTCACCCCGAGGTCTACATCCTGATCCTGCCGGGCTTCGGCATCATGAGCCAGATCGTGTCGACCTTCTCGAAGAAGCCGGTCTTCGGCTATCTCGGCATGGCCTACGCCATGGTCGCGATCGGCTTCGTCGGTTTCGTGGTCTGGGCGCATCACATGTATACGGTTGGCCTCGACGTCGATACGCGCGCCTATTTCACCGCCGCCACCATGGTGATCGCGGTGCCGACCGGCGTGAAGATCTTCTCCTGGATCGCCACCATGTGGGGCGGCTCGATCGAGTTCCGGGTGCCCATGGTCTGGGCGCTGGGCTTCATCTTCCTGTTCACCATCGGCGGCGTCACCGGCGTCGTGCTGGCCAATGGCGGTCTCGATCAGGGCCTGCACGACACCTATTACGTGGTGGCGCATTTCCACTATGTGCTCAGCCTGGGCGCCGTCTTCTCGATCTTCGGTGCCTATTACTACTGGATCTCCAAGATCTCCGGCCGCGAGCACCCCGAATGGGCGGGCCATCTGCATTTCTGGACCACCTTCGTCGGCGTCAACCTGACCTTCTTCCCGCAGCATTTCCTGGGTCTGGCCGGCATGCCGCGGCGCTATCCGGACTACCCGGACGCCTTCGCCTTCTGGAACCACATCTCCTCGATCGGCTCCTATATCGCCTTCGCCTCCACCCTCTTCTTCGTGGTGATGGCGCTCTACACGGTGATCGCCGGCCGCAAAGCGGCTGCCAATCCCTGGGGGCAGGGCGCCACCACGCTGGAATGGACGCTGCCTTCGCCGCCGCCCTTCCACACCTTTGAAACGCTGCCGGTGATCGAACCGGCGAAGCACCACTGAACCGGCTGGCGGCGGGCATCACCCGCCGCCCGCACTTTCGGGATGTGACAGCAGTGCGTCGAAACGCGCTTCATAACGTGCATGACAAGAGCGACCTGGCCGCCGAGATGGTCGCCGCGGGTGCCCGCGTCGGCGATTTCTGGGCGCTGATGAAGCCGCGCGTCATGTCGCTGGTCGTGTTCTCGGGCTTTGCCGGGCTCTATGTGGCGCCGGGCGAAATCCATCCGCTGATCGCCGCGGTGGCCGTGCTGTGCATCGCGGTTGCCGCCGGTGCCTCCGGCGCCATGAACATGTGGTATGACCGCGACATCGATGGAATCATGAGCCGCACCTGCGGCCGCCCGATTCCCAAGGGGTATGTTGCGCCGGAACAGGCCCTGGCCTTCGGCCTCGCGCTTTCGGCCTTCTCGGTCATGCTGATGGGCCTTGCGGTTAACGTCGCGGCGGCGGCCCTGCTCGCCTTCACCATCTTCTTCTATGTCGTCGTCTATACGATCTGGCTGAAGCGCCGCACGCCGCAGAACATCGTCATCGGCGGCGCCGCCGGCGCCTTCCCGCCGATGATCGGCTGGGCGGCGGTGACCGGCTCGATCGACTGGGCCTCGCTGCCGCTGTTTGCGCTCATCTTCATGTGGACGCCGCCGCATTTCTGGGCGCTCGCCCTCTGGCGCAATCCGGACTACATGCGGGCCGGCGTGCCCATGATGCCGGTCGTCGCCGGCATGGAATCCACCAAGAAGCAGATGCTGCTCTATACCGTGCTGCTGGCGCCGGTGGCGCTGGCGCCGGTCTTTCTCGGCGTGGCCGGCTGGGTCTATGGCGCGACCGCGATCGTGCTCAATGCCGGCTTCATATATCGCGCCTGGCGCGTGCTGCGCTCGGACGACCTCGTCTGGGCCAAGAAGATGTTCGGCTTTTCGCTCGTCTACCTCTTCCTGCATTTCCTCGTGCTGATGCTGGACCGGGCACCCGGACTCGTCAGCCTGGTGCGGGGCACTTTGGCATGGTGAAGGAAGTGGGCACCGCGATGCATCTCGACATCGAGGCAGAACGGGCGAGGCGCCTGCGGCAGCGCAACTGGGCCCTCGCCGGGGCCCTCGTACTCTTCGTCGTCCTGGTCTTCATCGTTTCCATCGTCAAGATGGGGGGCAATTGATGGCCGCCACACCCGAATCCAGCCGCAATCTCGGCCAGCGCAACCGCAATGTCATGATGTGGCTGGTCGGCCTCGTCGCCGGCATGACCGGGCTCGCCTTCGCCTCGGTGCCGCTCTACGACCTGTTCTGCCGGGTGACCGGTTTCGGCGGTACGCCGATGCGCGCCGAGGAGGCCAGTGTTGCCATCGGCACGCGCGATCTTACCGTCACCTTCAATGCGGACCTCGCCGCCGGCATGCCGTGGCGTTTCTTCCCCACCGAGAACAAGATGACGGTGCGGACCGGCGTCACCTATACCGCCACCTATGTCGCCGAGAACCCGACCGGCGAAACGGTCACCGGTTCCTCCACCTTCAACGTGTCGCCGGATATTTTCGGCAAATACTTCGTCAAGGTGCAGTGTTTCTGCTTTGAGCGGCAGGAGCTGAAGCCGGGCGAGCGGGTGGAAATGCCGGTGGTGTTCTATCTCGACCCGCAGCTGGAAGAAGACCCCTATCTCGGGAAGATCGGCGAGGTCACCTTGTCCTATACCTTCTTCCGGGTAGAGAACGACCCGGTCAGCCTGGGCGCCGTGGCGCCGGACCTTGTGCCGGAAGCGACGGTTCCGGCACAAGCTGGCCAAAATGGCGGTAGTTGAGTAGATTGACGTGCAATCCAGCCGGCACGGGGGAGAGATACCGGGGCCGGTGCGATGAGAGAAGAGAGAGTTGAAGCCATGAGCGATGCGGCGGCGCACAAGCCAAACCACCCCTATCACCTGGTCGATCCCAGCCCGTGGCCGCTGGTCGGCAGCATTGCCGGCGGCGTCTTCACCATCGGCATGGTTTTCTACATGCACGGCAAGGCCGGCTTCCTGGTCTCGGTCCTGCCGGGCATCGTCCTCATCCTCCTCACCATGCTGGGCTGGTGGCGCGATGTGGTGAAGGAAGCCGAAATCGACAAGGCGCACAGCCCGGTCGTGCAGATCGGCCTGCGCTATGGCATGGCGCTGTTCATCGCCTCCGAAGTGATGTTCTTCGTCGCCTTCTTCTGGGCCTTCTTCGACGCCTCGCTCTTCCCGAAGGATGCCGTCGGCGGCGTCTGGCCGCCGCAGGGCGTCCTGGTGCTGGACCCGCTGCAGATCCCGCTGCTCAATACCCTCATCCTGCTGCTGTCGGGCTGCACGGTCACTTGGGCGCATCACGCGCTGCGCGAAGGCGACCGCCAGAACTTCATCCGCGGCCTCGCCCTCACCATCCTGCTGGGCATCATCTTCACCGGCTTCCAGGCCTATGAGTACGCGCATGCGCCGTTCGGCTTCAAGGACGGGATTTACTCCTCGACCTTCTACATGGCGACCGGCTTCCACGGTTTCCACGTTCTGGTCGGCACCCTGTTCCTGATCGTCTGCCTGTTTCGCGGCTTCAAGGGGCATTTCACGCCCGATCATCATTTCGGCTTCGAGGCGGCAGCCTGGTACTGGCACTTCGTCGACGTGGTCTGGCTGTTCCTGTTCGCCTGGATCTATATCTGGGGTTCGGGTCCCGGCCCCTATTATGGTGCATAACGCCATGGGAGCGCCGGCCCGGTGACGGTCCGCGCTCCCATCCTGACCGGATTGGCCTGCCGTTGCCCGCGCTGCGGGCAGGGCAGGCTTTTTCGCGGCCTGCTGACGGTGCGCGAGCGCTGCGAGCATTGCGACCTGGACCTCAAGGCGGCCGATAGCGGCGATGGGCCGGCGGTCTTCGTCATTCTGTTGCTGGGCGCCATTCTGGCGCCGCTGGTCTTCTGGGTCGAGTTCGGTCTCGAGCCGCCCTTCTGGGTGCATGTCGTGCTGTGGCCGCCCTTGGTCCTGGGCGCAGCCATCGCTATGCTGCGGCCGCTAAAGGGTGTCATGATCGCCCTGCAATTCCACCACCAGGCCGCCGAGCACCGGGTAGAATAGTCCGCCCGCGCCGGCGGCGGATATCGATTGATGACGCAACCGAGCCTCCTTTCCCGCTTCCGGCCCAAACTCTGGCCGACGTTGATCACCATTCCGGCGGTCCTCTTCATGCTGGCGCTCTGCGTCTGGCAGGTACAGCGGCTCTACTGGAAGGAAGGTCTGATTGCCGAGCGTGTCGCACGGTCGGAGGCGACCGCAATTCCCCTGCCGCCGATCGGCGCCAATATCGCCGAGGCCGAATTCCGCCGCGTCGAACTGCTCGGCCGCTTCGACCATGCCCGCGAATTCTACCTCGCCGCCCGCTCGCAGAACGGCAATGTCGGCTACTGGGTCGTGACGCCGTTCCTGCTGGCCGATGGCGGCGGCGCCGTTCTGGTCAATCGCGGCTGGGTGCCCAATGAAAAGAAGCAGCCGGAAACGCGGGCCGAGGGCCAGTTGCCGGATGGCATCGCGATCGAGGCCCTGGTGCGGCAGCCGCAGCGTCAGGCCTGGTTCCAGCCGGACAACGAGCCGCAGAAGAATACCTGGTACTATCTCGACCCCGCCGAGATCGCGGCCGCCAGCGGCCTGCCCCTGCGGCAGGATCTCTACCTAGACATCGTCAAGGGCGAGGTCCCGGGTGGCTTCCCGATCGGCGGCCAGACCCGCATCAACCTGCCCAATGACCATCTGCAATATGCCATCACCTGGGGCTCCCTGGCGCTCGCCCTCATCGTCATCTACGTGATGTCGAGCCTGGAAAAGGGCCAGGCCGCCAGGTCGCCCCGGGGACAGCCATGAACGCACCTTCCTATCGCAGCCTGGAACAGCGCTTTGCCCGCATGGGGGCAATCAACGAGGCGGCGGGCATGCTGCATTGGGATATGGCGGCGGTCATGCCGGAGGGTGGCCACGGGGCGCGCGCCGAGCAGCTGGCCGTCCTCGGCGTCATTGCCCACGAGATGATGACGGCGTCGGACACGGCCGAGCTGCTTGCCGCAGCCGAGGCGGAAGAACTCGATTCCTGGCAGCGTGCCAACCTTGCCGAGATGCACCGCCTGCATACCCATGCGACGGCATTGTCGCCGCGCCTGGTCGAGGCGATGACGCGCGCGCGGACCGCCTGCGAGAAGGCCTGGCGCGCGGCACGGCCGGCGGGCGATTTTGGTGCGGTGATTGAGCCGCTGCGCCATGTGCTGGACCTCACCCGCGAGGCCGCGGCAGCCAAGGCCGAGAAACTGCGCCTGTCGCCCTACGAGGCACTGATGGACGAGTTCGAGCCCGGCGCCCGGATTGCCGACATCACGCCGATCTTCGACGATTATGCCGCCTTCCTGCCCGATTTCCTGGGCCGTGTCCTGGAACGGCAGCAGAGCGAAGGCGCCCCGGTCGAGCCGGCCGGGCCCTTTCCGATCGCCACGCAAAAGGCGCTGGGCGAAAGGGTGATGGGCATCCTCGGCTTCGATTTCCGTCACGGCCGCCTGGATACCTCTCTGCATCCGTTCTGCGGCGGCACGCCGGACGACGTGCGCATCACCACGCGCTATGACGAGCTGTCCTTTGCCGGCGCTCTGATGGGCGTCATCCACGAGACCGGGCATGCGCTGTACGAGCGCGGCCTGCCGGAGGCCTGGCGGCGCCAGCCGGTGGGCCAGGCGCGCGGCATGGCGCTGCACGAGAGCCAGTCGCTGCTGATCGAGATGCAGGCCGCGCGCAGCCGCGAATTCTGCGCCTTTCTTTCGCCGCTGCTCAGGGAAACCTATCCCGGCAATGACGCCGCCTTCGCGCCGGACAACCTGTTCCGCCTCTATACCCGCGTCGCGCCCGGCTTCATCCGCGTCGATGCCGACGAGGTTACCTATCCCGCCCATGTCATCTTGCGCTATCGCCTGGAACAGGCGCTGATTTCCGGCGACCTTGCGCTGCGCGACCTGCCGGGCGCCTGGAACGAGGGCATGCGGCACCTGCTGGGCCTTGCCGTGACCAGTGATCGCGAAGGCTGCCTGCAGGACATCCACTGGTTCGACGGCGCCTTCGGCTATTTCCCCTGCTACAGCCTCGGCGCCATGAACGCGGCGCAATTCTATGCCAGCGCGGCCGCGGCCGATCCCGGCATTCCTGCCGCCCTAGGCCGCGGCGACTTTAGCCTCTTGCTTGCCTGGCTGCGCGAGAACGTGCACGGCCTCGGCTCAAGCCTGACCACCGCCGAGATCGTGACCCGCGCCACCGGCCGGCCGCTCGATGCCGGCGTGTTTCGCGCCCATCTCGAGCGCCGTTATCTCGGGGTGTGAGAACCGGTCCAGCAGCCAGACTGTCGGCGGCCAGACTGTCGGCGGCCAGGCACTTGAGTAAACCCGGGCGGATTGGCAGCATGGGGCGAAGGGGACACCCATGATCAGAGCTGGCCGTTACAGGGGAGGTTCCGACCCCGCCACAAATCGCGGTCACCAGCGGCCCTATGCCATGCTGGTGGCCCTGGTTGCGGCCGTCTATGCCTACCATGTCGGCGGCGAAATTGCGGGCCTGCGCCCCGATCTGCTGCCGTTCGTCTGGGGTGCCCCCGCCTTTCTTCTGGCGCCGCTCCTGGTGCTGGGCTGGCGCATGCTGCCGCCTGTCGCCGTGGTGGCGCTCGCTTTCCAGGTCTATCGCCATGGCGGCGCCTGGGGGCCGGGGGCGCTAGCGGCCGGCGGCGATCTCGTCGCTGCGGTAATCGCCGTGCTGGCACTTTCTCTCTTCGCGCCGATCGACCTGCGCCTGCGGCACCAGCGCGATTTCGGCCGCCTCGCCCTGGTGGCCGGCCTGCTGGTGCCGGGACTCCTTGCCGGGCTGTCCCTGCTGCTGAGCCGGGCACTCGGCTTCGGCCCAGCCGGCACGTTCGCCGCCAGCTGGCTGATGCTGCTGGCGGCGAACGCGGTGGCGCTGCTTGCCGCGGTTCCCTTCGCCATCGTCTGGGTCACCCAATCGCAGGCGCGCGGCCCGCATCCTGCCGAACTGCGCTGGCTTGTGCTCATCGCCTTCGTCTTCGTGGGGATCGTCTGGTGGCTGCCCGACAAATTCCTCGGCGCCGCCGTCTATCTCGCCCTGCTCGGCCTGCCGCTCGCCTTCTATGCACTCACCCGCTACGGGCGCCGCGGTGCCAGCACGGCCGCGATGATCTTCGCCCTTGTTCTCGTGGCCGGCGCCAGCCAGGGGGTTACGCTGTTTGCCGGACTGGCCGGGCCCCATGTCCTGCCGGCGCTGATCGTCTTCCTGCTTGCGGTTGAATGCGGGCTGATGATCGTGGCGATCGCGCGCGCCGAGCAGGATCGCGAGCAGGATCGCGTCGCCGAGAACGAATCCCGCCTGCGCATGCTGATCGACAACACCAAGGTAGCACCCTATGCCATGCCCGGACCGCAATTCATCACTTACAGCTTCATCAGCGACCGCATCGAGGCCATGACCGGCCACTCCTTGGCCGAGTGGAACGAGCCCAAGGCCTGGTTCCGCTTCATGCATCCCGAGGACCTGCCGCGCATGTCCTCGATCGATGCCAGCGAGCTTGTGCCGGAGCGCGACTACGAATGGGAATATCGCCTGGTACACAAGGACGGCTCGCCGGTCTGGATCCGCGATCTCTTTCGCATCGACCGCAAGGCCGACGGCACGCTGGAACTGCGCGGCATGATGACCGATGTCACCGTCTTGAAGACCCGTGAACTGGCGCTGGCCGAGCGCGAGCGGGAACTGGAGGTGGCGCGCGACCAGGCCGAGGCGGCGAACCGCGCCAAATCCAGCTTTCTCGCCACCATGAGCCACGAATTGCGAACGCCGATGAACGCCATCATCGGCTTTGCCGAGGTGATGAACTCCGAGGCGTTCGGCGCCCTAACTACCAAACAGCGCGAGCATATCGGCGATATCATGGCGTCCGGCCAGCACCTGCTGCAACTCATCAACGACATCCTCGACATGTCGAAGATCGAAGCCGGTCGCTTCGAAATCAACGAGGAACTGGGCGAACTCGACCATCTCATTGCGAGCTCGGTACGGATCAACGCACCGGCCGCCGAGCGGCGCGGCATCCGTGTCGAGGTCGACAATCCCCATACCTGTCTCGGCCTCGTCGCCGACCAGCGGGCGGTCCGGCAGATCCTGCTTAACCTCATTTCCAATGCCATCAAGTTCAGCCCGGAAAAGGGCGTCGTGACCCTCAGGGCGCGCTGCCGGGATGACGGCAGCCTCGCCCTCAGCGTCACGGACCGGGGCATCGGCATGTCTGCGGAGACTGTGGCACGCATCTTCGAGCCCTTTTTCCAGGGCAGTGGGGTCGATTTTCGCCACAAGCGGGAGGGCACCGGGCTCGGCCTCGCCATCTCGCAGAAACTGGCAGCAATGCATGGCGGCGAACTGGTCATCGACAGCGTCCTGGGTGCCGGGACGACGGTAACCCTGACCCTGCCGGCGGCGCGGGTCCGGGCGGTCGAGATGGCGGTCAAATAGGACTGCCGGCGCAAGGTTCTCACGGGATTCATGACAATTTCGCAGGGGCAACCGGCGCGGATCGGGTGTTGCCTTGCTTGTCAGGGCGCGGCCGCCGCCCTAATTTGGGGCGCAATCGAGGGTCAGTGAAGGATTTCCCCTTGCGTTACATCAGCACGCGCGGCCAGGCGCCGCGTCTCGGCTTCGAGGAGGCGCTCCTCACCGGCCTCGCCCGCGATGGCGGGCTCTATGTGCCGGAAACCTGGCCGCAACTGGGCAAGGCGGCGCAGGCCCGCCTTGCCGGCCAGCCCTATGGCGCAGTGGCCGCCCAGGTAATGCGGCCCTTCGTCGGCAGGTCACTTGCCGGCAAGGCGCTGCAGGGCGCCATTGCCGAGGCTTACGGCACCTTTCGCCACCAGGCGGTGGCACCGCTCGTCCAGATCGACGAGGGGCTCTGGCTGATGGAACTTTTCCACGGCCCGACGCTCGCCTTCAAGGACGTGGCGCTGCAGCTCCTTGGCCAGCTTTACGACCGGGTGCTGAAGGCGCGGGGCGAGCGCATCACGGTGATCGGCGCAACCTCGGGCGATACCGGTTCGGCCGCCCTCGAGGCCTGCCGTGACCGCGCCGCCATTGACATATTCATCCTGCACCCGAAGGGCCGCGTCTCGGAGGTGCAGCGCAGGCAGATGACCACGATCGATGCCGCCAACGTCCACAACATCGCCATCGACGGCTCGTTCGACGATTGCCAGGACCTGGTCAAGGCGATGTTCAACGACCAGGCCTTCCGCGATCGTGTCAACATGGCGGCGGTGAATTCCATCAACTGGGCCAGGGTGCTTGCCCAGGTCGTCTATTACGTGACCGGGGCAATCGCTCTGGGGGCGCCGCACCGTGCGGTCAGCTTCGCCGTGCCATCGGGCAATTTCGGCAATGTCTATGCCGGCTATGCGGCGAAATCCATGGGCCTGCCGATCGAGCGGCTGATCGTCGGCTCCAACCGCAACGACATCCTGACCCGCTTCTTCTCCAGCGGTGCCATGAAGATCACCCGGGTGACGCCCTCGCTCTCCCCCTCAATGGATATCCAGGTCTCCAGCAATCTCGAGCGGCTGCTGTTCGACCTCTTCGACCGCAAGGGCGAGAAACTGGCCGCCGCCATGCAGGAATTCCGCAGGAGCGGCCACTTCACGGCACCTCAGCGACACTGGGGCCGCGTGGCGAAAACATTCCACGCCCATCGCCTCGACGACCGGCAGACGCTGGCCGCCATGCGTGACGTCCACCGCCGTACCGGCATGCTGGTGGACCCGCATTCGGCCATCGGCCTTGCCGCGGCGCTCGATGCGCGCAGATCCGCCGCGAAATCCGCGACCCCGATCATCTCGCTGGCGACCGCGCATCCCGCAAAATTCCCCGATGCGGTCGAGCAGGCGACCGGCATCCGCCCGGCTCTACCGTCACATCTTGCGCATCTGATGTCGGCCCGCGAGCGGCTGACCGACCTGCCCAACGATCTTGCCCGGGTGCAGGACTTCGTGCTCGCCAATACTCGCCTCGGCCACAACCGATGAATGTTCGATTGACAGAGGACAGCGTCGAGATCACGACCCTGCCGAACGGCTTTCGCGTCGCCACGGACCGCATGGATTCGGTCGAGACGGTGTCACTGGGCGTCTGGGTCGGGATCGGCACGCGCCACGAGGATGCGGCCGAGAATGGCGTCTCGCACCTTCTCGAGCACATGGCGTTCAAGGGAACGCGGCGTCGCTCGGCGCGCGACATCGCGGTGGAAATCGAGAATGTGGGCGGCGTCCTCAACGCCTATACCGGGCGCGAGCAGACCGCCTACTACGCCAAGGTGCTGGCCGAGGATACGGCACTTGCCCTCGACCTCATTGCCGACATCCTGCAGCATTCCACCTTCGACGCCCAGGAACTGGAGCGCGAGCGCGGCGTCATCATCCAGGAGATCGGCCAGGCGGAGGACACGCCGGACGACATCGTCTTCGATCACTTCCAGGAGACGGCCTTTCCGGAACAGAGCATGGGCCGTCCGGTCCTCGGCCGCGCCGAGATCATCGCCGAACTCAAGGCCGAGGCGATCGCCGGCTATATGCTGAGCCGCTATCGTCCCGGAAACATGGTGCTGGCGGCGGCCGGAAGGGTCGAGCATCGGCGCCTGGTCGACCTCGCCCTGGCGGCCTTCGATCAGCTGCCGCCGGGCGGCGCGGCGGCGACCGATCCGGCGCGCTACCAGGGCGGCGAATTGCGCCTCGATCGCGACCTCGAACAGGCCCACATCGTGCTGGGTTTCGACGGCATCGGCATCCACGACCCCGACTACTACGCCAGCGCGGTGCTGTCGCAGGTGCTGGGCGGCGGCATGTCCTCGCGCCTGTTCCAGGAGGTGCGCGAAAAGCGGGGCCTGGTCTACGGCATCCATTCCTTCGCCAGCGCCTGGTCGGATGCCGGCATCTTCGGCATCTATGCCGGCACCGGCGAAAAGGAGGCGGCCGAACTGCTGCCGATCGTCTGCGACGAGATGCTGAAACTGACCGACCAAATTCCGGAGGAAGAGCTTCGTCGCGCGGGCGCGCAGCTGAAGGCCGGGATCCTGATGGCTCGCGAGAAGACGTCGGCAAGGTGCGAGCAGCTGGCGGCGCAACTGCTGATCCACAATCGCCCCGTGCCGTCCGCCGAGATCGTGGCCAGGGTGGATGCCGTGACCGGTACCGATCTGGCCCGCGTCGCTCGCCGCCTGATGGCCTCGACGCCGACGCTCACCACCATGGGGCCGGTCGGTGCCGTGATGGATCTTGCAAGTTTGCAGGAGCGCCTTAGAGTTTGAGGCCCTTGCTGCCGGGGGCGCCATGTTCCTGTTCGAGCCGCGCTATCGACCCTTGCCGCCACCGCTGATGGGCAAGAGGGTGCGCCTGCGCCCGCCACTGCCGGGGGATTTCGCCGGCTGGTCCGATCTGCGGCGGCAGAGCCGCGCCTTCCTCGAACCCTGGGAACCGACATGGGGCGAGGAGGCCCTCTCGCGCGCGGTCTATCGCGCCCGCCAGCGCCGCATGGTGCGCGAATGGAATGCCGATCTCGGCTATGCCTTCCATCTCCTCGCCACGGAGCGGAGCGACGTCGGTGCCCGGCCTGGGCTCGTGCTGGGCGGCATCAACCTCAATCAGGTGCGGCGGCTCTCGGCGCAATCGGCCAGCCTCGGCTACTGGATGGGCGCCCCCTATGCCGGTCTCGGGCTGATGCGCGAGGCGCTGGAACTGCTGCTGCCCTATGCCTTCGCCGGTGCCGGCGCGGGCGAGGTTTGCGACCCGGCCATCGGCCTCGGCCTGCATCGCATCGACGCCGCCTGCATTCCGGAGAACCAGCGCAGCCGGCGCCTGCTGACCGGTCTGGGCTTTCGCGAAATCGGCCTCGCGCCCCGCTATCTGAAGATCAACGGCGACTGGCGCGACCATGTTTGCCATCAGATGCTGGCGGACGATTTCGCGGCGCGTCGCGGCGGCGCATCCTTCCGGCAGTATCTTGCCGACGCCTAGGCGTCAGGCATGGCCGATTTCGCCGGAGAGGGTGGTGAGGTTGACGCCGAGCTTGCCGATCGAGCGTTCCCATTTGTTGTCGAGATTGTCGTCGAAGACGATCTCCTCGTCGGCCGGCACGTTGAGCCAGGCATTGGCCTGCATCTCGGCATCCAGCTGCCCGGGTCCCCAGCCGGCATAGCCGAGCGCCAGCAGGGCGCGCCGCGGCCCGTGGCCCTCGGCGATGTCCTTGAGGATGTCGAGGGTGGCGGTAAGGCCGATTTCGCCGCCTACCTGCAGGGTCGCGTCATCGACGTAGTCGGTCGAATGCAGCACGAAGCCGCGTCCGGTTTCGACCGGGCCGCCGGAGCGGATGCGGATATGCTCGGATTCGTTGCCGCCGTCGATGCCGAGCTGCGACAGCAGATCCGGGAAGGTGAGGGCGCCCACCAGGCGGTTGACGATGAGACCCATGGCCCCGTCATCGGTGTGGGCGCACAGATAGATGACCGTGCGGGTGAAGCGGGCATCGCGCATCTGCGGCATGGCGACCAGCAATTGCCCGGTCATGAAGCCCTGGTGCAACAGCCCTCGTTTCATGGTTACCATCCGATTCCTGATACATCCTGCGGGCGGCGATTTGACGCAGGCCGGCCGGAACGAAGTCTTCGCAGCCGACCCCGTGTAACAAGGGTATAATCCGTCCCGAAAGTTGGCAAATGGTGAATCGACTGGCGCATATCACAAGAGCGGTACTGGCCCTGACTGTGCTTGGATCGGGCTTGGCCGCCGCCGCCGGGACCGCCCCGGCGGCTGACAGCGCGCGCACCGACCATACCGGCGTCCGCCTCGTTTCGGCCGTGACCGCGGCCGGTGCCGAGCCGACACTGCCCTTCGGTATCGAGATTGTACTGGCGCCCGGCTGGAAGACGTATTGGCGCAGCCCCGGCGATGCCGGTTTTCCTCCGGAGGTCGAGATCGCCGGGTCGCAGAATGTGGCGGCAGCCGAGCTCGCTTTCCCGGTGCCGCACCGGTTCGAGCTTTTCGGCCTGCAGACCTTCGGCTATGGCGAGCGGGTGCTGTTTCCCCTGCGGGTGACCCCGGAGCGGCCGGGCGAGGCGGTCAGTCTCAGGGCACATCTGCGCTATCTCGTCTGCGAGCAGATCTGCATTCCCTACGAGCACGATCTGGCCTTCGACCTGCCGGCGGGTGCCGCCGGGCTCAGTGCCGACGCGCCCCTCATCAGTGCTGCCGAGGCGCTGGTGCCGGATGACGGCGCGCGCGCGCGCTGGCGCGTGACCGGCATTTCGGTTGCAGGCGATCAGCTGCAGGTCAGCGCGGAAAGTGCCGGGGTTCCGTTCCGGACGCCGGATCTGCTGGTCGAGGGCCCATCCGGTCTCATCTTCGGCAAGCCGGCGGTCGATCCGGCATTGGACGGGCGCAGCGTCCATTTCTCCCTGCCGGTCGAGCGTTTCGGCAACGCGCCGGAGGTGGCGACGAGCAACCTCACTTTGACCCTGGTCGAGGGCGATCACGGCCTGGAGCGGGCTGTGCGCGTCGCCGATTTCGCCGCGGCCGCGACGCCGGTGCGAACCGGCGGCGCCGGCATGTGGCTGGTGCTGGCGATCGCCTGGCTGGGCGGACTTGTCCTCAACGTGATGCCTTGCGTGCTGCCGGTGCTGGTGCTGAAACTGACCGGCGTCCTCGAAAAGGCGGGCGCGGCGCGGCGCGATCTGCGCGCCAGCTTTGTCGCCAGTGCCGCCGGCATTGTCAGCGCCTTCCTGCTGCTCGCCATGGCCCTCATCGGCCTCAAGCTCGCGGGGCTCGGCATTGGCTGGGGCATCCAGTTCCAGCAGCCGGTGTTCCTGGCCGTGCTGGCGGTCATCTGTCTCGCCTTCGCCGCCAATGTCTGGGGCTGGTTCCAGGTGCCGGTACCGGCCTTCGCGGGCGGCATCGCGGCGGCAGCCGACAGTGCGGAATTCCGCCGGCCGCGCCGTGCCGCCTTTCTGCAGGGCGTACTGGCGACGGTGCTGGCAACACCCTGCTCGGCGCCCTTCGTCGGCACCGCTGTGGGCTTCGCCCTGGCGGCGGGACCTGTCGAGATCCTCGCCATCTTCCTGGCGCTTGGTCTTGGCCTTGCCACGCCCTATCTCGCCATCGCCGGCTTTCCGGCCCTGGTCGGCTGGCTACCGCGCCCCGGGCGCTGGATGCGCTGGCTGAAGCATGTACTGGCCCTGTCTCTGCTGGGAACGGCGCTGTGGCTCGGCAGCGTGCTGGTCCAGCAACTGGGCTGGTGGCAGCGCGGCCAGAGCGATGACAGCATCGCCTGGACCAGGTTCGACGAGCAGGCGATTGCGGCGGAGGTGGCGAGGGGTCGGGTCGTCTTCGTCGATGTGACGGCGGAATGGTGCATCACCTGCCGCGCCAACAAGGAGTTCGTCCTGCTGCGCGATCCCGTGCGCTCCGCCCTCGGTGCCGCGGACGTGACGCCGATGCTGGCCGACTGGACCAATCCCGACCCCGTCATCAGCGCCTATCTTGCCGGTTTCGGCCGTTATGGCATTCCGATGAACGTGGTCTATGGCCCCGGCGCGCCCCGCGGCATCGCCCTCCCCGAATTGCTCAGCAGCGACGCCGTGCTGGCGGCGCTGGATGCGGCGCGGCGCAGCACGGAATAACCGCACGGCCGGCATGGGCACGGCGGCACCTCGATACTTGGCAAGGGGCGCCGGCGGGCCGTATATCTAGGCCTCACACCCCCACCGGAAGCAGAACGCCCGCCGCCCGCGATTTTGCGGCGGGTACCAGGAAAGGAAGCGCGATGACCATCAAGGTTGGCGACAAGATCCCCAGTGTTTCGCTGAAGACCATGGACAAGGACGGCATGCAGACGATCAGCACCGACGACCTCTTCAAGGGGAAGAAGGTGGTGCTGTTCGCATTGCCAGGCGCCTTCACGCCGACCTGCTCGGCCAAGCATCTGCCGGGCTTCGTGCAGAACGCGGCGGCGCTCAAGGGCAAGGGAATCGACACCATCGCCTGCCTCTCGGTCAACGATGCCTTCGTCATGGATGCCTGGGGCAAGGCGCAGAATGTCGGCGATACCGTGTTGATGCTGGCCGACGGCAATGCCGATTTCTCGAAGGCGGTCGGCCTCACCATGGACGGTACCGGCTATGGCATGGGTACCCGCGCCTGCCGCTACGCCATGGTGGTCGACAACGGCGTCGTGAAGACCCTCAATGTCGAAGCGCCGGGCGCCTTCGAGGTATCGAGCGCCGAAGCCGTGCTGAAGGCACTCTGACCCGAGTCATGTGAGAGATTGCGGGCGGCGGAGCGTACCGCCGCCCGTTCCGTTTTGGGGAATCGATCGCCATCGTGAGCGCGGACGGTACACAGCCGGGGACGAGCCTGGCCCTCGACATCCTGCGCCGGATCTACGGCCATGCCGCCTTTCGCGGACCCCAGGCGGCGATCATCGATCATGTCGTGGGTGGCGGCGATGCCCTGGTCCTGATGCCGACCGGCGGCGGCAAATCGGTCTGCTACCAGATTCCTGCGCTGCTGCGCGATGGCGTGGGCGTCGTGGTCTCGCCGCTGATCGCCCTCATGCAGGACCAGGTGGCCGCCCTCCAGCAGATGGGCATCGCCGCCGCCTGCCTCAACTCCGCCCTCAGCCTCGACGAGATGCGCGTGATCGAGGGGCAGATGAAGCGGGGCGAACTGAAGCTGCTCTATGTCGCCCCCGAGCGCCTGCTGACGCCCTTCTTCCTCAATCTGCTGCGGCAGGTGAAGGTGGCGCTCTTCGCCATCGACGAGGCGCATTGCGTCTCGCAATGGGGTCACGATTTCCGGCCCGAATACATCCAGCTTTCAGCGCTCCACGAGCAATTTCCCGCGGTGCCGCGCATGGCGCTCACCGCCACGGCGGACCAGGAGACGCGGGCCGAGATCCGCGAGCGTCTCGCCCTCCAGGAGGCGGCGGTCTATCTCACTTCCTTCGACCGGCCCAATATCCGCTATCGCGTTACCGAGCGCGGCGACGCAAGAAGGCAATTGTTGGAGCTGATCCAGGGAACCTGGCGGGGCGAGGCCGGCATCGTTTATTGCCAGTCGCGCAAGAAGGTCGAGGAGGTGGCGGCCTGGCTCGGCGGGCGCGGCGTCGCGGCACTGCCCTATCATGCCGGCATGGAGCAGAAGGTGCGGGCCGCCAACCAGCACCGCTTCATCACCGAGGACGGCATCGTCATGGTAGCTACCATCGCCTTCGGCATGGGAATCGACAAGCCGGATGTGCGTTTCGTGGCACATCTCGATCTCCCCGCCTCGATCGAGGCCTATTACCAGGAAACCGGCCGTGCCGGGCGCGACGGCGCGCCGGCGGAGGCCTGGCTGGCCTTCGGGTTGCAGGACGTGGTGCTGCTGCGGCGCCGCATCGAGGAATCCGACCTCTCCGAAGCGCGCAAGGTGGTCAGCCGCCGCAAGCTCCAGGCTCTGCTCGCCTTCTGCGAGGCGACGCAGTGCCGGCGCGTCGAATTGCTGCGCTATCTCGGCGAGGAATCGCAACCCTGCGGCAATTGCGACATCTGCCTGGAGCCGGGCGAGAGCTGGGACGCGACAATTCCGGCGCAGAAACTGCTCTCCGCCTGCTGGCGCACGGGGCAGCGCTTCGGCGTCGCCCATCTCGTCGATGTGCTGCTGGGCAAGGCGACCGAAAAGACCGCGCGCTTCGGCCATGACCAATTGCCGGTATTCGGCATCGGCACCGAACTCGATGCCAATGGCTGGAAGAATCTCGCCCGGCAATTGCTCTCGCTGGGCTTCCTCGTTGTGCAGGACGACGAGTTCAACACGCTGGCGGTCGCGGAAAGCGCCCGTGCGCTGCTGAAGGGCGAGGTGCCGCTCACCTTGCGCCGCCCCACCGTCAGCCTCTCGCGACGCGAGCGGCGCAAGCGTGATCCGCTGCTGGCCGCGATGGGCGAGGTCGACGCAAAGCTGTTCGATGCCCTGCGCGCACGTCGCCGCGATCTCGCCGCAGCACAGAACGTGCCGCCCTATGTCATCTTCCATGACGCGACCCTGCGCGAGATCGCCGCGCGCCGGCCGCAGAATCTGGATTCGTTCCTCGCAATTCCCGGCATCGGCGAGCGCAAGCTGAAACGCTACGGCGCCGACTTCCTTGAAGTGCTGGCGGCCTTCGCATGACGTCATCGTCTTCGGATCGCGCGGCGGCGCTGGCGCTGCTGGTCTCGACCGGCTTTCTGATCGGCATCGGCTTTCCGCTCGGCAAGCTGGCGGCGCAAGCGGGCATCCCGCCGGCTGCCTGGTCCTTCGCCATTTCCGGCGGCGGCGCTCTGGTCATCCTCGGCGTCATCCTGGCGCGCCGACAGCGCATCGCCTGGGACCGGTGGCATCTGCGCTATTACCTGGTGGCGGGGTCGCTCTCCTACGTCTTTCCCAACCTCCTCATCTATGCGGCCATCCCTCGCCTCGGCGCCGGGCTGACCGCGATCTACCTCACCCTCTCGCCGATCATGACGCTGACCATCTCGATCGTCATGGGGTTGCGGCGACCCGGCTGGCTGGGTTTCGCTGGCATCGCCCTCGGCTGCGCCGGCGCCCTCACCATCATTCTCTCGAAGGGCGAGTTGGGCGGGTCGGCCGATTTCGCCTGGGCGATGGCGGCACTTCTCATTCCGCTGAGCCTTGCCGGCGGCAATGTCTATCGCACGCTGGACTGGCCGGCGGGCGGCCGGCCGCTGGGATTGGCGATGGGCAGCAATGCCGCCGCCGCCCTCTGCCTTTTCGTGGCGGCCCTGGCCTGGGACGGTGCCATGCCTTTCGCGCCGCTGCTGGCGGCACCCCTGTTGACCCTTGGCCAGATCGCCGTTTCGGCGGCGATGTTCGCGCTCTTCTTCCGGCTGCAGGTGGTGGGCGGGCCGGTTTATCTCTCGCAGATCGGCTATGTCGCGGCGGCGACCAGCCTGGTCATCGGCACGTTCCTTCTCGGCGAAAGTTACGCGTTCGTCACCTGGATGGGCGGCCTCGTCATTGTCGCCGGCGTCGTCGCAACCACGCTGGATCGCGGCCGAAAATAGTTCAATGCGGCCAGAAGGCCGGGTCGTGGATCAGATCCTGCACGCCGTTGATAACGAACTGCACGCCGATGCAGACCATCAGGAAACCCATGATGCGCGAGACCGCGGCGATGCCGTTGGCACCCAGCAACCGGTTGAGAAGGCCGGCCGCGCGCAGGCAGAACCAGATGACGATGGCGGTCACCACGATGCCGACCGAGATCACCAGATAGGTCATCGGCGTCGAAAGCTCGCCCGATTGCTGTACGCTGGTCGACATGGTGATGACCAGCGCGATGGAACCGGGGCCGGACAGTCCCGGCATGGCAAGCGGCGTGAAGGAAATGTCGAGCTTCTGCCGCGCCTCCTGGTCGGAGGAGGGATCGAGCGGCGAGTCGCGCGGAAACAGCATGCCGAAGCCCAGGAACGCCACGATCATGCCGCCGGCGATGCGCAGGCCCGGGATCGAGATGCCGAAGAGATCCATGATGAGCACGCCCGCCAGCAGGAAGGCGAGCAGGATCGCCGTCATGTAGAGGCAGGCCATGGTGATCTGCCGGTTGCGCTCGGCCACCGTCAGATTGCCGGTGATGCCGATCAGCATGCCGGCGGCGGAAATGGGGTTGATGATCGGCAGCAAGGTCGCCACCGTCCAGCCGACATAGGGAAGGAAGTCTTCCACGCTGTTTTGCGCCTCTGCGCAGATCTATTTCTGGAAATTCCAGTCGATGCCGAGCAGCAGGCAACCCTTCTCGGTGCGGCTGTTGTGATAGGTGCCGGCCTCGTAGACGATGTAGTCGCCGGGCTTCAGCACCGTGCCGTCGCTTTCGATGAGTTCGCCTTCCAGGATCAGGAATTCCTCGCGGAAGCGGTGCTCGTGCGCCACCGTCTGGGCGCCGGGCTGCATGCGGATGAGATAGGCGCCCTGGGCCTTCTCGCGATCATAGGAAAGCTCGATCAGCGACATGTCCTCCTGCAGGGGCCCGTCCATGTCATAGGGTGCCATAGGCGTCGCGTAGATGTTGAGGACCGAACGGTTCTTCCCCCCGGTATGGCGCGACAAATCGCCGGGCCCCGGCACGCGCTTGGCTCGCTCGGTCGCTGGCTTTTCCATGACTGTGCTCCCTTGATGCTTCAAATGAGGCCGATCACCGAGACCTGACGGCCGTAATCGGGTTCGCCGCGTTTGGTCTTGCGGCGGTAGGAGAAGAAATCGCTCTCGAGCGCGCAGGTGTCGTGGCCGGTCACCTCGATCTCGGCAAGGCCCAGGGCGAGGAGGCGCGATTCGATATAGCCCATGAGGTCGAATTGAAAGCGGCGGCAGGCATTCACGGTAAAGAAGCGGGCATTGCCCGGATCCTGCGCGATGAAGGGTTGCGGAAATTCGGTGCCGACCTCGTAGGACTCGCGGCCGATGCAGGGGCCAAGGCTGGCCACGATATTCTCGCGCCGCGCGCCAAGTCTTTCCATCGCCGCGACGGTTGCCTCGATGATGCCGCCGACGGCACCCTTCCAGCCGGCATGGCAGGCGCCGACCACCTTGGCATCCGCATCGGCGAAGAGGACGGGACCGCAATCGGCGGTGAGGATGCCGAGATTGATGCCGGGTGTCCTGGTCACCAGCCCGTCGGCCTGCGGGCGGTCGTTCTGGTCAAGCGGCTCTTCCACCACCAGCACGTTCTTGCCATGCACCTGATAGGCGGTGCTGAGCGGTGTCGCGCGGAGGCCCGCCGCCTTCACCGCACGGGCGCGGTTCTCCAGGACGCGGTGTTTCTCGTCCTCGGTGCCGAGACCGCAATTGAGCGAATCATAGATGCCGTCGGAAACGCCGCCGCGCCTTGTCAGGAAGCCGTGGCCGATGCCGGCGAGGCGGGAGAGCGACTTGCTTTCGACAATCATAGGCCGGCCAGTTCCTGCAGATCGGGTTGGGTGACGGCAAGCACCTTGAACAGCCTGCCCATTTCATCGGGCGCAATCAAGCGGCGGCACTGGCGCTCGAGAATAGCGGCGGTCCCGGCGTCGGCCTTCGCCGCCAGCATGCTGCAGCGCATCTCGATGCCCAGCGAGCGCAGGAAATCGCCCTGGGTGAAGGGGCCGCGCGTGGCGGCACCCGCTTGCCGCGCCGCCTCGGCCAAGGCGGCGAAATCGACATGGGCCGTCAGATCCGCTTCGCCCGGTGTCTCCAGCGGGTCGTGATAGGTGTGGCGGCGCAGCGCCTGGAACGTATCGCCCAGCCCGCTCTGTGCCGGGCCGTAATCGATCAGCAGGGCGGCCCCCCCTTGCTCGCCCAGCCGCCGCGCGATCGCGTCGACGAGGGCGATCCCGGCCGGCGATACTTCGGCGATCTCGCCCGCCTTGGCCGCGTCATGGGCGGGGCGCAGCAGGGCGAGGGCAGGGCCGGGGGCGGAGAGGGCGAAGGCGAGCTTTCCGTCATGCAGCGTCACCACGCGCTCGCGCCAACCCTGCTCGGTCATGACGAATTGGTGGACCGGCAGGGCATCGAACAATTCGTTGGCGATGATGAGGGCGGGACCCTCGGGCACGGTGGCCACCGAATCATGCCAGCGGGGGTCATGGGCGGTGAGGCGTTCGGCCTGTGCCGCGCGCAGGGCTTGGTTGATCTCGACGAGGTGCAGTTGTTTTGCCTTGAGGAAATCGGGGAGCACGCGCGCGGCGCGCAGCGCGTCCTGCATCAGCGTGCCGCGGCCGGGGCCGATCTCGATGAGATGGAAGGCGGCGGGCGTACCCAGGCGCTGCCAGGTGTCGACGCACCAGAGGCCGAGGAGCTCGCCGAACATCTGCGAGACTTCCGGCGCCGTGATGAAATCGCCTTCCGCCCCCAGCGGGTCGCGCGCGCGGTAATAGCCGCCGCTGCCGGCCAGCAGGGTTTCCATATAGGCGGCGATAGTCATGCTGCCCTCGGCGGCGAGGCGCCGCTGCAGGCTTTGCATGACTTCGCTCATGCGGCCGATGTCCCGCGGTGATGGCCGCGCCAGACGAGATAGAGCCCGTAGAGGATCATCGGCGCCGAGAGCCACTGGCCCCAGGTGGTGGCGACCAGGGAATCGGTGAAGGCCTCCGGCTCGCGGAACATCTCCGAGACGACGCGCGCAATGCCATAGCCGATGAGGAAGATGCCGGAAAGTGTGCCGAGGCGTTCGCGGATGCCCTGGCGATGGGCGAAGATGGCGAGGACGAGGAAGAGCAGCAACCCTTCCGTCAGCGCCTCGTAGATCTGGCTGGGGTGGCGCGGCAGGTTGTCGACATGGGGATAGATGATCGCCCAGGGCACGTCGGTGACGCGGCCCACCAGCTCGCCGTTGATGTAGTTGGCGATGCGGCCGAGGCAGAGGCCGATCGGCGTTGCCGCCGCGGCAAGATCGGCCAGCGCGAAGAAGGGCAGGCCGACGCGCCGCGTATAGAGGATCATCGCCACGATCACGCCGACAAGGCCGCCATGGAAGGCCATGCCGCCTTCCCAGATCTTCAGGATCTCGACCGGGTTGGAGAGGTAATAGCCCGGGTCCCACAGCAGCACATGGCCAAGGCGTCCGCCGAGGATGATGCCGACGGTCCCCCAGGTGATCATGTCCTCGCAGTGGTTGGGCTTCACCAGGGCCGGCGGCTTCTTGCCCAGATAGACCATGTAGCGCCAGGCCAGCAGGATGCCGGCGATATAGGCGAGCGCATACCAGCGGATCTGTACGATGCCGAGATCGAGGGCGACCGGGTCGAATCCGGGATAGACGTAAAAGCCGCTGTCAGGGGTCATGATTCGCCTGGGATTGCCGATAAGAGGCTGTGCCGCGGTCAGAAAGCCGGCCTAGCTTGATTCTGTCCGGCTCGGTTATATAAGCCCCTGGATAGTCATCACAAGCTTACGGTCATCACAAGGTCAGGGACGCGCAAGGTCCCAGGAAGGGCGCCATGCAAAGCGACAATCGGATTCTCGACGACATGGCCAAGGTCGCGACCGGGGCGCTCGGCTCCCTGACCGGCCTCAAGCAGGAAATCGAGGGCAAGGTGCAGCAGCACCTGGAACGCCTGCTGGGCCGCATGAATCTGGTGAGCCGCGAGGAGTTCGAGGCCATGAAAGCGGTTGCCCAGGAGGCCCGCGCCGAACAGATCCGCCTTGCCCGCCGTGTCGAGGCGCTGGAGGCCAGGCTGGGCGAAAAGGCGGCGGCACCGGTTCACGACGCCGCGGCAACCCCGGACAAGCCCAATCTCTGACGCCGCTCCCGCAGGCGCGAGACAATTTTGTTAATCAATGTAAATGTTGCTTGCGCCAGAGTCGCAAATTTGCGACTCTAAATCTGGTGGGAAATTAACGTTTCACATCAAGCCTTAGGGGTCGCGCACCCCCAAGCGTGGCGAACCCCGACGGCACAGTCTGGTCGATTACTGGCGGCTGGAAGAGCCCCGGCCGCCACCCGCATGGAGGGCGCTTTCGATGCAGCTTACCCAAGAATCGACCCTGGCCCCGACCGCAAATCCCCTCGACATGATGGAAGAACTGGTCAACGCCAATGAGTGGCGCTACGACCGCTCGACCGACGAGGAGATGATCGTCGAAGTAACCGGCCAGTGGTGCGAATACCGCATGTTCTTCGTCTGGCAGGAGGATCTGGGGGCAATGTACTTCTCCTGCCTCTTCGACACGAAGGTCGCCCCGGGAAAGCGCGCCCAATTCGCCGAATTGCTGGCCCATATCAACGAGCGCCTGTGGCTCGGTCATTTCGACCTCTGCACCGAGGAAGGGGCGCCGATGTTCCGCCACACCATTTTGCTGCGCGGCACGGCGGGCGTCACCGCCGAGCAGCTCGAGGATCTGATGGAGGCGGCGATCAACGAATGCGAACGCTTCTACCCCGCCTTCCAATTCCTGCTCTGGGGCGGTAAGAAGCCGCAGGAGGCGGTCGAGGCCGCCCTGCTGGAAACGCAGGGCACGGCCTGACGGGAAGGACAGGCGACCGCCCCTGAACAAGAAGGGGCGGAAGCCGAGATGAGCAAACTGGAACTGCCGGGCAAACTGCTGCTGGTCGGCTGCGGCAAGATGGGTGGCGCGCTGCTGCGCGGCTGGCTGGCGCAGGGTGTGGCCGGCAGCGACGTTTTCGTGATTGACCCGGCGCCCAAGGGCCTCGACGACGTCGTGGCCCGGGGTGTCACGGTCTATACGCATTATGACGACATTCCGGACGGCCTAGGTCCGGCCCTGGTGCTTTTGGCGGTGAAGCCGCAATTCATGGACGAGGCCCTCGAGCATCTCGAGATGATGGCCCAGCCGGGCACCACCTTCCTCTCCATCGCCGCCGGCAAGCCGGTCGAATATTTCAAGAAATCGCTCGGCATGCAGGTGCATGTGGTGCGCGCCATGCCGAATACGCCGGCCGCCGTCGGCCGCGGCATGAGCGTCATCTATCGCGATCCCGCCGTGCCGGCCAACATCCTCGACCTCTGCGGGCAGTTGCTGGCAGCAGTTGGCGAGATCGCCTGGATCGAGGACGAGGCGCTGATGCATCAGGTGACCGCCGTCTCGGGCGGCGGTCCCGCCTATACCTTCCTGCTGATCGAAGCCTTGGCCGAAGCGGGCCGCGTCGCCGGCCTTCCCGCCGATCTCGCCATGCGGCTCGCGCGCGCCACCATCTGCGGCTCGGGCGAGCTCGCCCGGCAATCGCCCGAATCCGCTGCCGATCTCAGGCAGGCGGTGATGAGCCCCAAGGGTACCACCGAACAGGCGATCGCGGTCCTGACAGCGCCGGACGGCATCCAGCCCCTGATGAACCGCGCCATCGCGGCCGCGACGCATCGCTCGCGAGAGCTGGCCGGCTGATGGCAGATGGCAGTGTCGCCCGCGTCCGCGCCGCCCTCGAAGCGGCGGGTCTCGCTACCGAGATCCGGGAATTCGACGCCTCGACCCGCACCTCGGCCGATGCCGCCGCGGCGATCGGCTGCGAAATTGCCCAGATCGCCAAATCCCTGATCTTCAAGGGGGCGCAATCCGGCCGCGCCATCCTCATCGTGGCCTCGGGCGTCAACCGCGTCGACGAGGGCAGGGTGGCGCAGGCGCTGGGCGAGAAGATCGTCAAGGCCGATGCCGAATTCGTGCGCGCCGAGACTGGCTTTGCCATCGGCGGGGTCGCGCCCGTGGCCCATGCCGGGCCGGTCACGATCCTGGTCGATGCCGATCTGCTGGCCCATGCCGAGATCTGGGCGGCAGCTGGGGCGCCCAATGCCGTCTTCCGCCTGACGCCGGCGGAGCTTGTCCGTATCACCGGCGGCAAGGTCGCCGCCATTCGCAAGGACTAGGAATCGGCGCGGGGCAGGAAGACACGCACCTCGGTGCCGCGGCCGACCTCGCTCTCGATCTCGATCCGGCCCGACATGGCGCCTGCCAGCGACTTGCAGATGGCGAGGCCCAGGCCGACGCCGCCGACATCGCGCGTATAGGAATCGGATACCTGGACAAACGGCCGGAACACATCGGCGAGGCGCTCACGCGGGATGCCGCGGCCGGTGTCGCTGACCGACAGTTTCACTTCCCTATCATCGGCTGTGGCCGCCATCGTCACCGTGACCCGCCCGCCTGCCGGCGTGAATTTCAGCGCATTGGTGACCAGGTTGGAGGCGATCTGGCCGAGCGCATGCGAATCGGCGCGGGCGACCAGATCCGAGTCCAGCGCAGGGACCTCCAGTACGATGCCCCTCTGCTGTGCCAGGGCCACCAGCCCAGGGCCGATGGTGTGCCATGCTTGCGCGAATCGCAGAGGCGCGATGTCGAGGTCCTGCTTGCCGGATTCGATGCGCGACAGGTCGAGAATCGAATTGACGATGGTTAGCAACAGGGCGCCGCTTTCGTTGATATCGACGGCGTATTGCCGGTAGCGCTCATGGGCCAGCGGGCCGAAGATCTCGCGTCGCATCAGGTCCGAAAATCCGATGATCGCGTTGAGCGGCGTGCGCAGTTCATGACTCATCACGGCAAGGAAGCTGGACTTCGCCTTGTTGGCCGCCTCGGCATGCTCCAGCGCCAATTCACGCTCGCGCAGCAGGCGCTGCAGTTCCTCCTCGCGCGAATGCAGATCGCTCATGTCGCGGATGATCGCCGTCAGGGTGGTCTTGCCGCCGACCGAGACCTTGGAGATGGTGATGTCGAGCGGAATGATGCGGCCATCCGCGGTGATTCCGCGGATGTCGCGCCGGTCGCCAACCGCGCGGCTCCTGCCGTCGCTGATCATGTACCGGCGCAGCAGATCCTCGTGATGGTGCCGGGCTTCTGGCGGCAGCAACTGTTCGATCGAGCGGCCCAGCAGGTCACTCGCCCTCCATCCGAAAATGCGCTCGGCCTCGCGGTTGAAGCGCGTCACCTGAAAGCGGCTGTCGAGGGTCAGAATCCCGATCGGTGCCGTATCGAGGATTGCCTTCAGCCGGCTCTCGCTCTCGGTCAGCCGCTCCGAGGCACTCTGCAATTCCACCTCGGCATCCTTCAGCCTGGAGATATCCACCATGACGCCGCGCAGCAGTCGCGACCGGTTCTCGCGCGGGATGACCGAGACGCTTTCGTGGATCCAGACCGGTCGCCCGTCCGCAGCCCGCATGCGGTAGGTGCTGTCATAGGAACGGCCGGATGCAACCGCGCGTTCGTGGGTGGCGCGGGCGAGCGGCGCGTCTTCCGGAAATAGGTGGTTTTCCCAGAACAATGGCTCGGCCATCCAGACTGCCGCCGGGTAGCCGAGGATTCGCTCGACGCTGTCGCTGATGAAGGTGACCCGTTCCTTGTCGCTTTCCGCCTCCCAGACGATACCGTCGATGGTGTCGATGATATCGCGGTAGCTCTTCTCCGACGCCTGGTGCTGGGCTGCGATGTGCTTCTGTTCGGTCACGTCGCGCACGACGCCGACGATGCGGCGGCGGCGATCCGGCGGTTCGACGAAAGCGCGTCCGACCACGCGCAGCCAGCGCTGCTCGCCATTTGCCAGATTCTGCCGGAACTCGAGCTCGATCAAACGGTCGCTGCTGACCGCTTCCTCGAATGCGGCCGTGACCGCGGCACGATCCGGCTCGTGGATTTCGGCGATCAGTTCGCGAAAACCCTTGCGAATCGCCTGTCGCTGCAGGTCTGCGGACGGGCCGGCATGGGGCCGGTGCTCGATCTCGCCGGAAGTCGGGTCGATTTCCCAGGAGCCCATCTCTGCCGCCGCCAGGGCGAGGCGCAGGCGCTCTTCGCTCTCGCGCATGGCAAGATCGCTGCTGCGGCGCTCCAGCGCCATCTTGATTGTCGCATGCAGTTCCCGTTCCGAGAATGGCTTCAGCAGATAGCCATAGGGTCTGGTCGCCCGCGCCCGGTCCAGCGTCGATTCCTCGGCATAGGCAGTGAGGTAGATGACCGGCAGCATCATGTCCGGCGGGATGCGGCTGGCCGTCTCGATACCGTCGATCTCGCCTTCGATATGGATGTCCATCAGGACGATGTCGGGCCGCTTCCGGGCAATCTCGGCAAGTGCCGCCGCCCCCGAGGATACCACCACGGCGACGTCATAGCCCAGCTTCTGCAGGCGCTGGCGCAGATTGAGCGCGACGACCCCCTCGTCCTCCACGACCATGACCTTGGGCGACATGTTCATGGTATCACCCTACCACGACCGGGAAGGTCAGGTCGAAGCGGGTCGGGTTGCGCCGGTTGACCGAGATTTCGCCGTGCAGCTGCCGCGCCAGCATCTGCACCAGCGTCAACCCCAGGGTCGCGCTCTTGATTTCCTGACCGTCGCGCAGGCCGATGCCGTCGTCGCTGACCGACAGGGCGACCTCGTTGTCCCCGCTGCGGCGCGAGGCGACGTCGATCCGGCCGCGCATACCGCCCGGGAAGGCGTGCTTCAACGCATTGGCGATCAGTTCGTTGACGATGAGGCCGCACGGGATCGCCTGGTTGAGCGGCAGATGGACGTCGTCGACGGCGACGGACAGGGCGATGCGGTCCGATGCCGTGCTGTAGGAATCCATCAAAGTCGGCAGCAGGCTGTCGAGGAAATTCGCGAAATCGACCCGCGCGAAATCCTTGGACTGGTAGAGTGTCTGGTGAATGAGCGACATCGACCGGATGCGGTTCTGGCTGTCGCGCAACATGGCGATGACGGTGGGATCGTCGATCTGGCTGGATTGCAGGTCAAGCAGCGAGTGGATGATCTGGAGGTTGTTCTTTACCCGGTGGTGGACTTCCGAGAGTAGCACGTCCTTCTCGCGCAGCGCCTGGCGGATGCTTTCCTCCTTCTGCTTGCGGTCGGAGATATCGACAATGGCGGAGAGGATCATGGTGCCGTCCTCCGTCTCGATCGGGTTGAGCCCGATCTCGACCGGGAATTCGCTGCCATCCTTCCTGAGGCCGAAGAGGTCGCGGCCCTCACCCATCGGACGCGAAGCCGGCGCCGCAAAGAAGCCGTGGCGCAAAGCGGGGTGCTGCGAGCGGAACCGCTCCGGCACCAGGATCTCGATCGACTGGCCCAGTAACTCCGACCGGTCATAACCGAACACGCGCTCGGCCTCGGCATTGACCATCTCGATCCGACCCTGTTGGCTGATCATGACCATGGCATTGGGGGCTGCCTCGACCACGCGGCGGAAACGCTCGGCGGAGCGCCGGCGCTCGGTAATGTCGACGATGGCGGAGAGAATTTTCAGGCCCTGATCCGTCTCGATCGGATTGAGGCCGATCTCGACGGGAAATTCGCTGCCATCGCGGCGCATGCCGTAGAGCTCGCGGCCGGCACCCATGGGCCGCGAACGTGGATCGGTGGAGAATCCATTGCGCAGCTGCGGATGGTGTCCGCGGAACCGCGGCGGGATCAACATTTCGACCGAGCGGCCGATGAGCTCGTCGCGGCCATAGCCGAACAGCCGTTCGGACTGGGCGTTGACCAGTTCGATACGGCCCTCGGCGTCGACCATCACCAGGGCACTAGGCGAGGCTTCGACGATGCGGCGGAACTGCCGCTCGCTCTCGCTTACCAATGCCTCGGCGCCGGCGCGTCCCGCCGGTCCTGTCTCGCCTTCCGCAGCTTCGCCTGTTGAGTTATCGCGCTGCACCGTCACGATTGCGACAAGCTCCTCGTGTCGACCGGTCAGCCCCCGTCCGAACTCACCCTGTATCCCATCTCATAGAAAGTCGCCGGAACTGTCAAATGCGGGAGCCTTGCTTGGCGGCCATGGTTAGTCATCGCTGTGACAAGCTTCTTATCAGTCTGTCACAAAACCGCTACGGCACCGCAGGCCATACGTGAAGGCGGACAGGTTCTGTACGGCCGCGCAACAATGTCGGCCCAATATCGGTGAAGGCTGGCAGGTCCGGCGCCAGGGCACGGGCAGCGGCCAGGCAGGAATCCGAGACGGCGATGCGGCAGTCGAAATCGCGGGTCAGGCGTTCGATCCGTGCCGCCACATTGGCGGCGTCGCCGACCACGGTGAATTCGAGGCGCTGATCGACGCCGACATTGCCGACGACGGCGGGGCCGAAATGCAGGCCGATGCCAAGTGCCAGCGGGATTTCGCCGCGCTGCGCCCGCTTTTCGCACCAGCGATCCATCTCGCGATGCAGATCGATGGCACAGAGGACGGCCTGACGGGCTGCCTCGCCATGGCGGGCATCGGCAGACGCATTGCCAAGGGCGCCGAATGTCGCCATGAACCCGTCGCCGAGATATTTGTCGAGCGTGCCGCCATGGCGGAAGACGATCGCCGTGGCGCGCGCGTGGAAGCTTCGCAGCAGGGCCAGGACCCGTTCCGGTTCCAGCTTCTCCACCAATGTGGTGAACTCCCGAATATCCGCGAACATGACGGCGACGTGGCGTACCTGTGGCCGGCCGAAATCGGCAGCACCCGATCTGCCGGCCTGCGCCGCCAGCATCGCATCGGCGACATCGGGCGAGACATAGCGGCTGAGATCGGCGCGCGCGACTTCGGCCCTCACACGCCGCAGCAGCAGGCTGCGGGCGCGCCAGACCGATGCCGCCAGCAGGCCGGTGGCGATGGCAGTGAGGACGTTCTGGGTCAGCAGCGTCGTGATGCCGACATAGCGCGGGTCGAGGATCACCGCGAGGACCTCGGCCGGGGTCAGGTTTTCCGTCGATTCCTCGAAACGCACCGTGTCGGGAAGGTGGTAGAGGATGAACACGCCAGCCGACCAGACGGCGATGATGCAGAGGCCGGTCCAGATGACGTGGCCGGGGCGATAGGACAGGGCCGAGCCGATCAGCAGCAGGATCAAATAGAGGAACTCGACGAAGCGGATGCGCATCTGCACCGGCCAGTCGAAGGCAATGCGGTCCGGCGGCTGCATCATGATCGCCGCGGTGATCAGCACGACGTCGAACAGAATGAAGACGAGCCGCAACCGGTCGGCGTGACGCCAGCCTCGCGTCAAATGCGGCACCAGGCCCAGCAGGAAGAAGAGGCCGACCAGCGCGAGATAGTAGAAGACCCGTGGCGCGTCGACGATGAACGGCAGCCAGGCGGCAACAACAATCACGGCGATCGATCGCGCCGCAAAGGCGAAGGCCAATCCGGCCTGCTCCTCGGCGGCAATGGCGGCGGCGAGGCGTGTGTCGCCGGCGGTGCGGCTGGAAAACAGCTGCCGCCAACCGAAATGGGTCTGGTCTTGAACTCGCGATCGTCCCTTCATTTGTGCCTGGCTTCTTCCTTCCCCGGAGTTCTTCCTGCCCGTGACCACTTCCCGCCACTGTCCGGCTGGCGGCGTGATCCGCCGCCGGCCGGCCCAGACTTGATACGTCATTGCCCGGTCGTGGTGCTGCAGGATTACGGCAAAAACTTGTCCCGGCTGGATTGCAGGCGTCGCCCGGGTGCCGGGCGACCTGCCCTATTCTCGATATGTCTTGCCTAAAACTATGGATAGTCTGGAATCCTGTCCGTAAGAAACCTAATTTCTTAGCCTGTTCCCCCAGATCGACGAAATGAGGTCAGCCAGATGGCAAATGCGACCGCCACCCATTCTGCCCCGACCCGGCCGACGCCCGCGGGTTCCCGCCAGCGCCGCATGGTGGCGCTGATTTCGTACCTCGCGCCCAATCCTGGCATGTCGCCGGCCCCGCTGGAGGGCGTCAAATACCTGCACGCCAACCGGCCACTGCCGCGCAGCCCGGTCTTCTACGAGCCCAGCATCTGCATCCTGGCCCAGGGCCGCAAGCGCGGCTATCTCGGCGACGAGACTTTCGTCTATGACGCCCAGCAATACCTGGTTCTTTCCGTGCCGCTGCCGTTCGAGGTCGAGACCGAGGCGAGCGAGGCGGAACCGCTGCTGGGCCTGGCGCTCAATGTCGATCTCGCGGTCCTCGCCGAGATGCTGATGGCGATCGACCAGGCAGGGCATCACATGCCGGCGGCACCCAAGGGCATCTTCGCGACGCCGCTGGACGATGCGCTGGGTGATGCGGTGCTGCGCCTGCTCGAAATCCTGGCCGGGCCGGAAATCGAACGGCGGCTGCTCGGCCCGGGCATCCTGCGCGAGATCTATTACCGCGTGCTTACCGGTGCGCAGGGCGGGGCGCTGCGCGCGGCCCTTGCCCATCACAGCCAGTTCGGCAAGGTGGCTAAGGCGCTGCGCCGCATCCATCAGGAATTCGACGGCGATCTCGATGTCGCGGCCCTCGCCTCGGAGGCGGGCATGAGCCCGGCGGCGTTCCATGCCCATTTCAAGGCGGTGACGCAGACCTCGCCGATCCAGTACCTGAAGACCACGCGCCTGCACCGGGCTCGCCTCATCATGGTGCAGGAGGGGGCGAATGCGGCGGTGGCGGCGGTGCGGGTTGGCTATGAAAGCCCGTCTCAGTTCAGCCGCGAGTTCAAACGCCTGTTCGGCCGTTCGCCGGTCGAGGAGGCGCGCTTCATGAAGAACCTGCTGGCGGTGCCGCCGGTCATGCGCCGGACCGACCAGGCCTTTCCGACGGCACCCTGAGCGCAGCCTAGAGCCAGCCGCGCCGCCGGAAGTACCAGAAGGGCAGCACTGCCGACAGCACCATCAGCGCAATCGCGAAGGGATAGCCGAATCTCCAGCCCAGCTCCGGCATGAACTCGAAGTTCATGCCGTAGATGCTGGCGATCAGGGTTGGCGGCAGAAAGGCGACTGCCGCCACGGTGAAGATCTTGATGATAGCGTTCTGCTCGATATTGATCAGGCCCAGCGTCGCATCGAGCAGGAAATTGACCTTCCCGCCCAGGAAATTGGCATGGTCCGTGATCGAGGCGATGTCGCGGGTGAGCGTCTTCAGGCGCAGCTTGGTATCCTTCTTGAGATCGGCCTGGGCCGTCAGGAACAGGGTCAGGCGCGAGAGGCCCAGCAGCGAATCCCGCGCCTTGGTGCCGATGTCGCCGCAGCGCGCGACGCGAAACAGCACGTTCTGCAGGTCGGCGCCGGAATGCCGTGTTTCTGCCCCGCGGCGTTTTTTTCCGGTCTGGCGCGCGGGTGCGCGGAACACATCGCGCGAGACGCGTTCCATATCCGCGGCGGCAAGTTCCAGGATGTCGGCAAGGCGGTCGGCGATGCCTTCCAGGATGCCGAGCAGGATCATCTGCGGCGTTGCCGCGATGGCCGGGTCACGCTCGGCGCGCCGGCTGAAGGCGGCGAAGGGCAGCGGATCGATGAAGCGCACGGTGATCAGGCGATCCGGCAGCAGCACGAAGGTCGCGGCGCCGCTCTCCGGCACGTCGGTTGCCGCCCGGTGCAGGACCGGCGTCGTCATGAACAGGGCCCCGTGATCGGCATAGAGCCGGCTCGATGCCTCGATCTCGTGCATCTCCTCGCGGGTCGGAATCTCGATCGCAAAGACGCGCTCGATGGCGGCGATCTCGGCAGCGCTGGGCGAGGTCAGGTCGATCCACACTGCGTCGGCGGGCATGCTGGCGATCGCATCGGCGCCCTCGGCGGCCACATGGCTCGGCAATTGCTCGGCCGGGGCGCGGGCATCGCGGGCGGCGAGGTTGGGCGTGCCGGATACGACGGTTTTTTCGAAGGTCTGGCCGCTATGGCGATAGGCGGTGATCATGCTCGGTCCCCGTTGCTCGCGATCTCAAGTTGGGTGGTGCAATGGCTTGAGGCGGAACCGGGGGCGCGCAGGCCCTACCGGCTCAGGACGGCCCGCACACGGCGGCCGTCGCTGCTACTACTCGGCGGTTCGCACAGGGTGTGACGAAAATATGTCATGGTGCAATCGCGGGATCTGGAGGTGGCCAGCATAGGTTAACGGGGGCTTCTTTGAACCCTTTGCCGCCCCGAGTCAATCTGCCCGGTCGGCCCCGGCCTGCGCGGGTGAAAACGGCCGGCGGATATGCTTGTTCGCGGCGGCGCAGCCCCTATATCATTGCGATTGCAGCTCGGGTCGAAAGAACCACCGCGCGGGAGGGCAAGCCCATGGCCAAGGCCGCCAGGAAACCAGCCTCGAAAGGCCCCAGGAGCCGGGCCAAGTCGGAAAGCCGGCCCGGCCGTCGTGCCAATGCACGCTCAGGCGGCCGGTCTGCCGCCGCGCCGGCCGAGGCGCTGCAGGATGCCCTGCTTGATCTTTGCGCCAAGAACGGCTGGTGCGACCTTTCCCTGGCCGACATTGCCGAGGCGGCCGGGCTCGACCTCGCCACTGCCCATGCGATCTATGCCAGCAAGGCGGATCTGCTGGTCGGCCTGACCCGGGCAACCGATGCCGCCATCCTCGCTTCGCTGACGGGCGATCCGCTCGAGGGGACGCCGCGCGACCGCCTGTTCGACCTGCTGATGCGGCGCTTCGACCGCCTGCAGGCGCACCGCGCCGGTTATCTGACCCTGTTGCACGAATTGCCGCAGACGCCATTGGAGGCGGCGGCACTCGCCTGCCAGATGCGGCGTTCGCTGCGCCTCATGCTGGAATCGGCGGGGATCAGCGCCGCCGGCCTGAAGGGCGCGTTGCGTCTCAACGGCCTCCTGGCGATTCATCTTGCCGCCCTGCGCGTCTGGGCCGGTGATGACAGCGCCGACCTGGCCCGAACCATGGCCGAGATCGACCGGCGCCTCGGTCAGGCCGAGCGCCTCGACGAGGTGGTGCGGGGTGGCCTCAAGCGAGCCCGCGCGATGCGCCAGGAATTCCGGACGGCCAAGGCGGCGGAATAGCGGAACGGGCCAGTTGCGGCCTGGCTGCAATGGATCGGGGGCGCGAGGCGGGAACCTGCGCCTGACCCTTTCCTTCGGGCCTACACGACCTTGACGGTGAAGCCCTGCAGCCCCTCGATGCGGACCTCCATCCGGTCGCCCCGCGACACCGGGCCGACACCCGCGGGGGTGCCCGACAGGATGACGTCGCCCGCTGCCAGTTCGAAATACTCCGACAGATAGGCGATCATCTCCGGCACCTTCCAGATCATCTGGTTGATGTCACCCTGCTGCCGGACCTCGCCATTGACCGTGAGTTCGATCCGCCCGCGCTCGAGATGCCCGACCTTAGCCGCGGCATGCAGGAGACCGATCGGGCCGGAGCGTTCGAACGCCTTGCTGATCTCCCAGGGGCGCGCCAGCCTCTTGGCTTCGTTCTGCAGATCGCGCCGAGTCATGTCGAGCGCCGGGGCATAGCCCCAGACGTGCTCCAGGGCCCTGTCGACCGGAATGTTGACGCCGCCTGACCCAAGCGCCACGGCCAGTTCCACCTCGTGATGCACGTCGCCGGAATGCGGCGGATAGGGAAATTCGCCAGAGGCATCGAGATTGTTCGGGTTCTTCTGGAAGAAAAACGGCGGTTCCCGATCCGGGTCGCCACCCATCTCCACGGCATGGGCGGCGTAATTCCGACCAATGCAATAAACCCGGCGAACCGGGAACTTCCCGCCACCCCCGACCGGGATGGCGGCAACTGGTGGCGGCGAAACAACAAAATCGGTCATTGGAAAACCTTTCGATCCGGCGAAATTACCTGTTGTGGTATGCCAGCGAGACGCTAAGATCAACATCAATCAATTCGGATGTAGATCAGTTTTGAAAATCAATTCAGATTGATTTTGGGATTTGAGGGGAAAGGCAGCAACAGGTGACGCTGGCATGCTGATGAGACGAGAATCGCTGGAAGACGTGGAAGCCGTGTCTCGGCTGCGGGCCTATGTCGCCGAAAAGGGGCTGAAGCCGGGCGCCAGGCTGCCGGCGGAGCGCGAACTGACCGACCAGCTCGGCATGACCCGCAACACGTTGCGCAAGGCACTGGAATCGCTGGAGCGCGAAGGGGCGATCTGGCGCCATGTCGGCAAGGGCACCTTCATCTCCGCCCAGAGCGACGCCCCCGAACCGACCGGCGCCTTGCTCGGCGGCAATCTCCTGAACCGGATCAGCCAGCAGATTACGCCGTTCCGCATGATGCGCGCGCGCTTCACGATCGAACCCGCGCTTGCCAAGGAGGCGGCGATCAATGCGTCCAGCGGTGCCATCGGCAACATGATGGCCGCAATCGAGCGCATGCGCGCCGCGACAAGCTGGCAGGCCTATGAAATCCAGGACGACAACTTCCACCGGGCCATCGCCGAGGCCAGCGACAATCTGCTGCTGCTGACCCTGTTCGACCAGCTCAACCAGGTCCGCCGCGCGGTGGCATGGGGCAATGTCACGCGCCAGAGCGTGAAGCCGCCGGCGGATCATTCCAGCTTCCTGGAGCATGAAGGCATTGCCGCGGCGATCGGCGCACGCGACCCGCGTGCCGCCTATGAGGCGATGAGCAATCACCTGCATTCGGTGTCGAAGCGCCTGTTCGGTGGCGGCTGAGGCGCCGCCGGCAGGTCCCGCCGGGCGAGGTGCCAGGGGATACAGGGGCGCAAGGCCGAATTCGCGCAATGTCGAATTCGTTGGTTGAACAAGAAAATGCACAAGCAGTCCATTGGGAGGATGACATGAAACACCTGTTGAAGAGAGTGATGAGTTTCGCCAGCGTGACCGCGCTGGCGACCGGCCTGATGATGTCAGCGGCGCAGGCCGAGACGCTCAAGATCGCCCTGGCGGAAACCCCGTCTGACGAGATGGCTGCGTTCTTCGTGGCCCTGGACCGGGCCAAGGCCAATGGCCTGGACTATGAATGGACCGCCTTTGCCGACGAGGAACTGGCCATCCAGGCGGTCCTCAGCGGCCAGATGAACATCGGCTTTGGCACGCCCTATGCCATCATGCAGCGGTCGAAGGCGCCGATCCGGATCGTGTTTCAGCTTTCCAAGCTGAAATTCTTCCCGGTCACGACCAAGAAATACGCGACGCTGAAGGATATGAACGGCGAGCCCATCATGCTGCACTCGCGCGGTGGCGGTACCGATTCCATTGCCAACGTCATCGAGGAACGCGAGGGCATCAAGTTCGGCGAGCGGTCCTATGTGCCGGGTTCCGGCAATCGCGTCGCGGCGCTGCTGGCCGGCCAGGGCGAGGCGACCATCCTCGACATTTCCAACAAGAACAAGATCCTCAAGGAGGCGGGCGATCGATTCCATGTCCTGCCGATGTTCGATGTCGATGCCAGCGACGAAGCCCTGTTCGCCAATCTCGACTGGATCAAGTCGAACGAAGAGCAGGTCAATATCTTCGTGAAGGCCCTGGTCAGCGTCTGGCAGGACATGTCGAAGGATCCGACCATCATCAGCCGCGAAACCAACCCGGACGGCCCCATTGGGCAGCTGCCCAAGGAGGTCCTGGACGAGTTGGACGGGTTCTATGCGGAGGCCGTCGAGGGCGGGCTTTATGACCCCAATGGCGGCGGCCGGAAGGCGGCAAAGGCGGATATGGACTGGTATACCCGCGCCGGCCAGCTCGAGGGCGACCCGGCCACCCTCAACATCGACGACTTCTGGTACTTCGCGCCGCTCGACGCTGCGTTGAAGTAGGCAACTGGCGGCGGCCATCCGGCCCGGCGTTGGCCGGTCGCCGGATGGCCGCGGTCATTTCCGAATGGCAGGGCTTCTGCACATGAAACATCGATCACTGTTCCTCAAGCTCCTCTCTGCCCTGATCGTCTTCGGGGCATGGGAGATTGCGGGCAGAATTCCCGTCAGCTATGCATTCCCGACCTTTCTGGAGGCGATGCAGGCCCTCCTCGCCATGACGCTGGACGGCACGATCTTCGTCGCCTATGGCGAAACCCTTAAGCCGCTGGTGGTCGGCGTCGCGATCTCGGCCGTCTTCGGCATCGGCCTCGGCCTATGGATCGGGCTGAGCGAGCGCTTCGACTGGCTGTTCTCGCCGGTCTTCATCGTCATGCAGGCGGCACCGCTGGCCGCCCTCATCCCGCTGCTGGTGATGGCCTATGGAATCGGCCTGACATCAAAGGTCTTCGTCGTCTGCATCATGGCGATGCCGGTCATCGTCCTCAACACCAGCGGGGCGGTCCGCAATACGCCGTCATCGATGAAGGAAATGGCGACCTCGTTCCTGGCCAGCGACCGGGATGTGATCCTGAAGATCATCATTCCCGCCGCCTCGCCGGTAATCTTTTCCGGCTTGCGGCTCGGTATTTCAGCCGGGTTCATCGGCGCGATCCTGGCCGAACTCAAGATCACGCCCACCGGAGTCGGCGACATCATCACCTACAGCCGCTCGATCGCGGACTACCCCAGCATGTATGCGGCGATCTTCTCGATCATCGCGCTGGCTGTCATCTTTCTGAACGTGCTTGAGCGAGTCGAAAACTTCTTGTTTGCAGGAAACAATCGTGGCTATGCATCAGACTAACAGGTCATTCGATCATCTGCAGGAGATTGTGCCGCCAAGTGCGGTGTCCGTGCGCAATGTGTCCAAGAGATACAACGACGTCGAGGCGCTGCGCGACCTGTCGCTTGAATTCCCGCGCGGCCAGCTGACCTCTCTGCTCGGTCCGTCCGGATGCGGCAAGACCACGCTCCTGAAGATCATTGCCGGGCTGATCAAGGCCAATTCGGGCGACGTTGAGGTGAACGGCGTCAAGGTCGAGGGACCCGGTCCGGACCGTGCATTCGTGTTCCAGGATTTCGCCCTGCTGCCCTGGGCCAACGTGCTCCGCAACGTCGCCTTCGGCCTCGAGCTGCGGGGTGTTGCCAAATCCGAGCGCGAGGCCATCGCCGAGAAGTATATCAGGAATGTCGGCCTGACCGGGTTCGAGCGCAGCTATCCGCATGAATTGTCGGGCGGCATGCGCCAGCGCGTCGGCCTGGCCCGCGCCCTGGCGGTGGATGCGCAGGTGCTGCTGCTGGACGAGCCGTTCTCCGCGGTGGATGAACAGAACCGCCGCAAGTTCCAGGAGGACATGCTGGCCCTCGTGCAGAACGAAAAGAAGACCTTCATCTTCGTGACCCACTCGATCGAAGAAGCGGTCTATGTATCGGATCAGATAGCGGTGCTCCTGCCCCGGCCGAGTCGCGTCTCGGAAGTGATCCGGCCGACCAGCTTCCGCAACAAGGATGCGGTCAACATCCGCCGCGACCCGGAATATCTGGACATCATCGACCGGATCTGGGCGTCGCTGCGCAACTACGTGGAATAGAGGTCGAGATGACGGTTTTCGGTCTCAGGCTGCCAGGCATGTCGTCGCTCATCCTCTGGGCGCTGCTGTGGGAGGTCGTCGGTCGCAGCGGCCTGACCTTCTTCATACCGCCGATCTCCGAGGTCTTCCTGACGCTGTTCGGCATTATCGGGACGCCGGCTTTTACCAAGGCGCTGACCGAGACCGGCTATGCCTTCATCGGCGGTGTCGCCGCGTCGATCGTGATCGGCATCCCGGTGGGCATCCTGATCGGCAAGAACCGGCTGCTGGACGAGATGATCCTGCCCTGGGTCAACATTTTCCTCAGCGCGCCGTTGACGGCACTGGTGCCGGTCCTGATGGTTCTCTTCGGCTTCGGCATGACGTCGATCGTCATCACGACGACACTGTTCGCGATCTGGATCATCATCCTCAACACGCGGGCGGGGGTCATGCAGATCAACCGATCCATGGTCGAGATGGCACGCAGCTTCGGCGCCAAGCCGCTGGAGGCCTTCTTCAAGATCTACTTCTGGGCGGCCCTGCCCGAAATCCTTGGCGGCGTGCGGATCGGCGTCATTCGCGCCGTGAAAGGCGTCATCATCGGCCAGCTGCTGATCTCGATCGTGGGTTTTGGTGCGCTGTTCGAGCTCTATTCCTCGAACTTCCTTATGTCGCATTTCTGGGCCGTGCTGATCGTGCTGTTCGGCATGGCATTCTCGATCTCGGAATTCCTCGCCTATCTCGAACGTCGCGTGGCCTATTACGCGGCCAAGCGATGACGCTCGACAGCGAGGGAGTTTTCCGCGAACAACGCGTCGCATATTACGCAGGAGCAAGAAAATGACCGCGATGAGTTCCCAGATCAGCTATGCGTTCCCGCCGCATGCGGTGCCGCATCTGCCGATCCGCAATTCAACCAGCGTGTTCCCGGTCCATCGCATCTATTGCGTCGGCCGGAACTATGCCGATCACGCGATCGAGATGGGCCATGACCCCAACCGCGAGGCGCCGTTTTTCTTCCAGAAAAATCCGGACACGCTGGTGCTCTCGGGCGGCGTATTTCCCTATCCTGACAAGTCGAACGACGTGCATCACGAGCTTGAGATGGTGGTGGCGCTGAAGTCGGGCGGCAAGGACATCTCCGTGGACAAGGCGCTCGACCATGTCTTCGGCTATGCGGTCGGCCTCGACATGACGCGCCGCGACCTCCAGGGCGAGGCAAAGAAGCTCGGCCGACCCTGGGAAGTGGGCAAGGCGTTCGAGCATTCCGCCCCCTGCAGCGAGATCGTGCCGGCCGCCGACATCGGCCACCCTGCGAAGGGTGCCGTCTGGCTGAAGGTCAACGGCGTGGAGAAGCAGAAGGGCGATCTCGACCAGCTCATCTGGAAGGTGCCGGAGATGATTGCCTATCTTTCCGGCCTGTTCGAGCTCAAGGCAGGTGATCTCATCTATTCCGGCACGCCGGCCGGCGTCGGTCCGGTCAAGAAGGGCGACCAGATGCTGGGCGGCGTTGAGGGAATCGGCGAGATCAGCATCAGGGTGGGCTGACCCTGGGGGGCGGTACCGGATCCCCGGGCGCTGCCTGGGGATCCTGCCGCACCGCCCGTCGGTTGGAAGTCAAGCGCGGACGGCCGGAGCGGCCGGCACTTGCCGGCAACATCCGATCGGGTGGATCACGCCGCGCAGATAGCAGGAAATCCATTGTTCGAGACACTGAACGGCGTCGAACTCGCGGCGCTGGCGCTTTCCCTTGCCGTCGTCGGCTGCTGCTCGGGCTTTCTCGCCGGCCTGCTCGGCGTCGGCGGCGGCATCGTCATCGTGCCGGCGCTGTTCTATGTGTTCGACTTCCTCGATATCGACCAAGCGATCCGGGCGCATCTCGCCGTCGGAACATCGCTTGCCACCATCGTGCCGACCTCGATCATCTCGCTGCGCGCGCACAGGCAGCGCGATGCGGTGGACGGCGCGCTGCTGAGATCCTGGGGGCCGATGGTGACCCTCGGCGTCGTCATCGGCGTCGTCGTCGCCGCCTTCGTCGACGGCAAGGCGCTGACCGGAATCTTCGGTCTCGTGGCACTGGCCGTCGCCCTCTACATGCTGTTCTCGCTGGAGGGTACGAGCCTCGCCGGCAGTCTGCCGCGCCAGCCCTGGCGATCGCTGCTCGCGCTGGTCATCGGTGGGATCTCGACCCTGATGGGAATTGGCGGCGGCACCCTGTCGGTGCCGATCCTCTCGCTGTTCAGCTTCCCGCTGCGCCGCGCCGTCGGCACGGCGGCCGCCATCGGCCTGATCATCGCGGTTCCGGGCACGCTGGGCTTCGTCCTCAACGGCTGGGGTGCCGAGGGTCTGCCACCGTTCTCGCTGGGCTATGTCAGCCTGGTCGGCTTCGCCGCCATCGTGCCCACTTCGGTACTCTTCGCCCCCTACGGCGCCAGGGCCGCCCACGGCATGCAGGTGGGATGGCTCCGGAAATGCTTCGCCCTGTTTCTCGGCCTCACCGGGATGAAGATGGTGATGACCCTGTTCGGCTGACGGGGCGGGCAGCCCGGTTGCCCGCCCCGTCGGCGCGCCTCGTCAGTAACCGCCTTTCCCCGCCGGCTTCACCACCAGCCGGGTAACAACAATGTGCACAAGGCCCGAGATGACCAGCGTCGGCAGGGTCGCCGTCGTGTAGTCGTAGGGGGCATTGCTGACATAGGTGAGGGGGTTGAGAAGATAGAGATAGGTGGCACAGCCGGCGGCCATGGCCAGCAGGGCCGCCGGGTTGAAGCCGCCCCAGAAGCGATAAGCGCTGCCCGCGCCGCCCACGAACATGGCGCGGATATCGATACGACGGCCCCGGAGGAAGAAGTAATCCGCGATCTGGATCCCGCAGAGCGGGGCGAAGGCCATGCCGATGAACGCCAGGAACGACCCGAAATTGGCGAAGAACAGTTCCGGGATGAAGAGGCCCACCAGCACCACCGGCGCGATGGTGATAAGCAGCAGCGCCGGCCAGCGGACCCGGTCGAGGCCGGGGAAATGCCGCAGGCCGATGGCCGAGGCGTAGACGCCCGCAACCGCGGTGCCGAGATTTGCTGCCGCGACGAACAGCAACGCGACGATCCCATAGGTGGGGCCACCCACCGTGCGCAGCCATTCCGCCGGATCCGAAACCTGCAGGACCAGGATGCCGGCAATGCCGATGAGCGAGAGCAGCGGTACCGGCGCGCCCATGCCGATCATGATCGGAACCGCCGCCGTGCGCCCCTTCGGCGCCATGCGCACCATCGCGCCGATATAGGGCCACCAGGAGAGCAGCGAGACGATGCCGATCTCGACGCCGGTCGTATAGTTCCACAGGGGATCGCTGGAGGCATAGGCCGGCACTGCCGCCTCGATGTCACCCCAGCGCTGGGTCACCAGGATGTAGAGCATCCAGAAGCCGACGAAGACATGGGCCACCAGAATCTTGGCGATGCGGTCGAGCCCGCCCGAGCCCTTGAGCAGGAACAGGAAGACCAGCACGCAGGCGAGGAAAATGGTCGCCGGCACGATCACGCTGCTCTCGCCATCCGCGATGATGCCGAGCGCGATCAGCAGCTGCGTGACGGATTTGGCAAAGAATATCAGCAGCAGGGAATTCCAGCCGACGATCGAGATCTGTTGCATGGCGGCTGGAATGATCCAGCCCGAAGTGCCGAACTGCGGCTTCGCCGAGGCGATGGAATCGACCCCGAAGCGGATACAGATTGGCACCGCGGCCAGTGTCACGATCAGCATGCCGATCATGGAGCCGGCGAACAGGGCGGCGAAGCCCTGGCCGAAGCCGAGATAATAGCCGACATATTCGCCGATGATGTAGCACCAGGTGGCGGCGGCGGCCGTCGCCAGGGAAATGCCGAGCTGCCAAGGACCCCAGTTGCGTTCATGTCGCAGCAGCGGCCAGGCGCTCTTGTCGGCTTCAATCTCGATCTGGGTGAACGTCGTGTTGGTCATGCCAGCCACCCCCAGGCCAGAGCGACCAGCGGCAGGGCCACGCCGAGGAGGGCGAGCCAGAACCAGCTCGACGCGTCGAAATCCTCCCCCTGGTTTTCGACCGATTCGAGAGCCTTGATGCGGCGCTCCAGCTCGGCCGGTATCGGTGCTGATGCCAATTGTTCCTCCCCTGTATGCGCGGCATCTGGTTCCGGTTCAGTCGACGGCCGCGCGCCGCTGCCGGCTATCGCGGGCTCAGCCGCGATAAGCTTCGCTGTCCTGGTACGGGAACCACCAGAAATCCTGGTTGCTCGCCTTCGGGTCGATCATCACGAATTTCGTGTTCTGGAACTGGTTCAGTCCCTCCGGCCCCAATTGCCGACCGGTGCCAGAGAGCTTGCGCCCGCCGAATGGCAGCGCGTCGTTGTCAAGAAGCGGCGCGTTGATCCAGAGGATGCCGGATTCGACCTCCGAAACCGCACGGAAGGCTTCGTCCATGTCGAGGGTGTAGAGATTGGCCCCGAGGCCGTAGCGCGAGCGGTTGGCCAGCTCGATCGCCTGGTCGAAGTCGCGCACGCGGCAGACCGGCGCTACTGGGCCGAACGGCTCCTCGTTGAGGATTTCCATGTCCGGCGTGACCTCGGTCAGCACCGTGGGCTCGACGAACCAGCCGCGATTGAGACCCTGCGGGCGGCCGCCGCCGGTCGCGAATTTGGCGCCCTGCTGGCGCGCCTTGGCCAGCATGCCCTCGAAACGGTCGCGCTGCTTCAAGGTGGCGAGCGGGCCCATATCGACCTTCTCCAGACCGTTGCCGATGCGCAGCTTCTTTGCTTCGGCGACCAGTTTCTCGACGAACTGGTCGTGGACCTTCTCGTGCACATAGAAGCGCTCGGCCGAGGTGCAGACCTGACCGCAATTGAGATAGGCGGCAAAGGCCGCGCCCCTGGCCGCCATGTCGAGCGGCGCCGAGGGCATGATGATCATGGGGTCGTTGCCGGAGGCTTCGATGAGACAGGGCTTGAAATGTTCGGCGCAGGTCCTGGCCACATGCTGGCCGATGGCGACCGAGCCGGTATAGGCGACGGCGTGCGTATCCCTGCTCTCGATCAGGCGCTGTCCGACGCGGCCGCCGCCTGTCACCACCTGCATCAGGCCGGCCGGCAGCGTCTCGAACAACTCCATAAATTTCAGCGTGGTGAGGCTGGTCTGTTCATGCGGCTTTACGATGACCGCATTGCCGGCGGCCAATGCTGCCGCGGCTTCCCAGCACAACAGCACCAGCGGGTAGTTGAACGGCAGCACGATGACGACAGTGCCGAGGGGCTCCTTGACCGCGAAATGGAACTGGCCTGGAACCGTGGTGCCGGCGATGCGCCCGGTCTCGTGGCGGGCCAGTTCCGCGTAATAATCGATCGCGGTGGCACACCAGGAAACCTCGTCAACCGCCTCCTTGAAGGGTTTTCCCTCCTCGCGGGTCAATGCCTCGGCATAGAGCGCCTTGTCGCGGCGGATGCGGGCGGCGATGTCGTGGAGCGTCACGGCACGGCTGCGGGAATCCTGGCGCCACCAATCCTTGCGCACCTGGTTGGCAATCGAAATCGCCTGGTCGATCTCGGCATCGGTCGTGTCGGCGATATGGCCGATCACTTCCTCGGTGGCCGGGTCGACGACCTCGATCTGGGTGGTGGCGGCACTCTTCGTCCACGCGCCGGCGACATAGATGGTGCCGGAAAGGCGCGCAAAATCCTTGAGCGAACCCATGTTCTCTCCCCTTCTGCCTTGCCGCCCGTCCGGGCAGTGTTTAAATTTTTTATAACTATGGCACGATAAATTTACCGCGCAAGCGGATTCGGAGAACCGGGTTTCGCCGGCCGGCGCCGCGTGTTAGGTAGCGATCCCCCGATCGGAGATGCAATTTTGGCCGGAAAAGCGACCACCAGAGCACCCGCCGCCAAGGCAATTGCCGGCGACAAGGGCAAGCCGGCGAAGGCGGTCGCCAAGCTGTTGCGCTCGGCCCGCGCCGAAAGCCAGGCCTCGGCGCTGGCCGTCGGCGCGCGCCTTCGCACCGTGCGGGAGAAGGCCGGCCTGTCGCAGCGCGAACTGGCGAAGCGTGCCGGAGTCACCAACGCCACCATCTCGCTCATCGAACAGGAGAGCCACGCACCGTCGCTGGCCTCGCTCCACCGCATCCTCAACGCCATTCCGATTTCGATGGCGGAGTTCTTCGCGCTGCCGACCTCGCACAGGAACGTCCTCTTCTACGACAAGGACGAACTTGCCTCGGTGACGCGCGGCGCCGCCGCCCTCTCGGTGCTGGGCAGCGAGCGACGCGACAAGAAGCTGCAGATGTTCTTCGAGCGCTATGCGCCGGGCGCCGGGACGGGCAACGAACTCATCTCCCATGACGGCGAGACCGCGGCGGTCATCGTGCAGGGCGTCGTCGAGATCGAAGTCGACGGCAAGGTGCGGCGCATCGAATCAGGCGGCGGTTTCCAGTTCTTCGGCAAGCATCCCTACCGCCTCACCAATATCGGCAAGACCACCGCCATCGTCGTCTGCGCGGTGACGCCGTCGATGATCTGATTCAGCGCTCCGCCAGGGCCAGCTTTGCCCCCAGCGCCAGGAAGGCGGCGGCGAAGGTCCGGCGCAGCCAGGTGAGAATCCGCGGCCGCGAGATGATCTGCTTGCGGATGGCGGCGGCGAAGAGGCCGTAGCCGGCGAAGACCACGAAGGTCATGGCCATGAAGACGCCCGACAATTCCAGCATGCGCGTCAGCGCCGCCTGCTGGCCGGCGCTGACGAATTGCGGCAGGAAGGCGAAGAAGAAGATCGAGAGCTTCGGGTTGAGGATGTTGATGAGGATACCGGTCGTGATCACCTTGCGGGCCGATTGCACCGTCGGCACCGCCTCCACCTTCAGGCTGCCGGTTTCGCGGAGTGTCATCCAGGCCATGTAGAGGAGATAGGCGACACCGAGATATTTCAGGATCTCGAAAGCGAGCGCCGAGGTATGGAGGAGTGCCGCGAGCCCGGTGATGGCCGCAGCCATATGCGGGATGATGCCGAGGGTACAGGCGAAGGCCGCCAGCAGACTCGCACGCGCGCCCCGGCCAAGGCCAGTCGCCAGGGCGTAGAGAACACCCGTGCCGGGCGAGACGACGACGATCAGGGTGGTCAGCAGGAATTCGATGCTCAAGGCGCGGCCCTCCAAATCCGAGACGACAGGCTAGGGCGGCGAGCGCGCCATGAAAAGGGCCGCCGGAGATGGTTCCGGCGGCCCGCCTCGGTTCCGTGATGCTTGCGGCCTATTTGCCGTTCAGCTTCTTGTAGGCATAGCTCTCATGCTTGATCATGCTGACAATGCCGCCGACGCAGACGGCCGCGGCAGCGAGAACCAGCAGGATCAAAATGGTCGGGCTGTCGGCGAAGGTGAAATAGGCTTCGGCCCCTTCCCAGGTGGTGATCGGTGACGTGTTCATGTGTCGGTCCTTTCGCTGATCGGTGTCATTCCGCCGGCGCGGTGGCCGCGGGGGTCATGGGGGCGCCGTTCCTGGTATAGGCCGGCACGGCGCTTTCCGGATAGGCCGTGACCGGCACTTCCGCCGTGTCGAGACCGGCCAGTTCCGCCGCCTCGTTGGTCCGCAGCAGCTTCACCTTCTTTAGGATCAGCGAGCAGACATAGCCCGGAACGAAGCCCAGGAGCAGGAAGACGATCATGCTCTTGAACTGGCCCGTGAAGCTGATCTCGGGGCCCACCATGTTGGGATAGCCGGCGGCGAAGATGCCGACCGCCAGGATGCCCCAGACACCGCCGAAGCCGTGAACCGCAACGGCTCCCACCGCGTCATCGATCCCCAGCTTCAGCAGCAGCTTGTTGGCATAGGGAATGACGAGGCCGCCCACGAAGCTGATCAGGAAGGCGAAGGCCGGGAAATAGACGTCGAGGCCCGAGGCCGAGGAGATGACGCCGACCAGTGCCCCCGACATCATCCAGAAGGGATCCCGGGTGGTGAGGTAGCAGCCGATCATGCCGCCGGCCACACCCATCAGGGTGTTGAAGGCGAAGGCCGAAAGCGTCGTCGGCGTGTTGTAGATCGTGACCCAGGTGTCGCCGGTATAGATGATGCAGCCGCCGAGGAAGCCGAAGAAGCCGAGCACGATCAGCATCAGGCCGATCAAGGACATCGGCATGTTGTGGCCCGGCAGGTCATTGACCGAACCGTCCGCGTTGAAGCGGCCGATGCGGGGGCCCAGATTGATGAGGACGCCCAGGGTGAAGAAGCCGGCGATCATATGCACGCAGCCGGCGGCACCAACGTCATGCAGGCCCCATTCGGTGTTGAGCCAGCCATCTGGATGCCAGCCCCAGGCGGCGCCCAGAATCCAGACGCCGGAGCCGAGGATGACGGCGAGAATGGTGAAGCCGGAGAGGCGGATGCGCTCGATCACCGAGCCCGACATGATTGAGGCGGTGGTGGCGGCGAAGAGCGTGAAGGCCGCATAGAAGATGCCTGAGGCGTTGTCGGCGAGGTTGGGCCCCATGTTGAGGCTCCATGGCAGGCCTGCCTCCGAGCCTTCCGCGATCGAAAAACCGCCAGGGAAGGCAAGATAGATCCACCAGCCGAACAGGAAGAAGGTGGGGATGATGAAGGCGAAGGCGAGCAGGTTCTTGATGCCGGAGGCGAGCGCGTTCTTGGCCCGCGAGGCGCCCATTTCATAGGCGAGGAACCCGGCGTGAATGGCGATCATGAGGGCCGTACACCACCAGTAGAACACTTCCGCGTTCACGGTGGTCGCCATAGACGCGGCCTTTTCCAGGGCCTCGATCTTGGCTTGCATTTCGGTCATATCCATCTGTGAAGCTCTCCTGTTGAATTATTCTTCTAGGAAGCAGCGCAGCTGGGTCGTTCCTCACCGATTGTGATGTTTTGCTTTCGTTTGGGCGATTGTGGCGGCCATCCCCCGACGGCGCCGATGCGTCTCCTCTGGGTTCCCGGATCGGTGCCGGCCATGCTCCCTGAAGCCATGCCGGTCGCCGATCCCGCTTGCTGGACAAGAGAAAGCCTAGCGCGATTCTTGTGCATCGCAACAAAAAATTGTTGCGATGCACATCTGTGCCGTAAGTCTGACCGGTTGCGCAGGCCGGGACTTCACGTGAAGTCGCCCGAGCCTGCCCAGTGAAACCCGGGAGATCACCATGGGGAGATCACCATGGGGAGATCACCAAGGAGGAATGGCGGGCGCGGCGGCGCTAGGTCTCCGCGATTGCGGCGGGCGCCTGCAGACCGTGCTTCTTGAGGAGATGGCGCAACTGGTCGTAGCCGAGGCCAAGCGCCTGGGCGGTGCGGCCCTGATGCCAGCCCTGTGCCGTGAGGGCGGCCAGCAGCCATGCCTTTTCGGTGGCGGCTATTTCCGCACGGAAATCGAAGGGCAGTGACGGTGTGGCCGGTGCGGCGGCTTGGCCGGCATCCGACGGCAGTGGCCGGTAGGGCGAGGCAAAGGGATCGAAGTCGATCCGTTCGATCGGCCCGTCGCCAGTTGCGCGATAGACGGCGCGCTCCACGACATTGCGCAATTCGCGCACATTGCCGGGCCAGGAGTAGGCGAGCAGGGCGGCCATCGCCTGCGCGCCGAAGATCGGGAGGTCGCCCCGGTCGAGCGCATGCGCCATGCCCTGCGCGAAATGCTGCGCCAGCAGCGGAATGTCGCGCGGCCGGGCCCGCAGGGGCGGCAGGGTCAGCACATCGAAGGCCAGCCGGTCGAGGAGGTCGGCGCGGAAGCTGCCGGCCGCGACCGCCGCCGGCAGATCGACATTGGTGGCGCCGATCAGGCGCACATCGACCGCGCGTGTCTCGCCCCCGCCCACGCGTTCGAACTCGCCATACTCCACCACGCGCAGGATCTGCTCCTGCACGCGCAGGCTGGCATTGGCGATCTCGTCGAGGAACAGGGTGCCGCCATGAGCCCGCTCGAAGCGGCCGATATGGCGCCGGGTTGCGCCGGTGAAGGCGCCGGCCTCGTGGCCGAACAACTCGCTTTCCAGCAGGTCCGGCGCAAGGGCGGCGCAATTCACCTTGACGAAGGGCCGGTCCCAGCGCGCCGACAGGAAGTGGAGGCGCGCTGCGATCAGTTCCTTGCCGGTGCCGCGTTCGCCGATCACCAGGGCCGGGCGGTCGAGCGGCGCCAGGGCCGAAACCTGGTCGAGCAGGGCCAGAAAGGCGGGGTCTTCCCCCAGAAGCGGTGGCAGGTCGGCCATGAAAAATTCCCATTAATCGGCGAAATATTCGCCGATTAATGGGAGATTGGCAATGCCTGAACCCGGTCTCTTTCTGGTAATTATTTGAAATACATCAATTTACCTCCGGTCACCCAAACTGGCACGGCCTCTGCGATAAAGAGGTAGAGGCCGAGCATCAGGCTCTGCCGAACGGAGGAGAAAAAATGAGTTTCCACCAGCACCATGGCAGCTATCGCACCGGCGCGGATGAGCGCGGCCGTAACGCCTATGGCCGTCACGACCAGGGCGGCGAGCGCATCGATTTCGGCCATACGGCCCATCGCTGGCTGAACTGGGCGAAGACGCGGCCGACGGAAAGCTGGCTGTTCTTCGCAGCCGGGCTGGTGCTCGGCGGCATCGTCATGTGATCGCAGCAAGTTCAAGTTACGGAGAAGACGACATGGGTATCTTTTCGCGCCTCGGCGACATCATCAATTCCAACCTCAACGCCATGCTGGACCGGGCCGAAGAGCCGGAAAAAATCGTCCGCCTGATCATCCAGGAAATGGAAGACACGTTGGTCGAGGTGCGCAGCGCCGCCGCCCGCGCCATTGCCGAGAAGAAGGAGCTTGGCCGCCGCATCGAGCAGATGGAAGCGGCCGAGGCCGATTGGCAGCGCAAGGCGGAACTCGCCATCGAAAAGGGCCGCGAGGATCTGGCCAAGGGCGCCCTTCTGGCCAAGGCCGAGGCGGCGCAGACCATCGCGCTCATGCGCAAGGAAATGGCGCTGGTCGATGAGAGCCTCGCCAAGACCAACGAGGACCTGACGCGGCTCGATGCCAAGCTGGCCGAGGCCAAGGCCAAGCAGAAGAGCTTCGATCTGCGCCACAGCGCGGCGCGCGACCAGTATCGCATCCGCACCCAGCTGCATGACGGCCGCATCGAGGATGCCATGGCGCGCTACGAGAAGGTGGAGCGCAAGCTCGACCGGCTGGAGGGCGAGGTCGAGGCCTTCGAACTCGGCCGGCGCAAGAGCCTGGCCGAGGAATTCGCCGAACTCGAGGCGGAATCGGCGATCAATGCCGAACTTGAGGCCCTTAAGGCGAAGATGGGTCGCAAGGGCTGAGATGATAGACTGGCCCCAGCCCGCGGCCGCCGGCCGCCACGCTCCCACCAGCAAGCGGGGATCATGAACGGATGGAATTCGTGTTTGTCATAGGCATCCTCTTCGTCAGCATCGTCCTGCCGCTCTGGCTGCTGCTGCACTACATCACCAAATGGCGCGGTGCCCGCGGCCTCACGGCCGAGGACGAGCGCATGCTGGCCGATCTGTGGCAGAGCGCCAAGCGCATGGAAGAGCGCGTGCAGACCCTGGAAGCGATCCTCGATGCGGAAAGCCCGCATTGGCGCAGCAAGGTATGAACCATGAGCTTTGAAACCTCGCCCAACCCGCATCACCTCTATCGCGACCCGGATAACGGCGTGATCCTCGGCGTCTGCGCGGGCTTCGCCGATTACTTCGGCTGGGAGCGGCGCACCCTGCGCATTGCCGTCGCCATCTCGGCGATCTTCTTCCTGCCGCAGGTGCTGGTGGTGTACGTACTGGCCGCCATCTTCATGAAGCGCAAGCCTTCGCCGGTCTACGGCACGGGCGAGGAGGCGGTGTTCTGGCGCGCCGTCTCGATGCGGCCGGCGGATACCTTCTCCAGCCTGCGCTATCGCTTCCGAACGCTCGAGGATCGGCTGGTACGGCTGGAGAAGCACGTCACCTCGAAGGAGTACAAGCTGAACCGCGATTTCCGCGATCTCGAAGGGCGCTGACCCCGGCGCCGGTTGCCCCGCCTTGCCCTCTCCCGATCAATGGGGGAGGGCTTTTTCTTTTCTGGGCTCGATCTAACGGGTACCGAGCGGCGTCGCCAGATGGGCGAGGCAATCGCCGCGCTCGGCCTGGCCGGGATGGCGGCGGCAGACCAGGATGCCGCCGGTGGCGAAGTGATGTGGCAGCGGCGGGCGCAGCGGCTCGTCGGGGTCGTGCAGCAGGCCGCAGAGCTGGCTAGGTGTCACGTACTCACCCAGTTCGGCCAGCGGTTCGAACAGGCCGTTGCCCGCCGCATAGACATAGTGATCGCGGCCCTTGACCTCGCATTCGGTGGCCGGTGCCGGTTCCGGTTCGTCGCGCGGCGCGATGATGCCGAGATGCGCCATCAGCCGTTTTAGTCCCCGTTCGATCATCGCAATGCCGGCCCGCGAGACGGTACCGCCGCCGCCAAACTCGCCGCCCAGCGAGATGACCTTCTGCCGGTTCGCTTCCGCGGTGGACAGCCTGGGATCGGGGCTGTGGCCCCAGATCTGGATATGCGGTGCGCCAAAGGCGCGCGCCGCCGCCAGCGCCTTGGCATCCAGTTCGTCATCGCCGCTGCGCCTGACCGAGACGAAGGGCAGGTAGTCGAGCGAGGAACCACCGGCATGGAGATCCTGATAGGCGTCAGCCAGCGGAAAGAGGACCGAGCTGACATAATGCGCGATCGCCTCGGTGGGCGAGCCCAGCGGATTGCCGGGAAAGGCGCGGTTGAGATTGATCCCGTCCACCGGCGAGACGCGCAATCCTGCCCGCGCCGCCGGCGCGTTCAGCATGGGGATGACGATGAGGCGGCCGTTGAGCGCGGCCGGATCGATCTCGCGCAGCAGCCGGGTGAGCGCGATCTGCCCTTCATATTCGTCGCCATGGGTACCGGCGGTCAGCAGCAGCGTCGGCCCCTTGCCGCCGGCCACGATGCCCATGGGAATGGTGATGTTGCCATAGGCGGAGCGATGTACCGAATGCGGCAGATGGAGGTGCCCCACCTGCTTGCCGGCGCGGTCGAAATCGAGCTGGGTCCAGATCTGCGATGACATGGGTCGGACGGTAGCGGGCGTCATCGTTGCGGCACAGAGACGGTTGAGCCTGATCTCATTCCGCGCCGGAATGAGCGCCGGCCTTGCCTCTCCTTGCCGGCTTCCTGCCCGCTGGCGCCGCGCGTTCCAGCGCGGCTTCGGCCAGCAGCCATTCGCGGAAGGCGACGACATTGGGCAGGCAGCGCTTCCGCTCGGCATAGACCAGGTAGTAGGATTCGACGCTCTCCATGGCGGGTTCGAACGGTACCACCAGGCTGCCGTCGGCAAGCTCCCGCGAGATCATGAAGCGCGGCACCATGGCAATGCCGACACCGGCAACCGCCGCCTGGATGATCATTTCGAACTGCTCGAAGCGCAGGCCATGGAAGGCATTGACGTTGGGCGCCCCGGCTGCTGCCAGCCAGTCCTGCCAGGCGCGCGGCCGCGCGCGGTGGTGCAGCAGGTTGACCCGGGCCAGATCGCGCGGGCTCTTCAGGGCGCCCTTGGGCGCCAGCAAGGCAGGCGACACCGCCGGCACCACCACCTCGCCCATCAGCCAGTCGCAGATGCCGCCCGGCCATGGCTCGGCGCCGAAATAGATGGCAACGTCCAGATTCTCCTCGACCAGGTCGAAGGGCCAGGCCCGCGCCGTGACATTGAGCGAGATGCGCGGATGACGCTCGGCGAAATCGCCGAGGCGCGGCGTCAGCCAGCGCGAGCCGAAGGTCGGCAGGGTGGCGATGTTGAGGACGCCGCCGCCGCTCTGGAAGGCCAGCGCCTCCATCGTGGCCGCTTCCATGATCTCCAGCGCCGCGCGCACGGATTTGAGATAGGCCTCGCCGGCCTCGGTCAGATTGATGCGCTGGCGCACCCGCTCGAAGAGCTGCAGTCCCAGAAAATCCTCGAGCCCGCGCACCTGCTTGGAGACGGCCGATTGCGTCAGATTGAGTTCCTCGGCGGCGCGCGTGAAGCTGCCGTGCCGGGCCGAGGCCTCGAACACGGTGAGTGCCGGCAATGACGGCAGGACGCGGCGCACGATCCCCTCCGATTTTCGGTTTCAACCATCAGCAGCCATAGCACACCGGCACCAGCCCGCTCACCGACATTCCGCCAAATCCAACCCCTCGTGCCCGTGCCGGCGCAATTTTGTTGATGACCTTGCCCAATTTTGGAACATTCGCACGCGCAATTGGGGCCCCATCCTGCGCGCCGCGCTGGCGGCCGCCAATACCAGTACGAATGCGCGGGCGCCGATATGGACCTGCCGGAGGAGTTGAGGACCTGATGTTCAGAAGCGATCTCCTGGCCGGCAAGCGCATCCTGATCACCGGCGGCGGCACCGGGATCGGACTTTCCATCGGCCGGCGCTATCTCGCGCTCGGGGCGGAGCTTGTCATCTGCGGCCGGCGCGAGCAGGTGCTGGCCGCGGCTGCGGAGAGCCTGATGGCGGAAACCGGCGGCAAGGTCGCCTACAGAACCTGTGATGTCCGCGATGCGGCCCAGGTCGACGCGCTGCTCGACTGGGCCTGGGGCGAGAAACCCCTGGATGCGCTGCTCAACAACGCCGCCGGCAATTTCATTGCCCAGAGCGAGAATTTGAGCCCGCGCGCGGTCGATGCGGTGCTCGGCATCGTGCTGCACGGCGCGGCCTATATGACGCTTGGCTGCGGCCGGCGCTGGCTGGCCGAAGGGCGCAAGGCCAATGTGATCTCGATCATCACCACCTATGCCTGGACCGGCTCGGCCTATGTCGTGCCCTCGGCCATGGCCAAGGCGGGTGTCATGGCCATGACCCGTTCGCTGGCAGTGGAATGGGGCGGGCGCGGCATCCGCGTGAACGCCATCGCCCCCGGCCCGTTCCCGACGGCTGGCGCCTGGGAACGCCTGGTGCCGAAGCCGGAAATGGCAGCCGCCTTCGAGGCGAAGAACCCGCTGCAGCGCGCCGGCCGGCATGAGGAACTCGCCGACCTCGCCAGCTTCCTGATGGCGGACGAGACCGCCTATATCAATGGCGAGGTCGTCACCATCGATGGCGGCGAGTGGCTGCAGGGCGCCGGCCAGTTCAATTTCATCGGCGCCATGATGTCCGAGGCCGACTGGCAGGCCTTGAAGCCCAAGAAATAGTTGGAGAGCGCAAGCATGGCCGAGATCGTCTATCGCAACCTGCGCCGGATCGAGGGCGACCTGGTCGACATCCATTGCGCCGATGGCCGCATCCGCGAAATCGCACCGGCCGGATCGCCGGCCGCGGCAAATGTCGCGGTGGTCGAGGCCGGCGACCAGTTGCTGTTGCCGGCGCTGGTCGAAAGCCATGTGCATCTGGACAAGACGCTGTGGGGCGAGCCCTACCGGCCGAATACCGCCGGTCCCAGCCTGAAGGACTACATCGCCAACGAGCGGCGGATCCTGCGCGAGGTGGCCACGCCGGTCGCGACAAGGGCGGGGGCACTGCTGGAACACTGCATCGCCCGGGGCAGCCTCTATTTCCGCTCGCATATCGATGTGGACCCCGATATTGGCCTCACCCATGTCGAGGCGATGCTGGACCTGCGGCAGCGCTATCGCGACCTTGTGGAGATGCAGTTCGTCGCCTTTCCGCAGACCGGGTTGCTGACCCAGCCGGGCACGCTTGACTTGATGGATCGCGCCCTCGGCCTCGGTGTGGAGCAGGTCGGCGGGATCGACCCGGCCGGGATCGACAACGACCCAATCGGCCATCTCACCGCCATCTTCGATCTCGCCGGCAGGCATGGGGCGGGGCTCGACGTCCATCTCCACGACCGCGGCGAACTCGGCCTCTGGCAGATCGAGCGCATCGCCGATTTCACCGCGGCGCGCGGCCTTGCCGGAAAGGTAGTGATCAGCCACGCCTATTGCCTCGGCATGTTCCCCGAAAGCCGCATCGAGAAACTGGGCCGTCGCCTCGCCGATCTCGGCATCTCGCTGATGACCACGGCGCCGGCCGATACCAGCCTGCCGCCGGTGGAGTTCCTGCGCGGTCTCGGGGTCAATATCTGCTGCGGCTCCGACGGCATCCGCGATGCCTGGTCGCCCTTCGGCAATGGCGACATGCTGGAGCGGGCCTTCCTGCTGGCCTTCCGCTTCGACTGGGCCAAGGAGGCCGAACTGCTGGCGGCACTCGACTGCGCCACCCATGCCGGCGCCCGCGCCCTTGGCCTGAACCAATACGGCATTGCCCCCGGGAACCCCGCCGATTTTGTCTATCTCCCGGTGGCCACCCTGGGGGACGCGCTGGGGCAGCGGCCGGCGGCGCGGCAGGTCGTCCGCCGGGGCCGCCTGGTGGCGTCTGGTGGCCGGATGCTGCAGCCCCTTCTGGCAGCCGAAGGTTCCGGCAATGCAGCGCCCCGGTGATGGACGGGCGCGGACGGGCGTTGTAGATACGCGTCCCTCGGGACAACAGAGGAGCGGCAGCATGGACCGTTTCACCGGCGGTTGCCTCTGCGGTAATGTCCGCTTCGTGGCCTCGGGGCGCCCCTACCGGGTCGGCCTCTGCCATTGCCTCGATTGCCGCAAGCATCACGGCGCCCTGTTCCACGCTTCGGCGATTTTTCCCGCGGAGGCGGTGACGGTCGAGGGCGAGACTCGTGACTATGCCGGGCGCCATTTCTGTCCCCGCTGCGGCTCCTCCGTCTTTTCGCGGAGCGGCGACGAGATCGAGGTCAATCTGGGTGCGCTCGATGCCACCGACCAGCTGCGCCCGACCTATGAACTCTGGACCATCCGGCGGGAATCCTGGCTGCCGCCCTTCCCGCTGGCGCGGCGATACCCGCGCGACCGAGACGCTACGGGCCGCACGGAAGAGTAGGTCTTCGGAAACCGGCTGGGGATATGCTGGAGACAGGCGGTGACACTGCGGCAAAATTGCTGCATGACCGGCATCAAGTCATTGTAATGTAACATATTTGATCTATATTATTGCGGTGCAGCAAAAAAGCACTTGAAGTCGCCGGGAATGTGCCGCATATAAGGCTCAGATTGTGCGGTGCACAATGACCGTATTCCGAAGGTCGCAGCCCGATATCGGCGTCCTGGACGCCCCAGCTGAGGACCGGAACGGCAGATTACAGCAACAGTAAATTCTGGAACCGAGGAGACACCCCATGGCGAAAGCCCAGACCACCCACGAGACCGAAACCGTCAGCTTCCCCGACTTCACCAAGGCCCCCGATTTCGCCAAGATGCAGGCCGAGTTCGGCAAGTGGTTCGGCGACTACGCCAAGGCCTTCAACGGCAAGACCGGCATGGTCGATTTCGACGCCATCTTCGCCGCCCAGCGCAAGAACTTCGAGACCCTGACCGCCGCCAACCAGGTCGCGTTCGAAGGTGTCAAGGCCGTGGCCCAGCGCCAGGCCGAGATCGCCCGCAAGGCGGTCGAGGAGTTCAGCAAGGTCGCCAAGGAATTCGCCGAGCCGGCGAGCGCCGAGGAGAAGCTGGTGAAGCAGGCCGAGATCGCCAAGGCCGGTTTCGAGCAGGTCGTTGCCAACATCCGCGAGATCACCGACCTCGTGCAGAAGTCGAACACCGAAGTGGCCGGCCTCATCCAGGGCCGCGTTGCCGCCCAGCTCGATGAAGTGAAGGCCGCGATCACCAAGGTCGCGAAGAAGTAACCAGGTTCCCGTCTGAGTTTCGGCCGCGGTCCCCTCCTGCCGGCCGACCGGATCCTGACAACCGCCCGGCATCGCCTGATGCCGGGCGGTCTTGTTTCGGCCAGCATTGATATTGTTTCGGGCGGTTGCGGGCGGCCCGGCGCAACAAGAAAGGCCCGGGAAGTCGCCTTCCCGGGCCTTGTTCCTGTGGGTCGTGGCGCCGGTCAGTGCAGGCGCTTGTCGACATCCTTGATGGCGGCGTCGATGAGGGCGTTGCTGCGGGCATCGTCAAGCTGCCGGACGATCAGCGCCCTGGCGGCCAGGGCGGCGACATCGACCGCCTCGCGGCGCACCTCGGCGAGTGCTGCCGCCTCCGCCTGGGCGATCTTCTCGAGCGCCAGCTTCTCGCGCCGGGTGAAGGAGGCCTCCAGGGCGAGGGCGGCGTCGCGCATCTGGCGCTGGGCCACGGATTTCGCCGTCTCGACGATCTCGGCCGCCTCCTTCAAGGCGTCCTTCTGCTTGCGCTGATACTCGTTGAGCAGCGCCTGCGCCTCGTCCTTCAGCTTCTGCGCCTCGTCCAGATCCGCCTTGATCTTCATGGCGCGCTGGTCGAGCATGCCGGCGATCGCCTTCCACAGCTTCGGCCCGGCAAAGGCGAGGAAGACGAGACCGCCGACATTCACCCAGAAATGCGGGTCGGCGAACATGCTGGCCTGATGTTCCACTTCCATCACGCACGCTCCTTCAGGGCCTGGTCGACGGCGGCACTGGCCGCGGCGGCATCGACGCCCGCACCGGTCAGCTTGCCGGCGATGCTGCCGGCGAGGTCGGCCGCGATCGCCTTCACCTGGGCCACGGCCTCGGCCTTGGTCGCCTTGATGCGGGCTTCCGCGTCCTGGGTCTGGGCGCCGAGGCGCTGGGCGAATTCTGCCTCGCGCTTGGCGGTGTCGGCAGCGATCTGGGCCTGGGCCTTGGCGATCTCGGCCTGGGCCGCGGCCTTGGCGTCGGCGATCGCCTTCTCATAGGCGGCCATCACGCCGGCGGCTTCAGCCTGGATCGCTTCGGCCTTGGCAAGATTGCCCTGGATGCGCTCGGCGCGGGCATCGATGATCGCCGCCACCTTCGGCAGGGCGAATTTCGACATCAGCAGATAGAGCGCCACGAAGGTCAGGGCCAGCCAGACCAGCAGTTCGGAAAAGACGGATGGGTCGAATTGGGGCATGAGCCCGTCTCCCGGATGGTCGATCGGCCGGCGCCGAACGTGGCACCGGCCGCAATCACGGAATCAGCTGTTCAGGGTGTTAGCCGAACAGGATGATCATGGCGATGACGAAGCCGAACAGACCGGTGGCTTCGATCAGCGCGAAGGCGAGCATCGGGTTGACCTTCAGCTTCGACTGGGCTTCCGGGTTGCGGAAGGCGCCCTGCATGTAATTGCCGAAGAGGTTGCCGAGACCCACGCCAGCGCCACCGAGGGCGAGAGCGGCGATACCGGCACCGATCATCTTCGCAGCTTCGAGTTCCATGATGAGATCCTTTCTTGGAGGTAAGTCGGGTTGCTGTTGATGGAAACAGACCGCCTCAGCCTCAATGCGCCAGATGGATGGCGTCGTTGAGGTAGATGCAGGTCAGGATGGCGAAAACATAGGCCTGGAGCAGCGCCACCAGGACCTCGAGGGCGAAAATCAGCGGAATGGCGGCCAGCGGAATGACACCGAAGCCGATCAGCAGGCCGTTGAGCCCGACCACGAAGCCGCCGATCACGGTCAGCATGACGTGACCCGCCACCATGTTGGCGAAAAGTCGGACCGAGAGGCTGATCGGGCGGATGAGATAGGAAATGATCTCCAAGGGGATCATCAGCGGCATCAGCCACATCGGCGCGCCCTGCGGCACGAAATAGCTGCAGAAATGCGCGCCGTGGCGGATGAAACCGACTGCGGTGACGATGGTGATCACCAGCAAGGCGAGGGCGAAGGTAACGATGATGTGGCTGGTGACCGTGAACACGCCGAAGAGGCCGATCAGGTTGCAGGCCAGGATGAACATGAACAGCGAGAAGACCAGCGGGAAGAACTTCCTGCCGGCCGAGCCGGTGTTCTCCTGCAACAGGTTGGCGATGAATTCGTAGAAGAACTCGACCATGCCCTGGAAGCGGCCGGGAACGATGGTGGCCTTGTTCATGCCGGCGACGATGAAGAGGGTAATGAGGGCGACCACCACCACCATGATCAGCGAGGCGTTGGTGAAGGTTGCGTCGATGCCGAACGGATGCAGTTCCAGAAGCGGCTTGATTTCGAACTGGGCGAGCGGTGAGTGCGCGTCGGCGGCCACGATGTCATCCCCGGCTGGCGCGCCCGGGCGCCCTCTGGGTCGGGCGGTCTGGGTCGGCGCTTATCGTTTCTCGTCTTTTTCCGCGGCTTGGCGCTCCATGGTCCGGGTCACGCGCATCACATTGAGGATGCCGCCACCCAGGCCGAGAACCATCAGGACCAGCATGAACCAGGGTCGGGTATCCAGCCATCCATCGATGAGGTACCCAAAACCCAGACCGGCCAGCAGCCCCGCCAGCAATTCGACGCTGAGGCGGAAGCCATAGCCCAGGGACGTGCCTTCGCTGGCCAGTTCCTGGGCCCCGGTTCCCTCGATCCGCTCGCGCGCCGCCTTCAGCTTCGCCCCGAATGCATCGAGTTCTTCCGGTTGCCGTTCGGTCATGTCGCCGATCCTCGAGTGTCCCCCGAGCAACAAACCGCTGCCCCGTCGATCGGGAGGATCGCCGGAAGCGCGCGCAACATAGGCAAGGGGGTATTGGCTGTCAAGGTCAATTGCCTCTATTCAAGCTATTGAAGTAAAATGAAAAAAAGTGGATGACTCAGGTGTCGCAGGCGATTTCCCTCGGCCTGTGTAAACGGGGCGTTAAGAGCCGGGTTCCCTGAACCGGAATCGCCCTCATGCGACTGACGGGGGCGACTGACCGGAACCTGGCTGGATGGCGGGCTGGCGGTCGGCGACGGGAAACAGAACAGAAGCGGAAAGGCGCTGGATCATGCGAATACTGGGGGCCATGCTGCTGGCGGCCATGCTGCTGGCCGGGGGCAGCATCCTCGTGGCTCTGGCCGGTCTCCTGGTCATGCTGCTGACCGAGCCCTTCTACCCCTTCTGGCCCTTCTTCCTGCCGCTCGCCATCGGTATAGCACTCCTCGCGGCCCATCTGGCGGCCCGCATGCTGCGGCGCCTCTTCCCCGATCATCCGGAACGCCGGCGCTGGACCCGGATTGCCTGGGCGCTGATAGCCGTGGTCCTCGGCCTCGTCGCCTGGGGGGTGGGCGACCTCCTCACCGGGCCGATGCATTGGCAGTAAGCGTGCGCAGGGTCACGGGCAAGGGGATGGCCTGCCGGCGCGGACCATGACCGAAAGGACGCCTCTTACGACGCTGCTTTCAACTCGCCCACTTCCTGGAGATCGACCGAGACCAGCTGCGAGACGCCGCGCTCGGCCATGGTGACGCCGTAGAGGCGGTCCATGCGCGCCATGGTCAGGCGATGGTGGGTGATGACCAGGAAGCGCGTGCCGGAGGATTGCGCCAGTTCCTGCACCAGGTTGCAGAAGCGCTCGACATTGGCGTCATCCAGCGGCGCATCGACCTCGTCGAGGACGCAGATCGGCGCCGGGTTGACCAGGAACACCGCGAAGAGGAGGGCAAGCGCGGTGAGCGCCTGCTCGCCGCCCGAGAGCAGCGAGAGGACCTGCAGCTTCTTGCCCGGCGGGCTCGCGAAGATCTCGAGGCCGGCATCGAGCGGATCCTCGGCCTCGGTCAATTGCAGATGCGCCTTGCCGCCGCCGAAAAGCCGCGTGAAGAGCGAGGTGAAATGCCCGTTGACCAGTTCGAAGGCGGCCAGCAATCGTTCACGCCCCTCGCGATTGAGGCTGGCGATGCCCTGGCGCAGGCGCGAGACCGCGTTGATGAGGTCCGAGCGCTCGGCCTGCATCCCGGCCAGCTGCTGGTCGAGTTCGTTCGACTCGGTCTCGGCTCGCAGGTTGACCGGGCCGATATTCTCCCGCTCGCGCATCAGCTTGTGGAGCCGCTGCTCAGTTTCCTCGCGGCCCGGCAGCGCTTCCGAGGGATCGAGGTCGGCCAAGGTCAGCACTTCGTCCGGCGAGCATTCCAGCTTTTCCCGGATGCGCTCGGCCAGGGTATCGGCAGCCTCCTTCGCCTGGGCGATGGCGGCTTCGGCACGGACGCGATTCTCGCGCGCCTCGACCAGCTTCGATTCCTCGCCCTTGAGGCCGCGATCGGCTTCGGTGAGGGCCGTCTCCGCGGCGGCGAGGGCATCGGCCGCGTCGCGGCGCCTGGCCTCTGACGCCTCCAGCAGGTCCATGAGGTCGCGGCGCTGCTGCGCGATCTCCTCGGGGAGTGCGGCAAGGCGCTCGATCTCGGCCGCCAGGTGTTCGCGGCGTTCGACGAGATCGTCCAGATGGGCGCGGGCCTGTGCGGCACGGCTTTCCCAGGAACGCAATTCGTCGGCGATGGCGAGGAGGCGGCTCTGGCGCTGCTGCGCCTCGCGCTGCAGCCGGTCGAGGGCCGAGCGCGCCTCGACCAGGCGCGTCCGCCGCTCGGCCACTTCCGGGCGCAATTCGTTGATCTGCTGGCGGGCCGCTTCCAGGTCGGGCAGTTCCGCGCGCTCGCCGGCAATCTGCTCCAGGGTGGCTTCCAGTTCCGCGATATCGCCCGCGACCGCTTCCGCCTGCTCGGCGATGGCGGCGAGGCGCGATTGCATCTGTGTCGCCTTCTGTTCGGCACGGGCCGCATGGTCGCGCGCCTGGCGGGCGGCGTTATAGGCGTTCTGCAGGGTCTGCCGCTGGTTGCGCTCGCGGTCGATCAGGCCCTGGGCCTCGTCGCGGGCATTGCCGAACAGGGCTTCGACCTCGGCCAGTTCCGCTTCGGCCGTCGCCAGGGCGCCGTCCAATTCCCGCAGGCGATTGCGCTGCTTCAGCCGGGTGGCGGCGGCGGTCTCGGTGCCGGCGGCGATGGTGAAGCCGTCCCAGCGCCACATGGCCCCGTCCTGCGAGACCAGGCGCTGACCCTGGCGGAGTTGCGGCGCCAGCGCCCGACAGGTGGCCTCGTCGGCGACCACGCCAATCTGGTTCAGGCGGCGCAGCAAGGCGGCCGAGCCAGTGACGAATTGCGCCAGTGCCGGCACGCCGCCGGGGAGGCCCGGGGCGTCGGCGAGTACCTCGCCCTCGCGCCAATGGGTCGGGGCGCCGAGATCGGTCGAGGCCTGCAGGTCGTCGCCCAATGCTGCCGCGATGGCGGTCTCGTAGCCGGGCGCCACGGTCAGGCTGTCGATCAGGGGCGGCCACATATCCTCGTCGGACGAGGCAAAGATGGCCGAGAGCGCGTCGGCCTCGGCCTTCAGCCGCGCTCTTGCATCTTGCGCCTGCTGCAGCCGGGTGCGGGCCTGCGTTTCGGCCTCGCTTGCGCTGGCGCGGGCCGCCTCGATCTCGTGGAGTGCCGCCTGGGCTTCCTCCAGCGCGGCCTCGGCTTCCGCCACGGCGGCGCGGGCAGCCTGCGTCTCGGCATCGTTCTCGATCTCGGAAGTGAGGCGCTGGCGCTCGGCATCGACTTCCTGGGCGCGGCTACCCAGGCGCTGGCGGCGCTGCTGCAATTCGTCCAGACGGCGCACCAGGCTCTGGGCGCGGGCTTCGGCCGCCGCGAAATCCTGCGTGAGGCGCGCCAGTTCCGCCTCGCTCTCGTCTACCTCGCCTTGCGCCGCTTCCACCCGGCGCTGGGTTTCCTCGCCGATGGCAGCTTCCTCGGCCGCGGTCTCCTCGATCGCGCCGCGCTCCTGCGCCAGGCGCTCGACGGCGGCGGCGGCATCGGCGGTGAAGGCGCTCTCGCGGCTCTGGTCGGCCTCGTTCTCGCGCAACTGCCGCTCGGCATCGTTGCGGGCCTGGGTGATGCGCTCCTCTTCCTTGTCGAGGGCGCCCCTGGCAATCGTCAGGCGCTGCAATTCGGCGGCCGCCTCGGCCTCGGCCTGGCGCAGGCCGGGCAGGATCGTCGCCGCCTCGGTCTGCCGCGTGGCGGCAATGGCGGCGGCGGAGGTGAGCGAGACCACCTGCGTCTCGGCCGCCATCAAGGTCTGTTCGGCATAATCCAGGCGCTGCCTGGCATCCTGCCATTGCAGGTGGAACAGGATCGCCTCGGCGCGGCGGATATGGTCCTGCAGGTTGCGATAGCGCGAGGCCTGACGCGCCTGCTTCTTGAGGGCCGCCAGCTGGCTTTCCAGCGTGATGATGACGTCGTCGAGACGGGCCAGATTGGCTTCCGCCGCTTTGAGGCGCAATTCCGCCTCGTGGCGGCGCGAATGCAGGCCGGTAATGCCGGCGGCCTCCTCCAGCAGCGAGCGCCGGTCGGTCGGCTTGGCGTTCACGATGGCCCCGACGCGGCCCTGGCTGACCAGTGCCGTCGAATGCGCGCCGGCCGAAATGTCGGCGAACAGCAGCTGCACGTCGCGGGCGCGGGATTCCCGGCCGTTGACCTTGTAGGTCGAGCCCTCGCCGCGATCGATCCGACGCGAGATTTCGATGTCGTCGCTGTCGTTGAACATGGCCGGGACGCGGCGGTCGGAATTGTCCAGCGAGAGCACGACTTCGGCGACATTGCGCGCGGGCCGGTTGCCGGTGCCGCCGAAGATGACGTCGTCCATCTCGCCGCCGCGCATGCGCTTGGCCGAGGTCTCGCCCATCACCCAGCGCAGTGCCTCGACCAGGTTCGACTTGCCGCAGCCATTGGGGCCGACAATGCCGGTCATGCCCGCATGGATGGTGAGTTCGGTCGGCTCGACGAAGGATTTGAAGCCGGTCAGGCGAAGCTTATTGAACTGGACCACGGCGCGCCTTCCCCGCCTACTTTGCCGCGAGTTCGTCGAAGATCTTGGCGAAATCCTCGTAGGAGCGCCCGCCGCCGACGACGATGCCGTTGATCACGAAGGTGGGCGTCGAATCGATCTTGAAGACGGCGCTCGCCTGCTCGACCGATTGCACGATCTTCCGCTTCTTCGCCTCGTCGGCAAGGCATTGCTGGAAATCCTGGCTGTTGATCCCGGCGGCGGCCGCGATGGTCGCCAGCATCATGGTCGAGTTCTCGGTCACCCAGCCGGACTGGGTCTTGAACAGCTGTTCGGTCATGCCCCAATAGGCCATGGGCGAGACGCAGTGGGCGAGAAGCGAGGCCTCGACCGCCGGGCGATTGAGCGGGAAATCGCGCATCACCAGCTTCACCTTGCCGGTATCGATGTAGTTCGTCTTGATCTCCGGCAGGATATTGGCGTGAAAGGCGGCGCAATGCGGGCAGGACAGCGAGGAATATTCGATCATCGTGACGGGGGCGTTGGCGTCGCCCAGCACCATGTCACCTTCCTGCGCCCGGGCCAGCGGATCGTCGATCGGCGCCGGCAGCCCCTCGATCACCACGCCATCTCCGGCACCCGGCCCGAAATTGGTCCAGGCATAAAACCCGCCGACGCCGACGAGGGCCAGCACGACGATGGCGATGACGATATTGCGTGGATTCACGCCGACCTCCGGGTTGCTTCGCTGCGCTCCCGCCCGCGGCAGGCGGTGCGCTTATTTCGCCGCTATTTGGCAGGATTCAGAGGGGTATGCAAGCGACCCCTCGGTGAGAAGAATGTGTCGGTCGGCCGCTTTGGCGATAAGCCTTTGGATTCCGGCGAGTCGCATCCTGTCCAGTGGAAATCGGGCGAAAATCAGTGCGTTAGCCGCGCAGCCGCCGCGCCGCCCCGAGTCGCTGCAGGGCGGCCCGCAACTCGGGATCGCCGACGCCCGAGAGATCCGGCGGTGCCGCACAGGTAAGGGCGGGTGCCGGTCGCCTTCGACCAACCGCGCCCGATCGCCGGTCGCCGATCTCGATGCGGATATCGCTGATGGCGGGATAGCCGAAATAGGTGGCGATCCGCGCCAGGATCTGCGGCTTCAGATGCTGCACCTCCAGGCTGGCGGCGGCGCTGGCGCGCAGGGTGAGGGTGCCGCCCGCGACATTGGCGGGCAGGGCAGGGGAAATGCCCCCGGTCTGGTCCATCGCCGCCTCCTTGCGCGGGCGCTTCAGGCGCAGCTTCACCGGCATGGCGAGGGCAGCAAGTTCCGGCCCGACAATGGCGGGCCACTGGCTGATGAGGTCGGCCTCGGCAAAGCCCCTCTTGCCGAGGGCAAGCCTGGCGAGAGCCGGCACGTTCTGGGCCAGCGCCGCAAGCCGCGCGCGGCGTGGTGCCGGCTCGGCCATCGGCACGGCTTTCGCTGCTGATTTTGCTTTTTCTTCTTTGGTGCCCATGCGGGCAGACTTTAAGGTGCAGCGCCATGCCGCGCAAATCGCCCGCCAAGCCGGAACCCGCCGCCCGCGTACCGGAAAACCTGCCTGATCGCCTGCTTGCCTGGTATGACCGGCATCGCCGCCTGCTACCCTGGCGCGCCGGGCCCGGCGAACGGGCCGATCCCTATCACGTCTGGCTTTCCGAGATCATGCTGCAGCAGACCACCGTGGTGACGGTCGGTCCCTATTTCCGCGATTTCCTGGCCCGCTGGCCGCGCCTAGAGGACCTGGCGGCGGCCCCGCTCGACGATGTGCTGACCGCCTGGGCGGGGCTCGGCTATTACGCCCGCGCGCGCAACCTCAAGAAATGCGCCGAGGTCGTGGCGGCGGAACATGGCGGTGTCTTTCCGGACAGCGAGGAGGACCTGCTGGCGCTCCCCGGCATCGGTCCCTATACCGCGGCCGCCATTGCCGCCATCGCCTTCGACCGCCCGGCCACCATTCTCGATGGCAATGTCGAGCGGGTGATGGCCAGGCTCTACCGGGTTGAAGCGCCCCTGCCGAAGGCGAAGGCGGAACTGCGCGCGCTGGCCCGCCGCCATACCCCCGAATATCGCCCGGGCGATTACGCACAAGGGATCATGGATCTCGGCGCCACCATCTGCACCCCGACCAAGCCGAAATGCGCCCTCTGTCCGCTGACCGCCGATTGCGCGGCACTGAAAGCGGGGGATGCCGAGACCTATCCCCGGAAGGCAGCCAAGGCCGAGCGGCCGCAGCGCTACGGCCTCTGCTTCGCCATGATCGACCGCCAGGGGCGGATCGCCCTCGAGAAGCGGCCGGAGAAGGGTCTGCTCGGCGGCATGATGCAGGTGCCGACCAGCGCCTGGCGCGACACGCCCTTTGCCGATGGCGAGGTGATGCCGCCCGTCGCGGCGAACTGGCGCAAGCTCGACGGCCAGGTCAGCCATGTCTTCACCCATTTCGCGCTGTCGCTGACCGTCCTTGCAGCAACGCGGGTCAAGGCGGACCCGGCCTATCGCTGGGTAGGCGTGGACGAACTGGGTAGGGTGGCGCTGCCCAGCGTCATGCGCAAGGTGGTGGATCACGTCCTCGCCAAGAGTGCCTAGCGCGAAACGCTCTAGCGCAGCAGGTCTCCCGGCCCGACTCCCGGCTCGCAGGCGGGGGGATAGGTCCAGTCCGCGGGAAGGTCGGCCGGCAGCGGCGCGTAGGGATCACCCTTCCGCTGGAAGGCGCGCACACTCTCCGGCCAGTGCGATTTCACATAGGCGAAGACCTGCCAGATCTCGTTGTCGCTGAGCGTCGCGCCGAAGCCGGGCATGGGTGAGAGCGCCGAGCCGTTCTTGGTGTGGAGGAATAGCGACGCGTCGTCATGCATCCAGCTATGCCCGCCGGCATCGAGCGGCGGGGCGGCCCATGCGGCGGCACTCGCCTGGCTGCGCCAGCCGGCGCTCTGCCAGCCAGCCTGGCCCTGCAGGCGTGCGCCATGACACGCGGCGCAGTTGGCTTGATAAAGCTGCGCCCCTGCCCGCACGCCATGCGCCTCGATGGCGCGGTTTGCCAGCTGATAAAGGGCAATGAAAAGGGCGGCGGCGCCAAGTAGCACCGCCGCCCGGATTGTCACCCTGCGGAATGAAGCCGGTTGCCTGGAATGGTCAGTCGCCGCGCCCAATCCGTCTCCCGTTCAAGTCAATGCGAGTGCTCTTCGCCCTCGCCGTTACCTTCGTCATGGCCCTCGTCATCCTGGTCGCCATCGTGGCTGCCCGTGCCGCCGATCGCCTCGACCACGACCTGCAGTTCGACCGGGCCGGCCTTGGCGAAGGTCAGCGTGACCGGGAAGGTATCGCCTTCCTTCAGCGGCTGCTTCAATCCCATGAACATAATGTGGAGGCCGTGCGGCTTCAATTCGACCGTGCCATGGGCCGGGATCTCGATCGGGCCGGCCGGCGCCATCACCATGGTGCCGTTCTCGTCCGACATCCTGTGGATCTCGACCATGGCGGCGATGCCGGCCGCCGCGCCGGTCAGCGTGTCGGCATTGTCGCCGTGGTTTTCGATCCGCACATAGGCGGCACCGGCCTTGGCGCCGGCTGGGGTCGCCCTTGCCCATGCATGATGCAGCAGCAGATCGCCGTGTTTCTGTTCGTGGGCCGCGGCCGGCAGGGCCAGGGCCAGGGTGGCCAGGAGGGCGAGGATGAATTTGCGCATGGTGTTCAAGAACCTTTCTGCATGATTTCCTGCAGCCGGGCGGTCATCTCGTCGACCGGCATGGCGCCGTTCATGACGCCGGCATAGTGGAAGTCGGGATCCATCACGATGATCGCGGTGGAATGGTCCATCAGGTAGTATTCGCCCTCGCCGCTTTTCTTGTAGTAGACGCGAAAGATCCTGGCTGTCTCGGCGACCGCCTCGGGCGAGCCGGTCAGGCCGATGATCCGGGGATCGAAGGATTCGAGATATGCCTTCATCGCCTCCGGCGTGTCGCGTTCTGGATCGATCGAGACGAAGACCGGCTGCACCATGTCCGCCGCCGGCCCCAGCTTCTGCAGCATCAGTGTGAAGGTGTTGAGGGCGGTGGGGCAGGCGTCGGGGCAGAAGGTGAAGCCGAAGAAGAAGACCGAATACTTGCCCTTGAGGGCCGCCTCGGTGACTTCCTGTCCATCGGTCCCGGTCAGCCGGAAGGGCCCGCCGACGGCCAGTGTCTCGGTCATCTTGCGGTCGTTGAGGATGTAGCTGGCGCCGATCCCGGCCGCGGCCACGAGGGCCAGGCCGGAGACCAGCAGGACGCGCCGGTTCATGGGCGGAACTCCTGAATGGTTGGATTGCGGGCGCCAGCGCGCCCGGCAGCAAGCGTTGGCGAATCAGGCCAGCGGCGGCGCGCGCGACGCAAACGGGCTGGCGGCAAGACCCGTGGCCAGGGAAACGGGCGCCGGCAGGTCGGCAGCGATCGACCAGCCAAGGCTGACGGCGAAGGCCAGCGGTGCCGGGCCGATTCCCTTGGCCTGGGCGACCGAGAGGCAGATCGGGCATTTCGTCTGGTGGTGGGCCGGAAGCTTGCCGCCCTCGTCCGTCCCGCCGAAATCAAGGCAGGTGGCGGCGAAGCTGGCGGCTTCCTCTGGCGTCGCCGCGGCGAAATCCATGGCGCCTGCCATGGCGGATGGCGGCAGCACCGGGACCAGGATCTGCAGCACCAACGCGAGCAGCCCCGCCACAAGGGCGAGGGTGCGGCGGCGCGCTGCTGGGAATCCCGATTGCATCATGGCGGCACTCTACCCGCTGGCGCAATGCCGCGGCAAGGCATGGGGACCTGCGGCAAACTGGCCCTAGAGAGCGAACCTCTCGCTGATGATGACGGCCACCGCCTGCGGCGACAGGGCAGCGGTATCGCTCTCGAGGTCATAACGCATGCCGCGATGGACTCGCGGGAATTGCCAGCGGGCAAGGCCCGGCATCCGGTCGGGCCGCAGCCGCTCCCGCGCCTCCAAAACGTCAAGCGGCGCATGCACGCCGACCCAATGCAGGCGGTGGCTGGAAAGCAGGCGCGCATAATCATCGCGCGCCGCCCCGGCGCCCAACAGCACGTCGTCGACGATGAGGTTGTTGCCGGCATCCGCAAGTGCCGCCACAGCCAGCCGCATGCCGGAAAGCAGCCGCTCGCAGACAACACCGGTATGAATGGCAACGGAGGGATGTCCGTCTTCCTGCAGCGTCTCGAAGACCAGGCCGTCGGGATGGTCGAAATATCCGGGCGGCAGCATGTCGAGGAAATCATCCATGGCGACATGCAGGAAGGGCTCGGCCGTGATCCCCTGCAAGGCCCCGGCGATCGAGCTCTTGCCGGCACTGCCGACGCCGTTCAACAGGATGATGATGGACAGGAGGCCCCCCTGAGAATCCGAGGCAGAATTTGATGCGGCGACTATGCGCCATGCAGGCGCAAAAGCAAAACGGCCGCCCTCACCAGGGCGGCCGTTTCGTCACGTCTCTCGGTCGCTGGGCTTAGGCTTCCGCCGCTTCCCCGCTGGTGCCCGAGGCTTCTTCCGCCTCGGCCAGCAGCTTGTCGAGATCCGGGGTCGCGTCCTCGTCGGTCTTGGCGACGAAGCCGCCGGCCTTTTCCTGGATCGCGGCTTCGTCTTCCGACTTGGCCACGTTGGCCGTCACGGTGACGACCACTTCCGGGTGCAGGGCGACGCGCACCGGGTGCAGGCCCAGCGTCTTGATCGGCTTGTCGAGCACCACCTGGCGGCGTTCCACGGTGAAGCCGGCGGCAGTGACGCCCTCGGCGATATCGCGGGTCGAAACCGAGCCGAACAGGATGCCGGTCTCCGACGCCTGGCGGATGAGGACGATCTTCAGACCGTCGACCTTGGCCGAAACCTTCTGCGCCTCTTCCTTGAGCTTCAGGTTGTTGGCCTCGATCTGGGCGCGCTGCGCTTCGAAGCGCTTCTTGTTCTCGTCGGTGGCGCGCAGGGCCTTCTTCTGCGGCAGCAGGAAGTTGCGGGCAAAGCCCGCCTTCACGCTGACGACATCGCCGATATGGCCGAGCTTCTCGACGCGCTGGAGCAGGATGACTTCCATTTTTCCGTCCTCCTTACTTCACCACATAGGGCAGCAGGCCCAGGAAGCGGGCGCGCTTGATCGCCTGGGCGAGCAGACGCTGCTTCTTGGTGCTCACCGCGGTGATGCGGCTCGGCACGATCTTGCCGCGTTCGGAGATGAAGCGGCCAAGCAGCTTCACGTCCTTGTAGTCGATCTTCGGCGCATTCGGGCCCGAGAAGGGGCACGACTTGCGGCGACGGAAGAAGGGACGGCGACCGCCCGCACCACCGCCCGGACGACCGCCCTCGCGGCCACCTTCGCGACCGCCCTCGCGGCCGCCACGTTCAACTTCGCTCATGCCCGCTCTCCTTCACCTTCGGCAGCAACGCGTTCGCCACGGTCGCGATCGCGACCCGGACGCAGGCGATCGTCGCGATCGCCACGGCCACCCTCGCGGTCACCGCGGCCGCCGAAACGGCCACCCTCGCGGCCGCCTTCACGGTCGCCACGGCCACCACGCTCGTCGCGGTCGCGGCCCTTGGACTGCAGCATGGCGCTGGGGCCGGCCTCGAGCTCGTCGACGCGCACGGTCAGGTAGCGCAGCACGTCCTCGTTGAGGCGCATGTTGCGCTCCAGCTCGGCGATGGCGCCGGCCGGGGCATCGATGTTGAAGAGCACGAAATGGCCCTTGCGGTTCTTGTTGATGCGGTAGGTGAGGCCCTTGAGGCCCCAATATTCCTTCTTCAGCACCTGACCGCCCTGGGCGGTGACGATGCCGGTGAAGGCTTCGGCCAAGGCGTCGACCTGCTGGGCAGTGACGTCCTGGCGCGCAATAAAGACGTTCTCGTAGAACGGCATTAAGCAGCTCCCTCTGGCTCTTAGCGGCCCGCCGCTGGTCTGCCGGGGATCGGCAGCGCATCAGCCGAGATGACTGGAAAACCCAATCATTTCACGGGCCTAGCCGATCCCCTCGCACCGTTCGATGACAGTGGCCCGCAAGCAGGACGGAGGGTCGGCAGGGCTATGGACGGGCGGGTTATACACAGGGTGCCCGGGCAAGACAAGGCAAGGCGCGTCTAGGACTATTAGCCTTAGACGCTGCGCCCGTCATAGGGGACGCGGTTCACCGAGGCAAGGTCGACGCCCTCGAGGCAACGGATGTTGACGGCAGCGGTGGCACTGCCATCCGGGCCGGTGCCGAAGCCGAAGGGGGCGCAGCCGCAGGTGGGGCAGAAATGATGGTCGATGACATGCCGGTTGAAGCGATAGGTGGCCAAGGTCGCCTCCGGCGAGGCGAGGCGCAGCTTGTCGCGCGGCACGAAGAACAGCAGATAGCCCTTGCGGCTGCAATGCGAGCAATTGCACTCGATCGCCTGGTCGAAATCGCCGTCCACGGTGAAGCGGATCGCCCCGCAATGGCAGCTTCCCTTGTGCATGGTGTTGCCTCCCCGGAATTGGCGCCAAACCAGGCCAATTCCTAGCCGCTTGACGGGGGGGTGTCACCTGCGCTCTAAGCCCCGCACTCTTCATTCCCCGCACAATTCTTTTCGGGAGGCAAAGGCATGCGCGCATTCGTGTTTCCGGGGCAGGGCTCCCAGGCGGTCGGCATGGGCAAGGCTTTGGCCGAGGCCTTCGCGCCCGCCCGCCTTGTCTTCGAGGAGGTCGACGACGCCCTCGGCCAGAAGCTCAGCCATCTCATGTTCGAGGGGCCTGAAGGCGACCTCACTTTGACCGAGAATGCGCAGCCGGCGCTGATGGCGGTCTCGATGGCCGTACTCCGCGTGCTGGAAGCCGAGGGCGGGTTCAAGATCGCCGACAAGGCGTCCTATGTGGCCGGCCACAGCCTCGGCGAGTATTCGGCCCTGGCCGCCGCCGGCGCCTTCACCCTCGCCGATACCGCGCGCCTTCTGAAACTGCGCGGCCAGGCGATGCAGAAAGCGGTGCCGGTGGGCGAGGGGGCCATGGCGGCCCTCCTCAATTTCGATCTCGCCCGCGCCGAGAAGGTGGCGGCCGCGGCTGCCGCGGAAACCAAACTGGTCTGCGCCGTCGCCAATGACAACGATCCAAGCCAGGTGGTCGTCTCCGGTGCCAAGGCGGCGGTCGAGCGCGCCGGCGCCCTGGCGCTTGAAGCCGGGGCCAAGCGTGCCGTGATGCTGCCCGTCTCCGCCCCCTTCCATTGCCCGCTGATGCAGCCCGCGGCCGATGCCATGGCCGAGGCCCTGGCGAAAACGCAGATCCACATGCCGGTGGTGCCGGTCATCGCCAATGTGACGGCGCAGCCGGTCTCGGACCCCGCCACCATCCGCGATTTGCTGGTGAAGCAGGTAACCGGCACGGTGCGCTGGCGCGAGAGCGTCGAGACCATGAAGAAGCTCAATGTAGACCGGGTCTTTGAACTCGGCGCCGGCAAGGTGCTGAGCGGCCTGGTGAAGCGCATCGACAAGGAAATCGAGGCGCAATCGGTCGGCCAGCCGGCCGATATCGAAGCCGCGCTCAAGATTCTCGTCTAACGGAGGCAATCCATGTTCGATCTTTCCGGCAAGACCGCGCTCGTCACGGGTGCTTCGGGTGGCATCGGCGGCGCCATCGCCCGGGCGCTGCACGGCCAGGGCGCCGTCGTGACATTGTCCGGCACGCGGCGCGAGGCGCTGGATGCGCTGGCGGCCGAGCTCAAGGAGCGGGTCCATGTGGTGACCGCCGATCTCGGCGACGCCGCCTCGACCGAGGCGCTCGCCAAGGACGCGGAAGCCGCCATGGGCCGGCTCGACATCCTGGTCAACAATGCCGGCCTCACGCGCGACAACATCGCCATGCGCATGAAGGACGAGGAATGGCAGAAGGTGATCGACGTCAACCTGACCGCCGGCTTCCGCCTCGCCCGCGCCGCCATGCGCGGCATGATGAAGCGCCGCTTCGGCCGCATCATCGGCATCACCTCGGTGGTCGGCGTCACCGGCAATCCGGGCCAGGCCAATTACGCGGCCGCCAAGGCCGGCATGATTGGTATGACCAAGGCGCTGGCCCAGGAACTGGCCAGCCGCAGCATCACGGTGAATTGCGTGGCGCCCGGTTTCATCGCCACCGCCATGACGGACGCCCTCAACGAGGAGCAGCAGAACCAGTTGCTGCCCCGGATTCCCATGGGCCGCATGGGCACGGCCGGGGAAATCGCGGCGGCGGTGGCCTATCTCGCCAGCGACGAGGCCGCCTACATGACCGGCCAGACACTTCACGTAAATGGCGGTATGGCTATGATTTAATTACATTTTATCACGATCAGGCAGAGCCTGGCCCGGGCTACTGGCCAAATCCCGCCGAGTTGTGATAAGTGACCGCTGAAACATCGCGGCGATTCATCGGAATCCCTGCTGAAACCGGGCGGAAAGCCGGGTTAAGCTCGCGGTTCGGATGCGTTACTTCGGGTACAGAGAGTGCAAGGAACTGCCGACCGTTTCCGGACCGGCGCAAACAAGGGAAAAATCAAGATGAGCGACGTTGCTGAGCGCGTGAAGAAGATCGTCATCGAGCACCTCGGCGTGGAAGAGGCCAAGGTCACGGAAGGTGCCAATTTCATCGACGATCTGGGCGCGGACAGCCTTGATACCGTCGAACTGGTCATGGCGTTCGAAGAGGAATTCGGCTGCGAGATTCCGGACGATGCGGCCGAGAAGATCCTGACCGTCAAGGACGCCATCGACTACATCAAGTCGAAGTCGGCCTGAGCCAGTTGCCTGCCGCCTGCGGCCTGATGGCCGGCCGGCGGCGGCAGCGTTGAAGTTTTGCGCACGGGCCCCACATTCTGGGGCCCGTGCGATTTTTAGGCATGTCGTCGGCACCGCACCGCGCAGCGGCGATATCGAACGGACAGCAAGAGCAGCGAGGTCAGCATGCGTCGCGTCGTCGTCACCGGTATGGGCATCGTCTCACCCTTGGGGGTGGGCGTGGAGCATGTCTGGAAGCGGCTGCTCAAGGCCGAATCCGGCATCAGCGGGATCCAGTCCTTCGACGTTTCCGACCTGCCCTGCAAGATCGGCGGCCAGGTGCCGCTGGGCGACAAGGCCAGCGGCAATTACAACCCGGACGAATACGTGGCGCCGAAGGACCAGCGCAAGATGGAGCCCTTCATCGTCATGGGCATCGCCGCCGCCGACGAGGCGGTGAAGGATTCGGGCTGGCTGCCGACCCACCAGGAATCGCTCGACCGCACCGGGGTCCTCATCGGTTCGGGCATCGGCGGCCTCAACGGCATCTACGACACCTCGCTCATCCTGGCCGAAAAGGGCCCGCGCCGAGTCTCGCCCTTCTTCGTGCCCTCCTGCCTCATCAATCTTGTCTCCGGTCACGTCTCGATCCGCTTCGGCTTCCGCGGCCCCAATCATTCCGTCGTAACGGCCTGCGCAACCGGCAGCCATGCCATCGGCGATGCCGCGCGCCTGATCGCCCTCGATGACGCCGACGTGATGGTGGCGGGTGGCGCCGAGGCCACGATCGGGCGCATCGGCTATGCCGGCTTCTGTGCCGCGCGCGCCATGTCGACCGGCTTCAATGACCGCCCGACCGAGGCCTCGCGCCCTTGGGACAAGGACCGCGACGGCTTTGTCATGGGCGAAGGCGCCGGCATGGTGGTGCTGGAGGAATACGAGCACGCCAAGAAGCGCGGCGCCAAGATCTATGCCGAGGTTGTGGGCTATGGCCTCTCCGGCGACGCCTATCACATCACCGCCCCCTCGGAGGACGGCAATGGCGGCTTCCGCGCCATGACGGCGGCCCTCAAGCGGGCGAAGCTCAACCCCGAGGACATCGACTATATCAATGCCCACGGCACCTCGACGCCGCTTGGCGACGAGATCGAGCTGGGTGCCGTCAAGCGCCTCTTCGGCGAGCATGCCTACAAGCTCACCATGTCCTCGACCAAATCGGCGACCGGGCATCTGCTGGGGGCGGCCGGTGCCGTCGAGGCGATCTTCTCGATCCTCTCGATCCGCGACCAGGTGGCGCCGCCGACGCTCAACCTCACCAATCCGTCGGATGGCTGCGATATCGACCTCGCCCCGAAACAGGCAAAGCAGCGCAAGATCCGTCATGCGCTCTCCAACTCCTTCGGCTTCGGCGGCACCAATGCCAGCGTGATCTTCGCGGCGCCGAACTGAGGCGGCGTCGAGGATTCCCGGGGCGCCCGCCGCCATGTCGCTCTTCCGCAGGCTGGCAAGGCTCGCCGCCGCGCTCGTCCTTCTGGGCGCCCTCGCTGTGGGCGCCGCTGCCTATTGGTTCCAGGCGACTTTCAACGGCAACGGGCCGCTGACGGAGGAAAAGACCCTGGTGATCCCGAAGGGGAGCGGCGTTGCCGCCATCGCCGAGCTGCTGGCGGCGGAAGGCATCATCGCCGAGCCGCTGGTCTTCAAGGCGGGGGTGCGTCTCTACGCCGACAGCCAGCCGCTGCAGGCGGGCGAATTCAGCTTCCCCGCCCATGTCTCGCCGCGTGGCGCCATGCAGGTGCTGATCGAGGGGAAATCGGTGCTGCACCGCATCACTATCGCCGAAGGCCTGACGGTGGCCGAGATCTTCGCCGTGCTGGAGGCGATGCCGCTGCTCGAAGGATCGCTGCCATCCCTGCCGCCGGAAGGCTCGCTCCTGCCCGAGACCTACTTCTTCGTGCGCGGCGACCAGCGCAGCGCCATGGTCGAGCGCATGCAGGCCAACATGCAGGCGAAGCTCGCCGAATTATGGGAGCAGCGCGACCCCGAGTTGAAGACCATCTCGACGCCGGAGGAGGCCGTCATCCTGGCTTCGATCGTCGAAAAGGAGACCGGGGTAAAGGCCGAGCGCGCCCGCGTCGCCGCCGTCTTCCACAACCGCCTGCGGATCGGCATGCCGCTGCAATCCGACCCGACCGCGATCTATGGCATCACCGAAGGCAAGGCGCCGCTGGGCCGCGAGCTGACCACGGCCGATCTCCGCCTCGACAACGACTACAACACCTATGTCATTCCCGGCCTGCCGCCCGGACCAATCGCCAATCCTGGCGTGGCGGCGCTGCACGCGGTCTTGAATCCGATCACCTCCAAGGAACTCTATTTCGTCGCCGACGGTACCGGCGGCCACGCTTTTGCCGAGACGCTGGACGGCCACAACCGCAACGTCGCCAAATGGCGCAAGATCCAGAAGCAACGGAGCCAGTCCGAATGAGCGAAAAGAAAAAAACCGCAGCGGCCGGGCGCCTCGAACCCGTAACCAATGTCGGCAGGCAATGCGCCCTCTATCTGGGCCTCGTCGCTCTGCTGGCCGGTGGCGTTGCCTTTGTGGCACCGCTCGACCGTACGCCGGCCGAGGCAATGGACGACACCGTCATGCCCCTCATCGGCGATTTCATCATGCTGCCGCCGCTTGGCGCGGAGGAGGGGGCGAAGGCCACCATCGCCACCTTCTATGTCACCGGCGACGCGGCCAGGGAGATGTGGGACGCCTTCCCGATGCAGCCGGTCGAGGATGAATGCGTCGGGCGCTGGTCGAAATACGGCAACGGCATGGTCTGCTATGGCGACAATGGCGACGGCAGTCCGGCCGAACCGCCCTATGAATGCACCTTCGGCATCGAGTTGACGACCCAGGTCCTGACCCTCGCGCAGGATTGCTGAGGGCCGGCGTAACCCGTCTGAGGCGGCAATACCGCTCTAGGCAATGATGTCGGGGAGCAGCTTGCTCTCCAGCTTGATCATCTGGTCTTTCAGGGCCAGCTTGCGCTTCTTCAACCGCTGGATCTGCAGCTGGTTGAAAGGCGAGGCCTCTTCCATGGCACGGATCGCCTCGTCCAGGTCGCGATGTTCCGACCGCAATTCCTCCAGCTGCACGCGCAGCTCATTCACGCCGATCATCACGTTGCGACCATCTCCCTTGCTGGCGTGAGCTGATTTTTGAGTGATTGCCGCCAGAGAGCTAATTTTACCGCAAAGCGACCCCGCGCGCCATCAAGCTGCTGTCGCGTATGGCCGTCTCCAGTTGCGTTGCCACCCCCGCTAAACCTCATAACCAAAATGTTCCCATTTTGTTCTTGACTGAAATGCGTTTACGTTTTATACATAATACATAATCAGTGCGAGAAGAACCGATGGCAGCCACCCCCTCCGGCCGGTACCGCGCCGCCTATAACCAGGCGGTCAATCCGGAGACCTGGATGCTGGGCGAGCCGATGGATGCGGCGACGCGGGCAGCGATCGAGCTCGGGATCGCGGGCGCCACCCCGCCGCATTACCAGGGGCCGGACGGCCGGCACTATTTCCACAACGCCCGCACCCTGGAAGACGCCGCCACCCGCGCCCACCGTGCTGGCCACGTCGCCGGCAAGACCATGGATGAGATCGCGGCCGAGGCGGCAGGGCCACAGGGCATGCCGGGCACGGACGCATATGTGGCATGGCGCCTAGGCAAGGCGACGCCACCGGGCGCGGCCAACGACAATGCCGCGCCGCCCGTGGCGGCTAAGCCTGTGGCTGAAAAATCTCAGGCGGCAAATCCTGCGGTCACAAATCCAGCGACGTCGCAACCGGCGCCGGCAGGTCCGCCGGCAGCCAACGACAATCGGCAGGCCACCCCGCGGCCGATCGGTCGGCACGCGTCGGCCGGACCGGTGTCATCCGGCAGCGGACCTCGCATCGTCAATGGGCGCGTCGCCGGCATGGCAGAGGCAGCGACCAGGCCCGGCATCACGCTGGAGGAGTTCGCGCAGGCCGCGGACGATCATGTCCGCCTGGGTGCACTTGGCCTCACCGGCGGTTATGCGGACGATGTCTCAGCCGGCCTCAACGCCTTCTTCGACATGCTGGGCGGCGCCAATCTCGCCGAAGCCTTTGCCGCCAACCAGGCAGCGGAGCGCCAGCGCACCGCGGCTGCCCGCGAACGCCGCGGCACGATGGGTGTCATCGTCGAGGCCGCACCCACCTTCCTGCCGGGCGGCGGTGACGCCGCCGGGCTCCTGGCCGATTTCAGGGATTACCTCGAGAACGGCGACCAATGGACCGCCGATGACTGGGCCCTCGTCGCCGCCGGCCTAACCCCCGGCATGCCCAACCGCAGAACGGTGAAGTCGGGGAAGAAGATTGTCGATGATGTTCTGGACAACCGTAGCACTCGACAAAGCCTATTGGCTCAGATTGACCAGAGCAAAGCCAACGTGCTCACTGTGTCCGAAGCCAATCGGTTAGGTGGCGAACACAAGGGACTCATCCATATTGCGGAGGCACTTCCAAAAAACAAGCGTGCGCGCGAACATCAGTCTGGAACAGACGGCGCATTTAGCGATGTCAGAACAAAAAAATTCGCTTCAGCAGCACTACGTTTTGTAAACCCAAACAAGCGTGGCCGAAACTTCATAAAATTCGAAGTGTCCGGGGTCTCCGACGACGGAAACTTCATTGAGCTCGCCGATGCAAAGACGAAGCTCGCAATCTGGAGTAGAGGCCCGCAGCAAACGACGCTTCGTACTCTTGAACGAACCAAGGAAGCATTAATTCAGAATCCTGGCTACCGAGTGGTTTATGAGTTCAATGATGTAATTTCTGAACAGAAGGCAAGACGATTCATCCAGAAGCACAACTATCACCACTATGTTCGAACGAGAATGAGGAAGCGATGAGCGGGAAAGAAGTAGATCTGTTTCTGCATTATAAAGCCCGTCACGGCGAGAGTGTTGAAACGCGCCACAAAGAGATCATTGCCGCCATGCGATCCTTGTCAGCTCCGTTCGGTTGGGGTGAAGTGTCAAAGTTGCCTCCGGCGCCAGACTGCGGGGAAGATTTGGGCGCAGGCTTTCATATCACGCTCAACGTACCAGGAATTGAGTCGTACGGCACATATGTCTACCGCGGAGAAACTTACAAGTATCGAGACGAGAGCACATTCGATGACAAGCTCTCGATCAGTTTTGATTCGAGGAACAAGTTCGTCGATTACCGCTTGGTCCTAGAAACGCATTTCCCGGCGGTGATCGGTGCCTTTCATGCTTATCTGGCAAAGGCATTCTTTGATGACTACTTTGTTCGATATGAGGACCTCAATCAGGGTGCAGTGGATCGGCTGCGCAAGACACAAACCGTCGACATAAACGGCCGCAACAACATCTTCACGCTGCATCCGGCGCAGTATTGGGATGCCGAGCTCTGTGGCAAGGCGTTGGGCTATGGACCCGACGAAGTAATCCGGCGCCTCGAAGGGAATGTACCGCTGGTGCGGCCGTTGATGAATGGGGTCTACACGGTCTTCAACGATGATCCCGACCTCAGCTTCGAGGATTTTTGCGCCTTCAACGACCGCTTCAAGCCGGTGCTGGGATTGGAGTAGCCGACCGCGGCAGGCTTGCGTCCATGGCAGCGGGCGGGCTAGAGATCGGGGTGGCAAATCGAGGACTTCCCCATGGCGCACAACCCCGACATCCAGAACCTGGAGACCCGCACTTTCGATCTTGTCATCCGGGGCGGGCATGTGGCGACGCCCAACGGGCTGGAGAACCTCGATATCGGCGTTGCTGGCGGCAAGATCGTCGGGCTCGGGGTGATCCCGGCCGGGCGCGCCGGCCAGGAATTCGACGCCACGGGCCTCACCGTGCTTCCTGGCGTCATCGACACCCAGGTGCATTTCCGCGAACCCGGTCTCGAGCACAAGGAAGATCTGGCGAGCGGCACGGCCGGGGCGGCTTTGGGTGGCGTCACAGCCATCTTCGAGATGCCGAACACCAATCCCAACACGCTGGATGCCGCCGCCATCAACGACAAGCTGGCGCGGGCCCGGGGCCGCGCCTGGGTCGACCATGCCTTCTTCATGGGGGCTTCCGACGAGAACGCATCGCAGCTGGGCGAGTTGGAAAAGCTGCCGGGCTGCGCCGGTGTCAAGATCTTCATGGGTTCCTCCACCGGTTCGCTGCTGGTGGCCGATGACGAGACGCTGGAGGAGGTGCTGCGCCACGGCCGCCGCCGCGTCGCCATCCATGCCGAGGACGAGATGCGCCTGCGCGAACGCCTGGCGCTGGTGAAGGACGGGGCCGACCCCGACCAGCATCCAGTCTGGCGCGATGTCGAGACGGCGGTCCGGGCGACGACGCGCATCCTCAAGATCGCGCGCAAGGCCGGGCGGCGCATCCATGTGCTGCATGTCTCGACCGCCGACGAGATGCCGATCCTCGCTGCTCACAAGGACATTGCAACGGTCGAGGTGCTGACCCATCATCTCACTCTCTCGGCGCCCGATTGTTATCGCCGCCTCGGCACCTATGCGCAGATGAACCCACCGGTCCGCGACGCCCACCACCAGGCGGGCATCTGGCAGGCCCTGCGTGCCGGTGTGGTCGATTGCATCGGCTCCGACCACGCGCCGCATACGCGGGAAGAGAAGGACCGGCCCTATCCGCAATCCCCCTCCGGCATGCCGGGCGTGCAGACGCTGCTCCCGGTCATGCTGGACCATGTGGCAAAGGGCCGGCTCACCCTGCAGCGCCTCATCGACCTCACCAGCGCGGGGCCGGCACGCATCTTCAACATCCGCAACAAGGGCCGCATCGCGCTGGGCTATGACGCCGATTTCTCGGTGGTCGATCTCACGGCGCAGCGCACCATCACCAATGAGTGGATGGCGACCAAGGCCGGCTGGACGCCCTATCACGGCATGGAGGTGACCGGCTGGCCCAGGGCCACCATCATCCGCGGCCACATCGTCATGCGCGAGGACGAATTGCAGGGGAAGGCATTGGGCCAGCCGGTCCAGTTCCAGGAAACCATCCAGCCGCAAGGCTGAGCATAGAAGATAGTTGGGTCGGAAGTTGCACAAGGGGAGTTGGTTGGCATGTTCAAGGCGCTGGTGCTGAACGAGAAGGACGGCAAGGTCACCTCGGCGATCGAGGATCTGCCCGATGACCGCCTGCCCGAAGGCGATGTGCTGGTGCGCGTCCACAATTCCACCCTCAACTACAAGGATGGTCTGGTGCTGAACGGCCTCGGCCGCCTGGTGAAGACCTACCCCCATGTTGGCGGCGTCGATTTCGCCGGCACGGTGCTGGAGAGCAGCCACAAGGATTGGAAGGCCGGCGACCAGGTGATCCTGACCGGCTGGCGCGTCGGCGAGATCCATTGGGGCGGTTATGCCGAAAAGGCGCGGGTCAAGGGCGAGTGGCTGGTACCGCTGCCCGCCGGCCTCTCGACCGAGCGGGCGATGGCGATCGGCACGGCGGGCTTCACCGCCATGCTCTGCGTCATGGCGCTGGAGGAACACGGGGTGAAGCCGGACCAGGGCGACGTATTGGTGACGGGTGCTGCCGGCGGCGTCGGCAGCGTCGCCATCGCGGTTCTGGCCAGCCTCGGCTACCGCGTCGTCGCCTCCACCGGCCGCGCCGAGACGCATGACTATCTGAAGGACCTGGGTGCCGCCGAGATCATCGACCGCGCCACCATCTCGACACCCAGCGGCAAGCCGCTCGACAGCGAAAAATGGGCAGCGGCGGTGGATTCGGTCGGCGGCTCGACGCTGGCCGCGATCCTGCCGCAGATGAAGTACAAGGGCGCGGTTGCGGCCTGCGGTCTGGCCGGCGGCACCAAGCTGGAGACCACGGTCATCCCGTTCATCCTGCGCGGCGTGGCGCTGCTCGGCGTCGATTCCGTCGCCTGTCCCATTTTCCGCCGCAAGATCGCCTGGGCGCGCCTCACCAAGGATCTCCCCATGGCGAAACTCGATGCCATGATCGAGCGCGCGACGCTCGAGGACCTGCCGCGCCTCGGCAAGGCGATCCTCGAAGGCCAAATCAAGGGCCGCGTCGTCGTCGATCTGGGCGTCTAGCGATCCGGCTCCGCCATCGCGAAGGCGTCGATCTCGATGCTCATGGCGGGATAGGCGAGGACGGGGAGGGGGATGCCGGTGGTGGCAGGGCCGGGCTCCTGGAAGAAGGACGAGCGCACCGAGAGGTTCTCGTGCAACTCGTCATAGCCGCACTTGCCGGCATAGACCGTGGTGATCTTGCAGATGTCGCGGTAATCGGCGCCAAGCGCCTTGAGGATGGTGCCGATATGGGTCATCGCCTGACGGGTCTGCGCCTGCATGTCGCCGACATGGATCGTCTCGCCCTTCTGGTTGAGCGAGACCTGGCCGCCGAGGAAAATCATGTCATGGCATTTGAGGCCATGGTGATAGGGAAGGTGGATGGTCCAGTCCCACAACCCCTCCGGCCAGACATGGCGGCGCTTGAGGCGCTGCCCGTCCTCGCCCAGCATGGCGACCACCTCGATCTTGATCTGCTGGCCGGGAATGGCATGGCGCGGCAGCGGCACGCCGGTGGCGGCGGGGCCCGGTTCCTTGAAATGCGCGGCGCACGCCAGGGCCGCCGGCTCGAAATCCTCGACCTTGCCGGCGCCGACATACCAGCGGTTGATCTTGACGACATCGTCGTAATCGGCGCCAAAGGCACCGAGCGCCCGGCCGACCTGCTGCATCACCTGCTTGGTCTGCGCGACGATGTCGCCGGCATGGAGGAGATGGCCGGCCGCATCCACCGGCGATTGCGCGCTGACGAAGATCATCCTGCCGCAGCGGAGCGCCGGCGCGAATGCCGGGGGCAGCGGGGAAAGCCCCGTACCATCGGCATAACTGCGCGGCAGCCTGGCGTCATCTTCGCCCCGCATGGCATAGCCTTCGATCTCGACCACCATGCCGGGATAGCAGAGCCAGGCCACCGGCACGAGGGTGATGGCCGGCCGCGCATCCCGGGGCAGGGCGGCGGCGATCATGGCCAGGACATCTGCCTCCTGCACCCCGCCGTCATTGACATAGAAGCAGAGCAGTTTCACGAGATCGGCGAAGTCGCAGCCGATCTCGCCGAGGACGCGGCCCATATTGGCGATGCTGTTGGCGGTCTGGCGCGCGAGATCGCCGGGATGATTGACGATTCCCTCGGCGGTGGTGTCGGTCTGGCCGCCCATCCAGATCATCTGGCCGCAGCGAACACCCTGCTTGTGGGTGACCTTGATCGGCCAGTTCCAGTGGTCCTTCGGTTCCGCAAATCTCTTCCGCATCGCCTCATCCCTCTCATGCCGGGCAACACGAGATCACAGGCGGACCATGGCGGCTACCGAAAACCGGTCGCGGAAAGCGGGACTTGGATGCGGCGCGGACATTGGTCGGCGGGCATTGGTCTGCGGGCATTGGTCTGCGGGTATCGGGTGGCGGGCATTGGTCTGCGGGTATCGGGTGGCGGGCATCAGGCGGCAAGGGCGTGGCGCGTTGAATGGCTGCTTGTCAGCAGGGAGAGGCGTGGCGCGGGGTGCATGGCTGTGACCGCGAAGATGGCGAGATCGGCTTGCTCGCCAGCCAGCAGCGTCACCGTGATCTGGTCGCCCGGACGGAGCAAGTCGGCGGCGGCGGCGAAGTAATCGCCGCCGAGGCAGCCCAGGGAATCATGGCTGCGGTAATGCCAGTGGGTGAAGCCATTGGCATAGGCGAGGACGCTGAGATCGCGGGGGTCGAAGCTCATTCATGCCTCCATCCATGGGCTGACCCATCCCGGGTCAGGATTTACGAATGGAACATATATAGAACTAGCGTAAGATGTCAACGTAAAAATCGTTAACGACGCCCCCCGCAAGGCAAGCGCGCTAAAGCCTGCGGTGTCTCGAGCACCAGGATACCGCCAGGAGATGGGGGACCGGCTGCCCTGGCTGCTGCCGCCTCGCCGCCCCCGCCGCTATGGCTCAGCCGGCCTCGCCGGTGCCGGTGATGCGGTAGATCCGCTTCACCTCGCCGGCCCTGAGGGTGATGTCGCGCGCCGGGTTGAACTGGTGCAGCACGATCTCCTCATCGGTGCGGCGGACGAATTGCTTGATCAGGCCCTGGCCGTCATTGAGCTCGACCGCGACGAAACAGTTGCGCGTGATCGGCCGATTCGGGTTGACGTAGAGCAGCTCGCCGGCGAAATACCGCGGCTCCATCGAATCGCCGTCGACATAAAGCGCAAAGCCGTTGAAGACGCCCTTCAGATTGGCCGGGCGCTCGACGAATTCCTTGGCCTCGCCGTCATTGAAATAGAAGCCCTCGCTGCCACCCTTGACGGCACCCAATACCGGCAGATCGCGCTGCGTCTGGCCGATCGCCGCACCCGGGCGCGGCGGCACCGGATCGCGCCGCTGGCTCACCCCTTGTCCCGGCTCGATGCCGGCCAGCTGCAGCACGGCGCCGGGCTCGGTGCCGTGCTGGCAGAAGAGGGCGTCAAGTTCGCGCGCCAGCTCGAAGGGCAGGAAGCGCCGCTTGTAGCGATCCTCGTAATGCTGATAGCGCGTGAGGCTCCAGCCCAGCGCCTCCGAGACCGCGCGCATGGTGAGGCCGGCCTGTTCGCGCAATTCCTTGAGGCGGCGGGCGGCTTCGGAAATTTCGGTCATGGATTGGCTCCTCATTCTTGCCGTGGCGCCCGGCGCCCGCCGGAGCGGGGCACGAGCGGCGCCAGGTGATGCAGCGACGGGCCGCAGCGGCGCGATGCAGCAACGGCCGGCCACTGGGCAGCGCGCGGCAGCGGCCTGACAGACATAGCCGCAGAATACGTTTTTAATGCTTGACAGCGTAACAAAATTTTGCGTATAATGCCATAATGCGCTAACGCGTCAAGCCGTAAAGGGGTGGCAGATATGGAACAAAATGGCAACTCGAAAAAACTCGATCCAGTCCCGACGGTCACCGGCGCCAGCCGGGGGCGGTGCAACCGCCTCTGCCTGTTCTGCAGCCGGATTTTCCGCGCGCCCGGGCCCTTCATCCGCATCTGCCTCGCCTGCAAGGAGAGCGAGGAATGGCAGAGCGGCAATTGCGATGTCGTGCTGAACCCGCCCGCCAACGACAACGCGCCCGGATGCTGACCCGCCAGACCGGAACAAGACAACGCGACAAGGAGAGAATCATGGCCGAGATCGTCGATTTCCCGCCGAGCGACAGCCTGCGTCCCGACCAGGCGATCGGCACCTGCCAGAAGACCCGCTGGAGTCAGTTCCTCGGCATCGGCATCACCGAGGAAGGCGAGTTCGAGGTGGTCAACAGCGACATGACCGCCGAACGGGCGCTCTGGCTGGTGAAATGGGCCGAGCGCTGGGCCATGGGCCTGGACGAGGAGGAGTGAGGCCATGCGCGCCTTTGAGCCGAGCCGGCGCGGCCGGCCGAAACGCGCCGTCGCCAATGACGATGCGTGTGGCACCACCCCCGCGGTACAGGATGGCGGCACGGCGGAACTGCAGTTGAAGCGGGCGCAGCTCGCCCGCGGCCTCGACCCGGTGCTTTGCGCGCATCCGCTCGATCTCCTCGCCGCGCGCGGCTGGATCGCCCCGAGCGAACAGCGCGCCGGCTGGCGCTATGCCGGGCTCTATCGCCGGGTCAACGGCCGCGTCACCGTCAGCTATGGCCGCTTCTATGCCGGCTTTTCCGGCGGTGGCGGCGGCCTGCCCGCGGCGGATCTGGACGAGGCGGACCTTGCCCGTCTGGAACAGCTCTATCGCCGCGCCAAGGCGGATCTGCTGGCAGCCGGCAACAGGGTGGCGCGCATGACCGAGGCGGTCAGCGTCTTTGCGGTCTGGCCCGGCTTCGTCTTCAGCCGGGAGGGCGCCAGGAGTACCGCCTGCCAGCGCCTGCGCCTCGGCCTCGCGGCGCTTGGCGACAGTTTCGCTGGGCCCCGCCGATGAAGCTCCCGGTCGACCACAAAACCGACCCCGGCACGGCAGGGGATCATCTGCGCGAACTGGCCAGGCGGCATACCGAGGCGGCGATCGCCGCCCTGGTCGCGGTGATGCAGGACCCGGAGGCGGCCCCCATGGCGCGCAACGCCGCCGCCAATGCCGTGCTGCAATGGGGCCACGGCCGGCCCGGCAGCGGCGATTTCGGCCGTCACGAAAGTAAAAAGCAAGAACAGATGGTCATTATTTGCTGGAAGCCCGAATATCCGGAAAATATTACTTGACAAAAAGACAGTAAGAAGGTAATATGAAAATATAAGCTGAGGAATTACGCCCCGCGAACCCGACCCGGTTCGCGGGATTTTGCTTTGGAGCAAGCCCAAGCGCATGGAACAAGCCCTGCCGCGACCGCAGCCGGAGACAGCGGCGCAGGTGGTGCATCTCTATGGGCCGCGCCGGCTGCAGGCGGATCTGCATCGGCGTCTCAAGCGCTTCAACGTGCTGGTGGCGCATCGCCGCTTCGGCAAAACGGTATTCTGCATCAACGAGCTCATCGCCCGGGCCGCTTCCAGCACGGCGCCGGAGCCGCGCTTCGGCTATGTGGCGCCGCTGCTTGTCCAGGCCAAGGACGTCGCCTGGTCGTATCTGAAGCGCTTCACCGCGCCCATCCCGGGGCTGAAGCTGAGCGAAAGCGAGCTGTGGGTGGAACTGCCCAACGGTGCCCGCATCCGCCTCTATGGCGCCGACAATGCCGATCGCCTGCGCGGCCTCTATTTCGACGGCGTGGTGCTGGACGAATACGCCCAGATGCATCCCCGCGTCTGGCCGGAGATCGTGCGGCCGATGCTGAGCGACCGCCAGGGCTGGGCGCTCTTCATCGGCACACCGATGGGGCGCAACCACTTCGCCAGGCTCTATGATGCCGCCGCCAACGATCCCGCCTGGCTCTCGGCACGCTATCCGGCCAGCGCCACCGGCATTTTGCCGGAAGGCGAACTGGCGGCGGCGCGGGCCGCGATGTCGGCGCAGCAATTTGCGCAGGAATTCGAATGCAGCTTCTCGGCCGGCGTGCCGGGGGCCTATTACGCCCCCCTCATCGACGCGGCCGAGCGCGCCGGCCGGATCGGCCGCGTGCCCTGGGAGCCGCGCCTGCCGGTGATGACCGCCTGGGATCTCGGCATCGGCGACGCCACCGCGATCTGGTTCGCCCAGGCGCTGGGCAGCGGCGAGATCCGGATCATCGACTATTTCGAGGCCCATGGCGTGCCGCTGTCGCATTACGTCAAGCAGCTCGAGGCACAGCCCTATGTCTATGGCGAGCATCTGCTGCCCCATGACGTCGCGGTGCGCGAGCTCGGCACCGGCACGACGCGGCTCGAGACCCTGCGCCAGCTGGGATTGCGCGCCCGCGTGCTGAAGCCGCAGCCGCTCGAGGACGGCATCGAGGCGGTGCGCGCCCTGCTGCCGCGCTGCTGGTTCGATGCCGGCAAATGCGGGCGCGGGCTCGAGGCGCTGCGGCTCTACCGCCCGGCCTATGATGCCAGGGCCGATCTCTACTCGGCGCGGCCGCTGCATGACTGGACCAGCCACGGGGCCGATGCCTTCCGCTATCTGGCGCTCGGCCAGCCGGTGCGCCGGGTGCCGCACGAGGCGGGACCGCCGCAACCCGAATACGACCCGATGCGATGGTGAGGAAGATGTCCCGGCCCTTGCGCCCGCTTGGCTCCGACGACCTGCTCTTCGTCGCCCGGCACATGCGCATGGCCGACCGGGCGGAGATCTTCGCCACCCGCTTCGACGACGACCCCGTCGCCCTGGTGGCCGAGATTCTCGCCACCGATCCCATGGGTGCCATCCTCGCCGCTGCCGATGGCGCGGCGGTGGCGGCGATCGGCGCCAGCGAGATGTGGCCGGGCAACTGGTCGGTCTGGATGTTCGCAACCGACCGCTGGCCGGAAGTGGCCCTGGCGGCGACCCGCTTTGCGCAGACCCGGCTGCGTCCCGCCCTCCACCGGCTCGGCGCCAGGCGCGCCGAATGCCGCTCCATGGCGGGGCACGAGATGGCGCAAAGCTGGCTGCTGCGCCTCGGTGCCCGGGTCGAGGCGGTCTATCCGGCCTTCGGCCGCGACGGCCAGACCTTCATCGGCTTTGTCTTCGAAAGAGAGGAAAACATGTGCGCCCTGCCGAAATCGAAACCGAAACCCGCCCCGAAACAGCCCGATCCCAGGCTGGCTGCCGATGCCGCGGCCAAGGCGGCGGATGACGAATTGCGCCGCCAGCGGGCCCTGAGCGGCCGGCGCGCCACCATCCTGACGCCGGACGCGGCACAGCTCGGCGCGGCACCCATCGGCGGCGGCCAGCTGCTCGGCTCCTGAGCCACCGCCCCCATTGGGATCCTGGCCCGCATTCCTGCTCGACACCTGGCAAGGGAACACGCCACCACATGAAACCGACGACCGACAGCAATCCGGCCCGCGACCAGGCACCTGACCCGACAACCGGTCCGACAACCGGTCCGGCACCTGATCTGGCCCGCGACCTGATCCGGCGCCAGGAAAGCCTTGCCGCCGAACGCGGCAATCTCGACCAGCTCTGGCAGGAGATCGCCGACCTGGTCCTGCCGCTGCGGGCCGATTTCACCCATCTGCGCCAGCCGGGCGAGAAGCGCGCGCAGAAGATCTTCGACGGCACCGCCGGCCAGGCGGCCGAGAACCTGGCGGCGGGGCTCTGGGGCCTCATCACCAATGCCGCCAATGACTGGTTCACCTTGCGCGCCGATCTGGCCGAGGAAGAGGAGACGGCCGAGACCAAATTGTGGCTGGACGAGGTGACCCGGCGCATGCGCGCCAGCTTCGCCGGCAACGGCCAGCGCTTTTATGCCCGGGTGATGGAGCTCTATGCCGACCTGGTCACTTTCGGCACCGGCATCTTCTACGTCGAGGAGGTGCCGGAGACGGGCCGCATCCACTATTCCTGCCGGCACCTTTCCGAATGCTTCATCGCCGAGAATGCCAGGGACGAGGTCGACACCCTGTTCCGCCGCTTCCAGTTCACCGCGCGCCAGGCGGTCTCGCGCTGGGGCGAGGCCTGCCATCCCGCCCTCCAGCGCGCGGCCGAGAAGGAACCCGACCGGCGCTTTGCCTTCCTGCACGCGGTGATGCCGCGCGAGGCCGGCGGAATGGAGGGCCGCGCCATGAGTGCTCATGACGCCGAGACGCCCTTCGTCAGCCATTATGTCGATGTCGAGCATGGGCTCCTGCTCGCCAGCGGCTTCTATCACGAATTCCCCTACCAGGTGCCGCGCTGGTCGACGGCGACGCGCGGGCTTTACGGCGATAGCCCGGCGATGCTGGCGCTGCCAGACATCAAGATGCTGAACGCGATGTCGAAGACCACCATCATCGCGGCGCAGAAATCGGTCGACCCGCCCTTGCTGGCGGTGGACGAGGTGGCGGTCCGCGGCCTGCGCACCCATCCCGGCGGCATCATCTATGGCGGGCTCGACGAGAACGGGCGCCGGCGCTACGAGCCGCTGCAGGCCGGCGGCAATATCGGCCTCGGCCTGGAGCTCGAGGAACAGCGCCGCGAGGCCGTGCGCCAGGCCTTTTACTTCTCGCTCCTCCTCATGGTGCAGCAGCCCAACCAGACCGCGACCGAGGTGCTGGCCCGGCAGGAGGAGAAGCTGCGCCTGATGGGGCCGCATCTCGGCCGCATCCAGGCGGAATTCCTCGACCCCCTGATCCGCCGCCAGTTTGGCATCATGCGCCGTGCCAACCAGTTGCCGCCGCCGCCGCGACAGTTGCAGGCGCGCGGTGTCCGCATCGAATATGTCTCGCCCTTGGCCCGGGCGCAGCGGGCGGGCGAGGGGGCGGCGATCGTGCGCGCCCTCGAGGCGCTGGCCCCGATCGGCGCGGTGAAGCCCGAGATCTACGACAACATCGATGCCGATGCAGCGGCGCGGGCGCTCACCCAATCCTTCGGCGCGCCCAACCATTTGCTGCGCAGCAAGGCGGCGGTCGCCGATCTGCGCGCCGCCGCAGCACCGCCGCCGGGCAATCCGGCCGATGCTGTCGATGCGGCCGGTGCCACCTATGCGACCGATGCGACCGATGCCGGCGCGGCGCTGCTTGAAGCGATGACCGGCGGTGCCGCATGAAGGCGGGTCTGGCCTGGCTCCTCCGCCTGCACGGCCACAGCCGCGCCCGCCGCGTCGCCGATGCCTATCGCCGGCATCTTTCTCCGGAAAGCGCCGGTTCGCGGCTCATCCTTGCCGACCTCGCGCATTATTGCCGGGTCGGGCGGTCGAGTTTCGTCCCCGGCGATTCGCACCAGACCGCCTTCAACGAAGGTGCACGCGACGTCTTCCTGCATCTGGCCGAGATGTGCGGCCTCGATCCCGCCGATTTCACGGCCCTGCTCCAGGAGGTGATCGATGACCGATGACGACCACGACCCGATCGCAACACCGGACCCGCAGGCAGAAGCGCCGTCGCAGGCAGGGTGGCAGGCGGAACTTGATCCCGAACTCGGCCGCTTCGTCGAACAGAAGGGCTGGCGCTCGGCCAGCGACGCTGTCACCTCCTATCGCCACCTTGAACGCCTGGTGGGCGGCGACCGGCTGAACCTGCCCGGCACCGATGCGGGGCCCGAGGCCTGGGCGCCGATCTGGGATCGCCTCGGCCGCCCGCAGGACGCCGACGGCTATGACCTGCCGGTCCCTGATGGCGACGCCTATGATGCGGAGCTCGCCGGCTGGTACCGCGAGACTGCGCATCGCCTCGGCCTCACCCGGACCCAGGCGCGCGAATTGCACGACGCCTTTCTTGCCCGCCTGCCTGCTGCCGGGGCGCCCTTGTCCGCTGCCGCGGCACCGGCGCCCTTGCCCGATACCGACCCGGTCGGCGATCTGCAGGCGCTCTGGGGCCGGCAATACGATGCCAACATGCAGTCGGCGCGGCGCGCCTATGCGGCACTGCTGGGCGATGCGGCACCGTTCCACGACATCGCCGATGCCCTGGGCGAGACGGCGCTGATGCAATTGCTGGCGAAGGCCGGCCGCCTCCTCGCCGAGGACAGCATCACGGCGCGTGCCGGCGCCGGTGCGGGCCCGCGCAACCCCGCCGAGGCGCTCCAGGAGATCGCGAAGCTGCAGCGCCAGGCGCAGGCCGATTCGACGCACCCCTATCTCAACAAGACCCACCCCGAGCACCAGAGCCTGGTGCAACGGATGGAAGCCCTCTACGCCCTCGCCTATGGCGGGTCGTGAGAGAGCAACCCCGCATCCAAAGCCGGACAACCGCAGCCCAGCGCGGCCCGGCTGACCGCCCGGAAGAGACGGGCCGCCCGATGATGCGCGTCAGCATCGAGGCTTGAGGTCTTTGTGAAAACGCCGCGCGTGGCAGCTGCCACACCAACGCTGCCACGCGCGGCGGCTTGCAGGGGCAACCTCGCCGCGACCGACCCGAAACCCAAAGACGAAAGGAAGTGAGAACCCATGTCCTCACAAGTGCAGCTCGCGTTCAACGCGATGTATTCGGCCAACATCATGCTGCTGGTGCAGCAGAAGGGCAGCCGCCTGAAGGATGCCGTGCGCCAGGAAATGGTGACCGGCGAGATCGCCTATTTCGACCAGATCGGCGCCGGCTCGGCGATCAAGCGCCAGTCGCGCCATGCCGACACGCCCTTGACCGAAACGCCCCACGCCCGGCGCCAGGTGATGCTGGAGGATTACGAGTATTCCGACCTCGTCGACCGGCTCGACCAGGTGAAGACCCTGACCGATCCCACCAATGCCTATGCCCAGGCAGCGGCCCATGCCTTGGGCCGCGCCATGGACGACGTCATCATCGCCCAGGCCAATGGCGTGGCGCGCAGCGGCAAGACCGGCCAGACCCTGGTCACGCTGCCTGCCCCGCAGAAGATCGCCGGCGGCGGCACCGGCCTGACGCTGGCCAAGCTGCTCCAGGCCAAGGAGATCCTCGACGCGGCCGAGAACGATCCCGACGAGCCGCGCTATGTCGCCTGTCCGGCCAAGGACATCACCGTGCTGCTCGGCACCACCCAGGTGACCTCGTCCGACTACAACACGGTGAAGGCGCTGGCCGCCGGCCAGATCGATACCTTCCTCGGCTTCCGCTTCATCCGCACTCAGCGCCTGGGCCTCAACGGCTCGGGCGAGCGCGCCTGCCTCGCCTGGCGGCAATCGGCCCTGCTGCTGGCATTGGCGCAATCACCCAAGGTCAAGGTCACCGAACGCCCCGACAAGTCCTACGCCACACAGGTCTATTGCGCGATGTCGATCGGCGCCACGCGCATGGAAGAGGACGGCGTGGTCGAGATCGGGACGCTTGCTTGATTGATCGTCGGCACCGCGGCCGCCCCACCAACCCCGCGGTGCCGACGCTCGTTTCTTCCCTTCAAACAGGAGATAAACATGGCAATTCAATACGGATTGCAGATGGGCCGGTTGCGCAACACGGCCCCGGTCGATCTGCCGATGGCCGGCGACGTGCATGGCCGCGTGCGCTGCTTTAACGAGAAGGTGACGCTGGCGGCACAGCCGACCTCCGACATCATCGAAGTGGCGCGGCTGCCCAAGGGGGCGCGGGTACTCTACGGCCTGCTCGCGTCGACGGTCAGCCTCGGCTCCGCGACGCTCGCCGTCGGCATCGCCGGCACGCCGGCGAAATATCGCGCCGCGGCCACCTTCACCGCGGTGGACACGCCGACGCTCTTCGGCCCCGCTGCCAATATCGGCGAGCCGCTGGCGAATGAGGAGATCGTGATCCTCACCCCCGCCGCCGCCGCTTTGCCCGCCAGCGGCACTCTGCGCGTGCTGATCTTCTACACACTGGATTGAGGAGCGCCGGCGCGCTGTGGCCGTCCCGCCAACCCCACCGCGCGCCGGCGGGTTGGCGGGCGGCTCCGGCGCGCGGTGAAATCATAATGACCACTTCCATCATCGCCATCTGCAACCGGGCGCTCGACTTTCTCGGCGCCGATCCCATCACCTCGCTGGAGGACGGCTCGAAGCCGGCCGGCCTGTGCCGGCGCAATTTCGCGCCGGCGGCCGATGCGGTGCTGCGGCTCTATCCCTGGAATGCGGCGCAGCGGCGCGCGCGCCTCGCCGCAATGGTCGAGAAGCCGGCCTGGGGCTATGCCCACCAGTACCAGCTGCCGCAGGGGCCGGAACCGGCCCATTGCCTGCGCCTGATCGAGATCGCCGGCGGCGGCGACTACCGCATCGAGGGCCGCCGCATCCTCAGCGACCTGCCGCCGCCGCTCGACATCCTCTATATCGGCCGCATCGCCGATGCCGCCGAATATGACGCGCTGCTGGCCGAAGCGATCGCCGCCAGGCTCGCCGTGCAACTCGCCGGCAACCTGACCGAAAGCGCCAGCCGCATCGAGGCGGCGCGCAACCATCTCCGGGATCTGCTGCAGCAGGCGCGCATCGCCGATGCGCAGGAGGGCGGGCAGGCGACGCTTGCCGTCGATGCCTGGCTGGCGGCCCGGGCCTGAAGGAAGGGGAAGGGACCATGCCGAAAAGCGCGCATTACCTTGCCACCTTCAATGCCGGCGAATGGTCGCCCGAACTCTATGGCCGCATCGACCTCGACAAATACCGCAACGCCTGCCGCGAGATCGAGAATTTCGTGCTGCTGGCGCAAGGGCCGGCGACGCGTCGCCCGGGCACGCAATTCGTGGCGCCGGCGAAGGACGGTGGTGAAATTCGCCTGATCCCCTTCGAATTCTCGACCGAGCAGGCCTATGTGATCGAGGCCGGACAGAATTATTTCCGCTTCTACATGAATGGCGGACGCATCGAGACGTCGCCCGGCATCGCCTACGAGATCGCGACACCCTATGACCTTGCCGCGGTGCGCCGCCTGAAATGGGCGCAATCGGCCGATGTGCTCTATCTCTGCCATCCCGATTTTGCGCCGCGCAAGCTGGCCCGGAGCGGCCATACCGCCTGGAGCCTCAGCGAGATACAGTTCCAGGACGGTCCCTATCTCGACGAGAACACGGGCAGCGTGACGCTGGCCCCGTCCGCCGTCAGCGGCGGTGCGGTGACCCTGACCGCCACCGGCCCGCTGTTCGCGGCGACCGATATCGGCCGCCTGCTGCGCCTCAAGCACGGCACCATCTGGGGCTGGGGCCGCATCACCGCCTTCACGTCGCCCACCCAGGTGACGGTCGAGGTGAAGGCCAATTTCGGCGGCACCGCGGCCGTCACTGCCTGGCGGCTTGGCGCCTGGTCCGCCACTACCGGCTGGCCCGCAACCGTGACCTTCTACGAGGAGCGCCTGTTCATGGCCAATTCCCGCCAGCAGCCGCAGACCCTTTGGGGCTCGGTCGCCGGTGCCTATGAAAGCCATGCCCCCAGTGCCGCCGACGGGCTGGTGCGCGACGACCATGCGCTCAACTTCACCATCGCCGATGACCGCGTCAACGCCATCCGCTGGATGAGTGCGGGCAAGACACTCGCCCTCGGCACCACCGGCGGCGAATTCAACCTGTCGGCGTCTTCGCTCAACGAGGCGGTGACGCCCGGCAATGTCGTGGTGCGGCGCGAGACCACCAATGGCAGCGCCGATATCCGGCCCGAGCGCATCGGCGCCGCCGTCCTCTATGTGCAGCGCGCGCGGCGCAAGCTCTACGAGATGGCCTACAATTTCGAGAACGACGCCTTCAACTCGCCGGAGATGTCGCTGCTGGCGCGGCACCTGACGCGAACCGGTATCACCGAAATCGTCTATCAGGCCGAGCCATGGTCGGTGCTTTGGGTCGCCTGCGCCGATGGTGCGCTGCTCGGCCTCACCTATCTGCGCGACCAGGACGTGGTGGGCTGGCACCGGCACCGCATCGGCGGTCGCGAGACGCGCGTGCTGTCGCTGGCGGTCATTCCGGGCGACAGCCAGGACGAACTCTGGCTGGCGGTCGAACGGCGCGTCGAGGGCGAGATCCGGCGCTCGGTCGAGCGCCTGGCCCTGGCCTTTACGCCACAGGACGAACATGACAAGCGCCACGCCTTCTTCGTCGATGCCGGTCTCACCTTCGATGGCGCCGGCACGGCGGCCGTGACGCCGGGCAGCGGCGCCGGCCTTGCCGGTGCCACCGGTGTCGCCTTCGTCGCGGCTGCCGGAATCTTCGCCCCCGGCGATGTCGGGCGCGAACTGCATCACCGCTATCGCCACGGTACCGGCTATGCCGTGGCGCGGGCGCTGATCACCGGCTGGATCGACGCCAACTCGGTGACCGCGACGATCCTGACGCCGTTTCCATCGCTGGACGAAATGCCGTCCGGCGCCTGGGCGCTGGCGGCGACGACGCTGGACGGCCTCGACCATCTGGTCGGCGAGCAGGTGACGATCCTGGCCGACGGCGCCACCCATCCCGATCGCATCGTGGCCGCCGACGGTACCGTCAGCCTCGTGCGCGCCGTTTCCTGGGCTCATGTCGGCCTCGGCTATGCCAGCCGCCTCGTCACCATGGATCTGGAAGCCGGCGGCGGCGACGGCCCCGCCCAGGGCAAGAAGCGGCGCCTGCACCGCGTGATCGTGCGCCTCGTCGACAGTCTCGGCATGCGCCTCGGCGCCGATGCCGCGCGCGCCGAGGACATCGTCTTCCGCAGGCCGGAAACGGCGATGGACCAGAGCCCGCCGCTCTTCAGCGGCGACAAGAGCGTCGCCGTCCCCAAGGGCTGGGATAACCGGGCCCTGGTGACGGTGGTGCAGGAGCAGCCGCTGCCCTGCACCGTCGTCGCCCTGATGCCGCAGATAACAACGATGGATGGATGACATGTGCCATGTGGCGATACCGACCATGATCGGCCTTGGCCTGCAACTGGCCGACCGCGCCATGCAGGCCGGCGACGACGGCAAGGCAGCGGCCGCGGCGGCGCGGGAATTGCGGCAGGAGGGGGCGCGCAAGGCCGACGAGATCCGCCGCCAGGGCGAGCGCGGTCGCGCCCGGCAGCGCCTTGCCCTGTTGAAGGGCGGCGTCACCGGCGAGGGTTCGCCAGCCGATTTGCAGCGCGACCTTGCCCAGGAAAATGCGCGCGACGCGTTCTGGACGCAGCACGGCCATGACGTCGCCGCGCGCGAGCAGGAGCGCGCCGCGCGCCGCGCCCGGCGCAGCGGCATCCTCGATTCGCTCACCGGCCTCAGCCGGATCGGCGAGGAAGTGATCAAGCTGCGCTAGCAATCACGCAACCGACCCCCATTGGAACAGGAGGCGATATCCCATGCGTCACGACCCGACCGACCCGTATCCCGCGGCTGACCCGCTCGAAGCGGCGATGCGCGAGGCGCTGCTGGCCCGCGGCCAGAGCGTGTCCGACGACTTCCAACCTTCGGGTGTCGCCGCATCCGATCCCCTGGCCGAGGCGCTCGGTGCGGCCTTCACGCCGCCGCCGCGCGCCGAGGATTATGTCATTCGCTTGCCGCGCGCGATCGAACCGGATCGCGCGCTGGAAGCGGCAGCGCGCAGCTGGTTCCACGCGGCGGGCCTGCCGCAGGGCCTGGTCAATGGCATTGTCGCCGCCTATTGCCGCCGGCTGGAAGCACCATCCGGCGATGTTGAATCGGCACGGGCGGATTTGGCGCGGGCCGAATTGGCGCGCGAATGGGGCGAGGCCTGCGACAGCCGCATCGCCCTGGCGCGATCGGTGATCGCGCGCTGCGCCGGGCAGGGCGAGATCGCGGCAATCCTGGCCGAGAGCGGCCTCGGCAACGATCCCTGGCTGATCCGCAGCCTTGCCGCCCTGGCGGAAGCGCAACAAGGCAAGGCGGGAGGTCCGGCATGAGCAAGAGCACGAGTGGCAGCCCGAGCGGTAGCGCGACCGGCAGCCCAAGCAGCAGACAGAGCGGCACCGGTCTTGCGGCGCGGCGTGCCGAGCTTGCCGCCGCCATCACCCGGCACCAGGCGGAATGCGACGCAGCCGCCCTGCGCGCCGCCCTCGGCGATGCAGCGGCGCGGACCCTGACGGAAGCGGCCCTCGCCAAAGCCGCATTGCTGGCAGCGGAAGCCGCCGCGCTCGACCGCGCCATCGCGGCGGACAGGGCGGCCGGCGAAGCGGCTGCGGCGCGGACAGCGGCCATCGCCGGCCGGCGCGCGGCCAAGATGGTCGAGGCACAATTGGCCGAGCGGTTGCGTGTGGCCGGCGAGGTCGAGCGCCTGGCGCGGCGGCTGTTCGCGCAGGTTGAGCGCCTGGGCGGACTCGGCGCGGCGATCGATGACGCGATCGACGGGAATGCTGGTGCGCAGAGACTTGGCGCGGCGGCGCTGGAGGGCGAGATTCCGGCGCGCCGCTTTCAGGCGCCACTGGGTATGGCGGCAACCGGCGGGCGGCTGGCCGAATTCATGGCCGGACTTGGCTTCGATGCCTTCCTGCCCCTGCCGCGGCCGGAAACGCGTGCCCCCATCGATGCCCTGCGCGCGGCCGAGGCGTCCGCGCAGGAACCCTATCGCCGCCTCTGCCAGCGCCTCATCGCCGAGGTGGCGTCATGACCCTCGCCACCACGCAATCGCGCATCACCTATGCCGGCGACGGGGTCACCGCCGCCTTTGCCATTCCCTTCGTCTTTTTCGGTGCCGACGAGATCGAGGTGGTCGAGCGCGATCTCGCCAGCGGCAGCGAAACCGTGCGCAGCCTGGTGACCGATTTCACCCTGGGAGGCGGCGGCGGCGAAAGCGGCACGCTCACCGCCCTGGTACCGCCGCCACCCGGCACCAGCTGGACCATCATCCGGCGCACCCGGCGCACGCAGCTCGTCGACTACACCCCGAACGATCCCTTCCCGGCGGAGACACATGAGCGCGCGCTCGATCGCCTGACCGCCCTGGTGCAGGAACTGGACGACCGGCTCGACCGCACACCCCGCCTCAGCCCCACGGCGTCGTCTGCCGACCTCACCCTGCCGCTGCCCGCGGCCGGGCGGCTGATCGGCTGGAACCACGATGCCAGCGGCCTCGAGAATCGCAACCTGCCGGAGGGGGCTGCCGTCTATGCCGGCATCGCCGACGTGCTCGACGGATCGTCCGACGATGCGGCGGTGACGCCCCGGGGGCTCGCCGCCCTCTGGCGACAGGGTGCCGCCATCGCCAGTGCCGCCACGCTGGCCGAGCCCGCGTCCCTTGCCCGCGGCGGCTATCATCATGTCAGCGGCGCCAGCACGATCGGCGCATTCTGGGCGGGCGCTCCTGCCGGCACGGTGGTCGAGCTTTGCTTCGCCGCGGCACTGACGCTGACGCATGATCCGCTGCTGCTGATCCTGCCGGGTGCCGCCGATGTGGCGGCAGCGCCCGGCGATGTCGCCCGCTTCCGCGCCGAGGCAAGCGGGCTCTGGCGCTGCGTCTCGGCACCGCCGCGCTGGTATGTGGGCGGGGCCGGCCTCGCCCTGCCGGTCACCGATCTCGCCTCGGGCCACAGCCTGGCGGCGGCCGATCTCGGCCGCGAGCTCCGTTTCACCGCAGGCGGCGTCACGCTCGATCTGCTCCCGGCGGCTGTCGCCGGCAATGGCGCGGTCATCGCCATCCGCAACGCGGCGGCCAGCGGCGAGGTGACGCTCGACCCCGCCGGGGCGGAACTGCTGGACGGCCTCACCCAGCGCCTGTTGCGCCTCGGCGACCAGGTGCTGTTGCGCTCTGACGGCGCGGCCTGGCAGACACTCGCCGGCGACTACTCGTATGACAGCGGCGAGCTTTCCATCACCTCCGGCGGCACGCTGACCCTGGCCCACGGATTGGGCGCGGCGCCGCAGGATCTGCGGCCAGTGCTCCGCTGCAAGACGGCGGAAGCAGGCTGGGCGGTGGGGGACGAGATCGCCATCGGCTTTGCCAATACCGGCACCGGCTTCGGCACCCATCGCGGCCTCGGCCTGCGCGCCGACGCCAGCAACATCGTGCTGCGCTATGGCAGCGGCGCCAGCGCCTTTGGTTATGCCCATGGCGGCACCGGGTCCGAGGCCAATCTCACCAACGCCAATTGGCGCCTCATCCTGCGCGCCCGCGCGCGCTGAACCGGGATCAGCCCAGAAAGGAGACCCACATGCTGCGGCATTTCGTGGATGCGGACGGCCGTTATCTCGGCGGTTTCGGTGGCGGCGCCTTGCCGGACGACAATGGGGCCGTCGAGGTGTCGTCGGCGCCCGACCGCGCCGGCGATCGCTGGCTGGGCGATGCCTGGGTGCGGCCGCCAGCCGATCTCCGGGCCGAGAAGCTGGCGGCCCTTGAGCGGCGCTACGAGGCGGCGCTCGCCGCCGGCATGGCCTATCACGGCAAGGTGCTGCAATTGCGCGCGGTCGACCAGCAGAACATCACCGCCATGGGGCAGGAGGCGCGCTGGGCGCTGGCCGCGGCCGCGCCCTGGCCGGCGGATTTTGCCTGGCGCATGGCCGATAACAGTTTCCTGCCGCTCGCCGATGCGCCGGCGATGATCGCGCTGGGCGAGGCGGCCAAGGCCGAGATCCAGCGCCTGCGCCGGGTGAAATGGGCCCATGCCGATGCGCTCGCTGCCGCCGCAACCGCCGCCGCCATCGCTGCCTACGACATCGAGGCCGGTTGGGTGCCGTTATCAGGCGGGACATGAGGTGGGCAGGATGACCGGCGATCTTGATGCCACGTCGCAGGCGATCGGCCGCCTGCAGGTCAGCGTCGAAAAGCTCGACCTCGCCGTCGAGCGTCTGGCCGACCGGCTCGAGGATCTGCAGCGCCTGCGCTGGCTGACCCTGGGCGGTCTCATGGTGCTCTCCGGCCTCTCCGGTGCCGGGGCGGGTTGGATCTCGAAGGTGATGCATCTGGGCGGGTGATCCCGCCATCGAAAGGAGATCGACATGACGACAGCAAACAATCTGACGGGGCTCGGCGCCGTCAACAAGGCCATGACCATCAACAAGGCCTGGGCTGCGGCGATCGCGGCACCCTTGGCTGATTGGCTGGTGGGGCTTGCCGCCGAGGCACTCTGGAACGGGCCCGGCCTCGCGGTGACGGCGGAGGCGCGGCTGGCGCTCGTCTCCCTCATCGTCGGGCTGGTCGTCTATTGGGTGCCGAACCTGCCGGCGCAACAGGGCGAGGGCTGAGCCATGCGTGGACTTCCCTTCATGCTCGGGGCGGCGATGCTGCTCGTCGCCTGCGCCGTGCCGGATCGGCCGGCCGATCTCGGCGCTCGCCTTGCCGCCGCCAATCTGCTGGCGGGCAGCTTGGCCGCAGGCCTCGACCAGGTGCTGGACCCGGCGCTGGGCGAGCCAGCTATCCTGCCCGGGAGTGGCACCGCCATCGCCCTCCTCGTGACGCTGGATGCGGTCGAACTGGCGCTGGACGGCGCCGGCAATGCCTTTCGCGCGCATCTGCCGCAGCTGGCCGAGGCCAATCTGGCGGCGGCGGAGCGGCAGATGGCGGAACTCAAGCCTTTGCTGCCGCCAGCCGCGGGAGGGCAGTGAGATGAACCCTGCCACCGCCGCCATCATCCTCCAGGGTGTTGCCGCCCTGGCTCCTTATCTCGCGCAGCTGGGCGCGCTCGCCGCCAAGGCGCGCAATGGCGAGGCCGTGACCGAGGCCGATCTCGCCGGGGCCGAGGCGGCCCGCCGCGCCGCCTTCGCGGCCCTCCGCCACAGGCTGACACCGGGAGGGACATAGCCGCACCCTTCCGGGCAGCGCCCTTTCCTTTTTCAGTCGGCGGCCATATTGCGGGACGGGGACCGATCCTATATTGACGGGGCCAGTCACCCATCACGTTCGGAATTTGTTCCATCCCATGGACCATCTCGACCAGCTGGAAGCGCAGAGCGTCTATATCCTGCGCGAGGCTTTCAACCGCATCGACAAGCTCGGCATGCTCTGGTCGCTGGGCAAGGACAGCAATGTCATGGTCTGGCTGGCCAGGAAGGCTTTCTTCGGCCATGTGCCCTTCCCGGTCCTCCATATCGACACCGAGAAGAAATTCCCCGAGATGTACGCCTTTCGCGAGCGCTTCTCGAAGGAATGGGGCCTTAACCTGGTGGTCGAGAAATGCCCGCCGGTCGAGGCGACCGATCCCAGCTTGCCGCCCAATGCCCGCTCGGCCGCCCGCAAGACGCTCGGCCTGCGCGACACCATCGCCAAATATGGATTCACCGGCATCATCGCCGGCATCCGCCGCGACGAGGAGAGTGTGCGCGCCAAGGAGCGCGTGTTTTCCCCGCGCGGCGAAAGCGGCGCCTGGGATTTCAAGGACCAGCCGCCGGAATTCTGGGACTATTTCAACACCGACCTGCCCCAGGGCACGCATCTGCGCGTGCATCCCCTGCTTTCCTGGACCGAGCTCGACATCTGGAAATATGTCCAGCGCGAGGGCATCCCGATGGTCGAGCTCTATTTCGCGAAGAACGGCAAGCGCTATCGCTCGCTGGGCGACCACGACATCACCTTCCCGGTCGATAGCACAGCCGCCAATATCGCCGAGATCATCGCCGAATTGGAGGCGACCAGGACCCCCGAGCGCGCCGGCCGCGCCATGGACCGCGAGACCGAGGACGCCTTCGAACGCCTGCGCGCTGCGGGGTATATGTGATGAACGTGTCACAACCCCTTGCGCGCGAACTGATGCGCATCGTCATCGTCGGCCATGTCGATCACGGCAAGTCGACCCTGGTCGGGCGCCTGTTCCACGACACCGGCTCGCTGCCCGACGGCAAATTCGAGGCGATCAAGGCGATGTGCGAGCGGCGCGGCATGCCGTTCGAATGGGCCTTCCTGATGGACGCCTTCCAGTCGGAGCGCGACCAGGGCATCACCATCGACACGGCGCAGATCTGGTTCAAGACGAAAAAGCGCGACTACACCATCATCGACGCGCCGGGCCACCGCGAATTCATCAAGAACATGATCACTGGCGCGTCCAGCGCGGAAGCCGCCCTGATGCTGATCGATGCCGGCCACGGCATCCAGCAGCAATCGCGCCTGCATGCCTTCCTGCTGAGCCTGCTCGGCGTCAGGCAGATCGCGGTCATCGTCAACAAGATGGATCTGGTCGATTTTTCGGCCGACCGCTTCGCCGCGATTCGCCGCGAATACACCGACTATCTCGCTTCCCTCGGCATCACGCCCAGCTACATCATCCCGGTAGCGGCGCGCGACGGCGACAACATCGCCGAGAAATCCACGCGCATGGCCTGGTATGACGGCCCGACGCTGATCGAAGCACTGGACAGTTTCCATCCCGCGGCACCGCTGGCCGAGCTGCCGCTGCGCCTCCCCGTGCAGGACGTCTACAAGTTCGACGACCGGCGCATCCTCGCCGGGCGCATCGCCAGCGGGCGGCTCAAGGTCGGCGATCGCCTCGTCTTCTCGCCCAGCAACAAGACGGCGCGCATCAGCAGCATCGAGACCTGGTCGGCGCCGCCGCGTGGCGAGGCCGAGGCCGGGGAATCGGTCGGCATCACCCTCGACGAGCAGCTCTTCATCGAGCGCGGCGAGATCGCCAGCCATGTCGAGCGGGCGCCGCTTGAGAGCCATGTCTTCGCCGCGCGCCTGTTCTGGCTCGGCCGCGCGCCGCTCGAGATCGGCCATACCTATCGCCTGCGCCTGCAGACGCGCGAGGTCAATGTCACGGTGGAGCGGGTCGACGGCCTCTACGATCCCGAGCGCTTCACCCTAAATCCCGGCGGCACGGTCGCGCGCAACGACATCGCCGAGGTCAGCCTGCGCTCGCCCGCCCTGCTGGCGCTCGACGCCGCCACCGACAATCCGAAGACCGGCCGCTTCGTGCTGGCCGATGGCGGCAACATCGTCGCCGGCGGCACCATTTCGCTGCAGGGAATTGCCGACGAGCGCGCCGCGGTGACGGCACGCGCCGACAACCTCACCGCCGTCGCCCATGGCATCACCACCGACGAGCGCGCGCGCCGCAACGGCCATGCCGGCGGCGTGCTGTGGTTCACCGGCCTTTCCGGCGCCGGCAAGTCGACCATTGCCATGGCGGTCGAACGCGAATTGTTCCGCCGCGGCTATCATGTCTTCGTGCTGGACGGCGACAATGTGCGGCGCGGCCTCTCGGCCAATCTCGGCTTCACGCCGGAGGACCGCACCGAGAACATCCGCCGCATCGGCGAGGTGGCGGCTCTCTTCGCCGAATCGGGGCAGATCGTCATCACCGCCTTCATCTCGCCCTATCGCGCCGATCGCGATCGCGCGCGCCAGGCGCTCGCCGCCAGCGAGGCGCCTGGGGGATTCCACGAGATCTTCATCAAGGCAGATATCTCGACGTGTGAGCGACGCGATCCCAAGGGCCTCTATCAAAAGGCCCGTTCCGGCGAATTGCGCGAGTTTACCGGGATAAGTGCGCCCTATGAGGCGCCGGCGGCACCGGAACTGGTGGTCGATACCGATGCCAGCTCGGTTGCAGAAGCTGTGGATTCGGTCATCGCCTATGTGGAAAAAATGTTCCGGCGCGGTCCCTGACGGGCCAGGCGCGACAGCCATTTTGTGACACTTCCAGTGGCCGCATCGACCGGGGCTGATTCGGCTTGCGTCCCTGGGACCAGCCGCCTAAGTTACTCCCGCTAACAATTAATTAACGATTGGCGGCCGCCGCGCCTTCGGCATGTCCTGCCCGCGTTGATGAAAAGATTGGCAAAAGAAAATGCCAGGGGGGCCAGGCCAAAACCTTGGTCCGGAACAAGCTTCTCGCCAGTTCGCCCGCTGCAATGGCGGCGCCATGGCGGCTAGGGGTGGTTAAGGCGTCCCGGATGGGGCGGGCCGTGGGGGATGGGATCGTGTTGACCGGAAAGTTTCCTGGAAAATTGAGAAACCGTCTTTCAACTGCCATCGGCAGGCATTTTTCACCGCGCGAGGTCATCCTTCGCAGCGACGGCAAGATCAAATATGTGCGTCTGTCGACGCGCATCCAACTGGCCGGCCTCGTGGTTCTGGGCGGCATCGCCGTTCTCACTCTCGCCACCTCGATCGGCCTTGCCCTGCAGCAGGTCAACCAGCACGGCCGCGACATTGCCGTGCGCGAGGCCGAGGGCGCCTATACCGGCCTCCTTGCCGAGGTCTCGAACTATTTCGCCCAGTTCAAGGACAGCACCGAGCGCCTCTCCGATGACGAGGCCTATCTGCTCGGCCTCTCCGGCGAGGATGCCGGCACGCGGCTGGCGGCGGACGATCCCCTGCGGCAGATCGCCACCCAGATCGAAGGGCCCACCCCGCTGGCCGATGGCGAGGGCCTGGCCCGCGACGTGAAGAAGCAGGATCCGCTGCGCGACAAGCTGCGCGAATCCCTGAAGAACCGCCTGCTGGCCTTCGATGCCGATCTCAAGAAGATTGCGGCGCGCAACCAGTCGCTCACCAACCAGATCGCCGGCCTCAAGGCCGAGATCCGCACGATCGAGGGCGACCGCCGCCGCATGGCGGTCGAGCGCAGCGAACTGACGGCACTCCTCGAGCAGAGCCGCAAGAGCAATACCGAGCTGACCGGCCAGGTGGGCGATCTCAGCAACCGGCTTGCCGCCCTGCAGCGCCAGCACGACGTCGCCACCGACAAGGTCGCCAGGCTGACCCAGCAGGTCGAGGGCCTGCAGGGCGAACTGACCGTCGCACAGGCGCGCAATGTCGATCTCTCGCGCCAGGTGGCGCAGACCCAGGCCGCCCTCGCCACGGTGGTGGCGCAGCGCAACGCCCTGCAACTCGGCCGCGCCGACCTCGCCCGCACGGTCGACGACCTTCGTGCCAAGGTGGCCGCGGTGCAGGAGCAGCAGGCCAATTTCGTCGCCTCGGTCACCGAGCGCACGCGCAACTCGCTCGAAGACATGGAAAAGACCGTGGCGATGACCGGGCTCAGCGTCGACGCGCTGCTGGCCGCCGCCGAGGATGCCAGCATCAACAAGGGCGGCCCTTTCCTGCCGGCCCCGGAGAACGCCGAGGACGAGACCGAGCAGAAGCTGCTGGCCAGCGTCGCCACGCTCGATGACGAAGTGGCGCGCTGGGAGAAGCTGCAGGTGGTGCTGCGCTCGGTACCGTTGGCCGCACCGGTCGATCATTATTACGTCTCCTCGGGCTTTGGCTCACGGGTGGATCCCTTCAACGGCAAGCGCGCCCGGCATGAGGGGCTCGACCTCGTCGGCAGCCTGCGCTCCGACGTCCTCGCCACCGCACCGGGTACGGTCGTCACCGCCGGCTGGAAGGGCAGCTATGGCCGCATGGTCGAAATCGACCACGGCATGGGCATTGTCACGGTCTACGCCCATCTCGATTCCATTTCCGTGAAGGTCGGGGATGTGGTTGGATATCGGCAGGTGGTGGGCAAGCTGGGCTCGACCGGGCGGTCGTCTGGCCCCCACGTCCATTACGAAGTCCGCTACAACGAGAAGCCCCTCGACCCGATGGGCTTTCTGAAGGCAGGTCGTTATGTTTTCAAAGGTTAACAAGTCGGGGCCGAATGGCGCCGCCACGGATTCGACGCGGCCTGGCGGCAAATCCGGCGTTCCCTCCATCATCAGTGCCGATCTCAGGATCACCGGCGATCTGGTCTGCAGCGGCGACGTGCAGATCGACGGCTGGGTGGAAGGCGACGTGCAGAGCCGCAACATCACCATCGGCGAAGGGGCGACCGTCCAGGGCGGCCTGCAGGCGGAATCGGTCCGCATCTGTGGCCTGGTCAATGGCGAGGTCCGTGCCGACATCGTGGTACTGGAAAAGACCGCCAAGGTGACTGGCGACATCCTCCACAAATCGCTGGCCATCGAGCAGGGCGCTTTCATCGAAGGCATGTGCCGCCGCATCGATGGTGGCGTGAAGCCGGCGGCAACGGCGCCGGCCGTCACCCCGGCCGCCAATGCCACGCCGGCGCCCGAGGCCGAGAAGAAGGCCGCCGCCAACGCCTGATTGCCGCGCGCGGCCGGAACGAAAAAGCCCCCGCCGGCTGCCCGCCGGCGGGGGCTTTGTCTTGGGGCGCTTTGTGTTTGGGGCGCTTTGTGTTTGGGGCGCTTTGTGTTTGGGGCGTGGGCCCGGGCGGCCCCGGGCTTGACGCGTGTGACGCCCGACCTTGCGCGTGCGACGCCCTATGCCAGCGGATCCGGCCGGGCGATCGCGCGCTGGATCATCTCCGGGTCGGCATTGCCGCCCGAGGCCACCACCACGACGTTCCGCCCCTTGAGCCGCTCGCGTTCGGCCAGCGCCGCGGCCAGCGCCACGGCGCCGCCCGGTTCCAGCACCAGCTTGGCGTGGCGCAGGGCGAGGTTCATGGCATCGAGCGCTTGGTCGTCACTGACCGCGAAGCCGCCGGCCAGCAGTTGCTGGTGGATCGGGAAGGTGATGGCCCCCGGCATCGGCGACATCAGCGCGTCGCAGATCGATGCCCGGCCGCCTTCGTTCCGCACCCTTTCGCCGGCGGCCAGCGAGCGCTTGAGATCGTCGAAGCCTTCCGGCTCGGCGGCAAAGATCTCGGCCTGCGGCAGCCGGTCCTTGACGGCGAGCGCGATGCCGGCGATGAGGCCGCCGCCGCTGCAAGGCGCGATGACGGTATCCGGTGTCAGGCCCATTGCCGCCGCCTGGTCGCAGATCTCGCGGCCGACGGTGCCCTGTCCGGCGATGACATGGGGATCGTCGAAGGGTGGCACGATGCGGCCGCCCTCGCGCGCGGCGATGCCGCGGGCAAGCGCCTCGCGGTCCTCGCCGAAGCGGTCATAGAGCACCACCTCGGCGCCGAGACGCCGGGTATTGGCGATCTTCATCGCCGGCGCGTCCTGCGGCATGACGATGGTCGCCTTGAGATTCAGCATCCGTGCCGCTGCGGCGACACCCTGGGCGTGATTGCCGGAGGAGAACGCCACCACCGCCTTCAGCTGCGGATCGGCTTCCAGCGCTGCCAGCAGGCAATTGGCGGCACCGCGGAACTTGAACGAGCCGGTGACCTGCAGGATCTCGGCCTTCACCAGCAGGCGGAAGCCGAGGCGTTCGCTGAGCAGCGGATAGTCGAGGAGCGGCGTCAGCACGGCCCGGCCCTTGAGGCGGCCGGCGGCGGCCGCGACGTCGCTTGCGGTGGGGGAGGGAGGTATCGCTGTCATCTTGCTCTCTGATGGGGCGGCTGGACTATGCCTTCGCAAACATCACGGTCATGGTCCGCATCCCTTGGCCGATGCCCAAACGCGTCGGCGGAGCAGAACGTGCGCGCGTTTGCCGGCAGTCCTATGGAAGAAACGCGTGGACTCTCCGCCGTCGCCAAGGATGACGGAATCGAACCGACCCGGCAACCGCCCACTTGTATGGGTTCAATTGACCGCGTGCCGGTTGAGGTCGTCGTCGAGGGCGATGCGGATGCCTTCCTTGGCCAGGATGCTGCGGTAGATCTGCAGGTTCTCCATCACGCGCATGACGTAGTTGCGGGTCTCGTTGAAGGGGATGTTCTCGATCCAGTCGATGGCGTCGATTTCCGCCTGGCGCGGATCGCCATAGAGGTCGCTCCACTGGCGCACCCGGCTCGGCCCCGCGTTATAGGCGGCGATCGCCATGATGTAGGAGCCGCCGAAGCGCTCGATCAGCTGGTCGAGATAGAGCCGCCCGAGGCGCATGTTGAGGCCGGCGTCGCTCAGCAGCTTCTTCGGATCGAGCTTCTTGATGCCGACGGATTTGGCCAGCGGCTTGGCGGTCGAGGGCATCAGCTGCATCAGGCCGAGCGCTCCGGCCGAGCTTTCGGCGCGCTGGTCGAAGGCGCTCTCCTGCTTGATGATGGCCAGCGTCAGGGCGGCTTCCGGCGCACCGTCCTGCGGCACGCGCAAGGTCGGGAACAGGAATTCGGTAAGCTCGACGCCGCTCTGGCGCGCCTCCTTGGCGACGTGGATGGCGAGGTCCTCGCGCTTGACGCTGCGGGCGAGGCCGGCCAGCAGCACGTAATCGGACGGCTTGCCGGCGCGGTTGGTCAGGTTGACGATGAAGGGGCGGACGCGCTGGTTCTCGCCGATATCGCCCAGCTGCCGCACCGCGCGCACCAGTTCCAACTTGTTGAAGGCGGCCTGCTCTGCAGGACTCGCGCGCAGGCCGCTATCCATCTGCAGGTGAATGGGGTCCGGCAGGCGCGAGGCGGCCAATTGCCCGTAGAACACGGTCACATGGCGGGCGGCGTTGCGGTACCAGTCGGCGGCGGCCGCGGTATCGCCCTTGGCCTCGGCGGTGCGGCCGCTCCAATAGGCGCCGCGCGCCTTGCTGATGACCGATTTGGCGCCGGTATAGAGGCTGAGGAAATGCGGCGCCGCCATGTCCGGCTCGTTGAGATAGCGCAAGGCGATCCAGCCGGCGAAGAACTCGCCCTCGACGAAGGCCTCGCCGGTCTCGGTGCCATGGGCGGCAGCCAGGCGATAGGCGGCACTGATGTCGCCGCGGGTCAGCAACTCCCGCGCGGCACGATAGAGTTCGGCCCACATCAGATCCGGCCGGCGCGATCCGGTCGGCGGCGGGTCGAGCAGGGCGACCGCGTTCTCGACCTTGCCGTCGAGGCGCAGCCGGCGCGCCATCTCGTAAACGAGGCCCGGATCCTTGCGCAGTTCCGGCGGCACCGAGCCGCGCGCGGAGGCCGCCGTGATCTTCTTGTCGCGCAACTGCATCCGCGCCTTGGCAAGGCGCGCATGGCCCTCGCCGACCCGGGTCAGCATGCGCGTCGCCTGTTCCGGGTTGCCGTCCCACAGCAGCCGGTCGAGCCGCGCCAAATGGTCGGCCGGCGACAGCAGGTCCTTGAAGCGGGCGATGAAATCCGCCTCCTGTTCCTTGCCGAAATCGAGGTTGATCCAGCTGCTGGCGGCGACACGCCTCGCCCGCTCGTCCTGGCCGCTGGCGCGCAAGGCGCCGAGCAGCTTGATGGCGCCGGGGGCGGTCAGCGGGTCGCGCTCGGCATACCAGGCCAGCACCTTGTCAGTCGGGTAGATGTCGGGCATGGCGCGTTCGGCCTGGGCGGTCAGGCGCTCGCGCAGCGGCCAGTCCGGATTCTGGTTGAGGAAGGCGGTCATTTCGTCGAAGGAGCGGCCGGGGCCGGGCCGGGTCAAATCCAGCCACACCACCACCTTGCCAAGCAGCGGGTCCTTGGCCCGCTCGATCTCGCGCCGGGCCTCTTTCCAGCGGTCCTTGGCGATGGCATCGAAGGCGCGCTGGTAGACATTCCGGTCATGGGCGGATAGGCCGCCATCGGCTGCCACCGGGCCGGTCGCCAGGGCGAGCAGGGCTATGACCGCCAGGAACCGGCCGAACTTCGCCCTGAGGAACATTGCAACGATGGTCAGACGCGCCGTCATCATCCTCGTCTCGGTTGCCGAATCGGAAGGCCGATCGCCGCTATCCTATGTCGACCGGCCCGGTGCCATCAATCTGGCTTGCCCGGAACATGTGCGCTATCTCACAGTGATCGTGGCATTTTTGTCCTTAACAAAAGGTTGACGTCGTGGCGGGAATGCTTGCCGTCCACCCCATCCGCCGCTATTTTCCGCGAATTCCCGCCAGTGCCGCCGCCAGATGCCGCGCCGGCGGGGTAGCAGCGGCAATTTCACACTTTGGGAGCAAGTCATGTTCAAGGGTTCGCTGACCGCTCTGGTCACCCCGTTCCGCAACGACGCGGTGGACGAGGCCGGCTTCCAGAAATTCGTCGACTGGCAGATCAAGGAAGGCATCGACGGCATCGTGCCGGTGGGCACCACGGGCGAGAGCCCGACCCTCACCCATGAAGAGCACAACCGGGTCATTGAACTCGCGATCGAGGTCGCCAAGGGCCGCGTGCCCGTCATCGCCGGCACCGGCTCCAACTCGACCGCCGAGGCGATCGACCTCACCCGCCATGCCGAGAAGGTGGGGGCGGATGCCGCCCTCGTCGTGCTGCCCTATTACAATCGCCCGACGCCGGAAGGCCAGTTCCAGCATTTCAAGGCGATCCACGACGCGACCGGCCTGCCCCTCATCATCTACAACGTGCCGCCGCGCTCGGCGGTCGACATGTCGATCGAGACCATGAAGCGCTGCGCCGAACTGCCGCGCGTGGTGGGGGTGAAGGACGCGACCGCCGACCTCGCCCGTCCCGCGCGCACCAGGCTCGCCATCGGCGCCGATTTCTGCCAGCTCTCGGGCGAGGATGCGACGGCGCTCCCCTTCCTCATCCAGGGCGGTGTCGGCTGCATCTCGGTCACCTCCAACGTGGCGCCGAAACTGACCCACGAGATGCACGAAGCCTATCGCGCGGGCGATATCAGCAAGGCCATGGCGATCAATGAGCGGCTGATGCCGGTCAATGACGCCATGTTCTGCGAGACCAGCCCCGGCCCGGTCAAATACGCCCTTTCCCTGATGGGCCATATCCAGCCCGATCTCCGCCTGCCCATGGCGCCCATTTCCGAGGCGTCGAAGCAGAAGGTGGCGGCGGCATTGCAGAAGGCGGGGCTGATCGGGCAGTAAGCCGCGATCGACCGGAATGCACCATGGCGCGTGATCCCTCGACCAACCGCTATGCGGCCCAGAACCGCAAGGCGCGCCACGACTACACCATCACCGATACGATCGAGGCGGGGCTGCAGCTGATGGGCTCCGAGGTAAAGTCGCTGCGCCTCGGCCGCTGCTCCATCAACGAGGCCTTCGCCAGCGACCGCAACGGCGAGTTCTGGCTGCTGAATGCGCATTTTCCGGAGTACGAGGCGGCCAACCGCTTCAACCACGACCCCAACCGGCCCAGGAAGCTGCTCTTGAAGAAGCGCGAGATGAACCGCCTCATCGGCGCCATCCAGCGCGAGGGCATCACGGTGGTGCCGCTCTCGATCTATTTCAACGAGCGCGGCCGCGCCAAATGTCAGCTCGGGATCGCCAAGGGCCGCCGCCAGGTCGACAAGCGCGCCGCCATCAAGGAACGCGACTGGAAACGCGACCAGGCCCGAATCGTGCGCAACCGCGGCGGGGATTGAGGCGGTCGCCGCAATTTCATTTGTCATGGCCCGCATAGGCGGGCCATCCACGAGTTTGTTTGCAGGTGAAGGATGCAATTCGTGGATCCCCCGGCCAAGCCAGGGAATGACAGTTGATGTCGGCCTAAAGCCCCGCCGCCCTCTTCGCGTCCGCCATCGCCGCCTTGAACATCGCCGGCGTGAGGACGCCGGTATTCGTGTTGTAGCGCGAGCAGTGATAGCTATCGATGAGCACGCGACCGTCGGCTAAGGCGTGACGCCGCTGGTGGCCGAATTTGTGGGCGCTGCGCTTCTCGCCCAAAGCCATCAGCGCCGCATCATGGGCGATGGCGCCCAAGGCCAGATAGACGCGCGCCGGCGAGGCGGCGATCTCGGCCTTGAGGAAGCGGTTGCAGGTCTTGATCTCGGCCGGGGTGGGCTTGTTCTGCGGCGGGACGCAGCGGACACCGTTGACGATGCGGCAGCCCTTCAGCGTCAGGCCGTCATCCGGCCGCTCGTCATAGACGCCCTCGGCGAGGCCCAGCTCCAGCAGGGTGGCGAACAGCAGGTCGCCCGCCCAATCGCCGGTGAAGGGGCGCCCGGTGCGGTTGGCACCGTGCAGGCCGGGGGCAAGGCCGATGATCAGGAACGTCGGATGCGGATCGCCGAAGGCCGGCACCGGGCCGTTGAAGTAGTCGGGGAGCTTGCGCCGGTTCTCGTGCCGGAACGCGGCGAGGCGTGGGCAGAGGCCGCAATCCCGGTCAGGTGCCGCAATGGCCGCCATCGCTCAACGCCAGCCCTCAGTGCTGGCCGTCATCGTCCGGCATCGGTTCGCGCCCGGCATCGGCGCGCGGCTCGCGCTTCGGCGCATTGGCGCGGGCGACCATCGGCGCCAGTTCCTCCAGCTCGACGAACATGTCGGCCTGGCGGCGCAATTCGTCGGCCACCATCGGCGGGGTCGAGCGCACGGTCGAGACCACCGAGACGCGGACACCGCGGCGCTGCACCGCCTCCACCAGGCGGCGGAAATCGCCGTCGCCGGAGAACAGCACGACATGGTCGAGATGGGCCGACATTTCGAGGACATCGATGGCGAGCTCGATATCCATGTTGCCCTTGATCTTGCGCCGCCCCATGGCGTCGGTGAATTCCTTGGTCGGCTTGGTCACCATGGTGAAGCCGTTATAGTCCAGCCAGTCGACCAGCGGGCGCAGCGGCGAATAGTCCTGGTCCTCGATCAGCGCCGTGTAATAGAAGGCGCGGATAAGGTGGCACTGCTCCTGGAAATGCTTAAGCAGGCGCTTGTAGTCGATGTCGAAGCCGAGCGCGCGGGCGGCGGCGTGCAGATTGGCGCCGTCGATGAAAAGGCCGACGCGTTCCTGGGCGTAAAAGCGGAGTGCCATGCTATACCTCGCTTGAATATGACTGAAACATGGGGTGACGAATATGGCGATGCCGGACCTTAATGCCGTTGCGGATGCCACTGCAATAGCTTCGAGCAATCATGAAGGCTGATCCCGTGGCAGCGATCTATCTCGGCCTCGGCGCCAATCTGCCAAGCCGCTTCGGCACCCCGGTCGAGACCCTGGAACGCGCCGTGGCGGCGATCGCCGCCGCCGGCATCGCCATCACCGGGCGCTCGCCCTGGTACGAATCCGCCCCGGTTCCGCGGGCCGATGACCAGCCCTGGTATGTCAACGGGGTGGTCCGGGTGGCAACGGAACTGGCCCCGGCCGAGCTCCTCGCCGTGCTGCAGGGGATCGAGCGGGAATTCGGCCGCGTGCGCTCGGTCGCCAATGCGCCGCGCACCCTGGATCTCGACATCATCGCCTATGGCGACCGCGTGGCGAATACGGGGGCGCCGCTGCTGCCGCATCCCCGCATGCAGGAACGCGCCTTCGTGCTGCTGCCGCTGCGCGACCTCGCCCCGGGCTGGCGACACCCGGTTTCAGGCCGGCCCATTGCCGAGCTGATTGCCGCCCTCGGCCGCCTCGACGACCCGCAGGGGCAGGAAATCCGGCCGCTTCGGCCCTGATAAGGCGATGTTTTCGGGATATGCGCCTGGGTTATGCATGTGGGACATGGCGCCCGCCCCATCCCGACAAGACCGGTCGACTTGAAGCCCCGGCGCCCTATATAGTAAGTTCAGCAATTAAGCCGGTTCAGGCAATTACCCGAATTTCTGGAGCATATCGAAAATGGCGCGCGTAACGGTTGAAGATTGTGTCCTCAAGGTTCCCAATCGGTTTGAGCTGGTCCTGCTCGCCGCCCAGCGGGCACGGGAAGTGTCGGCCGGGGCCCAGCTGACCATCGATCGCGACAATGACAAGAACCCGGTGGTGGCGCTGCGCGAGATCGCGGACGAGACCGTGTCCCTGCCGGGTCTCCAGGAAAGCGTCGTCACCGGCCTGCAGCGCCATGTCGAGAATGACGAGCCGGAGGAAGAGGGTACCGGTTTCGGCACCGGCGCCGGCGACCTCCTGGCCGAGATGCAGCAGGCGCAGATCTCGGACGAGGAAGCCGACGAGGCCGAGATGGCCATCGACGGCGAGTTCGAGGACGCGGCCGACGCGGATAACTGATCGACCCAGGCTCGCGGTCGCTGGCTGGCGGCCGTCGCTTTTGGCTAGACAGAAAGGATTGGCTTTCACCCGGTCGCACAGAAAGGCGCATTGAGGACCGCATGATCCGGCAATTCGAACTGGTCGAGCGGGTGAAGTCTTACGATCCAGGCGCGGATGAGGACCTCCTCAACCGTGCCTATGTTTTTTCGATGAAGGCGCATGGCAGCCAGGCGCGCGCCTCGGGCGACCCCTATTTCTCGCATCCCCTCGGCGTCGCCGAGATCCTGACCCGCCTCAAGCTCGATTCCGCCTCGATTGCCACCGGCCTGCTGCACGACACCGTCGAGGATACCGACGCGACGCTGGAGCAGCTGCAGGACATGTTCGGCGGCGAGATCGCGCAGCTGGTCGACGGCGTCACCAAGCTCTCGCGCCTGGAACTGCAATCCGACCATACCAAGCATGCGGAGAATTTCCGCAAGCTGGTGCTGGCGATGTCGAACGACATCCGCGTGCTGCTGGTGAAGCTGGCCGACCGCCTGCACAACATGCAGACGCTGCATTTCATCAAGAACCCGGACAAGCGCCGCCGCATCGCCGCCGAGACCATGGAGATCTATGCGCCGCTGGCCGAGCGCATGGGCATGCACCAGCTCAAGGACGATCTCGAGAACCTCGCCTTCGCCGAGCTGAACACCGACGCCTACAACTCGATCATCCAGCGCCTCTCTTTCCTGCGCGAGCAGGGCACCGACCTCAACGACAAGATCATCGCCGAACTGGAGCGGACGATGAAGGAGGCCGACATCGTGGCCGAGGTGTCGGGCCGGGAAAAGACGCCCTACTCGATCTGGCGCAAGATGCAGAAGAAGCGCATGGAATTCGAGCAGCTGGCCGACATCATGGCGTTCCGCATCATCGTCGCCGATATCGGCCAGTGCTACCAGGCGCTGGGCGCCATCCACGGCAAGTATTCGATGATCCCCGGCCGCTTCAAGGACTACATCTCGACGCCGAAGCCGAACAACTACCAGTCGCTGCATACCGGCATCATCGGCCCGCAGCGCATGCGCATCGAGGTGCAGATCCGCACCCGCCAGATGCACGAGATCGCCGAAATGGGCGTCGCCGCACACTGGGCCTACAAGCAGGGCAACGGCAAGATCGAGGGCCGGCAATACCGCTGGCTCCGCGAATTGCTGGATATCCTCGAACATGCCGCCGGGCCGGAGGAATTCCTCGAGCACACCAAGCTGGAGATGTTCCAGGACCAGGTGTTCTGCTTCACGCCGAAGGGCGACCTCATCGCCCTGCCCAGGGGTGCGACACCGGTCGACTTCGCCTATGCCGTCCATTCCGAGATCGGCGATACCTGCGTCGGCGCCAAGATCAACGGCCGCATCATGCCGCTGCGCACCGCGCTGCAGAACGGCGACCAGGTGGCGATCGTCACTTCGAAGGCGCAGACGCCGTCACCCGCCTGGGAACGATTCGTCGTCACCGGCAAGGCCCGCGCCTGCATCCGCCGCTTCATCCGCACGCAGCAGCGCGCGCAATACCTCGAACTCGGCCGTGCCATGCTGCAGAAGGAATTCGCCCATGCCGGGTACGAATTCACGGAAAAGGCGATCGACGGCGTCCTCAAGAAGTTCAAGGCGGACGAGGTCGAGGACCTGGTGACCCAGGTGGGCGAGGGCCTCGTCGGTTCGCGCGAGGTCTTCAACGCGGTCTTCCCCGGCCACAAGGCGACGCCGCCCGCTGATAAGGCACCCACCAAGCGCGGCGCCAAAAAGGTGAAGGGCGGGCAGGCCATTCCGATCCGCGGTCTCATCCCCGGCATGGCGATGCATTTTGCCGGCTGCTGCCATCCGCTGCCCGGCGACCGCATCGTCGGCATCGTCACGACGGGCAAGGGTGTCACCATCCACACGATCGATTGCGAGACGCTGGAAAGCTTCGCCGACACGCCGGAGCGCTGGCTCGACGTCGCCTGGGACCAGGAGGCGAACGGCGCCCATCACACCGGGCGGCTCGACGTGGTCATCACCAACCAGCCAGGCAGCCTCGGCTCGCTCACCACCGTCATCGGCAAGAACAGCGGCAACATCTCGAACCTGAAGATCGTCAACCGCTCGATCGATTTCTTCGAGATCATCGTCGATGTCGAGGTGACGGATATCAAGCACCTCTCCAACATCATCGCCGCCCTGCGCGCCACACCCTCGGTCAACTCGGTCGACAGGTCGAGAGGGTGAGGCATGCTGATGGTGTCTTGACTTGTCATGCCCCGGCTTGGCCGGGGCATCCACGACTTGCTTTCGTGGCGCGGCAACAAACTCGTGGATCCCCCGGCCAAGCCGGGGCATGACACAGCAAAGAAACCGGACCACCCCATGATCCTCGGCATCGGCAACGACCTCATCGACATCCGCCGCATCGAGAAATCCATCGAGCGATTCGGCGACCGCTTCATCCAGCGCGTCTTCACCGAGGTGGAGCAGCGGAAATCCGACCGCCGCGCCCAGAGGGCAGCATCCTACGCCAAGCGTTTCGCCGCCAAGGAGGCCTGTTCCAAGGCCCTCGGCACCGGTTTTCGCGACCAGGTCTTCATGAAGGATATGGGGGTGGTCAACCTGCCCTCCGGCAAGCCGACCCTGCAGCTCACCAACGGGGCGCTCCGCCGGCTCGAGGCGATCACGCCCCCCGGCATGGTGGCGCAGATCGACCTCACCATTACCGACGACTTCCCGCTCGCCCAGGCGATCGTCATCATTTCCGCCCTGCCGCAGCCGCCTGGCGACTAACCAATTGAAAAAGCGGCCGATCCCGGGTCCCGCGACATTCCGGAGCGGGTCAGCGGCCTTGACTTTAACTATGCCGGCTGGCTTGATCCGCCCCCACAGCCGGGCGCAGTCGCGCCCCACCCCGATTCCAGACCGATAAGGCGCAAATCCCCCACATGGCGCGCAAGACCGAGACCGAGCCCAGCCAGATCGCTGAGACCGTGAAGACCATCGTATGGGCGGCGCTGATCGCGGTCGGCATCCGCACCTTCGCCTACGAACCCTTCAGCATTCCCTCGAGTTCCATGGTGCCGACCCTGCTGATCGGCGACTACCTGTTCGTCTCCAAGACCGCCTTCGGCTACAGCCGCTATTCCTTTCCCTGGGGCCTGGTGCCGTTCGAGGGCCGCATCTGGAGCGATCTGCCGGAACGGGGCGAGGTGGTGGTGTTCCGCCCGCCGGGCGAGCCGCAGACCGATTTCATCAAGCGCGTGATCGGCCTGCCGGGCGACCGCATCCAGGTCAGGGAAGGGCTGCTCTATATCAACGGCGCACCGGTCAAGCGCGAGCGGATCGAGGATTTCGTCAGCGACGAGGGCGTCTATGGCGGCAAGGCGGCGCAATATATCGAGACGCTGCCCGATGGCACCAGCCACCGCATCATCGAGCGATCGGGCGACAACGGCCAATACGACAACACGCCCACCTATGTCGTGCCGGAAGGCCATTATTTCATGATGGGCGACAACCGCGACGCTTCCAATGACAGCCGCGCCTTCCGCGTCGGCCTGGGGACTGACGACGAGATAACCGACCAGCGCGACCTGGGAACGGTGGGCTTCGTGCCGCTCGAGAACCTGATCGGCCCGGCCAAGATCCTGTTCTGGTCCTATGACGACAATTTCGAGCTGACCAACCCGCTGACTTGGGTCACCGCCCTGCGCTGGAGACGGCTCGGCAATCTGGTGGAGTAGGCGGGCGTGGCGGCCGCCTCCCGCGCCAGCGGTACCCTGGCCGAGCTTGCCGCCCTGACCGGCCATGCCTTCGCGCGGCCCGACCTGCTCGAGATGGCGGTGACGCATCCCAGCGCCATCGACCGCGCCCGCGGCCGCGGCCAGCGCCGCGGCGGCGCCGCAACCGGCGGCAGCAATAGCGGCAGCGGCAAGGGCAAGGCGGCCAGGCAGGGCGACAACCAGCGCCTCGAATTCCTCGGCGACCGGGTGCTCGGCCTCATCGTCGCCGACATGCTGTTTGCGGCCTTCCCTGCCGAGGACGAAGGCGCGCTGGCCAAGCGGCTTGCCGCCCTGGTGCGGCAGGAGGGCCTCGCCATCGTCGCGCGCGATCTCGGCCTCGGCCGCTATTTGAAGATGTCGCGCGGCGAGGAGGAGAGCGGCGGCCGCGACAATCCGGCGACGCTGGCCGATGCCTGCGAGGCGGTGATCGGGGCGCTCTATCTCGACGGCGGCCTCGACGCGGCGCGGGCCTTCATCGAGCGGCACTGGCAGCCGCTGATGTCGGCCGAGGCGATCCCGCCGCAGGACGCCAAGACGGCGCTGCAGGAATGGGCCCAGGCCGCCGGCCTCGCCTTGCCACGCTACCGCGTGGTCAGGAGCGACGGCCCGCCGCACGACCCGGTCTTCGAGGTCGAGGTGGCGGTGGAAGGCGCCGCACCGGCGCGCGGCGCCGGTCGCTCGAAACGCGCCGCCGAGCAGGCCGCCGCGCGGGAATTGCTTTCGGCCGTCGCCAGGGGCCAAGATTAGGCCGGCAACAGCTGCCGGCATCAACCGAAGAAAGTATCGCTTCATGGAACAACGCTGCGGCTTCATCGCGGTGCTGGGGGCGCCCAATGCGGGCAAGTCGACCCTGGTCAACCGCGTCGTCGGCCAGAAGGTCTCGATCGTCAGCCCGAAGGTGCAGACGACGCGTGCCCGCGTCATCGGCATCGTCATGCAGGGGCCGACGCAGATGGTCTTCGTTGACACGCCCGGCATTTTCGCGCCGAAGCGCCGCCTCGACCGCGCCATGGTGGCGGCGGCCTGGAGCGGGGCGGGCGATGCCGATGCCGTGGTGCTGCTGGTCGATGCCGCCCGCAAGGGGATCGACGACGACACCCGCCGCATCATCGAGGGGCTGAGGGCCCATAACCGCCAGGCGATACTGGTGCTCAACAAGGTCGATCTGGTGAAGGAGCGGGAAAGGCTGCTGGCCAAGACGGCCGAGTTGAACGCACTCGGCGCCAACGAATCAGGTGGCGGCGACAGGCCGCTCTTCAGCGACACCTTCATGATCTCGGCCGAAACCGGTGACGGTGTCGCGGATCTGGTCGACGAACTGGCACGGCGCATGCCGCCGGGGCCGCATCATTTTCCGGAAGACCACATCACCGATGCGCCGCAGCGCTTCCTCGCCGCCGAGGTGACGCGCGAGCATCTCTTTCGCCAGCTGCACGAGGAGGTGCCCTACCAGCTCACCGTCGAGACGGAAGCCTGGGAGGAGTTCAAGGACGGCTCGGTCAAGATCACCCAGGTGATCTTCCTCGCCAAGGAGAACCAGAAGCCGATCGTGATCGGCAAGGGCGGGCAGAAGATCAAGCAGATTCGCGAATCCGCGCAGCGGGAATTGCAGGCGATGCTGGAACGTCCGGTGCACCTCTTCCTTTTCGTCAAGGTGCGCACCGGCTGGGCGGACGATCCCGAGCGCTACCGCGAGATGGGCCTCGATTTCGAGGAATGAGGGGAAAGGGTGGACTTCACCGATACCGCCTTCGTCCTTTCCGCGCGGCGCCATGGCGAGGGTGACGTCATCCTTTCCTGCCTGACGCGCGACCATGGGCGGCATCTGGGGCTGGTGAAGGGCGGCGCCTCGCGGCGCTCGCGCCCGCTGCTGGAAATCGGCAATGCGCTGGCGGTGCAATGGCGCGCGCGACTCGCCGAGCAATTGGGTTATTTCCAGGTGGAATTGCTGGCCGCCCATGCCGCCCTGCTGCTGGACGATGCCGATCGCCTCGCCGCCCTCAATGCCGCCGCCGCGGTGATCGACGCCACCCTGCCGGAACGCGCGCCGCATGCCGACATTTACGCCGATTTTGCCGATCTGGTCGCGGCCCTTGCCGGTGGCGCCGGCGATTGGGGCCTTGCCTATCTGCGCTGGGAGCTGCGGATCCTGGCCGATCTCGGCTTCGGCCTCGATCTCTCAAGCTGCGCGGTGACCGGGGCGACCGATGGGCTCGCCTTCGTCTCGCCGAAGACCGGCCGCGCCGTCACGGCAGCCGGCGCCGGGCGCTATGCCGGGCGCCTGCTGCCGCTGCCGCAAATCCTCTGCGATCCCGCGGCGCCGGTGCAGCCGGGCGATATCCAGCAGGGCCTGCGCCTCACCGGCCACTTCCTGCACGCCCATCTCATCGATGCGCCCGGTGCCGAAAAGCGCCTTACCGCGCGCGACCGCCTGGTGGAGCGGGTGGGCCGATAACCCCGCCTTGACCCGCCGCCGGGCCTTCGCCATGCTCCGGCCCAACCAGCCATCGCACGCGCAACATCACGCGGAAATATCATGAGCAAGCGTCACGTCGTCGTCATCGGTGCCGGCATCGTCGGCATTTCCACCGCCCTCTACCTGCAGAAGGACGGCAACCAGGTGACGGTGGTCGACCGGGTCGATCCCGGCGAAGGCACGTCGAAGGGCAACGCCTCGGTGATCGCCGCCGAAAGCTGCATCCCGGTCGCCACCCCCGGCATCGTCTGGGACGTGCCGAAGATGCTGATGGACCCGCTGGGCCCGCTTGCCATCCGCTGGTCCTATCTGCCGAAACTGGCCCCCTGGCTGCTGCGTTTCGTGGCGTCGTCGGGTGCCGCCAAGGTCGAGCAGACCTCGATCGCGCTGCGCGCGGCGCTGGTGCAGGCCCTGCCCGCCCACAAGGAACTGGCGGCCCTCGCCGGGCAGGCGCTGATGATCAAGGAGACCGGCTGGCTGGGCATTTTCGAGAAGGACGAGAAGTTCGCTTCCTACCAGTCCGATCTCGAGCTGCAGAAGCGCCGCGGCGTCGATTTCAAGGTGCTGAAGCAGGAGGAGATCCGCCAGTTCGAGCCCAGCCTGCAGCCGATCTACAAGCACGCGGTCTACTACCCCGAGAACGCCTATGTGACCGACAATTTCGCCCTGGTGCAGCGCCTGGCGGCACAATTCACCGCCAATGGCGGGCGGATCGTGAAATCGGAGGTGCAGGGTTTTGAACTCGGCCCCGACGGCCCCACCCATGTGCGCGCCGGGGGCGACAAGATCGCCTGCGATGCGGTGGTGGTGGCAGCCGGCGCCTGGTCGAAGAAGCTGGCGAAGATGCTGGGCCATAACGTGCCGCTGGAGACCGAGCGCGGCTATCACGTGACCCTGCCGAACCCCGGCAAGATGCCGCGCATGCCGCTCTATTCCGGCGACCATTCCTTCGCCATCACGCCGCTCGAGATCGGCCTGCGCTTCGCCGGCACGGTGGAACTGGGCGGGCTCGACCTGCCGCCCAATTACGCCCGCGCCGAAAAACTGATGATCCACGGGCGGCGCATGTTCGGCGAACTCAACGAGGATGGGCGTTCGGACTGGATGGGCCATCGCCCCTCGATCCCCGATTCCGTGCCGGTGATCAGCCAGGGCGTGCGCTTCCGCAATACCTATTTTGCCTTCGGCCACGGCCATATCGGCCTGACGCTGGGCCCCGTCACCGGCCGCATCATCGCCGACCTCGCGGCGGGACGCGATCCCGGCCTCGATCTGCGGCCGTTCCGGGTGGACCGGTTCTAGGGACCACCTCTCATCGTCATCCTGGGCGAAGACCCGGGGATCCAGTATTGCGTCGGAGAGATTGGATGCCCGGCCAAATGGATCAACGCTGGGCCCGGGCATGACGTGGAGAGGAAATATGGGTTAGGCTGCCGCCATGACCGAGGGCACCTTCTCCATCCGCGTGCTGTCGCCGGAAGATGCGATCCAGTACCGCATCTTCCGCCTCACCGCCCTGAAGCGCTATCCGCACCTGTTCCGTGCCGATGCGGATGAGGAGGCGCAGAAGCCGCTGGCCTCGACCGAGCGGCGGCTCAAGGAATCCCCCGCCAATCGCTGGACCGGCGCCTTCGATGCCAGCAGGAACCTCATCGGCTGTATCGGCTTTCGCCGCGAGCCCGGGATCAAGCGCCGCCATATCGGCCAGGTGCTGGGCCTGCAGATCGCCCCGCAATGGCAGCGCCGCGGCATCGCCACAGCACTTCTGCAGGATGTCATCGCCCAGGCTAGTTCGCTCGGCATCAGCCAGATCGAGCTGAGCCTGACCCTGCCCAACGAGGCCGCCGAAAAGCTCTATGACCGCCTGGGTTTCGTGACCTATGGCCTGGAGCGCGACGCGCTGCGGGTCGGCGGCCAGTCCCACGACAAGCAGCACCGGCAGTTGAAGCTGGACTAGGCCGGCGCCAAACCCCTCGCCGCGAACGAAGCGGGATCAAAGGCTTGACGCGCCGGGCTTGCCGCCTAGGATGGCGCCCCAATTCAAGATTCGCTGAAAGAACACAAGCCGAATGGCCAAGAAAGCCGCCCAGACGCCGCCACCCGAAGGCGAGATCAAGCTCACCAACCTCGCCGAGGCGCTCGGCGAACGTTATCTTTCCTATGCGCTCTCTACCATCATGGCGCGTTCCTTGCCCGACGTGCGCGACGGGTTGAAGCCGGTGCACCGGCGCATTCTCTACACCATGCGGCAATTGCGCCTCGATCCCGGCTCGGGCTTCAAGAAATCGGCCCGCGTCGTCGGCGACGTCATGGGCAAATACCATCCCCATGGCGATTCCTCGATCTACGACGCCATGGTGCGCCTCGCCCAGGAATTCGCCGTGCGCTATCCGATGGTGGAAGGGCAGGGCAATTTCGGCTCGATCGACGGCGACAACCCGGCCGCCATGCGCTACACCGAGGCGCGCCTCACCGGTGCCGCCGCGCTGATGCTGCAGGACCTCGACAACGACACGGTCGATTTCCGCGCATCTTACGACGGCGAGAACCTGGAGCCGGTGATTTTGCCGGCGGCCTTTCCCAACCTGCTCGCCAACGGCGCGCAGGGCATCGCCGTCGGCATGGCGACCAGCATCCCGCCGCACAACGTGGCCGAGATCTGCGACTGCCTTGCGCATCTGCTGAAATCGCCGAATGCCCGCATCGAGACGCTGATGAACTATCTGCCGGGCCCGGATTTCCCGACTGGCGGCATCATCTGCGAGACGCGCGAAAGCCTGCTCGAGACTTATCGCACGGGGCGCGGCTCGATCCGCATCCGTGCCCGCTGGAATGTCGAGCAGCTGAAGGGCGGTGGCTACCAGATCGTGGTGACCGAGATTCCCTATCAGGTGGCTAAGTCCAAGCTGATCGAGAAGATCGCCGAACTGCTGCTCGACAAGAAGCTGCCCTTCCTCGACGACATCAACGATGAATCGACGACCGACATCCGCCTGGTGCTGACGCCGAAATCCAGGAATGTCGAGCCCGAGCATCTGATGGAACAATTGTTCCGCCTGACCGATCTCGAGACCCGCTTCGGCCTCAACATGAACGTGCTGGACGCCAACCAGGTGCCGCGCGTGATGAGCCTGCCTGAGGTGCTGCAGGCCTATCTCGACCATCGCCGCGTCGTACTGCAGCGGCGCACCAGGCATCGCCTCTCCGAGATCGAGCGGCGCCTCGAGATTCTCGAAGGCTACCTCATCGTCTATCTCAATATCGACGAGGTCATTCGCATCATCCGCTTCGAGGACGAGCCGAAGGCCGTCATGATGAAGAAGTGGAAGCTCTCCGACATCCAGGCCGAGGCCATCCTCAACATGCGCCTCAAATCCCTGCGCAAGCTGGAGGAAGTCGAGATCCGGCGTGAGCACAAGGAATTGTCGGCCGAGCGCAAGGACCTGCAGGGGCTGCTGGCCTCCGAGGACAAGCAATGGGCCGCCATCGGTGGCGAGGTGCAGGAACTGAAGAAGGCCTATGGGCCGAAGACTGAGCTGGGCCGCCGCCGCACCGAAATGGGCGACGCGCCTTCGGCCATCGTCATCCCGATGGAAGCGATGGTCGAGCGCGAGCCGATTACGGTGATCTGCTCCTCGAAGGGCTGGATCCGCGCCATGAAGGGCCATGTCGAGCCCGGTGCCGAGATCAAGTTCAAGGAAGGCGATTGGGGCAAGTTCCAGCTGCATGCCGAGACCACCGACAAGCTGGTGATCTTCTGCACCAACGGCAAGTTCTACACGATCCCCTGTGACAAGCTGCCGGGCGGGCGCGGCCATGGCGAGCCGGTCAGGCTCTATATCGACCTTGGCAACGAGCATGACATCGTCGCCATGATGATCCACAAGCCCGGAGCCAAGCTGCTGGTGGCGAGCCATGACGGTCGCGGCTTCGTGGTCGGCATGGACGACGTGGTGGCGCAGACCAAGAACGGCAAGCAGGTGCTGACCGTGCCGGAGGGCGAGGAGGCCAGCATCTGCGTCCCCGCCGAGGGCGACATGCTGGCTGTCATCGGCGAGAACCGGAAGCTGCTCATCTTCAAGCTGTCGGAGGTGCCGGAGATGACCCGCGGCCGCGGCGTCATGCTGCAGAAATACAAGGATGGCGGCATCTCCGATGCCAAGGTCTATGCCCGCGCCGAGGGCCTCACCTGGCGGCTTGGGGACAAGACCCGGACCGAGAGCCACGGCAATCTGAAGGACTGGATCGGCGAACGCGCCCAGGCCGGTCGCCTGCCGCCCACCGGCTTCCCCAAGGCCAACAAGTTCAGCGGCTGAGTGGGTTCAGGACGCAGGGAGACGAAGCGGCAGGGTGACCCTGGCTGTGGTGCCGATGCCGGGTTCGGATTCGATGGTGAAGCTGCCGCCCATGATGGCGGTGAAGCGCTGCACTAGGGTAAGGCCGAGCCCGGTTCCCTCACTGGTGCGGCTGTAGGTGTTGGCAATCTGCTGGAAGGGCTGCAATGCCCGCTCGATCTCCTCGGCATTCATGCCGATGCCGCTATCCGCAATCGCAATCACGACCGTGTCGCCCTCGATCTGAGCCCGCACGGCGACACTGCCGCCGTCGCGGTTGAACTTGACCGCATTGGACAGCAGGTTGAGGAGGAGCTGCTTCAGCAGCCGCCGATCGCTCTCGAAGTTTAGTCCCGCTACGTCGACAGCGAAGCTGATCCGCTTGGGCTGTGCGGTGGGCTCCAGATAGGATGTGCATTCGTACGCAAGCGCACGCAGAGATACTTGTTCGGGGCGCAATTCGAGCCGTCCCGATTCCACCTTGGCGAGATCGAGGATGTCGTTGATGAGGCTGAGCAGGTGCCGACCGCTCTGCAGGATGATGCCGTGATATTCGTCCAGCCGATCCGGTTCAACGCCTTGGCCGAGGCGCATCAGCAATTCCGAGAATCCGATGATGGCGTTCAATGGGGTGCGCAGCTCGTGGCTCATCGTCGCCAGGAACTCCGACTTAGCCTGGTTCGCCTGTTCGGCCAGCTGGGCGAGGCGCGCGGATTCGTCGATCAGCCGGCGCAATTCGGTTTCCGTTTCCTTGCGCTCGGTGACGTCCTGGGTGACGCCCACGGACCACAGCAGCCCGGTTTCCGGATTGCGATAGGTATGGCCGATCTCGTGAAACCAGCGCATCGATCCGTCCTTGGTCAGGGCGCGGAACTCGACCTCGAAAGGCCGACCTAGCTCGGGAATACTGCCTGGATCATCCTCGGCGCGAAATGCCGGCAGGGGATCGTAGCGGATGGCGCGGTCGCTGCCGCGCTCGCGCATGAACTCCTCGACCGTCATTCCGAAGAGGCCGGCCAGTTCCTCGGAACAGACCAGGCAGCGATCGTTGCTGACATCCCAGACCCAGGTGCCGAAGCGGCCGATCCGCGCCCCCTGACGCAGCAGATTCTCCCGCTCGCGCAGCGCTGCGTCGGCCCGGTGCCGCTCCGTCACGTCGATGGCGGCGCCGATGGTGCGCAAGGGGCGCCGCTGGTCGCCTGTGCCGGTGAAGAAGGTCTGCGAGCGGTTGTCGATCCAGCGCTCGGTCCCGTCGGGTCGGATGATGCGATACTCGATGTCGAAGCGCCCGTCGCCGGCGGGGTTGTGGGCCTGTTCGATTGCGGCCAGGACACGCGCGCGGTCGGCAGGATGGAACAAGACCGACAACTTGTCGATCGACACCGTTTCGTCCCCACCCCAGCCGAATATCTCCGCCTGTTCCGGCGACCAATAGATGCTGTTGGTAATGTGGTCGTGATCGAAGATGCCGATCTGCGAAAGGTGCGTCACTTCCCGCAGCAGGCTCTCGCTGCGCTGCAGTCGCTCCTGCGTGCGCAGCTGATCGGTGACATCATGGCCGATTGCCAGCAGCGAGACGGCGCGGCCCTGCGCGTCGCGGATTGCCGCGTCGGACCACTCGATCTCGCGTTCCTCGCCGTTGCGCAATACGATCGCATTGACGTTGCCGCGCGTGGGCTTGCCGCCGATGGCGTTCTCCATAAGACCCAGGATCCGGCTGCGCTCGCGTTCCGGCAGGAAGGTGGTGACCCAGTTTTGGCCGCGGATTTCGTCCAGGCGATAGCCGGACAATTGCTCGAAATAGGGATTTACCCGCAGGATGCTGCCGTCTGGCGAGAGCAGCAGGACAATGGCCGGTACCACGTCGATGAGGGCGTTGGCAAAGGCGCGCTCGTTGGCCAGCGTGCGCACGGTCGCTTCGGCCTGGCTGAAATCATTGAACACGATGCTGCAGCCCCAGATCGCGCCATCGGGCGATGCCTGGGGCACGCAATCCATCCGCGTCAGACGCGAGATGCCGTCGGGGAAAACGATTTCGATCTGATGGGTCCCGCGCAGACCGCCAAAGGCGCGCCGGAAGGCCGCGGCCATCGGCGCCTGGTCGAGGATGAAGGGCAGCAATTCGGCGAGTTGCAGGCCGCAGGCCGTCTTTGCATCGACGCCCGACCAACCGGCCAGGGTGCGGTTGATGTAGATGATCCGACCGGCCGCGTCGACCAGCGCCACGCCGCCCGGCAGCGAGTCGAGTGCCGCTGCAAGAATCGAAGGGTCGGCGACGGCCGAGGATACGGATTCATCCGGAGACATGCCGGCAGAATATGCGCGCTACATTTAAATTAATCTTAATCGAGAATGTCCGGAAAAGCGCTTTCATGGCCCGGTTTCCGAGGATTGTCCAAAGAAGGCGATTCCGATCCTAGGCGGTTGATTGGCGTCAACGCCGGTGAGCGATTCTCCGTTCAGCCCGGCAGCAAGGCGCGGAACAGCACGACGCGGTTGCGCCCCGATTTCTTGCCGGCATACATCGCCTGGTCGGCGCAGATGAAGAGCTCGTCGATATTGTCGGCATCGTCCGGATAGAGCGCGATGCCGATGGTGCCGCAGATATCGATCGCGGCACCGGGATTTTCCGCCGCCGGCGCCGGCACGGCGATCTGCAGCTTCTGGCGGATGCGTTCGCCAAGCGCACTGACCTTGGCGAGGTCGCCCTGGGCCGGCACCCGTGTCGCGATGGCGAATTCGTCGCCGCCAAAGCGGGCCAGCAGATCGGTGTCGCGCAGCGCCTCGGTCAGGATTTGCGCCACCTGTTTCAGCAACTGGTCGCCGGTATCGTGGCCGAGCGTGTCGTTCACGGCCTTGAAGCGGTCGAGATCGATGAACAGGATCGCGACCTGGCCCCTGGTGCCGCGGGCGACATCCATCATCTGCTGCAGGGCGTGGCGGAAGGCACGCCGGTTGTTGAGCCCGGTCAGCGGGTCATGATTGGCGAGATAGTCGCTCTCGCGCTTGGAGACCTCGAGTTCCTGCTTCTGCTGGTGCAGTTCCTCGGCCAGTTCGAGGGCCTGCTGCGCCTGTTCCTCGATCGAGGCGCGGCTGGCGAGCAGTTCGGCGCTAAGGCGCTTGAACCTTTCGCCGCTCTCCCACAGCGCGGTCACGTCGGTAAACAGCCAGATACGGCCGCCATGCCCCACACTGCCGATGGCATGGCCCTCGCTGCGGATCACTCTGCGCGGGCCGCCGGCATTGGCCGGGCCGGAGGTTACGCCAGCGGTTGCGCCAGGGTGATCGGCAGCGGCGGGCAGCATCCAATACTCGGCATTGTCGGACCTGCCGGGGCGGTCGATGTCGAGCGCCGAGCGCACTTCGCAGCGGGTGCGCAGATCGCGCAGGGCAGCGGTCAGCCGGCCCGGATCGGCAGGTCCGGGATCAAGGCCCAGCAGCCCCGCGGCAATGGCGTTGACATGCGCCTCGCCGGTGGCATCGGCGATGGCAATCCCTAAGCTGACATTGCTGAGAATGGCATCTAGGCGATCGGCCAGGCGGCATTTCTCCGCCGCGAGCCGGCGCAGTTCCAGCGGGCAGGAGAGGAGGATGGCGGCATCCTGGCGCAAGGACTGCAGCGTGTTCGGATCGGGCCGATCCGCCCGCGCCCAGCAGGTCAGCAGCAGGTCGGCGCCAGCACCGGGCGGCAAGGCAAGTACAACAATGTAGGCAGGCGTCTCGCCCGGCCAGGCATCGAAGGCAGCCGGCCAGGGCAGGTCGGCGGTGCCGCGTATGGTGCCGTCGGCGACTGGCGCCTCTCCCGGCCATGGCGGCAGGGATTGTCCGGCCAATCCGGCGGGGTCGGCCGCGGCGACGGCAAGCCGGTCATTCGCCCTTGCCAGAACGGCCATGCCGCTGGCCCGGCAAGTCGCCCGCATCTGACGCAACAGCGCCCCGAGTTGCGCCTGCGCCACCGCCTTGTCGTGAGCGCCATCGGGGTCTGGATCCCGGTCCGCCTGACCGGTCTGTGGCGATGACGGCATCATGCAGTCCTGACGACCTTAGTGGGGGCGTGGCCCTTTATTGCGCTGCGGTATGGGCGCCGCCGCGGCCGAATCCAGCTTAACGGCCGATCCCGGGCGTCTCAAGGTGCGCTCGTCTTGCCCCGGCGCGGCGCGCAATATCTTCGTGGTTCGCGTTCGGGTGCCGTAACAGCGGGCGGGTGACGTGCGAAACCCCTTCTGCAAGAGCGATTGGCCGTCTCCGGCATGCCCCGGCAAGCCGCGGTCGCCATGGCCTGCGAAACGATCCGTTCATCAGCGAACCAGGGAGTTCTCCATGACCAATATGCGCAACCTGAAAGCCGCGACCATGGCCGCCGCGGCGTTGAGCCTGCTTGCCGGCGGCGCCATCGGCCTTTCCAGCCAGCCGGCCCAGGCCGATATGGTGAAATGCGCCGGCATCAATTCGTGCAAGGGCACCAGCGCCTGCAAGACGGCCAGCAACGAATGCAAGGGCCTCAACGAATGCAAGGGCCATGGCTGGCTTGAGCAGTCCAGCGCCGAGGCCTGCGCCGCGGCCGGCGGCACCGTGCTCGACAGCTGATCTCCGAACCTGATGCAATTTCCGGTCGGCGCCGGTCAGCATTGGCGGGCGCCGGCCGGGATAGCGGCAACGCGATGATGCAGCCCGGCTCCTCCAGCGCGCTCCACGGTTTCGGCCTTGGCCTTAGACCGCCACATTATCCGGCGATCGAGGCCGGTGTGACGGGAATCGACTGGTTCGAGATCATCTCAGAGAATTTCATGGTGCGCGGCGGACCGCCGCTGCGGCACCTGACGCGCATCCGCGCCGACTACCCGATGGTGATGCACGGCGTCTCGCTCTCGATCGGCTCCACTTCACCGCTCGATCGCGCCTATCTCGGATCGCTGCGGGAGCTTGCCACCCGCGTCGAGCCCGCCTGGATCTCCGACCATTTGTGCTGGACCGGCATTGCCGGCCTCAACATGCACGACCTGTTGCCACTGCCATTCACCGAGGAAGCGCTGGCCCATGTCGCGGCGCGCGTCGATCAGGTGCAGGATTTCCTCGGCCGGCCGCTCCTCCTCGAGAACACCTCGAGCTACGTCGCCTTTGTGCAATCGGCCCTGAGCGAATGGGACTTCCTCGCCGAGCTGGTGCGGCGCACCGGCTGCAGGCTGTTGCTCGATGTCAACAACGTCCATGTGAACGCCGTCAATCACGGCTTCCGCGCCACCGAGTTTATCGACGCGCTCCCGGCCGGTGCGGTCTGGCAGATTCATCTCGCCGGCCATCAGGACAACGGCTCGCATATCGTCGACACGCACGACCAGCCGGTGGCCGATGCGGTCTGGCAGCTCTATGCCTACACCATCGCCAGGCTCGGCGCGGTGCCCACCATGATCGAGCGCGACGACCACATCCCGCCATTGCCCGCGCTCGTTGCCGAGCTTGACCGGGCACGCGAAGTGACGGCGGCAGCGCGGCAACCAAACCCCGCCCGCGAGGTCGCATGACGACGCTGGCCGACCTGCAGCGGCAGTTCCAGGATCACCTGACACTGGGGTCGCAAACCGTGCTGCCGGCGATCCAAACCCAGGGCGAGCTGGCGCCGGCAGATCGCCTCGGCATCTACCGCTATGCCTATCGCCAGCGCCTGACCGAGGCACTGGCCAATGATTTTCCGGGTCTTGCCGCCCTGCTGGGCGCGACCGCCTTCGCCGACCTAGCCCGGCGTTATGTCGCGGCACATCCGTCGCGCAACCCCTCGCTGCGCTGGTTCGGCGCGCAACTGCCCGCCTTTGCCGCGGCGGATCCGCTGGTGACGCCGGTCGCCACCGGAATGGCCCGTTTCGACTGGGCGGTCGCCATGGCCTTCGATGCGCCGGACGAGGCCGCCATCGGCCTCGCCGACCTTGCCGGCATGCCGCCGGAAAGTGCGGCCGGATTGCGCTTCACCTTCGTCGCCTCGCTTGCGGTCGTTGCCGGCGATGCCGGCCTCGGCGAATTGCGCCGCGGCCTGCTGCGTGGCGAAGGTTCCGAAACAGCTGCCTTGGGTGACGAGAGCGCCTGGCTGGTCTGGCGACAGGGTGATTCGGTCCAGTATCGCTCCCTGCCTGCGGCCGAGCGCGTCGCACTCGAGGTGATGCAGGGCGGCGGTTCCCTGGGCGAGATGTGCCTCGCCCTCGCTGCCGGACCCCACGAGGCGGCACCGGCACAGCATTCCGCCGCGCAATTCATCAATGACTGGCTGACGCAGGGACTGGTCGCCGCGTTTGCGGGCGATGCGGCGCCATCGACCCAGGCCGGATGACCGGCTAGAGATCGCGGGCGAGGCGGAAGCCGATGATGTTCTCGCGTCCGTCCGGCGGCACCGCATAGCGCCGGGCAAGGCGCATGTCCCAGGGATTCTCCAGCCAGGAGCCGCCGCGCGCGACGCGGTTTTCGCAATCCGCATCGGCCAGCGCGCTGCCATCGGCCGGGGCGCCGTCATAGCCGGGCCGGTAGCAATCGCTTACCCATTCCCAGACATTCCCCAGCATGTCGTGGAGGCCGAAGCCGTTGGCGGCGAAACTGCCCACCGGCGCGGTGTGGACGAAGCCGTCCTCGCAGGCGCTGGCGCCGTTGCCGGGATAGGCGGGATCGGCCGAGACATCGAGGCCGTTGGCGAAGGCGCAGCCGCCGGAGGGATTGTCGTCACCCCAGGGCCAGGTGCTCGTCTTGCCGGCCCTGGCGGCATATTCCCATTCCGCCTCCGTGGGCAGGCCGTAGGCAAAACCGCTGCGCGCGGAGAGCCAGGCGGCATAGGCGACGGCATCCTCCCAACTGACGCAGGTGGCCGGGTGGTCGCCCGCCTGGTCGAAGCCGGGCGCACGGAAATCGCCCTCGGCCGCCATGCGGCCATTGCCACCATCGCCATACCAGCAATCCCGCGTCGCGCGCCCGGTCGCCTTGACGAAGGCGGCGTAGTCGTTGCGCGTGACCTCGCGGATGGAAAGCGCGAAAGGGGCTGGAATATCGACCGCGTGCTGCGGCCCTTCATCGTCATGGCGGACCTCCGCGCCGGCGGCCGTGCCCATGAGATAGCCGCCGGGTGCGATCGCCACCATCTCGGGGCAGTAATCGCAGTCGCGGAAGACCGAGCCGGGCGCCGGCGGCACTGCGCCGCCGCGGCTGTCGCTGGCCTCGGCTACCGGCTCGGCCGCTGCCGCGGGGACGGTCGTCGGCACGGCGGCGGGTGCCGCCTCGACTGCGGCGCTGAAATAAAAGGCCCCGGTGAGGGAGGAGGAATCCCACGGCACCTGCCGGCGCCCGGTCGCCGCCATCACGGCGACCCGGACATTGCGGAACATTTCCTCGAGCGGGACCGGCGGGCCCTGGATGGCCGCGGCCAGGGCGGCGGAGTAGGGCGAATTGCCGTCGCTGCCGTCCAGCGCCACTTCGCCCGGGGCGGTGGCATAGGCGATGAAGCTGCCGGTCGGCGCATCCATCCGGGCAAGGCCGCGGGTGACGCTGCGCAGGCCCCGGCTCAGCGGATTGTTGCGGCAGGCATCGAGGATAACAATGTTGACGCGGTTGCCGGCGAATTCCATCTGCTTCAGCACCCAATCGGCATTGACCGCCTCCATCTCGGCATCGGCCTCGGTGGCGATGGTGGCGGCAAGCGGCAGCAGGTAGTTGACGCCCTCGATCTGCACGCCATGGCCGGCGAAATAGAAAAGGCCGGTGGCATCCGGCCCGGCCGCCAGCAGGCGCTGGCCGAATTCCGAGATCGCGCGCTTCATCCCCTTGAGGTCGGCATCGGCCAGGATGCGGACGCTGAAGCCGACCTGCTCCAGGCTGGCTGCCACGAGGGCGGCATCCCGCGCCGGATTGGCGAGGGGTCCGAGGGTGGCATCATAGGCGCCGTTGCCGATCACCAGGGCAACACGGGGTTCCGCCGCGGCCGGTGCGGGGCCGAGCCAGATGCTGCAGGCCAGAACCACAAGAAAGGGCGCGAGACGCATCTCTCCCCTCCGCCGCCACCGTCTCGGTCCGAGGCTAGGCCCGCCCCCGTCCCCTGGCAAGGCGTGTGGCGGGCAAGCGTCCTCTACGAGCAGGGCGGTGAGTCGCGTAATTTTATTACAGAATCCCGCCGACAGGTTTCCGGATCGGTCGCGCCACCCCAGAATTGGTGTCCGGCGCCCATCTGGCACCCACAGTATGGTAGCCATGCGTGGCGCGCGGGAGCCATCCTAACTCCTTGAAAAAGGTCGATTTCCGGGGGGATTCTTCCGCTTGACCGGGGGTGGTCGAATCAATATAGTCCGCCCGCCTTTAAGGGGGCTGGTGGTAGGTCACCCGGCGCTTCACGCGCCCGACGACCTAGACGCTGTCCCGGCGAAAGCACTTAAACGACATAGGGTTCCTCTGCCTCACGGCACGAACCATCTGGCGTTTTTTTGGTGACCGCATCGAGAGCCGCTTTGCGAAAGCAATAAGGGCCGCGATGAGGTCGCTTTTGCTTACGGCAAACATTGCAAGTGGCAGATCTGCGCCAATGGGCCCGGCCCGGACGCGCAACGAGGTGAGGAAGAAGAATGCCAACGATCAACCAGCTGATTCGCCAGGGCCGCGAGCCCCTGAAGGCCCGCAACAAGGTCCCGGCGCTGGAAGCCAGCCCGCAGAAGCGCGGCGTGTGCACCCGCGTCTACACCACGACGCCGAAGAAGCCGAACTCGGCGCTGCGCAAGGTCGCGCGCGTGCGGCTCACCAACGGTTTTGAAGTCACCTCTTATATCCCCGGCGAAGGCCACAACCTGCAGGAACACTCGGTCGTCATGATCCGCGGTGGCCGCGTCAAGGATTTGCCGGGTGTTCGCTATCACATCATCCGCGGCACGCTCGATACCCAGGGCGTGAAGGACCGCAAGCAGCGCCGTTCGAAGTACGGCGCGAAGCGGCCGAAGTAAGGAGATCCCAAGATGTCGCGTCGTCACGCCGCCGAGAAGCGCGAAGTTCTGCCGGACGCCAAGTTCGGTGACATCGTCCTCACCAAGTTCATGAACAGCCTGATGTATGCCGGCAAGAAGTCGACCGCCGAAGGCATCGTCTATGGCGCCCTCGCCACGGTCGAAAAGAAGGCCAAGGCCGATCCGGTGAAGCTGTTCCACGAGGCGCTGGCCAATGTGAAGCCGCACCTCGAAGTGCGCTCGCGCCGCGTCGGCGGCGCCACCTACCAGGTGCCGGTCGAGGTTCGCCCGGAACGCGCCCAGGCGCTGGCCATCCGCTGGATCATCGCGACCGCGCGCGGCCGCTCCGAGCAGACCATGACCGACCGCCTCGCGGCCGAGCTCCTGGACGCCGCCAACAACCGCGGCAACTCGGTCAAGAAGCGCGAAGACACCCACCGCATGGCGGAGGCCAACAAGGCCTTCTCGCACTATCGCTGGTAAGGGCGGAAGGAAGCAGGATCATGGCGCGTACCACCCCGCTCGATCGTTATCGCAATATCGGCATCATGGCCCACATCGATGCCGGCAAGACCACCACGACCGAGCGCATCCTTTATTACACCGGCAAGTCCTACAAGATCGGCGAAGTGCACGAAGGCACGGCGACGATGGACTGGATGGAGCAGGAGCAGGAGCGCGGCATCACCATCACCTCTGCCGCCACCACCTGTTTCTGGCGTGACCACCGCGTCAACATCATCGACACCCCGGGTCACGTCGACTTCACCATCGAGGTCGAGCGCAGCCTGCGCGTACTCGACGGTGCCGTGACCGTGTTCGATTCGGTCGCCGGCGTCGAGCCGCAGTCGGAGACCGTGTGGCGCCAGGCCGACAAGTACGGCGTGCCGCGCATCTGCTTCGTCAACAAGATGGACCGCATCGGCGCCGATTTCTATCGCTGCGTCGACATGATCGTCGACCGCCTCGGTGCCAAGCCGCTGGTGATCCACCTGCCGATCGGCTCGGAAAGCGATTTCGTCGGCCTGGTCGATCTGGTCGCCATGAAGGCGATGATCTGGAAGGAAGAGACGCTGGGCGCCGAGTTCGTCGTCACCGACATCCCGGCCGAGTACAAGGAAAAGGCCGAGGAATATCACGGCCGCCTGGTCGAGATGGCGGTCGAGCTCGACGACGCCGCGATGGAAGCCTATCTCGAGGGCAAGCAGCCGGATGTCGACACGCTGAAGAAGCTCATCCGCAAGGGCACCATCGCCAGCACCTTCGTGCCGGTGCTGTGCGGCTCGGCCTTCAAGAACAAGGGCGTGCAGCCGATGCTGGATGCCGTGGTCGATTTCCTGCCCTCGCCGACCGACGTGCCGGACGTCAAGGGCGTCGACGTGAAGGGTGAGACGGAACTGACCCGCAAGAGCTCGGATGACGAGCCGTTCTCGGGCCTGGCCTTCAAGATCATGACCGACCCCTTCGTCGGCTCGATCACCTTCGTGCGCATCTATTCCGGCGTGCTCAACACCGGTACTTCCGTCATCAACACAGTGAAGGAAGACAAGGAGCGCGTCGGCCGCATGCTCTTGATGCATGCCAACAGCCGCGAGGACATCAAGGAAGCCCGCGCCGGCGACATCGTCGCGATCTGCGGCCTCAAGGGCACCACCACTGGCGACACGCTGTGCGATCCGGCGCATCCGATCATCCTGGAGCGCATGGAATTCCCCGAGCCGGTGATCGAGGTGGCGGTCGAGCCCAAGTCGAAGGCCGACCAGGAGAAGATGGGCGTGGCGCTCAGCCGTCTGGCCCAGGAGGATCCCAGCTTCCGCGTCAATTCCGATCCGGAAAGCGGCCAGACCATCATCAAGGGCATGGGCGAGCTGCATCTCGAGATCATCGTCGACCGCATGAAGCGCGAATTCAAGGTCGAGGCCAATGTGGGCGCCCCGCAGGTGGCCTATCGCGAGAGCATCACCAAGACGATCGAGCACGACTACACCCACAAGAAGCAGACCGGCGGCTCGGGCCAGTTCGCCCGCGTCAAGATCCGCTTCGAGCCGCTTGAGCCGGGTTCGGGCTTCGTCTTCGAGAACGCTGTGGTCGGCGGCTCGGTGCCGCGCGAATACGTGCCCGGCGTCGAGAAGGGCCTGAAGCTGGCCAAGGAGACCGGTGTCATCGCCGGCTTCCCGACCATCGACTTCAAGGCGACCCTGATCGACGGCGCCTATCACGACGTTGATTCGAACGTGCTGACCTTCGACATCGCCTCGCGCGCCTGTTTCCGCGAAGCCATCGTCAAGGCCGGTCCGAAGCTGCTGGAACCGATGATGAAGGTCGAGGTGGTCACGCCCGAGGACTACATGGGCGACGTGATCGGCGATCTCAATTCCCGCCGTGGCCAGGTGCAGGGCATGGACAGCCGCGGCAACGCCCGCGTCATCACCGCGATGGTGCCGCTGGCCAACATGTTCGGTTACGTCAATACCCTGCGCTCGATGAGCCAGGGCCGCGCCCAGTACACCATGACTTTCGACCACTATGAGCAGGTCCCGCAGGCGGTGGCGGACGAAGTCCGCGCCAAGATGGCCTAACCGGAACTGCAGAGACACTGACGGAGCAAGACGATGGCGAAGGCTAAATTCGAGCGTAACAAGCCGCACTGCAACATTGGCACGATCGGCCACGTTGACCACGGCAAGACGTCGCTGACGGCGGCGATCACGAAGGTTCTGGCGGAGACGGGCGGTGCGACGTTCACGGCCTATGACCAGATCGACAAGGCGCCGGAGGAGCGCGCGCGCGGGATCACGATCTCGACGGCGCATGTCGAGTACGAGACGACGAACCGGCACTACGCGCATGTGGACTGTCCGGGCCATGCCGACTACGTGAAGAACATGATCACGGGTGCGGCGCAGATGGATGGCGCCATCCTGGTGGTTTCGGCGGCCGACGGCCCGATGCCGCAGACCCGCGAGCACATCCTGCTGGCGCGCCAGGTCGGCGTTCCGGCGCTGGTTGTGTTCATGAACAAGTGCGACATGGTGGACGACGCGGAGCTGCTCGACCTGGTCGAGCTGGAAGTGCGCGAGTTGCTGTCGAAGTACGAATTCCCGGGCG